>OY968774.1:0-3207672 GCA_963695305.1 uncultured Solirubrobacterales bacterium | reverse complement strand
CGGCGTCACCGAATAATGGCCCTGCGGCGCCAGATAGCCGGCCACGTAGGTCGTGAAGGCGTTGATCGCGACAGGGTTTGAGAAGTTGACCTGTTGCCAGCCGGAGGCGGTTTCGTTTGTGAATGTGGCGGACGCCAGCAATGTCCCGCCGGCGGTCCAGAGGCTGCCTATGTGTGTACCGGTGTTGGTGCCTGCCTTGTAGAAGCGAATGCCCGATATCGTGCCCGCCAGTTCGGAGCTGAACTTCACACCGACCTCGGTCGATGCGGAGTCGCCTGAATCGGCCGTGGTGGGAGTCGAGAAGTCGAAGATCGTGTTCTGGGGAGTCACGGCCGAGCTCGCGGTCGAAGGCGAGCTGCTGCCCAGCGCATTTCCGGCTGTCACCGTAAACGTGTAGCCCGTACCATTTGCCAGCCCTTTCACAACGGCCGAAGTCGCGCCGGCGCCGACTTCGATCGAGGTCTGTGCGGTGGAACCGACGTAGGGTGTCACGGTGTAGGTGGTGATCGCACTGCCGCCGTTGCTCGATGGTTCGGTCCAGCTCACGAGGGCTTGACCGGTCGCCGCGCTTGCGATCACGCTAGAGGGCGCGGTCGGGGGGGTCATGCCTGTCGGTGTTACGGTGTTGGATGCGGTTGAGATGGGTCCTGCGCCGTTGGTGTTGGAGGCCTGCACCTTGAACGTGTAGGAGGTGCCGCTTGTGAGTCCTTTGATCGTGGCGCTGGTGGCCGGTGGTGCTCCGTTGAGCGTCGTCGGCGTCTGCGCTTCGCTACCGATGTAGGGCGTGACGATGTAGGAGGCGACAGCGCCGCCTTCGGTGGGCGCGCTCCACGACACGCTCGCCGAGCCGGGCCCGGCCGTGGCGGTCACGTTCGTGACCTGGCCGGGCGGGGTGGAGGAGCTGGGTGTTACGGCGTTGGATGCGGTTGAGATGGGTCCTGCGCCGTTGGTGTTGGAGGCCTGCACCTTGAACGTGTAGGAGGTGCCGCTTGTGAGTCCTTTGATCGTGGCGCTGGTGGCCGGTGGTGCTCCGTTGAGCGTCGTCGGCGTCTGCGCTTCGCTACCGATGTAGGGCGTGATCGTGTATGTCGTGACCGGCCCACCTTCGGTGGGGGCGTTCCACGACACACTCGCCGATTCCGAACCGGCGGTGGCGGTCACGTTCGTGACCTGGCCCGGCGCGGGGGTGGGCAAGAAGTTTACGTCAACCCAGTAGTTCGTGGCTTTGAACGTACTCGTCGGCAATGTGCTTGTGGCGCTGTAGGAATATACGCCGTTTACACTCACCGCGTTGGCCAGCGCGCTAAGCGGGGGGTTGCTCACGCTGGATGAGCCAAAGCCCAAGGGGTTGTCGGAGTAGTGGCCTTTTGGCGCGAGGTAGCCGGCGACATATGTCGTGTTCGGGGTTATCGCGACAGGGTTTGAGAAGTTGACCTGTTGCCAGCCGGAGGCGGTTTCGTTTGTGAATGTGGCCGTCGCCAGCAGTGTCCCGCTCGCGGTCCAAAGGCTCCCGCTGTGGGTCCCGGTGTTCGTGCTTGCCTTGTAGAAGCGGATGCCGGTCACCGTGCCGGGTGCTGTCGAGTTGAACTTCACGCCGACCTCGACCGAATGAGTGTCGGCCGAGTCGATCGTTGCCGGTGTGGCGAAATCAAAGATGGTGTCCTGGGGAGTGACTGCGGCCGAGGAGGCAGAGACCCCCGTGCCGACTGCGTTCTTGGCGCCGACCGCGAATGTGTAGCTAACGCCGTTATTGAGGCCTTTGACGATGGTCGAGGTCACGCTCGCGCCGACTTCGACCGGGGTTTGCGCAGTCGAGCCGATGTACGGTGTCACCGTGTAGCCCGTGATAGCGCTGCCGCCGTTGCTCACCGGTGTACTCCAGCCGACGAGCGCCTGGCTCGTTGCGGCGCTCGCGCTTACCGACGTGGGTGGAGAGGGCGGGCTGACCGTCGTTGGCGTCACAGGGTTGGACGGCGCCGAGGTAACGCCGTTGCCGCTTGGGTTGGAAGCCCTCACAGTGAAGGTATAGGTTGTGCCGCTCGTTAGGCCCGTCACCGTAGTCCCGTTCGCCGGAGGAGTCCCGCTCACCGTCGTCGGCGTCTGAGCTTCCGCGCCTATGTAGGGCGTGATCGTGTACGTCGTCACGGGTCCGCCTTCGGTGGGGGCGCTCCAGTTCAAGGTGGCGGCCTGGCTTCCGGCGGTCGCGCTCACGTTAGTCACCTGGCCCGGCGCGCCGACCGGTTCGAACACCGGGTCCACCCAGTAGTTGGTCCCGCTGAAGCTGTTTACCGGGAACGTGCTTGCGGAGCTATAGGAGAACACGCCATTGGCCGAGGAGTATGCCCCACCCACTATGGCGTTGCCGGCTGGGAGCGCGTGCAACGGGGGGCTGTTCAGGGCGTTGCCTCCCGTTGGCGTAGGCGTATAGAAGTAGTAGGGGGACGCGGCGTAGTGGCCGCTCGGGTCGAAGTAGGACGCCACATAGGTGGTGTTCGGGAAAATGTCGACCGGCGTAGAGAAGGTCACCTGCTGCCAGCCGGAGGAGCTCTCGTTGGTAAACGTGGCGCTCGCTAGGCGTTGACCGCTCGTGCTCCACAGGTTGCCGATGTGCGTTCCGATGTTGGCTTCGGACTTGTAGAAACGCAGGCCAGTCATGACCCCGAACACATCGGAGGTGAACTTCACGCCGAGCTCGGCGGAGTGCGGGTCGCCGGAGTCGGGGCTCGGTGGTGTCACACCAGCTCCCCAGATCGAGCAGGGGCAGGAGACTTTCACGAGTGTTCCCGCCGATGGCGTCTCCAGGTTCGCGCTGTCGTCCACGGCACGAGACTTGATCGTGGTCGTGGGATTGCCGTGCGCTGCCCACGCGTAGGACCAGTTCACCGATTGTTCGGTGGGCGTCGTCAGGGTGGCTGGGTGCCAGGTGGAGCCGCCGTCTGTGGAGACTTCGACAGCCGCGACAACTCCGCCGCCGGCATCGGTGGCAGAGCCTTTGATAGTGACCTGGCTTCCGTCCTGCAGCGTTTCCCCGCTTGCCGGGGAGCTTATGGTCGAGCTCGGTGCGGTCGTGTCGCTTGTTTTTTCCGCTCGCACCAGTCCGCTGATCAATGAGCCTGGCTGGACGCCCATGTCCGCGAACAGATTGACCGTGGCCTGCTCCATGTTGGGATCGGGTGGATTGTGGCTTGGGTCCGTGATCCCGATTTCCCAAGCGTTGGTGTTGTCCAGGCCCCACGACCACTGGACCGTGCCGGCACCGAAAACCAGAGCCCCACTCGGGGCTCTGTAGAGCGTCAGGTGATGTGTGGCGGTGGCATTGCCGTTCAGGCTCGAAGCCGTAGTCGGTAAAAGCCTGCAGGCCGCTGACCGTCGTGGATGAGAGGTCGAACTCGCCGGCGGGGCGGAAGCCGTTGTCGACATCTTCGTCCCACTCGTAGCCGAGCGTGCCGGCTTCAGGAGAGAGCGTCAGCGTCTGGCCGGACTGGAGACCGGCGACGGCCGTGTTGCGCCACATTCGCAGTTTGCCGTACTGAGCTGGAACGGTGATGTCGGCTGTTCCGGAGTTCACCGTGAACTGCTGGCCGGTCAACGCGTTCTCCGGGCGCCCGCCGTCCGCGGGGGGGCTGGCGCGTGGATCGCGCCACGCTCCGGTCCACACCGATGGGTCCTGCGGGTCCGTTGGCCCTTCGAAGTGCGTCTCCTTGTATGAGGTCAGCGTCCGGTAGGGCGTGTTGGCGCCGTCGATACTGGCGCTCCAGCGTGTCTTCCAAAACAACTCGTTGCCGCTGAAGAAGGCGAGATTGACGCCGGCTTCGCGTGCCGCTTCGACGTTCGCGCGCTGGCCGGCGGACCAGTACTCGTCGTGACCGCTTGAGATGAAGAGTTTGTGGTTCTTCAGCAACGTCCCATTGTGGTCCACTTCACCCTCGGTGGTGTAGCTGACGTTGTAGCCGTTGCGCTCGAGGAAGCGGATGAGCTGGTATTCGGCGTAGTAAGGATCGGACGCTCCACTGTCAGTTGTGAGGGCGCCGTCGAACGGGCGGTTGTAGGAGACGGCGTAAGCGGCCTTGTATGCCTTCGGGTTCCCGACAGGGCAGGCGACCGTGCATGTGTACAGGCTGTTGCCCCCATAGTCGTTGTAGGCCTCCCAGGTCGCGTCGGAGGTTTGCAAGAGCACTTCGGAGTGGCTGGAGTCGTTGCGCACGACGAAGAAGATCTGGCTCTCGCCGCCGGTGTCGTCGCGCACGAGGTGGGCTATGTACAGCCCGGATATAGCGTTGGAGGGAACCGACCAGGACGCCGACACGGCCCAGTTGCCGCAGTCGATCAGTCCAGTCGCGGATGAAGTTATGCATGGCGGCTGGCTCTGGGGCAGTTGAGCCGTAGGTTTGAGATGGGACGCCACGATGCGCGCTCCGTTGCCTCCGTAGTAGCCCAGGCGCAAGATGTCGATGTGGTAGGAACTGGCCGGCGTATTGATCTTGAAAGAGATCGTCTGTCCAGCGTTCACGCTCATCGACGTGGCATATCCCTGGATCGTGGGATCGCCCGCGCCGCGCACCTGCCAGTCGCTTGCCGGATCGCCCGGCAGCGAGTTCTCGCAGACGATCGGGTTGGGGGAGGTGGCGCATTCGGCTGCGTTGGCCCGAGTCGTCGGCCACAGCAAGAGCACTGCGAGCACGGCCAACAGCCACAGACCATGACGTCTGACGTAGAGTGTCGGTGCCGTGCGTGTCGCGCTTTCGTCGATCAAGCTCACCCGACTCACCATGCTCCCCGCGTGTTGAGCACCGCAGGGACAGTCTTCACGATGATGAGCAAGTTGAGCCACAGCGAGCGTCGATGAGCGTATTCGATGTCCAAGCGAACCATCTCCTCCAGAGGCACTTGCGAGCGCCCGTTTACCTGCCATAGCCCTGTGATCCCAGGCTTGACGGCGAAGCGCTCAAACCAATGCGGGGGGTAGTGCTCGACCTCGTAGGGGATCGGCGGACGCGGCCCCACGAGGGACATCTCGCCGCGCAGCACATTCCATACCTGTGGCAGCTCGTCGAGGCTGGAGCGGCGAAGCAGCCGGCCAAAGCGCGTGACACGCCGATCGCCGGCCATCTTGAAGCGAGCACCGGGCGCTCCCTGCTCGGGTTGCCTGCCCTCGATCAGCTCGAGCACGAACTCGCGGTGGCGATCGTGGGCGGCGCCGTCACGCATCGTGCGGAACTTGTTGACCGTGAACGGCTTGGCGTCGCGGCCAAGGCGTACCTGGCGAAACAGGACTGGTCCACGCGAGTCGAGCTTGATCAGCAGCGCTACAGCGCCCATCACCGGAGACAGGACGATCAGCGCCAAGCCCGCTCCCACGATGTCGAGCAGCCGGCAGCAAAAATCGCGTGCCCTCTCGCCGTAGCGGTCGCCCACGTCTGAGGGCGCTGCGCCGCCTGCGGCAAGCGGGGGCGCGTGTCGATCGATCGCACGGGACACCACAACTCAACAAACGCCGCCGGTTGGCCACATCTTGTGTCGCTCCTCACGCCGCCCTGGCCAGCGTGTGCGCGGCCAAGCGCTCGATCACATAGTCCTGCTGCTCGTCGGAGAGGTCCGGGAACAGAGGCAGCATCAGCGTTTCACTCGACGCCGCCTCGGTGTGTGGCAGATCGGCCCGAGCGCCGCTGTCGCTTGCGTCCGAGTCGAGACGGGTCGGGCCGGCAGTAGTCGGCCGGCCGGCACGAGTGTAGGCGGCCTCTTGATGAATCGCCATCACCCCGCGGCGTGTGGAGATGCCGTCGGCCAGCAGTTGGCGCATCAACTCGGTGCGGCCGATCGGCGCGCCCGGCGCCACGCGCACGCAGTAGGACTGCCAGGTCCGCTCCGCGTAGGGAGGATCGTAAGGAGCTTCGAGCTGTGGTATCCGCTCGATGGCGGCTGTATAGCGCTCGGCGACCACGCGGCGGCGCTCGAGGATCCAGTCGAGCGCGTCCAGTTGACACAAGCCCATCGCGGCCTGCATATCGGTCATGCGGCTGTTCCAACCACGCTCCGGGTATGCCTCGACCACTACGTCGCGAGCATTGTGGCGCGCCAGATCCGACATGTCCATCCCGTGCGCCCGCAGCCTTCGTAGCCGCTCCGCGGTTTCGTGGTCCTGAACCGTGATCATGCCCCCCTCGCCCGTAGTGATCACCTTGCGTGGATGCAACGAGAAGCAGGCGGGCGACTCGAGCGAGCCGATCGGGTCCCCCTTGTAGGTCGCGCCGATCGCGCACGCCGCGTCCTCGACGATCGCAAGGTCATAGCGCTTGCCGAGTTCGAAGAATGCGTCCATGTCGGCGGGCAGACCCACCTGATGGACCGGCATGATCGCCTTGGTGCGGGTGGTGATGGCGCGCTCGGCAGCGGTGGCGTCTAGGTTGTAGGTGCGCGGATCGATGTCCGCAAACACCGGTTCGGCACCGCAGTGCCACACGGCGTTCGCCGTGGCGATGAACGAAAGCGACGGCACGATCACCTCATCCCCCGGTCCCACTCCGCAAACATGCAGGGCAAGCGCCAATGCCGTCGTGCAACTGGTGGTGGCGATCGCCTCGGCGGCCCCAACGCGCGCCGCGAAGGCATGCTCGAACTCGCGCACGCGCGGCCCCTGCGATATCCACCCCGAGGCGATCGCCTCCGCGACTGCCGCTTGCTCGCCGCCCGCCAAGTGCGGCCGTGTGATGGGGATCTCGTTCATGACGTCGCCGAGAGTGCGGCGGGCGCGACGTCGGCGCGTTCCGCGCGCCACCAGTCGACCAGCCTATGCAACCCCTCTTCGATATCGACTTCGGCCTCGAATCCAAGACGCTCTCGCGCGAGCGTGGTGTTCGACAGGCGGCGTGGAACCTTGTTGACCGCTCGCTCAGGTCCGTGTTCGACAGACACGTCAGCGCCCATCACGTCGATCAGCAGCTGAGCGAGCTCGAGCAGACTCGTCTCGCTTCCGCTGGCCACGTTGAATACCTCGTCACTGACATCGGCCGTGGCGGCCAGTAGGTTCGCCCGAGCGACGTCGCCGATGTAGACGAAGTCCATCGTCTGCGACCCGTCGCCGAGGATCAGCGGCGCTTCGCCTGCGGCGATCCGCTCCATCCAGCGCACCAGCACCTCGGTGTAGACGCCGTAGATGTCCATCCGCGGCCCGTATACGTTGAAGTACCGCAGCGCCACGTAGTCGAGATCGCTCATCGCGTGGAAGCTGCGCAACAAGCCCTCGTTGAAGGTCTTGGCGGCTCCGTAAAGCGTGTCGTTGGCGTAGGGGTGGTGTGACTCGTTGGTTGGGAACTGCTCGGCCAGGCCGTAAACGGAGGCCGACGAGGCCGCCACGATCCGGCGCACTTCCTTGCGCAGGGCCGCGTCGATCACGTTGTAGGTGCCATCCACCATGACTTCCAACGCCAGACGCGGTTCCTCGGCGCACTGGGTGATCCGCAGTGCGGCCTGATGGAAGATCACATCGACGCTGTGAGCAAGCTCGTCGACCAACCGGCGGTCGCGTATGTCGCCCTCGACTATCCGCACCGGGCCGTTGGCGAGCGCCCATGTGAGATTCTCACGCCTTCCGCGCACGAAGTTGTCGAGCACCACGATCTCCTCGGCCCCGGCCTGCACCAGTTGGTCGGCGATGTTGGAACCCACCGCGCCGGCGCCGCCGGTTATGAGCACTCGCTCCCCCTGCATCATCATGACCACCTCATGTTCAGCTAACGATTCCCGACGCCCTGTTTTTCCGCGCGGCCCTCAAGCGCCAGGGCCGTCGCCGAGCAGCTCGACGGCAGCCATGTTCCATTGATCTGTTGTCGGCGCGGTGTCGTTCATCGTCACCGTTTCACCGCTCAGGCCGGTGATCTGGCCCGTGTACTGCGACCAGTAGGTATCGCCGGTGGCGGTATCCACGTCCTGATGGAGCATCACCTGGTTGGTGCCCAGCGTGCGTGCGGTCGCCTTGTCGTAATCGTTGCCTACGGCAAACACGAGCGAGCCTTCTTCGGTGGTTTTCAACGACACGCTTGGCGTGCCGTTTGCCGCTCCTGCGCTCACGGTAGCGCCGACGCCGTCTGACATCTCCATTGAGATCACGGTCAAAGACTGGTCGTATCCAGCGGCCGTGAGCGTGGATGTCACGGTCGCGCCGGCGAGCGGTTTGGAGGCAGTCGCCCACCAGATCTCTGCGTCACCGGACCGTGTGTTGGCGCGCTTGAGAAGCGTCCAAGTGAGACCCCCGCCGGACACTGTCGCCGACTGCCGGCCGCCGCCGGAGGGGCCATCGGCTCCCACGAATGCCAGCAGCTGCTCGCCGGCTTCGGTGGTTGTGAAGGCCGGGGTTGTCTGCGTGCCATGGCCGTCAGCCGACACGTTGGCGTCCATCACGAAGCACGGGCCGGGGTTGCCCGGGTTTTCGACTACCACCGTCACCGGAGCCGAGGTGCCTGTGTTGCCCGATACGTCTGTTGCCTGGGCGGTGATCGTGTTGCTCCCGTTGCCGGCGAGCGTCGTGAACCACGTGATCGCGTAGGGCGCGCTCGTGACCGGCGAGCCGAGGGGCAAGCCATTGAGATAGAACTGGACGGAGGAAATCGCGTCGAGCGTATCGATCACATTTGCGCTCACCTGTACCTGACCGCTCACCGTCGCGCCTGCCGCTGGGCTTGTGATCGCGATCGTCGGCGGTTCTTTGTCGGGTTCGCCTCCGCCCGTGCCGGCTTGAGTTGTCACCGAAACGTCTGAGGAGGTGCCCACGAAGCCGTTGCTGTCGGTCGCCTGTGCGCTGAGGAAGTGCTTGCCTGCCGGTGTGTTCCCGACCTTCCATTTCAATGTGTAAGGCGGTTCGGTCACCGGTGAGCCGATCGGTTGCCCGTCGAGCAGGAACTGCACCGAGCCGATCGAATGAGGCCCCGAGGCCGACGCGGTGAGCGTCGCTTCGCCGGAGATCGTCGATTCTGCGGCGGGGCTGGTCAGCGCCACGGTTGGCGGCGTGGAGTCCGGATGGGTCTGTTCGAGGACTTTCACGGTTGCCCCTTCGATCTGCAGCTCTGTGTCGGTGATGTTGTTGGAGGGGTTGGACTCCTGCAGGTAGTGATATGGGTCGATCTCCGAGCGCAGCCAGTAGGTTCCGTTGGGCAGGCTCGTGATGTCGATTCCCTCACCGCCGTCGGTCGCGTCGTATTGGTCTCCCCAGCCGACGGTGAGCCCGAGCTTGCCTTCCGGCTGTTTGCAGTTGCCGTCGGGGTATCCGTTCGTGCTCGGTGCGTTGGGAACTCCCCCGACAAAAACGTCTGAGGTCATGCAAAACAGCGTCTTGGGGCTGGTTGCGACGATATTGCCCAGTCCTCCGCCGGTCGCTGTCGAGTAGAGCCAGAACTTGTCAAGCGGAAAGGCGTAGTCGCTTGGGGGCGTCCACACCATTGGACCGACGATCGGTACGGTGTGGTCGAACTTCCACACACCCGGGCTCGGCATCGTATAAAGAGCCTGGTAGCCCTGGGAGATACCGGTAGTCGAATTGTAGCTCGGCCTGATCTCCAGCGGTCCGGCGCCCAGGTCGGAGCTGATGTGCTCGAACTCGAGCGTCCTGGCGCCACCGCCTGGTTGGTCGACGTAGATATAGGAACCTGGGACCACCACTTGTAGATCGGGGTAGGCGATCGGCGCTGGGCTGGGGGTCACGGCACCGGAGGGGGTCGACGCAGGTCCCGTGCCGACCGCATTCGTGGCGCTCACAGTGAACGTGTAGCTCGTACCGTTGGTCAGGCCGGCGATCGTCGCGGTCGTGGCAGGCGGGTTGCCCGAGACGATCGTGCTCGGCTGTGCGGTAGAGCCGATGTAGGGGGTCACGGTGTAGCCGGTGGTCGGGCTGCCGCCGTTGGTGGGGGCGCTCCAGCTCACGCTTGCGCTCGAATCGCCTGCCGTCGCGCTGACCCCCGTGGGTGTGCCGGGTGCGGTCGGCGCGGTCGGAGTAACCGCATTTGACTGTTCGGAGACAGGGCCGGAGCCGCTCGAATTCGATGCCTGCACGGTAAATGTATATGTGGTCCCCGCGCTCAAGCCGGTGATCGTCGTGCTCGTCGCCGGGGGCGAGCCGTTCAGCGTGATGGCCGTCTGTGCGGTCGGGCCTATGTAGGGGGTGATCGTGTACTTGGTGACCGGCCCGCCGGTGGTCGGCGCGCTCCAGCTTACGCTTGCTGACCCAAGACCTGCGATGGCGCTGACTTTGGTGACCTGCCCCGGTGGGTTCGTTGGGGTGGGTTCGAAGGTGACGTCCACCCAGTAGTTCGTGGCCTTGAACGAGTTCGTTGGGAAGGCGTTGGAGGCGCCGTACACGTACACCCCGTTCGGGCTCGTTGTCGTGGCGAGCGCGGTGAGGGGAGGGTTGCTCACGCCCGAGCTTGCAAAGCCCGAGGACGTGTCGGAGTAGTGACCCCTGGGAGCGAGGTAGGAGGCGACGTAGGTTGTGTTGGCGGTGATCGTAACCGGCGTCGTGAAGTTGATCTGCTGCCAGCCCGAGGCACTCTCGCCGGTGAAGGTGGCAGAGGCGAGCTGCGCACCGGTCGAGCTCCACAGGCTTCCGACATGCGTGCCGACGTTGGTGGCCGCCTTGTAGAAGCGCACGCCAGTCACCGAGCCCGAGACTTCGGAGCGGAACTTTACGCCTACCACGACGGAATGACCGTCGCCGGAGTCGATCGTAGCGGGGGTGCTCGAGCCGAAGATCGTGTTCGCTTGGGCTGATGTCGGCATGGCGACCGCGACGGTCGTGAGGAAGGCGAGCAAAAGTACGCTCGCTGTTCCACTCGCAGCGGACCTGATTCTTCCCATTACGGGCTCCCCCTCCTCATACCTTGATTGCATAGCGGAACTCAGTCGCTCAGTCTTGAAATGCCTTAGAGCGCGAATCGTATGTATCGCCGAAGAATCTACTCCGTGCTCGCCGGCAGGCGCCGCCCTGGGCGGTCGTGTTCAACTAAACGTTTCAAATGGGACGTTCTTGCATGTTCACATCCGTTAGCGCTCGGATGACGCGTGCGGGATTTCCCGCGGCGACGACGCCGGCCGGGATTGAGGAGGTGACCACGCTACCCGCGCCGATCACGGAATGCGCCCCGATCGTGACTCCCTTCAGGATCAACACCCGGTCACCGACGAAGACGTCCTCGGCGAGCTCGACGGCGGCCATCCGGGGCGTTCCTCCGCGCCTGCGGTTCGGCCGCAGATCGTGGAAGTCGCTGTCGTAGATCGCCACATGTGATCCAAGCAGTGCGCCGGGGCCGATCTTGATCCCGGGCCCCTCGCTCTTGATGAACGCGTTGTTGTTGATCTGGGCGTCATCTGCGATCTCGATCACCGAGTCCGGCCTTGAGGCCTCGACGTGGCAATAGCCTGTATGGA
This sequence comes from uncultured Solirubrobacterales bacterium, assembly GCA_963695305.1. GTDB lineage: Bacteria > Actinomycetota > Thermoleophilia > Solirubrobacterales > Solirubrobacteraceae > Palsa-744. Next base: position 3,196,260 of record OY968774.1, on the reverse strand, counting down.
AGGCGCTTGATGTGGTCCAGCCGAATTCGACATTCCGGCCCAGGACAATTGCCCCCTCTCCGAGGAAGAGCACCGGCTGAACCAGTACGGGAGACCCGCTGACACGCCGACAGGTCGACAGCGCACGGTACTTGGCGATCCGCCTGCGCTGTACCAGCCGGAGAAGCTGGGCGCTACCCGTCATCCCGCCACCCGGGGGACAAGCTCACCCTTTCAACCCTGGCGTTCAGGCCGCGGCGCGTTCGACCCGAGGCGGGAGCGCCAGTGGGACACCGTTGCTGCGAAGCGACTCCTGCGCGAGCTCGATGGCGGCCACGATTTGCAGGCCGAGGGCGACGTTCGAGCGCGGTTCCTCACCTGTGCGGATGGCCCGTGCGAAATCGTCCAGCTCCAGGCGAAGCGGCTCCTGGGCATGCACCCTCGGGCTTATCACATCGCCTGAGCGGTAAGTGAGCTGATGCTCGCCGAAGTTGGTGGGCGGACCTACCTCGATTCCGCGATCGTACACGCGCACCGGCTCGTCGGAGGCGGTGTCGTCGTACTGGACCATGCGTCTGCTGCCGACGACGATCATCTGGCGCACCTTGCGGGGCGCCAGCCAAGAAAGCTGCACGTTGGCGGTAGTGCCACCCCTAAACGTCAGCGTCATGAAGGCGGTCTCGGGTACCCCCTGCTCGAAGACACTGCTTCCCGATGCGGCAACGCCCACTACCGGCTGGTCGAGCCAGTAAAGGAGGATCGACAGGTCGTGCGGCGCGAGGTCACAGACGACGCCGTTACTTTGATACTTGCCAAGGTTCATCCGCGAGGAGGTGATGAAATGGATGTCACCCACCACTCCCTCCTGGATGAGATCGCGCACGACGTTGACTGCGGGACTGTAGATAAAGGTGTGACCTGGCATCAAGACGAGGTCGGTATCATCGGCGATGTCCGCAAGCTCTTGCGCGTCGCGTATACGGGTCGCGAGCGGCTTCTCAACCAGTACGTGCTTGCCCGCTTCGAGCGCTCGCTTGGCCAACGGGTGATGGGTGTGGGGCGGTGTGGCGAGCAAGATCGCCTCGATGTTACGGTCACACAGCACCGCGTCGAACTCCGCGAGGGCCGCGGCGTCCGGATGACGCCGCGCAAGGCTGGTCAGCTGGACAGGGTCGCGATCGCATAGAGCCTGCAGGTTAAATTGGGGGTGCTCGGCGATGTTGCGCGCGAGATTGGGTCCCCAGTATCCGCAGCCCACGACCGCGGTCCCGATCAGGGACGGTCGTCGCGTGATGCGACCGTGACCGTTCGTGTGTGGGTCCTGCACCGGTGTGTCCCATCCGTCAAGCATTGGCCTCATGCCTCTTCCAGGTTGTCGCCAACGAGTTCACTGATCGATCAACGTAGTTAGACCCGTTCAGCTTGCGCAAAAGCTCCTACTGCCTGCACAACCCGGTCAATTTCTCCGTCGGTCATGCTCGGGAAGACCGGTAGCGAGCAAATTCGCTCGGAGAGACGCTCGCTGACAGGCAGGCTCCCGGGCTCCAATCCGAGGTGGGCGTAGGCGCCTGTCCGATGTATGGGCGTGGGGTAATGCACGGCCGACGCGATCCCGTCTCGCTCGAGATGGGATCGCAACTCGTCGCGCGCGTCTGTGCGTACAACGAACAGGTGGTAAACGTGGTCGGCGTCGTCAAACGGCAAACTCGTGAGACTTATCGCCCGCTCGCTCGACCCCTCCTCAACCGCGACCGCGAGTCTCTCTCGCAGCATGGCGCCGAGCTCTCGTCGCCGCGCGTTCCAGCCGTCCAGTCGGACCAGCTTGCGTCGCAGCACCGCGGCTTGAAGCGCATCCAAACGGGCGGTGGTCCCGACCATACGGTGGTTGTAGCGTGGTCGCTCGCCGTGAGAGCGCAGCAACTGCAGACGCTCGGCAAGCTCGGGTACGGCAGTGACAATGGCCCCACCATCGCCCCAACCCCCGAGGTTCTTCGTGGGATAGAAGCTGAAACAGCCAAGCACGCCGATTGTGCCGACCCGCCGGCCACGGTAGTACGCGCCATGGGCTTGACACGCGTCCTCCACGAGGTGAATGCCCGCTTGACGCGTCACGTCCAGGATCGGGGCAAGGTCGACGGTCGCGCCGAACAGGTGTACCGGTATGACGCAGCGAACCCTCGGACCGAGGTTCTCGGCGACGATCTCGGCGGTGATCAGGTGAGACTCGGGATCGACATCCACGAGCTTTGGTGTGGCGCCGACAGCGCTCACAGCCTCGGCGGTAGCAATGAACGAGTTGGTCGGTACGATCACCTCGTCGCCCGGTCCGATCTCAAGCGCCCGCAATGCCAATGCGAGGGCCTCCGTGCCCGAAGAGACTCCGACCGCGAAGTCTGTCTCGCAGTAGGCGGCAAACTCGCGCTCGAAGGCCTCTACGGGCTCGCCGAGGGTGAAGGCGCCGCGCTCGGCGATCTCGCGCACCGAGCTCATCAGCTCCTCAAGCAGCGCAGGGTCGGAGAAATCGAGTCGTGTGAACGGCACAGGAGCCGTGGCTCCGGCACGGTCTTTAGCTTGAGCGCTCAACATGCGAGGCTCATTGCGTTTTGAGTGCTCGTCGATGGCGCCGAGCCGAGCCGTCGCAGCTCCTCCTGCAGAGCGCGCCTGCCTCGGTGGTGCAAGCCGTGGATCGAGCTCTCCGTGCGACCCATCTCCTTGGCTATCTCGCCGGGTGACAGTCCAACGACGTGACGCATAACCATCACGTCGCGCTGCTCCACGGGCAACGATGCGAGCGCCGTTTGGAGGTCGCGTGCCCGCTCGCGCACACTCTCGTCGGCGTGGGCGTCGGCGCCAAACACCTCTTCTGTGGGTGTCGCGCGTCGCCGGCGCAGGTGATCGAGCGCGACGTTCCGTGCAAGCCTCAACAGCCAGCCCGAGAATGGGACGCCATGATCTTTGTACTGCACGATCACGGTGATGAGCTTCATAAAGACGTGCTGGGTGAGGTCCTCGGCCTCTTGCTCGTCGCGTACGATGCTGCAAACGTACCCGTACACATTGTCTGAGTAGCGCACATAAAGGAATCGCAGCGCCTCGCGATCTCCCTGCTTTGTTCGGGCGATTGCCCTCCGAACTTCGCGTGCCGTTTCGGGCGACTCGTCCAAGGTCGCGCGGCGTCGGAAGCCTACGTGTCCATCCGTGACATTGAGGCGGCAAGACATAAATGTTCCCCGTATCTGCGGTTGACCCCCGTGTCGTCCATATTTGTGCGGGGGGATTGTGTAGCCGATGATCCGGAACCCCCGCCGCGCCCGCAATGGCCCGATCGTCGCTAGATCCGTTCAGCAGATGAACGTGTCTCTCCACCAAGTGGCTGTAGTCAGCTTTGATCGCCGGTCCGCTCGTCTGTCGTCAAACGTCATATATACGCTGGGCTTTGCGAGCCCGCAGGACGTTCAATTGTCACATGTGCAAACTTGGCGGCCTCAAAAGAGCCGCGCAGCTTGGTCGGCTATCTCTCGCGCGATGGCAAGCGACGCCGTTGCGGCGGGTGAGGGCGCATTGCGCACATGCAGCGCACGCGGGGTGTGTGAGAAGACAAAGTCATCCACGAGGCCTCCGTCGCGAGCGACCGCCTGTGCACGCACGCCCGTGAACGAGCGCTCCACGTCCTTGACGGTCAACTCCGGCAGATAGCGCGCCGCATCCCGCATGAGTGCCGCACGCGAGGCGGCATGATGCAGTTCGGTCACGCCCGTTCGCCACCAGCGAGCGAACATCCGCCATGAGCCCGGCCAAACCAGCGTGTCGATCAGATCGCGGCCTTTTATACCGCGTCGCCTCCAGGCGTCGCGGGTCCCGGCAAGCAGGGCGGTCGGTCCGATCAAGATCTCGTCGTGGATGGTGCGGGTGAAATGGACACCCAGGAACGGAAGAGAGGGGTTCGGAACAGGATAGATGAGGGAGCGAACGAGATTCCTGCGCTCTGAGGTCAGCCGCAGATAGCTACCCCGGAACGGTACGATGCGGGGATCCGGGTCGGCACCCGCCGCTTGCGCCAGACGGTCCGACCATGCACCGCCACAGAACACCACGTGTGTAGCGTCGGTTGTCCCCTGACTGTGGGAGAGCCGCAGCGCCCGTCCTGACTCGGTGACGCTGCCAACCTCGCAGTTGGTCACGAGCGCCCCGCCCGCCTCCAACAGATCGGTGGCGTACGCACGGGCGACGACGCCGAAGTCCACGATCCCCGTCTGCGGGCAGTGTAGGCCGGCGACTCCGCGCGCGTGCGGCTCCACTTCCTCCATACCATGCCCATCGACCCGGCGCAGCTGCACGCCGTTGAGGGTTCCCCTGCGTTCCAGTTCGTCAAGTCGCCCCAGCTCCGAGGAGTCGGTTGCCACGATGAGCTTCCCACAGCGCTCATGGGGGATCCCACGCTGTTCGCAATAGCCGTAGAGGTCTCGTGACCCTTCCACGCACAAGCGCGCCTTCAGCGACTCGGGCCGATAGTAGATGCCGGCGTGTATCACGCCTGAGTTGTGACCTGTCTGATGAAGGCCAACCCTTGACTCGCGCTCCAGCAGACACACCGAGGCGCGCGAGGATCGCCGTTGCATCTCGCGAGCTACCGCCAAACCGACGATCCCACCACCGACGATCGCAACGTCGCAGAGGGCGGGCGCCTGCTGCCCAGAGTCTGATGATTCAGGCTCTGGCATTGGGTCTGTGTTGGCTGACTCCCATGCGTCCAACAGCCGCCACGCAGCGCTCGGCGGCTTTGCCGTCGCCGTACAACTCTGGGCGATCCTTTGGGACCGGTAGATTGAGCGCGGCCTTCACTCTGTCCACGTCGAGATCTACGAGCGTGTTCCAGCCGGTTTGCACCGTCTCCACCCACTCGGTATTGGCGCGCAAGGTCACGCACGGCACCCCCGCGAGGTAGGCCTCCTTCTGCACCCCACCCGAGTCGGTGAGCACCGCTCGCGCCCCGCGTAGGAGCGCGCCGAACTCAACGTACCCAAGCGGCTCGCACAGCTGCACCCCATCGAGCGCTTCCAGCCCTTCCCACAGGCCGGTGGCCTGCAACCGTGCCCGAGTGCGGGGGTGAACCGGAAACACAACCGGCTCATCGAGCGACTCGACGATTCCCACCAACGCCGCCAACCGCGTGGGATCGTCCACGTTGCCTGCCCTATGGGCGGTGAGCAGGATGTAGGCGCCAGGCACGACGCCCGCTCGCGTCAGGGGTTCGCTGCCGGCGGCGCCTTCCCCACGCCACCGGTACGCCAAATCCACCATCACATCTCCCACCACCTCGACCTTCCCGTGAGCAGACTCTCTCCTCAGGTTCTCCGCCGCCGTCTCTGAGGCGCACAACAGCAACTCGCTCATGTGATCTGTGAGCACCCTGTTGAGCTCCTCAGGCATCGAACGGTCGAACGAGCGCATCCCAGCCTCCACGTGCACCACCGGCAAGCCCCGTTGAGCCGCCGCGAGCGCGCCCGCGAGCGTCGAGTTGGTGTCCCCGTACACAAGCACCGCGTTTGGTTCGGTTTCGGCGAGCAGTGGCTCAAGGGCCCCCAACATGCGTGCTGTCTGGGAGGTGTTCGACCCACCCCCGATCCCCAGTTCGCGCTCTGGACGCGCGAGTCCAAGCTCGCGGAAGAACACCTCGGAGAGCGCGTCGTCGTAGTGCTGGCCGGTGTGCACCAAGATCTCCTCGTGCTCGGCCCGCAACAGTCCCGACACCGCGGCCGCCTTGATGAACTGCGGTCGGTTGCCTACGACGGTAAGGATCTTCACGCTTTGCAGCCTATGTGCTGCGCCAGCCGGCAACCTCTACCATCGGCGCGACCTGCTCAAGCCGTTGCGCCCACCACGGAAGTTGACCAGTCGATCACCGACGTGGGCTTCACCACGTGGCGTGAGAGCCCGAGCTCCTTGGGCTGAACGCCGAGCGCCAGCCCCACGAGCTGGGGGAGGTGAAGCACTGGCATCTCAAGCTCCCGCCCCACCACTTTTTCGGCCAGTGGCTGCTGCAGGTCGAGGTTCAAATGGCACAGCGGGCATGGCGTCACAAGGCAGTCGGCGTTAGCGTCGACTGCGTCGCCGAGGTGGCGGCCTGCCTGCGTCAGCGACGCCTCCTTGTTCATCGTGATGATCGGAAAGCCGCAACACTTGCGCATGCCGGCGTACTCGATAACCGTGCCCCCGAGTGCGTCGATCACCTGCTCCAGGTAGTGGTCGCGGGGGTGCTCCTCATCGATGCCCAACCGGTTGCGGGGACGCACGATGTAGCAGCCGTAGAAGGGCCCCACCTTGAGGTTCGTGAGCGGGCGCTTCACAAGCGAGCTCAACTTCTGGAGGCCGATCTCCTCCACCAGCAACCACAGGAAGTTCTTGTTTGTGAGGCCCTTCTCGTATGTGAGACCCTCGTCGGCGAGCGTCGAGTTCACATGCGCGCGGTATTCCGCGTTCGCGTCCAACCGCTCCTGACACTCGCCCTGCGCGCCCTGGCAGGTGGAACAGATGTTCATCATCAGCTCTGCCCCCTCCACCTGTTGGGCAAGCGCGAAAGTGCGCGCGTTCAAGGTGTCGGCGAGCTCCTGGTTGTGCTCGGCGATCACACCCGCTCCGCAACAGTTGCCGCGGTCGAGTTGCACCAGCTCGATGTCGAGCAGCGGCGCCACCTTTGCCATCGACCCGTGCAGCTCGGGAGTGAAGCCCCTGCTCACGCAGCCGGGCCAATAGGCGACCTTCACTGGGCGCTCCCTTCCTCGGCGCCGACAGCTACCGGCGTCTGCTCTGTCTCTTCGTCCTCGCCGCTCACATACAGGTTCAGCTCGTAGCGAAGGGGGCGGCTCTCGACGGTGTCGTAGATCTTCTTCACGGCCTTGAGATCCTGCTTGGGGATGCTGTGGCCGAAGAGCGCGATCTTCGGGTTCATCTTGCCTTTCATAAGCCCTCGGATGACGACTGGAAGTGAGCTCAATAGCTCCTTGCCGGCCGCGGGATGGAACTTGCCAAACCACGAATCGCCGCCGTAGGAGCGCGGCAGGAGCTCCGCCTCGTGCAGCAGCCCCTTCTCCTTCACCAAGGTCGCAAAGGCTTCCTCGTGGCGGTGACCGTTGTTCTGATCGTTGATGTGCTGGTCGGCTCCCGCGATCCGGCGCAACCGCATGATCTGGCCCATCGGGTTCACGTCCTTTGGGCACGCCTCCACGCACTTGAAACAGTGTGTGCAGTCATAGATCCCCAGGGGGTCTTCGCTGAGGTCAACGAGCCGCTCGCGCTGCTCTTCGTCGCGCGGGTCGCCTACAAAGCGGTACGCCTTGGCGAGCGCCGCTGGGCCGATGAAGCCGGGGTCCACCTCCATTGCAAGACAATCGCTCACGCAAGCGCCGCACTGGATGCACGCCATCGTCTGGGTCACGTCCACCATCGACTCCCTCGGCACGATGTGCTCGCGCTCCGGCTGTGGACCCTCGTTTATCAACCACGGGGTTACGCGTTGCACCTTTTTCCAGTGCACCGCGTCCATGTCCACGATCATGTCCTTAATCACGGGCATGTTGCCCATCGGTTCAACCTCTATCACCCCGTCCTTGGAGGATGCGCGGGCGTGGTCGAGGTGGGTGTGGCACGCCAAACCGGGTTCGCCGTTGATGCGCACCCCACACGACCCGCAGATCGCTGCGCGGCAGGAGCAGCGGATGCCGATCGACCCGTCGAACTTCGCCTTCGCCTGCAAGATCCCCTCAAGCACCGAGCGGTGGGGCTCCAGCTCGATCGTGTGCTCGTCCCAATAGGGCGCCTCGCCCGACTCGGGGTCATAGCGGCGCATACGCAACGTGAACTCTTCCGGCGGGCGATGCGTATCGGCCATCAGACGCGCTCCTTCTCGGTTTGGCGATGTTCGCTACACATCAATATTTCCTCTCCTCGGGCTGCCACTGTGTGATCTTCACCGGCGAGTAGCTCACCTGCGGTCCGCTCCCGTTAAGGCTGATGTCGATGTGCTTCAACCACTCATCGTCGTTGCGCTCGGGGAAGTCGGTGCGGAACTGCGCCCCGCGGGACTCCTTGCGCTCGATCGCCGCCACCACGATCGACTCGGCGCAGTCGAGCATGTACCCAAGCTCGATCGCCCCCAACACGTCCTGGTTGAAGACGGTGCCTTTGTCGTCGATGTAGGCGCTCTCGGCCTCGTCCTTCAGGCGCTTCACGATCCCATGGGCCGTCTCAAGGCCCTCCTGGTCGCGGTACACGGCCACGTACTGGTTCATCGTCTCGCCTAGCTCTTGCTTGATCTCCGAGACGCGTCGTCCGGTGCGCGGCCGCGCGATGATCGCGTCGATCCACGCCACGTCCTCGCGCAGTTGGGTGTCGTCTGAGTCGGGCATTGCCATGGAACTCGCTCGTGCCGCCGCGTGTTCGCCCGCCCGGCGACCGAAGATGAGCGTGTCGAGGAGAGAGTTCGCGCCGAGCCGGTTGCCTCCGTGTACGGACACACATGCGACCTCGCCGGCTGCGTACAGCCCCTCGATCGAGGTGGCGCCGTTGACGTCGGTCTTGACGCCACCCATGATGTAGTGCTGGCCGGGACGGATCATGATCGGCTCGCGCGTGATGTCCACGCCCGCGAAGTCCTTGCCGATGTTCACGATCTCTCGCAACGCCTCAAGCGTGCGCTTGCGCGGCACCTTTGTGATGTCAAGGTAGATGCCGTCTTTGTTGGCTCCCACCCCGCGACCCTCAAGGATCTCCGTTTGCTCTGCCCGCGACACCACGTCGCGCGAGGCCAACTCCATCTTGTTGGGGGCGTACTTCTCCATGAAGCGCTCCCCGTCTGCGTTGAGCAGGGTGGCGCCCTCGCCGCGGGCGCCCTCGGTGATAAGCAGTCCATTCTCCACGAGCGTGGTGGGGTGGTACTGCACCATCTCCATGTCCATCAACGGCGCGCCGATGCGGTAGGCCTGGGCGATCCCGTCGCCGGTCACGATCAACGCGTTGGTGGTGGGGCTGTACACCTGGCCGGCGCCGCCACAGGCGAGGATCACGTTCTTGGCTTTCAGTACCTCCATGCGCCCCGTCCGCACGTCGCGTGCCACGACTCCGCAACACCGGCCTGAGTCGTCCTGGAGCAGCGAGGTCACAAACCACTCCTCGTAGCGGTCGATCTGTTCGTGGTGCTTCATCAACTGCTCGTAGAGCACGTGCAGGATCGCCTGGCCGGTGATGTCCGCCACATAGGCGGTGCGCTTCATCGAGGCACCACCGAACGCGCGCAGGTCCAATTCGCCGTCGTCGTTGCGGTGGAAGGTGACACCCATGTGCTCCAGGTGCATGACCTCCTTAGGCGCCTCCGAGCACATGATCTCGATCGCGTCCTGGTCGCCGAGGAAGTCAGACCCCTTCACGGTGTCGTAAGCGTGCGATTTCCAGTCGTCAGCGACGTTGATCGCCGCGTTGATGCCGCCGGCGGCCGCTACGGAGTGCGAGCGCACGGGGTGCACCTTGCTGACGATCGCAACGCTTGAACCTGCCTGCGCCGCGGCAAGCGCCGCGCGCTGGCCCGCGAGACCTGCGCCGATGATCAATACGTCATGTGACGGCATGAGCTCCCTGGATGTGGTCGGAGGGAAGGGCGATGTGTTTCGGGCGAGACTCTATAACGAGCGGGGGGACGGGGATCGCCGGTCCTCTCGCGAGAGCCCGTTTGTCGCTGCCGTCTCTTCTACGCACTACCCGCGGTGCCCCCCGCGGGGTTGAGCGCCTGGCGGATCTGCGCGACGGTCACGACGCCTTGTAGGACCCCGTTGGCGTCCACCGCCACCATCCCGCCGAGTCGCCCCAAGCCTTCGCTCTTGAGCAGCGACTCAAGCGGCTCCTGCTCGTCGATGCGTACCGGGAGGTCCTGCTCAAGCACCTCGCCCACCTCAAGCGCCGGTCGTCCGGCCGCGATCTCCTGGTCGATGCGCTCCGAGCGCACCACCCCCAGGAAGTGTCGGGCGTGGTCAACAACTGCGAACCACGGCCGTCGATACTGCTGGAAGAACTGCTCTTGGGCGTCGAGCAGCTTCAGCTCGGCAAACATGGTTGGGGGCTCCCTGTCCATGATGTCCGCCACCTTCACGCTCTGAATGCGCTGGCCGAGCGCTCCCTGTGTGACCGCGCCGCCGGAGGCTTGGTAGAGGATCAACCCGAGCACGAGCGTGAACAGGCCGAAGCCGTCGCCCATCACCATCAGCAAGAGTCCCGCGAGCCCCAGCACCATCGCGAACGCTTGTCCCGCGCGGCCTGTGATGCGGGTGCCGCGGTGACGGTCGCCGGTGCGCCACCAGATCGCCGCCCGCGCGATCCGTCCGCCGTCAAGCGGGAACGCGGGCACGAGGTTGAAGATGAGTAGAGCGGCGTTGATGAACGCGAGCCACCCGAGCAACGCCAAGACCGGCGTCGTGGTGAAGTGTTCCTTCTTGAGCACCGCGTCTGTGAAGTGCCCGCCGCTTGAGATCAGGACTATCGCCACAGCACAAACGAGCAGTACCGCGAATGTCGCCGCGGGACCCGCGGCGGAGATCTTGAATTCCTCACCCGCGGTCTCCGGTTCGCGCGCCGGCCTCGCCATACCACCGAAAAACCACAGGTCGATCCCCAGGATGGGAATGCCAAGTCGGCGTGAGGCGAGGGCATGCCCGAGCTCGTGCAGGATCAGCGAGGCGAAATATCCGAGCGCTCCGCCAACAGCAACCACGTACGCGGTGCTGCTTGAGCCTCCCAGTACTTCGTGGAAGTACTGGGAGAGGAAGACAATGAGAAGCGCGAGCACAACAAACCAGCTCACGCTCACCCCGATGCGGATACCGAAGATGCGCGCAAGCTGGATGCTTCCGCGCGTCTGCATCGGTGTTCTTGTGGCCATGTACTGATCTTAGGCTCTTGTGGCCCCGGGGCCGGCTGCAGGCGACCCAAGCGGGTGTGGGGATATCCACTTTTTGCGAGATGTACAATAATAGCTACATGTAGTAGCCACTATTGTCGTGCGCTCAAAAATTAGATAACACCATGCGGGCGGCTGCGCTCGATGATGGCGCCAAAGTCACTTCCCGCCGGCAGCGTGCCGTACTCAAGACCCCCATCGCCGGCGAGCCGCGATGCGCAGAAGGCGTCGGCCACCGCCGGGGCGCCGTGGCGCACCAGCAGCGAGCCCTGTAGGGCGAGCGCCATCCCCTCCACCACACGTCGCGCGCGCGACTCAAGTGTCGCGGGGTCTGAGAACTGGCCTTCGAGCTTTCGCACGTGGGCGTCCAGGCGCGCGTCGGCGCCCTCCGCCTCACGCACCTCGTGCAGGAACACCTCAAGCGACCGTGGTGTGCGAACAAGTGCGCGCAACACGTCAAGACTCATCACATTGCCAGAGCCCTCCCAGATCGAAGCCAACGGGGCCTCGCGGTACAGGCGCGGCATCCCCGACTCCTCCACATACCCGTTGCCGCCGAGGCACTCAAGCGCCTCGAAGGCGTGGTTGGGGGCGCGCTTGCACACCCAATACTTGCCTACCGCCGTCGCTAGGCGCTTGAAGAGATGGGCGTCGCCGAGGTCATCACTTCCGCTGGCTGGCGCCTCCGCGCCGGCTTCGTCGTAGGCGCGTGCGAGGCGCATCGCAAGTGCGGTCGCAGCCTCCGACTCAATGCACAGATCGGCAAGCACGTTCTGCATCAAAGGCTGGTCGATGAGGAGCTTGCCAAACGCCGAGCGGTGCGCTGCGTGATGGGTGGCATTCACGACCCCCGCCCGCATACCGGCGGCGCCGCCGATCACGCAATCCAGCCGCGTGTGGCCCACCATCTCGATGATCGTGGGCACTCCCCGCCCGGGCTCGCCCACCATGCGCGCCCATGCGCCGTGGAATTCCACCTCGGATGAGGCGTTGGAGTGGTTGCCGAGCTTGTCCTTCAAACGCTGGATGTGGAAGGCGTTGCGGGTTCCGTCGGGGAGGATGCGGGGCAACAGAAAGCAGGAGAGCCCCTCATCGCTTTGGGCAAGCACAAGGAAGAGATCGGACATCGGCGCCGAGCAGAACCACTTGTGGCCGACGATCTCATACTCCGCTCCCGGGCCCCCGCCGTTCAGCGGACGGGCGACCGTGGTGTTGGCTTTCACGTCCGAGCCACCCTGCTTCTCGGTCATCGCCATCCCCGCGATAGCCGACCCCTTCTCGCTTGCGGGGATCAAGCGTGGGTCATAACTGGTGGCGGTAACCAGTGGACCCCACTCCTCCAACAGCTCCGGTTGGGCGCGCAGCGCGGGCAACACCGCGAAAGTCATCGTGATCGGGCAGCAAAAGCCCGCCTCGGCTTGCATCGCTGTCATGTAGAGAGCCGCGCGGGCGGCGTGCGCCGCCGGCTGCTCTGTGCGCCACGGCAACGCGTGCAGTTCGTGCTCCACCCCCATCTCCATCAGCTTGTGCCAGGCGGGGTGGAACTCCACCTCGTCGATACGGTTGCCGTAGCGATCGTGGGTCTTCAACACCGGCTTGTTCTCGTTTGCCAGGCGCCCCCATTGCTGTTGCGGCTCACCGCCCACGAACTTGCCGAGCTTAGAGGCGCGCTCGCTCACCCAACCCGCGCCCTCGCGCTGCGTGGCCTCCACCAGGGGGAGGTTGCTCGCGAACACATCCACGCCCTCAAGCGGCGGCGCCTGGTTTGCAACCTTGTGTGTTTGCCACAGTTCCGTATGGGTTTGGTCGGATACGGCTGCCATTGGTTAGGAGGTTACCGCCTGCGTGCGAGGCGCTCCGCGATAGCATCGCCCGCCGGGGTGGAGTGGGATCCCGTCCGTCAGCTAATCCGAGGACCGACACATGGCAAAGATCAAGGTGGAGAACTCCGTCGTCGAGCTCGACGGCGATGAGATGACGCGGATCATCTGGTCGTTCATCAAGGAGCAGCTGATCCTGCCCTACCTAGATGTTGACCTGAAGTACTACGACCTCTCGATTCAGTCACGCGACGCGAGCGAAGACGCGATCACGGTGGAAGCCGCTGAAGCGATCAAGCGCCACGGGGTGGGGGTGAAGTGCGCCACGATCACTCCCGACGAGGCGCGCGTGAAGGAGTTCTCCCTGAAGGAGATGTACCGCTCCCCCAACGGCACCATTCGTAACATCCTTGGGGGGGTCATCTTCCGCGAGCCGATCGTCATTGCGAACGTCCCCCGGCTTGTGCCGGGGTGGACCAAGCCGATCGTGATCGGCCGTCACGCGTTCGGCGACCAGTACCGCGCCACCGACATGGTGGTACCGGGGGAGGGCAAGCTGACGCTTACCTTCACGCCCAAGGACGGTAGCGAGCCCATGGAGTTCGACGTGTTCGACTTCCCCGGGCCGGGAATCGCGGTGGCGATGTACAACCTCGACGACTCGATCCGCGACTTCGCGCGTGCCTCGATGCGCTACGGCCTGAACCGTGGCTATCCCGTTTATCTCTCCACAAAGAACACGATCCTCAAGCGCTACGACGGTCGCTTCAAGGACATCTTCGCGGAGGTGTACGACAGCGAGTTCAAGGCCGACTTCGAGGCTGCCGGCATCACCTACGAACACCGACTCATCGACGACATGGTTGCCGCCGCGCTGAAGTGGGAAGGCGGCTACGTGTGGGCTTGCAAGAACTACGACGGTGACGTCCAATCTGACACTGTGGCTCAGGGCTTCGGCTCACTTGGGCTGATGACTAGCGTGTTGATGAGCGCCGACGGGAAGACCGTCGAGGCGGAGGCCGCGCACGGCACCGTTACCCGCCACTACCGCATGCACCAGGAAGGCAAGCCCACCTCCACCAACCCGATCGCCTCGATCTTCGCGTGGACGCGCGCGCTGTCGGCACGCGGGCGTATGGACGGTACGCCAGCGGTGAGCGAATTCGCCGACACACTCGAGCGCGTATGTGTAGAGACGGTGGAAAGCGGAAAGATGACCAAGGATCTCGCACTGCTCGTTGGGCCTGACCAGCCGTGGCAGACCACCCAGGAGTTTCTTGCATCGATCGACGACAACTTGAAGCGCGAGATGGCTTGAGCGCTAACGACAGCGGCGGCCAGAGAGTGGCGTGCGCCAAAATAGAGAATCGACCCCAACCCAGGAGCTGAAGAACCCGTGAAGAGTCCCGTAAGAGTCACCGTCACCGGCGCGGCCGGCCAGATCGGCTACAGCCTCGTGTTCCGCATCGCGAGTGGGCAACTGCTTGGCCCCGACCAGCCGGTGGACCTGCGTTTGCTCGAGATCCCACCCGCTATGGGGGCGCTTGAGGGCGTTGCTATGGAGATAGTCGACTGTGCCTTCCCGTTGCTTTCAGGCCTTGACCTGCATGACAATCCCGAGGATGCCTTCGACGGGGTTAACATTGCTTTGCTTGTGGGCTCGCGCCCGCGTACCAAGGGCATGGAGCGCGCCGAACTGTTGAGCGAGAACGGCAAGATCTTCACCACGCAGGGCAAAGCGCTCAACGCGAAGGCTGCCGGTGACGTGAAGGTGCTCGTCGTGGGTAACCCCGCCAACACTAACTGCCTCATCGCCATGAACAACGCGCCCGATGTTCCCCGCGAGCGCTTCACCTCGATGATGAGACTCGACCACAACCGTGCCGTCGCCCAACTGGCGAACAAGGTAGGGGCGTCAGTCAGCGACGTCACAAAGATGGGTGTGTGGGGCAACCACTCGCCGACGATGTACCCCGATCTCTTCCATGCTGAGGTCAAAGGTGTGCAGGCGTCGAAGGTAGTGGACGATCAGGTGTGGATCGAAGACGACTTTCTTCCGAACGTGGGCAAGCGTGGCGCCGCGATAATTGAGGCTCGCGGCGCGTCTAGCGCAGCGTCAGCGGCCAACGCCGCGATCGACCATGTGCGCGACTGGGTAGCGGGCACGTCCGAGTGGGTGTCGATGGGAGTCGTGTCAGATGGCTCCTACGGAGTTCCAGAGGGGCTCATCAGCGGTTTCCCCTGCACCTGTGCGAATGGCGAGTGGTCGGTCGTTCAGGGTTTGGACATAGACGAGTTCTCACGCTCAAAGATCGACGCGTCGCTGGCGGAGCTGGGAGACGAGCGCGCCACAGTGGAGAGCCAGGGCTTGATCTAGTCAAACCTGAACAGACCGCTTTAACGAAAAACGGCCGGAGTCGCGCTAGGCGGCTCCGGCCGTTTCATGAATCAAGGACTTAGATCAGGCTGGGTGCCAACCCCTGCCCTGCTTCTTGATCTTCTTTTCCTGCTCAAGTCCGGGCAGAACTCGGTACAGGTAGTTCTGCTTGATGTTCATCTTCGCGGCCAGCTCGGGGATGGTGATACCGGGCTGTCCGGTTACGAACTGCAGCGCCTGGGCGGCACGGGTGCCGCTGCCCTTACGACGGCCGGCGCGACGACGCGGCGTCTCTGCCGTGGCTGTGGCTGCAGCCGGGGCGGCGGCGGCTGTCTTCTTGTTCTTGGACCCGGGCGGACGGCCGCGGCGTTTGGTGCCCGTTGTCGTGCTCTTCGTGCTCTTCGAGCCGCGCGGGCGGCCCGGTCCACGTCGCGCAGGCGCCGCCGGTGCGACGGCGGGGGTGGCGGCGGCACGGGAAGCCGGAGCCGACCCACCGACACCTGCCAGCGCTGTGGCGGCGGCCTGGAGTCGGGTGTACTCGTCGATCAGCGGCTTCAGCTCCGCCAGTCGGTCGTTGATCTCTCGGCGCTTCTCGTCAAGGAAGTCAGTCACGATTTTGTGTCCTGTTCAGGTGGAGTAAAGGGAAAACCGACGATGTGGACCGCACGGTCTTTCGCTTCACTTTACACAACTTGATTGTCAAGCGTGCAATTCATCAATCAGTCTCCAAAATGGAGCGCAAGCGGTTGAGGGTTTGAGTGGCCTCACGCTCGGGTATTCCGCCAACAAGCGCCCGACTGGCGAGCGCGCCAAGCGGTCCCAATGGTGCGTGGAACTCGTTGCGGTAATCGAAGTGTGTGCCGCCCCGGTCAGTCGGACGCAATCTGTATTCGGTGTGTGCGCGCGAACGAGCGGGGCCTCGTCCTTCCCAAAGCGCGCGCTCACCCGGAACGCACTCCACCAATGTCCAATGAACGTCGAGGCTGACTCCTCTCAGGTGGATTTGCTGATCCATACGGAAGCCCACCCGTGGCGACCCGTCGTCGCTCCCACGTAGCTTGCGGTGAATGGTCACCCACTCGCCCAGCCGTGAGGGGTCCATCACCGCATCCCACACCTCGGTGGGTGTGGCCGCAATGTCTATCGAGGTTGTGACGGTGCTCATGCCGGGAGCGGGAACGGTAATGCCAATGGTCGGTGGTGGGATTGTGAGCGCTGTGTGCAGGTTCCGGGGCGGTGCTCAGCGAGCGGCAAGGGGTTCCACCTTTTCCCACTCATACAGAGCGTGCTCCACGGCTGAGTCAAATGAATGCAACTCAACATTCAAAATATCGGGCGCGTTGTGGTCAGCCGGGAGCAGGTCTCCGGTCAGTCCTTCCATAAGCGGTAGCACAAGCTCTGGGCGCTCGTTGGTGAGCGCCGCCGCCAGCCGCGCGGCTAGCGGTGTGACCGTCACGCCCAGCCGTACGCTTGGACGACGCAATAGCATCAGCTCGGCGATGCGCTCCACCATCTCGCCGTAGCTGAGCATGTCCGGGCCGCCCACATCCAGTGAGCGTCCCCCAACAGATGCGACAGATACGCATGAGGCGAGCATCTCGACGACGTCGCGCTCGTCGATCGGCTGCGTGCGATATCGACGCCAAGCCGGGAGTGTGAGCACCGGTAGCCGCTCCACGAGTCGCACAAGAAAGCGAAAAGAGCGGGAGCGTGCGCCGATAACGACCGACGCGCGCAGCGCCACTGAATCAGGGACGGCTTCCAGCAGGATGCGCTCCACCTCATACCTGCTTGAAAGGTGGGCGGAACTCTCCCCTTCGTCGGGTAGCAGTCCACCGAGATACACGATGCGACCGACCCCGGCGGCTCGCGCGGCATGGGCGAATGTGTCCGCCGAGGCGCGCTCACGTGCAGGAAACGAGTCGGCGTGTGCCCCGTTCGAGGGTGGCTCCATCGAGTGGATCAGGTAATAGGCGACCTCGACGTCACGCATCGCGGCCGATACGCCCGTGCCCATAATCGTGTCGCCGATCACCAGCTCGAAATCGGAGAGGCTGACGGGAGTGTGCGCGAGGGCTTGCTTCACGCGGTCACGGTCACGTGCGAGCGCTCGCACCTCGTGGCCCGCCTCCAGCAGGCGTGGAAGCAGCGCTGCGCCCACGAAGCCGCTCGCGCCGGTGAGGAGGATGCGCATCCCACCATGATGACGTCAGATCTCAGGTCTCGGTTTTCCCTGCGATTTGCGAGAAGGGCTCTCGCGCGGCCTTGAAGCGAGGGCGCCGGCGGTGCTTTGATGCCTGCATGTCGTCAGCGAAGCGCGAATCAAAGGAGAGTCAGTGTCGAGAAAGCAGAGCAAGCGAGCCACCCGCAAGGTCACCTGCGACGATTGCTACTTCAGGTGCAATCTGCTCTGCGCCTTGGAGCTCGCCGAGCCCTGTGCCACTTTTCGTCCCGCCGCAGCCCAACTCGCGCCGCCGCAGCAGTTGCGCTTCGTATTCCGTCAAGAGCGCCGTTCGCGTGCCGCCTGGGCATTTCCCTCAGCGCAGGAACAGGCGGCGCTGCACGCTTAGGTCGTCTTCGTGCGCTCAGCGTGACGGGCGATCCAGTTAGCGCCCGGAGTGTCTGTAAGGCCGTGGAGCGCGATCGAACAAAAGACCACCAGCGCGGTGAGGTCGAAGATTCGCTCGCCGTTCGCGATGTGCTGGTCGAGCACGAGCAGGGAGAAAGTCATGGTGGCGACTCCCTTCGGACCGAACCATCCCATGAATAGACGCGTCTGACGATCTGTGTTGGTGCCCAGCAGCGCGATCCACACCGCGACGGGTCGTGCGATCAGGAAAGTGGCGGCGACCAGGCCTAGCGCCGCCCATCCGTTGCTCTCCAGGGCGTTGAGTGTCAACAGGGAGCCGAACACCACGAAGATCCCGAGCTTCACGATCTCCACGATCTCGTCCGCGCGCTGCTCGAAGTGGCGTCGCAGGTCGGGACGGCGCACCCCGAGCACGATCGCCGCGACGAACACCGCGATGAAGCCGTTCCCGCGTGGAGCGAGCACCGTGAGACCGTAGGTTGCAAACGCCACGCCGAGCGCGTACAGAGACTTCTGGTGGGAGGGGATGGGGTGCTCCAGCGGACGGCGACTCTCGCTGGGCATCAACCATGAAGCGAACCAGCCGAGGGTAAGGCCGTAGAGGAAGCCGAGCCCCACGTCCTGCAGCACAAAGCGCCACCACACAAAGTTTTGAGATTCCGTGCTGAGCGCCGCCAGGAACGTTAGTACCGCCGGGAGGGCGAGGCCATCGTTTAGCCCCGACTCAAGGTTCAGCGAGTGGCGAATGAGTCGTGGCACGCGCGGGTTGGTGACGATGTTCGAGGTGAGCACCGGGTCGGTGGGGGAGAGCAGCGCTCCCAGCAGCAACGACTCTGTCCACGTGAGACCGATCAGAAGGTGCGTGGCGACCGCCACGATGCCGGCGGTGAGCGGCATCGCGATAGCGAGCTTGCGCAGGGGCAGATGCCACGCGCTTTGCAGCATCTCCCCCTCCACCTCCAAGCCGTCACGGAAGAGGATCACGATCAACGCCACGAACGCGAGGTCCTCCACGAACCCCGATCGAGCTTGGAAGCTGACCCATTCAAAGCCACCGTCTCCAACCACGAATCCCGCGACCACGAACAGCGCGGCCAGCGAGAGGAACGAGCGTTGGGCAAGCCCGGAGGCGAGTGCCCCCACGATCAAAAGGACGCCGAGGAAGGCGGCGGTCGCCTGGAAGCTTGGCATCCGCTACCCGCCCAGATCGAGACGCATGGGCGTGTGGGAGTAGGGGCGTTTGCTTTTCATACGTTCGAGATACAGATCATCGGGGGTATATTGGACAGCATCGACAAGCTTTCAGCAGAGGCGGTGGCCAGATGGCGGCAAAAGACAGGATCGGCAAGGCAACTGAGACGGTGCTCAGCAGCGAATACCTCAAGCGTTTGATGGAGGACGAGCAACTACGCGAGAACCTACTCTCGGCCTACGGCGCGGCTCGCAGCGCTTATGGGCGCGTGAGCAACGGCAAGCCGGCTGGGAAGGCGCTCATGGAGGACCGTAAGTTGCAGCGCGAGTTGGCGGAAGCGGCCAGTGCGCTGAAGGAAGCCTCCTTCGCGTTCAGGCAGCCAGCGCCCAAGCCCAAGCGCAAAGGGGGTGCTGGTCGCGGATTGATGTTGCTGCTCGTTGGCACGGTGCTCGCGCTTGCGCTCAGTGAAGGACTGCGCTCAAAGGTGCTTGATCTCCTGTTCGGAGCCGAGGAGGAGTTCGATTACAGCTCCACGACGATGCCGGCGGCGGAGGCTCCCGCGCCGGCCGACATATCCGCCGCGTGAGCGAGACTGCCTCAGCGCTGGAGGAGCGGGAGGAGCCCGCGACCGTCGCTGCGACCCGGTCGCTCTCGGGTGAGAAGGCGCAGCGGATCGTCGAGGCGATGCGCCACAGCGTGGCGCGTCGCGGGGCCGCAGGCTCCACGTTCGACCATGTGTCACGCGAGGCCGGTGTGTCGCGGGGACTGCTGCACTACTACTTCGGTACGAAGGAGCAGTTGCTCGTGGAGGCGGCGCGGCGCGACTGCGATCAGCGTATCGAAGCTCTGGAGCAGCGTCTTGCGGGGGCGCAGACCGCCGATGACTTCGTGGCGCTGCTGGCGGAGAATCTGCAGGAGACCATCCACCAGGACCCCGATTTCGTGACGCTCGTGTTCGAGCTCTTCACGCTCTCGCGCCGCAACGATGAGATCGCGGTCGAGTATGCGCGCTTGGTACGGCTCACGCGTGAGCGCCTCGCGGGGATGCTCGCGGCGGCGCAAGCTGAGGGTGTCCTCCAACTGCACGCCGAGCCAGAGGCGGTGGCTGACATCCTCTTCTCGCTCGGCGACGGTTTTGCGCTACGGATGATCGCCGAGCCAGAGCGCGACTTCACCGAGACGATCCGGGCGGGTATCGAGTGCGCCCGGTCGCTCGTCGCCGACTGAAACCGTTCTGAAGCAAACGCCGCCTTATAATCGGCGGGTATGCCCATCTACGAGTACAGACGTCCCGACGGCACCACCTTCGAGGTGCAGCAGTCCTTCAGCGACGACACACTCACCACCGACCCCGAGACAGGGGTACCGGTAGAACGCGTGTTGCACGCCCCCGCGGTGCACTTCAAGGGGAAAGGCTTCTACAACACCGACTACGGCACCCGCAAGCGCCAGCGCGAGAACGCGGCGTCCGCGGATACTTCTTCGTCGAGCTCTTCGGGGGACGCCTCCTCAAACGACAGTTCCTCCGATACGTCTTCCAAAGCCGACTCGAACGGCAAGAGCGAGTCGAGCGCGAAGCCGGAGAAGAAAGCCGAGTCGAAGCCCGTGGCGGCCGCGAAGTAGGCGCGGTTTACCAAGAAGCACGCCTGGCCAGTCGATCCAGGGTGGCCCAAACGTAGGTCTCTGTCCGACTGGTGAGCTACGAATGGGCCATGGCCGAGCCCCAGGGAGCTGTGGATTCAGAGTCGTCGAATAGCCGGAGTCTCGGCCAGATGATATTGGGTGTCCTGCTCCTGGTCGCGCTACTTGTTGTCGCCGGTCTCGTAGTAGTAGAAATCTTTCCGCACCACGTATCAAACGCGAAGGACCCCAGCTTCGTAGACAACATCTTTGCGAACCCGCTTGTCTTGATGTTCGTGAGGGTCGCTTTGGTGGCTGCCGCGATCTATGTGGTTGTCTCGGTGATTGCCTTGATGGGCGGTCGTCGATGGTTGTCGGAGCTCGGCCCATTCAAGGTGTCCGACCCGATGGCGCGGCTTGATAGCAGCGCTCTGTTACTCCAGAACGAACTTCAGGAGGCCGTCGATACAATTCAGGCGTTGGAAGGTCGTCTTGTCGAGAGCGATGAAACTCTTGCGAAGGCGCAAGGGGACATTGGGACCTTGCTTGAGTACATTGATACGATCGAAGCTAAGAACGAGGGTGACTAATGGCTCCTGGTGACATAGCAAGATTGAAAAGCGATCAGCGGAAGATCGAGCGTACGCTTGAGCGCAATCGCGACACCCTCCAGGTCGTGCGTCAGAAGTCCGGACAGTTCAATCGTGCTCTCGCCAGTTCTGGCGTGGAAATTCGAGACGCCAAACGCGATCTTCGTAAAGCTGGCTACCTCAAGTAGCACGGCCTCAACCCGCGAGGAAGCGTGTGGCAGCCGCGTGGCGCTCGCTTTCTGAGACGCTCAACCCCACCTCGCCATCCGCGAGCGTGATGGCGCCGGATGGGCGGAGCACACGCGTGGGAGGGGTACCTCCGATGGCGAGTGCCCCAAACAGGCCGATCAGGTTGGGGCCGCTCATGTCCGAGATGATCGCTGGGGGGGCGTTCCACGCGATGAGTGGCAGGCGTAGGAAGCTCGAAGGAGAGAGCAGCCGCGACTTCATGTCCTGGAAGAGCGCCTGCTGGCGTTCAGCGCGTTGCAGGTCGGTTTGGTTGGGCGCGCACTGGTTCTTGCGGGTGCGCGCCAACGCGAGCGCCTGCTTGCCGTTCAAGCGGTGGGTGCCTTTGCTCAAGCGCAGCGTGGAGCCCCCATTGCGGGTGCCGCCACTGATTTCCGAGATGACGCATCCACCGGTGTAGTCGACCCCGCCCATCGCATCCACGAGTTGGGGGAAATCTTCGAAGTTCACTTCCACGAGGTGGTTGATGGGGATGTGGAGGTAGCTCTGGATTACCGAGATCGAAAGCGCCGGGCCGCCGAAGGCGTAGGCCGCGTTGATCTTCTGTAGGCCGTGGCCTGGGATTTCAAGCACCGTGTCGCGCGGGATCGACAAACGGGCGGAGTGACCGCCGCCTGTGCGGATGAGCATGATCGTGTCGGAGCGGCTCGGCCCCGAGGTGTTGGCGCCGGGTTCCTTACTCCCCTTTTCCCGCCGGTCGGAGCCAAGTACGAGGATGTTGTTGGGCGAGGTGAGCGGGAAGCCGGCGGGGCTCAACACGCCCGCTACATCCGATGGGGGAGAGGTACGCTCGAAGTGGGCGCTCAACAGGAACAGCACGAGCGAGAGCGCCAGCCAGCCGAAGACGAAAACGGCGACGCCGAACAGGATGCGCTTGGGGGTGACGCGCTCTGTCCACCCCCCACGCGCGGAGTCGGCAGAGTCGCCAGGCTTGCGTGGGCTACGGGGAGCGCGAGGGAGGCGCACGTCCTGGGGGTTGCTCTCCTGTCGTCTAGGTAGGCGTCGTCCCGCGCGATAGCGCGTGTAGTGGGGCTTGTCGTCTGGATCAGAGGTCACTTGTGGTCGCCTCGCTCGGCGGTCGCCAAAACGTCGCGGTGGCATCGATTGACGTCGCCGGCTGGGTGAAGGTTCGCCGGCGAGGAGCGGGACCCTATATTCCTGCAATGACCACCACAGATGACGCAGTAGGACGGCTGGTGGTGTGTCCCACCCCGATCGGCAACCTCGGCGACGTCACGTTGCGGGCGCTCGATGCGTTGCGTGGTGCGGACGCGATCGCCTGCGAGGACACACGCCGCACCCGCGTACTGCTCGATCGGTACGAGATCGAGGGGAAGCTCGTGAGCTACCACGAGCACAACGAGCGTGAGCGTGCCGGAGAGCTCATAAAACGCATCGTGGGGGGGGCGGTTGTTGCGCTCGTGTCAGATGCGGGAATGCCGCTCGTGTCCGACCCAGGGTATGCGCTCGTGCAGGCTTGCATCGCCGCTGGGTTGCCGGTTGAGGTTCTGCCGGGGGCGAGCAGCGTAATGGTTGCCCTGGTCGCCTCAGGCCTCCCTGCGGAGCGGTGGCGCTTCGTTGGCTTCCTGCCGCGCAAGCGCGGCGATATCGAACGAGTGTTGGGAGCCACCGAAGAGACGCTCGTGGCGTTCGAGTCGCCCGGTCGCCTCGCTGCGACGCTTGGCGTGCTCGCCGAGCTGGACGAGGAGCGCCCTGTGGCGGTTTGCCGGGAGCTCACAAAGTTGCACGAGGAAGTCAGGCGCGGAGACGCCGGCGAGGTGGCGGACCACTATGCCCGCAACGCTCCGCGTGGCGAGATTGTGCTCGTCGTGGGAGCCGCCTCCTCTCAGACCGTGGATCGTGACGAGGCCCTCGCCGCACTGCGGACGCTCGTCGAGGCGGGGACACGTCCCCGTCCCGCTGCTGGAGTGGTGGCGAAGCTGACGGGGGTTCCCGCAAACGAGCTCTACCGCGAGCTCACTGGGTCCTGAGGGCGCCCGGGCCGCGTGCCATCGCAGTGCGCGAGTAGCCTGAGACGAGCCATGTCCTTCTACGTGACAACCCCGATCTACTACGTAAACGCGGCCCCGCACTTGGGCCACGCGTACACGACGATCGCCGCCGACGTGCTGGCGCGCCACCATCGACAGCGTGGGGAGGAGGTGTTCTTCCTGACCGGCACCGACGAGCACGGGGAGCCGGTGGCGGATGCGGCGCATGCGCTCGGAGTGGAGCCCAAGGAGCTCGCGGATCGCAACTCCGAGCGTTTCAAGGCGCTCGCCCCTCGCATCGACGCGTCCAACGATTTCTTCATTCGCACAACCGACGCTCAGCACATGGCGGTGGTGCAGGAGGTGCTTACGAAGGTACGCGACAACGGATACGTGTACATGGGTACCTACGAAGGGTGGTACTGCCCGAAGTGCGCCGACTTCAAGGCCGAGAACGAAGTGGACGAGGGCGAGCTGTGTCCGATCCACCACGTGAAGCTGACAAGGGAGCAGGAGGACAACTACTTCTTCGCGCTCTCCTCCTTCCAGGAGCCCCTTGAACGTCTCTATGGGGAGCAGGAGGACTTCGTGGCGCCCAAGAGCCGCTACAACGAGGCGCTGTCGTTCATCAAGTCGGGGTTGCGTGACGTCCCGCTCACCCGCCACAAGCTCACATGGGGAGTGCCCGTACCGTGGGACGAAGAGCATGTTTTCTACGTCTGGTTTGACGCGCTCCTGAACTACTACTCCGCGCTCTCCTACGCCCTCCTCCCTGAGGCGCCCACAACCGACGGCGCTTATACGCGCGCGCGCGAGTCACCCCCTGAAGAGACACACACAACCCGCTCAGCCACCGCCGAGGGGTCGCTCGCCCAAACGTTCTGGCCAGCCGACGTTCACCTCATAGCGAAGGACATCCTCCGTTTCCACACCGTGTACTGGCCGGCGCTGCTCATGGCCGCGAACATCGAGTTGCCAAAGCGAGTGTTCGTGCACGGGTACCTGTTGATGGACGGGGAGAAGATGAGCAAGTCGCTGGGCAACGTGCTCGACCCGTTCGCGGTGATCGATCGCTTCGGATCTGACGCTTTGCGCTTCTACCTGCTGCGTGACGTGAGCTTTGGGCAGGATGGGTCGGTGTCGACCGCCTCCTTCGAGCAGCGGTACGAGTCGGAGTTGGCCAACGATTACGGCAACCTCGCGAGCCGAACGATCGCGATGATCGTGCGCTACCGGGAAGGGACGCTCGCGGAGGGCGATCCGGACGTGCTGCTCCGCACGGACTTCGACGGGCTGGCAGAGCGCGTCTCAGACCTACTCGACCGCGTCGAGTTGACCAACGCACTGGATGAGATCTGGGTGCGCGTGCGTCGTCTCAACCGCTATGTAGAGGAGCAGGCGCCGTGGCAGCTAGCCAAGGACCCTGAGCGCGCGGAGGACCTCGACCGCGTGTTGCGCACTCTTGCGGAGGGCTTGCGAGTGGTGTCGGTGCTGCTTCACCCCTACCTCCCCACGAGCACCACCAAGCTCCTGGAGAGGCTCGGCGCCCCGGGCCTGTCGCTCGCCGGCGCCACCTTTGGCGCGGGCACAATTACGAAAGTGAAGGCGCTTGAGCCGCTCTTTCCCAAGCAGGAGGCCGAACCTGCCGGTCAGTCGTCGTGATCGACAGCCACACGCATCTTCACCTCTGCGAAGAGCACGACGCCGATTTGGTGGAGCGGGCGGTGGCGGTAGGGGTAAAGAGGATGCTCACCGTGGGCACGAACGGCACGTCGTGCAGGGCGGCGTTGGCGGCGGCGGAAACGTTTCCACAGGTGTACGCCGCGGTGGGTCGCCATCCCAACGAGGCACATGGTTTCGACGATGCAGATCTTGCCGAGCTGAAGGCGCTCGCCGCGCATCCGCGTTGTGTCGCAATAGGCGAGACGGGGCTCGACTATTACCGCGACTACGCGCCCCGTGTCGACCAGGAGCGCGCGTTTTCCGCGCAGATAGAGCTTGCAAAGACGACGGGCACGCCACTAATAATCCATACAAGGGCCGCGGACGACGACACGCTGGCGATGCTCGCAGCCGAGGCGGAGGGTGTGTGCGTGGTCATGCACTGCTTCTCAATGGCTGACCGCCTCACGGAGTGCGTGGACCGCGGATACATGATCTCCTTCGCTGGGAACGTCACCTACAAAAGCGCCGCAGACCTCGCCGAGGCGGCGCGCAAAGTACCCGACGAGCGTCTGCTTGTGGAGACAGATGCTCCCTATCTCACGCCACAGGCGGTGCGCAAGTATCGCAACCAGCCCGCGTTTGTCACACACACCGCCGCCTTCGTGGCGGAGCTGCGAGGCGTGTCGGTGGATGAGCTGGGGGCTACGGTGGAGCGCAACGCGGCGCGCGTGTTCGGCTGGTGAGCGAGCCCGTCCAGCCGAGCCTGAGGCGGATGCGACAGTTCGGTGTCCGCCCCGACCGCGAGCTGGGTCAGAACTTCCTGATCGACTCCAACATCCTCCGGGTGATCGAGCGGGCGGCGGAAGTGGGGCCTCGCGACGTGATTCTCGAGATCGGTGGGGGGCTCGGTGTCCTCTCCGAGCACCTCGCCACACGCGCGGCATACCTCCACGTGGTGGAGATCGACACGCGCTTGCGCGAGGCGTTGCTCGACGCGACCGCGAAACACGAGAACGTGAGCGTGCATTGGGAGGACGCGATGAGGATGGACATGGGGGCGCTCTCCCCCGCGCCTACCAAGGTCGTCGCCAACCTCCCATACGGGGTGGCGGCGGGGGTGTTGTTGCGCACGATCGAGGAGCTACCCGAGGTGGAGCTGTGGGTGGCGATGGTGCAGCGAGAGGTGGGGGAGCGGCTCGCGGCGTCCCCTGGGAGCGCGGCGTACGGAGCGCCCTCGGCGATCGCGCAGCTCGCATGTGAAGTGAATGTGTTGAGGGCGATCCCACGCACCGTGTTTCACCCGGTGCCGAATGTCGATTCGGTGCTTGTCGGTATGCGTCGCACCGGGCCCGCGCCCACCCCGGGTGTGCGGAACCTCGTACGCGGGGCGTTTGCCCACCGCCGCAAGACGCTTGCGGGTGCGTTGAAGCTGTCGGGGCTCGCGGTGGGTGGGACTCCAGGGGGGGACTCGCGCATGCGTGCGAGGGAGGCCCTTGCGGAACTCGGACTGCCGGAGGACGTGCGCGCGGAGCGGCTTTCTCCGCAGGACTTCCTTGCGTTGGCGGGAAAGCTCGGGATGTCATGACGATGCCCTTTCCATTGCGCACGCTCGCTCCCGCCAAGATCAACCTCGGTCTGTTCGTAGGACCAACGCGCGACGACGGTCGCCACGAACTGGTGAGCGTGATGCAGTCGATCTCGCTCGCGGACGAGCTCACACTCGAAGACGCCTCGGCCGGTGCGCAGGGAGACGAAGTGGTGTGCGAGGGGGTTACCGGTGAGAACCTCGCCGCGCGCGCACTTGAGCTCTTCCGTGACGCCACCGGCTGGAAGGGGTGGGTCAGGTTGACTATCGACAAGCGCACACCCGTCGCGGCGGGGCTCGGAGGAGGCTCGGCGGACGCGGCCGCGACGCTTCGTTTGGCGCGGGCGGCGTCTGGGTTGGGGGACGGGGATCTCTTGTTCGTGCTTGCCCGTGAGCTTGGCGCCGACGTTCCCGCCCAGGTGACCCCTGGGCGGTGGTTGGCGTCAGGCGCGGGGGAGCTCTTGGAGGAACTGCCCAACCCGGTGTCGCCATTCGGCGTGCTGGTTCTCCCTCAGGCTGAGGGCCTCTCGACGGCCGACGTTTATGCGACCGCGGATCGTCTTGGGAGCGGTCGCGACTCGTACTTCCTGCAAGAGCGCCACCACGCGTTGAGGAGAGCGCTTGAGCTCGGGGCAGCGTTGCCGGCGGACGCGAGCTTTCTGCACAACGATCTCCAAGCGGCGTCCATCGAGTTGTGCCCCGCCATCAAGCAAGCGCTCGGGCATGCTGATGAAGCGGGCGCGGACGCGACGTTCGTGAGCGGGTCGGGTCCCACCGTGGTGGGATTGTTCGCTCGCGCCAACGGCCTTGGCCGAGCGCAGCGCGCCGCCACGGGCTTGGAGGGTCGTGAGCCCGCCCCGCTGGTGGGGGAGTCGGTGGGGGCTGACTTCGCACGCGTTCAGGGGCTTGGTACGTAACAATGCGATCTCCCCGAACCCCACAAGCGATACGAGAAAGCGCACTCCGGCGAACACCATGAGCACCACCGCCATCACAGATCTCGTAGCCGTGTGCGCGGGTGTGTTCGGGTTCGCGCTCTACGTCGGCTTGATCCTCGTGCCCGCATGGGGCTCCTACTCACGCATGTGGGAGCGCCTGGCTGCGACCGTCCTGTCGCTGTACGTGCTCGCCGTGCTCGTCGGCACAGGCGTGCTCGGCGCGCTCGCCTTCGTCTACTTCTGGGGTTGACGTCATGTCTGAGCGCGTGGGACTCGACCCGGTCACCGAGGCGACTGCCCCTCTCTCCTCTGCTCGTCCCTCGCGGAGCGAGGGATAACGCCGTGTCCGAGCTCGTAGGACTCGACGCGGTCACCGAGGCGGTCGAGTCGGGGGCGGGGTTGCCCGAAGTCGTGCGTGCCGCTTCCCGGGCGCTCGACGCCAGCCTCGCGGTGACCGACGCCGCCGGCGCCACGATCGCGGTGGCGGCGCGCTCCAGCGCCGACGAGCGCTCGCTCCTGTCGGGCGCCGAGGACGTGACGAGCCTGCCTCTGCGGGTGGCTGACGCGGTGGTGGGGTCGCTTCACATGCGCACCCGCACCGACCCGAGCCCGCTTGTGCGAAGGCTGCTCGTGACGATGATCGCCTCCGAGGTGGAGCGGGTTAGGGCCCCCGACCTCGCCTCAGAGACCGCCGCCGCCGAGCTTCTGCGGGTGGCGTTGGGACGCGAGCCGGTCTCCCGCGAGGAGATCCTCTCCAGGGCAAGAGAACTGTCGATCGAGCTACAGGATGGGGCGAGCGTGATCGTCGCCCGCGCCCACCCCCAGGCGCCCACCGAGGAGGGGTGGCGGGCCCGTGCCCGTGCGGTCGCCGAGCGGGGCGCACGCGCGGTGGCTGGCCGCTCGATTGCCTCCCTCTCCGAGCGTGATGGTGCGGCGGGTGTTGAGATCTTGCTGTTGATTCCCGGTGGCGAGGAGCCTCTTGCCGCGCGCGCCGCAGAGGCTGTGTTGCGCGAGATGGAAAGCGCTCTCTCCGGCTACACGTTTGCGGTGGGTCGCAGCCGCATCGCCGTCGACCCCACCGATCTCTCAAGGGCGGCGGGGGAGGCGCTGTTGGCGGCCAACGTCGCCGAGGGGGGCTCACAGGAGGGGGTGCTTGCCTTCGAGCAAACCGGCGCCTACCGCCTGCTGTTGAGCACCATGACCGAGAACCCCGCAGAGTTGCAGCGCTTCTACGCGGAGACGGTGGAGCCGCTCGTCGCCTACGACGAGCAGTACGAGACCGAGTTGCTGCAAACGCTTGAGACGTTCCTGGAGGCCGACGGGAACGTTGCGGGTACCGCCCAGCGCCTGTTTACCCACCGCCACACCGTCTACTACCGGCTGGAGCGCGTGCGTGAGCTTACGGGCCTCGACGTGAGCTCAAGCGATGGCCGAGAGAAGCTCAGTCTCGGCTTGAAGGCGATGCGTGTGCTCGGCATCTCCACCGCCCGCGGTCCCGCCTCAGAGGACGGCGCCCGCGCCGGGCGCGTGCCAAGGCGCACGCAACGGCGGGGTTAGCGATGCCTCTCCGCTATCGCCGGTAAAGTCCACTTTGCAGCGTAAGCCCCTTGGGGGGTCGTCCAACGGCAGGACATCAGGTTTTGGTCCTGAGAATCGGGGTTCGAATCCCTGCCCCCCAGTTTCGGAGTGAATGCTGAGTACCGCCGCCCGGGTTTCCCGGGCGAGGGCATTACAGTCATGGCGATGATCGCCCCCACAGTTCTGATCCTCGCCGCTGGGCGGGGGACGCGGATGCGCTCGAAGACGCCGAAGGTGCTGCACGACCTGTGTGGGATACCGATGGTGTTGTGGCCTGTGCGGGCTGCGCTCACGGCGGGTGCCAAGACTGTCGTCGTGGTGGACTCGCCTACGCGTGCCTGCGAGGCGGTGCTGCCAGAGGGGGTGGAGCTGGCGGTGCAGCCACAGTCGGATGGGACAGGTGGCGCCGTCCGGGCCGCCGTCGAGCACATCGACGGCGATGCGCCTGTGGTGGTGTTGAGCGGCGACGTGCCGCTCGTGAGCGCGGAGGCGATTCGCGAGCTGGTGCAGGCGCACGCGAACAGCGGCGCTGCCGCGACGATGGCGACGGCCGTACTTGACGATCCCACCGGCTACGGCCGTGTGGTGCGCGACACGGATGGGTCGGTGGCGCGCGTCGTGGAGACCAAGAAGCCGGGCGACGCTACAGAGGCGGAGCTTGAGATATGCGAGGTCAACTCCGGTATATACGTCTTCACCGGCTCGGCTCTGCTCGGCGCGCTGCCACGGCTCACCTCCGACAACGCTCAAGGCGAGTTCTACCTGCCGCAGACGCTCGACCTGCTGCGCGCCGACGGTGCGCTTGTCGCGGCTCACGTGGTCGATGACGAGCTGTTGATGCTCGGCGTCAACGACCGTGTGGCGCTCGCGCATGTGCGATCGCTCGCTCAACGTGCGATCGCCGAGCGCCACATGCTTGCCGGCGTAACGATCGTGGACCCCGCCTCCGTGGACATAGACGTGGACGTCGAGATTGGTCAGGACACCGTCATCGAGCCCTTCACCACGCTTCGCGGCGCCACGAAGATCGGTGAGGGATGTACGGTGCGCCACTCATACATCGTGGATAGCACGCTTGAGGACGGCGTGAGTGTGGGCCCATTTGCCTACCTACGTCCGGGTACGCACCTCCGTGACGGCGCCAAGGTGGGGACGTTCGTGGAGGTCAAGAACTCCGACGTGGGGGCGGGTACGAAGATCCCACACCTCTCCTATATAGGCGACGCCGACATCGGCGAGCGCTCGAACCTCGGCGCAGGCACCATCACCGCGAACTACGACGGTCATTCAAAGCACCGCACCACGATCGGCAAGCGCGTTCGGGGCGGCGTGGACACCTCCTTCGTAGCGCCGGTGACGGTGGGCGATGACGCCTACACCGCCGCCGGATCTGTTGTCACAGAGGATGTCCCCGCCGGTGCGCTTGCAGTGGCGCGGGCCCGCCAGAAGAACGTCGAGGCCTACGCCGAGCGGCGCGAACGTGAAGCCAAGGCCGCCAAGGCCGACGGCAATGGGCGTCCGAGCGAGTCGTGATGGACCGCTCTACGGCCTCCCGTCTCATGCTGCCTCTACACTCCGGGATGAGATGAGCAGCGTGATCGACACGCGCACGCAGCCCACCCCGACGAGTCTGCCGATCGACTACGACAAGCGGCTGATGCTGTTTTCGGGGCGCGCCAACCCCCAGCTTGCCGTGGACATCTCGGAGAAGCTTGGTGTTGACGTGGGCCCAGTGACGCTCAAGACGTTCTCCAACGGTGAGGTGTACTGCCGCTATGAGGAGTCGATTCGCGGCGCCGACGTGTTTATCGTGCAATCCACTTGCGGCAACCCGGTGACGGGCGTCACAGCCAACGACTCGTTGATGGAGTTGCTTTTCATGATCGACGCCGCTGTGGGCGCATCCGCCCACCGTGTGATCGCGGTGACGCCGTGGTTCGGGTACTCCCGCCAGGACAAGAAGTCCGCCCCACGCGAGCCGATCTCCGCGCGCCTGGTGGCGCGCATGATCGAGGCGGCGGGCGCCGACAGGGTGCTCACGATGGACCTCCACGCCGGCCAGATCCAGGGATTTTTTCAGAAGCCAGTGGATCACATGACCGCGCTTTTCATGCTCACCCAGTACTTCGAGGATCTCGACCTCTCAGACCTTGTGGTCGTGGCGCCGGACGCGGGACGCGTGAAGCTCAACAAGAAGTTCGCCTCGATCATTGGCGCCGAGCTTGCGATCCTCGACAAGGAGCGCCCTGCCCAGCAGGTCGCCGAGATCGGCTACGTCATCGGTGATGTGAAGGGCAAGACCGCGGTGATCGTCGATGACATGATCGACACTGCCGGCACGCTGAAGGCCGCTGCCCGCACCGTCCTCGACGCGGGCGCAACCTCTGTGTACGCAGCCGCCACGCACGCAGTACTGTCGGGCAACGCGTTTGAGAACCTCACCGAGGCGGGCTTCAAGGAGATTGTCGTCACCGACACGATCCCGGTCAGACCAGGGGCTCCCGAGAACATCCGTGTGCTCCCCTGCGCAGAGCTCCTCACCGACTCGATCCGCCGCATCTTCACCGACGACTCGGTCAGTGAAGTGTTCGGCGGCGAGAACCAGCTCTTTTGAGCGGCGGCACCCAACCGGGCGCCGAGACGACCGATGGCATCGAGTCCGACGGCGTCGAGTCCGGTCGGGGCGATGCGCCGGCCACTCGCCGCCCTCGCGACTGGCTGCGCGAACAGCGCAAACTGCCACGGCGACGGCTGGTCACAGTGGCCGCGATCGGCATCGTGTTGTTCCTAGGGCTCAGTGTTCTGCTGGCGCGCTACCTCGCGGTCGAGAACACCGAACGCGACGACGTGCTCACCGTGCTGCGGGCAGAGGCGGCGGGCGACGCAAGTGGAGTGATCGCGCACATCTCTGGGTGTCCTACCCACCCAGGATGTGTGGCACAGGCCACCCAGAACGCCGCAAACCTGCGCCGTCCAGGGGCAGTGAAGATCCTCTCGCTCACCTCTCACAGCGCGTATTCGCTTACCAGCGCCACCGCCCCCACACGCGTGGCGTGGACCGTGATTGGGCGCCTCCCGGTGGTGCAGTGTGCGACCGTAAAGCGCACCGGCAACTTCCTCACAGGCCTCTCGATTGAGCTGCTCGCGGTGAGCAAGCCGATCTCAAACGAAGGGGATTGCTAAAGTCCTCGGCCTTCTCATGGCCACCACCACAACAAAGCTCGATGTAGCCAGCCGCGAGCCCGACGGTTCGCGCTCGGCGCGCCGTTTGCGCCGCACTGGACGGATCCCGGGCGTGCTCTACGGCGGTGGCGCCGACCCGCTCAGCTTCAGCGTCGACGCACGCGAGCTGCGCCACGCGCTCGCCGGAGCGGGCGCGGTCGTCGATCTCAGCATCGACGGCGAGAAGCCCACCCCGGTGGTGCTCAAGGAGGCCCAACGCGACCCCGTGCGCGGGGAGACCACGCATATCGATCTTCTGCGGGTGCGCCTGGACATCGCGATCCACGCTGTGGTGCCGCTCGAACTTGTAGGCGTCGATGACACCGCAGGGGTCAAGGAAGGCGGCATCCTGGAGCAGCTCACACGAGAGTTGAACATCGAGGCGCTACCCACGTCGATCCCAGAGTCGATCGTGCACGAGATCGGGGAGATGCAGATTGGCGAGACGCTCTCACTTGAGGCGATCGCCGCCCCTGAGGGCGTCACCCTGCTCGACGATCCCGAGACCACCGTCGCCACCCTCTCCGCGCCGCGCTTGCAGACCGAGGAGGAGTCGGAGCTCGAATCTGAGACCGAGCTCGTCGGCGAGGCTGGCGCCCAGGAGGGCGAGACGCCCTCCGACGGCGACGGCGCCTCCGAGGAGTAGCTCCTGCGCCCCTTTGGTGGCGGCGCCCCGGCCGACTGGCTGATCGTAGGGCTGGGAAATCCCGGCCGTGAGCACGCCCACACGCGCCACAACGTCGGCTTCATGGTCGTGGATCGTCTCGCGGATCGTTGGCAGCTCGGACGTCCTAAAGACCGTTTCCGTGGCCGCATCGTTGAGGGTCGCGCGCATGGCTTACGCGTGGCACTCCTCAGCCCGCAGACCTACATGAACGACGCAGGGCGCTCAGTGGGGCCTGCGCGCGGTTCGTTCAAGCTGGCGCTCGACCACGTGCTTGTGGTTCACGACGAGATCGACCTACCGTTTGGCGACGTCCGCACTCGTCTCGGCGGAGGGCTTGCGGGACACAACGGTCTGAAGTCGATCAAGCGCGAGCTTGGCGGCGCCGACTTCATGCGCGTGCGAGTGGGGGTGGGACGGCCCAAATCAACCGACCCCGAGATCGTGTCCGCCTACGTACTCGGCCGCTTTCGTGAGCCCCAGGAGCAGGTTGACGATCTGATCGACAGCGCCTGCGTGGCGGTCGAACGCGTGCTCGCGGGCGAGGAGTAGCCCATGGCTTTGCGCGCGCTGCTCGGCGCCATCGATCAGGATCCCGGCGGTTTGCGGTTGGCGGGCGAGGGGGGGCATGCGTTCGTGTCCGCCTCGCTGCGCCCGTTCGCGATCGCGGCGCTGCTGGATCGCGACCCCGGCAAGCCGGCGCTTGTGGTGGTGGGCGACGATCGTGCCGCCCGCGATCTTGCGGGTGATTTGAGCGCGTGGCTAGCGCCCCGTCGCGTCCGCTTCTACCCCTCGCGGGGGGTGGCGTACGAGTCACATCTCACCCCACCCCCCCATCTCGTGGGTCTGCGTGTGGCGGCGCTCGACGCGTTGCTCCCTCAGACCGACGAGGGCGATGACGGGGAACGCACGGGGAAGGGCACGCCGGGACAGCAAGTCGACGCCGCGGACGCTCCCGTGGTGGTGGTGTCGGCGGTGGCCCTCTCCGAGAAGGTTCCCGACCCACAGCTTCGACCGCGTTCTTTCACGTTGCGTGTGGGCGAGCTGCTCGACCTCGATGGGTGCGCCGCAGATCTTGTTGGCGCCGGTTACGAACGCGTGGATCAGGTGCAGGAACGCGGGCAGTTCGCGTTGCGCGGAGGACTGCTTGACGTGTTTCCCGCAACGGAGGAACACGCTGTGCGGGTGGACATGTTCGACATCGAGATCGAATCGCTACGCTGGTTCTCGACATTCACGCAACGCTCGCTCGGCGACGTCGGGGAGGTCGAGATAGCGCCCGCAGCCGAGCTTGCACCCGAGCACCGCGAGCTCGCGGAGATCGCCGCCGCGACAGGCGCGTTCAGCGCCACAGATGACGAGGAGGGGGAAGGTCGCCCCGACATCGCGGAGTTGCTCCCGGTGGAGCGCTTCGGCGCGCTGCTTGACCTGGTGGGCCCTGACACGGAGCTGCTCGTGGCCGCCGAGGAGGAGCTTGCGCCCGCGCTTGGCGATAACTGGAACGACGTGTGTGCGGCGTTCGCCGATGAGGACGCCCACCACCTGTACGTGAGCCCCGAGCAGGTGCTCGCCGCTGTAGAGGCGCGCACGCGCATCTGGCTCTCGGCGATGTCGGCAGACCAGGAGATCGAGCTGCGGGCCTCAACGGCGGATACCGCCGCGCGCTCGCTCGCCGAAGCAGAGCCGGAGCTCGAGAAGCTCGTGCGCTCGGGCTACCGCACCGTTGTGGCCTTCCCGCGCAAGGGGGAAGGGGAGCGCGCCGCCTACAACCTAGGTCGCCTCAAGGCCGATTGGTTGGACGGGGACATCGACGTGGCTCGCACCCCATTGGAGCCCGCCCTCCGTTTCGCCGCCGCCTCACTAAGGGAGGGCTTCGTGGCTCCCTCCCTGAAGCTGGCCGTATTCCCCGAGCATCGCCTCTTGCGCCGTCGCCGCGCCGAGCGAGGTGGAGCGGCGGCGCCCGGCGGTCCCGCACGGCGTGGCGCGTTGCGCTCCTTCACCGAGCTGCGCACGGGCGACATAGTCGTGCACGAGGATCACGGGATCGCCCGCTTCGCGGGCTTTCAGACGCGCACCGTCGCCGATGTGACGCGCGACTATCTCTATCTCGAATATCAGGGGGACGACAAGGTGTTCGTCCCCACAGATCAGCTCGCCAAGATCTCCCGCTATGTGGGTGCTGGCGGCGATGGGGGACCTCCGCTCTCCAAGCTCGGGGGCTCGCGCTGGGAGGCGATGAAGGCGAGAGCCCGCCGCGCCGCACAGGAGCTTGCGGGCGAGCTGCTCAGCCTCTACACGGAGCGTCGCCGCCGCGCAGGTCATGCCTTCGGGCCGGACACCGAGTGGCAGCGCGAATTTGAGCAGCGCTTCCCCTACACCGAGACGGCGGACCAGATGGAAGCAATCGAGCTCGTGAAGGCGGATATGGAAGCCCCTCGTCCGATGGACAGGCTGATCTGCGGCGACGTGGGGTACGGCAAGACCGAGGTTGCGCTGCGCGCGGCGTTCAAGGCGGCAGGGGATGGCAAGCAGGTGTTGATGCTCGTGCCCACCACGATCCTCGCCCAACAGCACTACGGGACCTTCTCCGAGCGGCTCTCCGACTACCCGCTGACGGTCGATCACGTGTCGCGTTTTCGCACGCAAGCCGAGCAGAAGCAAGCGCTCGAAGGGTTCAAGAAGGGGAGCACCGACATCTTGATCGGCACCCACCGCGTGCTCTCTCGCGACGTGCGCGCCAAGGACCTCGGCCTGTTGATCGTGGACGAGGAGCAGCGCTTCGGGGTCAAGCAGAAGGAGCTCCTACGCCAACTAAAGCTGAAGGTGGACGTGATCTCGATGTCCGCCACCCCGATCCCCCGCACGCTTCAGATGTCGCTTGCGGGGTTGCGGGAGATCTCGGTAATCGAGACGCCTCCGGAGGGGCGCAGGCCGGTGAAGACATACGTGGGTGAGTACGAGGAGGAGTTGGTCAAGCGGGCGATCTTGCGCGAGCACGGACGCAAGGGGCAAGCGTTCTTCCTGCACAACCGTGTCGAGTCGATCGAAGACACAGCCGAGCGCCTGCGCGCTCTGTGCCCCGGTGTCCGCTTCGCGGTGGCCCACGGCCAGATGGGGGAGGGGGAGCTTGAGGCGGTGATGATGGACTATCTGCAAGGGGGCGCTGATGTGCTTGTGTGCACGTCGATCATCGAGTCGGGCATCGACATACCGCAGGCGAACACCCTGATTGTCGAGCACGCCGACGCTTTCGGTCTCGCTCAGCTCTACCAAATCCGCGGGCGAGTGGGTCGCAGCCGTGAGCGTGCGTACGCATACCTCCTGTACGACTCCGCCGCGGCTCTCACACCCGACGCCGCCCAACGCCTATCGGCGCTGTCTGACTACACCGAGCTCGGTGCGGGTTTCAAGGTGGCGATGCGCGACCTGGAGATCCGCGGCGCGGGGAACCTGCTTGGCGACGAGCAATCGGGCCACGTGGCGGCGCTCGGGTTTGAGCTCTACATGCAGATGCTCGACGAAGCCGTCCGTCAGGCTGGCTCGGAGGAGGAGCACGACGGCGAGCTGCCGGAGCCAGTGCGGTTGGACGTGAATGTGAACGCGTACATCCCCGCCGACTACGTCCCCTACGAGCAGGCCAAGATCGACGTGCATCGCCGTGTCGCGAGCGCGCTAGAGGTAGCCGAGGTGGAACGCCTACGCGAGGAGCTTGAGGATCGATTCGGGCCGGTTCCCGAGCCGCTCGCGAATCTGCTCGCCCTGCAACGCGCACGCATCAAGTTCGGTCAAGCCGGCGCCCAGACCGTGAGTTTCCGCGGCGACCGGCTCGCCGTGACCCCGATAGAGCTCGACTCCGTACGCGCCAAGCGCCTGCGCCAGGAGCTGCCCGAGGCGCTGTACGAGGCCGGCAGATCGCAAGTATCGGTGCGGGTTCCCAAGGAGGGCGACGAGCGCTTCCCCACAGTGGTGCGCGCCGCAGACGTCCTTCTCGCCATAACCCGGGAAGCGGCTTAGCCAACACCCACCTGCGCCCCCGGGAGGGGGCGCATCCCCGCCCAAATCCTCATCTAGACACACCCCCGACCAGGGGTGTGTGTCTGTCCTGCTTGCGGGCTTAGGCATTTTTAAGCAAGTCGTTAAGCACGACTTGGGAAGTTTCCGCTAGAGTGCCCGCGTCGTGTCAAAGCTATCGGGTCAAATCGCGGCGCTCGGCGCCGTTTTCGTTACAGCTCTCACGCTCGCAGCGTGCGGGGGAGGCATCCCTGGCAACGCCGTCGTGGCCGTCAACGGCACCCCGATCACCAAGGACACGTACAACCACTGGTTGATGGTGGCGGCAGGCTCAAGCTCACCCACCACGGGCTCTACTGCCAAGCCAGTCGTTCCCGATCCGCCCACTTACAAAGCTTGCGTGGCGCACCTCGAAGCCACGGCGCCTAAGCCGGCCAAGGGTCAGCCCAAGCCGACCGCGGCGACGTTGAAGACGCAGTGCGAACAGCAGTACACCGCTCTTAAGCAGCAGGTTCTCGGCTTCTTGATCTCCGCCAACTGGGTTCTCGGCGAAGCCAAATCCCAGGGCGTGAAAGTGTCGGACGCCGAAGTCAAGAAGCAGTTCAACCAGGTCAAGAGCCAGCAGTTCCCCAAGGAAGCCGATTTCCAGAAGTTCCTCGCCAGCTCAGGTCAGACCGTCTCGGACCTGTTGCTCCGCGTGAAGCTCGACATGCTCTCCTCGAAGATCCAGCAGAAGATCACCAAGGACGCGGGCAAAAAGGCGAGCGAAAAGGAAATCAAGTCTTACTACGAACAGCACAAGTCGCAGTACGGTCAGCCTGAAAAGCGCAACATTCTGATTGTGCTCACCAAGACTCAGGCTCAGGCGGAAGCCGCCAAGAAAGAAATCGAATCGGGCACGAGCTTCGCCACCGTCGCAAAGAAATCCTCGATCGACCCGGTCAGCAAGGCCGCCGGCGGATCGCTCCCCGGTGTCGTGAAGGGCCAGGAGGAGAAGTCGCTCGACGCAGCCATCTTCGGCGCGAAATTGAACGTGCTCGGCGGCCCCATCAAGACGCCTTTCGGTTACTACGTGTACGAAGTGAAGAAGACACTTCCGGCGAATCAGCAGCCGCTCTCGCAGGTGAAGTCTTCGATCCAGCAGCAACTCACCGCGCAGAACCAGCAGAAGGCGCTCAGTGAATTCGTGAAGAACTTCCGTAAGAAGTGGGAAGGCCGCACGGAATGTCGCGCCGAATACAAGGTGAAGGACTGCAAGGGCTACAAGGCGCCCGCCACGCCCACCACGCCGGGTGGCGCGGCGGTCCCGCAGACGAGCACGCCCACCACGGGCGGCTCCTCCGGGACCACCAAGTAGTAGCCCTCAGTCCAGACACTTGCCATGCGCGGCGGACATGTCGCGGGACGAGCCTTTTGAGAACGCATGACGACCTCGCCTGAGGACCCGTCCGAGGCGCTTGGGGCGCTTGACGCGTTGACCCGCCGTTTGCGTCGCGAGTGCCCCTGGGATCGCGAGCAGGATGAGCGCTCGATCGTGCCCCACACCGTAGAGGAGGCGTACGAGCTCGCCGACGCCGCCAACAACGGCGACGACGCAAAACTGCTCGACGAGTTGGGTGACGTCCTCTTCCAGGTGATGTTCCTCTCGCTCCTGCTTGAGGAGCGTGGTGCGGGTGATCTCGCGCAGGTTGCTGAGCACTGCGGCCAGAAGTTGATTCGTCGCCATCCCCACGTGTTTGCCGATACCGAGGTGGCGGACGCGGGGGAGGTGTTGCGTAACTGGGACACCATCAAGTCCACCGAGCCAGGCCGCGAGCAAGGCGTGTTCGGGGAGGTCCCGGAGAACCTGCCGGCGCTGCTCTACGCACGCAAGCTGCAGAGGAGGGCCGCCTCGGCCGGCTTGCACCAACCGGCGGACGTCGAGCGCGGCGATGAGGAATGCTTCCGGGAGATAGGCGAGCGGCTGTTCGCGCTCGTGGACGAAGCACGTCGAGCGCAGGTAGATCCCGAGTTGGCCCTACGCTCGGCGGCACAGCGATTTCGCCACAAGATCGGAGACCCGTAAGAGATGAGCCAGATCGAGAGAGTCCATGCCCGCCAGATCCTCGACAGCCGGGGGAACCCGACCGTGGAGGTTGAGGTTGCACTGCGGTCGGGCGCACATGGCCACGCCGCTGTCCCCTCTGGGGCCTCCACGGGCGAGTTTGAGGCGACCGAGTTGCGCGACGGCGGCGATCGGTGGATGGGCAAGGGCGTTGACCAGGCAGTGGCGAACGTCAACGGCGAGATCGCAGAGGCCACGATCGGCATGGACGGCTCCGACCAGAACGGGCTCGACGAGGCGCTGATAGCTCTGGACGGGACGCACAACAAGTCACGCTTGGGTGCCAACGCGATTCTCGGAGTCTCTCTTGCTGTGGCCCACGCTCAGGCGGCTGAGGAGGGGCTCCCGTTGTGGCGCTACCTCGGTGGGGAGGCTGCGCGGGTGCTACCGGTACCGATGATGAACGTGCTCAACGGAGGGGCCCACGCCGACAACAAGGTCGACTTCCAAGAGTTCATGGTGGTGCCGTGTGGGGCGCCCACCTTCTCCGAGTGCTTGCGGATGGGCACCGAGGTGTTCCACGCGCTCAAGGCCACCCTTCACAGGCGTGGTCTCTCCACGGCGGGTGGCGACGAGGGCGGCTTCGCCCCCGACCTGGGCTCCAACGAGGAGGCCCTGCAGATGCTTGTCGCGGGAATCGAGGCCGCAGGCTACAAACCGGGCGAGGATGTGGCGATCGCGCTTGACCCCGCCACCAGCGAGCTCTACAAGGACGGCGCCTACGTGCTTGAGCACGAGGGACGCACGCTCAGCGCCGTCGAGCTTGCCGATTACTGGGCGGAGCTTGCTGCGCGCTACCCGATTGTGTCGATCGAGGACGGCATGGACGAGCAGGACTGGGACGGCTGGAAGGCGCTCACCGAGCGCCTCGGTGGGGGTGTGCAGCTTGTGGGGGACGACCTTTTTGTGACGAACACCGAGCGGCTCGCACGCGGTATCGAGCTTGGAGTCGCCAACTCGATCCTCATCAAGGTCAACCAGATCGGAACCCTCACTGAGACGCTTGCGGCGATTGCGATGGCGCGTGAGGCGGGCTACACCGCTGTGATGAGCCACCGCTCGGGCGAGACCGAAGACGTAACCATCGCCGACCTCGCCGTCGCTACTGGGTGCGGCCAGATAAAGACCGGCGCGCCCTCGCGTTCGGACAGGGTCGCAAAGTACAACCAGCTGCTGCGCATCGAGGAGCAATTGGGGGCCGACGCTGAGTTTCCGGGACGCTCGGTGTTCCGTAACTGAGCAGGAGGTTGGCGGGCGGGCGCGAATGCGACGTTATGCCCGCTGCAACCTCCTCATCGAGAACCGCGCACGCGCGCCGTCCTGCGTCTGGCGGCGCGAGGCCACGTATACGCTGGGATCGTGTGGGGCGCAGGGCGATGTTGGTCGTGATGATCGCGATCGCCTACCTCTACCTCAGTGCGGGTTTGCGGCTCTTCTCGGCGTGGGGGGAGTCAAAACGCGACGCCGCCCAGGTGCAGGCGCTGGAGCGCCAGAATCGTGTGCTCAAGCGTCAGCACGCCACGCTGTCGAGTCCCGGCGCCGTGCAGGCGCAGGCGCGCCGTCTGGGGATGGTGCGTCGCGGCGAGCAGGCGTACATCGTGAGCGGGCTCCCCGCCAACTGACAGGCACTCTGTCAAGACCCCCGGACTTGGTATCGCCGGACGGGTCAGCAGGACCGCTGCTAGCCTCGCCTCCGTGCCGGACCTCGACAACGCGATCTACCAGTGGCAGCAGGGTGAGCGGCGTCTCTCGCGAGTACCCGCTGAGCAGCATCTGTTGCTGCAGCGGATCGCCGACACGCTGGTGGGGGAGCTGCGCAAGCGTCTCGGTGGGCGCTTCACCGCTGAGGAACTCACCGAACTCTACGAACGGGGGACCTCCTGGTGTCTGCAATCCGCGATGGACATCGCCCCAGACGATCCGTGGGCGTGGGACTCGCGGGTTGTAGTGGACGCCGCCTTCGCTCGCTATCTACGCGAGGCTGTCGACTACGCGGGAGGGCGTCTAATCCCCGCGGAGGGCTAGTCCCAGCTCACAACGCCACTAGGGGTTCGATGAGCAAGCGGGACAAGGACGCAGTACCGCGCCGCTCAGCGGGCTCCTAGTCGTCTTGGCCGGTGCGGCGGATCACTATCTGGTCCTCCTCGACCGTGACCTCAACCTGGCGGTGGCCCGCCCAGTGCTCAGCATAGACCGGGTTGTCCTGGATGGCGGGGTCGAGCCACAGGCCGTAACCCTCTTCGCCGTGGTCGAACGTGCCCTCCAGCGGTCCCGCCTCGCGTGGCGAGGAGCGCCGGCCGCGACGGCTCCGCCGCCGGCGTGGGGCCGGAGCGTCCTCGTCCTCGCCGTCGGCCTCCTTCGCGGCGGCTTCGGCTTCCGCCTTGGCCTTTTCGGCCTCCATCGCAGCCTCCAGTTCGGCGGCGATCAACTCGTCGTCCTCGGCCCTGAGGTCTATCTCCTCGGGGTAGGCCACGGCGGTGACGCCCTCTGCGGGGCTCTCCTCGCCGAGCAGGTCATTCTGCCGCTTGAACTGTTCGATGTCCTGAACTGTGACCTCAAGCTGGTGGGCGACCCAGGCGTCGGTACGGCCTTGGCGTACCCAGCTTCGGATTTGGTTTAGGTGCGGGCGCAGTGATCTACGTGCCATGAACGGCC
This sequence comes from uncultured Solirubrobacterales bacterium, assembly GCA_963695305.1. Taxonomy (GTDB): domain Bacteria; phylum Actinomycetota; class Thermoleophilia; order Solirubrobacterales; family Solirubrobacteraceae; genus Palsa-744. Next base: position 3,154,491 of record OY968774.1, on the reverse strand, counting down.
CGGGAGACTAGCGCATGCTTCGACGTCCCGCCGCGCGAGTGTTCCGTAGGGGGTTCGCGTGACCGCGTAGGCATTTGACTCGCAAGTACGCGTACCGCCTCCGCGTTTGGTTGATAGGGACACTATGCTTGCCTCAGGGCGGGAATGGGGGTTTATCCCTGCCTCATGGACCGTGGCCAACCAGAAGGGTGCCTGTACATGCTGGTTCTTACGCGCAAGCCCAACCAGAGCATCATGATTGGAGACGACATCGAGGTGTCGGTGCTCTCGGTCGTGGGCGACAAGGTGCGCATCGGCATCCACGCACCCCAGGAAGTCCCTGTGTTCCGTACCGAGATCTACGTCGAGATCCAGCGCGAGGGCGAGAGCAGCCCGGCGAGCGAGGATGTGCGAGCGGAGGTCGACGACGCTTTGGGGAAGCTCGGCGAGTCGTCCTGAGCCTCCCCGTGCCGCGCGCGGGTGCTAGCTGAGCAGTAGGTAGAGCGTGCGGAACATCACCACTGTCACGATCGCCGCGGTGAGCACGAGCGTGAGTACCAACAGCACGAAGCGCACCGACCCGCGCTTGTGACGGCGCTCCACTGCCCGTTTGATGGCGCGCTGCTCGGCAGTACGCCGCAGCGACGCACGCCGATGGCGCTCCATCGAGATCTCACGCGCGAACGCGCGCTCAAGTTCCGTAAGACTTTGCCTCATCTTCACGGGCTTGATCTCCCGGTGGCCCGTCGCGCCCGTCAAGCGACGGGCGCCTTGCCCTCAGCACGCTCGTACACCTTCACGAAGCGCAGGTAGTTCTCCGCGATCTGCGCGGCGCCGGTGGAGCGTTCGATCTTGCCGTCCACATATTCCTTCAGTGGGTTCCACCAGATCGAGCGACCGATCGCGAAGCCCACGAAGCCCTCCACGGGCGCCGCCTGGGCGAGCCAGTGGTCGACCTTTGCGTCGTCGGCCCCACGGCCAAGCACTACGCACACGACGCCATCGCGGCCCCCGCTGCGTGCCTGGGCGGACAGCATTTCGCAGTCCGAGCGCTCATCCACGCCCTCGATCTTCCAGATGTCAACCTCGATGCCGGCGTCCTGGATCTCTGCGATCGCGCGACGCATCAGCTGTGGGCGTAGCTCCGTGTCGTAGCGCTCGGTGCTCCCTTCCACGGTCTGTAGCTGGGCGGTCTCGGCCGGTACCAGTAGCTCGAAGAGGAACTTACGGTCGTGCGCGTGCAACCAGTCGGAGAGCCGCTTGAGCTTGCCGAGCTGATCGCTGTTTTCCTCACCGTTCCCGTCGGGGTTGTAGCGCACAAGCACCTTTGTGAAATCGGGGTCGAAGTTTTCGATGTGCTCACCGAACTCGTCCCCATACTGGAAATCGAACATGTTCTGCCCAGAGCGCTCGGCGGGCATCGCGAGCTCGAGGCCTTGAGCGCGTGCTTCCTCGGGCACAGATCCACCGAACTGCTCATCCACGAGCACCCCTGTAACGGAGGCATCCGCGCCCGCCGCCACCGCACGCTGCATTCCCTCGAAGATGAGGTGCTTGGCGTCGGCGATCATCGCGGTCTGTTCTGGGTCAGGTTCGCCCTCGATCCCGAAGAACTTCTTCTGGAAAGAGCCGCGGTGGTCGAACGCGAGGATGTAGAGCTTCTTCTCGTAGCCGAGTTGCATCGATCGGTTTCCTTTGGCAGTCGCTTGTGACGCCTCGCCACGGCGCCCACACGGCGCCCACTTCTCACCGGCGAGGACCGTTGCACTCTATCGCCGCCACTCGCCCCGCGGGGCTGAGCCGCCGTCTGGCGCGTGTTGGTAGAGAGTGGCGAGCCCGCCGAGATAGGCGCTTAGAATGACACGATGCCCTCAGGCGCCGATCTGTTCGTAGTGTGCAAGAAGTGCGGATCGGAGGTCTCCCCGTACATCACGGAGTGCCCTTACTGCGGCCATCGATTGCGACGCCGTGCCCCCAAGCTGCCACGCGAGCGTTTGGGTACTCCACGCAAAGGCCTGTTTCGTGGCGCTTCGCTCGGGAGGTTGCGTCGCGGGGAGATCGTGGGGGTGCGCGCCGACACGCCTCCCTATGCCACGCTCGCGCTGGTGGCGGTGAGCTGCGGCGTGTGGATCGCCACGTCCGGCGCGTACCTCAGCATCTTCAAGTACACGGTCTTCGGCCCCCTCCAGGGCGAGTGGTGGCGGCTGTTGACCAGCCAGTTCGTGTATTTCCACGGCTTCTACAGCGGCCTCTACATGTTTGCGACGCTGTTCACGATCGCCATCTTCGGTTGGCTGCTTGAGCGCCGCCACGGTCCGGTGGTGGTACTCGCGTTGTTCTTCGCCGCGGGGGTGACGGGGGCGCTGGCGGCTGAGGCGCTGTACGCGTTCCCGGTCGTCAGCGGCGCAAACGCGGGCGCGCTCGCGTTGCTGGCGGCGTGGGCGGCCCCGAACCTCCTGGCGGCGCGTGCGGGCGAGTACTACGAGGCCGACTTGCTCGGCACGGCGGCGATCGCGATGGTGTTGCTCGCTCTGCCGTTCGCTCGTCCCGAGGCCAGTTGGCTTGCGGGCGTTGCCGGCGGTGTCCTCGGGCTCACATTGGGGCTCGGGCTCTCACGCGCGAGGTCGGTTTGAGCGCACACCCACCCTATGATGAGACGGCTTTGGCGGACACCCCGTATACAGCCGCCGAGGTCGATGCGGCCCTCCAGGAGCTCGTGGAGCCCGGGCGGTTGGCGCACGCTCAGGACGTGATCACTCATGCGGCGCCCACACTGCAGAGAGTGCTCGCCGAATCGCTTGCCGAAGGGGGTTGGTTCGGGCAGACCCACGACGCGGAGATCGGTCGTGTGTTGGCCGAGAGCGACGAGCACGAGCGCGTCCGCGCAGTGGGAACGCTTATCGCCGAGCAAACCCGTCTCGGCATGTTCGTGGGCGCGGCGGTGGGCTTCGAGCTTGCCCACCAGCTCACCCGGGCGCGCGAAACTGGCGTGGGCGACCCCGACACGCATAAGCACGGGCGGGAATCCAAAAAAACTACGACGGAGGAGCACTGAACATGCAGATTCGCTTTCTCGGCCACGCCGCTTTCGAGCTCTCAGACGGCGAGCACACGGTGCTGATCGATCCGTTCCTCACCGGGAATCCAAAGGCGGCGGTCTCCGCTGAGGATGTGAACCCCGGCACGATCCTGCTCACCCACGGCCACGCCGACCACATCGGCGACACCGTGTCGATCGCCAAGCGCACAAGCGCCCAAGTTGTGGCGATCGTGGAGATCGCGAACGAGCTGGGCGAAGAGGGGGTGGCGAGCGTGAGCGATCCCAACCTCGGTGGCACCGTTACGCTCGACTGGGGCTCGGTGAAGCTTGTGCCCGCGTGGCACACCTCCACCACCCCCAAGGGCACGGTCAACACCCCTGCCGGGTTGATTGTGCGGTTCGGTGGCAAGACGATCTACCACCTGGGCGACACCGCGGTGTTCTCAGACCTCGAGCTGATCGCAAAACAGGAGGGGGGTATCGACGTGGCGTTGATGTGCATCGGCGGTCACTACACGATGGACCGCCACGATGCGGTGGAGGCAGCGAGGTTGGTGGGCGCAAAGCAGGTGATTCCCTGCCACTACGACACCTTCCCACCGATCGTCACCGATGCACAGGCGTTCAAGGCGGACGTCGAAGCACAGGGCTCCTCGCAGGTGATTGTCCTCGCCCCCGGCGACACCCATTCGCCATGACTATGACCCACGCGGTGGTGCTCATCGAAGCCGAGCGCGACGCGCTCTCCACGCTCGGCGGCGAGTTGGCCGACATCGAGGGTGTGGCTGAGGCCTACTCTGTTACCGGCCAGTGGGACTTCGTGGCGATCGTGCGTGTCCCCGACCACGAGCAGCTCGCCGACGTCGTTACAGACCACATTGGAGCGCTCTCCGGGGTTGCCCGTACACAGACCATGGTTGCGTTCGCCGCCTTCTCCCGCCACGACCTGGAGGCGCTGTTCTCGATCGGCGAGTAGCGTCTCGGAGGCGATGACGTCTATCCCGCTGAAGCCGCAGTACGGCCCCACGCTCGGTCGCCTGCTTGAGCCGCGTTGGCGCGCCTTTGCGCCCGCTGTTCGCTGGGTTGTGATCGCCGTCGGCGTCGCACTGCTCGCGCTCGCGGTGGGTGGCGCGTTGACCGTGCTCGACGCGAGCTACTCCCACGGTGGGAGAGTGCCTTTCAGCTTCAAGTACAAAGGCCTCTACCGCACCACCCCCGACCCTGGTGGTTATGTGAAGGTGGCGCGCAGCTCCGGTGGGCTGGTACGCGACTCGTTTGCTGTGGCGCCCATCGTGCTCTCCCCCTACACGGGCAGCGCCACGGGAGAGCTGCCTCTCTTTGCGGCCGCCTACGCGCGCAAGCTATCGCGGCGTTTCCCCCACTTCGAGCTAAAGGGGGAGGGTAAGACGCGCATCACCTCCACGCTCGCCGGCTATGACCTGCGCTACAGCGCGGTCATCGACGGCCACCTCATGTACGGCCGCGACGTGATGCTGATGCCTCCCGGCAATCACGTACGCGAAGGGGTAGTGATCGAGATGCTCACCGACGAACATTCCTCTGTGGCCCGTCCGGTCGCCAACTCGGGAGTACTGGAAAAGCCGCTGAAGACGTTTACGTTCGGCTAGGGCGTGGGCGCCGGGACGCCGCCGTCTTTGAGCGTCTCATCGACTCCGGGAGAAGTTGTTTCGGAGCCGGTTGTCACGGTCTGTGAGGAGCTACCCGCTACTTCGGGCGCCGGGGGTGGGGGTGTCGTTGTTGTGGGCGGCGCTTCCGTGGTGGGTGTTGTTGGGGCGCCGGTTTCCACAGTTTCGACAGGAGCCGTGGGTTCGCTGGACTGTGTTTGCCCACCTGGGAGCTGGGTCGAGTCGGTGGTTACCTCGGTCACGGGCGGTGTCACCGGCTTCGAGGCGGTTGTGGTCACGTCGTGAGTGGTGTCGGTTGGTACCGCCACGGCAGCGCTGGGGAGGGTTGCCTTCGCCTTCTTGACCACATGTGACTTGCCCTTGCCGGCTCGTGTTGCCGCAAGTGAATGCCGGGAGAAGGTCACTGGTTGTGAGATCGCATGTTGAGCCACAGGTTCGCGCGTGGTGGCTACCCCAGCGGTTGACGCCACCGCTGCGTGATGGTGATGGTGGGTTGGGCTCGCCGAATGGTCGGCCTCCACCGTTCCCGCCGTAACGATCGCCGCCACCGCCAACCCCGCGGCTGCCTTCGTGGCGAGCGCTCCCACCCCCGCGGTCAACAAGCCCCCGCCGGCGCTTGCGCCCCCGGCGGCTGTGGCGGTTGCCGCGGCCCCCGCCCCGCCGGCGCCCGCCACATGGGCGCCCCCCGCGCCGGCGGTTGAGCCGAGCTTTGTGAGCACCAGCTTCTTGAGCAGCAGCAGCGGTCCCACCGGGAAGATGGCGGCGAGCGCCACGTTGTTGTCCTTCAGTTGCTTGCGGAACGCGCGGCAGCGCTCGCAGTCGCGCACATGGCGGCGGACAGCGGGGGAGGTCTTCACGAGCCCCTCCGCCACTTCCCCCATCTCAAGTCGCGCCTCGTCGCAGGTGAGCCTGCGCGCCTCCGCTGCCTCGGCGAGCGAGATGCGGGCGCGTACAAGCAGCGACTTCACGGCGGGTACTGTGGTCTCCATCGCGTCTGAGATCTGCTCGTAGGAGAGCGCGTCGATCTCGCGCAACAACAGCGCGGTGCGTTGGGTCTCGGGGAGCTGTTGTACGTCCCCGATCAATTGGCGGAAGCTCTCCCTTCGCATCACCTTCTCGGCGGTTGAGATCCCACCTTCAGCGAAATGGGTGTCCATCGAGTCGACCCCGATGGCGCTCGCGCGGCGGAGGTGGTTGAGCGAACGGTTGCGAGCGATCCGGTATAGCCATGGGCGCACGTTGATCTCGCGCTCGTCGGCGAGGATCGCGTTGAAGGCGGCCACGAAGACCTCCTGGAGCACGTCCTCAGCGTCCTCCTTGGAGCCGAGCATGTGCCTACAGAAGGCGAGCAACCTCGATTGGTAGCGCGAGAAGAGCGTCTCGAACGCGGCGTGTTGCCCTCGCCGGATGAGCGCGATCAGGCGCTCGTCGGATTGCAGGCGAAGCAGCGGCGAGGGGCTCCTCAACTCGGGTGCTACCGGGGCTTTTAGTGCTGAGACCTCCACGGCGGTCCTTTCGCTGCGCTTACTCCTAAATACACGCTAGCAACGGGGTAGTTGCGGTCTTTTCCGCAGGGCTATCGAGATACCCCTCAAGTATCGCTGCCCACCCGAAACCCAACATAAACGTGCGTCTGACAATTGCGCTAGATAGTGGACTAGAGTGCCAATGCTCGCCCAGGTGGCGGAATTGGAAGACGCCGTCGACTTAAAATCGATAGTCCGCAAGGGCGTGTGGGTTCGAGTCCCACCCTGGGCATCCCCTCCGCGCCCTTTCGGGCGCGGGATCCCCGATGGGGAAGAACGGGTTCAAGTCCACCTTGGCCAAACCTCCGCGCCCTGCGGGCGCGGGATCCCCGTTGGGGGAGGAGGGGTTCGAGTCCTACCTTGGCCAAACCTCCGCGCCCTGCGGGCGCGGGTTCCCGTTGGGGGAGGAGGGGTTCGAGTCCCACCCTGGGCATCCCCTCCGTGTAGAGTCGCGGGCGCGATGAGTAGCCAGAGCGCGCAGGAGAGTACCGAGCAGGCCCAGGAGCTGCATGGGGGGCGGTTGATCGCGCGGCGGTTGAAGGCGCACGGGGTTAGCAAGCTGTTCACGTTGTCTGGGGGGCATCTCTTCTCGATCTACGACGGGTGTAGGGAGGAGGGGATCGACATCGTGGATGTGCGCCACGAGCAGACGGCCGCTTTCGCCGCTGAGGGGTGGGCGAAGGTGACGCGGGAGCCGGGAGTGTGCGCGCTCACGGCTGGGCCTGGTGTGACCAACGGGATGAGCGCGATCGCAAGCGCTCAGGCGAACCACACGCCGATGGTTGTGCTCGGCGGGAGGGCGCCGACATTGCGGTGGGGGCAGGGGTCGCTACAGGAGATCGATCACGTGCCGTTCGTGCGGCCGCTGTGCAAGTTCGCGACTACCGCGCAGAGCACCGCTGAGATCCCCGGGCTGGTGGATGAGGCGGTTGCGAGCGCGTTGGCGCCCCATGGGGGCCCCACCTTCATCGACTTCCCGCTCGATTACGTGTTCATGAGCGCCCCCGAGCCAGAGTCTTCATCCGCGCTTGGCGGTCACGGGGCGAGGGGGGCGGACACCGACACGATCGAGCGTGCCGCGAGATTGTTGAGCGAGGCGGAGCGGCCGGTGGTGATGGCGGGTACCGACCTCTATTGGGGTCACGGTGAGCGCGCGCTGTTGGAGCTGGCGGAAGAGCTTCGGATCCCTGTGTTCTTGAACGGGTTGGCGCGAGGTTGTGTTCCGGCGGACCACGAGTTGTTCTTCTCGCGCACCCGCTCCCAAGCGCTGAAAGGGGCGGACGTGGCGCTCGTGATCGGCGTGCCAATGGACTTCCGACTCGGTTTCGGTGGCTCTTTTGGAGAGGACACCGCGATCGTGGCGATCGACGTTGCGGAGCCCCAGCGCCGCCATCCCCGGGACCCGGCGGTGGAGTTGTACGGCGACTTGGGCGCGACGTTGTCGGATCTGCGGACGGCTACAGGTGGGAAGGCGCTCGCGAGTGAGCCTTGGATCGCCGAGCTGCGCGCCGCGGAGAGCGAGCGGCGAGAGGGGGAGCGGGGAGAGCTCGAAGACGAACGGTCGCCGCTTCACCCAATGCGGCTGTACGCGGAGCTCGGGAAGGTGATCGACCGCGATGCGATCGTGATTGGGGATGGCGGCGACTTCGTGTCCTACGCGGGTCGCGTGATCGACAGCTTCAAGCCCGGATGCTGGCTTGACCCAGGGCCGTTCGGGTGTCTGGGCACAGGACCTGGGTATGCGTTGGCGGCGAAGCTTGCGCACTCCAACCGCCAGGTGGTGTTGCTGTTGGGCGACGGCGCGTTCGGGTTCTCGGGGATGGAGTTCGACACGTTGGCGCGCCACGGGGTGAACGTGGTGGGGGTGATGGGGAACAACGGGATATGGGCGCTTGAGAAGCACCCGATGGAGTTCCTGTATGGGTATTCGGTGGCGGCAGACCTGCGCCCCGAAACGCGCTATGACCAGGTGGTGGAGGCGTTGGGGGGACACGGCGAGCTGGTGGAGCGGCCGGGAGACGTGGGAGCGGCGCTTGAGCGTGCGTTCGCGTCGGGAAAGCCGGCGCTCGTGAACGTGTTGACCGACCCCACGGTCGCCTACCCACGCAAGTCGAACCTCGCCTGACCCACCCCCACGCGGTGGCCTCGAAAATGAGGAAGCCGCCTGGGTAGGGCGGCCTCCTCGGGGACTTTTGATGACCTCGAAGCGAAGGCAGGGGTGCGCGCCTCGAAGTCGGTAGGACGGCCCGCAGCGGGTGCCGATCGCTCGGCGGCGTGTGGGCCTATGGACCGGAGGTGGAGGCACGCGACAGAACCCGCGCCCCACAGCCGACCAGGATTTTTCGGCAGAACCCCACACGTAGATCAGCGTGGAGGGGAGTTCTCGGACGGATGTCCAGCGCGGTGGACGCGAGTGGGGGGTTACATATTTTTTGACAAAAGCATCGTGCCCCCGCGCAGGATGTCGTGCTCGGAGACCTCCACACGGTCGAGGTCAAATGCGCGCATGGCCTCGTCGAGCAGGATCATCCCCGCGACTATCGTGGGGGCGCGATCGGGGTGCAACCCCACGACCTCACGGCGCTGGGCTTCTGACATGTCGGCAAGCCGCGCGATGAGAAGTTCCACCGTAGCCAGCAACAGTGGATAGCCATGGACCCGATCGGGGTCATAGGGGTCGAGCTCCTGGTCGATAGAGGCAGCGGAGGTGGCGGTACCGGCGACCGCGATCGCCCGCTTCACGGAGGAGCGCTGCTCAGGGGGGATGCCCGCGAGGAAGATCGCGCGAGTGTCGGCGGCGAGCTCCTGCAGCTCCGTGGGGGAGGGGGGATCGGTGTGGATGTGGCGCTCACTCATCCGCAACACCCCCGCTTGTACGGAGACGTGGAATAAGGCTGTGTGGGAGGCGCCCACGATGAACTCGGTGGAGCCCCCACCGATGTCGATCACCACCGTGGGCTCAGAGGAGGAGCCGTCGCGGTCTGACATCGCGCCCAAGAAGGTGAGCTGGGCCTCTTCGTCACCGGAGAGGATGCGCGCGTCGAGAGCGAACTCCGCGCGCACACGGTCAGTGAACTGCGCCCCGTTGGAGGCGTCGCGTACCGCCGAGGTGAGCACCGCGAGGTTGGCGTCACAGCCGAGGCGGTCGATCGTGGCGCGGTAGTTGGTGAGCGTGGCGAACACCCTCCCAATGGCCTTCTCGGAGAGCATCCCGCCCGCATCCACTTTGTCGCCCAAACGCGTGACTTGCGACTCGCGGTGTAGCTCCACCACAGCCCCCGACGTGGGGTCTACGTCGGCTACGAGTAGGCGGGTGGAGTTGGTGCCGATGTCAACTACCGCCGTGCGCATGAGGCGAGGATCGTAGAGGCAAGCGGGGGTGGTGTGGGTCCGGGACGCCCTTCGGCACGATCCGTGGCCTGGTGCGCCGCCTGGGATTGGGCGCTCAGGGCTTCCGGCGAGGCCCCTTCTTTGCTAGAACATGGGGAGCGACGCGGGGTGGAGCAGTCTGGTAGCTCGTCGGGCTCATAACCCGAAGGTCGCAGGTTCGAATCCTGCCCCCGCTACTACGCAAAAGCCCCGGATTTCCGGGGCTTTTGTGGTTTCTGAGGCGGTGTTCGCAGGGCGCTTGGGGCGGGGGATGTGAAAACTCACGCCACGTTCCCAGTGATGTGGCGTTGTCGGGCGGGGCTGGCTTCGCTTTCCGGGTAGCTGTGCTCTTTTTCGACCGCTGTCATGTGCAGACTGCTCTTGCTGTGATCATGACTACCGCGCGAGACGCCTTGATTCGCCGCTTCGAACGCGCGCTCACCGTCTATCATGGACGGCGAGCGGGTGAGCCCGAGACGCGGGTCGAGCTAGACCACTTGCTGCCTGACCCGTCGGTTGGCGGCGCTACGCCAGCGCGCTGGCGGCTGGCGACGAGCGCGGGGCGTCTGTATCCGCCGCCTGCACCAAGCGAGGCCATGAAGGTGTGGCACATGGCCGAGGGACGCAAGGGCCGGTGCCTGCTTGCCAGCGACCTTCGCAATGACAATCGCCTCGCGGCGATCTTGGCGTGGCACTTCGAGCCCGGAGGGTCGGGCGGCAGCCAACGGCCGCACCTCATTATCGCGGCGGCGATACGCAAGGATGTCGCGGATCAAGCGCTGCGCGCCGAGTACCTGATCGCTCTGTGGCTGCTGGTCTGCGTTGTGGTGGCAATCGACCGCAGGACGATCAAGGCTGGTCGGGTGGGCCTCGTTCTCGATGGCGCAATCGCACTGCCTTCGGCGACGTTGATCGATCTTGGGTTCAAGCGCGGCCGCAAGCGCGCTGGTTACCGTGGCGACTACTACACGCTGACCGCGTGAGCGCGCCAGATCGCCTCGGCCTTGTCCGCCCATCGCGGCGGTAGCGCGGCGCGCAACTCCGCGATGAACTCGTCGGCCGGTGCGGCGGTGGGGGCAGGAAGCTTGGCGAAGAACGCATCGATCTCGGCGGTTGTCTGCTGCACCGCGTCCGGGTGGTTCTGCTCTGTCCACTCCAGGATGCTTCCGGCGACCTCCTCCAGCGACGCGCGCTGAGCAACCCTGGCGACCTGAAGCACCTGGGCGGCCTCCAAGTGCTTGTCGCGGCGTCCCCATCGCTGCGGCTCAATGCCTAGCGACCGGACTATGCGGCTCATCCCGCCCGTATCCATGCCGATGAACCCGGCCGCCTGGGAGAGCGTCGGAAGTGATCGGACTCGTTCGATGCGAGGCTGGGCGACCATAGCGGGCATAGGATCAGGCTAGCACACAAGACGCCGATAACACCAGATTTGCACTAAATACAGTAATCGCATTAACTCCAAAGGGCCACTCTGCCGGTACATGGCTCGCTGCAGCGTCGCCCCTTAGGATCAGGGCGAAGTCTGATGCCTGAGAACGAACAGACAGAGCACCTCCTGTCGGGCGCGGTGACGTTTGCGCAATCTGCACTCCGAGCTCGCCTTGACGGAGACTCCATGGTCTATCTTCTTCACGCGTCAACCACCCTTGAGTTGCTGGCAAAGGCATTTCTTGCTTCACTCGATGGCAGTCTCATCGCGGCCAACGATTTCGACTCATTGCTGCACAGCTGTGGTCAGTCAAGACATGCGCGCACGCCTTCTTGGCGCATGCGAACGATCACGATGGGTGAGGCCCTAAAGCGCGTTGGACAGATCTTGCCGACGATCGACAACATGAAGCCTTCTACCGCGAAGGCGGCGGCCAAATGACGGGCGAGGATCTCGGGGGAGCCACCACCGCCGAATCGATCGATACGGCTCTCGCAGATTCCAAGCCTTCGTGGATCACGCTTCCGTCAAGAGGCGAGGAGCTGTCAAGTGAATTGCGGCTCGCGCTCGACGATTTCGACGCCGGGGAGCGTGCAGCGGCTTGGGCTGCGACTGCCTGGCTACGGACCCAGGCGGTAACTGCTCACCAAACCTCGCGTACCCGCCTGCTCATCGCTGGTGGTCGAGTAGCGGGCTTTTACTCGCTCGCGTCGGCTCAGGTCGAACTCAGTCAGCGTGATCGCCGCCGCGTCGGTGTCGTCCCTATACGAGTGCCCGCAGCTCTCATCGCCTGGATCGCCAAGGACAAGCGAGCCGAGATCGACGGCAAGCTGCTGCTCCTCCATGCGGCCGCTACTGCACGCCTTGCGGCAGAGCTTCAAGCCACCGCAGTGCTCGTCGTCGACCCCTTCGATGAGGAGACGGCGGCGATGTGGCGCAAGCGCTACGGCTTTCGAGCGTCGGTCGAAGCCAGGAAGCCCAAGCGGCTCTGGCTACCGCTACAACCAGCTGACTAGCGGTTACGGCCCTGCTGCTCAAGCTCGGTGAGGTAGGCGTCGGCCTCCGCGAGGAACGAGCGGACGCGCGGATCCCGTCGAGCTGCCTCGAACTCCGCCGTGTCTATTACCGCGACGATCTCATCGGGCAGATCATGCCGCCGGCTCGTCGTGTGGGTGTCGAGTGTTGAAGCCATCATCAACCTTGTCGGCATTAGGCCGTCATCGGTTTACGTCGTAGACGATAGCCGCTACACCACCTTTACTCAAACACCTGTCGAGTCCCGGTTGTCTCGTCGTGTGTGCGGGTTATGCTACGCCGCTCGTGACGCGCAAGATTACCGGGCTCCTAGTGCTGCTGTTCGCCCTGAGCGCCTCGCCCGCGCTGGGGTCGACGCACACCTGGACGGGCGCGGTCAATCAGAACTGGTCGGTCGCAGGCAACTGGACCGGCGGCGTGCCGAGCACCGGCGAGTCGGGCGGCACGATCGTCGACTTTCCGGCTGGGAGCACGTCGACGATGGACATCAGCGGGCTCGTCGTCGACCAGATCAACTTCACCGGCAGCGGCAGCACGATCAGCGGCGGCACGGCGCTCGGCATCGACGGCGCCCACTTCACCACTGACATCAATGATGCGAACGGCGGCAATGCGATCACGGAGCCGGTCGCGCTGTCGGGAGCCACGTCCGTGCAGGTGAGCGTGAGCTCGGGCCAGCTCGCGATCACGGGTGTGATCAGCGGATCGCCAGGGCTGATCAAGACCGGGGCCGGGACGCTGTCTTTGATCACGTCGACCAATACCTACGCAGGTGTCACGGACGTGCAGGAGGGCGTGCTCGCGATCAAGGCGTCCTCCACATTTGCGATCCCCGGGGCGCTCATCATCGGCACCGGAGCCGGGGCCCCCGGGGGCGCCACTGTGCGCGATGTCACCTTTGGGAACGACATTGCTCCCACGTCGAACGTGACGGTCAACGCCGACGGCGTCTTGGATATCTCCGGCGGGTCCGTCGCCGAGCAAGTAGGAGGGCTGACCGTCAATGGCGGTTCGGTGACCCTCGGTGCACTCACCCTGACGCTGAACGGTCCGCTGGCGATGACCGGAGGCGCCGTTTCCGCCACCACCGGGTTGCTCAAGCTCGGCGGTGACGTAACAGCGACATCGTCCGCCGCCGGGCCGGCGACGATCGGCGCACCGGTTGCGCTCGACGGTCCGCGCATGTTCACCGTGACTCAAGGTTCGCTGACGCCCGATCTCGCCATCTCGAACGTCATCAGCGACGGGATACCGGCCCCGGCATCGTTGAACAAGGCCGGAACCGGGACGCTGGCGCTCAGCGGATCGACCAGCAACACCTACACCGGGGACACGAACGTGCAGGAGGGCACCCTCACGCTTTTCCAGACCCTCGGTTTCTCCGTCCCCGGCAACCTCACGATCGGCACCGGTGCCGGCGCGCCCGGAAGCACAACCCTGCGCGAGTTGCAGGCCTCTGACCTCGCCGCCACCTCGAACGTGACTGTCAACTCCGACGGTGTGTTCGACCTCAACGGACATTCCGATGTGATCGCGGGTCTAACCGTCAATAGCGGCTCGGTGCTGCTGGCGGCGCTGGGGAGCCAGATCTCGATCCCCCCGACCGGGAGCGTCACGATGAGCGGCGGGACGATCGCCGGACCGGGAGGAAAACTCGTTCTGCAGAACGGTGAGCTCACCGCCATGTCCTCTGCGCATGGGGCGGCGACGATCTCGGCCCCTATCGTCCTGAGCGGAACCGGGCCCGGCAACCTCAACCCGACGTTCACGGTGAACGCGGGCATCGCACCGGAGTTGGTCCTGAGCGGAGCGGTCTCCGAGGCCGGCGGTACGCATGGGCTGATCAAGGCCGGCGCCGGGACGCTACGGACGATCGCGACCAACACCTATAGCGGGACCACCGCGATCACCGCCGGCACCTTCATCGCCGACGGCCAGGTGCCGGGGCCGGTCACCGTCGCGCCGCAGTCGATGCTGACCGGCAAAGGCGTCCTCGGTAGCGTGACGGTTGCGGGCACGCTGATCCCGCAGGTCGGACTACAAACCGGGCCACTGTCCTTCAGCGCAGGGGGCAGTCTCAACTTCGCGGTTCCCTCGACGGACCCATCCACCACGCCGACGGTCACCAGCAGCGGACCTGTCGCGATCGATCCCGCGGCCGTGTTTACGCTCACCGCGGCGTCAGGGCTCACCGTTCCGGGCGGCTCCACTTTCCATGTCATCACGAACACCGGCACAGCCGCCATCAGCGGTTCGTTCGCGGGCGCCCCGTTCACGACACCCGACGGGGTGCCGCTGGCCGCGAACGACGCCGGCGGCGACGGCAACGACCTCGTGCTGACCGCCGCCAACGTGGCGCCCGTCGTCGGATCGATCAGCGCGACGCCGACCTCGGCCCGCACCGGGCAGGCGGTGACATTCAGCGCCAGTCCGTCTGACGCCAACCGCGACAAGCTCACCACGACATGGAACTTCGGCGACGGGACCACCGGTACAGGCGCCTCGGCGTCCCATGCCTACTCGAGCGCAGGTACGTACACGGTGGTCGCCACCACCTCCGATGGCGCCGCGCAGGGCCAGGCGAGCACGCAGATCACGATCACGACCACCGGCCGTTCGGCTCCGAGCGTGAGTTCGACCGCCTTCGGCGCACGCTTCGGGCTGGCCGGCGAGGGTGCGTGCGTCCGACCCGGCGCGCGTTTCACGGTCCGCCTGACCGTCGCGAAGGTGAAGGGTCGGCGGTCTCAGATCGCCCGGATCTTCGACGTCGTGTTCACGCTCGGGAAGAGGTCTGCCGGACGCGACCACCGCGCCCCGTACACCGCGTCGCTCACGGCGTCGAAGTCGGCCAAACCCGGGACGAGGCTCAAGGTGAAGGCGACGGCGCATCTGCGACTCCTCAGTGGCGCGCGACGGTCCAAGTCGCTGACGCTCGGTGTCCTGATGTGCGCGTCAGGGCGCTAGCAGACGACGAAGCGCTTGTCTGCTACTCAAACCCCGGCGCGCTCCAGCCGGGCATGATGTCGGGCAAGCCCTCACTGACCCGGTCCGGAAAGCTCGCGGGGCGCTTCTCCAGGAACGCGGTGATGCCCTCGGCAGCGTCTGCGGATTGGCCTCGCGCGACCATGCCCCGTGAGTCGGCGCGGTGGGCGACCACGGGGTGCTCGGCGCCGAGCATCCTCCACATGAGCTGGCGGGCAAGGGCTACGGAGACCGGAGCGGTGTTCTCCGCGATCTCGTGCGCTAGCGCGCGGGCCGCGTCGAGCAACTCCCCCTGGGGGTGGAGGCTCCGTATCAGCCCCGCCTCAAGGCCCTCCTGGGCCGAGAAGACGCGTCCGGTGGACACCCACTCCATAGCCCGGCTGATGCCCACCACGCGTGGCAAGAACCAGCTCGAACACGCCTCGGGGATGATGCCTCGCCGCGCGAACACGAAACCGATGCGAGCGTCCTCAGCGGCGAGGCGCACGTCCATCGGTAGCGTCATCGTCGCTCCTACCCCCACAGCCGGGCCGTTGATAGCGGCGATTACCGGCTTGGTCGATTCGAAGACCCGCAGCGTGAACTCGCCGCCGTTGTCGCGCGCCGGGCCTGTGGTCTCGTACTTGCGGTAGTCGAAGGTGTCAGCCCCGCTTGCGAGATCAGCGCCAGCGCAAAAGCCGCGACCCGCGCCGGTGACGATGATCGCGCGGACGTCGTCATCGAGGTCAGCGTGGTCGAAAGCCGCCCGGAGCTCCGAGCCCATCTGTGCAGTCCATGCGTTCAGCCGCTCGGGACGGTTGAGCGTGATTGTCAGCACTCCGTTGCTCGTATCGGTGGCGATCTGCTCGTAGTCTGCAGTCATAGGCAGTGATTCTAAGCATGCGTTCAAGGGCCGGTCCCCGAGCGCTCCGGCGTGACCGATCCTCCGAACTGTCCCGATCGTGGTTAGACTGGTCGCGTGGGTCGCTCTGGTGACTGGTCGGAGCTGTTCTTGGCGGCGTTCCGTCAGTCGCGGAACGCGATGATGTTGCTCGACAGCCGTCGCCGCTTCGTGGACGTCAACGGTGCGTTGTTGAAGCTCACGGGCTACACGCGCAACCATCTCATCGGCCGTCCCCTTTACGAGATCGTCGTCGGCGGTCCGCAAAATTCGCTTGAGGAGTGGGAGGCCATGATGGCCGCAGGCCATTTCACCGGGGAGGGGGAGCTCCTTTGTGCCGACGGCAACGGTGTGGCTGTGCAGTGGGGAGCCAATGTGGAGGTGGTGACAGGCCATCGCTTGATCCTCGTCGTGACGCTCAGTATCTCGCGTTGGGGACGGCGCTTCCGCCGAGCAGTGTCCACCGAACAGGAGCTTGCGGCACTGTCCGCGCGTGAGTTTTCGGTTGTACGACTCGTGGCGCTCGGGGACAGCGGCCCAGAGATTGCCGAGGCGCTGGGGATCACACATGAGACCGTCCGCACCCATGTACGCAACGCGATGACAAAGACTGCCACGCGCTCGCGTGCACAGCTCGTCGCGAAGGTCCTCGGTGAGGGGTACATCTTGCGCTGATGTGAAGTCACACATTTGTGGTATGGACTGCGCCGGACGGAACCGTCAACATAGGTAGCGTGAATCCACGAGTGTCCGTCCAGACGTCCTTCCTATGGTTTGCCAGTGTGGGGCCGTGTCGCGCATCCAAATGATCTTGTCAATTTCCAGCTTGGAGCCGCGGGGCGACGTGTGCGGCTCCTGGGGGCTGCGCCGTCGATTGGGGGGATCGGCGCGCCCCCACCGGCGTTCTTCGCTTAACCCGCCACCTCAGTCACGCAAGTGAGGAAGGGTTCCGTCAAATATTGCGATACGCAGAGGATGCTCCGAGGTCTGCGCCACCGCTGTCCCTACCGGCGCTTTCACTGTCGCCACGATGTCCACGGGTTGGTACGCGCTCACGCGTCGAGAGGTCGATGCGAGCGAGGGCGCTCTTATTCGCACCCCAACCTGAACGATGCGAGACAAAATCGGCCCCATACATACAGATCGGGTGACACCGGGGAGGGGCCGTGAGAAACCTTTCCCAAGAGCCACGATGTGAGCCGACGAGCCCGGTGATCGAAGAACTGCACGAGGAGGTGTTCGGCGGGCGACCAGAGGTGAGTGGTGCCGAGTACGAGCGGCTGACGACTGTACTACTCGCCACACTCGGTTGGCACGACGCGATGCATGAGGCGACCGAGTGCACCGTAGATCAGCGGACCAAGCATCAGCTCGATGTCACTGCGCGCAATCCAGAGGGGGAGGTTCGACATCTGCTGGCTGAGTGCCGGGATTGGGACAAAATGGTCGATAGGCCTGTGATTGATCAGCTCATCGAATTGCGCGCACAAGCCGGCGCCGACGTGGTTGCCGTGGTGACAACCGTGGGATTCACCAAAGATGCTCAGGTGCTGGCTGCCGAAGAGGGGGTGGCGCTTGTGTGCCTGCGTCCTTTCAGCAAAGAAGCCGTCGATAGCTTCGTCAAGCGTATTGAGATGACGTTCATCTTTCACGTGCCTGCCTATTCCGACTTCGATGTCGAGTTGATGTCAGATCAAAGGCCTATACGGGGCGTTCGATTTCAGATAGCTTTTGACGAGGATAATCACCTTCTCACCCTCGACGGATCGCCGGCAGAAACGGCGAGCGAGATACTGGGTGCGTCAAACCCGCCCATGAAAGAGGGCGTCTCCCGGCAACGTGCGACGTTCAGCAAAGGTCGCCTGCTGCAAGTCGTAGGGAACGACCCGGTTGCGATCAGCGCACTTGCGTGGACCGAAACTGTGCGTCGCGACTCCCATACGACAGTCATCGAGACCGAGGGCGATCCGGTCGTCCTCGTTGAGCGACTGGGGGAGGACGGTTGTGTTCCCACCGAGCGTCTAGTCGTCGATGACGATCTCTATGCGTGGGAGATAGATGACGAGGGCGGGGTGATCCACAGAGGGCCGCTGGGCGCTGCATATGCGGTAATGGTGTGACGGAAGCTTTGAGCTCAAGTGGATCGGTATCCCCTACGGTCCTCCACCGGACGGGGGGGAAGTCGTCCCAGTAGCCGGAGCTTTGCTGGTGGTGGTAGTTGGAGCAGGGGTGGTCACCGTCTTAGCCGTGGTGACTGTGGTAGTGGGTGTAGGCGTAGTGACGGTGGTCTGCTGCGTCACCGTGGTGGGGTTGACCGTGGTGGAGTGTCCGACGCTGAGTGATTGGCTGGTGACGGTGGACGTCTGTTTCGAGCCTCCATTGGACACAAGCAGCACGACGATCACGATCACTGCGATCACGGCGGCCACACCTGCGGCAATGGCCCAGCCGCGTCCGCCGCTTCCGTCGTCCACGGGCGGGTATTCGCCGCCAGGCGGCGGTGGTGGCTCGCCCGCGCCCGGTGGCGTGCCGCCGGGACTCGGGCCGGGTGGCGGTAGTGGTGGCTCCCCTTCGGTACTACCGTAGTCGTCGTTCATACCGACTCCTTTGCCGTGGTGAGCTTTCCGTGGCAACCACAGAAGCGCCTCACCCAAGGCTAGCGCTTCGTCGCGTACGCGCCGCAGCCGGGCGTGAGCCGGCCGGCTGCGGCTGAGAGCATCGGCGCGCGGGTATAACTGCTCGCACACCCGATTCGCCACGCGCCGCGCAACCTCAAGGAGGATGACTGTGCCGTCCAGGGACCAAACAGCCCACCAGGGCGCTGACGGAAGTTCGACCGACCTCACGGGCCGGCGCATCGAGAAGCTTCAAGGGGCCTACGGCAACCGTTATCGCCTCGATCCCCCACCCGATAACCGTCTGCCACAGCACGGTATGCCGGCAGCCGACGCTTTGGGGCTGGTGGGGGAAGAGGTCTTGCTCGACGGCATACCGATGCGCAACCTCGCCACGTTCGTCACCACCTGGATGGAGCCCGAGGCGGACAGGCTGATCGCGGGGTCGCTTCACACGAACTTCATAGACCACGCCGAGTACCCCCAGACCGCCGAGATCGAGCAGCGTTGCATCCGCATGCTCGCCGACCTCTTCCACGCCCCAGGCGAGACGACGGGGGCACGCACGCAGGGATCCTCCGAGGCGATCATGCTTGGAGCCCTCTCCCTGAAGTGGAAGTGGCGAGATCGCCGTAAGGCGGCTGGAAAGTCGATCGACACTCCGAACATGGTGTTCGGCGGCGACGTGCACGTCGTTTGGGAGAAGTTCTGTCGCTACTTCGACGTGGAGCCCCGCATCGTGCCGCTGAAGAAGGACAAGTACACGATCGGACCCGAGGACGTGGAGCCTCACATAGATGAGAACACCATCGGTGTGGCGGCTGTGCTCGGAACCACCTTCACGGGGCACGCCGACGATATTCGCGGCATCAACGACTACCTTGTGCGACTCAAGGATGAGCGGGGACTGGACGTTCCGCTGCATGTCGACGCTGCCAGCGGCGGGTTTGTATGGCCGTTCCTTTATCCCCACACCGAGTGGGATTTCCGCCTTGAGCAAGTCCGTTCGATCAACGTGTCGGGCCACAAGTTTGGCCTCGTCTATCCAGGTATCGGCTGGCTCGTGTTTCGGGAAGCAAGCGATCTACCAGACAATCTCGTCTTCTACGAGAACTACCTCGGCAAGCGCGACGCGACTTTCACTTTGAACTTCTCCACAGGCTCCGCGATGGTGCTTGCGCAGTACTACAACTTCGTGCGCTACGGCCATGAGGGTTACCGCTACATCATGGAGACGATGCAATCCAACGCTCGTGTCCTCGCCAAGGAGATCGCCGCATGTGGAGATTTCGTCTTGATCGGCGAGGAGGGGGAGGAGCAGCTTCCGCTTGTCGCTTTCCAGCTCACCGGTGAACATGATTACGATGAGTTCGATGTAGCTGCCCAACTCGCGGCTGAGCGCGGCTGGATGGTGCCCGCATACACACTTCCCCCCGACGCCGAGCACGTGAAGATCATGCGGGCACTCGTGAAGCAAACACTCGGTCACTCACTTGTGACAACACTGGGGGCGGATATTCTTGAAGCGTGTGCGACCCTGAAGAAGAAGGGACGTCTCCACGAGACAGACCGTAAGCGAGTGAAGACCAACACGGGGTACTGACACTCTCCTACACCCGCTAGAGCGCCGTTTCCTCACCGGGCGCCAAAATTCGCACCTCCACGTCCGGCGCGACACTCACTACCTCCTCGGCAAATCTATGTGGCGCGTCGTTCAATCTCTCCCGGTGGCGGCGAGCGAGACCGATCCGCGTGAAGGTTCCCCAGTGCACCGGTATCGCAACGCGTGGTTGTATCAACGCGACCGCCTTTGCCGCCTCGGTTGAGTTCATGTGGCCGCTTCCCAGTCGCGGTCCCCATCCCGCGACGGGCACGAGCGCGATGTCGGGGGAGGGCACGAGATTTTTCATCCCCCCAAAGAGCTCGGTGTCACCGGCGAAATACACGACACTCCGGCCCCGCACGAGATAGCCGACCGACTCAGCTCGCGGGCCTCCGAGACGACGCCCGTCGTGGCGAGCTTCCACAGCGGTAACCGTGAGGGCCCCCACGCTCGTGCTCTGGCCCACGCTCAGCTCGATAACCAAATCAAACCCCCTCCGTCCCAGCCATCCTCCGGCGCCGGCGGGCACGATGAGCGGCGTCGTGCGTCCCAGTCCTCGCAGCGAGGCAAGATCCAGGTGGTCGTGATGAAGGTGTGAGATGAGCACAGCGTCAGGCTCGGCGAACACGCTCTCTTCCACCAGTGGCGTGTGGCGGCGCAGGTGCGCCACCCGATTTACAAGCACGGGGTCGGTGAGCACCCGCACGCCCTCGATTTCGATCAGCACGGTCGAGTGGCCCACGAACACGATACGGTCTGGGGCGACACCTGCTGGAGGGGCGCCTACCGCGCCATCGACCATGAGCGAGAAGGTAGCAACGTGATGGTTTCAGCGACCGACGAGCAAGGGGAGCAACGCCGTCTGAGCAAGCTGCGAGCGCTGCTCGGGTTCGGGGTGAGGACCGTCGCGATGCTTGCGGTGCAGGCGTTGGCGCTGGTCTTGATCACGTCGTTGCTCTCTGGCCGCGATTCGCTCTCGCTTGACGCCGCTCTACTCGTGGCGGTGGTAATGGCGATTATCAATGCAATCCTCTGGCCGCTTCTTATTCGTGTCGCGTTGCCGCTTACCATCGTTACGTTTGGGCTCGGGTCGCTGGTCCTTAGCGCTGGTGTGGTTGCCCTCGCGTTCTACACGGTGGACGGTAAGACACCGTCGTTCTGGGTTGATCTCGCGATCGCGTTTGGCTTGGCGCTCGTGTCGATGTTGGTGGCGCCCCTGCTCGACGTCGATGGTGACGCTCGCCATCTGCGTGTGGTGCGCAGAAGGGTGAAACGCAATCGCCGCGACAATCGCACAGACGTCCCAGGGGTGATCCTGTTTGAGATCGATGGACTTGGCGAGACGGTCTTGCGCGAGGCGATCCGCGACGGGCATGTCCCCACGATCGCGCGCTGGCTCTCCGACGGCACGCATCGAATGCTCGGCTGGGAGTGTGACCTCTCATCCCAAACCGGCGCGAGCCAAGCGGGGCTGTTGCTCGGCAGCAACTGGGACATGCCCGCCTTCCGCTGGTATGAGAAGGAGACCGGTCGCACAATGGTCTCCAACCATCCCTCCGACGCCGCCGAGATCGAGCGTCGGCGCTCCACGGGCGCCGGTCTGCTCGCCGCTGGCGGAACCAGCCGCGGGAACATGTTCTCGGGTGACGCCCCCCGTTGCACGGCGACGATGAGTGTTATCCGCGACCGCTCGCGATCGAAGGCTGGGGACCTGTTTGCGTACTTCTCAGATCCCTACGGGTTCATGCGTACAATTGTGCTCTCGCTCGCCGATATCGCGTCTGAGCGCCGGGCGGCGTTTCTCCAGCGCCGTAGTGGCGCCCCCCATGTTGACCGCAAAGGCCTGTACCCGCTGATCCGCGCAGCGATAGCTGTTGTGATGCGTGACCTCGTGACGGCGCTGTTGATGGCGGACATTGTCGAGGGTGTTCCCGCGAGCTACGCAACCTTTGTGGGTTATGACGAGGTGGCACACCACTCCGGTATTCGCGCACCCGACGCGCTGGCGGTGCTCAAGCGGCACGACCGCCAGTTGGCTCGACTTGAGCGTGCTACGGCTCATTCGCCGCGCCCCTACCACCTCGTGGTGCTCTCCGACCACGGCCAAACGCAGGGAGCGCCGTTTCACCAACGCTATGGCGAGACGCTTGAGGAGGTCGTACGTGGGGGGTTGGCCCACGGCGATGTCTACGCTCCGGCAGCTATCGACGAGGCGTGGGGAGATGTGGGCGCCGTGCTTGCCGACGCGCGCCAGGAGGACAGTGTGGGAGGACGTGTGCTTGCACGGGCCACACGCAGCAGGTCGGTAGAGGGCACAGTGGCGCTTGGACCGAACCGGGAGGCGCTTGAGCAGCGCCGCGCGCCCGACTCCAACGGCGGGAAGGAGGCAGACACGAAGGACGTGATCGTGATGGCCTCAGGCGGCCTTGGGCTCATCTACCTGCCTTCGAGCCCGGAGCGACTCACAGTCGAGGAGATCGTCGCTGCGCATCCCCGCCTGCTGGACATCCTTGCCTCCCATCCCGGCATCGGGTACGTGATGGTGCGCTCGCAAGCGCACGGTCCGCTTGTGATTGGTGGGGGAGGGCAGCGGCGTCTCGCCGACGATGTAATCGAAGGTGTGGACCCGCTCGCTCCCTTCGATGCCACAGCGGCAGACCATCTGCGCCGCCACGACCGGTTTCCGCACTGCCCGGACATCCTCGTCAATTGCATGTATGACCCCAGCTCCGAGGAGGTTGCCCCGTTCGAGGAGTTCATGGGCTCACACGGCGGTCTCGGCGGTCCTCAAACTAGGCCGTTTGTCGTGATTCCCGCCGATTGGAGCGAGCCCACCTCGCCAATCGTTGGCGTGGAGGAGATGCACGAGAGGCTGCGTGACTGGCTTTCCGAGTCACAACCACGCGTCGAGGCGCCGGTCTCGCCCGGGTAGCGTGTGAACGACATTGCGCGCCAACGCCGGAGCCTTCGCTTTTCTGGCAGGCTTTCAGCTGTGCGTGATGCCGTTATCTGTGAACCTCTGAGGACCGCGGTGGGCGGTTTCGGCGGCGCCTTTCGTGACGTTGCCCCCACAGAGCTGGCCGCCACGGTGATCCGAGAGCTGGTCAAACGCACCGGGCTCCCCACCGCCGACATCGACGAGGTGATCCTCGGCCAGTGCTATCCGAACGGCGAGGCGCCGGCGATCGGTCGTGTCGCCGCGCTCGACGCCGGCCTCCCCATCGAGGTGCCCGGGTTCCAGTTGGATCGCCGCTGCGGCTCCGGTCTCCAGGCGATCATGTTCGGCTGCATGGAGGTCCAGACAGGCGTCGCGGACCTCATCCTTGCGGGGGGCGCCGAGAGCATGAGCCAGGTCGAGCTCTATGCGACGGATCTCCGCTGGGGGGTCAAAGGAAGCGGTGTGAGGTTGGAGGATCGGCTCGCGCGGGCGCGGGTGACTGCCGGTGGCGTCCACCATCCCGTGCCCGGAGGCATGATCGAGACCGCGGAGAACGTGCGCCGGCAATACTCCATCTCGCGTCTTGACCAGGATGAGCTCGCGCTGCGCTCACACCAGCGAGCGCTTGCCGCACAAGAGAGCGGCGTGTTCGCCGAGGAGATCGTCCCTGTCACCGTCAAGGGTCGTAAGGGGGAGTCACTCATCGACCGCGACGAGCACCCCCGCGCGGACACCACGCTTGAGCGGCTCGGCTCCTTGCGGCCGCTGATGGGCCGCACCGATCCCGATGCCACCGTCACCGCCGGCAACGCGAGCGGTCAGAACGATGCGGCTGCGGTGTGCATAGTCACGCATCCGCAGAAGGCGGCAGAACTCGGCTTGAGGCCGTTCGCGCGCCTTGTGTCGTGGGCGGTCGCCGGGGTCCCGCCCGCGACCATGGGCATCGGTCCTCTCCCCTCCACCCAGCGTGCCCTAGAGCGGGCTGGATTGAGGATGGACGACATCGACCTCATCGAGCTCAACGAGGCATTTGCATCGCAAGTGCTCGCCGTCCTGCGGGAGTGGGATTTGCCCGATGGTCTCGACCGCGTCAACGTGCACGGGTCGGGTATCTCACTCGGCCATCCCGTTGGAGCGACCGGTGCGCGGATACTCGCCACATTGCTCCGCGAGCTGCGTCGTCGCGGTGCGCGCTACGGCCTTGAGACCATGTGCATCGGCGGCGGCCAGGGGATGACCGCCATCTTCGAGAACCTCACGCCCGGCGCGATGTAGGGTCGAGACGTGACCACCGCTCCAGAGCCCAAGGCCGAGCGCCGTCCCGCGATCCTCGCGGTAGATGACGAGCCGGCGGTGCTGGCGGCGGTCGCGCGTGACTTGCGCCGCGGTTTTGGTGAGCGTTTCCGCATCCTGCGCGCAGACTCCGGGCAAGCGGCGCTTGAGGTGTTGCGCGAGCTACGCACCCGCGGCGATCGGGTGGCGATGTTGATCGCCGACCAGCGCATGCCGGGAATGTCGGGTACCGAGTATCTCGTGCAGGCCCGCACGATCGTGCCAGACGCAAAGCGGGTGCTGCTCACCGCATACGCGGACACAGAGGCTGCGATCGCCGCCATCAACGAGGTGGCGCTCGACTACTACCTGCTCAAGCCGTGGGACCCACCGGAGGAGCAGCTCTTCCCGGTGGTGGAGGATCTGCTCACCACCTGGGAGGCGGGGGCGGCGCTCGAATCTGGTGGCGTGCGGGTGGTGGGCCACCGCTTCTCAAAGGAGTCACACGACCTACGTGACTTCCTGGTCCGCAACCGTGTTCCCGCGCGCTGGCTTGACATCGAACGCGATGGTGAGGCGCGCGAGCTGCTGCGTGTCGCCTCAGTGGACAGCGATCGTCTGCCGGTGGCGTTGCTTGAGGACGGCACGGTGCTTGAGCGCCCCACCATCCTGGAGCTCGCCGAGCGCCTCGGGGTAGCAGGAGTGCCCGCCCAGGATCACTACGACCTGGTGGTTGTAGGCGGCGGACCAGCGGGTCTCGCGGCCGCCGTGTATGGAGCGTCGGAGGGCCTGAAGACCGTAATGGTCGAGCGCGAGGCGCCCGGTGGGCAGGCCGGACAGTCAAGCCGCATCGAGAACTACCTCGGTTTCCCGGCGGGGTTGAGCGGCTCGGACCTCGCTCGTCGCGCCACCGATCAAGCGCGGCGGTTGGGCGCGGAGCTGCTAACGGTCCAGGAGGCGGTGGGCTTGCGCGCGGAGGGCGCTGCGCGCCTGGTGGAGCTCAGCGGCGGCGGTGTGTTGAGCGCGAGCTGCGTGATTGTCGCCTCCGGGGTTTCCTACCGTCAGCTCGACACGCCGGGCTTCCCCGAGCTCACCGGCGCGGGCGTCTACTACGGCGCCGCGATGACCGAGGCGCGTGCATGCGCCGACCAGCATGTGGTGGTCATCGGCGGCGCCAACTCCGCCGGTCAAGCCGCGGTCTACTTCGGCGGGTATGCCGCGAAGGTCACGATGCTCGTGCGCTCCTCCCTGGAGAAGTCCATGTCCCACTATCTCATCGAGCAGATCGCCGCGCGGCCGACGATAGAGGTGCGTACCGGCACCTCCGCTCTAGCCGCCGAGAGCGAGGAGGGCCGCCTACGGCGGCTGCGCGTGCAGGGACCCGATGGCGAGGATACGGTTCAAGCTGACGCGTGCTTCGTGTTCATAGGAGCCTCCCCGCGTACCGACTGGCTTGAGGGGGTGCTCGCGCGCGATGACCGCGGCTTCATCCTCGCTGGACGCGACGCCCAGGCCGACGGGTGGCCGTTGAAGCGTGAGCCCTACGTGCTTGAGACGACTGTCCCTGGAGTGTTTGTCGCAGGCGACGTACGCGCGCGCTCGATAAAGCGGGTGGCGAGCGCGGTGGGGGAGGGCTCGATGGCGGTTTCGTTGATCCACGAATACCTGGTGGACGCGTGAGCCTCACGGCCCTCGTCCAAGCTGGGTGTGCGTTGTGAGCGCATGCCCACACCCGATAAGGGGGGTCGGCCGGTGACCGACCCGCCCGTCACGCTCGCCGAGCTTCGCACCGTGGACCTGTTCGACAGCCTCGATGACGCTGAGCTCGCCGAGTGGGTGCCGCTTGCCCGTGCCCGCCATGTGGAGCCGGGAGACATCGTCGCCGAGCAGGGCGAGGAGCCGCCCGGCCTACAGCTCCTGCTCGAAGGTCGCACGCAGGCGTTCATCCTTGCCCAGGGTCGCAGCGAGCCGGTGGGCCATCACACGGGGCCCACCTGGATGGGGGCGATAGCCGTGCTTACGGGCGGCACGCTCGGAGTGCGCATGCAAGCCGAGACCCACTGCCGTCTGGCGACCGTCGCGCCCGAAGACTTCAAGCGGTTGGCGTTCGCTCAACCATCGATCCACGAGCGCGTGATGCGCCAGGTCGCTCCGGTGATGAGTCGGGTGACCGAACGCGAGCAGAACCGCGAGCGCCTCGCCTCGCTAGGCACGATGGCGGCGGGCCTCGCCCACGAGCTCAACAATCCCGCCGCTGCCGCCCGCCGCGCCGCCGCTCAGCTGACTGAAGCGCTCGACGTGATCGGATCTGCGCTCGCTTCGTTCGTGGAGGCTGGGATCGAGCGGGAGGACGCCGAGCGGCTCTTGCACTTGCAACAGCAGGCGGTCGCCCAAGCGGCCTCCGCCACTGCGCTGGACACACTCGACGCCGCCGACGCCGAGGATGAGCTGCTCGCCCAGATGGAAGCGCTTGGGGTCGCCGAGCCCTGGAAGCTCGCCGAGCCGCTTGCGGCGGCGGGCGTTGACCGGGAGTGGCTTGAGCGCGTCTCCGAACTGGCCGGCCCCGCGACCACCGCCGCGCTGCGGTGGGTCGCCGCCACCCTCACCGCCGGGCGTCTTTCGGCCGAGCTGTGTGAGTCAACCCTGCGCATGTCAACGCTCGTGGGCGCGGTGAAGTCTTACGCCTACATGGATCGTGGCGATCTCGTCGAGGTTGACTTGCACGAGGGCTTGGAGACCACGCTCACCGTGCTCGGACACAAGGTTAAGCACACCAACATCGCGGTTGTGCGCGACTACGATCGTTCGCTGCCGAAGCTCACGGTGCGTGGTTCGGAGCTCAACCAGGTGTGGACGAATCTGCTCGACAACGCCATCGAAGCGCTTGGCGATGAGGGAACCATCACGATCGCCACACACGCCGACGGAGATTGTGCGGTAGTTGAGATCTCAGACGACGGCCCCGGCATCCCCGAGGACGTCTCGGCGCGGATCTTCGACCCGTTCTTCACCACCAAGGACGTGGGGCAAGGCACGGGCCTTGGTCTCGCCACCGCGAGGCGCATCGTCGTGGACCGCCACGACGGCTCGCTCACGCTCGACTCCCATCCCGGCCGCACCACTTTTTGTGTGCGACTTCCTTTCACCCAAACCTGATCGGAGGCAACATGCCCACCTGCGCGCACCTCGACCACGTTCTCGTCACTCAGCTGCCGGAGTCTGTCGACGGTTGCGAGGACTGCCTGCTCACCGGCGACCCGTGGCTGCACCTACGTATCTGCCTTGAGTGCGGCCACGTCGGCTGCTGCGACGACTCACCCAACCGCCACGCAAGCGCCCACAGTCACTCAAGCGGCCACCCCATCATCCGCTCGCTTGAGCCGGGCGAGATTTGGTCCTGGTGCTTCCTCGACGAGCTTGCGATGAGTATCCCCGATGTAACGGGCGAAACCCGCATCCCACCATCGCCTTTGGGTGGGTGAACTAATGTCGTAAAATTGCGATCTTATGTCCATATCCCGGTATAAAGATGCTAAAATAAGGCATTATGAAAATCACGGGCGAAGTAACGGATAGCGCAGCGCTTGGCGAGCTCGGCAAGCGACTGGCGCGCACTCGCCTGGATCTTGATCTGACCCAACAACAGCTCGCTGACGAGGTCGGCATCTCCAGAGACACCGTCCTTCGCCTCGAGGACGGCCAGAGCGTGACGCTCACGGCCTTCTTGCGAGTGCTACGCGCGTTGCGTCTGCTGGAGGGGATGGAGAGGCTCGTTCCCGAGCCTCTCCCGAGCCCGATCGAGCAGCTTGAGCGTGAGGGCAAGAGACGCCGACGGGCGTCGGGTTCGCGTCGCAAAACCGACGCAGAAGATGGCGTATGGGAATGGGGGACTGAGTGACGGTTGCCGCGGTCGAGCTCTGGGGAAGACGCATCGGCGCCGTCTCCCAGGTGGACTCAGAGGAACCTGCTGTCTTCGAGTATGAGCCCGAGTTCTTGCAAGCCGGCATAGAGCCCTCTCCGCTGCAGATGCCGGTCGCCCGCCAACGCTACAGCTTCCCCGGCTTGGCGCCCGCAAGCTTCCGCGGACTGCCGGGGATGCTCGCGGACTCACTACCCGATCGTTTCGGCAATGCCCTGATCGACGCATGGCTTGCCAGACAGGGCAGGAGTCCCGAGAGCTTCAACGCGGTGGAGCGGCTCTGTTACATCGGTAAGCGAGGGATGGGCGCGCTCGAGTTTCGGCCGGCGTTGAACTCGCCCTCAGAGCCTGCGGGGGACCTCGATGTCTCCGCACTCGTAGAACTGGCGGCTGAGGTGCTCGCCGAGCGTGACGGTCTCGATACATCTCTCCACGCGGACGATCGTGCGGAGGCGATCCGCGACATTCTCGCCGTTGGTACCTCTGCCGGCGGCGCCCGCGCCAAGGCGGTCATCGCGTTCAACCCAAACACGCATGTGGTTCGCTCCGGCCAGCTCGAGGCGTCCGAGGGCTTTGAGCATTGGCTGCTGAAGTTCGACGGCGTCGATACTCATCGCGAGCTTGGCAACACCGAGGGCTATGGTGCGATCGAGTACGCCTACGCGAACATGGCACGCGATGCCGGCGTAGACATGGCCGAATGCCGGTTGCTGGAGGAGGGTGGCCGGAGGCACTTCATGACCCGCCGCTTCGATCGCGTCGGCAATGCAAAGCTGCACATGCAGTCGCTGGCGGCGCTCTCCCATTTCGACTTCATGCAAGCCGGCGCTTACTCATACGAGCAGGCGCTCGCTGTTATCCGTCGGCTGGGGCTCCCTGTGGCAGCTGTCGAGCAGCAGTTTCGCCGCATGGTCTTCAACATCGTCGCGCGCAACCAGGACGATCACGTCAAGAACATTGCCTTCCTGATGAGCCGCGGTGGCGCGTGGGTGCTGTCGCCCGCGTTCGACATGACATATGCCTACAACCCAGCTGGCCGATGGACCGCTCACCATCAGATGTCGGTGGCGGGAAAGCGTGACGCCTTCGCCGTCGACGATCTCCGCGAGTGCGCCGCGACCGCGGCGATGAAGCGTGGCTCAGCCGAGCGCATTCTCAGAGAGGTGGTCGAAGTAGTTGCCGGTTGGCGGCGCTACGCCGAGGAGGTGGGGGTTGGTGAGGAGCAGGCCGCCGCGATCGCGCGCACTCACAGGCTCCAATTTCCTACTGGCTGACTGTCGATCCCCCGGCGTTGTTGCTCACCAAGCGATACCGCAGGTGTGTGACACCGGGCGCGTTGACAACCTGGATGGGGTCGAGCTTCAGGGCGCCGGCAGGGACTTTCTCGAACAACCTCGTGCCGTCGCTAAGCAAGACGGGCACGACGCTGAGCAGCATCTCGTCGATCAACCCCGTCGCCAGATATTGCTGAGCGACGTTCGCGCCGCCGCCGAGCGACACGTCCTTACCACCGGCCGCCTCCTTGGCCTGCGCAAGCGCCGACTCGATGCCGTCAGTGACGAAGTGGAAGGTCGTGCCGCCCTGCTTCTCCAGAGGGGAGCGCGTGTGGTTGGTGAGCACGAATACGGGCGTGTGGAAGGGCGGCTCGTCTCCCCACCAACCGTCCCAAGGGTCGTCTCCCCACGGTCCGGTTCCTCCGCCGAACATGTTGCGGCCCATGATCGTGGCGCCGATGTTCTCAAGCGAGGCCTCCACCACGGGCGTGCTGGCGTTTACTGCCCCGCCCTCGCGTCCGTGCGGCTTGCGCCACGCCTCCAGCTCGAACGCCCACTCGTGTAGCTGCATCCCCCCTTCGCCTAGCGGGTTTTCCACGCTTGGGTTTGGTCCGGCGATGAAGCCGTCAAGCGACGTCGTGATTTGAAATCTCAGCTTCGCCATCGTGTCTCCTTGGTGGTGATCGGCTTGGGCGGGTTGGTTGCCAGTCTCTAAGACCGCCGCGAGGGGCGTAATTCATCGCTGTCGTTCTTAGCCCTCCAGCGACTCTGATGTCTCAAACCATGTGGCCTCCAGCTGTTCGCGCTCGGCGGCGAGCGCTTCCAGCTCGGATTGGAGCTCGGCGAGACGGCCGTGGTCGCTTGCGTTCGCTTCCATCTGCTCCTGCAGACCCCGCTCGCGCTCGGTGAGCTCCTCGATCGTGCGCTCCAGTCGCTTGATCTCGCGCGCGGCTCGTTGGGTGTCCTTGCGCGCCGCGCGGACCGCCGCCCCCGGGGACACGCCTGCCTTCTTGTCGGTCTCGCTCGGCTGCTCGGCGTCTTCGTGGGGGCGCTCCTCCAGATACTGGTCGATGCCACCCGGCACATGTCTCACCCCGCCGTCCGCGGTGATTGCGTACACGTCATCGCACACCCGCTCCACGAAATAGCGGTCGTGGCTCACCACCACGAGCGTCCCCGGCCAGCCGTCGAGCAGGTCCTCAAGCGCGGTGAGTGTGTCGATGTCGAGGTCGTTGGTGGGCTCGTCGAGGAGTAGCACGTTGGGGCCGCCCATCAGCAGCCTCATCAAACCCAGCCGGCGGCGCTCGCCGCCTGAGAGATCGGCGACGAGCGTCCGCGCCTTCTCTCCGCGAAATCCAAAGCGATCGCACAGCAGCGAAGCGGTGATCTCTCGGCCGTCGCTTAGGGTGGCTTGCCGTCGCACCTCCTCCAACGCCTCCAATACGCGCAGATGGCCGGGGATCTCCTCCGTGTCCTGGGAGAGGTGGGCGACTCGCACCGTTGCGCCCCGCTCGACCTCACCCGTGCTTGGCGAAATCTCGTCGGCAAGCAGCTTCACGAGCGATGTCTTGCCAGAGCCGTTGACCCCCACGAGTGCGACGCGGTCACCTGGACCCAGACGCCAAGTCAGCCCATGCAGAACTTCGCGTTCGCCCAGCTTCAGCGAGACGTCGACCGCCTCAAGCACCTTGTTGCCCAGCCGGGAAGTGGCGAAGCGCAATAGCTCCGCCTTGTCGCGAGCTTCGGGCTCATCAGCGATCAGCGCGTTGGCGGCCTCGATGCGGAACTTCGGCTTGGTAGTGCGCGCGGGCGGTCCGCGTCGCAGCCACGC
Source organism: uncultured Solirubrobacterales bacterium (assembly GCA_963695305.1). Classification (GTDB taxonomy): domain Bacteria; phylum Actinomycetota; class Thermoleophilia; order Solirubrobacterales; family Solirubrobacteraceae; genus Palsa-744. The sequence continues at coordinate 3,123,150 of OY968774.1, read as the reverse complement.
GAGCTCCTTGCGAACGAGCTGCCGCCGGCGATCCTCGCGGGCGGCCTCCTGGCGGTCGCGCTCGGCACGCGCGAGCACGTACGCCGCGTAGCCCCCTTCGTACTGATGCACCTCCCCTTCAGACACCTCCCAGGTGGCGGTACACACCGCGTCGAGGAACCAACGGTCGTGTGTCACCACCAACATCGACCCGCGTCGCTCGGCCAAATGGCGCGCGAGCCAATCGACCCCTTCCACGTCCAAATGGTTCGTGGGCTCATCAAGCAGCAACAACTCGGGCGGGTCGAGCATCAACCGGGCGAGCGCGATCCGTCTTCGCTCTCCACCGGACAACCCGGCAAGCGGGGTGTCCATGCCATTGGCGAAGCGCCGCAGCTCTACTCCACCCAGCAACCCGTCGAGCACGCTACGAAACGTCCGATCGGCGGCCCATTCGTGGTCGGCGCGAGCCCCCACCAGCACCTCGCGGATCGTGGATGTGGGGTTGAGCTCGTCCTGCTGGCCCAACAACGCCACGCCCACATTCCCAGCCCGAGTCAGCGCTCCGCTGTCGGGTTCCTCCACGCCCGCGATCAACCGCAACAGGGTCGACTTGCCTCCGCCGTTTTGACCTACCACGCCGATCCGCTCACCTGCCGACACACCGAGCGTGATGTCGTGCAGCACCGAGCGGCTGCCGTAACCCTTCTCGACTTCCTTCAGGTTCAGGAGGTTGCGTGCGCCGGGCATTCACCTTGCATCGTGGCGGATCGGGTCGCGAAACGGTGGGGCGAGCGTCTGGGACTCGCCCCACCTCCGGGTTACCAAGGCCAGGCGGGTACCCTCCGCACGCACGAAGGCGGCGGAGGGTCCCAGCTCCGGCTAGTGCCCGTCGTCGTCGGATCCGTGGCAACGACCGCTACCCGCGTCGCTGTAGCTCGCGGGCGTGCCTTCGGGAGCTTCGGGTCCGCGCATCGCCGACTCGTAATCCCACTGGTAGCCGTCGGAGCCCAGCGTGAGCTTCATCGTCCCGTAGTACCAGTCGGCTGACGCCTGCAGGTTCGGCGTAGCCGGGAGGATCGTGTCGAGCGACTCCCCGCCCGTCCCCACCACGAACTCGCGGATTCCGTGACGTGAGTCGGCTTCGCCGTTCGGGTTCATCGGCGCGAATCGCGCATACACGTGGTCGTGACCGTTGAGTACGAGGTCGGCGCGGTGGGCATACAGCAGCTTCCACCAGCTGTCGGCGGCCTGTCCCTCTTCGCTGTCAGAGGTAAACGGGGTGACCGTCGGGCTGAACGTCGGCTGGTGCCAGTACGCCGCGGTGCACTGAGCGTGGTCGTTCTTCAGGTCTTCGTTCAACCACTTCGTCTCGCTTGAGAACCATTCGCCGGCAGGGTTACACTCGCCCGGCTGCACCGCGCACTCGGCGTTCAGCGAGATGATGTGCCAGTCGCCGAGGTCGTATGAGTACCAGCCGTTCCCGTGCGCTCCGTATTCGCCCGCCTGACCGTTCTGGCGCGGACGTGGTTCGGTGATCGTGCCGGTGAAAGGCGGTTCTGCGTTGAACGTGTCGTTAACGAAACCGCCCGTTGGGGTCAGTTGGGCGCCGTTGTAGTAGTCGAAGTAACCATCCCCGTGCACTCCCGTCTGACCGTGGGAGGTGTAGAACTCGTGGTTGCCGGGGGAGGGGCGCTGCAGGAACTTGAAGGCGCCGTAGGTGTGGTCGAAGGAGCCAAGGAAGTCTTGGTAGCGACCGACCTCGTACTGCTCGTCGCCGAGCAGCGCCACCAGGTTCGGCTTCATCGCCTCGATCTGGTTGGCCGTGGCGGTCTGGGCTTCCCACCGTTCGGTGTTCCCTTTGCCCGTCTTGTCGCACACGTCCTTCTGCTTCTCGCCTTCCTCCGGCGCGCTCGGCTGACAGGAAACATCGCCCACCACCGCCAGCACCGGCGAGCGAGGCGTTTGCGCATACGGCCACACATTGTCGTCGTGAGACCAAAACGCTCCCGACGCGGCAAGCACACCAACGATCAACACCGCGACTATCGTGCCCGCCGCGGCTACGCCGACGCGCACGCGCCGCGATCCGCGCCGCCGCGAGCTCGCGTCCGCCGGATCGCCGTGCCCACTCTGCTCTGACACCTTGTCTCCCATCGAGTCCTCCTTGTTGAAACCGGATGACGCGACGCTAAGGACTCGTGTGACACGGGTGTGTTGCGAAGCGGAAACTGTGAGGTGAAGACCCGGTGAACGTTGGTGAAAGTCAGGTGAAGCGCGTGTAAACGGTTATGCAAGATCGTCCCGGTTGGAGCGCCCTACGGCGCGGCAGCCACCACCACAAGCGTTCCGTCCCCGGCAGGTAGGTCTTCGAGCCGGAAGTTAGCGGCCGGAAGCCTCTCCACACGGCCCATCCGCGCAAGAAACTCCTCGGCGTCATCAAGGAAGACGCCCTCCGTGGAGATCGGGGGGTAGTCGAATTTCATGCCTCTCCCCGCCAGTGGCGAGAGGTCGGCGAAGGGATCGATAAAGACCTTCGCCTTGGGCGCGGTGAGCGCGAAGGCGGACTGTCCGAACCACTCAACGTGCATGTTACTCCTCCAGTTGTGGGACTCGATCGAGCCTACCCCGATGGTTGACGGGAAAGGCGTCGGTGATGATGGCGGCGGCGTTAGCCAGCAGGCACGCCCCGCCTACGCCCTGGACGATGCGGAACACGATCAGGTAGTCGGCGCCCGCACGGACGGGCCGAAGCTCACGCGCAGAAGCGCTCCCCCGTCCGGCGCGTTTGAGGCTGTCGCGTAGCCATGATGGGCCTCTGCGGCTTGGCGCACGATCGCAAGGCCGAGCCCGGAGCCTGGGAGCTTGCGTGCGTTGTCCGCTCTGTGAAAGCGCTCAAACACGTGCGGGAGGTCGGCCTCCTCGAAGCCCGGGCCGTGGTCGCGAACTGTGAGCACGCCGTCGTGTAGGTCAACCTCGACCGTCTCGCCGGGAGGGCTCCACTTGAGCGCGTTGTCAAACAGGTTGGTCACGGCACGGTCGATGCGTTTGGCGTCTCCTTTCACGACCGTCGGATCGAGCTTCACCTCGAAGTGCAGCTCAGAGCGTCGCCGCGCCCGCTCGACCGCGTCGTTCACGATCTCCTCAAGGTGCATCTCAGCGCTCATGTCGGTCGTGTCGCCGCCACGTGCGAGCTCCACCACGTCGCCTACGAGCTTGGTCAGCTCATCGAGCTCACCCACGATGTCCGCGCGCAGGCTCGCCTGATCCTCCGCGGGGAGCCGCTCGGCGTCGGCCAAGGTTTGGATGTTCGCCCTGATGCTGGCGATCGGCGTGCGTAGCTCGTGGCTCGCGTCAGCCACAAGGTTGCGTTGAGCCTCCACGGATCGCTCAAGCGCGTCAAGCGTTGCGTTGAAGCTGGTGGCGAGTCGTCCCAGCTCGTCCTTGCCGCCCGCGGGCAGTCGCAGGGAAGGGTCGAGGTTGCCCGCGAGCGTCTCGGTGCGCTGCGTGAAACGAGTGATCGGGGTGAGCGCCGCGCGTGCCACGAACGCCCCGAGCGCCGCCGCGAGCGCGATGCCGCAGGCGCCCACGATCGCGAGGATCCACAGAATGCGATGCAACTCTTTGTCGACCTCGGTGAGCGGCCTGGCGATGAGCACCGCGCCGCGCCCGCCGGCGCCGAACGTGAGTACCCGCAAACGGGTACCTTTGACCTTGCGATCTGTGAGCGCCCGTCCGTCACCGCGTCGGGCGACAGCCGTGTCGAGCGCGGTCACCGGGATCGACGCTGGCGGCCCCTGGCCCCCCGGGACGTGGGCGACGCCGTCGGGGGACACGAACTGCACATAGCCGGAAGCGCCCCCGAGGGGGACGGGTTGGACGGTGTCGGGAAAGGCGCCGGGGCCGCCGCGGTCGGGCGATGGTCGAGCGCCGCTAGGCGGCGTGACGCGGGGAAAGCCTGGGCGCCTACGGTCGCGGAGTGGCCCCTCGACGAACACCCTGGCGCGCTGTGTGAGCGAGACGTCGACTTCTTTGCGCAGCTCGGAGCGCACCGCTACGTAGAGGCCGGTTGCGGAGGCCAGTACGGCGACTGCCACCGCGAGTCCAGCGACGGCGGCGATACGTGCGCGCAGGGTCATGGCTCGCGCAAGGCGTACCCCACGCCTCGCACGGTGTGGATGAGCGGCCGCGAGCCGGCTCCCTCCAGCTTGCGGCGCAGGTAGCCCACGTACACGCGTAGCGCATTGGAGGTGGGGCCGAAGTCATATCCCCACACGCGGTCGTAAATGAGGCTGTGCGGGAGCACCCGCCGCGGATTGAGCATCAGCAGCTCGAGTAGTTGATACTCGGTGCGGGTGAGCTCGACAAAGCTGCCCTCCACCTCGGCGCCGTGGCGCGCGCTGTCGAGCGTGACCTCCGCGAACGTGAGCGTGTCGGCGTCTCCCTGAGCGCCAGAGCGGCGCAGCAGCGCGCGTAGTCGCGCCTTGAGCTCGCCGACGTCGAAGGGCTTGACGAGATAGTCGTCGGCGCCCGCATCCAGGCCGTCGATGCGATCACTCACGACATCGCGTGCAGTGAGGATGAGGACCGCCACGCGGTTGCCGAGGAGGCGCAAACGGCGGCAGACCTCCAGACCGTCGATGCCTGGGAGGCCGATGTCCAGCACCACTGCGTCGGGGACGGTCTGCACGACCATCTCAAGCGCCTGCTCGCCGTCCTCGGCGACCTGCACGTCGTAGCCGCCGAGCGTCAGCGCGCGACGCAACGCTTCGCGCACCGCCCGGTCGTCCTCCACCACAAGAATCCTCATGGCCCCCGATTCTGACGCGCCAAGCAGCTCTTACAGATAACTCCTACATTCGTCTTATACGGCCGGTAGCGGGTTACGGATGTCTTAGCCTGCCTGCCCGTTGCGGTCAGTCCGCCACGCATCGGCGGCGGGCGAGTGGGGGATGTCCTTCGCAAGTCGCGCGTCGGGGATAGGCGCGCCCGCGACCACCTCAAGCGGAATCACGCCCGCCCACGTCTTCAGGGCGTAGTCCTCCTCGTCGTCCATGGGCGGGCCAGTGCGTAGCTTCGCGGAGGCCTCGGTGAGCGGCAGTGACAGAACCTGGATCGCCTTCAACTCTTTCGCGGTTGGCGGGCGCACCTCGTCCCAACGCCCCGGGATCAGACGCTCAGTGAACGCCTCGATTGCGGCCATCTTCTCGCTTGGCTGCACGATTGGAGTGGCACGTCCGAGGACGACCACCGAGCGGTAGTTGACCGAGTGGTGCACCGCGGAGCGCGCGAGCACGAGCCCGTCGAGCAAGGTGACTGTGAGGCACATCTGGGCTCCGGCCGTGAGTGCCCGCACGGTGCGGCTGGCGCTCGATCCGTGGAAGTAAACGTTCTCGCCCACTCTTGCGTGGAGCGTTGGGATCACAAACGGCTCGCCATCTACCACGAAGCCAAGGTGCGCGACCAGCCCCTCGTCGAGGATCGCCCCGATCGCCTCGCGCTCGTACTCAGCACGAGCCGGCATTCGCCGCACGCGCGTACGGGGTGAGGGGGCCTTTGGGCGTGGTGTCTGTGGCTCGCGCGAGGGCAAGCCCACACCCTACGTTCTCAGGCGCCCTTTGAGAAGGCGAACCGTCTCGGCTCAACCCGTGGGCGGCTCCGCAGACCGTCGGCCCCGCCCTGCAAAGTTGCCCACTAGCACGCCGATGACGGTCACAAGGTAGAGCTGGCCGAGCAGCATCTCAACGACGGTGAGCGCCCTGCCGAGGTGTGTGGCGGCGGTGTAGTCGCCGAAGCCGGTGGTGCTGAGCGCGGTGAAGCTGAAGTAGACGATCTGGCTCGTGGAGGGGTGGGCCTGTTGGGCGAAGTATTGGGCGTCCCCAACTTTGGCGACGAAGCCGATGACCCAGGCGAACACGAGGCCCAACAGCAGGTACAGAGTCAACGCGCCCGCGACTGCCTGTGGCGTGACGCCATGGGCGCGCACCAGTCGCAACAGGCCTCCGATCAAGGCGAGTGGGACGGCGGCGGAGAGTACGCCGCTGATCGCGAACAGCACCGTGTCCGAGAGGGCGCCCGCGGCCTCGCCCACGATCGTGAAGGACGCAAAGCCCAGGAGTACCACCGCGATCGGGCGACGTACACCGCTGCTGGCGCGCGAGGTGGCGACGATCGTGAGCAGTGCGAGCCATTGCAGCGCAAGCGCCACGGAGCGCGACCAGTCGGCGCTGGGCGCGACGATCACGAACACGAGCAACGTGAGCGTCAGCAGGAAGACGACGCCGAACCTGAACCCCGCGTCCCTGTCTTCAGCGGCCGCCATCACCGGGACATTGTGGCTTACGCGACGGCGCGGCTCATCAGAGCGACCGGAACCGCGATACCGGCGGAGCGTCGCAGCGTGGCGATCCGTCGGCCGGGCTGCACGGCGGGGCGGATCTCGCTCGCGTGCTCACCGAGCTGGCCGACTGTCCGTTCGAGGTCGTCGCTGAGCAGCGCAAGACCCCAGAAGCGGGCTGGCCCGGTCGCGCCATCAGGGCGTGCCATCACCACATCCTTCGGCTCTTGCACGACCTCGAGGATGACCTCACCGAGCCGGAAGAACGCCTGGCGCGGCGCTCCCGCCGGAGTTGGTTGCTCGCGGACGCGGCGCAGGTCAAGTCCAGCGACTTGCAACGCGCTCACAGAGCGGTCGAGGTCTGGTGACATCGCCACCACGTGGTCGATGGCCACGATCCCGTTGGGGTGCTCTGGTGGATCGCCGTGTGGCGGCCGTGTCGAGAGGGTGGTCGGCAATCCCTCAAGCTCCACGCTCGCGAGATCTCGCAGCGACCAGCCGAGGATGCCTCGCCCGGTGCCTGTTCCCGCGAGCTTGACGCGGGCTGTGCCAATTTGAATCGCGCCGCCGGACACTGTGAAGCCGAGCGCCTCCCAGCGCACGGGCTCGTCTGCCAGCGCTATCTCGTCGATCGTGCTCATGGTCATCGGGCACTCGCGGAGCGGGTCTACGCGTTCAGCTTGACCTGAAGTGTCTTGAGCTGGTTGATGAATCCCGACTCCACCATTGCCGGCCGTCCGACGATCTCCATCTTGGGGAAACGCACGAGCGTCTCCTCGAAGAGGATGCGCAGCTCCAGGCGCGCAAGCGCCGTGCCGAGACAGAAGTGTCGTCCGCCGGCCCCGAACGCTTGGTGCTCTGTGGTACGGCGCAGATCGAAGCGCTCGGAGTCAACGTGGCGGGTCTCGTCGCGGTTGGAGGACACGTACCACATCACCACACGGTCACCCTCTTTGATTTGCCTGCCTTTGAGCTCGGTGTCTTTCGTGGCCGTGCGCCTGAAGTGGGCGAAGGCGGGGAACATGCGCAGCGACTCCTCGACCGCCTGTGGCACGAGCGTCGGGTCCTCAAGTACGAGCTTAAGCTGCTCGGGATCTTCAAGCAGCGCGCGCATACCGCTGCAATACGTGGCCTTTGTGCTGTCGTTCCCAGCCGCCACGAGCAGGAAAAAGCCCATCACGATCTCGTGTTCCTCGAGCTTCTGCCCGTCCACGTCGGCGTGCACGAGCACACTCGTGAGATCGTCTGTCGGGTCGGCCCGGCGTGCGGCGATCATCTCGGCACAGCGTTTGAAGATCTCTGGGATCTCTTTCTCCATCACCGCCTCCACCCCGTCGGGGTTAAGGTCGGGGTCGCCCGCGCCGAGCGTCGAGTTCATGAGACGGGCCCAGGTCGCGTCGTCCTCCGGAGGGATACCCATAAAGCTGCCGATCACGCGTGACACCACCGGCTGGGCCACATCGTTGACAAGGTCCACCGTCTCGCGCCCCTCGATGCCGTCGAGCGTTTTCTTGACGATCTCCCTGATCGCGTCCTCGTGGGCCGCGATCCGCTTGGGCGTGAACCCGGCCTGGAAGAGTGCCTTCACGCGGTCGTGCTTCGGTGGGTCCATTCCTATAAACATCGCCCGCGCAAGCTCCACCGGGAAGACCGAGGAGACGACCGTCACGCCGCCGAGTTCAGAGGAGTAGGTCTGCCAGTCGCGACTGACTGTGTGCACGTCCTCGGCGGTCGTCACCGACCAGAAGCCGCCTTCCTCGGGGAATTCGCTGATCTCTCGCGTCCAGTGGACCGGGCAGCCGGATCGCAGCTCGCGGAACAGCTCGTGGGGCGGGCCATCCACCCAGTTCTCACGCTCGAGCACGCATCGATCCTCAAGCTTGGTGTCGGTTGCTGTCATCGGAGTCTCCAATCTGCTGCGCGGGGGACGCGGCGCGGGTTGTGGCATCGATCTTACTCGTCCTCACACAAATTTGGCTACGCAGCCAGTCGAGTGTCTCAGGTGCCCGGCTCGCGCCTTGGATTGTCCGCTTGCAAGGCATCTTTCATGGGGGAACTTGAAGAAAATCTTGGCATGCCTTATCCTTTTTGAATGGCCACCAAGGAAAATGTGCGCTCCACGGCGATCGAGGACTACAGCAAGGCGATCTACACGCTTGAAAGTCGCGCCGACGAGCCGGTCTCCACCAACGCGCTCGCCGAGCGACTGGAACTGACCACGGGCTCGGTCTCGGGGATGCTCAAGAAGCTCGACGAACTTGGTTTGACCTCCCATGTGCCCTACCGCGGCGTGCGGCTCACCCCCGAGGGACGCAAGCTCGCACTCGAGATGATCCGTCACCACCGCCTGCTTGAGCTCTACCTGGCCGAGGCCCTGCACATGCCTTGGGATCGCGTGCACGACGAGGCGGAGGTGCTTGAGCACGTTCTCTCCGAGGAGCTAGAGGAGCTGATCTCAGCCAAGCTCGGCCATCCCACGATTGACCCGCATGGCGATCCCATCCCCAGCGCCGACCTGGAGCTTGACGAGCATCCCACCCGCAACCTGGAAAGCCTCTCGCCGGGCGACGAAGGGATCTTCGTGCGCGTGTCAGACGCCGACCCGGAGATGCTGCGCTACCTCTCAGATCAAGGCATCTTGCCCGGTGGGCGCATTCAAGTTCTCGAACGCCAACCGTTCGGTGGCCCACTGCTCGTGAGTGTCGACGGCTGCGAGCACACCCTCGGCGGAGGACTGTTGCACGCGATGCGCGTCGACATCGAGCCCTCAGTTGTGAGCGAGGAGAGCGTATGAGCATCCTCGTCGTCCACGGGGTTGGGGGATGACCGAGACCGCTCTGCGACCGGCTGCCGCGCTTGAGGGCGCCTCGATCGCGCTCCCCGACGTGGCGCCCACGCCGAGTGCCCTGGAACTGCTGCTTGCGAAGGGAAGAGTGCGGGCGACGCTTGCGATGCTCGGCCCCGCTTTCGTAGCGTCGGTCGCCTACGTGGACCCCGGTAACTTCGCCACCAACCTGCAGGGCGGCGCCCGCTTCGGTTACCTGCTGTTGTGGGTGGTGCTCGCCGCGAACCTGATGGCGATGCTGATCCAGTACCTCTCGGCGAAGCTCGGCATCGCCACCGACCGCGACCTCCCCCAACTCTGCCGCGAGCGCTTCCCCCGCGCCGTCACCTGGGGGTTGTGGGCGCAAGCGGAGCTGATGGCGATGTCCACCGACATTGCTGAGTTCCTCGGCGCGGCGCTCGGCTTGAACCTGTTGTTCGGCGTGCCGCTGCTTCCCGCCGGGCTCATCACCGGCGCGATCGCTTTTGTGATCCTTGAGCTGCAGACACGTGGATACCGTCGCTTCGAGCTTGCCGTCAGTGCGCTGCTGGGGATCGTCTTCCTGGGGTTCCTCTATGAGGCGCTTAGCATCGGACCGTCCGCACGAGCGTCGCTCGACGGATTGCTCCCGGGTCTGCACGGCACTAGCTACCTCTACCTGGCGGTGGGCATCATCGGCGCCACCGTCATGCCCCACGTCATCTACTTGCACTCGGCGCTCACGAATGGGCGCATGGCCTGCCGTAACGACTCCGAGCGCCGCCGTGTGCTGCGCTTTGAGAAGCTCGACGTTGTGATCGCGCTGGCGTGCGCGGGAATCATCAACATGGCGATGCTTGCGGTGTTCGCCAAGCTCTTTCATACCTCCGCGCTCTCGGGGATCGAGACGATCGGGGCGGCTCACGCCCAGTTGGGGCATCTAGTCGGAGGTGGAGCGGCGCTCGCATTCGCGGTCGCATTGTTCGCCTCCGGCGCCTCCTCTTCGAGCGTTGGCACCTACGCCGGTCAGGTTGTGATGTCGGGGTTCCTCAAGGTGAACGTCCCGCTGCTGGTGCGTCGCGCTGTGACGATGATCCCCGCGATCATCATCCTGGCGGTCGGCATGAGCCCGACCTCGGCGCTCGTGCTCAGCCAGGTCGTGCTCTCCTTCGGGATCCCCTTCGCGCTCGTGCCGCTCGTGATGCTTACGAGTCGCGGCGATGTGATGGGCGTACACGTCAATCGTCGCCTCACCACTGTGGCGGCGTTTGCGATCGCCGCGCTCATCACTCTGCTGAACGCCTTCCTGATCTACAAGCAGCTGCACGGCTGATAGGCGCGGCTCGGCGCGGCCGCGCATGGCACGACGCCATCAGCGGACGGGGGCGCCGCGTGGGGCGCTGCTCAGCTTGCGCGCCGGCCTCGCCGGATTCCCAACCACAACCAAAGTGGGTAGGTGGCGAAGATCGCGGCAGAGATCTTATGGGTGCGCGGCCCGGCTGCTTTCCAGTCGAACCTGAACACCCCTGAGTTGAGCATCCAGTCGCGGCCCGAGGCGGCGCGGCACATCTTCCATACGGGCTTCGTCCACCCCTGGTCGAGATAGAGGCCGACGCTGATGCCCCAGAACACCGCCATGTAGGTTGCTCCTACCTTGGCGTCGCGCGTGGCGCTCGGCTCCATGTCGCGGGTGATACGGGCGTATGTGCGCCCACCGCTGTAGAGCAGAGGGGGGTCGATCAAAAACGACATGCGGGTATCTCCTGTCCTAGAAGTTTGAAAGCGAGCCGGGTGGCGAGCGCCATGATCGTCATCTGGGGATTCACGCCGAGCGAGCTCGGCACCACCGAGCCGTCCGCCACATACAGGCCCCGGGTTCCGTGTGCCGCGAGGTCGCCGTCTACGACCCCGTGCGTCGCGCGCGCATCGGCGCGGGCTGTCCCGAGCGGGTGAAAAGCCATCAGCTTCAAGTCCCGTAGACGTGCCCGCTCGGGGGCAACGCCTTCGGGAAGCGGGAGGTACACCTCGCGCGCGCCTGCCGCTTGGAAGAGCTCGCCCATGCGAGCGATGCCGGCGCGAAAACGCCGCAGGTCCTCCTCGGTGAGGTCGTAGCGGATCAAGGGCCGGCCTCCCACGCTGCGCACGCTCCCGCGCGAACTGTCGGACACCATCACCCCGAACTGCGCGAGGCGCCGATAGTCGGCCATCGCCGCTTCGTGGCGTGCGCCGGTGAGTGGTAGCGACATCGCCGCGTACGCGGGCGGTCCGGACACGCCCTCGAAGATGATCCCCTCGTGTGCGAACTCATCCACATAGAAGCTCTGCGGCACTCCGTGTGCCATGTCCACAATCTCATCCATACGCGCGAACACGGCGGTGGCGGGGTGCAGTGAGAGGTTTCTCCCGAGCTGCCCGGATGCGCCATCGAGCCCGCTGCGCGAAAGCAGGAGCGGTGTATTTATCGTGCCCGTCGCCACGATCACGGTCGGCGCACGCACCTCGGCCGTCACTCCACTTGCCATCCGCGCACGCACGCCCGTGGCGACCCGCGGCCGTGCCGACGATCCAGCGCGGGCATCGTCCATGAGCACACCCTCTACGCGTGCGCCGGTCACGATCCGGGCGCCCGCGCGCTCAGCGCGCGGTATGTAGGTGATCCCGGTGTGCTGCTTTGCGGACGTGGGGCACCCAAACGCGCACACCCCCGACCCCACGCACCCGCGCGCGTTGCGGCTGAGATAGCCGGCCGACCATCCCAGTCGCTCCGCTCCACGTCGCGCCACCGCGGCGTTGGCGCCGGCGAGCTCAGGCGTGACCTCGCTCACCGACAGTGCCTCCTCCACGCGCTCGAAACAGGGGCGCAGCGACTCCTCGTCGACGTCGAGCCCGAACTCTCGCGCCCAGCGGTCGAGTACGCGTGGCGGCGTGCGAAAGCAGGTGCCGGAGTTGATCAACGTGGTTCCCCCCAAACCGCTGCCGAGTGGCAGCATGATCGGCGGCGTCCCCAGCGTCATCGTCTGGCCGCCATCGCGGTAGAGGCGGGCGAGCATCTCCGGCGGTCGCGCGGTGAAGGTGTCGGGGTCGTGCCAGTGGCCCTCCTCCAGCACAACCACGCTCATCCCGCCCTCCGCGAGCTCGGCGGCCGCCACCGCACCACCCGCGCCCGCGCCGATCACGCACACGTCGGCCTCGATACGGTCAATCTTCACGGCCGTCCCTCGGCTTGTCGCAGCGCCCGCCCACGCGCCACCACCTCGGCCCCGTCCCATCCGAGCACGCGGCTGACGGCGGGATCGTCGTAGCGGCCAAGCGACAACACGATCTGAGCTAGCTGGTTGGCGGTGGGTATCCGCGCGAGCAGCGCCGCCCCACGCGGCCGGCGGGCGAGCGCCACGAGCGCACGCATGCCGACGCGTTGTAGCGGCGGGGCGGCCGCCATGAACGTGTCAAGCGAACTGTGCGACGTCGAGCCTGTGTGCATGGCTTCGCCACCGTATCAGTGGCGGACGAGAAATTGGCTGCACGGCCAAACACTTGTGGGGTCCGGTTGGTGGCGCCGCTCGTGCGCCGACGCGGAGCTGGATCAGCCGTCGGCGAAGGGTGCGATCGCAACGCCATGGTCACGCTCCCGCATGCCGAGCTCGTAAGCGGCGCCGTGGTGGGTGTGAAGCGTTGTAGCCGCCCCGCCGCGTGGGCGCACATTGAGCGCGAGTCTCGCCACCGAACAATTGACCACATCGTGTTCCCCACCGTCGGGGTCCGCGTAGCGCCACCCTGCCGAAGCTCCTTGCGGTGTGTCGATGTGAGCTTCGACGGTCAATCCGCCTTCGCCGGGGAGCGAGAGGGTGCAGCGCGAGGCGCTCTCGGCGACGCGCACTCCGCGTGCGCCCAGCCCACCCAGGCGCGTGCGCCGGCCGCCCACGGAGATCGCGCCGCTGGCCATCCACGGTGTGAGTCGCCCAGCGATGAGCACCCGCCCAAGCGCCACATCAAGCCACGCCTCCGGGTCCTCCTGGAAGCCCACCCCGTGCAGCCAGATCCACCGCTCGGCGTGCTCGGAGCCCCAGTTGTGGCCCACCATGCCACGCCATCCGTCGATGTTCAGAGTGCGGCCGGGCAGCTCGACGGTCCCCTCAAAGCGTGCGGCCGGGGACGGGCTCGTGAGCTTCGTGCGGGGCAGCGGCGCCTTATACAGCCATGCCTGCTTGAGGTGACGTAGTTCGGGCTCCTCGCTCGTGAAACGCAGCGACCAACGCGCCTCTCCGCACACACCCTCGGCGACCCCCGGCCCGAGACTTGACTCGCTGCCGATCTCGATCCACCCATCGCTTGGCGAGGTGAGCTGCTCGGTGGTGAGCTTGTGCATGAACGGGCTTCCCGCCGTGGCGTCAAACACGGTGCACCACAACGATCCCCGCGGGGCTTGGCCCGGGCACTTGTGAACTGTGTAGCGAAACCACACCCCCACGGGCTCATCCGGTGAGACCGCGCGCAGGTAGAAGGACTCGTACATGCCAGTCTTGGCTTCCGCCTGTGGAAACATCGGCATGACTGTGATTGTCCGTGCTTGGGGCATCGCGAGCAATCTACCGCCGCTTCAGTAGTTCGGGAAGTCCTGGTGACGGGGTGAAGACGTATTGGCGGCCAGAACGATGCCGCTCCAGTAGTCCGCGACGAAGGAGTCCGCCGAGGTCAGATCTGGCTGTCTCGTGAGTAACGCCGTGCGTGGTTGCGTGGGATCGGAACGTGTAGCCGGCTCCCGGATCGCGCACAGCGTCTCCCAGCAAGGCGAGCTGGCGGTGGTTGAACTCCGGTGAGTCGCGCACGAGGCGCTCCACCTCCTTGACCTCGGCAACCTTGCGGCGAAGGTAGCGATGCAACTCCTCGACTGACTGGCGGATGGTGGCCAGTTGGTGCAACAGGAAATAGGTCGTGTCCAGGTCGTCGGTCTCCGTCAACAGGAACGACCTCGCGTACTTCGACGGTGACTGACGCAGGATGCGCGAGATCGACAGATAGTCGACCAGCCAGTAGCCGCGCTTGCGCATCTGCCAGTAGAACAGCGCCCTCGCAGTGCGTCCGTTCCCGTCCTCGAACGGGTGATCGTAGGCCAGCCAGAAATGCAACAAGATCGCGCGGATTACAGGGTGCATGAAGCCGCCGGAATCGGAGTCCGCGTTGGCGAACTCGCAGAGGTCTTCAAGCCGCCTGGGTAGCTGGTCGGCTGGCGGTGGCGTGTGCAACACCTTGCCCGTGGTCGAGTCGGCGACGACGATTCGCTTATCGTCGGCCGTTTGGAGCCTGCCCGCCGCGTCGGGACGGTCGAGTGTGCCTTCGGTAAGGATGCGCTGTAGCTCGATGACCGATTGTGGGGTGAGCTGATCGCCGATCTCCTCGCGCATGAACGCCAAGGCGCGGTAGTTATTGAGGATCATCGTCTCACTACGGTCACGCGGCTTACGGCCAGTGCGCAGCAACTCCTTGGCGATGCGACGCGAGGTTGTCGCTCCCTCAAGCTGACTCGAGCGGATCGCCTCCTCCATGAGAGAGTTCACCAGATAGTGGCGGCGTGCCTGGCTGTCGGCAGTGACGACATCGGGTATGGCGATCTCGCCGCTGCAATGCCGGTCGATGTAGTGCAGCAGCTCCAGCGCTTCATCGGGGACCGTGTAAGAAGCGGTGGTCTTGCCAGCCGAGTCGCTGAGTGCCAGCTTGCGCTGGGTCCCGTCTCGCGAGGACTTCACCATGAGCCACCACTCCTCGCTCGTCATCCCGGCGGGTGGCTTCAAGTGGCGGAGCCTGTCCCAATGGACGTACTCGGAGGGGACGATCCCGGCGTCGTTCATCACGACGGCGAATGCCCGCTCGGGGTCAAGTTTGATGATGATCTCTCCGAGGCTGGGTGGCTTTGCGACGTACACAGCTATCTCCAAATCTATTCCAAACAACTCCAGAAATTTGGAGTTTAGCCTATTTGTCTCCAAAAATTTGGACATATTTGGAGTTCATTTGGAGTTGGCTCGGAACCATGTCCGGGCTTGCCGGAAGCGCCGCTCCTCGAGGAGTGCGAGGATCACGCAATGAATCGGGAGTCGCTTGTGATGTTGCCCGCGGCGCTCACCGCGCCGGGAATCGGCGGTGGGGCGCGCTTTGTGATGGGCGTTGATGGGGGCGCCACCAAGACGCTTGCCGCGGTGCTCGACCTACGTGAGCACACGCTTCACCTCGGCCATGGGGGGTCGAGCAACCCCGATGCGGTGGGGGCGCCCGTTGCCACGACCTCGCTCTTGAAGGCAACGGACGAGGCGCTCGGGCGGGCCGGGATTGACCGCGATGGCCTCGATGCGGCGGTGCTGGCGATCGCGGGCACCGACACCGATGCGGTGGCTGAGCACGTGCGTGAGGTTCGTCCGGCGAGTTGGGTTGTGGTCAACGACGTGGTGGGTGCGTGGGCCGCCGCCACGGGCGCCCAGCCCGGGGTCGGCGCGATCTCGGGGACCGGTAGCAACGTGTTCGGGGTGGGACCGGACGCACGCGCCTGGCGCGCCGGCGGCTGGGGTCACGTGCTTGGCGACGAGGGAAGCGGTTACCGGCTCGCGATTGATTCGATCAGGGCTGCGCTCGCCGACCGCGAGCACTCAGGGCCTGAGACCGCGTTGGGTGCTGCGGCGGTTGACTTCTTCGGCGTGGACAGCATCGAGCGGCTCGCCACGCTTGTGTACTCAAAGCCGCTTGCCAAGGGGGAGATCGCCGCGTTCGCGGTGGAGACCGCGCGTGTGGCGCACGCCGGGGATGCGGTTGCGCGCGGGTTGTACGAGCATGCGGCTGTCGAACTGGGGCGGCAAATTACGGCTGTGATCGAGCAGACGGGCCTCGTCGGCGAGTTCCCAGTGGGGTTGATCGGTAGCGCGTTCAAGGCGGGCGCACTGTTTGGGGAACCACTCACTGAGGTAGTGCGTCGCGTCGCACCCCAAGCTCGTGTCGCGGTCGTAGAGATGGCGCCGGTGGGCGGCTGCCTGCTGCTCGCGGCGGGGGCGGGCGGCGGCGCGCGGTCGATCGATTCAGAGACGTTGAAGCGATTGTTGGATGCCGTGCTTGCGCGCGAGGGAGTGTTCAGGGAGTAGCTCGCAGCAGCGCCGGCTTCACCCGAGCGTGGCCTCTATCTCCGTGCGATGGGCGATCGCGGCGGCGCCTACCGACGTCACGCGTAGCGCGGCGGCGGCGTTCCCGAATGCGGCCGCCTCGGCCGCCGGTATGCCCTCGTTGAGCGCCACGAAGAACGTCGCCGCGAACACGTCGCCGGCGCCGAGGTCGTCGCGCGCAGGTGTCGTAGCTGCAGGGACGACGGCTTGCACGCCCGGCTCAATGCCTGCGGGATAGACGGCGGTAGGACGAGCGCCGGCGGTCACCGCCACGGCTGCGCCCTTGCGCCGCGCCGCCTCAAAGAGGGCGTCGCAGTAAGCGCGCTCCCGCTCGCCGATCACAGCCGCGTCGAAGTGGGAGGGGAGGGTCGCAGGGTCGAGCGCGACAAGCGATGTCGGTTGGACCCCATGCCAGTCACGCACCAAGCCCTGAGGTGTCAGCCCGACGAAGTCTGCCTCTCCCCTCCAGGTGGCCGGTGTCTCGCGCGCAACCGCGGCGAGGTGCAAGATCGAGCTGTCGATGTCAAGCGGCTCGACGATCTGTCCCGCCCACGCGAGCACGCGCTGGGAGCGGGCGAGTCCACTGTGGCTCGTGGCGAGCGTGGTGGTGTGCGGCGCCGGGATCACATGCAGATCGAGCTCGCTTGCGTAGTGGGCGAGCAACTCTTCGATCTGCGCCGGCACGCCTTGGGTGACGATCAACGTGCGCAGGCCCAAGCGAGCTGCTTGAAGCGCGCTGTAGAAGGCACCACCGCCGGGCTGGGTGACCGTGCCTCCAGGCCGGTCCTCGATCAGGTCGAGCGTGACGTGGCCGACGGTTACGTAGTCGTAGCGGGGGCTCACGCCACTCGGGGTGGGATGCGCAGCGGTAGCTCACTCCCAGCGATGCTCGCCGCCGCCAGTCGCCCACTGAAGACGCAACCGCCGAGGAAGGTGCCCTCAAGCGAGCGCCTGCCGTGGACGCCGCCGCCCCCGAACCCAGCCGACTCGCCGACCGCGTAGAGACCCGCGATCGGCTCGCCACCGTCGCGCAGCACGCGGCAAGCGAGGTCGGTTTGGATGCCACCGAGGCTCTTACGCGCCATCACCTGCAGGCGGATCGCGATCAAGGGGCCCGCCTTGGGGTCGACTATGCGCTGGAAGCGCGCTGTGCGCAAACGGTCGCCACGCCAGTTGCGCAGCTGGGCGATACGCCGGAGCTGGTCATCGTTGAAGAGGCCCTTCCCGCGGGCGATCGTCTCGTCATAGCGCCCGACCTCGCGCTGCAGGACCGCCGCGTCGATCGCGCGTTCACCTGTCAGCTCCTGCGTGACATCGTTCATCTTCTCCGCCAGCTCCGTCAGCGAGCCAGCCGAGACAAAGTCGGGGGAGCCATCGAGGAAGTGGTTGACAAGGCCGGGCTTGCCAAGCACCACGCTCAGCAGGAACGGCAGCAGGCGGCGTTCGCGCAGGTGGGGGTTGTGTTGCGAGCCCGACACATCGAGCTCTTTCTTTGCGATCTTGAAGTTGCAGATCAGCCACGAGTACTTGCGCTCGTCCTCGCACATGCGCTCAAGCGCGGCGTAGGCGTCGAAGGTTGGCATCACCGGCACCGGGCCATAGCGGCGGCCATCGGGGTTGAGCATCAAACCCGAGCGGGGCGGGATCAACTTCAACCCATGATGCTCACGCTGCGGTTTGGGATGGCGTACCGCGTCCGCGTAGTTCCACATCCGCGAGAGGTGGGTAACGTTGCCACCGATCCGTCTCACCTCTTCGTGGAGGGCGCCGTCGGCGTAGTAGTGGGAGCCCATCAACAGTCGCTTGGGCGCCGGGCCGAATCGATCTGTGGGCCATTCGCGGCGCACGATGTCGAGGTTGCCGCCGATGCCCCCGGCGGCGATCACCACGGCCTTGAAGGCGTGCTCCTCGGTTCCCGACTCGAGCTTTACGCCTCGCGCGACTCCGTCTGAGATCAGAAGCTCCACCACGCGCGATTTGAAACGCAGGTCAAGCGCGTGGCGGCGCGGGTGCGACTCGATCGCCCCCCAAACCGCTTGCACGAGCGCCTTGCCGGTGCCCCACGTGAGGTGGAAGCGCGGCACCGAGTTCCCGTCGCCGAAGTTGCCCCGCTCGGCCCAGTTCACAACGGGGAAGAACTTCACGCCGATCTCACGCAGCCACGCGCCGACATCGTCGCGGGCGCGGGTCACGTACTGCTCGGCCCACCGTCTCGGCCATACGTCCTCGGGGTCGAACTCGGCGATACGCAACCAGTCTTCGAGCGCGAGCCGCTCGCTGTCGGGGATACGTGAACGGCGCTGCTCGGGGGAATCCACCATGAACATCCCCCCAAACGCCTCGCGCGCGAGTCCGCCGATCTCCTGTGGGTTACAGCGGTCGAGCAGCAGCACGGTGTGGTTGGAGCGCAGTAGCTCAAGTGTGCTCACCAGGCCCGCGAGCCCCGCGCCTACGACGATCGCATCGGGACGAGTGTCGCTCACGCGAGCGCCATCCCGGGGGAGACCCGAACTTCGACAAGCTCGGGTTTGTTGGACGCGAGCGCCTTGGCGAGTCCATCACCGAGATCCTCAACGGTTGAGACCACGCGCGAGGAGACCCCATACCCGGTGGCGACCGCCGCGCAGTCGAGCGCCGGAAGGTCAAGGCCGGGCGCTCCGACGATGTCCTCAAGCATGCCGAACCACTTGAGGATCGCGTACTCGTCGTTACGTAGCACCAGGAATGTGACCGGAACGTCATAGGCGGCGGCGGTCCACAGGCTTTGGATCGCGTACTGAGCGGAGCCCTCGCCGATCACGCACACCACGGGGCGGCTCGGTTGAGCCAACTGAGCGCCGATCGCGGCGGGCATGCCGAAGCCCAGACCCCCTCCGGAGGAGAAGTAGTAACTGCCTGGTGTTGAGAGACGCAGCTGGTTTCGCAGCGCGAGCGTGGCGGACGGCGACTCGAGCACCACGATGCCGTCCTGTGGGAACACCTCCGCGAGCGCACGTACCGCGGTGGAAGGGCTCATCGGGTCCGTGACAGGGACGGGCTCGGGCGCGGGACGGGGAGGGGGAGGTGTGCGGTCGGAGTCGCCAACTACCTCCGCGAGCGCGGCGAGCGTGAGCGCGGGATCGGCGAGGAGCGCATCTCCCATTGGCGCCCGCGCCGCCTCTTCGGGATCGCTCGTGATCGCCACGAGCGTGGTGCCCTCAGCGAGCAAGGGGCCGGGGACGTTCGGGTAGTAGGGGAACACCGATGTCCCCACCGCCAGCACGAGGTCGTGCGCGGCGAGCATTTCGCCGACTGGGAGCACAGCGGGAGCGAGGATGCCTTGGAACAGCGGGTGACCCTCGGGGAAGCCGATCCGCCCGCCCCCGGGCGCGGGCGTGGCGTACACGGTTAGACGCTGGCGCTCGGCAAGCCGGATCGCTGCCTCCCAACCGCCGCTCGCGTCGATCTCGGGACCGGCTACGAGAGCGGGGCGCTCGGCCCGCGCGAGGCGCTCGGCCAGCAGCGCGATCGCCTCCGGTCCAGGCTGCGATGCGCCAGTGACAGTGCGGGTTGACTGATGGTGGACGGCCCCCTCATCGACCTCCGCGCCCCAATCGTCCATCGGGATCGAGAGGAAGGAGGGGCCGCGCGGGGGCAGGGTCGCGGCATGGATCGCGCGGGCGAGCGCGTGGGGGACGTCCTGCGCTCGTGGGGGCTCATAGCTCCACTTGACCAGTGGGTGCACCATGCGCGTGGCGTCGCGGTTGGTGAGGTTGGCTTGCAGGGTCATCAGCGAGCGGTACTGCTGTCCCGCGGTGATCACGAGCGGGCTCTTGTTGGCCTGGGCGTTGAAGATGGCCCCCATCGCGTTGCCAACGCCTGGGGCGGTGTGGAGGTTCACGAGAGTCGGGGAGCCGCTGGCTTGGGCGTAGCCGTCGGCGAGCCCAACGACGGTGGCCTCCTGTAGGCCAAGGATGTAGCGGAAGTCCTCAGGGAAATCGGTGAGCATCGGTAGCTCCGTCGATCCGGGATTCCCGAATATGGTGGTCATCGATCTTTCGCGCAGCAGCGAAAACGCTGCTTCTCTAACGGTCGTCACGCGTCTCTCCTAAGGTTGTCGCCCAGGCTGGGCAGAATACCCTCGACCGCATCGTTGGCGCACGTGGTTTGTTCTGGAGGTCTGTATTGATGAGGCGGAAATCTCACATCTCCTGGGCTCGCGCGCGGCCCGTGTCGGCAACCGTTGCGATGGCCCTTTCCCTGGCGGGGTTGGGCGTGACACCGGGTCTTGCCGGCGGCGTCGTCTCTCGCGGGCATGCTCACGAGGGCGCCGGGTCGCGCTATCCGGCGGGTGGGGAGGGTCCCCGCAAGCGTGCTCGCGCGGGCGAATTCGCGCACAGCGCCTCGAACACAGGCGGCGCGTCCGCGGGTGGGAGCGGGGGCGCCAAAACGAGCGCGGGCGCGAAGAAGAAGAAGCCTAAGCGTAAGCTCGGCTTGCACGGCAATCCGGCGCGGGCGCTCGTGGGGTACACGGCGATGCAGCACAACTTCTACATCCCCGGTACTGGGCTGTACATCGGAGAACCTTATTCCTACCTGTGGCCCTTCTCGCAGGCGTTGGTGGCGACCGTGAGCGTGTCGGGCATCCGCGGCCAGGCGGCCAAGCAGGCGGTGGCTTATGCGCGTGAATTGCACGTGCGTATGTACGGCCTGGCGAAGTACTGGAGCCCCGCCAGTTCGGTGGGGGAACCGCTCCCCGGCGAACAGCCTGAAACTGAAGCTACCGAAGGGACGGAATCCCCTGAAACGGTCGGCGTGCCGCCTCCGGCCTTGCCTTCTTACAACGGCGGGGTGGTCCCACCCGGAGGAGTTAGCTACTACGACGACAACGAGTGGGTGGGGATAGAGCTCATGCGACTCTACAAGCGTCGCCACGAAGCGCCACTACTGGAAAAGGCGGAGCAGATCATGGCGTTCGTGATGGCGGGTTGGCAGACCAACCCAAAACTCGCTTGCGTAGGAGGAGTGCCGTTCTCAGACTCTCCCAGCAACACCGACCGCAACACGATCACCAACGGGCCGGCAGCGGAGCTTGCGGTGCAGCTCTACAGGATCACGGGGAACCAGACCTACCTGCAGTTCGCCCAGACGGCTTACGAATGGACGCGCCTTTGCTTGCTGCAGCCGAGTGGCTTGTACGCAGATCATATTCGCCAGCACGGGGTGATCGACCCCACGCTGTGGAGCTACACGCAGGGGGTGATGATCGGCGCCGGGACTCTGCTCTACCAGGCGACCGGCAACAGCGCCTATCTCAACCAGGCGCGCGAAACGGCGAGAGCGGCGCAAGCCTACTTCACGGCGTCCCGCATGTTGAGCGAAAACCCGTTCTTCCCCTCGGTGTACTTCAGAAACTTGATGTATCTCGACTCGATCACGCACGATCCGGCTGGGGCGCAGGTCGCGCAGACCTACGTGAACTACATGTGGGTCAATCGACGCTTGAAGAGCGGTTTGTTCGTGTTCGGCGCACCGCTCTCCTCGCAGCTGCTCGTGCAAGCGGCGGTGGTGCAGATCTACGCGCTGCTCTCGACTTCGCCCTCCACGTATTTCTAGATCTCCGCCGGCGTGGCGATGCGGGTAGGCTTAGCGGGATGAGCGCTGAGGCGACAAATATGGTCACCCCCGAAGGATTAGCCGCCCTTGAAGCGGAGCTTGCGACGTTGGAGGGGGAGGGACGCCGGGAGATCGCCGAGCGGATCAAAACCGCTCGCGAGTGGGGGGACCTCAAGGAGAACAGCGAGTATCACGACGCCAAGAACGATCAGGCGCACCTTGAGACGAAGATCGCGAAACTGCGCGAGAGGATCTCCACAGCGGTGGTGGTGGAGGAGTCAGAAGCCGTGCCCGGAGCCGTCGGCTTTGGCTCTACCGTGGTGGTGAGCGACGAGAAGGGCAAGGAGCGCACGTGGCGGATCGTGAGCTCGCACGACGCCTCCCCCTCAGAGGGGCGGTTGTCGGCGGATTCGCCGGTCGCGCGCGCTCTGCTCGGCTGTCGCGCCGGCGAGCGCGCTTCCGTAGTGCTCCCCAAGGGGGAGAGCGTGCTCACCGTCGTGAGCGTCGCCTGAGCGAAGCGCTGCGACCTCTTCCTTGCGCCGGTAGAGACGCTGGTCGGCGAGCTGCAGGATCGAGGCGGGGTCGGACATTTCACTGGGGATTCGCACCACTCCGTGCGAGGCGGTTATCGAGAAGCCTGGGGCCTCGTCGGTGAGAGCCGCAAGGGTTGTTCGGACGAGTGCCTCACAGTCGTCATGGGAGCCGTCGAAGAGCACGCAGAACTCGTCGCCCCCCATGCGGTAGGCGACACCCTTGGGTTCCACCGCTCGTTGGAGCCGCTCGCTCAAGCGAACGAGCAGTGTGTCTCCGGCGGGATGGCCGAAGGTGTCGTTGTAAATCTTAAAGCCATCGAGGTCGTACAGCACGAGCCCGCATGGGTCTTGCGGGTCGGAGTTCTTGCAGGCGAGCCCCAGGTCTCCCATCAGCCGCCGTCGGTTGCCCAGGCCCGTGAGCGGGTCGGTGAGCGATAGGCGTCTGGAGTGAGCCAGCAGAGCGAGGTTCTCACG
Source organism: uncultured Solirubrobacterales bacterium (assembly GCA_963695305.1). Lineage (GTDB taxonomy): Bacteria > Actinomycetota > Thermoleophilia > Solirubrobacterales > Solirubrobacteraceae > Palsa-744. The sequence goes on along the minus strand of OY968774.1, from coordinate 3,100,287 downwards.
CCAGGTGACCAGCAGATGGACGCCCACGGCGAGCACGGTCGCGGCGGCGAGGATTACGGCCGCGAGGGTGAGTTTCGGGCCGAGGTTGCCGTACACGAGTACTCCGAGTGCGCTGAGCAACGCTAGCGCTGGCACCGACATCATCTGCCAACTCTGCATCCGGCGCTGTTGTGCGCGTCTAGGCGGTAGCCAGGCAGCAACCGCGAGCATGACGGCCGCGGTGGGCCACAGGCATTCGAGCCACGTACCAGATTGGTAGGTGTCGGTGGAGGTTTGGTAGAGGTAGGTGGAGTCGGCTAGTGCGCTTACGAGCATCGCGCCGGCGATGAGCAACCACACTCCGCCGGGACGCCAGCCGGTGATGCCTATCGCTCCCAACGCGAATGCGGTGAGAAGTAGGTCGCCGATGGGGTACGCCAACGACACGACGATCGAGCTGTGAGCGCCCGTAGCGTGGTCGAGGATGGGGGGGAGGATCAACGCGGCGGCGACGCTCGCCGCGCCAAGGCCGGCGATCAGTCCGTCAAGCCACATGCCCACGCGACCGTCGCGCAGGTGGGTTCTCGCCAGCAGGGCGACCCCTACGTAGAAGCACGGGTACATCGCCAGGTAGAGCGCGTCGGCCGGTGAGACGGTGCCGCCCGCTTCGGCGCTCGTGCCTTCGATGAGCAACTCGTAATACAGTTCGCCGAGGCTCCAGAAGAGCAGCCCCGCGCCCATCGCAAGCCACGCGGTGCGTTGCTCGCCGGCTTTGGCTCCTCGCGCGAGGACCGCCACAGCCGAGCCAAGCATGAGGGCGTTATAGACGCCGCCTCCGAACACCCCGTCGAGTTCTTTACCGCCGAAATTGAGGGTGGTGTGCAGCACGAACACACCCAATCCGCCGATCAGGGCGGCGAGGAGAAAGGTCGAGGGGTGGAGGGGTCGCAGACGCATGGGCGAGGGTCGCCATGTTCATCGGCTGTACACGGGGAAACCCTGAGTGGTTCAACGGGAAAGTGCTTGGGCTGTGCGTCGCGTGAACTCGCGGGGCGAATCGGAGTAGATCTGGGCGCCGGCGGCGAGCGCGCGGTTGCGCAGACGCTTACGTCGCTTGGCGATGAGATTCAACAGGACCTCTCGCGACCTGTCGCCTTGGTCGAGCGCTTGTGGGTGCTCCTCGACGTACACCGAGAGCAGCCAAAGGTCGTGCTCCTCACCGAGCGCTTCGCCGAGACGCTCCGCGCGTTTGGTCACACCACGGGCTCCCTTCGCGCTTTCGCCGCCGAGCATGTCGAGTGCGTAGTAGAGCGCCTTCACGCGCTTGCGCCAGTCGTGGAGGTCTTGGGGGGGTGCGTGTTTGCGCTTCACGCGCGCAAAGCGGCGACGGCCGTCGCGGTAGATCCGTCGCAGGCCGGGGGTGAGCGCGTCGAGGTTGTGGTCGAGGAGGTCCCAATGGGAGAGCTCGCGGCGCATCTCCGCGACGTCGTCGAGGACGCGAGGGTCGCACTCCGGGTGGTCTGCTTGTGCGAGGTCGGCCTCTAGTTGCCCTCTTAGGCGCTCGACGCCCTCCAGCGCTAGCGCTTTGGGGTGGCGTGCGATCAAGCGTAAGAGCGTTGAGAGCCGCACAACGGAATCGCGTGAGGTGGCTAGGCGTCGTCCGGCGTCACGTAGTCGCGTGTTGACACGACGGAAGTCTCGCTCGCCGATCTCCTTGCGCAAGAGTCGCGCGAGCGCGCGCATGCGCTTGATCGCCTTACGCGTGTCGTGTACGAGCTTGGCTTGATCTGCCGGTTGGGACCCGCCTCTGGCTCGACTATTTGGATCTGTCCTCGTAGCCACTTGCGCACCACCACTCACGTTGAAGGCTACCGCCGCGACAATAGGTTGATGGCGAGATTGCCCGCGGCTCGATGGTGGACGGTGCGAAGCGCGCACAACCGTAAGCCCGCTACCTACCGCTGCCCCTTCTGCGGAAGGCAACTGGCGGCGCTCAGCGAGCACATGTTGATCTTCCCCGAGGACGACAAAACCCGCCGCCGCCACGCGCACACGAAGTGCGTTCTCGCGGCGCGCAAGCGGGGCGAGCTTCCGATGAGGGACGAGTGGTTGCGCACCCAGCCCCGACCGCCGTCGTTGTGGCGGCGGCTGCTCAGACGAAGGGGTCCTCAGCTGCCGTAGGCGTGTACGTAGTCAGGCTCGATCCGCAAGATCACGCGCTGTTCGCCGGGTTGGCGCAGAGGATAGGAATCGACACCCATGTACTTCTTAGCCAACGCGTCGATGTGCTCGTCGGCGCCGTCGGTGGTGCGCTCAGTGACGCGCCCGCGGATGGTGACGTACTCGTAGGGGTTCTCCGCGTTCTGGACGGTGAGCGTCACGCGCGGGTCGCGCTCGAGGTTACGCGGCCAGGCGCGCCCGTCGGCAGTGTTGAGGACTGGCTTGCCGTCTTGCACGTCTACCCACGTGGGCGCCGCATGAACCGACCCGTCGGGACGGAGGGTGGACACCACGACGAAGTTCTTGGCTTTCAGCAACTCCTCGGCACGGCCCTCGATTATTGGGCTCATCGGATCTCCTTATGGTTGAGAGGCGGTCTCAGACCAATGTACCCGCGGGGTGCGTCTCACTCCCGGATTTCTCGGCGAGGAGAACCGACGCCCGGCGCCTACCCTCGGCTTAGGCCGGTGGTGGAGTTGGCTGGAGGGATTGTCCCGAGCGGCACAAGGCGGCCGTTGTTGAGCTGGAAGTGCACAGTCGCCTGCCCTCCGCCGGGGCAGCAGAGTGGGTCGTGCGGGCGATAGAGCGGATATGCGAGCGTCACTTCGGTGTCGCCCTGCGCCACTACCTTCACACCGGCGCTGGGTTGGGAGGTGTCTGTGCCGATATAGCGGTTACCGACGAAGAAGAAAGCCTGCTGGGCGTACCCATCGCCTGACCCGGTGCGGGTGGCGGTCAACACGCGCAGGGTCTGGCCGGAACGGTAATCGGAGGTGTTGTTGGGGGTGAAGCCGTGGGCTTTCACGACCGTGACGGCCCCGCTCAGGCCTCCGCTGTTGGTGGCTTCTTTCGTAAACGCGGGAGCCGTGGTGGTGCGAGTGTCTTGCACCTCGCCAGTGGTTGAGGCGCCGGTGGTCGTGGTCTTCGTCGATGGGGAGGAGGGCAGCGTGCTTTGCGTGGGTGTGCTCTTGGTGGCGGTTCCCGAGGGGGTGGCGCTCGATACCGACACGGTCTTCGTACCGTCGGAGCCGCATCCGGCCAGTGCGATCATGCCGGCTATGAGGAGGAGCGACGATATCCAGATTGGCTTGACTGTGAACATCCTGCCATCCATATTCGTCCTCACTTCCCGTCATCCTCGGGTGGCACAAGTTATTAGTGACTGCTAAATTATGGGGTGGGATGGAGGCAGATACGACAACCACGCGCAAGCGTGTTCCCGCCGCAGAGCGCCGTGAGGCGTTGATCTCAGCCGCCGTGCATGAGTTTGCCGGAAGTGGCTTGCACGGGACCCCGGTCGATCGCATCGCCCGTCGCGTAGGTGTTGCTCAGCCCTACGTTTTCAGCCTCTTCGCGGGCAAGCGGGAGCTGTTCCTAGCCGCGATCGACCACTGCTTCGACCGCTTTGCCGACACGTTCACGCGTGCCGCCGCCGATTTTCGCGCCGGGATGGGGCCCGAGGATTGCGAGGACGTGCTGATGGCGATGGGAAGGGCCTACAAGGAGCTACTGGATACCGATCGTGACTACCTGATGCTCCAACACCAGGCGTATGCGGCCTGCGACGACCCGCTTGTGTGCGCCCGTGTGCGCCACCGCTATGCGGAGCTTGTGGCGTTCGCGGGTGAGCTCTCAGGCGCCGACAGCGAGCGCCTCGACGATTTCTTTCGCCACGGCATGGCGCTCAACGTGGCGGCTGCGATGGGTGTGGGTGAGCTCTCGGCCGGTTGCTCCTGGGTTCAGGCGGAGCTTGAGGGGATGACGTCGTCACAGGCCGACGACGCTCCTCACGAGTAGCCCCAGGTTGAGAGGGAGTCGCCAGCGGGTAGGATCAGGTTGCCGATGTCCGAGCCCACGCAGACACCGGAGCGTAAGCGCAGTCGCCGCGAGAACGCTCGCACCGGAGGACTGATCGCGCTCGCCGTCGTTACGACGTTGTTTGCGGTGTTAAACCTCGAAGATGTCGAGGTCAACTGGATCTTTGGCACCTCCCAGACGCCGCTCATCATCGTGATCGTGGTGTCGCTGCTCGTGGGCGTCCTGTTCTGTCATTTCGCCGAGGCGCGCCACCGGCGCAAAGGCTGAGCGTTTGGTTTCAGGCCGCTCTCGGTGTGCGCTGCTCGGTGACGATCCGCGCGGCCTCCGTGGCGCCGAGGAAGGGAGCCAGCACCACGTAGGCGAGGTAGTCGGAGAGTTCGGGCAGCGCGCCCATGCCGCCGTTGGTGGTTTGACAGTAGATCGTGTGCCAAATAGCGCCCTCGATGCCCTCCTGGGCAAGCTCGGTGAGGGGCGCGCATGGAGCGCCCGCGGTGAGCTTTGCGGCCACCTCGCAGGCGAGCTCCGCGCCGAGGTCGACGGCGCGCTGGCCCATCGCGAACACGCCGGTGGCGATCGTCTGGGTGTAGGCGGGACGGGCGGCGAAGTAGCGCATCAGCGCGTCCAGGGAGCGGCGCACCGCCAGTGGCCATTCGGCGGTCGTGAGCCCCGGGTCGGAAACTGTCTCTCCTACCTCCTCGCCGAGCTTCTCCACTGCTGCCAGGAAGCACGCCTCCATGTCCTCGAACAGCCCGAAGAAAGTGTCGATCGACACGCCTGCCTCGTCGGCTATACGCATCGGCGTGAGGTTTCCATAGCCTTCCAGCGCCGCCAGCTCCAGCGCGCTACGCAAGATCCGCGCGCGATCATCTTCGCGGACCATCATGGTTGGGGTAGGCGCGTCGCGCCGGCCCCCAATCGGATTTGGGGCGTCGGTCTTGAATACGAGCGTCCAGCTGAGCATCGGCGCGACTAGGTCAGGCATCTCCATAGTGCGGTTCTCGACGAGTCGTACGAAGGTGGCACGCCGCAACCCACCGACGATCGCGCGCGTCACGGGCGCGGGCAGCGGGGCAGCATCGGGGGCGTGGGAGAAGCTTGAGCTGAGACGCTCCTCAAAGGCGGTGAGCGTCTCGGTCAACCGCGCCCAACCCGCCGGGCCGGCGGATGGAGCGTCGACGAGCATTACCCGCGCTCCCTTCGGATTGTCCACCACCACCTCAGCGAACGTCGTGAGCGCAGCGCTCAGCCTTTCCTCGAGGGTCCCGTCGCTCGATTTGTAGCTCGCGGAGATGCTGTCCATCGCGCGGTCGGCGATCATGTCGAGTGTCGCCAGGAAGCATTCCTGCTTGTTGGCGAACTGCTCGTAGAACGCTCGTCGTGACACCCCCGCGAGCGTCACGATCTGCTTGACGCTGGTGCGCCCGTAGCCGTTGGCGGCCACAGCCTCGACCATCGCGCCGTGCATGCGGCGGCGTTGATTCTCGGCCACCTCACCCTTGCCCATCTGGTGGGGGCCTCGTGGAAGGCGCTCATAGAGCGGCGCGGCGAGGCTCGTGTCGAGGACGGCAGCGTCGTCGTCCTCTCTCTGGGTCCTCATCGCGTCAACGGGCGGTGGGTGTCGAGGCGCGAGCGCGCCACCGCCGAGGTTGTTCCCGCCCTCCTTCAAGGTGTTCTATCTCCTCGAATGTTTATATCCCCTCGACTATCAAGGAGTCTTGAAAACAATATCATTCCATGTCAGAGATTTATTGTCTACGCGCTCTCGGGGGCGTCAAGGCTATGACAAGCAGGCCTTGTTTGCCAGCCCGCAAGCCGCTGGACCTACCCAATGCTAGAGGCGCTCGCAATCGCCTAGTGCAGGAGCGCTCTAAGGGCCAAGATCGCAAGGCCCATGGTGGCGCCCACCGCCACCTCCAACACAAGCTCCGCGGGTTTTGATTTGGAGCGGATTCCCGCCGCAAGCTCGAATGCGATGAGGCTCCCGACGGCGGTCCACACCGCGGCGGTAACGGCGGTTGTCTGCTCAGCGCCGGCCACCCACGCCACCAGCAGCGCGGAAAGGGGGGCAGATGCGCCTCGCACGATCGACCAGTCTTGGGCAAACGTGTGCCACAGCTCCGCCCACGTGAGCTGGCGCTGCTCGGTCAACCTCAAGCCGAGCACATCGGCGTAGGAGTGCGCAAACCAATAGAGCACGACGGCGATCGACACCGACCCGACCGTCTCGGCGTAGGTCTCGCGTAGGCCACTCTCGGCCGCCAGGAGCGCGCCGATCGTGATGATCCCGTACACAGCTCCCGCTGGATTGCGCTCTGGCACCAACCATTCGGAGACCCTCACGCCCACCGTTCGTGGCCCCGGAAGGCGCGGGTCTGCGTGCTTGGAGTTCGGCTGGTGTGGCGTTGCTGATCTCATCGCGGTGACCCGGAGGCGGCCGAGTGACACGCGATGGTAACCGGGAGGTCTCACTTCCTTCACACCCGGTGATCCATGGTGGCTCTAACTTGATCGTCTGCGAGAACGCAGACAGAGGGAAGGAATCGCGATTGCGAGGTCGTCCGTCGAGCATCCCATCGGTTGCGGAGGCCTGTCTGGGACCGAGATGCCGGGGTCGGCCACAGCGTCAGATCGCCGCCACGGTGTACCGCGGCGCGGCGCATGGGCGTGGGGCGCCCGGCTGGGGCGTCCCACGCTTTGATCTCTTGTCGGGCCGGCAGGCGCCAGGTTGTCGGTGATACTCGACCAACCAGCGCGTGTGGCCTTCAGTGGTCGAGTATCCGCTGGAGTTCCTTGGGGAGGGTCATCGGGTCAAATGGCTTTGCGATGACCCCGACGGCGCCGAGCGAGAGCAGGCGCTCGCGTTCTGCATCCCCGACCTTCGCGGTGAGAAAGACGACGGGGACGCGGGCTGGGAGGACGCCGGCTCGCAGGCGCTCCAGTGTGGAGGGTCCGTCGAGGTCGGGCATCATCACATCCATCAGGACAGCGTCAAATGGTCCGTCGTCTTGGGCGGTTTCCAGTGCGGCTCGTCCTGATGGGGCGGATATGACGGTCCATCCGCCAATGCGCTCAAGGCTGATCGAGGCGATCGTGCGGATCGCGTCATCGTCGTCCACAAGCAGCAGCCGCGAGGTCATTGCGCGCCAGCTCCTTCGGCGGACACCGATTCGCTTACGAGGGGCTCGACGTCTCGCAGGGTCACTGTGGTCTCCGGTAGGAACTCTGTGTGGCAGAGCCGTAGTCGTTCGCGGCCTCAGCGAGGGGGAGAGTGAAGCGGAACGTGCTGCCTTGATCTATCTGGCTCTCCACACTGATCTGTCCGCCATGACGCTCGACTATGTCTCGCGCGATGGCGAGCCCGAGGCCGCTACCGCCCTTCTCGCGCGCGCATTTCGCACCAGGGCGGACGCTTTGACCGGGGCGAGTTCGAGCTCCATGCGTCCGGCGTCCATGCGCTCGATGTCGAGAATGTCGTTGATGAGGCGCACCAGACGGTCGGTATTGGTAACAGCAAGGGTCACCATGCTCTTAGCCTCCTCGGGCAATTCGCCAAAGACGCCCCCCTCAAGCAGACCCAGCGAGCCGCGGATGGATGTCAAGGGTGTACGCAACTCGTGACCAACCACCGAGATGAACTCGTCCTTTACCTGTTCGGCGTCCCTGCGAGTGGTGATGTCCTGCAGCACCCCAATCACCTGGCGTGGGACACCGGTCTCGTCGCGTAGTAGGGAGAGCGTGAGGTACCCCCACAGCGCCGTACCGTCGCGGCGAAGGAAACGTATCTCGCGTTGGAATCCCTCGATCGTCGCGGGCGTCAGCGAGCGAAATGCGTCGAGCTCGTCCGGGTGGGTGAGCGCGGAGAAGTCGCCGCCTCTCAACTCCTCGGGCGAGTACCCCACCATCTCCGAGAATGTCTGGTTGACGTCCACGATGACGGGTCCCTGCAAGTCGTTAACGGTGATTCCGACACCCGCATTGTCAAAGATCGCCCTGGAGCGCCGCTCGCTTTCTCGCCGTGCCGCCTCCGCCGCCGCGAGCTCCCGTAGCGCAAGGTATTGGCGTGCCGCCACCAGTCCTCCTATAGCGGCCAGGATCAGAATCAGGCTCAGCACCGGGAAAAAAGGCTCTCCCCACACAACGCCGATCAAGAGACCGAACCCAATCGGTGCCGTGAGATACGGCAGCCAAGTCGCTCGTGGAATCGGCTGCTCCCAGTCCCCGGCCAATGCGTCCGGTTCGCCGGCCCTCACCGGCCGCTGGGCCACAGCCGCCAAAGTAAATGCCATGAACTCGAGCAGGTAGAGCGTGTCGATCGGATCGCCCCCCATATACGTGCCGTTCAACACGCCGTTCCCATAAATCACATCGGCCGTGATCGATACAAGCACTCCGGCGGCGATAAGCAGCAGCGGAAGTTTGAGGATTGGTGGGCTGCGACGCAAGAGTACGGCTGAGAGGCCAGCAAACAATATCAGGTCGCCGATCGGGTACGCCAGTGACACCATTGTGGCAAGCGGACTCTGCCCCCCAGCCTTCACTGTGGGGCCGAGCACGAAATACCACACAACAGCGCCCCCACCAAGCACGATCGTGGCGCCGTCGAGCAACATCCGCAAGCGCTTTGCCACCGTCACCCGCGCGACCGGCACGCGCAGCAAGGCCAGGAACAACAACACGAAGAAAGATAGGAAGAATATGTCTGCCACCGTCGGAAAAGGCGAGACGTCATAAACGATGTCGTTACGCAACAGCAGGATGTCGGCGACCGTCTCTGCTGCCATCGCGGCGCTCATCATGAGCCAGAACGACCGCAGCTCGGGAGATCCCGCGCAGCGGCGTGCCGCCATCCAGGTGGCGCCTAGCGCCGCGACGTCGACGGGTATAAGAAATGCCTGACCCAATTGCTGCTTACCCGGGAGCCAGTGAAACAACTGCCAGCTCAAATACACCAACAGGTACGTCGCAAGCACGAGAACCGTCGCACGCAATGACGTCCATTTCCGTGACACGGCCGCATGGGAGCGATGGTCGAGATTCGTGGTGCTCACGGGGCTCATAGGTCGGGTTACCCGTATGGCCTTCAACTCACCAACGTGCGCAAGCCCACCATCGGACTCGAACCGATGACCCCTTCCTTACCATGAAGGGGGTTAGCAAGACATGATTTCCCCGCAAAGCACCATGTTTGTAACGTCGGTTGAGACCCCTAGCCGTTGGCGTAGCCGCACCGCAACCCGCACTTCTCCCGGAGGGGTGGCCTGATGACCACGGAGGGGCTTATCTAGCGGACCGTCGAGGCCATTCCTGTGCTGTTGCTGCTCGCCTGCGCTCGCCTGCCCGTAAACAGGGGTCGCCGCGATGGCTAAACCGTGGGCGAAGCGCTCGAAGTGGCCTTATGTCGCCAAGAGTGGGCGCAAGTCCTACGGCGTCGGCTTCTACGACCATCAGATGCGCGAAACGACGCGCATGTTCCCGACCGTCCGCCACGCGCGGGCTTGGATGGACGACTACATCACCGCCGAGCGCCGCGGGCGCGAAAGCCTGCGGCGCTTCCTGCTCGACCTCGACGCCAAGGAGGCAAACCAGGCCGAAGAGTCGCGCAGCCTCGCCGAGGTGCTCGAGCTCTACCTCTCAGTCAGCGGTCACCCAAGCAACCAAGGCGGACTCGCGCCCGCGACCTACGAGCGCTACCGCTCGACGATCGGCAAGCACCTGACCGGAAAACCGCGAGCTCTCAAACCAGGCGGCCGGTCGCCGCCGGGCGAGACATACGCCGTCAAGCTAGGCAAGCTGCCCGCCAGAGGCTTCAACACACCACAAATACTGCGGGGATGGCGCGAGCAAATGGTCCGCGAAGGCGTCCCGAAGCCCACACGCGATCACGCCTGGCATGTCCTCTCAGCCGCGCTCAGCTGGGCCGCCGCCTCACAGCTCGTGCCCGAGATCCAGACCAACGGGTGCAGCCTCGCGACCGAGCCACGGGTGAACAGGCGCCGCTCGGTGCGCGTCGGCGGCACCGGCGAGGCCCCGACCACACGAAAGCACGGTCTCGGCGTAGCGAGCTGGGCGCTATCCCCGCGCGCGGTCGAGGCGATCCGCCAAGACATGCTCACAAGGACCAGCCACCGCGATCCGATCCTCGCCCAACGCGACGCGACGATCGTAAGCCTGCAATACGGACTCGCGGCACGCAACCAAGAGATCTGGGCACTCAGATGGCGATCCATCGTGGAGGAGTACATGTGGCTACAAGAGGTGCTCTCCCACGGCGGCATCCTCGACGAATGGGGAAAGACAGAGCACAGCGTCCAGCGCCGCACACTCATGCCCGCAATCCTGCTCGAAGACCTCGCGCACTGGCGAACCGTCCTACAGGCCTGGGGACACCCCGCGCGTGCCGTTGACTTCATCATCCCAGGCGACCTCGCCGGCGCCCGCTACGGGACACGCGAACCCCACACGGACGCCTGCCACCTCACGGCAAACCAAGCCAAAGCATGGGGCTCGAAATTCTTCACGCCCGCCGTCGAGCATGTCGCCGCCCAACCCGAGTTCATGCATGTCCTCGGCGCGACCCCCTACTCGCTGCGCCGAGGAGGCATCTCACTACGCCTCCGCGCCGAGGACCCCCAAACCGTCGCCAGCGAGTGCGGCACCAGCCTCAAGATGCTCTCCAACCACTACGCCTACGCCATCCAAGACCTCCGCCGCAACGGACCACGATCCGCCGATGTCGAGTGGCGCGAGGCGCGCGCAACGCAAGCCGCGCAGACCGTGGCCAGCGATGAACCAAAGCCCGAAGGAGGCGACGGGCCGAACCGGCGGCGACTTCTCGCCTGGCTATCAACACGCAGACGGGCCTCAGGAGGCTCGTAGCCGATGACAACAGCCTGCTGTTTGGCTTTCAATGTCCGATAAATCGTCGAAGGCCGCGTAGTCGCGGCACGGGAATGCTGTGCGCATATGCCCACGTCTGGTTCCCGGGGCAGTGGCGACCTTCGTGACATGGATGGGCGCCAGCGAAGTAAAAGCGCACGCGACCAGCGGCCACTTGAGCCTGCAGCGTTGCGGTTCGAGTAAGCGATCCATCGACGCTGTTGAGGACAAGGACGGGAAGGTCGTCGCGGGCGACGAGCCCGATTATGTCGTTGATGTTGGCGCTCGCGACCTCGTATCTAGCTCCGTCGCGATGGGCACGTAGATACCGGCTGATTGCTGGGGTGCTGAAGTCGGTCAGCACCGAGTCCGAGTGATGTCCCCGGATCAGGTAAACATCCTTGCTCAACGCCAGCGCCACGAGCGCGGTCACGATGGCCACGAGCCCGACATGGGTCATCGACGCCGTACGGTTCCACGTTCTTGGAGACCCACGACTCCCGCTGTAGCGCCAGAGCACGCTCAGTGACATGCCGAGCACGGCGCAAGCGGCTGGCGCGAACGCCTCCAGGTAGCGCGGTTGAAGACGTGCCATCGCGCTGAAGGTCACCAGCCCGGTAAGCAACCACAGGACGATCCCCACGGCAAACCGTCCGCGAGGGTCCTCGAGAGCGCTCCCCAGCCGCTCACGATTCCGAGCGAACAGCACCGCTAGCGCGAGCAGGCCGAACAGGACGGTTACGAGCAGGGCGATCCCGACCAAACTCGAGTACTGCATCGGGCCCGCTGTCAACAGACGCAGCGGACCGGCTCCGCCTTCTGACTTCCCGGTTGCGGCATGACTTGAGAGCCGGGCGACGCCGTTGTAGACGAGCGTCACATGCCAGATGCTCCCGTTGGATGACCCGATCGGGAATGGACGGCGACTGCTGGGGGTGAGCGAGGCGATCGCGGTCCACGAGAGCGCCACCGCGAGAAACGTCGCACCCGTCGCGAGCACCGTGCGGATACGCATCCCTGGTGTGGCCGCCCACACCCACAGCAACGCCAAAGCGGGCAACGCGATCAACATCTCGGTGACCTTGACGTTGAAAGCAAAGCCCATCACGGCGGCAGCCCCAACCGACCAACGTAGGCGCCCGCTGGCAAGCGCCCGCCACGTGAGCCATAGCGCTGCAACCTCTAGCGCAGCGAGCACGGAGTCCATCGTGTCGCTGCGCGCGGTCAGCACCGACACCGGTAGCACCGCCAGCGCAAGCGCTGCCGCCAGTGCCGCCCCATACCCAAACGGTCGCCGCAACGCGCCGAAGAGCAAGCCGCAGGCCGCCACTCCGCCAAGCACCTCGGGGATGTGCAGTCCGACGAGGCCGAACCCCAAAATCCGGGTGCTAACCACCTGCAACCAAAGATCAACCGGCGGCTTGTCTACCGAGATCGCTCCACTTGGCTCAAGCGCACCGAAGAAGAAGTTATGCCATGACCCACTCATGCTGCGCACCGCCGCGTCGTAGAACGCGTTTCCCGGCACGTCGTGGATCTTCCACAAGCGCAGCACACACGCGAGGACGAGCACTATGCCGATCCCGGGCCAGGCCCACCGAGTGCAGCTTGCGGGAGAGGCAAGCGTGGGTAACGCCGACGGCCTGATGGCAGGCGCGGCGATGTCTGTCACGCTCGCCCGGCTGCGTTGGCTGTGGGCATCGGCGGAGCATCCAGCGGCTATCTAAATCGTGGGTCAGCGCATGGTTAGGAGCCGGTTAACAATCAATGAGTGACGACACCTCACGCAGTGAATAGCCGGAATATCACATTGGGTCTTGCTCCGGCAAGCGCGATATTTCTCACGAGCTCTGGCGGACCGTCAAGAGACCTTGCCTCGCGGCGCGTCGCATAGCGATGGAGATGGCGACAGCAGCTGCGAGAACAGAAGGGATGATCGCCAGTAGCGCGGCGTCGCCGCCGGGCCAATGCACTCCGGCGCCCTCCGCACCCCAAAATACTCCAAAGGAAGTGAGCATCACTCCGACGATCAGCTTCAGCGTGTTCTCCGGCACTCGCGTCAGCGGCGCTCTGACCACAAGACCCGACACAACAACGACAGCTACGGCAATCGCGGCTGCGCCGACCGCCAGACCGATGCGATGTTGATTTGCACCGAATGTGAGCACGATGAACACAACCTCGAACCCCTCAAGGAAAACACCCTTGAACGAGATGACGAACGAGTAAGTGTCGAATCCTTCGTGTTGTGCGCCTACTTCACGCGCCGCCTCGGCCTCGTGCTCGTAGGCCTGAAGCTCGTCGTGCTTGGCCTTCAGGCCCGCAGAACGCAGGATCGCCTTCCCCAGCCACCACAAGCCGAAGATCAGCAGAAGGCCGCCCACGGCGACGCGCAACGCGTCGATCGGCAGCGACGCGATCGCAGGACCTAGAGCGAGCACGATCGCGCCAAGCGCGACAATCGCTGCTCCTACGCCGCTCAGGGCCGATGACCAGCTGCGTGTGACACCGACAGCGAGCACGATCGTCAATGCCTCCACGGCCTCCAAAGCACACGCAATGAACACCGATAGCGCAAGCCCGATTTCAGCTCCACTCATGCTCCGATTGTTCCAAGAGGAATAGACCATGCGCGTCGTAAAGGATGTTTTTAGGCAAAATTTAGATACTTCAAACTGAGCGATCCGGCCACATATGCACATGTCAAGTACTCAGGCAGCGTTCAGGTGACTGGTGTCAGGCTTCTGCGCCATGACCACAACTACGCCGTCTAACACCACAGGGCTGCGAGCCCAAAGGATGCTGAACAAGGTTCCCGAGGTCACTCTCTACTTCTGGGTTATCAAGATCCTCTGTACCACGGTTGGGGAGACGTTCGCCGATAACCTCGACCAACAGCTCAATCTCGGTTTGACGAAGCTCAGCATCCTGATGAGTGCTGTGCTAGTCGTCTCGCTGGTGTTCCAGTTTCGGTCCCGCCGATACATCCCCGGTGTCTACTGGCTCTCGGTGGTCCTGATAAGCGTTGTCGGAACGCTGATAAGTGACAACCTGACCGACAATTACGGTGTCGCCCTCGAAACCACGACGATCGCGTTCAGCATCACGCTCGCGGTCGTATTCGCAGCGTGGTATCTGGTCGAGCGTACGCTTTCGATCCACACGATCGTGACGACGCGCCGGGAGGCGTTCTACTGGTTGACGATCTTGTTCACATTCGCGTTGGGAACCTCCGCCGGTGACTTCATCGCGGAGAAGTCTGGCCTTGGTTATCTGAATTCGGTCTTCTTGTTCGCGGGCGCGATAGCCGTCGTCACCGTTGCACATTTGCGCTTCCGGCTGAACGCGATCCTCGCATTCTGGGTGGCATACATCCTCACTCGTCCCTTGGGTGCGTCGATCGGCGACTACCTGTCCCAACCGCGGGCCGAAAGCGGTCTCGGATTGGGAACCACTGTGACGAGCGTCATCTTCCTATCGACGATCCTTGCGCTCGTCGTGTTCCTGACGGTGACCAAGCGCGACCAGACACCGCCCGAGATCGTTCAGGCCGAGTTCGAGCACGAGCACGAACACGAGCACGAGAATCACCTGCATCTGCCCGACTACCACTTGCGTATGCCCCATCATCTACGCGAGCATGGGACAGTCGCGCCGCGCGACGTGGTTTCTGAGGGAGCCGACGCTTAGCGCCGTGATTTGAGATCGACCCCATGAGAGCTACGAGAATGACCTTGGTCGCGATGTCGGTGCTGGCGGCCTGTTGGATGACGGCGTGCGGTACCGGCGATGGTGGATCTCAAGGTCACTCCTCGACTGCGGGCGCCGCCGCCGCTGGCGGCTCCGCTCCCGGCGTGGCCGGCGGGGGAGCTTCCGCTCTGTCGGCAGAGGCCCAATCGCTGGCCACTGGGGACATCCCCGACAACCAGGTCTTTCTCACCTTTCACGATCCGCGAGCCGGGTACGCCTTGAGTTACCCCGAGGGCTGGGCGCGACGGAGCCTCCCGGGCGGTGTGACATTTGTCGATAAGAACAACTTGATTCGCATAACTTTGAGTCGTGGCGTAGCGCCCACGACTGCCACGGTGCTCGCCGAGCTTTCACGCGAGCATCGAGAACAGCCCACGCTCAGCCATGGCTCGCCTTCGACAGTCACGATTGCGGGTACCCCTGTTGTGAAGGTGGGCTACGCGACGCTCAGCTCTCCCAACCCGGTGACCGGCAAGCGCGTGCGGCTACTTGTAGATCGTTACGTATTTGCTCATGCCGGTCGGGTGGCGACGCTCGATCTCGGCACGCCCGTCGGGGTTGACAACGTGGATGCCTATCGCATGATCGCTCACAGCTTTCACTGGCTCTGAGAGGGATAGTGCGAAGCCTCTACGTCGAGCCCGAGCAGCACGAGCGCGAGGCCGAGGCGCCAGCACTGGAACTGCGCGACGTGTTCCGTATCTACCGCTCGGGGCCTGTGGAGACAGTGGCTCTGCGAGGTCTTGACCTTGAGATCGCATCCGGTAGCTTCGTGGCGATTCTCGGCCCGTCGGGTTGCGGTAAGAGCACGCTCCTGGGTCTCGCCGCCGGACTCGACGAGCCCTCCGCCGGCGAGGTGCGTCTGAGCGGACGTTCTCTGAGTCGTATGAGTGACGATGCGCTCGCGCGCATACGGGCGAGTGAGATCGCGATCGTGCTTCAGAGCGGGAACCTGTGGCCGATTCTCTCGGCGCAGGAGAACGTGGTTGTCTCACTGCGGCTTGCCCGCTTACCCGACGCCGAGGGACGCGCCCGGGACGCGCTCGAGGAGTTCGGCCTCGGTGACCGCCGACGTCATCGAGTCCGCGAGCTCTCGGGCGGCGAGCAGCAGCGAGTCGCGATCGCAGCCGCCGCCGCACGTCGCGCTTCGCTGGTGGTCGCAGACGAGCCGACTGGGGAACTGGATGCAACTAACGAGCGGACCGTGCTCGACGCATTGCGGCGCCTGTGCGAGAGCCATGGCAGCACGATCGTGACAGTCACCCATTCCGAGCGGGTCGCATCCGTGGCTGACCGGGTGGTCGAGATGTGCGACGGCAAGGTCATCGCGTGAGCGTCTCCGCCACCCTCGGAACCGGGACACTGCTGGCGTGCCGTGAGGTCGGCGTGATTCACGGACGAGGCGCCGCGTCCGTGCGCGCTCTCACAGGCGTGGACCTCGATCTCGTGGTCGGTGAGACACTCGCGTTGCAGGGTCGTTCAGGTTCGGGCAAGACGACCCTCCTGCACGTGTTGGGCGGTCTGATCGAGCTCACCACCGGCTCTGTGCGCTGGCACGACGGCCCGCTTTCCACGCTGGACAGTGCCGCCCGAACAAAGCTTCGTGCGCGGGGGATCGCCTACGTCTTCCAGGGCGCCAACCTGCTAGCGCATTTCAGTGCCTATGAGAACGTGGTTTTTGCGGCGCTCGCAAGTCACCCCGAGAAAGACAGGAGGAGCCTCTCGGAGGAGCTGCTCAGCCTGGTGGGACTTGCCGGTAAGCGCATGGCGCTGCCATCGGAGCTCTCCGGGGGTGAGGCGCAGCGCGTCGCGATAGCCCGCGCGCTCGCGCAGCGCCCCGAACTGCTGCTTTGTGACGAGCCCACCGGACACCTCGACTCCGACACCGGGGCACGCGTGCTCGACCTCATTGAGACATTGCAGATCGAGCTTGGCTTCGCGCTGGTCATCGCTACCCACGACACGAAGATCGCGGCGAGGTGTGGGCGTTTGGTCGAGCTTTCCGACGGGCGCATCGTCGCCGATCGCGCCACATGAGCGTGTCGCTGAAGCTCGCTCTCGCGGGGCTGTGGAGAGCGCCGCTGGCGACGCTCGTGCGAGTCCTCGTGCTTGGGATGGCGAGTGCTCTGATCGGATCGATGATCCTGTTCGTAGGGCACTCGCTGAACACGATGACCGGGAGCGCCGTGCGCAGCGTCCCGCTTGACTGGCAGGGCCCGGTTGGTTCTTATCCGGCGGATCTGCGGGTGGCGGCGGGCGTAGCGCGTCTGCCCGGCGTGCTGCAGGCCAGCCCAGCTGCCACCGCGCCACTTGCGGGTGCCGCCCATCGAGGAGCGGAAGGACTCACGGCGACCGGCGCCGGCGCCGTGTTGGCGATACCAGGCGACTATCTCACACACCTTAGTCCTTTCAGATTGCTACAGGGAAACCTCGCGCCGGGGGGCGTGGTGCTCGATCAGCAGATGGCGGCTACGCTGCAGGCTCAGATCGGCGACTTCGTATCGCTCACACCCCGGCGCGGTGTCCAGCCGCTGCGTTTGCGTGTCAGCGGCGTCGCGCTTGTGAGTGCCCCCGACGTGCTGTTCGCTCCGCTGGACCCCCAGGCGGGACCGGCGCCGGCACAGCCGCCCGCCAACATCGCCGTGATGGAGCTGGGCACGTTCGCGGCCAGGTACGCCCCCGCGTTGACGACGATCACTCCCTCGAATGCAGGATCGAGCGCCGTGCCGGGCGCGCAGAGCGGCGTGCAATGGCAGGTACACGCCCAGCTCGACAGTGCCGTGTTGAGTGGCAGTCCGGTACATGCGCTGACGCTCGCCGAACACGATCGCAACCGTGTCGAACGCTCCTTTCCCGGCCAGGTTCGTTTCGTGGACAACCTCCACGAAACGCTCACGACCGCCACCGGGGACGCTATGTACGCGATCGCGCTGTACATCATGCTCGCGGTTCCAGGAGCGCTAATCGCGCTGGGCCTGGTCTACCTCGCGGCGTTGGGTACCGTCGAGCGCGATCGAGAAGAACTGGGGCTGCTGCGCGCCCGCGGTGCCCGCCGCCGCGACGTGCTTGCACTGGCGTTCGTGGACAGTGCCGTCCTCGGTTTGACAGGCGGCCTGTTGGGCGCGGGACTGTCGGCTCTTGCGACGAGCACAGCCGTCTCCGATGCCGGTCGTCTCAGTCCGGGTCGTATCGCCCTCGTGGTCGGCGTGTGCGTGACGCTTTCGTTCCTCGGTGCGGCTTGTGCACGCATGGCGACGAGCGTGCGTGCGCTCCTTGTGACTGTCGCCGACGCGCGACGCGGGGGATCTCGACGGGGAGCACCTCTGTGGCGACGGCTTGGACTCGACTTCCTCGCGCTGACGGTCAGCGGGCTGATCTACTGGCTCACGGCACGCACGGGATTCTCGGCGGTCGTCAACCCCGACTCGAACCCCACACTGTCCTTGGCGGTGTACATGTTCTTCGCGCCAACACTGCTGTGGATCGGCATCACCCTGCTGCTCGTCCGAGCGCACGGGCGACTGTTCGCATGGGTCGCATCCCGTCTTGTGAGACGCAATGCGATGGGGTGGGGCGCACTGCTGCTCTCGAGCGCCGGTCGTCGTAGCGAGGCGATCAATCGCGGACTGATAACGCTCGGGTTGCTGCTTGCTTTCGCTGTGAGCCTCGGTGTGTTCGCCGCCACCTACGACCAGCAGAGCAACGTGGACGCTCGACTTACCCTCGGTGGCGATGTCACAGTCACTGCTCCACCGGGAGCCGTGACCGAACATGCGCTTCAGAGTCGAGTCGCACATGTCCCGGGGGTTGCCGCTACAACCGCGGTCGATCACTCTTACGCGTATGTAGGTCCGGACCTACAGGACACCTATGGGATCGACACGCGCACGATCGCTCGGGCCACCTCGCTGCGGGACTCCTACTTCCTCGGTGCCAACGTCTCCCAAACATTGGTGCGTCTGCGCGCGCACCCGGACGGCGTCCTCGTCTCCAAGGAGACGATCGGCGACTACTCACTGGCGCTCGGCGACCTGCTCAAGCTGCGAGTGCTCAACCACAGAACGGGTCGCTTCGCGGTGGTCCCGTTCCATGTCGCGGGCGTGGTGCAAGAGTTTCCTTCGGCTCCACGCGACTCCTTCATGGTCGCGAACCTCGCCTACCTGCAATCCGTCGACCACGGCGGCGGCCCGAACGTCATCTTCGCCGCGACAACAGCAAACCCCGTCTCGGTCGCACGGCGCGTGACCACCGCGACCGGCCGGACCGGAACATCGGTCAAGGACATCCGCCAACAAGCAGCGCAGACGTCCAGCTCGATCACAACGGTAGATCTCGGCGGAATTCGCGACATCGAGGAGATCTTCGCTATAGCGCTGGCGGGAGCAGCGATAGCGCTGTTCGTCGGGCTGGCGCTCTCCGAGCGCCGCCGAGAGTTCGCGATGATGGCCGCGGTCGGCGCACCGTTGCGTCGTATCGCTGCGTTCCTCTGGTCGGAGGCAGTAGTCGTGCTCGCTCTGAGCCTCGTGCTCGCTGCGGGCCTGGGACTGTTGCTCTCGTTGATGCTCATCGCGATGCTCCAGCATGTCTTCGACCCGCCGCCAGACCACATCGCCATACCCTGGGGATACCTCGGTGTGCTCCTGGCGGCAACCTGTGGCACGGCGCTCCTCGCGGTCGCGTTCGCGACGAGAGGGCTACGCGGACTGTCTCTCGGGAAGGTATTGCGCGAGCCCTGAATCTCTGACGGACGATCGTTCAGGCGTTGTTCAGGACGGGTGCTGCAACATGAGGCGGTGGCGAGTCGCATCGCACCCCTCTCGCGGCTCGCTGCCGTATTCGTCTGCAGCGCGATCTGCGGCTGCGGAGCGTCTGGTGCAAGCACGCACCGGACGACATCCGGCGCGAGCACAGAGCGCCCGGGCACCGTGAGCGTCGCATCCTCGACCTTGCGAGTCACGAGCATCGCACGGCTCCCCTCGCCGGTGCAGCTGCCGGCGGTCGCCCAGGACGCGAGTGGGGCACTGGCGCTCAGCGGGTTGGATGCACTCGACGCGTCGGTCGCGGGCATGGTGCAAATCGGGGCTAGCCGAGCGCACCAGGTCGGATCGCTGCCGGTCGCGTTGCACGACGCGGCGGCGGTGAACATCGACGGTCGTGTTTACCTCTTCGGTGGGGGGAACGCCGGCAGCGCCAGTGCGGCGATCATGCGCGTTCAAGGCGCCACCGCGCGCGTGGTGGCACAGCTCCCTGTAGGGGCGTCGGATGTTGCGGGCGCGAGCATCAGCCACACCGCCTACATCGTCGGGGGCTTCACCGAGACGGTCCCGTTGCGCACGATCCTCGCCTATACGCCGGGGTCTGAACCACATGTCGTTGCGAGGCTGCCGTTGCCGTTGCGCTATGCGGCGGTGGCAGCGGTCGGTGAACGGCTACTGATCGCCGGTGGCACGTCGGGCACGACCGCGCAACGAGCGATTCTCTCGTTCGACCCGGCCAGCGGTGTTGTGCGCCGCATAGGCGAGCTACCACATGCCCTGACACATGCAGCGGGCGCATCGCTCAAAGGACTCTTCTATGTCATCGGCGGTCGAGGCGAAAGCCTCGCGTCGCAAACTTCCAAGATCCTTGCGGTCGACCCGGACACGGGAAGGGTGTGGACCGCCAGCAGGCTGCCCTCGCCCTTGTCGGACATGGGCGCTGCATCGCTATCGGGGAGCATCCTGCTGGTCGGAGGGCGCGATTCCGCCGGGCGCGTACAAGACCAAGCACTGACCCTGGCTGCATCGCCATGAGCCGCGCGGGGATGATCGCGGCAGCGTTGGGAACAGCGGCAATGATAGGTGGCTGCGGCGGCGGCTCGCGTGTGTCTTCGACGATGACACAACGAACACCACGGGAGTCGCTCGAAGCGAGCACCCAGAATGCACTCGTGCCATCGCCGGGAAGGATCCCGCCCCTACTCGACGCTCACAACGTTTACGCCGCCGACCGTGCGGGATTGCTGAGCCCGACGGTGCGTGGAGATCCGGCGCTCGTGTACGTGCCCAACAGCCAATCGAACACGGTCGATGTCATCTCCCAGCACACGTTCAGGATCGTCAGGCAGTTCCGGGTGGGAGCACTCCCGCAACATGTGACTCCCTCGTGGGATCTGCGAACGCTATATGTGACGAACGACGCGGGCAACAGTCTTACGCCGATTGACCCTCGGACCGGCACGTCCCGCAAGCCGATCCCGGTGCTCGACCCCTACAACATGTACTTCACCGCCGACGGACGCTGGGCGATAGTCGTCGCGGAGGCCCACCGCGAGCTCGACTTCCGCGATGCCCACACAATGGCGCTTCACCACGCGCTCGTGATACGCCAGTGCGCTGGGGTAGACCACATGGACTTCACCGCAGACGGTCGCTATGCGCTTGTGTCGTGCGAGTTCGCCGGGCGTATGGTGGTCGTGGACCTCGGCGCCGAGCGGGTTGTAAAGACGATCGAGCTTGCAAGCGGCGCTATGCCCCAGGATGTGAAGCTCTCCCCCGACGGCTCCACGTTCTACGTGGCCGACATGGCGGCCGGCGGCGTGTGGCTGATCGACGCGCACACCATGAGAAAGATCGAATTCGTAGCGACCGGGATGGGTGCGCACGGTCTCTACCCCAGTCGTGACGCGAAAGTGCTGTACATATCCAACCGAATGGAGGGCTCGGTCACCGTTCTCTCCTTCGCTACACGCAAGCCGATCAAGAAGTGGAGGCTGCCCGGTGGCGGCTCACCGGACATGGGTGGCGTCTCCGCGGATGGCAAGATCCTTTGGCTGTCGGGCCGCTACAACGCGGAGGTCTATGCCATCTCGACAAGCACCGGACATCTTCTGCACCGCATCAAGGTCGGTAAGGGTCCTCACGGCCTGTGTGTCTGGCCACAGCCCGGTCGTTACTCCATCGGACACACAGGCATCCTCAGATGACAGACGTGCTACTCGGTGAGATGTGGATCGAGTTCCTGCCCGTAGGTAGAGAGCGAGGCTAGGCTGCAGGCAGGCACAGGATGAAGCGGCCCCCCTTTGCCGAGAGATCGACTAGCACCTCTCCGCCGCAGGAGCGTGCCAACCGGCGTGCGAGGGCAAGCCCGAGGCCTGCGCTGCCGACCGTGCTCTCCCCGGGCTCGAACAGCGCATCCGTGTCGAGCTCGGACGGTCCATCGCCGTCGTCCTGCACGACAAAGCGGATCTCACGCCGGTCACGCGACACACTCAACCTGACATTCTCGCGTGCATGGCGCATAGCATTGTCCAACAGCGGTCGCAGAGCCTGCGCAACAATGTCCTGCTCGGCGCCCACTCGCAGATCACCTGGAACGGGAACCAGACCAAGTCGTACATCCGCACGGGTACCAACCGACTGCACGCCATCGATCGCCAGCGCTGCTGCCTCCCCCGCAGACGCAGAGCCGGACACCGTAGGCGCGTTGCCCGGCGCGGCCTTCAGCAACGTGTCGATCACGCTTTGCATCCGTTCGGCGCCTCGCAAGATCTGCTGTAGGGAGACTCGCACGTCGTGGGGAAGCTCACCACTCAAGGCGAGCTCGGTCTCCCCTCGCACACCACTGAGCGGCGTACGCAACTCGTGCGCCATCTCTGCTGAGAAGCGCTTCTCGTGGCGCAGACTTGAGGCAATGCGATCGAGCAAACCATCGAGCGTCGCCGACAAAGCTGTTAGCTCGTCGCGCGGAGGACCCAGATCGAATCGCCGGTCGAGGTCGTGCTCGCTCCAGTCGGCGGCCCGCTGGGTCATCTCGGCGACCGGCTGCAATGCCTTGCCTACCGCGCGACGTGCCAACACCACCCCGGCCGTCAGCAGAAAACAGTCCAACAGGATCGTCGCGGTTAGAGCGAGATGCTCCGTATGCTCGTAGGGGACGAGCGAAGCGCCGACGACAACAGTGCCGACACGCAGCGCATGATTGTCAGTGAAGATCGGCTCGGCGCGCAGCCGCACCGTCCCGATGACGCTCGCCTCACTGATGGAGCGCGAACCGGCGGCGAGAGTATCGGCAGCGTGTTGCACAGCAATCGGGGCGGCCGACCGGTGAACGTTGCGCGCGCCCTGGTAGATCCACGCTTGTTCGTCGAGCGTCTCGTCGTTGGGAGCCTCACGCGAGACCAGGCGTCCTTGCTGGATCGTGATGGCAGCCAACTGAACGTCCGCGCGTTCGCGTAGCACCGAGGAGAGATCCGTGTCTAGCTGGTGGGAGAGCAACAAGTTGAGCGCGAGTGTGAGCAACGCCAGTCCCACCGCAAGCACGAGCGCGGTCGCCACTGTGACGCGGTCGCGCAGTCCGAGGCGGCTCATCTGAGCGAGTAGCCCACACCGCGAACCGTGTCGATGTGCTGCTCGCTATCGACCAGGTCGAGCTTGCGGCGCAACCGGGCGATATACGTATCGAGTGTGTTTGAGTGGACGATCGCGCCATCGGGCCACGCCGCCGCCGTCAAAGCACCGCGACGAACGACGTCACCAGGGTTCGAGCTGAGCGCGGCCAAGATACGAAACTCAGTCGGTGTCAGCGAAGCCATCTGCTGACCGTGGCGCACGGCATGGGCGGCTGGATCGAGTCGCAATCCCAACTCCACTGGAGCGACATCACGCGGTGATCCCCGCCGAAGCAAAGCACGCACACGCACCATCAACTCACTGAGCGCAAACGGCTTGGTGAGATAATCGTCCCCACCTGCGTGAAAGCCCGCGAGCCGGTCGGTGAGAGCGTCCCGAGCGGTCAAGAACAGGACAGGCGCCATCACGCCATGCGTACGCAACGCCTGACAGACATCACGCCCATCGGCATCGGGCAGACCGATATCGAGCACGAGCAGATCGGGCGCGTTGGAAGAAAAGACCTCCACCGCCTCGTGTCCGGTCAACGTGGCGCGCACCTCGAAGTTCTCCACCCGCAAGGCCCGTATAAGAACCGAGCGTAGGTCGGCATCGTCCTCACACAAGCCGATACGTGCACCGATCACAATGCGGATGATGGCGGCTGAACCGCTCTCGTGCGCTCCACCGACGAAGCGCTCAGATTGTGTACAGCTTTCGTAGTCCTGACAATTATCTGCGGCAACTACTCATAGCCAGCTGTACGCAAGCCTCCGCAGGGTCATGTGGGTGCAAGAGGTGCTCTCCCACGGTGGCATCCTCGACGAATGGGGAAAGACCGAAGACAGCGTCCAGCGCCGCACACTCATGCCCGCCATCCTACTGGGGGCAGTCAGCTTCGCAGAGAGGGTGAGGGGAGCTCCGCTGGCACGGGCGAAGCCGCGGCTCGATACCCCGCAACCTGTGGCGTTACTGCGAAGAGGCTGGTGTCCGCCGGTCTTCGGGGCTACCATTGGTCCATGGCGACTGCGGTGAAGAGACTCGATTTGACGGTCGGCGAGCTCGTGGAAATCGCGGGGCGCCGCTATGAGGTCGTTCTGGATCGCGAGGGCGACGTGACGATCGAGCCACCGATCACTTCCCGCGGCACGGCTGCACACCCGGCGAGCAAGCAAGCCCGCCTCGTGGAGGACTTCGAGCGTCTCTCGGCCGACGTTCCCTACGACGACGGCTAGCGGTGCCGGACACTCCGGCGGGCGGGCGGCCTGCCGCCGGTCACCTGATTGCGCGACCGGATCGCCACGCGGCGAACGATATCGCGAGGACCCACACCGCGAACGTGAGGCCGACGATCAGAGCAAACGAGCCCTGCGGCGAGAACGCGCCCGTGCCCGCCTTCACCGCAAGCGGACCGACGACGTTGATGGCCGCAACCGGAACCCCGACCCACACCGTCCACGACGGGAGCGCCCGGCAGGTAAGAGTCGAAACGGTCACCAGCACGATCCACGCGCTGAACGCGAACCCAGCCGAGTTGTAGGCCATCCAGCCCACGTCCCACAGCGCGCGCACAACAGCGGGGTCCGCTGCCGGGCGGTAGGCGACGGCCATGAATACCGCCGTGCCCGCCCCGAAGATCCCTGCACCGGCGACTGCGCTTACCAACGCAGCCATTGCCAGCCAGCCGTCTTCGCCCTCGGCGCGCCTCACAATGCGATACAGCCCTGCCGCGAAGATCATGAGCACAGGCAGACCCAGGGCAATCAGCAGGTCGCCCGCGAGGATTTGGCTGCGGTGGACGGTCGCGTAGCGTGCGATTTGCACCCCTGATGAACCGGAGTCAAGCGTGGACCCGGGGCTAAGCCCAAACGCGGCAAGAAACAGCAGAGCGGCGATCGCGCCCGAAGCAGCGACCACTCTCACCAGCCCGCGAGAACCTCCGCGGGAGAGCACGGCAGGCTCCGCAAAGTCGGGGGTCGTGGACTCCTCGGGCATCATCTGTTAAGTATCCCGGACTTGTTGCTTTGCCAGCCAAGCGAGCCTATGGCGAACCTGGCACCTAACCATCGCACTGGACGAGACCGGGTCGAGCGGCTCGGCACGTTCATCGAGCTGGAGGCCGTGGCACCACCGGACTCCGATCACCCATGAGCACCAGCTCATCGCCGAGCTACGCGACGCACTAGCGATCACCGACGATCGACTCGTCGCAATCGGCTACGCAGAGCAACTACGAGCCAAGGACATCGTCGTGTGAACCATTTGCGCGCCCTATCCGAAACCAGCGAGTCGGCCGCGCCGTGGCGGCGACACCACCTCAATCGTGCGGCGGCGATGCGAGTCTCTCGGCGGCGTCGCGCGCGCTGATGGCGGGCGGCTTCAAGCCAGGGTGGTCGAGAAGGTTCTTGTCGCCGGTGACGATGACCTCGGCTTCCCCTGCTCGTGCAAGCGCGATCAGGTAGTCGTCGCTACTGTCGCGCAGTACCGGCTCGGGATCGGCTGGATCGTCGAGCATCACCGCGACGCGTTCGAGCGCGATCACAGCCTGTTCGGCTTCGGCCTCGTCGAGTAGCGCGCGGAAGTATGGCTCTGTGAGGTTCTCGCGGATCTCGGAGATCAGTGCCGGGCAGGCGACCATCTCGATGGTGTGATCGTGGATCGCCTCCAGCAGCATCGCCGGGGAGGCCTCCGGATTACCTACAAGCGCTGAGAGCAGGACGTTCGTATCGACTACGACACGCCTCAAGCGGCCTGGCCGGCCGCGCGATGACGTCGATGCTCCCGCGCTACCCGCACCGCTTCGCCTTCGATCTGGCCTTGGTCGATGCCTGCGTCCGCTGTGCGCCGCTGCACGCGATGAATCGTCTCGAACCCAAGAGTGACCGCCGCGAGATCCTCAAGGAGCTCGCGATCGCTCCTGCCCGGCGAGCGCTCACGCAACCGCGTCAGCAGATCGCTGTCTATCTCAACCGTGGTCGTGGCCATGCTCCAAAGGCTACCAGCGTCCAGGCAAAGCAAGGACGGGATTGGACGCAATCCTGAGACCATGGAACTACCAGACCCGAACGCACCCAATCTCTAGACAGGATGCTGGACAACCACGGCATCGAACTGCGGTGACGTACGTAGAAAAAATGAAGAGCCGACGGCCGGGGTCGAACCGGCGACCTCGCCCTTACCATGGGCGCGCTCTGCCAGCTGAGCTACGTCGGCCTGGCCTCCGCATCCTACCGGAGCGTGACCGCAGAGCGATGCATTCTTTGTCCGTAGTTGTCCGCTTCTGTCCGCCCAGCGACAGGAGTAGATTCCGCTCAAGAGAGCCAAAAACGGCTCTATAACTAGCGATCCGGCCACCTATGGCCGCATCCTTACCATGGAAGTGCTCTACCAACTGAGCTAGGTGGGCAGGAAAACGCACTGTAGCGTGCTGCGGCGAGAGCGGTGGTTGTGGGCGTCGCCCGAACATGTGTTCGTCAATTCCCGTCCGGATCTCTGAGTAGCTTCATATGCGTCTACGAACATGCGGCTTCGGGACCAGCGGTCAAGCCCGGTGGGACGGAGCCTCGGCGCAAAGGAGGGCCGAAGCGATGGATGGACATGGAAGTTGTGCGACTGTGGAGCAGGAGCGCCCGGCGGAGGGAGCGATACTCGGCCTGCTGTTGAACTTCGACTCGGGGAGCCTGTGGTCAGTAGAGGAGGTGGTGCGCCAGCTCAGTGCATCGCGCCTAGAGGTTATTGACGGGCTTGCGAGCCTTGAGGCGGCGGGCTTGATTCATCGCGTGGGCGACTTCGTGTTCGCTACGCGGGCGGCTTCCGGCTTCGACAGGCTTGAGTTGTAGTGCTCGCCCTCAGCTCATTCCGTCGAGCAGCTCCGCCGGGGAGGAGAGCTCGAGCCCCCTTGAGAGGATCACGATCGTCTCAAGTCGTGGCGAGCGCTTACAACGCTCCAGAAGACTGATCTCCGTTCGGTGCAGATCGCACACGTCTGCGAGGGCCTCCTGGGAGAGGCCCACCCGCTTGCGATGGCGGCGGAGATTGGTGGCGAACTGCTCGCGGACTGACTCCATGGGTAACACTGTTGCTGTCCGCAGACGGAAGGTCTACAGACAATCGTACGTTCTCGTTGTTGGCTCTCATGCAGCTACCGCTGGGTGGTCGTCGTGAGATGGCGCGACGGTCGTCACAGGCACCCCCATTCCAGACACCTTGCTGGGCAGGTCAAGGTGCAGCCAGCGCGCCAAACGGGGACTGGGGGTCGAGATGATGATCTCGTCGAAACCGCGTAGATTGAGCGCGTCTTCTACGGCGGCAACGGGATCGGGGTCGCCGACCATGCCCTCCACCGGCATCCCCGTCGCGCGTTGTAGCGCCGGCAGCGTATTGGTGAGGGTGCCTCGCGCTTCCAAAGCGCCTTGATCCTCGGGATCGACAACCTTGTGAAGGCCGTGGGCCGGGTTGGGCACAAGCAGGGTGAAAGCGCATGGTCCGCGGCGAGCACGCTCGCGGAGGGCGTGGAGCAAAGCTTGCGTGGTGGTGGTCTTGTGCTCCACGACGAGCACACGAACTGGGGTGGAGGACTCCATGACGGGAACTCCCTTCTGCCGAGTTGGCTCAGACGACCCGATGGGGGGTCAGCGTTAGTTCTTGATTACCCTCCCAGCCGTGCGCGTGCACCTATCTGAGGAAAAGATCGAGATTCGGCTGTCGGTGGTTGAGAAGGCGCTTGGGCTGATCGGCAACATCAGCGTCCCGCGTAGGGATGTCTCCAATGTTCAGGTGTTGGAGGATCCCCTACACGAGGTCATGCGCTCCGGGCTCAAGGTTGGGCTGCGGCTACCTTGGCTCTACTACGTGTGCCGTTCGATCCGGCTCGACCGTGCGTGGGCGGTGCGCCGCGGTGTCCCTGCGCTTACGTTCGCGGTGCGCAACCACGGCGCGCTGGAGCAGGTCACCGTCAGCACCCCAGACGCACACGCGCTCGCGCGGCGTCTCGGGGGCTGATCGGATGAATGGCGGGGGCAGGATTCGAACCTGCGAAGGCAGAGCCAAGGCGTTTACAGCGCCTCCCCTTTGACCGCTCGGGAACCCCGCCAGAGGTCGCGATAATAGCGATCTGTGCTCGGCGTGCCGGGGGTGACGGCCGGCTTTCACCTCAAGCCTCACGCCGCTTACGGCGGCGCTCCAGCCACGCTCAACTCGCCTCGCGCAGCTCCTGGGCCTCGGGGGCCGTCTGGAGCTTCTTGAGCGTGCGGGACTCGATCTGGCGGACTCGCTCGCGGGTGATGTTGAAGGCGCGGCCGACCTCGTCGAGTGTGCGGACACGGTCGCCGGTGATGCCGTAGCGCATCTCAAGCACCTCGCGCTCACGCCGGGGGAGCGAGGCGAGCACTCGCCCTACGCTCTGGCGGCGCATAGCCTCGGAGGCGACGTCGAATGGTGAGGCGGCGGTGGAGTCTTCCACGAAGTCCCCTAGCGCCGAGTCTTCCCCGTCGCCGATCGGCTTCTCAAGCGACACGGGCTGCTGTGACATGCGCAGCACCTCACGCACCTCCTGGGTCGAGCACTTCGAGCTCTGCCGCGATCTCCGCGGGCGTGGGCTCGCGGCCCAGTTGTTGGATGAGGGCGCGCTCCGCGTAGACGACCTTGTTGAGCTTCTCCACCATGTGCACCGGGATGCGGATCGTGCGGCCCTTGTCAGCGATCGCCCGGGTCACCGACTGGCGGATCCACCAGGTTGCGTAAGTTGAGAACTTGTAGCCGCGCCGGTAGTCGAACTTCTCGACCGCACGAATCAGTCCAAGCGAACCCTCTTGGATGAGGTCCAGGAAGTTCATCCCGCGCCCGAGGTAGCCCTTGGCAATGGACACCACGAGGCGCAGATTGGCCTCGATCATATGCTGCTTGGCCGACACGTCTCCGCGCTCAATGCGCTTGGCAAGACACACCTCCTCCTCGGCGGTGAGCAGCGGCACGCGACCGATCGAGCGCAGGTAGAGGCGCAACGAATCGAGGCTTGGCTCGACGCTCATGTCGACCTCCGCCCGGCGCAACTCCTCTAGGCGCGAGCGCAGCGCGACGTGGTCGATCTCGTTTTCGTCATCGGCCTCGTCGGTGTCTAGAGGATCGTCCTCGTCCTCTGCCGGCTCTTCCTCGGCCTCGATCGCGACGTGCGTGTCTGCACTTCGGTTGGCCCCGATTTTGGGGCTTGACGTCTCGACGACGTCGATGCCGTGCTCCTCCAGATAGCTGAGCAGGTCGTGTGCCTGCTCGCTGCTCAGATCGGCCTCCTCAACCACCGACGCGAACGCTCCCGCGGTCAGGAACCCGTGCTCGCGTCCCTCGGCGATCGCCCCTTGAACCTCTTCAATGTCGACCACGGAGGTATCCGTGATCACCAGCAACCCCTCAGCATTCTTGCTCACTTCAGGACCCCCCAGGATCCGTGCGTCTTCCCCGCCGAAGCAAAGGTCTGCTCCGACCTCCCCTTACTGGACTACATGCCTCCCTATGCGATTCCTTTGTGGCATTGGTGGCCTTCGCGCCTCCTAGCTGCTCGGACCCGAACCCGATCGAACTGCCTCGGTACGTGTTATGTGCGGAGTGATACCAGATCTCGTTGTCGTTGTCGGCGCATGTCAGGAAGGTGGCTCGACGAGCGCTAATGTTGGCGGCTAGTGCACACCACGATGCGCACAAGTCCCTCGCTTCCCCGTGTCGCGGACGACGATGTCCAGGCGCGAACACCGTCGATCCCGGTCGGGCTCTCGCGTGTGGGGGTCACCGGAGTCGAGAAGGTCATACGTGTGCGCGACGAGTTGTTCTTCGCGCGGTTGGAGTGCTTCGTTGACCTCAGCTCAGATCAGAAGGGCGCTCACATGTCGCGCTTTGAGGAGGTCGTGAACCAGGCAATCGGCGAGGTGATTCTCAAAGAGTCCGCCTTTCAAGCGGAGACGCTCGCCAAGCACATCGCCGAGCTCGTGCGCGAGCGTCAAGGCGCTGAGCGCGCTGAGGTGACGATCGCCGCCCGCTACCCCGAGCACAAGCCGGCGCCGGTATCGGGGGTGATGACGCAGGAGATCTACACCCTCTACGGGCGAGCGGTCGCGCTGCCCACCGGCACCCGCAGGGTGGTAGGCGTCTCAGCGACGGGAATGACCGCATGTCCGTGTGCGCAGGAGCTCGTAACGGCTCGCGCGAGGGAGCGCTTGCAAAACGACAACTTCACTGAGGAGCAGATCGAGCGCGTCTTTGAGCATGTGCCCGTCGCCACCCACAACCAACGTGGGCTGGGAACCCTTCACATCGGATGCTTGGAGGAGTGCGACGCAGACATCGACGCCACGGCGCTGCTAGCGATCGTTGAGGGCTCGATGTCATCGGAGATATACGAGCTGATGAAGCGCTCCGACGAGGTCGAGGTGGTGGAGAAGGCCCATCGCCGTCCTCGTTTCGTCGAGGACTGCGTACGAGAGATGGTGGCGGGGGTCGTGGCGGGCTTCCCCGAACTCGACGACCACAGCTTTGTGTCGGCCCGTCAGGAGAACTTGGAGACGATCCACCAGCACAACGTGGTGGCTGAACGCCACGGCCTCATGTCCGAGTTGCGGAGCGAGATTGCGACGGAGTCGAGGGTGTCGCGTCAGACGACACTGGACGAGTGGCTCGACGGAAGTAGTCGAGTCCCGACGCCACGGTGATGGCGACCGCGAGGTAGACGAGCAGCGATACCCACAGCGGCGAGTCGTGCACAGCGATGACGGCGAGAATCGCGGCGATCTGCACGCACGTCTTGACCTTCCCGAACATCGACGATGAGATGACGACGCCCGACTGGCCGGCATTTACGCGTAGCATCGTCACGGCGAGCTCGCGGGCGATGATCACCATCGCCACCCATCCTTCGAGGCGATGTAGCGAGACTAGGCAGAGCAGCGCTCCGATGACGAGCAGCTTGTCGGCCAGCGGGTCCATGAGCTTGCCGAAGGTCGTGACCGAGTCGCGCGCTCGCGCTAGATAGCCGTCGACGAAGTCGGTGAGTGAGGCAAGCGCGAACACCACCGCCGCGAGCACGTCTCCGGCTGGGGTGTTGCCGAGCAGCGCCACCACCAGCACCGGCACGAGCATGATGCGCAAAACCGTCAGCAGGTTGGGGAGGTTCAGCGGCATGGCTCTATCGCCATTATGGCCGGGCGGCGAATGGGGCGCGGCCGGACCTCGGCTCCTGCTCGATAGGGTGTGAGCCGTGGACCCGTATTCGCAGCTGATCCCGATGGTCATCGAGCGCACCGCGCGGGGCGAGCGCGAGTTCGACATCTTCTCGCGGTTGCTCAACGAGCGCATCATCTTCCTGGGGACACCCATCGAAGACCAGGTAGCCAATCTCGTGGTGGCGCAACTCCTACACCTGGAGTCACAAGACCCTGAGAAGGACATTTCGATCTACATCAATTCCCCCGGTGGGAGCGTGTACTCGGGCCTTGCGATTTACGACACGATGAAGTTCGTCAAGCCCGACATCCACACGATGTGCGTTGGGGTGGCGATGTCGATGGGCTCGCTCTTGCTAGCCGGTGGCACGAAGGGCAAGCGCGCTGCGCTTCCGAACTCGCGCATCCTCATCCATCAGCCCTCCGCGGGCTTTGAGGGCCAGTCGACGGACATCGAGATCCATGCGCGTGAGATCCTGAATGTGAGGGAGCGCCTGGATGAGATCTACGCCGAAAACACCGGCCTCTCACAAGAGCAGGTGCGCGAAGACATGGAGCGTGACCGCTTCTTCACAGCCGAGCAAGCGCTCGAGTACGGTCTCATCGACCGTGTGCTGGACAGTCACTGACGCTCACTCGTACACAGTGAGGGTGGCCAAGATCACGTAGAGCGCCACGAGCGCCCACCCCTCAAAGGCGGCGGCTTCGCCGTCAGCGGTGACCTGCCACATCGCCAACGCCATCACAAGCAAGGCGCCGATGTAAACCGGCGCGAGCGCGAAGGTGAGTGTGGTGGCGAGCAGGAATGAGATCAACACCAGTAGCGGGAAAAGGAACGCGGCGATCTGCGCCACCGAGTTCTTTACGACTGAGATCGCCAGATCCGAGCGGCCCTTCCAGGCGAGTACAAGCCCGGCTGTGTTCTCAACGGCGTTGCCGGCGATCGCCACGATCACTAGACCCGCGAAGGCTTGGGAGATTTTGAGCTGCACGATTGCCGGTGAGAGCGCATTCACGAACCAGTCGGACACGAACGCGGAGGCGACACCGGCGGTGAGCAGCAGCACAAGCGTGATCGTGAGCGACAGCCTGGGCCCAGACGAGGAGGAGGATCCATCGGCCTCCGAGTCAGGACGGGCGTCTGCCCGCAAATAGGGCACCACCCACGCCACGTACACGATCAGCAGGCTCACGGCCCCCACAGCAGAGATCGTGTTCACGTGGTGGCTAGCGGGGTCGTGCGATGCGAGCGAGAGCCCGAGCAGCACGATGATGAACACCGTGACGAGCAGCAGTGTGGCGGTATCGCGTGGGAGCCTGTGAGAGAAGCGCATCACGCCGTCTGGGGCCTTCAGTGCGCCCACCACGATCACAAGCCCAAGCACCAGCATCGCGTTCGCGAAGATCGACCCAATGATCGCGGTCTGCGCCACTACAAGCTCACCCTTCTGCAGCGCGAAGATCACCACAAACAGCTCGGGTAGGTTGCCGAGCGTCGACTGCAACATCCCGGTGATCGCCGGCCCGAAGCGCTCTCCGAGCTGCTCGGTCGCGAACGACACAACCCACGCCAAACCCGCCAGCGCGAGCGTCGCCACCGCAAAGCGCGGGACAGCGGCCCACTGCCCATAGTTCGCCACCCCGGCGAGCGCAGTGAGGAGTGCGACGATTATGAGCGCGGAGCGCTCCAGGCGGGTGAGACGGCTCATCTCGGTCGCCGACAATAGTGCGGGCGCCTCCCGCTAGGCTTCGCCGGGTTATGCGGCTCGCCACCTTCCTTCCGCCCAACAGCTCCGCCCCGCGCGCCGGAGAGGTGCGGGGCGAGCAGGTGGTGGCGTTTGCCGACGAGGGTGTGACTGTGCTTGATTGCCTGTCCGTCGAGGTTGCACCGGTCGCCGACGGTCCCTCGTTCGCCTTGGCGGGTGTCATGTTGCTTGCGCCGGTGCCACAACCGCGCGCGATCTTCGGTATCGGGATGAACTACGCCGACCATGTGGCGGAGATCGGCGCCACCGCGCCCGAGACGCCGATCGTGTTCATGAAGCTCCCCTCCTCCGCATCCCCGCCAAACGCGCCGGTATCGTGCCCCGAGGTCGTCAAGCGCCTGGACTACGAGGGGGAGCTTGCGGTGGTGATGGGCGCAGGCGGCCGGGTTGCGGGGTATGCGGTGGCTAACGACCTCACCGCGCGCGATCTGCAGAAGCGCGAGCTGCAATGGACGCGTGCGAAGGGGGCCGATGCGTTCTGTCCTTATGGCCCCTGGATCACGACAGCCGATCAGGTCCACGACCCACAGGCGCTCTGGTTGCGTACCTGGGTGAACGGGGAGCTACGCCAGGACTCCTCCACCTCGAATCTCATCTTCGACATCCCCACACTCGTGGCCTTCATCTCTGAGGCATGCACGATTGAGCCAGGAGATCTGATTCTCACCGGTACTCCTAGCGGGGTAGGTATGGGCATGGACCCACCCCATTTCCTCGGGTCGGGCGACGTTGTGCGTATCGAGATTGAGGGGCTTGGCGCGATCGAGCACTCGATCGCTTGACGCGCCATCCTGTCTAGCTCAACCCCGCAGCAGTCCGCCCACGAGCGCCCCCGCCACGCCGCCGGTTGCGGCAGCGCTGCCATTACTCTCAACGCCCTCCAGCGGGGCGATGAACATGGTTTGGATAGCGAGTCTCCCGGGGCCGGTGAAGCGGTTCCAGGTGAGCTTGCCCCCGCCACCGAACATGCCCGACTTGAGCCCCATCGTGACGGCCTCAAGCTTGACGGTGGGATCCTTGAACAGCCACCCGCCGGCCTCCACGTCGATCTGCTCGCCTGCGTCGAGCTCGACCAGGAACACGTTGCCGTGGCCGTGTAGCCACACGAGCGCGTCTCCATCGGTGGCACGAAACTTGTCCATGAAGAAGCCCGAACCACCGAGCAACATGTTTTGCACACCCTTGATGCGCTCGAAGCTGTAGTCGAGGTTGTCGGTAGCGGCGATGAACTGGTGCTCGCGCACGTCGAGTCCTTCGCCTTGGCGCAGATGCAACGGCACGCATTGGCCAGGAGAGTCGCGCGAGAAGGCGATTCGCCCGCTGCCGGCGGTGCGTGTGACGAAGAACTCGAGCCCGGCGATCTTGCGCTTGATGGCGCCGGGGAGCTTCTTCAGCTCGACGTTCACACCGGTCTCCTTCCACAGGAGCACGTGATGCTCGAACATCACGCTCGCCCCACCCACTTCGATCTGGAGCTCGGGCACGAGCTCGCCGCGGATGTGGTAGGTGACGCCCGCGAACGTCTCGTCGTGGACGATCGCCTTGATGGGCTCCGGGAGATGCATGCTTGTTGTCTCCTTCTTCGAGTTGCCAGCTTTGGCCTTTTCGGCACTGCTTATCGGCAGGGTGCGGCTGGACGTTAGCGGTGAGTTGCGCTCGCGGACGGCCGCGAACTCCTCAGCCTCCGCCTTGGCCCGCGTTGGCTCTCGCCCCGCATCCCAGACCGCCAGCGCGCACCTGTGCCCCGCTTGGCGGATCGTCGGTGAGTAGTCGCGGCACGCTCACCGCCCGTAGGTGCTTGCGCTGCAGCGCCGCGAAGATGCTCAGCATGGCGCGGATCGTCTGACCGTGGTTCTCGTGCATGAGGATGATTGCCCCGGGGTGCATCCCGTCGATTACCGTCCGTTCGATCTGCGCGTAGCTTGCGCCGAGGGAGTCGGCGCTATCCACGGTCCACAGGATCTCAAGCAGGTTGTGGGTCTTGGCGATCGAGTCGATCGTGGTGTTGTGAGCGCCATAGGGGGGCCTGAACAGAAACACCGGCCCGCCCGAGGCGCCTTCGAGCGCCGTTTGGGTGCGCGCGATCTCAGATTCGGCTTGTCCCGCCGGCAGGGCGGTTAGCAGCGGGTGGGTGTAGGTGTGGTCTCCCACCGACCCGATCCCCCGCTCTTGGCGGATCGCTCTTGGCAGCAGTTGGATGTTGCGTCCCACGACGAAGAATGTGGCTTTCACGCCGTGCTTTCGTAGCTTCGCGATCGCCAACCTCGTGTAGGTGCCGGGTCCATCGTCGAAGGTGAGGGCCACCTCGTTTCCCTTCGGGCCAGCACAGTAGATCGGCTTGCCCAAGCCGATCAGCTTGCGCACCTCCTGCGACTCGGAGGATTCGGCGGTTGAGCTTCGGCTTCTGGAGACAGTCGGGCTTGTATGTGGGAGCCGCATGATATAGCGGGCTAACGGTCTGCCGGTGCTCGTCCCACTTGCCAGCAGACCCACGAGTAGCGCGGCGCCGGCCAGGAGCAATCCCGCGAGCACCAGCTTCCCGCGTCGGGTGGCGCGCATAGCCCAACCGTAAAGCTTGGCGGTGTTGGGAGCGTCGAGACGCCGAGCGCGCTAGACTTTGCCGAACCTCGCGCCGGGCGGGGTTTTTTCTTCGCCGGGCGTCGTTTAAGACAACCACGCAGGGATCTCTAACTATGGCTCGCGGAGACGTTCGGATCGCAATCACCCTCGCATGCGAGGAGTGCAAGCACCGTAACTACCAGACAAATAAGAGCAAGCGCAACAACCCAGACCGGGTGACGTTGCGCAAGTATTGCCGCTGGTGTCGTCGCCATACCAGCCACAAGGAGACTCGCTAGCGCGGGAGCGCAGCTGTGGCCCGTGACCGCAAGCGCGCTAGACAACGCCGATCGAGGCCCGTACGGGAGGGTGCGCCGACCCCATCGCAGAATCGCCCGGTACGGGCGGATCTCCCGGGGTCGCTCGACCACGCCGGAGACGTCGATGAGTTCGACGCCGCGCTCGTGCGTGGCGCCGGTGGCGTTCCTCTTGAGCAACAGGTGGAGGTCGAGCAGAACGGCAAAGGTTCCCGTGACGCAGAGCTCGCGCCCGCCAAGGGTGGGGGCGGCCGCCGCGGAGGTGGCTCAGGTGCGCTCGAGGAGGCCTTTGGCGAGGGACTGCCCGCCGATGAGGCGCCGGGTCGCAGCCCTAGCCAACCATTCCGTCTTCGCGCCATCGCGTTCCTGCGGGCGAGCTGGGCAGAGCTTCAGCGTGTGCAATGGCCCGACCGTCGCCACGTCACGCAAGCCACTACGGTGGTGCTCGGCTTCCTTGTCGTCGCGGGCGTATACCTGGGCATCGCCGACTGGGCCGCCCAGAAGATCGTCAACTTCATTCTCTGACGTCCGATGACCTGCGCATCTCTGCGTCCTCGCTCGCTTATGTGCTAGCGCACACTGCGCT
Source organism: uncultured Solirubrobacterales bacterium (assembly GCA_963695305.1). GTDB lineage: Bacteria > Actinomycetota > Thermoleophilia > Solirubrobacterales > Solirubrobacteraceae > Palsa-744. Next base: position 3,063,840 of record OY968774.1, on the reverse strand, counting down.
CGCTGCGTCCTTGACCTGCTTGGTCCTCGGACGTCAGAGCGCCGGAGTCGATACCGTCTCCATCCGTTCCGCTCCGCCCTCTACCTGTATCACCCTGTCTTGTCCATCAAATCGAAGCTGTCAGGACGCTGAATGTTCCGTTGGTATGTAGTCAACACCTACTCCGGTCACGAGAACAAGGTCAAGCACAATCTCGAGCACCGTGTTGTATCCCTGGGCCAGCAGCGTGCAGTGCGCCAGGTGGTTGTCCCCACCGAATCTGTCTCGGTGATGAAGGACAACCAGAAGGTCACCGAAGACAAGCGCACAATGCCGGGCTATGTGCTCGTGAATATGGAGCTCAACGAGGATTCCTGGGGCGTGGTGAAGGGTACCCCCGGCGTGACAGGCTTTGTGGGATCCTCTCAGGAGCCGGTGCCGTTGACTCAGGTCGAGGTCGACCGCTTGCTCCACAAGGAGGTCGCAACCGCCCCTCGCACACGTGCTCAGTTTGCGATCGGGGAGACCGTTAAGGTGGTGTCAGGACCTCTCTCTGACTTCTCCGGTGAGATCTCTGAGATCAACGACGACGCCGCCAAGCTCAAGGTCCTGGTATCAATCTTCGGTCGGGAGACTCCCGTCGAGGTTGGGTTCGATCAAGTGAAGAAGCTCTAAATGGCCAAGAAGGTTCTGACAACAATCAAGCTGCAAGCGCGTGGCGGGCAGGCTAGTCCGGCGCCGCCGGTTGGTCCTGCGCTGGGCCAGCACGGCATCAACATCATGGAGTTCTGCAAGGCCTTCAACGCGCAAACACTCGCGGAGACCGGCACCATCATCCCGGTGGTGATCACGGTCTATGAGGATCGCTCCTTCACCTTCGTCACGAAGACTCCACCGGCCGCGGTGCTCATCCGTCAGGCGCTCAAACTAGAGAAGGGCTCGGGTGAGCCAAATCGCAACAAGGTTGGCAAGATCACCGACGCCCAGCTACGCGAGATCGCTGAGCGCAAGCTTGCCGACCTCAACGCGCACGACGTGGACCAGGCCGTCAAGATCATCGCGGGTACCGCCCGCTCAATGGGTGTGGACGTGGCGTGATGAGTTCCCACGGACGTCGTCATCAGGACGGTTTGACCAAGGTCGATCGCGAGCGGGAGTACCAGCCCGCTGAGGCTGTCGCGCTTGTAAAGAGTCTTGCAAGCGCAAAGTTCGACGAGTCGGTTGAGATCCACGTGCGCACAGGCCTCAATGTGCGCCACGCTGACGAGCAACTGCGTGGCACGATCGCGCTCCCCAATGGGCTCGGCAAGGACGTAAAGGTGGCCGTGTTCGCGCAGGGTGACAAGGCCCGCGACGCTGAGCAGGCCGGCGCGGATGTCGTCGGCGCCGAGGATCTCGCAAAGCGCATCGAAGAGGGTTTTGACGACTTCGACGTGGCTATCGCCACCCCCGATTTGATGTCGGTGGTGGGCCGCCTAGGCCGCGTCCTTGGTCCGTCGGGCAAGATGCCTAACCCGAAGGTTGGGACGGTCACGATGGACGTCGCCAAAGCCGTGGAGGACTCGAAGTCGGGCAAGGTTGAGTACCGCACCGACCGCACAGCGATCGTCCACATGGTGATCGGCAAGGCGAGTTTTGACGAGCAGAAACTGCTCGAGAACTATGCCGCTGTGATCGAAGAGTTGATCCGCGCCAAGCCCTCGGTGGCGAAGGGCCGGTATCTGTACACGATTACAATGACCTCAACGATGGGTCCGGGTGTGAAGGTCGACCCGAGCCGAACCCGCGACATCGTCGAACAGGCGGCAGCGGCCTGATTTAATCCACGGCACAGCTCACCGCCCAAGACTCCCGGCGACGCTCACAGATCTGTGATCTGAGCGCAGAAGACCGGGATAGGTGGAGCGAGCGAAAGCGGTTCTCACTCCCGCTCTCGACGCCCGCCTATGTGCGGGCGTTGCGCGTCTTTACGAGAGCAAGGGATGAGATGAACCGAGAGCAGAAGGCAGCGACCATAGAGGCCATAGCGGCCGAGATCGATCAGGCCGAAGCGGTCTTTGCGGTGGACTATCGCGGCATCTCCGTGCCCCAGGCTGCGGAGTTGCGCACCAAGCTACGCGAAGCCGACGCCACCTTCACGGTGGTGAAGAACTCGCTCACCGAACGCGCCGCCGACCAGGTGGGAGCGGAGTCGCTCAAGCCGCTGCTCACCGGTCCCACCGCGCTCACGTTTGTTCGTGGCGACGCTGCCCTCGCGGCGAAGGCGATCGCCGACTATGCGCGTGCCACCCAACTGCTTCCCTTCAAGGGCGGACTCCTAAACGGTGACGTCCTTGAGGCCGACCAGATCCGGGCGATCTCGCGCCTCCCCTCACGCGAAGTGCTCTACGGGCAGCTCGTGGGCATCGTCGCGTCGCCCGTGTCGGGCCTCGTTCGCACTCTGAACGCGCTGCTCGGCGGCCTTGCCGTGGCGCTCGGTCAGGTGCAGGAGAAGAAGCAGTCGGGTGAGATCCCCTCGGGCGAGTCTCCTGCCGCGGAGGCCCCAGCCGCTGAAGAGCCCAAAGCGGAAGAGCCCGTGGCTGAGGCCTCTCCAGCTGAGGAGTCACCAGCTGAGGAGTCACCCGCTGAGGAGGCATCGGCAGAGGAGCCCGCCACGGAGGAGCCTCAAGCGGAGGAGCCCTCTTCCGAGGAGGCGTCCACAACAGACCAAGCTGAGCCGGCTGAGCCGGCGCAAGACGACAACCAGACGGACGCTTCGGCGCAAGAGCCCGAGAGCGCCGAAGCGACCAAGGAGGACTGACAGATGGCAGCAAGCACACAGGAGTGGATTGACGAGCTCAAGGGCATTTCGGTGCTCGAGCTCGCCGAGCGCATCAAGGCGCTGGAGGAGGAGTTCGGCGTGTCCGCCGCAGCCGTCGCGGCCCCTGTCGCGGCAGCCGGTGGCGGTGGCGGTGGCGACGCGGCCTCTGAGGACGAGGGTCCTACCACGGTCGACGTGACCCTCACGGCTGCGGGTGACAAGAAGATCCAGGTCATCAAGGTGGTGCGTGCCGCCACAGGTCTCGGCCTGAAGGAGGCCAAGGCGCTGGTCGACGAGGCCCCCAAGCCCGTCAAGGAGGGCATCGAGCGCGAGGAGGCCGACAAGCTCAAGGCCGAACTCGAGGAGGCCGGAGGTACAGTCGAGGTCAAGTAGCTTTCGATCCGCGCACAGGCGCGGTTGGGTTGTAGGCAACGGCCGGGGATATCCCCGGCCGTTTGCATTTTCCCAAAACTCCTGGATCGTCCGGTACAATCCCGCCTGCTGGCCGATAGTCGCAGCCACCCATCGCAGCACGACACCGCGCCACATACGCGGTTGTCAGGGGGTGGGGTCCGTGAGCGCCGGCTGCCCCACTTGAGGGCGCCGATGACCTGTGCTATCTTTGCTGGTCGCGCGTTTGCGCCCGCCTCTGCCCGTCTCTCGCCCTCCGAAGGAGTCATTTCTTGGCTGCTGTTGATGCTCTCCGGACGCGCCGGTCTTTCGCGCGCCTGACCAAGTCTGTAGACGTACCCAACCTCATCGATATCCAGCGCCGCTCTTTCGAGTGGTTGACCGACCCTGAGAAGGGCGGTCTGCGCGAGACGATCGACGACATTTCGCCGATCGAGGACTACACCGGCAATCTCGCCGTGCAGTTCGGTCAGTTCGTCTTCGACGAGCCCGTCGCTTCGCTTGAGCAGTGCCGCGAGAAGGACCTCACCTTCGCCCGTCCGCTGACCGTCACGGTTGCGTTCATCAACCGCGAGACGGGGGAGATCCGTGAGCAGTCTGTGTTCATGGGCGACTTCCCGTGGATGACCGAGCGTGGGACGTTTGTCATCAACGGCACCGAGCGCGTTGTGGTGACCCAGCTCGTGCGCTCCCCGGGCGCCTACCTGATGGAGCCCAAGGACCGTGAGAAGCAGGTGTTCATCGCCAACCTGATGCCCGCGCGTGGATCCTGGCTTGAGCTTGAGATCGACAAGAAGGGCAAGATCTTCGTCCGCATCGACCGCAAGCGCAAGCTCCCGGTGACGGTGCTCCTGCGCGCCATGGGGTACGCCACCGACGAGGAGATTTTGCGGCTGTTCGACAACTCGCACTACATCCGCAACACGATCGAAGCCGACACCGAGCAGACACGCACCGAAGAGGGAGCGTTGATCGAGCTGTTCAAGAAGCAGCGCCCGGGTGAGCCGCCGAGCGTGGAGAACGCCAAGGCGCTGCTCAACCAGCTGTTCTTCGACCCCAAGCGCTACGACCTCACGCGCGTCGGTCGCTACAAGCTCAACTCGCGTCTCGGGCTTGACATCGACATCGACACCCGCACGCTCACCCACGACGACATCCTCGCGCTGGTGAAGGAGCTTGCCTCGCTGCCCAAGATCCTGGGCATGCCCGAGGAGCCGGAGTTTGAAATCAAGGACTACGCGGCCGAGGCGATGAGCATGCCGCGCGAGCCCGTGGACGAGCACCTTGATGAGTATGAGCACTTCGGCAACCGTCGTCTCCGTACGGTCGGCGAGCTGATCCAGGAGGCGTTCCGTATCGGCCTCTACCGCATGGAGCGGGTCGTGCGCGAGCGCCTCACCACAGAGGACGCCGACACCATCACCCCGCAGACGATCATCAACATCCGGCCCGTGGTGGCGGCGTTGAAGGAGTTCTTTGGCTCCTCCCAGCTCTCGCAGTTCATGGATCAAACCAACTCACTGGCGGGGCTCACCCACCGGCGCCGTCTCTCCGCGCTTGGTGCCGGAGGCCTCACACGCGAGCGCGCCCCCATTGAGGTGCGCGACGTGCACCCCACCCACTATGGCCGCATGTGCCCGATCGAGACGCCCGAGGGTCCGAACATCGGTCTCATCGGCTCGCTCTCCTCGTTCGCCGAGGTGTCCGAGTATGGCTTCGTCACCACTCCCTACCGGGTGGTCAAGGATGGTGTGGTTAGCGAGGAGGTCGTCCGCCTGGACGCAAACCAGGAGGAGGAGCAGCTGATCGCTCAGGCCAACACCCCGATCGATCCCAAGACGGGCAAGTTGCTGGGCAAGGAAATCCTCTGCCGTACCCAGGCCGGGCAATACGTGACGGTCGGCCCCAAGGATGTCGATCTGGTCGATGTATCCCCCGAACAGATCTGGTCGGTGGCCACCGCGATGATCCCGTTCCTTGAGCACGACGACGCGAACCGTGCGTTGATGGGCTCGAACATGCAGCGCCAGGCGGTGCCGCTCCTAAAGACCGATGCCCCGCTCGTGGGCACCGGCATGGAGCGCCGCGCCGCGCTTGACACGGGCGACGTGCTGCTCGCGCGCAACACCGGCACGATCGACTTTGTCGATGCCAACCGGATCGTGATCGAGACCTCGGAAGGCAAGGACGAGTACGAGCTACAGAAGTTCATGCGCTCCAACCAGGGCACCCTCATTCACCACAAGCCGCGTGTGAGCGCCGGTCAGAAGGTGAAGGCGGGTGACGTGCTCGCCGATGGCTCCTCAACCGACAAGGGTGAGATGGCGCTCGGCAAGAACCTGATGGTGGCTTTCATGTCCTGGGAGGGCTACAACTTCGAGGACGCCATCATTCTCTCCAAGCGTCTCGTGCAGGACGACGAGCTCACCTCGATCCACATCGAGGAGTACGAGATCGACGCCCGCACAACCAAGCTGGGCGACGAGGAGATCACCCGCGACATCCCCAACCGCTCGGAGGAGTCGCTGCGCAACCTCGACGACCGCGGCATCGTGCGCGTTGGCGCCGAGGTCGCCTCCGGAGATCTTCTAGTGGGCAAGGTCACGCCGAAGGGTGAGACCGAGCTAACCGCTGAGGAGAAGCTCATCCGCGCGATCTTCAAGGAGAAGGCACGCGAGGTGCGTGACACCTCACTGAAGGTGCCCCACGGCGAGGGTGGCGTGGTGATCGACGTGATGACATTCTCCCGCGACGAGGGCGATGACCTGCCCCCGGGCGTCAACGACCTCGTGCGCGTGTTCGTTGCCAAGAAGCGCAAGATCTCCGAGGGCGACAAGCTCGCGGGCCGTCACGGCAACAAGGGTGTCATCTCGAAGATCGTCGACCAACAGGACATGCCCTTCCTTGAGGATGGGACCCCGGTCGACGTGATCCTCAACCCGCTGGGCGTGCCGAGCCGCATGAACGTGGGTCAGATTCTTGAGACCCATCTTGGTTGGGCCGCCGCACAGGGTTGGTATGACGACGGTACGGAGGCCTACAAGGAAGCCCACACCAACGGCGGCAACAAGAAGGTGTACGTGGCCACGCCGGTCTTCGACGGCGCAACCGTCGAAGACGTGGACACCGCCCTGGTGAAATGGCAGGACGCACACGTTGGCCGTATCCGCATGGACATCGACAAGTCACGCCGGGTGGGCGAGCAGGCCTCGGGCAAGATGACGCTGTTCAACGGCCGCACCGGCGAGCCCTTCGCGGAGCAGGTGACCGTTGGATACATGTACATCCTCAAGCTCCTGCACCTCGTGGACGACAAGATCCACGCTCGCTCCACTGGCCCCTACTCGCTGGTCACCCAGCAGCCGCTGGGCGGCAAGGCACAGTTCGGCGGTCAGCGCTTCGGCGAGATGGAGGTGTGGGCACTGGAGGCATTCGGCGCTGCCTACACCCTTCAGGAGATGCTCACCATCAAGTCCGACGACACGGTCGGGCGTGTGAAGGCATACGAGGCGATAGTCAAGGGCGAGAACATCGCCGAGCCGTCGATCCCCGAGTCCTTCAAGGTGCTGCTCAAGGAGATGCAGTCGCTCGCGCTCGACGTGGGCGTTGTCTCCGAGGAGGGCCAGCACGCCGAGTTGCGCGACGAAGACGACGATCTTCTGCGCGCGGCCGAGGAGCTGGGCATCGATCTCTCGGGTGTTCGTGCTCCCACTGGTGAGCTCGGCAGCGAGGTTGACACAGAGCAGGAGGCGACCGACGCCGTGTCCGATGACGCGGAGACTGAGGATGCTGAGGTGCCGCTTGACATCGGTGAGTTGATCGAGGACGGCATCGATCTTGAGGGATTGGAGGGCGCCGATGAGGCGCTCATCGAGCAGCCGGCGCAGGAGAGCGAGACGTAGGCGCTACGCAACTCCCGTCCCTCCTAGGGACGGGAGCAAACGGGCCAAGCCGGCGGACGGGCGGCGGCGAGAAGGCCCAGGGGAAGCACTGACCCCATCACACCCCGTTTCACCCGCGAGCGAAAGCGCACCAGCATGATCGACATCAACAACTTCGACGCCATCGAGATCAGCCTCGCCTCCTCCAAGCAGATCCGCTCTTGGAGCTCCGGCGAGGTGACCAAGCCTGAGACAATCAACTACCGCACGCTCAAGCCGGAGAAGGACGGTCTCTTCTGTGAGCGCATCTTCGGTCCCACCAAGGATTGGGAGTGCTACTGCGGCAAGTACAAGCGCGTGCGCTACAAGGGCATCGTGTGCGAGCGCTGCGGTGTGGAGGTCACACGCTCAAAGGTCCGCCGTGAGCGCATGGGCCACGTCGATCTCGCGGCGCCTGTGAGTCACATCTGGTTCTTCAAGGGCGTTCCCTCGCGGATCGGCTACCTGCTCGATATGGCGCCCAAGGAGCTTGAGAAGGTGCTCTACTTCGCGGCCTCCATCGTTACCTGGGTGGACGACGAGGCGCGCTCCAAGGACCTCGACTCGCTTGAGAAGGAGGTCAACAAGGTTCTTGATTCCTACGCCGCTGAGCTCCAAGAGCGCGTGCTCGAACTGCGCGAGCAGTTGGGTCGCCGCGAGAAGTACCTGCAGAGCGGCAAGCAGACTGGCTTTGACGACGAAGACCACCTGTGGGCGGACTCACTTGACATCAACCTCTCGAAGATCTCCGACGAGGAGCGCGAGAAGATGATCAAGGAGCTCACCAAGACCTTCGAGGCGGACATCGCCGACACCGAAGCCTACATCGAGGACGGCGCCGAGCGGATGCGCAACGTGTGGGAGCTCTTCAAGACGATGGAGCCCAAGCAGATCGAGCACGATGAGACCACTTTCCGCGAGCTCAAGGAGCGCTTCGGCTCTCCCTATGGCTTCGGTGAGTACTTCCGTGGCGGTATGGGCGCCGAAGCGATCCGCGACCTGCTCCAGCAGGTTGATCTAGAGGCCGAACGCACTGAACTCGAGGAGCAGGTCAAGACCGGCAAGGGTCAGAAGCAGGCCCGCGCAGTCAAGCGCCTGAAGGTCGTGAGCGCCTTCATCCAGTCTGGCAACAAGCCCGAGATGATGGTGCTCGACGCGGTACCGGTGATCCCACCGGAGCTGCGTCCGATGGTGCAGCTCGACGGCGGGCGCTTCGCGACCTCCGACCTCAACGACCTCTACCGCAGGGTCATCAACCGCAACAATCGCCTCAAGCGGCTGCTCGACCTCGGCGCTCCCGAGATCATCGTCAACAACGAGAAGCGCATGCTCCAAGAGGCTGTGGACGCGCTGTTTGACAACGGCCGCCGTGGTCGCCCTGTGACAGGGCCAGGCAACCGTCCGTTGAAGTCGCTGTCGGACATGCTCAAGGGCAAGCAGGGACGTTTCCGTCAGAACCTGCTCGGTAAGCGCGTGGACTACTCGGGTCGCTCGGTGATCGTGGCTGGGCCATACCTGAAGCTGCACCAGTGCGGTCTGCCGAAGATCATGGCGCTTGAGCTCTTCAAGCCGTTCATCATGGCGCGGCTGGTGGAGCGTAAGTCGGCGCAGAACATCAAGGCCGCCAAGAAGATGGTGGACTCGATGATTGGCGAGGTGTGGGACGTGCTCAAGGAGGTCATCCACGAGCACCCGGTGCTGCTCAACCGCGCGCCCACGCTTCACCGTCTCGGTATCCAGGCGTTTGAACCGCTGCTCGTGGAGGGCAAGGCGATCCAGGTGCACCCGCTGGTGTGCCACGCCTTCAACGCCGACTTCGACGGCGACCAGATGGCGGTACACCTGCCGCTCTCAGCCGAGGCACAGGCGGAGGCGCGCATCTTGATGCTCTCCTCCAACAACATCCTCAGCCCGGCGCACGGGGCGCCGCTGGCGACCCCCACCCAGGACATGATCCTGGGCGCTTACTACCTCACCTACGGCATCGAAGCCGACGAGCTGGGGAAGATAGATCGCGCGACACATGAGCCGCGGCCGCATGTGTTCCGCACCGCCCAGGAGGCTGAGCTCTCCTACGAGGCTGGTGTCGTAAAGCTGCACGACATCGCTGAGTTCCGTCCCATGGGGCGCGACGGCGGCCACCTGCTCACGACAGTGGGACGCATCATCTACAACGACCGCATCGAGCGTGCGCTCGCCGAAGCTCTCGGTGATCAGTTCGACGCGTCGAAGTATGTGTTCGTAAACCAGTCGATGAAGAAGCGCGACACCACACGTTTGATCGACGCGCTTGTACAGACCTACGGGGCGACCACCATCTCTTTGGTGCTCGACGCGTTCAAGGATCTCGGCTTCAAGTACGCAACTCAGGCGGGTATCACGATCTCCAAGAACGACGTGGTGATCCCCCCGGAGAAGCAAGAGATCCTCGACAAGTACGACAAGTTGGTGGGCGACATCACCGACCAGTACGACATGGGACTCATAACCCAGGAGGAGCGCCACGAGGCTGTGGTGGAGAAGTGGAACGCTGCCACAGACGAGGTGGCGGAGGCCATGATCGCGAACCTCGACACGCTCAACCCCATCTTCATGATGGCTAACTCCGGTGCCCGTGGTTCCTTCAAGCAGATCCGCCAGCTTGCGGGTATGCGCGGTCTGATGGCAAACCCGAAGGGTGAGATCATCGAGCGCCCGATCAAGTCCAACTTCATGGAGGGCTTGTCGGTGCTTGAGTACTTCATCTCCACCCACGGCGCGCGAAAGGGTCTGGCTGACACCGCTCTGCGTACCGCCGACTCGGGCTACCTCACCCGCCGTCTGGTGGACGTCGCCCAGGACGTGATCATCCGCGAGGTCGATTGCGGTACCGAGGAATACATCGAGATGGCGGTGTGGAACGAGGGTGGTGAGCCCAACGACAACCTCGTAGGCCGTACCGCCGCGCAGCCGATCACCACAAAGCGCGGGCGCATGCTCGCCGAGCAGGGCGTGGAAATCGGTCGTGAGCATCTCGCCGACATCGCCGAGGCGTTCACCGAAGATCACGAGAAGGGTGTGCGCGTGACCGTGCCGGTTCGTTCGGTGCTCAAGTGCAAGGCCCCGAGCGGCGTGTGCCAAGCCTGTTATGCCCGCGCGATGGCCACCGGCCAGACCGCTCAGATTGGTGATGCCGTAGGTATCGTCGCCGCGCAGTCCATCGGCGAGCCCGGTACGCAGTTGACTATGCGTACCTTCCACACCGGTGGTGTCGCGGGCGCTGACATCACGCACGGTCTACCGCGTGTAGTGGAGCTCTTCGAGGCCCGCAAGCCGAAGGGTTTGGCGAAGATCGCCGAGCAGGACGGCGTGGTGTCGATCGAAGAGTCGGAGAAGGCGCTCACTGTGGTTATCACCGATGAGGCCGGCGAGGAGCACCGCCACGCCTTCCCACGCCGCACGCGGTTGTATGTAACCGAGGGCGAGAAGATCGACGCCGGAAAGCAGCTCAACGAGGGGTCGCTCTACCCGCACGAGCTACTCGCCATCCGCGGGCGTACAGAGACGGAGCAGTACCTCGTCAAGGAGGTACAGGAGGTCTACAAGTCACAGGGCGTGGACATCAACGACAAGCACATCGAGTTGATCGTGCGTCAAATGCTCAAGAAGGTTCGCGTGGACCAGAAGGGCGACACCGACTATCTGCCTGGGCAGTTCGTCGATCGCTACGAATTCGCCACCGCAAACAACGAGGTGATCGCCAAGGGCGGGGAGACCGCGCAGTTCGAGGACATCATCCTGGGTATCACCAAGGCGTCATTGAACACCGATTCGTTCCTCTCGGCGGCCTCCTTCCAGGAGACCACCAAGGTGCTCACCGACGCCTCGCTTGAGGGCAAGATCGATCGCCTCAATGGGCTCAAGGAGAACGTGATCATCGGCAAGCTCATCCCCGCCGCCACCGGTCTGAAGCGCTACCGGCGGATTGAGATCGAACCCTCTGAGCCGCTCCCCCGCGCGATCGACGACGTGGGGTTGCTCAACCAGGAGGAGATCGCCGCTGAGCTCGGTCTCTCAGACAGCGAGGCACTTGGCGGCGGTTACGGTAGCGAGTTCGACGCCGATCTCGCCTCACTCGAGAAGATCGGCGCGGGCAGCACCGATCCCGGCTTCGTGGAGGGACTCGGCGAGCTCGAGGTGCCTGAGGAGTCAGGCGAGTAGCAGGGGAAGTTTTCCCTCTTCTTTGTAGACAGCGGCGCATGCGCCGCTGTCCGGGACGGTACATGTACCGTCCCGCCGGGGGGCACATGTGCCCCCCGGTTTCAGTTAAGGGGATGGACAACTATGCCGGGGCAAGTGTCCGTGCCCAGTGCTCCAACCTCTGCGCCTCGTTGTGGGTGAGCCCGCTCGCGGGGGTCGTCTGCACGAGTAGGGTGGGCGCCTCGCGCACGCTCGCCCACTCGTGGCAGGCGTCGTTGAAGGCGTCATCGATCCAAGCGAGCGCGCGTTCCCCCGCGTAATCGTCGATCGCGTCGAGCTTCCAGTGGGCGTTTGTACGTCCCACCGACCGCTCGAAGCTCAGATGCGGCAATGTCGGGACCCCGAGGAGGTAGGGGAGGTGTTCGTTTGCCTTCTCCTCCCACCCACTCGCCCACACCAGATCGAACAACGGCTCCAACCCGAGCAGGTGCTCGGCCGCTGTGGACGAAAGAAAGTGCGGTATGCCGTCGATCGAATGGAACGACCCCTCCGCGGGGGTCTGTCTGCCGAATCCGAACAGCGAGATCACCCCGTCTATGTCCACCAGCAGAAGTGGCCGGCTCGGTTGGGCGTTTGTTAGGTGTGGATCGTCTTTAGCTCGCACAGAGGTTGCGACCGGTAATCTGGCTGTGTCGCGTGGGCGCAGTAAAGCATTCCATGCGCGTTGCCGATGGATGAGTCCGTCGGTCCCCACACGATGACTCTCTATCTCGGCATATTCCTCGCGCTCGGTTGTGCCTTCGTGGCGAACCTCGGCTTCTTCTACAAGTACAGGGGCGCCAACACTGTGGGCAAGGTGGAGGTGAGCCACCCATTGCGCTCCGCCCGCTTGCTGTTTTCCTCCAAGTGGTTCGCCTTGGGGATGCTCGTAGCCGCTGGCTCTTGGGCGCTTCACGTGGCGGCGCTTGCGCTCGCACCGATGTCTGTGGTGCAGGTCGCCCTCGCGGGCGGCGTGGTGCTCATCGCCGTGATGGCCGACCGCATGTTCGGCTACAAGGTAGGCCCGCGCCAGTGGCTTGGCCTGTGGCTCACCGCTGCCGGCCTTGTGATGCTTGGCCTCACGCTACCGACGATGCATGGCGCCCAGTCCCACTTCTCAGATGCCGCCATGATCTCTTTCGAGGCTGGCTTGTTTGGCATCGGTGGTCTGCTCATCATGGGACCCCGCATCGGCGGGCCAGTGGAGCACCACGGCATGATGCTCGGCGCCGCCGCAGGCATCCTCTTCGGTGTGTCCGACATCTCGATCAAGGCACTCACCGGCATCTTGGGCGCCCACGGCGCTCTCGGTGTTCTGCTTAGCCCGTGGCTGGCGGTGGCGCTGTTGGCCTCGATCGTCGCTTTCTACGCCTCTGCGCGCGGCCTGCAGGACGGTGACGCGGTGCCGGTGATCGCGGTGACAGGCACAGCCGCGAACATCGCGGGCGTGTCCGGCGGGATACTCGTGTTCGGGGACCCAATGCCCGGTAGCGCGTTCGGGATCGTGCTTCAGTCGCTTGCTTTCGTGCTTGTGCTGGTGGCCGCCGCCTTGATGCCGGCGCCGGTGCGCGCTGCCGGTCTGCGCGCGACCGCCTGACGCTGCTAGGATTCCGCGTCGAATGCCCACCACCTCGCAACTCGTGCGCAAGGGGCGCATCGCCCCCAAGAAAAAGCTCGCCACTCCCGGACTGAAGTCGGGCAAGGGGCGCAAGAAGAAGGTTGCCGCGCCCCAGCGGCGTGGAGTGTGCACGCGTGTGTACACCACAACCCCGAAGAAGCCTAACTCCGCCCTGCGAAAGGTTGCGCGTGTGCGCATCGCTGGGTCGATAGAGGTCACGGCATACATCCCCGGCGAGGGCCACAACTTGCAGGAGCACTCGGTGGTGCTTGTCCGTGGCGGTCGCGTCAAGGATCTTCCCGGTGTGCGCTACAAGGTCGTGCGCGGCACGCTCGACGCCGCCGGTGTGAGCGACCGCAAGCAGGGCCGCTCGCAGTACGGCGTGAAGAAGAAGTAATGCCACGCCGCGCAGCCGCCCATGTGCGTCCGCTTGAGGCGGACCCCGTACACCGCTCCAAGCTCGTCCAACAGATCATCAACAAGGTGATGCTCGACGGCAAGAAGTCCACCGCTGAGCGCATCGTGTACGACGCGCTTGCACTGCTCGCGGAGCGCTCCGACAAGGACCCGATCGAGCAGCTTGAGAACTCCATCAAGGCGCTCACTCCCGCACTCGAGGTTCGCTCCCGTCGTGTGGGAGGCGCTACTTACCAGGTGCCGGTGGAGGTGCCTGCTCGCCGTGCCCGCACGCTTGCCGTGCGGTGGCTCGTCGAGTTCGCGCGCAACCGCCGCGAGAAGACGATGGCCCAGCGTCTCGCAAATGAGTTGCTTGACGCTCAGTCTCAGCAGGGTGGCGCCTACAAGCGCAAGGACGACATTTACCGCATGGCGCAGGCCAACAAGGCCTTCGCGCATTATCGCTGGTAGAGGTCGGCTGTTCCGTGGCGATCTACGCCACCCTCGATCCTTGAAGTGACCCACCTCCGCACTCCAGCGGGGTCCACCTGCCCACCGTCTCGGCCGGGATTGATAGGCAGCCCTGTGTGACGGATTGGCACAGTCGCGCCCTTGAAAAAAGAAAGTTTGGTACCTAAACTTTCGGTGCCAAATGTCTTCGCGCCCCGTAATCGAGCAGTCCGATCCCCACGCCTCCGCTCGGATCGAGCGTCACGTGTGGGTCGTCTGCGGAGTGGTGATCCTGGGGATGGTGATGTCGATCCTCGACACCACCATCGTCAACGTTGCGCTGCGCACGCTCTCACATGACCTGCACAGCCCGCTTTCGCAGGTTCAGTGGGTGATCACCGGATACTTGCTCGCGCTCGCGGCGGTGATACCCATCACGGGTTGGGCCGCCAGGCGCTTTGGCGCCAAGCAGGTTTACATGACATCGCTGGTGCTCTTCACGGCGGGCTCCGCGTTGTGTGGGCTCGCCAACTCAACGACCTCGCTTGTGATCTTCCGCGTCCTTCAGGGCGCGGGCGGCGGCATGATCATGCCGGTCGCGATGATGATCATGGCGCAAGTCTCGGGACCGCAGCGCATGGGCAGAGTCATGGGATATGTATCGATGCCGGCCATGCTTGCGCCCATCCTTGGCCCCGTGGTAGGCGGGCTCATCCTTGAGAACCTGCACTGGTCGTGGATCTTCTTCGTCAACGTCCCAATTGGGGTGCTCGCGTTCGTGCTCGGCTGGCGGATGCTCCCCCACACCGACTCCGGTGAGGCTGGCACTCTTGATGTGTTGGGCATTGCGATGCTCCCCACGGGCTTTGCCGCCATCATCTATGGCGTGAGCAAGCTTGGCTCGGGTGCCGCCATGGGCTCGGGTGAAGTGATCGTGCCGACGGTTGTCGGGACGGTCCTGATTGTGTTGTTCTGCCTGCATGCACTGCGAGTCGAGCGTCCGCTACTCGACATTCGTCTCTACGCCAACCGCGTGTTCGCGGGCGCGGCTTTCACCAATTTCGGTCTCGGGGCGGCATTGTTCGGCGCGATGATCCTTGTGCCCCTCTACTACCAGGAAGTGAGGGGGGAGAGCGTGATCAACACGGGCTTGCTCACTGGCCCGCAGGGGATCGGGGCTCTGATCGCGATGCCACTCGCGAGCCGACTCACTCAGCGCTTCGGAGGCGGCCGTGTCGCTCTCACCGGCGTGTCGGTGCTGTGCTTGAGCACGCTACCCCTGACGTTTGTCGGCGCAAACACCTCGATCGTGGCGATCTCACTCGTCTTGGTAGTGCGCGGCTTGAGTATCGGCTTGTGCTTCATGCCGGCGATGAGCGCCGCTTTCTCGGCCATGCGGCCCGACCAGATCTCAGACGCCACCCCTCAGATCAACGCGCTCCAGCGCACTGGCGGGGCGATCGGCACAGCGGTGCTCGCGGTGGTGCTGCAACGCGCTGGAGCAGGCGCTCACTCACCCGCGGCGCTCGCTAGCGCCTTCGACGCCGCCTACTGGTGGGCGCTCGGGATCGCCGCTTTGTCTCTGATCCCTTGCGTCGTGCTGCTACGTGCCGAGCGTCCCCAGAGTCAGACTAAGCGACTCCCTGACCACTCCGAGACCCTGGCCGAGCCGGTTGGGGTCTGAGCTACCTCTGCCCGGTTATGTCTCAACGAGCCGAGCTGTCCGCGAAGGAATCACGTGACGAGTGGGAGTCGGAGCTGCTCGACCTTGGCAAGGCTTTCCGACGTGTGTTCCGAAGCCTGCGTCGCCTACGCGGCCGCGACACCCATCTCGTCGGCTCAGAGGTCAGCCACGCTCAGATGGAACTACTTATCGAGCTGAGTGAGCAGGGCCCGCTCTCAGCCGGAGATCTCGCCGCGGCCGCCCAGCTCACGCCTGCCACGGTCACCCAGATGCTCGATCATCTCGCCGCGAGCGGTCACGTCGAGCGCACTAGATCGGACTCCGACAGACGCGTGGTTGTCAGCTGTCTTACTGACCAGGGCGAGGCCAAGGTACATGCCAAGCGCATGGTCTGGCAGGCGCGCTGGGAGAGCACGCTCGCTGACGTCGACGCCGAGGATCTGCGGGTCACAGCACGTGTGCTTGAGCGACTCAACGCCGTCTTCGAGGACGTGCCAGAGGTAGGCGACTGCGAGGGTTCGGGGTAGGCTGAGTGGCTCTGTTGCGTCCTTGCGGCTCACGTATGAGCAGGTCAATAGCTCTGCTATAGTCGGGCCCGCCCGCGGTGTGTCGTGTGTCCGCCGTCAGGCGTGAACCCGTATGGAGACCTTGACCAGATAGAGAAGCGAACCGCCCGACGACTGGAAGCGCGTGGGCCCGAGGGGCCCATTTTTTTGCCCTGAGTCGTCTTTGCGCCCTCACACGCCCCAACGCTCCCACCACCCCAAACTTCCCGCAACCCACAGCCACGGACGATCTGAAAATGCCCCGCAAGTTCCCACTAGAGAAGACGCGCAACATCGGGATCATGGCCCACATCGACGCGGGCAAGACGACCACGACTGAGCGCATCCTCTACTACACCGGCCGCACCTACAAGATCGGCGAGGTCCACGAGGGCGCCGCGGTGATGGACTGGATGGAACAAGAGCAGGAGCGCGGCATTACCATCACCTCTGCTGCCACTACGGCTGAGTGGGACGGTCATCGCATCAACATCATCGACACTCCAGGCCACGTTGACTTCACCGTTGAGGTGGAGCGTTCGCTGCGTGTCCTCGACGGCGCCATCGCCCTCTTCGATTCTGTCGCAGGTGTCGAGCCGCAGTCTGAGACCGTGTGGCGCCAAGCCGACAAGTACCACGTCCCGCGCATCGCCTACATCAACAAGATGGACCGCACGGGCGCCGACTTCGAGCAGGGCGTGCAGACGATGATCGACCGGCTCGCCGCGCACCCCGTCCCAATCCAGCTTCCGATCGGCGCCGAGGGCGACTTCCTGGGCGTCGTCGATCTCGTCAGGATGAAGGCGATTGTCTACAAAGACGAGCTCGGCACCGAGCAGGAAGAGGCCGATATCCCCGAGGGCCTGCTCGAAGCCGCCGAGGCCGCCCGTGAACACCTCTTGGAGGAGGTCTCCCACTACGACGACGCTCTGCTCGAGCTCATCCTGGAGGAGGCCGAGGTCCCTGAGGAGGTTCTCAAGCAGGCGATCCGCAAGGCGACACTCTCGACAAAGCTCACCCCGGTGCTGTGCGGGTCCTCGTTCAAGAACAAGGGCGTACAGCCACTACTTGACGCGGTGGTCGACTATCTACCCTCGCCGCTCGACGTGCCCGCCGTGAGCGGCGCCGAACCTGTGAAGGGCGACGGCGAGGAGCCCCAGATAGAGCGTCACGCCGATGACTCGGAGCCCTTTGCGGCACTCGCCTTCAAGATCATGGCCGACCCCTACGTCGGCAAGCTCACCTATTTCCGCGTCTACTCCGGAAAACTCGAGGCCGGTGCGCGCGTACTCAACGTCAATTCCGGTCGCACCGAGCGCGTGGGGCGCATCCTGATGATGCACGCCAACGAGCGCGAGGAGGTCTCCGAGGTCTACGCGGGCGACATCGCCGCCGCGGTTGGCATCAAGCAGGTCATCACCGGCGACACGCTCGCCGCTCCCGACGCCCCGATCAAGCTCGAGAACATCACCTTCCCGGAGCCCGTCATCAAGGTCGCAGTCGAGCCAAAGACGAAGATCGACCAGGAGAAGATGTCTGTGGCGCTCGGTCGTCTGGCCGAGGAGGACCCCACTTTCCAGGTCCGCACTAACGAAGAAACCGGCCAAACAGAGATCTCTGGCATGGGCGAGCTACATCTCGAAGTGCTCGTCGATCGCATGAAGCGCGAGTTCGGGGTCGAGGCCAACGTCGGCCGCCCCCAGGTCTCCTACCGCGAGACGATCCGCGGCACCGTCGAGAAGATCGAAGGCAAGTTCGTGCGCCAGACCGGCGGCTCGGGTCAGTTCGGTGTCGTCTACATAGACATGGAGCCAGCTCCGGGCGAGGGCTTTGACTTCATCAACAAGATTAAGGGTGGGGCGATCCCCTCAGAGTTCATCCCGGCCGTCGAGAAGGGCGTCGAGGAGGCACTCGAGAACGGTGTCAAGGCGGGCTACCCGATGGTTGACGTGCGAGTCACGCTCGTGGACGGCAAGTACCACGACGTGGACTCCTCGGAGATCGCCTTCAAGGTCGCCGGATCGATTGCCTGCAAGGAGGCCGCCAGGCGCGCCAAGCCCGTCTTGCTGGAGCCGGTGTTCGCGGTCGAGGTTGTCACGCCCGAGGACTTCATGGGCGACGTGATGGGAGACCTATCGCGTCGTCGCGGTCATCTTCAGGGATCAGAGCAACGTGGCAACGCGCTTGCGATCCACGCCAAGGTTCCCCTGAGCGAGATGTTCGGGTACGCGACCGACCTGCGCTCAAACACGCAGGGACGCGCTAACTACACGATGCAGTTCGAGGGGTACGAGGAGGTGCCTCCGAACATCGCGGAGAAGATCATCGAGCAACGGACCGGAGAGCCTGTCCCGGCATAGGGCTCAGCTCACGGCGACACATTTGAACGACCTTCACAGCAGGCAGAAGTCAAGAAAGTCCCCATTTAGATAGATTTCCCAGGTTCGCCCTACCAACGGCGAATATCCAAGTCGATTACAGGAGCACACAAAGTGGCGAAGGAGAAGTTCGAGCGCGACAAGCCGCACGTCAACGTCGGCACCATCGGTCACATCGACCATGGCAAGACGACGCTGACCGCTGCCATCACGACCGTGCTGGCGGAGAAGATGGGCGGCGAAGCCCGTAGCTTCGAGGAGATCGACAACGCTCCGGAGGAGAAGGAGCGTGGGATCACCATCGCCACATCGCACGTCGAGTACCAGACCGAGAATCGTCACTACGCGCACGTCGACTGCCCCGGGCACGCCGACTACGTGAAGAACATGATCACGGGCGCCGCTCAGATGGATGGGGCGATCCTCGTGGTGTCGGCGGCCGACGGCCCCATGCCGCAGACGCGCGAGCACATCCTGCTCGCCCGCCAGGTGGGTGTGCCCTACATCGTCGTATTCCTCAACAAGGCCGACATGGTTGACGATGAGGAGCTGATGGAACTGGTGGAGGTCGAGGTGCGCGAGCTCCTCTCCGAATACGACTTCCCCGGTGACGACATCCCCTTCATCACGGGCTCGGCGCTGAAGGCGCTTGAAGGCGACGAGGAGTACAAGGGCAAGATCATTGAGCTTGCCGAGGCGCTTGACAGCTACATCCCCCAGCCAGTTCGCGAGCTCGACAAGCCTTTCCTGATGCCGGTCGAGGATGTCTTCACGATCACCGGCCGCGGCACCGTCGCGACGGGCCGCGTGGAGCAGGGCATCGTCAACACCGGTGACACGGTGGAGATCGTGGGAGTCCACGAGACAACCACCACGGTGGTGACGGGCGTGGAGATGTTCCGCAAGATTCTCGACCAGGGTCAGGCCGGCGACAACGTCGGTTGTCTGTTGCGAGGCACCAAGCGCGAGGAGATCGAGCGCGGACAGGTGCTGTGCAAGCCCGGTTCGATTACGCCACACACCAAGTTCAAAGCTGAGGTCTACATCCTCAAGAAGGAGGAGGGTGGTCGTCACACTCCCTTCTTCACGGGCTACCGGCCGCAGTTCTACTTCCGCACCACCGACGTCACTGGCGTGGCCAAGCTGCCCGAGGGCGTCGAGATGGTCATGCCCGGCGACAACGTCCAGATGGAGATCGAGCTGATCCAGCCGATCGCCATGGACCAGGGCCTGCGCTTCGCCATCCGAGAGGGCGGACGCACGGTGGGCTCGGGTGTGGTCACCGAGATCATCGAGTAGCACCGGGGTGTCTGCGACGCGTTAGACACCTCTCATTGGTAAGTCAGATACGACGAATAGCTTCGCCTGCAGGAGCGAAGGGCGGATTTTCCCGGTCAAGGGATTCCGCCCTTTCTCTCGCTCTTCGGGGGAGCCGGGTGGGTGCTCCAGCGCGAGAGCGCTCACTCAAAAACGACAAGAAAGCAAGAGCACACTTCAAAATGGCAGCGCTCACTCAAAATAAGATCCGCATCCGACTGAAGGCGTACGACACGTCCGCCATCGAGTCGGCCGCGAAGGAGATCGTGGAGACCGCCACGCGCACAGGCGCGACAGTGTCCGGTCCCGTTCCGCTGCCCACCGAGAAGAACGTGTACTGCGTGATCCGCTCGCCCTTCAAGGACAAGGACTCGCGCGAGCATTTCGAGATTCGCACCCACAAGCGCCTGATTGACATCCACCAGCCGAGCCCGAAGACGGTCGATTCGCTGCAGCGCCTGGACAACCTCCCGGCGGGCGTCGACATCGAGATCCGCCTCGCCACTTAGGTATTACGAGATGTCAGCGATTCTTGCCAAGAAGCTAGGGATGACGCAGGTCTTCCAGGAGGATGGGAGCGTCGCTCGCGTCACAGTGCTCGAGGCCGGCCCCTGTCCGGTTACCGCGGTGCGCACCGCTGAGCGCGACGGATACGAAGCGGTACAGCTCGCCTTCGGACAGACCAAGGAGAAGCACCTCTCAAAGCCCGAGCTCGGTCACCTCAAGAAGGCTGACGCTCCCCCGATGCGCCACCTCGTGGAGTTCCGTGGCGCAGTTGGCGAACTCCAGGTGGGTGCATCGGTGACCGTTGACTCGTTCGAGGTCGGCAAGCGCGTGAAGATCGCCGGGATCTCCAAGGGCAAGGGCTTCCAGGGCACGGTCAAGCGTCACAACTTCAAACGCGGTCCCGTCTCCCACGGCTCCCACAACGTGCGTGCCCCCGGCTCGATCGGCGCCTCCGCATGGCCGGCTCGTGTCACACCCGGCATCCGTGGACCGGGCCAGATGGGTAATAAGCGCGCCTCCCAGCCCGGCCTTGAGATCGTGGCTGTCGATCCTAAGAAGAATCTGATGCTCGTGCGAGGCTCTGTGCCAGGACCTCGTGGTGGTGTGGTGGAGGTGCGCGGCGATGCCTGACGCACCGATCCTGAGCGCCGACGGTGGCGCAGCCTCCAAGAAGGTGAAATTGGCCGACGTGGCTTTTGGGGCTCGTTTCAACGAACCGCTCGTCCATCAGAGTGTGCGCGCCGAGCAGGCGGCACGCCGACGCGGCACCGCTGCGACTAAGACCCGCGCGATGGTCTCCGGCGGAGGCGCCAAGCCGTGGCGCCAGAAGGGCACCGGCCGTGCACGCGCGGGCTCGTCCCGTTCGCCGCTGTGGACCGGCGGTGGCGTCGTCTTCGGTCCCCAACCTCGCTCTTACACCTTCAAGGTCAATCGCAAGGAGCAGCGTGCCGCACTGCGGAGCGCCCTCTCGCTTCATGCCGGACGCGGTTCGCTTGCCGTCATCGATGCCGCGGCGTTCAAGGCGCCGAAGACGAGCGACGCGTTTGACTTGCTGGATGGCTGGGACCAGCCACAACCGACCCTGGTTGTGCTGGGCGTTGAGGAGTCGGCCGCCGCCCTCTCCTTCCGCAATCTTGCCCGTGTGGCGGTGCTCCAGCCGGAGAGTGTAGGGGTAGCCGATTTGCTTGGAGCCGCCTCGCTGTTGGTCTCCGAGGGGGCGCTTGCCGATCTCACCGCGCGCGCCGAGGCTCCGTCGAGGGAGAAGGCCTGATGGATCCCTCACAGGTGATTCTCAAGCCAGTGCTCTCCGAGAAGAGCTATGTGCTCTCGGCGGCCGGCAAGTACACCTTTCGGGTGCACCCCGACGCCCACCGCACCCACATCCGCCAGGCGGTGGAATCGCTGTTTGGCGTGCACGTTGTTGAGGTACGCACGATGAGCGTCAAGTCCAAGCCCAAGCGTCGCGGTATCACGCGTGGTCGCACGCGCAATTGGAAGAAGGCGATCGTGCAGGTGCGCGCCGGCCAGTCCATCCCGATCTTCCAGGGCCTTGAGGGCCTGCAGGACTAGGAACGAGCAACCATGCCAATCCGCAAGCCCAAGCCAACAAGCCCAGGTCGTCGTTTCGCCTCCTACCCAGATTTCGCCGAGGTCACTAAGACCGAGCCTGAGCGCACGCTCGTCGAGGGGCTCAAGAAGAGTGGTGGACGCAACGCACACGGTCGCAAGACGGCCCGCCACCGCGGTGGTGGGGCCAAGCGCCTGTACCGCCGCATCGACTTCAAGCGACGCAAGGACGGGGTCCCCGCCAAGGTGGCGGCGATCGAGTACGACCCTAACCGTTCCTCCTACATCGCCCTCCTGCACTACTCCGATGGGGAGAAGCGCTACATACTTGCTCCCCAACGCCTCACCGTCGGGATGACAGTCTCCTCCGGTGACGACGCTGAAATCTCTGTTGGCAACTGTCTGGCGCTCGCTCGCATGCCCGTCGGCACGGTGATCCACAACGTCGAGCTCCAACCCGGTCGCGGCGGTCAGATGGCGCGCTCCGCCGGCGCCTCGGTGCAACTCATGGCGAAGGATGGCGACATGGCCACTCTGCGTCTCCCTTCCGGAGAGATGCGCATGGTGCGGGCCGAGTGTCGTGCCACCGTCGGCACGATCGGCAACGCCGAGCACCAGAACGTCAAGGTGGGCAAGGCTGGGCGTAAGCGCCACATGGGCGTCCGCCCGCAAACCCGTGGCGTGGCGATGAACCCCGTTGACCACCCCCACGGTGGTGGTGAGGGATCCACAACCGCGGGCCGTCACCCGGTGACGCCGTGGGGTGTCCCCACACTCGGTTACCGCACACGTAAGAAGAACAAGGCTTCCGACAAGTACATCGTGCGCGGCCGTAGGCGCGGGAAGGGTAAGCAACGATGAGTCGCTCCAGCAAGAAGGGACCGTGGGTCGAAGAGCGCCTGATGACACGCATCGAGGCGATGAACGCCTCCAACACGAAGAAGATGCTCCGCACCTGGTCGCGTACCTCGACGATCTTCCCTGAGATGGTTGGTCACACCCTCGCGGTGCATGACGGCAAGAAGCACGTCCCCGTGTTCATCAGCGAGTCGATGGTCGGACACAAGCTTGGTGAGTTCGCCCCCACCCGCATCTTCCGCGGTCACGCCGGCTCC
Organism: uncultured Solirubrobacterales bacterium; assembly: GCA_963695305.1. Classification (GTDB taxonomy): domain Bacteria; phylum Actinomycetota; class Thermoleophilia; order Solirubrobacterales; family Solirubrobacteraceae; genus Palsa-744. The sequence goes on along the minus strand of OY968774.1, from coordinate 3,040,936 downwards.
GGGAAGGTGAGATGACACCCGAGGAGAAGCCCACCGACGAGCAGGCTCCGAAGGAGGAGGCGAAGGCTAAGCCCGCCGATGCCAAGAAGCCCGCCGCCAAGAGCTCAGCCGCGGCGAAGCCCGTGGCCGTGAAGAAGCCCGCGGCGAAGAAGGCTGCCGTCTCAGATAGCGGTGAGGGCGCTACCGCGGAGAAGAAGCCCGCGCGCGCACGTAAGGCTACCGCCAAGAAGGACGAGCCGGATGCAACCACGGAGGCGTCGGCCGAGAAGCCTGCCCCTAAGAAGCCAGCGGCGAGCAAGCCCACCGCCAAGAAGGAGCCCACCGCCGAGAAGGAGCCCACCGCCAAGAAGGAGCCCGCCGCCGAGAAGGCAAGCGACGCGAAGGCCGAGAAGCCGGCTCCCGCCAAGGCCGAGAAGCCAGGGAGCGCAACACGCCGCGACACCCAAGCCGCGTCACCGGCGCGCCGCAAGGTGGTACGAGCACAGGCGCGTTACGTACGCACCTCAGCGCGCAAGGCGCGCATGGTGTGCGGACACCTACGAGGTAAGTCCGTTCCTGAGGCACGCGCTATCCTCGCCTTTACCCCTCGAAGAGGTGGCCCGCGACTGGAGTAAGCTGCTGGAGTCGGCTGTGGCCAACGCCGAGAACAACCACGAGCTGGTCGAGGACGACTTGTTCGTGCGAGAGGCGTACGCCGACGAGGGACCCACCATCAAGCGCTTCCGGCCGCGCGCGCAAGGACGTGCGACGCCAATTCGCAAGCGCACCAGCCATCTGACGATCACGCTCACGCCCAAGCCGTAGGCACTGGGCAAGGACAACGAGACAGGACTTCGAGAGAAAACATGGGTCAAAAGGTTCATCCAGAGGCAATGCGCGTGGGCTATATCCACGACTGGAAGTCCAACTGGTTCAACGAGCGCAACTTCGCCGAGTACCTGCATGAGGACATCAAGATCCGCGAGCACATCATCGACAAGCTCGCCCATGCCGGTCTTTCGGACATCACGATCCGCAAGGACTCAAACGAGCTTGAGGTCAACATTCATACCGCTCGTCCCGGCATCGTGATCGGCAAGTCGGGCGCCGAAGTGGACGCCCTGCGCCGCGATCTTCACAAGATGACCTCCAAGCAGATCAAGGTCAACATCCTTGAGATCAAGCGTCCCGAGCTTGATGCAAAGCTCGTCGCCCAGTCGATCGCCGAGCAGCTCCAGAACCGTGTGGCGTTCCGTCGCGCGATGAAGCGCGCGCTCACGAGCGCGATGCGCTCTGGCGCCAAGGGGGTCAAGGTACAGGTCTCCGGCCGGCTCGGTGGCGCGGAGATGGCGCGCACCGAGAGCTACTCAGATGGGCGTGTCCCGCTGCACACGATGCGTGCCGACATCGACTACGGCTTCTACGAGGCCCGCACCACGTTCGGTCGCATCGGCGTGAAGTGTTGGGTCAACAAGGGCGAGATCATGCCCGAGGGCTACACCGGCGCTGATCTCACAGACATGAGCGCCCCCCCACCGCCGAGCAGCGATCGCGAAGGTCGCGGTGGCGGTAGGGACGGACGTGACGGTCGCGGTCGTGGTCGTGGCGGTCCAGGCGGCGGTCGTGGCGGTCCGGGCGGTGGACGTGGTCCTGGCGGCGGCGGTAGAGGACCGGGTGGTCCTGGTGGAGGCGGTCGTGGTGGGCCGGGCGGCGGACGTGGGCCCGGCGGCGGCGGACGTGGTCCGGGTGGTCCTGGTGGAGGCGGTCGTGGCGGTTTCTCAGGACCTGGAGGTGCTCGCTAATGCTGTCCCCCAAGCGTGTAAAGCACCGCAAGCAACATCGTGGCCGTCGTCGAGGGCTCTCGCGTGGTCAGGTGAAGGTGCAGTTCGGCGAGTACGGTCTGAAGTCACTGGAGCAAGGGTGGCTCACCAACCGCCAGATCGAGGCTGCCCGTATCGCCATGACCCGCAAGATCAAGCGTGGCGGCAAGGTGTGGATCAATGTGTTCCCCGACAAGCCAGTCACCAAGAAGCCCGCGGAGACCCGCATGGGTTCGGGCAAGGGAAACCCGGAAGGGTGGGTCGCCGTGGTCAAGCCCGGACGTGTCATGTTCGAGCTCGCCGGAGTCCCCGAGTCTCTCGCACGCGAAGCAATTCGCCTCGCCGCCCACAAGCTCCCGGTCAAGTCCAAGTTCGTCTTGCGTGAGGACTAGGGATGAAGGCCAAGGAAATCAGGGACATGCCCGCGGACGAACTTGCCGAGCACATCACCACGCTGCGCAAGGACATCTTCGGCAAGCGCTTCGCGAACGCAACCGGCGAGCTTGAGGACACCGCCAGTGTTCGCCATGCCAAGCGCGACCTCGCGCGCGCGCTGACCGTCGTCCGCGAACGCACCCCAACCGCGCACACCAAGAACTGAAAAGCTGAACTGAAGACTGAAACGGATAGAGATGGCTGACGACACAGACAACGACACTCCTCAAGACGCCGACGTCGAGGCTCAGGCAAGCGACGATGCGCAGGCTGAGCAGGCGGCGCCCGAGGCGCCCGCCGAGCAAGCTCCTGAGGCTGCGGCTCCCGCGGCCCCAGCCGCTCCCGCGGCGGAGGCAGAGCCTGCCGAGCAACTCTCCCCCAAGGAGCGTCGCCGTCGCACGCGCTCCGCTCACGGCGGGGATGTCCGTCCGTCGCGCACTCCAGAGGAGCGCCATGCAGAGCGTGTCGCCGAGCGCCGCACAAAGGCCGTCCGGCGCAGGGCGCGCCGCTTGCAGGAAAGAGTCAAGGCAGCAGAGCGTCGTGCCAGCGCGCCGCCGGCTGCTCCGCTCCCGCCCGTGCATGCGCCGGTCGAGGGTGCGCCCAAGGTTCGCCAGGGCATCGTCGTCTCCGACAAGGCGGATAAGACCATCACCGTGCGTATCGATGTCGCTCGTCGTCACCGTCGTTACGAGAAGATCGTGCGCAGTTCGAGCACTTTGCACGCCCACGACGAGAACAACGACGCCCATGAGGGCGACGTGGTGAGGGTTGTGGAGAGCCGTCCGCTATCGCGCCTAAAGCGCTGGAAGCTCGTCGACGTGGTGGAGCGAGCGCGATGATCCAGAACGAGACAAGGCTGCGCGTGGCCGACAACACGGGCGCGCGAGAGATCCTCTGCATCCGCGTGAAGGGTGGCTCCAGGCGACGCTACGCCTTCGTCGGCGACGTCATCACGGCTACGGTCAAGCAAGCCAACCCACATGGCGCGGTCAAAAAGGGCGATGTGGTCACCGCTGTTGTGGTGCGCACCAAGAAGCCCTTCGGTCGCGACGATGGCACCTACATCTCCTTCGACGACAACGCCGCCGTCATCATCGACGATCAGAACAACCCGCGCGGTACCCGTGTGTTCGGCCCGGTGGCGCGCGAACTTCGCGACCGCAACTTCATGAAGATCGTTTCGCTCGCGCCGGAGGTGCTCTGAGCATGGGACGCACCGCAACACCGTCTCCTCGCCGTGCGCTCAGGTTGCGCTCGGGCGACCAGGTGCAGGTAATGGCCGGCAAGGATCGCGGCAAGACCGGGCGCATCCTGCGTGTGGAGCCCGCCAACGAGCGTGTGTACGTGGAGGGTCTGAACATGGTCAAGCGCCACATGCGCCCCCAACAGGTGGCCGACACCAACCGCGGGCAAACCGTCGGCGGTGTGATCGAGCGCGAGGGTCCTATTCACGTCTCAAACGTGATGCTGTTGGACCCCAAGGACAACAAGCCCACCCGTGTGGGAGTCGAGCGCGAGAACGGCAAGCGCTACCGCGTCGCCAAGCGCTCTCAGACCAGGCTCGATTGAGGGTATGACGATGACCACAGATTCCACAGCACGGCTGAAGACCCGCTACCTAGAGGAGATCCGTCCCGCTCTGATCGAGCGCTTCGGTTTCACATCGCCTATGCAGGCGCCCAAGTTGGAGAAGATAACCCTCAACATGGGGGTGGGCGACGCAAAGCAAGACTCCAAAGTGCTCAAGGCCGCCCAGGAACAGCTCGCCACTATCGCTGGCCAGCAGCCGAGCATCAGGCGCGCACGCAAGTCCATCGCCGCCTTCAAGCTGCGCGAGGGTATGCCCGTGGGTGTCGCCGTCACGCTCAGGGCCGAGCGCGGATACGAGTTCCTCGATCGCCTCACCTCGGTCGCGATTCCACGCATCCGCGACTTCCGTGGCCTGAACCCGAGGTCCTTCGATGGTCACGGCAACTACTCGATGGGCGTGCGCGAGCAGATCATTTTCCCCGAGATCGACTACGACGCGATCGACCAGGTGAGGGGTATCGACATCACCATCACCACAAGCGCCAAGAGCGACGTCGAAGCGTTCGCTCTGCTGCAAGCACTCGGTATGCCCTTCGCGGCGCAGGGCCGTCCGAAGGGCTTCGACGACGGCGCATCCGAGGAAACCTCCGAGAACGGGAGCACCGACTGATGGCCAAGACCTCGCTACGCGTCAAGCAGGCGCGCCCGCCCAAGTTCAAGACTCGCGCTTATACTCGTTGTAACCGCTGCGGACGCCCGCACTCGGTGTACCGCAAGTTCGGGCTTTGCCGCATCTGTCTGCGCGAGCTCGCCCACAACGGCCAGATACCAGGGATGACGAAGTCCTCCTGGTAGGGCTCCCACACGATCACCACTTAGAGACTTAGAAGAGAGATAGCCACAACCCATGTCAATGACAGATCCGATAGCCGACTTCCTCACGCGCATTCGCAACGCGATCCACGCCGCGCACGAGACGGTCGAGATTCCCGCCTCCAAATTGAAGGCGGAGGTCGCCCGCATCCTCACGGAGCAGGGCTACATCGATTCGTGGGCGATCGCCCCCGCGCCGGACGGCGGCGCCGGCCAGGTGATCGAGATCCGTCTCAAGTACACAGACGACCGCCGCTCGGCCATCTCCGGCCTGCGTCGTGTGTCGCGTCCGGGTCGGCGTACCTACGTGGAGGCCACTCGCATCCCCAAGGTGCTCGGTGGCATGGGAACTTCGATCGTCTCCACCTCTCGTGGAGTGATGACTGGCCACGACGCCCGCGCTGCCGGTGTTGGCGGCGAGGTACTGGCGCAGGTCTGGTAGCTGAGGCAAATGTCAAGAATCGGTAGACAACCCATACCCGTGCCCTCCGGCGTCACCGTGGCGATCGAGCCCGAGTTGGTGAGCGTGAAGGGCCCCAAGGGTGAACTCTCAGAGCGCATCCCACGCGACATCGAAGTCGCCCAAGATGGCGAGCAGCTGGTCGTCTCACGTCCCACAGACCGCGGTGAGCATCGTGCGCTACATGGCCTTACCCGCTCGCTCGTGGCGAACATGGTTCAGGGCGTCACCGCCGGCTATGAGAAGCGTCTGGAGATCCAGGGTGTCGGTTACCGCGCGCAGCTGAAGGGCAAGAACCTCGAGCTGGCGGTCGGCTACTCACATCCTGTCCCCATCGCCGCGCCCGAGGGCATCGAATTCGAAGTGCCCCAGCCCACAAGAGTCGTAGTGAAGGGCATCTCAAAGCAACAGGTGGGGGAGATCGCGGCGATCATCCGCAAGCAGCGCCCACCGGAGCCCTACAAGGGCAAGGGCATCCGCTACGAGGGCGAGTATGTCCAAAGGAAGGTCGGTAAGCGCGCATGACCGTCCTTACCAAGGAGAACCGCCGTCTCAAACGCCGTCGCCGCGTGCGCGCGAAGGTGTCGGGTACTGCTACGCGTCCGCGCGTATCGGTGTTCCGTTCAAACCGCGGTCTCTCCGCTCAACTTGTCGACGATTCGACGGGCAACACGCTCGCCGCGGTGCACTGGTACGAGCCCGAGCTGCGTAAGCTGGCAACCGCCGAGCGCACCAAGCGCTCAGGCGAGCTGCTCGCTGAGCGTGCGAAAGCCGCGGGTGTGTCCGAGGTCGTGTTCGACCGCGGCGGCTACCGCTACCACGGCCACGTGAAGACGTTCGCCGAGGCTATCCGCGAGTCTGGCATCACCGTCTAGGTCCCTTCCCCCGCTACCCTCACTCACCTACATGTCCTCAGATAGATCAGTCAATGCCGGCAACCTCGACCTACAAGAGCGAGTGGTTGAGATCAACCGCGTCGCCAAGGTGGTCAAGGGCGGCAGGCGCTTCTCCTTCACCGCGCTCGTAGTCGTAGGCGACGAACGCGAAGTCGTGGGCGTCGGCTACGGCAAGGCCAACGAGGTTCCGCTCGCGATCCAGAAGGGCGTGGAGCGCGCCAAGAAGGACCTCTTCCGCGTGCCAAAGCACGGCTCCACGATCACCCACCAGACCACTGGCATCTTCGGGTCTGGGCGCGTGCTGCTCAAGCCCGCCTCCCCAGGTACGGGTGTGATCGCCGGTGGTGGTGTGCGCGCGGTGCTTGAGCTTGCTGGCATCCACGACATCCTCTCCAAGAGCCTCGGCACGCAGAACCCCATCAACCTTGTGAAGGCCACGATCTCCGGGCTGCGCGAGCTGCGCACCCCCGCCGAGGTCGCCGAGCTGCGGGGCCTGTCGATCGCCAAGGTGCTTGGTCTGACCGAGAAGCCGACCAACGGCGCGGCCGAGCAGGCCGAGGGTGACGGTACGCCGGACGCAAGCGTAGCCCCCGAGGTCGCAGGCGCCGATGAGGACGCCACCACGGTTGAGGCGGTCGAGGTGTCAGCCGACGCGCCCGCGGAGACATCAGCCTGATGTCCACCATCCGCGTCACCCAGCGCCGCTCAAGCGCCGGTTCTGACAAGCGCCAGCTCGACACGCTGCGCTCGCTCGGGCTCAGGCGCATCGGCCACACGGTCGAGATCAAGGACTGCGATCAGGCTCGCGGCATGGTTCACGCGGTGCGCCATCTCGTTGAATCCGATCCCGAGGTGCGCTCGCCCAAGGGCGCCAAGCAGGAGCAAGGCTCATGACTCCCCCAGCGAAGGCCGCTACCAAGCCAGCTGAGGAGGAGGGGGAGCGCATCGGTCTGCACTCACTCAAGCCCGCCCCAGGCAGTCGCCGCCCGCGCAAGCGTATCGGTCGCGGCGAAGGGTCCGGGACCGGCAAGACTTCAGGCAGGGGCCAGAAGGGCGCGGGCTCTCGCTCGGGCTCCAAGGACCGTGCGCGCTTCGAGGGCGGCCAGATGCCGATCCACATGCGCATGCGCAAGCTTCGCGGCCCGCACATGAAGAAGTCGATGCCTTTCGAGATGTTCCGCACTCACACTCAGCCGGTGAATGTCTCTGACCTTGAGGCCCGCTTCGACGCTGGAGTAGAGGTGACGATCGAGCTGATGAAGTCGAAGGGTCTTGCCACACGCAAGGACATACCGGTGAAGGTGCTCGCCAAGGGTGAGCTGAGCAAGGCGCTCACCGTGCACGCCCACGCATTCAGCAAGACAGCGCGCGAGCGCATCGAGGCGGCGGGCGGCACTTGTAACGTCGTCGAGAGCTAGAATCCACCGACCGGCAGGGGTTCACTCGAAGAGCTCACCTGAAGCTCTCCTCGCAGACCGGCTCAACCAATGCTTTCGACCATCCTCAGCGCCTTCCAGGTTGCGGACATCCGCAAGAAGATCCTCTTCACGGGGGCGATGCTGCTGATCTACCGTCTCGGCTCCCACATCCCGGTGCCGGGCATCAACCTGAAAGCGGTCTCGAGCCTCCAACAGCAGCTCGGTGGCGCTGGCATCCTAGGACTTCTCAACACCTTCTCCGGCGGTGGTCTGGCAAGGATCGCGCTATTCGCCCTGGGCATCATGCCCTACATCACCGCCTCCATCATCCTGCAGCTACTGCAGGTCGTGGTGCCCTCGCTTGAGAAGCTCTCAAAGGAAGGCGAAGTAGGCCAGGCGCGCATCACCCAGTACACGCGCTACCTCACCGTGGGTCTCGCGTTCGCCCAGTCGATCGGCTACGTGTTCCTATTCCGCTCGCTCCAAGCCAACGCCGGGGAATCTGTGATCTCCAAGTTCGATGGCCCCCACATCTTCCTGATCGCGATCTGCCTCACCGCGGGCTGCGTGCTGTTGATGTGGATTGGCGAGCTCATAACCCAGCGTGGTATCGGCAACGGTATCTCGCTGCTCATCTTCGCTTCGATCGTCTCAAGGCTTCCCACCGGTATCCAGTCATGGTGGACCAGCCAAGACCAGGTCTTCAAGGTGATGATGCCTTTCATGGTGCTCGCGGTGGTCGCCGCGATCGTGTTCGTGCAGGAGGGTCAGCGCCGCATCCCCGTGCAGTACGCCAAGCGTGTCATCGGCAGGCGCATGTCAGAAGGCGGCCAAACCTACCTCCCGCTGCGCGTGAACATGGCGGGCGTGATTCCCGTGATCTTCGCCGCCTCCATCATGGCGTTCCCGCCGACGGTCGGTCAGCTCATCCACCAGCCGTGGGCGAAAAGCGTGTCCGATTTCTTCACCCCCACGAGCTGGCACTTCGTGGTGGGGGAGTCGATCTTCATCATCGTCTTCACGTACTTCTACACGGCGGTCACCTTCAACCCGGTCGACCAGGCCGACAACCTAAAGAAGTACGGCGGCTTTATCCCGGGTGTCCGTCCGGGACGCCCGACGGCTGAATTCCTCGACCGCATTCTCGCGCGGCTCACGTTCCCCGGCGCCCTATTCCTCGCGGCGGTGGCGGCGCTGCCAACCATCCTCATCGCCCGCACCCACACCAACCTTGCGATTGGGGGCACCTCGATCCTGATCGTCATCGGGGTGGCGTTGGAAACGATGAAGCAACTTGAGGCTCAGCTGATGATGCGCAGTTATGAGGGCTTCTTGAAGTAGCGCCCAGCCGTCTGTCGCGGCCCGCTCTCAGCGGGTAGGCTCTCGCGTCAATGGTGCAGACGAATCTCATCCTGCTCGGTCCTCCCGGCGCTGGCAAGGGAACACAGGCCGAGCGTCTGCAAGCCGACTTCACGCTCGCCCACATCTCCACCGGCGACATGCTGCGCGCTCAGGTCTCGCAAGGGACCGAGCTGGGGCAGGAGGCGCAGAAGTACATGAGCGCCGGAGAGCTCGTCCCGGATGAGGTGATCCTCGGAATGATCGGGCTGCGCATCGAAGAGCAGGACGCCCGTGAAGGGTTCCTGCTCGACGGCTTCCCCCGCAACACAAGCCAAGCCGACTCCCTCGCGGCAACGCTCGCCAACTCAGATCGCCGTCTCACGGCCGCGCTCCTGATCGATGTGCCAGACGAGGAGGTCGTTAGGCGCTTGGCGGGCCGGCGCGTGTGCGCGAAGGGTGGTCACGTCTACCACGTCGAGTTCGATCCCCCCAAGCGCGATGGTGTTTGCGACCAGGACGGCTCCCGTTTGATCCAGCGCGACGACGATAAAGAGGAGACGATCCGTCGTCGCCTTGAGGTGTACGCGCGCCAGACAGCCCCCCTCATCGCCTACTACGACGACGCGGGTTTGCTGCGCCGCTTCGACGGTCGCCGCAACCCCAATGAGGTCCACGACCACATCCGCGCGACGGTCGCCACGCTGCGGATGGAGGACAAGCTGTAGCGGATAAGCTCCTTAGGTGATCATCAAGAAGTCACCCGAGGAGATCGAGAAGATGGCTGCCGCCGGTGTCGTTCAGGCGGCCGCGCTCGATCTCGTCGCCGGAAAGATCCGCCCTGGCGTGAGCACCGAGGAGCTCGACGGCGCCGTGGAGCGCTTCATTCGCTCCCAGGGCGCTATTCCCACCTTCAAGGGCTACCGCGGTTTCCCGGGCTCGATCTGCGCGTCACCCAATGCGATGGTGGTGCATGGCATCCCTGGGCGATACCGGCTCAAGCGGGGAGACATCCTCTCCGTGGACATCGGTGTGACGCTCGATGGCTGGGTCGCTGACGCGGCGCGCACGTTCGTGGTGGGTGAAGCAACCCCGGAAGCGCAGAACCTGCTCGACGCTACAGAGCAGGCGTTGTACGCCGGCGTCGAGCAGTGTCGTGTGGGCAATCGCATGGGTGACGTGTCGAGCACGATCCAAAAGGTGGCTGAGTCGGCCGGTCTCTCGGTGGTGCGCTCGCTCGTCGGCCACGGTGTCGGCAAAAGCATGCACGAGGATCCCCAGGTGCCCAACTACGGACGTCCCGGCAAGGGCCCGTTGCTTGAGGAGGGGATGGTGCTTGCGATCGAGCCGATGACCACCGCTGGTCGCGCGAACGTGCGCGTGGCGGGCGACGGCTGGGCGATCTTCTCCCAGGACGACTCGCTCGCGGCACACTTCGAGTTCACGGTGGCCATTACAGCCGAGGGTCCGCGCATCCTCACGCCGTGGCACATCCCGGCACAGGAGCGAATAGGAGACCCCACCCACCGCATCCACCCCAGCCACAGCGAGGCGGCCGCCTCGGCATAGAAGGCCCGAGCGAGCGAGCCTTTGCACGCCGCGCGACCAGACAGCGGTCAGCACGGAGGAATTGCTACCATCCGTTGTCCTGCTCGAAATGCGCCGAGGGCTCGGTGTACTAGGGCAAAACCACGACGCGGTAGCGGCGGCCGTCCCGGCAGCCAGAGCCGGGTCGCAGGGACCAGCCGAAAGGGATCATGAAGGTAAGACCGTCGGTCAAGCCGATGTGCGAGAAGTGCAGGATAATCCGCCGTCACAAAGCGGTTCTCGTCATCTGCCAAAACAAGCGACACAAGCAGCGGCAGGGCTAACCGGCGTATGGCACGCATCGCCGGGGTCAACCTCCCCTTGAACAAGCGCTCAGAGATCGGCCTGACGTACATCTACGGCATCGGGCGCTCCACGTCCAACAAGCTTCTCAGCGAGGTGGGTGTCAGCCCCGACACCTACATTCGTGACCTCACCGAGGACGAGGTCTCGCGTCTGCGCGACGCCATCGACCGCTCCTTGACCGTCGAGGGAGACCTGCGCCGCGAGCGCTCCCAGGACATCAAGCGCCTACAGGAGATCGCCTGCTATCGCGGTCTGCGTCACCGCCGCGGCTTGCCCGTACGCGGACAGAAGACGAAGACCAACGCGCGCACCCGTAAGGGTCCCAAGCGTATGCAGGTGGCGGGCAAGAAGAAGGTCAAGAAGTAATGGCCGCCCCCAAGCGCCCAGCGCGCGGCCGTCGCCGCCAGAAGAAGAACGTTCCGATTGGGCAAGCCCACATCAAGACGTCCTTCAACAACACGATCGTCTCGCTCACCGACACCCAGGGCAACGTCATCGCATGGGAGTCGGCGGGCGGCGCGGGCTTTAAGGGCTCGCGCAAGTCAACGCCGTTCGCGGCCCAGGTAACCGCAGATGCCGCCGCTCGCAAGGGCATGGAGCAGGGGCTGCAAAAGGTCGAGGTGTACGTCAAGGGTCCCGGTTCGGGACGCGAGACGGCGATCCGCTCGCTGCAAGCCGCGGGCCTCGAGGTAACCGGCGTGAAGGACGTCACTCCGCAAGCCCACAACGGTTGTCGCCCCCGCAAGCGGCGCCGCGTCTAAAACCACCCTTCTTCGCAGAGAGCTAGGTCCATGGCCAGAGACACAAGCCCCCAGTGCAAGCAGTGCCGTCGTGAGGGACAGAAGCTGTTCCTCAAGGGCGAGCGCTGTCTCACCGACAAGTGTGGCGTCGAGCGGCGCGCCTACCCGCCTGGCGAGCACGGCAGGGGCCGCCAGAAGCAGAGCGAGTACCGCCTGCAGCTGCGCGAGAAGCAGAAGGCCCGCCGTTACTACGGTGTCCTTGAGAAGCAGTTCCACGGTTACTACGAGAAGGCATCCCGCCAGCCCGGCATCACCGGCGAGAACCTGCTCGCGCTGCTTGAGTGCCGCCTCGACAACGTGATGGTGCGCCTTGGCTTCGCCGCCTCGCGCCGCCAGGCCCGCCAGCTCATCCGCCACGGCCACTGGACTGTGAATGGCCGCCGCGTGGACATCCCGAGCTATCAAGTGCGCCCGGGCGACGTGATCGCCATCAAAGTCGATACCCCGGCGATGCAAGTGGTGAGGGACGCCACCGAGCTCACCGGACAGATTCCCGCATGGCTCCAGGCCGACCACGAGTCGCTCACGGCCAAGGTGCTGCGCAAGCCGGAGCGCCGCGAGGTGGCCGCGCCGGTGCAGGAGCAGCTCATCGTCGAGCTGTACTCGAAGTAGTCGCTTTCCCGTGCCGGCGTCCCGATGGGGTGACGGCACGTCAGAGCCGGAGCCTCCAGGGGCCCCGGTTTGAGACCAACACGACGTTAGGACCCCGATGCTCGACTTCCAAATCCCCCGGATCACCAGTGAGTCCGTGGAGCAGAACCGTGGCACGTTCACCATCGAGCCGCTCGACCGCGGATTCGGCTACACGTTCGGTAACTCGCTGAGGCGCGTATTGCTCTCCTCGTTGGCGGGCGCCGCCGTCACCAGCGTGCGCATCGAGGGCGTGGCGCACGAGTTCTCCACAGTGCAGGGAGTCAAGGAGGATGTCACCGACATCGTGCTCAACCTGAAGGGCATCGTGTGCCGCATGCACTCCGACGCCTCCGAGGTCGAGGCTCCGCTCGTGGTGACAGGCCCCGGTGAGATCACCGCCAAGGACATCGACCTGCCGGCGGGCGTTGAGATCCTCAACCCCGACGTCCACATCGCGACGCTTGAGAAGAAGACCAAGCTTGAGCTCTACATGACGATCGGTCGCGGCCGTGGATACCGTCCCGCCGAGGAGAACAAGTCAGCCGACCAGCCCATCGGCGTTATCCCGATCGACTCGATCTTCTCGCCCGTGCGCCGTGTGGCGTACGCGGTGGAGCAGGCCCGTGTCGGTCAGAAGACGGACTTCGACAAGCTCACGCTCGATATCGAGACCGACGGCTCGATCGAGCCGCAGGCCTCGTTGCGCGAGGCGGCCGAGCTGCTCATCTCACAGCTTGCGATCTTCACCGACGCGGACCGCATCCAGGAGCTACGCGCGGCGCCCGGTGGTCAGCTTGACGGCCACGGTCTCGCGGTGGGTGGCGCCGGCGCTCCGGCTGCGCTTCAGGGCGAGGAGTGGAGCATCCTGATCGAGGAGCTCGAGCTCGGGGTGCGGTCGTATAACTGCCTCAAGCGGGCGGGCATCCAGACCGTAGGCGACCTCATCTCAAAGTCCGAGGGCGAGCTCAACGCGATCCCCAACTTTGGCAAGAAGTCGATCGACGAGGTAATCGAAACGCTTGAGGCGAGGGGCCTTCACCTGCGCCAGGACTAAGGCAGAGCCCGCAGCCGCGGCCGGCACTCTAAACTGACCGGTCGCGGACTGTAAGCCGCCTTCGCGCTAAACGCCAGCCATGAGACACCAGAAGACACGCAACAAGCTCAGCCGCGACTCCGCACATCGTAAGTCGCTGCTCATGAACCTCACCAAGGAGGTGCTTGAGCACGAGCGCATCAAGACGAGCGAAGCGAAGGCGAAGGCTGTGAAGCCGGAGATCGAGAAATTGATCACGCTCGCCAAGCGCGGCGACCTGCACGCCCGCCGCCAGGCGCTCTCTGCCCTCTCGCAAGACAAGTTCGCCGTGCACAAGCTGTTCGAGGAGGTCGCTCCCCGCTACGCCGACAGGCCCGGTGGGTACACGCGCATCCTCAAGCTCGGTCCGCGTCGCTCCGACGCCACCGAGATGGTTTACCTCGAGCTGGTCTAACGCCACCCCGCGCCAGCGTGGTCTCAAAGCTCACGCTGCAGTACGACGGGACGGAGTTCATGGGCTGGGCTCCCCAGCCGGGCATGCGTACCGTATGCGGCGAGCTGGAGCGCGCACTGCGCACCGTCCTTGGTGAGAAGGACGCTCACGGCAACCCCCTAGCGCTCACGGTCGCCGGGCGCACTGACCGGGGGGTGCACGCGTGGGGTCAGGTCGCAAGCTACCGCCACGAGGCGCTAGACCCGCTGCGGCTGAATTCGCTGCTACCAAAGGACCTTGCGGTGCTCACCTGTGAGCCTGCCCCTGAGAGCTTTGACGCGAGACGTGACGCCACAAGCCGTACCTACTGCTACCGCGTGCTCGCACGGCGCACACGAGACGTATTCGAGCGCGGACGCGCACTCTGGTGGCCGCGTCCGCTTGATCGCTCGCTGCTGGAGCGTTGCGCATCGCTGCTTCCCGGCAGGCACGACTTCACCGCGTTCACACCCACCGAGACAGAGCACCGAAGCTTCGACCGCCACGTGCTGAGCGCCGAGTGGCGCGGGTCCGGTGACATCCTCGAGTTCTGGATCGAGGCCGACACGTTCCTACGCCACATGATCCGCGTGCTCGTAGGCACGATGCTGGAGGTAAGCGCTGGACGGATCGACCTAGACCAGTTCGCCGAGCTGCTGCAAGGCCGCCCGCGTTCAGACGCTGGTCCCACCGCCCCCGCACACGGCCTCGCGCTCGCCTCGGTCGCCTATCGTGACCCTATGCTGGGGGAGAGATGCTGAACGTGCTGTTGACCAACGACGACGGGATCGAGGCCGACGGGCTGCAGGCGTTGCGGCGTGCGCTGGTCGAGGTGGAGGGCGTACGTTTGGTGACGATCGCGCCGGACGGCAACCGCTCGGCGATGGCGCGCTCGATCACGACGCGGAGGCCGTTGTGGGTCGAGGAGGTGGCGTTCTCCGACGGCACGGTTGGGTATGCGACCGACGGCACACCAGTCGACTGCGTGAGACTCGCGCGGCTCGGGTTGGTCGAGGATTTCGACGCGGATCTCGTGGTGGCGGGCATCAACCACGGAGCCAACCTCGGCGACGACATCACCTACTCGGGCACGGTCGCGGCGGCGCTTGAGGGTGTCGTGCTCGGCTTGCCGGCAATTGCCGTCTCTCAGCAGTCCAAGGGCCGCGCGCTCGACTTCCGCTACGACGGGGGCTTCGATTTCACAGTGGCGGCCGGTTTCGTGGCACGGCTCGTGGAGCGGTTGGAGGAGGTGCCCATGCCCGCCGGCACGCTGCTCAACGTGAACGTGCCTGCCGGCGAGCCCGAGGGTGTGGAGGTGACAAGCCTCGGCAAGCGCATCTACCGCGACGAGCTGAAGGTGGCGCCGCACGCCGATGGTTCTGCGACGCGCCAGCGGTATTGGATCTATGGCGCTGACCCAGGCTTCCACGATGAGCCCGGCACCGACCTTGCCGCCGTCGCCGCGGGCCACGTAGCGGTGACCCCGATCCACTTCGACCTGACCGATCGTCGTGGACTGGAGGCGTTGCGCGAGTTCGACCTACGAGCACTGCTTGAGCCCGCGCTCGACGGCGGGAGCACGTGAGCGAACCGTCGGGCAAGGAGCGGGCCCGTGCGCGGGAGCTGCGCAAGTCGCTCGAGTACCACGGGCACCGCTACTACGTGCTCGACGATCCCGAGATCGCGGACGACGCATACGACGCGTTGCTCGATGAGCTGCGTGCGCTTGAGGCGGAGTACCCGCAGCTGCTGACCCCCGACTCGCCCACTCAGCGTGTCGGCGGGGAGCCGGTGGGGCGTTTGGAGAAGGTGGAGCACCTGGAGCCGATGCTCTCGCTCGACAACGTCCGCAGCGAGGAGGAGCTGCGGGCGTGGGTGGCGCGTATGCAGAGCCACCTTGCGCGCGAAGGGATTGTGGCGAGACGTTTCGAGTACGTGGTGGAGCCCAAGGTGGATGGGTTGGCGGTGAGCCTGGTCTATCGCGACGGTGTGCTTGAGCGCGGTGCCACACGCGGCAATGGGGAGGTGGGGGAGGACGTGACTCACAACCTGCGCACGATCGGGTCGATCCCCCTGCACGTCGAGGACGCCCCGCCTTTGCTTGAGGTGCGCGGCGAGGTGTACATGTCGCTGGGGGACTTCGCCGCTGTCAACGAGCGGCGCGCTGAAGAGGGGCTCTCGACGTTCATGAACCCCCGCAACTCGGCGGCGGGGGCGGTGCGCCAGCTCGACCCCTCGTTGATGTCTGAGCGCCCGCTCTCGATGTGGGCCTATCAGGTGGGGGTGGCGCCCGATCTCGCCTTCGAGACCCACTGGGATGCCCTGGAGTGGCTGCGCGAGCACGGCTTTCGCGTTAACCGCGACATCCAGCGGTTGAACAGCGAGGAGGAGGTGATCGAGCAGTGTTTGCGCTGGCAGCACCGCCGCGGAGAGCTTGACTTCGAGATCGACGGTGTGGTCATCAAGGTTTCGGACCTAAAGCTCCAGCGCCGTCTGGGGTCGGTTGGCCGCGACCCGCGGTGGGCGGTGGCGTGGAAGTTCCCACCCACCACGGCGGTGACACGTTTGAACGCGGTGATGTGGAACATCGGCAAGACCGGGGATCTGCGCCCCTACGCGGTGCTTGAGCCGGTGGCGGTGGGGGGAGTGGTGATAAAGCTCGCCACGCTCCACAACGAGGAGGACATCGTGCGCAAGGACATCCGCGCGGGGGAGGACGTGATCGTTCTGCGTGCCGGTGATGTGATCCCGCAGGTGGTGTCTCCCGCGCCACACGTGGTTGAGCACAAGGATCGTCCCAAGCCGACCGCCCCGCCCGATCGCTGCCCGCGGTGTGGCACGCCGACGGTCAAGCCGAAGGACTCAGTCTTCACGAAGTGCCCGAACAGAGATTGTCCCGATCGCGTGTGGCACCTGCTCAAGCACTTCGTGGGGCGCGGCATGATGGACATCGACGGGCTTGGTGAGAAGCAGGTGGCGCTTCTACAGGAGAAGGGTCTCGTGAAGACCGCCGCCGACTTCTACCGCCTGCGCGACCACCGCGAGGAGCTGCTCGAACTGGAGGGTTTCGGCGAGATCTCGGTGAACAGCCTGCTCGATGCGATCGAGGCCTCAAAGCAGCGACCGTTCGGGCGCGTGCTGTTTGCGCTCGGCATCGAGGAGGTGGGGGAGGTCACCGGTCGCAACCTCGCGATGCGTTTTCGCAACATCGTGGCGTTGCTCGATGCGACGCCGGAGGAGATCGCGGAGACCCCGGGGATCGGCGAGAAGATGGCGGATTCGATAAGCGAGCAGCTGCACGATGAGCGTATGGCAGCGCTCATCTCCGATTTGCGAGAGATCGGCTTGCGCTTTGCCGAAGCGGGCCCCGCCCCCACGAGCGGGCCGTTGGCGGGCAAGATCGTGGTGCTCACCGGCACGCTCCCCACACTCTCACGTGAGCAGGCCACCGAGCGTATCCAGGCGGCGGGGGGGCGCGTGACTAGCGCGGTATCGAAGAAGACCCACTACCTCGTGGCGGGCGAGGCGTCGGGGTCGAAGCTTGAGAAGGCCCGCCGGCTGCTTGTGCCCATCCTCGATGAGGATGGGTTGCTGGAGTTGCTGGATCAGTAGCGTGCGAGCGCGATCGCCATCGCGTCTTGGATCGTGTGCGCGCTTTCAGTTGCGATCCCGTCTGTGAAAAACGCGAAGGCAAGGATGTCACCGCTCTTGCTCTGACAGTAGCCCGCGAGGTTCGAGACGCCGATGAGCGTGCCTGTCTTTGCCTGGCAGCGCCCGCTCGCGGTGGTGCCGCGCATCCGTTCTGAGAGCGTTCCGGAGTGGCCGGCGACGGCGAGCTCTTTGCGTAGTGTTGTGCCGAGCGGGGTGCGAGCAAGCTGCGCCAGCATCGACACCACTTCAAACGGGGTGGTGTGGTCGGAGTGCGACAGTCCCGATCCGTCGAGCAGGTGGGGGTGGATGTGAAAGCGGGCGACCGTGCGGCGCACAACCGCAGCACCCGCCGAGGTAGTGCCCGCGCCGCCGTAGAGAGCGCCGAGATCCTTCAGCAGGGTCTCCGCGAAGAAGTTGTCCGAGGGTGGGAGGGTGAGTCCGAGCAGGCGCGCGAGCGTGGGGGAGGTAGCGGTGGCGAGCACTGTGGCGCCGGCGGGGGCGGTGGCGGCTGCACCGCTGTGGACGGTGACGTGTTGGGCGCGCAAAGCTCCGCGTAGCTGAAGCGCCGCATAGGCGGCGGGCGCGTGGGCGCCACTCTGAGAGCCCGCTTCGCCCCGGTTGAAGGAGAGTCCGCTGAGGACACCTTCGAGGTCGGGGTCGAAGCCGTAGCCGCTTGCCGGCTCGCCGCGTCGTGAATCGAACCACGACTCGTCTCCGTTCACGGTTCCCGTGACGCTGCGGATGCCGTCCGTGTGGGCGAGCTGGGCGGCCAGCGCCTGCACGGTGGCGCCCCGGCCCCCGTAGTGGAGGCTGTTGAAGATGGAGCTGCCGAACGTGGGGTCGCCGCCACCGTGCAGGTAGAGGTCGCCTTCCCAGCGTCCGTTTGGCCCCATGTGGCCCACGCCAAGCACAGTCGTTGAAAGTGTCGCTCCCGGCCCCATCAGCTCAAGCGCGGTGGCGGCGGTGTAGAGCTTCTCGACGGACGCCGGCGGCCGTGCGGTGGTGGCGCGCTCGGCGAAGAGGGGGGTGGAGGTGTTGAGGTCGTAGACGTAGGCCCCCGAGGCCGGCCCGGCGAGCGCCAACTCGTGTGTGAGCTGGCTGGAGAGAGCGCTTTGCGCGGCGGTCGTGGCGGGGATTGCTCCCGAAAATGCGGCCACCGCGAGAAGTTGAAGAGCGAGACGCCTCATGTAGTCACGTAACAGTACGTACAATCAGTATTCATGGGTGAGGTAGTCAACTTGAAGTCCGCCGCCAAGGACGGCTCGGGTCAAAGAACACGACCGAAGTCCAAGCGGAGCGCTCCGGCAAAGACATCGAGCAAGCGCAAGCCGCGGGCCCACAAGACGGCGCTCGTGCTCGGTGGTGGGGGCTTCACGGGAGGGGTGTATGAGATCGGGGCGCTACGCGCGCTCGACCTGCTCGCGGCGAACCGCACGATCAACCAGTTCGACGTCTATGTCGGTACTTCCGCGGGTGCGTTTGTGGCGTCGCTCTGCGCCAACGGGGTTACCCCCGAGGAGATGATGAGGGTGGTGACCCACCAGGGTCCCCAAGCGTTCCGGGACATCGACTTGGGTGATCTTTTGCGGTTGAACTTGCCAGAGATAGCCCGTACCGGCATTCGTTTGCCCCTGCGGATGGCGTCGATGGCCCGGCAGTTGCTGCCCCAGCTCGGACAGGTGTCGCTGATCGACATCGTGTTGGGTCTCGCGGAGGTGCTGCCCACCGGCGCCTATACGGGCGAGGGCATCGAGCGCTACCTGCGGAGAGTGCTTGAAGAGGACGGGCGCAGCGACGATTTCCGTGCGCTCGAGCACGAGCTCTACTTGGTGGCCACAGATCTCGACTCGTGCGAGCGGATCGTGTTCGGCGCCGACGGGTACGACGACGTGCCGATCTCAAAGGCGGTGCGCGCGTCGGGGGCGCTGCCGATGGTGTACGCGCCGGTGAAGGTGGGAGATCGCGAGCTGATCGACGGGGGGATCGTATCCACGACCAACCTTGACATTGCGGTGGAGGCGGGTGCGGATCTCGTGATCGTCATCAACCCGATCGTGCCGTTCGTCAACGATCGCACCGACGCGGCCGGCGAGCTGCACGGCAGCGGGGGGCGGCGGATCTCCGACATGGGTTTCTCAAAGATCGGCTACCAGGCCTTCAAGCTGCTCGCCCACCGGCGGTTGCACGAGCTGGCGAGTATGTGGGAGGAGCGCTACAAGGGTGTTGACATCGTGCTGATCGAGCCTGAGCCCACCGACGAGCTGATGTTTGAGACCTCGATCATGAGCTTTGCCTCGCGCATCGAGATCGCCCGTCATGGCTTCCAGTCGGTGACATACCACCTGCTCAACGAATACGAGCGCTACAGCGAGATTTGGGCCCGCCACGGCATCGAGATCTCAGAGCGAAGGGTGCGTAGGGTGGTCAGCCACTTCGAGGCGGAGGAAGAGCAGGTGGGGGCGTGGCGCAAAATCCTTGAGGGCACCACCGGCGCACTGTTGCGCCAATCTGGCTCCGCGAGCTAGCCGAGCCGAGAAGGGGCGCCTATGTGAGCGCTCGCTCCAGCGCGCTCAACAGGCGTGTGGAGGAGGCGTCGTCGTGGATGGCGATGCGAACGTGTCGCGGCTCGCCAAGCGCGCCGCCGGCCGCCACGAGCACACCGGCGCGGGCGAGGCGTGTGGAAATCTCGGCGCCGTCGAGCGTGGGGTGGGCGACCCACAGGAAGTTTGCTTGGCTGTCTGAGACCTCGAAGTGGCGTTGGCGTAGCGCGGTGATGAGGCGGGTGCGCTCATTGGCTACCCGCTTCACACGCTTCTGCATGAGCCCGGTGCAGCTGCGCAGCGCCTCCAGGGCCCCCGCTTGGGAAATCTCGCTGACCCCAAGGTCGGGCTCAAGCTCCGCGAGCAGGTCCTCCGAGCCGGGTCCACCGAGGGCGTAGCCACAACGTAGTCCCGCCAACCCCCAGGCCTTTGAGAAGCTACGGAATACGAGCAGCCGTGGGTGGGTCTCAAGCAGCGCGAGCGAAGCGTCGGTGGGTTGGGCGTCGGCGAACTCCACGAGCGACTCGTCAAGCAACAGCGCCACGTTGTCGGGGAGCCCGCCCAGCAGTCGCTCAAGCTCGCCTACGGGGAGCAGCTCGCCTGTGGGGTCGTTGGGAGAGGCGATCGCCACCACGCGGGTGTCGTGTTCCCCTACAGCCTTCAAGAGCTCGTCTACATCGCCGCTTACAGGCACCGCCTGGCCGTGGGCGCGGCGGGCCATGATGGGGAAGAGGGGGTAGGAGGGCCAAGAGGTGACGAGCACCTGGCCGGGCTCGATTAGTGCGCGAGTGGCGGCGCTCAAGAGCTCCGCGGAGCCGTTGCCCACAATCAAACGCCCGGGGTCCACGCTGTGGCGGAGGGCGAGGTGGGTGCGCAGCTGTGAGCCGCGGGTGTGGGGGTAGCGTTGCATGCCCCTACGCGCGACGAATGTGATGGCGTTGACGATGTCGGGGTGGGGGAGGTCGGGCCAGGTGGTGTGGGAGAGGTCGAGCGTTTGCACGCGGGTGAGCGCCTTGCGCTTACGCTCGGCGGATTGCTCGCGCAGCTCGCTGTTGACCTCCTCCTCGGAGAGACCCTCGAACTGCTTGTAGTAGTCGAGCAACCCCATCCCGCTACCCCTTCACCTTCGAGGTGGCTTGAGTGAGCGAGTTCATGGTTTGTTACCCGGCATCGAGCTTGAGCCCGGTCCGTGGATGACGACGAACCAGAAGGAGAACGCCGCCGCGCAGACGGCGGCAGTGGCGGCGAACACGCGTCCGAGCGCGCCTGCGCGTTGGTCGTATCCGGCCGCGCGGCGCACGAGGATCCAGGCGGAGTCGAGGCGGCGCAGCAGCATGAGCGTGCCAAACAGGAGCGCGAATAGCGCGGCGAGCGCCATCAGGATGCCGAAGAAGATGCTCCCGGTGAGGTAGCTCACCTGCGAACCCACCCACAGACACGCCACCGGTATGGGCCCCCAGCAGAGCAGGCTCCCCACGACAATCGCGACGAACAGTAGGTTCGCGAAGAAGCGGTCGAGTCTCTGGCGCGAATCGCTTCCCCTTTTGGGGAGCGCACGGAAGCGGATCGGCGCTGTGCCGGGTCTGCGGCCGACGAAGAGGCCGCCGTTGTCGCTGGGATCGGAGCGCATCGTCTGGCAGTATGTTCGCAGCTACCGGCCCGGAGCCCGGGAGGGTAACGTTCGGTGAGCCCGAGAGTGGGGGCGCCACTCGGGGAGTGTGGAGGTCACGGGCTTGCGCTCAGCCCGCGTAGAGCGCGTCGAGGACGTCGGCGTACTTCTGCTCTACCACGTTGCGCTTGACCTTCAGGGTGGGGGTGAGCTCGCCCGTCTCCTGGGAGAGGTCGTGGGAGAGGATTACGAACTTCTTCACCTGCTCCACCTGCGCGTAGCGGGTGTTGGCGCGGTCGACCTCCTTGCCGATCATCTCGCGGATGGAGGGCTCGTCGCAGAGCTTTGCGACATCCTCGGGGAGGTTGTGTTCGCGCGCGTAAGCGGCGATCTCTTCCTCGTCGAGCGTGACCAGTACCACGGGGTACGGGCGTTGGTCTCCGTGCATTACCGCCTGGGAAATCCAGCGGCACTGCTTGAGGTCGTTCTCGAGGTTGGCGGGCGTGATGTTCTTGCCGCCGGCGGTGATGATGATGTCCTTCTTGCGGCCGGTGATCGAGAGGAAGCCGTCCTCGTCGATGGCGCCGAGGTCGCCGGTGTGAAGCCAACCCTCCTCGACGGCGCCAAAGCTCGCGTCGGCGCGGTTGTGGTAGCCCTGGAAGATGTTGGGGCCCTTGATGAGCACCTCGCCGTCGTCGGCGATCTTCACCTCCACACCCGGGAGGGGCTTGCCGACGGTGCCGAACTTGTGGTCCTCGATCGTGCACACGGTGGCGGCGGTGGCGGTCTCGGTCATGCCGTAGCCCTCAAGCACGGGGACTCCCGCGGCCCAGAAGAACTCAAGGATCTCAGAGGCGATTGGGGCGGCGCCGGTGGTGGCGTGGCGAACCTCACCACCGAAGATGGCGCGGACGTTTTTGAAGAGCTTCTCATCGGCCTCTTCGAAGGGAACACGGAGCTCCTCGGGGATTGCCTCACCGCGGGCTTCAAGCTCCCGGACCTTCATGCCGAGCTTGATGGCGGCCTTCGCCTTCTCTTGCTCCTCTGGAGGTTGGGCTTGGAGGGCGGCGTTGGCGAGGGTGTAGATCTTCTCGAACACGCGGGGGACGGAGGGGAGGTAGGTGGGTTTGACCTCGACGAGCTCCCCCACGATCTGCTTCGTGTCGCCGCCGAAGTAGGCGATAGTGGAGCCGAGCTCGAAGGCGGCGAGTTGGACGAGCAGCGCGAAGGAGTGGGCGAGTGGGAGGTAGAGGTAGACAACCTCGTCTTCGCCGATTTGGCCGACGTCGGCGATCATGTCGACTATGGCGCGGTAGTTGCCGTGGGAGAGCACGCATCCCTTCGGGGGGCCGGTGGTGCCGGAGGTGTAGATGAACGTGAAGGAGTCATCGGGGCGGACCGCTTCACGGCGGGCTTGCAGCTCGGAGGCGTTACGGGAGCGGCCGCGAGCGCGAATCTCATCGAGCGTGATCGCCGGGAGGGTGGGGTCGCCCGTGGGGGGGTCCATCACGATGATGGTCTGAAGGTGAGGCACCTGGTCGCGGATCTCTGCGAGCTTCGCGAGTTGGGACTCGTCCTCGCAGACGATGGCGGTGGCGCCAGAGTCGGAGATCACCCACAGGCACTCCTCGGGGGAGTTGGTTTGGTAGATGGGCACCACCACACCGCCCATCGAGGTGATGGCCATGTCGGCGTAGGACCACTCGGGGCGGGTGTTGGCGAGGATGCACACCCGCTCGCCTGCTTCGATGCCCAGATCGATGAGGCCGAGGGCGATCTCCTCGACTATGTGGGCGACCTCCTTGTAGGTGACGTCGTGCCAGGCGGAGTCACGCTTGTAGCGCACCGCGATGTGGTCGGGGCGGGCGGTCGCCGAGCGTGAGATCAGGTCGGCGATGGTTTGTGAGCCCGTGGTGGACTGTGTGGTGGCCTCCATGAACGGCTCTCCTCCTCGATTACCCCTATGGACCCTAGGGATCTTAGGGGGTTTGGGTGCGGGGAGCCACGGACAGCGGACTACCGAGCCGGAGCGCGACGGTCTAGATGTGGCGGCGAGTGAGGCGCGTGGGGGCGCGTCGCGGGGTCAGGTCTTCGCCGGCGCGGCTCCCTGTGTGGGGGTGGGGCGTTTGACGCTTGCCATGAACAGGCTCTTGTCGATACGACCCTGGAAGATGGGCACACCGTTCTCAAGGCACTTCGAGAGCACTTCTCTACGCCCCAGTTTGGCTTCGCGCGCGAGCTCTGTGGGGGTGAGATGGTTGGCCATCGTGGAGTCCTCCTATGTTGGGGTCCGCCTACTACTACGTATACAGGCGTTATCGGACGCCATCAATGGGATATTCCCGCATGTTGCAGGGAGTATTCGATGGATTTTGGAGGATTGGGCGTGCCTTGCGGTGAGTGGGAGCGGTGCGACGACGCGAGCACGGTTAGATGGGGTTGGGGACGTCGATGAACTCGTGCTCGACGTGGAGGAGTTCGGCGAGATGTTCTCCGAGACGGTTGACGCCGAATGTCTCGGTCGCGTAGTGGCCGGCGGCGAGGAAGTGGATCGAAGACTCCTGTGCGTGGGTCATCACACGCTCTGAGGGCTCGCCGGTGATGAAGGCGTCGGCGCGCGCGAGGACCGCGTCTGAGAGGTAGTTGGAGCCGGCGCCGGAGACGATCGCGACGGTTCGGACGAGGGGAGGGCCAGCATCGAACACGAGGGGGTCGCGGGCGGTGAGCTTCGCTACGCGCGCGAAGAAC
Source organism: uncultured Solirubrobacterales bacterium (assembly GCA_963695305.1). GTDB lineage: Bacteria > Actinomycetota > Thermoleophilia > Solirubrobacterales > Solirubrobacteraceae > Palsa-744. Next base: position 3,016,808 of record OY968774.1, on the reverse strand, counting down.
TCCTCGGCGGGGATGCCGTCGTCGGGGAAGTGCGCGAGGAAGCCGATGGGGCGTGACTCGTGGAGGGCGAACGGCTGCAAATCCCCGGCGTCGAGGGAGCGGGCGATGAGCGCGTTGTTGCCTACCTCGGGGTGGGCGTCGAGTGGGAGGTGGTAGGCGGCGAGCGAGATGTCAGCATCGAAGAGGAGCTTCAGGCGATGCTTCATGGGTGGGTCGATGGCGGTGGGTGTTGAGCCCCAGAAAAGGCCGTGGTGGACGACGATAAGGTCAGCTTCGGCGACGACGGCGCGCTCGAACAGCTCCGCGGAGGCCGACACCCCGGTGACCACCTTGGAGATCTCCTCCCGCCCGGGCACCTGGAGCCCGTTGGGGCAGTAGTCACGGAAGGCGTGGGGTTCAAGCAGGCGGTTGAGCTCGGCGATGACGTCGGTGAGGGAGTAGGGCATGGTGGCGACCATACCGTCGGTGGGCGCCTGACGACAGCAGGCCACTACGCGTCGTGGCCGGGTGCGGACGCCCGGTGTGGGATACTGGTCGCTGCGTCGGGGCGTGGCGCAGCCTGGTAGCGCGCGCCGTTCGGGTCGGCGAGGTCCCCGGTTCGAATCCGGGCGCCCCGATATGCCGTAGGTCTGCGAATAGCCGCGAACAGGGGCGAAGAGTTGGACAGAGGCGGAGCTCGCGGTGCAAGCCGCTGAAGCCGGTCTACAGGTCTAGCGGCTGACCGTACTGCTCGCGCAGCCAGGCCTCGACCTCCGAGATTCGGTAGCGGTTCATGCTGGGAGTGTGGATGTGCGGCAGGCCGCGTCGTTGCTGGAGCTCGATCCAGCGTGGCGTGACGCTCAGATGTTCGGCGAGGCGTGGCTTGGTGATCCAGGGCTCCGGCGAGGTCTGGTCGTTGCTTCCTGGCTGGGTGGCCTCATTGACGGCGGGTCCTGGGATCGATCGCAATCCTGGCGTGCAGGTCGCGTCGTTGCCCGGCATCTGGCCTGCTGGAACGGTTTGCTGGCTTGTTGTTGCGCATGGTTGCCGCCGATCAGACCAGACCAGGCGCAGGATCTCAAGGGCCTTTCTGATGAGCGTCGTACACGATCCTCGTGATGTCGATTCTTTGGGCATCGATATAAGAAGAAGGTGTAAAACGGGAGGCTTGCGGTACAGGCAATTCGTTCGCGAATATCTGCCGGTCGCGATAGCCTCGCTAAGTCCGCTGCGCAGCCCATTCATGTCGGGGCTCAGTGGAGCGACCTTGCCAGCCGCTCGTGGCTGGACACAAGAGCTCATATCGGGCGCTCTCGTGGATGAGGTGACCCCCGCGGCTCACTTGGCGAGCGCCGATTCTGTTTCATCGTGAATCATTCCGTAGGGGGATGCGCCGGATCTTGCGTGTATCGGACGATGACTCGGTCGGCTACAGAAGTTGGCGGGTGTACGACTAGCTGTGCGAGTGTCGATCACACCACGCTGCCATGTGTGCCGGAGTGGCTCAACGATCATCGGATCGGGTAGCTGGGTGTCCCCGGCCTTCTCAGGAGACAGGTCCTTCTCTGGGACTGTCGATGAGTGATCTTTTGGGCGTTGGGCGAGCCAATGGTCCTGTAGACAGCTGTCCGCTAAAATATGCCTATGGGCGGGCTAGTGCTGCCTCGAAGCAGCAGATCTCGGGATACAATCGGATCCATGAGCGCCACGAGACCGAAGAAAATCGCTACTCCGAAGGTGGCGCCGCCGCCTTCCAAGCGTCCGGATCTCGCGCGCGGTCTCCCCGGGACCGATCGTGAGCGCGCTGAGCAGCGCCGCCGCTTCGCCGAGGAGCACCGTGAGACGCTGCGCCGCCTCGGCAAGTAGTAGATGCCGGTCTACTACCCCGAGTTCGGGGACTTCTGCGACGTCGCCGCGGACATCCTCGGTGTAACGCCTGAGCAGATTGCACGTCTTCCTAATGTTGGTCTCGCCGAGTCCGCGCTTGCGGCGCCACGCGCTGGCTTTGGCGATGTCGAGGTCTACCCGACGATCTTGGAGAAGGCCGCGATCCTGCTGGAGCGATTGGCGCGCAACCATCCGCTGCCGGATGGCAACAAGCGCACCGCGTTCTTCCTTACCGGGCTCTTCCTAGAGGCGAACGGCCTGCCGCTGTGTGGCGCGCAGCCAGACACCGATGTGCTGATGGTCGAGCGCATCGCGGCTGGCCAAATCGAGCACGGGGAGGTCTTGGAGTGGCTATCGAAACGCACCGCTACCGGGATCGCATAGGGCCGCAGCCGCCGCTCCAACTCGAAGTTGCCGTCATACATCCTGGGACGGCCGGTGATTTCCGACCGCAACAACGGCGAACCCGCCGAAAACCGCATAACAAAGCCAATCCGAACGATTCGCCCCGATAACGTTCAAGAACCGCGAGTGTCCGCGAGCGCGGCGAAAAGTCGCGAAGACGCTGGAGTAGTTGGGGGCGGTATTCGTGGGGTTTCGGGGATGTCCGTTGGGATTGGGACCGCAGGGGATGGGCGAAAGGGACCGCAAGAGGACCGCAGAGAGGCTGCTGCAGGCGTAGGCCACGTCTCGCGAGCACTCTGAGCCTTGGAGCTCTGTCCTGGTATGGAGCATCGCATTACCGGAGTCGCTCTCGGACTATGTTCGCTTCCCCCCAGCGAGTAGCTGCTGCTCCTCGACCCTGACGAGCTTCTGCAAGGCATCGAGACCAGGGAGGTCTCCCTGAGCTAGGCGCACCACCGCATCCTGGTGGAGGTCCTCGACCCAGCCAATAAGGCGTGGCCTCATGTGCTCCAGCCGTGGGTGGAGTGGCTCCAATCTTGCTCTGGAATTCCAGGCGATGCCGTCCCCACGGCTGCTGGCCCACGGGATCTCATCGGTATCAACGTTCTCAAAGAACTCTCGCATTTCCGCCAAGCCACGATCGAAGGTGAGGATCACGGCGTCAAAGGCAGTTGGTAGCTGCAAGACGGCCGCGTGGCAAGCGATCAGCGTGATGTCATATGCCGTGCCCCACAGTCGGCCGAGCATCGCGTGGGACACGACGCCAGCACGGAAGCGCAGCAGTCGGCTTGCCTGGCCCTGGGCTTCGTCGTTGGAGATCCACAAGTTGAACGCGACTTGCAGGAGTAGGCCGGCATTCACGCGCAGATCGCATCGCAGCCACTGCACGAACGCCTCGAAGGCTTTGGCCCGCTCCGAGAGGGTTTGACCGGGATGCCACAACTGTCTGAGTCTCAGCACTCCGGCATACATAAGCCATATATGCGGGATCTCACCGAGCCCGACGAGATCCAGCTGCTGTGCGTCCTCGTCAAAGTTCGCCGGTCGGCGGTCTGGGTCCATGATCTCGGTGCGGGTGAGCGACATCGCGTGCTCAAACGCGGCCAGCGCTTTTGCAGCTGCACGCTTCTTTGATGCTGTTCTGCTCGGCTGGGCGAGCTGGGATAGAGCTGGCCCAGGGAGCACATCGCGATCGATTACGTTGACCAGGAGACTTCGAATCACCCCTGCCCGTTTACCAAGCCTAGATGGTTCGAACGAGAAGCGTTCAATCTCGATCAATACGTCCGTATCGAGCACGAACGTTGTCGGTCGCATCGCGTCGTATGGACGAAAGCTGTTGACCGGGACCACGTAGAGCCCTGGTATTTCCAAGAGCTCCGGTACCGACATCGATCCTGCATACATGGCCGTGATTGCTGTAGCCGTCGGAGAGACACCCACTGCTCCGGAGGAGTCTACCTCCAATCCAATACCGAATATGACAACACATGATCCGGCTGCTCGTACTGCGTTCTCCGACGCTTCGTCGGGACGCGGGAGCATCAACTGAAATGACCGCGATCGATTAGTGATCAACGTATGTGACGCAAACTCAACACTCCAACTAGAGTCAGGCTTGCTCCGAAGCGAACCCAATCCTCCGAATGGATCCACGCCCAGGTTTTGGCAGAAACCTATCCACGACTGCTCGGCAAGTGGTTCTGGAATGCCATCATGCGGCCAAAATGCCAGCTCGATGATGATCGCCGGTCGGTCGAGTTCGCCGTAGACCGCTGCGACGGGGGCTACATAGCCTTCTCGTGGTCCCCCCGATGTAGGCGCACGATCGGCGGTTAGCTCACGTACTTCATCGACCGGGAACAAGGGACGCAACTGAAGCACGTGGCTGATGCTAGCTCCGTAGCTGACGATATTGCCTACGGCGTGCGAGTCATGCGATCCCTTCCGGGCATGAGTGCTGAACAGTTGAGGGACGTCGAGGCATCAGCGTTTTAGTTTAGGAATTGAGACCTAGACTTCATCCGCGAACGCAAGACTCCGCTTCGGAGACGCTTGGACTAAGGGATTGCGACACGCTGATGAACGTCGCGCCATCTCCGATCGAAGGTCCACACGGCGTCCGCCTTGATCATCTCGGCGATCACTAACGCGATCGCGTCGGGCAGGCTGAGACAACGGGTGCCGGGCCTTCGTCTCCACGGCGTCGTCTGCGGTGTCGGCGCTGACAGAGACCGTCTCGCAGGCGTTCGCGAAGTCTCGTGCGGCTGCCAGCGCGCTGCTGCCTATGCGCATAGGGCCGACTAGGATCTCTGCCCTCGTCGTGGCGGCAAGCACAAGTTCATCATCGTTTGCGCCGGCAAGTGTGTTCACCGCCGCATGATGGTGCGCGTCATCGGCCGCGAGCGCGGCGATCACGACGCTCGCGTCGAGAACGATCAGTCGCGCCACTCGGCGCGGAGTTCGTTGAGATAGCCGGATGTAGACGGAGATGGCCGTCTGCCCTACACCCAGGGTGGCGGTTCCCAGGGAGACAGCAGAAGACCGGAACGTTGAGTTTCCTCAATGCCACGGACAACTATCGGACGTTTGTCTGTGTACATCGCCATTGGTTGACGTGACGCTTGCGCGGTGTTGGGTGGAGGGGATATGCACAACGGGCGTGGGCTGTTGTCGGGTTTGGTCGGTCGGCCGATTCAGACGATCAGTGGCGCGGCGAATGAAATCCTTGAGGTTCGCGACGACGATGTAATTGTTGCTACTGGTCGCTCGCCGACTGGTCAGTCGGTCCCTATCGCGTGGGTCCAGGATGCACTTGACCGCCTCCACGCGACCGAGGAATTGCAGATCGACCCCTCAACCGTTGGCTATCGGAGCGCGTTCATCGGCGCTGTGCTGCGCACCCTGCCGAATGCCCGTGTCAAGCGTGCCCCGCAGCGGATCGTGCTGGACTGGTCGCCCGCTGAATGGGACCTGTCTGTCGGTGCGCTTCTCAGCCGCGCCGAGCGGAAGGCACGCTTTGGCGGAGCCATGTTTGGCGGGATCGAGCCTTCGAGTAGCTCTCCCAACGTCTTCCTATATAGCGATCCGTCGAGAGGCGAGGCATACGGCTACAGCTACGACGGCTGGGCTGACGACGGCCGCATGTTCCTCTACACGGGCGAGGGTCGCGTGGGTGACCAGCCAATGAACCACGGTAACCGCGCAATCCTCGAGCACCGAGATCGAGGCAGATCCCTCAGACTCTTTGTTGCCGACGGCTTGGTTAGAGAAACCGCGCAGCGTAACCAGCGCTATATCGGCGAGTTCGAGATCGACCACGCCAATCCGTACTCGCTCCAAGAGGCTCCAGACGTCAACGGCGAGAATCGGACGGTCTTCGTTTTCCGGCTCCGGTCGGTCGGTGAGGCGCTACGCCGCGATAACGACGAATCCGCCGTTTCGGATGCGGAGCCTGAAGGGTCAGCCTTGCTGGTCGCCGTAGAGGAGAACATCGGAACCTCCTTCGAGGTCGCCCCTCGAGAGGGCACGACGGCTACCCGGCGGGAGAGCGAACTCGTCGACAGGTACATCACGTGGACGGGGCCGGACCGCGTATTCGGCCGCTGGAAGCTGCGGGTGCCGGACGAGCTACGTCCGCTCCTAACCGACATCTACGACGAGACCGAGAACATTCTGTACGAGGCGAAGGGAACGGCGACACGGATTGCGATCCGTGTGGCGATTGGTCAACTCCTCGACTACCGGCGCCACATCGATCGCCATGGCATGCGCCTCGCGATCCTCCTCCCGCATCGTCCGAGCGAGGATCTCATCGAGCTCGCCGCCGGCATAGGGATAGCTGTGGTAGCTGAGAAAGACTGCGGCGGTTTCGAATCGATCAAGCCTCTATAACGATCCGGCACAACCTCCAACAAGACCTCCACGCGCCGGATGCTCCCTTTGGCGAGCAGCTGGCGGGTCTCTTCTCGGCTGGGTTTGGCGACGCCCGCGAACTTAGGGAGGTCCATGATTTCCCAGGACGACGGCGGTTGGATAGGTCGATTGGCGGGGCGCGTCGGGCGTGGGCTGCCCAGTACCGCAACAGCGGGCCAAACTACCTTCGTTGGTCGTGAAGAGATTCTGGACTCGTAGGCTTGAAAGCTCGCGTGCCTCCTGCGGTCATTTGCGGTCCCAAGGCTGGGACTGCAACCGAAACGCACGGGCGGCCCGCGGGACGACTCGTGATTTGGGACCGCACAAAGACCGCGGTAGCCTCGAAAATCGCATAACAAAGCCGATCTGAACCGGCCGCCCCGATTGAATTGCTGTTGAACTCAGGAGGGTGCTAGTGGCATCCTGGGGCAGCGAGTTTGGCTCTCTGGGAGTTAGGTTTGACGGGTTTGGGAGCAGCGGCGGTGAGATGGTCGGGATAGGCAGTTTGGAGGCCGACCGCACATGGACCGCACACGCGCGAGGAGCTTCACCGCCCACGTTCGGCACGCTAAGAGGAGTCTCGCGTTGGAGACCGCCGCAGGATTGGGGTCGTTCATCGGGTAGTCGAGGGTCGCCAACGCGGTGTCCAGTGGGCAGGCCAACCGGCAAGATGCCCGTCGAGGCTACGCTTGGCGCGTGGAGCGCAGCGAGCGACTATCCCTGGTTCAGAAGATGGGGCTCCGGCTTGAGGACGAGAGCTTCACCGACCTCAAGCTAACGCTCAGCATCTTTGAGTTGCCGACGGGCTACTGGGATGATGAGGAGTATCCGAACCAGTATGCATACGTAGTCGATCAGCTCAAGGCCGGTACGGATGCGCAGCTTGCCGAGTTGCATCGTCACCTATTCCCGGATGAGACGGCACCTGGGGCGGAGCGGTCTGACACCCGCGGCCCTTGGGCGACGGGCAGCTTCCGTCTTTTCATAAGCCACACCACGGGCTTTCGAGAGAGCGCGGGTCGGCTACGAAAGCAATTGACTCCCTGGGGGGTCGACGCATTTGTTGCCCACGACGTCATCGAGCCGACGCGCGAGTGGCAGGAGGAGATCGAGGCGGCTCTCCGCACTTGCGATGCAATGTGCGCAATGGTGACTCCCGAATTCGTAGAAAGTCGCTGGTGTGATCAGGAGATTGGCTTCGCTCTTGCCCGCGGCATCGTAATAGTGCCTATGAAGATCGGCACCGACCCACATGGGTTTATCGCGAAGCTTCAGGCGATAACAATCCCCGATCACACGACTCCTTATGCCGTAGCGGACGGTTTCTTCGACATTCTCGCACGCCATTCAACGACCGCCGAAGCCTTGGTGCCGGCGGTCGTCAGGCGTTATGTCAATAGCGATAGCCTCGAGAACACACGCGCGGCATTCGTGCTGCTGGAGACGATTCCAAGATCCGCATTGACGGACGCGATGGTTGAGCAGGTTGAGCGTGCGCCTCGCTTGAACTCCCAGGTTGGTGATGCAGTGCTGCCCGGAGGCCGGAAGGTTCCCGATGCGGCTCGGGACTTGCTGAGCGAGGTCCGCCCAAATGGTGTCTCGATTACCGATGCTGACTTCCAGCCAGCGCATACGCCTGGCGGTGACGAGGACATACCGTTCTAAGGGCACCCTGCGGCGTGGGTTCCTGACGTCTGGATGAAGTCAACAGCGGTGACTTGGACTACCTCGTGCTCGGTGCGAGGGTAGTGGTTGTTCCCAAGCTAAAGGTGGACGGATCGAAATCGAGATGTTGTTCGCGGGCGTGGGCGACGTTGGCCCCGAACTGTTGGGCGGGCGTCATTGCGGGGAGCCTCCGTCGCCTCTACGGCCATCGCGACAAGGGGCGTGCGCTCGACGGATTGTTGGCGCATACGCCACACGCGCCGAGAACCGTCGCAGCCGATCGGGATCATCTCCCCGTGCTCCGCATACGCCAGCACAAGAGAGCTTGTTCTGAAACTCTCGATCTTTTGATTATGTCTGACGCAATTGCTAAACTGGATGATCCCAACGTGCGGTTCGCGCGCTCCGCGACGCGGCACCGCATCTCAAAGGACCGCATCCGCTATGTCATCGCCAACCATCGAGTCCGCTTTGAGGAGCCGCCCCAGGAAGGACTTGGGCAGCGATCGATCCGTATCGTCTTCCTTGGCACCGACGCCAATGGCCAGGAGCTTGAGGTGATGGCAGTCGAGCTTGAGAGCGGCGATCTCTACGTGATCCACGCGATGCCGCTACGCAAGAAGTACAGGACCAGATACGAGGAAGGACTATGACCAAGATACGGACCGCCGGAGGCGACGAACTCTCAGAGCAGGACATTGAGGCGTTGGCCGACGAGGCCGAACGTGGCTACGACCTGGACAAGGCGATCAAGGTAACGGTCGGGCGTCCGCCGCTCGGCGCAAAGGGCGCATCTCCGCGCGTGCAGGTTCGTGTCGACCCCGATCTCGCCAAGGCTCTGCGCGCTCGTGCCCGCAAGGAGCACCGCTCCGTCAGCGAGATCGCCCGCACCGCGCTACGCGAATACGTAGACCGCGCCGCCTGACCGCACCGGTCACGCCACCACCGGGCACGAAACCGCTCACAGCATGGCGAATCCTCAGCGCCCGAGCGAAGCACCACCAACCGCCCCGATTTAATTCAAACCTCGAACCTCAGCGAATATGGGCGAACCAAACGCGGGGATCGCCCGTTTGCGGGCTTGCGCTGGTCGCCGCCCCCCAGATCCCACGCAATGGAGCCGCAGTCCCCAGGCAAATCCCCCGCAGCGCTGTCGCTGCGCCAAGTGCCGTAAGCATCGTTGCTCAGTCTGATGCTTGGAGGTGCAGTGCGAATGCGATTGCGTCTAGGGCTGGCTCGTGCGCGGCTTGGGACACAGCGACGGTCAGCCGCCGCTGAGTCGGTTCCCAGGTCAAGACGAAGGACGGGCAGCACTCCCGCTCGATGGCGATTGTTTCCGCGACAAGTTCGGCGTCCACGTCCTCACCGAGCTCTGCGACGAGGCGGCGGGGTGTGCGCTCGATCAAGTATGCGTTCCGGCCGGTTTGCCGGTAGCGCTCTAGCTGCGAGTGCAGTCCGAACTCGTCAAGCGCGCAACTCGGAGCCATCGGTAGGTCCACAGCATCCAGCTTACAAATCAAGGGTCGTTGGGATTAAGCGATGGCAGATGATCGCTGCTCCCGCCGCAACGGCAAGATCGTCATGAGCCCTGCGTGGAGTGTCCGGCCTGCGTGCTGGACTGCTCGGCCCGGACGAACGGCACGCAAAGGCGGGGAGATTCATGCAGGTTGGAGTCAGAGAAGGCTTGATCGATGCGGAGTTGGCGGCGTACGTCGAGGAGAGCCGCGCCTTCTACTCTGCGCGGGCCGCTAGCAGGGGCGCCGATTCTCAGCCTGACCCCAGCACAACGGAGGGGCTGCGGGAGGCGCGAGTGCTGGAAGAGGCGCGAGCCAGAGGCGCTTCCTCGGCGACGTCACCCGGGCCACCGGTTGTCGAGGCGATTGCAGAAGTCGACGGGCGGCGGGTTCCGGTGAGGGTTGTCGCTCCTGAGAGCGGGACGGCACGGGGGGTCTATCTGGATATCCACGGTGGTGGTTTCTACATGGGGTCGGCGGCACGCGGAGACGCACACAATCGTCTCCTTGTTCAGGCCCTCAGGATGGCTGTGGTGAGCGTGGACTACCGGCTCGCCCCAGAGCATCCCTGGCCAGCCGCACCCGAAGACTGCGAGACGGTCGCGTTGTGGCTCTTGGAGGAGGCCGAGACCCGCTTTGGGACTACACGCTTGGCGGTCGGCGGAGTATCAGCGGGTGCGACGCTCGCGATGACGACGCTGTTGCGGCTCCGCGACCGCGGTGTGGTCGCCCCCTTCGTTGGTGCTGCGCTGCAATTCGGCACCTACGACATGAGCGGACTAACGCCGGCGGGGCGACTGCTCGATGGAGAGTTCTTCATAGAGGCATATGCGGGACACGTGGCCGACCGCACAAATCCCGACATTTCCCCCGTTTACGGTGACCTATGTGGCTTGCCCCCTGTCCTGCTCGTCGTTGGGAGCTTGGACATCCTGCTTGAGGACAACTTGGTCATGGCGGCCCGGCTGTCAGCGGCTGGCGGCGAGGTGGACGTTCGTGTCTACCCCGAGTCTCCCCACGGCTTCACGTTCCATCCAACGGCGATGGCAAGCGCCGCACTCAACGACATCGAGTCATGGCTCGCCAACCGCTTCCTTGACACGTAGTTGGCGCGCACGATCTCTTCTCAGTGGGCGATCGACCACCGGATCGGTCCCAACCCCGGAAAGGCCAGGGCAGCCGCTGTCGCGCCGGTCAGGTCCCACTCCCGACCGACGATGTAGGGCCCACGGTCGATCACCGGCACGGTCACGCTGCGGCCCGCGTAGGTGAAGGTGATGAGCGTGCCGCAAGGCGCGGTCTTGTGGGCCACTCCGAGCTGGTCACGGCCCAGCACCCCGCCGCAGGCGAGCCCGAGGCCATAGTCGGTGAACACCGATGCGACGCTCACCTGGGTCCCCGACTTGGGCTCCAGCGACCACGGCAGCAGTCCGGTGAGGTTGGCGGCGGCTGCGCTGAGTGCTTGGCGACGTTCTTGGTGGTGGATGGCGTCGACCTGCGCGAGCTCGCGTCGGACTTCAGCGTCCGAGGACGCGCCGGGTGCGGGCCGGAACGCGGCCGGGACCGGATGGGCGGGCGCTACATGGCGGGATGCCTTTGGGTGCGCGCGAGTAACCGCCGGCGGGTGCCTCGTCGCTGGGTGAACGCTCGCCCCGTGCGGGGCATTCGGCGGGGTGGAACGAGTCGTGCGCTGTGGTGTCGGCACGCTGGCGGTCGGGGCCGAGGCGCCGCAACCAACTGTCAGCGTGGCGAGGAGGAGTGCGACCGCGGTTGCGCCGGCTGCGGAGTTCGGGCACCGCGATCCGGGCATTCGGGGATTATGGGCTACGCGTCAACAGCAAGCCGATAAGCGCTGGCTTGGACGGACTTTGAGCATTCCGGCGGAGGCTGGTCGACTTGAGGCAAGGCGAAACAGGGCGTGCGTATGACTGCAGACGATTCGGAGTATCACGCGTGATACGATCATGGGTATGGCTAAGGTCAGCATCCGAGACTTGCGTAACCACGGTGGCGACGTGGTGGATCGTGCCGCGCGTGGGGAGCAGATCACGATCACACGCTCCGGGAAGCCCGTCGCCGAGTTGCGGGCTATATCGCCTGTCGGACTCTCGGCGGAGGCTCTTTTGAGCCGCTGGCGACGACTACCGTCCGTAGACCCCGTGGTGTTCCGCGAAGATGTCGACCGACTACTGGACTCAAGCCTGTGAGCGACAAGTCGTCGCATCCGCGCGGGATACTCGACACTTCGACCGTCATCGTTCTGGAGAAGCTCGCGGAAGCGAAGAGACTCCCAGCCGAACCGCTCATTACCGCAGTGACGCTCGCCGAGCTTTCAGTCGGTCCGCTGGTCGCCAAGAGCGAGAGCGAACGTGTCGCCCGCCAAACACAACTGCAGCAGGCCGAGGCGGACTTCAAGCCACTCCCCTTCGATGAGGATGCCGCTCGGGCATTCGGTAGCGTGGCTGCCTCATTGCGCCGTGCCGGTCGCAAGACCACCGCGCGAACCTATGACGCGATGATCGCCGCCACGGCCGTCGCCAACGACCTGCCGCTTTACACCTGTAACCCAGCGGATTTCATCGGCATAGACGGGCTCGAGGTAGTTGCCATTCCCGTCTCCGACGATCCATCGGCGCCGAGCGTACCCGGGCATTGAGCTTGATCGATGCGGAGTTGGCGGCGTACGTCGAGGAGAGCCGCGCCTTCTACTCTGCGCGGGCCGCTAGCAGGGGCGCCGATTCTCAGCCTGACCCCAGCACAACGGAGGGGCTGCGGGAGGCGCGAGTGCTGGAAGAGGCGCGAGCCAGAGGCGCTTCCTCGGCGACGTCACCCGGGCCACCGGTTGTCGAGGCGATTGCAGAAGTCGACGGGCGGCGGGTTCCGGTGAGGGTTGTCGCTCCTGAGAGCGGGACGGCACGGGGGGTCTATCTGGATATCCACGGTGGTGGTTTCTACATGGGGTCGGCGGCACGCGGAGACGCACAGTCGACCCCTTCGTTGGTGCTGCGCTGCAATTCGGCACCTACGACCTCGGCGCCAAGCCGACGGCTGTCAGCGCCACCAAGAAGAAGAGTAAGAAGAAAACTGTGCGCGGGACTTCGTTTGACTTCACGCTTAGCGAGGCTGCAACGGTGCGCATAGCGATCACCCAGACCGTAAAGGGCCATCGAGCGGCTCACGCCAAGATCTGCTCTGTTGCCAGGCGTGGACAGAAGCACAACTGCAGCCGGACCGTTACCCTGCTGACGCTCGTCCGAGCTCACGGTCGTGCCGGCACCAATGCCGTCCCGTTCTCCGGTCGCTACGGCAAGCGCCACTTGGCGAAGGGGAGCTATACCGCGACGATCACAGCGACAGACCCATCAGGCAACCGCTCGCGTCCCCGTTCGCTTACGTTTGTCGTGGTGGGATGAGGCCCGTCTAACCGGCCCCGCCGGTTTGGGTTTCCGCCGGTTGGATTGGCAGCTGCGTCAACCGGGAAGACACACAATCCACGCCCCGATCTGCCACGATCGTGATCGTCCCCGTCCGATAAGGAGAACCCATGCCCGAGTACGCACCCGGAACCCCGTCCTGGATCGAACTTTCCTCACCGGACACAGACGCGGCTGCGAAGTTCTACGGCGAGCTCATGGGCTGGAGCGCGACAGAGCCGGGCTCGGAAGAGACCGGCGGGTACCGCATGTTCCAGCAGGACGGCAAGAACGTTGGCGGCTTGATGGGGATCATGCAGGAGGGCCAACCCACCGCTTGGGCGACCTACATAAGCGTCGCCGATGCTGATGAGACGGCGGCCAAGGTTAAGGCGGCCGGCGGCACGGAGGTGGTGGCGCCAATGGATGTGATGGACATCGGGCGAATGGCTGTGTTCGCCGATCCCACCGGCGCGGTGTTCGGTATCTGGCAGCCGAAGAGCTTCACTGGAGCCGACCTCGTCAACGAGCCCAACTCGCTGTGCTGGAACGAGGTGCTAACCCGCGACGCCGACACAAACAAGGCGTTCTACTCTGCGGTCTTCGGCTGGGAGGCACGTCCGCCGGCGTTCGAGGGCGCGCCCGACACCTACACGGTTTGGGAGATAGGCGGGAAACAGGTGGGGGGCATGATGCAGATGACCGACGAGTACTTCCCGGCCGAGATCCCACCGCACTGGGGCGTGTGCTTCGCAGTTGCCGACTGCGACGGCATCGTCGCCAAGGCCCGCGCGCTTGGCGCGACCGTCACGAATGAGCCAATGGACATGCCGATCGGACGCTTTGCTGGCCTGATCGATCCGCAGGGGGGCTCGTTCACGGTAATGCAGCCGGCGGCTGCTGCCTGATTGGCTTGTCGGAGGGGGTCCTTCTTCGGGTCCTCCCGGTCCGCGCAGAGGTCCGCAAATCGGCCTTAGGCTCCGTCCGAACTGGCCCCACCGCGCTTATCCCAGCCATGAAAGTGCGAGAGGTCGCCCGCGTCCCAGGCGTCGCGCAGGCCGGGGGTGCTGAGGTCCCAATCGGGGCGGATCTCGCGCGTCACGGCTCGCAGGTCGTGGCGGAGGTCGTCGATCGTGGGGCGGCCCCAGAACCAGTAACCGTTGTAGACACTGTGGATGACTAGGCCGGGCTTCAGAACGAATGTGTGCGGGATCATTGGGTCGTGCTCGGGGTCGGTGTACTCCTGGATGTTCAGGTCCTTCTGCACAATGCGCTCAGGATCGGAGAGGAAGGGCCACTGTGCGCCGACCGACGCGCGGAACTCTTGAGACTCGTGATGGGCGTCGGTTGAGATCGTGGCGATCTGGGTGTAGCCCACGGCGATCTTTGGATAGAACTCGGCGAGTTCGTAGTGCTGCTGGTGCTCCTTCGGGCAATAGTGTCCGCGCGCCAGCGTGAGGATCAGGGGATCATCGCCCTGCAGTTCGCTGAGCTTGCGGGCGATGTTCTCGTGATCTGGCAACTCGTAGTCAGGGAATGTGCCGCCGGGTGTGATGTCGGAGCGCATGCTTCCGCCTTTCGTTCTTGCGTGTGGCGAAGAGTCAGCTAGCCATCGGTGGTCCCACGCCGCGCTTCCGACACCGCCACTATCCGAGGTCTCGAATGCCTAAACGGTAGTTGTCAGGCCTCCAGTTCGAGCTTCACCTCGCACATGTCCACAGAGACACGCGCGCCCGGGGTGTCGCCGGCATCCATCGCGCTGAACACTTGGTCGCCTGTCTTCATGTCCTCTGCCGTAGCAAAGCGCTGCAGCACCACCGCCGTCCCCTGGGCCTCGTCGAAAAGGATCGTCAAGCCGGTGGCGGGTACGCCCGGAGGCGGTCCATCGGATTCCTTGATGCGGGCCAGCAAGCCTTCCATCCGCTCGGCGTTCACGCCGGTGAATCTCACAGTTCGTATGTACATGGGAGCCTCCTCGCGTTGGTTGGTTGTCAACATACACCTAGCCGACGTGTGGCGAGAGCGGGCCGCGCCGGTCGGCTAGTGATTTGTCGCTGCGAGCTGCACTATCGGAATTGTCCTACCGCTTTTGCCCGCTTCTTCGCGGTAAGTCGCATATGGCGCGAACACTCGGTCTGCAAGTGTCCAGATCCGCTGGCGCTCGGTCTCATCCTCGATTACGGTCGCCCGCATCGGGACACCGCCGAACGTTACGTCGGGGTTGGCGCGGAGATTGTGAAACCACGCAGGGTGTTTGTCGGCTCCGGCCTTTGAGGCGACGATCGTCACCTGATCGCCATCGTGGAAGTAGATGACCGCGTTGCGTCTCGCCTCGCCGCTCTTTGCACCCCGGGTTTCGAGCAGTGCGGTGGGTAGGACGAGGCCCATTCCCAGACGCCCCCGGGTGGCGCGCAGGACGTATGGATCGACCTTCCACATGACCTTGGCCGAGACGAACCTCCCGAAGCGGGTGCTGGAAAGCGCGGCGTAGGCGCGGCTGAACCAGCCGCGTGGTCGGTTGGGGTCTACGTACCTCAGGTGAGCGGCCATTGCGGGATTCTCCCACACGACCCACGACACGAAACGAAAGGCGCTGGAGATCCGTGAATCCTCATCGCACGCTGGCCGAAGCGGGGATGGGCGCGAAGGCGCATCCCCGCTTGCCAGGCCCAGGTTGGCGCTGAGGAAATAGTTACTGGTTAGGGGCACAGGCTGTAAGCCCGTATGGGTGTGCCAGCTTGGCGAAGTTGGTGAAGGTCTTTTCGTTGAGTATCGCCGGGTTGCCCTTCACCTGGTTGAGATCTGTTTGGGCGACGTCAAGCATGTTGGTGATACTGGCCTGATCGTTGGACGGTGCGGCAAGGGCCCGTATCCCGTCGATCTGCTTCTGGACGGTCGGAGCGAACGTGTCCGCTACATAGGACTTGAACTGCGCTTCGCTGGGCTGCTTGCCGAGAGTCTTTTCGGCGGCGCCAAGGGTCTGGTTGCCCTGTGCGCAGATTGCGTTGCCCTGTGCCAGGAACTCTGGCTTGGAGAGCGCGGCTGTCGTGGAGACGTTGGTGGTTTTGCTGGCGCTGCCACAACCCGCGGCCATCAGTCCGACGGCCAGCGTCGCCGCGACCGCGATGACTCTGGGCATTGAGCGGTTGGGGAGGGGCAGAAGCGCGGCAATGCGACTATTGGGCATGGGGTCTTCCTTTCTGAAGGCCACCGGGTTTGGTAGTTGTTGCAGGCAACGTATGCCGACGGGCGCGTTCTGTCGTCGGCCGGCCGGTCGATCGTGGCTCGTTCGCCGGGATGGTCTGGCGGAGCAGTTATCTCCTCCTCGAGGATGACCGCGGATCGTCATCGGTGAGGACGCCCCAGCCCCAGCGCGGCGCTACTTTTGCGGACATGCTCCTCCGCGCGCGCGGCCCCGGCCGCTTTCCCCGCTTGGATCCGATGAGGGTCGACGAGCTGGTGGGACTGGTGTTGCTGCTTGTCATGGAGCTTCAGATCTGGCTGGGCGCAAGTGTCCATCATCGGGCGGCCGAGGCGCTGGCGGCGGTGGCGATCTCCGCGGCGGTGATGGTCCGCCGCCGCTGGCCATTCGCCGTGCTGCTCGTGGTCTTCGCTGCGGTGACGGCACAGGACGCTGCCGGAGGCAAACTGACCCAGAGCAATCCGAGCGCGATCGTGGCGCTGATCTTGGTCTTCTACGGCGCCGGCGCTTTCCTGGGCGCCCGCCGCGCCCGCCTGGCGTTGGTGGTTGTGCTTTTGGGCGCCTGCCTGAGCGTCATGATCGAGACGGGGAAATTCTCCGACTTCTTCTTCACGGGGACTTTCTTGGTGCTGCTGCCGTGGGGCACCGGTCGGTTCTTGCGCGAGCGCGGCGCCCGCGAACGGGCATACCGCGAGCGCGCCGAGCAGCTCGACGCGGTGCGCGAGCAGCGCGCCAGCACCGCGGCCAGCGGCGAGCGAGCACGAATCGCGCGGGAGCTGCACGACGTGATCGCCCATAGCGTGTCGGTGATGGTGATCCAGGCTGCGGGGGCGCGTACGGTGATGGGCTCCGAGCCGGAGCGCGCCGACGCCTCGTTGCGATCGGTCGAGCGCGCCGGGCGCGAGGCCTTGGCTGAGATGCGCAGGCTCTTGGGCGCACTTGACGGCGGCCGCGACCCGCGCGCACTGGCCCCACAGCCGGGGCTCGCCGACATCGAGGACCTGCTCGCCCGCACGCGCGCGGCCGGCCTAACCACCGATCTGTTCGTGGAGGGTGCTGCGACGCCGCTCTCACCGGCGCTTGACCTGTGCGCATACCGAATCGTCCAAGAGGCCCTCACCAACGCGATCAAGCATGCCGGGCCTGCCAGCGCCGAGGTGCGCGTGCGCTGGGAGTGCGACGCGCTTGAGCTCGAGGTCATCGACGACGGGCGCGGCCTGGTCTCCGACAATGGCTTCGCGGGCGGGCATGGCATCGCCGGCATGCGCGAGCGGGCCGCACTCCACGGCGGGAGCATCCAGGCCGGCGCAGGCTTGGTGCGTGGGTTCACAATCCGGGCCCGACTCCCGCTCGTCCAGGAGCAGGTCCAATGAGAGCATTGCGCGAGCGCCTGGCCGGTGTCGATCGCGAACGCATCGACGCGTTCGTGGCGGTCGCGCTCCTAATCGAGCTAGAGCTCGAATGTCTGCTTGACAGGACCGTCCGGGGTGCGCACTTGCCGCTGACTATGGTTGCGGCCGCGCTTGTCATCGCGCCAGTGGCCGTGCGTCGTCGCTGGCCTGCCGCCGCGCTCGTCTTTGCCTCGGCGGTCATGACGATCCAGGCGCTGTTCGGCAACGGGCTCGGCGCTTTGAGTGGCATCGGCATAATGCTTGCCTTGGCCCTGCTCGCCTACGGTGCCGGCGCGTGGCTTGATTTGCGTCATGGCCTGCAAGCGCTTGCCCTTGGCGCCGTCGCCTTCAGTGGCTTTGCCTTCCTCTCTGAACCGAGCGTCTCGAGCGCGGTTGGCTCCGAGCTGTTTGCTCTTACCGTGGTGTTTGCCGCTCCGTGGTTCGTCGGGCGTGTGGCCCGTGAGCGCGGTCGCCGCGCGGCTGCTTTTCGCGAGTTGGCAGCACAGGCTGCGCTCGAGCACGAGCGCCACGAGCGTGCCGCGATCGCCCAGGAGCGCGAGCGGATTGGCGGCGAGTTGCAGGACATCATCGCCCACAGTGTGAGTGCGATGGTGATTCAAGCGGGCGGCGCACGGCGGTTGCTGCGCAGTGACCCCGCGCGGGCTCGCGACTCGATCCTGACTGTCGAGCGGACCGGCCGTGAGGCGCTTGCCGACATGCGCCGTCTGCTTGGGATGTTGCGCAAGGACGAGGACCAGCGCGCGCTCGCCCCTCAACCCGGGCTCGACCAGCTCGGGAGCCTGCTCGACTCAATTCGTCAGGCTGGCCTGGCTTGCGAGCTGTGCACAGAGGGTAATCCGATCGACCTCACGCCCGGCCTTGACCTGGTGGGCTACCGGGTGATCGAGGCGGCGCTGCTCAACGCCG
This sequence comes from uncultured Solirubrobacterales bacterium, assembly GCA_963695305.1. GTDB lineage: Bacteria > Actinomycetota > Thermoleophilia > Solirubrobacterales > Solirubrobacteraceae > Palsa-744. The sequence goes on along the minus strand of OY968774.1, from coordinate 2,998,510 downwards.
CCCACCATCGCAGTAGCCATGTGACGGTCACCGTGCGCTATGGCACAGGGTGGCTCGAGCTCGACGTCCGCGGCGATGGTCCTATGCCCGAGCTTGAGCGGGAGCTGCACGGCATATCCGAGCGCCTCGCCCTGTATGACGGCAGCCTGCGGGCCGTGCCCACGGAGGGTGACGGGTTCGCTTTGCAAGCCAGGCTGCCGCTTGCCGCGGCAGCGACGGTCCCGGCATGAGCATCGGCATCCTGATCGCCGACGACCAGGCGCTTGTGCGGGCGGGCTTTCGGATGATCCTCGAAGCAGAGCAGGACCTGCGTGTGCTCGCCGAGGCCAAGGATGGGGAGGAGGCAGTCCAAGCCGCGCGCCGCTCCCAACCCGAGATTGTCCTTATGGACATCCGCATGCCAAAGATGGATGGCCTTGAGGCCACGCGGCGGATTATCGCCGCCAGCCGCCATCCACCGCGCGTGCTGATGCTGACCACTTTCGACCTCGACGAGTATGTCTTCGATGCGCTCCATGCCGGCGCCAGTGGGTTCCTGCTCAAGGATGTCCCGCCGGAGCAGCTCGTGGCAGGGATCCGCGTTGTCGCCGAGGGCGACTCGCTGCTCTCCCCATCGGTCACCCGTCGGCTGATCGAGTCCTTCGTCCGCACGCGTCCGCGCACGCCAGAGTCGCCGCCAGGGTTCGAGGAGCTCACCGCGCGCGAGCTTGAGATTCTCGGACTCATCGCTCGCGGCCTCTCCAACGCCGAGATCGCCGAGCAATTGGTCGTCTCCGGTACGACGGTCAAGACGCACGTGGCTCGGGTGCTTTCCAAGCTTGACCTGCGCGACCGCGTCCAAGCTGTCGTACTTGCCTACGAGGCCGGAATCGTCGTCCCAAGCCATCATCGCGGCGACTAGCATCTCGACATCTACAACCGCCTGATCGCGACACCGCCTGGCGCGAACAGTTTCGCGAGTGTTCGCGAGAAAGGAGTCGTGAAAGTGCCGAGTCGCAGCATGAGCGAGGACGACCCACTTGAGGACTTCGATTCGCGCCCGATCGCGCTCGACGGCGTCACGAAGGTGGTGCACGTCGCCGGTAGCGGGCCAGCGGTGATCGTCATGACGGAGATGCCTGGCATCAGTCCCCAGGTTGCGCGCTTCGCTCGCTGGGTGAGGGACGCAGGGTTCACCGTCTACATGCCCTCCCTGTTCGGCCGCGACGGAGCGGCGCCTGATGTTGAGGAGGGCGTGGCAATCTTCCGGCGGGTATGCGTGAGCGCCGAGTTTCGTGCCTTCGCCGCCAACGAGTCGAGCCCGGTGACCACATGGTTGCGCTCACTCGCACGGTTCGCTCACGGCGAGTGCGGCGGTCCAGGAGTGGGCGCCATCGGTATGTGCTTCACCGGCAACTTCGCGCTCACGATGATGCTTGAGCCCGCGATGCTCGCGCCGGTTCTCTCCCAACCTTCGCTCCCGCTGGACGACCCCGCCGGTCTTGAGATCGCCCCTGGGGAGCTCACCGCCGTCCGCGACCGTCTCGATAGGGACGACCTCACCGTCCTCGGATACCGCTTCGCGGGCGATAGCTTCTGTCGTGCGCAGCGCTTTGCCGCCTACTCGGAGGCGCTGGGGGAGCGTTTCATCGGGCGCGTTCTTCCTGACAGTGCCGCCAACCCCGACCCGCCACCGTTCTTCAAAGAGGTGGTGGCAAGCCCCCACAGCGTGGTCACCGCCCACCTGATCGACGAAGCCGGTCAGCCGACGATTGCGGCACGCGACGAGATCCTCGCCTTCTTCGCCGCACGACTTGCGAGCTCGCGCGGTGAGGCCAACCGGAGGGCTTGAGAGCTAGTAAGCCCGGGCGAGAATCGCCACGAGCCCAGCCTCGTCCTCGCTCTCCGGGAGCGAGCCGTCTTCGCGTTGCAGGCAGCGCACGCTCACCCCTTGGTCAAGCAGTGTGCGCTCACCGTCGGTGCCGAGGACGGCCCACGGGATTCGTGCGACGGCGCTCTTGCCAGCCTCCGTCGCCTCCGCGACCGTGGTTACGTCCACAAGCGAGCCATCGCGGAAGCGCGTGGCCTCGGCGAGCATCTCTTTCTGCATCTGCTCCAACAGCTCTGGGACCACCGCCGCGACCTCTCCTACAGGGAGCGTCCGCGACTCCCGCTCGTCGCGTCTACCGAGTGTGATGTTGCCCTCTTTCAGGTCGCGTGGGCCCACGTCGATGCGCACGGGCACACCCTTCAATTCCCAGTCGGTGGCGCGCCGGCCAAAGCCGGTGTGCACGGCGTTATCAAGCTTGGCTCGCACTCCCAGCGCGGTTAGCTCGGCCACAAGCTCCGCCGCGCGCTCGCCGGTGCCCTCCTCCTCGCGCACCACCACAACTACCGCCTGGATTGGCGCTACCCGGGGGGGCACGCGCAGGCCGCGCTCATCGCCGTGGGCCATGATCAGCCCGCCCACCATCCGCGTTGAGGACCCCCACGAGGTGGTCCACGCGTGCTGCACTTCCCCCTCGGGGTCGGTGTAGGTAATGTCAAACGCCTTCGCGAAGTTCTGTCCCAGCTCATGGCTGGTGGCAAGCTGAAGCGCCTTGCGGTCGCGCATGACGCCCTCGCACGCAAACGTGTTGATTGCTCCCGCAAAGCGCTCGGCGGCTGTCTTGCGACCGAGGAACACGGGGATCGCAAGCGCTTTTGTAAAGAAATCGTCGTACACATCGAGATGGATTCGCCGAGCGTATGCGGCGGCGTCCTCGCGGTCGATGTGCGCGGTGTGCCCCTCTTGCCAAAGGAACTCGCTCGTGCGCAGGAACAATCGTGGGCGCAGCTCCCAGCGCACCACGTTCGCCCACTGGTTCAACCGCAAGGGGAGGTCGCGGTAGGAGTTCACCCACCGCGCCATGTGCTCCCCGAACACGGTCTCGCTGGTCGGGCGGATCACAAGCGGCTCCGCCAGCTCTTTGCCGCCTGCCACCGTCACTACGGCAAGCTCGGGGCTGAAACCCTCGACGTGCTCGGCCTCGCGGTGGATGTAGCTCTCGGGGATAAGCAGAGGGAAGTAAACGTTCTCGGCGCCCGCGCGCTTGATGCGCGCGTTCACCTCCTCCTGGATGAGTTCCCACAGCGCATACCCGTAGGGGCGGATCACCATCGTTCCGCGTGCAGGACCGCTCTCCGCCAGCTCCGCCTTAGCGAGAACGTCCTGGTACCACTGGGGGAAATCCTCCGCTGGGTCTGTCACCACTGGTGCCTTGGCCATAGCGGGCCATCCTATTGCCGCGATGAGGTACGTATAGGTGACGTCGCGCGAGGATGTCGATTCGAGCGCTTGCCGTTCGTCTTTGAGGGGAGACCAAAGCTACGCTGTGAAAGAGAGGACCACCGTGAAGTACATGATGCTGATCCACCAGGGCACCACCCCGCTCCCCGGAACCGACGCTTGGGAGGGCCTCTCGCAAGAGGAACAGGGCGCGGTGTACGGCGCCTACCGCGCGATCAACGAAAACCCCGCTGTCACCCCTGGTCTGCGGATGGACTCGCCCGAGACCGCCACCACCGTGAGGGTTGCGGACGGCGCCACCCTCACCACCGATGGTCCGTTCGTAGAGACCAAGGAGGCGCTCGGCGGCTATTTCTTCTTTGAAGCCGACGATCTCGACGCGGCGATCGAGATGGCCTCCCAGGTACCGGCGGCGCGGATGGGCGGGGCGGTTGAGGTGCGTCCGTTGATGCAGGCTTGATGGAGCGCTCCGTGGTTGGTGCGCGTGTGGTGGCGTGACCCGGATCGAGCACGCCTTCCGCGAACATTGGGGCCGTGTGCTCGCCGCCCTGATCGGTTTCCTCGGTGACTTCGACCTCGCCGAGGAAGCCGCCCAGGAGGCGTTCGCGACGGCGGCTCACCGCTGGCCGCGCGAGGGCGCACCAGCCAATCCGGCGGGTTGGCTAATCGCGACAGCACGCAATCGCGCGATCGACCGTATCCGTCGCGACAACAAGCTTGCGGCGAAGACGCGTCTGCTCGAAGCCGACTACGCCGATGAAGCGGTGGGGGGCACGGTGGAGGAGATAGGAAGCACGACCTTTCCCGACGAGCGGCTGGAGCTTGTCTTCACCTGTTGTCACCCATCGCTTGCCACTGAGGCCCAGGTGGCGCTCACGTTGCGCACGCTCGGCGGTCTCACCACCGCCGATATCGCCCGTGCCTTCCTCATCCCCGAGGCCACGATGGCGCAGCGGCTCGTGCGCGCCAAGCGCAAGATCAAGGCTGCCGGCATCCCCTTCAAGGTGCCGCCTGCGCACCTGTTGCCCGACAGGTTGAGCGCCGTGCTCGCGGTGGTGTACTTGATCTTCAACGAGGGCTACGACGGTCGCGGCGAGCTTGCGGCCGACGCGATCGCGCTGGGCGGCTCGCTGGCTGAGCTGATGCCCGACGAGCCGGAGGTGTGGGGGCTGCTCGCGTTGATGCTCCTACATGACTCACGCCGCACCGCCCGCTTTCGCGATGGGGATCTGGTGCTGCTCGCCGACCAGGACAGGACGCTTTGGGACCGCGAGCGGATTGCTTCTGGTCGTGTCGCGCTCGATCGTGCGCTCGCACTGCACGGCGTGAGCGGAGGCGGGCCTTACGCGCTGCAAGCGGCGATCGCCTCGCTACACGCCGACGACGAATGCGATTGGCGCCAGATCGTGGCGCTCTACACCGAGCTCGCCCGTCTCACAGGCTCCCGTGTGGTTGCGCTGAACCGCGCCGTGGCGCTTGCCGAAGCCGACGGCGCGCAGGCGGGACTTGCGGTGATCGATGAGCTGGAAGGGCTCGATGACTACCACTATTTCCATGCCGCCCGCGCCGACCTGCTGCGCCGGCTCGACCGCCCGGGCGAAGCTCGCGACGAGTACGAACTGGCGCTCGCGCTGACTGGCTCTGAGCCCGAGCGGCGGTTTCTCGCACGCCGCCTTGCCTCGCTGAGCGCCGCTAGCTCGGCGTCGCGGTAGTCTCCGCCCATGCAGAAGACTCGCGTGGTCGTGCTCGGAGCGGGTTTCGGCGGCCTCGAACTCGCGACCGTCTTGTCGGAGGCGCTCGGCGAGGACGTCGAGGTGACGCTAATCGACAAGGCCGATTCGTTCGTGTTCGGGTTCTCAAAGCTCGAGGTTATGTTTGGGCGACAGACGCTGGATGAGGTGAAGCTCCCCTACCGCGACATCGCCAAGGCGGGCGTGCGCTTCGTGCAGGACACGGTCACAGCAATCGACCCCAGCGAGCGGCGTGTCACGACCGAGGGTGGGGTCTACGAGGGCGACTATCTGGTCGTGGCGCTCGGCGCCGACTACGACTTCGACGCCACCCCCGGTCTCGCGCAGGCAAGCGAGTTCTACTCGGTGGCGGGCGCCGCCAAGATGGCTGAGCTGTTGCCTTCGTTCACCAGCGGCCATGCACTCATCGGCGTGTGCGGCGCCCCGTTTAAGTGTCCCCCGGCGCCGTCGGAGGCGGCCTTGCTGCTGCACGACTATCTCACCACTCGTGGCATTCGCGACGCGTGCGAGATCTCATTCGTGCTTCCGCTCCCAAGCCCCGTGCCGCCCTCACCCGATACGTCCAAGGCTTTGCTCGACGCCTTCGCCGAGCGCGACATCGCGTTCACCCCCGGTCGTCGCGTCGCCTCGCTTGACAACGCGCGCTCCGTTGCTGTGCTCGACGACGGCAGCGAGATCGCATTTGATCTCTTCCTCGGGGTGCCCAAGCACCGCGCCCCCGATGTGGTGCTGGAGAGCGGAATGGCGGAGGAGGGTTATATACCTGTCGATTCGCGCACGCTCCAAACCCGCTTCCCCGGCGTTTACGCCGTGGGGGACGTAGCCACCGTCGGCGTGCCGAAGGCAGGGGTGTTCGCCGAGGGCGCCGCCCGTGTGGTCGCCGACGCGCTCATCTCGCGCGTCCTCAGCGGTGGGGAGCCTGAGGAGTACAACGGCCTGGGCTCCTGTTACATCGAGTTCGGGGCCGGCCGCGTCGGGCGCGTGGACGTTGACTTCCTCTCAGGACCCAAGCCAACCGGCACATACCACGAGGCATCCGAGGCGCTCGTCGCCGAGAAGCGCCATTTCGGCTCCAGTCGTCGCGAGCGCTGGTTCAGCCACTGAGTGGGAGGTTGATCTGGACATCTGTTCGATTACGGGCGGTGCTGGGTAAATAACCCTCGCTGTTCGACCGTATATAAACCCAGTACGCGCGCGCAAGTAGGGATTCGCCGCACGTAGAGTCCTCAAGCCAATTCGTGCGCGCGCGACGCTAAGCACGATGCGAGGATCAATACCCACATCCAACCCCCCCGACTCGCACGATCCCTCGTTCGGGATTATGCAGCGCGACCACGACGCCAGTACGAGCATCGTGTCGGTCGAAGGCGAGCTCGATCTCGCCACTGCCCCGCGTCTCAAGTGGATGCTGATGGATGCGATCGACACCGGCCACCACCGGCTGGTCGTAGACCTCACCGACGCCACGTTCATGGACTCGATGACGCTGAGCGTGCTCGTCACCGTCAAGCGCACGCTCGGCGATGACCCACGTCTGGCGATCGTGTGCACGCGCGAGAACCTGCTCCAGATCTTTGAGTTCGCGGGTCTCGACGGCGTGTTCGCCATCTTCCCCACACTTGAGGAGGCGCTCGCGCATGTGCGGGGGGACGCCTCGGGCGTGAGTTGATCGGAGCCGCGCGACCATGGCTATAGACATCCGTGAGCATTCGCGATTTGCGCATGTGTCGGGGCGTCCGCTCCCGGCGATCGCCCTTGGTTGCTGCGTCCTCGTCCTCGCGCTTGTCCCCGCCGCCACGGCCCGCTCAGATCACGGCCACCACGGTCAGGGCACGCAAGCGCAGAGCTCCGGCGGAGGCGAACAGTCCGCGACTGGCGGTCTCCCGGTGGAACTTCCCGCCTCGCTGCACCCACACGGACGCGAACACGACAAAGGAGGGGAAGGAAGCACAGGCTGTTGTGCTCCCCAACCGCCTGTAGTCCTCCCCACCACATCAGACCGCCACTCCCACGGCAATACCTCCCAAACGCCTGCCAACGGCTCGGCGGGCTCAGGTGGAGAACACGGGCACGAGCACGAACGCGGAGGTGGCTCGGACGGCCACGGCCATCACTCTCGGGAAGGCGGGGGATCCGGTGGCGAAGCAGGCGGCTCAGGCCGTCACGGGCATCACTTCGGCGGCGGGCAGGAAGCAGGCGTGGGCGCGGGGTCGAACGGCAACTCGCCCAAGGCCAGGCAGAGCCGAGCGCCGTCCGTGCCATCCGCACCTGCCGTACGTACAGTCGTTTCCGGTGTTCAGGGTGCAGTGGGCGCCACCACCGGCGCGCCCTCCAGCGCCACGCCCGCCAGTGCCGTGCCCGCCATAGTCGCTGCGCCCAGCGTCGTCTCGCCTACACCCACTCCGTCGGCCACGGCCACGCCGATACCGCAGCCCTCGGGCGCTAGCGCCAAGTCTCGGGTTGGCTCCAAGGTCCACAAGCGCGCGCGGCGTGCGGGTGCGCGCCACGGCACAGCGGCCACGACCACCACCTTCTCAACGACGGCGGGAGGGTCCTCAGCCGCGGCGCTGGCGACAGCGACGCATCAAGTCGCGGACAAGACCGCCAAGCGAACCTCCCACAAGCCCGCCTCGCCGGAAAGACTGCCGCCGCTCGTGAAGACGATCACAAAGATTGTCGGCGTCGTACCAGCCGCCGTGAGAGCGCTCATCGGCCTACTGATTGCGCTTGCGCTAGCGCTGGCAGTGCGTACGCGGGTCGCCGCGGTACGCGCGCGCCGCCTGGACCGGCAACGTACGCAGCTGCTTGAGGATGTCGGGTTGCTGCAGGCCGCGCTACTTCCCATCCCACCGGCTCGGCTCGGCCCGGTGGTGACCTCGGTTGCCTACCATCCTGCCAACGGTCCGGGAGCGGGCGGCGATTTCTACGATGTATTCGCACTGGAGGACGGCCGGGTGGGTGTCATCGTCGGCGACATCTCCGGGCACGGACGCCAAGCGCTCCCCCACACCGCACTCGTGCGCTTCACGTTGCGTGCCTACCTGGAGGCGGGCCTCTCACCGCGCGCCGCCGTGCAAACCGCCGGTACGGTGCTTGAGGGCGCGCTCGGCGGCGCTTTCGCGACGGTGGTTGTAGCCACCTACCACCCCCGCGACCGCACCCTTACGTACGCCGGTGCGGGTCATCCTCCGCCCATCGTGCTTGGCTCCGAGGCGCTCGCAACCCGCACAGTGAGCGGTGCGCCACCGATTGGAACCGGAATGCGCACCGGCACGCGTCAAACTGTCGTGTCCGTCCCCGGCTTCTCGCAGGTGTGCTTCCACACCGACGGTGTCACCGAGGCGCGGATCGGAGCAGAGTTGTTTGGGGGAGAGCGACTTACAGCGACGCTCTCCGAGGTGGGGTCTCAAGCCGACGCGAAAGCGTTGCTTGACAGCGTCGCCGCACAAACCGACGCTCGTCCTGACGACATGGCCGCGTGCCTGCTCACCGTCGCCGGCGCCGCTTTGCCGCCGAAGGTGCTGGTCGAGCAGCTTGAGCTTGACGGCGCCGATGCCGTGGGTGATCGCACCGAGCGGTTCCTACTCGCCTGCGGCGTGGAGCCTGAGGATGTAAGCGAGCTGATGCGCTCAGCCCAGGCGGCTGTTGCGCTCGGTGGGCCGGTGCTGGTCGAGGCTCACTTCGGCGAGGGCCCTGTGCAGGTGGAGCTGCATCGCGACAACGTCGCCCCGCTCCTCCCACGCCAGGCACGTGCCGCGATGGGTGCGGGGAGGTCACGATGAGCGCCGTCTCAGAGCTCGCGCCGGACACCGCGATCGTATTGGGCATCGCCACCACCGCGATGCCGTTCGCGCGCACACGCGAGGACGAAGCCGAGCGCTGGCTGCGCGTGCTGCGCATGCACGGCGAAGTGGGCGCGGCACTACAAATGCTCGGTGTGGCTGAGGGGCCGTTGCAGCCCCACGAAGTCGCCGAGCACTCCGCCTCCGCCGATGTCTCAGATCACGATGAGATCAGGCGCGTCATCGAACAGGCGGCCCACATCGCCGCCGAGCGCGAAGCTCGCCACGGGATCGCCACCACCGACCTGCTGTTGGCGGTAATGCGCGTGTACGGAGCCGACTTTGACCGCGTGCTGGAAGCGCACGGTACCAACTGCGACGAGTTGATCGAGCGGCTCGGAGCCGGCGACGGCCTCTCCGACGAGGGCTGAGCTTAAGAGAGGCTTCTGAGTCGAGCGCGTCCGCGCGCTGAGCGCACAGCCGCTGTGAGGTGCGCGACGTCGTATGACCCGTGGTGGCGCTTTCCGTTGATGAAGAACGTAGGCGTTCCAGACACTCCGCTCGCGTCCGCGGTGGTCACGTCCTCGTCAATCCTTGGTGCGTGCTCGCGTCGGCGCAACTCCTCCCAGAAACGCTCCACGTCAAGGCCGAGTCGCTCGGCGTGGCGCCTGAGGTCAGCCGCCTTCAACTCGCCCTGGTGGCTGAGGAGCGCGTCGTGCATCTCCCAGAAACGACCCTGCGCCGCGGCGGCCTCGCTGGCCTCGGCCGCGAGTTGTGCGCTTGGGTGAACGTCGTTGAGTGGAAGGTGTCTCCACACGTAGCGCAGCTCATCCCCGAAGGACCCGAGCAGCTCGCGGATCACCACCTCCGCCCGCCCGCAGTACGGGCACTCGTAGTCGCCGTACTCAAGGAGCGTCACAAGCGCGTCCTTCGCACCACGCACGTGGTCACGCTCGACGTCGATCTCGTCCGCCAGGTCGAGGATCTCCTCCTCGGTACGCATGATCTGACGGGCGCGCACCGACGTAGGCAACCGTGCGATCGCCCGAAACACGGTCCACGCCGTCGCCGAGGCGAGCAACCCTGCCGCGAGCACCCCCAGCGTGGCTTCTTCAAGCGTGCGCCCGTGGAAGGCGAGGCTCGATATCAGCAGCGCCACAGTGAACCCAACCCCCGCGACCGCCCCGCCCCCGGCGGTCGCCGGCCAGCTCAGCACGCGCGGCAACCCTCCCAGCCGGGGACGCGAAGCGACCCACGAGGCGGCAAGGATGCCGAGCGGCTTGCCAACCACATAGCCCAACACGATGCCGAGCGTTACCCGCGATGTCACCGCGCCAGAGATCAACCCTCCGCTGATATGGATGCCGGCGTTGGCGAGCGCGAACACCGGCACGATCACGAAGCTCGTCCACGGGTGGAAGCGGTGTTGCAGACGCTCGTTGGGGGAGATCACGGAGGCGAGCCCCAGTTGAGCCGAGCGCGCAAGCGCCGGCGTGGGTTGCTCGCGGAAGGAACGTGTCAACTCGCTCACCTGCTCAAGCTCTTCGCGCTTGGGCGGATAGGCGCTCGTGGTGAGTCCCACCGCCAAACCCCCGATCACCGGGTCAACGCCAGATTCAAACAGCGCCACCCACAGGCATGCCCCCAGCAGCGGCGCCAGGCGGCGACGCCATACGCGTGGGAGGTAGCGCAACGCGAGCATCGCCACAAACAACCCAACCGCGATCACAAGCGCGAGCACGGAAACGCTGGTTGTGTAGGCGGTGGCGATCACGAGTAGCGCCACCACGTCGTCGGCGATCGCAAGCGTGAGCAGATACACCCGTAGACGCGTCCCGCGTGGCGCCACCAACGCCAACACCCCGAGCGCGAAAGCGGTGTCGGTGGACATCACAACTCCCCACCCGTGCGCCCCCGGTCCGCCGGCGTTGAGCGCAAGGTAGAGCGCGATCGCTCCCACCACCCCACCGATCGCCGCCATCGCGGGAAGCGCGATGCGTCGCCGCTCGCGCAACTGCCCCATGTCCATCTCCCTTCGCGCCTCAAGTCCCGTGACAAGGAAGAAGAACGTCATCAACCCGTCGTTCACCCAGTGGCGCAGGTCCTGCGAGATGCCGGCGTTGCCGAGCTCGATCGACAGCTTCGTGGTCCAAAAGGAGTGGTAAGAGGTCCACCAGGGCGAGTTGGCCCACACCCACGCCGCCACGATCGCCGCCAACAGCACCGTGGCTCCGCCCGTCTCGGTGGCGAGGAAATCGCGCACCGGCGTCGCCAGGTTGCGCGCCCAGGCGGTCCGCTCGACCAGGGTCGAGGCTCGCGAGGAGATCGCGGTATCCGAGGCAACCGACTCGCCTCCCGTAGACATGAGCGCGAGCCTACTTCACCTCGCCACCTCAACCGGCGTGGCGATGGTCGATGTGCGTGCGCGATCGTCCTCGGATAACGTCGCTTCATGACCGCACACGAGGAGGAGCGTCTGCACGAGCTTGGGGTCAAGCGTCTACTGGCGCCCAACCCCGGTCCGCTCACGCTGTCGGGCACGAACACATGGGTGGTTGGACGCGATCCGGCGTGGGTCGTGGATCCAGGGCCCGCACTACCGTCCCACCTCGACGCGATCGACGCCGCGCTCGCCGAGCGTGGAGGGCTTGGCGGCATTGTGCTCACCCACCACCACATCGACCACTCCGAGGCGATCGCCGCTGTGCGCGAACGCGCTCCCGCGCCGCTCGCCGCCGGCAGCGGGACCGCCGAGGTGGAGTTGCGCGAAGGCGTGCGCTTCGGCCCGTTCGAAGCGGTGTACACACCAGGTCATACCCCCGATCACTTCGCCTTGGTCGTAGATCGCGTGTGCTTTACGGGGGACGCCGTGCTTGGTGAAGGAAGTGTGTTCATCTCCCCCGATGACCCCAACGCGCTTGCGGGCTATCTCGACGGGCTCGGCCGGTTGCGGGAACGCGAGCTTGACGTGCTCCTGCCGGGGCACGGACCGCCGATCTGGGACCCTGACGTGCGTCTCACCGAATACGTCGATCACCGCCTCGACCGCGAGCGCAGACTGGTGGTCGGACTACAAGAAGGCCACCGCTCTACAGCGGAACTGCTTGACGCCGCCTGGTCTGACGTGCCCGAGGCGCTGCGCCCGATTGCGGCCATCACGCTCACAGCGCATCTCGACAAGCTCGCCGGCGAAGGCCGGTTGCCCGAGGGTGTGGACAGGCCGCGCCCGTGACGCATCGCCTGGCGCTCCCGCTACCTTTAGTCGCGCGATGAGCGCGAGGGTCGTCAGGGCATCCGCCCAGAAAGGACCGGCAGGGCAGGACAGCGCCTCCACGCGCCGGCGGCAGACGTCCGACTCGCCGTTTCCGCCGATCGCCGACTATGGCTTCCTGTCGGACTGTCACACAGGCGCCTTGCTTGCTTCCGACGGTTCGGTCGAGTGGATGTGCGTGCCGCACTTCGACTCCAAGTCGGTGTTCGCCGCGATGCTCGATCGCGGCGCCGGCAGCTTCAGAGTAGGGCCCTATGGCGTATACGTGCCGGTGGGACGGAGGTATCTGCCTGGCACGAACGTGATTGAGACCACCTGGATGACGCCGCAGGGGTGGTTGCGTGTTGTGGATGCGCTCACGATCAGCGACTGGCACGACGAGGACCGCAACACCTCACACACCCGTCCGCCCACCGACTTCGACGCCGACCACCTGCTGGTGCGTGTCGTGGAGTGCATCCAGGGGCAAGTGCAGGTGGAGATGGTGTGCGAGCCGATGCTCGACTACGGGGAGACGGTGGCCAAGTGGAGCAATGTGGAAGACGAGTACGGTCATGCGCTCGACGCAACCGACGGCGTTACCGCCTTTCGTCTTTTCAGCGACACACGGATGGGCATCGAGGGTAACCGCGCGCACTCGCGCCACACGATGTCCGAAGGTGAGAAGCGCTTCTGCGCGATCTCCTGGACCGAAGAGCTGCGCGGGCCGCGTACCGTCGAGCAGGCTGAGGCGCGCATCGAGCGCACGAATCACTTCTGGCGCACGTGGCTTGCGGAAGGCGCCTACCCCGACCATCAGTGGCGCTCGCACCTACAGCGCTCCGCGCTCACCTTGAAGGGCCTCACGTTCATGCCCACGGGCGCGCTTGTTGCGGCGCCCACCACCTCGCTGCCCGAGACCCCGCGGGGGTCGCGCAACTGGGACTACCGCTACTGCTGGATGCGCGACGCCTCCTTCACGCTCTGGGCGCTCCATGCCCTCGGGCTCGACTGGGAGGCCGACGACTTCATCCAGTACGTGGCCGACATGGAGCGCAACGAGGATGGGTCGCTACAGATCATGTATGGGATTAAGGGTCAGAAGGACTTGAACGAGTCGACGCTCGATCACCTCAAGGGGTATGAGGGGGCGCGTCCGGTACGGATCGGCAACGGCGCCTACAACCAGCGCCAAAACGACGTATATGGGGCGGTGCTCGACTCGGTGTACCTGCACGCAAAGCAACGCGACCACATCCCTGAGCGACTGTGGCCGGTGCTCGTTGACCAGGTGAAGTGCGCGTGCAAAGTGTGGCGCGAACCCGACCAGGGGATCTGGGAGGCGCGCGGTGAGCCGCGCCACTACGTCTCATCCAAGCTGATGTGCTGGGTCGCCGCCGACCGCGGCGCGCGCCTGGCGGAACGTCGCGGCGAGGATGATCTGGCCGAGCGGTGGCAGCACACCGCCGATGAGATCAAGGACGACATCCTTGAGAAGGGCGTGGACGAGCGGGGTGTGTTCCGTCAGCACTACGACACCGACGCGCTCGACGCGTCGAACCTATTGATCGTGTTGATGCGTTTCCTGCCCCCTGAGGATGAGCGAGTGCGCGCCACAGTCTCCGCCATCCGCGATGAGCTCACCGACAACGGGCTCGTCCTGCGCTACCGCACCGACGAGACCGACGACGGTCAGAGCGGGGAGGAGGGCACCTTTCTCATCTGCTCGTTTTGGCTTGTCTCCGCGCTGTGTGAGATCGGCGAGCACCTGCAAGCGCGGCGCCTGTGCGAGCGTCTGCTCGGCTACTCCTCGGAACTGGGCCTGTACGCGGAGGAGCTGGAGGCATCATCCGGTCGCCACCTCGGCAACTACCCGCAGGCCTTCACCCACCTTGCGCTCATCAACGCCGTCACGCATGTCGCCGAAGGCCGCGAACGGCCGTAGGAGGAAAGGCATGTATATTTTCGTTTGGTTTGCAATAGTATTTACTAGTAGTAGCCACTATTGTCATCCACTACAATAGTAACTACAAATAGTAGTTATTATCGTGAATTGCGCAAAAACGAATACATACTCCGCCCGCCGGACCGTCCGCTTTTATGTCGGCTTGCGAGGGTAGGGAAGCCTTCAGTCGTAGCCCGGCTCGCCCGGAAGCAGCACGCGCGCGACCTCGCCGTCGAACCACACCTTCGGCTGGACCGGCAGTACCTCCCGGCCGGCGGCGTAGCCCAGCAGCTTTGTGACGCTCCCAAAGGCGCCGAGCTGCTCAAGATGCTTGATCGTGGGAAAAACCAGCTCGATCTCTTTGCGCTCGTAGGCGTCGAGGGCTCCCTGGGGGGTGAACCAGCCCTGGTCGACGCACTCCTCGCCGTCGATCCGAGGCTCCTGGCCCTCCGGAAGCTCGGCGAGGAAGAAACGGGTGTCGAAGCGGATCGACACCTCCGCGGGAGTTATCCAGCGAGAGAATTCCACGAGCGTCTCTGGGTCTGCGATCTCGATAGCGGCCTCCTCGGAGAGCTCTCGCACTGCCGCCGCGCGGTGAGCGCGGTCGCCGTCGTCCTCGTCCACGGCGCCTCCCGGGAACACCCATACGCCGCCCATGAAGCGCGCCTTCTCGGTGCGCTTGACCAGCAACACCTCAAGCGTATCCTCGCCTCCGCGCAGCACGATGACCGTAGCCGCCTGACGCGGCGGGGTCGCCTCGCCGAGATTCAGCTCCTGCCCTGGCTCCCCTACCGGATCGGTCACGCCGGTCACCCTACAGGGCCGGTAACCTACGGTCCATGAGCGCCACCCAGACACTCCAACGCTGGATCTGCGAGTCCTGCGGCTACATCTACGATCCCGAGGACGGCGACCCCGACGGGGGTATCCCCGCGGGAACCGCTTTCGAGGACATCCCCGACACCTGGTTCTGCCCGGTGTGCGGAGCGCGTAAGCGCGACTTCACTCTGTACGAGGACTAGTCCGCTGACGGATTGGGACGATCTGCTCGCGCTCGACCGCGAGCGCGTCTGGCATCCCTACGCACCGCTTCCCGCCGCAGACGCCCCGTTGCCGGTGGTCTCCGCCGAGGGCGTCAGGCTACGGCTCGCCGACGGATGTGAGCTGATCGACGGGATGTCCTCGTGGTGGTCCGCCATCCACGGCTACCGCCATCCGGCGCTCGACGCGGCCGTGCGAGACCAGCTGGAGCGGATGGCCCACGTGATGTTCGGCGGCCTTACCCACGAGCCCGCGATCCGGCTCGCCGAGCGTTTGGTGAAGATCACGCCGGCCGGCTTGGAGCGAGTGTTCTTCGCCGACTCCGGCTCGGTCTCGGTGGAGGTCGCGATCAAGATGGCGCTCCAGTACCAGCGCGCCGTCGGGCGCCCCGAGCGCACGCGTCTACTCACCTGGCGCGGCGGCTACCACGGCGATACCTTCGGCGCGATGGCGGTGTGCGATCCGGCCGGGGGCATGCACAGCCTCTTCACCGGCGTGCTCGCCGAGCACGTCTTCGCCGACCGTCCGCCTGACGGGTTCGCGACGCCGCTTGACGAGGCATGGGCGGCGAGCGTCGCGGAGCTTGTCGCCACCCACGCGCACGAGCTGGCCGCCGTGATCGTGGAGCCGGTCGCGCAGGGCGCGGGGGGGATGCGCTTTCACTCGCCCGCATGCGTCGCGCTGCTGCGCCGACTCTGCGACGAGCACGGACTGCTGTTGGTCCTCGACGAGATCGCCACCGGCTTCGGACGCACCGGCGCGCTGTTCGCCTGTGAGCACGCAGAGATCGCGCCGGACATCATGTGCGTCGGCAAGGCACTCACAGGCGGCTATCTCACCCTTGCCGCCACTCTCTGCACCGCCAAGGTCGCCCACGTCATCTCCACGGGCGAGGGCGGCGCGCTGATGCACGGCCCCACCTACATGGCCAACCCGCTCGCCTGCGCCACGGCGCTCGCCTCACTCGATCTGCTCGGCGATGGCCGTTGGCGCGATGACGTCGCGCGGATCGAGCGCGGCCTCCGCGATGGCCTCGCTCCGGCGCGCGATCTGCCGGGCGTGGCGAACGTGCGCGTGCTTGGTGCGATTGGCGTCGTGCAGCTGGATCACGAGGTTGACGTCGCCACCGCCACCTCCGTCGCTGTCGAGCACGGCGTATGGCTGCGTCCGTTTCGCGACCTGATCTACACGATGCCGCCGTATGTCATCGGCGACGACGACCTTGCGAGGGTCTCGGAGGCGACGATCGCCGCGATTCGTCCGGTCGCTGACTAAACTCTGAGATGGCTAGGGCGCTTGGAGGTGTGTTCATCCTCCCTTCGCTTTGTGGCCCCTGGCAGTCGCCGGGATCGTCTTCGCTGCGGCCGCCAGGGCGCCCTATTAAAGCCAGTCACGCCACGGCAGGTGGGCACCAGCCCGCGCCAGTGCTGGGATATCTGCGCTTGAAATTCCTTCAAGCGTTACGGTCGCCACGGCTCCAATTTGCTCAATCGTCCGCTGGTTGGAGAGCTCCATGCGCGACGGTTCGGTAGGCCACGGTGTGAGGACGACAGCGGCTACGGTCAGCCCGGCTGCCCTAGCGGCCTCGACGGTAAGCAGCGTGTGGTTGATCGTGCCGAGGCCGGGCGGGGCGGCTATGACCAGCGGCAATGCCAATGCGACTGCGAGGTCGTGCACGGTGAAGTTGGGCGCGAGCGGGACGAGTAGGCCGCCGACGCCCTCGACCACGAGTGTGTGGTCCGGCGCCTGCCGCGCTGCCGCCACAAGCTCTGCTGGGTTGATCGCTTCCTTCGCCAACTCCGCGGCCAGGTGCGGCGAGACCGCTGGGCCAAAGCGCAGTGGCGCAACCTCCTCGGGTGTCATCCCGGCGGCGAGCGCCAGCAACTCGTGGTCTGGTGGCCACTCTCCAGGCGGCTCGTCAAGCCCGGTGACGACCGGCTTGTAGGCGCGGACAGGCTCGCCGGCCGCCCGCATCGCGGCGAGCAGGGCGGCGCTTACGATCGTCTTGCCGACGCCGGTGCCGGTGCCGGTGACAAACAGGCCACGCACGAATGGGTGCTAGGCGACGCGGGCGAGCCGCGGTTTGGACGATGGTGGTGAGCCGATACGCGACGGGTCGAGTTCCATCGCGCGCGCGGCCTCGGCGAGCGCCTTCGCCGCGTCGCGTAGCTCCTCGGCGGTGTGCGAGGCCATCGTTGCCAGTCTCAGCCGCGCGGTGCCGTCTGGCACTGTGGGCGGTCGGATCGCCTGCGCGAACACGCCGCGCTCCAGGGCGGCCTCACAGAGGCGAACCGCGTCCTCGCTGTCACCGACGACAAGCGGAACGATGTGCATGTCGCCCTCCGCCACGGCGAAGCCCTCTTGGGCAAGCGCCTTGCGCAATGTCCGCGCGGCTTCGTGCAGGCGTGTCACGATCGCGGGATCGCCTTCGAGTAGCTCAAGCGCCGCTAGCGCCCCCGCGACCGAGGGTGGTGGGGGGGCGGTGGAGAAGATCAACGGGCGGGCGGTGTTGAGGAGGTAGTGGGCCATCTCCTTACTCGCACACACATACGCGCCGTAGGAGCCGAGCGCCTTGCCGAGCGTGCCCACGAGCACGTCCACCTCACCCTGGAGGTCCGCCTGGGCGACCGCGCCGCGGCCGCCCTCGCCGAGCGCGCCGGTTGCGTGCGCCTCGTCCACAACCACCCGGGCGTTGTAGGTGCGCGCGAGCCTCACTATCTCCGTGAGCGGCGCCACGTCGCCGTCCATCGAGAACACCGAGTCGGTGACGATCAGGCGGCGTCCTTCGCCCGATTGGTTGCGCAGGCAGCGTTCGAGATGGTCGACGTCGAGGTGGCGGTACACGACGATCTCAGCGCGCGAGGCGCGGCAGCCATCGATGATCGAAGCGTGGTTGAGTTGGTCGGAGAAGATCGTGTCGCCCGGCCCCGCAAGCGCTCCGATGACGCCGAGGTTGGCGAGGTAGCCGGAGCCGAACAATAGGCACGCCTCGCTGCCCTCGAAGGCGGCGAGGCGCTCCTCAAGGTCACGGTGGATCGTCATCGTGCCCGACACCAAACGCGAGGCGCCGGCGCCCGTGCCCCAGCGCATCGCCGCCTCGGCGGTCGCCTCGCTGACCTTAGGGTGATCCGCGAGGCCGAGGTAGTTGTTGGAGCACAGCAGCAGCACGGGCTTGTCGTCGAGTAGCACCCGTGGTCCCTGTGGGCTGGACACCATCCGCAGACGGCGCTTGAGCCCGAGGCGCTCCAACTCCGCGAGGCGCTCTTCGATATCGCTCACGGCCGTCGCCCGGATGGGCTCATCGCCCTTCTCAGATCGCGCGTCATCGCCGTGTGCCGAGTCGCGCTCCGACTCGGTCAATCCCCCCAGCCGGCAGGGACGGCGTTGCGGGCGCCGTCCGGCCGGGGAGGGACGGCGCGTTTAGCTTTGAAGCGCAACTGCGACGAGGGGTCCCAGAGGCGGATTTTGAGATCCCCGTCTTGCGCAGACGGTTCGGGTTCGGGCCCGTCGAGGAACTCGTCCACCACGTCGGGGGTCTCGCCGTCGAGCCAGCCGGAGCGGTTGTCGGGGCGGGGGTTGGCGCCGTTGTCGGTGTGGCGCGCGACGTTGAGCCCAAGCTCCTCGAACATAGCTCGGTCCTCGTCGGGGGTGGAGCCGAGGGTGGTGAGGAAGTTGCCCATCATCACGCCGTTCAACCCCGCCTTCACCGCGAGCGGTTGTAGCTCGCCGAGGTTCTCCACGCGCCCCCCGCACAGCCGGAAGAGGGCCTCAGGAAGGATCAGACGGAAGATCGCAACCCACTTCACCGCCTCCCACGGGTCGATGTAGTCGCGGTCGCCGAACTTCGTGCCAGGGCGTGGGTTGAGCAGGTTGATGGGCACGCTCGTGGGGTCGATGGCGGCGAGCTCGAACGCCATCTCCACACGCTGTTCGCGGGTCTCCCCGAGGTTGAGGATGCCTCCCACGCAAGTCTCAAGGCCGGCCTCGCGCACGGCCTGGATCGTGCGCAGACGGCCCTCGTAGCGCACGGTGGTGGAGACTTCGTCGTAGTAGCTCTCCGCTGTCTCCACGTTGTGGTGGACGCGTTGGATGCCCGCCTCCTTCAGCGCCTTCGCGCGGGCTGGGGACATATGGCCGATCGAGGCGCACCGCTTAAGGTTGGTTTGCTCTGAGACGAGCTTCGCGCCTTCGAGGATCTTCTCGAAGTCTCGTTTCGAGAGTCCCTGGCCCTGGGTGACCATGCAGAAGCGGTGCGCTCCCGCGGCCTCGGCGGCGCGTGCGTGCTCCAAGATCTGCTCGGGCTCCATCATCGCGTGCATCGGGGTCTCCGCCTCGGCGAAACGCGACTGGGCGCAGAAGCCACAGTCCTCGGCGCACCCGCCCGACTTGGCGTTCACGAGTGAGCACATGTCGGTGGAGTCGGAGAAGCGCTCCACCCGTGCTTCCCAGGCGCGGTCGACGAGCGCTTCTATCTCCGCGTGGTCCTCGATCTCTCCGAGTGCGACGGCTTCCTCGCGGCTGATCAACGGCGGCATCGTCGAAGATTATGGAGGAACGCGGACGAGGACCGCCCGCTGGTGATCTAATGCGCGGGAATGCCCTCCCCGCAAGCAGGCTGCATCAGCGTCGACGGGCGCCTCTTTGACCCCCACGAAGCCACCGTGTCGGCTCTTGACGCGGGCTTCCTGTTGGGGGACGGTCTGTTTGAGTCGTTGCGCGCATGCGACGGGATGCCGTACCTGCTCGACCGCCACCTCGCGCGCCTGCTCGCGGCGGCGGAGGTCATGGAATTCGAGGGCATGCCTTCGACCGAGGCGCTCGCCGAGGAGGTAAGTCGAACGCTCGATCGCGCGGCGCTCCCCGACGCCTACCTGCGGGTGACTGTGACGCGCGGCAGCGGCGCCACCGCGCTCGCCGCGCCCGCGAGCGCCCCAACGGTGGTGATCGCCGCATTACCCGCCCCGCCGCGCGCGGTCGGAGGTATCGAGGTGACGTTGTTGGGGCCGCCAAACGAACATGGGGCGAAGGCCAAGAGCACGAGCCGCCAACAGGCGGTGCTGGCGCGGCGAGAGGTTGAGAAGCGTGGCGCGGGGGAGGGGTTGTATGTGTCGGAGGAGGGCTACGTGCTTGAGGGGGTGTCCTCCAATTTGTTCGTTGTGAGCGACGGCCGGCTGTTGACCCCGCCCGCTGAGCACTGCCTGCCCGGCATCACGCGCGGGCGGGTGTTGGAGTTGGCACGCGACGGGGGGATCGCGAGGGTGGAGGCTCCGCTTGAGTCACATGAACTGCGGGATGCTGAGGAGGTGTTCGTAACGAACGCCGTCCAGGGTTTGCGCCGTGTCGTAAAGATCAACGGGGCGGAGGTCGGCGCGGCCGATCCCGAAGGGGTATTCGTGGCGCTGCTGGCGCGCTACGAGGCGGACCGCCGAGCTGTGGCTGGCGCCGCCGCCTGAAGTCCCCCTCAGACCGCCTAGCCGTGGTCAGTCGCTGGTTGATTCATCCGGCAAGCCACCAAGTTGTGACCGGCGGCTGAGGTCGGCCGGGGAGCGCGGCTAGCGGCCCTGCCAGCGAGGAGGGCGCTTCTCGGCGAACGCCTTCATCCCCTCGCGCATGTCGGCGGAGGCAAAGGAGGCACGGCGCAACTCGATCAGCTCCGCCTCGACGTCGGGCGCAAGCTCGCCACGGGCGGCGAGCAGCGCGGAGATCACACGCTTGTTGCCCGTCTGCGAGAGCGGCGCGTTGCCCGCCAGCTCGGCTGCGATGTCGAGCGAGACCGCGTCGAGCTCCTCCGGGGAGGCGACACGGTTGACCAACCCCCACGCAAGCGCGGTGGGTGCGTCAACGTAGCGGCCGAGCAGGAACAACTCGCGCGTGCGGGCGGCGCCGATCGCGTCGATGAACCGTCCCAGGCCGGTGTGGGAGTAGACGAGGCCGAGCTTTGCGGGGGGCATGCCGAGCTTGATGCCCTCCTTGGCGACCCTCATGTCGCAGGCGAGCGCCAACTCCAACCCGCCGCCGATCGTGTGGCCGGGGAGCGCGGCGAGCGTGGGGTAGGGGAAGGCCTCTAGCGCGTCGATCGCTTCGGTGAAGGGGTGCGCCACGAGCGCCTCCGCACGCTCTTCAAACTCTTCATCGGGGATCTCGCCGATGTCATACCCGGCCGAGAACATCCCGTGCGCGCCGGTCACGATCACACACCGCGCCTGCGAGTCCGATGCGCTCAACTCGGTGAGCGTGGCGCTGATGGCGTCGAGGATGGGGTGGTCGAGCGCGTTGCGCTTCTCGGGGTTTGAGATCGTGAGGCGGGTGACGCCGGGGGAGGGCTCGTCTACGAGCAGCTTCCCGCCGGCGAGCTCACGTGTGGGTGCGTCGGATGGCATCTGGGCGAACGCTATCCGAGCGACGTGCGTGGGGTCATCGCGGCGAACGCTATCCGAGTGACATTGGGGGGTCGTGCGGGACCGCGCGCTACCCGAGCACAACGAGGGTGTCGCCCTCGTTGACCGCTTGGCCCTCCTCGCAGCGGATCTCTGTGACCGTGCCGGAGTCCTCAGCCTCGACGGGCATCTCCATCTTCATCGACTCGAGGATCGCCACAGTGTCGCCCTCCTCGATCTGGTCGCCCACGGCGCACTCGATCTTCCATACCGTGCCGGTGATGTGAGCCTCTACGTCAGGCATGTGTATGACCTCCAGGGAACGCCGTTGGATGACGGTGGTGGAGAATAGCCCTCGTTCCCAACCGATGATGGCCCCCACCCACCCAACCGACGCCGGCGTGATCGTGATCGTGGCGGCCTACAACGAGGCCGACCGCATCGCAGCGACGGTTGCCGCGCTGGCAGAGGCTTTCCCCGGCGCTCCGGTGTGGGTGGCGGACGACGGCTCCTCCGACGGCACGGGCGCGATCGCCACGCAAGCGGGTGCGAGGGTGGTGAGCAGTGAGGGGGTGATCGGTAAGGGCGGGGCGATGACGCTTGCCGCACGGGAGGCGCTTGCGAGTGTCGGAGACGACGAGGCCCGAATCGTGTTGTTGTGCGATGGCGACCTCGGTGAGTCGGCGGCGCAACTGGGTCCGCTCGTGGACACGGTCCGCGGCGGCGAAGCAGATCTGGCGGTGGCTGTCTTCTCCAAACGCTTGGGCGGTGGGCTTGGTGTCGCCATCGGCTTTGCCCGCTGGGCCATCAGACGGCGGTGCGGACTCGTGCTCGACGCTCCCATCTCGGGCCAGCGGGCGATGCGGGCGAGTTTGCTTGCCCAAACGCTCCCCTTCGCGGACGGGTACGGCATGGAGATAGGGATGACCGTTGACGCGTCGCGCGCCGGCGCGCGTATAGGGGAGGTCGAATTGGGACTGTCGCATCGTGCCACCGGTAAGACCGTGGCCGGCTTCGTACACCGGGGACGCCAGTTGGTTGACTTCCTACGTGTGTACGCGCAGCGCCGGTAGGCTCGCAATTCACCCATGTCGCGCCAGCGCCACCAAGAGACCGAGATGAGCGGAGCACGATGCTCCTATCCATAGATCAAGGCACGACCGGCACCACTTGCATCGTATTTGACGAGCAGGCCGAGCCGGTGGGGAGGGCCTACCGGGAGTTTGCCCAACACTTCCCTCAACCTGGGTGGGTGGAGCACGACGCGGCCGAGATCTGGGAGGTGACCCAGGCTGTGGCTGGGGAGGCGCTGGCCGACGCCGAAGTGCGGCCGGGGGAGCTCGTGGCGGTTGGCATCACAAACCAGCGTGAGACCGTGTGCGTGTGGGACCCGACTACCGGCGAGCCGCTGCATCGGGCGATCGTGTGGCAGGACCGTCGCACCGCCGACCGCTGTGAGGAGTTGCGCATAGCCGGGCATGAGCCGCTCGTGCGAGCCCGCACCGGGCTTGTGCTCGACCCCTACTTCTCGGGCACGAAGATCGAGTGGTTGTTGCGCAATGTGGAGGGGTTGCGCGAGCGTGCGCGGGACGGGAAAGCGGTGTTCGGGACGGTCGATGCGTGGCTGATCTTCAAGCTGTGTGGCGAGCACGTATGCGATGTCTCCAATGCCTCGCGCACGATGCTGTGGGACATCGCCGGCGGTCGCTGGGACCCTGACCTGCTCGCGCTACTCGATATCCCCGAGCGCTCGCTCCCTCAAGTGGCGCCGAGCGCGGGGGTGGTCGGAACCACGAGGCCCGAGGCGCTCCACGGCCACGCCGTCCCGGTGGCGGGTGTCGCCGGTGACCAACAGGCCGCCCTCTTCGGCCAGGCATGCGTGGACCCCGGCATGGGCAAGAACACCTACGGCACCGGTTCCTTTGCGCTCATGAACACCGGCTACGTCGCCCCGGAGCCTGTCGAAGGTTTGCTGGGCACGGTGGCGTGGGCGATCGGTGGCGCCACCACCTATGCGCTTGAGGCGTCGATCTTCGTCACCGGCGCCGCCGTGCAGTGGTTGCGAGACGGGCTAGGCATCATCGAGCGCGCGTCCGACACCGAGACGCTTGCGGCTTCGCTTCAGGGCAATGACGGCGTTTACTTCGTGCCCGCGCTCACCGGGTTGGGGTCGCCCCACTGGGACCCCTACGCCCGCGGCGTCATCGTGGGTTTGACCCGCGGTACCCGACGTGCCCACCTCGCGCGCGCCACGCTTGAGGCGATCGCCTACCAAACCGTGGATGCCATGCGTGCGATCCAAACCGCCTCTTCCGAGCCGCTCGCCGAGCTACGCGCCGACGGCGGCGCCACCGCAAACCGTTGGCTCATGCAGTTCCAGGCCGATGTGCTGGGCGTACCGGTGGTCGTGCCGGAGGTCGCCGAGACCACCGCGCTTGGGGCCGCATACCTAGCTGGTGTGGGGGTCGGCGCGTGGACCGTCTCCGATGTGCGAGACCGCTGGCGCGAGGGTGCCCGCTACGAGCCACGCATGGGTGACGACGAGCGCGAGGAGCTACTCGCCGGCTGGGCCAACGCCCTCGCTCGCACGCGCCACCACTGACGAGTCGCCCGCGGAACGTCGCGCACTGCACCCCGACCTCATAGGTCGTGTGCCCCCACGGGGGCACACGACGGTCAAAGGCGAACCCGTGGCGTAACTTTGCGCCGTCCGCGACGTAAAGCCATCTAGATGAGCGAGCTTGCATCGATGCGCGAGCAGGTCTACACAGACCCGCGCCCCAAGGAGTACTTCGACCGCTTCCACGACCGCGCCCGTACGCGCGAACCGGATTGGGCGTACGAGCTGGTGCGGTTGCTCACTTCGTTGTACGGCTACACGTTCTTCCGTGCCCGCCCCATCTCCACCGAGAAGGTCCCCGGGAGCGGGGCGGTGATCCTTGCGCCAAACCACTTCTCCTTCATGGACCACTTCCTGATGGGCTGCTACATCCGCCGTAAGGTGCGCTTCATGGCGAAGTCACAACTCTTCAAAGGGCCGATGCAGTTCATCTACACCCACGGCGGTGTTTTCCCGGTGCGCAGAGGCGCCCGCGACGAGGAGATGTTCGTCACCGCCAAAGCCATCCTCGCGCGCGAGGGCGCCATTACGATGTACTGCGAGGGCGGTCGCTCCCGTGACGGCAAACTTGCCGAGCACGCAAAGACCGGCATCGGGCGGTTGGCGCTTGAAACGGGCGCCCCGATCGTGCCGATCGCAATCCACGGGTCCTCCCGCATCCGCAACTGGAAGCGCCTCCAGTTCCCCCAGGTGACGATCCAGTACGGCGACCCCATCCGCTGGGAGCCCGTCGTTGACTCCACCCGCGAGCAGCAGCAGGAAGTCGCCGACGCCGTGCTCAATGAGATCAAGCTTCTCTACAACGGCCTTGAGCAACACGGCCGCCGCAAGATGCTCCAGAAGGCGCGTGAGCTGCGTCGGGCCGAGCGCCGGGCCCGGCCGAACGACCCGGCCACCGCCTGAGCCGCGACGGCGTCGCGGCAAGAGGGTCTGGGGTCGAGCCCGTAGGCCCGACCCCAGACAGAAACTCCTTACGAGGTCATCCCGGTGAACTGACCGCCGGTGATGTTCAGCACCTGGCCGTGCACGTAGTTGGACCACGGGGAGCACAGGAAAAAGACGCCGCCTGCGGCCTCCTCGGGGGTGCCGGGGCGGCCGAGCGGGATCAGCATCGAGGCCATCTGGCGTAGCTGCTCGGGGATGCCGAGCTGCACCTTCTCGCCGCCGATCTCCATCGTGTTGTCCTCGACCTTCGCGGCGGTGAGACGCGTCTCGATGAATCCGAACGCGACCGCGTTGACGTTGACCTTGAACTGGCCCCACTCCTTCGCGAGGGTCTTTGTGAGACCGGTCACGCCCGCCTTGGCGGATGAGTAGTTGGCTTGTCCCGCGTTGCCCATCGTGCCCGAGATCGAGGACACGTTGACGATCTTGCGGAACACTTCGTTGCCTTCCTCGCGCTCCTTCTTGGCGGGCTCTCGCAGGTGGGGGGCAGCCGCGCGAATCACCTTGAAGGGCACGATCAGGTGGATGTCCAACATCGCCTGAAATTGCTCGTCGGACATCTTGTGGATCGGGGCGTCCACCGTGTAGCCGGCGTTGTTGACGATGATGTCGATCTTCCCGAAGGAGTCGATCGCCTTCGCCACGAGTTGGTCGGCCGCGTCGCCCTTGGTGAGGTCGCCCGAGAACACCGCGGTCTCGCCCGCGATCTCGTTCGATGCCTGCTCGGCGATGTCGCCGTCGAGGTCGTTGATCAGCACCTGCGCGCCCTGTGAGGCGAGCAGCTCAGCCGTCGCGCGTCCGATCCCGCGCGCCGAGCCTGTGACGATCGCCGACTTGCCGTCGAGTACTCCCATAGCTCTGGATTCTCCTTGTAGTGGTAGGTCGCGGGAGGTTATCCGCCCCGACCGCACTCGTGCTCCGCCGTGACAGCTCCCCGTGACTCCTCCTACCTGGGTGGGGATGGCATTAGGGAGCGAGTCTAGTTTGTAGAAGGACTTGACAGGAGAGCATAGGTCGGGTATAAAGCAGCCATGTCCTGTGTTCCGTGAGGGGCCCAGGTCAAACATAAGGTCGGGTTTGGGTCGGTCTTCGTGGTCGACACCAACTTGTTTTGACGGGGACCTTGGGAGAGGGACCGGGTCGTTCTGAGAGGGAGTTGTTTTTCGCGTGTCTTCTTTGGGGAATAACGTGCTTGAGAGTCCGTGCGCCGCACGACCGTCCGTAATAGGACGCGTCAGCGTCGCTGACGCGTCTCTCTCTCTCTCTCTCTCTCTGGGCCGGCGGCTGTCTAGGCGCTAGGCCTTCTCGCCGCGGCAGGGTTGCGCGGTTCGCCGACTGTGACGGTCGGCTTGGTTTCTCGCGCGCTGTAGGCGCGCGTTCAGCTTCTTGTTCTCGTGCCGTCGCGGGCCGCAGGCCTGTGACGGTTTTGTGCTGCCCGCGTGCGGGTGGATGTCACGTGGGTCTTCTTGAGGAGGGGATGGTTTGATGCGCAGGCTCTCGTACCTGTTTTCCGCGGCACTACGCCGCTTGTCGCTGTTGGTTGCGATGATCGTCGTGACGGGCTTTGGCGCGGTCTCGCCCCAGTTCGCCGCCGCGGAAGCGGTGGCCGGGCCGGAATCGCTGTTCGGTGGTCCGGGGTTGCCGGACGGTCGCGGATACGAGCAAGCCTCGGCCTCTCTGAAGCCCGGGACCGAAGCAGGCTCGCCGGTGGGCGATACGCCACCGTTTATCGCCGCGGAAAAGCAGGGCGACGGGGTCATTTTTTACAAATCTGGTCCGATCGGCGAAGCGGCGACAGGATTTGATTTTTTCAGCTTCGCCAACCGATCTAACGGTGGTTGGCTGACACGCGGCGCCTATGGACGTGGCCTCGGTGAGGTTCAGGGCGTAGGTCTCACGACGCCGATCTCCCTGGGCTTCTCGGCCGGCATGAATGCCAGCGTGTTCACGATGCGCGATGTCGCTCTAGCCGAACAGGAAGGGTTGAGGGAAGTAACGCCAGATCTGTACTACTATGGGGAAGACGGCGAAGTGCAGTGGCTCGGCAAGCCGCAGATAGCCGAACCGCCATCGTGGTTTCGAGAAGGCTCCCACGACGCCAGTATCGCGGGCGCCTCGCCCGATCTCAAAACCGTCTATTACTCCTACCAGGGAGCATTGACGTCGGCCGAGGAAGAACCTGACCCCGCGCTCGGCAACGTCTCGCATCGCGGGGAGATCGTTGTAATGAACGAAGGTGGCACATTCGCCTCCAGTAACACGGGATTCTACGAATGGCATGACGGCGCACTCGAATACGCCGGCGTGTTGCCGGATGGTCAGGTGGATCCGCGGGGTGCAAGATCGGCAAACATCCCTGGCGACGTCAAAGGGGATTCTGAATTTCTCGGTAACGAGGTTTCTGAAGATGGCAGCAAGGCGTTCTTTGTAAGTCCCGATCCCGGGTCCGACGCGGGTCGTCCTTCTGAGCTATACGTGCGGGAGACGACTCCCGATGGAACGCACAGGAGCGTTCTTGTCTCCCGTGACACGCTGCTGCCTGAATCTGGCGGTTTGCCCGTGGCAGCGCCTTCTGGCGTTGTGACGATGAATCCTGCTAGCGGCGGTTACATATACGCCTCGCCGGACGGATCTCGCGTCTTTTTTGAGAGCACGGATCAGTTGACGGCGGATGCGCCCGGAGGAGCGTCATCCAAGGCATACGAGTTCGACCTGGAAACGGAACTCCTCACATATCTGCCAAGCGTAGGGCCAGCCGTCATTTTGAGGGTTTCATCCAACGGCTCGTCCTTCCTATTCGAACATGAAGCTAGGTTGTATACATGGTCTGATGGCCAGGTCTCCGAAATCGGCAGTGTGGAAGGCTGGCCCGCATTTGAAGAAAGTAGGCCAACTACACTGGTACGTTTTTCGCGATCGGGGTCGACCGTGGTGTTTCAAGCGAAGGCGCCCTTCACGGCGCTCGACTTCAATAACGGTGGCGGTGGTCACACCGAGGTATACCGCTACGACCTGAAAAGCAACGTCCTGAACTGCGTTTCCTGTCCGCCGCAAGGGACACCTGTCACAGGCAACGCAAGCTTGTCAAACGATTTCGCCTCCATATCTTTGGCCGGCAGCTCCGCGATAGTAACTGGTAATCGAGGTGTTTCCGAAGACGGAGACCGGGTGTTCTTCGATACGCCCGATGCGGTGTTGGGACAAGACACCAACGGCGTTCGAGATGTATATGAGTGGGACCACGGCACCGTGCGTATTATCTCTACCGGTGTGAGCGACGCCGACTCGTTCTTCGGCGACAACAGCGCGAACGGAGACGATGTCTTTTTCTCCACGAGCGAAGGGCTGGTGCCCGACGACACGGACCTGGCATACGACGTATATGACGCACGTGTGCCGCGTCCCGGCGACGTGGTTCCGCCGACGTCGGTGCCATGCGAAGGTTCTGTGTGCCAGGGGCCGCCGAGCGTTCCGGAGCTGTTTGCGCCGCCGGCAAGCGAAACGTTCAACGGCTCTGGCGAGTTCGTGCAACCGCCGTCCGCGAAAGCCGGGTCGAAGGCGCTGACGCGCAAGCAGAGACTGGAGAGGGCTTTGCGGGCCTGCGCACACAAGCGTGACAAGCGCGCGCGGCGCGTGTGTAAGCGTCGGGCACGCAGATTGTATGGAGGCGCCAGCGCGGCTGGTTCGCGTTCTGGCAGGACTGGCGGCAGCAACTATGGGAGGGGCAAGTGATGTCGCGGAGGATAGGCAAGTGTGTACGGTCGGTCTTGATGCTGGTGGCGCCGCTCGCGATGATGTTCGCCATTTGTGTGCCGGCGTCTGCTGTGGCGGCCGAAGGGCCGCAGTGGGTGCTGACGGCGGTGCCGATGCCGACCAACATGGTGCCTGAAAGTCCGCGCAGCCAGGCCTACAGTTTGAATGTAGACGCGACCGGGGGCACATTTCACCTGATTGGCGAATCCGTGCAAGGCCATCTACATGAAAGCCCACCAATTCCCTACAATGCGTCGGCGGGAGAAGTGGAAGAAGCCGCACGCGTGCTTACGGAAGGTTACGCCGGTGAAATCGCCGTGAGCGGGGGGCCGGGGGGTACGGCTCCGTACAGGCTCGAATTCATCAACGGCTACGGGAACAGGAGCCTCGCCAGCTTGGCGATCACAGGCGCGAGGGTAGACGACAGTGCGCTCACCGGCGGTACTCATACGGCAACCCTCACAACCGCGGCGAATGGTGTGAGCCCCGGCAAGCTCAGGGTGACGGCTACCAACGTCGGCGGCGCGGCTACGAGTGGGACGGTGACCTTGAGCGACGTGTTGCCCTCAGGCGTAACGGCTACGGTGGTGAAGGCGGAAGATGCGTTCAAAGATTGGGAAGGGTTCTTTGGTGGGGCGTCTTGCAACGCCACCCCGATCCCGACGTGCACATTCGAAAAGCCAGTCGACCCCGGCGACAGCTTCCAGATGATTATCACGGTGGCGGTAGCCGGTGGTTTGAGCAGTAGTCTCCCAAACGAAGCCTCGGTGAGCGGCGGCGGCGCGACCGGCGCCAATGTCACGAGATCTCTGACGGTGAGCGAAACCCCTGCACCCTTCGGTGTCGCCGCTGGAAGTGTGTTCGCGGCTGTTTCCAATCCGGCCGCGGGTGCGCACGCCAACGTGACGACCTCGTTCATGCTGAACACTTCCGAACCGCACCTGCCGAGCGAGAAAGCAAAGGACGTGCGCTTCGACATGCCAACGGGCCTGGTGGGGAACACACGCCAGGTGCCACGCTGCCCGATGTACAAGGTGTTGCACGAAACCGCCGACCCGCAACACAGGTGCCCAGCGGACTCGATGGTTGGAGTCGCCGAGGTGACACTGAGCATCGCTGGGGGAAACCCTCAGGTCGGCAGATTCGTTGCGCCCGTCTTCAACATCATTCCGGCGCCGGGGGAGCCGGCGGCGTTCGCGTTCGACGCATTTATCGTGCCGGCGCGACTTGACACCTACGTGCTCTCCAACGGCAACGATGGCGTGCGGGTGACCGCTCCCGACATCAGTGAGGGCGCCAACGTGATCGGCGCAACGGTGACGATTTGGGGTGTCCCGGCAGACCATAATGGTCCCGGTCCGGACATCACTTTTTCGTCACTGCTAGCCGGTGTGCCACCGTTCGGTGGGCCGGGTACGGGCGCGCGTGTGCCGGAGTTGACAAATCCGCAACAGTGCAATGAACCTTCGAACGGGTCGATGGAGACCGACTCGTGGACGCATAAGGGTGCGTTCGTGGTCGCTGAACCGTTTTCGATGGGGACGATGTCGGGTTGTGACCAGTTGCGTCTTGACGCGAAAGTGTCGATGTTGCCAGACACGCTAGAAGCAGGTGCGCCAGCGGGTTATCGCTTTGATCTGGAAGTGCCGCAGAATGAAACGCCTGATGGTGTAGCGACACCGAACATCAAGGATGTGACTGTGAAGTTGCCGCTCGGTACGGTCGTCAACCCCTCGGCGGCGTGGGGACTGAAAGCGTGTTCCGCCGCGGCGTTCTATGGGCCGGACCATCCCTCGCAGGAACCGGCGAGGGAAGCGGATTGTCCACGCGAATCGCAGGTCGGGCAGGTGCAGATCAAAACACCGGCGCTCGAAGAAGAACTGGAAGGCCAGGTATTTCTTGGTGAACCTGAATGCGACCCTTGTACCCCACAGGACGCCGAAGGCGGCAAGATGGTCAAGCTCTACATTCAGGCCAAAAGCGAGGGCGAAGCGGGGATCGTGATCAAGCTGGAGGGCCGCGGTCATATCGACCAGAACACGGGTCAGATCACAACCACGTTCGAAAACACGCCACAACTGCCGTTCAGTGAGTTCCAGCTGAAGCTTGCGGGTGGGCCAAGAGCGGTACTCGCTAACCCAAGGACGTGCGGTCAGGTCACCACGAACGTGGATTTGACTCCGTGGAGCAGTCCGTTCACGGCGGATGTGACACCGTCATCCTCGTTTGATATCAACGAGAACTGTTTCGGTGCGCAGTTCGCCCCGTCGTTTGTCGCCGGCTCGCCGAACATCCAGGCTGGTGCGTACACGCCGTTCACGCTGTCGTTCGGCCGGTCCGATAGCGATGAGTTCTTGAGCGGGATCACGCAGACTATGCCTCCTGGCCTGCTTGGAAACCTGTCGGCGATCCCCCTCTGCAAAGAACCACAAGCCGCTCAGGGCACATGTGGTACTGGCAGCCTGATCGGGCACGTCCAGGTCCTCACCGGACCCGGCGCGAACCCGTTCCTGGTGTCCGGCGGCCAGGTATTCCTGACCGAAGCGTATGCCGGCGCACCGTACGGTCTTTCGATAGTCGTTCCGGCTGTCGCCGGCCCATACACCCTGTCGGGTACGACCGGGAAAGGCACGGTCGTGGTCAGGGCGAAGATTGCGGTGGATCCGCTCGACGCGCACCTGACGGTCACCAGCGATCCGTTGCCGACCATGCTCGACGGCATCCCGCTGCAGCTGAAAGCGGTGAATGTGACGATCGACAAGCCGGGCTTCACGTTCAACCCGACCAGTTGCGCGAAGAAGACCATCGGCGGTGTCCTGTCGAGCAGCGAAGGAATGAGCGCGTCAAAGACCTCGTCGTTCCAGGTCACCAACTGCGCAAGCCTCGCGTTCAAACCGGGATTCAAGGTCACCACGACCGGGAAAACCTCACGGACGAATGGCGCCGGACTCGACGTGAAGCTGACCTACCCGTCGGGCTCTTTGGGGAAGTACGCGAATGTCAAGTCGGTCAAGGTGGATTTGCCGAAGCAGCTCCCGTCGAGGCTGACGACGTTGCAGAAGGCATGCACGGACACGGTGTTCAACCAGAACCCGGCGGCCTGTCCCGCGGCGTCAAAGGTCGGCGAAGCGACCGCAACGACACCGATCATCCCTGAAGCCCTGCACGGGCCCGCGTACTTTGTCAGCCATGGAGGGGCGAAGTTCCCGGAACTTGTGATCGTGCTCTCAGGTTACGGCGTCACCGTACAGCTCCACGGCGAAACGTTCATCAGCAAAGCAGGGATCACAAGCAGCACATTCCGTCAGGTCCCCGACGTGCCGATCGGTGGCTTCGAGTTGAAGCTACCCCAAGGCCCCAACTCGGCTTTGGCGGCCAACGGGAACCTCTGCACGAGCGTGCTGAAGATGCCCACCGCGTTCACCGCACAGAACGGGATGGTCATCAAGCAGACAACACCCATCACAGCCACCGGGTGTCCGAAGCACAAGGCCAAGCACAAGAAGGGTAAGAAGTAGCCATGGGAAGGATTCCCCGGGCGCGCAGTTCCTCCCGGCGCCCGGGGAGCCTCCGCTACTCCGTCAGGCGCACCGACATGTCTCCCAGAGCACAGACAAACTCGCTGGCCGTCAATGAGACGGCGGGCGGGCTACTCCCGGGACACGACAAGTCAAGGCGCGAGCGCGTCGGCGAGATCCAGCGCCGTCGGATGCTCACCGCGATGGTGGAGGAGGCCGCCGAGCGCGGCGCAGCGAACGTCACGGTTGCCCATGTCGTCGGCCGCTCGGGCGTATCGCGCCGCACGTTCTACGAGATCTTTGAGGACCGTGAAGACTGCTTCCTCGCGGCGTTTGACGATGCGATAGAGCAGGTCGCTCAGCGGGTCGTGCCGGTGTATCGCAAGCAGCGTCAGTGGAGCGATGGTGTTCGCGCCGGACTCACTCAACTGCTTGGCTTGTTCGAAGAGGACCCCCGCCTGGGGCGCCTGCTCGCGGTCGAGGCGCTCGGCGCCGGACCTCGCGCGCTTGAGCGCCGTCGGCGCGTCGTCGAGATATTGAGCGAGGCCGTCCGAGAGGGCTCACGTGACGCGAGGAGCGACAAAGAGCCGTCCCCGCTCACTGCGGAGGGAGTCGTGGGGGCGGTGTTGTCGGTGCTCCACCGGCGGCTCTCGGTGTCAAAGCCGAGCGGTCTGCTTGATCTCGTCAACCCGCTTATGTCGATTGTGGTGCTCCCCTACCAGGGGCGCGCGGCGGCGGATCGCGAGCTTGAGAGGAAGGTCGAGACACGTCGTGCCGGTGGCGCCAAGCGCAACAGCGATCCGCTGCGAAATCTCGAGATGCGGTTGACCTACCGCACCGTGAGGGTGCTTTCGGCGGTCGCTGAGCACCCGGGTGGGTCGAACCGCGTGATGGCCACGGCGGCGGGGATAGGCGACCAGGGACAGATCTCCAAGCTGCTCGCGCGCCTGCACGGGCTCGGGCTGATCGAGAACAGTGGAGGTAACCCGGCTCGCGGGGAGCCGAATGCTTGGATCCTCACGGCGGAGGGATGGGCCGTGCACGAGGCGATCGGTGATGAAAATGCTTAGCGACAGCGAGTTTTCGAAAGTGAGTTTTTCGAATAACTTGACAAGAAAGTATACATCGTATATAAAAGACCAACATACGTTCGCGCTGAGGGCGCGAGGGCAGTTAAGGTTGGGTTTGGGTCGGCTCTCACAGTCGACGCTCACCATTTTTGACAGGGACCTCGGGAGAGGGCCAGTCGTTATTTGAGAGAGGGTGGCTTTCGCGTTATCTCCTTGGGGATGAACGCGGTTGAGGTCGGTGTGCCGCTTTCCGTTTGGTGCGTCTCGCGAGTCGCGTGCTCGCGAGCATTATTTTGTCGCCCGAATACGGGCGTGTCCGGTCGCGTTTCTCTGAGGAGAGGATTGCTCTATGAGTGCTTGCAGACTTTTGAAGTGGATGATCGCGGTGTCCTGTGCTGCGATCTGCGGCCTTGTGCCGGTGGCGTCTGCGAGTGCTGCGGCGCTGCCCGACGGGCGTGTGTACGAGCTGGTGAGTTCGCTTGCGAGTTACGGGAGTGAAGTCTACCAGCCAACCAACGGTGAAACTCTCGGTACGCCGACGGAACTTCCGTTCCAGTCGGCCGCCGACGGTGACAAGGTCGCATACGTTGGCGGGCCTAGTGTCGGCGGCAGCGAACTTTCGGGCTCTAGTGGCGGCAACGAGTATCTGGGCACGCGGTCGGCGACTGGCGTCTGGACACAGTCCACCTTGACGCCGGCGGGCGCCGCGAGCGCGATTTTTCAAGCTTTCTCAAGCGACCTGTCGGTGGGCATCCTCGATTCTGTGGAACCGCTGGCTTCCACCGCCCCAGGGTTTGGAGAAATCGCTACGCCGAACGGTAGCTATGACATCTTGTATTCGACCAACACCGCGAAGAGTGGCGATGATGTCCCGTTCTTTACGACCCTGCCGCCGTACCGCACGATGGAAAATTTCGAAACGGCCGGCGCCGCCGCAAGGCCCTTCCCGAATGGCGCATCCAGCGGCGGTCGTGGATTCCGGACCCTTGCTTTCATCGGCGCCTCGAAGGATTCGAGTCACCTCTTGTTCCTGGCAAATGACGCTTTGACGGGCGCGTCGGAAGACAGGCCGGCGGCGGAAGGCGGAGTCGGCAGCAACTTTGAAAAACAGGACAACCTATATGAGTCGCTTGATGGTGAACTGCGATTGGTGAACGTGTTGCCGAATGGATCGACGCACGTGAACGCAACGTTCGGCGGCGGGGTGAGTGGGGGGTTTGGCTCCAAGTTCAACCACGTGATCTCCGAAAACGGCTCTCGTATCTTCTGGACAGACCTCTCGACCGGGCATATCTATATGCGTAAGGACGAGGCCACAACGGTTGAAATCAGCGCGGCCGGCAAATACCAGACTGCGACAAGCGATGGGTCTGTCGTGTTTTATGTCAATGGGGACCTTTACCGGTACGACGTGGAAGGCGCGCAGGCGACCGACCTGACACCGGGTGTTCCCGTGGAAAAGGTTGTCGGTGCAAGCGAAAACGGCCAATATGTCTACTACGTCACGGCCGGTGGAGAATTCAAGCTTTGGCACAACGGTGTCACGACGACCATCGCGGCGGCTACAGTCGCAGTGGGCGAGGTCACCCCCGATGGTCACAGCGTCGTGTTCGAATCGTTCAGCACAGGATTTGAAGGGCGTGTCTCTGTCTATGACTCCGACACGGGTGTTGTGTATTGCACATCTTGTACTACCGGTGGTACAAAAAGCGTCTTGCTCAGGACCAACGCGGCCAACGTCTATCAGGCGCGGTGGATCTCGGCGGACGGGAGCCGTGTCTTCTACGAGAGCAGGGAAGCCCTGGTACCCCAGGATGTGAACGGAATGCGTGATGTGTACGAGTGGGAGCGTCCCGGGGCCGGCGGTTGCGATGAAAGCACGGGATGCGTGTATCTCCTATCGGGAGCGTCGAGCACGCAGGGATCGCACTTCGCGGACGCCAGCCTGAGCGGCGACGATGTGTTCATCGTTACGCGCGCAAAACTGGCCGGTAGCGACGAAAATGAACTGTTTGACCTGTACGACGTGCGCGTGAACGGGCTTGTGCCGGTGGCGCCGCCGGCCTGTACCGGAACGGGTTGTCAAGGCGTTCCCGGGGCGCTGCCGATCTTTGCGACGCCGTC
Organism: uncultured Solirubrobacterales bacterium; assembly: GCA_963695305.1. Taxonomy (GTDB): domain Bacteria; phylum Actinomycetota; class Thermoleophilia; order Solirubrobacterales; family Solirubrobacteraceae; genus Palsa-744. The sequence continues at coordinate 2,963,066 of OY968774.1, read as the reverse complement.
GAGCGTCACATTCGAAGGCGTGGGGAATTTCGCGGCGCCTGCAAAAGGAGTCAAGGGAAAGGTCAAGCCAAAGAAGAAGCCCAAGCACAGGACCAAGCACAGGAAGAAGAAATCGAAGGCCAAGAAGGGCGCACACAAGGCTAATGGCCGTAAGCATTCGGGAGTCAAGGGGGGACGGTCATGAGAAAGCGCTCTGTCAAGCAGGTATTTGCGGCGCCAACTGGCGCTGGACGTACGTCGAACGCATGGTCGGTGGCGCTCGTAGCACTGGTGTTGATGGTGTCGGCTGCTTCTGCGTCGGCGGCTGAACCGTCACCGGGTTGGGAGGTGGGCTCGCGCGCCTATCCGACGAACTTGAAGCCCGGGGGGAAAGGCATTGTCATGGTGCAGGTGTTCAACACGGGCGCCGGGTCGACCAGCGGCACAGTTACCGTGACCGACACCTTGCCACCGGGCCTGGAAGCGACAGAAGCTGGGCCGGTGGTGCCTTTTGGGTATATAAGCACCGAAGAAGTCGAAGAATACGAAGAACTCGATGAAGAGAACGAAGTGGCGGAAGGGACAGGCGCAATCGCACCAAACAGCGTCGAGCAGTTGCGTGTTTGGAATTGCTCAGGCACCACGGTTGTGACCTGTACCACAGGCCCAGGCTTCAAAGGCGTCGAACGCTCCATCAAACCGGGCTATTCGGGCCGCATCGGTATTCTGGTCAAAGTAGTGGGATCGGCAAGCGTGGGCACAAATCACGTAACCGTGAGCGGCGGTGGCGCGCCGAGCATGGCTGAAACCTCGGATCCGTTCACGATCAGCTCGGCGACGCCCGGGTTCGGGGTCACGGGGTTCGACGGTTGGTTCTCAAACGCCGACGGGACTCCCGACACGCAGGCCGGCTCGCATCCGTACGCCCTGACGGTCAACTTTGGCCTCAACGCGGGTCAGCAAGGTCCGACCGGCGGGGCGGTGCGTGACGTTTCGATCGCTTTGCCGCCTGGTATCGTCGGCGATCCACACGCCGTGCCGCAGTGCACGCGTCAAACGTTCGTCGCAAACTTCGGTGGGGAAAATTGCCCTCCGGATACACAGGTGGGTGTGGACAGGGCAGGTATTGGTGCTTTCGGGGAATTCGGGTTTGGCGATTTTGAGATCAGGTCCCCCGTGTACAATCTCGTGCCTCCCCCGGGCGTTCCGGCGGAGTTTGGTTTCACTTTCAGTGGCCACAATGTCCTCATAGACGCGGGAGTTCGTAGCGGCTCGGACTATGGGATCACGGGAAATGTGCGCAATACGACCGGCCACCCGGTGTTCAACAGCCTAATACTCTGGGGTGCTCCGGCGGATGAAAGCCACAGATTCGACCGGTGCGGTGTGGCGGCGGGGCTCGCCAACGATTGTGGCGATTCGGCCGGTGGGACCGTGCCAAAGCCGCTGTTGACGGTGTCGACATCGTGCCAAGGTCCCCTGACGATGCATCTGACGGCGGACAGCTGGAATGCCGAAGCCCCAGTAGTAAATGAGAGCCTCGGGCTTCACGATCCTACCGGTGCTCCCCTGGGATTCACCGGCTGTAATCATTTGGATTTCAGCTCGTTCTTGAGCGTGGCGCCCGACACGGCCTTTGCAGACACTCCGGCGGGTTTGACGGTGGATTTGAAAGTTCCGCAGGATGGCCTAAGGCAGGTTGGCAGCCTCGCAACCTCAAATATCAAGAATACGACGGTGACTCTGCCCGAAGGTGTAGCGATCAACCCGGGCCAGGCAGCGGGTCTGGGCGCGTGTGGTCCTGGCGAAGACGGATTGACAACCGATGCCGAAAAGGCTGAAGGCAAGGAAAACAATGGTCCCGCGAACTGCCCCAACGCGTCAAAGGTCGGGACGGATGAAATCGAAACTCCGTTGTTGAGCAAATCGTTGAAGGGCGGCGTGTATGTGATGCCGTCGAACCCGCCGCACCTGCAACTGCTGGTGACAGCGGAAGGCGAAGGCGTATTCGTGAAGCTTGTCGGGAACGTCAGCCTGAACGAAAAAACGGGCCGTCTGGTCACGATGTTCGCAAACACGCCGGAGTTGCCGTTTACGGACTTCAAGCTGTCTTTCAGTGGTGGCGCTCAAGCGGCATTGTCAACACCCGTGCAGTGCGGGACGTACAACACTACTAGCGATTTCACGCCGTGGAGCGCCCCAGCGGTGGAAGACTTGTTCCCGACGAGTAGTTTCACAATTGCCGCCGGGACGGGTGGTGTGGCATGTCCCCCGTCACCGTTGCCGTTCAGCCCGTCGATGATTGCGGGTTCGACTACCGACCAGGCCGGGGGGTTCACGAACTTCTCCCTGTTGTTGACGCGTCCCGACGATCAGCAGCGAATAGCCGGCCTGCAGTTCAAGACGCCAGAGGGACTGTTGGGCATGATCGGGAAGGTCCCACTATGTCCTGGCGTGCAGGCGGATGCAGGAACGTGTTCCAGTTCGTCTCAGATCGGGCACACGATTGTTGAGGCCGGCCCGGGTCCGTATCCGCTCGTCGTACCGCAACCCGGTCAACCGCCGGCGCCGATCTATCTGACCGAAGGGTACAAGGGCGCGCCGTACGGCTTGTCGATCGTCGTGCCGCTACACGTCGGCCCATTCGTCCTGCAGACCCAGGTTGTGCGGGCGAAGATCGAGGTTGATCCGTTGACGACGAGGTTGACGATCACGACTGACCCGCTCCCTACGATTATCGACGGTATCCCTGCCGATCTACGCGCGATCGATGCGGTGATAGACAGGCCGGGGTTCATGTTCAACCCGACGAGTTGCGAACCGGGGAGTTTCTCGGGGACGGCGACCAGCACTGAAGGTGCAACCGCCGGGATCGGGAGTCATTTCCAGATGGGTTCGTGTCGGAGCCTGGCGTTCAAGCCAAACTTCAAAGTCTCCACATCCGGGAAGACATCCCGTCAGGTAGGGGCGAGTCTCGACGCGAAGATCCTCTACCCGAGGGGAGCACTCGGAGCCAACCAGGCTTCGTCGCAGTCGAATGTGAAAAGCGTAAAGGTGGACCTGCCAAAGCAACTCCCGTCTCGTTTGACCACGTTGCAGAAGGCATGTCCCGCGTCGACGTTCGAAGCCAACCCAGCCAGTTGTTCGGCAGCGTCCAAGGTGGGCAGCGTCACGGCGGTGACACCTGTGCTACCCGTGGAGTTGACTGGTCCGGCGTATTTCGTGTCCTACGGTGGCGCGAAGTTCCCCGAGCTCGTGCTGTCGCTACAGGGGTATGGCGTGACGGTGTATCTGCACGGCGAAACGTTCATCAGCAAAAAGGGCATCACGAGTAGCACGTTCCGTCAGATCCCGGATGTTCCGATCTCGAGCTTCGAGCTCAAGCTCCCACAAGGCCCCGATAGCGCGTTGGCCGCCAATGGGAACCTCTGCGAGAGCAAGCTGAAGATGCCGACCGTGTTCACGGGACAGAACGGCGCGGTGATCCATCAGTCGACGCCGATCTCTGTCACCGGTTGTCCAAGGCACAAGGCGAAGGCCAAGCCCAAGAAGAAGTGAGACCGAACACGAAGAAAGGGGCGCCGTCAACATGGACGGCGCCCGGCGCGGGCGGCGCCGTCCTGATGGAGCCCTACAGCCCCAGCAACCGACCCAAGATCTCCCGCATGATCTCGTCCGAGCCGCCGCCGATCGGCCCGAGCCGGGCGTCGCGGGCGGCGCGTTGGGCCCAGTGCTCGCCCATGTAGCCCATGCCGCCGTGGATCTGCAGGCACTCGTCCATCAGCTCGAAGGAGGCGCGCTGGGTGAGTAGCTTGGCCATCGTGACCTCCTTGAGCGGTTCCTGCCCTTCGTGGAAGCGGCGCAGCGCGTCGTAGGTGACACAGCGCGCCGTGTAGGCACTCGTGGCGAGGTCGGCAAGCTTGTGGCGGATCACCTGATGCTTTGAGATGGGGCGGCCGAAGGCGGTGCGCTCGCGCGCATACTCGGCGGTGCGTTCGTAAGCAAGTTGCATCGCGCCCACCGTGCCGAGCGCCATCGCCAGGCGCTCCCACTGGAAATTGGCCATGATCAGCTTGAAGCCACCGTGTAGCTCGCCGAGCAGGTTCTCGGCAGGCACGAACACATCGTCGAAGGAGATGGTGGCGGTGTCGGAGGCGTGCCAGCCGAGCTTCTCCAGCTTCGAGGAGCTCACCCCGTCTTGGCGGTCGATGATCAGGAAGGAGATGCCGTTGTGGCCGCCCTCCTCGGTGGTCTTCACAGCTGTGACGATGAAGTGGGCGCGCACCCCGTTTGTGATGTAGGTCTTCTCGCCGCTCACCACCCACCCGCCGTCGCATGGAGTGGCCTTCGTGCGCAGTGACGCCACGTCGGAGCCGGCGTCCGGCTCGGTGATCCCGAGCGCGCCGATCAGCTTTCCCTTGATCGCCGGGACGAGGTAGCGCTGCTTCTGCTCGTCGGTGCCGAACTTCCAGATCGGGGGTGTGGCGATGTTGGTGTGTGCGCCGATCCCCGCCGCGGTGCCACCCGAGCCGATGCGCGAGAGCTCCTCCACGAGCACCGCCTCGTGCAGGTAGTCGCCGCCCTGGCCGCCCAACTCGGCCGGGTACTTCAGGCCGAGCAACCCCTGGGCGGCGAGCTTGTCGAACACCTCGTTGGGGAACCACCGCTCCGCCTCCCAGGTCTGGGCGTGGGGTGCCAGCTCCCGATCGAGAAACCCTCTAACCGACTGACGGAGCTCTTCGTGCTCCTCTGTGAATGGCGGCTGGATCAAAGGCCGTATGAGCGGCCGATGACATCGAGCATGATCTCGTCGGTGCCAGCGCCGATGCGGTTTAGGCGCATGTCGCGCCACACGCGCTCGACGCCGTACTCGCGCATGTAGCCGGCGCCGCCGTGGATCTGGATGCACTCGTCGGCGACTTCCACCGCGATGCGTGCGGCGTGGAGCTTTGCCATCGAGATCTCCCGCACGGGGTACTCGCCGTTGTTGAAGCGCCACGCGGTCACATAAACCATCTGGCGTGCGCTCTCGATCTTCGTCGCCATCTCGGCGAACTTGTGGCGGATCACCTGGAAGTGGCCGATTGAGCGGCCGAACGCCTTGCGCTCGTTGGCGTAATCGAGTGTGCGTTCAAAGCACTTCTGCGCGCCCGACACGCACCCGGCGGCCCCGATCAAACGCTCGCCCTGGAGCTCCCACATGATGTGGTAGAAGCCCTTGCCCACTTGCCCGAGCACGGCCGTCTCGGGCACCCTCACGTCCTGGAAGGCCAGCAGCGCGGTGTCAGAGGCGTGCATCCCGAGCTTCTCAAGCTTCTTCTCGCGGATCACTCCGGGAGCGTCCATCGGCACGAGGAAGAGCGTGAAGCCGTCGTACCCCGCGTCGGCGTCGGTCTTGGTGACAAGCACGATCACGTCGGCGCGGTGGCCGTTTGTGATGTAGGTCTTCGAGCCGTTGATCACATAGTCGCTGCCGTCCTTCACAGCGCGTGTCTTGATCCCCGCCACATCCGAGCCGGCATCGGGCTCGGTGATACCGATGCAGAGGATCTTCTCGCCCTTGATCGCGGGCACCACCCATTCCTGCTTCTGCTCCTCGGTACCGAAGGCCAAGATTGGGGGCATCGCCATGTCGGTGTGCACCGCGATCCCCATCGAGAGGCCACCGCTTTGCGCGTTTGACATCTCCTCCGCGAGCACGAGCGCGGTGTAGTAGTCGCCGCCCTGGCCGCCGTACTGCTCGGGCTTGTCGAGGCCGAGGAAGCCAAGTTCGCCCATGCGCGGGAACACCGAGTTGGGGAAGGTCGTCTCCTCCCATTCCATCGAATGGGGCGCCAGCTCCTTGATCGCGAAGTTGCGGATCGACTCGCGCAGCTGTTCGTGCTCGTCGGTGAAGATGAAGTGCTTGCGCTTGGCCTGGAAGTCGGGCTTGAGCACGTCGGCGGTTGCCATCGGGTGGTCTCCTCGTTCGATCGTTCGGGTGCAAGGAGGCTAACGCAGGGTGATCAAAAAGTAAACAGTAGGACTTCTCACTTCTCACCGGTGCGAGATCGGGTTAGGATGCGCGGATGAGCGCAAACGAGACAACCACAGACGGCACCGCAGAGAAAGTCCTTTACGAGGTCGCAGAGGGTGTGGCGACGATCACGCTAAACGAGCCCTCCACCCGCAACGCCCTCTCTCAAGAGGTGCTCGACGGCTTGATCTCCTCGTTCCAGCGCGCGCGCGAGGACGACGCGGTGCGAGCCGTTGTGCTCGCCTCCTCTCACGAGACGGTTTTCTCCTCTGGCGCCAACTTGGGCGGCTTCGCCGGGGATGTGCCGCTTGTGCACAAGCACTTCGGCTCTGACCGCTTCGTGTCGCTGTTCAAGCTGATCTCAGATTTGCGCAAGCCCACCCTTGTGGCCGCCTCCGGGCACGTGCTCGCCGGCGCGCTCGGCATCGCGCTCGCATGTGACCTCATCGTGGCGAAGGACACCGCCACATTCGGCACACCCGAGATCAACGTGGGGGCCTTCCCCTTCATGATCATGGCGCTCATCTACCGCAACGTCCCACGCAAGAAGGCCAACGAGCTGCTGCTCCTCGGCGAGCGCTGGAACGCGCAAGAGGCGCTCGCGGCGGGGATCGTCAACAAGGTCGTCCCCGCGGAGGAGTTTGATGCGGCCGTAGCGGAATGGGCGGCCAAGCTCGCCTCCAAGTCGCCGGTGATCATGCGCCTGGGCAAGGAAGCGATGCGCCGCCAGCTCGACATGCCGCTTGACGACGCGCTCGACTATCTGCGCGCGCAGCTCACGCTCGCCGTCTCCACCGAGGACATAGTCGAGGGCGTCACCGCCTTCTTTCAGAAGCGTGAGCCCGAATGGAAGGGACGCTGATGACCACAGAGGAGAAGACCTCGCTGTTGCGCCCGCTGGTCGAGGACCTGCACGCCCGCCGCGAGCAGATACGGCTCGGCGGGGGACAGGAGAAGATCGATCGTCAGCACGAGAAGGGAGCGCTCACCGCGCGCGAGCGGATTGCTCTGCTCGTGGATGAGGGCACGTTCGTGGAGTTGGGCATTCACGGCAAGCCTCACACCTCCCAACGCGCGATGGACGGCGTGGAGGCCCCCGCTGACGGTGTCATCACCGGCTACGGCAAGGTCGATGGCCGTCTCACCGCGGTGTGCGCGTACGACTTCACGGTGATGGCCGGGTCGATGGGGATGACCGGCGAGTTCAAGGTCACCCGCCTGCGCGAGCTTGCCCTCACCAAGCGCATCCCCTTCGTATGGCTGCTCGACTCGGCAGGCGCGCGCGTGCAGGAGGCGGCGGGGGCGATGTTCGCGGGCTCCGGCCACCTCTTCCGCGAGGAGGTCATCATGAGCGGCGTCATCCCCCAGGTGGCGGCGCTGATGGGGCCGTGCGCCGCCGGCACTGCCTACATCCCCGGTCTCGCCGACTTCGTGCCGATGGTGAAGGGTCGTGGCTCGATGGCCCTTGCCGGTCCCCACCTCGTGCGAGCCGCCGTCGGCGAGGACGTAACCCAGGAGGAACTGGGCGGATCGCGCGTTCACTGCCGCAAGTCGGGCGTGGGCGACATGGAGGTGGCATCCGACGAGGAGTGCATCGAGCGGATCAAGCAGTACCTCTCGTTCATGCCCCAGAACTGCGAGGCCAAGGTGCCGCTACGGCCGGTTGCCGATCCGATCGAGCGCGGTGACGAGGAGCTGCTCGACGTGCTCCCCGAGTCAAACCGCAAGCCCTACGACATGTACGAGGTAATCCGCCACATCGTGGACGACGGTGAGATCTTCGACATGAAGGGCCAGTGGGCGAAGACGATCATCACCTGCTTCGCCCGCTTCGGCGGCCGCCCGGCGGGGATCGTCGCCAACCAGCCAAAGCAGCTCGGTGGCATCCTCGACAATGACTCCGCCGACAAGGCCGCCCGCTTCGTGAACCTCTGCAACGCGTTCGGCATTCCGCTCGTCTTCATCCAAGATGTCCCCGGATTCATGGTGGGCACGAAGGTCGAGGCCGAAGGCATCATCCGCCATGGCGCGAAGATGCTCTACGCGGTTGCCAACGCCACTGTGCCCAAGCTAACGGTCATCACGCGCAAGGCCTACGGTGCCGGCTACTACGTGATGTGCGGCCGCGCGTACGAGCCTGATCTGATCGTGGCTTGGCCGTCCGCGGAGATCTCCGTGATGGGCGCCGAGGGTGTTGTGGAGATCGCCTTCCGCAAGGCCGTCGATGCCGCCGAGGACCCTGCGGCGAAGAAGGCGGAGCTGATCGAGAACTTCAAAAAGATGTTCGACGTGTACATCGCCGCCGGCAACGACCTCGTCGACGATGTGATCGACCCCCGCGAGACACGCGCCACGATCTGCCGCGGGCTGGAGCTTGCCGAGGGCAAGAAGATCGAGCGGCCTTGGAAGAAGTCTGGAGTGGTGCCGGTATGACCGCGACCACGCCCCTTACCACGACGCCACGGAGGGCCATATGAGCCTCGACGATCCAGTTGTCATCACCTGCTCGATCTCGGGCGTGATCGCCAACCGCGAGCAGTGTCCGGCGATCCCCTATACGCCCGAGGAGTACGGCGCCGAGGCCAAGCGCGCCGTGGATGAGGGCGCCTCGATGATCCACATCCACGCCCGCAAACCCGACGGCACGCCGAGCTATGAGATCGAGGACTTCTCCGCGATCACTGAGGCGATCCGTGGCGCGGTGGACGACGTCATCATCAATTACTCCACCGGCACGATCGGGGTTCCTGTATCCAAGCGCATCGAGTACCTGCGCGCCTGCCGCCCCGAAGTCGCGGCGCTGAACATGGGCTCGATGAACTACGCCAAGTACTCGCGCACCCGCAAAGACTTCGTCTTCAAGATGGTCTTCCAGAACCCCTTCGAGGAGATCATCGAGCTGTTGCGGGCCATGAACGAGCTTGGCATCAAGCCCGAGCACGAGTGCTTCGACCTCGGCCACGTCGGCTCGCTCACACCGCTGGTGGACATGGGCGTGTTGAAGGCCCCCCTGCACGTCGATTGCGTGATGGGCGTCATCGGTGGCATCCCACCCACGCCCCGGAACCTTGCGGCGATGGTGGACAACATCGGCGACGTCCCCGGCGGCGGGCATGTCAAACACCACTGGGGCGTGATCGGCATCAGCCGCGACCAATGGACGCTGATCGCCACCGCACTTACCCTCGGTGGCTCGATCCGTGCTGGTGTCGAGGACAACCTCTACCTCCCCGACGGCACGATGGCGCGCTCCAACGGCGATCTCATCGCCCAGGCGCGCAAGATGACCGAAGACGTCGGGCGGCGGCCGGCGACGGTGGCGGAGGCCCGCGGTCTGCTGGGCATCGCCTGATGAGCCTCCCTCTCGAAGGTATTCGCGTACTCGACTTGTCGCGGCTGCTACCGGGTGGCTTCTGCTCACTGCTGCTCGCCGACTTCGGCGCGGAGGTGTTGAAGGTGGAGGACACCGGCGCCGGCGACTACATCCGCTGGGCGCCGCCCTATTACGAGGGCGCGGACGACAGCGCCAAGTCGGGGCTGTTCCTGTCGTTGAACCGCAACAAGCGCTCGATTCGGATCGACCTCAAGAGCTCGGCGGGGCAAGAGGTCTTGTTGCGGCTGGTGCGCGACTACGACGTCGTGCTCGAATCGTTCCGCCCCGGCGTGCTCGACCGCCTCGGCGTTGGGTACGAGCGCATGCGCGGGGAGAACCCCGGGCTCGTGTACTGCGCGATCAGCGGCTACGGGCAGACAGGGCCAAAGCGCGACGCCTCAGGTCACGACATGAACTACCTGGGGTTGATCGGGCTGCTTGGTCTCACCGGGGAGGCCGATGGCGCGCCCGTGCAGGCGGCAGGCCAGATCGCCGATCTCGGTGGCGGTGCGCTGATGGCGGCGTTCGGGATCATGGCGGCTCTGCGCGAGCGTGATGGTGGTCCAGGCAGGCCCGGGTCGGGCGAAGGGCAGCTGGTCGACGTTTCGATGGCCGACGGCGCCTTGTCCTGGCTCGCGATGGTGGCGGGCCAGTATTTCGCCGACGGAGTGGTGCCGCGCAGAGGGCAGCAGATGCTCGCGGGCTCGGTCATCTGTTACCGCCCCTACGAGTGTGCCGACGGCTGGGTGACGCTTGGGGCGCTTGAGCCGAAGTTCTGGCAGGCGTGGTGCCGTGGGGTGGGGCGCGAGGGGTTGATCGAGAAGCAGTTCGAGAAACCGGACTCAGAGGCGCACGGGCAGGTGTGCGAAGTCTTTAAGTCCCGCACGCGCGCGGAGTGGACACAGTTCGCGACAGAACACGATTGTTGCCTGGAGCCGGTGCTGGACATCGACGAGGCGCTCTCCTCAGAGCTCGTGCGCGAGCGCGAGATGGTCGTGACCCTCGACCAGCCGGGCGTCGAAGCAGGCGTACGGCAACTGGGTATGCCGGTCAAGCTCGGCCGCACCCCCGGCGAGCACAACCGCCTCCCCGGTCCTGGGCTCGGCGAGCACACCGAGGAGGTCCTGCGCGCCGCTGGCTACGGCGATGAGCGCATCGCCGAGTTGCTCCAGAGTGGAGTAGTGGCGGGGCTGGCTGGCGCCGCCAAGCAAGACTCGTTCATGGCATGAACCCGAGCGTTGGTGGCCCTACCCATGTCCCTTCCTCAGGAAGGGACATGTAAATGTCCACTCCCGAAGGCCATCTCAAGATGAGTGAGCTGGCTGACCGTTCTGGCGTCAGCGCACCGACGATTCGCCACTACATCCGTGAGGGATTGCTGGGCGATGGTGAGGACATCATGCGCACCAGCCGCAATATGGCGTACTACCCGCCGGAGTTGGTGGAGCGCATTCAGCTCATCAAGCGCTTGCAGGAAGAGCGCTTCATGCCCTTGCGAGTCATCAAGGAGGTGCTGGAGGACAACCCCGAGCGCGTGAACGCGCTGCTCAAGATTGAGGACAGCATCCTCGAGCGCGCTCTCGCTGGAGCCGAGCGACGCCGGGTGTCGGCGAAAGAGGTGAGCGAGCGATACGAGATCCCCGCGAACGTGCTTGACCGCTTGAAGGAGATCGGCGTACTTACGCCCCATCGTGGCGGATACGACGCCGACGACGTGAAAATAATCGAGGCGATTTCCCGCTTCCGCGCTGGCGGCTACGAGGAGACGCTCGGATTCACGGTGTACGACACGTTGCGCTACCGCGAGGCGCTTGAGCCACTCGTGCAGGAGGAGGTGCGCTCGATCCTCGACCGCCTCGTCGGCGAGGTGGAGGTGGAGCGTGCCGTGGAGATCATCGCCGCCGGAGCCGAGCCGCTACGCGAGCTGATCGGCGCGATCCACTCGAAGCTATTGCTGGCGGAGTTGGCGTCGCAGCGCGCGCGCGGGCGCTAAACCGACCCCACTCCCAGTCCCCGCGGGAGCGGGGACTGGGTTTACCAAGCTGGCGTCGCAGCGCGAGCGCGGCCGCTGAGACCAGCGACACCGCTATTCTTCGTTGATTGACTGACCAGTCAATCTATTCAGCGGCTGTGGTCCAGCTGAACTCCGGCTCGGACGTGGAGGCGAACATCGCCGCCGCGGACGCTTACGTGCGTGAAGCGGTCGCCGCGGGCGCTCGACTCGTTGTGTTGCCTGAGAAGTGGACCGTTATGGGCAGCCCCGACGATCTGCGCGCCGGCGCCCAACGACTTGACGGTAGCGCGGTGACCTGGGCACGCGAGACGGCTAGCGAGCTGGGCGTTGACCTCGTGGCGGGTTCGATTGCGGAGCGTTTGGTCGGTGGGGACCGACTCGGCAACGCCAGCGTGCACGTTGGTCCAAACGGTGAGGTCAAGGCCGTCTACCGCAAGTTGCACATGTTTGATGTGGAGATCGAGGGTAAGCCCTACCGCGAGTCCGACACCGACGAGGCGGGTAATGAGATCGTCACAAGCGAGCTCGTGAATGGGACGAAGCTCGGTCTATCCATCTGCTATGACGTGCGTTTCCCCGAGCTCTACCGCGCGCTGGCGTTGCGCGGCTCGCGTGTGGTGGCTATCCCGGCGGCATTCACCGTTCCCACGACGCGCGATCATTGGGAGACGATGGTGCGCGCCCGTGCGATCGAGAATCAGGTGTTCGTGCTCGCAGCGAACCAGGTTGGCCCTCACCCTGGCGGTCACTACTCGGGAGGGCAGTCGATGATCGTGGACCCGTGGGGCCGGGTGCTCGCACGGTTGGGCGATGAGCCCGGATTTGCCTTCACGCCGTTGGACTTCGCCGAGCAGGATGCGATCAGGCGGCGCGTACCGCTGCTTGAGCATCGCCGCACAGACATTTATTCACTCTCCCTCCCCGGAGGGGAGGGAAGGGCCCTTACCGGGGGTGAGGCATGAGCGCCACCCGAGTCAAGGGCGCACCCGACCGTCGCCAAGCGATTCTTGACGCGGCCGTAAAGGTGTTCGCACGCCAGGGCTTCCACGCCTGCCGTGTCTCTGACATCGCCGATGAGGCGGGCGTGGCGTACGGACTGCTCTACCACTATTTCCCCTCCAAGGACGAAGTCCTCAACACGCTCTTCCTGGAGCGGTGGGGAATCATGCTGGAGATGATCCGCGCGGTCGACGCCGAGCAGATCCCCGTGCGAGAGAAGCTTGGCGCGATCGCCTCCTTCATAGTCGATAGCTACCGTCACGACCCCGACCTGATGAAGGTGATCATCGTGGAGGTGACCCGCGCTGCCAACTCCTTCGGCCAGACTCACCTTGGCCAGATCCGCGAGGCATACCGCCTGATCGGCGAGATCGTTACCAAGGCCCAGGAGGAAGGGGTCTTCAAGGCTGACATCGACGCCGAGTTCGCGGCGATGACCTTCTACGGCGCGATCGAGCAGGTACTCACCGGCTGGATCTTCGGCCTGCTGCCGCAGGGCGAGGAGGATCTAGAGCGCGCCAAGCAGATGGTCGTTGAGACGGTGTGCGGCGGGCTTGAGTGCCCACCTCCGGCTACCGCCTGAGAGGGTCAGTGTGACTACCAGCGCGCCCGGTGGTGCTCGACCACGCCGAAGGCGTGCGCAAGCGGGATGCCGCCGGGCAGCGTGCCGCTGAACGAGCCGAACGGTGCGCGGTAGTCGCTGCGCACGAGCAGCAGATTGTCCCGACGGCTGCGCTCGGCCTCCGGAGTGAAGCGCAGCTCCGAGCCGTCGTCAGAGGAGATCGTGCGTAGATCTGTCGAGAAGCGCACGGGCGGCGCCTCGTGGGGTGCTCCCGCGACCCACACCGCCCGCTCGCTGCCCGTAGGAGGGTCGTTGACGCCCTGCACGAGGTTGAAGGCCAGCGGGGCGCCGTCGGGTGAGGAGCCGACGGCGGCCGCCCACCACCACTCTGTAGCGCGGGCGTGGTAGCCGGCGGTATCGTCGATCACGGCGAGCGCGTCGATCGAGATCGGTGTGCGTGCGCCGAGGATGAGAGTTCCGTAGGCGCGCACTCCGGCCTGCTTGCGCGTCCACACTTGCTCTTGACCGTGGCGACAGGTCGCCTCGATGCCATCGTCTTCGTCAAGCGCAAGATCCAGCAGGACCGCGTCGTCGCGGATACGAAGCCGTTGTGGTGTCAGGTCGAGCGCGCCTCGACGCGGGATCATGCGGGTGCGCTCGGTCAGCTCACCGCTTGACCGCTCGTATACCGCCCAGAACGTCTGTCGGGCGGGCCCCACCTGGACCGAAGCGGCGCAGATCATGAACTGCTCGCCGAAGACCCCCACATAGCGCCAGCGCTTGAGTGGGCGGGAGCCACGGAACAGAGGAAAGTGCGCAGGTGACGCTGCTTCGACGGCTCTCCCCATCCAGACATTCTCGTCCATCTCGGTCCCGAGGACCGCACGGCTGCTTATGACTTGCGCGCTATGACTATCAGGTTGTAGAAGATCGCCGCGGGGAGGCGCGACTCAAGTAGCGTGCGGTCGACCTTCTGCAGTGCGAGGTAGCCACGGTAGGCGTAGTTGCGCCAACCCCAGGGGACGTCTTCGGGGTGGGCGGTGGCCTCCAGCGTGCGGTTGGTCCAGCCGAACCAGTTGGCGAGCAACTCCTCGCCGGTGACACGGATGTCGGCGAAGCCGGCGTCGCGGGCGAAGCCAGACAGTTCGCCGGGGGCGAAGGCGTGGACGTCGACGAAGCCCTCAAGTGAGGCCTCGGGCGCTCCGCCGTCGGCAGGGGGCGCGGGACGGGCGCGGATCGCCCGCCGCCACAGCGGCGCGACAGCGCCGGCGGCGCGCTTGGGCACTTTCGCAAGCTGGTCTCCATAGCGCGAGGGCTCACCCGCGAACAACACGGTGCCGCCGGGTGCGAGCACGCGCGCGAACTCGCGGAAGGCCTGGGCGAGGTCGGGGATGTGGTGGAGGATGGCGTGGCCGATCACGAGGTCAAAGCTCTCGTCCTCGAAGGGTAGCCGCTCGGCGTCGGTGGCGACCGTGGTGACGTCGAGCTTAAGCCGCTCGGCGTTGGAGCTCAGCGTGGAGAGCATCCCCGGGGAGATGTCGGTGCAGGTAGCTTCGCCAATCACACCGGCGAGCATGAGGTTGAGCGTGAAGTAGCCGGTGCCCGAGCCGATCTCCAGGGAGCGCTCGAAGCGGGGGACGTCGCGGCCGAGCGCCTTACGGACCTTGGCGAGCACCTGTGCTTGGCCGACGTCGCCGAAGTCGATGCCCCACTTGGCGTCGTAGTGGTCGGCGGCTACGTCGTGGTAGCGGGTGTTGACGTCGCGGATTTCCTCTGCAGTCAGGGTCTCAGTCACGGCGTGGCACCATATACTCGCCGGCTTGTCCGTGCCTTCAGCGCCGCTCTACCTGCAAGACAACCAGCCCGAGGGCGTGCCGCCGCTCGCGCTCACCGGCGAGCGCACGCTGCCGGACGTGCCCGAGGAGAACTATTGGTTCCGCCGTCACCTCGCGGTGTACGAGTGGATCGCTGCGCGGGTTGAGGGAAAGCGCGTGATCGACATGGCGTGCGGAGAGGGGTACGGTTCAAACGTGCTCGCGGGTAGCGCGGGGAGCGTGGTGGGGGTGGACGCGAACCCCGAGGCGCACGAGCACGCGCGGTTGCGGTACACCCGCGAGAACCTGCGCTTCGAGCGCGACCTCGTGGAGACGTTCCCCGAGCAGGCCGACGCGGTGGTGTTCCTGCAGACGATCGAGCACCTGCAGGACTCGAAAGCGGTGCTTGAGCACTTCAAGTCGCTCGTGGGGGAGACGGGCGTCGTGTTCGTGTCCACGCCGAACGTGTTGACGCTCGCGCCCAAGGGGGCGGAGCGGTCGGACAACCCCTGGCACGTGCACGAGTACCGCCAAGAGGAGTACAAGGAGCTGTGTGAGGGCACGTTCGGGAACGTTGAGATGTATGGCCTCTTCCACGCGCGCAAGCTGGCGGCGCACGCGGTTGCGCTGAAACTCGGCTGGGACGCGATCCACCCGCGCTTGCGCCTGACGAAGCCCTTCTACGACTGGTTCACGCCCGCGATAGCGGCAAGCGACTTCGCGCTCAAGCCGGCGAGCGAGGCGGACCTCGACAAGGCACTCGACTTCATCGCCGTTTGCCGACCGTGAGCAGGAGTCCACGCACGCCAGCCGCGGCCGTCGGGCCGTGAGCCAATCCCGCCCTCCGGGCGAGTTGGCCATTGTCCTTCACACCCACATGCCCTACGTGGAGGGCTTCGGGACGTGGCCGTTCGGCGAGGAGTGGTTGTGGGAGGCGATCGCGGGGAGCTACCTGCCGCTGCTGGACCTGCTGGACGAGGGAGCGCCGCTGACGGTGTCGTTGACACCGGTGTTGTGCGACCAGCTCGAAGCCGACGGCGTGGGGGAGCGCTTCGAAGCGTTCATCGACGTGGTGAGAAGGCGCACGCACGAGGAAGACATCGAGGGGTTGCGCGAGAACGGTTTCGAGACGCTCGCGCGAGAGCTTGAGCGGTCGTGGGGCGAGTACGAGCACGCGCTGCGCCGCTTCCGCGAGCGAGGGGGGGATCTGATCGCGGCGTTCGCCCCATATGCACAGTGGACGTCGTCGGCGACGCACGCGGTGCTGCCGTTGCTGGCTACCGACGCGGGTGTGCGCGCGCAGGTGCAGGCGGGTGTGGATTCCCACCGGGCGCGCTTCGGCGAGCATTGGGGAGGGGGCTTCTGGCTGCCGGAGTGCGCCCACGCGCCGCATTTGGAGCCGTTGTTGGAGGAGGGAGGAGTTCGTGCCACTTGTGTGGAGTTGACCTCTCGCCAAGGGATCGGCTCGCGCGATTGTTTGCGCGTGCTCGTCGGGGAGTCGGGGGTGGTGCTGGTTCCGATCGACCGCGCGACGATCGCGCGGGTGTGGAGTGACGACGGCTACCCAGCGCATGGCTCCTACCGTGACTACCACAACAACACGGTGCATCACCACAAACCATGGGGGAACGACGGGGAGGACTACAGTCACGAGCGGGCGGTCGCGACCGCGCGGGGCCACGCCAAGGAGTTCGTGGCGGCCACGATCGAGCGGCTACGCCTCGCCAACGATCCGTCGGCGGGCGGAGACCCGCTGCCGGGCGGGGGCCTGGTGGTGTGTGCGCTCGACACGGAGCTGCTCGGCCACTGGTGGTACGAGGGGGTTCACTGGCTCAGGGCGGTAGTCGAGGAGTGCGCGACGCAGGGCTTGAAGCTCACCCGGCTCGACGAAGCCACTGCACTGGCGGATCCGGCGCCCGTGGAGGACGCGGAGTGGGAGGCAAGCACATGGGGCAAGCACGGCGACCTCTCTACCTGGTCGGGCCCAGCGGTCGCGGACATGGCGTTTGCCACGCGCGCGGCCGAACTGCGCACGCTTGCCGCTGGGCATGACGCTAGCGATGCAGCGATACGCGAGCTAATGGCGCTGCAAGCATCCGACTGGGCGTTCATGGTGTCGCGAGATCTAGCGGTGCCATACGCGAAGGAGCGCTTTGAGGGGCACCGCGAGCGGTTGGAACAGGCACTGACTCATGGCACAAGCGGAAGCCAAGACACTCTGCGCAACCTCGCGCCGCGTGCTGACGCGAGCCTCTTGCTCGCTCCGTAGGTGACCAAAGGCGTAAAGCTTGGACAGCGCGGTGTGCGTCAGGTGGGCGTGCCGAACCGCGCGCGGCTCTTTTTCACAAGCAGGGGGTTGACAAGAGTTCAGCCCTCGTGTATAAACACCCAATAGCTCGATTGCCAGTTGGCACGGGCAGACATAAGGTCGGGTTTGGGTCGGTCTCTGGGTCGACTTGTAACCGGTTTTGACGGGGACCTTGGGAGAGGGACCGGGTCGCAACTTTGAGGGAGTTTGTTTTCGCGTGTCTTCTTTGGGGATGAACGTGTTTGAGAGTCCGTGTGTTGTTGGCGGGTCTGTAATAGGACGCGTCAGCGTCGCTGACGCGTCTCTCTCTCTCTCTCTCTCTCTGGTCGAGCCGACTTCTAGCCGCTAGCTCGTTTCGCCACGGTAGTGGGACGTGGTTCGCCGACTGTAAGGGTCGGCTTGGTTTCTCGCGTGCTGTAGGCGCGCCCTCTGCTTATTCATTCGCTCGTCGTGGGTTCTGCACCCAGGGCGGTTTTGTGCTGTGTAGACCCCGATGGGAGGGATGTTGATGTTCTCTTGGATTCGTAGGCGTGCAACGTACGCGAACGTCGCGATGACGTTGGCGCTGGTGTTCACGATGTCAGGTGGCGCTTACGCCGCCAAGAAATATTTGATCACCTCGACGAAACAGATCTCGCCCAGCGTGTTGAAATCGCTTGTGGGGAAGGCTGGCCCGGCGGGTGCACAGGGTCCTGTTGGGGCGCAGGGGGCCGTGGGGCCGCAGGGCACGCCCGGAGCGAAGGGTGAAACCGGGGCTGAAGGTAAACAGGGTCCGGTCGGTAAAGACGGCGCGACGGGCCCGGCCGGCGTCAAAGGCGCGACCGGTCCGGTGGGTACGACCGGCGCGACAGGGTCGCCGTGGCCGGCGGGCGGCACGCTCCCGGTGGGTGCGACAGAGACTGGAAGCTGGTTCTCCGCGCAAACGCAAGACAATATAGGCTTTTCCATTGCGCTCGCCAAAGCGCTGTCGGGGCCAAAAGTCATAGTGGTCCCCCCCACGGGTGCGGTACCGGGGGAATGCGACGATGGTGTCTCCCCCGCGGCGAGCGTCGCGCACCCCGAGGCAGATTCGGGCTTCCTCTGCGTATTTCAAAACGAATTCAGCGAAGGCTCGGTCAACGTATCCAATCCGGCCAGCGGGGAAGAAGGAGCGAGTGCCGCTGGAGCGCTGATCGGCGACCAGGAATTTGGAGAGGGAACCTGGGCGGTAACGGGCTAGCCGACCCCAGCCCTGGTGTGGGTGCGTTGGCGATGAATCGGATAGTGGGCGGTTTTGGTACTGACCCTGACGGCGTCGGCGTGCGCCGTTGGGGTCATGCCGGACATCAATACTCGACGGCGGAGATGACACAGTGACCGATTGCCACTCAACACATATGATCGGATCGACGTCGCCGCGAGAGCGCGCCGCCGCACGGCCTGGGGCTGTTGTTGGTGCGCTGATCTTGGTGTGCTTGCTGTGTCTATCTCTTGCGTCTAGTGCGTTTGCCGGCCTGCCCACGCATCAGCCGGCCCCGGCGCTCGATCTGAATGGTTCGGGGACGCCCGCGCATGAATTCAATCATGCGTGTGGGGTGGCGAGTGACACCCAGGGCGACGTGTATGTCGCGAGCGCCGGGACGAGCGCGATCGACGTGTTTGACTCAAAACACGAATTCTTGACGGCTATCCCGGATGGGGAAGAACCGTGTGGTCTGGCCGTGAGCACCGATGGTGGGCTGTATGTGTTGGAGCGTAAATCCGGGAAGGTGGTCGAGTACAAGCCGAACTTCTACCCGTTTGCGGGTACGCCGATCTATGGTCTGGCGAGCGTGATCGACGCGAGCGGTAGCGCTAAGGGGATCTCTGTCGACCGAACCGACAACGGGTTGTATGTCGCCGAAGGCGCCCGTGTGTCCATGTACGACGCCGAAGGAAGGCTCGGCATCGACGAGGTCCAGGGCATATTCGTAGGTAGCTCCGTAGGTAGCGCCATCGGTGGTAGTTACACGCTCGCTTTCAAAGGAAAGGAAACTACGCCGCTGCCGTACAACTCAACGCCCGTCGAAGTGCAAGAAGCGCTCGAAGCGCTCTCCACTATCGGGGCGGGCAACGTCTCGGTCGCTGACAGCAACGGCAACCGACATGTCACGTTCCAGGGCGCGCTCGGGAACGTCAACGTGGAACAGATCGCCTGCGACAAGTCCGGTCTCACCGGCACGTCACCTCTATGTCTTATTGAAACGGCGACCGAGGGCTTCGACGGCCATATCGGCGAAGGCGAACTGGGTGAAGCGGTGGGCGTGGCGGCCTATACGTACCCAAGCGATCACTATCTGTCGGTGGCGGACCGGACGGGCAACAAGGTTGAGATCTTTGCGGGAGGACAGCCGCAGTCGCTTGTGTTGCGGCGCACGATTGACGGGTCCCAGACACCGGATGGCGGGTTCGGGTTCGGGGCCGCGGGTGCGTCTCTCGCCGTGGATCCCGGTACTCAAGATCCTGTTACGAGCAAGTGCGTGCAGGTGGGTGAAGAGGCGTGCACGGCGGGGCATTTGCTCGTCTACGACGCCGCGCATAAAGCGCTTGACGAGTTCGACGCGAGCGGTGAATACCTTGACAGGATCTCGGGCGCCGCGCTTGTTGATGCGGGACCGACCGCTATGGCGGTCGAGCGCTCGGGCGGCCCTGACGATGGGACGATCTATCTCACCGCGGGCGCCGGTTCAGGCTCGCAGGTGCTGGTGTTCTCGGCGTTGCCTGAGCCTGGGCGGGCAAGCCTTGCGGCTCTGTCGCACACTCAGCCGGGGGCTTGTGGGGTCGCCGTAGATTCTCACGGCGACGTTTACACGGCCGGTGAAAGCTCGATCCGCGTGTTCGACCCGGCCGGCAAAGAACTCACTTCAATCGAAGACGAATTCACACCGTGCAATCTAGCCGTTGACGATGAAGGCGACATCTATGTCGTGGACCTCGGCGCCAACGTGTCCTACGATGAGAAGGTGGATCTCTACAAGCCCAAAGCCTATCCTCCGGTTGAGGGTACGAGTTACGGTACCCCGACGACGATCGAGAAAATATTGCAACCGCAAGGCCTCACCGTCGATCCGGCTGACGGTCACCTATTTGTCACGCATTCTGGGGATCCGGCCATTGTCGAGTACGACTCGGCGGCACATGGATCGGGAATTCTAAACCCTTATTTCGCGCCCTCTATCTTCGGCCCAAAATCCCACAAAGCGGCCATGGGGGTCGGCGTGTACGGTGCCAATGGTGACGTGTACGTCGCTGAAGATGGTACCGGAGAGTACACCGTCAGGATCTTTAATCCGGCGGGGACGCAGTTGCTGGCCACCATTAATGGCGTTGGTAGTCCTGCTGGTGTATTCACTCAAAGTGTTCACCTGGCGGTCGATCAGCGCAACGGGCACGTACTGGTTTACAGTGAAAACCGTGGCGCCGCGGAAGAGTACGATGCGTCGGGTGCGTTTGTCGCGCGCTTCGGATCGTTCCAAAACGTGTCCCGCACCGAGGACATCGCGGTCGACGATTCGGGGGGTGCGACCGATGGTAATGTGTATGTCGCCTACGATGAGCCGGAACCGGGTTCTCCTGATGTTTGGGCTTTTGGACCGTTGAGCTATGGGGAACCGCCGGTGGCGGTGACGGGTTCGGTGGGTGAATTGTCGGGTGGGGAAGCGACTCTCGGGGGTACGGTCGATCCGCGGGGGATTGACTTGGAAGCGTGTCGTTTTGAATACCTCACTCAGGGGGAATACGAAGTTGGCGGTGAGAGCTTTGTGGGTGCGGCGGTCGCGCCGTGTGCGCAGAGCACGGTCGAAATCGGCAAAGGCAGCGGTCCGGTGGCTGTGAGCGCAAAGATCGCGGGCCTGCAGACAACCGGCCACTACCGGTTCAGGCTGGTAGCTGAGAACAAGTACGGTGAGAGCGATGGTAGTGCGGTGTTGTTCGGCCCGCCTACGCTTGAAACCGAGACGGCGCTTGTGCTCTACAGCGAAGCGACGGTGCGCGGCAAGATCAGCCCGTCTGGTATGCCCACGAGCTACCACGTGGACTACGGGATGACCGCGGCCTATGGGAGCTCCACGGCGGAAGTCTCGCTTGGCGCGGGTGAAACTCCCGTGCAGGTCGAAGTTCCCCTGTTCGGGTTCTCGGAAGGTAGCGAATATCACTTCCGTGTTGTCGCGAGGAGCGAAGCGGGGACCGTCGAAGGCCCCGATCAGACGTTTGTCACGCTCGAGGCGGCGCCGGCGCAGGACTGTCCGAACGCGGCCTATCGCACCGGCGCTTCAGCCCAACTGTCCGACTGTCGCGCCTATGAGCTTGTCACACCGGCGGACACCGGGGTCGAAAACCCGCGGTCTCAAGACACCCAAGGGTTTCCAGGGTTCAACCATTGGGTTGTCGACCCAAGCGGCCCGGGAGCCGGTGACAGCGTGTCGTACTTCGTCGAAGGCGCCATACCAGGGATGGAAAGCAACGGCGCCCGCGACGGGCTGCGGGCCGTCCGCGGAGCCGATGGCTGGCACAGCCAGCTCTTTGGTATGTCCCTGAAAGAAACCGGTAACCAAGGGACTCCATTCATCTTGGGTATGGCGCCTGAACAGCAGTATTCGATCTGGACCTTCCGCGGCGACACGACCTTGCGTGGCCCGGTGGGCGTTGAAGAACTGGGCCGTGGCAGTCTCGGTGTCGATCCGAGCGCGGAAAGCGACATGTTGACCGGTGAAGCTCGACATGTCGTCTTTAGCTCGGGGGCGCATCTGGAGCCAGCGGCGCCGGCGGCGGGCACCAAGGCGGTCTACGATCGCTCGAGTGTCGGCCCGACGGAAGTGGTGTCGTTGCTTCCGGGCGATGTCGCGCCCGCGGAAAAAGAAGACGCCTCGTATTTGGGGATCTCCGAAGACGGGTCGGCGATCGCGTTTGAAATAGGCGGTGTGCTCTATGTGCGTCGCGGTGGGGAAACGGTGCAGGTGGCGGCTTTGCCCTACCAGTTCGCGGGCCTATCGAACGACGGCAGTCGAATCTTCTACACAACCGCGAGCTTTGTCGGGGCACAATCGACGTTGCCCGGCACCCTGTATAGGTTCGATGTGGTGTCGGCGACGCGCACGAAGATAGCCGACAACTCAAGGTTCACCAACGTAGCGGCTGACGGTTCGCGCGTCTACTTCACCTCGACCGACAAGCTCGACGACGCCGGAGAAGGCGTGCCGGGCGCCGAGAACCTATATGTATGGGATGGGTCGGGGACACGACTGGTGGCGGTCCTGCCAGAACAGGATCTGGAATCGTTTTCCGGTGGCACCCGCTACAGCCTTGCCAGCTGGCTGCTTGCTGTCGCGCCGCACCCGACTGGAGCCGGCAGTGGTCGTGGCGTCAGTCCGACGCGGAGCACCGCCGATGGTGCGGTGCTCGTCTTTCAGTCCCACGGCGACCTGACCGGCCAGGACCCCGGAGGTTATTCCGAGGTCTATCGCTACGACACGGGCTCCGGGAGCATCATTTGTGTCTCCTGCAACCCGGACGGCGAAATAGCGAGCGGGGAAACGAGACTGCAGATCCCGGACTTCAGCGGAGTCTCAGAATTGCTGATAGCCGACACGACGTTGATCCCGAACGTGACCGAAGACGGGCAGAGCGTCGTGTTCGAATCGGAAGAAGGCCTAGTGCCCCAGGATGTGAACGGCCACCGCGACGTATATGAGTGGCATGCTCACGGCGTCGGGGGCTGCGAGCGAGCCTCGGGATGCGTCGTGCTGGTCTCAACCGGGCACAGCGGGGCAAATAGTTACTTGTACAGTATGACACCCGACGGGCACGACATCTTCATCTGGACCAGTCAAAAGCTCGTCGGCGAAGATCTGGAAAACTCACCCTCGATCTATGACGCGCGCATCGACGGTGGTTTTCCCCCTGTGGCGGGTGGCGGTGGTTGTGTGGAAAGCGCATGCCAGAACCACGCCGCTGGCCCTCCAGAACCACCCGTGGTAGGTAGCGCGACGTTCCGTGGTGCGGGGAATATTCCGCAGTCAACGACGGTGAAGCCCGCGGCCAAGAAGAAGAAGGTTCGCAAGCCCGCTCGTCACAAGGGCCGCCGTCACCGAAAGCGTGGCGCCAAGCGCGGCGCACAGCACAAGAAGGGGAAGAAATGATGAGAGGCTCGTTGGCGGCGCTGGTCGCAAGCACGACATGTTTGTTGCTCGCTCTCGTGGTGTGTCAATCCGCGTTGGCGTCGCCTGAAGATTTCGCGATCGAAACAGGGACAGCGTCGGTCTCAACGCCGCAGGCCGGCGCCCATCCAGACTTTGAAACGGTGATCGGGCTCAAGCAGGATCCCGCCAGCACCCCCAACCTCTTCGGGCTGAAGAAGGCATACGGCACGCTCCGCGACCTGAACATCGACCTGCCCGCGGGCCTCTCTGGAAATCCACAGGCCGTCGAGCACTGCAGCCCCGGTCAACTCTATGTCGGGGAATGCCCCAACGCCTCACAGGTAGGCATAACCAAGGTCTACGGATACGAACTCACGGCAATCATCAGCGAGGCGGTCTACCTGATGGAACCGCCAGGCGGCGATGTCGTCGCGCGGTTCGGTTTCTACGCGGGGATAAGCCCCGCCCTGATCGACGTGCGTCTGGACCCGGCGCGCCACTACGCGGTCAAGGTCACCGTCAGCGCCGCCCCGCCGAGAGCCACGCTGGTGAAGGCGGAAACCACGATCTGGGGCGTGCCGGCCGACCCAAGTCACGACACAGAACGGATGACACCCGTGGAGGCCTTGGGCGGTGTAGCCTCCTCCCCGTCGCGGCCGCCGGGTGGACCGGTCGAGGCGTTTATGACGAACCCATCGAGTTGTGGAACGGTGGAAGAGGTTGGCTTCAGCGTGGATAGCTGGGAGCTGCCGGAACTAGTGACCAGCCTGACCGGACCGATCGGACCGTTCACCGGTTGCGATCGCGTGAGCTTCACACCGGACGTGGTGTTAAACCTACGACCAGCAGCGCCGGAGCGGCGAGCGGTGTCGCGTTCACGCTGAAGATCCCACAAGACGGGTTGACAGACCCGACCGGTACAGCCCAATCGACGCTGAAGAAGGCGGTCGTGACACTCCCCGAAGGGATGACGCTCAACCCCTCCTCGGCCGACGGGCTGACAGCCTGTAGCGAGCAACAGGTCGGGGTCGCCTCCAAGGATCCCGTCCTGTTCGATGCCTCCAAGCCTGCCTGTCCGGACTCCTCAAAGGTAGGGACGGTACAAGTCGAAACGCCGCTGCTACCCGAACCATTGAACGGCTCGCTATTCGTCGGGACGCCATACGCGAACCCATTCCACGCACTACTCGGCGGGTATCTCGTGATCGAAGGGGAGGGCGTGCTCATAAAGCTCGCGGGCCGTTTCACGCTAGACCCGTCGACCGGCCGCATCACCGCGATGTTCGACGAAAACCCACAACAACCGTTCAACGAGATGCGCCTACGCTTCACAGGCGGAGAACACGGCGTACTGATAACACCGTCACGGTGCGGTAGCTACGCGACCGACAGTCAACTCACACCATGGTCAAAACCGCAATCCCCAGTCTCGGCGGCGAGCACCTTTACAATCGATCAGGATTGTGGGACCGGCGGATTCGCACCCACCTTCACCGCCGGGACAGCCGCGAGCCGGGCAGGAGCGTTCAGCCCGTTCCTCGCATCGTTCTCGCGCACCGACGCCGAATCCCATCTGGCGGGCCTGCGGTTCACGCTGCCACCGGGCGCGACGGCAAAGCTCGCGGGCGTTCCGTTGTGCTCGGACGCCGACGCAAGCACTGGCAACTGTCCCGACGCGAGCCGTATCGGTAGCGTCACGGCGGGTGCGGGCGCCGGTTCGCCGATCTACATCTCAGGCACCGTGTATCTCACTGGCCCATACAACGGTGGTCCGTTTGGTGTCGCGGTGGTGGTGCCTGCGAACGCGGGACCGTTCCACCTAGGAAACGTGGTCGTGCGGGGTGCGATTCGCATAGATCCTCACACCGCACAGGCGTCGATCCTCTCGGATGCGTTTCCTCAGTTCATCGGCACTACGGGAGTACCTACCGATGTGCGGCGTGTGGATGTCAACATCGATCGTCCGGGGTTCACACTAAACCCAACGAACTGCAACGAAATGAACGTCACGGGAACACTCACCGCCACTACAGGACAAGAAGCAAACGTATCGCAACGCTTCCAAGCCGCCGACTGCGCGAGCCTGGCGTTCAAACCGACCTTCAAGGCCTACACGACAGGCAAAACATCGCGGAACAACGGCGCATCGCTAAACGTAAAGCTCACCTACCCCACCAACGCGCTAGGCAAAGATACGAACATAAAGACCGTCAAGGTCAACCTGCCCAAGCAACTCCCATCAAGACTGACCACCCTGCAGAAGGCGTGCACCAGCACCCAGTTCCAAACCAACCCAGCCGGATGCCCAACAGCGTCCGTCATCGGACACGCAACCGCTACCACACCCATCCTCACAGACCCCCTCACAGGACCCGCCTACTTCGTCAGTCACGGCGGCGCGAAGTTCCCCGAACTCATAATCGTCCTCCAAGCAGACGGCATCACAATCGACCTACAAGGCGAAACCTTCATCAGCAAAACAGGCATCACAAGCTCAACGTTCCACACCGTCCCAGACCAGCCCGTCACGAGCTTCGAACTCACACTCCCACAAGGACCTAACAGCGCCCTCGCAGCCAACGGCAACCTCTGTACGAACAAACTCACCATGCCCACCCAATTCACCGGACAAAACGGGGCGACCATCAAACAAACCACCCCCATCACTGTCACCGGCTGCCCCAAGAAGAAGCCGAAAAAAGCAAAGAAGGCCCGCAAGGCAAGCAGGCGCCACTCGCCGCATCACAAGGCCGGGAAGAGATGACATGGCGACCCGCACGAAGGCATCGGCTGACGGGACGGCGCTCAAGGGACTGAGCGCGCCCCACGGGGGCGCTGATGGAGTGGCGGTCATCCAGCGAGGCCGGCTGCTCGCCGCTATGACCGAGATAGCCGCCGAGCGCGGTCTCGCAAACGCGGCGATCGCCCAGGTGGTCGCCCGCGCCGGAGTGTCGCGGCGCACCTTCTACGAGTTGTTCGACGGGCGCGAAGATTGCTTTGTGGGGGCGCTGGACAACGCTATCGCTCACCTGTCAGAGCGGGTTGTGGGCGCCTACGAGCCGGCCGCAAAGTGGCGCGTGCGTGTGAGGAGCACGCTTGTCGCTCTGCTCGCGTTCATTCAGGAGAACCCCTCTGCTGGCCGTCTGGTGGTGGTGACCTCGCTCGGTGCTGGGCCGACGGCGCTTGAGCGCCGTGACCGGCTGGTTGCGACGGCGGTCGCGCTTGTCGGGGAAGGCGCAAACGAGGCCAAGAGCACTGTCGAATTGCCGGCGCTTACCGCCGAGGGAGTTGTGGGTGGGGTGCTCTCTGTCATTCACGACCGTCTCGTCAAGGGCGATCGGTCGGGCCCACCGCTTGAGCTCACCAACTCGCTGATGAGCATGATCGTGTTGCCTTATCTCGGCGCCCGTGCCGCGAGGCGAGAGCTGGATGAGCCTATTCCGGTATGCGCTCCAGCCGGCAAGACGCAGGTCAACCCCCTGCGTGGCCTGAACATGCGACTGACGCTGAGGACCGTCACGGTGCTTCGTGCCATCGGAGCCCACCCGGGAGCGTCCAATAGGCGGCTCGGCACTGCCGCCGGCGTCATCGATCAGGGCCAGATCTCAAAGCTGCTCGCACGCCTGGAGCGAGTGGGTGTGATCGAGAACACTGCCGTCCAGCCAAGTAAGGGCAGCGCCAACGCCTGGACGCTCACCGAGCGCGGCTGGGCGATTCACGCTGCAGTCGCTGGGTAGACGCCCTCCCAAGCATCCGAAGAGCAGCTATTCCCAGCGAAGCTCTTGCGGCGCATCGCGCATCCTCAACACCCGCGCCGGCACGCCCCCCACGACGGCGTTCTCGGGCACGTCCTTGGTGACGACCGCGCTCGTGCCAACGATGCTGTTGTGGCCGACGTTCACTCCGCGCAGGATGCAGGCGCCGTAGCCGATCCACACGTTGCTCCCCACACGCACGTCGCGCTTGTAGATGCCCTGCAGGCGGATGGGACGCTCGACCTCCACGACGCCGTGGTCGAAGTCGATCAGCATCACCCGGTCGGCGATGATGCACTCGCGGCCGATGGAGACGTGTTGGTAGGCGGAGATCGTGCACTCCTGTCCCATCACGGTCTTTGGCCCGATCGACACTTCGCCCTCGTGCACGCGGATCTTGCAATCGTGACCCACCCACGACCAGCGGCCGATGCGTAGGGTGGCGTGCTTGCCGATCTCGAACTTCACGCCCGGGCAGATAAAGCACATGCCTTCGGTTTGAAAGCGCTTGCCGTGGCGCAGCTTCAGCCACACAAAGCGCGCTCCGAGCACCACGTAATAGCGGTTGAGCATGTTGTTCTCGCGCATCCACCGCCAGGTGCGCACCATGTCTTTAGGTCGTGCCACGGCGGGCATCCTAGAGATTGGCCCGCGCCGACGGGGTGCGCGTCGGTCGGGTGGCGCCAAGCGGTTTGGGAGATACTTCCGCGCGTGACTGCAACGCTCGCACAACGCCTGCTCGACGGTGATCGCCGTGCCCTCGCGCGGGCGATCACGCTGGTCGAGGACGACCGCCCCGAGGGATGGGAGCTCGTGCGGGAGGTGTACCCCCACACGGGCAAAGCCGCCGTGTACGGATTCACCGGACCTCCGGGCGTGGGGAAGTCGACACTCATCGGTGCGCTCACCAAGGCTCGCCGCGAAGCCGGCCGCTCGGTCGGCGTGCTCTCGATCGACCCCTCTTCGCCCTTCACGCACGGCGCGCTGCTGGGCGACCGTATCCGTCTCACCGAACACTTCCTCGACCAGGGCGTGTTCATCCGCTCAATGGCAAACCGCGGCGCGCTTGGCGGGCTATCAGAGGCCGCGCTACAGGCGGCGCTGCTGCTCGACGCGGCCGGCCGTGAGGACGTGTTCGTGGAGACCGTGGGCGTGGGTCAGGCGGAGATAGACATCATCGACCACGCCGACACGATCGTGCTCGTGTTGATGCCCGGCTCGGGTGACTCGATCCAGGCGCTCAAGGCCGGGGTGATGGAGATCCCGGATGTGATTGTCATCAACAAGGCCGACCACCCCCTCACCGACACGATGGTGCGCGAGATCCGCGGGGTGCTCTCACTGGCGAACGTCAATGGCGACTCAGAGCGCGGTGCGTGGCGGGTGCCGATAGTCAAGACCGAGGCCGCCCACGGCAAGGGCGTCGCCGAGTTGATTGAGCACCTGGACGCCCACCGCGCGCACATCTTGGGCCAGGGCACGCTGCAGGAGCGCCGTGGGCGCAACCTGCGCAACGAGGTACTCGCGATCGCCACCGCCCGCATGCGCCGGCGTCTGGAGGAGGAGTTGCGCGAGGACGCCGACTTCAGGCGGCTCCTGGACGAAGTTGTGGAGCGGCGGCTCGACCCAGCCAGCGCCGCCACGGAGCTGCTGGCGCAACGGTTGGACGGTCACGGCTGAGACGGCACGCACTACACGCGCTTTGCACCACACAGCCCGTGTAAGCGTTGCGTAGTACACCGTACTTCCAGGCGTAGCCGAGCCATCGCATCGGGTAGCCCGATCGCGACGGCTTACCCGATGCTGGTGTTATTTGGCCTTTGCCGACGCCTGGTTCGACTGCGGCCCGGCGCCCACCGAATTGACCGCCGCCACCGTGTAGTAGTAGGTGGTGCGGGAGGTGGTGGCGCTGTCGTTGTAAGAGCAGGTGGAGCTCGTGCAGCCCACCGACCCGTACGCCGTCTCCTGGCCCGAGCGGGTGGCGCGATAGAGCTTGTAGCTGGTGATGGCGTTGCTGCCGCTTGAGGCCGGCGCGCTCCATTTCAGCGCCACGCCTTTCGAGGAGGACGTTGCGGCCGTGAGGCTGCGCGGCGCTCCCGGGGCGCTCGGTGGCGGGGGAGGCGCCGCGGCGGCGAGGAAGGCACCGTCACCGTTGGGCGTCCCCAGCCCCGTGGGACCGTTGTAGTGTTCGTTTGTGGCGGCGTTGCAGAGGTAGGTCCCACACGAGCCGTTGCTGCCCGCGTGTACGTAGTTGAGCGCCGTCGGGTGGCTGTAGGGGTAGAAGCTCGGTTCGCCGCTTGCAGAGGAGTTGCCGGCGAGCGCATACACTGCTCCCACGATCTGCGCGGACGCGCTTGTGCCGCCGAAGATCTCAAAGCCCGGGTTTGCGTAGGTGTCGTAAACCCACACTCCGGTGCTCGGGTTCGCGTCTGCCGACACGTCGGCGACGATGCGCTTGTAGCACCCGGCGAGCGTGTATTCGGTGATGATCGTCAGCTGCCACGCCTGCTGCTGCTCGTAGGCGCTGCAGCCGCTCCCCGCACCGCTCCATGCTTCCTCGGTGGCGTTGCGGGTGCCGGTGTTCGTGGCCTGGTAGAGGCTCGTGCCGCCCACCGCGGTGACGGTGGGAGCGGCCGCGGGGAACTCCACGCCATAGCCACTGTCGCCGCTGGACGCGGTGATCGCGACGCCCGGGTGGGTGTAGTAGGTGGCTGCGTCGCTTTCCTCGGAGGAATACTCGTTGCCGCCGTAGCTGTTCGTGACCACGTTCGCGCCAAGTTTCACCGCCGTGTTCACCGCCGCACCGAGATTTGCGAGTGAGTTGCTGCTTGCCTCAACCAGCATGACGTGGCAGTTGGGACAAACCGCGCTCACCATGTCGAGGTCAAGCGATATCTCCTGTCCCCAACCAGAGTTGTGGTTGGGCAGCGGGCTCGCCGTACCGCTCTGGTTGACCTTGCGGAAGCACCCGCTCGCTGACGTGCACGCGGGCAGGCCGAAGAAGGAGCGGTAGTAGGTCATGTCGCTATAAGCGTTCGGATCGTCGTATGCATCGACGATCGCCACGGTCTGTCCCACGCCGTTGGTTGCCGATGGGGTTGCGTATGCCGACTGCAGGAAGGAGGGGTCGTACGCGCCGTTGTTGCCGAGTGTGGCGCTCGACACACGACTACCGTGCGCGGCGGGTTGACGGTCGCGTGCCCAGGTGTCGGTTCGGAAGTGGGCAAGGCAGTGCGCGTAGCCGGCGCTCACCTGGGTCGAGCAGGCGTCAGCGCTCGCGGGGCCACCGGCGCCATAGTGGGCGCCCACGTTCGCACCGGACGCCGACGCGGCGGCGCTCGCCAGCGCTACAGCAAGAACACAAGTCACGATCTTCGAGACGTTCAACAGGCGCATCGGCTCACAACCCCCTCGTTGGCTATCGGTCGCGCGCCGGTGCCCGGGCCGCGCATCCCTGCATGGCTTCGCAGCGCGAAGAGTACCGGTCGCGCGGCGGCTATGGAAATGGCCTTGTTTGCCTACGCGCCGTAGCTGAGCAGCGCGTGCGCCTCGTGCGGCGCCAGACGTTCGCGGCCGCCAAGGAACGCCAGCTCGATCAAGAACCCGCAGCCCACCACCTCGCCGCCGAGCTGCTCCACCAGGTCGCACAGCGCCGCGGCCGTGCCGCCCGTGGCGAGCAGGTCGTCGTGGACGAGCACGCGTGCGCCTTTGCCGATCGCGTCGCTGTGCAACTCCAACTGGTCTGAGCCGTACTCGAGCAGATACTCCGCGCTCACCGTCTCATACGGCAGCTTCCCCGGCTTGCGTGCCAGCACGAAGCCAGCACCAAGCTCAAGCGCGAGCGCCGGACCCAGCAAGAAGCCGCGCGCCTCCGCGGCGATCACGCAGTCCACCTCAAGCGGTCGCGCGTACACGGCCAACCCCTTCACGGCAAGTGCGAGCGCCTCCGGGTCGGCCATCAGTGGGGTGATGTCCTTGAACACGATTCCCGCTTTGGGGAAGTCCGGTATGTCGCGGATGAGACTCCGCAGTCGCTCGGTGTCTTCGCTCACTGCTCTGCGTGCAGCGAGCGGGCGGTGGGCGAACGCGCCACCTCGCGCTGGTCGGGGGCGGTGCCGATCACCTTGTCGCCCACGATCGAGGTTACCCCGAACCAGTAGCGCTCGTTCTTGAAGTGGTGCAGGCGGTGGTTGCGCCAGATCGCCTTGAAGTACCGGCGCTTGGGACGGTAGGGGGTGTGGATCAGGAAGTGGGTCCACTCATAAGAGGCGAGGATCGCGAAGCTGCACACCACGCCGGTGGTGGCATACGCAAGACGTGGACCGTCGAGCACGAGCGCGATCGGGAACGACATAACCCACACCACGAACGCGATCATCGTCAGGAAGACGAGCACACCGGACACAGGGATCAGAACCCCCTCCAACACCCCTGGGCGCTTGTGGTGGCGCCGGTGCTCTCGCGCAGTGATCACCTCCACCCGCCGGCCGAACACCGTGAACGGGGGCGAGTGCAACAGGTAGACGTGGATCGCCCACTCCACGAACGGGGTCACCCCGAGTAGTCCCGCCACCATCACGATGTCACGCCAGCTCCACGAGCCCTGAACCGCGCGTAGGGCAAACGCGAGTACCACTGCGCCGAGGAGATAGGGGGGCGAGGGTTGCCGCCAGAACGCTCGTGCACAGTCGGCGAGCGTCACTGTGCTTTTGCCGCTGCGTGTGGGCACGGCGTTCGCCGGTGCGGTGAGATGCGGCGCGTCGATGTCGGGAGTCAACCCCTCGTCGTCATCCGCGCGGCCTTTGTTGTCGATCGCCGTCGCTGACATCTCGCGTTCGATGCTAACCCAATGGTTCCACCGGTAGGCGTCACGCAGTCGCGTAACGCCGGATATAGAGTAGGGCCATATGGCGACCGACTATCTCAAGTGGGCCGACCGCAATTGGGGGCTGTTGACCAAGTTGATGGGTGGGCACGCGAAGGTCTACCGTGCCACGCATGGCCTGATCGGCCACCGCGTGCCGGGCGTGCCGGAGATGCTGCTGCTCGACCACAAGGGCGCCAAGAGCGGCACGCACCGCACCACTCCGCTCGTGTTCGCGCGCGATGGCGAGAACACGATTCTGATCGCCTCCAAGGGTGGCTACCCGAAGAACCCCGCCTGGTACTACAACCTCAAAGCCAACCCCGATACGACGATCCAGGTCGGCTCGAAAACGATCGACGTGCACGCGCGCGAGGCCACACCCGAGGAGTACGACCGCATGTGGAAGCTCGCGGTTGACGTGTACAGCGGCTACGAAGCTTACCGCCGCCGCACCGAGCGGAAGATTCCGCTCGTCGTGCTCGAACCGCGCTAGCGCTCGCTGATCCTCGCGCGCCGTGATCCTCGCGCGCCGGTGACTCTCGCGCGCCGGTGACTCTCGCGCGCCGGTGACTCTCGTGCGCCGGTGACTCGCGCGCGTCACTCGCTGACCGCGAGGGCGTGTGGCGCTCGCCTCAGGCGCCCAAAGCGCGGGCGATCACCATCTGCTGCACCTCATCGGTGCCCTCACCGATGGTGAGGATCTTCGCGTCGCGGTAGAACCTGCACACGGGGTACTCCTCGATGAAGCCGTACCCACCGTGTATCTGTACCGCCTCCTCGCTGCACTTCACCGCCAGGCGCCCGGTCTTCAGCTTCGCTTGGGCGGCGGTCAGCGTGAAATTGCGCCCCGCGTCCTTCTCTCGGGCCGCCTTGTACACGAGCAGTCTCGCCGCCTCGATCTCCGTTGACATGTCCGCGAGCTTTGCCTGGATCGCCTGGAACTTCGAGATCGGCTTGCCGAATGCCTTGCGCTCCTTGGCGTATGAGAGCGCCTGGTCGAGCGCCCCCTGGGCCAACCCCACGCCCATTGCCGCCACCCCGATGCGGCCGATGTCGAGGATGTGCAGGAACTGCTTGAACCCCTGCCCCCGTGGTCCCAGCATGTTCTCCTCGGGCACCCTGCATTCGGTGAACGTGAGTGGGCGCGTGTCAGAAGCGTTCCAACCCATCTTGCGGTAGGGGGTGCCCTGCTCGTAGCCGGGCGCTCCGTTGGGGACGATGATGTTCGAGATCTCCTTGGCGCCGTCGGCGTCTCCGGTGACGGCGGTGATGCACACCACACCGGAGATGTCGGTACCGGCGTTGGTGATGAACTGCTTGGTCCCGTCGATCACCCATTCGCCGCCGTCGAGACGTGCGCGTGTGCGGGTGTTGCCGGCGTCGCTTCCCGCCTCAGGCTCCGTGAGGCCAAACGCCCCCAGCTTCTCGCCCGAACAAAGCTGAGGCATCCACTCACGCTTTTGCTCCTCGGTTCCAAAAAGGTAGATCGGCTGCGTGCCGAGCGAGGTGTGCGCGCACAGCGTGATCGCAACCGAGGAGTCAACACGCGTGAGCTCCTCAACCGCGAGCGCGTAGGCGAGCGTGTCCCCGCCGCCCCCTCCGTACTCCTGTGGGAAGGGGATCCCCATCAAACCCAACTTCCCGAGCTGGGCGACGATCTCATATGGGAACGACTTCGTGCGGTCGAGCTCCTCCGCCACCGGCGCCACCTCCGCCTCGGCGAATTCCCGCACGGTGCGGCGAATCAGCTCGTGATCGGGGGAGAGGTCGAAGTCCATGTTGGAACCCTACTTGCCGTTATCGGCAGGCACGCTCGACAACAGCGTGCTTCGAGAGCGCGGCACGGCGCGCTAGGAACACGAGGCACGCGCCAGCTCGACAAGCAGGCGCACACCGTAACCAGAGGCTCCCTTGCCGACGTAGGCACGTCCCAAATCCCATGCAGACCCCGCGATGTCCAGGTGCACCCAGGGGGTGTCTCCCACGAAGTTCGCGAGGAATGTCGCGCCTGTGATCGTGCCTGCCTTGCGACCTTCGGGCGCGTTGTCGAGGTCTGCGTATTTGCCTTTCACCAACTCGTCGTACTCCTCGTGCAGCGGCAACCTCCACACGATCTCGCCGGTCTGCTCCCCGGCCGCGGTCACGCTTGCCGCGAAATCGTCGTTGTTGGAGATCAACCCCGCGTACGTGGACCCGAGCGCGATGATCACAGCGCCTGTCAAGGTCGCCAGGTCGACCACCTGCTCTGCTCCGAGGGAGATCGCGTGGCAGAGGCAGTCGGCGAGGACGAGCCGTCCCTCCGCGTCGGTGTTGTTCACCTCGATCGTCTTACCGTTGGAGGCCGTCACGATGTCACCGGGCTTGATCGACTTCCCGCTCGGGAGGTTCTCGGTGGCGCCCACCACCGCCACGATCCTCACCGGCAGGCCGAGTCGCGCGATCGCCGCAACCGCCGCGATTACCGCCGCGCCCCCCGACATGTCGAACTTCATCTCCGCCATTTTCGCTCCGGGCTTGAGCGAGATGCCGCCGCTGTCGAACGTCACCGCCTTGCCCACGAACCCCAGCAATGGCCCACCCACACCCGGGGGCTCGTAGCGCAGCGTGATCAACGCCGGCTCCTCCTCGGTTCCCTGCGCTACGGCCGCGAAAGCTCCCATCGAGCGCCCCACGATCCCATCGCGACCCTCCACCTCCACCGAGAGGTGATCGATCTCGTTGGCGAGCGCCAACGCATGCTTGCCGAGCGCGGTGGGGGTGAGGTCGTTGGCGGGACGGTTCTGTAGGTCGCGTGCTTCATTCACAGCCGTTGCAACAACCCCCGCCTGATCGACTGCCTGAGCGAGGTCATCCCCGCCGGACACGATCAAGCGATCGAGATGCTTAGGCGCAGAGTCCGTGCCTGGTTCGTCTTTGCCCTTCGACTTGTGGCTGTCGAAGCTGTAGTCGGCGAGCACGGTCCCCTCCACGAGCGCCGCCGCCACAGCGGTGTCATTGGTGGGCGCCTGCCAGCAGAGAGCCTTGGTGGAGAGCTCCTTGGCGCGGTCTCGCACGAGGGCCGCCGCCACGCGTGCTCTCTCGGGGGTGAGTTCCTCGCGTTTGCCGAATCCCGCCACCAACCAACGCTTGCCACCTGAGTGCGTGAGCGCGAGCGCCTTGGGCGAGCGCTTTGCCTCGCCGCTTGCGAGCAGCTCGCCAATCTCGGCGGGAGCGCCCGCGGGCGTCTCCTCGCCCTCGAAGACCCCGACCGCAACCGTGTCTGCGTCGGTCTCCTGTGGGGCTTTCGCTGTGAAGGACACGTTCACGATGCGAGCACGATATCGACCTCCCGGCTCGCCGCGCTTGCAGATGCCCTGCGGCTGGGGAACGGCCCTGTGCGGATCGTCACTTACTCACCCACCGGCGCCCCGCTACGATTGCCTCCTCAAGGCCCCCCACGGCCGCAACCCAAACCTCAGGAGAATCGCCTCGATGCCAAAGACCGTGATCCTCGGCGCAGCGCGCACGCCCATCGGCAAGATGGGGGGAGGACTGTCAACGCTTGACGCCACCGAGCTCGGAGCTGTCGCGATCGAGGCCGCGCTCGACCGCTCGGGCGTCGATCCCGCGCAAGTCGAGCATGTCGTGATGGGTCAGGTGCTGCAAGCCGGCCAGGGCCAGATCCCCTCGCGCCAGGCCCAAATCAAGGCGGGCATCCCCAAGGAGGTCTCCTCCGAGACGATCAACAAGGTGTGCGCCTCAGGCATCCGCGCCACCGTGATCCTCGACCAGGCGATCCGCGCGGGTGACGTGAAAGTAGGCGTTGCCGGTGGGATGGAGTCGATGTCAAAGGCCCCCTACCTGCTCCCGGGCGCCCGCTTCGGCTTCCGCATGGGCGACGTGAAGGCGCTTGACGCGATGGTCCACGACGGCCTTACCAACCCCTTCTCCGGCAAGCAGATGTTCGTGGAGGCCACCGAGGTGGGCGACGAGCTTGAGATAACCCGCGCCGACCTCGACCGTTGGGCGCTGCGCTCGCACGAACTGGCGCTGAAGGCCACAGACGAGGGTCGTCTCCCCGAAGAGATCGTGTCCGTGACCATCAAAGGTCGCAAGGGCGACACCGTGGTCGAGGTTGACGAGGGCCCCCGCCGCGACACCTCGCTTGAGAAGCTCGCCTCGCTGCCCGGGCTGGTCGGCAAGGAGGGCTCCCACACGGCAGGCAACGCCCCCGGCGTAAACGACGGAGGCGGCGCCCTCGTCGTCGCATCCGATGAGTGGGCCTCCGCCAACGGCAAGGAGGCGCTCGCGGAGATCGTCGCCCACGCTCAGTCCGCCGACGAATTCGCCTACCTCGCCCGCACCCCCGCATCGGCCGCCAAGAAGGCTTTGGAGCTGGCGGGACTCAAAGCCGAGGACATCGACGTGTGGGAGATCAACGAGGCCTTCGCCTCGGTCACGCTCAACTCGATCCGCATGCTCGGCATCGACGAGGACAAGGTCAACGTCAACGGCGGCGCCGTCGCCCTCGGTCACCCCATCGGCGCCACCGGCGCTCGTCTGCTCGGCACGCTCGTCCACGAGCTGCGCCGTCGCGGCGGCGGCCTCGGCTGTGCTGCGATCTGCTCCGGCGGCGGTCAGGGCGACGCGGTCATCCTGCGGGTCTGAGATGAGCGAGATCGCCGGCGACGCCATTGGGGGGCGTGGTGTTGGTGATCTCGTGGGGGGTGACTCGCGTGCGCACACGCACACGAGCGCTCCCACCACCGCCACAGAGCTACACGCCGCGGCGTTCTTTGACCTCGACCGCACCCTGATGGCAGGGTCATCGGGGATCTATTTCGCGAGGGCTGCGTTTGAGAGCGGCATGATCACGCGCCGGCGGCTAGCACGCGACCTCTTCGAGAACCTCCGCTTCCGCCTGCGCGGCTCCACCGATGAGCGTGCCGATGCCGTTCGATTGCGCGTGGGAGAGATGATCTCAGGGACCCTCGTGCGCGATCTGGAGCGCCTTACCCCGCGTGTGCTGAGCGGCGTGCTCCCGCGCATCTACCCGGAGATGCTGCAACGCGCCTACGACCACCAGGAGGCGGGCCGCCGCGTGTACATCGTCACCGCCGCCCTCCAGGAGATGGCCGACCTGCTCGCCCGCGTGCTCGTCTTCGATGGCGGCGTCGGCTCGCGCCTTGAGGTGCGCGACGGCCGCTATACGGGCCGCGCCGCGGGACCGTTCAACTACCGCGAGGGCAAGGTCACCTCGATGGAAGAGCTCGCCGTCCGCGAGGGGTTGGATCTCGCGAGCTCCTACGCCTACTCCGACTCCGAGTCAGACCTGCCGATGTTGCGCGCCGTAGGGCACCCCGTCGTAGTGAACCCCGACCATGAGCTCACCACCATCGCCAAGAGCGAAGGTTGGGAGATCGTGCGGCTCGACCGCCTTGCCCCACGCTTGAAGATCGCCGCTGCGCTTGCCGCCGGTACCGCCGCCGCCGGTCTCGGCATGGTCGCCAGGGAAGGTCGCGCGGCGCGCGCCTCCGCGCGTCAATAATCTGCCGTCAGATGTCCACCGCAGACAAATTGAGCCCCACCCACTCCAAGATCCGCGTCGTCGTCGCCAAGCCCGGCCTCGATGGTCACGACCGCGGCGCGAAGATCATCGCGCGCGCCCTACGCGACGCGGGCATGGAGGTCATCTACACAGGCCTCCACCAAACGCCCGAGCAGATCGTCGAGACCGTCATCCAGGAGGACGCCGACGCCGTCGGGCTGTCGATCCTCTCCGGCGCCCATATGACGCTCGTGCCGCGCGTGGTGCAGTTGCTGCATGAGCAACAGATCGATGACGTGGTTGTGACCGTCGGTGGGACGATCCCCGCCGAAGACATCCCAGAGCTGAAGAGCTTGGGTGTAGCCGAGGTGTTCACACCCGGCGCACCCACCCAAGCCATCGTTGATTTCATCCGCTCGGCAACGACCGAGCGCACCCCTGATTGACTCGTCAGTCAACTCAGGTAGGATTCGCCCACGACATCCCTGAAGGAGTTAGCTGAATGAAGATTTGCGTCCTGGTGAAGGAGGTCCCGGACGCCGCCGTCGAGAAGCGCATCAACAGCTCGACGGGGCGCATGGACCGAGGCGGGGAGAAGAACCTCAACCCGTATGACACGCACGCCATCGAGGCTGCGATGCAGGTTCGCGAGGGCGGCGTCGCCCCCGTGGAGGAGATCGTTGCCGTCACGATGGGCCCGGAGAGCGCCGTCCGTGCCCTCCACAAGGCTGTCTCGCTTGGTGCGGACCGCTCTGTGCACCTCTCCGACCCCGCTGTTGCCGGCTCCGACGTCGCCGCCACCGGCTATGCCCTGGCGCAGACACTCCAGCGTGAGAAACCAGACCTCGTGCTGCTCGGCCAGCAGTCAGACGACGGCGAGTGCTACACGATCGGCGCGGTTGTCGCCGAGCACCTCGGCATGCCCTCGCTCACCCAGGTCATCAAGATGGACGTCGATTCCGACGCTCTGCGTTGCGAGCGCCAGGCCGAGTACGGGTACGACACGGTGCAAATCAAGCTCCCCGCTGTCATTTCCGTCGGCGACGCCATCAATGAGCCGCGCTACCCCTCGCTGAAGGCGATCATGGGCGCCAAGAAGAAGCCACTCGACACGGTTACCGCCGGTGACGTCGGCATCGACGCCTCCAAGGTGGGCGGCGACAATTCCGCCGCCCAGTGGGTTGCAGCGAAGGCCCCCCCCGCCAAGGCCGCGGGCGAGATCATCGAGGACGAGGACACCAACGAGACCGTCGAAAAGATCGTCTCCTGGCTCGACGAGAGGAAGCTGATCTAGATGGCGAACATCCTCATCTACGCGCTCCACTACGAAGGCGCGATCAACAAGAACTCACTCGGCGCCGTCTCTGAGGGCGCCAAGCTCGCCGCCGAACTCGGTGGTGAGGCACATGCGATCCTCGTGGGCGAGAACGTCCCGCAAGACCTCGCGGCATCGCTTGGCAACTACGGCGCCAAGAAGGTGCTAATCGCCGAGGGCCCCGAAGGGCTCGCCCAGCCGGTGGTCGACGCGATGGGCGCCGCCATCTCCGGTGGCGACTACAAATACGCCCTCTTCGGTGGTGGTCTGCTCGGCTTCGAGATCGGCGCTGGCCTGGCCGCGCGCCTCGGCGCCGGTGTGGCTATGGAGGTCACCGCGGTCCGCGCTGAGGGCGGCGAATTGATAGCCGAGCGTCCAATCCTCGGCGACTCCGCGATCTCCGAGATCAAGTACCGCTCGGACGTTGGCATTGTGATCGGCCGTCTCAACGCGTTTGAGATCAAAGAGTCAGGCGCGGGAGCTGCTGCGGTGGAGTCGGTCAGCTTCGAGCTCTCGGAGCACGCCAAGCAGGCCACGATGGTGACTCGCGGCGAACAACGCGGCGCGGACGTCGACATCGAGGGCGCCTCCATCCTGGTTGCCGGCGGTCGCGGTCTCGGCAAGGCCGAGGGTTTCCAGCTCTGCGAAGAGCTCGCGGGCGCGTTCGGCAACAACGCGGCGGTCGCCGCCACCCGTGCGGTGGTGGACGCAGGCTGGTACCCCTACGCGGCCCAGATCGGCCAGACCGGAAAGACGGTCGCCCCAAAGCTGTACCTCGCGGCGGGTATCTCCGGCGCGATCCAACACAAGGTGGGAATGCAGGCCTCGGAGAACATCGTCGCGATCAACAAGGACTCAAACGCGCCGATCTTCGAGTTCTCAGACCTCGGCATCGTGGGCGATCTCAACAAGATCCTGCCAAAGCTGACCGAGGCCGTGAAGGCCAAGAAGGCGTCATAGCAGTGGGGTTTGGGCGGATGCGCGAGCGAAAAGGAGTGTCAAGCGATGTCATCTCATAACGGCTCACGCAATGGAAAGGTCGTTCCGGCGGCCTTCCCACCGCCCGTAGAACCCGTAAAGGAGTTCGTAAAGCAGGGGCTCGACCCCGAGGACGAGCTGATCGAGGTGGGAGTGGCGATCGTCGGCGGAGGCACCGCCGGCCTCGCCTGCGCCAACCGTCTCTTGCAGCTGCTCGCCGATGACCCGGAGACGATGGAGCGCCTCGGCGAAGTGCCGGTCGCGGTCGTCGAGAAGGCAAAGACCTGCGGCGGACATAACCTCTCTGGCGCGGTCGTGCGGCCCCAGGCGCTTGAAGAACTGTTCCCCGACATGACCCGCGAGCAGTGGCGCGAGGAGGGCTTCGCCTTCGGCGAGGTCACCAAGGAGGCGGTCTACCTCACGCCCACCTCCAAAATGTCGCTGCGCATTCCCACACCCCCGCCGTTCAAGAACCACGGCAACGAGGTCATGTCCGTCGCCGCGCTTGCCCGCTACCAGCAGCAGCAGGCTGAGGAGGCAGGCGCCTACATTCTCACCGAGACAGCCGCCACTCAGCTTGTGGTGGAGGACGGGCGCGTGGTCGGTGTCCGTTCAGGCGACAAGGGTCGCGGCAAGGACGGCGAGCCGCTCGGCAACTTCGAGCCCGGCACCGACATCAAGGCGCAAGCCACGGTGCTTGCCGAGGGCTGCTGGGGCCACATCACGGGTGCCGCCATCCGCGAGTTCAACCTCGCCGAGGGTCGCGAGCCGCAGGTGTGGGAGCTCGGCGTCAAGGAGGTGTGG
Source organism: uncultured Solirubrobacterales bacterium (assembly GCA_963695305.1). GTDB lineage: Bacteria > Actinomycetota > Thermoleophilia > Solirubrobacterales > Solirubrobacteraceae > Palsa-744. Next base: position 2,922,600 of record OY968774.1, on the reverse strand, counting down.
AAGGTCACAAAGCCGCTTGACCGTTTGATCCACACGATGGGACCGTGGCCGCTGAAAATCTCCTCCAAATACGGCCAGATCGGCGGAACCTGGATCTACCCGATGAAGAACGAGAAGACCGGCGAGGACATGGTTTCGATCGGCTTCGTCGTCGAGCTTGACTACGCCGATGCCACCACCTCCGCACATGACCTGCTCCAGACCTTCAAGACGCATCCGCTCGTGCGGAAAATCCTTGAGGGCGGCGAACGCGTCGCCTGGGGCGCCAAGGCGCTCCCCGGCGGTGGCTACTGGTCGATGCCCAAGCTCTCGATGCCCGGCGCGGTGCTGGTCGGCGACGCCGGTGGCATGGTCGACACGATGGCGCTCAAGGGCGTCCACCACTGCATCAAGTCAGGGATGCTCGCCGCAGAGACGATCTACGCGGCGCTCAAGCGCGGCAACACCGACTTCTCCTCCTACGAGAAGGCGATCGAGGAGTCTTCCGTCGGCAAAGAGCTGTGGGAGGTCCGCAACGCGCGCCAGCCACTGCAGAAGGGCCTGCTTGTCGGTGGTCCCCTCTCGGGCATCCAACAGATCACCAAGGGCAAGCTCCCCGGCCGCGCCGACTGGCACCGCAACGACTCGATCGGAATGTTCGTGGGCAAAACCAAGGACGTGTACGTCAAGCCCGACGGCAAGTACACGTTCGACAAGCTCTCCTCGGTATTCATCACAGGCAATGCCACCCGCGACGATGCCCCCAACCACATTCGCGTGCAGAAGCACGTTCCCCGCGAGGTCGCCGAGACCTGGCGTTGGATGTGTCCCGCAGGTGTCTATGAGATCCCAGACGACGCTCCGGAGACCGGCGATGTCGACGTGATCGTCAACTACACCAACTGCGTGCAGTGCGGAGCTATCACCGCCAAGGGTGGGCGTTTGACGACGCCGGAGGGTGGCGATGGCCCTCTCTACCAAATAACCTAAAGATCACCGAAACCCGAGACCCCGCAACAATCTTCGGCGCGGCGGCCGCCGCGCCGAAACCAACCGTGTTCTCTGGTGTTAGAGGGTTGTCAATGGCGAGGCTGGCGAAACATACTTGCGCCGCGAAGACGGCGCTGCTTATGGGATGCGTGCTTACGGTACTTGCGTGCGCCGCGAGCGCCCTTGCGGCGGGAGGCGTGCGGCGGACCGCGACGCCAACGGTTCCTGGCTACTCGGTAACGCTCGAACAGTGCGTCACCTCCACCGCGCAAGTCGAACGCTCGGCGACATTCACCGCGCAGATGGTCGCCACACCGGCCACCCAGAAGATGGCCCTGCGCTTCGAACTCCAGGAGCGCATGCGCGGCGAAGCCGACTTCCACACCGTGATCGCTCCCGGCCTTGGCGTATGGCAGCGCGCCGAACCTGGCGTGAAGATCTACAAGTACGTCAAGCAGGTCACCAACCTCGCGGCGCCCGCGGCATACCGCGCCGTCGTGCGCTTCCGCTGGTCAGGCGAAAAAGGGCGGGTGCTCAAGCGCGCCGAACTGCATACGCAGAAGTGCGTTCAACCGACGCTCTCGGCCCAGGTGAGGCAGGCTCCGGCGGCCTGAGACGGACGCACCCGGCGCTCGGCCGGCCGTCCGTTTGCCACAGGCGAGGCCCGATCGCGCGCGGGTCGCTAGAATGCCCTGAGCATGAAGGACTCAATCCACCCCAACTACATTCAGGCGCACGTGCGGTGCACGTGTGGCAATGAATTCACCACCCGCGCCACGCAGGAGGAGATACACGTCGAGGTGTGCTCCAACTGCCATCCGTTCTACACGGGACGGCAGAAGCTGGTGGACACCGGTGGACGGGTGGAGCGCTTCCAGCGCCGGGTCGCGAAGGGCCGACTGCGCAGCGCGCAGACGGGCAGCGGCCAGTCCGGCGCCTCTCAGACGCAGGCACACCCCCAGTAAGACGATGTCCTCTCGACCGGTCGCCGGTGGGAGGTGAGGGTGAGCAACCTTCAAGCGACCGCGCCCGAGCGCGTGGCGCCTCCAGCGGGCTCCCCCCAGACGCCGGGTGTCGCCGAGGAAGAACTGCCCGACGGCGAGCTCAGAGCCAAGCGCGACGCTCCGCTCGGCGGGCAGGCAGTGCTTGAGGGGGTGATGATGCGCGGCGTCCGCCACTGGGCGGTGGCGGTGCGCAAGCCGCTCGTCGCAAAGCCCGAGGCGTCGCAGAGCGAAGCGGCAGACGGCGGATCGTCCGGCGAGCCCGAGACTGCACGGGTCGAGACGGTGCGGGAGGAGGAGCACGCTTTCGAGGCTGCATTCGCGCGCGAGGGTGAGCTGGCACGGGAGGAGGACGCCGGAGAACTTGAGCAGCTTGGCGAGATCGAGGTCTCCACGTTCGAGCTCACCTCAGCGCTCGCGCGTCACCGCTGGCTGCGGATACCGGTGCTACGCGGCATCGTCGCGCTCGGGGGGTCGCTTGCGATCGGGTTCAGGGCGCTCGGGATCTCCGCCAACGCGCAACTCCCTGTGGACGAGGCAGAGGAGGAGCCGCAGGAAATCGGCGCGGGCATCTGGGCGGGCACGGTGGTCGTGTCGCTCGTGTTTGCGATCGGCCTTTTCTTCCTGCTGCCGCTTGGCTTGACGAGCCTCGTCAAGGGCCAACTTCACTCCTCGGCGCTGTTCTGGGTTGTCGAGGGTTGTGTGCGCACTGCGATCTTCCTCGGCTACATGGTGCTGCTGTCACGCATCCGCGACCTACGCCGGGTGTTCGAGTACCACGGCGCCGAGCACAAGACGATCTCCTGCTTCGAGGCGGGGCTGCCGCTTACCCCGCAGAACGCGCAGCGCTTCTCGCGCCTACACCCACGCTGCGGTACGAGTTTTCTCCTGATCGTGATGGTTGTCTCCATCTTCGTGTTCGGCGCGGTCGGGTTGCCCGCCTGGTACCTGCTCATCGCCACACGCATCCTCGGTGTGCCGATCATCGCGGGTATCTCCTTCGAGATCATCAAGTTCGCCGGGCGCAACCGCAACCGCCGCTGGGTGCGCGCAGTCATGTGGCCGGGGCTGAAGCTACAGCTGCTCACCACGCGCGAGCCCGACCTCGACCAGCTCGCCGTAGCCATCGCCGCGCTTGACGCGGTGTTGGCGTTGGAGACGCCCGGAAGCATGGACGCCGCAGATCTTGTGGGCGTGGAGGTTGTGGCGTAGCGCTTCGCAAAGTGCGCCCCCACATGGCGCCACTGCGGTTGTACCTAGACTGCTCGCATGATCGAAGACCTGATCGAGCAGATCGAAGCGCGTTTCGCCGAGCTCGGCGAGCAGATGACCGACCCCGAGGTGATCGGCGACCGCAACCGCTACGCGGAGGTCGGACGCGCCTACCGCCAGCTTGAGCCCGCCGCCAAGCTCGCGGAGGAGTGGCGCCGGGCCACCGACGACGCAGCGGGCGCCGAGGAGCTGCTCGCCGAGGGCGAGGACGCAGAGGTGCGCGAGATGCTCACCACGGCGCGGGAGCGCGTGGAGCAGCTCGAAGAGGAGATCCGCTTCGCGATGGTGGAGCGCGACCCCAACGACGAGAAGAACGTCATCGTCGAAATCCAGGGCGGCGCAGGCGGTGACGAGGCTGGGCTGTGGGCGGGCGACGTCTACCGGATGCTTACCCGCTACGCCGAACGCGTCGGTCTGAAGCCCGAGCCGCTAGAGCTGGGGGAGGGCAAGTACACTTTCGCGATTAAGTCCCACCCACCCGCTGGCGCCTACTCCGTCTTCAAGTTCGAGGGGGGCACCCATCGCGTACAACGCGTTCCCCAAACCGAGTCACAGGGGCGCATCCACACCTCAACCGCAACGGTTGCGGTATTGCCCGAAGCTGAGGACGTGGACGTGGAGATCAACCAGGGGGACCTGCAAATCGACGTGTACCGCTCCTCCGGTCCGGGCGGGCAGTCGGTCAACACGACCGACTCGGCGGTGCGGATAACCCACAAGCCCTCAGGCATTGTGGTGTCGATGCAGGACGAGAAGTCGCAGCTCCAGAATCGCGAGAAGGCGCTGCGCGTGCTGCGTGCCCGCCTGTATGAGCGCGCGCTGGCGGAGCAGCAATCCGAGCTTGCCGCCGACCGTCGCTCGCAGGTGGGCACGGGCGATCGGGCGGAGAAGATCCGCACCTATAACTACGGCGAGCGGCGCGTCACCGACCATCGTGTCAAGGTCACCGTCCACAACCTCGACCAGGTACTCGAAGGCGAGTTGGAGGAGATCACCGCGGCGCTCCAAGCCGACGAGAAGCGCCGCCGCCTAGAGGCCCAAACGGCCGTCTGACCCGCCGGGCACGAGCGAACCCCTAAAAATGCCTTCCCAAGCCGGATCGCTCGCAGGCGGAACCCCGGTTCGCGACGCACTCGATGGGGCGGCAACCGCGATCACCGCCGCCGGTTGCGAAACCCCCAGGCTCGATGCCGAACTGCTGCTTGCCAATGCGCTGGGCGTCTCCCGCGAGCGGCTTTTCATCGACGACCTGAGCGTCGCCGGTCCGGCCGTACGCGTCTTCCAGGACTATGTGCGCCGCCGCTCGGTGCTGAGGGAGCCGGTCGCCTACATTCTCGGCCGTCGCCACTTCCGCCGCCTGGAGCTGATGGTCGATCCACGCGTGCTCATTCCCCGGCCGGAGACCGAGCTGCTTGTGGAGGTGGGGCTGACGTTGCCGCAGGGAGCGCGGGTACTTGATGTCGGCACCGGTAGTGGCGCCATCGCGCTCGCGCTCAAGGACGAGCGTCCCGACCTCGACGTCTGGGGCAGCGATCTCAGCGACGATGCGCTCGAAGTCGCGCGGAGCAACGCCGCACGACTGAAGCTGGGCGTGAGCTGGCTGTCGGCCGACTTGCTGGCGGGACTCCGCGACGAGTTCGACGCCATCGTCTCGAATCCGCCCTATGTACCCAGTGGCGATCGCGCCACGCTTGCGCCGGAGATCTTGCGTCACGAGCCGCTCGCCGCGCTGTTCGCCGGACCCGACGGACTCGACGCGATTCGCTCGCTCGTAGAGCAAGCTGCTGGCCGTTCCGCCGTGCGGCTGCTCGCGCTGGAGGTTGGCGCCGGCCAGTCCGTGGAGGTGGCCGGGCTAATGCAGGCCGCGGGCTTCTCGGTCGTCCGTGCCGAGCGGGATCTCGCCGGTATCGAGCGCGTCGTCGTCGGTGAGCGTCCGTGACCGTCACTCCAGAGGACGCCAAGCGGTTGGAGGAGTGCCTCTTGGCCGGGGGCGTTGCCGTCATCCCAACGGACACCGTCTACGGCCTCGCCTGTGACCCCGACAGCGCGCTGGCAATGCGGAAGATCTACGAGCTCAAGTGCCGGCCGCCTGTGAAGCCGTCGGCTGTCATGTTCTTCGCGCTCGATGCGGCGCTCGACTGCCTCGCAGAGCTTGGCCCCCGAACGCGCACCGCGCTTACGGCGCTGCTGCCCGGGCCGGTCACGCTTCTGCTCCCGAACCCTCAACGCCGCTTTCCACTCGCCTGCGACCCGGAGAGGTTGGACTCAGGTCGAGACAATGCGCTACCCCTCGGTCTGCGTATCCCTCTCCTTGAGGGACAGTTCGCCGCGCTTGCCGCCCTTCGCGCGCCGGTGCTTCAGTCAAGCGCCAACCTCTCGGGCAAAGCGCCACCACGCCGGCTTGCCGAGGTGCCCGTAGCGCTGCGCGAAGGCGCCGATCTCGTACTCGACGGCGGCGAGCTTCCCGGCCTTGCCTCGACCGTGATCGACCTCTGCGACTACGAGCAGAGCGGCGATTGGCAGATAGTGCGCGAAGGGCCGCTCGATGCGGCATCGCTCGCAACGGCGCTCACCCGCTCCTGCTAGCCTCATACGGCGCAGCCGCGACTGGCGCAAGAGGTGGAAGTGACCACCGGGAAGCGGCTGAGGACTAACGCCGCGCGCCTGGGCACTCGACACTCACGCCAGCTTAGGAGCGCGCCGATGTCCGATCTCAGCCCTGACTATTTCAATCGCCCGCTTGCCGAGGTGGACCCGGAGGTCGCCGCTGCTCTGCGCGGGGAGCTGGAGCGCCAGCAGGGCACTCTGGAGATGATCGCCTCGGAGAACTTCGTGCCCCAAGCGGTGCTCGAATGCCAGGGGTCGGTGCTCACCAACAAGTACGCCGAGGGCTATCCCGGACGGCGCTACTACGGCGGCTGCGAGTGGGTGGACGTCTCAGAGCAACTTGCTATCGACCGTGCCAAGGCGTTGTTCGGCGCCGACCACGCAAACGTGCAACCCCACTCCGGGGCGCAGGCCAACACGGCCGTCTACCACGCGCTGCTCACGCCGGGAGACACGATCATGGGGCTCTCGCTCGCCCACGGTGGCCACCTCTCCCACGGCATGAAAATCAACGTGTCGGGCCGTCTCTATGACATCGCGGCCTACGAGGTCGACCGCGAGACGAGCGTCATCGACATGAACGAGGTCGCCCGCGTCGCCCGCGAGCGCAAACCGAAGCTGCTGCTCGCCGGCTGGTCGGCCTACCCCCGGCAGCTTGACTTCGCGCGCTTCCGTGAGATCGCCGACGAAGTCGGGGCGCTGTTGATGGTGGACATGGCCCACTTCGCCGGGCTTGTCGCCGCGGGGCTTCACCCGAACCCGGTTGCCTTTGGCGCCGATGTGGTCACGACCACCACCCACAAGACACTGGGAGGCCCCCGCGCAGGGATCATTCTCTGCAAGGAGGAGCACGCCAAAAAGATCGATTCCGCTGTCTTCCCCGGCCAGCAGGGCGGACCGCTTGAGCATGTCATCGCTGCCAAGGCGGTTGCGCTTCGCATCGCCGCAAGCGATCTCTTCGCCGAGCGCCAGCGCCGCACAATCGAGGGCGCTAAGGCGCTCTCCGCGGAGCTGATGAAGGCGGGGCATGGCGTCAACGTGCTCACCGGAGGAACAGATGTGCATCTAGCGCTCGTGGACCTGCGCGCGTGCGAGCCGGAGCTGAGCGGCCGCCAGGCCGAGGACCGGTTGCACGAGATCGGGGTCACGGTCAACCGCAACGCCGTCCCGTTCGACCCGCGCCCGCCGATGGAGGCCTCGGGCCTTCGCATCGGCACCCCCGCGCTCGCCACTAGGGGCGTCGGTGTCGAGGACTTCTCGGAGGTCGGGAAGATCGTCGCCACCGCCCTCACCCCCGAATTCGAGGCCCGCAAGGCCGAGCTCGCAGAGCGCGTGCAGGCGATCGTGGAGCGCTACCCGCTGTATGAGCATCTCACCGCCGCTGCCGCCGCATAGGTCTTTCGGCGGCGTTGGTCGCCCTCACATGAATGGGATGGATTCCAACGACGCCCACGCCTGCGATGCTTTTGCAGGTCGATGGCCCATTTCAACGAGCTGGACGCGCTGTACGCATTCCTCACGGCCGCGGCCGTGGCGGCGCTGCTGACCCCGTTTACGATGCGCCTGGCGAAGGCGGTGGGCGCGGTGGACGAGCCACGCGACCGCGGCCTCTCAGATCGCGCCACCCCGCTACTCGGTGGCCTTGCCATCTTCGCCGGGGTGCTCGTCGCGATGCTCGCGTTCCTCCCTGCCGGCTACGGCAAGGACGCGCAGCTCTGGCACGGCGTGCTGATGGCCGCCGCGCTCATCACGCTCGTGGGCGCGCTAGACGACCGCTTCGACCTCCACCCGCTCGCAAAGCTCGCAGGCCAGATAGTCGCTGCCGTGATCGTTGTGCACTACGGCGTGGCGGTGAAGTCGATCACGCTTCCGTTCGTTGGTGCGCTTGCCTTCCCCAAAGCGGGTGCCACGAACGCCGGGCCAGCGCTCACGGTTATAGGACTCGTGGTGATGATGAACGTGGTCAACCTCTCCGACGGTGTGGACGGGCTGGCAGCGGGGGTGTGCGTGATCATCGCCGGCACGCTCGCCATCATCGCCTTTGACCTCGACCGTGCCGCCCCGGGTGTGCTCGCGGCGCTCACTGCCGGTGCGGCGCTTGGTTTCCTCGTGCACAATTTCCCGCCCGCCTCCAGCTTTATGGGGGATTGCGGCTCGAACCTGCTCGGCCTTTTGATGGGGGTGGTGACCGTCGAGGCGGCGGTGAAGACGCCAGTGGTGGTGTCCTTCGTGCTGCCGCTCATCCTGCTGATGGTGCCCTTCCTCGATACCACCTTCGTGGTGCTCAAGCGCTTGAAGTACAAGCGCCCCATCTACGCCGCCGACAGCGAGCACTTCCACCACCGTATGGCCCGCATCGGCTTTTCCACTAGGCGTACGATCGCCTACCTGTATGCCTGGACCCTGATGCTCGCCGGGCTCGTGCTGGCGCTCCGCTTCGTCCCCTATTCCGACCACAAAGGTCACCTCGACACGGGTTGGGTGCTGGTGATGGCGGCGATCGCACTCGTTGTAGGCGCCGCCAGCGTCTATCTCGTGTACGTGCTTGAGATCCTCAAGTTCCGCCGTATCGACGCGTTGCGCATTCGTCGTTTGCGCCCCGATGCCTCGGCTGCCGAGGTGGAGCGCAGCGTGGCTCTGCATTTGGAGACCGGCGAATACGATGCCATCGCCGCCGAGGGCTCACCGTCGGATGGCGATGCGGTGGTGAGGAACGTTGCGGGTGGGGCTCAACAGGGGGTTGGCGAGCGCGAGGTGGATAAGGATCGCGTAGGCGCAGAACAGGAGCGTGGCGGCGCGCAAACGGCGGCTGTCGGCGAGGGCGGCCAGGGGGAGCACCCATATCGCATACCACGGCAGCAACCAGGCGGTCGATAGCAAGAGCGCGAGCGTCGCCCACCCCGCCATCGCCCGCCAGTCGGCGCCACGCGCGGTGCGCCACAGCGTGTACGCGAGCACAACTAGGAAGCCCGCCAGGTAGAGGTGGCGCCACCAGGCCGGCACACCGCTCAATCCGACGAGCCGCGCCGTCTCCGCCGGGATGCTGTGCGTCGCCACGAGTTGCTGTTGCTCATTGAGTGCGTTCAAGAAGCCGAAGGCGTGCGCGCCGAACCCAACCACCGCCACGATCGCAAGCAACGCAAGCGCGCTCACCGCGCTCGCCGCCACCCGCCCCCGTTCCCGCCACGCAGCGGGAGCAAGCGCCACGAACGGGATCACCAACCCCGCTGAGGCCTTCACGCCCACCCCCGCGACGAGTACCGCCGCGCTTGCGCGCAGGCGTGGAGCCGATCCTGCCGCCAAAGCAAGCGCACCCCCGAGTGCGAGCAATACGAGTGTGTCGTTGTGGGCGCCGCCCGTGGCGAGCTCAAGTAGCACCGGGTTGAGGCCCACAAACACCGCCGCCGCCTTCGCCGAGCGGCCCATGCGTCGAGCCGCGCTTGCGGTCAAGGCGACCGCCCCGAGGCTTGCCCCCACCGCGATCGCCTTCAACGTCCACAATCCGCCCGCCAATCCCAACCATGCAAGTGGGTAGGAGCCGAGCGTGAAGATCGGACCGTAGGGGGAGTGCTGGAAGGGCCAGCCAACGAAGGGGAAGACCGCGTCGGTGGGGGCTTCAGCGGCGACGTGCGTGTAGGGGTCAAGGCCGTGCAACACCCCCAGTCGCGCGAACTCGAGGTACCCGAACACGTCCTGGGAGATCAATGGTGGTCCCAGCAGCAGGAAGAGGTTCGCCGCCACGATCGACACAGCGATCGCCCTGCCGGAGAGCGCTTGCGCGCAGAACAGCACGAGCACGTAGCCGACGCACATCGCAACCGTCAACGCTTGGAAGGTCGCGGAATCGAGCGTCAGCCCAAGTCCGTGCAGTGGGCCGGACAGCCATCCCGGCCAGCCGCCGCTACGCGCCGGAACGTACTGCGAAGGACTCCCCGCGGCGCGCGCCACGAGTATCAGCACGCACACGGGCACACTCACGAGGCCCAGTACACCCAGTGTGCGCGAACTAGGGTGTGAGCGCACGCGGTATCGCGGCGATGTGCGAGGCGCCACCGCGGTCGCTAGGCTTTCAGTGTCGTCGTGCTCGAAGTGCATCCGCCACCTTTCGCGCGACGACCGAGCCGACTCGTCCGTCGGGCGGGCAAGGCTTGAACTGTATGCCACGCCGCCATCGCACACCCACGCAGCGCCGGCGCCCCGGGCCCAAGCGCGTACTCATCCTCTCCGCCGACGTCGGCGAGGGCCACGCCGCGGCTGCGCGCTCGCTCGCTCGTCAGATCGAGAGCTCGCCCGAGCAGGCGGAGGTCACGGTCATCGACGGGCTCGCCGCGATGGGGCCGCTATTGCAACCGGTGGTTGAGGATGGCTATCGCGTGCAGCTGCGCTTCTTCCCCTGGACCTACACCGTCGTGTACTGGCTACTTGAGAGTGTCGCCCCGGTGCGTGTGCTCGCCCGCAAGCTGCTGTGTCTGTTCGGCTCGCGTCCGCTCGCGCGGACTATCGCCGAGCACGAGCCCGACGTGGTCGTGTCCACCTACCCAGCAGTCACGGTGGTTCTCGCGCGCCTGCGACGCACGCGTCGAGTCCACTGCCCGACGGTCGCCACCATCACCGACCTCACTGGCCTTTTCTTCTGGGCTCAGCCCGGCATCGACAGTCATCTGGTCATGTACGGCGAGTCGCTCGATTCGGTGGAGCGCATCGCGGGGGAAGGCAGCGCCCACCTTGTGCGGCCCCTCATCTCCGCGGAGTTCCTAGACGAGCGCTCCCAGGCCGACTCGCGCCGCGCGCTCGGGCTCCCCGTCGACGGCCGCCTTGTGGTTGTGTCGGGCGGTGGTTGGGGTGTCGGTGACGTGCAGGGCGCTGTGCGCGAGATCGCAAGCATCCCCGACGTGAGCGCGATCGTGTGCCTTGGGGGGCGCAACGAGCAGCTTCACAAGCGCCTCTCAGATGACTTCGCCGACGAGCCACGCGTACGCGTGTACGGCTTCACCGACCGTATGCCCGAGATCCTCGCCGCGGCAGACACGCTCGTGCACTCCACCGGCGGTGTCACCTGCCTTGAGGCGAAGGCCACAGGCACGCCAGTCGTCTCCTACGGCCTTCCGGTTGGTCACGCCCGTCTGAACACGCGTGCGATGGCGGACCTCGGGCTGCTACGGCTCGCGAACGACACGCGTGAGCTACGCGACCATGTGCAGGCGAGCTTCGCCGAACACCACGACCTGAGCGGCCGCGCGCCGCACCCGCGTGAGGGACTGGTTGCGGTCGCGGGTGAGAACACGCTCTCGGCGCCCGAACTCGCCGACCCGCCCCATCTACATCCTGCGGTGCACGAAGCAGAGCCCCGGCTCGACCCGGCCGCCGTCGACCTCGTGCTCGACGCGCCACGCCGCGTCAACCCGATCCCGCTGTGGCGTTTGCGGATGGTGGCATTTGTCACCCAACTCGCGCTCTTGCTTGCACTGAGCACCTGGTTGATGTCCACCGACGAGGTCACCGCGTTCGCGGGGCTGTTCCTCGGCGTGCACCCGCTCAAGCGTGTGGAGACCACCAAGCGCGAGGTCGGCTTGGTTGTGCGCGCCCCTGCCGGGGAAGTCAAGCTACTCGCGGCCGAGCTCGCGGGAGCCGGGATTCACGCGTCCTTCGCCGACAACGGCGCTGACGCGTCGGTCACGATCGGTGACCTGAGAGGGCTCCACGACGAACTTGTGCCCGAGGTACCACACTCTCGTTCGATCTTTCGCTGGCTGCGCACGCGCGGCACATTGCGCTCCCAGGCGCGTGCGCTGGGCCTTCACCATCGCTTCTACTTCCTGCAGCCCCCGAATGGGCTCACAGTGGGTCAACTCGTACTGGCTCGCAGTACGGGCGCGATTCCGGTTGCGGGCGCGCTGCGACTTACCGCCACAGGTCCGCTCCCTCAACGTCCGATGCGCGCAGGCGACGTACTGGTGGTGTCTGTCGACGGATCGTCTTCATCGCTGCGAGGCGTTGAGCGGATCGTGTCCTGGGTGCGATCCAATGGGCTCTCGGTCGAGCCGCTTGGCTCGCTCACGGGTTCGGCTTCCATCAAAGCGAGCAACAGTGGTGAGCGCGCGAGCGCCGCCGCGCCCACCACAAGCACGAGCAGCGAGATCGTGAGCGGTATACCCCCGAGCGGGGTCGAGCTGAAGCTTTCGCCGAGCAACAGCGGCGCGAGCGCCACCGGCACGACCGTCTGAGTCACAAACACCACCGGCGCCACGAGGATCGCCGGACGCATCTGCAAAGCGCTCATCTCGCTGAGGGCAGCCACGGCGGATGCCCCCGCAGTCGAGATAGACCAGGCTGCCGCAAGCACAAGCGCGCCGCGAGCCAGGTCATCAGAGGCAAGCTTGGTGGCGACCCCGCTCCAGGCGAATCCCAATCCCGCGCCGATCATCGTCAGCGACGCGGCCGGCCTGCGTACGCGGTTGACCGCGTAGGGGAGCAGCGTGAGCAGTCCCAGCCCTATGAGCACAAGGGTGACAGTGAGGTTGCTCGTGTGGGTGGTGCTGCGCTCCGGCGCGCACAGCGCGATGCCGACCACACCCAGCACGATCGCCCCCACCGCCAGGTGCTCGCGCCGGCCCGCATGCTCGTGAAGCATTCGCCTGCCGAAGTACAACAGCACGAGCAACCCCATCGCGAGCGTCGGCTGCACCACCACCAGCGGGGCGAGTAGCAGCGCCACAACCTGTAGTGGCCAGCCCAGGATCGACAGGCCGGTGCCGGTCAACCAACGCCGCTGTTGCACGAGGTTGAGCGCCAGCGCCGGGTGCAGGTGCTCGGAGTGGGGCGTGCGCTTGGCGTCCATCGCCTGTAGCGCTACCCCTAGGCTGTAGAACGTCGAGGCGGCGATCGCCGCCGCGATTCCGAGGATGAGCTTCTCCATTTACCCAAACGATCATCGCAGCCCGGGCGGCCCGCTTGCGGGCGCGCTCGCCGGCGTGGCGATGGCTGGATACGTGCTGCCGGCGCTCGCCTTCTACTCAAAGACGCTACGCACCTCGCTCGGCGTAGAAGATCGCACCTCCACTGGACGTGGCTGCGCGATCACTTTCGACGACGGTCCCCACGTCCAGGGGACGCCGGCGGTGCTGGATGTGCTCGCAAAGCACGAGGTCAAAGCCACCTTCTTCCTCGTGGGCGAGCAGGTCTTGCGCAACCCTTCGATCCCACGCGAGCTCGTGGCGGCGGGTCACCAAATCGGTCTTCATTGCCACCGCCATCGAAACCTACTGCGCCTCGCGCCGTGGCAGGTTAGGGAGGATCTCGCACGAGCCCAAACAGCGATCGAGGACGCTACCGGCGTTTATCCCACGCTCTATCGCCCGCCCTACGGGATCCTCAACGCCACTGCGTTGCGCCGGGCACGACTTCGGGAGCAGCGCACGATGCTTTGGTCTCATTGGGGTCGTGACTGGGAGGCGCGCGCCACCCCCGAGTCGATCGCCACCCGCGTCACCGACGGCGTGGGGGAGGGGTCGGTGTTGCTGCTCCACGACGCCGACGACTACAGCGCATCGGGTTCATGGCAGCGCACCGCGCTCGCTCTCCCACGGGTGCTCGACGCGCTCATCGAGCGAGGTCTTCACGCGGTCACGCCCTGAAAGGGCGTTTGCCACACATTTACCTGCGTTCACCAGTGGATAACATCGCATGCTTGCCCATTGCGACCACATCCTCGCCGTCGGCTTCGACCACCTTCCCGTCTCCCGTCGGCACACCCTCCCCTGAGGTTCTGTCCGCGGGTGAGATCGCCGTGGACGGCGTCGGCGTCCCGCGGGAAGCCACTCGCGCGCGCTGGTGGGGTGAGTTGCTCGTGGTCGCCTGGCTCGCGTGGTTGTACGACGCTGTCACGAACCTCGCGCCCCGCCGCGAAGCGATCGCGCTCGGCCACGGCCGGGCGATCCTGAACTTCGAGCGGTCGCTCCACATCGACCCCGAACTGTCGCTGAACCGCTGGTTGGCCGCCCACGACACGCTCGGCACAATCGTCTCCTACTACTACGACAACGCTCACTTCGTGGTCACGTTTGCGCTGCTCGGCTGGCTGTGGTGGAAGCGCGCTGACATCTACCGTCCGCTACGCAACACGCTCGTCGCCATCAACGTTCTCGGGCTGCTCGTCTTCTGGCGCTATCCGGTCGCACCTCCCCGAATGCTCACATCGAGCGGCTTCTCAGACGTCGTCGCCTCCACCAACCCGCTCGGGCAGTGGCACACCGGCAGCATCGCCGCAGACGCCAATCAGTTCGGCGCGATGCCCTCGCTACACCTCGCGTGGGCGGTTTGGTGTTCGCTCGCGCTATGGCGCATGTCCACACGGAGGTGGGTGAGGGTCCTCGCGCTGCTCTACCCCTGCCTCACCACCTTCGCCGTGCTCTCCACCGGCAACCACTACCTGCTCGACGTGCTCGCTGGCGTCGCCACGTTCGCGGTGGCGCTCGCGCTCGTCCGCCTCGCATCCGTATCGCATGTCACAAAGTTGTTACTAAGTCGCAGAACAGGTAGACTCGCGGCGGCTTCTGAAGACGCGCTCTGAGGGGAGTCATGAGTCCGCCGCGGAAAGGCGCGCGGGCTTTCGCGTCTGTAGGGTGGCCCCACACACCATGCTCGATCTTGCGCTCACAACCGGCTTCGCCGCGCCCACTCAACGATGATCGTCCTGCGCTATCTGGACGTGTGTCTCGTGCTTGCTACCGCACCATTCGTGGTGGTGGGCGGGCTGCCCATGTTCGGCTACGTGGTGGGCGCCTGCGCCTGGCTCATCACCCGCCTCGCAACCGAAGCGCTGCACGCGCGCGCGCTGCGCTCGAAAGACCCCCGCGTCAGGGCGGGCCTTGCCGTCGGCGTGATGATGGGTCGCGTGTGGGTGATTGTGCTTGCAGTCATCCTCGCCCGCTACGCGGGTAGCAAGGACGACGGCATCATGGCCGCCGCGCTCGTCCTCGCTGCCTTCACCGTGTACTTCATGCTTACGCTCGTCACCCGTGGCGGCACCGGCCTAAACCGCACCCCGAGCCCCTCATGAGCGCGCAGGCGACACCCACCGGCGAGGCGATCCAGCCATCGCGATCCACGGGCATGACCACGCGCACAAAGGTGCTGATCGGGCTCGGTGTTTGGCTGGGCGGCACGATCGCGCTGATCGCTATCGCCGGCTTCAGCGGTACCCGCAACAAGGAGTTCGAACCTCAAAACGAGTTCAAGCTCGACAGTTGGGTGCACCTGGGGGCCTTCTCGATCAACAAGGCGGTCATGTACTTGGTGATCGCCGCAACGCTTACATGCGTGAGCATGATCTACATCGCGCGCCGTATGCGGCAGCGCCCCAACCGCGTTCAAACCGCGGTTGAGGTGGTGTATGGCGTGATGCGCAACAACATCGTCGGCGGGAATATGGATCGGAAGATGGCCGCCAGGTGGTTCCCGTTCATCGGCGCGCTGTTCCTGTTCATCCTCTTCTCGAATCTCATCGGCTATATACCGCTCCCCACGAACACCGAGCACGAGTTGCATATCGCCGGTCTGACGATCCCCTCGTTCTCGCTTTACGCAGCGACCGCCAACCTATCGATCCCGCTGGTGTTGGCGCTCATCGTGTTCGTCGCCTACAACGTCGAAGGCGTGCGTGCCAAGGGGCCGGTCGGCTACCTGAAGAGCCTCGTGCCGACCGGTGTGCATGGCCCGATGGCCGGCTTCATCTTCGTGCTGGAGCTGCTTTCCAACCTGATGCGGCTGCTGTCGCTCTCCATCAGGCTGTTTGCGAACATCCTCGCCGGCCACCTCTTGATCCTGTTCATGGCGGGCGCGCTGGCGGTCCTTCTTGGCAGCGCCTGGCTGGGGTGGTTCACGCTTCCGCTCGGGATCGCGTTGTTCGGGTTCGAGGTCGCCCTGGTGGCCGCCCTGCAGGCGTTTATTTTCGCCACTCTTACCGCTATCTATCTCGGCGGCGCGGTCGCCGAGCACCACTAAAAGGAGTCAACCGACGTGCTCACAGCTCTCATCACGGTCTTCGCGGCAACCGAAGAAATCGCCAAGGCCGGCAAGTCGATCGGCCTGGGTGTAGGCGGCGGTCTCGGCGCCGTGGGCGCCGGTGTCGGCATCGGCATCATCTTCGGCAAGGTCATCGAGGCGATCACGCGTCAGCCCGAGATGCGCGACGAGATCACCTCCATCCAGTGGCTCGGTTTCGCGCTTACCGAGGCGTGCTTCTTCTACGGCCTCGTCGCGGGCCTGCTCGCCGCGTTCATCGTCTAGGGCAGCGGTCGTAGAGCAATGACCTCCGCAACCCACACAGTGATCGCCAGCAGCGGGAACTTCCTCGTCAAGCCGGGTATCGGCTTGATGGTCTGGACGCTGGTCGTCTTTGGTGTAACGATGATCCTGCTGTCGCGGCTCGCGTTCCCGCGCATCACCGAGGCGCTCGACCGCCGGCAAAAAGAAATCGAGGACTCGATCGACTCGGCGCAACACACGCGCGAGGAGGCCGAGAAGCTCTTGGCCGAGTACCGCGAGCGTCTCGCCGAGGCTCGTTCACAGTCAGACGAGATCGTGCAACGTGCTCGCCAGTCGGCGGAGACACACGAGCGCGAGGCCAAGGAGCAGGGCCGTCAGATCGCCGCTGAGGCGTCCGCTCGCGCCGCGCGTGACATCGATGCGGCCACGAAGCGTGCGCTTGGCGAACTCCGCGAAGAGGTAGCCAATCTCACCGTGCTCGCCACCGAGAAGGTGACGCGCAAGACGCTCGACAGCTCCGACCAGAAGCGCCTTGTCGAGGAGGCTCTGGGCGAACTCGATTTCTCCGGTATCTCATCCGGGGCGAGCGACAACTAGGACGATGACTACACACACCTTCACACACCTCGGCGCCCGGGGGGCGCGCTGATGGAGGAGCTCGCCCAGGTATACGGCCGCTCGCTGTTCGAGGTCGCCCGCGAGCAAGACAAGCTCGACCTGCTGCGTGAGCAGCTCGGGCAGTTCGCGGATGCTGTGAAGGACAACCGCGACCTGGAGCTGTTCTTCTTCTCGCCCTACTTCTCCACCAAGGAGAAGCAGGCGGGGCTCGAGAAGGTGCTCGACGGCGCGGACGAGCGCCTGCTGAGCTTTCTCGGCCTGTTGATCGAGAACCACCGCATGCCCGTCATCTTCCGCATCCGTCGCGAGTACGACAGGTTGTGGGAGCAGGAGAACCGCCTGCTCCCGGTCGTTCTCACCAGCGCGGTGGAGCTTGACGAGCAGACCACCAACACCCTTTCAGCGCAGATCGGTGAGCGCACAGGTCGCACCGTGACGCTCACCACGCGCGTCGAGCCCGACATCCTTGGCGGCATCGTCGTCCAGGTGGGGAATTCGATCCTCGACGCCTCTATCCGCAATCGACTCGAGCAACTGCGCACGCAGGTCGCTCAAGGAGCCTCTTAGTCACATGCAGATCAACCCTGACGAGATCACAAGCATCCTCAAGAGCCGCATCGAGGGCCTCGGCGCCGGGCAGGCCGAGCTCACCGAGGTGGGCACCGTCCTTTCCGTGGCGGACGGCATCGCGCGTCTGCACGGCCTGGAGAACTGCATGTCGTTTGAGATGTTGGAGCTGCCCCACGGCGTCACCGGGCTTGCGCTCAACCTTGAGTCAGACAACGTCGGCGCGGTGCTGTTCGGCGAGTGGGAGCGCATCTCCGAGGGCGACACGGTCAAGCGCACCGGTCGTCTGCTTGAGATCCCCGTAGGCGAGGCTCTGCTTGGTCGCATCGTGGACCCACTTGGCCGCCCGCTCGATGGCAAGGGTGAGGTCAACACGACGGAGATGCGCCCCGCCGAGTTCAAGGCTCCCGGTGTGGTGCAGCGCCAGCCGGTGACGGAGCCGATGCAGACGGGTTTGAAGGCGATCGACGCGATGATCCCGATCGGTAGGGGCCAGCGAGAGCTCATCATCGGCGATCGCCAAACCGGCAAGACCGCGATCGCGATCGACACGATCATCAACAACCGCAATACGGGCGTGATCTCCGTGTATGTGGCGATCGGCCAGCGCATGTCCACGGTGGTCGCGCTCGCGCAGACACTTGACGAGGCTGGCGCGCTCGATAACACGATCATCGTTGCCGCCTCCGCCGACGAGGCCGCCCCGATCAAGTTCATGGCGCCATACGCGGGTTGCGCGATGGGGGAGTACTTCCTCTACAACGGCAAGCACGCGCTGTGTGTGTACGACGATTTGACCAAGCACGCCTACGCCTACCGCCAGATGTCGCTCTTGCTGCGTCGCCCGCCGGGCCGTGAGGCATACCCCGGCGACGTCTTCTACCTGCACTCACGCCTGCTTGAGCGCGCGGTGAAGCTCAACGACGACCTCGGCGGAGGCTCGCTCACAGCGCTGCCCGTCATCGAGACGCAGGCTGGCGACGTGTCGGCGTACATCCCCACGAACGTGATCTCCATCACCGACGGGCAGATCTTCCTTGAGCCCAAGCTCTTCTACTCGGGCGTGCGTCCCGCCATCAACGTCGGTATCTCCGTGTCGCGTGTGGGCGGCAACGCGCAGATCTCCCCGATGAAGAAGGTGGCGGGTCGTATCAAGCTCGAGCTCTCCCAGTACCGTGACCTGGAGGCCTTCGCCCAGTTCGGCTCCGATCTCGATGCGGATACACAAAAGACCCTCGCCCGTGGCGAGCGCATTGTGAAGACCCTCAACCAGGGTGAGCGCGCCCCGCTTCCCGTGGAGGACCAGGTAATTCAGATTTTCGCTGCCACCAGCGGTTTCCTCGATCGGATAAATGCGGATCGCGTACCCGAGTTCCTCACCGAGCTCACCGAACGCTGTCACTCGGAACACAGCGAGCTGCGTTCGAAGATCGCGGGCGGCGACTGGTCCGAGGATGTCCAGAAGAGCGCCCACGCCGCGGTGGAGGCGTTCGCCGCGGACTTCGGCTACGACCTCGACGAGGAAGGCCTACCGCTTGAGGAGGGCGTTGCCGCTTAGTCATGGCTTCTCAGCGCGACGTCAAGAACCGAATCGCCTCGGTTAAGAACATCCAGAAGATCACCCGTGCGATGGAGATGGTGGCCGCCGCGCGGTTGCGCCGTGCAGAGCAGCGCATCTCGCGGTTGCGTCCCTACGCGGATGCGATCCGACGGATGACCCACCAAGCCGCAGCCGCCGCGGGCGCCGAGGCGGGCTCCTTTCCGTTGCTTGCAGAGCACGAGAAAGTGGAGAAAGTCGGGCTTTTGCTCATCACGGGCGACCGTGGCTTGGCGGGGGCTTTCAACTCGCAAATAATCCGCGCCGGCATACGCGCGGGCTCCGAGCTCGCCGAGGAGGGGCTTCAAAGCGTTTGGTATGCCACGGGTCGTCGCGGGGTCTCCTCTTTGACGTTCCGTGGGCGTGAGCTGAGCGGGAGCTACACCGGCTTCACCGACCGCCCCGCCTACGCCGATGCGCGGGCGATCGCCGACGACTTGATGACCGGGTACGTCGATGGCCGGCTGGACCGCGTGGAGATCCTCTACAACGCGTACGTCTCCCCGCTCACCCAGCACGTGACACGCGAGACGCTGCTGCCGCTGTCGCAGTCGGTGATCGAGGAGGCGACAGAGGATGACGGCGCCAAAGAAGGTCCGAGCGCGCTCGTGGATTACGAGCCGGGACCCGAGGAGATCCTCAAGCGCCTCGTCCCCGACTACGTGGAGATCTCGATTTACCGTGCCCTGATCGAGTCCACCGCCGGTTTCTTCGGCGCGCAGATGACAGCCATGCGCAACGCGTCTGAGAACGCGGGCACCTTGATCGAGGAATACACGCTTCAGATGAACCGAGCCCGACAGGCCGAGATCACGCAGGAGATCATGGAGGTAGTCGCCGGAGCCGAGGGCCTCCACTAGCGACCGCCGATCGAGCCAACCCTAAAGACTTGATAGACCACTAGGAGAACGAAAGAGAAATGGACGCCAGCATCGCCACCAAGCCGACAACCGAGGAAGCGCCCGCCGCAAAGACCGGCACGCGCAACGTCGGGCGCATCGAGGAGATCCAGGGCGTCGTGCTAGACGTCGTCTTCCCCGACAAGCTGCCCGAGATCAACCACGCCATCACGATCGCCCGTACGGCAGCCGACGGCAAGTCAGACGAGGTGCTCGTGTGCGAGGTGCAGCAGCACCTCGGCGATGATCGCGTGCGTGTGGTGGCGATGGACACCACCGACGGCTTGGCGCGCGGCGCCGAGGCGGTTGACACCGGCGGCCCGATCACGGTGCCAGTCGGCGAGGCGACGCTCGGTCGCATCTTCAACCTGCTCGGTGAGCCGATCGACCTCGGCGAGGAGCTCCCCGCGGAGACCCCCCGCAGGCAGATCCACCAGCCGGCGCCGAAGGTGGAGGAACTGACACCCACCACCGAAATGTTCGAGACCGGCATCAAGGTGATCGACCTGCTCGCCCCTTATGCCAAGGGTGGCAAGGTCGGGCTGTTCGGCGGCGCCGGTGTGGGGAAGACCGTGCTGATCCAGGAGCTCATCCACAACCTCGCCAAGGAGCACGGCGGGCTGTCGGCGTTCTGTGGCGTGGGTGAGCGCTCGCGCGAGGGTAACGACCTGTGGCTTGAGATGAAGGAGTCGGGGGTCATCGACAAGACGATGCTCGTGTTCGGCCAGATGAACGAGCCCCCCGGCGCCCGTATGCGCGTGGCGCTCTCGGGCCTCACGATGGCGGAGTACTTCCGCGACCAGGGCCAGGACGTGCTGCTGTTCGTGGACAACATCTTCCGCTTCGTCCAGGCAGGCTCCGAGGTCTCTGCGCTACTTGGGCGGATGCCTTCCCAGGTGGGCTACCAGCCGACGCTTGAGACCGAGATGGGCCAGCTACAGGAGCGCATCTCCTCCACCTCCAAGGGCTCGGTGACCTCTGTGCAGGCGATCTACGTGCCCGCCGATGACCTCACCGACCCGGCGCCCGCGTCGGTGTTCGCCCACCTGAACGCCACCACGGTGCTCTCAAGGGCGATCTCCGAGAAGGGCATCTACCCGGCGGTCGATCCGCTCGATTCCACCTCCACGATTCTCAAGGCGGACATCCTCGGCGACGACCACTTCCGGGTGGCAAACCAGGTCAAGGAGATCCTGCAGCGCTACAAGGAGTTGCAGGACATCATCGCGATCCTCGGTATCGACGAGCTCTCAGACGAGGACAAGCTCACCGTGCAGCGCGCGCGCAAGATCGAGCGCTTCCTCTCACAACCCTTCAACGTCGCCGAACAGTTCACCGGCACCCCCGGCGCGTACGTGCCGATCGCCGAGACGATCCGCGGCTTCCAGGAGATCATCGACGGTAAGCACGATGACGTGCCCGAGCGCGCGTTCTTCCTCAAGGGCACGATCGAGCAGGTGCTCGAAGACGCCGACAAAGGCTGAGCGTGGCGCGCACAAAGTTCCCAGTCGAAGTGCTCACCCCCGAGGGGGAGGTGTTCAACGAGGAGATCGAGATGCTCTCCACGCGAACCGCAGTGGGGTCGATCGGCATCCTCGCCGGCCACGAGCCGATGCTCGCGCAGCTAGAACCGACTGAGCTGCGGTTGTACCGCTCGGAGTCGGATGTCGTGCGTTACGCCCAGGCTGAGGGATATCTCCAGTTCGCCGAGAACCGCGCGCTGCTGCTGGTAGAGGAGGCGATCGCCCCCGAGACGCTCGACCGTGCGACGTTCGAGACCAAGCTCTCGGATGCGCGCGCGGCGGCCGAGAGCGCGCAGGAGGACAGCGAGGAGAAGGCGCGAGCGCTGCGCGACGCAAAGCGCTACGAGGCGTTCCTGTCGGTCGCTAGCTAGGCTCCGTCCCTCATGGGAGCTGACCGCCAACCGATCGGGGTGATCGGCACCGGCTATGTAGGGCTTGTCACCGCCGC
Source organism: uncultured Solirubrobacterales bacterium (assembly GCA_963695305.1). Classification (GTDB taxonomy): domain Bacteria; phylum Actinomycetota; class Thermoleophilia; order Solirubrobacterales; family Solirubrobacteraceae; genus Palsa-744. The sequence goes on along the minus strand of OY968774.1, from coordinate 2,900,833 downwards.
CGGTTTCGCTGAGCTTGGCTCTGAGGTGTGGTGCGTGGACATCGACGCCGCCAAGGTGAAGCGCTTGCGGCGTGGTGAGGTGCCGATCTACGAGCCGGGCCTAGAGGAGCTGCTGGCAAAGCACGAGGGGAGGCTTCACTTCTCCACCGATCTCAGCGATGCGCTGGAGCACAGTCGCCTGTTGTTCGTTGCGGTGGGCACACCCCCCACGTACTCCGGCGACGCGGACCTGAGTGCTGTTCACGCTGTTGTGGATGCGATCCCCGCATCCGAGCACCATGCGCTCGTAATGAAGTCAACCGTGCCCTGCGGTACCGGTGCATCCATCCAGCGAGTGCTTGGCGAGCGCGGCAAGGACGGGCTGCGCTACGTCTCCTGCCCTGAGTTCCTGAAGGAGGGCTCGGCGGTCGAGGACTTCATGAACCCAGACCGCGTAGTGGTCGGCGACAACGGCGACTGGGCGGGAGACGCGGTCGTTGAGCTCTACTCCCCGCTGAATGCGCCGCTCGTGCGTACCGACATTGCGAGCGCCGAGATGGTGAAGCTTGCGTCCAACGCTTTCCTCGCCACGAAGATCTCATTCATCAATGAGATCGCCAATGTTTGTGAGGAGACCAAAGCCGACGTGGTGGAGGTCGCTCGCGGGATGGGCCTCGACGGGCGTATAGGCCCGAAGTTCCTACAGGCGGGTATCGGCTTCGGCGGCAGCTGCTTCCCCAAGGACGTCGACGCGCTCAAGCAGTTGGCGGGTAACTCTGGCTACCACTTCCAACTTTTGACGGCGGTGATCGAGGTCAACGAGCTGCAGAAGCGCCGTGTGATCGCAAAGCTCCAGAAGCACCTTGGTGGGCTCGTGGGCAAGCGCGTAGCGCTGCTCGGCCTGGCCTTTAAGCCGAACACCGATGACATGCGTGAGGCATCCTCGCTTGTGCTCTCAGCGCGGCTGAACGCCGATGGGGCGATCGTGAGCGCATATGACCCTGTCGCTGAGCGGGAGGCGCGCACACTGATGAGCGGGCTTAATTTTGCCGGCTCGGCGATGGATGCGCTAAGAGATGTTGATGCGGTTGTGCTTGTCACGGAGTGGCCCGAGTTCCTTGAGCTCGATTGGAGCGAGGTGGCCGAGGCGATGGGCGGGACGCTCGTGATCGACGGCCGCAATGCGCTGGACCCAGACGCGGTGCGTGGTGCGGGACTGGTTTATGAGGGGATCGGGCGAGGCTGATGCAAGCGGTCATCCTCGTCGGTGGTGAGGGAACGCGGCTGCGCCCGCTCACCTCCACCGTCCCCAAGCCCGTGGTACCGCTGGTGGATCGTCCCTTCATCTCCTTCATGCTTGAGTGGCTGTGCTCCCACGGCGTTGACGACGTGATCATGTCGTGCGGTTTCCTCGCCACGAGCGTGCGCAACGTGCTCGGCGACGGCTCCGCCTACGGCATCAGGTTGCGCTTCGTGGAGGAGCCCGATCCTCGTGGTACCGCCGGCGCCCTGAAGTTCGCCGAGTCGATGCTCGACGAGCGCTTTCTGATGCTCAACGGAGATGTGCTCACAGATATCGACTTGACGGCTCAGATCGCTCAGCACGAGCGCACCGGCGCGAAGGGCACGCTCGCGCTTGTCCCCGTCGATGACCCTTCCGCTTACGGTCTCGTCCACCTGGAGGACGACCACGCGGTGCGCGACTTCGTGGAGAAGCCGAGCCCCGACCGGATCGATACGAACCTCATCAGCGCCGGTGCCTATGTGCTCGACCGCGAGGTTCTTGAGCTCGTGCCCCCAGGGCGCAACGTCTCGATTGAGCGAGAGGTGTGGCCGCAACTGGTTGGTGCCGGTCTATACGGTTTCCCCTCAGAGAGTTACTGGCTTGATATCGGTACCCCCGAGCGCTACCTGCAGGGCACGTTCGACATCCTTGAGGGCAACGTTCGCACGGCTGTGGGCGCGCGTATGGGCGACTCCTTCATGGCGGTAGCGGACGGTGCGGATGTGCAGGGCCGGGCTATTCCTCCAGCTGTGATCGAGTCGGGCGCGACCGTCGCCGACGGTGCGCATGTCGGCAGCCTTGTGGTGCTCGGCCACGACGTTCACATCGGCGCTGGCACCACGGTCGAGCGCGCGGTCATCCTCAACGGCACCCACATCGGCGAGAACTGCACACTGCGCAACTGCATCGTGGCGGGGGGATGTCGTGTGGGTGCGGGAACACACATCCAGGAAGGCGCCGTGCTCGGCGAGGGGGTGACCGTGGGCGCCGACAACGTGCTCGCGGGGGGCGTGCGGATCTTCCCGCATGTGACTCTCCCCGACGGTGCGATCAAGTTCTAGCCCTTTTTTGGGCGGCCTGGTCGGTCTGCCCGGCCGGGGGCGGTTTGCGCGATAGTCCACCGCTCCCTATATCCTGCCGCAGGGACAGGGGGCCAATCCCTCCTCCACCTTCGACAGGAGATGAGCAGAGATGAGCGAAGGCGCCGCCACATCGATGACCGACGCGCTCTCGCGTGAGGCGATCGCCCGCGTTGATGCCTCCGGACAGCTGAACGACGTACTGTCCCTGCCAGAGCACCTGCGCGATGGTCTGTGGCGGGTGGAGTCGGCGATCATGGGCGAGTGGGACACCCCCGCGGGTCTTGTGGTGGCGGGGATGGGCGGCTCGGCGATCGGTGGTGCACTCGCCCGCGCGGCGCTCGGCGACCACGCCTCTCGACCGATCTTCGTGACGCGGGCCTACGGCCTGCCGTCTTGGACGACCCCTGAGACGACCGTACTGTGCGCGAGCTACTCGGGCAACACCGAGGAGACGCTCGCCTGCTACGAGTCGGCCGGCGCGCTGGGCGCCCGGCGCGTGGTCGTTACCACCGGTGGGCGAATCGCCGAGATGGCGCGTGAGGATGGCGTTCCCGTGATCCCACTCCCGGGAGGCTTCCAGCCGCGCGCGGCCGTGGCGTACATGACGGTGGCGGCGCTGGAGGTGGCGGCGCTCTGTGGCGCTGGCCCCCGCCTCACCTCCGAGATCGACGTGGCTGCGTCTCACACAGAGCAGCTTGTGGCCGAGTGGGGTCCCGATGCCCCCGAGGACTCGATGGCCAAGGAAGTCGCCCGTGGGCTGATGGGCACAGCGCCCGTGATCGCGGGAGCCGGGCTCACCGTGCCGATCGCCTACCGCTGGAAGACCCAGATCAACGAGAACTCAAAGCAACCCGCTTTCGCCCACGAGCTGCCTGAGCTCGACCACAATGAGCTCCAGGGGTGGGAGGGCGCGCGCGACGTCGGTCGCTTCTCTGCGGTGTTCCTTGACGACTCCGATGCCCATCCCCGCGTGAAGGAGCGCATGGACTTGACCGAGAAGCTGATCGCCGGCAACGCCGCCGCGAGCTTCCGCCTGGAGACACGCGGACAGACCACGATCGAGCGCGTTATCTCGCTCGTGCTGCTGGGCGATCTCGTCTCGATCTACCTGGCTGCTCTGCGTGGTGTAGACCCGGGGCCAGTGGGTCTCATCGAGCAGCTGAAGACAGACCTCGTCGGGGGCTAGGGCCCGCGACTGGATATCTGGCGGGATTGAGGCGGCCGTTCCGCGGCGGTCTGCGCCACCCGCGATGCTCGACGTGCTACCAGCACGCCTCCGCATCGCGTGCGGCGCATCCCATCCACGGCCCGACCCCCTCAACCCACCATCTATCCAGTCGCGGGCCCTTAGCTAAACCTTGACATAGTCGTGATAAGGTCTGCTCGATGCAGGGTACGAGCGTCGACGCTCTGACGATCAACGAGGCAGCCGAGACGACCGGATGGTCGGCGCGGATGTTGCGCTACATCGAGAGCATCGGGCTTGTCGAACCGGGCCGTTCAAGCTCCGGCTACCGCCTCTACGGCCCTGCCGAGCTGCAGCGCTTGAGCAGTCTGCGGGAATTGCTCGATGAGCGCGGACTTGACCTCGGCGAGGTCGGCTTCGCGGCGAGGCTCATCCGCGAACCGCGCTTGCGCGAGGCGATCGAGCGATGGCTCGCAGCCGAGCCCGCCCGCCCTGAGCATGTGAGCGCCGACGCGTGGCTGCGCTTCGAGCAGGAAAAGCATCAACAACTGCTGGCCGCGTCCGCCGCCAACCGCCCGGCTGGGAACGCTGGCGCCGCCGACCCACAAACCGAGACAACGACGACTATGGAGATCGCACGATGACCCCCACAGCAACGCTGACCGCCACCGACTTCAAGGTCGCCGACCTCTCGCTCGCCGACTTCGGGCGCAAGGAGATAACTCTCGCCGAGCACGAGATGCCCGGTCTGATGTCGATCCGTCGCGAGTACGCCGATGCCCAGCCGCTGGCGGGCGCGCGCATCACCGGGTCGCTGCACATGACGATCCAGACGGCCGTGCTGATCGAGACGCTTACCTCTCTGGGTGCGGAGGTACGCTGGTGTAGCTGCAACATCTTCTCCACCCAGGACCATGCCGCCGCCGCTGTGGCGGTGGGTCCGGATGGGACGCCCGATGACCTGCGCGGGGTGCCGGTGTTCGCGTGGAAGGGGGAGACGCTGGAGGAGTACTGGTGGTGCACCGACCGCGCATTGCGTTGGCCCGGCGAGGATGGAACCGAAGGTGCCTCAGGACCGAACATGATCCTCGACGACGGTGGTGACGCGACGTTGCTCGTGCACAAGGGCACCGAGTTCGAGAAGGCGGGCGCCGTGCCCGATCCAGCCTCTGCCGACTCCGAGGAGTTCCAGATCGTGCTCTCGCTACTGCAGAGCTCGCTCGCCGAGGACCCACAGCGTTGGACGAAGATCGGCCAGGGCATCAAGGGCGTCACCGAGGAGACCACCACCGGCGTGCACCGGCTCTACCAGATGATGGAGGCGGGCGAACTCCTCTTCCCGGCGATCAACGTCAACGACTCGGTCACGAAGTCGAAGTTCGACAACCTCTACGGCTGTCGTCACTCGCTGATCGACGGCATCAACCGCGCCACCGACGTGATGATCGGCGGCAAGGTTGCTGTGGTGTGTGGCTTCGGTGACGTGGGCAAGGGTTGCGCGGAATCGCTGCGCGGGCAGGGAGCGCGTGTGGTGATCACAGAGATCGACCCCATCTGCGCGCTACAGGCAGCGATGCAGGGCTATGAGGTGCGCACGCTCGACGAAGTGGTGTCAAGCGGCGACATCTTCATCACCTGCACGGGCAACAAGGACATCATCACCGCAGCCCACATGGCGCGTATGAAGCATCAGGCGATCGTCGGCAACATCGGCCACTTCGACAACGAGATCGACATCGCGGGTCTCGCGAAGACCTCCGGGATCGAGCGGATCAACATCAAGCCGCAGGTCGACGAGTGGGTGTTCCCCGACGGCCACGCGATCCTCATGCTCTCCGAGGGACGCCTCCTGAATCTCGGCAACGCCACAGGTCACCCGAGCTTCGTGATGAGCAACTCGTTTACGAACCAGACGATCGCCCAGATCGAGTTGTTCTCGAAGAACGGGGACTACGAGAAGCGCGTGTATGTGCTTCCCAAGCACCTCGACGAGAAGGTGGCGCGGTTGCACCTCGACGCACTCGGGGTCAAGCTCACCGAACTGAGTGAGGAGCAGGCGGCATATATTGGTGTGCCGCAAGCCGGTCCCTACAAGCCCGACCACTATCGCTACTAAACCCCTTCTCCTCGGCGTGAGGGGAGCGGACGATCTCAGGCGAGGCTGAGCGCGGCCAGGCCCGCATCGAGTGGGCCGACTCGCAGATGTCGGTGCTCGCGCAGGTGCGCGAGCGCTTGGCACGCGAGCGCCCACTCGACGGGGTAAGCGTCGCCGCGTGTTTGCACATCACCGCCGAGACCGCAAACCTCGTGCGGGCGCTCCTCGCCGGCGGTGCGGAGGTAGGTCTATGCGCCGCCAACCCGCTCTCCACCCAGGACGATGTAGTGGTGGCGCTGAGTGAGCGCCACGGCGCCACCGTGCTCGCCGCGCGCGCGGAGAGTCCGAGCGAGTACGCAGCTCATGTGGGCGCACTGGTGGAGGGCGCCCCGCAGGTGACGATTGACGACGGGGCCGATCTGATCGGGGCGATCCACGAGTCCGCGCCCGAGCACGCCGCAACGATGCTGGGTGGCACCGAGGAGACGACCGCGGGGTTGCTGCGGGTGCGTGCGCTCGCCGAGCAAGGCGCGCTCGCCTGTCCGGTGCTTGCGGTTAACGAGTCGCGTACCGAGCGCGCCTTCAACGATCGCTTCGGCACAGGTCAATCTACGATCGACGGCATCCTGCGCGCCACCAACCTGCTTTTGGCGGGGCGTACGGTGGTGGTGCTCGGCTACGGCTGGACCGGCCGCGGCGTGGCTTTGCGCGCGCGCGGTGCGGGTGCGTCTGTGATCGTGTGCGAGGTGGATCCGTTGCGGGCGCTTGAGGCCCGTATGGAGGGCTACGAGGTAATGGGGGCGCTAGCGGCAGCGGAGCGTGGCGACGTGTTCGTGACCGTCACCGGAGGGCGTGACGTGTTGCGCAGAGAGCACTTCGAGCGCATGAAGGACGGCGCGGTGCTCGCCAACGCCGGACACTTCGATGTGGAGATAAAGCTCGAGGACCTACGCGAGCTCGCGGTGGGAGGACGGCGTGAGGTATTGCCGCTCGTCGAGGAGCACAAGCTCGCGGACGGTCAACGCCTGAACCTGCTCGCCCAGGGCCGTGTCGTGAACCTCGCCGCCGGAGACGGACACCCGGCGTCGGTGATGGACGTTTCGTTCGCCGCTCAGGCGCTGTGCGTCGAGTATCTCGTCGCGCAAACCGGCAACCTGGAGGCGGGCGTGCTGCCCGTCCCGGCAGCCATCGATGACGAGGTCGCCCGCCTGAAGCTCGAATCGCTCGGCATCGAGATCGACGAGCTCAGCGAGGAGCAGCGCGTGTATCGCACCGCCTGGGAACAAGGCGCATAGCGTCTTAGGATGCCCATCTCGCCCGTACCCGCCCGCGGTGCGGGCGGGTACGCATTCCGATAGCTTGCCGTGGCGATGAGAGCGATGGTTTTGGCGGCGGGCCTAGGTACCCGCTTGCGCCCACTCACCTACGAGATCACCAAGCCCATGGTGCCGGTGCTCGACAGGCCCGTGATGGGACACATCGTGGACCTGCTCGACAGGCACGGGTTCGATCAGACGATCGCCAACCTGCACTACTTCCCCGATTCGATCAAGGGCTATTTCGGCGATCGCCTCAGCTACCGCTACGAGGAGGAGCTGCTTGGCACCGCAGGTGGGGTGCGTGGCTGCGCGGACTTCTTCGGCGACGAGGCGTTCCTGGTGATCTCCGGCGACGCGCTCACCGATATCGATCTCGGGGCGTTCATGGCAAGGCACCGCGAAGCGGGCGGGATTGCCACGCTCTCCGTCAAGAAGGTGGCTGACACACGCGAGTACGGGGTCGTGCTGCACGACCGCGAGGGGCGCATCACGGGCTTCCAGGAGAAGCCCAACCCCGACGAAGCGCTCTCGGATCTGGGCAACTGCGGCATCTACATCTTCGAGCCCGCCATCTTCGACTACTTCCCCGACCGACCCTTCGCCGACTGGGCCAACGACGTCTTCCCAGCGCTCCTGGAGAACGATGTGCCCTTCCACATCCACGAGGTGAAGGAGTACTGGAACGACGTCGGCTCGCTCTCAGAGCTGCGCCAGGGCACCTTCGACGCGCTAGAGGGCAAGCTGCGGCTGCAGGTGGAGGGCCACGAGCTGGCGCCGGGCGTGATGGTCGCAGGCGAGAGCGGTATACCCGAGGGCGTCGAGATCGAAGGGCCCGCATGGATCGGCCGTGATGTCCAACTCGGTGAGGGTGTCCGGCTGATGGGCCCAGTCGTGCTGGGCGACGGGGCACAGGTAGGAGCGGGCGCGCAACTGCGCAACACGATCGTTTTCCCCGGTACCGCCATCGCCTTGGGCTCGATCGTGATCGACGCGATCACCGGGCACGCCGGGGTGCTTGAGAGCTTGCGGCCCAGATAAAGCCGGGGACCGGCTCAGCCGGCCCCCGAGAGCAGTCCTCTGACTCGGGCGAATTGTACTCGCCAAACATCCGGGCAAAACCGGGTGTACAAGTGCCGCCGGCAGGGGTAGCATGGATGCACAGCGTCTCCGAGTGAAGGGAGTCCCGTGATGCAGGTAGCCATCAAGGGCCGCAACGTCCCGGTCACCGACGATGTGCGCGAGCATTTGGAGCGCCGGCTGGAGAAGATCTCCCGCCAGGTCTCCGAGTTTGCGCGCCTGGAGGTGGAGCTCTTCAAGGAGCGCAACCCCCGCGTGGCGGACCACGAGGTGGCCGAGGCGACGCTCTACCTGAAGGGCGTCACCCTGCGAGCGCGCGACGCATCGCCGCAGATGCTCCACTCGCTCAACCTCTTGGTTGACGACCTGGCCCGCCAGGTCAAGCGCCACCGCGACAAGCGCCGCCACCGCCGCGAGGCGCATGCGGCATCGGCGCGGACCTCTCCGGCTGCGGGGTAGTCGCCACAGCTACCACCGGCGGTCTCTCCGAAGGGGCGCAGTCGGTACCCTGGGCGTATGTCGATTCTCGATCGCGCCCTGAACATCGGCGAGGGGAAGAAGTTCAAGGAGTACGAGAAGCGTGTCGCGCTGATCGCCTCCTACGAGACTGAGCTTGAACTTGAGAGCCTGGAGGAGCTGCGCGAGCGGATGGACGTGCTGCGCGAACGCGCCGCCGAGGGCGAGTCGCTCCAGGAGCTCATGGCGGAGTGCTTTGCGGTTGTGCGTGAGACCGGCAAGCGTACGATGGGGATGCGCCACTTCGACGTCCAGTTGATGGGCGCGATGGCGCTGCACGATGGGTGTATCGCGGAGATGAAGACCGGCGAGGGTAAGACCCTCACGGCGACACTCGCGGTGGCGCTCAACTCGCTTGCGGTGCGGGATGTGGCATCGAAGGCCGACCGGGCGGAGAACGGCTCGGAGCCCGTCACGCCGGAGCGCAAGGGTGTACACGTGGTGACCGTCAACGACTATCTTGCCCGCCGCGACGCGGCGTGGATGAGCCCCATCTACAACGCGCTGGGTGTGAGCGTGGGGGTTCTGCAGAACATGCAGCCCTACGAGGAGAAGCAGCTTGCCTACTCCTGTGATGTGGTGTACGGAACGAACTCGGAGTTCGGTTTCGACTACCTGCGCGACAACATGGCGAAGGACCTCTCCGAAAAGGTCCAACGAGGACACCCCTTCGCGGTGGTGGACGAGGTCGACAACATTCTCATCGACGAGGCCCGTACCCCGCTGATCATCTCCGGCGCCCCAGAACAGGCTGCCGATCTCTACGTGAAGTTCGCGCGTCTGGCTCCCCGTCTCGTCGCCGGGAAGACACCGGAAGGCATGGACCCCGCCTCCAAGAAGGCGTTCGTGGCGGAGTTCGATTACGAGATCGAGGAGAAGCAGAAGACGGTTGCGATCACCGAGCTTGGAGTCGCCAAGTCAGAGCGCTTCCTCGGCATCGACCATCTGTACAAGGCCGAGAACGGCCATTCCGTCAACCACCTGATTCAAGCGTTGAAGGCCGAGTCGCTGTACAAGCGCGACGTCGACTACGCGGTGATCGACGGCGAGGTGAAGATCATCGACGAGTTCACCGGCCGCATCCTCGACGGGAGGCGCTGGTCTGAAGGCCTGCACCAGGCGGTGGAGGCCAAGGAGGGGGTGAGAGTCCAGGAGGAGAACCAGACGCTTGCGACCATCACCTACCAGAACTACTTCCGTCTCTACGAGAAGCTCTCCGGGATGACCGGCACGGCGCTCACCGAGGCCACCGAGTTCATGAAGATTTACGAGCTCCCCGTGGTGCAAATCCCCACGAACATGCCGATGGTGCGCGAGGATCGCAACGACCAGGTCTATAAGACCAAGGAGGGGAAGTGGACCGCGGTGGTCAAAGAGATCGCCGAGCGCCACGCAAACGGTCAGCCGGTGCTGGTGGGCACCATCTCGGTCGAGGTCTCAGAGCTCCTAGGGGATCGCTTGAAGAAGCGGGGGATCGCGCACACGGTGCTCAACGCAAAGCCCGAGCATGCCGCGCGCGAGGCTGAGATCGTGGCCGAGGCAGGCCAGCCGGGAGCGGTGACGATCGCCACCAACATGGCGGGTCGCGGGGTTGACATCAAGCTCGGTGGCAACGCCGAGCACCTCGCGCGGTTGGAGCTCGCCAAGCGGGATGTCGATCCAGAGGACCCGGCTTACAGCGAGCGTCTGAAGGAGTTGCTGCCTGAGTTCGAGACGCGTGTGGAGGCGAACCGTGAGCGGGTGATGGCGGCGGGGGGTCTTTACATCTGTGGTACCGAGCGTCACGAGTCGCGACGCATCGACAATCAGCTACGCGGCCGCGCCGGCCGTCAGGGAGACCCTGGTGAAAGCCGCTTCTTCCTCTCAGCCGAGGACGACCTCGTGCGGTTGTTCGCGGGCGACCGTATCTACAAGATCCTCGACCGTCTCGGGAGTGTGGATGAGGAGGGCAACGAGGAGCCGATCGAGGCGGGGATGCTCTCCAAGCAGATCGAGAAGGCCCAGAAGAAGGTGGAGGAGCAGAACTTCCTGATCCGAAAGCGCGTGCTTGAGTACGACGACGTGATGAACGAGCAGCGGCGCATCATCTACGCCTATCGCGACGAGGTGCTCGAAGGCAAGGAGATGGGCGAGGAAGCGCGTCGTCAGGTGGCGAGCACGATCGAGCGCACCATTGACCAGTATACGCCCGGTGATTACATGGAGGACTGGGATCTCGACGGTCTGTTCACCGCGCTCGGGCAGTTCTTCCCGATCGAGCTGGAGGAGGGCGATCTAGACCCCGAGACCGTTGACCGGAGCTTCCTGGGCGAGCGCATCTCGCAGACCGCTGTGGATCGTTATGAGGCGCGCGAGCAGGAGCTCGGCGAGGAGTTGACCGGTGCGCTGGAGCGCTTCCTCATTCTGCAGATAATCGACGAACGCTGGCGCGAGCACCTGTATGACATGGACTATCTGCGCGAGGGGATCCATCTGCGAGGGTTCGCCCAGATCGATCCCCTCGTGGCGTACAAGAACGAGGCGTTCACGCTTTTCGGCGACCTCATGAACAGCGTGTGGGTGGACTTCACGCGCATGATTTTCAACGTGCAGGTAACCGTCGACGGCCAGAACGGCGAGGCACAGCCTCCGGCGTTCGCCGCTTCCGGCAGCTCCACACGTGCCGGGCGTGTTTCTTACTCGGGGGGCTCAAGTGCGATGGGCGCGGGCGCGCTTGCCGCCGCGGCAGCCGCGGCCGGACCTAACGGAGGGGACTACGACGGTGAAGGCGAACCCGAAGCGCTCCCGGTAGTGGAGCAGCGCGTCACCGACTCAGAACACGAAGTGGGTCGTAACGACCCGTGTTGGTGCGGAAGCGGGAAGAAGTTCAAGCGCTGTCACGGCGCGTAGCCGCTTCGCGCTTCGCAATGAACTCCTCGGTAGCTTGAGGGCCCATAAACGGGGTGAGGATCGTGCGAGCCAGTTCCGGCAGGATCTCGGGGATCGTGTCGGTCGAGCGCTGGGTGATGTGCAGGTAGAGAACTTCGAAGAAGCGCTGCGTGACCGGCTGGTCGAGGCTTCCGGCCGCTGATGGATCGAGCAGGTCATAACCCGGCTGCAGGAAGATCGAGAAGGCGTCCATCAGCGACTGCGCCAGCTCGATAGCGGCTGGGCCGATCGACATGATCTCGACGATCCCGGTGCGGGCGAACGCGGGCTCGTTGCGTGTCCATTCGGCGTAAGCGTTCATCCCGTCCCACACGGCGTCGGGCCAGGTAGGTGAGCTCTTGTAGACCTCCTGACAAAAACCCATCACCCGGTCCACGCCGGCTTCGATGCCAGAGAAGACGGCTTCCTGCTTGTCCGCGAAGTGCTCGTGGAAGGAGCGGGCAGAGATGTTCGCCTCCGCGCAGATGTCACGCACACCAGTGTCGTGGTAGCCCTTCGCGGCGACCACCCGCACCGCCGCGAGCTGGATCTGCTCATACGTGTTGTGAACGACGAAGCGCCGAGGCTGAGCCTCGCGAATAGTTGCAACGTGGCGCATGACAGCTATGACGACAGCGTACACGACGCCGGCCAGGGTTCAACAGGGATCGAGCAAGTCCCGACCTTTTGACTTCGCAAAGTGGGGAGTGAAGTTTCGGGCGGGCTTGCCCGCACACGCTGATAGCGTTGCGCGCATGGCAACCACCGCCCCCAGCGAGTCGACGCCGCAACGCGTTGCGGCTATCCGCGAGCAGCTCAAGCTGCTCGGGGACTATCTTTGACCCGGCTACGCTGAGCGAGCGCATCGAGGCGCTCGAAGGGGAGATGCAGGCGCCCGGATTCTGGGACGACTCCGAGGCGGCCGCGAAGGTGTCATCCGAGCACGCGCGCGCCACTAAGAGGCTTGAGACGTTTACGTCGCTTCAGGGCGATATCGACGATATCGACGGGCTTGTGGAGATGGTGGGTGAGGACCCGAGCCTTGAGGAGGAGGTGGAGGCGCATCTCGCCTCCGTCGAGCAACGTCTAGCCGAGCTTGAGGAGCAGCGACTGTTCGCCGGCACCTATGACGCGGGTGATGCGCTCGTGAGCGTGAACGCCGGCGCGGGTGGCACCGATGCGCAGGACTGGGCGGAGATGGTGTTGCGGATGCTTATGCGTTGGGCCGAGCGTCGTGGTTTTACGGTCGAGTTGCTGGAGGCGAGCGCGGGCGAGGAAACGGGCATCAAGTCAGCCACCTTCAAGGTGTCCGGCGAAAACGCCTACGGTCTGTTCGGCGCCGAGCGTGGGGTACACCGACTGGTGCGGCTCTCCCCGTTCGACTCGGCCAAACGTCGCCACACGAGCTTCGCCGGCGTGGAGGTGGCGCCGGTGGTGGCGGACACGGGTGAGGTTGAGATCGACGACGACGATCTGCAGGTAGATACCTACCGCGCCTCGGGCGCGGGCGGGCAGCACGTCAACAAGACAGACTCCGCGGTGCGCATTACCCACAAGCCGACGGGGATCGTGGTGCAATGCCAGAACGAGCGCTCTCAGACCTCAAACCGCGCCACCGCGATGGCGATGCTGCGCTCAAAGCTCGTTGAGAAGCAGGAGCGCGAACGCCAGGAAGAGATCGCCCGCGAGAAGGGGGAGGCCCAGGACGTCAACTTCGGCTCCCAGATCCGTTCGTACGTGTTGCATCCGTACTCGATGGCCAAGGACCACCGCACGGGGCATGAGATGGGTGATGTGCAGCGGGCGCTCGACGGGGACCTGGATGGGTTTGTGCGGGCTTACTTGTTGAAGTCGGCCTCGTCAGCTTCCTGACCGCCCCAAGGCCGAGGGCTGGAAACACTTCTAGCTTCTGTCCTTGACTTTCTCGGCTGTCATTGCGAGAGTCGAAGTAGTAGTGAGAGGTCCAGAGCGGGGGCCGAATGCGTTAGAGCGCCCATGGAGACGAAGTCCACACCTGTGAGCGCCCGCTCGCGGAGGTTCTCAAGCGTGACGTTGCCGCTGGCCTCTAGCTCCGCCCGGCCGTCAACCTGAGCTACGGCTGTGATTAGCTCCTCAACGCTCATGTTGTCGAGCAGCAGTCGCGGAGCGCCCGCCGCCAGCGCCTGGTCGATCTCCTCGGGGTTTCGCACCTCAACCTCCAGCGTGTCGGCAAGCTCGGGGGCGGCTTCGCGTGCACGGCCGACAGCTTGAGCTATCCCGCCAGCGGCGGCGATGTGGTTCTCCTTGATGAGAATCGCGTCGTAGAGGCCCACCCGGTGATTGTTGGCGCCACCGGCCGCCACCGCCGCCTTCTCAAGGGCACGCAGCCCCGGGGTGGTCTTGCGGGTGTCGAGCACCGTTGCCCCAGTGCCCTCGACGGCCCGGGCGGCGCGCGCCGCCATGGTCGCAACGCCCGACAGGTGGGCGAGGAAGTTGAGCGCCGTGCGCTCCCCTGTGAGTAGCGCCCGCGCGGAGCTTTCGATTGAGAGGACCGGGCCACCTTCCTCCCGCCAGCGTCCCTCCTCCGCAAGGCGCTCGAAGCGGGCGCTTGGGTCAAGAAGCGTGAAGGTGGCCTCTGCGATGTCAAGGCCGTAGATAACGCCGGGCGCCTTCTGGGTGATGAGGGCCTGTGCCTGTGCGTCGGGCTCCACCGTGGCATTGGTGGTGATGTCACCCGAACCTACGTCCTCATCGAGTCCCCGTTGCGCGAGCGCACGGAGATCCTCTGTCGAGAGGATGTCGCTCACAGGCGTAGATCTTTCGCTGAGACGGTTGTGCTCACGGAGCCCAGGATATGCGAGGGCCGCAACAGCGACCGTCCCCTGCAGGTCGATGTGCGGGGAAGCCCGTGCAGACGGGCCGCGATCTGGCGTTGGGTAGCGAGCATCGTACCTACGTCACACGTCTACTTTTGCCATTGACAACTAGACTCATCATCGGGTAAGGTTCTCTACGTAGCCGGCGGGAGAGGGACATGCCGGCGGGTCCACAGACGTAGCCCAGAGGAGGGGAACGCCCTGATGAGAAGCTTGCTTACGCTTGGCCGCGCCTTGCGCGCGAATGGCAGGTCGATAGTTGGCCGGAGGGGTACGACGGCGGAACGTCCCGCCGAACGGCGCGGGATGAGACTTCGTACACGGGTCGCGCTCTTCGGTGCTATGTGTGCGACCGGGGTGGGAGTGCTCGTGCCCCAAGGCTCTGCGGCCGACGCGGTCGTCGGGTCCGAAAACGTGCAGGGCCCTCCCGGCCTGCCGGATGGACGCGTCTATGAAGAGTCCTCGCCGGCGAACAAGTTCGGCAACCAGGTTCGTCCACAGCGCCCTGCGTTTGCGGCGGCAGATGGGCAGGCCGTCTTTTACGGTGCAAGTGGGGCGGTGGCACCGACATCGTCAAACGGCGGCTTTGTTCCCTCCTTCGTCTCGGAACGCACGAGTCACGGTTGGGTTACGCGGTCAGCGATGCCGCTCCCGGTGGCTGGCTCGAACCATGAGGAAGAAAACGTCACTTTCGAGACGCTAGAGACGCTGACCGTGCCGTCGGCCGATCTTTCGCACCTGTTGTTCGGGACTTGGGTTCGAACGCCATATGTCGGGCCGCCTGACGAAGGTGAGCTGTCTAACAACATCTACCTGGAGGGTCCCGATCCCTTTGTGGAACCGGAGTGGGTGGGCCGTTCGCTGATTGAAGGCGCTCCCGGCGGTGTCGAACCAGAGGGCGAAAGCGAAAATATCGATGCGTTTGTCGCCGGGGCCTCGCCGGACTTGAAAACGATCTACTTCTTCTACACACAGAAGCTGTTTCCTGGGGCATCGCATCTGTATGAGTACAGCAATGGTGTGCTCAGCGACGCAGGTGTCCTGCCGGGTGAGGAAACTAGTGCGGGCGTGGCATTTCCCGCGGCCGAGCCCCCCAAGAAAGAATCCACATCCGGAAAATCCACTGGCTTCATACCCCCGGCGGAGTATGACAATCAGGTGTCGGCCGACGGTTCGCGCTTGTTCTTTACCCGCAAGGACGAAGCCGGCCAGCTTGAGCTGTACGTGCATATGACGGCTCCGGATGGCTCACAGAGCACGGCGCTTGTATCGCAGTCGCAGATTCCAGGGCATGTCGGCGAGCCCGCGCCCAGCGGGCCGATCCCCATGCCCTCGACAGAGCCGATTGCCTGGAGATCTTACGACCCCGAACACCCATACGAAGAAGATCTGCCGTCACGGGTCTTCGCCTCGCCCAATGGCTCGCACGCTTTCTTCTCAAGTACCGACCGGCTCACAGTGTCCGCTCCCGAAGGCAATGCGGTCAAGATGTATGACTTCGATGTGGACACTGGGACGCTGGAATATGTGCCTGGCATAACGGGCTCGATCGTTACGGTGAGCCGCGATGGCTCATCGTTTGAGTTTGAGAATACGGCGACGAGCCCGTTCGAGCTTGATCGTTGGGTAGCCGGCCCGGGCGGAGGAAGCGTTGTGCGTATCACGCAGTTGCCGTCGTTTGAAAATAACGCGTGTCACGTCGTCTTGTGTGTAGGTCCGGCTTACACCTCAGACAATGGATCTGCAATCGTCTTCAGTACCGAATCACCGATCGCGGGCTTCAATGACGGCGGCAGCCACTACGAACGTAGCCAGCCTGAAGAAGGCGAAGAACTGCTTACTGGAGACGGGCAGTGGCCGAACAGAGAGGTCTTTCGCTATGACATAAAAAGTAATCGCTTGACCTGCATCTCCTGTCCACCCAAAGGTGTGACGCCCTCGGCAAACGCAATCCTCTCAAAACTTGACAACGACAACAACGAAAGCTCCAGCGGCGGCCCGACGGTGATCAACCCTGGGAAAAGTATGTCGGCAGACGGGGAAAGAGTAGTCTTTCAGACACGTGAGGCTCTGGTACCGCAGGATGTAAACGGCACGATTGACGTGTATGAGTGGGAGAACGGTACCGTCTTCCTCATCTCTTCGGGGCGCAGCCCTGAACCATCCTATCTAGCTGACGCCAGCGAATCTGGGGGCGACGTCTTCATCGCAACCTCAGAACGGATCGCGTTTGGCGATACCGATGGCAGCTATGACATGTATGACGCGCGCATCCCGCGCCCGGGTGATCAGCCGCCGCCGGAAGCGTTGCCGTGTTCGGGCGATGTGTGTCAGGGCCCACCGAGCGTACCGCAACTGCTGGGGGCGCCTGCGAGCGAAGAATTCAGCGGGGCGGGAGACCTGGCGCCGTCATCGCCGAAACGGGCTGTCACAAAGTCGCTAACACGTGCGCAGAAATTGGCCCAAGCATTGAAGGTGTGTAAGCGTCGGAAGGACGCACGCAAGCGCCACAGTTGCGAGCGGCAAGCGCGGCGTAAGTACAACGCCGAAGCTGGAGCGAGGAATGCCAGCCAACGGATAGCTCACAACAAGGGGAGAGGTAACTGATGGTTAGGCGTACTATGTGTGTGTCTGGCGGCGTTCAAGTCCTATTTTGCGTCCTGATCGCTATGGCGGCATTGATGGCTACGATGTCCTTGGCTGCGGTTGCTTCGGCGGCTACGCCGGAATGGAAGGTGACTTCCTACTCGTCTCCCACAGACCTGCCGCCGGGCGGGACGGGGGAACTGGTTGTGACTGCCGTAAATGTGGGTGACTCGGAGACAGATGGCAGCACAGTCACCATCGAAGACACCCTTCCATCCGGGCTGGTTGCGACGGCGATTACCGGGTTGAACGTCTATGCGGCCGGTGCGATCTCGTTGCCCTTTACCGTACCGCCGGAAGCACAGTTGACCTGTAGTTCGCCACCGACGCTTGTATGCACATATAGCGGGGTCGTCCAACCCGGAGACCAACTGGTTGTGAACATCAATGTAAACGTGGAACCGGGAGCGCCCTCAAGTGTCATCAATCATGCGAGCGTTTCCGGCGGTGCGTCCCAGGCGGCCTCGGTGAGCAGCCCCGCGACTGTGAGCAGCGAACGTGCCGGGTTTGGACTTGCTCCGGGCAGCGTGTTTGCCGCCGTCTCCTCGCATCAAGCCGGAGCGCACGCTAACGTGACGACGGGTTTTGCGGTCAACACGACCGCTCCCCTTGTCACCGCGGCGAGTCCGAAGGACGTGTCGTTCTCGCTTCCGCCTGGTGCTGTCGGTAATACTGTGGGAATGCCGCAGTGTACCGTCGCTCGAGCAACCGCCCAAAACTGCCCGGCAGACACCATCGTTGGTGTGGCGACGATCTATAGTGACACCCTTGGTGGTTTTTCCCAGTTCCACCTCGTAACGCCAATTTTTAATATCGCACCCAGTCCGGGCGAGCCGGCGGCATTTGTCTTTTTGATTGCGATCTTCCCGGTACGACTCGACACAAGTGTGCTTTCCAACGGCAATTACGCAGTGCGGGTAACGGCCGGCAACATAAACCAGACCGAAACGGTGTTCTCGACGTACGTAACCGTATGGGGCGTTCCTGCCGATCACGAGGCTCCGGGGCCAATCAATGTCTACGGCGACCAAAGGGCTGGCACTGAAAGTGTCGGTATGCCCAGTAAAACGGTTTCGCGGGTGCCGTTGCTGTCCAATCCGGAGCAGTGCTCGTCTCCGTTGACGGCGCTAGCCGAAGCCGATGCCTGGCGCAAACCGGGTGTGTTTCAGATCAATGAAGCCCCCATGGGTGCGATGACAGGTTGCGATTTGCTGTCATTCAATGCTTCGCTGTCTATGTTGCCCGACACGTTGGAGGCGGGTGCGCCGGCAGGCTATGCGCTTGATCTGCGCGTGCCGATGATCAACGAAGCGGATGGGCTGGCGCCGGCTCACGTGAAGAAGGTTGTGACGACGTTGCCCTTGGGCACAGTGATCTCGCCGTCGTCTGCCCAAGGCTTGGCTGCGTGTTCGAACGAACAGTTTTTTGGTACAGAACTCGGCCAGCAGAAGCCGGCGACGCCGGCGAAATGCCCGAACAACTCACAAGTAGGGACGGTGCAGATCACGACGCCTGCGTTGCCGCAACCGTTGACCGGAGACGTGTATCTGGCGAGTCCGGAATGCCGTCCGTGTTCACCGACGGACGCGGAAGATGGGAAAATGGTGCGGCTGTTCGTGCAGGTCGTCGGTGAAGGAGAATCCGGGATCGTCGTCAAGCTCGAAGGCAAAGCGTCGATCGACCAGAGCACGGGCCAGATTACAGCGACGTTCGACAACAATCCGCAGCTACCGTTCAGCGAGTTTAAGCTCGTATTGGGCGGCGGTTCGCGGGCGACGCTGGTCAACCCCAGGGTGTGTGGGCCGGTCAGGACGAGCATGGATTTGACGCCCTGGAGCACCCCGTCCACGCCGGATGTGACACCGAGCTACACATTTGAAATCAACCAGAACTGTTTCGGCCCACAATTCAATCCCTCGTTCGTAGCGGGGATGCCAAACATCCAGGCCGGAGCCTACGGTGGGTTCACGCTCGCGTTCGGCCGGGCGGATAACGACGAGTATCTCGGCCAGTTGACGACGACTATGCCAACGGGACTGTTGGGGAAGATCGCAGGTATTCCGTTGTGCGAGGAAGCTCAGGCGATAGTCGGGTCGTGTGACGCGGCGAGCCAGATCGGGACGGTCGAAGCGTTGACCGGACCGGGAGCGAACCCGTTCCTGGTTTCCGGCGGTCACGTGTACCTGACTAAGGGTTACGGTGGGGCACCCTATGGCCTGTCGATAGTGGTGCCGGCTGTCGCGGGCCCGTACACGCTCTCAGGAACAAACGAGACTGGAAGCGTGGTTGTCCGTGCGCAGATCTTCGTTGACGAACACACGGCGCAGTTGAAGGTCGTGAGTGGTCAGCTGCCGTCGATGCTTGACGGGATCCCATTGCAGTTGAAAGCGGTGAACGTGAGGATCGACAAGCCACAGTTCACGTTCAACCCGACCAGCTGCGCAAAGAAGTCGATCATAGGGACGCTCAATGCGGTCGAAGGGTTGTCCTCGACTGTGACGGACTCTTTCCAGGTGACCAACTGCGCGAGCCTGGCGTTCAAGCCAGGATTCAAAGTCTCCACGACCGGGAAAACATCTCGCACGAACGGCGCTGGGTTGGACGTGAAGCTCTCCTACCCCTCAGGATCATTCGGCAAGTACGCGAACATCAAGTCGGTCAAGGTCAACCTGCCAAAGCAACTACCGTCGAGATTGACGACGCTGCAGAAGGCTTGTCCTGACAGCACGTTCAACGCAAACCCCGCCGCTTGCCCCGCCGCATCGCGGGTGGGAACGGCGACGGCGACCACTCCGATACTCGGCGGTGCGCTCACCGGACCGGCGTATTTCGTCAGCCACGGTGGCGCGAAGTTCCCCGAACTGGTGGTTGTGCTTTCAGGAGACGGGGTGACGGTCCAGCTCGATGGGGAAACGTTCATCAGCAAAGCAGGGATCACGAGCAGCACGTTCCGTCAGATCCCCGATGTGCCGGTGAGCACGTTCGAGTTGAAGCTGCCGCAGGGACCGAACTCGGCGCTCGCGGCGAACGGGAACCTCTGCACGAGCAAGCTGAAGATGCCGACGGCATTTACGGCACAGAATGGGCTCGTGATCCACCAAACAACACCCATCACAGCCACCGGGTGCCCCAAGCACAAGGCAAAAAAGGCCGGCAGGGGGGCACGGCGCAAATAGCGTGGTAGCCCGAACCTCAAGCGACGCACGGAGCGGGCTTCACACCCCGCTCCGTGTGGACGAGGTCGAGGACTTCCAGCGGGCGCGCATCCTCAGCGCGATGGTGGAGGTGGCGGCCGATGTTGGTTACGGCGGCGCGGCGGTCGCTCCGGTGGTGGGCCGTGCGGGAGTCTCACGTCGCACCTTCTACGAGCTGTTCGACGGACGCGAGGATTGCTTTCTCGCCGCGTTTGGATGGGGTATTGCGCAGGTGCGGACGGTCATGGTCGACGCGTATCGCTCGCAGCGGCTATGGCGTGAGAAGGTTCGCCACGCGCTGACCGCGTTGCTGTTGTTGCTCGACTCGGAGCCCCAGCTTGCGCGCACCTGCGTGGTGGAGGCGTTGGGAGCGGGTCCGCTCGTACTGAGACGCCGTGGTGAGGCGCTTGACGAACTGGTGGCCGGTATTGAGGCTGACGCGCCGACACCACGAGGAGCCTTGGGGGCACGGGCGCTGGCGGGGGAGGGTGTGGTTGGCGGCGCGTTCTCGGTGATTCACGCCCGCCTGCTCACTTCCGGGACCGCGACGGCGGGAGAGGACCGAAGCGCACAACCCCTCATCGAACTGCACGGCCAACTGATGGGCATGATTGTCTTGCCCTACCTCGGGCCGCGGGCGGCGGGGGAGGAAGCGGCGCGTGCCGCCCCCGAGTTGCCGAGCCCAGAGGTCAATCGACCACGCGGCGACCACGGACGGTTGATCGAGCGGCTCGACATGCGCCTCACCTACCGCACCGTCCGGTGCCTGGTGTTCATCGGCGAGCACCCGGGCGTGAGCAACCGTGAGGTCGCCGAAGGGGCGGAGATATCCGACGAGGGGCAGGCCTCGAAGTTGCTCAGTCGCCTGGTGAAGCTCGACCTCGTCGCCAACAGCCGCCCACCCGGCCCCGGCTTGCCCAACCGCTGGGCGCTCACTCCGCGGGGTGAGCAACTGCTCTCCTCCGTGCAGGGCCGCTGACCCCGGAGGCGGCTGGGCGCGAGGATAGACTTGGGTAGGTGCAGTCGCTGCCGATGATCCCCACCCAACCGCCGCTCGCACAGCTCACGCCCGAGCAGGTGAGAGAGCTGCATGAGGAGATCCGCGCGCTCGCCGCAGAGCGCCGCGCGACGATCCTCGCCCACAACTACCAGGTGCCCGAGATCCAGCAGGTCGCCCATTACGTAGGCGATTCGCTCGGGCTCTCGCGCCAGGCCGCGGCCGCGGATGGCGAGACAATCGTGTTCTGTGGGGTGCACTTCATGGCGGAGACCGCCTCCATCCTTTGCCCGGAGAAGACCGTGCTGATCCCCGATCTGGACGCCGGCTGCTCGCTGGCTGCTTCGATCGACGCCGAGCAGCTCGCCGACTGGCGCGCCAAGTATCCGGAGGGGGTGGTGGTGATGTACGTGAATACCACCGCTGAGGTGAAGGCGCTCACCGACTACTGCTGCACTTCCGCCAACGCGGTTGACGTGGTGCGCCACATCTACGCCACCCACGGTCCCGACACGGAGATCCTGTTCGGCCCCGACATGTGGTTGGGCGCGTACGTCGAGAAGGAGCTCTCAAAGCCGATGCACGTGTGGGACGGGGAGTGCCACGTCCATGCGGGTATCCGCCCCTCGGACATCGACGCCACCCGCGCCGCCCACCCCGGCGCCGATTTCCTCATCCACCCAGAGTGCGGTTGCACGACCAGCGTCATGGAGTACGTCGCCGCCGGTGACATCTCCTCTGAGGGTGTCCACATGCTCTCCACCGGGGGCATGTTGCGCTACGCGGGCGACGCCGAGAACGATGCGACCGCCCACACCGACCGGCCCCGCGAAGCCGTCGTGGCGACCGAGACCGGGATGCTCTATCCGCTTGAAATGGCGGCCCCCGACGTGAAGTTCATCCCCGCCAACCCGGAGGCCTCGTGCGTCTACATGAAGATGATCACGCTTGAGAACCTCCGCGATGCGCTACGCGACTTCAAGTATGAGGTACGCGTTCCCGCCGATATAGCCGAGCGGGCTCGTATACCTATCGACCGTATGGTGACCATCGGCTGATTTGGCTGTCGGCGGTGCGGCTGGCGGACACTCGCGCCCGCCCTAGATCTGTCGCTGTCGCAAATATATAGATAGCGGATAAGCTATTAAATATCAGCAATCATTAGCGTATGTGCTACGTTACGATCATGTTCGTGAGCGATGATCGTGTAGCTGGTGATCTAATCGGGAGGATCCGCGGCGTCAGCGGGCTTACCCAAGCGGAGCTCGCGCGCAGGACAGGGATACAAAGCTCGGTTCTCAGCGCATATGAGCATGGTCGCCGACAGCCTTCGGGGGCCGCGTTGGCCCGCATCGCCCGCGCGGCGGGTCTGGAACTTGAGCTGGTCCCAGCGGCGGACAGATCGGCTGATGAGCACGCGGGGACGATCCTCTCCCAGGTGCTCGACCTCGCGGGCTCGATGCCCTACCGCCCGCGATCCGAGCTTGAGTACCCCCCGTTGATCCGTCTGCGCTCATGAGTGAGCTCGGCGATCAGTTGCTTGCGATTCACGACGCGCTCGACGCGGCGCGGATTCCGCACGCGATCGGGGGCGCGATCGCGCTTGCCTATTGCACGCTCGAACCCCGCGGCACGCGGGACGTCGATGTCAACATCTTCACAGGCCCCGAGCGTGCGAGAGACGTCTTCGCAGTGCTGCCCGAGGGGGTGGAGTTCAGTGGCGTGAGCCTGGAGCATGCAGAACGGAGATGGGCAGGTGAGGCTACGGTGGGGGAGCACCCCAGTCGACGTGTTCCTGAGTGTCCTACCATTCCACGATCACGTTGCAGAACACGTGCGTATGGTCCCATTCGAGGGACGCACCATCCCGGTGCTGAACTGTACGGGGCTAACCGTGTTCAAGGCGATGTTCGACCGTCCACGCGACTGGGTGGACATCGAAGCGATGGTTGAGGCCCGCGCGATCGATCTCGACGAGGCGATTCGGTGGGTCAGCGAGATGGCGGGCGCCGACTCCGTCAACGCCCGCCGACTGACCGAGTTGCGCTCCGGGGCGCCTCCCGGCAAGAGCTCGGATGGTGGCCATCGGCTGATACGGCCGGCGAGTTAGAAGTCCTCGGCGGTGTGGGGTCCCACGCACGCCACCGCTAGGTTGTCGGCGACGTTGGCCGCCACCTCCACCACCTCATCAAACGTGACCGCATCGAGCGCCGCGATCGCGGCATCCGGGTCGATGTCCTCTCGGTAGACGATCTTCTGGCTCGCCCCATACCGCGCTACCGCGTTGGTATTCTCGAAGGCGAGCACCAGCCTCCCGGCGGCATATGCGCGGGCACGTTCGACCTCCTCGCGGGTGGGCCCATCGGCGCGTAGCTCGTCCACGATCTCACGCATCCGCGAGTACGCCTCGACGCACTTTTCCGAGTCAAGCCCCGACCCGAGCTGCAAAATTGGCATGTCGGCGTACGCGTGGGCAATCGCGTACACGGAGTAGCACAACCCCCGCTTCTCGCGGATCTCCTCGAACAACCGCGACCCCATCGAGCCACCCAGCAGCGTCGAATAGATCGATAGCGCCGCTCGCTGCTTGACGTCTGAGACGGTGACATCGGGCCTGTAAATCATCCTCAGGTGCGACTGGTTGGTGTCGCGTTGCTCCACCAACGTCTCGGGAGCGAACTCTGGGGCCACTACGTATGGCTCTGGCGTGGGGAGTGTGGGGAACCGTGAAAACAGCTCGCTCAGGTGATCCTCGTCGGGCACGAAACTTGTATTCCCAACCAAGAACGCGCCCCCGCTCCCACCGGCCCACCGCCGCTCGCGGAAGGCGACGATCGCCTCGCGGGTGAAGCTGCGCAGGTTCTCCTCCGGTCCCAAAACCGTGCGCCCCAAGGGATGGTCGCCGAAGGCGGCTTTGTCGATCAGGTACTCCGCCACCGTGGAGGGTTGGTCATAAGCGCGGTTGATCTCCTGGATCACCACTCCCCGCTCGCGGTCGAGCTCCTCCCCATCGAGTCGGGGGCGCGCCACGAAGTCGCTCAAGAGGTCGATCGCCTCCGGCGCCGACTCGGCCCGCACGGTGATGTGGAAGGCCACGAGGTCGTGGGAGGTGTAGGCGTTCAACATTCCACCCAACCGCTCCGCAGTCTCGTTCACGTCCTTGTAGGTGGAGTACTTCTCGCCCCCCTTGAACACGAGGTGCTCCAAGAAGTGGGCCATCCCGTTCTCCTCCACCCGCTCGGTGCGGGCGCCCGCGTCGAAGGCCACGAGCACGGTCAACGCGCGCGTGCCAGGGAGCGCGATGTTGTACACCGGCAGCCCGTTCCCGGTGACGGTGGTGGTGGAGATGTCCGCCATTGGGTCGTCACGATATGACATCCACCCGGATGATCTCCCCGCGTGGGTAACCCCGGATGGGCTACGTGACTCTCCGCATCTTGCAAATCCCCTTGCATGCAGGGAAAAGTGCGACCTCCAGCCACCCGTCTCGCTACTGTGCGCCCCCATGTCCTCACCTGAGAGCGACGTCCGTCGCCACGATCCCGTCCGCCGCAGACAGCTCCCGCAGCGTGTCCGCCGTGACGCTCCAGCCCGCCCCGTGGCGGCGCCCGTACGACCTACCAACATGCCCAACGCCAACACCGTCGTCGAGTTCCGGGGGGTCACCAAGGCGTATGACTCAGGTGACACGGGTCTTGAGCGCGCCACGTTCGCTATCGACCGTCAGGAGTTCGTGTTCCTCGTGGGCTCCACCGGGTCGGGGAAGTCGACGATCATGCGGCTTCTCATCAAGGAGCTCGACCCCACCGAAGGGGTGATCCGTGTCGCTGGACGCTCGCTCGGGGACATCGAGCGCAAGCGCATCCCCTACTACCGCCGCAACGTGGGGGTCGTCTTCCAGGACTTCAAGCTGCTCCCCACACGCACCGTGTACGACAACATCGCCTACGCGCTACAGGTAACAGGCGCCTCGCGCAAGCAGATCCGCACCGCGCTCCCCGACATCCTCCGCCTCACGGGCCTATCGACCAAGCTCCACAACTACCCCCACCAGCTCTCCGGCGGCGAGCAGCAGCGCGTGGCGGTGGCGCGCGCCTTCGCCTCCCACCCGCCGCTGTTGCTCGCGGATGAGCCCACCGGCAACCTCGACCCCGAGACCTCCATCGGGATCATGCAACTGCTCTACCGCATCAACCGCGCCGGCACCACAGTGATCGTGGCGACCCACGACAACGAGATGGTGGACAAGATGCGCCGCCGCGTGATCGAGCTCAAGCGAGGACGCATCATCCGCGACGAGGCCACCGGGCTCTACGCACAGGACGAGACCACCGGCGACCTCGCGGAGCGCTTGAAGCGCGAAACCAAAGTCTCCAAGCCCGCGGACCGCCCGCACGGAGACGCTCGCAGATGAGGCCCGGCTTCTTTCTCAAGGAGTCGATCCGCTCGATGCGCAGGAACCCAGCCCCCTCGTTTGCCGCTCTTTCTTGTGTATTGGTAACGACCCTCGTACTTGGCGTCTTCATCCCGGTGGTCCAAGCGACCAACGGCGCCGCCAACTCGATCCGCGGCCGCGTTGTGGTGGACGTGGATCTAAATACAACCGCCACCGCGGCAGAAGTAGCGCGCGTACGTGGCGAGGTTCAGAACGCCCGCTATGTAGGTCACGTCGAACTCGTCTCAAAGCAGAAGGGGTACGAACAGGAGCGAAAGCTCAACCCCCAGGCCTTCCAGTTGATCGGGTACAACCCGCTGCCCGACATTCTTCGCATCACGCCCGCAAACCCCGACGACGCGAACGCGTTGCGCGCCGAGCTCGACCAAGCAAGCCCTGTGGGCACGCGTTTGGTCACCGACTCGGCTATCGCCGACGTACAGAACCGCCAGGCCCAAACCGACAAGATCCTCTCCGCCACCCGCATCGTGAAGATCACGATGGCGCTGCTCGCGGCGCTGTTGGTGTTCTCTTCGATGCTGCTCGTCTCAAACACCATCCGCCTCTCTCTGTTCGCGCGTAGGCGCGAGGTGGAGGTGATGAAGCTCGTGGGCGCCACCGACTGGTTCATCCGCTGGCCGTTCGTCATCGAGGGACTCTTCCTCGGTGCACTCGGCGGGGTGGGTGCGATCGCGTTGCTCGCGCTCGCGAAGGTCACGCTCATCGATCCCCTGGCGGGCACAGTCAAGCTGATCTCCCAGCCCGCGATGATCGACTTCCGCTTGCTCATAGTCGTGCTGATGGGCTGCGCCATCGCCGTCTCCGCCGCGGGCTCGGGAATCTCCTTGCGCCGCTTCCTGCGCGTCTGACGCTCATAACATCGACTCGATCCACCGCCCGTAGGGCGGTGGTGGGCCTCAGGAGCCGCGCCACCGCATAGGCTGAGGGTATGCCCTCCCCCAAACGACAGCTTCTGGCGATCCTCGTGGTCTTGCTGCCCGTGCTGCTCGTGCTCGGTCTGTGGTTGGGTGGGCATCCCAAAGAGCTCCCCGGGTTCCTCCGCAACGCGTTCGTGTCAAACCACGAAACCCAGGTCGTAAACGAAGCGATCGAGAAAGTGGCGAGCGACTACTACCGCCCTATTCCCAAGTCGAGCCTTGCGAGTTCCTCGATCGCGGGGATGGTGTCGAGCCTGCACGACCCTTACTCCACCTATCTCACCCCAAAGGAATTCAAGGGCTTCGATCAGCCCGCGAGCTTCGCGGGGATTGGGGTGTCGGTTGACCCCGCTCCCACAGGTCTAAGGGTGGCACGCGTGTTCGATTCCTCTCCGGCCCAACGCGCCGGCTTGAAGGAAGGGGACACGATCGTGGCGGTCAACGGGGGCTCGCTGCACGGAGTCCCAGCCAACAAGTCCGTCGCGCTCATCAAGGGCCCACCCGGCACCAGCGTACGGCTCACGCTCACATCGAAGACCGGACCCAAGCGCACGGTGACGGTCACCCGCGCCACTATCTCCGAGCCGGTGGTGGCCTCGGCGATACGCACCGTCCATGGGGTGAAGCTCGGGTGGGTGTACCTCGCCACCTTCTCCGAAGGCTCCCATGGCGAGCTTGATGACGCCGTGCAGGGCCTGCTCAAACAGGGCGCCCGTGGGATCGTCTTCGACCTGCGCGCCGACGGTGGCGGGCTCGTCTCAGAGGCTCGATTGGTAGCAAGCATCTTCGTGCCCTCCGGCGTCATCGTCACCACCCGTGGGCGCACCCAACCGACCGCCGTGCTCACGGCGGCGGGTGGCGCGATCTCAACCCACATCCCGGTTGTGGTGCTCGTCGACCACAACACCGCTTCAGCATCGGAGATCGTCACCGCGGCGCTACAAGACCACCATCGCGCGACCGTCGTGGGCACCCACACCTACGGCAAGGGCGTCTTCCAGGAGCTTGAGCCACTAGCGGGCGGCGGCGCGATCAAGATCACGGTGGGGGAGTACTACACCCCCAACGGCCGCAACCTCGGTGGCTCGGGCGTCAAAGAGGGCGCGGGCGTCACGCCCGAAGTGCTTGTCCCTCACGGCATCGACAGCGAACACGGCCTGCACGTCGCGCTTGCCACGCTTGCAGCGAAGGTGAAATGAGCCGCTCGCGCCGCGAAGCGCGCGTGGTGTGGCCCCCAAGCGAGCGCACCGAAACGGCACGCGACGCGATCGAGCGGCTGATGGTCGAGGCGGGGCTCTCAAGGAAGTTCGACCGTGCGATCGAGCACGAGGCGCGTATGGCCGCCAAACGGGCTTGGGAGCACGCCGAGCGCGAGCAGCGACGTGACCTACGGAAGCTGCCGACGTTCACAGTTGACCCCGCTACGGCGCGTGACTTCGACGACGCCATCTCGGCAGAACGTCTCCCCGACGACTCGGTGCGCGTGTGGGTGCATATCGCGGACGTCGCCGCTCATGTGCCGCTCGACTCGCCGCTCGACCTGGAGGCGCGTCGCCGCGCGACGAGCGTGTACGTGCCAGGAGCGGTCGAGCCGATGCTCCCACACTCGCTCTCAAGCGACGCCTGCTCGCTGGCCCCCGGGGTGGAGCGTCTCGCGGTCACGGTTGAGCTCGTGTTGCGCGGAGCCGAGGTGACATCGACGAGCTTCTATCGCTCGATCCTCCGCTCAGACATGCGCCTCGACTACGAGCAGGTGGATCGCGTGTTCGCGGGCTCGGAGCCGGCGCCCGAACCGTGGGGCGCTCCGCTCGCCGCCGCGCGCGAGGCGGCTGCGGCGTTGCAGTCGGCGCGCGAGCGCTCCGGAGGGCTCGTGATCGACTCCGAGGAGCCGGAATTCGCTTTTGACGAGGAGGGCAACGTGACGGAGATCGTGCCGCGTCCCCAAACCGAGTCGCACCGCCTCATCGAGCACCTGATGATCGCCGCCAACGAGGCGGTCGCTCGCCATCTCACCCAAGCATCTGTCCCCTGTCTCTACCGCGTCCACGAGCGCCCCGACCCGGAACGCATTCGCACGCTCGTCGCGCAACTCGCCTCGCTCGGCGTCCCCACTCCACCGCTCCCCGACCCTCTGTTCTCCACGCAGGCGGCGGAGCTCGTGGGCGACATTTCAAGGCGCGTGAACGAGCATGTGCGGCGCACCGGCCATGGTCGCGCAGCGCTCAGCTCGCTTGTGTTGCGCTCGCTCAAGCAGGCCTACTACTCGCCGAAGAACCTCGGTCACACGGGATTGCACTCGCAGTGCTACTGCCACTTCACCTCGCCCATCCGTCGCTACCCCGACGTCGTGTGCCACCGTGCCCTGCTTGCCTCGATTGGAGCCGACCAGCGTGCCACCGGGAGGCGTAAGCTCGTTGAGCTCGGCGAATGGACCTCGGAGCGAGAGCGCGACGCCGCTCGCCTGGAGCACAAGGGCGACGACATAGCCGCCTGCTTCATGTTGGAGCGGATCCTGCTCGACGGCGGCCACGAGCAGATCTTCCAGGGAGAGGTGACAGGACTGATCGCGGCGGGGGCGTTCATCGCCTTTGGCTCACCGGACAGGGAAGGTCCCGTCTTTGAGGGGATGCTTCCAGTGCGGTTGCTCGGGGTGGGGGAGGAACGCGAGTGGTGGACCCTCAACGACCAGTCCACGATCATGCGCGGCGAGCGCTCCGGCGCGATGCTGCGACTCGGCGATCAGATCGACGTACGTGTGGCGCGCGTGGACGCCTCGGCGGGACGCGTCGATCTCGCCCCGGTCGGCTAGCTATGAGCTCACCGTCACGCAGTCTATGGCGCTCCGCGTCTTGGGACTGTCCAGCTAGGCTCGCCTAATGACGAAAACGAAGGGCAAGAAGCGCAAGATCGGCGCGGGGGACGTGGCGAGCAATCGCTACGCCTCCTACCGCTACGAGCTGCTTGAGCGGATCGAGTGCGGTGCGGTGCTCGCAGGCACCGAGGTGAAGGCGCTGCGCTCTTCCGGCGCCCAACTCAAGGACGGGTATGCCGCGATCCGCGAGGGGGAGCTGTGGTTGCACTCTGTCCACATCCCTCCCTACCTGCCCGCGTCGCGCGAAAACCACGATCCTGAGCGTCCCCGCAAGCTGCTCCTGCATCGCTCGGAGATCGAGCGCATTGCCGCTCGTGTGTCAGAGCGTGGGCTCACGCTCGTACCCACGCGGGTCTACTTCAAGGGTCCCCACGCGAAGGTGGAGATCGCGCTCGCGCGCGGAAAGGATCTCTACGACAAGCGTCAGACGATCCGCGAGCGTGAGTCAAAGCGCGACATGGAACGTGGTGTGAGAGAAGCTCGCCGTTGAGCGACGCGCACCGTTGATCTAGTTAGGCGACTTCTTCGCACTCTTTCAGCCCATCGCGCTTGGCGATGGCGACCATCCGTTGCTGGGTTGTCGTACTTGATTTGATCAAGGTCTTGGCGTTCTTCAGGTT
Source organism: uncultured Solirubrobacterales bacterium (assembly GCA_963695305.1). Taxonomy (GTDB): domain Bacteria; phylum Actinomycetota; class Thermoleophilia; order Solirubrobacterales; family Solirubrobacteraceae; genus Palsa-744. Next base: position 2,870,830 of record OY968774.1, on the reverse strand, counting down.
GTTCGCCTTCGCGTATTCCCCGAGCTTGGAGGTGTTTTCCGCGAGCGTTTGCGCTCCGGAGATGAACGCTTTCCAGTCGCTTTCCAGTTCAGCCGGCGGGATCAGCTTGCCGAGTTCCACCAAGGCGGTCTCCTCAAAGGAGGCGAGTTCGGGAGCGAGATGAGCGATCTGTTGCACGGTGCTCACCCCCTTTTTTGTGGCCGCTTGTAGCTTCGCGGTCACCTTCTTGCAGATGGTGTTCGCCTTGGTTGTGAGTTCCGCGCGGGTGAGGGGTTTGGAGGATGAGCCGCAGCCCGTCGCGGCTGTCAACGCCGCCGCTGTCAACGCGATCGCCGCGAGTGCGCGTGTAGCTGTGCCCATCCGACCCATTCCTACCTCGATCCCTCGTGTTCGCCCATTTGGCCCTGTCCTCACGCGAAGCCTATCGATTCCGATGGCGCGAAAGCGGCGTTCCTACGGTCAGATCGAGCGGAAGCTGTGGCCTGCTGTGTGGAGGATGTGGGTTTGGGACATCCCGAACGCGAGCACCACAATCAGCGCGATATACACCGCCCCGATCGCGAACCGGCTGCGGCGAGGAACGCGGTAGTAGGCGGCCTGCTCGATCGTGCGAGAACGTAGTTGGCGCCAGCGGCGTGGCATTCGCGCAGCGCGAGCAGGATGAAGATGAGCAGGAAGGGGTTCCCCAACAGCAGGATCATGGCGATGAGCCCGCCGATTCCAAGAAACCACATGGAGGGCGCCACGGCCGCCATCGCGCGACCCCCGTCGAACGGCACGACGGGAATCAGGTTGATGAGGTTGAGGAAGAATCCGATGTACGCCAACGCCAACAGCAGGTCGCTGCCGGTGAGCGCCCCCGCGATCGCCACCCCCACGGCGCCAACCGTGCCGAGGATCGGGCCAGCCAATCCAACTCGGGCCTCCGCCACCGCGTTGTCGCCGAGTGAGCGGGAGAAGATCGCGGCGCCCAGGAAGGGGATGAACATTGGCGTGCTCGCTTTGATGCCCTCCCGTTTGAGCTGGATCACATGGCCCATCTCGTGCACGAACATCAGCGCTACGAAACCCGCAGCGAACGGCCACCCCCACAGCAAGCTGTAGGCGGCGATCGAAATGAGCGCCGTGCTCCCCGTGGTGAGGAGCTTCAGCTTCGGTAGCAACAGAACGCCCGCCTTCAGGTAGGCGCCGAACTTGGCTGCGATGGCAGCCACCCCGGCGGCTGCGCCACCCGCGCGCTTGCGAAGCGGGCGTGATGGTCTACCAAACGCGCCTTCTCCGGTGCTCGCCCCGGTAGGGGGTGTGCCTGGAACCGGGACCGGGTGTGGGGCTACCGGGCCCCTGAGCGGGTTGTCGCTCGCAACGGGCAGATCTCCGTCCATGCACCCATTGTCGCAGCACCCATAAGCGGGGGCTAAGAACCGCTCGCGACACGCCTGAACGGCTTTTTCCGGAATGTGCGGGGAGAACTACAAAACGCCCTTGACGAGGGTCAGAAACAGGCGTACGTTGGATGTAGACGCGGCCCCCGAGCCGCAAAGAGCGAGGCCACTGAGGTGTAAGGCCGCGCCACCCAGCAACCGGAAAGCCCTCGGGTGGACCGGGAGCAGGTTCCTCAAGCGGCTTGGGACCGCGTCGGTTTCGTTAAGCCTCCGATCCAGGGGGCATGGAGCGCTGCGGCGTGAGGTTCTTGGAGCGTGGCGACGCTACACTTGAAGGGCAGTACATCCACGGGGACGACAGGCTTCGACGCGGTCGGTTCGTGTGGATGGTGGCGAGTCGAGGTCCCGGGCGGCCTCGTAAAACACCCGGGAAAACCATAAGTGCGGACTCTCATGAGTACGCCCTCGCTGTCTGATTAAGACTCAGAAGTGAGGTCTCGAGCCCCGCTCGCCTGCGGCGGGGGTCCTCGGGATCAAAAGCAGGCTCACCCGGTGAGGTCCACCTCCGCCGACCCGGGGAAAGCTAAGGAGGTTGGTCCCTCTCAACCCGGCCGGCGAGGCTAGCGAGGGACGAGACTAGAGCGCCGGCTACGCTCGTAGAAGCCATTCATACGCGACCGCGGACGTGGGTTCGATTCCCACCGTCTCCATTTCGGCAAAGACTAGGTTCGATGTGTAAACCATGGCCCGAAGAGGGTTTGGGGTTCGCGTTACCCGGCGTTAGAGGCCGTATTCGTCCTCGCCATAGATCTCGCGCATATCTTGTTCGAAGGTCCTATTCATCTCTTCTTCGTATTCTCGCGCCTGCTCCGAGTAAGCCATGTAGCCGTCTATTGCTGACACGAGCTGGCTCACATGCCGTTCTAGTGCCGCAAGGTTGATCTGGTGGGCGCGTCGATGCTCGTTGCCTTTGCGGTCGACTGGGTAGCGGTAGGTGTCCGACTTTGGGTCACGTTCGTGAAGCAACATCACGATCCCGGCCCCTTCGGACTCGATATGGCGCCATCCCTCAACGTCTGCACCGATCGCCCTCTCGCATGCTTTCCAGAGGGCATCCAGTGAATGGGGCGGATGCACCTGATTCAAGTCACCGCCGTGGGCAATCAGAAGCTCCTTGAGGACGAGCTCGACGCGGTGGCGTTGGAGGAAGAAAACAGCGAGGCCAACCGAATCGATGCTTCCTTGGAACGCCGAGCGATGTTCGGTCAGGAAGCGGGCAGCTATGCCGAATCCGATCGACTGGTAACCCCAACCTCTCGACCACTCGGTCTGGACGAAGTCTGGATCGCGGTCGGCCGGAAAAATCTCGTCTGCGATGTTCACAGGAGAAGCCTATTGCGAGAGATCGCGACCGAGGAGCCGCTTGATCTCATGACATCCGCGCCACCGTGAAGAATCGGGACTATGGATGAGAGGGTCGATCCGCTCGGGCGCACCGTGCACCTGGCCGAGGAGCGGTGGCAGCACATCGTCGATGGCCACCCATACATGGCGCCGTTCCGTGCCGAAGTGCTTCGGGCGGTTGAGGCGCCGACTGATTTGATCGAGCAGCCACGTCCCGGCCAGGACTGGTTCTACCTGCGGGATGCGGGCCCAAGTCGATGGCTCAAGGTCGTAGTAGCCTTTGACGAGAACTCCGGTGGGAGCATACGCACAGCATTCCCGAGGAGAAGCAAGCCATGACAGTCCACATCGGCCCATACACGTTTGACCGAGTTCGCTATGACCATGATGCGGACGTGCTCTATCTCGCTCAGGGCGATCCCGCGCGGGCCGTCGATTTCGACGAGACGCCCGAAGGACACGCCGTCAGCTTCGACGAGAACGGCGATCTCGTGGGCCTGACCCTGATCGATATCCGCAGGCTTCTCGATGAGGCCCAGGGCGAGCTTCGGCTGGAGCTGCCGGCGAAGGCAAGCCCAGCAGACCTCAAGCTGGCGCTCGCGTAGCGTCAAACAGCGCTTGGCGCAAAGCCTCGATTCGCGCTCGACGGTTTGGTGTTCTTCCCCCAGGGTCCATTGGTTGCGTCTCCTGCGGAGGTCCGCGAAAGGCGGATCAACGCAGGAGAAACGCTTGCGCAGCAAGGCGAAGCGGGACGCACGAAAAACCGCCGATTTGCGGGAGTCCGGCGGGCTTGCGGTCGCAAAACGGTCGCAGCAGGCACGCGGTTGGGTCGCATGCGACCCAAGTTGGGACGTCTGGGTGGCCGACGTGGCTGACCGTAGGGGTGCCTGCTCGTCGCGGCGAGCGCCGCTGGTCGATCCGAGCGTGGTTGGCCGGTGCCGTAGTTGCGGTCGCAGGCTTTACGGCCGGGGGAAGGTCTGCCACTCTCGGCGGTGCCCTGAGTATGGGCCGGTGTGGGCCGGGGATCAGCGCCAGAAGCTGTTCCGCAACCTGGAGATCCTGCGCGGCGACATCGTGCTCAGCGCGGTCACTGCTCCTGGTGCCGAGCGGTTGCCGTGGGACGAGAGCGTGTGTGCCGCGCTCGGTAAGCACAAGCACTCGGGGAAGCTCGGGTGTCGCGGATCGTGTGGCGGCTTGCGCGTGGAACGACTCGGCTGCGGAACGTTGGCGGCGGCTTCACCGGCGTGCGTCTCAGGACACAGTGAAAAAACTGGGGAAGGGCTCTGTGTGGTTGGTGGCGCGCGTGTGGGAGATGCAGGCACGGGGAGCGCTGCACGTCCACCCGGTGCTCGCCTACGGTACGGCTCGGCAGATGGCGGGCGCTCGCTTCTACGTAGAGCGCCTGGCGGAGCTTGCGCCCCATTACGGCTTCGGTTTTGCGGAGCGGAAGATCAAGCCGCAACCGGCTCAGATGGCGTGAGGTCATGGCCGAAAATCCTCTCGTCCGTAGCGCTTGGCGGTATCCTGACCGTATGGCTGAGCAGAGCGAGTTTGAGTTCGTCTTCGAGCCCCAGGACGAGGGCGGATATCACGTATACGCGCCGGACCTCCCTGGACTGCACACGCAGGGCGAGGACATCGACGAAGCGACCGAGAACGCCCAGGAGGCACTTGCTCTCTACGTCGAGGGCTTGCGCGAAGAAGGTCGGCCCGTCGGCTCCGGGATCGTCCGGCGCAGGCTCGCTGTTCCCGCGTGAGCGAGCGGCTGCCGGTCGTATCCGGCGCTCAACTGATGGTGTGCTCCAGAAGCTCGGCTGGGAAGCGGTGCGCCAGCGCGGCAGCCACGTCCGTCTGAGGCATCAGGATCGCGCTGTGTCGCTGGTGGTGCCGCTGCACCGCGAACTCAAGCGAGGGACGCTGAACGGCATCCTCAGAGACGCGGGTGTAAGCCGCGACGAGCTTCGCGAACTGCTCTAGCCCCACTCGCTACGGTCGCATCAAAGGAGCACAGGCGGGCAGATGCGAGGCAGTCACTGACGATTGCGCGCCTTCTCACCCAATCGTCTGAACCTGAGCCACGCGGTAGTTCCATCTACCTGCTCATTCCACTTCCGGGTCGCCTGACGACGCATAATTGGGCCCCAACTCGTCGGTGGTGGCGCGGCTCAATACTGCGAGAGCATCGTCAATGGTCTGGACTGCCTTGCGTGTTTGGTTGCGCGCGAGGCTGAACTTTGCCCACGCTGTTTCGACGGCTTCGCCATCTACGCCGCCGGCTGGCGGAAGGACGACATTCCTCATATCTGATGGGTACGTCGAGTCCACGACTGAGCCCGAAGCGAGAGCCTTGATCTGAACCTGGGCTTGCCATGTACAGGCGGACAGCCACAGCCACCCGGCGTTCGTGTCGCTCTTTGGGATTAGGCGACCAACGTGTCCGCTGGCAGCCCAGCCGGCCCGGTCCTCGAGGACCATTGCTGGGAAGCCCAGAGACTCCTGTGCACGTCCGTCGGCTTGGTAAACGCTCCAGCCAGGCTCGAGCTTGTAATAGTCGGGATCCTTGAAAGATTTTCGGCTCATGTACCGCTGGTTCACGACCTGGAGCTGGAGTATCTGTGTGCCGGAGAGGAATGGGATTCCATGCCTACTGCCTACGTAGTTCGTCTTGTAGCGGCCTGGGGGCTTACGCACTTCTGCAAAGTCGTCTAGCGGTGCGCCTCCGGCGGCCAGCAACTCATTGCGCACTTGAGCAACCCACGGGTCGTAGCAAGCGGCGTCGAGGCGGCTGGACAGCTTGTCGAAGGGCACGACCCAACCTTTTGAGGCCGCCGAGGTTCGTGCCGGATTCGGAAGTTGGGCCTCGTAGGCACGGAGCTGCTCGGTTAGCTCAAGGCGGGCTTCCTCGGTTAGCAGGAATGCTTCAGCAACTTTCTCGGAGACCTCGTCGATCAAGTCGTCATCCAAGAGAGGGATCTCTTGAGCAGCAATGTGAGGCACCGACAAGTGGTCGATGACTGAGCCGCTCTTGTCTCGACGTAGGAGAGCGCGACCTGTCGAACTGAGCAGGTATGCAGCAACGTAGAAGCGCATCCTGTAGTCGCTGACCCAGATTCGGATCAGGTCGTCACTCAGGACGAAGTTGGCGAGATACTCATCGACAAGAACACTGGGACCGAGGTTCCGCCCAGAGCGTGTTTGGAGGATCAAGCCACGCTTGACCTCGTAGGCCTCTATCTCTCTGGTTCGTTTGATGGACAGATGCTCTGCCGGATTCGTCAGGTATCGGAAGATGTCGTGTGGCTTCAGGTAGGGCCGCGAAGGCTCTCCGGGCATCGCGATGGCCTGAGTGAGGCGATTCGGCATCCAGACCTCTGCGAGACCGTCGGGCCCGCCAAGGCGACGGGTTTTTAGGCCAGCACCCTTAGCGACGGAAAGTCGCCGCGAAGCAGCTGCGCCGGGGGAGAGGAAGTACAGCGCGTCGAGACGGTCGAGGCTGGCCATGAATGACGACGGGACTGTGGTCGTCCTCTGCATCTCCACATGCTCTCGTTGCTTTCGCGTAGACTGAGCCACGCAAGATAAGCGTCAGCGACCTCTGGTAGCTCGTCGTCCTGCAGAAGCTCCTTGACCTCAGTTACGGACACGACTTGCTTGCCACTTTCGGGGTCTAGTGTCAGCACCATCTCCTGGCGCACGATGACTATATCGTCACCCTGCGTGTTGCGACGGTATATGGTATTTCCTCGCTTGTCGTGCCCGATCTTCTCGGTTACCGCCATGAAACAGTCGTAGTTGAGTTGGCCGTCCGCGTTTTGAGCGATCTCATCGGCACTGAGTCGACGCATGAGGATCATTGAAGTCTGGGTATCATTCTTCGGCTGGAAAAGCTCGCGAGCCATGTCTACGACTGCCAAGACTTGGGTGTGCTGCAGAATCCATTGGCGTACATAACCAAGCGCGGGGTTGTTGAGGATGCCATTGGGAAGCACTATGGCCATACGCCCGGTGCCCGGCACCAAGAACTGGACGCAGCGCTCGATAAAGAGGATCTCCGGTGGTTGGGACTTCTGCAACACGGGCTGCCTGCTCCTAGCATCGAGTCTCATACTCCACGACCCGGTACCCTCCTCGTCCCAGATGGCGGCGAGGTCGTATTGGCGCAAGATCTCCTCGTCGTCGATCACAATGTTCGCTCCGAACGGAGGGTTTGTGAAGAGGATGTCTATCGATCTAAGCCGGACTGTTGCGCTTATCTCGGGACTCCACGTATGCGGGTTGGCCAGACTGTTCGTCTGATAGTGACCGCCCGACCCATCGTTATTCATGACCATGTTCATCTTCGCTGCTCGAACGAGGCTCGGATTCAAGTCGAGGCCGAAGACGCGGGTCGTCAGATACTCAGTCCGCTTGCGATAAAGCTCTTGCCTCTCCGGCTCCGTAGGCGAAGTTGGATCGGACCACGCTTGGACCTCGTCGCTCTCGAGGTGGGCTAGCGCGCGGTTCATCGCTGTGATCAAGAAGCCGCCTGTTCCGCAGGCCGGATCTAGCAAGCGTTCATCGGGCCGCGGGTCAAGCATTTCGACTGCCATTCGGCACGCATTGCGCGGCGTGAAGAACTCGCCGCGGTCGCCCCGGAGGTTCGAGCCAACAATCTCCTCATACGCTACTCCCTTGACATCGACTGGCGAAGCTAGGAGGGAGAACCCCTGGAGCTGGCCGACTACGAAGGCAAGGACGCTCGGATTGAGTTGAATCTCTTGAGCATCAGAAGCGATGAAAATCGAGGGGTAGTCCTTGACGACCTTGTCGGTAAATAGCTTCTGTATACGGCGCTTCGCAGTTGCGGCTGATGTCCTGGACTTAAGCTCACTAGGCGTGACATAGAAGGTCAGCTCTCGGCTGCGCTCGTCCTCAATCTTGCAGAAGATGATCTTGAGCAGCTCCCAAAAGGCCTCGGGCTTCTGCATACCCTCGTTGGCGGCTATGTAGTTATGGCAGCGGCGGAACGCATAGAGCAGATTGTCACCAGTCGCGATCTTGAGGTCCTGGCGCTTCGGCTTCTGAGCGTCCTCCTCGGTTTGGGCGAAGGCTGGTATCTCGACGATCTCCTCGAACTCGAGTTTGCCTTTGCCCTTGTCCCGCTTGGCGAAGCAATAGCGGTCAGTCCCGTTAGTCCACAGACCGTACTTGGCATTCAAGCAAGCCGCCATGTACGACTTGAGCTGGTCGATGCCGTCCTTCTTGGCGTGCGGGCTCTGCCCGGGCTTCTTTGTCTCGACAAGTATGTATGTGCGCTCCTGCTCGTGCGCCTCGTCGGCATTGAAGACCACGATATCTACCCGCTTCTTGGGCCCAGAGCCAACCTTGATCGGAAACTCTGGCTGGCAGTCGGCCTTTGGGAATCGATACTGCAGGACAAGCGCCTTCTCTAGGTTCTGTCGGACGTACTCCTCGGCCGTGTCCTTGACGTGTGCGCCGGTTATGAAGTCGACGACGCGTCCCTCCGGGACTGCTTCGACGCGACGGCCAGTGACGTCGCCCAAAGGAGCGGCTTCGTCAAGGTCGATGGAACTGGGTTTTCTGGGCTGTCTCACGTCGCGCCAGCGTAGAGGTCACCGCGGAGGGAACTTGGTCCGGCAGGCCAGAGCCGAGCATGGCATACGACTGGCCGCTCGCTCAACGATGCTTCTGGGCTGTCAATGCTTGGCGCAGGGCTTCGACCCGTGCTCGACGGTTTGGTCTTCCCCTAGAGTCCATTTCGGCAAAAGACTAGGTTCGACGTGTAAACCCTGGCCGAGCAGAGGAGTTGGCAGGGGATGGGATGAGCGTGATGTCCGTATCGCCTACGGGCTGCGGCTTGGGCCTCAGCGTGCGGTGAGGCGACCCATGCGGTTCGACGTCCTCAGGCGCTGTCGGCGTTATGCCGTTGATCGGCGATCTCGTAGACGCTCGGTTTGTTTGTCGCGGGTGGCAGACACCATAGGCGAAGGCTCGCAAGGCGAGCGGCTTGGTGGAGTGGGCAACTGGAAGCAGGACGAGACCGAAACGTCCGGTTGGCCATGGCACATAGGTCTTCACACAGCCAGCGAGGCGGGTGCCGTCGCGGCCTTCTTCATCACAGCGCTTGAGGCGGGAGAAGGCCAGACCGCCATCACGATCGACTTCGCGCCGAAACAGGTCGAGTGCTCTACGGGCGACGGGTGGGTAGTGCGTCAGGTCCTCGGCGATTGCGTCCTCGTTGAACTCCACCGGCACCATTGGCGCCGACCGGGTGTCGGCCACCGATTAGCCCTCGCCGTCTGTGGGGAGCTGCCCGAAGTGCTGGTCGAACTCTTCGGGGGTCAGCTTACGCTCCCCGTGGCGAGCGAGCATTGCTTTCACGCTCAGGTCAGGTCGCAAGAGGACGCGGCCGTCAGGACGACGATCCTCGACCACATAATCCCCGGACAGATCGCCGGTGAGCGTGACGTGGGCGGACTCCATGTATTGCAGTGTCGCACGCGCTGAGGACTGATCCAAGTCACGCGTGCGGCGAGCCTTCGTCCTCCGGCCACGGAGCTGGAATCCACCCCAGTGCGTCGAGAGCATCTCGAATGGATGCGGAAACTACGCCCTCGTTGCCAGAGCAATAGTAGTCGAGATAGCAACCTCCTTTGCAGGCAAGGTGGGAGATGACGCCGCCTGCATAGCGCCAGCTCATGGAGACAGGCCCGCTGTCGGCGTCTCGGCGGCGCCAGCGCATGTTGCAAAGCGCACCGTACAGTTCATGTGCGAAGGCATCGTCTGTTCGCACACGCTCGGACAGCGTTCGAAGCGCCACTTCGAACGCCTCGAACTCATCCCTGGACGCCGTGTTTGTGCGTGATTCGTCGTTACATTGTTGGTTCCTCATCGATAACGCAATATAGCGTTTTGTCTGCAATTCTTCAGGTGGAGTCTTAGCGTCTGCCAACGCTCGTCGCAAAGCCTCGACCCGGGCTGGACGGTTGGTGTTCTTCACCAGGGTCTATGGACAATTGTCCTGCGATTGCTGTTGCGCTGAGGCTTGTCTTCGATCGGGGCCGCGCGCTATTGTTGAGGTGCGCTCCCGAAGCGTCCCGTTTGCGTTCTGGCCCATGTCCATGTCGCATTAGCCGGGGAAGCGGCTCAGCCGTCGGGGTTGACGCTATGACCCTTTCATGGCGGGCATGGGACGCCACGGTGAAAGGAGAAGCGGGTGTCAGCCCAGCCAAACCGCAAGCAGCAGCGTCTCGCCCGAGAGCTCGCAAGACTGAACGGCGTCTCCTATCAAGCGGCACTCGCGCAGGTGAGGACAGCCAGCCGGGGACCGAACAAGGATGTAATCGCAGACCCGCATCGCGGGATGCTGGAAGCTCTGTATGACGCGTTTGCGCCGACTACCAGCTCCTCGCCGGCTGATGCCTTGCAGGCCGTGCCAACACCAGCGGCTGCCGAACTGATCGACGAAGGTTCGTCCAACCGGAGGCAACCACGAGCGTTCATCAGCTATTCACGCCAAGACGAGGCATTTGTGCTCGCATTGGTTCAACAGCTGAAGGAACACGGCATCGGTGTCTGGATCGATTGCGTCGATTTGGTGATCGGCGACTCGCTGATTCGAAGGATCGGCGACGCCATATACGACGAGGATTTCGTCATCGCAGTGATATCGGAGCACTCGGTGAAATCATCGTGGTGTGAGAAGGAGTTGTCACTAGCCGTAGCACATGGCATTCAGTCCAAGCAAGTCAAGGTTCTGCCGGTCCGGCTTGACGAGGTTACGCTACCGAGCTTCCTGGTGGACACACTGTGGGTCGAAACGGACCGCTCCGATTGCACCGGGGTCGCCTCGCAACTGGCGACCGCGGTTGAACGACATCTAGAACGACGAGGGTTTGGCGTGGGTACCGCCAAACCACACAGATCGACAGCCAGAGCGGTCGAGCAACAAGCCGTGGCACCCGGTTGGCGGCTCTCGGGAAGACCGCGTAGTCGGACGGATGCCCCGATGGTCGACCAACCGAAGAATCAGGCAGAGTGGCAGCCGGACATCGACAGAAGCGTCGCCGAGTACGACGAGTGGTATCTCGCCGAGTCGTCCGGCATGCTCGAGGACGCGCGAGGGCGCGCCGCCCGCGAGGTCGAGGAGGCGATGCTGGCGACCGACGACTTTCGCATGCTCGACGCGAAGGTGCTGATCGCTCGACCGGCGACACTCTTCGTTGCGCGCATGTGTGTCTCGCCTCCGATGACCAGGGATCGTTTCGTCGGTTTTTCCGGGGCAAACAAGAGGCTCGTGACCGCGATGGAGCGGGACGGGGTCATCCCGGCTAAGACAAGCCGGGTTGGAATTCAGCTCCAGGCGATGTGCGATTTCCTCCGACCGTTGCTCGATCGGGGGCTCTTCTGCTGGCTTGAGAATGACCGTGCGCCGACCGTCGAGGAGCGAGACAAGGCGCTTCTGTTGATCGGCGAGCGGCTGGCGAGTGCCTTTTACCTGCCGGTGCTTCGGAATGCGCAGGAGGTGAAGCAGAAGGAACTGCTGCGTGCCTACCTCGAAGGGGAGGGATTCGAAGAGTCTCGCGAGTCGCCGTTTGAGATGCCGCCCGGCACGTTCGGTTTCGGCCGGAATGTGCGGGTGGAACGCGAGGACGGCTACCTGCAGAACCTCCCGGTGGACTGCGTCGTGTCCCCGCTCGATGCGCAACTGCCGCTGGCCTGCGTCGAGCTGAAGATGACGGGTGACTTCACGAACGCCATCAAGCGGCGCAAGGAGGAGTCAGACAAGTCCGATGCACTCAAACGAGCGCACGGCGACAATGCCGTGTTCGTGCTCCAGCTCTTCGGTTACTTCGGTCGCTCCTACCTTGACTTTCAGACCGCAGCCGGGATTAACTGGGCGTGGGATCATCGGCTCGGTGATTTCGCGCGGAACTTCGGGATTGGGGTCGGTCGAAATACATTAAATCCCCGAGTGGGCGATTCTAGTAGTACGTTTGAGCGCATGAGCTTGAACCTGGAGAATCTCGACGCGACTACGCGTGGTTTCATGTTGCAAGAGTTTGAAATGGATGAGACGGCTGGACGTCTCCATCCAAGCAGCTATTTCGCTGCAGAGGGGATTGCGAAGTTCCCGGCTCTATTGCGTGAGGCGATCGGGGGCGGGGACGATGAGAGCCTTGCTGTGGCGCTGTCGTCCCCAGGGATCTTCCTGAGCCATTACCGGCGCAAGACGGGAATGGCAAAGGTCCCTCGCACAGCTCCCATGACATTTGCCGAGGGGGAGTTCAATCGCTTCTACATCCGAGGATTGTGTCTGAGGGTGGGCGATGGCGGCATGGTGGAGGTGTATCGAGCGAGAACGTCATCATCAGCACGACCGGAGTCGGAGGCGCTGATCGGGAAGAGCCTGAGTGCGGTGGAGTTGCTCGAGGATCTGCGGAGGCACATAGGGGAGCCGCCGACGCTGCTTCCTTACGTGAATTCGGGTCTCAGCGTGCGCCTGCTGTCTTAGCCTCCTCGCGAAGGCATTTGCTGGATCCACGCTAACAAATCCCCACGGAGGCTATGGTGAGCCTGTGACCTACACCACCGCTGAGGGCAGGCAGCAGATACTCGACGAGTTCGCTGTGGCGACCGATGAGATCGCCACAGCGCTGGGGTTGCTGAGCGAGGCCTACGAGCATCTCGACGAACGCACCGCAGAGCGCTTGGAAGAGCAACTGTTCCGACCGCTCCAGGCGGCTTACGGGCGGGCCAAGCGCGAGCACGCGGGCTTTGCCCAGCGCCACGAGTTGGAGAGCCGGGTGTTCGTCACTCCCTCGCCGGTTGCGCCGTCGAGCGGGACGAAGGGTTTGATCGACGCAGCGGTGGACGCCGCGAGCAGGGCGGACGGGATGCTGGGAGAGCTGCAGGACTCGATGTTGCCGGTGGAGGTGGGGGACGCTGAGTTGCGTGCAGGCCTGTCAAATATCCGCGAGTTGCTGGGCGGCGCGAGGGCACGAGCCCGTGAGCTTGTGCGGGTACTGGGCCGTTAGGCGAGCGCGCTCGGCTACGGGGACGTGTTGGCGTCGGCGCCGCTCTGTGTGCCAAGCCCCCGCACCAGCGCAAGCAGCGCCTCAGAGGTCCCCTGCGTGTCGTGCCCGCCGGCGGCAAGCCGGCGCACGGCAAGCCCGGTCATGAGCGCGACGACCGTGGGTGCGTGGGAGGCGGGGTTGGGGATGCCGAGCGCGGTGAGCGCGGCGGTGGCGATCTGCTCGTGGGCTTCAAAGCAACGGTGGGAGGCTTCGCGAAGCTCGGGGTCGCGGGCGGCGTGGAGGTGGAGCTCCAGTTCGGCTATTTGGCGGGGGATGTCGGAGGGGATGGCGGCGAGCTGGGAGACCGCTTGCGCGAGTTGCTCTACCCCTGGTTTCTCGGGGGCGAGATCGCGAGCGATCTGCTCGCGGCGGGTGGTCTCCTCCTCGACATAGAGGAGCAGGCTCTCGCGTAGCAACTGGGTTTGGGTGTCGAAGTGGTAGGTGAGCGAGCCGAGCGACACCCCCGCGGAGGCGGCGACGCGGCGGTTGGTGACGGCGGCGATGCCACCGGAGGCGATCAGCTCAAGCGTGGCGCGGAGCATGCGCTCGCGTGCTCCCACCGTGTAGTGGCGGGGCTGTGGGGCGCTCGAATCGGGGTGACTAGCACGCGCGCGCGAAGGAGGGCCTGCTTCGCGCGCGCGTGCACGCGAGTCACCCTTTTTCGCAATACTCGCCCCCCGCTCGTCACCCCCCCGCTCCGCCGACGCCGTGCGGGTCATAGGGTGGCTTGAACCGCGTGGGGAGCAACGCGCTCGTGCCAGCACTCGACGCGCTCCAGTTGGGCGGCGAGCGAGAGCAGCAGCGGCTCGCTGTTGGCGGGGCCGAGCAGCTGCAGGCCGATGGGGAGGCCGTCCTCGGTGAGGCCGGCGGGGACACTCACACCCGGCCAGCCAAGCACATTCCACGGCCAGGCGTAGGGGCAGGACCCGGCGATGACCTGTTGGGTGGCAAAGCTTGAGAGGCCGGCGGTCTTGCCGACCGGCAGCGGGGGGGAGGCGCTGGTTGGGGCGATCAATACGTCGTGGTGGTGGAAGAGCGAGCCGATGCGACGGTGAAAGCGGGCCTCCAGGCGGCGGGCGAAGGGGAGCACGGTCTTTGAGAGGACGCCTCCGAGTTGTGCGGTGGAGCGGGTGCGGGCGTCGAGCAGGGAGCGGTTGGGGACCCCTTTGACCCATTCGTGCACACCCGACTCGCCCCGGGCGACGAGCGTGAGCCCCATCAGGCCGTAGCGGGGATGGTGCTCTGCGACGGCGTGACCGAGCTCGCCGAGCACTCTGCCGATCCGTTGCATGGCGGTATCGATCTCGTGGTGCAATCGCACAGGAGCTCCGCTGAAGGGGTGGTGGGTGGAGAGGGCGATGCGCAGCGGGCGCGGTTCGCGGGCGGCAGCCTCGCTAAACGACTCGGAAGGGGGTAGTGGAGCGTGAAGATCCTCGGGATGCGATCCACTGAGCACGTCGAGCATGAGCGCTGCGTCGGCGACGGTGCGGGTAAGCGGGCCGATGCAGGTGAGCCCGTTGAAGGACTCCAGGTCGGGCCAGGTGGAGATACGACCACGCTGAGGCTTGATCCCTACGAGGTGACACCAGGCGGCGGGGATACGCACAGAGCCCGCGCCGTCGGAGCCGACGGCGGCGGGGACGATGCCAGCGGCGACCGCGGAGGCCGAGCCGCCGCTTGAGCCGCCGGGGGTGTGGTGCAGGCTCCAGGGATTGCGGGTGGAGCCAAACGCGGAGCCCTCGGTGAAGGGGTAGAGCCCGACCTCGGGGGTGTTGGTCTTGCCGACGACGATCGCTCCCGCGGCGCGCAGGCGGCGGACCATCTCGCAGTCGCGTGTCTTTGGCTCGAAGGGGCCAGGGCAGCCGAAGGAGGTGGGGTGCTCGGCGAGGTCGACGTCGTCCTTGATCGCGATGGGGACACCCAGCAGCGGCAGTCGCTCCCCGTCGGCGAGACGTCGGTCGGCCTCTGTGGCCTCGGCACGGGCGGCCTCGGCGCGGGTGATGCGGAAGGCGTTGAGCGTGGGTTGGGTGGCGTCGATGTGGGTGAGCGCCTGCTCGACCAGTTGCGTGGAGGTGACACGGCCGTCGGCGAGCGCGGCAACGTACTCAACGAGCTCGGGCGGGGGCTGGGAGCCGGTGGCGCCTGCGGCGGAGGGATCTTGAAGGGAGTCGGTTGCGGGGGACATTTGATACAGGCAGCGTGCTAGGCGCAATGGCCGATCCGAGTGGCGTTCGTTCGAACGAACGAACAAGGAAAAGGTAGCACGGTGGCTGCCTGCGGCGAGCTGGTAAGGATGGGCGGGCATACACTGCGTTAGTGCCCGGTGGCGCCACAAGCTTGGACACGCCCGCGATCGTGCGTCGCTTCCACGAGGCGCGTCGTGACGGCGAGCTCGTCGTGCTGCAGGGCTTCCACGCGCTCAAGCACGCGCTGCGCTTCGGGGCGCAGGTGGAGCTCGTGGCGTGCTCGGACCGCGCCGAGCTGACACAGCTGGCGGCTGGGCTCGCGCCAGAGCTGAGCGAGGAGATGGAGCGCCTCGCGGTGGTGCTGCCTGCGGAGGCTTTCAAGCGGCTTGGGCCGTATGTGCCGCACACGGGCGTGGTGAGCATCGCGCGGCGAGTCGCGACAGATCCGCTCGCGCTGCTCGCAAGCAAGGAGGAGACGCCGATCGTGCTGTTGGAGGATCCGCGCCACTTCGGCAACCTCGGGGCGGTCGTGAGGGTGGCAGCCGCGGTGGAGGCGGGTGGGGTGCTCACGACCGGACGCCAAGACCCGTGGGACCCGGTAGCGGTGCGAGGCTCGGCTGGCCTCCACTTCGCACTGCCCGTCGCGCGCTTGGAGCGCATCCCAGACACAGATCGCCCACTGCTCGCGCTCGACCCCGACGGCGAGGAGCTGCGGCCCGAGACGATCCCGCCACGCGCCCTGCTCGCCTTCGGGACCGAGCGCGACGGCCTCAGCGACGACCTGCTCGCCCGCGCCGACGCCTGCCTGCGTCTGCCGATGCGGGCAGGCGTCTCCAGCTTGAACCTGGCGACGTCGGTAGCCGCTGTGCTCTACAGCCTGCGGTTGGCACGCGGCGGATAGCCGCCTATGCGTGAACCACAACCGCTGGCGACCCGTTCGCCTTGGCCACCGGGATCAAGTGGTATTGCACGACAAAGCCAAGGCTCTCGGCATAACGATCCACAGTCGACATCTTCGTGTCGGCGGCCGTGCTCTCCAGGCGCGCAACAAAGGATTGTGACGTCTCCATCGCGGCGGCGATGGCAGTCTGTGAGCGCTTCTGTCCCTCACGCTGCTCGGTCAGAGCGCGAAGCAACTCGCGGCGACGGCGAGCCGCGTCCATCAACTGCGGAAACTCGGGACTGCTCGCCGAGCGCTTGTCGATCATCTTGTCTAGAAAGTCACGTTCGGGCATAAGTCCCTACCTGATAAATGAGTCTCAATATCTTTGCCGGTATCTCATTCTAGAGATAAGAATAGCACGCCTTCAGCGGTGTAGCGAACGCTCTCGTGCCTTTCGCTTCTGGTCGCCACGCCTACGCCAGTCCGCAAGACGTGTCTTCGCCAGCTTGACGATGGCTGGAGGCGTCTTCCGGGTCTTCTTGTTGAACCCCTCAAGCGCCAACAGCACCTGGCCGCGACTACCTTCCTCGGCGAACAGGATGCGATAGATCACGCGATCGCCATCCACCCGTACCTCCCAGATGTCACCGTCCAGGTGGCGTGCGGCGCGCAAGCCGCGATCTCGCACCTCCTCCATGCCGACCAGTACCGCCGCCGCATCAGAATCAGGCAGATCATTGATGAACTCCTCGACCGGACTGCGCCCGGAAGGAGTCTTGTAGTCGCGCCATCGTCGGCGGATCGGTCGAGGCTCGGTAATATCCGAACCAACTGTCGCCTGGGATCGCTCCGTCTCGCTCATTGCCCGAGCTTAAGCGGCGCCCCGGACTGAGCACCTCTGACTAATGTCGTCAACGAAGCATCTGGGGCAGAGGGCCATCTACAAACGTGTTACTGACCGGCCAGATTCCTAGCGTGGCCGCTGCCCCGGATACGGCTTCGCTCCGGCAACTGTTGGTGTCGGGATTAGATAGCGACGCTGGTGCCCACCTGAGCTCGTCACAAATGAGACGGAGCGTGGATTGATCATCGTAAATTCGTATGCGTTCCGTTGGACTGCCACGGTCCTGGCAGCTTTGCCGCTCGAACGGGCTACGACATGGCGGACACCGTTCGGGACAATCCCATAAACACGCGTCGGAACCAGCTTTGCAAACGTCGCGATCAAGCTCTGGGTCGCCATCAGACGGCCTGTCTCTGCTGCCTTTTCACTTGAGCATGCTCCGCGCAATACTGGTGGGAGGCGTTCACCGCGAGTCCCTAACGCGATGAGGGGGTAAACCACTCGCACGAGGCAAAGTACGCCTTCCGGCGCCGGAACCAACCATACCTGTTTGTTTGGGATTACCCTGCGGGCATTGTGAATGGCTGTCGGGGAAAGGCTCGGTTCACCTTTCTTGAGCAGATCCCCCGCGAGCCTGGAGGGTACCGTATCCGCACTGGTTCGTGCCGTATTCAGCACGGCAAACGCCGATGATTGGGCCTTGACGGTGGATACTCCATTCTGGCCTATACCGCAACCAGCCACACCAATTGCAAGCACCAAGCTAGCGGTGCGCGTGCACTTTCGTGGTGTCGCCGTGATCGACCCCACGCCTCCATCTCGCATAACGGTACGTTTCATGATTCGAGGCATAGAGTCGATGTCACGGGCGACTTTGTTCTAGCCAAATCCTACAAATTCATATTCTCCAAAGGTCCCCGCATTAGGGTTGTAGATTGCGGCAAATCCTGAGACAGCTGGGAAGCTAAACCCGTTAACGCGTTCGGATTCACACGACCATCCGTAGGGCATGTGCCACGAGCCGTTGTAGGTGACCGGCCCGGTACACACGCTTGAGGTGGTGTTTGCCCAGGCGGCCGTGAGGTCGAGCGATCCCTGTAGCACGCATTTACCGCATGTCCAAGTTTTGCCACCCAAGTGTAAACCTGCAAACCTAACTTCTTGCGCACTCGCATTGCCTGCAAAGATCGCAAGCATCACGATGATGAGGGCAAGGCTGGCCAGCAGGGCCCGCTTTGCCGTCGACCTCGTAGTTGCGTATTCCATAGCTCTCCTTGATCACATTTCTCTATTTGACAATTCGGCTGTCGCAACCTAAGAGGTCCCGTTGGTCGTTGTCAAGAGTTCACATAGTCTTTGTTCACTGTTAACCACACGTATAGGGAGTAGGGCCTCCAAACTCACTTACCAATGCACGTGCAACGGCCTCGCCCTTTGCAGTCAGGCTGTTTGCGTTCGGACGACCCGGGCCGGCTGGTCGCTTTTCGACTAGGGACCAGTTCACGAGGCGGGAGAGAAGGCCCGATGCCTGTGCGGCAGAGGGGACTCCGATGGCGTCGGCGATCTGCCGGTTGCTCGCATCAGGAACTGACGCGAGGTACATGATGCACGCACGCGCTCGGTGGGCGCGCGGATCGAGCAGACGACGGGGAACCTCCATGTCCTCCTCCACAATGTGGCCGGCGGGTTGACGCGTGCCAGCGGCGATTGCGCTTGAGATCTCCTCGGCTTGGCGGATCTCGGCCGCCACCGCGTCGGGGTCGAGAAACGGATTTGTCGCAATCCCGATGAGCGGACCGAGCAGAGTGATCAATGGCTCGGGCGCATCGGTAGCGAGATGACGCTGAATCGTTCCGATCACGGCAGCCATCACGTTCATCGCTGCCGCAGGCTCAACGCCGGTGGCGGGCTGCCAGTAGGCGGAGATCGTCTCGGCCAAGGCCACGACTCTGCGCTCGCGGTGAGTAAAGGCCCAGGGACCGGCTGCGATCGCTTCGATCATCCAGACGCGCGCTAGTCCAGGGTGCGACTCGAATAAGACCAGCAGAGAGGCAAGAGCCTCACGCAGGCCCTGGCGCCAATCTGCGCTTGCCACAAAGGCGCGAATGATGATCCGGATGGCCTGCTCGTAGGCGTCATCGAGAACGGCAAGGAAACACTCTTCACGGTTCGCAAAGTGCTTGTAAAAGACTGGCCGCGAGAGCTTGGCGCGCGCGCAGACGGCGCTTACTGATGCAGCGGTGAAGCCCTGCTCACCGACGACATGCGCCATCGCGTCGAGCAGTCGGCGACGCTGAAGGTTGAGGCCACCGGTCGCTGGCGTCGATCGGTGAGGCTCGATCCCCTGCGAGTTGGCGTTGGAGACACAGTCCATTCGCAAAGCCTATGGATTTTGTATCTCGGGATCATTCTGCTATCCAGCCGGGCTTTCCGCGCCCTGCGAGTGACGCCTTATTGGCTTGCCTCAGAGGGCATGTAAGGCGCGAGCTCGCGTCGGGCGATTGAGAGCTTGTGGACCTCGTCAGGGCCGTCGGCGAGGCGTAGGGTGCGTAGGTGGGCGTAGGCCCAGGCGAGTGTGAAGTCGTCGGAGACGCCGCCGCCGCCGTGGACCTGGATGGCGCGATCGATGACCTTCAAGGCAATGTTGGGGGCGGCGACCTTGATCGCTGAGATCTCGGTGCGGGCGTGGCGGTTGCCGACCGTGTCCATCAGCCACGCGGCCTTCAGCGTGAGCAGGCGGGCCATCTCGATCTCGATGCGCGACTCGGCGATCCAGTCCTGGATGTTCGAGCGCGAGGCGACGGGCTGGCCGAAGGTCGTCCGCGAGACCGCACGCTTGCACATGGCTTCGAGCGCACGCTCGGCGGCGCCGATCGAGCGCATGCAGTGATGGATGCGGCCCGGGCCTAGACGCGCCTGGGCGATCATGAAGCCGTCGCCCTCGCCGGCGATCAAGTTCGATGCCGGCACGTGCACGTCCTCGAAGAGGATTTCGGCGTGGCCCTCCTGGTCCTGGTAGCCGAAGACGGGCAGTCCGCGCAAGATCTGCACGCGGGGGGTGTCGAGCGGCACGAGGATCTGGCTCTGCTGGCGGTGGCGGGGTCCGTCGGGGTTGCTCTTGCCCATCACGATCATGATTCGGCAGTGGGGGTGGAGCGCTCCGGAGGTCCACCACTTGCGGCCGTTGAGCACGAATTCATCGCCCGAGCGCTCGATCGAGAGCGAGATGTTGGTGGCGTCCGAGGAGGCGACATCGGGCTCGGTCATGGCGAAACTCGACCGAATCTCACCCTCCAGTAGAGGGTTAAGCCATTGCTGCTTTTGCTCGGGAGTGGCGAACTGGTGCAGCACCTCCATGTTGCCGGTGTCCGGCGCCGAGCAGTTGCAAGCCTCCGAGGCGATGTGGCTGCGGCCGAGTATCTCCGCCAGCGGGGCGTAGTCGCTGTTGGACAGGCCCGCCCCATGGTCGGCGTCGGGGAGGAACATGTTCCACAGGCCCGCCTCGCGGGCGCGGACCTTCAATTCCTCCATGATCTGGGGCTGGTGGTGCGGGTCGCCCGACTCGGCCAGTTGGCGCTCGTAGACGGGCTCGGCGGGGTAGACGTGCTCGTCCATAAACGCCTGTAGGCGCTCCTGGAACTCGATGCAGCGCTCGCTTGGCTGGAAGTCCATCGCTTTCCTTTCGGCTCTCGGCTCGGTCCCTCGAAAGGTGGGAGCAAAGCTCGCCTTGCGTGGGTGGGAATAGGATCATCGCCGATGACAGCGGGATCGGCCGATTACAAGGCGGCGGGCGTCGACTACGACGCCCTCGACGAGGGCAAGCGCATGGCGATGGCAAGAGCGCTTGCGACGTCGCAGCTGCTGAGCGCGCGCGGTGGGCAGGCGCTCGACGCCTCCCGCGGAGAGCCCGCGTTTGCCTTCGACTTCGACGGTCGCACGATGGCGTTTGTGATGGAGGGGCTGGGCACGAAGTCGGTGATCGCGCGTCACCTGCTCGAACGCCACGGCATCGACCGCTTCGCCGACGTCGCCTATGACACCGTGGCGGCGATCCTCAACGACCTCTGCTGCGTTGGGGCGCTGCCGTTGGTGGTCAACGCCTACTTCGCGACTGGCGCCTCGGAGTGGTATGCGCAAGGGGAGCGCTCGGCGTCGCTGATCGAGGGCTGGCAGCGCGCCTGCGTAGACGCCGGCTGTGTGTGGGGTGGGGGGGAGTCGCCGTCGTTGTCGGGGCTCGTGAGCGAGCAGGACATTGAGCTGGCGGGCGCCGCCGTGGGCGCGGTGCCAGACGGCCGTGTGGCGATCCTCGGCGACGATCTGCAACCAGGCGATGAGATCGTGCTCGTGGCCTCCAGCGGCATGCACGCCAACGGCGCGTCGCTCGCGCGCCTGCTGGCGGAGCGGCTGCCCGACGGCTACATGACGGCGTTGCCGAGCGGACGGACGCTCGGCGAGGCGCTGCTCGACCCGTCGGTGATGTACGTGCCGCTCGTGCAGGCGCTGCTGGAGTCAGGGCTGCGGGTGTCCTATCTCAGCCACATCACCGGTCACGGTCTGCTCAAGCTGATGCGCCCGTCCAAGCCACTCACCTACCGCATCCACGAGTTGCCGCCGGCGCCGGAGGTGCTGGCCTTCCTCGCCGAGCAAGCGGGTCTCAACGCTCACCAGGCCTACTCGACCTTCAATATGGGCTCCGGCTACGCCGTCTACTGCGAGGCGGGCGCGGGCGAAGCCGTAGCGGCGCTTGCTCGGAAGCTGGGCCTCCAGGCGCTCGTAGGAGGCTCTGTGGAGGACGGCCAACGCCAAGTGATCGTCGAGCCGGTGGGGGTCAGCTACGCCGGAGACGAGCTCGAACTGTCGGCCTCAGAGCACCCACCTAGTTGAACGTGTCTGCCGATATGGCTAACCTAGAAGGCAAATCGCCAATGGTTCCTGAGCGGCTGAGACGTTTGGGAACTCGATGTCGCCGGACGGTCAACCATCCGGAGCTACTCGGATCGAGGCGGACCGTCCATCAACAGAGGAGAGAAGCTGATGCGTAGAGCATCCACCCGTTTGGCCTTGCTCGGCCTTGCCGTCATGGCCTTGGGGCTGCCCGCGAGCGCACTTGCTGCGCCTGAAGTCAAGGTCGCCGTCAAAATCCTGCCGATCCTGAAGGACCAGACCAAGCCCAAAGGTGGCTTCTGGCCGCACACTGGCAACTTCCTGGGTGCGCCGGCGTCGCTTGAAACGAAGTTCTCGATCAAAGGCACCGAATACAAAGGCTTCCCGGCCCCGATTCGCAAGGTGTCCGTCTACCTGCCCAAGGGTGTGGGGATCAACACCAAAGGCTTCCAGACTTGCGCAATCAGCCTTCTTGAAGCCAAAGAACCGGAACGCTGCCCGAAGGGCTCTCTCGCTTCCCCGGCGGGCTTTGCGCCTCAGAGCGCGCCTCAGAATTGTCCGCCCCCGAAACCGCTTGCGGGTGGTGCCGGCGAAGCCTGCGGTGTCGTCAGCCTTGGAGGCACGAGGGTTCACGAGAGCGTGAAGATCCAGGCCTACTTCGCCCCGGGCGGAGGTCTGAATTTCTTCGTCGAAGGTGTCGATCCGACCGTGATCGAAATTCCGTTCGCCGGTTCCTTCTCGGGCGCCAGTGGACTCTTCAGCCGCAAGTTCACGGCCGAAGTGCCTCTGATCGAAACGCTGCCCGGCGCCGACGCCGCGGTTGCCGAAACGACCAGCGTCACGATCGGCGCGGCGATCAAGAAGGGCGGCAAACTGATCTCGCTCGGCACGATCCCCAAGAAATGCCCCAAAGGCGGCTTCCCCGGCAAGGGCGAAATGTGGTTCGGAGCCGGGCCGGAATCGACCTGGGAAAAGGTCACGAAGGAAGTCAAGGTTCCGTGTCCTAAGAAATAAGCAGTAGGGAGTACGCTGCGCTCACGCGGTCATCGTGGGCGCAGCGAGTTGAAGCGAACAGGAGGGGGGCGGTTTCGCCAAGCAGGCGAAGCCGCCCCCAGCCTCGAAGTGGAGGGAATGGTCGGGTTGAGGGCAGAGATCCCATGGTGGAGGAGGCGCACGGCGGCCGTCGTGAGCGCGCTAGGCGTCGTCGTGCTCGTGGTGGCGGTCGTACTGTCCACCTCGGCGGGCGGATCGAGCGGCGGCTACTCCGTGCGCGCGATCTTCGATGACGCCGGCAACCTGACGGTCGGCGAGGATGTGAAGGTGGACGGCGTCAAGGTGGGGACCGTCGAATCTGTCACGGCCACGCCCACGGCCAAGGCCGCCGTCGTGCTGAAAATCGACAACCCCGGCTTCCAGGACTTCAGGGTCGACGCGAAATGCACGATCCGCCCGCAGGCGCTGATCGGCGAGAAGTTCGTGGACTGTCTTCCCACGCAGCCGCGAGTCGAAGGCACACCGCTACCGCCGCCGCTACGGACGATCCCTTCGGGGCGGGAAGGCGCCGGCCAGGTGCTTCTCCCGGTCACAAGAACCAGCAGCCCGGTCGACGTCGATCTTCTCGGTGACATCTCGCGCCTGCCCGAGCGTCAGCGCCTGACGATCATCGTCAACGAGCTCGGCGCCGGCTTCGCGGGACGCGGCTCTGACCTGAACGTCGTCATCCGTCGCGCCAACCCGGCGCTGCAGGGGCTTGAACAGGTCTTCGCCATCCTCGCCAAAGAGAACAAGGTGCTCACCGACCTTGCAGTCGAAGGCGACCGCGCGACTGCGCCGCTCGCGGCCGACCGCTCGCGGCTCGTGGGCTTCATCAACAGCAGCAACAAGGTTGCGCAGGCGACGGCCAACAACCGTGGCGCGCTTGCGCAGAACTTCGCCGATTTCCCCGCCTTCCTCGAACAGCTCGGTCCGGCTATGGAACGGCTTGGGCGCTTCGCCGACCAGACGACCCCGACCTTGACCGATCTTGGTATCGCTGCCCCCGGTATCGACAAGACGTTCGAAAGCATCGGGCCATTCTCGAAATCCTCCGAAGTTTTTTTCACGGCGTTCGGCAAGAACGCCAAGTCGTCGGCCGCCGCGATCAAGCAACTCGAACCGCTGCTGCCGCTGGCCAAGTCGCTGGGCAAGCAAGCCAAGCCCTTCGCGGGCAATTTCTCGGGACTGCTCACGAGCTTGAAGACGAGCGGCGGGCTGGAGCGCTTGCTCGACTTCATTTACCTCGGCTCAGGCAGCATCAACGGCTACGACGCGCTCGGGCACTTCCTGCGTGCCGAACTCGTGGCGAGCTCGGGCTGCCTGAAATACGTCTCCGTCGGTGTCTCGCAGTGCGCGTCTGGAAAATTCTTCAGCTCCAGCGGATCGAGCGCTACGGCGTCCTCCGCCAGCACGGGCAGCCTCGTCATGAAGCGCACACTCGCCGTACTGCATGGCTTGACGCCCGCTGAGGCGATCGCCAAGTACCCCGGCTCGATTACAGAAGGCGAAGGCGTCGGATCACCGAGCAATGCCTCGAAGCTGAGTCCGGCTCAGCCGGTCGGCGGCGCAGCGGCCGGAACGACCTACTACACACCCGAAGAAAGCTCCGAAGCAAGCGGCATGCTCCTCAACTACCTGCTCGGGAACTGACCTGAGGTGATCCGACGCCTTCCCACAACGACGCTGCTCCCGCTATTTGTGGCGCTTGCGGTGCTGCTTCGGGCTGGCGGCACGTTCGCGGACACGCCGGCCGCGGTAAGGACGACCGAAGCGCCGCCGACGGTTTCAGGCACTACAACCGTGCCAGCCCCGCCGACGCCGGAAGCTCCGCCGCTGACGAGCACGTCGACTACGACGACGACAACCGAAACGACGACGGTCGTGCCGGCGCCGGAAGTGCGCACGCAGCGCCGCCAGCGCCGCACGGTCGCCCCGCCGCACAAAGGTGCCTCGGCTGCGCCCACGCATCCGGGTTCGGGGCCCAACGTAAAGGCAAAAGCCAACGCTGTGTCGCCCTCCTCGCTCACGCCGCCGCTGCCCTCGGCGCTGGGCGGCTCGATCGCGGGCGTGCCGAGCTTCTTCATCGACAGCTTCAGTATCCCCCCGTTCCTGCTGCCGATCTATCAGGCGGCGGGCGCCGCCTACGGGATCCCCTGGCAGATCCTCGCCGCGATCAACGAAGTCGAGACCGACTATGGGCGCGACCTCAGCGTCTCAAGCGCCGGCGCCGAGGGGTGGATGCAGTTCATGCCCAGCACTTGGGCGCAGTATGGGGTGGACGTCAACAAGGACGGCTTCCAAGACCCCTACAACCCCGCCGACGCGATCTTCGCCGCCGCGCGCTACCTCAAGCAGTCGGGCGGCGCCACCGACATCAGGGCGGCCGTCTTCTCCTACAACCACTCGCAGGCGTACGTCAACTCCGTGATGCTGCGCGCACGTCTGCTCGGCGGCACGCCGCCTCAGTTGCTGGGAGCTATTACGGGACTGACCGAATCGCGCTTCCCCGTGTATGCGGCGGCGCACTTCAGCGACGGCTTCCCGAGCACGGAAGGTGTGTCGTCACACACCGTGCCCGGCACGACGATCTATACCGAGGCGGATGCGCCCGTGATCGCCGTGCAGGACGGACGGGTCACCCAGATCGCCCATTCCGGTCCGTTTGGCCCGAGCATCTCTTTGAAGGACGCGTACGGCAACACGTACACATACGCCGGGCTCGGCACGCTCGCGACTGTCTATCCGGTACTCGAAGCCGTCGAATCGAAACGACGCGCGGCCGCCCGCGGCGCCCTTGCGAGCTTCGCCCCCGGCTCAAGCGCCGCAAACCCAGTCTCGAGCGGGGCCACGCGTGTGTTCAGAGCGGGCTCGGACAACGTCTATCTGCATCCGCTGCACGTCGGCGCGCAGGTGATCGCCGGTACGGTGCTCGGCCACGTGGCTCCCGGCGCCCAACCACATGTGGTCTTCCAGATCCGACCGGCCGGAGCTCCGCCTGTCGACCCCAAGCCGATCCTTGACGGGTGGGTGAAGCTGCAGAGCTCAGCGGTTGTGAAAGCCAAGGGCCGCGACCCCTTCGCGCGGTTTGCGCCGACACCGGGCCAGGCTCTGCTTGAGTCAAAGACACAGCTCGATCAACAGGTTCCGCGCGACCGTGGCATCCACCTCGCGCCGTGCGAGCGGCAGTTGATCTCCGACGGCCGTACAGACCGGCGTGTGCTGGCGACGCTCGCCTTCCTCTCCGCCTCGGGTTTGAAGCCCACCGTCTCAGAGCGCAGCTGCGGGCATGCATCCGCGGTGGCCATCGAAGCGCTTCCCGCCGCCTCGGCGGGCGTCGCCATGGACATCTCGGCGGTCAATGGGCAGCCGGTCGCCGACTCGCGCGGCCCCACCTCGATCGCGACCGTGCTCGTGCACAAGCTAGCCGCGCTGCAGGGTGTAACCCGGCCGCTTGAGATCGCCGGCTCGACCCGCTTCGCGGGCGCGCCCAACAGCGTCGCGCTGCCGGGCTTCAAGCATGTGATCCGGATCGCGTTCACGCCTATCGGGGGGGCAAGTGCGCGAGCCGCCGGCTTTGGTGCCGGGCTGACGCCCGCGCAGTGGCTCAAGCTCATATCCCGCCTGGGACAAGTGCCGGACCCAGCCGTAGATTCCAAGCCCTCAACCGCCGCGACTCCCGATCCGCCGAGCGCGGCGACGTCGGCCAAGGAAGGCAAGTAGGCGATGGCCACCACTGTGCCACCCGGGCCCCCGGCGGCGCCCCCGCCCCCGTTGCCGCCACCGATGCGCCCTCCTCGCACGAGAACTCTGCGGATCGTTGCGGTGAGCGCTCTCGTCGTTGTGGTGGCGATCGTGTTTGTGCTCCTGCTCGCCGGTAGCAAACGCGCGACCTACCAGCTGATCTTCCCCGAAGCCGGCCAGCTCGTGCGCGGCGACCAGGTGCAGGTTGGCGGTGTGCCTGTCGGCTCAATCAAGAACATCACGCTGCTGCACGACTACAGAGTGCGCATCACGATTAATGTCGAATCGTCGCTCGCGCCTCTACACAAGGGGACGACCGCTGAAATCCGGGTGCCGTCGCTGTCGAGCGTCGCCAACCGCTACATCGCACTTTCTCCCGGGCCGAACAACGCCGCCAAGCTGCCGTCAGGCTCCACGCTCGGCATCACGGCGACGCACGGCGTCACAGACCTCGACCAGCTCTTCAGCATCTTCACGCCGAAGACTCGCAAGGGACTGCAGCAGTTCATCCAGGGATCGGCCGAAAGCTACACCGGTGTTGCGCCGCAGCTGCAAGTGGACTCGCGTTTCTTCCCGCCGGCGCTCGCCTCGCTCGACCACGTGCTCGCGGAGTTCGCGCGCGAAAGCCAGACGTTCTCTGACTTCCTGGTCGAATCGGCCAAGGCGACAACCGTAATCGCCGGCCGCAGCCACCAGCTGACAGAACTGGTGTCCAACGCCAACACCGCGTTCGGTGCGATCGGATCGCAGTCGGAAAGCCTCACAGCGGGTCTGAAGCAACTCCCGGTGACGCTTAGAGAAGGCAACCGCACGTTCGCCGAGCTCCCGGCGACTCTCGCCGACCTGCGCAAGCTGATCGACGTGTCCAAGACCGACACGAAGGAACTGGCGCCCTTCTTCTCCAAGCTACGTCCGCTTGTGAACGCCGCCACCCCAGTCGTAAGCAACTTCAGTGAAGCATTCAGCAAGCCCGGTTCCGCCAACGACCTCACCGAAGCGGCGCTAGCGCTGCCCGAACTGGCGCACACGCTTGTCACTGCCTCGCCCGACGGCGTGCGTGCTCTCGAAGAATCGCTGCCGATAACAGCGCTGTTCGGGCCTTACACACCCGACCTGGAGGGCTTCATCCGCGCGTTCGGCCAGACGGGCGCCTACTACGACGCCAACGGACACTACGCCCGTGTGGCAGGCGGCTTCCCCGATTTCGAACAGAACTCCGAAGGCACGCTCAAACCGGCCGAACCCGCGCAGGTGCTCAAAGGCCTGAAGACCGGCCAGCTGAGGCGCTGCCCCGGCGCGGGCACCCAGCCGGCGGCAGACGGCTCCTCGCCCTTCACCGACAACGGCCAGCTCGGCTGCGACCCCTCGCAGACACCATGAACCGCCGCCGCTCCAACTCCCTGGCTGGCAGCCCACTCTTGATCGGGGCGGTCACGACCCTGATCGTGGTCGTGGCTGTCTTCCTTTCTTACAACGCCAACAACGGGCTGCCGTTCACGCCGACTTACGACATCAAGGTGCAGCTACCCGAGGCATCCGGCCTACAGAAGGGCAACCAGGTACGCATTGGCGGCACCCGCGTGGGCGTGATCAGTGCGCTCAGTCCCTACCAGGATCCGAAAACCGGGCGTGTCACGGCGATCGTCTCGCTCAAGCTTGAAAAGAGTGTGCAGCCGCTACCGGCCAACACGACGGCGATCGTGCAGTCGGTGTCGACGATCGGCCTGAAGTACCTTGCGCTGGAAAAGGGCCACGGTGGCCGTCCGTTGAAGCCCGGTGAAACGATCCCCGTCTCGCAGACGCGCGAACCGGTGGACATCGACCAGTTCTTCAACATGTTCGACAAGAAGACGCGTATCGCCAACCAGGTCAACTTGACGAGCTTCGGCAACGGCCTGGCCGGTCGTGGGATCGGGCTCAACGAAACCATCGCCACGCTGCGTCCGCTCGTCACGAACGCCATCCCCGTGCTGCGTAACCTTGCTTCGCCAAAGACCGGATTTGGCGAGCTGTTCGTCGCGCTTGACCGACTCGCTAAAGAAGTCGGCCCCGTGGCAAACGAACAGGCCGAATTCTATAGCAACGCCGATACCTTCTTCACCGCGTGGGCCAGCGTTGCGCCGTCGCTTGAAGAATCGATCCGGGGTGGCCCTCCGGCACTGCGTCAGGCGACGTTCTCACTCCCATTCGAGGCTGAATTCGTCAACAAGAGCGCGACGTTCATGCGCCTCTTGAAACCGAGCGCGCACATTCTCACGACGGTTGCCACGCCGCTCGGCCACGCCTTCTCAGTGGGGGCCGTCAACGTACGCGCCGCCGCAGCGCTCGCGCCCGAGCTCAACGAAGCTTCGAAGGCGTTCGCCGAATTCGCCAAAAACCCGATCGTCACCACAGGGATCGAAGACCTGACGCACACGCTCGGACTCGGTAACCCGCTGCTGGCCGGACTCGCGCCGACGCAGACGAAGTGCAACTACGTAACGCTCGTGTTCCGCAACCTCGCCAACCTCCTCTCCGAGAGCGTCGGCGTCGGCACCCTCGGCCGCGCGGCGGCGATACTCGCGCCGACTGGACCCAACAACGAGGGCCTGCCCGCGTCCGCGCCGGCAAATGGGCCCGCCATCGAAAACCACCTGCACATCAACCCCTACCCGAACGTGAAGGGTCCCGGTCAGCCGCAGGTGTGCGAAGCGGGTAACGAGGTCTACAAGCCGGGCGAAGTCGTGGTAGGTCACGCATCCTCGACCAGGGGCACAGGGACTGAACCGACCACTCGCGAAACGAACGTCTTCGGTAACAAATATCCGACCTCGACACTCGAAGCGCTTGGCCTGAAGAGCTCGAAAGGGTCAAAGAAATGAGCCGCGTGCGCTGGTGGAAACGCTACGACGAGCTGCCCGTCCCCGAGCTGCAGAAGTCAAACCCAGTGCGCTTCGGGCTAATCGTGATCGTCGTCACGGCGATCGTCGTGTACTTCGGCTTCACAAAGCACGTCCCGTTCAAGCACGGGTTCCGTCTGAAGGCTGTGTTCTCGACCGTGGTCAACATCAGCCCCAAATCGCCTGTGCGTATAGCGGGCGTGAACGTCGGCACGGTGAAGTCGATCGAACGGGTTGGCAACACCGGCGTCGTGACGATGGAAATCTCCAAAGGCGGGCTGCCGATCCACCGCGACGCCACGCTAAAGATCCGTGCGCGCATCCTGCTCGAAGGTAACTGGTTCGTAGACCTTGCACCGGGCACACCCTCCTCACCAACGGTCTCCTCGGGCTACATGGTCCCGATCACGCAGACATCCGACCCGGTGCAACTCGATCAGATCCTAGATGCGCTTAACACCGACACCCGCGCCAACCTGCAAACGTTCCTGGCCGAATACGGCTCCGCGCTCACGCGCAAGCCGACGGCCGCGCAGGACGCCGAACAGAACCCGGCGGTGCGCGGGCTCAACGCAGCGCAGGCGCTCAAAAAGACTTACTTCGACAGTCCATCGGCGCTCAAGGGCGGCGCGATCGTCAATCAGGCTTTCGCCGGCGTCGAACAGCACGACCTCTCAAAACTGATCGCGGGTACCGAGCGGTTCACCGCTAAGCTCAACGTGCACGAGCAGCAACTCGGGGAATGGGTTGAAAACTTCGACACTTTCCTCGGTATCCTCGCGCACCAGTCGACAAGCCTCAGCGCAACCGTCGCAGAGTTGCCCGGCACGCTGCAGAACGCAAGCCGAGCCTTTACTAACTTCAACGCCGCGGCGCCCGCGATCAGGAAATTCTCGCTTGACCTGATCCCCGGGGTGGAACAGACGCCGGCCACCATCACAGCCGCCTACCCGTGGATCGAACAAGTGAAGGCGTCGCTTGCGCCAACGGAGATAGGTGGGGTCGCCAAGGGTATCCGCGAAGCGGCGCCTACAATCGCCGGCTTGATCGTGCCCCAACCCGCCTTCTTCAAGCAGCAGGACCTACTCGCCAAGTGTTTCAGCAAGATCGTGTTCCCGGCCGGTAACACCAAGCTCCAGGACGGGGCAAATACATCGGGTGTCGAAGCGTACAAGGAGTTCTGGTACTCGGTCGCCGGTCTCGCCGGCATTAGCCAGACGTTCGACGGCAATGGCCCGGCGAACCGCTTCATGGTGAGCACCGGCAACCAGACGCTCGTCTCGGCGCCGGCGAGCATGGTCGGCGTCAATGCGATTGGTAAGAAATTTCAGCTGCTCGCGCATACTTCGCAGCCGCCGCTCGGCACGAGCCCTGCCTTCCCGGCGAGCGAGCCGCCGTACAAGCCGCTTGTACCGTGCTACACGCAGGCGCCGCAGAACCTCAATGGCCCGCTGTCGCAGGGTCCCGCGGACGGGAGTGGTGGATGACGCCCGACGAACAGCATCACGGCGAGCGCGGGCTGCGCGATCAGATCGAGCGCTATCGCACGGCGTTCATCTCAGTCGTGGCGATGATCCTGATAGCGCTGTTCGTCGGCGGCTACATACTTGCCCACGAGCGTCTCTCGCTGCCTGGCTGGTTCCCGGTGCTCGGTAAGAGCTACGTGACGCTCAAGGCCGACTTCCGCACCGCGCAGGCGGTTACGCCCGGGCAGGGCCAGTCGGTCACGATCGCCGGAGCAAAGATCGGCGAAATCGCGAGTGTCAAGGCCGACGAAGGCGACGCGGTCGTGACGATGAACGTCGAACCCAAGTACGCCAAATACATCTACCGCAACGCGACGATGCTGCTGCGCCCAAAGACAGGGCTAAAGGACATGACCGTCGAGGTCGATCCGGGCACGCCTAGCGCTGGACGCATCCCCAGTAGCTACACGGTCCCGCGCTCACAAACGGCCCCCGACGTGAACTTCGAGGAGTTCCTTTCGGTGTTCGACGCCGAAACGCGCGCCTACCTGCAGGAGCTGCTTGCAAGCGCCGCCCAGGGCCTGAAGGGTAATTCGGCCAATCTCTCAGCGACCTTCAAGCGCTTCGACCCGATTGTGCGCTATGCGACCAAGATCACCGCTCAGCTACAGCTACGCCACAAGAACATCGAACGGGCGATCCACAACTTCCAGCTCATCATCAGCGCTCTCGGCGACAAGGACACCGAACTCTCGCAGGCGATTGACGCCTCCAACGCGGTCTTCCAGACCTTCGCCGAACAGCAGCAGAGTGTCGAAAAGACTCTGAGCTTGTTGCCTGGCGCTCTTGCCAAGACCAAGAGCGGGCTCGGCAAGCTTGCGACCGCGACCGGCGTGATCGGGCCGACGTTGACCAAGCTCGAGCCCTTCGCCAAGAACCTCGCACCCGCCCAGGAAGCGTCGCGCTCGCTCTTCAAGCAGAGCACCCCGATCATCAAGAACGAGCTGCGGCCGTTC
Source organism: uncultured Solirubrobacterales bacterium (assembly GCA_963695305.1). Taxonomy (GTDB): domain Bacteria; phylum Actinomycetota; class Thermoleophilia; order Solirubrobacterales; family Solirubrobacteraceae; genus Palsa-744. The sequence continues at coordinate 2,839,034 of OY968774.1, read as the reverse complement.
GCGCGCGAAGTCCTACCGGTCGTCAACCAGTTGGCGCCCTCGATCAAGGAACTCGGCGAAGCGTTCCCCGGCCTCGAGTCGAGCTTCGCGGTGTTCAACGAACTTGTCAACGAGCTTGCCTACAACCCCGGCTCCAACAAGGGCGGCTTCCTCTCCTTCCTGCTGTGGGCCAACCACGACCTCAACAGCGTGCTCAGCACAGCAGACGCGCATGGGCCGGTTGGGCGCACGCTCCTTTACACGAACTGCAACACGCTGGAACTACTCGTACCGGCTGGTGTTGTGAATCCCACAGTTCGTTTGCTAGTGGCACTGTTCAATCCGCCGTCTAAGCAGGAATGCGAAGCGCACGGCCTTAGTACGGCGCCGGCGAGCGGCGCCGCCACTGCCAGAGTCCGGAACCACCGGAATGACAATGGCTTTACGCTGAAACTGCTCGGCTCCAAGCACAGCGCGTTCGGGCGACTGGCGAACGCAAGTGGGGGAGGTCGCTGAGATGCAGAAGCGCGCTCCTACCCTGGCAAACATCCTCGTGATAGTTCTGTTTGCGCTGAGCTGTTTCGGGCTGCTCCTGTTCCTGTGGGAGTCATTCGGCGGTCCGGTGCCACTCAAGCCGAAGGGCTACCGCTTCACTGCAATCTTCCCGCGCACGCTCGCGCTCGCCGAACAGTCAGACGTGCGCATCAGCGGCGTCAATGTCGGCCACGTCATCACGATCAAGTACGACAAGGACGGCTTCGCCCACGCGTCGATCGAAATCGCCGGCAAGTACGCGCCGATCCCTTCCAACATGCACGCCATCCTGCGCCAGAAGACGCTGCTCGGGGAGACATACGTGCAGCTCAAGCCGGAGGGCTCGGGCGCGCCGTCGCTGCAGGACGGAGGAACGCTCTCCGCTGCGCACGTTGAACCGTCGGTGACCCTTGACGACATCCTCGCGACGCTCGACAAGAAAACGCGAGCCTCCTTCCAGGGGTGGATGCAGTCGCTGGCGGAAGGCCTGGGCGGTCGTGGCGAACAGATCAATTCCGGTTTCGCCGAGATCCAACCGTTCATCGAAGACGCCAACAAGCTGACCGCGATCGCGGCGTCGCAAGAGGGCGCGCTGCGGGCGTCGATCCACAACACAGGCGTGGTGTTCGACGCTTTGACGGAACGCGAGGGCCAGTTCCGCGGCCTCATCACAAACGGCGAGCGCACTTTCCATGCTGCCGCAGAAGCGAGCCAGGAGTTCGCGCAGGCTTGGCGTGAACTGCCCGCCTTCCAGCGCAACTCGCAGACCGCGCTGCGCAGCGTTGACAGCCTTGCTACCGACGCGGTGCCCTTCCTCGACCAGTTCCGTCCCGCCGAGGAACAGCTGACGCCTCTACTTCAAGCGGTCAAGCCATTCACGCCTCCGTTCAACTCCTTCCTGACCTCGCTCGGGCCGCTCACAAAGGCCTCCAAGAAGGGCCTACCGGCCGTCAAGCAAGAGACTGAACTGACCGTGCCGCTGCTTGCGGCAACGAGTCCGTTGCTACACAATTTCAACCCGTTCTTCCAATATCTGAGCGAGTATGAGCCCGAGCTACAGGCGCTGTTTGCGAATGGGACAGCCTCGACCCAGACGCACGAGAAAAACGCGAACATTCGTGGAGAAGGGGTGCCGCAGCAGCACTTCCTCAAGACGCTCCAGGAGCTCACGCCCGAAGGTCTCTCCGTCTACCAACAGCGGATCGGCACCAACCGAGGCAACGCCTACCCACAGCCAGGCGCCTTCGCGCTGCTGGCAAGCGGCCTGTCGGTCTTCAGCAGTTCCTCGTGCGCCGACTCGGCGCCTTCGCTAAGCGGGCCGGAATTGGGAACGCTCAACGAAGAAATCATCGAACAGTTGATCGGGCTCGAACCAGGCAGCAGGAAGAAAGGTGCGCCGGTTGAAAACCATGCCGCCTTCCCGCCTGTTGCCAACAACCCCGAAAAGCCTGGAAACGCTGTGGGCGCCCCCGCCTGCAAGCAGCAGGGGCCCTTCACCTTCAACGGCGAAACCAGCCAGTTCCCGCACGCCACCCCGTCGAAGTAGCGTTCGCGATCTCTAGCGACCGCTCGTGGTCGAGGTAGGGGAGCAGCGCGAAATACGTCAGGTCAGGCGCTAGCGACGGCAATTCGGCGACGCGTCCCTCAAGCGCGCGGCGGTGCAGGATCGAGGCGATGCCACCCACGATCGCTTCGGAGGTCTGCGTTGGGAGTTGATCTGCGTTGGGCGATCCCACGCGACCCCGCTCGATCAAGGACGTGAACAACGCTGTCGCTATGCGCTGGCGCTCGCACGCGGCGGGACCCGCCCCGAGTATCTCCACAAACAACACACGCGCCGCGTCGGGATCGTCGGCGAGCGCGTGCAGTAGTCGCTCCAGTCCAATACGCACAAGCTCTCCCCACGGCGCGTCCTCCTCGAACTGCTCCAGCGCCGCCCGTTCTCCCCGCCAGATCAGCTCGTCGACCGCCTGTAGGAAGCAGTCGCGCTTATCGTGGAAGTGCTCGCTGAATACCGCCTCCTCCAAGCCCGCGTTAGACAGCACCCGACTTGTCGTTGTGCGGTCATAGCCCCGCAGGGCGACCGTCTCGATTATCGACTCAAGTAGGCGCTTGCGGGGGTCGCGGCGAGGCTCCGCCACCACAGTCGTACGTGGGCTGGAGTCCGCTGTCTGCTCCGTCTCTACGTTGAAATGCCGTCGATACGAGATGGCCTTACCTCCCAGGCTCCGATCGTAGACCCACCGGCCCCGGTGTGTCAATGGGGATATGTACGGATCGGTACCCAAGCCCCGGTTGATGGGGTCTGTGCAGGTCACTAGTATTTGCGCCGTGGAGAGCGAGGGCACTCTTGGGGAGAGCGAGGAGCCTGTGGGCCCCGACGCGTCTGTGGGCGTCGAGGGGGACAGTGAGTTCCAGTACCACACCGGGGCGAGCGACCTGGACCTTGCCGGCGAGGCGACCGACCGCGAGTGGTCGATTCGCTGTGTGGATGTGGTCAAGCGTCTGGCGGGTATCCCGGTACTCAACGGGCTGAACGTCGCGATCCCAGACGACATGATCACAGTCGTGCTCGGGCCGTCGGGTACCGGCAAGAGCGTGCTCATCAAGCACCTCATCGGCTTGATGTTCCCCGACTCCGGCGACATCCAGGTGCTCGGCAACTCGGTTCCCACGCTGACGATGCCGAAGCTGCTTGAGCTTCGTCGCAGGATCGGCGTGCTCTTCCAGGACGGCGCGCTGTTCGGGTCGATGTCGGTGTTCGACAACGTGGCTTTCCCGCTGCGTCAACACACCGACATGTCAGAGGGCCAGATCGGCGAGCGGGTGCGCCGGCGTCTCGCCGACGTGGGTCTTGCCGAGGCGATGGACGACTCTCCCTCACAGCTCTCGGGTGGGATGCGCAAGCGCGCGGGCTTCGCGCGCGCGCTTGTCACCGAGCCCGACATCGTGATCTTCGACGAGCCCGACTCGGGTCTTGACCCTGTGCGCACCGCGCTCCTGTGCGAACTGATCCAGGAGATGCACGAGGCCAACGGTGGCACCTACATCGTCGTCACTCACAACATCGCCTCCGCCCGCCAGATCGGCGAGTACATCGCCCTCTTGTGGCGCGGCCGCATAGTCGAAGCCGGCGACGCCGAGCGCATGTTCTCCTCCGAGAACCCGTTCGTCAGGCAGTTCCTAAGCGGCTCCGCCAGCGGGCCGCTCGGCATGGACTAAAGCTAACTGTCTGTTGCGGGAGCCTGACCGTATGCGAACATACGTTCGCTTATGGTCGTGTGCATCCACATCCCTCGCTTTGCGCTGAGCGTCGCGGCAGGAGGCGCGCAGGCGCTGGCGGGTAGGGCGCTTGCGCTTGCCCCGATGGCTGGGGGAGAGCTGCATGTGGGGGAGGTGTCTGGCGCCGCGGAGGCTTTTGGCGTGGTCGCGGGGATGGCGATCGGCGAGGCCCTCGCGCGCTGTCCGGATCTCGAGCTTGTCCCAGCCGATCCCCTGGCCGTGGCGGAGGCTTGGGAGGGAGTGCTCGGCGCCCTGGAAGGGGTCGGCGCGGCGGTCGAGTCGGCGCGGGGGGCGATCGCCTACTTTGACGCGGATGGGTTGCGCGGGATGTATGGCTCCGACGCCCACACGATCGCGGTCGCGCGTCGCGCGCTCTCGCGGCCCGTGAGGATCGGCGCGGGTCCGACGCGCTTCTGTGCGCTCGCCGCCGCGTTAGCGGCGGGCACACGTCGCGCGAACATCCTCGACGCGCGCGAAGCGTCGCGCAGGCTCGCCGCTGCGCCGGTGGAGTTGCTCGGTCATCGCGAGCGGACGGCCATGTTGGTGGAGCCGTTGAAGCGTCTCGGTGTGCGCACGCTGGGGGAGTTGTGCGGGATAGGCCCTAGTCCTCGCGACGCGCTCGCCGACCGTTTCGGTAGCCCCGGCATCCTCGCCTACGACTTGGCGAGCGGAGAGGACTCCCCACTCGTGCCCCGCAGCGTGAAGGACACGCTCGCGGAGTCGCTGCAAGTCGGTGACGCAAGCAGCGGCACGATGCTCAGTCGGGTGCTGGGTGTACTCGTCGACCGTCTGTTTGCGCGCCCCGAGCGTCGCGGCAGGACCCTGCGGGCGGTGGTGCTCTCGGCGTGTCTTGAGGGAGGCGGCACCTGGCGCGAGCGAGTGGTGTTCCGCGAGGCGCTCGGCGACCCCAAGCGGGTGTGTCTGTCGTTGTCGTTGCGCCTCCCATTGCTGCCGGCGCCCGCCGAGATGCTGCGTTTGGAAGCCGAGCGCTTCGGGCCGGCGGGCGGGGAGCAGCACACGCTGCTCGACCAAACCACCCAGGCACGGCGTGAGCGTCTGGGGGAGGCCGTCAACCAGGTGCGCACAGTGGCGGGAAACGACGCTGCGTTGCGTGCCGTGTGCATCGACCCCGACTCGCGCGTGCCAGAGCGTCGCGTCGTGCTCACCCCGCTGCTGGGATGAGTCCTCCGCGCGCCCATCCGGCTGCTCCGATGAGTCGCCCACGCGCCCTCAATCTGCCTCGCGCCGCCCGGGTACGCACACACGACGGAACTCCGTGCTCGGTCGACGGCGAGCGGATCGAGGCGGTACGCGAGTCGTGGTTGGTGGAAGACCGCTGGTGGACAGACCGTCCGCTGCGCCGCCGCTACTGGGAGATGGTGAGCGTAAGGGGCCGCAACCTCATCGTCTTCCACGACCTCTGTGCCGGCGGCTGGTTCACCCAGGGATCTTGAAATGAAGCCGTCGTTCGGCAAACAGCCTGGAGCATCTGGGCCCGGAGCTTCTCCGTCGGGGACCCCTCCCTATGTGGAGCTGCACTGTCATTCGGCGTACTCGTTCCTCGACGGGGTGTCGCTGCCACAGGAGCTCGCCCACGCCGCCGCCGAGAAGGGACATGTGGCGCTTGCACTCACCGACCACAACTCGCTCTCGGGCTCGATGGAGCTCGCGCAAGCCACCCTCGACACCGGCGTGAGAGCCATCCACGGCGCTGAGATAGATCTGAGCGATGGCCGCCATCTGACCCTGCTCGTGGGCGACGCACGCGGTTGGCGCAACCTTTGCCGGATCGTCACGTACGCACACGCGCACACGCGCGAGAACCCCGGACGCGAGCGGGGGGAGCCGTCGGTGGAGCTGCAAACTGTGCTCGATCACGCCGAGGGGCTCGTCTGCCTTACAGGTTGCGCAATACACGGCGTGCACGACGAGCCCACCGCAAGGGCGCTGTTGGACGCGTTCGGCCCCGAGGATCTACGCGTAGAGCTGCAACGCCCCTACGCTCGCCACGACCGCTCTCGCAACCGTGCGCTTGAGGCGCTCGCCCGGAGGCTGGAGGTGGAGTGTGTGGCCACCGGCGACGTCCACGCCCACGCGCGTTCCCGCGCCGAGCTGCAGGACGCTTTCGTGGCGTTGCGCCACCGCACCACGCTCGACGCATGCGAGCCGTTGCGGCGCGGCAACCACACCCACGTCATGAGCACCCCCCGGGCGATGGTAGAGCGCTTCGCCGACCACCCCCATGCGGTGCATGAGACGGTGAATCTCGCCGAGCGGCTCACGTTCGATTTGACCAAAGACCTCGGCTATCGCTACCCCGGCGCCGAGGACGAGAGCGCCCCCCGTCGCCTCTCTGAGCTGTGTTGGGCGCGCATCGAGGATCGCTACTCCCAGGACGCTCTGCGTGGGAGTGTGGACACCGACGGCCTCCCACTGGGAGGGAGAGCACGCGCGTTGCGGTCCGAGGCTCAAGCGCGCCTTGAGGAGGAGTTGCGCGTGATCGACGCCCTTGGCTTGGCGGGTTTCTTCCTGCTCCATCACGACATGCTGGAGCTCGCACGCGAGGTGGCGGTGGAGGTTCGCGGCAGGGATACCGCAAGCGCACTGCTTACCCCCGGTCGTGGCCGTGGCTCCTCAGTGTCGTCGATCGTGTGCTACCTGACGGGCCTCTCTCATATAGATCCGATCGCCGGCAAGCTGCAGCTCGGGCGCTTCCTGCACGATGACCTGCGTGGGCTACCCGACATCGACCTCGACTTCCCACGGGACATCCGCGCGGAGTTGATCCCCCGCGTGCACGAGCGTTATGGCCGCGACCGCGCTGCACTGGTGGCTGCCTTTCCCACGTTCCGCGCGCGGGGCGCCATCCGCGAACTGGGCAAGGCGCTGGGGCTTCCTCCGGGTGAGATCGAGCGGGTGGCGCGCATGGCCGACAACCACAAGGGGGAGGTCGAACGCGACATCCCCGCACGCTCTACCCGCTGGCGCTGGTTGGCGCGGCTGGTGGAGGAGGCATACGGACTGCCCCGCCACCTCTCCCAACACTCCGGTGGGATGGTGGTGTCCACACGGCCGCTGATCGACTGCTGCCCGGTGGCGCCTTCGGCGATGGAGGGACGCCAGATGGTGCAGTGGGACAAGGACTCTTGTGCCGACGCCGGTTTCCTGAAGATCGACCTGCTCGGGCTGGGGATGCTCTCGGCGGTGGAACGCTGTGTGGAGGAGATCGCCCACACGCGGGGAGAACGGATCGACCTTTCCCGTATACCGCTCAACGAGCCCTCCACGTTCAAAGCGATCCGCGCCGCCGACACCGTGGGGGTGTTCCAGATCGAGAGTCGCGCCCAGATGCAGTCGCTCAGACGAACCCTCCCTCAGGATCTCGACGACCTCACCGTCCAGGTGGCGATCGTGCGGCCCGGCCCGATCCAGGGTGGGGCGATCAACCCTTACATCGAGCGTCGCGCGCGTTTGCGCGAAAACCCCAGCTACGAAATCCCCTACGAGCACCCTTTACTTGAGCAGGTGCTCAAGGGCACGCTCGGCACGATCATCTTTCAGGATCAGGTTATGGAGGTGGCGGAAGCGTTCGCGGGCTTCTCCGCCGGTGAGGCCGATGGGTTGCGTAGAGCGATGAGCCGCAAGCGCTCCGAGGAGGCGATGCAACGCCACCGCACCCGTTTCGTGGAGGGTGCGATGCGACATTCACACGCCGACCTCCAAACGGCGGAGCGGGTGTGGGAGATGGTGGCGGGGTTCGCCGGCTTCGGCTTCCCCAAGGCCCACGCCGCCGCCTTCGGATTGCTCGCCTACCAGTCGTCCTGGTTGCGCGTCCACTACGGCCCCGAGTTCCTGTGCGCTCTACTCAACGAGCAGCCGATGGGCTTCTACGCCCCCGACAGCCTCGTCCACGAGGCTCAGCGCCGTGGGATACCTGTGCTCGGGCTCGACGTGAACGTCTCGGGCGTTGAGTGTGTGGTGGAGGCGGTCCAGGTACAGGCGGATAGCGATGCAAGTGAACGCACAAACGTGGATCTCCCCGCCGCCTGGTTGGGGGTGCGGCTCGGTCTGGGCTACGTCAAGGGCGTTGTGGCGGATGAGATGCGAGAGCTTGTCGCAGAGCGCGAACGGGGCGGCCTGTTCCGCGACCTGGGGGATCTCGCCGCCCGCACCGCCACCCACCGCGCCACGTTCGAGCAACTCGCGTGGGCGGGCGCCTGCGACTCCCTGGGGGGGAGTAGGAGGCAGGCCCTGTGGCAACTGGGGATCGCCTCTCCCGGAGAAAAAAACGGCGACGCGACGCAGCTCGCGCTTCCGATCGAGCTGCCCGACACACCCCGTCTGCGCCCGCTCGATCGCTGGGAGCGGCTGCTCGCCGACTATTCCACGAGTGGGGTGACACCGGACGACCATGTGATGGCGGTGCTACGACCGCGCTTGTCGATCCCCATGCTTGCCACCAGTGCCCAACTTCCCCGTATGCCCAATGCCTGCTCCGTGGCGGTGGCGGGCATGGTGATCGCCCGCCAACGTCCGGGAACCGCCAAAGGGACGATGTTTTTGCTGTTCGAGGATGAGTGGGGCACCATCAACCTGATCGTCCCTGGTGCGGTTTACGAGCGCCACCGTCCCCTTGCTCGCGCAGAGCCGCTGCTGCTCGCCCGCGGTCGCTTGGAGCGCTCGGCGGGAGTGGTGAACGTGCTTGTCCGCAAGCTTGCTCCACTTGAGCGCTATCTGATCGAAGAGGCGTCTGAGGGGGCGAGCGTGAGTCACTTGCCGAGCGCCACCCCCGAGGAGGCCCAGCGCGAAGAAGGAGCGGAGATGGGAGCCGATCTGCGCGCCGTAGCCCCTCCAATACAGAGCTTCGCATCCGGTCGGCGGCGGTAGAGACTGCCCGCAGCGGGTAATGTGCCCTCCGTGAACTTCCGCAAGCTCGGATCGAGTGGTATCGAGGTCTCGGAGATCAGCCTCGGCTCGTGGTTGACCTACTCCGGCGGTGTGGCGCGCGAGCAGGCTGAAGCTTGCGTGAAGGCGGCGTTCGAGGAGGGCATCAACTTCATCGACACCGCCAACGTTTATGGGCGGGGTGCGTCGGAGACTCTCCTCGGGGAGGCTCTCTCAAAATACGACCGCTCCTCCTACGTGCTCGCCACGAAGGTGTACTTCTCGATGTCAGACACCGACCGAGGGCTCTCCGCAGCGCAGATACACAAGCAAATCGATGCGTCGCTCAAGCGTTTGCAGACCGACTACGTCGATCTCTACCAGTGTCACCGCTATGACGAGGACACTCCGCTCCAGGAGACGATGGAGGCGCTCACCGAAGTGGTGAAAGCCGGTAAGGCTCGTCACATCGGCTTCTCCGAGTGGCCGGTGGAGAAGATCGACGAATCGCTCGCGCTCCCAGATGTCGCGAAGTGGGTGTCGAGTCAGCCCCAGTACTCGATGCTGTGGCGTAAGCCCGAGGTGGAGGTGATCCCGCTGTGCGAACGCCATGACATATCTCAGATCGTGTGGTCGCCACTCGGTCAGGGTGTGCTCACCGGCAAGTACCTCCCCGGCCAGCCTCCGCCGCCAGACTCGCGTGCGAGCAGCGACTCGATGAGCGGCTTCATGGATCTTCTGACCCGGGACCCCGTGCTTGAAGCGGTGCAACGCCTGAAGCCCGTGGCTGAGAACGCGGGCATGACTATGGCCCAACTCGCCCTTGCTTGGGTGTTGCGTCAGCCGAACGTCGCCTCGGCGATCGTCGGCGCGAGTAGGCCCGAGCAGGTGCGCGCGAACGCATCCGCATCGGGCCTCTCGCTCGACTCCACCACGCTCGCCGCGGTTGACGACGCGCTGGACGGCACCTTCATTCGCTAAAGCTTCATTCCGAATCTCGCGGGCGGCAAGACGCTTTCCTCTACTGCTTGACCGCCGACACCTCAACCAGGATCTTCACCTTGTCGGCCACCACGAGGTTGCCGGAGCCAAGCGCCGCGTTGAACTTGATGCCGAAGTCACTGCGGTTGATCTGCGCGCTGGCGGACACTCCCACCCGCTCGTTGCCCTGGTGGTCGGTCTCCTCGCCCTCGAACACCGCCTTCAACGTCACCTGACGGGTAACGCCGTGGATCGTGAGGTCGGCGTCGATCTCGAACTCCTCGTCGTCCACCGCGCGAATCCCGGTCGACTGGAAGGCGATCTGCGGGAAGGTCTCCGCCTCGAAGAAGTCGGCTGAGCGCAGGTGCTCGTCGCGGGCGGGCTCGCGGGTGTCGACGCTCCCAACCTTCACTGTGCCGAACGCGCGCGCGCCGTCGGGGCCGATCTCAAGCGTCCCCTCGAACTCCTTGAACTGACCCTTCACCGTGGCGATCCCGAGGTGCTTGACGTGGAACTCGACGCTTGAGTGGACCGGATCGACCTTCCACAAGCCGGTGGGTAGTGGGGTGCTGCTTACCGGTGCGGTGGGGGCGTGTGTGGCGGAAGCGGTGGACATCGGATCTCCTTTGCGGTTGGGGGACTGAGCACAGTCGTTGCTTGTACAACGATTTATAGCAGATGATTGTGCACGCAACTATAAGGGAGGTTGCCGCAACCCACGACTCGAAGTCCTGGCGGGCGTGGAGAGTCGCGTGTGCGCCTCTCCACGCGCGACAATGCGCTCATGCGCTCACCGAAGCTCGTCCTGTTCGACATCGACGGCACGCTCATCGACACCGGCGGCGCGGGCGCACGTAGCTGGACATGGGCTTTCGAGCGCCAGTTCGGTCGGGAGATCGACATCGCCGAACACTCCACCGCCGGGATGACCGACCCGGCGATCGCCCGCGCGACGTTCCGAGAGGTGATGGAACGTGAGCCCACCGCCGAGGAGCTCACGCGCCTGATGGCGAGCTACCAGGCGGTGCTACCCGACTACGTCGCTTCCTCGTCCGACTACCGCGTGCTCGCGGGCGTGGAGGAGTTGCTTGAGCGCCTCACTCATGCTGGCATCCTGCTCGGCCTCACCACCGGTGGCCTGGAAGCCGCCGCGCACGCGAAGCTCGGACGCGGACAGCTCAACCATTTCTTCCTCCTCGGCGGCTACGGCTCGGACTCCGAGGACCGCACCGCCCTCACCCGCGCTGCGGTCGACCGTGGCAGGCGCATACTCGACGGCCAGCTCGATCTCGCGGAGGTGTTTGTCGTGGGGGACACACCACTGGACATAGCCGCCGCCGAGGGCGTCGGCGCCGTCTCCGTCGGAGTCGCCAGCGGCCGTTACGGCGTGGAGGAACTACGCGCCGCCAACGCCGACCACGTGCTCGCATCATTGACGGAACCGTTCCCTGCCATACCAACTTAGATTGTCGCTAAGGGCCGCAAAGCTCACGCCGCCTCGGGGTTTAGCGTTCTAGGGCCGTGCCGCAGCCCGCCGATACACACACTGAGACAGTCCTACCCGTAACCCAGGTCGCCGGACGCATCGGCGGCGCCCTGCGCGGGCTCGGCGATGGCTGGATCGAGGGCGAGGTGACGTCGATCAGCGTGCATCGGGCCTCCGGGCACGTGTATCTCACGCTTGCCGATGAGTCGGCGAGTCTCGACGCCTGCATCTGGAAGGGGCGGGTGTCGCGCTGCGAACCACTGCCCGAGCAAGGAGACCTCGTCCAGGCCCACTACGAGCGGGTCGACTTCTACGCCCCCCGTGGAGCTACGAAGCTGATCCTCGACCGTATGCGCCCCACCGGCGACGGCGAGCTCTTGCGGCGGCGCGCTGAGACCCTACGTCGCCTACAAGCGGACGGCCTGTGTGACCCTGACCGGCGCAAGCCGCTCCCCGCGTTTCCCCGTCGCATCGGCGTGATCGCCGCCCGCAACGACGCCAATGTCGATGTCATCCAGGCGCTACGCAAGCGCTTCCCTCCACAGGACATCGTCTTCTGCGCCGCCTCTGTCCAAGGGGTGCACGCCGTCGGCTCGGTCATCGACGCGTTGGGGCGGTTGCAGTCTGTCGATGGCATGGACGTGATCGTGGTGGCTCGCGGGGGCGGCTCCACAGCCGACCTGCTGGCTTTCGACGACGAGCGTCTCTGTAGGGCGATCTTCGCGTGTGCGGTACCAGTGATAACGAGCATCGGCCACACGAAGGATCGCCCCAACTGCGATCACGTCGCCGCCGCCTTCGCGCCCGTGCCCGCAAAGGCTGCCGAGCTTGCAATCCGCCATTCCGCCGCGGAGCTACAGGAGGAGCTCGATCGCAACCGAACCGTACTAGCTCGAGTGCTCGACCGGCCCCGCCTGATGGTGGAGCGCATGGGTGAGCTGCTGCAGGTGTCCCGCTCGCGCGTCACCCGCAAGCGCCTCGACCTCATCGCCGCGCTCGACCGCCGCTCCGCGGAAGCTATGCGCGAGCTGAAGCGGCGCCTCGTGACCCAGCGTCAGGCAATGGACGCCGACGCGAGCCGGATCTCGCCCGCGGCTGAGCGACTGCTGGCTCGCAACACCGAACGTGTGGCGGCCCTGGGTGCGGTCATAGACGCCAAGGACTTCCGCCGGCGCGGGTGGGTGTTGGCACACGACGGCGCCGGCAGCCCGGTCAAGAGCGTCGCCGAGTTGCGCGTAGAGGGCGCCGTCGAGTTGAGTTTCGCCGACGGCGACGCCACCGCCACGATTACCGACATCAAGCAAGGGGAGCAACCGTGAGCGACATAGAGCAATCGCAGGCCGTTATGTTCGAGCCCACCGAGGAGCTTGAGCTCCGTGCCGCTCGCGTAGCGGAGCCCATCACTTTCGAGCAGGGCTACGAGGAGCTCAAGCGCATCGTCGCTCGTTTGGACGATCCCGAGCTACCGATCCACGAGATGTTCGAGGGCTTTCGGCGCGGAAAGGGCTTGGAGAAGGCGCTGCGCGCATACCTACAGGAACGCGAGGGCGAGCTTGCCGAATTGGAAGCCGGCGACAACCTCGCCGAGTTTCAAATCGTCGCTCCCTCAAACGGCTAACGCGGCTGCACCACAAGCGTCTGCGTTGCCAACCCGAGCGGTCCGCGCTCGTCGTGCAGGACGCTTCTGGCCCAGCCGATGCCGTTCGGATGAAGCAGGGTGCTCGCGGCGAGCGCGATCCACTCTCCCTCGGGTCGCCGGTCGAGCGTGACGGTGAGGTCGGCGTTGATGAACAGGTACTGGTCGAACGGGAGCACGGCCGCTACTCCATTGCCGAAGTCCGACGTCGCGGCCACGCGCGCAAGTGGTGTGAGTGGCGTGTCCGGGAGCAGTGGGTAGCGCAGCCGCATCCACACCTTCGCCTCCCCGATCGGGACGTGGTTGGCCGCCCCTCCATGCTCGGGTAGCTCACCCGTCAAGGGCTGGCCGCTCAGGAAGCGCATCTCCATCGCGCTTGCGGCAAAGCTCTTGCGCTCCATGTCATCCAGCGCGAAGCGCACCTCGTGGCCGTCTTGTGGCGGGTCGATCGCGGCGGGTGCCGCTGCCCTGACCTGTGCGAGCGCTAGCTCCGGCAACTCCGCCGGCGCCCCCAAGATGCGCAGCGCTGTCGCGCGGCACACCGCCACACCCTCGGCGCTCAGCTCGGCTTCGAGCGCCTGCACACGCCGCCCCGGCCGCGAGATGCGCGTGGTGAGCTTCAGCGGCGCCATCGGCACAGGTCGCAGGAATTCAAAGGAGAGGCGCGCGAACGGCAACTCCGCGCCCGGCTCCATCCGCTCGAACGCGGCCGCGATCAGCGCGGCGGGCGCGCCACCATGGAGCGCACGGGGATCCCACGGCCCGCGGGCGTGCTCGGTCGGCGTGTACAGGTCGCCGCCGCCTGAGAGGAAGATGGTGTCGCTCATCTTCAGGCAGGCAGTTGCGCCGCGAAATCCAGGAGCTTGTCGGGGTCGCGCAGCGGGGCCCCGTGGCCGAACAGCACGAGCGCCGGTCTCAAAGCCGCTAGACGACGGATCGAGGCGCGGTTGCGCACCGGGTCAATCGTGTACAACGCCGGCGGCTCGTTCAACCCGGGGATACCGGTCATGAGGTTCATGTTGTTGAGCACGTCGCCGAGGATCAGCACGCGGTCTGACTCACGCCAGTAGGAGACGTGCCCGCGCGTGTGACCCGGGGTGTCGAGGACGGTGAAGCCCGCCACCTCGTCGCCCTCACGCAACACTCGCGACACCGCGTGGGGGGGACCGACCCAAAAGCGTTCCTGGAAGCGCTTCAACCACGCGGGGATCTTCGGGCCCACAACGCTCCCGGTGGTCTCCATCGCCGGCACATCGTCCTGGCCGCACCACAGGGGTATTCCCAACCGCTCGCACACCACGTGGCTGCACCCTTGATGGTCGGGGTGCACATGGGTAAGCGCGTGCGCGGCGATCGTGTGCCCCTGTATCTGCTTGAAGATGCGCTTCTCCGCCTGGCGTGTGGCGGCGTCGATCAGCACGTCTCCCGCCACGTACACGTTGATCACGTTGGGAGGGAACCCCTTGAGCATGTAAATGTCATCGGCAAGCTGCTTCATTTGCGCTCCTATCTGCGGTCAAGGGCCACGATGTGTTGCGCCGCGACCGGGGAATCTACCCGCGCGACTGCTCCCACGAGAATCCGCGCACCGCGAAGAACAGTCCGAACGCTCCCCACAGCACGATCACAACCAGCGCTGAGAGATTGTGGGAGAGGCTCGTACCGGTCACCATCGCGCCATAGAGGCCGTCGATGAGCGGCTTCAACGGCAATGCGCCGGCGATGTTGTTGAGGAACGCGGGCGCGCTTTTGGAGTCGAACACGTAGAAGGACACGAACACCACCGGCAGGAACACCGCGTTGACGTAAGCGGCGGTTGACTCGAAGTTGGGGATCGTGTGCGCGAACGCCACGCCGAGCGCCGCGAAGCACACGACGCCCGCCACCACGAACACCACCAGCTCGGCCCAGTCTTGCGGCCAGCCGATCCCAAAGAAGAGCTTGCCGGCCACCGTGATGATCGCGATCTGTATCGCCGTGTTGGTAACCGCATTGGCGGCCACTCCTCCGAAGTAGGACCCGGTCGGTAGCGGAGTGCCACGGATGCGCTTCAACACCCCCCGCTCGCGCAGAAACACGATGTTGTAGGCGAGCGCGGTGAACGTGGTGGACATCACACTCATCCCGGCGATCGCGGGGATGAGCAGGTTGAGGTCGTGCTGCTTGCCGTGCAAGATCGCTCCTCCCGCCACGAGGAACAACAGCGGCAGAGCGAAGTTGAAGAAGGCGGCGGAGGGGTTGCGCCAGAACATCTTCCGCTCCAACCTGTACTGCCTCCAGCCAAGGGCGACTCCGTCAGGCATCGGCGGTGAGCTCCAAGTAGACGTCCTCAAGCGTTGGGCGTCCCACGCTCAGCTCCTCCAACCGCTCTCCCCGCGCGAGCGCCTCGGAGGTCAGCTCATGCAGCGTGCGGGTGGGGTCGTCGGTCTCCACCTCCACGAGCTCTCCAGCCCCACTGCGGTAGGCGACGCGATAGTGCGCTGCGCCTACACCGAGCTCACGTGGAGGGCCGATAGCGAGGATGCGGCCGTCCTTGACGATCGCCACCCTGTCGGCGAGCGCCTGCGCCTCGTCGAGATAGTGGGTGGTGAGCAGGATCGTCTTGCCGAGCTCACGCAACGAGCGGATCGTCTCCCACGCAGCGCGCCGAGCCTCGGGGTCGAAACCCGTAGTGGGCTCGTCGAGGAAGATCAACTCCGGATCTCCGATGAGCGCGAGCGCGAAGTCCAGCCGCCGCGACTGACCGCCGGAGAGCTTGCGTGTGCGGACGTCGGCCTTGTCTCCCAATCCCACGAGGCTCAGCACTTCCTCCACCTCGCGCGGGTGAGGGTAGAACCCGGCCCAGTGGCGCAGCGCCTCGCGCGGGGTGAGGTGGCTGTAGATGCCGCTTGACTGCAACACGATCCCGATGCGCTTGCGCAGAGCGCTCTCGCGTAGCTGCGGGTCATGGCCGAGCACCGACACCTCTCCGGAGCTACGCTCGCGGTAACCCTCAAGGATCTCGACAGTGGTGGTCTTGCCCGCTCCGTTGGGCCCCAGGAGGCCGAACACTTCCCCGCTTGCCACTGAGATATCGATGCCCCGCACCGCCTCGAAATCGCCGTAGCGCTTGTGCAGATCGTGGACCTCGATCGCCGCGCCCGTACTCACCAATGAACGCCCCGCATGAGGTTCGCCATCGCAAGCTGCTCAAGGGACGCGCGCTCTGCCGTCTCGGGCTCTCCACGGGAGGCGGCGGAGTCGGGGAACACACGGTAGGCGAGGTGCAGGATGCGGTCCACCGCGCCCGGTGCGAGCGCGTACGCCACCTCTCCTGCCGTACCTAGCGAGGTGCCCATGTGCTTGGGGCGGGAGCGCAACGCCTCGCAGATCATGTCCGCCGCCTCTTCTGGGGTGATGGCGGGGAAGGCGTCGTACAGCTTCGTGGGCGCGATCATCGGGGTACGTACGAGCGGCATGTGGATCGTGGTGAACGTCACCCCATCGCCGATCACCTCGGAGGCCACTACACGGGTGAACGCATCGAGTGCCGCCTTTGACGCGACGTACGCGGAGAAGCGTGGGGGGTTGGTTTGCACGCCGATCGAGGAGATATTCACGATGTGGCCAAATCCCCGTGCGCGCATTTGGGGGAGCAACCCGATGATGAGCTTCACCGCGCCGAAGTAGTTGAGCTGCATCGTGCGTTCAAAGTCGTGGAAACGCTCGTAGCTGAGCGCGATCGAGCGCCGGATCGAGCGTCCCGCGTTGTTGACGAGCATGTCGACGTGGCGGTGGTCGTCTTTCACCCTTTCGATCAACCGGTCGATCTCATCCATGTCTGAGATGTCCGCCGCGTACACGTACGCGAGCCCACCCGCCGCGACGATCTCAGCGCGCACGTCCTCGAGCTTCTCCACGTTCCGCGCCACCAGCAGCGGGATGGCTCCCGCGCCGGCGAGCTTCACGGCGGTGGCTCTGCCTATCCCCGAGGAGGCGCCGGTTATGAGCACGCGCTTACCGCTGATTGCCTCGGCGAGCGTGCGGCCGCGGCTGATCGAGGGGTCCATCTCGCGCTCCCAATAATCCCACAGGTGCACCGCATACTCGCGCAACGCCGGCACGTGTTCGTAGCTCGACCCGGCGAGCGCCGCCTGGGCGTTGCGGGTGTCGAAGGCGGGGACGAGGTTCACGTGCTCGAGTACCTCGTCGGGTATGCCCAGCTCACGCAATGTGAGCCGGCGCGCCTGGCGCAGCGGTGGCATACGCATCAGGAACGAAAGGGGAGCGGTGGGGATCGCATCGAGCACGCGCTTGTCGACGCTCACCGCAAAGCGCGGCGCGTGGGCGGCGGCGGCGAAGTCGTTCATCACCGCGTCCACCCGCTGGGAGCGGGGATAGGTGAGGTGGAAAGCCTTCCCGTCCAGGTCGGGAACGTGTGCGATGTGGTCGAGTGCGCCCGCCACCCAATCGACCGGCACCACGTTGGTCTTGCCGAGGTCGAGGCCCACCAGCGGGAGCCACTGCGGCACTACACCCCGCATGCGCTGGATCGCCTTGAAGAAGTAGTAGGGACCATCAACCTTGTCCATCTCGCCGGTCTTTGAATCACCGACGACGATCCCCGGGCGGTACACGCGCCATGGGACCCCAGGTTGCTCGCGCACGATCCGCTCGGCCTCGAACTTGGTGGCGTGGTAGGGGGAGGGGAGGTGTTGGCCCTCTTCGAAGCGATCCTCCCCGAACACCCCTTTGTAGGCGCCCGCCACCGCGATCGAGGAGACGTGGTGGAAGTGCTCGGCGCGGATCGCGGTCGCCAACTCAACGGCGTGGTTTGTGCCACCCACGTTCACCGCCATGTCGAGCTCAAGCGGCGCCGTCATGTCATACACGGCGGCGAGGTGGAAGAAGTGCTCGATGTTCCCTTCGAGCTCTCCCACTTGCTCGTCCCCGAGCCCCAAGAGGGGTTGGCGCAGGTCGCCGATCACGGGGTGCACGCGCTTGCTCGCGGTACCGCCGGCGACGGTATCCCATTGCTCGATCAGGTCATCGAGGCGAGCGAGCGAGTCTTCGCGCACGAGTACATGGATCTTGCCCTTACGCTCAAGCAGTCTTTCGACCAGCCGGCGGCCGATGAAGCCCGTCGCGCCCGTTACGAAATAGGCCATGTGGTCGTCTCCTCGGGGTTGATACGTCGAGGATAAGCGCTAGAACCGCTAAGCGCCCGCTCCGGCGCCCCCGCGACCCTCACCGGAGGCAAAGCGCTGGGCGCCGCTCACCGCGTCGAGGAACACGTCGGGACCCGCGTGGGACTCCAGCTGAAGTCCCTCCTCAAGCGTCATGCCGAGACCCTCTATGGCGGCACGCCTGTCGGCGAGCATCGTGCGTTGTGGGAATTTGGAGAGGTTGTTGGCGAGCTCGACCGCGCGCTTTAGGTGCATGCCCTCTGTGACGACCTCGGTGAGCAAGCCCATCGCGTGTGCCTCGCTTGCGTCGATGATCCGTCCCGTGAGGATCAGGTCGAGCGCGCGTCCGAGGCCGACGATCCGGGGCAGTCGTTGGGTGCCCCCGTCGATAAGGGGCACTCCCCAGCGACGCTCGGGATAGCCTAGGCATGAGCCCTCGGTGGCGATCCGCAGATCGCACCACAACGCGAGCTCAAGTCCGCCCGCAAGCGCATAGCCGGAGATTGCGGCGATCGTCGGCTTTGAAGGCGTTAGCCGTGTGAAGCCCATTGGTCCCTCAGGGGCCATAAGCCGGTCGCCGAACGTCTCGATCGCCTTCAAGTCGGCGCCCGCGCAGAAAGAGATGCCGCCCGCGCCGCAGAGAACCATCACACGGGCGTCGTCTTCTGACTCGAAACGCTCCAGCGCCTCGTGCAACGCGACCGCCGTGGGTCCGTCGACGGCGTTGCGTCGGTGGGGACGGTCGATCGTCACAACGGCGGCGGCGCCGTCGCGGTCGTAGCGGACTTCGTCGGTCGTGTCAGCCACGACGTCCGCCAAAGCGCTTTTCGCGCTCTACCAGCCGCCGCGCCAGCGCGCGTCGGCACCGCGCGCTTTCTGGGCGGCTTTGCGGGCGTCTTTGCGCTTCTCAAGCCGCCACTGAAGGAGGCTCATCGCAAGCACGAACAGCGGGAAGAAGAGAATCAGGATGAAGCCCGCGTTCGTGACTACCTTGTCGTCGGTGGCTCCGTAGAAGCCTCTCCCGTCGTTGTAGGCGAGCGCCGCGGGGGCTAGCACCAACAACAACAGAGCGGAGGCGAAGAGGGTGGTGAAGAGGCGCCGCATGTCGGCGGTGATCCTATCGGAGCGCGCCGCGGACTTGTATGACGCGGCCATCCCCGTGCTCGCGTCGATCGGAGGTATGCCCACCGCGGAGGGCCCCTACCATCCGGGGCGTGGCTCTCTTGATCGCCTCCGACCTGCGCAAGGACATGGCCGGCAAGCCCCTGCTCGGGGGCGTGTCGTTCAAGCTGGAGCGCCGTGAACGGCTGACGATCGCCGGTCGCAACGGCGCCGGCAAGACGACCTTGTTGCGCATGATCGCGGGCGAGGAGCGGATCGACCGTGGCGAGCTGAGCGTCTCCAAGGGGGTGCGCATCGCCCTCCACGACCAGCGCCCGCCGCGTAATCGTGAGATGTCGCTGCGGGATTACGTGCTCTCCGGGTGCGTCGAGGAGCTTGCGGTCGAGCGAGAGCTTGCTGGCCTTGAGAGCGATATGGCGGCGGGGTCAAGCGATGAGGCGCTGTTCGACCGCTACTCCCGCGCACAGGCGCGGTTGGAGTCGTACGGCGGCTATCTGTGGCGCGATCGCGCCACTGTGATGACTCGTGGGTTGGGCTTCTCAGAGGCGGATCTCGACCGTGGACTTGACACGTTTTCTGGCGGCCAGCTCACCCGTGCTTCGCTAGCCCGAGCGCTTGCCACGAGCGCCGATGTGTTGTTGCTCGACGAGCCCACCAACCATCTCGACATCGAGTCGCTTGAGTGGCTGGAGCAGACGCTCGTTGAACTGGACGCGGCGATCATGCTTGTGGCGCACGACCGCTGGTTCTTGGAGGCGGTTGGCACCGCTGTGTTGGAGCTTTACGGCGGGGCGGGTGGGGCTTCATCCCGCTCGCGTTTCTTCGCCGGCACATGGCACAACTGGCGGCGTGAGCAGGCGGCGAGAGAGATCGCGCTTGGCAAGGCGATCGACAAGCAGCAGGCGGAGATCGCGCGTATGGAGCGCTTCGTGGAGCGCTTCCGCGCGAAGGCGACAAAGGCGCGCCAGGCGCAGTCGCGTGTGAAGAAGCTCGCAAAGATCGAGCGCATCGAGCGGGATCCGCGCGACGCGGTGAGCCTGGAGTTCGCCTTCAAGGCGCCCGAGCGCACCGGACGGGTGATCTTCGAGTTGCGGGACGGCCGCGTGGAGATCGCCGGCGCTGGGGCAGGTGGGGGGCCGCTTGTGCTGCTTGACCACACCGAACTGTGGTTGGAGCGCGGCGAGCACGTTTCGCTCGTGGGTCCAAACGGAGCGGGTAAGACGACCCTGATTGAGACGCTTGGTGGGCGCCGCCCGCTTGGCGGCGGCAAGCTCTCAGTGGGGCACAACGTGAACGTCGGCTACCTCTCCCAACACGCCGAGGAGTTGGGAGCGGGAGGACCGCCCGGGCAGAGCGTCGTGGAGGCCGCCCAACGAGCCACAAACCTCACGCCCAACAAGGCCCGGGCGTTGGTGGGCAGGTTCCTGTTCTCCGGTGAGGACGCCGAGAAGCCGCTTGACGGCCTCTCCGGTGGGGAGCGTAGGCGTTTGTCGCTTGCGATCCTCATGAACGGCACCCCCAATCCGCCGAACGTGTTGATCCTCGACGAGCCCACCAACCATCTCGACCTTGAGAGCAGGGAGGCGCTTGAGGACGCTCTGCAAGCGTTTGAGGGGGCGCTGCTACTCGTCTCGCACGATCGCGCGCTGCTCGACGCGGTTGGCACCCGCACAGTGGCGATCGAAGATGGCGCCCTGCGCAGCTTCGAGGGTGGGTGGCCGGAGTACGTGCGTGTGCGCGAAGAGAGGCGCGCGGAAGGGATCGAAACACCCCAACCGAAGCGCGTCGAAACGGTCGCTAACGGGAAGTCGCCCGCGCAGGAGGTGCCGAAACTTTCTAAACGCACCCTAAAGGGCACAGGCAAGTCCGCCGGTCCCTCGAAGAACCGTGTGCGCGAGCAGGGTCGCGCCGAGCGCGAGGTGGAAGAGGCGGAGGCCGCCATGAAGGCGCTTGAAGACGAGCTTGCGGATCCAGCGGCGTGGTCCACCAAGTACGAGGCGGCGAAGTCGGAGGCACGTCACACGGCAGCTAAGCGCGCGGTGGACGCGGCCTACGAACGTCTGGAGACGCTCATCGACTGAGCGAGACGACCTCGTCCTGGACCCAAGTCACGGAGGTGGCGCGGGTGGCGGACCTCGGCGCGCTTAAAAACAGGCGCCGGGGCTCTCTGACCTGAATGACGAGTACCCCGGCGCCTGCCAACCAACCCTCGTTTCGGTCAGGTTAGGGACCGAATGGGCATCGCCCAGTATAGCGAAAAACAACATTTGTGACGGGAACGGTCAATAACTTGCAGCGGATGACTCCGCAGATTGCGGATTCTTACGACCCCTCCATGGCGACTAGACTGGGTTTCGTGAGGAATCAGGTGCCGTCATGGATCGCTTGAGGATCGTTCGCAACATCGCGATCATCGCTTTGATCGCGGCCGCTGTGGAGTTCCTGCCGGGCGGAGGTCGTGTCGTGAACGCTTTTTCGGCTGCTCTGTGGGTGGTGTTCGCGGCGGGCTTCGCCTACTTCGCCTACCGCCTCTACCGTGAACGACACGTCGATCTTTACAGTCTCGGTGACCGTCACCGCGCCCTGCTCTACGGCGCGATCGCCGTGGGCTTCGTCACGCTCGCCGCTCGTATCCGCATGTGGGAAACGGGCTTCGGCGAGTTCCTGTGGTTCGTGTTGATGTTCCTCGTCGCCTACACCCTCTTCACCGTCTACCGCTACACGCGCACCTATTGACCCTCCTAGAGCAGCGACGCGCATTGCCCGACAGGCCGGGTGTGTACCTCTTTCGCGACGCCAAGGGTCGTGTCATCTACGTAGGGAAGGCGAAGTCGATACGCAAGCGCGTCGCCTCCCATTTCTCAAAGGCGCAAGTGCCGTCCAGCCCGGGGCACGCCGAGATGGTGGCGGCAACGGACGCGGTCGAGTGTGTCGTCGTGGCAAGCGAGGCTGAGGCGCTGCTTGCGGAGCAGGGCTTCATTAAGCAGTATCGACCACGGTTCAACATCCGCCTGCGCGACGACAAGTCATACCCGTTTGTTGCGATCTCCTTGGACGAGGATTTCCCGCGGGTGTACTTCACACGTGAGCGCCATCGCCCCGGCCGCGCCTACTTCGGTCCGTATTCCTCCGCCAAGCGTGTGCGCTCGACGCTTGAGGTGTTGGCGAAGGTATTCATGTACCGCTCATGTACGGGCGCCGAGCCGGGGCGGCGTAGCGGGAGCCCGTGCCTGGACTACTACATCAAGCGCTGCGAGGCACCCTGTGTGGGGCACGTCTCAAAGGTTGACTACCGCCATTCCATCGATGGGGTGATCGACTTCCTGTCGGGTCGCTTCAAGGCGATCGAGCGCGACCTCGAACAACGCATGCAAGCGGCGTCCGCCGAGCAGAAGTATGAGCAGGCGACGCTTGAGCGCAACCGCCTCCGGGCGGTGCGCTCGTTGATGGAGCGCCAACGCGTCGCGAAGGAGTCAATCGGCACGCTCGACGCGGTGGCTGTCGCGGTGGACGGTCGCGACGCCAACGCCCAGGTGTTCCAGGTCCGCGACGGGGTGCTCTCCGACCGTCACTCCTTCTACTTGTCAAACGAGACCGAGCGCGACGTGGGGGAGGTGGCGGAGGAGTTCATGCTCCAGTACTACGGCGGCGCCACCTCGATCCCGGCGCTGCTCGTGGTGCAACCAGAGCTTGCCGGTCGCGAGGCGCTCTCCCAGGCGCTCTCAAAGAGGCGTGGGGGGCCGGTGCGGTTGCACGCCTCAGAGCGCGGCGACAAGCACCGCATCCTCGACCTCGCCCACCGTAACGCGCTGCTCGCGCTCGACCAGGAGCGCTTGCGCGACGAGCGCCGCCACCAACATCGCGCGCAGGCGCTTGAAGGTCTGCAACAGGCGCTCGCCCTCGACGCCGTGCCGGTGCGTATCGAGTGCTTTGACATCTCAAATCTCGGTGGCACACATACCGTCGCCTCGATGGTGGTGTTCGAGGGGGGCGCACCGAAGAAGTCCGACTACCGCCGCTTCAAGATACGCACGATTGAAGATTCCGCCCGCCCCGACGATTACGCGTCGATGGCGGAGGTGCTCTCACGGCGCTACGCCCAGTGGGAGCGCCAGGCGGATTTCTCACCGCACGACCCCTCCTATGACGCGAGCTTCGCCACTCTCCCCAACGTTGTGGTGATCGATGGTGGCAAGGGCCAGCTTGCCGCCGGCTTGGGTCCGCTGGCCGGCTTCCGTGAGCGGGGGGTAGCGGTGATCTCGCTCGCCAAGCGCATCGAGGAGGTGTTCCTGCCGGATCGTCTTGATCCACTCGTGCTCGATCACTCAACGCCTGAGTTGCAACTGCTGCAGCGTGTTCGCGATGAGGCGCACCGCTTCGCCATCACCCACCACCGCTCCCGGCGGGACTCGGCGATGACGGGCTCGTTGCTTGACGGGCTTCCGGGTATCGGTCCGGCGCGCAAGCGCGCTTTGCTCAACCATTTCGGCTCACCCGATGCGATCCTCGCGGCCTCGCGCGAGGACCTTCAAGGAGTGCCCGGGCTGCCCGCCAAGACCGCCCGGGACATTCATGCTTTGCTCCATCGCGCCGGTTGAGCTACATCTTGTTGACGCTTTCCCCCGCCACAGTCGGCACAATGAAATTCAGATGGCCGTAACGAGGCCCGTGCCTCCCCGCTCTGAGAATGGACCGACGATCGAGTCGCGTCTGCAGGATCTTGTCGTGATTACAGGTTTCTCGGGCGCCGGCAAGTCCACGGCGATGAACGTGTTTGAGGACGCGGGGTACTTTTGCGTCGACAACCTCCCACCCGAGATGATCCGCTCGCTCGTGGAGCTGTTCGTGCACGAGGGATCCAAGGTGGAGCGCGCCGCGGTTGTCTCCGACGTGCGTGGGGGTGTCTATTTCGAGGCGCTTACAGCGGTGGTGGACGATCTGGAGGCGCTTGGCATCACACATCACGTGCTGTTCTTGGAGGCTGCCGAGCAAACGCTCTCCACGCGCTACAAGGAGACCCGCCGCCGTCACCCGCTCGCCCCGCATGGCTCGATCAGCGACGGTGTGGCCGCCGAGCGCGAGATGCTGGAGCCGTTGCGCTCGCGCGCGGACCTCGTGATCGACACGACCGGTATGTCAGCGGCGATGCTGCGCTCGCGTATCGCGGGCGAGCTGCTCCCGCGCCAGAACGCGGGACGCCTCGCGCTCACGTTCATGAGCTTTGGCTTCAAGCACGGTCCTCCGCGCGAGGAGGACCTTGCCTTCGACGTGCGCTTCCTCCCCAACCCCCACTACGAGCACGACCTGCGCGAGCTCACCGGCCACGACGAGCGGGTGGTGGAGTACGTCGCGCGCGACGGTCGCCTTGAGGAGTTCTACGAGCGGCTGCATTCGCTGCTTGACTTCCTGCTGCCGGAGTACGTCGCCGAGGGCAAGGCCCACCTCGTGATCGCCGTCGGCTGCACGGGGGGGCGTCACCGCTCAGTGGCCATCGCCGAGCATCTGGCGGCCCGCTACGGCGAGCGCGAGGAGCTCACAGTAGCGGTGACGCACCGCGACATAGACAAGCGCTCCCCCAGCCGCTGATAGCCTGTGCCACCCGCGCCGGGCCATGCCCGGCATTGTTCATTTCTTGCTATAGGAGGCTGTGAATGCCCGTACGCGTGGGGATCAACGGATTCGGTCGTATCGGCCGGAACGTGTTCCGCGCCGCAATGGCTCGGGGGGACGCACACGAGATCGAGTGGGTAGCGGTGAACGACCTCACCGACTGTCACACGCTCGCGCACCTGCTCAAGTACGACTCGATCCTCGGCCCCTACCCGGGCAAGGTGGAGGCGCGCGACGAGAGCACGATCGTGGTGGACGGACGTGAGCTTAAGGTGCTCGCCGAGCGCGATCCCGGCGCGCTGCCGTGGGGCGATCTCGGCGTGGACGTCGTGATCGAGTCGACCGGCTTCTTCACCGACCGTCCCAGCGCCGCCAAGCACCTCGGGGGCGGGGCGAAGAAGGTTGTGATCTCAGCCCCCGCCACGGATCCTGACGTAACCGTTGTACTGGGCGTGAACTTCGACGAGGTCTATGACCGTACGAAGCACGATGTGGTCTCAAACGCTTCCTGCACCACCAACTGCCTTGCACCGGTCGCGAAGGTGTTGGTGGACACGGTGGGGGTAAAGCACGGTTTGATGACCACCATTCATGCCTACACCGCCGACCAACGGCTGCAGGACATGCCTCACAAAGACCTCCGTCGCGCGCGGGCGGCGGCGATAAATCTGATCCCCGCCTCGACCGGCGCCGCTAAGGCGATCGGGCTAGTTGTGCCCGAGCTTCAAGGCAAGCTCCACGGCTTCGCCGTGCGCGCCCCCGTGCCCACCGGCTCAGTTGTGGACCTCACGGTGGAGTGCGCCCGAGAGACGTCGGTCGAGGAGGTCAACGCGGCGCTGAAGGCGGCCTCTGAGAGCGGTCCGCTTGAGGGCATCATGGCTTACACCGAGGACCCAATCGTCTCCAGCGACATCGTCTCATCGCCCTACTCCTCGATCGTTGACTCTCAGCTCACGTCGGTGATCGACGGCACGATGGTGAAGGTGGTGGCGTGGTACGACAACGAGTGGGGCTACTCAAACCGGGTCGTCGACCTCGTCCAAAAGGTCCTGTGAGCCCGCTCGATTGCGTGCCCCGCATAGCGGGGCTCCTGGACCTGGACAGGGGCGTCCGACTATGAGGAGCATCGACCAACTCGACGTACGCGGTAAGCGCGTGCTTGTGCGCGTGGACTTCAACGTCCCGCTCAGGAAGGCGAGCGATGGGACGCTGGAGGTGGCCGACGACACGCGCATAGTGCAGGCGCTCCCCACGATCGAAGAGTTGCGCGCCGCCGGCGCGCGGCTCGTGCTCGTGTCCCACCTCGGCCGCCCCGAGGGAAGGCCCGAGGCCGACCTCTCGCTCGCTCCCGTGGTTGCGCGCTTGGGCGAACTGGTCGACACCAGGGTGACTCTCGCGCCGAAGGTCGTAGGGGTAGACGTTCGTGCGCTTGCCGATGGGCTCTCCGAGGGCGAGATACTGGTGCTTGAGAACGTCCGTTTCGAGCCCGGCGAGATCACCAACGACCCGGAGCTCGCGCGCGCTCTCTCAGAGCTCGCCGACGTGTACGTCAACGATGCCTTCGGCGCCGCCCACCGCGCCCACGCAAGCACCGCCGGCGTGGCGCACCTGCTGCCCTGCGCCGCGGGGAGGCTGCTGGAACGCGAGGTAAAGACGCTCACCGGCATCCTTGAGCACCCCGAGCGGCCATTGGTGGCGGTGATCGGAGGGGCGAAGGTGGCGGACAAGATAACCGTCATCGACCGTTTCCTCTCCGTCGCCGACGCGGTCGTGATAGGCGGGGCTATGTGCTTCCCGTTCCTCTCCGCCCAGGGCCACACAGTGGGCGATTCGCTGTGCGATGCCGAGGATGTCGATCACGCTCGTGCCTTGCTCACCCAGGCCGCTCTACCTCACAAGGCGCGCTTGCTGTTGCCCGTAGACCTCGTACTCGGCGACAGATTCGCGGTCGACGCGGAGTGTCGCGTCCTGGACGGACTCGATGTCCCCGACGGGTGGATGGGTTTGGACATCGGTCCCGCCACGGGCGAGCGCTACGCCCAGGAGGTACAGAGTGCGGGCACCGTATTCTGGAACGGACCGATGGGCGCCTTTGAGATGGAGCCCTTCGCCGCCGGCACACGTCGGGTCGCACAGGCTGTGGCGGCCGCCAAGGGAGTGACGGTCGTCGGTGGTGGCGACTCAGCCGCGGCGCTCGTTCATTTCGGATTGGAGGACGCGGTCGATCACCTCTCCACCGGCGGCGGCGCGACGCTTGAGCTTGTGGAGGGCCGCACCCTCCCCGGCGTGCAGGCGCTCGATGGGGCGGGGGTGGCGTGATGGCGGGCACACGCACTCCCCTGATCGCGGGCAACTGGAAGATGTACAAGACAGAGGCGCAGGCCGAGGAGTACATCCAGGCGTTGCTCCCCCGTGTGTCCTCCACAAGCGGCATGGACATTGCGATCTGCGTCCCCTTCACCGACCTGCGCGCGATGGTGGACTCCGCGCGCGGTTCGCGTGTGGAGGTGTACGCGCAGAACATGCACCACGAGCCCGATGGTGCCTACACCGGCGAGGTCTCCCCGGCGATGCTCTCAGAGCTCGACGTGAGCGGCGTGGTGCTCGGTCACTCCGAGCGCCGCGAGCTGTTCGGCGAGACCGACAAGGCACTCGCGCTGAAGGTCTCGGCGGCGCTCGCGGCCGATCTCGTACCGATCCTGTGCGTGGGGGAGACCGAGGGAGAGCGCGACGCGGGCGACACCGAGCGCAAGCTGCGCCACCAGATCGGCGAGGACCTTGCCGGCGTGAGCGACGAACAGTTGGTGGACATCGTGATCGCCTACGAGCCGATTTGGGCGATCGGCACCGGCAAGGTCGCCACCCCCGAGCAAGCACAGGAGGCGGTCGCGTTCGTGCGGGCACTCGTGGCGGGACGCTCCCCCGAGGTGGCCGAGCGGGTGAGGATCCTCTACGGCGGCTCGGTGAAGCCGGAGAACGCCGCAGAGCTGCTGGCGCTCCCGGATGTCGACGGTGCGCTCGTCGGCGGGGCCTCGCTTGACGCCGAGTCGTTTGCCGCGATCGTGAGCGCCGCCCAGTCGTGAGCCATGCGCCGTGCGCATGTCTGGTGGTGCTCGACGGCTGGGGGCTCGCCGAGCCCGGCCCCGGAAATGCGATCTCGCTGGCCAACACTCCGGTGTTCGACCGGCTGTGGGCTGAGTATCCCCACACGACGCTCACCGCCTGCGGCGCCGCGGTTGGACTGCCCGAAGGGCAGATGGGCAACTCGGAGGTCGGGCACCTGAATCTCGGCGCCGGCGCCGTCGTCAAGCAGGATCTCGTGCGCATCGGCGAGGCGATCGCCGACGGGTCGCTTGCCCGCAACGAGGTGTTGAGGATGGCGTTCGAGGGGGTTGGGGGAGAGGGCAGCGTGCCCGGCGCATCCACAGACGAGGTGGGGCTGGCGCCACGCATCCACCTCCTCGGCCTGGTCTCCGACGGGGGAGTCCACTCATCGCTTGACCACCTACGCGCGCTAATCGCGCTCGCGACGGAGTTGAACCCGTCGGCCGATGTGGTCGTGCACGCCTTCACCGACGGACGCGACACTCTCCCCCACGCGGGCGCTGGCTTCCTCGCGGAGCTTGACGCCAACCCCAATACGCGCGTGGGGTCGGTGGTGGGGCGTTATTGGGCGATGGATCGCGACCGCCGCTGGGAGCGCACCCAACGCGCCTACGACATGCTCATTCACGGTCGCGCGCCCTACCATGCCCAAAGCGGTGAGCAGGCGGTCAGCGACGCCTACGAGCGGGGGGAGACCGACGAGTTCATCGAGCCCACGCTCGTGGGCGAGGAGGCACGCATCCGTGCGGGCGACAGCGTCGTGTGTTTCAACTTCCGCCCCGACCGTATGCGCCAGATCGTCAGAGCGCTCGCCGAGCCCGGCTTCGGTGTGCGCGGCGCGCCGGAGGCGGCACAGGTCTCCCACGACGGTCCCGACGACACGCGCGAGCTTCCCGGCTGGGAGGGGAGGGGAGGCGCCGATCCAGTATCCCGGCTTACCACCCTCACCGAGTACGAGGAGGGCTGGCCCTACCCGGTCGCGTTCGTCGCCGACCGCCCCGAAATGACCATTTCGCACGCGATGTCTCTCCATGGTTTTAAACAGCTTCATGTCGCCGAGACCGAGAAGTACCCGCACGTGACGTACTTCTTCAACGGCGGTGAGGAGAACCCATATGAGGGCGAGCGGAGAGAGCTTGTGCCCTCCCCACGCGACGTCCCCACCTACGACCACAAGCCCCAGATGAGCGCCCGTGAGGCCGCCGCGGCGTTCGTATCGGCGTGGGGTGAGGACCGGCCGGAGTTTGGGATCGTGAACTTCGCCAACGCCGACATGGTGGGCCACACGGGCGTTATCCCCGCCGCCGTGACCGCTGTGGAGACGGTGGACGAGTGTCTGGGGATGGTGCTCGATGCCGTGCGCGCGCGGGGGGGAGTGTGCGTGGTGACAGCCGACCACGGCAACGCCGACCACATGCTTGAGCCCGACGGCTCCCCCAACACGGCCCACTCGCTCAACCCTGTGCCGCTGATCGTGACTAAGGAGGGCTTGAAGCTGCGCTCAAGCGGTGGCATCCTCGCCGATGTCGCGCCCACGGTGCTCGACCTGCTCGGCGTACCACAGCCGCCGCAGATGACCGGCAAGTCTTTGATCGAAAGGTAGGGAGAGATGGACACCGATACACCCCAGGAAGCTCGCCCCGGGAGACGCTCGTGGTTCGCGCTGGGAGTGGCGTTCGTGGGCGCTGGGGTCAACCACTTCGTGATGCCCCGTGCGTACGAGCGGATCGTGCCGCCCTCGATGAAGGACCGTGCGCAGAGCCTCGTCGCGGTGAGCGGTATCGCGGAGATCGTTGGCGGCCTGGGTGTGCTTGTGCCATGGACCCGTCGTCCCGCGGGGCTCGGATTGATCGCTTTGCTCGCCGCGGTGTTTCCAGCGAACCTCTACATGGCCCGCACCCCCGAGGACTTTCGCAAGATCCCGCGCTGGGCGCTATATGCGCGCCTACCGCTCCAACCGCTGATGATGTGGTGGGCTTGGAGCGCCACCAGGAAGACCCGATAGCGCCCCGTTGAGCGTGATTCCGGGCCCTGACGCTGCTATGTTCGACCTAGCACGAAGCTAGTGTCGATTGCCATCATGTCCACCGCAACAGCCACAGCGACGGTCCTGAAGCTCGCCTCCTCCGAGGAGCAGAGCATCGGGGAGTCGGACTCCCTCAGCGACTCCGAGCTACGCGCGTGGCGCGGCCTGCTTCACGCCCACTCCTCCATCGCCAAGCGCCTGGAGGGCCGCCTTGAGCGCGAGCACGGCCTTCAGCTCAGCTCCTATGAGGTGCTCCAACACCTGATGGACGCCCCCGGCGGGAGGATGCGCATGTGCGACCTCGCCGAGCAAGCGCGACTCTCGCGCTCCGGCCTCACCCGCCTCGTCGACCGTCTTGAGCGCGACGAGTTGCTCGGGCGCTGCACCTGCGAACACGACGCCCGTGGCGCCTACGCGTGTCTTACCGATAGCGGCCGCGAGCGGCTGTGCGCGGCGCGCGGCACCCACCGCGCGGTCGTGCGCGAGCACTTCCTCTCCCACTTCTCAGAGCCCGAGCTAGAAGCGCTCGGCAAGATGTGGGACCGTATCGCCCCCGGCTGCTGCGGGGCGCTCTCCAACACCGCTTAGCGCTCACCGCTGGCTCTCTCAGGGGTCGTCTCCTCGCCTCCTCCCGCCGCCGCCTCCGTGTGGCGCCTATGCCGTATGTGCGCCACCAGTGCACCACCCGCTACGAGCAGCACCGCGGCGAGGCCGAACAGCCCGAACGTCTGGATCGCATTACCGGCTGCGTTGCCGAGGAAGTAGGCCAACAACCCAATTGCGGTGGCCCAACAGATCCCGCCGATGGCGTTCCACAAGAAGAACGACCGCCAAACCATGTGCGTGGCTCCCGCCAACCACGACGCCCACACGCGCAACCCCAACAGGAACCGCCCGAAGAACACCGCCTTGGGGCCATGGCGTTCGAAGAAAGGTTCGCCCGTGATGAGTACCTGTTGGCGCTGGCTGTGAAAGCGACCCGGCCGTTCCAGAATCCACCGACCCCCCTTGCGCCCGATCTGGTAGCCAATGTTGTCGCCCACGATCGCCGCCACCGCCGCGATCGCGATCACAAGCTCGATCTGGAGCTTGCCCTGACTGGCCGCAACCGCCGCCGCGATCAACCCCGTCTCGCCCGGCACCGGTACCCCACTCGACTCCGCCATCACCACGAGGAACAGCAACGGGTAGCCGAACGTTTCGACGAGGTCGGTGACATTGATGAGCGAAGCGAGCATGGACGGGGGCTTCTAGGATGCCGCGTTGGTGGCCCTCACGATCGAAGCGCGCGATAGCGCCACGGGTGCTCGCGCCGGACGGCTGCATACGGCGCACGGCGATGTTCGCACACCCGCCTTCGTCCCGCTCGCCACGAAGGCCACCGTGAAGGGGCTGCTGCCGGCGGAGGTATCCGCGCTGGGCTACGACATGGTGCTCGGCAACACCTTCCATCTGATGCTCAACCCCGGGGCGGAGCTGATCGAGCGCTTCGGGGGGCTACATCGGTTCATGGGCTGGGAGGGGCCCATCATCACCGACTCGGGCGGCTTTCAAGTGTTCTCCATGGGGCACGGTACGGTTGCCGAGGAGATCAAGGCTCGCCCGTCCCGCAACCGTCACGGCGAGCCCTCCCGCGAAGGGGCGATCCTCTCGATTGACGAGGAGGGCGTGCGCTTTCGCTCCTACATGGATGGCCGTGAGCGCTTCATGTCACCTGAGGACTCCATGTCGGTACAGGGGTCGCTGCGCTCGGACATCGCGCTCGTGTTCGACGAGTGCACCCCCTTCCACGTCGACCGTGACTACACCGAGCGCTCAACCGAGCGCACCCACCGCTGGCTTGACCGCTGCCTCGCCTGGCACTCAGATCACGGTCCGGCCGGACAGCTCGTCTACGGGATCGTGCAGGGAGGGGTGTACGAGGACATGCGTCGCGCCTCCGCCCGCGTTATCGCCGCTAGCGGCTGTGACGGTGTGGCGATCGGTGGCTCGCTAGGGGCGGAGAAGGCGCAGATGTATGAGGTCGTGGGGTGGGCTGTGGCGGAGCTCGGCGGCGAGCATGAGTCGCTACCGCGCCACTTGCTCGGGATCGGCGAGATCGACGACCTCATCCGCGGCGTGGAGCTGGGCATCGACACGTTTGATTGCGCCATGCCCACCCGCCTCGGCCGTCACGGCACCGCGCTCGTTCCCGACCCATCCAACCGCTGGCGCCTCGACCTCACGAAAAGCACCTGCCGCGACGCCGAGGGGCCGCTGATGGAGGATTGCGCCTGCTACGCCTGCACCCACCGCCTCTCGCGCGCCTACCTCTCCTACCTCGCCCGCGCTCGCGAGATCACGGGGATGCGGCTCTTGACCGAACACAACCTTGCTTTCATAGCGCGGCTGATGGCCGATTTGCGCCAGGCGATTTATGACGAACAACTGCCTGATGTGGCGGATTTACTACGCCGTGCCGAGTACCGTCGTTAGCTTCCCGTATGCTGACAATTGTGTTCCGGTGTGGTGTAAGGGCAACATGGACGACTGTCACTCGTCAGCTGTCGGTTCGAGTCCGGCCGCCGGAGCCATTGGTTGAAAGGCGACGGCAGGGACTGCTAGTCTGCGGGAACGAGTGACAGTCGCCCCGCCTGAAAAGGCGGCAGTTCTTACCGAAGGGTCCGCGCAAGCGGGCCCTTCGCCTTTCCGCTACTTCGTGTTTTCGCCGACGAGTTGCTTCAGCGCTTCGGCGGATTCCTGCACGTCGTTGTAGAAGACGTTGCGCAGCGTGATCTTCGTCTGCGCGGGAGCGCTGAGGATCACGATTGCGGCGATCACGCCGCCGAGCGCGAGCAGTGCGAGCGCCCAGGTCCAGAGGCGATTGCCGCCGGAGCGGTGGGCCGGCGCGGCAGCGACCGGCGCGCGTGTCGAGGCGCGCGGGGGGCCAGGTCGCGGTTGGCGTGGCACCACGGCGCCGGACCGCTTGGAGGCTCGTTGCGTGCGGGTGGCGCTTGCGAGCACGCTCGTCGCCTCGGTGGCGTGCACGGCGGCGCGTGCGGCGCGGTGCACAGCGGGGGCGATGCCATGTGCTCCATCGCTGATCGCCCGTCCCATCTCGCGCGCGTCCTCGTAGCGTTCGCGCGGGTCAAGCGACAACGCGATCGCGATCGCCTCGGCCAGCTCGGGTGTAACAGCTGCCACAAGCGAGTCCAACATCGCCGGCTCCTCCTGCTGCTGCTTGAGCGCCAGCTCGGTGAGCGACGCCGCCTCGTAGGGCAGGCGACCTGAGAATGAGCTGGTAGGCGACAACCCCCAGCGCGTAGAGGTCGGCACGCGGTCCCGCTTCCTCTCCTCTCGCTTGCTCGGGCGCGAGGTAGGCGGCGGTGCCGAGCACTGAGCCGACCTGGGTGATGGAGGACTGCTCGGTGGCCTTCGCGATGCCGAAGTCCGCGAGCTTTATCTCACCCTCCTGCGAGCGCAGCAGATTCCCGGGCTTCACATCACGGTGCACCACGCCGTGGCGGTGGGCGTAGTAGAGGCCCTCGCAGGCCTGTTCGATGATGCCCACACCTTCGTCCACCTCGACCCACCCGTCGTCGCGCAGGATTTCCGCGCACGACTGCCCCTCGATGTACTCCATCACGATGAAGTACTGCCCGGTGCGCTCGTCTTGGCCTGAGTCGAACACCTGCACGATGTTGGGGTGGATCAGCCGCGCCGCCGCCTGTGCCTCGCGCTGGAAGCGCGAAACGAACGTGGGGTCCTCGGCGAGGTGCTCTGCCAGCAGCTTCACCGCCACGCGACGCTCCAAACGCTTATCGAAGGCGAGATGCACGGTCGACATACCGCCGAAGCCGAGCCTGTCCTTGAGCTGGTAGCGCCCAGCGATCTCCAGGTCGCTCACTGGCCGCCTCCCGCGCTCGCTCCGCCGGCGCCCGCTCCGCCGTTGCCTTCGCCTTCGTCTTTTCCTTTTCCTTTGCCTTCGTCTTTTCCTTTGCCGGGGATTTCTCCGGATTCGCCCTCCCCGGGAGCTTCGGTACCACCGCCCTTGTTCGTCGGCGTGGTTGTCGTGGGGGTGGTTTCGGGAGTCGTTGGCGTTGTGGTCGTGGGCGTCGTTTCGGTGTTGGTGGTCGTTGTCGGCGTGGTAGTCGTGGTGGTCGTGTTCGCGGTCGTTGCCGGCGTGGTCGTCTGCGCGCACGTCGCGAGCGCCTGTTTGCGCAGATTCGCAATGCCTACCTTCAGCCGGGTGTGGAGCCCTCGATCTACGCTCGCCGGGAGCGCGAGGAAGTCCTGTTCTGTCTTTCCCAACGCCGCTTCGGTGGCTTCGCAGCTGCCGCTGCCTGACGTCGCCGCCTGGGCTACCGCTTCGAAATCGGCCTGGAGCGGACTTCCACTTGAGGATGGGATCAAGCCGGTGCCCGAGCTCCCGCAGGAAACGAGCATGGCAACCGCCGCGCCGAGCAGTGCGACGATGATGATCCTGAAGATATGTGTGGAGATTCGCATTTCTACTGACCGTACCCCAGGCGCTCCGCAAGCGAGTTTGGCAGGCGCGCCGCCCGGATCGCTCCAGCCGCCCCCGCAATGTCATAGGGAGTGCGCCTATAAGAGGCTGTGTGTCCCTCCAGATCTAGCAGCAACCAGGCGGCACGCGGGTCGCCATCGCGTGGTTGTCCCACGCTCCCGGGGTTCAGTAGCCACTCACCGCTTGACACGTCGAGGATGACACCCTCGCGGCGGGGTTCCCCGGTCGCGACCTCACCCTCGTGGCGCACGAACGCTGAGGCGACGTGGGAGTGTCCGATCAGACTGATGCGGTCAGGCTGGGCGTCCATACACAGCTCCGCGAGCAGTGCGGAGAGCACGTACTCCCACACCGGGTCGCGGGGGCTTCCGTGGTAAAGGCCAAGGTGGTCCTCCCGTCCTTCGGGTAAGAGGTCGGCAAGGAAAGCGAGGTTCGTGGGGGAGATCACCTCACGCGTCCACTGTGCCGCGATCGACGCTCCGCGTGAGAACTCGGCTAGCGGTAGATCTCCCGCCACCGCCATATCGTGGTTACCGGCAAGGCACACCGCCACATGTCGCCGTACCAACTCCACGCACGCATCCGGATCGGCGCCGTACCCGACGATATCCCCGAGACACCACAGCTCCTCGGCCTCGCTGTCGGCGACAGCCTCAAGCACAGCTTCGAAGGCTTGGCGGTTGGAGTGGATGTCTGAGACCACAGCAACCTTCATGCGACCCCCGGGTCACTCATCTCCATACCCCTCACTCTCATCACGCGGCCGCGAGGGCGCACGATACGTCGCTACTCGTCGTCTTCCCCGGCCTCGGCGCCGCCGTACTCGGGCAGGTTTTTGATGCCCTCGCGGGTGCGCCACTTCGAGTAGTTGTCCTCCATCGCGTCGATCAGCTCACGCATGAAGCGTGGGGAGAGGTTCACGCGGGAGACCACCACGCCCGGGACCTCCTCAGACTCGACCTCGTGGTCAACCCTCGCGAAGGTGACCGTGAACTCATAATCGGAGTGGCTGACGTTTGCGAAGTTCGCGTATACGCCCCCCATGATCTCGGGGGAGAGATGAATGTTTATGTGGCGCTCGGCGCCTGGGTTCTCGTCGTTCACACGGCTAGTATCGCAACCCTTGCCCCCGATGGCGTTGGGGCCCCGATCGTGGGGTCACTCGGTGTATAGGTGTCCTCGCGCATAAGATCAGCGCCGTGAGCCCGATGACCACCGAGACCGGCCTGCGCGAGACCGTGCTGGCGCTTGCGGGAGAGCTGTCCGGCGGCGCGGGCGCGCGTGGTGCGATCACGCTTGAGCGTCCCCCCAGGGTGGACTTCGGCGACTACTCCACAAATGCCGCTCTGTTGCTGGCGCCGGCAGCTGGAGCGCCGCCGCGGGAGATGGCGGAGCGCCTCGGTGATGCGCTATCCGAGCGCCTCGGCGAGCAGCTCGATCGCTACGAGGTGGCGGGTCCGGGCTTCCTGAACCTGTTCCTCGCAGACGGCTGGCATCGCGCTGCGCTTGCGGAGGCGCTGGCCGCGGGGGAGAGTTTCGGCCGCGGCGGCGCGCAGGCGCCGGAGCGGATCATCGTGGAGTTCGTCTCCGCCAACCCCACAGGTCCCATGCACGTGGGGCACGCCCGCAACGCCGCCTACGGCGATGCGCTTGCGCGTGTGCTCGCTTTCCACGGCCATCAGGTGGAGCGTGAGTTCTACGTCAACGACGCGGGCTCCCAAGTGCTCAAGCTGGGCGAGTCGATCCAGGCGCTCGCGCGCGGCGAGGTCGTACCCGAGGACGGGTACCGCGGCGACTATGTAGGACCGCTGGTGGGAGAGGTCAAGGAGATGCTCTCCACCGACCCCGCCGAGCGCGAGCCCGCCGAGCTTGGGGCGGCGGCGGTGGAGGCGATGGTGGGGAGGATGCAGCACTCCCTTGGCGCCTTCCGCGTGCAGAGCTTTGACCGTTGGGCGTACGAGACGGCGCTTCACGCCCCGCGTGAGGACCTGCGCGACGAATCCGGGAAACCCACGAGCTCCGTCGACCACGCGCTCGCTCTGTTGGAGCAGAAGGGCCACACCTACCGCAGCGAGGGCGCCCTGTGGTTGCGCACCACCGAGTTCGGCGACGACAAGGACCGTGTGCTCGTGCGCTCAAGCGGAGAGCACACGTACTTCGCCTCGGACATCGCCTACCACCAGGACAAGCGCGAGCGCGGATTCGACCGTCAGATCGACGTGTGGGGGGCAGACCACCATGGTTATGTGGCGCGGATGAAGGCCGTCTATGAGGCGCTTGGCGGAGATCCCGAACACTTGGAGATGCTCATCATGCAGCTCGTGCACCTCGTGCGTCGCGGCGAGAGAGCGCAGATGTCAAAGCGGGCGGGGGAGTTCGTCACGCTCGACGACCTCCTACGCGAGATCGGTGTTGACGCGGCGCGTTGGTTCCTGCTCTCGCGTTCGCACGACACGACCATCGACCTTGACCTCGACCTTGCGCGGGAACAGTCGAGCGAGAACCCCGTGTATTACGTGCAGTACGCCCACGCGCGGATCGCCTCGATGCTCACCAAGGCCGGGCCGGAGCGCGTCGAAGGGGCAGTAGCGAGCATCGGCGAACGTGGCGAGTCGCTACATCAAGCGGAGCGCACACTCATCAAGCAGCTACTCGCTTTCCCCGGCGAGGTGCGTGAAGCGGCCGGCCGCCGCGCCCCGCATCGGATCGCCGCCTACGCACTTGAGTTGGCCCAACAGTTCACGGCTTTCTACCGCGATTGCCGCGTCGTGGGCGCCGAGACACCCACGCTCGAATCTCAGCGGCTTGCACTGTGTGTAGCGTCGCGGCAGACGATCGCCCGCTCGCTCGACCTGCTTGGGGTAGAGGCGCCGGCAGAGATGTAGCGGTGGTGGCGCGTCCCGCGGCAAGTATTTCCGTCGCGAGCATCGCCCTCACTTGGATTTGAGGTCAGTCGAAGCGTTCGAGGTCGGCGTCCAAACGTGCGGCGTCGGTCGCGCTCAGCTCGGCTGCGTCGGCTTGATCGCCGGTGTGGGCGCGCGCGTGGCGACGCCAACTCGGCAACAACAGTGCGAGCAACGCGATGAGCGTGACTAGCACCGCCGCCGGCACGAGGTAGGCGGCGAGGTCAAACCCTTTCGCGCTGGGGAGGGCGAGCACGGCGGGGCCGTATTGGGACACAAGCGCGTCCTTCACCTGTGCCTCGCTCTTGCCTTCCGCGATCAATCCACGGATGAACACCCGCTCGCGGTTCGCCTGCGGCGATTCGGCGACGTTCAGGGGGATCTTGCAGGTCACGCACATCACCTGTCTTTCGATCACCGGTAGCGTGGTGCGTGGCGTGACAGCGCTCGCCGACGTGATTGAAAGGCCGAAAAAGATCGCCGCCATGACCGCCGTCAACATGGGGCGGGCTCTCATGACTGCGCCGCGAGCGACACAGCGCGCTTGAGAAAGGTTTCGCTCGCCTCCCCCCGGGAGATCGCCACGATGTGGCTGTCACGGTCGATGACAAAGCTCTCCGGCAGCTCGTTGGTGCCGTAGGAGTGCGCGAATTCCCCGCTCGCGTCGCGCAGGTTGGGGTAGGTGATGCGGTAGCGCTTGACGAAGCTCTGCGAGTCGGGGGAGGCGTCCTTGTAGGTGACGCCCAACACGGTCCCGTTGTGGCGGGCAAGCTCGCTCTGCAGCCGCTCCAGCCGCGGCGCCTCTTCCTGGCACGGTTCGCACCAGGAGGCCCAGAAGTTGAGCACCACCACCTTGCCTCGGTAGGCGGCGAGCGACTTGTGCGTAGCTCCCGACAGCAGCGGCAGCGCATAGGTGGCCGAAGGCGCGCGCGGACGCAAGCCGCGAGCAACAGCGTCATCGAGCGTGCGGTTCGCCGACTGCGTCGAGACGCCGTACACGAGCAACCCCACGAGCGCCGCGCCCGCGAGGAGGATCAGAGGCATGTAGAGGCGTTTGGCCACGGGCGGAAGGGTATTGGGCGCGTAGCCCTCCGGGCGGCGCATGGTGCGGGAGCCACGAGCGGCGTGGCGTGACGCTCAACGCCCGGCGGCGTAATATCTGCCCCAGCAGCGCGGTGGTAGCTCAGTTGGTAGAGCGCAAGCTTCCCAAGCTTGAGGTCGCGGGTTCGACCCCCGTCCACCGCTTGAGACCCACAAGGACCCTGGTGGCGCTGAATCTTCAGCAATAGCGCCATATCTGGGCCTTTCTGGTCTTGGTTCGCCGTGACCGTCCGAGCGGACGAACACGGTCATCTGAGGACATACAGACTAGCGATTTGCGGTGACGTTGCGGTGACGGAATGGGGTGGTTTTGGTCCCAGGTGGGCCTTGGCGGCGGCTTTGGGCGTTCTTGAGGTCTGATCTCTGCTTTGGGCAGCGAGTCACGCTCGCCGCATAGCGCTGCGGCAACGGCGTCGTGCTGAGGCTCATTCGCGTCCGCCTGCTCGTACAGCGCGCCGACTCGTGGCGTCGCGGCCGGCAACTTCTGGCGGTGTCGTCGGCGGACGGTAAAGTGGGTCGATGGGCTTCACGAGAATCACGGTGCGAGGAGACCAGATGGGTGGCGTTCCATGTATCCGCAGCCTGCGGATACCGGTCGCGACCGTGGTCGGGATGCTTGCTGACGGTATGAGCGATCCGGAGATCCTCGCCGCCTACCCGGACCTGGAGGCTGAGGACGTTCGAGAGGCGATGCGTTACGCCGCCGAGGCCGTCCGCGAGCGAGAGCTCCCACTCGCCGCCTCTGCGTGAGGTTCCTGATCGACAATGCGCTCTCGCCTGTTGTCGCTGAGCGCCTAGAAGCTGTCGGGCACGACGCAGTGCACGTTCGCGACTATGGACTACAGGCAGCCAGCGACGAGGAGATCTTTGATCGCGCGCTGCAAGAGCAGCGCGTGGTCGTCTCGGCGGACACGGACTTCGGGACACTGCTCGCCCTCCGCCGCGAGCGCTCACCGTCGGTCGTACTGTTTCGCCACGGCACTCAGAGACGACCAGAGCAGCAATCGGAAATACTGCTCGCCAACCTCGCAACGATCGAGCGTGACCTCGCCGACGGCAGCATCGTTGTCGTTGAGCCCGACCGGATACGGGTACGGGGGCTACCGCTGATCCCGTAGGTCCTCTCCCAAGAGGTCTGAACTTTCGGTTCAAGCAGTTACTACGCTACGTAACGCATGCAAAGACGTCTGTCCATTCTCACTCCCGAGGAGACCGAGGCGCCGCGAAGCACGACTTGCTCCACCCAAGCGCCGCGGCCAGCGGATCTAACGAGTTATAAGGACTTATAACGGTATCCGTTATAACTTGCTATAAGTCGTTAGAACGATGGATCCCATAGCGAACCCGTATACACCGAACGCAGGCTCCCGCCCTCACGAGCTCGCTGGTCGCGCCGGGGAGCTGGAGCAATTCCGAGTGCTTGTGGGTCGTCTCAAGCGAGGCGCTACTGAGCAGAGCATGATCATTCGCGGTTTGCGTGGTGTAGGCAAGACGGTTCTGCTCAACGCCTTCGAGGATCGAGCGGAGTCTGAAGGCTTCTTGACCTACTACCACGAGCTCACCCCTGACAGCAGCTTGATCGGGGAGATCGTTCGCGATGTCGAGAGTGCCCTGGCTCGCCTGAAGCTCGGCACACGCGCTTTGAAGGCGATGCGGGGAGCTCTTGAGCATCTCGGCACGATCAAGTTGACCGGTCCCGACGGCTTTGGCTTGGAGGTGGATCTTGGGAAAGCTGACGAGGGGACGATCGCCGGGGATCTTTCCGAGCTCTTCCTGCAGCTCGGCGAAGCTGCAGGAAGCAAAGGCTCGGGGATAGCCTTCCTGCTGGACGAGGTCCAGTTCGCCGGTGAGATCGAGTTTCGGGCGCTGATCAGCGCGTTGCATCGGGCTACGCAAAAGAGCCTGCCGATCGCCGTCGTTGCCGCTGGCCTACCTCAGATTCCGCAATTGACCGGAGAGGCGCGCTCATACGCCGAGCGTCTGTTCACATTCCCAGCGATTGCCGGACTGTTAGAGCGAGATGCGCGCGCTGCATTTGTCGAGCCGGCTCGCCATCAGCAAGTCGATTACGAGGAGGGCGCTGTGGCTCTCGCTCTCGATTGGACACAAGGCTATCCCTTCTACATTCAGCAACTGGGCAAGCACACTTGGAACCTGGCGAAAGGCACGCCGATCACAAGGCAATACGTGGAAGCGGCGATCCCGGTTGCGCAGGACGCTCTTGACACGAGCATCTACGAGGTTCGTATCCAACGTGCTACCCAAGAGGAGCGTCGCTACATGAGGGCGATGGCCGAGCTCGGTAACGGGCCCTATCGCTCAGGACGAGTTGCGGCGAAGCTGGGTCGTGGAACCGCGGAGGTCTCGATGATTCGTCAGCGTCTGATCGACAAGGGCCTGGCCTACGCCACCGAGGATTACGGTCACGTCGACTTCACGGTGCCCAGATTCGACGAGTTCATGCGTAGATATATGCCCTATCGCAAGCCGACTCCGAGCAAAGGTAAGGCTTGAGGGGGTTCCGACCTGGCCGGTGTTAGGGTCGGACCGTGTCGATCGGAGTCGACTACGAGCATCACGGCTGCACGTACGCGCAGCACCGGCGTCCGGACCCACGCATCGCGGCCCGCGTCCATGCCGCGCTCGGTGACGCATGCACCGTTGTCAATGTGGGCGCTGGAGCCGGTTCCTACGAGCCGGTAGACCGCTGGGTGCTGGCCGTCGAGCCGAGCGCGACGATGCGGGCTCAGCGTCCGCTCGACGCCGCGCCCGCGGTCGACGCTCTTGCGGAGGCGCTTCCCTTCGATGACGACGCTTTCGACGCGGCGATGGCATGCGTGACTATCCACCACTGGTCGCCCGCCGCGGCCGGCCTCGCCGAGCTGCGCCGCGTTTCGCGTGGCCCGGTCGTTGTGTTCACGTTCGAGCTTGAGGGCCTGCCGGCCTGGCAGCTCGATTACCTACGCGAGGGCTTGGAGAAGGAGTTGCCGCGCTTTCCCGCCATGGACGACATCGCGGCGGCGCTCGGTGGGCAGACCCGCGTGGAGCACATCCCCACGCCCGGTGACTGTATGGATGGCTTCTTCGAGGCCTTCTGGCGCCGCCCCGAGCGGCTGCTCGACCCTGCAGTTAGGGCCGCGCAGTCGATGTGGGCGCTTCTTGAGCCAGATGTCGAACAGTGCATCGTGGATCGCCTCGCCGCCGCGCTCAAGTCAGGCGCTTGGGATGCCGAGCATGGCTACCTGCGCGAGCAGGAGAGCTTCGACGGGGCGCTCCGCCTCGTGATCTCCGAGCCAGATTGACCGGCGCTACCTGACGGTGTGCCCGGCGGCGTTGATCGCGTACCAGAACCCGCCGAACTCCTTTTCCCCGACGTACGCCGTTTCGCCCGGTCCGCTATCGCCGCTGTAGAGGTAGAGCGGGTGGCCTGCATACGTCACTTGCTTGGCGCCACCGTGCAGCGTGATCGTGGAGAGCAGCGACGCTTTTACGCCCGGTCCCGCGGTCGGTTTGCCGCTCGTTGTCAGCGACGGCCATATTTCGGAGCATTCTTTGATCTTCACGCAGCTGTTGCTGCGTGTGTGGTCCTTCGTGAACTCGTACAACGTGCGCCCGGAGGAGCTCACGAGGATCGTGCCGATGCTAGTTTTGCGCACCCCGATCTTCGCCGCCCGACTAGCCTCGGCGGTCGGGCGACCGGCCTGGGCGACGGCGACGACGTACACGCTCGCGATGGTGAGACAGAGCAGCAACATGTAGGTGCGCTTCACGAGATCTCCTCCGGTGCGGATTGGACGGCATACCAATTGTGACGGCCTACGGAAACAAAGACGCCGCTGTTGGCCCGCACCTTCCCCAAGCGCAACGATGCGCTCGGACCACCCACTTAAGCCCTAAACCCGATCTGATTTGTGCTGTTACACTTGGTCGCTCATTCTCATGTCTTCGATGCAGAAAGTGGCTATGCGCAAACGCACGATTCCAGCAGTCCTATCGGCCCTCGCTCTCCTCGGCGCCACGTTCGGCGTCGTGGCTTGCGGCTCCTCGAGCTCCAGCAAAGGGGTGACGCTCGTCGCCTATTCGACCCCGCAGGGCGCTTACGCGTCGCTGATACCGGCTTTCGGAGCCACGAGCGAAGGCAAAGGCATCAGCTTCAGCCAGTCCTACGGCCCCTCCGGCGACCAGAGCCGTGCCGTGGCGGCGGGCTTGAAAGCCGACGTCGTCAACTTCTCGCTGGAACCGGATGTGACCCGACTCGTGAAGGCCGGGCTCGTGTCGCCCAGCTGGAACCAGAACGCCACCCACGGCTTCGTCACCAACTCGGTGGCAGTGATCATCGTGCGCAAGGGCAACCCCAAGCACATCACCAGCTGGTCGGATCTCGTGAAGCCGGGCGTGCAGGTCGTGACGCCGAACCCCTTTACCTCGGGGAGTGCGCGTTGGAACATCATGGCGGCATATGGGGCACAGATAAAGGAAGGCAAGACCCCTGCCGAAGCGCAGGCCTACCTCACCTCGCTGTTCCACAACGTGGTGAGCCAGGACAGCTCGGCCCGTAACGCCTTGCAGACGTTCCTCGCGGGTCGCGGCGACGCGCTGATTGACTACGAGAACGAGGCGATCGCCGACCAGAAGAAGGGCTCGCCGATCGAATACGTG
Organism: uncultured Solirubrobacterales bacterium; assembly: GCA_963695305.1. Classification (GTDB taxonomy): domain Bacteria; phylum Actinomycetota; class Thermoleophilia; order Solirubrobacterales; family Solirubrobacteraceae; genus Palsa-744. Next base: position 2,796,054 of record OY968774.1, on the reverse strand, counting down.
ATCCCCAAGTACACGATCTTGATCCAGAACCCGATCGCGATCGTCAATACCGGCAACACTGCTGGCGCGCAGAAGTTCGTCAACTACCTGCTCTCCCCGGCGGGCCAGAAGATCTGGGCTGAAAAGGGCTACCGCCCGGTCATCGAAGGTGTGGCGTCGCCGGGTCAGTTCCCGACGCCTCCCGGCCTCTTCACGATCGACTCGCTCGGTGGGTGGAAGAAGGTGGGCAAGGAATTCTTCGAAACCGAAGGCACCGTCGGGATCGTCACGAAGATCGAGCAGTCGTTGGGGGTGTCCACCGCCAAATGAGCCCCACGGGCGCATCGCAGGCGCTTGAACGCCCTCCTCGCCGCCTGCGAGTGCTTGGGCGTCGCCCACCCGGCAAAGGTCCGGGAGGGCGCGCCCTACTGGGCGGCCGCGCGGGCACCGCGCTTGGTGGCGGGTTGCTCGGCGTGTACCTATCGGTGCTGGTGTTGCTTCCCATCGCCGCGCTGCTCGACAGCGCGGCAAGCGGGGGCACGGGGGCGTTCTGGCGAGCGGTGTCGAGCCCCGAGGCTGTCGCCGCGCTGAAGCTCACGCTCGTCGTGTCGGCGATCGTCGTTGTCATCAACGCCCTCTTCGGGACATTGATCGCGTGGGTGCTCGTCCGCGATGAGTTCCCCGGTAAGGGCGTCGTCAACGCGTTGATCGACCTACCCTTCGCGCTCCCTACGATCGTCGCTGGCGTGGTGTTGCTCGCGCTCTATGGCAAGGGCGGACCGACGGGCATCGACATCACCTTCACACGTGCCGCGGTGGGGTTGGCGCTGCTGTTCGTCACGCTCCCCTTCGTTGTGCGCTCGGTTCAACCTGTGCTGATCGAGCTCGACCGCTCGATGGAGGAAGCCGCCGGTACGCTCGGAGCCGCCCGGTGGACTGTGTTCCGCCGGATCGTCCTGCCCAACCTCACCCCCGCGATCCTCTCAGGCGCCGCGCTCTCGTTCGCGCGTGCGCTCGGTGAGTTCGGCTCTGTTGTGCTCATCTCCGGCAACCTCCCCTTCAAGACCGAGGTGGGGTCGGTGTACATCTTCAACCAGGTCGAGAACGACAACGTCAGCGCCGCCGCGTCCGTGTCGGTGGTGTTGCTCGTCTGCGCGCTGGTGGTGCTTGGTGGGATGACCGTGCTCTCGCGAAGGATGTCCAGACATGTCCTCTGATACAGCAGCAATCGCCCGTCGCGGGGCGCCCGCGGCACGCTTGACAGAGCCTCCGCGGGCGCGGGCAACTGAGCGTGAGAGCGCGACCGGGACCGCCGCGCGACGGTTGGGGTTGCGTGCACTCGCGCTTGGCTATCTCCTGCTGTTGCTTGGGGCGCCTGTGGGAATGATCTTCTACCGGACGTTCGAGCACGGCTTGGCGCCTGTGTGGGAAGCGGTGACACAGCCCAACGCCGTGCACGCCTTCTGGCTGTCGGTTGAGCTGGTGGCGATCGTCGTACCGCTCAACACGGTCTTCGGGATCGGGATCGCGCTGGCCATCGAGCGCGGCCGCTTTCGCGGGAGGGCGCTCCTTGGGCTGCTGCTCGACCTCCCCTTCGCGATCTCCCCGGTGGTGGTGGGGTTGGCGCTCGTGCTCGTGTACGGGCGTACGGGCTGGTTTGGCGACTGGCTCACCACAAACGGCATCCAGGTGATCTTCTCGATCCCCGGCATGGTGCTTGCGACAGCGTTCGTGTCGCTCCCGTTTGTGGCGCGCGAGACGATCCCCGTACTGCACGAGCTGGGCACCGACGCCGAGCAGGCCGCCGCGACACTCGGGGCGAGCGCTTGGCAGACATTCCGGCGTGTGACGCTGCCCGCGATCCGCTGGGGCGTCGTCTATGGCGTGGTCCTCACCACAGCGCGTGCGCTCGGTGAGTTCGGCGCGGTGAGCATCGTGAGCGGACGCTTGGAGGGGCAAACGCAGACCCTCCCGCTGTACGTGCAGGATCGCTTTGAGAACTTCGACACGACAGGCGCGTACGCGGCCGCGGTGGTACTCGCGCTGCTGGCTTTCGCGACGCTGCTCGGGATGAACCTACTAGCGCGACGAACGCAGAGAGACACGGTGGTGTGATGGCGATTGAGGTCAACAATGTCACCAAGCGCTTTGGCTCGTTCACAGCTTTGGACGACGTGAGCGTGACCGTCGAGGACGGCGCGTTGATGGCGCTGCTCGGCCCGTCTGGCAGCGGCAAGTCCACGCTGCTGCGGATTATCGCGGGTCTTGAGACCCCGGATACGGGCAGCGTGGCCATCGGAGGAGAGGACCAGACGGAGGCCCCTACTCGCACGCGGGGAGTTGGGTTCGTCTTCCAGCACTACGCCCCCTTTAAGCACATGACCGTGTATGACAACGTCGCCTTCGGCTTGACCGTGCGCAAGACGCCGAAGAAGGACGTCCACAAGCGTGTGCACGAACTGCTCGGCTTGGTGCGGCTCGATGGCCTGTCAAAGCGCTATCCCTCCCAGCTCTCCGGTGGCCAGTTGCAGCGAATGGCGCTCGCGCGCGCGCTCGCCCCGCAACCCAAGGTGCTGTTGTTGGATGAGCCCTTCGGCGCCCTGGATGTACAGGTACGCGGTGAGCTACGCGAATGGCTGCGCAGGTTGCATGAGGAGATTCACGTGACCACAATCTTCGTCACCCACGACCAGGAGGAGGCGATGGACGTGGCGGGCCAGATCGTGGTGATGAACGGTGGGAAGGTCGAGCAGACCGGGAGTCCCCGTGAGCTCTACGAGCACCCGAGCAACGAGTTCGTTATGTCGTTCATAGGCCCGGTGAATCGGCTCGGTGACGCGCTGCTACGCCCGCACGACATCCAGATCCTCGCGGGTGGGGGGGACCACTACGCGGGCGCCGTGGAGGCGCTTGTGCGCCGCGTCGTGCATCTCGGCTTTGAGGTGCGCGTCGAGCTGGTGCTCCCCGACGGGCGCGACGTGTGGGCGCAAGTCACGCGCGAGACAGCCCAGGAGTTCGAGCTTCACGAGGGTCAAATCCTCACCGCGCGACTACCGGCTCCGCGCGTCTTCGCCGACACCGCCGGCGTCTGACGGGTTGCGCTACCTGGTCTCCCAGGCTTCCTCTTGCTTTGTGAGGGCGAGGATGTCCTTGGGGATCTTCCCCGCCGCCACATCCGCAACGGTCACATGCTCCAGGACCTTGCGTAGGTTGGCGCGCAACGCGATCCAAACCTGCTGCAGTGACTCCGCCGAACCGTGGTATTCGACCTCCTCAGGCCGCTGGCCGCGTACGCCCACAAGCGGTCCCTCGACTGCTCGGATGACGTAAGCGAGGTTGAGCTCCGCGGCCGGACGGGCAAGCCAATAGCCGCCCTCGGGGCCACGTTGCGAGCGCACGATCCCGGCGCTCCGCAGTTGCGTGAGGATGTTCTCCAGAAACGACACCGGGATACCTTGTGCCTGCGCCACTTCGTCCACCTTGCGCGGCGAATCCTGGCTGCCGGCGGCAAGCTCCACGACGGCGCGCACGGCGTAGTCAGCCTTGGCGGTGACGTGCATGACGGGGATTCTCTCCTATACGGAGGCGCGAGGGCGTCAGGCTCAGCTATCGCGCTGTGCGCCCACCGACGCGAGCACCGCGTCGATGCACGCACGCTGCACTCGCGCGGGCTCGATCGCGAAGGGCTCCGGCACGCCCCCGGTGGCGGTGCGCACGCCCACGCCGATGCGGGCTAGGTGCATCGTGCCGAGTGTCTGGGCGTAGAGCTGGTTGGCCGTGAAATCTGGGTCTTCGACCTCGAAGAGGCCTTGCTCTGCGCCTTCGGCGAGGATCTGCGAGAGCTTGCCGAGGCACGCTGCCATGTTCTGGCCGAGGCGGATCCAGATCGCATCAGAGATCGTCTCCCGCAGCTCCTCTGCGGAGCGACGCATCAGCGACAGGCCACAGTCAAGGAACGCGGGGTGATCGAGGCAGAAGTCGGTGTACCTCACCCAACCCTCCTCCAAGCGCGCGACGGGGTCGAGCTCTACCGGCACGTCCTCCAACATCGAGGCGAGGTCCGCGAGGTAGCTGGAGAGCGTGAGCACGTACAGCTCCTCCTTTGAGGAGAAGTGACGGTAGATCAACGCCTTGTTGATCCCCACCTCCCGCGCGATGCTCTCGATCGGCGCGTCCTGCAACCCACGCTCGTCGAACAAGAGGCGCGTGGCGGCGATTATCTCGCGCTCGCGCTCGCGCCTGCGCGTCGCGCGGGCAAGCGTGCCTGACTCCTTGTAGCTGGGCGCAGTCGCCATCGCAACGGGACTATACCGCGAATGTAAACGCCGTTCAATCTCGCATTTGACAACCGTTTACGCTTTGCTAGGCTTTGGTCGCCCGGTTTGCGGGCAGTCGTACGTAACCGATTTCACAAAGGAGCCAACGTCAGATGTCAGCAACCGACGTAACCGCCGCCGAGGCGACTGGAGCCGCCGAGGCCGCCGTCGAGGCGATCACGAGCGCTGCCGGCAAAGACGTGACCTTCTCGATGGCCCTCACCCAGGACCAGAAGGACATCCGCGACTGGGTACACGGTTTCGCCGCCGACGTGATGCGCCCCGCTGCGCACGAGTGGGATGAGAAGGAGAAGACACCCTGGCCCATCATCGAAGAGGCCGCCAAGATCGGGCTCTACGGCTTTGAGGGGCTTGCACAGTTCTTCGCCGACCCCACTGGCCTGACACTGCCTATCGTCAACGAGGAGCTCTTCTGGGGCGACGCGGGCATGGGCATGGCCATCATGGGCACCTCCCTTGCGGTCGCCGCCATCTTCGGTCAGGGCACCGGCGAGCAGATCGGCGAGTGGATCCCCCGCTGCTTCGGTACCCCCGACGACCTCAAGGTCGCCGCCTTCTGCTCCTCCGAGCCCAACGCCGGCTCCGATGTGAGCGCGGTTCGCACCACCGCCAAGTACGACGAGTCCACCAAAGAGTGGATTCTCAACGGGCAGAAGGCGTGGGCCACCAACGGCGGCATCTCAGACGTCCATGTGGTCATCGCCACGGTCGACCGTGAGCTCGGCTCACGCGGCCACGCCGCCTTCGTCGTGCCGATGAGCGAAGCCAAGGGTATTTCTGAAGGCGCGAAGGTCTCAAAGCACGGTCTGCGCGCCTCCCACACCGCCGATGTCTACCTCGATGACTGCCGTATCCCAGAGAACTACGTCCTCGGCGGCAAGGAGAAGCTCGATGAGCGTCTCGCCCGCGCGAAGGAGGGCAAGAAGAACAAGTCAAACGCCTCCATGGCTACCTTCGAGGCATCGCGCCCCACGGTTGGCTCGCAGGCGCTCGGTATCGCCCGGGCCGCGTACGAGTACTCGCTTGACTACGCCAAGGAGCGCGAACAGTTCGGCAAGAAGATCATCGAGAACCAGTCGATTGCCTTCACGCTCGCGCGCATGAAGATGGAGATCGACGCCGCCCGCCTGCTCGTGTGGCGCGCCTCCTGGATGGGCCGCAACCAGGTCCCCTTCGAGAACGCCGAGGGCTCGATGTCAAAGCTCAAGTCGGGCGAGGTCGCCGTATGGGTCACCGAGCGCGCCATCCAGATCCTTGGCGGCAACGGCTACACCCGCGAGTTCCCCGTCGAGCGCTTCCACCGCGACGCGAAGATCTACGACATCTTCGAGGGCACCGCGGAGATCCAGCAGCTCGTAATCTCCCGCGCGATCAGCGGGATGCACATCAAGTAGGGAGCTCTTTGGTAGGACGGTCCCGGCTTGTTGCGGCGGGACCGCTTCTACCAGGCCTGCGTTTTGCCGCAGTGCGGGCAGGACACGCTCGTGGAGACCGGCGCGATGAAGAAGTACCCGCATCCACACGGGTAGCAGGCTTCATCCACCGGTCCACCCGCCTCGCGTAGGCGCCGTGCCTTGATGTCCATCGTCATCGGCTCCGGTGGCGTATCGTGGTGGCGCCAGGTTGCAATCGGGTGGAGCAGGGTTGCGAACATCGATCTCTACCTCCTAAGACGCCTGAGATAGACAAAGGTTTCGCTGTGCTTCGAATATCTCCTGGGCGTCTCACGCAACGGCTTCTGGGATAATCGGTCGCGATGAACCCCGCACGCAAGCGAACGGTCCGGCTGGTGGTGTCGTTGAGTGCGGCTGTGGTGCTCGCGAGCGCTCTGATTTACACCAGCTTCAGCGCCGCCTCACCGACGGTCACGCCGAGCCAGCTCGTGCATGAAGGGCACCCCGGGCACAGCTACCAGCTCACCGGCAAGGTTAAGGCGGGCTCGGTGCGCCACGAAGGGGAGACCCTTTATTTCAGCGTCCAGGATCGCGCGGGTGAAACGACCGTGCCGCTCAGCTACACGGGCGAGGTGCCCGACCCCTTCCGTGAAGGCCGAGAGGTGATAGTGACCGTCAAGGAGCAGAACGGGCAGTACGTGGGTCAGCGCGATTCGCTGATCACGAAGTGCCCGTCGAAGTACAAGGCCGCGCCAAGCGGCCAGAAAACGGCTTGATGGCAGAGCTCGGACGCGCATGCCTCGTGCTGGCGCTCGCCGTGTGCGCCTACGGAATCGGCGCGTCGCTCTATGGAGTGAGGAAGGGACGGCCCGAGTTCTCTGAATCGGGACGGCGCTCGGTATATGCCTTGGCCGGCATCCTCACCGTCGCATTCGCCGTGCTCGAGGTCGCGTTCCTGCGCAACGACTTCAGCTTCAATACGGTGGCCGACACGTCGAGCATGACCACTCCCACCTTCTACAAGGCGGCGGCGGTGTGGTCATCCCAGGAAGGTTCGCTGCTGTTGTGGGCGTGGTTGCTTTCGCTGTGGTCGAGCCTCGTGCTGTTCCTTACACGCAAGCGTTTGCGCGACGTCGCCTCCTACGCCACAGCCATCCTGCTCGGTTTCGGCGGCTTCTTCATCTCGCTGATGATCTTCTACGCGACCCCGTTCGCGACCACCAACCCCGCACCGTCGGATGGGGTTGGGTTGGACCCGCTGTTGCGCCACCCCTCGATGATGATCCACCCGCCGATGCTCTATTCGGGGTACACGCTGTGCATCGTGCCACTCGCTTTCGGCATGGGCGCGCTGCTCGCCCGCAGAGTCGACGCCGAGTGGATTCGCGCCACCCGTCGTTTCGCGCTCGCGGCCTGGTTGTTCCTCGGCATCGGCATCATGCTCGGCGCCCGCTGGTCATATGCCGAGCTTGGTTGGGGCGGCTACTGGGGTTGGGACGCGGTCGAGAACGCTTCGCTCATGCCCTGGCTTACCGGCACCGCCTTCCTGCACTCGCTCATGATCCAGGAGAAGCGGGGGATGCTGAAGGTGTGGAACGTCTCGCTCGTGCTTGCCACAGGCACGCTCGCGATCATGGGGACGTTCCTCGTGCGCAGCGGGATACTCAGCTCGATCCACGCCTTCGGCGGCGCCACCTTGGGAGTGCCCTTCGTGGTGCTGATCGGCGTACTCATCCTCTGCTCCATCTACCTGGTGAGCTCACGTAGGGAGATGCTCCGCAGTGAGCACCGTCTCGATTCGCTGCTCTCGCGGGAGTCGGTGTTCCTCGCCAACAACATCGTGCTGGTGGGTCTCTGCTTCGTGATCTTCTGGGGCACTTACTTCCCGCTGATCTCAGAAGCGCTCACCGGTAAAGAGTCGTCAGTGGGGCCGCCCTGGTTTGACCGCTACACGGTGCCGCTCGCGCTTGTGCTCGTTCTGCTGAGCGGGATCGGCCCTGTGATCGCGTGGCGCCGGGCGACGCTCGCGAACGCCCGCCGCAATTTCATCGCCCCGATCGCGTTTGCGGCGTTCACGCTCGTGGCACTGCTTGGCACCGGGGTCAGTGCCGGCAAACCGCTTGCCATAGTCATGTTCTGCTGTGCCGCGTTCGTGCTGGGGAGCGTCTCCCAGGAGTATTGGCGCGGCGTGCGGGTGCGCCGCGCTGGCTCAGGCGAGGCCGTCCCGGTTGCGCTGATGGCGCTCGTCAGGCGCAACCGCCGACGCTACGGTGGCTACATCGTGCACATCGGAATGGCGGTTCTGTTCGTGGGGGTCGCCGCCTCATCCTCCTTCCAGCACGCGTCCGAGCTCTCCCTCTCTCCCGGACAATCCACGAAAGTGGGCGCCTACACGGTGCGCTACGTGCGTCCCACCGCCACCATCACCTCCAAGGACGACGCCGCCCACACGGGCTCCACGCTCAGTATTGGCGCTGTGCTTGACGTGAGCAAGCACGGTCACCACGTCGCCACGCTCGCACCAAGCGAGGGCTTCTATGACTCGGGTGATCCCACCCAGGGCTCGGTGGGTCATCTGATCGGTGGCCAGGCGGTGAGTCACGTGAGTATGGACCCAGGCGTCACCCGCGACGTTTGGAGCGCGGTTGCCCCCGACATTGAGACCCCTCGCCTGAAGCGGATCATCGCGATTGGAAACAAGACGATCCCACTTGTGCGTCCAGACGAGGGCACGATCGCCGTCGCGGTGATGGCGCGCGAATACATGAAGTCTCCGCCCCCCGCGCAGTTCCACCTGATCGTCTCACCGCTTGTGATGTGGATCTGGATCGGTGGCGCGATCGTCTTCGGCGGCGGTCTGATCGCGATGTGGCCCGTCCCGAGCGCCGTACGCAGGCGGGTCCAGGTGGCTTCGCGCAGCCGCGCCGCGCGTGGCCTCGCGCGCGCCTGAACCGATGGAGGTGCTGCTCACGCTCGTCTTGCTGGCGGCGGTGATCGCGATCGTAAGCGCTCCCCTGCTGCGCACGCGAAAGGCTCCAGAGCCCGAGGCTCCACGCCACGCTGATTTGAGTGCCGCGCGCGAGGCCAAGTACCGCGAGATCCGCGACGCCGAGCTTGACTACAAGACGGGCAAGCTCTCCCAAGCCGACTACGAAACCATCAACGCCGCGCTCCGCGCCGAGGCAGTCGAGATACTCGACCAGCTAGAGGCGCTCGATGAGCCCTCTACCACGGTTTGACCCCTCCCTCAACCAACGCGCGCCGCTTGCGGCGCGCGTGCTCACCACGGTTTCTTAAGGAGCAGAATCGTGTTCAAGACGAACACGACCGCAAAGAAGACCGTCCAGCGGTTCAGGTTGCGCTCGACCATCGAGCCACCGCCGAGCGGCCCTTGACCGCTGCCGACGCCGAATGCGCCGGAGAGCCCCGAGTCCTTGCCCGAGTGCATCAGCACCAGGAAGATGAGGGCGACAGCGATGAACACCTGCAATACCGAGAGGACGACTTCCATCGGCGAAGCGTAGCGACTCCCGCAAACGAACGTGTAGGAAAGCGGCCTATTCGGCCATGTTCGGTGTTTACGCCTATCGCCGGTGTACAGTCGTGCCGCTTTCCCGGCAGAGGAGGCTCATATGCGTATGTGCGCCCGTTTGACGACCAAACTGCAACCGCGATTGCAGTTTTGGGCACGTTTTGATTACGAATCCTTTACCAAGACCTGCTTTTCTGCCGATATGAATTGGGTCAGGGGGCGCCCATGGAGTTTGGGCGCCGTGTTCGAACACGACCATGGGGCCTCATGAAGACAAGTAGGGACCGCGGGACGAGCAGGAATCGAAGCGTGAACGCGGATGAAAACCGTATGTGCGAAGGACGGCGCGCATGAGCGACACTCGCGGCCGCACCCGTCGCGCGATCCTCACCGCGCTCGCCGGCGGCGGGCTGACCGCGGCTGGGATCGGCGGACCGCTCACCGGCGGCGCCCTGGCGGCGGAAACGCCGGCCGTGACACCTCCCGCCGGAACACCTACGACCACCGGGGCGGCGGCGCCGACGCAGACCCCCACCACGTCCACCACCACGACGTCGACTGACGCCACCACAACGGCAACGCCCGTCGGCGCACCGCCCACGACGACGACCCAGACAACCACTTCGACTAGCACCACGCCCGCGCCACGAGTCCACACCCCGAAGATCGTCGAACGTCGTGCCCAGCAGGTGAGCACCGAACCGGCGAGAACCACCACGAGCGCCGCGCCTACCCCCACGCCAGCGGCTCCCAAGAGCTCGGGCAGCATCGCACCCGCTCCACAACTCGCCACGGTTCAATCTGGAGCGTTCGCGGCGCTGACCGGCTCCACCGCCTCGATGCAGGCGCTCGACTTTTACCGCATACCGCTGTTCTTGCTGCCGATCTACCAGGCCGCGTCGGTGCAGTACGGGGTCCCGTGGCAGATCCTCGCCGCGATCAACGAAGTTGAGACGAACTTCGGCACCGACCTGGCGGTGTCGTCCGCCGGAGCCGTCGGGTGGATGCAGTTCATGCCTGAAACCTGGCTTCAGTACGGCGTGGACGCTGTCGGCGCAGGTTACGCCGACCCCTACAACCCGGTGGACGCGATCTTTGCCGCTGCCCGGTACCTGCATGCCGCCGGCGCCTCCAGCAACTTGCGCGGTGCGATCCTCGCGTACAACCACTCCGAAGCGTACGTTGAATCTGTGCTCCTGCGGGCGCGCCTGTTCTCGAGCTATCCGGCTTCTGTCATCGCGACGCTCACCGGGCTCACAGAGGGCAGCCTGCCGGTGGCAGGTGCACAGTTGAGTTCAAGCTCGATCATCCCAAGCGGTGTCGCTCCGATGGTCGCCGGCGCATCCAGTGCGAGCGCTCCCTCGCCACAGGTGGCTGCCTCGGCGGCAGGCACGGCCATTCCGGGCTCAACGCCTGCGCCCTCACCCGCCGTGAGCGCTGCCCGGGCAGAACGCGCGAGGAACGCCCCAGCTCCGCCCTCGCAGCTATCCACGCTCATCGGTCGCAAAAGCGCCCCGGTGGTGGCGGTCGAGGACGGGCGCGTAGTTGGCATCGGTACGTCGCGCAAGCTCGGCGAGTACATCGTGTTGCGCGACACTTACGGCGACATCTTCACCTACGGTGGACTGGGTAGCCTTGCGCCCAGCTACCGGCTGCCCAAGCCCACCCAACTGCAGGTCCCCAAGGGAGCATTGCCAAGCGGCGGATCCGCCGACCCCACGCCCACCCAGGCGGCCACCGCCGGCAGCCAGTCGCCGGTGACGATCCATGTCGCCAACAAGAAAGCGCCGGCCGGCCTGACGCACGCGGGCGCCTCATCGCTCGGCGCTTCCGGCGAAGCGCAGGTCGGCGCGGGCAAGGTCAGACTGTTCGCGCACCCCGGTAATCCCGACGCGATCGCCGCCAAGCGCGCGAGGGAGCGGGCGGCGCGACTCAAGCAGAACGGTTGGCTCACGCTGGGTGTTGGCTCGGTAGTGGCGCAGGGCACCGTGCTCGGTCATCTGGATTCGAGCGTTGAAGGCTCCAACGCGGGCCTGCGCTTTGCGATCCGCCCCGCCGGCGCCCAGGCCGCCATCGACCCACGGCCGATTCTCGCTAACTGGGAGCAACTTGACGCCGCGCTCCATCCGCAGGGCGCCAAAGCCGGAAGGGTGCTCGCGGGCGCGACCGCAAGCGGCGCATTCCTGCTCTCGCAGGGTGAACTTGAGCGCGCGGTACTTGCCGATCCGGGCATCCAGCTCGGGGCGTGCGATCGTGGCCAGGTGGCGGCGGGCAAGGTTGGGCGTGAGACACTCGCGCTGCTCGTCTACCTCTCACGCAGCGGGCTCAAGCCCACCGTCGGGGAACTGCGCTGCGGCCGTGCCGTCTACACCTCTAAGGGACTTGCCACGGTGTTCCCCGCCGCGGGGATGCTCGACATCGCCGCCATTAACGGTGTTCCGATTTCAGGACACCAGGGCGCAGGCACGATCACCGACGTGACGATCCGTACCCTGCTCACGCTCAAGCGCAGGTACGCCCCCCAGCGGATCGTGAGCCTCATGCAGTACCCGGGCGCTCCCTCGACACTTGCGGCGCCCGACCACTCGACCTTCATCCAGATCGAGTTGCGCGGCAAAGACCGACGCGCAGCAGGCGCGACCCAAACCGTGGGCGCCAATGTCGCTCAAAGTGCGGCCAAGCGCAGCTCGACTGCCCCGCTCGCGACGAACATCGCACTCAACACTGTCGAGTGGCGGCGGCTGGTGAGCCAGCTCGGCACGCTCCAGCAGCCGAAGGTTTCGCGCAAGCCGAGCGCGTCCGCGATCCGCGATGCGCAGCCGGCTCCGCCCGTGGGCGGAACCGGCGCTACCGGCCCGTAGATCGGCCGGCTCAACCTGCCCCGCGCAGCGCGGCGGCGAGCAAGCCGCGGCACTTCAACGTGGCGCTCTTGAACTTGGGACTCGATCTGTCGAGGCCCTGCAGACTGAGAAGCCCCTTGTTAGAACCCTTGGCAAGCGGGACACCGTTCTGGCGCAGGCAGTCAGTGAACTTTTCAATTGCCTGCTTGAAGCGTGACACTCCCGCGGCTTGCCGTGGAGTCGCGCTACCAGATGGGGCGCCGTTGCTCTTGCCCGACTGAGGAGCTTTGGTTGTCGCAGACGGAGTGCTCGCTGTGCTGGACTGCGGGGTTGTCGTTGCCGAGGATGGCACGCTCTTCGCTTTGGCTAGTTGTTCAAGTGCGCTCTTCGCCGCGGCGCTGGTCTGCGACGAACTCCTCCCGGACGATTCTCCGCAGGCGGCGAGGCCGAAGCTCGCTAGCGCGAGCGCTGCGAGTACCGCGGTCGCAGGTGTACGGAGCGTGTGTGTCGTGTTGGGCATCGAACTCCTCTTCCGCTGATCTGGTTGCAAGTGAACTCTGTCACGTTCACATGCCAAGTGCCGCCAGTCGGTGCGCGACCGGCTCGGTCAAAAGTCCGCGGACGCTCGCCCACGTAGCGGGGCATGGTCTGCGATCATCAGCGCCGATGGCGATCTACGGCGGCATCGATCTCGGCGGCACGAAGATCCAGGCGATCGTGATGCAGGGTGTGGATCACAGCGTGCTCGGCCAAGCGCGCAGGCTGACCCCGCGCGAGGGTGGTCCGCCCGCTGTGGTGGATGCACTTGTTGCTTGCTTCACCGAGGCCGCCGCCGACGCAGAGGTGGAAGTGGGGCAGCTCGACGGGATCGGGGTGGGGGTTCCCGGTGACGTCGATATCCAAGCTGGCACCCTCGCACGTGCGACGAACCTCTCCGAATGGGCGCACCCGGTGCCACTTGCGGCACTGCTGTCCGAGCGTCTCGGCGTAGGTGCAACGCTCGGTAACGACGTGTCGGTGTCGGCGAACGCCGAGCTCTTGCTCGGCGCCGGTCGGGGCGTCGGCTCGCTGCTGGGTGTGTTTTGGGGAACGGGCGTGGGCGGCGGCGTCGCAATCGATGGCAAGCTGTGGCACGGTCGCGGCGGAGCGGGGGAGATCGGCCACACGGTGGTTAAGCAGGGAGGGGCGCGTTGCCTGTGCGGGCGACGCGGGTGCATGGAGGCGTACGCTGGACGTCGCGCGATGGAACTCAAGGCGATGAGGCTCATGGAGAAGGGCCACCACACAGACCTCTTCGAGATCATGCGCGAGCGCAAACGCGACACGCTCTCAAGCGGGGTATGGGAGCACGCGTTGGCGCACAAAGACAAACTTGCGTACCGGCTCATCGAGCGAGCAGTCCAAGCATTGGGCACGGGGATCGCCTCGGCCGTGAACCTGCTCGATGTGGAGCTCGTGCTAATCGGTGGCGGGCTGGGAACCCGTTTCGGCGAGCCGATGCTCGAACGGATAGCGGTGGCGATGAAGCCGCACCTGTTCAAAGATGACAATCCGCCGGCGCTGCGTCTCGCCGCGCTCGGCGACCTTGGTGGCGCGCAAGGTGCGGCGCTGCTGTGCAGCGACGCCGGCTAGGGCCCGGCGGTGCGCGCGAGCGCGAGACGCTTCTACAACCCAAGCACGGTGACCGCCACCAGCACCAGTGAGAGCGTGGAGGTGACCGCGACGGTGATGCCCGCGACCCCGTCGAGGAGGCCCTTGTTGCGTCGCTCGCCCATCACCCTGCGCGAGCGCGAGAGGCGCCAGATGAAGAACAGGTTGATGGGGAGTAGCAACCCGTTCACCACCTGCACCCCCACCAGCAGCGAGATGACGGGGACGCCCGGGATCATCGCCACAAGCGCCCCGATTGCGATCATCGCGGTGATGATGAAGACGAACACGGGAGCCTCCTCGCGGCGGCGACCGATGCCCTTCTCATAACCCAGTGACTCCGAGACGACATAGGACGTGGCGATCGGCAGGATCGCGCAGGCGAGCAGGCTCGCGCCGAGCAGCCCCACCCCGAACAGGACCTCCGCGTAGGAGCCCGCGAAGGGGCTCAACGCGCGGGCGGCGCCCGCGGCGGAGCCAACTTCGTGGATGCCGTGCTTGAACAGTGTGGCGCCGGTGGCGATGATGATGGACGCGGCGATGAGGTTGGCGAAGATCGCGCCTGCCACCGCCTCGCGTTCCTCGTGGGGGAGGTCCTCCTCGCGTGCGCCACGCTCCACCACCGCCGACTGTAGGTAGAGCTGCATGTAAGGGGTGATCGTGGTGCCGGCAGTGGCGATCACGAGCAACAGGTAAGTGGAGCCGGTTTGGATTTCCGGTGAGATGATCGCCTTGCCCACTTCGCCCCAGTGGGGGTGGGCGAGGATCGCCGCGATCGGGTAGGCGAAGAAGGGGATCGTGAGCCAAATGAAGGTGCGCTCGGCCGAGCGGTAGGAGCCACGCACGATGATCGTCCAGATACCCACCGCGGCGATCGGGACGGAGATCTGCACGGGGATGCCCGCCAGGCCGAGCGCCGCTCCGACGCCGACGAAATCTGAGATACAGATGCCCAGGTTCGCGACCAGCACCGCGATGGTGGCAAGCACCGACCAACGGATGCCGTACTCCTCGCGGATCAGCTCCGCGAGGCCCTTGCCGGTGACGACCCCCATACGTGCCGCCAGCTTTTGCACGATGGCGAGTGAGACGGTGATGAGCACCATCACCCACAGCAACTGGTAGCCGTACTTGGCGCCGACAGAGGCGTAGGTGGCGATGCCGCCCGCGTCGTTGCCGGCGTTGGCGGCGATCAAACCAGGCCCGAGCAGCGCTAGCAGCGCGAACGCGGGCGCGAGCAGGCGGGCGCGACGCGGGCTAAACCGTGCAGGCAGCCGCGGTCGGCCAAGCGTGGCCGACCGGACGCGGCGAATGACGGCCGGTACTCGGACCGCCATCGAACTGGTTGCTCGGGCCGTTCACGGGGAGGAGTCTAGTTGTCTGGTGGTCACCTGTGCACAAAGACCTGGAAACCCGGGTGTTTTGTTCTGCTCGCGGCGCTTTTTACCGCACGGGTACCGCAGTTTCGCGCGTTGCTGAGCGATTTCTAGGAGGCGTGAGCCGGGCGTCGATGGCCCTTGATTTCGCCTCGCCGGCCGCCGCGTTCGCAACTCGTGGGCTGTTCGGTTGCCCCTTCGGGAGGGCGCTTCGGCGCCCGACGCGTTCTGGTAGCGCTGCTGGAAATTCGTGTCCTGTGGCTGATCGGGGCCAGGGAAAGCGACGCTTTGCAGCGATTGCAGAACATGAACCTCTCTACGTCCCCGCCAGCCGACTCGCGTGTGCTCAGTACGAGCGAAGCCGCGAGCGAGCTTGGTGTCTCCGAGCGCACGCTACGACGCTACATCACCTCTGGCCTGATCGGTTTCCGCCGACTGCCCGGGGGTCACTACCGCATACCCAGCGAGGCGATCACCGAGTTCTGGAGACAGCACACTCCCCCACCTCGCCGCAGCGAGCGTCGTGCGCCGCTCGTGGCCCGCCCGCCCCGAGCGCGCGTGGCTCGTGAGCCGACAGGCCAGAGCGGCCGGCGTCCTCGGCTTTCAAGCAGCCGCAAGCCGCGCTCCTACCAGATCCCACCCACAAGACGGGCCGGCGCAACGGCTGCCGACCCCCCGCGGGGCGCTGGACAGAACTGAAGATCACGAGATCGAAGGAGTAACTCATGGCAAGACCGTGGAAGAAGCAGTGGCCATATCAAGGTAAGCGCCGCAAGAGCTGGATCGTCGGCTTCTATGATCACGAAGGTGCAGAGCGCTCTCGCAGTTTCGCGGCGGCGAGCGGAACAGGTGGAGCACGCGAATGGATGGGCGAATACTCCGCAGCGGAGCGCCGGGGACCCGACAGTCTACGACGCTTCCTGCTGGACCTTGACGCGGTCGAGGCGAACGAGTCGGAAGGTCGCACCATCGGGGAGATCATCGAGCTGTACTTCAAGCTTGATGCGCACCCCGATTTGGAGGGGGGGCTCGCGCCCTCCACCTACGATGGGTACCGCAACATCGCCAACTGCCATCTTCTCGGTCACGTTATGCGCGACACGAGGGGTGAGCCAGTCGGTCGTGCCCAGTACGCGGTCGAGCTTGTGCGCCAATCGGCCCACAATTTCAACGAGCCCGACGAGCCGCGTAAGTGGCGTGAGGAAATGCGCGCGGCCGGAGTGACCAGCCACCGTGCTCACGCCTCATGGCGAGTCCTATCTTCCGTGCTCAGCTGGGCAGCCAGCTCGCACCTTGTCCCTGAGATCAAGACAAACGGGTGTATTCTCGCCAACGAGCGCTCCTCGAGCCGACGGCGCTCTGTCCGCCGCGGTGGCACTGGTCGGGCGGCACCAACACGGCGGTCTGGTTCTCAGGTCCCGAGTTGGGCACTGTCGCCACAGGCGATCGAGGCAATCCGAGACGCGATGCTGGCCCGCGTGTATAACCGCGATCCGATCTATGCCGAGCGGGACGCGGCGTTGCTCAGTCTTCAGTACGGCATGGCGTCTCGCAATCAGGAGGCGTACGGGATGCGCTGGCGGTCTCTTGAGGAGGACTTTGCCGAGATCGTGGAGGTCATCTCCTACGGAAAGCTTGAAGAATGGGGCAAGACCTCCAAAAGCACCGGGCGACGTACGAAGGTACCGAGCATTGCGGTCGAAGACCTCGTGCGTTGGAGAACCGTACTACGAGCATGGGGATACCCGGCTCGCGACGAGGACTTCATCATCCCCGGTAACCTCAACCCCAAGGGGGGGATGCTCGATCCCAAGACCGGTGCCTACCACTTCTCCCACAACATGACGGGAAGGTGGGGCGTCGAGTCCTTTAGACCTGCCGTGGAAGTGGCAGCCGAAGACGCAGGGCTTGCTGGGATCAAAGGTGCGACTCCCTATGCGATTCGTCGCGGTGGCATTAGCGTGCGGCTGCGAGCAGAAGATCCACAGACTGTCGCGGCCGAGTGCGGCACCAGCCTGCAGATGCTCGACGCCCACTACGCGTTTGCGATCGACGATCTGCGCCGTTTCGGTCCGCGCCCGTTCGACGTTGAGTGGAGGGCGGCACGCGCCGCCAGGCGCGACGACTCCGGCGAGGCTGTACCACGGCTCGCCGCCTGACGTCGTGACTTTGGTGGATGCGTAGACGTCCGGGGCCGGGGCTCCAATCTGCGGTACCGGTGCGGCAACGAAATCGTGTGCGTCCCCGCTGTGAGAGGACCGCTGTCGGTGCCGTCAGAAACCGATCCCTCTTCGAGGCTGTCGCGCAAACGCTCGGCCTTTACAGCCTGTCGCGCTGACCGTCGCTTAGTTGGGAACGATCCAGACCAACAACGCGCGATCGTCACGGCGAAACCCGCCGTCTCGGGTTCCGCACAAGTCGAAAGCACCCCTAGTCACAGCAGCCATATCGGCTCCTCCGGTGGCGCCAGGGTGGTCTCGAGCGTCTCCGGGCAAGTCGCCTGGCTTGTCCTACTGGCGCGTCTGGAGTCGGTGGGTAGCGGTTACCAATGTCGCGACGTCCCTCGCGCCGACGAGCTGATCGCGGAGCTCTCAAGAACTGAGCCGGTCGAAGATCGGCAAGTCCTCTGCGGAGGCGCTTGCGCCCATCCGTAACGATCTTGCATGACGGTCATCGACGCAAGCGCAATCATCGATCTGCTGGTGCCGCCTGATCTTTGCCCGACGCGACTTTCTCGCTGACCAACTATCCGACGCGTCTGAGCCGTGGCTAGCACCAGACATCCTCCCATTCGAGGTCTTGTCGGTCATCCGTCGCCATGCGCGGGACGCTCTCCACCTCGCTCGTGGCGACCGCGTTGAAACGTCTGCTAGCGCTCCCGATTGAGTTCATTCCCACGACAAGTCTCATCGACGCAGCGTGGACGCTGCGAGACCGTTTCTCGGCCGGAGATTCGCTGTACGCGGTCCTTGTTATTCGTGCCGGTGAGCCGCTGCTAACGACCGATATCCGGCTCGCCCGTACCGCGATAGACATCGGCATTGAGGTTCGCAAGCCAGTCGCGCCTTGACGGATCAGCGCCCGACATTTGAGAGAGTCGCGACATGGCGCGATACCGTCGTGGCTTCATGCTCGTCGTGTTCATTGTCTCACCAGTGACGCTTGTGCGGTCCAGACGTTCACGTCGCGGGCGCAAAACCCACACCGGTACCAAAGGGTCTCCTGTGGCCTATAGATTTGCTTCGCCGTGGGCTTTGACTTCCATTGCGAAGCTGTAGTGGTCGATGATCCCGCTGATACCTAGTGGTTTGCCGTTGATCTCGGATATGTGCCTGAACTTGCCGGTGCCGTGACGGAGTGTGAAGGTGCCGCCGAAATAACCCTTGGAGCCTTTCACGACGTAGTTGGCGTTCGCCACGCCGGTAATCGAGCCGCCGCTGGGATAGATGGTGACGACAGCGGTCACGGATTTCGGATGGATCGTCAGAATGGTTGTCACCGGAGCGTTGTAGGTGCCGGTGGCACGTCCGCGCTCGGTAAGCGTCGCCCCATGTTCGGATACGAGTTTCAAGTGTGCGTTCTCGACCAAGGACACCCTTCGTGCGGCTCTCGCCACTGGCTCGACGATTGTGCCCGACGCTTGCCCGGCTAGGCCAACAGTCGCCGCCGTGAACCCTGTGGTGCAAGCAAAGACCAACAGTAGCTGGCCCGCGATTGACCCAAGACTACGTTGCATATGCCTCTCCTCAATACGATTGTCAGATCGAAACGCTGAGTGGGACCAACAACGATCACATTTGTTTC
Source organism: uncultured Solirubrobacterales bacterium (assembly GCA_963695305.1). GTDB lineage: Bacteria > Actinomycetota > Thermoleophilia > Solirubrobacterales > Solirubrobacteraceae > Palsa-744. The sequence goes on along the minus strand of OY968774.1, from coordinate 2,777,142 downwards.
TGACTCGCCATTAAGTGCCCATTCAAGATGTCTGTCCAGCAAGACGCGGACCTCCAACCCATATGGTCGCGCGATCTCGCCAAAAGCATATCGCTCAACCATCTGGCATGTGTTCCAAGGGCGGGTTTTCTACCATCGATCCTAATTTGTGTCGCTTGCATCCACGGCAAGCCTGCGCCGGCCGTGTGCTGTGGGACCGTCCGCGAATTAGTTCCGCTTCTTCATTATCCGGAATAAATGTTAGTCATGTTGAAATACCACTCACAGGTCGCTCATCCGGCTGCGAGTGAGGACTAGATCGCCTATACGGTTTTCTGGGCGTGGCTCTCACCCCGTAGTGACCAGGAGCGACGCTGGGGCCGCTCGAACTGGTTGTCACGGTTCGAGCGGCCCTGAACTAAGAGTGGTCAGAGTCAGCATCCCTACAAACCTCGCATCCTCGATCAAGCATGGCAAAGGTACATTTCTCGTGAGCACACTGGAGCTATACAATGTCGTCAAGCACTATCCGAGCGCAGGCGAGAACGTACTGGCTGTTGATGGAGTCTCGCTAACGATTGAGTCGGGCGAGCTCGTCGCGCTCTACGGTCCAAGCGGGTCTGGCAAGACTACGCTACTGCTCCTTATCGCGGGCCTACTGAAACCTGATAGCGGCAGCGTAATGTTCAATGACAGGGACGTTGGCGCGATGTCCGGACGAGAAAGAGGCGCCTACCTGCGGCGCGATGTCGGCTTCGTATTCCAGTCCTTCCAACTGATGCCTGGCTCTAGTGCGATCGAGAATGCCCTCATCAAGCTTCCTCTTCTCGGCTACAAGGGACGAGAAGCACGAGAGAAGGCAGCCGTCTGGCTTGAGCGTGTCGGTCTCGGCGATCAGCTGGACCGCCTCCCTGATCAACTCTCAATGGGCCAGCGCCAGCGCGTGGCTATCGCTCGAGCACTTGTCGGCCAACCGAACATCATCCTCGCCGATGAGCCGACGGGCAACCTCGACTCCAAGAGCACCCGTCAGATCCTAAGCCTGTTGCGCGACATCTGCAGCGACGAGCGCGTGCCGGGAGTCCTCGTCACACACGACCCGGACGCGAAGCAGTTCGCCGACCGCGTAGTTACCCTCCGCGACGGTGCTCTCGTCGAAGGGTCCAGCACCATCGTAGACCATTCAATCTAGTCCCTCAGTGTTGCAGCCGTGGCGCCTTGAGCGCGTAAGCGCCGACAGCGCCTAGTTTTTGAGGCATCCCGCGAGGCTCGGTTGGATGAGGCAGCAACGGTGCCGCGCCCTTTACGGGCAGCAGCATCGAGATCTGCGACTACATCACTACAGGCCCAGGCACATGCCCTTCGACTCTGCGCTGCGGTAGACTTCTTCAGTTAGTCGCGTTCCGACCAGCCGACCTTATGGGACAACCAGACGAGAGGGCTAAGGGCCAAGGACTACCGTCGTCACTGACTGCGGCGGTGCTCGCTGCGGTGATCGAGAGGCACAGTTACGGCTATGAGATCCACACGCGTGTCAATAGGCGGATCGGAGCTGATTGGCCGCTTAGGCGTGTATATGACGTTTTGAAGCGCCTTGATCGGGAAGGGTTGGTTTGGTCTGAGGTCGTCTTAACTGATGCTAAACGCCGATGGAGGCGCATCTATCGGGCGACCGATTTGGGAGAAGAGACACGCACTGCGTGGACTTATGAGCGTCATGCTTTGCCAGAGGGTCGGGCAGATATTCGCGCGTGGCTCGTTTTCTCCTCGCCAGAGGAAGCGCCGCAGCTTCTCGTTGCGCTGGATGAGTACGAAAAGGATTGCATCGAACTGGGGGAGGGTAACACCGAGGTGGCGGTTCCGCGGGCTTCATGGACTAGCCGAATGCTCAGCCTGTCGCGGGAGGGCTTCCGCGAACAGCTAAGGAGCGAGATCGGTTGGATCAACCGTGTCCGTCGGGAGATCGAGGAGTATCTGGCTGAATCGCGGTGACACTCCTCTCGCTCAATAACGTCAGCAAGCGCTTTCTGGATGGGGCGAGGGAGGTCATTGTTCTCGACAAGGTTTCCGTTGAGATTGACCCTGGGGAACTTGTTGGGATTTATGGCGAGCGGCGGTCGGGTAAGAGCGTATTGCTGCAGGTGGCGGCGGGTTTGGAGGTTCCAGATAGCGGGTCCGTGAGATTTGCAGGTCAGGAGATGATGGGCTTGTCGACCAGCGAGCGGGCGCGGCTGCGCCGCCGACATGGAATCGCGTTCGCAGGCGGAGATTGGCGTCCCACTGGAATCGGCCAGCCAGTGATCGAGTACGTCGCACTGCCCCTCACAAATGATGGGCTAACGCTCGCAGAGAGTGAAGACCTGGCTCGTCCGGTGTTGGACCGCTTTGGCATCACTGAGTGGGCGCATGTGTCCACCGAACGACTCTCTCCCAACGAACGTGTCCACGTCGAGTTGGCGCGGGCGGTGGTGCGCGAGCCAAAGCTACTGCTCGTGGATGAGCCGTCGGTACTCTCTGGTCCGAGCGAGAGTCGCGAGTTGTACGCGCTGATCCGGTCACTCGCCACGGAGTCAGGGATCGCAGTCGTAATCACCTCTGGAGATATGTCGGCTCTTGGCGGGGTGCAGCGGTTCATGACCATCGACAACGGCAGACTACGCTCGACCGACTCACGTCGGCGAGTCGTTCCGTTTCCCGAACGGACCAGACAGGGCGGGCGCGGACCGCAGGCGTCATGAGCTCGCTGGAGCTGCGCGATGTCGTAAAGCACTACCCCTGTGGTCGCGGCGAGGCTGTGAGGGCCGTCGATGGCGTGTCCCTTACGATCTCCCCAGGAGAGTTCGTTGCTTTGTACGGGCCAAGCGGCTCTGGCAAGACAACGCTCCTATTGATGGCTGCCAGCCTGCTTTCGCCAGATCGAGGGTCCGTCTTCTTCGACGGCAAGGACATCACGCGTCTCTCACGGCACGAGAGCGCCCTGTATCGACGACGGGAGGTTGGATTTGTTTTCCAAGCATTCCATCTACTTTCCGGTGCGAGTGTGCTTGAAAATGCTGGCTCTAAGCTACTTGCCGATAGTTGGACGATGGAAGAGGCGTGCAGTGCGGCCCGGCCCTGGCTTGAGCGGGTTGGGCTTGGCAAGCGCATCGAGCACGATATAGAAAGCCTCTCGATGGGTGAGCGCCAAAGAGTTGCGATCGCTCGTGCACTGGTAAATGAACCACGACTCATACTCGCGGATGAGCCAACGGGTAATTTGGATTCGCAACGTAGCCGGCAGACCCTTGAGCTGCTGCGCGAGCTGTCTCGCGAGCGAGAGGTGCCGGTCTTGCTCGTTACACATGACCCACAGGCGGAGGCTCTTGTAGACCGACTTTATACCCTTCGAGACGGCGAGCTCACTGACGGGCTCGATGTCGATTCTGCGACTGTCTTTACACCATGAAGGAACGTCGCGCTTCAAAGACGCCAAGGCATTTGTTTAACCCTCGGATCGCAGGCATCCGTGTCAGCGCGCTTAGGGATATGTATCGAATCCGACTACGCAAGCACATAGTGCCAGAGCTACTTGCGTGCGCTGGAATCGCTGTGGGAGTAGCCCTCGTTTTTGGTGTGCTTGTGGCCAACACAAGTATCACGGGTTCAGCCTCCGCCCTTATTCGAGCTGTCAACGGTTCGGCTCGTCTTCAACTAGCCGCCCGTTCACCGGAAGGATTCAGCGAACGCATCGCCAATGAAGCGAGGCGCCTACCAGGTGTGCAGACCTCTGCGGCCTTGTTGCGGGAGAACGCGGTGATCGTCGGGCCTCGCGGACGCCAGTCGATACAACTCGTTGGCGTAACCGCAGGCATCGTCACACTCGGAGGGTCTGCAACACAGAATCTCGGCGCCGGAGGTCTCTTGCTACAAGGCGGCGTCGGCCTCCCTGTAAATGTAGCAAAAGCAATTGGAGCACGATCACTAAAAAACGTGACCATCCTTATCCACGGTGACGCCCACGCCGTCATCGTACGGGCCGTCCTAAATGATGGAGCCATTGGAGCGGTGGCCGAAAGCCCCGTTGCTGTCACGCTGCTGCCAGTAGCCCAGCGACTCGCAGAAAAGCCTGGCCGTGTGACTCAAGTGCTGATCCAACCTCGTCCCGGTCAAGATCAGGAGGTCTCCAGCGAGCTGGGTCGTCTAGCAGCTGGTCGCATTACTGTCGCTCCCGCGGACAATGAACTGCGGGTGCTCAATGAAACCGCCAAGCCCTTGAAACAGTCCACCGGGATGTTCGCAGCAATTAGCGCGACGGTCGGATTCCTACTCGCGGTCAATGCAATGCTATTGACTCTGCCAGATCGCCGCCGGTTAGTTACCGATCTTTGGGAGCAGGGATTCGACGTCTCGCAAATATTGGCCATCCTGGCCTATCAGGCGATCGCGCTAGGGCTCGCTGCATCTCTGGCGGGCATAGCTCTCGGAGAGCTACTGGCCCGGACGTTGTTTCACCAGACGCCAGTGTATCTGGCAGCGGCGTTTCCCATAACGATTAATCATTCTGTTCACCTGGCTCTGGCTGTGCTAGCTCTTTGCGGGGGCGTTCTTGCTTCGCTGTTGGCTTTCCTACCACCAGTAGTAGGCTTTATCTCCACACCGCAGGCGAGTAGTTCGCTGCGTGGACCTGGCGAACAGGGACAGCGTATTAGCCGCCGTGCGACATATATCTCTTGCGCACTTGGGTCTATGATCGTTGTCGGCGTCACGCTACTGGTGTTTCTCGTCCCACGCTTTACAGTAGTCGGTGGTGTACTTCTAGTATTGGCTGTTCCCTGTTTCATTCCTGTCATATACGTTGCTGTCGTGCGTAACCTAAAGCGGTTTAGTAGGCATATTCGAGGAAGTCTTCCAACGGCTGCGATCGAGCTAAATGCTGCTGCAACGCGTTCGATTGCCCTGATTGGCGTAACGGCCGTGGCCGTATACGGAAGCGTTGCTATCCAAGGGGCACGCCATGATCTTACGGCTGGTCTCGATGCTGCGGTTGTTGAATACCTGGATAGCGCGGACGTGTGGGTAGCGCCTAACAACAATTTTCTAACGATCGACAGTTTCCGATTGGGCGATAGTGCAGCAGGGATCAAGCGTGCGAGGGACGTCGCGTCGGTTCGTGTCTACCAAGGCGGGCTGCTGGACGTCGGTGCGCGGCGCCTGTGGGTGCGGGCGCGTCCATCAAATGATCGCAGGATGATACAGGGCTCACAGCTGATCGAAGGCAAACTCAGTCGCGCCACGGCAGAGCTACGCCGTGGCGAATGGGCGGCAATCTCCAACGGCTACGCGAACGAATACGGTCTACGGGTTGGAGACTCATTTACGCTACCGACACCATCGGGCAATGCCAAGTTTAGGGTCGCGGCGATCACCACAAATACCGGATGGTCTCCTGGAGCAGTCACCATCAATACCAGCGACTACCATCGCTTTTGGCGAACAGCTAATCCTACTGCATTCGAGATAAACCTCCGACCTGGGGTGAGCCTTGCACAAGGGAAGCGAGAAGTAGAACACGCATTGAGCGGTAGGCCGGGTCTGCTTGTTGAGACGTTGCAGGAACGAGAGGGTAGCTTTGAGGCTAGCGCCCGAGAAGGACTACGCAGTCTCGGAGACATATCGACACTGTTGCTCATCACTGCGGCGCTCGCAGTTGCGTTGGTTTTGGGTGCGGCGATCTGGCAGAGGCGGGCACGACTGGCATCTCAAAAGGTCCAGGGCTTCGATCATATGCAACTTTGGCGCGCACTTCTTATCGAGAGCACGATCTCGGTCATGATCGGATGTCTTGATGGTGCTGTACTCGGTCTCTACGGACATGCGCTTGCTAGCCGCTGGCTGGCACTCACAACAGGGTTTCCGGCGCCATTCTCTTTCGGGGGGATGCAGGTGATCAGTGCATTTGCGATCGTCACTGTGACAACGCTCCTGTTGGTCGCCTTGCCGGGCCTATCCGCGGCACGGGTATCTACTCGCATTGGCTTTCAAGAGTGAGGGTGACTCGCATCATTTGCCAGGCGTGTAGATATGGCGACACAAGTCGGCAACAGTCTGGCGCTAGGCGCAGTCTTTGTGCATGGTGCACGGCGGTACTGGCTTAGTGCGTTTCCACAGATATGTAAAGAGATCGGTAGTTGGCATCAAAGAGCCTACGAGATGCCGGAGGGCGTACTTCGAGATATCGCGCTAGCCGCCCATACAACAAAGCGAGGTAACCTTGAGGGTGCGGGTGCGTTCGCGGCTTTTACATCGTCGGCCAGGCGACCAGCAGTCATTCGGGCTCAGATTGCCTTCCAAGCCATCTACGACTACGTGGATACCCTTGCCGAGCAGCCCACCCGTGATCCCATCAGTAATGGGAGGCAACTTCATCAGGCCCTCCTAATCTCGCTGGACCCTGGTGCGTCACATTGCGACTATTACGCATACCACGCTGAAAATTCGGATGCTGGCTATCTTGCAGAGATTGTCGATGCTTGTCGAGCGGCTCTAGAGACGCTGCCATCGTATTCCTCGGTGGCGGAGTCTGCGCGTAGGCTGGCAGGGCGTATAGTGGATTACCAGAGCTTCAATCTCACTCGCAGCCAAGGCAGCCACACTGCGCTAGAACACTGGGCCGCCAATGAGACGCCCCCGCGCTCTGGCTTGTTCTGGTGGGAGACTGCTGCGTCTGCGGGATCGTCGCTGGGCATCTTTGCGCTCATTGCTCTGGCGTCTCGCTGTCGCGTCTCGCTGCGCGAGGCTAGTGCGGTGGAGAACGCTTACTTCCCGTGGATCGGCTCGCTACACTCGCTGTTGGACAGCTTGATTGATCTGCCAGAGGACATAGTCTCTGGCCAACAGAATCTGATAACACACTACGCTTCAAATGACGAGATGGCAGACCGTATGCAAGCCATCGTGATCGAGTCTGTCAGTCGCAGCGAAAGCTTGCCGAACAGCAAGGAGCACGTAGTCGTGCTTGTCGGGATGGCCTGCTTCTATCTCTCGGCGAAGGAGGCGCGTCTGCGTCATGCACAGCGAGTCCGGGAGCGTATTCTTGTGTCGCTTGGGGGGTTGGCAAGTCCGACTATGTTTGTCTTCAGTGCTAGGCGAGCAGTACATTCGTGGGAGACTAAGCTCGCTAGTGGACATCGCCTCTGAGCCCCAATCATCGGGCGATGTCATAGTAGGGCGCTAGCGCCCTATTATTCGGCGCGCGCTACCGGCAACATCTGGTAGGCGATGACGACAGAGCATGAGAGCTATCAAATGTCCGGCGGGCCGGCGGGCGCTCGATGTAACAGACGCCCCCATCGTGAGGGAGTGATGGTCGCAATGCGCGCCTACTACCCTGCGGCACTCGTGGCGAGGTCAGGGTCGTGAGCGAGGCAGATACCCCGCCGTCGCCCTTTGAGTCGCTTCAGGGCCAGCGGATACCTGACATCGAGCTTGACTCGACATTGGGGTGTCCCCTTTCGTTGAGAGCGTATTTGGATCTTGTCATCTACCTGTACCCGGGTACTGGTGGAGGACTTATTCGCGGTGACGAGACCGTGGTGATAGACACTGCTCAACATTGCGGCTTCCGGGACTACCTTGATGACTTCACGGCATGTGGCTTTATGGTTGTTGGTCTCAGCAGTCAGTCAATCCAGAAACAGCGACGTGTAGCCCAACGCAATGGGCTAGTGCACGCGCTTGCTAGCGACCCGATGTTTTGGCTTGCCGAAGCGTGTGGTTTGCCGACGCGTGAGCTTGAGGGTGTGCGCGTGTATGAGCGATTGATACTGGTCGTTAAGGACGGATTGGCGAGCCTTGCGCTACACCCAAGTCCTGAGCTTGAAAGTCATCCGGCTCACCTAGCACCTTCGTTGCGTAGCGGCCTCCAGGCGTCATTGATGTCAAGTCCAGGCTCTGTCAGGTAGATGTGATGGTTGTTGGGCCTGGAGTGCGACTTACCGCGCGGGCTTTCCCAGTTGCGATTACGCGATGCGAGGCGCTTCTAGGCAGACACAGTTGATATGGACCACACGAGATTAAGCCGCGGACCACGGGGCGCGCAACAAGTGTGCTTTGACCGTTATGAAACTCCGCTTATGATAGTTGGGGCACGCCGTGGAAAACCGATCAGTTATGACGCGCCTCCCGCCGTCTTGTCGTTGAGAGTGCCGTTCGTGCTTGGCATCCTCGGCTGCTTCTTGAGAGAGAGGCCGACGCTTACGGTGCGTGAGATTAGCGAGCTAGCGGATTTGCCCGCGAGAGATGTCATGCGAGCGGCGGGTGGCATGACGCGTCTCGGCTATCTCAAGCCCGGCACGCAGTGCGGTAAGAGCACGTGGACGCTGATGATCGATGAGTGAGAAGGAACTCCCCATTGTCTGAAGCCAGCCTGTTTGAGAGGGATCTGTACGTTGAGATCACTCTCGCCTGGTACCAGAGACAACCGCGCGGCTTGAAGCCAAACTTTCCGTTCCGGCCATACTTGCTTGGAAGGGGGTTCGCAGAGTCAGTCAAGGCTAGCCCGAAAGGAGTGGACCGCGAGCATGTCGCTGCGGTCTGTGCGCTGCTGGTCAGTCTAGAGCCTTGGCAACTGGGACGACTACAGAAGGTCATGGACACGCAGGGGATCGGCCTGGTGCCGAAAGGCGCGTTGGACCCTGTCAGTGCATGGTGGTATCCGCTAAACAAGCCGAGCGTTCTTGGTATTCACTATTGGGAACTAGGGAACGGCACTATAGAGCTACAGAGCCTCGCTAGGTTCGACAAACCTCCAGCCCTGCGGTTTAGTCGGTTCGCAAAAGAGCTGGCGGCCAGCGCCACGATGGTTGAAATGAGGCAGTCTGCATGACGCCATTTGACTCAAGAGCGGTAGGCTTTGTGACTGCCACGGATAGGCACGATATGGTTCAGTCTCTTCGAGTTAGGTCTTGCCATCTTGCGTCCCTTTTCCGCCACGCGGCATACGCTGAAGGTGAAAGAGATTGCTGATGAGCTGGGCATGTCTGAACCCACGACGCATCGATATGTACGGACTCTAGTAGCACTTGGATTTCTTGAGTGGGACGGTTCACATCGGTGCCGGCTAACCTGGCGCGTCAGCGAGCCCGGTATGTCGATGCTAAAGGCGACTGGGCTGCCAACCGCCTCCCTTCCTTTCCTCAAGGATCTACGCGATCAGCTTGGTTACACGGTGAGCCTCGCTGTGCTCGACGGGGACGAAATCGTGTACGTCAGCCGGGCCTACAGTCACGGCAGAGGCCAGTACGAAGCCGACGCAGGACGCCGCATAGGCTCACGGGTACCGGCGAGTTGCACCGCGATGGGCAAGGTGCTCCTCGCTTGCCTATCGGACGGGGAAGAACGGGTTTGGGTGGACACGAACACGCTCAGGCCAGCAGGCCCCAACGCGATCGTCAAGATGAGCTTGTTTCAGGCTGAACTTGAGCGCATCCGTGGACAAGGCTTCGCTGTCAACAACAAGGAGCTCGTAGCGGACATGGTAGCCGTTTCGGCTCCCGTATATGCCGGTGAGCGCAAGAGTGTCGCAATTGCGGTAGCAGCCAACGCCAACATGATCTCTGCCGCCGAGCTGGCGACTAGCTCTCGTAATCAACTGCTTATTACCGCAAGTGATCTCTCCAGCCACATTGACCATAGCGCCTGGATGGGATGGCGCAGGTGATCGGCAATGCTCACCGCCGAAAGACACTCACTGCGCGAGGCGGCCTGAAAGACGCTACTGACGTGAGCCATCAACCCGGAGGCGGGTCTGAACCTGCACGCGTTCGATGCGGCAAGGGCAGTACCCCGGACGCTCTGACATGAACCAGATGACAAGGAGTGTGAAAAGCGAGAAAAACAGATCTCGCGGGTCGGGCGCCGATCACGGTAACGCAAAAATTCTAGACACACCCGACCCTCGGCGATCCCGCTCGATGGAATACGGGTTGGCGCTACTCGAATGCTTCTCAAGCGAGTTTCCTACCCGTGGTATCGCTGACATGGCGGAAATGACGGGCACCGCCCGCTCGACGGTCCATCGTTACGCGTCCACGCTTGTCGGCATAGGCTTGCTGCAGCAGGACCGTAGTCATAAGTACCGGTTGGCAGGCAAGGCATCTGATATCGGCCACGGGGTGCTGGCAAGGGTCGCGGCGCACGCTGATTCATGGCCGATACTTGAGGAACTGCGCGCCCAAACAGGCCACACCGCCAGCTTGGCGGTGATGGATGGTCTGCGAGCAACATATGTGCAACGAGCACACGGTCACCGCAGCGGCCAGTATCAAGCAGACCTCGATCTCCGAGCGGGGACACACCTACCATTGCATTGCACGGCCATCGGGAAGGCCATGCTCGCAAGCCAACCGACACAGCGGCAAAGCGAACTGATAGCAGACATGCGGCTCATAGGACTGGGGCCGAACACGATCATCAACAAGAGAGTGCTCTCAGAACAGCTCTCGGCTATCGGCAAGAAAGGCCTGTCGATATGCGACGAAGAGTACGCGCCTGGCGTCCGCTCGATCGCGATTGCAATTCCCGTCGAGACTAGGCGACACACTCTTGCAGTCGAAATTACCGTACCCGCCAATGCCCGCACACCGACACAACTCAGACGTCTCTTTGGTCCCGCACTGCGCGCGGCAGCGCGACGCCTATCCCTAAATATGCGTACTAGATCATGGTGACTAGGCTCACAAGCGATGTGGCGACACAGCAACCTTTCTTGGACTACGGTGCCGGCACAGCCGGAACTACCACCTCGCGCGTACGTACTTCAGGGGATACTCCCGGAAGTGGCGCACCAGAGTGATCGAGTCTCTATGAACGACTTCAGCACATTTGTGGCAGGGCGACTGCGGCCACGCCGAGGAGAGATCGAACAAGCCGTCTACATACGTGTCACGGGCGTGCAGGGTCAAATTCAGATCCAAGACACGGAGTACACCGTTGGTCTGCAGACCGCTGTGGAGGCCGTGATCGATTACGCGCTGGCTGGGATGGAGCAGGGTGAAGGGTATTCAACTCCAGTGCCCTCAACGGCGATAGAGCAGGCACGTCGGGCAGCCAGGAACGGGGTTGGACTCGAGACCGTCTTGCGTAGATACATCGCAGGCCAACTCGTGTTTGAAGACTTCGTGATACAGGAGGCCGTCGACTGTGCAGTCGTCGACAATCAAGGAACTGCTTTGAACGCAATACGTTTGATACAGGCAGGGTTGTTGGATCAGATAATAGTGACAATCACGGATGCATATACACATGAGTCCCAGCGAGTACGTGAGTCGCCAAGCGAACGCCAATCTGACGCGGTGCGACGGCTCCTTCTTGGGCAACCAATTGATCCGACTCATCTAGGAGAGTATAGCCTCGATACATGGCATCTCGCCCTAATCGCTGTCGGTGCTGGTGCTACCAATACGGTCCAATCGGTAGCTAGAACATTTGGCTGCAAACTACTATCTGTATTACGCGGAGAGGAAACCGTATGGGCGTGGCTTGGATCTCGTGAGCCGACAACTAGCGCAGAAATCCAAGATCTGGTTGAACGCGACGAAGCTGACGACATTTTGCTGGGTATCGGCGAGGCGAGCAAGAATGCTGCCGGGTGGCGCCTTTCCCATCAGCAAGCTCAAGTTGCCCTAAACGTGACACTTCACTGTCCAAAGCGCGCAACGCGTTTCGGGGACGTCGCTTTTCTCGAGCCCTGGCTAAGGGATGGCGCGATGGGACGTTCTCTAGTCTCACTCTATCTTTCACCTTTGAATGACCGGAGTTGCTCGGCATCAATTCTTCGGGAAACGATGCGAGCCTATTTCAATACGAACCGTAACGTGACCGCTGCGGCGAGCAGGCTGAATGTTTCACGCCGAACTATCCGAAACAGGCTTGAGGTCATCGAGAACAGCCTTGGTGACATCTTCAATGATCGACAGGCGGAGTTGGAGCTAGCCCTGCGCCTCGATGAGATCCTAACGGCGCCTAACCCGTAGGTGGTCTCGATAGTAATTGCATTTTGCGTGTTCTGGCGGACAAATTAGGCAGTCGCTCTTCCCATTTTGGCCCTTCCCGGACCTTTGCGGGTGTGATAACTATTGGTTATCGTGATCGGCGAGGGTTGTCTAAGCGCTTGCACTAGATCTCATATTGAATGAACAAATACCACCACTAATGGGAAACACTACTAACTGAGGGCCGCCAGTCTGGTTAGGCTGCGCGTGAACATCAAGATTGGGGGAGTGAGCGGTGAAATCAGTATTGCGGCTAGTGTTTGCCTCTCTTGCGGTGTACCTTGTCGGATTTATTGCGTTCGGCGGGCTAGCACTTTCAACTGACCCACAAGGTGCCGTCGCGTCGTCGGCAGCGGTCACAAAGGACGTAATAGCCAAACCCAAGGACCGAGTGCACCTAAGCGCACGCCGCTCCAAGCACCACCGCAAGCACCACCACGTCCCGCCGCGTCGGGCGGCGACGAAACCTGCGCACAGGTCCTCCGTGCGCCCACTAACAGCCTCGGGTGCGCAGATCTTCTCGGGGAGCCGACCTGCCCCTCTTGAAGAAACTCAGGGGCCACCATCACAGCCCGGTCCTACGCTTGGCGAAGCCCGCGAAAAGTCGAGCCTCGAATTTGAGAACTTGACGCCACAGGCTGCCGAAGCGACCATGCAGGAAACGTATCCGCACATGGTTGATGTTCCGGCTGGTGGTCCGCCGGCGTTGGCCTCAGGTCAGAAAGCGACTGGATTCCCCAGCGACTATTCGATGTCGGTTGACGTTGGTGAAGGTCGTCATGCACTGGTGGAATCGATCACGCCGATCGCGCTTGAAACCGAAGACGGAGGGCACACACCGCTTGACCTCGGCCTGCACGAAGCCGGAGGTGGGTTCCAGCCGATGGCCGGGCTTGCCCATGTGTTCTTGCCGAAGGACGTGAGCGAAGGCGCGTCGTTGGTGGACAGGGGGGTGTCGCTGACTCCTGTGACCGAACAGGGCACGCCTCTGGGAGGACAGGGTGCGGCCGACCACGCCGGCGTCTTCTATGGCGTCGCCGCGAGCCCACAGGCCGGAATACAAGACCTTGGGATGCTCGCCAAGCCGACAACTGAGGGCTTTGAGTGGTATTCGACGCTCTTCTCCGCTCGTTCGCCTGAACACCTGTTCTTCAAGGTGGGTTTGCCGGAAGGCGCGACTCTTGAGCAGGGCGAATCTCGCGAAGTGCGTGTGATGCGAGAAGGGCAGGCGATCGCGATCGTCTCCGCCTTTACCGCTCAGGACGCCGAAGGAACGCCTGTGCCGGTGACTATGAGCCTCGCTTCCGCCGATACGATCGAGTTGACGGTCGCCCGCAAGCCCGGCCAGTTCCGCTATCCACTCGTCGTTGACCCGACGATGGACGACACCACTTTCCTGGCGTACCTCAGCCCTGCATGGATTCCCTGTGCGTCCGGGCTAGCTAAATGTCCAGAAGGATTCGCCGGAAGCAAATTCGGACTCGGCGAATTTGGAGGAGGGTACGAGGCAATAGTTCAGGGGGAAGGTCTTGCTCCCAAAAACGGGGAATGGGGCGACTACCAGTATGAAACTCAGGGTAATTCCAAAATCTACGAGTTGGAAACTGAAACCCTGGAGCGGGATTACTTCACTGAATCCGAGACCCTACTCGAAGCATTTGCGGGCTCTAAACAAGAAAATTGGGGTCTCCTTGCCAATAATGTCGAAACGAGCCGGTTTGGTGCCGCTATTTGCGCGATCAAAACTACCACTTGTGAACCATCGCAGGGTGCTAACAAAAATCTTGTCGAGTTCGTAAAACGAATCACAGCTGAAGGCGCCGGCCGATTTGAAGACCGGCTCTATCTAGCACACGTTTGGATCTCTCAAACAGAATCTCCTACGATCACATTCAATACGACCTCGCCCACGATCGAAGTAAAAGAACCGAACGGCACGATCGTCAACCGCAACAACGTCCTGTATCCGAGCAATAAAGAATGGATCGGTCCGTTTACGAGCACCGCCTTTGAAATGACCGCGAAAGACCCGGGGGTTGGTGTCAGTTTCGCCGTAGCGGACGGCAATACGTGGTCACGTGAGACGTTCCTGATGACGACTGAAAAAGACTGCAAAGGCGTACAATGTCCGCAGGAATTCAAAGGCAAGTACACGTACTTCACGACAACGCCCGGCTTCACTACCCCGATGCCCAGCGGCGAATACTCGATCCAGGGTCGCGCCGAAAACGCCCTCAAAATGGCAGGCGAAAAAAATGTCACGATCCGCGTCGACGCGTTAGGGCCTCAGGGGATTAAACTAACGAACCTACCGGCCGGCGGTCAGATCGGCGAAGGCGTCTTCAAGCTCAAAGCTGAAGCTACAGACGGGAAAACGGGCGAACCGAGCTCGGGCGTCGCATCCCTCAAGCTCGGGATCGACGGCGCCGAAGCCGGAGAACCAAACGGCTCGTGTACGTCCGGTCCTTGTACGGCAACCGGCGAATGGACAATCAACGGAGGGCTGCTGAGTGCCGGACCGCACACACTGACAGTGCTCGCAACCGACAAGGCCGGCAACGTCGAACACCAGGACTTTACGGTTTACGTTCACCATGCAGCCCCGGTATCTGTTGGACCGGGGTCGCTGGACCCACAATCGGGTAACTTCAGTATGGCGGCCACGGACGCGTCCCTCGGCTCTGGGCTGAGCATTAGTCGTTCATACAGCTCTCGGGATCTTACTGCTGGGGTGGAAGGAGGACTGGGCCCGCAATGGCTAGGCACTCTGGGCTCAGCAGAGGAACTCGAAGAACTGTCCAACGGGGACATGGTGCTCCGCGCGCCGAACGGCGGAACTGCGGTTTTCTTGCTCAACGCCAAAGAAGAATTTGAAGCGCCAACGGGGGATGTGAACCTTTCGCTCACCCCGGAAGTAAACGAACAGAAAGTCCCGGTCGGATACACGCTAAAGGACTCTGCTGCTGGCACTTCGACGCTTTTCGCCCGGGCCGAAAACTACTTGCAATCGGCCCCCATCTACTACGGCGAAGTCGGCTGGCAAGGACCTAGCACCGGCCAGCTCGTCGTGCCCACGGGCGTTACCGCAGACTCAAAAGGCGACGTGTGGGTCCTCGACCAAAAGAGTAGCCATGTCGAGAAGTTCGACCCACAGGGTGAATACGTCTCACAGTTCGGGTACGAAAGCTCTTCTGTCGGCGGCTTCAAACAACCCGACAGTATCGCCATCGACTCCAAAGGGAACCTCTGGATTGCAGACACCGGGAACAACCGGATCGAGGAGTTCACCGAAGGCGGGTCGTATCTCCGCAAGGCCGGGACTGAAGGCACCGGGACGCTGAAAGCCCCGCAAGGGATAGCTGTCGATGCGAGTAACAACGTGTGGGTCACAGACACGGGTGACAACCGAGTCGTTGAGTTCAACGAAACCGGCGGGTACGTTCGTGAAACCGTCAAAACAGTTGGGAGCCTGGCTCTCTCCGAACCGATTGGAGTCGCGACGGACAAATCTGGCGACGCCTGGGTGACAGACGCCAAAAACCATCGCGTGGTCGAGTTCGGTCCCACGGGCTCAGCCCTCAAAGAATATGGGTCCTCGGGAAGCACGAACGGTAAATTTGAAACGCCAACGGGCATCGCTATCGACTCCGAAGGCAACATGTGGGTCGCCGACAGCGTCCTCAACCGCGTACAGGAGTTTAATATTAAAGGTGAATATCTGACCCAGGTAGGTAGCACCGGGTCGAATCAAGGTCAGCTCAAGAAGCCGGACTTTCTCGCTATTGATGGACGCGGTGAGCTACTGGTCGCTGACACTGAAAACGCGCGGGTCGGTCGCTGGGCTCATTCGACATGGACCGCGGCGACATCGCAGGGTGCGTCAGCCACTAGCACGGTGACCTACAAGTTCAAGACAGTGCTCATCAAAGGCGGAACCGTCACGCACCCGGTCGAAGTGGTCGCACCGCACCCAGCCGAACTTTCATGTACCCCGACAGTCAACAAGGGTTGTCGCGTGCTGTTCCTCAAGTACGCAGCAACAACGACAGCCACCGGCGAAGGCGAAGGCGAATGGAAAGACTATGAAGGGCGCCTTAAGGAAGTCGTATTCGCCGCCTGGAACCCAACGAGTACAAAAGTCGAAGAAAAGGCGGTTGTCCAGTATGCGTATGACACGCAAGGACGGCTGCGCGCAGAGTGGGACCCACGTATAACCCCGAACCTGAAGACCGTCTACGGCTATGACGTCGAAGGGCACGTCACCACGGTTTCGCCTCCCGGCCAAGAGCCCTGGCTGATCCACTACGGCACAATCCCGACGGATGGGAGTGCTGGTCGATTGTTGGCGGTGACCAGGCCGGCGGCCACTACCGAACCAGGAACGCGTCTAGCGCCAAAAAACACGGCGTTGCCAACACTCTCGACTAGCACCCCGGCGGTCGGCGTCAGGATCAGCGTGTCCTCTAACGGTACCTGGAGCAATACTCCGCTCGCCTATAGTTACCAGTGGGAGGACTGCAACTCGTCCGGTGGCGAATGTGCGGTCATCTCCTGGTGCAGTCAACGAAGGCTACTACCCGGCGCTCAGCGACGAAAAACGCAAGCTGGTGGTCTTGGTCACCGCTGTCAATGCCGGCGGAAGCACGACCATTGCCACGACCGCGACCGGCCTCGTGGGCGCTGGCACGCCTACCAATCCGGCGCCTGAACCCCCGCCTGTCGGGACAAGCGCAGTCACAACCATCGAGTACGCGGTGCCGCTCTCAGGCTCGGAATTGCAGAACCTCACCGAAGGCGAAGTCAAAAAATGGGGCCAAGAAGATTTACCAGTCGAAGGGACGGCCGTCTTCCCACCGGACACGCCAATGGGCTGGCCCGCAAAATCGTACAAACGCGCTAGCTTCATGTACTTCGACGCCGAAGGTCACACCGTCAACACGGTGAACGCAAGCGGAGGCGTCTCAACCACCGAATACGGTTCAGGTAACGGAGTGGTGCGGACGCTGACTGCGGACAATCGCGCAACGGCGTTAGCTGCGGGTGAAAAATCAGTCGAAGTCGCATCGAAACTCGACAGCCGCCGGGTCTACAACGCCGCCGGTGACGAGCTACTCGAAACGCTCGGGCCTGAACACACGATAAGGCTCGCAAACGGCAGCGAAGCGCAGGCGCGGCGCCGAGTGAAATACACGTACGACCAGAACGCGCCGGGCGTAACCGAATATCGGCTCGTAACCGAAACGGTGGACTCGGCGGTGGTCGCCGGGAAAGAAGTGGAACAGCGTGTCACTCAGGACCGTTACGGGGGGCAGAAAGGTATTGGCTGGGAACTGCGCAAGCCTACATCTGTGACAGTCGATCCTTACGGCCTAAAACTGACAACGACTACCTTGTATGACAAAAAGACGGGCGCGGTCATCGAAACCGGGACCACGAAGGGTGTTCATGAGAACGAATTCACGAGCAAACCGGAATACAACAGCGCCTTCGGCTCGTATGGTACGGGTAATGGCCAGTTGCGCGAACCCGAGGGCGGTCTAGCGACCGATGCTTCGGGGAATGTGTGGGTGTCAGATACGGAGAACAGTCGCCTTGAGGAGTTCACCAACAATGGCGAATTCGTCCGCACCGCTGGCTCCTCCGGTGAAGGTGCTGGCCAATTCAAAACTACTTATGGCGTGACCGTCGATGCCAGCGGGAATGTGTGGGCGACAGACGAGGGCAATAACCGTGTCGAGGAGTTCACGAGTACAGGCACATTCGTCAAGATGTTTGGTTGGGGCGTCGCCGACGGCGTAGCCAAATTTGAGACCTGCACAGCGTCTTGCCACGCCGGTCTCCAGGGTTCCGGTAACGGTGAGTTCTATGTGCCTGAAGGCATTGTCGTGGACTCCAAAGGCAACATTTTCGTTGCCGACCGCGGGAACCATCGCGTTCAGGAGTTCAACTCCTCGATCGCGTGGGTACGAAACATGTCCCAGCCCGAAGAACACGAAGGGCCTTTCTATCTTGGGATCGACTCAAGCGGCAACATCTGGGTCGCGTACTCATGGGACAACAAGATCGGTGAGTTCTCAAACGAAGGAACATTTATCCAATCGTGGGGCACCGCTGGATCGACACCAGGCAAGCTGGCCGATCCCTATGGTGTCGCCGTGGGCCACGAAGGGGACATCTGGGTCTCTGAATACGGCAACAATCGAGTCCAGGTCTTTACACCAAGCGGGGAATACATTTACGGGTTCGGTAGCAAAGGCAGCGGTCCCGGACAGTTCAACCAGTCACCGCACGGTCTCGCGTTCTATGGCACAAACATCTATGTTCTCGACAGCGGAATCTGGTGGGAAAACACAGGCAACAGCCGCGTAGAGAGCTGGCACGTCGAACCGCAAGTCGCATACAACAGCGCCTTCGGCTCGTATGGTACGGGTAATGGCCAGTTGCGCGAACCCGAGGGCGGTCTAGCGACCGATGCTTCGGGGAATGTGTGGGTGTCAGATACGGAGAACAGTCGCCTTGAGGAGTTCACCAACAATGGCGAATTCGTCCGCACCGCTGGCTCCTCCGGTGAAGGTGCTGGCCAATTCAAAACTACTTATGGCGTGACCGTCGATGCCAGCGGGAATGTGTGGGCGACAGACGAGGGCAATAACCGTGTCGAGGAGTTCACGAGTACAGGCACATTCGTCAAGATGTTTGGTTGGGGCGTCGCCGACGGCGTAGCCAAATTTGAGACCTGCACAGCGTCTTGCCACGCCGGTCTCCAGGGTTCCGGTAACGGTGAGTTCTATGTGCCTGAAGGCATTGTCGTGGACTCCAAAGGCAACATTTTCGTTGCCGACCGCGGGAACCATCGCGTTCAGGAGTTCAACTCGTCGCTCGCGTGGGTACGAAACATGTCCCAGCCCGTAGAACACGAAGGGCCTTTCTATCTTGGGATCGACTCAAGTGGCAACATCTGGGTCGCGTACTCATGGGACAATAAGATCGGCGAGTTCTCAAACGAAGGAACATTGATCCGGACGTGGGGCGTGTCCGGTTCAGAACCCGGTCAGCTGTCAGACCCATACGGCGTTGCCGTCGGTGCCGACGGCAATATTTGGGTATCCGAATACGGTAACAACCGAGTGCAAGTCTTTACTCCGGGTGGCGCCTACCTGTACGGGTTCGGAGCCAAAGGTAACGGGGCCGGCCAGTTCAACCAGTCACCGCATGGTCTCGCGTTCTCAGGATCGAATGTGTATCTGCTCGACAGCGGAATCTGGTGGGAAAATACCGGCAACAGCCGCATCGAGAAGTGGACGGTAACTCCCGAATACACAAACACCGGGAACACTCACGACTCGCAGACGATCTACTACTCAAGCGCTGCAAACGCTAGCTTCCCGGCGTGTGGCGGCCGCGTCGAGTGGGAAGGGATGCCGTGTAAGACGGTTCCAGATGCGCAGCCCGAAGGCTCGCCGGCATCACCGTTGCCAACCACGACGGTCGCCGGATATAACATGTGGGGTGAGCCAGAAACGACCGAAGAAGAATTCGGCTCCACAAAGCGGACGAAGAAACAGAAATACGATGAAGCGGGGCGAGTGACCGTCTCAGAAGAGACGTCTACAGCAAATACGGCTCTGCCAGCGGTCAATTACGGTTACAGCGAAACGACTGGTCAGCTTCTCAAACAGAGTACGACCGTTGGGGAAGAAACACAGACGATAACGAGCGCGTTCGACAGGCTTGGGCGGCTTACGAGCTACACCGACGCTGACAAAAAGACCACTACCTACGAATACGAAACAGGTGGAGACGGGCGTGTACTAACCGTTAGCGATGAAAAGGGCAACCAGTCTTACGCTTATGACTCCACGACGGGGATGCTCACAAAACTCCTGGATTCGGCAGCTGGAACGTTTACGGCTAGCGACGACGTCGAAGGCAATATGACGAGTGAGACCTACCCGAACGGGATGAGCGCTAACTACGCGCGGGATGCGACAGGCACTCAGACAGGGATCGAATACGTCAAGACGACTCACTGCACCGAAAAATGTGTGTGGTTCTCCGAAACGATACTTCCGGCGAACTCGGGAGAAACGCTTTCGCGGACCAGCAGTCTCGCGAGCGAGACATACAGCTACGACCTAGCTGGCAGGTTGACACAAACGAACGAAACACCAGTAGGCAAAGGGTGTGTGGCTCGTCTGTATGCGTACGACGAAGAATCGAACCGCACCAGCCTGACTACCCGCGAACCGGGGCTCGAAGGTAAATGCGCGACCGAAGGCGGCACCGTCGAAAGTCACTCTTACGACAGCGGGAACAGGCTGACCGACACAGGTGTCAGCTACGACGCGTTCGGTGACATCACCAAATTGTCGGCCGCGGACGCCGGCGGGTCAGAACTGACAACAGAATACTACGTTGACGGACAGGTCAGAAAGCAGATCCAGATCGGGCAAACGAACACGTACTACATGGACCCGGGCGGACGAATCCGCAAGACCGTCGGAGAAGGCACAAACAGTGTCACGACTATCGACCATTTCTCCGGTGCTGGCGAAGATCTATCCTGGGCCGATGAAGGCGAAGGCAGATACACCCGCCAGATTCCCGGACCCGACGGAACCCTGGCGGCCACGCAGCGAAACGGCGAAACTCCGGTACTCCAGATGCGCGACCTTCAAGGGAATGTGATCGGCACCGCAGCCTTGTCGGAAACCGAAGCTAAACCACTAACCACATACAACAGCACGGAGTTCGGTGTCCCCGTCAACGGCACACCACCCACGAAATACTCATGGATTGGGGGCCTCGGAGCGTCCAGCGAACTATCATCGGGCACACTCACTGAGGGGACGGTCTCCTACCAGCCGCAACTCGGCCGCAGGCTGCAGACGGTCACGGTGATACCGCCAGGGATGGCCGTCGATGGAGCTTCGGGAGAAGCGTACATCGTGCAGGCTTCCGCGTGGTCGATGCAGGCAAACGAAGCGCAAGCGAGGATCGACGAAGCGACGATCCAGGCGGAATTACAGAGTGCCGCTGAAAATGAAGCGTCCGAAAAAGCCTGCGCCATCGCGAGTATGTGCGTCATTCCCGAAGACGAAATGGGCGAACTCGAAGGCGGTGTCGGGGACCCCGAAGGCTTGGCGAGCTACAAAGTAGCCAAGGAAATCCAGAGTTATCTACGGAAAAAAGCGAATAACGCCGAGCTTATGGCGGAGATCGCAAAATGGCTTCCCGGCGAAATCACGAAAATCATTGGGCAGACGGGACCGGCAGTAGCAGCAACGTACAGGTCGTACGCTGACGGCATCGAAGCAAACTGCATGGTGTACCAAAAAACTCATCCGTGGAGCGCCTGTATGCTGAGTTACAACCAGTGGGTCCTCAACGTGCCTTACACGAAAATCTGGTGGGGTATCCTGTACTATGTCAAAGCGGAATTCTGCGAAAGATTAACTACTACTGGCGTTCACGACGTGTATTACTGCTTCGACTCACATCGGGACCGTGAGGGACCGTGGCTGAAGTGGAACGGCTAGAATAAAGGCCATGAGCTTCGATCGGCCAAAGAAACGGCTGGGTGGGCTAGGGACGGCTCTTGCGATGTTTTATGCTGCTGGCAGATACTCGGAAGAGTCAGAAACGCTTACGCGAATACTGGCTGACCGTGTGAGGGAGATACTGCCGGCAGACGAGTACAGTGTCGGCGTCGAGGGCCTAGCTCTCAGGGTCGACAAGACCGCCGCTTACATGGGGGGCACGACCTGTACTCCTGCCGTCGGGCTGGTCGTACCAGGCGATAACGATACGAAGCTTCGTCGAGCGTGCGAGCTCGCCGCAGAGGCATTGCGGGTCGACGTAGGGGGCGGTGGTGAGCCACACGTGACAGTCACACCGGATACTGTGGTGATATGGTGGGACGCCGCAAGCGGGTCGGCGGAGCAGGTGCGGTTGGCGCCCATTTCGCGAGCCGAAATAGGAATGTGAACGGAGCTTACTGTGAAACGTTCTCAGTACAGATGGATAGCCGGAATTGTGACAACGATTGTTCTGCTTGTGGGTGTCGTGGTGGTGGTAGATCCAGGGGCGGGAGGGAGCGAGCCCGCCAACCGACAAGCGACGGCTGTGTACCTCAACGCCCAAAACCGGCTTGAGGTCGCTCAAGAAGATGCGCTATCCACCTCACGGATTACGGCAAGACGATATGCGGACAGCATCCTCACACGATGCCGAGGTGTCATAGTCGGAGCGCCGCTACCGCCCGAGGGGGTGACGTCCCGTAGATTGACGCAGGCGACCAGGGGGATTGAACTCTCGCAAGAGGTAGCAGATGCCGTTGCTATGGCGGCCGAGCCTCAGTTCCACGATGGGCAGGGCGAGCTGAGGCAATTGAGCTTAGACGCGACGAGCGTTCGCTGGCACGACAAGACACTCAACAAACTGATGAGCGTGCGCGTTGCCGAAGAAACGGCCTGGGAAGGGCTCGCGGCCCCAAATGTGTGCAGAGATCTAAACCAGTGGGCGCGACATGGCTACGGGGCGATTCCGGCGACTTCGCGCGCGTTCTTGAAGCGGTGGGACGAAATTGAACAGCTGGCGCCCGAGCGGCTATACGGGCCTGATGTACAAGCGGTCGGTGGGACATCTTTGACGAAGACAATACTGGCGAAACTCGCGCCCTACGAGAACAGTCCCGCGACTAAGCGCTTGGGCGTGCGTGTTGGCGCGCGAGAAGAGAAGCTCGGGCGAAGCTATACGGCTATCGCGCTACATGAAGCGGGCCGGCTATATCACGGTTTGGGGTTTGACTTCTGCAAGACGCGAGGAGGGGGCGAACAGCGATGCCATTAGGCAACTGGCTGAGCACGGGAACAGGAAGAATGCGAACGTTTACGGCGCTCGTCGCCGGTGGGGCACTCGCCTTTTGCGGCGGGTGCGGTGGAGCAAAAACAAGTGCGACCGGGACAGCGACTGCAACAGGGACACCGGCAGCCGTTGTTCACGCGCCGCCCAACAAGCAGGAAATAGTCAAGGCGAGAAAATGCCTTGAAAGGGAGGGCGTGCGACCCGCGAAGCATAAGGCTTACAAGGCGCAGATCCCGCGAGGACCAGGCGAAGTGACGAGGGGCGGCCTGCCAGTTACTCCCGAAGAGTACGAATCCCAGGTGCGGCGATGCGTTGCGCCGCGACAATCAGCAAGGGCGAAGGCTGTCCGAACTAAATAAGCAGTCGAGCGAGGCACACGAGAGAGCTGGGAGGATGCTGATGAGACGGCACGCAAGAGCAGCTATGGTCGGGCTAGCCACCACAGTCGGCACGTTCGCTGGCCTGGTATCCGGTAGCGCAAGTGCTGCACCCGCATGGCTTCCTCCAAGCTCACTGTCCGCCAGCGGTGTGGGAGCGGTTGGGAATGCCGTGCTTGCGGCTGACCCTAAAGGCGAAGCGGTATCTGTGTGGTGGCGCGAAGGCGTTGGCATCGAAGGCGCTTTCCGCCCAGCGGAAAGTCCCAATTGGGCGCCGCCGGTGACCGTTAGCACTCCAGGCCAGAGCGCCGAGAATCCCCAAGCCGGTATTGACTCGAAGGGAGACGCGGTCGCCGTCTGGCAGGGCGGTCCCGAAGAAAAGGTCGAAGCCGCCGTCAGGCTGGCCTCCAGTGGCTTGTGGCAGGCACCCGTGGCTATCTCTCCAGAAGGGGGCGGGTGGCTGCGTCCGCGGGTGGCCGTCGACGCGCGCGGCGACGCGATAGCGGTATGGAGCGTCCCCTATCCCGAAGGCAGTCCCGGCGTTGAGGTAAACGACACGATCCAAGCGGCCGAAAAGCCAGCTGGTGGGAGTGAATGGGAACCGGCCGTGTGGGTGTCGCCGTTCGGCAAAGCTCCCGACAAAAATCGGTTCTCCAAGGCACCGCAGGTCGCGATCGACGCCGAAGGTGGGGCGGTTGCTGTGTGGGAAGACCAGGCATCTGAAAGCGCTTCGGTCACGCACAACCTGATCGAAGCCGCCGTGAAGCCCCCGAACAGCGCCACTTGGGGTTCGCCTGTGGTCCTCGCCGAAACGGGCAGGCAACCACAGGTCGCGATGGACGCGAACGGGGACGCCGTCGCTGTATGGCCAGGTCCCGGTGGCCTTTACTCCGCGACCCTGCCAGCGTCATCCTCCACGTGGCAGCCGCCGGTACCGGTCTCGGCGACTGAAGCTGAAAACCCGCACGTCGCGATGGACTTCCCAGGTGACGCAGTGGTGGCGTGGGAATCGGTTAGCGACGCGACCAACACCGTTCGGGCTGCCATCAAGCCCGCAGGAGTTGCTGCTTGGGGAGCGCCGGCCAGCCTCTCAGAACCGGTCGAATGCGCTGGTGGGTATCCGAGGCTGAACCCGAGCGTGGCGATCGACGCGAAGGGAAGCGCGGCAGCGACATGGAACGGCTTCCGCTCACCGGATGAGACCGTCCAGGTAGCGGTACTCCCCGCTATCGGTAGCTCATGGCAAGCGCCTCTTGAACTCGCCGACGTCGGTGGCTCCTTTGTCATTCCGGTGGTCGGCATGGACGAAAAAGGAAACGGCGAGGCCGTATGGGCACACGGTTCAGGAGCCAATGCGGCGGTCGAAGCAGCCAACTACGACGGTTCCTCCCCCGCCTTGGAAGGCGCGAGCATTCCCACCAGAGGTCAGACGGCGCGGCCGCTCGCGTTCGCGGTCTCACCACTGGCTGTCACCACGGCGCTAGGTCAGACTAACTGGTCCTTCGGCGATGGATCTCAGCCAACCGTAGGAACCTCTGTCACCCATGCGTTCGCGACGCCGGGCTCCTACCACGTCACCGTCACGACCGCGGACGTGCTCGGCAACACCACGAGCGCTTCAAGCACAGTCATCATTACCAACGCAACGGTAAGCTCTGGATGTAAATGCACTCGTCACCATCTAATATTGTCGAAAGCGCACATCACTAACAAACGCTTCCGCGTGACGGGCTCGCACGCAAGCCGAAGAGGACAGCATCGACCTACGCGTCCGTTCGGCACGACCTTCCACTTCGCCCTCTCGGAAAGAGCGACCATTCGACTCGAGATAGCCCAGGTAGGTGCCGGGGACTGCAAGAAACCGACAGGCCACTGTGCCCACACACGGATTATCGGGACGCTAACGTACTTAGGCGCGCCAGCCGGAAACGACTCGATGACCTTTCGTGGCCAGGTCGGCAAACACATTCTCCATCCCGGCCACTACATCGCGATCATTAGCGCTCGCAACAAGAGCGGTCGATCACGGACAGCGCTGCTTCCATTCGTGGTAGCGGAGTAACAGACCCGGTGGGGGCGCCGGGCAAGTGTCCCTGGGGCTCACAGGTGCAGATGGTTGTGGTCTGGGAGTCGGAGGGCGCAGGTGTGGTAGGTACGGTACCGGTAAGCTTCTTTCTGCTACGCGTGATCGCGACGATCTTGACCGTGACTATGGCCTTGTCTGGCCGCGCAAGTCGATGGTTGCACTAAGCGGTTTGCCCGCGAGACGCTCGGCTAGCTCGCTGAGATAGAGGGTGCCCGAGACGATCCCAAGCCGTTTTTCGTGCTGGACGTGGATCTTGAACACTCGCTCGCTTACGCACTTCGCCGCCGGTACCACTGGTGGTTTCTGTGGCGTGATCCTCGTGGTTTGGGGGAGGATCTGTTGCGATGCTGGCGGGCGCTGGTCCGAGCACGTCCACGGGATACTGGTCTGTTTGGCGCCGGTCTCGGCATGGCTCGCGGTGAACTGCAAGTGGCCGGATACGAACGGCGCGAGGACAATCGTGGGATCGATTGTCCCAAGCTGGCAAGTGGTGCCTTCTCAGGCTCCTTGGCTTGGTGTCGCGGATACTAGTGTCGCCCCGGACGGCAGAACGATGCTCGCGGTCGTCTGTGTGGCGTACAGTCCGCCGCCTTTTTCGATAGTGCAGAGGATCGTCGCGTCCTGGCCAGGCTCGACGGGTGCCGGTGTCGTGCAGGTAGGCGTCAGGGTTGTCGGGGCGTATTCGTAGGCGCTGATACTGCAACCACCTTCGGGGAGGCTCGGTCGTTGCGAGCTGCGTTGGTCTACCGTGATCGCTTCAAGTATGGGCGGTTGGCCTTCGCTGAATAGCAGCGACCGCATCCGCTGGCGGGGACGGTATCCAACCCGTCTCCTTCAACTGTCAGGACGCTGCCCGCTTCATCCCCGTCGATCACCGACACTCTCGCCCCAGATCCTGCCAGGGCGATCCGCGCACCTTTGGTGACTGTCAGTGTGCCCGATGTGTCGGTGAACACGTCTGCCGCACGTCCACGGTCGCCTCTTCGCCCGTTTCAGCCGAGCGGATGTTCGCCAGTTCCACGGCCGCTCTCAGCGTGCATCCGCCCCCACCTTCCGTGCTTTCGCAGACCTAACATTCGCTCCAGCACTAGAGAGTTCAGCGTCTTCGGAAGCATCGGTCCCCTCGATCGGCGACGCCGTGGCTGCCATCGCTTGTGCTGGGAGCGCTCCCAGCACAACTACAACCCAGGACCTCTAACAGCGTAATCCTCTCACGCGAGCTCATACCTACCACTCCATGCACGATTCGACCTCCATGTCTGGACCTCCATGTCTGCCAGACACAAACACGCGGTGTAGCTGACATCAACGGATTCGAGCGTTGTATTCGGCGGGCTACCGACGAGCCTTTAGGCGAACGACCAGTCATTCCACATTTGTCCGCGACGCTGACGTGCGGAATGCCCAAATAGTCGAACGTCCGTCCACGAGCAGATGCCGTGGAGCTGCATATGGGGTCGCCGAGTCGTTTGGCAATGAGTCGGACAAATGTTTACTGGTTTGGCGGATTCGTAAGGACTGGATAACTCCCGGTCGAACTGGCGAGGAGGCTTATCCGGTGGAGGTTGGATGTCGGCGTGAAATTCGTTGGGGGGAAGACGCGCCTTCGCACCGATTGGTGGGTCTACGACGGTTTCGTCTGCGGCGTATGTCGCCGCTGAAAGGAGATGAGATGAGGATGGTTAGAGGTCTTTGTGCGGCGCTCTCAAGCGTCGCGCTGTCATTTGGATTGGGTTGCACCGTGCTTGTTGGATCTGCGAGTGCAGGCACCGAGGCTGTTGTCTCGTGCAGGCTGCCCAGCGGTGGTCCTGCGCCTACCGAGGGTTGGACGAGTGGATGGACCCAGGCGCCGTTGCCGTTCGCCGGTAGCGGGAATACGTGCTCGTCAAATGGTGGATCACTGTCGAACTACGTCGGCGCGCAGACCACACAGCCCGGTAGCTCCGGTCCTTTTTGGGAATACACCCCGCCGAACGGTTTCACGCTGACCGGAGGCCAGATCACGGCGTCTTTCCATGTTCCCGGATCGAACACTAGCCCGTACACGGGTGCTACAGGACTGCTCGGCCCTCAATTCCAGTTCGACGCAGCCGACGTCGTCGGCGGACTCCCCGGTGGTCAAACGGGGCTTGTCGAATCGACGTACTCGTTGACGGGACACACGGGCGGGCATCTCTGGCTGTACGCGTTCTGCGAGCCCCCC
Organism: uncultured Solirubrobacterales bacterium; assembly: GCA_963695305.1. Taxonomy (GTDB): domain Bacteria; phylum Actinomycetota; class Thermoleophilia; order Solirubrobacterales; family Solirubrobacteraceae; genus Palsa-744. Next base: position 2,749,602 of record OY968774.1, on the reverse strand, counting down.
GGCTCGCCCTGTCCAGCTAACTACAGTCGAGAATGGTTTTGGGCTTCTGACGCGATGCAGCAGGCGACGTTGGTGCTGTCAAACAACGCTCAACCCTCCGGATCGGGGTTCAGCGGTGGCGTAACCGGCGCTGGAGCGCTCGCGGGCAGCCAGAACCTGCTCTTCCAAGCATCTGACGGTGGCAGCGGGGTCTATCAGGTCAAAGCTGCGCTTTCAGGTCAAACCGTTTACTCGGCCACACCGAACACCAACAGTGGTGAGTGCGTGCCGGTCGGCTCCTACGGGAGTACCCCCGAGTTTGTCTCGGCGATACCGTGCCACGCGTCAGAGTCGGTCACGATCCCGATCGATACGACCGCTGTTCACGACGGCAACCACGAACTCACGGTCGCGGTGATAGACGCTGTTGGTAACGAAACGACCGTCTATGCCCACACAGTTGAAACGCATAACGCGCCAGCGGTCACAGCGATCCCAAACATTACGGGTGTGGCCGCAGTCGGCTCAACGCTGGCCGGCACAAACGGCAGCTTCAGCGTCCCCTCCGGCGCTGGCTCCCTGTCAAGCATCACGGGCCAATGGTTGCGATGCACTGACGCAGCAGCGTCGCATTGCTCGCCGATCGCCCAAGCGAGCGGCATGACATATCAGCCGCAAGCCGCTGACGCTGACTACTACTTGGTTTATGCGAACACGGCATCAGACAATGACGGTACGACTACATCGGACTCAGGGCCGACGACTGCCGTCACCGCGCCATCGCTTCAGTCGAGTTGTGTTGGTGGGGAATGCTTGCACGGCGGTAGTGGTGGTGTTGGCGGCGCCGGGGGTGCTGGCAGCAGTGGTAACGGTGGAGCAGGGTCCGGCGTCACGATCAATCTCCCCGGTAGCGGCCCTGGGAACGCGACGCTGTTGGGTTCCCCCACAAAGTGGATCGTCACCCTCAAAATGTCGCCTAAGCGTGTCCACAAGGGCACAAAGATCAAACTGGCCGGAGTCGTAAAGACGAGCCCACGCCCTACTGCAGGCAAGCTGATCTACGTGCGGGCGCGCAGCGTCAGACGGCGGGGTCGTCACCGCGTGTACGGCAACTGGAAGACGTTCGTCGACCTGTACACCAAGGCAGACGGTAGTTGGCACACGAGCTACAAGTTCCAGCTCGGGGGCAGGCACGTCTACCAGATGCAGGCTGTCGCTCCGAGCGAGGGAGGGTTCCAAAACCCGACCGGCAGCTCACCCGCAATCACCGTCACCGAGAGGTGAACAGTGATGGTTAGAAGCCCTCTCTCGCGGTTGGTCGTCGTCGTGATATTCGCGGCGGCGACCAGCTGCGCCTTGTGCTCGCCGGTGCTCGCCGACAGCACTTTGACGGTCAACCATGCTACCGGCAGCGACACCGGGAACTGTCAGACCCATCCGTGCCAAACGATCGGTTATGCCCTCTCACAGGCTGGCGTGATCGGTGGTTCCGCGACACTCACGGTCGCCGCAGGCGACTATGACGAAGATCTCACCATGCCAGCAGGCGTGGAGGGGATGAGGATCGTTGGTGCTGGCAACGGCACCGATCCTTCTACAGACACGATCATCACCGGGTCAAGCGGACTCTCCACGATCGAAACCGGTAGCGCGAGCTCCGTCTCGCTCGCCGATCTGCGGGTCATTGATCCGCCGGGTGACGGGGAAGACATGGTGAGCGCACCGATCACAGACCTATCCCTCACGGGTGTCGTGTTGGATCAGCAGGCAAGCGAAGGCAACCCGATCAACGCACTCGCCGGGAACGTCACCTTCAGCGACGGGACCATCAGCATCGACGATCCCTCAGCGGCGGGCTATGCGATCAACGATCGCGGCGGAGACATCGCTGTCAGCGACACCGCGATCACGATCGCTGGCGGCGGGTACGGCCTAAACGCGATCAATGGCGCGATCACCGCGACGCACACCACGATCGATCTCACCAATCCGAGCGAATACGGGTTTGCGATGAACACGCGCGGCGCGATCAACGCCGAAAACGACACCCTCACCGTCGCAGGCCACGGTTTCGGCGTGAATGCTGTGGGGCCGATCACCGTCAACGAGACAACTCTCGCGCTGACTAACCCCAGCTCCTATGCGTACGGCGTGAACTCCGCGAGCTCGATCAGCGCCACCGGCGATGAAATAGCGCTCGCGGGAGAAGGAGGCTTCGCGATCAACAGCGTCGAGAACGTGACGCTCGATAACAGTACGGTGACGCTCAGCAACCCGGTTAGCAGCGGTGATGGCGCCAACGCGGGCGAAGGGATAACCGCCAGTGGCGACCACATCACCGTCGCCGGTGATGGTTGCGGCCTCTTCGCCGGGACGACGATAGATCTCGACGCGAGCACCGTCACGTTGACCAACAGTGAAGAAAGGCCCTGTGGAGCAAACGCCGGCGCGGACTTTACGGGCAAGAACGACACGATCACCGACCTCGGTGGCGACTCGGCGATATACAGCACCGGAAACCTCACCCTGAGCGACAGCAAAATCGCGCAAAGCCAGACCAGTAACGGGCCTCCCGCAGTCCGGTCAGACGGCCAGGCGAGGATCGAAAACGTCCAGATCAGCGCCGGTCAAGACAGCGCATTTGCCTCCGTGGGGACGACCACGATCATCGACTCGAGGTTCAGCATGGCCGCCGGTTCAACCAGACCAGCGGTCTCGGTCCGCGACGGAGAAGCGAGCGGACATACGGTCCTGGCGCGGCGAAGCAGTGTGCTCGACCAGACCCCCGACCAGTCCGCGATCCATGCCACCAACACCGATCTCACGCTCGACAGCGCACTGGTAAGCGGCGGCACCGGTATCGCCTATGACATCGGGTCCGGTGATAGCCGCACGCTCACCGTGTCAGCATCCACGATCGATGCGGACACGCCAGGAGTCCGCGACGAAGACGCCAACTCGCTGATCGCGACCGTCGACAGCGATCCGGCGAGCATCGCCACGGTAAACATCGAGGGGTCGATCCTCCTGGAGACCCCAGCCGCACAGCGCCCCAACTCCACAGGGGCCGTCACGATCGACTGCACCAACAGCGAGACCCCGAACGTCAACCAAACACAGGCCGGGACTGTCGGTGACATCGACTGCGCCACTGCCAATCACGGGAACACGTACACACCGACGGTCGCGGACATCTTCGCCGACCCCGGACACGCGTACTCGCTCAACCCGCTCTGGCACGGGGTGGACAGCGTAAAGCCCGAAGCGATCACACTGCCCGACATCACCCCGTCAGCGACCGATCTCGCTAGTAGCGCACGAGCGCAGAACGCGGCGCACACCTGTCTGAGCGCACTACAGGACAAGGGAGCATTGGAGTCGCCCGGCTATCCCGGCACACAACCAGAACCAGTGATCGACGTACCAGACCAGATCCTCGCCGGAGAACTAGCTACCTTCACCGCGACTGCCCCAGCCGGTACGGCGCTCGCGTGGCGGGACAGCAACGGCGCGAGCAGCGATAACTCGACGTTCACGGACACCTTCCCGGCACCGGGCCGCTACACGATCACGGTCCTCGCGAGCGGCGCGCCGGGATGCCGACAGACCACCAGCATCACCATCACCGCCAAGCACCATCTCACGCCGCCCGATCCAGTTCCGCTCGCGGCGAATACAGCGACATTGGCGTGTGATCGTGCTCGCATAACGCTCACCGATGTCGCGATCAAACACCATCACGTCGTGCTGAGCGGTGTCGCGGAACCAAGACTCGCCGATAAGCAGGTGAGGATCTTCTCGGCCGGACGGCCCGCAGCCAGCGCGACGGTCTCCCGCGACGGGAGCTTCGCTGCGCTTGCGCCGCTACCACCCGCCGGTATTCGTGCGACCAACACGGCGCGCTACCAGGCAAGGATCGACGGTATCCGCTCGCTTGACTTGAAGCTCACACGACGGCTAGTGCTCGAACCACCCACAAGCGCGCATGGCATGGTCACCCTCCAAGGACGGGTGCTCGCACCGTTCACCAGTCCGCACGCACCGATCCTGGTCTGGCAAGAGAACACGACCTGCACCCACGCACGCCTAATTGCCAAGATCACGCCCAGCACCGACGGGCACTACACAATCAGCTTGCCGGCGCCCGCGAGGCAGCGCAGCGCGATCTACAGGCTCAGCACGCGCGTACAGGCGACCCCCACAAATCACCGCAGCTTCGCCACGTTCAGCCTGACCGAGGCAGTGAAGCTCAAGTGAGAAAACACAAGCCTTCTACAAGCATCGTGTGGCTACGCCGCGTCAGCGCCGTCATTGCGCTCGTCGTGGCTGTTGCGAGTGCATACGCGCCGGCTGCAGGAGCGGAGGTCGGTTCGCCCCTACCCACGGTGCAGGCGGTCGTCAGTCGTGCTGCCTGGCTTGCTTATGCGCCCGCACCGGCGAGCCCAGGCGTGGTTTGTATGGTCGACTCCGGTGTCGATGCGGACCCCGACACCAGTTCGAGCGTTATCGGCGGCGTAGCGCTATCGCAGAGCACGAACACGCTCGATGAAGCAGCAGCACTCGATCCATTGGTTGAGCCTGGGGGCCATCCTGATGGGCACGGGACGGTGATGGCGATGGTGATGGCCGCCCCGATCAACAATTGGGGAATGGTCGGGATAGCTCCCAGCGCGGTACGCGTGTACAACGTGAAGGCGCTGCCCGCTGGCGAGCTGCAATTCCCGGGCAAGGAGTTCTATCTGGCGATCGAAGAGTGCCAACGGTTGCACGAATCCGCCTATCCCACGATGCATGTCATCAATCTCTCCCTCGGTGGCGAAACGACACCGGAAGGAAAAGTGCTCGAAGAATTCAAGCGCGCCGCGGCTAGCGCTCGCCAGGCTGGGTTGAGCATCGTCGCGTCCGCTGGTGACACCGCAGGCAACGTCCAGTTCCCAGCCAACTACGGTCCCGTGCTAGCCGTCGGTGCCGCCGATGCGGGGCGTGATCCTGGTGTTTTGTGCTCGTTCGCGTCGCGTGGCGAAGGGTTGGATATCCTCGCGCCCGGCTGCGACAGCACTACGAGCGGCTTGGAAGTCGCGTTCCAGGACACAGGCGAACCAGCGTTCGGTGCCGGTGCAAGCCAAGCATCCGCGATCGACGCCTCGATAGAGGCTGCGATAGACGCCTACGCCCCCCAACTCACACCCGCGCAGACCGAAGCGTGCATGACCAGCACGACAAACAACGGCCAAATCGACGCTGAACGAGCATTCATGGCGTGCGGTCTGGAAGAAGTCGTCCACGCAGGCCAACAAGCACAACCGAAACCAACCCTCCCGAGCGCAACGCCTACAGTGACCACCAACCCGCAAAGCACACCCACGCCGAGATCGTCCCTTAGGATCGGGGTGTTCGAGACACGATGCCGGGCGCCGCTAGTACGCGCCGCCCGCAAGGAGCGGGAGGTGCAACTGAGGACCCGCACGACGGTTGCCGGTTGTCGCCTTCAGGCTCGTATAAGCGTGAGCGTGCATGGGCGGATGCGATGGGCGCCTCCCATGACCGCCCGCCACAGTGGCGATGTACTGCGGGTCCGTGCGACTGTGGGCGCGAAGATTCAGGCTCGTTTGGTTGGCCGTTCCGGGGCTAAGCTCTCATCGGGATGGGTGCCGGTGTCGATCACTAACCGATAGCGATGCGAAGGACGATCCGCGCGATACTCGTAACCGCCTTGTTCGCTGGCGGCCTACTCGCATGGGCATCCTCGGCGGCCGTGGCGGGCACGTTCCCCGTGGAAGCCTGCACGAGCAGCGTCGGCTACGAAAACCACATTTGGGCGTTCTCCACGAACAATCCCACCTACATCGAATCGCACACTACCTGCGGCGAAACGCCGGTCTCCGGGAACCCACCCAAACTGGTCAACCTCTCTTTGGGGGACACGCTCGGCGCAGGAGGCGTCCCTGTAGGAACTAAAGGAGAATGGACTTTCACCGCGTCGACCGGAGAGACGATCAGCGAAGTGGCAGGCAGCGACTCGCTGATGAAGGTCGGCGGAAACATGGGCTGGAACGTGTATCTAGAGAGCGAAGACGCAGAAGGACACACCCATCTCGAGCAAACGTGTGCCACCAGCGCAGAAGAAAACGAGTGCGCCGTCGGTGGCCCATTCCAGGTACCAGGGCTGAAAGCCAAGACCGTCACGATCGGCGCGGAATGCGACGCCGAAGAATACGAACCCGGCCATCACTTCACGACCTGTGCTCGCGGCAACGAATTCGGGCACGCCGTCCGCACGGAGTTCGATGACGTGACAGTGATGCTGGACGACCCGACCCCGCCAAGCAACGTATCCGGATCGAACATCCCAAACGGTGCCCAGCACGGCACGATCACGATCAACGGAGCAGCGACAGACACGATCGCGGGACTCCTCTCATTGAGCGTGATCGACAAGAACAACAAAATCATCGGCGGACCCGTCACGGTTCCCGGCGGCTGCGACTACAGTCAAATGACACCCTGCCCCACCAACGCCGCGAGCCTCCAACTTCCCGTCGACACAGAAGAACTACCCGACGGGACCAACGAAATACGGGTGCTCGCAACAAACGCTGCGCACGACCAAGAAACCTCGTCGCCCTACACGATCACCGTCGAAAACCATCCAACAGGCGGAGGAGGCGGTGGCGGTGGGACCACCGGCGGCACCGGCGGTGGTACAACGGGCGGCACTGGTGGGACGAACGGCCAGGGCAGCGGTATCGCGACCAACCACGAAGAACCGCCGTCGAACAAAACGGGCGGTCAAGGCATGACGGGCTTGCCGCTGCTGCCCTTGAAGCTGACCAAGACTCGTGTCCAGCATGGCGAGCTGCGGCTCTTTGGCACCAGTCCGATCCTTGCCCGCGCCGTCGTGCGGATCACCTTGGCCGGTCAACAGCACAGGCACCATCCCAGGGCAGTGCAGAGCACGGTCAAGTTGAACCGACCGCATTTTCGTTGTTCGATACGGCTGCCGTCTGCGTGGCGGCACGTTCGCGCGAACATAGAGATCCTCTACCGAGGCGGCACCACCTACCGCCTCACCGCAATCCACAGAACAGTCCTGGTTTAGCGCGTCGCTCTACTCCGTCCGAACGTTCGCCTCTCTTTGCCGTCCTTAGTGGCGTCTGTTGTGGGTGGTGTACGGATCACGTTTGGTGAGCAACCGTATCCATCTGAAATGCTGGAATGTATGCTTGACGGTGCGCGGGTCTCTTCCCTCTCCTGGGACACGCGTGAGGGCTTCGGGCGTCCTTCCGAATCATTGCTTGTCTCGGACGTCCGGTAGCCCGCGCACAAGGCCTAGTCGTGTGGTCTGGGTCGCAGTAGCAAGTTCACGATCCGAGCCGGTTTCAGACCCGGATCTTGTATATCTTGTGATGTTCCACATCCGACTAGGGAGAAACGTACTCGTGACTGATTTTCTTGACGCAAAGAGCAGGGAGATAACGGATCGGATGGCCGAGCTGAAGCCTCTATTGAATGAATATTCAAGGCTTGAGGCTGCCGCGACTGCGCTTGCCGGTATCCCAGCCTCCACGAATGGAGGATCGTCTCCCGCGCCGCGAAGCTCCTCTCCTGGCGGTGCCCGTCGTGGACCGGGCCGCCCCCGCGGCTCCAAGAACAAGAAGAGTGCCACGACAGCGGCTCCACGAGCCACGAGGAAGCCGCGCGGTAAGAGCGGCACACCAGGACCACGCAAGGGGACCGGGAAGCGTGCTGTAGAGGCGCTCGCGCTCGTCACGGCGCAACCGGGTATAACGATTCCCGAGCTTGCCGAGAAGATGGGCATCGAGCAGACTTATCTCTACCGCGTGCTACCCGGTCTGGAGCAGGAAAAGAAGGTCGTCAAGAAGGGACGCGGCTGGCATCCCCAAGCGTAATGTCTTGCTGAGACGGACGTGCGTGGCTACCGATATCGCGACGAGGCAGCGTCGGCGATAGCCGGATTGCACCGGTCGCGGCTGGCCGGACTCGGATATTCGATTCGAGTCCGGCCGGACCAATATCCGCCGGTTGCGTCCGGACTAGACGGGCCACGCATCGCTGCCGTGAAGTCAATTAGTCCATGCGGGTGTCGAACGGGCTGGCGCGAAGGTAGCCTTCTCGCGGAGATCATCTTTGCGGCTCGGTCAACCACACCCATCGAGAAGATCCGACCTTCGAGTTTCACGTCGCCATGTTGTCGGTCTAGGCGGCCCGGCTGCATATCGCTGTAGTTGTGGGCGAGTTCGATGATCGCGCAGGTCACAGAGTCGCTCGCGGAGGATGGTTGCTATGACATGGTCCACGACGGTGAGATCGTCGGCAGGCTTGTGTGGGTGTCGATCGTCTCGGAGGAGCACCCGTTGATGGGGTGGTGGCTTGCGATCCCCGGCGAGGTAGATGAGCTGATCTGTCGGGTGCCAAGCGAACTATCCGGGGATTTGGACCGAGCACGCCAGCGCGGAGTGTCTATGTCGATTGGTCTTGCCCAACACATGCTCGCGGATCGAGTCGAAGGCCTCCTGGACGGCCCGCCGTGAAGCGCTGAGCGCCAGATAGCCCAGCAACGAGACGGTCGCGTGCCGCGAGGGCAGGCCGCTTGTCGTCTACACGCCGCCGGCATGATCCGAGGATGACTTATCCACGGATCAACCAGTATCGATACCTGTTCCGGGCAGGCCGTCGGGTGCTACTCGCGCTGACTGTCGGCGCTTGCGGACTACTGCTCGCAGTGCTGGCTCTCGCTACCTGCACCTTGTTTGCTGCCGAGCGTGCTTACGCGTCAGCGGCAGCGGCACTCCTGCTGCTTGGCGGCCTGGCGATCATCTGCGCATCCTCCGCTGTGCTCATTCTTGGGTCGGTTCGGCGACCGTTGGCGCTCGCCGAACGCAACCGGATCGGCGCGGACAGCGAGGACTACGTGACCTCGATCCTGCGCTCACTTAGCGACGAGGGGTGGCGTCGCCGCGGCTCCTTGGACTGGCCCGGGATCGGTGACATAGACAACGCGCTGATCTCACCCGATGGGCTGCTCGCGTTTGCGATCGAGACGAAGACCCGCAGCTATCTTTCGGAGCACATACGGAGGGTCTACGAACAAGCCACTTGGCTTTCTCGCCGTTACCGCTGTTCGTGCGGTGCCGTGCCGGTGCTAGTACCTGCGAGAGAGTGCAACCTCGAACGGTTCGAGCACGGCGTCTTGGTCGTTTCCCCTGACCGTCTCATCTCGGCGCTTCGGACCGCTAACAGCGTGGCGTGCGCGACAGTGTCGTAGGGGCAGCCGGGTTTTCGTCTACACGCTGGCCGTATCGTCGGAGCGTATGGGTGCGGCAGGCAAGAAGCTCCACGGACATGGCGCTCGACGCAAATCGAGTAGCCCATCGGCTTCCGTCAGCGACGGTGGCTACGGTCTGCCGCCGCACCCAACCCGCATCCGGGCAGGCCAAACGTTCTGGTTGCGCACAAGTCCCGGTCGCAGGCGCCGCCCTTTCGTGGTCTGTGTGATCGGAAAGGACGAAAGAGTGCATGGGCGGCGCTTGGATGAGGCGCACGAGCGTGTCTGTGTGTCGCTTGGACTGCTGGGGCAAACTCGACCGGACGGGCAGGGAGCCCGCTACCAGTTCACCGCGTGGACCCCCCGGCGTTATCGCACATGGGCGATGGTTGTGCTGGTCGAGGACGAGCGTTCCATCCTTGTGCTGCCGGAGTGGCATCCGGGTCGTCCTGTGCGGTTCCCGACTCGCTTGGTGCCCTCCGACTCACGTCACAGCGGCGCGTGGTTGATCTTGAAGGCCGATCTCTCATCCACTTCTGCGGCAGCCTTGAACCTTCACGAGCTGGCGCCTTGCGTGGACCCTGGACGCTCTGAGTGCCCAATGCCGACGTGGCGGGCGGCGAGTTGACCCAACCGAGAGAGCAGGAACCACCAAGCCCGCGAGCACCGCGCAACTCTCCGGTGATGCTGCGTCATGTCGGCGGACAGTTGGCATGGCACCGGCGAACCAGGCTCGTCAACGGCGAGCTGGAGCGCCAACTACAGTCTTTGGACAGTTTCGCGTGGCACATCGAACGGGACGTGTCGATCGGCTCGGTGCCGATCCCGCTTCTGGTGTTCGGTCCGAGTGGCGTGTTCCTGTTGCAGGCCACCAGAGGCTTCTGGACCGAGGAAGACGTCTCGCTTATGTGTGGTGCGGCGAGGGTTCTTGGTGGTGTTCTGCGCGACTACCAGGACCCGGTGCGGCCCGCGATCATTGTGCTGAACGACGACCGTGAGGAACGTCAGCATTTCAGCGGAGCGGGCGAAGGGCCGTGCTGGATACTCGGCGATGCTCGACTCGTGCAGTGGCTTCACCGCTACCGCGATCACGGTCTCTCCGAGACAGACATCGCATACCTTCGCGAGCATTCAGACCCCGCTCGCATCAAGGAGCAGGACCGCCTTTTCATCCCACTCGGCCAGGGCTAGACGCGCTGCCTTCATGCCGCAGTTCTAGGACTGTCGGCCGGTGGTCGCGGAGTGGCCAATTGCTGCCTAAACGACTCAAGTAGACATTCGGCTATGCCGATCACAGACGAGGAGAAATGGAGCGTGAGAGAGCGAGGACGATGGAGTCTGTTCAAATGACGCAGTGGCAGGGGTTGGTCTCACCAGCCGACCAGCAGACCCTACTTACGAGCGGCCTGAGTGAGCATGTTCTGCACGAGCTGCACTGCATCCTCGCGGCATGTGAGACCGACGCGGTGCGCAACGCGATCGTCACCGAGGTTCTGCGGGCCGTCGAGCAGTTCGGGGACCGCGCGCTCATCGTCGCGCTCGCCCGAGTCTCCTATGACAACAACGACAGCGGGCCAAGCGAGGGTGTCTCGTGAGCGTCAGGATGTCATCGCAAACCCTTGAGCAGCAGGCGAAAGAGATCGCCAATGCCAACTACGAGGTGCTCAAGGAGGAAGTGCTCAGGGCGGTCGCCGGGAAACTGCGCTCGGAAAGCATCACGACGATGAACCGCGCCGACCTCGAAGACGCCTACCAACAAGGCTGGCAGGGCGTGTGCCAGCACATCATCCGTGGAGGGCCTCTCACCAGCCTCGATGGGCTCCTCTATAGGATCGTGCTCCGGCGCGCACAGGACATCTACCGTCAAAAGAGCGAGGCGCGCTATGTCGACTTGGACCTAGAGCAGCAAACAGTCGAGGTTGATATCGCCGGACGGCTAGACGATCACGGAAAGCTCAACCAGCTCTTGGGCCGTCTGAAGAGCCGTCTGAACGACAATGAGCGCAAGGCAGTAACCCTCTGTGTTCTACACGGCTATCAGAGGCCTGAAGCGGCCAAGATGCTAGGCATCGATCGTGTCGTGTTCGAGAGGATCATGGACGGCGCGACAAGAAAGATGTCGGGCGTCATCGCGAGTCTCGATGCGCGCGGCTGCGGCGATGGCGAGTGGACGCGAGCGCTACGTGCCTACGCACTCGGCGCGCTGGAGGAAGATGAGCGCGACTATCAGCGAGTACACGCCCATATAGAGGGCGATGAGCCATGCTTGCGATGCCGGCGCTACGTCAGGGGACTACAGGGTCTCGCCGCGATATTGCCACCGTTGCTTCCCGGCCTACCGGCGGGCGGGAACGAGCCAGACATTCTCGCTCACCTATACAAGCTGTTCGGTAGCGGGCACCCAGCCGTCGCCGGCGCCTCCATCGCGCTGCAGGGCTCGGCTACCGCCGGGAGCGTCGGGGTCGCGAGCGGTAACGGTGGCGCTCTGAGCGCCCTCTTGGGAAGCGGGGCCGCGAAGACCGCACTGGTTCTCGGTGTCGCAGCAGTATCGGCAGTTGGGGTACGGAGCGCCGTTATCGGCCCCCGACATCACTCCGATCGACAGACTTCGGTCAGCAGCGTGCCTTTCCGGGCTACTGCCGGGCTCCTGACCGATCAAGGCACGAGCTTCGCAGGAGCCCTTCTAGGGCACCGTCACGCAATTAGCTCCTTAAGACGTCATCAGCACGTTCACCGAGCCGCAGCGAGCAAGCGATATCACGGCGCGATAGGCGCCACATCAAAGGGCGCACCGTCCGAGTTTGGGTTTGAAAGCCCGCCCGCGACGAGCACGAAGCCGAAGACTGCCTCTCCCAAGGTCGTGACCCACTCAGCCGCATCGGGCGCAGAAGGTAGTGAAGCGGGCGGCGAGTTCGGCTTTGAATAGCCAGCGCCGCTAATTCACGGGGCGTCATTAGCGCCCGTCTTTCGCGGCTCGACAAAAAAATAAAAGAAGTGCCAGGGAAAACGCTGGCTGCATCCGATTGCTCTCCAGACCTGATCTGGAGGCACAGATGCTCAACCGTAGTGAGACCCCAAACCTATTTTCTGGTGAGTTGCCCTCAACCGAGGGCCAGGAGACCCCCGCGCCCGACACGCAGCTACGCGGCACCGGCCAGCCAGACCCCGACTCGGGACCGTGGCCGCCACGACAGAGCACGCCACGTCGTTCGGTAAGCGCACGGCAGGCGGGCGTATGGCAAGAGCGGTTTAGCGCGCTCTTGTCCCATTCGCGAAGGGCCAGGCGCTACGCGCCCATCGCGATCCTGGTCCTCCTTCTCCTCACACACCCTGCAGGGTGTGGACGATCGGTGTCAACGAGGACGGTGACGCGCACCCAAACCTCACCGCCCCCAGCGCCAGTCACGACAGTACCTACGGCGAAAACCGACACGGCGATCCGGGCACAACACATCGCCGCACCCCGAACTTCACCACCACACACCAGTCGCCGTCCGTCTAAATCACGCTCGTCATTGACGGGCGGTCATTCGCTCACGCCGAGCTCTGCCACCCCAGGTGAGGGCTCCGTCTCGTTCCCCTCGTCGCCTTTTCCGCCGACAGCAACGCCACCGAGCCCACGGCGGATGAGTAGCGGCGGTGAGGGAGACGAGTTCGGCTTCGAGCGTTAGGCGCGCTCGGTTAACCACAACACCGGAGGTAACAACCAACATGACTGAGAAGATCCAAGCGGCGCGTCGCAAGCTACGACAAGCGGTCGCGGTCACTCTCGTTGAGAGTGCCGCGATCGTCGCTCTAAAGACCGCCGCCGCCTACCCATACCTGTTCAAGAGCGATTTGGGTATTCCTGAAAGCTCGAAGCTGGAAGGCGTCAACAAGTTCGCGGCGTTCATGGCAAGCCTGTCGACCCCGCTGCTGATCGCGTTGGCGGCCGTCGCACCAATCGCACTGATCTTTGGTGCGGGAGCACTGATGCTGGGTAACAGGCGTGCTGGCACGGTGATCGCAGGCACCGTCGGTGCGCTGGCGCTCGCGGCAAGCGCGACGGGACTCGTCAACTAAAGGCCTCAGTTGCGTTCGCTCGCTAACAGGCTGGCCGCTAGACGGCGCCCGTGCCGCTCAGAGAGGCGAGCGTGTACCCGGTCACACTGGGTGCACCTCGCCGCGAGCGGAACGACGGTTCTCATGCTCACCTATGGGGTATTTCTGGCGACCCCGATAGCGGCACAGGCCAAGATCCCGATCATCGGCAAAATCCCCGTCGTAGGTGAAGCCGTCGAAGGGATCGGTGCGGTTGGAGAAGTCGTCCTGAATCCCGCAGAAGCGGTACTCAGCGCGTTGTTGAAGGTCCTCCAGGCGATTTTCGGGGGCGTCGAGGCGAAACTCATCACGGGTGTCATCAACGGACTACTGACGATCCCCAACTTCGATTCTGGACACGTCGCCGGCCTTGAGCACACAACCGTAGCGATCTCGGCAGGGATGCTCAGTGCCGTTCTAACCCTTTCGATACTGCGCTATTACATCGCCGGATTGACCGACAGCGGGTCGGGCGGTTTTGAGGCTCTACAGGGGCTTGTGCGTGTAACCGGCGCGGTTGGCTTCATCATCCTCTGGCCGGGGATCTTTAGTGAGCTCACCGCTATCCCGTCGGCGTTTAACCATGCGCTTCTAGGCAGTACGAGCGTCCAGCATAACGTCGCCTTGTTGTTTGACGCGGCGCTCACGCTCGGCACGGGTGCGTTCGCGATCGACGACGGGCTCGGCCTGATCTTCGTTATCTTGATCGGGTTCATCAGCGCCATCGTTTTTCTCGCGCTGCTGTGGATGAAGGTGCTGTTGTCGGTCATGTTGATGTTCCTGTACGTGTCGATGCCGCTCTGCGTCGTAATGTGGCCTGTACCGGAGCTCTCGTGGCTCGCGATCTCGGCGACGAAGGCACTAAGCGTCGCTGTGATGGTCCCATCAGTGTGGGCGATCCTGTTCTCGCTCAGTTCGGCCGTGAACGCTGATGTCCTCACGTTCGCACCGTCACACAGCGTTATCGACACAGTGATTATCCGTCCCTTGGCGGGGATCACGCTGATGCTTCTGTGCATCACGATCCCGAGGTTTTTGATGCGGACAGCGATGATCGGTCCGCAGGGCCAACCGGGCGGTTGGCGGGTATGGCGAACTGTCACATTCGGCATGTTTGCTGCCCGCGCGGCAGCCGGTGGGGGGCAAGCGGTCGCGACTGCTGCCGTCGAGGGACACGCAGGCGCGGCACGGATGATCGATTCGCTGCCAACGCCGATCCGACCCCCGAGCGAACCGGGTGCCGGAAGCCTTGCGAGCAGGATCGTTTTTGGAGACAGCGGCTTCACAGAGGACGCAAAGGGCAATGGACGACGGGGAAGGGGTAGCCGAGGAGGGGCACCTGCGAAGGCCGGTGGTGAGCAGGATTCGACCGCGCCGGCAAACAGTGAAAACCAGGCGCAATCCGGGGCAGACGGCGCGAAAGAGGCATTTGGTCGCAAGGAAGCCGCGTTCAAGGTGCCGGGGATTGAGCGACCGCAGCCTAACCGGAGCGTAGAGAACGAAGCGTGGCAGACGATGCAGGGCGCAGCGAGAATGGCGCCCCCGACCGCAGCCGACGTGAAGGCCGCGATGAGACAGTTCTCCCCCGAGACACAAAAGGGTCTTGCGGCTTTTCAAACAGCAAACCCCGACCGTATGCGCCAGTTCGCCGCAAACCATGTCGGCGCCGCGGGCTTGAGCGCCGACCAGCGCGACGCGCTTCTGACACTTGGCAGCGCGCCCCGCGGCGCGGTGACGAGCGGGATGACTCAAGCCATCGCTTCCCTGGACTCACCGTCAGCCACTCCCACTCCCACTACTAAGGCTGACGCGACACCGGGTCAAACGCAAACCCCAAGCTCGGCAAGCACAGGAGCCAAAGACACGCCCACCAGTGGCCCCAAAGAGGCATCGGAGGTCCACGGTCCGGCTCCCACAGCATCCGGTGAGACCCCGTCGACGGGAACACGAAGCCTTGGCGCCGATCTACGTGAGCAGCCCGCACCTGCAGGCAAGGACCCCAACAGCCAGTCCGGTAGCGAGCTGGCCGACCCGGAGCCTTTCCTGGACTAACGGGAGCGTGCGATGAACCCTGCATACAAACATCTCACAGACCGATTGCGGATCGGCGAGCTGACCGTTCCACAAATAATCGCGCTGTTCTGCGGATTCATGGGAGGCCTCGTATTCGCCCTGTACCTCTCACCGTTCGGCCCCTACCTGACTCTCTTCCTTTCCATTTACATCGCGTGTATCCCCGCCGGGTCGGTGATCTTGGCGAGCAGCACCGAGTTTGACCTGTGGCTGTACCTGCGAGCCCGGATTCGGAACGGCTTTAGCGATGGACGCTACATGGCCGGTCCGGGCGCCCCGACAGTCGGATACGCGATCGAACCCGACAGTGACACACGCGCCATCGCACACAGCAATAACGGTGGCCTGAACTTGGAGGAGCTATGGCACTGATAGATAAACACCACCGTGACCGCCGCCGAATAAAGGAAGCTGGCGACCTACTCGCGGTCGAGGCGATCGACCGCTCAGGGCTCGCGATCACGAGCGAGGGAGCGTTCGTCCGCGTATTGCAGGTAACTGCCCCAAACCCGCTAGTTCTCTCCGAGGAGGAACGCCAGCGGATCGCCGAAGGCTACTGCCAGTTGATCGCGCGACTACGCGCCGACCAGCGCTTGCAGTTCTATGTCGCCTCCCGGCCGGTCGATCTGGCGAGCATCCTCACCGATGCGCGTCGCGAAGTCAGCTTCTCCGCAGGCGACCCACCCTCCTCGCTTGATGCTTACGGACCCGATCCGCTCTCGACCTCGAGATGGCGTTTCTACGCTGCGATGGAGGAGTCGCTGCGTCTGCACGCCGATGAGCAGGCAGCCGTACAAACCTCGTTCTACGTAGTGTGTCCGTACGTGCCGTCGCGCAGGCGCGCAGGGGAAATGTTGCGCGACCTGGTTCCACGGCGAGGGAAACTGCTCTCGGCCCCGTTGACCCGTCAGCTCAAGGCACACCGCCGGATTGCACGCGAGAGCCTCGCATTCACCGAAGGTATCCGTTCAGAGCTCGACTCGCTGGCGATACCGAGTCGTGTCATCAACGGCGAAGAGTTCGTCGCGCTGCTGTGGTCAAGGTTCAATCCGACCTCCGCTGACAAGAGCACCCGCACACCGCCACGCTCGACAGAGATATTCGGTGAGCTCGAGGGCGAGGTGGACCTGGAGCAGGCAAAACAGGTCGCGCATCGTCTGCGTGCAGCGATAGCGCAATCGCCGCTTGACTTCCGCCGCTCCCACCATCACGTCGAAGTCGATCGTGATGTCGAGCAGACCGTGTGGGTCGCAACAACAGCCGACCACACCCGGTCAGCGTGGCTGATGGGCGCCATGATGACCCGTCAACCATTCGCCTTGAGCGTGCATGTCAGGGCACTTGACCGTCGCCGTGAGCGCACCAAACTAAAGATGCGCTACCGACGGCTGTATGCGGTGAACCGTGGCGCGGAGTCACGGGGACGAGTGCCTGACTGGGACCGCTACGCGCAAGAGGAGGAGTCCGCTCACCTGCTGCGCGACATGGCCGGTAACGCGAGGACCGGCCTGTTCGAGACCTCCATATATATGTCGGTGCGAGCGGCCGGCCCGGAGCCCGATCTCGCAGCGCTTGGAGAGGCGATCGATTTCTGTGTCGAGACGTTGTCCTCCACCTCGGATGTCGCGGTCAACCGTGGGGCACACCACCAACAACGACTGTGGCCATCAACACTGCCGCTGGCACGCGACATGGCTGGCTACTCGCGACCGTATGCGACACGGAACGTCGGGGACTGCGTACCACTGGCGGGCACGAGTTGCGGTAGCCCCGAGGGTATCCCGTTCGCGTTCAGTAGCCCCGGCCGTACGCTTGAGTTGCTGAACCCGATCGACCGGGTTCACGAGAATCACTCGTTGGTCATCGCCGGAAAGTCGGGGGCCGGTAAGACGCTGCTGACGCTCCTGATAATGGCGCGCTGTCTGGCGCACGGGATCGGCCGAGTATTCGTGATCGACCGCGCCCGCCACTACGTGCTACTCGCGCGGCTCGTCCCAGGTGCCGCACACCTGGATATCGGATCGGATGATTCCGCGTGGGCGATAAACCCGTGGGACACGCCTGACCAGACGGTCGTGCCGCGGACGAAGGTCGCATTCCTAGTTGCACTACACAGCTCGATGATGGGCGAGGAGGGGCTGAGCGTCCTAGAGCGCTCACATCTTGGGGCGGCAATACGCGAGGTGTATGCACGGGCACACGCCCAGGATGTGCCAGCCCGCGAGTCCCTTCTGCGTGAGGTCCTGCTCGAGCGCGCCAGCGAGGAACGAGATGGGGGAGCAGCAGAGGTAGCGGCGGCGCTTCGCAGTCTCGCCGAGCGTCTCGGTGAGTTCTGTGGCGCCGGCGCCTACAGCTACGTCTTTGACAGGGACACGAACATCCCGCTCGACAGTCCACTGGTGGTCTTTGACACCAAGCAATGCCCCGAGGAGATCCTCGGCCCGGTGATGTTCGCGACGATCGAGTACGTCACAAGGCAAGTCGTTAATCACCGGAACACCAACTCGCATCTCGTGGGACGGGCAGGGGTGCCGCTACTACACCTGCAATCAATGCTGGTGATTGACGAGGCGTGGCACAAGGTAGCCACCCCCGAGGCTGGGGTTCATGTGGCGAACCTCGCTCGCCAAGCAAGACACATCGGACTGTTCCTGTTGATCCTCAGCCAACAGTTCTCCGATCTCGGCACCGAACATGGATTGCCACTACTCCGCAACTGTTCGATGGCGATGCTGTTGCGCCAGGACGACGAAAAAGAGTTGCTGTTTACCCAGAAGGCCCTCGGCTTGTCCGACGAGCAAGCAGCGATCATCAAAAACCTTCGCACAGTAAAGGGCCGATACTCAGAGTTCTTCTGGTTCAACGGTGCGCGAGGCACAGGCAAGCTACGCCTTCCCGTTGGTCCGACGGAGTATTGGTGTTTCACCTCGGAGCCTTTGACGGATGTGCCTATGCGCGACGCGATGATCGAGGCCCACGATGGTGAAGTGTGGCCGGCGATCAGAGAGCTCGCGAGGGCCGGCGTGCCACTCGGAGCGGACGAATAGGCCCCTGCTGATGCGATCTCGTGGAGAACATCAGGCAGGATGGGCGCTGGCCGTCCTAGCCGCGGGCATGATGCCGATCCTAGCGCTCGTCGGGCTCATCGTGCTGCTCATCACCGTGATCGCACCCCCGTCGAACGCGTCGTGTTCGACACCCAGCGTACCCGTGATGAGCAAAGGTAAGGGCGACTGGTTGGCGACGAGTTACGGGCCACCCTGGGGCGGCATACAAGGCAACGGCGTCACAGCGACCGGCATCGACCTACGCCCTGAAAAGAGGGCATACATCATCGCGGTAGATCCCTCGGTCATTCCGCTAGGCAGCTACGTGCACGTCTCACCAAACCCGTTCAACAACGATGCGATCACCTTCAAGGCCGCTGACACCGGCGGAGCGATCCTCGGCAAGCACATCGACATTTACGACTGGCGCGGTCGCTCCTACCAGCTCGCTTGGGGGGCAAGGAAAGTAACCGTCACCCCAGCCGCAAAGACAGGCGCCGCGAACATCCTAGAAGCTACACCGGAAGCAACGGTCGAAACCGGCAACGAAACAGGCGAAGTCTCCGGATGCGACGCGACTAACGCGGAAGGTCCACTTCCGCTGACACCAGGCCAGACAGCAAAGGTGCTCCCCGACGGTCTAGCCGCCGCACCCACAGAAACAACACGGTCGGTGAAGGCAATGATCGCCGCCGGGAACCGCCTACACCACGCAACCTATTTTCGCGGCGGCGGGCACGGCCCATCGCTGGACACGCTGCAACCTGCGTATGACTGTAGTTCGGCGGTGTCGTATGTATTGCACGCGGGCGGCGTGTTCGGTACCTCCGCGGAGGATTCAACCGAACTTGAGTCCTACGGCAGTCCCGGCCCCGGTAGGTGGGTGACGGTTTACGCGAACAGTGAACACGCCTTCATGTACGTCGCGGGGGTCAGGTTCGACACGTCCTACAAAGGCACCGACACCGGACCGAACGAGAACCAGAGCGGCCCCCGGTGGCGGGTTTTCCCAGAAGTACCCAAATGGGCTCAGTGGGTGGTCCGCCACCCACCAGGATTGTGAAAGGACAAAAAATGAGAATCCGATTTGGCAGGTATCTACTAGTGGTCGCGCTCGTGAGCATGACACCGTTCTTGGCGGCGTGTGGGATGCGTCAAACGGGCACCGCACCCAGTCAAGAAGGGCGAGTTCCCGTACAGGCAAATCCGGGGGAGCTTCAGGGGACAATCCCGGCCGCGGATGCCGCACAAGCACCCCCGATAAGACGGGCCGGCACACCGACGCAAGCACTGGAACGCTTCGCTACCGGCTACGTCAACTGGACCTACAAATCCTTGGCAGGAGACCAGGCGCGACTAGCGGCCAGCGCTATCGGAGAAGCCCGGGCCGTTGAGGAACAGGCCGAGGCGCAAAGTAGCCGCGACACAACACTGAAGCGCGCCCGTATCTACAACACCGGCACGGTGGTCACGGTTAGCCGGGTCGTTGGGGGAATCCCACGGGAATGGGTTGTGGTCACGCGCGAGCGGACCGGCGGCGATGGGGAATACGCAGAAACGCAAGCGGCGTTCCACGTCTTCCTGGCGACTGTGCAACACGTCAGCAACGGGTTTTCGGTGAGCGCGTGGCGACCCGAGGTGTAGGGCCGCGCCGTGCACGCACGCCACAAGCCAAACACAACAATGACCGACGACACACAAACAATTTGGCGCACTTGGCGGCGCTCCTCGCGACGGTCGCGCTTCGTGACCGACGGCGAGCCTTGCATCAGCGGCCTTTGCTTCCGCCAGGCCCCTGGACCGTTGTTGGCGGTCGCTGGACTGTCGGGCGGCGCCGGCGCATCGGCACTCGCGTATCTCACCGCGGCTACCGCCGCAGAAGAGTCGCCCGTGCCGGTGCTGGTTGCTGATACGGGAGGACCGACGGCTGGGGTCGCGGCTTACTCGTCGGTGTGTGCTTCACAGACCCTCGCGGCTATCAGCGAGCGCCTAGCTCGTCGAGAACAGGTCGGGGCTTTTTGGGCTGAGGAGGAGAACGGTCTGAGGGTGCTAGCCGGCGAACCGCAGTTCACCGTCCACGGGGACCAGGACGCGATCCGTAGGGTGCTCGGCGACGCGCAAGCCGCGCACGGCCTGACGGTTGTGGATACCGGGACGCTCTCAAGGCCCGCTGAGCAGGCGGCGATGTCGATCGCGTCTCATCTTGCGTGGGTGCTACCCGCGACCGAGGAGGGTGTTGCACGAGCCCGTCGAGTTCTTGCACACGTTGCGCCGCTGACGCGCCCGGAGATCCTTGTCGCTCGAGCACAACCAGGAGCGGGCAAGGCGCCGCTGGATGGGTTGGCGGATCTCGCCGACGAGCGCCGAGCACCACTGGTACTGATGCCCTACCTCGGGGATCTCAACGGCCGGTCGTGCCGTGAGCTCGCGAGCGTCGCTGGGCTGACGCTCCAGGCCATCGGAGGGTTCCTCAAGCGATGACTACGCACAACCACTCACTGTGTTGGCGTGACTTCACGATCGTCTACGGCGCGCTGTTGGCTGTCGCTACAGCGACCACAGTTCTCACCGGCCTCATGTTCTCCGCACAGGCTCGGAGCCTGCTGGCTGTTCATTTCGCGAGCATCCCAGACACTCCCTCACAGGCTCTCACGATTTGGCTTCACAACTGTCGCAGCGCATTGGGGGTCGCGGTATTCGCACTTGCCCGCTTCGCTGGCCGCAGACTGTCAGATGACACGTTCGTGTTTGAGCGGGTGATCGTGGGGGTGTGTGACGCGATCATCGGCGTTTTGGCTATTGGTTACGCGATAGGCGCCGGAATGCTCGTCGGCGCCTACGGTGAACGGCAGTTGCGGGTATTCCTGCCGGAGGGACCGATCGAGGTGACGGCGTGGGTGCTGCTGGTCGTCCTCTATCTGGATCTGCGCCGCGATCGAGTCACGCTCAAGCAGACGGTGCTACGCATCGCGGCGATCGTGGCGACCCTCGGTGTCGCCGCCGTCTTGGAGCTATGGGCGGGAATGTGATGCAACCTCGCGCTAGCCATCTACTGCTGCTGATCGCGATCGGCCTGCTCATGTGCCTGGCGATGTTCGCGATCCTGCTGCCCAAACTCGGGCATCTGGCGGTCCCGCCACCTCATTCGATCTCGCCAAACACGAGTGGGCTCACCAACGAACCGCAGATGCCTATGCAGCACCGGACAGCGCATCACGGCTGGCTGACGTTCGGGCATGTCCTGTTGATCTTCCTCGCGAGCGGAGTATTGAGCACGGCCGCGTTCGTGTGGCTGGCCACAAAGATGGTGCGCCGCCGGTTGGCGAACCGTCTGACCCGAAGCTACGGCCTGTACGAGGTCAAGCTGTCGATGCACGACCAGGCTCGCCCCAAGGACGTGACGAACATGGTCGAGGGACTGCTCAACGCTGTCCGTGAGTTCCCCGAGCAGCGCAGCCGCGACGGCCAACCGTTCATCGCGTTCGAGGCTCACTATGGGGCGGGGCCGGCCGGGGAGATGGAGTGGGTGCTGTGCGTTCGGTGTGAGCGGACGCTCGTCAACACGATCGACGGGATTTTCTCGGCGGCCTACCCGGATGTACGTGTCGGCTTCGAGATGATCGGGCCGCCGCGGGAGATCGGAGGCGTGATCCCGGTGCCTGGTCATGTGCTGCGGTTTCGCAAGCAGCGCAGCTTTGTCTACCCGCTCAATGACGACCCCGATCAGATCGCCTCAAGCGCACTGGAAGCAGTAGCGCAGGCTCAGGCTGTAGTCGGGCGGCCCAGCACCGTGAGGTTTCAGATGATCCCGTGTGCGTTGCCTGTAGAGCGGTACGCGAGGGAGCGCCTGCGCTACCACGAGGACGGTCTGCTGCCCCTCGAGGGCGGCACGCTGGGCACCTTGAACCGGGCGGAGATGACGGCCGCCGCCGGCACCCAGGATCACGCGTGGTGCTGGCTTGAGGTTCAGGTCGCCTCGGACACCAGGGAGACGTGCAACCGGATCGCGGCCGTCCTGTTGGCGCGTCGGGGACGCAATCGCTTGCAACGGCGTTGGATGGTCCTGCGCCAGGATCGCTACCGCGAAAGGTTCCCCTCGGCGTATCCGCCGGTAATGCCATCGCTATCGCTGCGGTCACTGGTCTCCTCCACCGAGCTCGCGCATCTGCTGGCTCTGCCGGGCGCGAGGTTGAAGAACGTGCCGGTGAGACGGCTCGCTCTGCCGCGCATCCCCGCACCGCCGGAGATCGCGATCGCTACCGGCGAACCACAGCCGCAATTGCCGCCACAGCCAGCCAGCCAGGTCGACGAAAGCCCGTGACTCACACCGGCCTTCAAGGAGCGCGGGACGAACTGCGCCCGCTGCTGGACCCTGGCGAGGGTGCCATCCCTCGGCGTCCCGTCCCTGACGGGAGCGACCGGCGGACGGTTGCTTCACCGAACGGGCTGCGTCCACTGGCGTATGAGATGTTGCCGGTGCTGCGGGCCTCCAACGGGCCGGTCTACATCCATCCCGACGACCGCAAGTACGGGGCGATGATGATCGGCCGTCAGGGCAGCGGAAAGACCGCCGCGATGCTCCGCATGTACCTGTCGGACATTCGCGACCCGAACGCGTCACCGATCGTCGTGGACCCGAAGAGCGAGCTTGCGAGAACGTGCCTGGAGTTGACACCGCCCGACTGCGGCAAGCGTGTGTGGTACTTGGATTTGGGGCGTCCGATGTTCGGCATGTCACCGCTAAGACTTGACCCCGACCGCGGGCTGGCGGACCAGGCGTCGGCGGTCGCCGACAACATCGTTCAGGCGATCAGCGACACGTCTGAGGGACAGGTCTTCCAGAGCTCCAAGCGCTACCTGTACCACGCGGTCATTGGATCGCTCGCGTTGGCTCACAAGCACGGTGGCGTCGCGATGTTCGAGGACGTTTTCGCTCTGCTCTTGCCAGATCGGCAGGACTTGCGCGACCAAGCAGTGAACGCCTGCCAAGGGTACGCCGACCTCGACCACACCACCGAGTTCTTCGCGACGGTCCTACCCTCCGAGCTGGAAAACAATCGAAGCAACACGTTCCAGCGTCTCGACCCACCACGGAACAAGATTGAGACGATCTTGGCATCGCCGGGTTTGCGGCGGTTCTTCAATCACCAAGTCGATATTCGCCTGCGGGACATCGTGCTCGCCCGAGACATTCTGGTCATCGACGCGAACATGGCCGCACTCGGAGAAGAGGGCTCCCAGGTAGCGATGCACTTCTTCCTCCAACAGGTCCACTCGCTGATGCAGTGGCTCGTGCATCTGGAGGCACACGAACGGCCACGGGTCTGCGCGACCTTCGACGAGGCGTGGCAGCTCCTCACGATGAAGAACATCAAGCAAGCGGCCACGCACCGCGAGGCCGGGCTCGAGCTAACGATCGGCACGCAATACATGAGCCAACTCGGGGCGATGGCGCAGTCCGCGGCAGAAACCGAAGCGATCCGCAAGGGCTCATCGAACCTTTTCGGCTCGAAGTGCCTGTTCGGGCTAGGCGACCCCGAAGACGCCGAGGCGACGACCCGGATCGCGATGTCGGTGTATCAGACGATGATCCGCTCAGACCTGGAATCCCGGGAGCTGATGGGGGTCACACCGGAGGAAGTGCTGTATCTGAAGGTGTGGCATTGCCTCGCGTCGTGGATGTCCGCTGGTGCCCGCGCGAAAGCGTTCTTCGGGCAGACCTACCCGTTCCCGAAGCTCCGAAATGGGCCGTGGGCCGAACACCATCTACGACTGCTTGAGGAACAGTGCGGCCCCTACCCCGAGCAGATGCCGAAGACCTACAAGCGGACGGGAAGTTCCGCAGAGACACGAGTCCCCTCGACGGACCCGCCACCAGCAAACGACGCGACCGCCAGCGGAGAGGACGTACACCAGCCGGACCCAAGCGCCCCACGCGATACACCGGGAGGGCCGGTCGGCGACACCGCGACCGCAAGGGTGGTGCGCCAGGACGTGCGGCCGTTGATCCGCGAGGCGGGCGAGGTGCCGGAGGTGAGTCGCAGTCCCGTCCGCACGGTGCTCGGCGCCGGTCGCGCACCGGCTGAGACTCAACAGCTATTCCCCGAGGGACAGGCACCGGAGAGCATCCGGGAACTCGCCGCGTTTGTCGACCCGCTACTCGGGATCAGGGACGCCGAGCAGAAGCCGCCGTCAGAGAAACTCCCGAGACTGTACGCAGAGGACTACGCGATCCTCGCGCTGCTCGACCGAGTAGGGCTCGCGCTGCCGGGCATGATCCGCAGAGCGACGATGCCGACCGTCGCCGAGCGCACGATGCGTGGCCGCCTTCACGACAAGCTGTTTCGCCACGGCCTGATCGCCCGCTGGCCGATCATCTTGCGAGACACGCCGCGCGGGGCGCTGCCCTACCTGTACTCGCTGACCCGGTTCGGGATGCAGACCGCGCAGCAGCGCCAGCCACCGGCTGTGCCGCCGACCCGCGAGTTTCGGGAAATGGAGGTCGAAAAGGACGGACGAATCCGCCACGACCTGCACCTGGAGTCGTGGGTGATCGAGTTCCACGAGCACCTGGGGCATCTGGCGACCGACAAGTGGCGCACGCCACGCTGGCCCGCGGGGACGTGCTCTGTGCCGCAGATCGGCAACGGCCGTAACCGCCGGCAGATCGCGCTAAAGGACGTGCCCCGCCCGAAGCACATCGGCATCTTCGACGTGGACAACAAGGATTTCGCACGGATCGAACCTGACGCGATATGCGAGGTGCACGTTCCCGACGAGCGGTTGACGTTCGACGTGTGCGTGGAGATGGACCTGACGGACCGGACCTCCTACAACATTGAGAAGTTCCGCAAGTACGACGCCTTCTTGTGTGCCTGGTGGGGCGAGCAGCGCCGCTACCGCCAACTCGGGACACGACCGGGCGTCGTGTTCGTCTGTCGTACCGCCGAGATCGCACTCACATACGCCAAGGCCGCCGACCAGACGCTCAAGGGCAGTCTCGGAGTGACGGGAAGCGCCGCTCACGAACGGTATTACCCGGCGCGCGATCACATCTTCTTCGCGACGGAGAGCGACATCCACCACGGGAGTCTGGCCGCGCTCGCACTGCCGCCATTGCCGCCGCCGGTACGAGACGCATTGGACGGGACGGACGCCCTCTCAGTGAGCCGTGTGAACCTGTTTGACGAGCGGATCATCAGCTCGGGCAGATCGGGTGATAAGAGCCGCTAGGCTGGCTGCCGCACCCGTCCGGATCACTGGGCGGTGACGTTGCGGTAAGGGAGGAGAGGCGACAGCGAGAATCGAGTCGCTACCTCTGCTTTACGAGAGGTGGGCCCCGGACAGCCGGCGGTTCGTGCTGGACCTCGACGCGAAGGAGGCCAACGCCAAGGAGATGCCGGCGCGCACGATCGCCGAGGTGCTCGAGCTCTATCTTGAGGTCAACGCCCACCCCCGTAACGAGGGTGGGCTCGCGCCCTCCACATACGAGCGCTACGAGTGGACGATCGGCCGTCATCTGCGCGGTAGGCAGCGATGCCGCTCCCAGGGCGGCACACTGTTATGCGATGTCAACAGGCTTCGTGATAAAAACAGTCTTCCCACTCTTCCCACGCTTCCCGTGCTTTTTGCACCACTACCGCCCTTTCTTCTTCTTCTTGTTTTTCTTTTTCTCTTTTTTTCTGGGATGGGTGGTTTGGCTCCTTCGATTTACCGCCGAGTCCCGGGTGAGCACCTTTGTAGGGTCCTCCTTTATTAGCTTTATGTAAGCACGGAGGAGGTCCTGGACACCCGTACGAGGCTGTCGCAATAGCCCCACCGCTGTGGCTATGGCCTTTATGGCCGTTACGATGTGACCCAGCGCCTCCGCTACTTGTCTGTTCAATTTCGGCTAGCGCTGCTTCGGCCGCTTCGGCTGCTTCTTCGGCTTTGCGTTCGGCTTCTTCGCGTGCTGCTTCTTCGGCAGCTATGCGGTTTTCGACTGCTATTTCTTTTTCTTCTTCGTTGAATTCCTGGAGGTAATCATTTTCGACGTACGCTCCGCTTAGGTCGGTCGTGTTGACTGGGTCGCCATTTGTATAGGCATAGGGGTTGGTCGAGCCGCCTGTGACGGGGTCCATTTGCAAGAATCGCCCGAGCTGGGGCACGTAACCACGGGCACCCATCGCCACGACACCGGAGGGGAGTTCGGTAGGCCGTTGTGGCCCTCCGAGCCAGGAATACTTGGGCGGCGAGTTGGTGGTGGGAACTCCGTACTCGGTGCTGCGTGTCGTCGAGAGCAACACGGTAGCTGCTTCGCTGTGCGATGCGGTTGCGATCACGTTGCCCTGAAGGTCTGTCAGCTGCATTACCGGTGTTTCGCCGTTGGTCTGGATCGCAGCTAGCTCACCGTTAATTCCGGATATGTTGCGTGCCCATTTTCCGGCTAGATCGACCGTCCATGAGGGTGCATCACCAGCACCCTTATAGTGGTTGACGATCGTTGACGCGGTATTCCCCGTTGAGATGATTTCTCGGACGCGATATGAGGGGTCGAGATGGTAGCTGACTGCCTCTCCTGCCTGCGTTAGACTCGCTAGACCACTGTCGCTATAGAAAGTGCTCGTAAGTGCCGAGCCTCCCGCGTCGGTTGCGGGTAGCATTGTTGTGTCGCCGAACGAATCGTATTTTACACCGGCGTCCGTGAGTCGATTCCCGGAGTCATAGACGTGGGAGCTGACTGTGCCTCCTTCGGTTGCGCATTTGCCTTCTCCACCCGGTTCGCGAGAGGCGAGGCTAATAGTGTTTGTTTCTGTGTCGTAGCTATAGGTGCGAGTATTACAACCTTGACCGGATGGCGTTTCGGCTACTTCTGTCAGCCGTCCTGCTTCATCGTACTTATAGCTGGTCTGAGCTAGCGTATTTGATTGTGAAATCGTCTGTCCGTGGATCGATGGCACGACTGTCTGGTTGAACCAAGTGCAGGTGCTACCGCAAGAACTGGTCTTGACGTATTCAAGATGGGTCGCGTCTCCTATCGTGTTGTAGGAGTAGTGGGCTGTGATCCCGTCTGGAGCGGCTTCGGTGAGCATGTTGCCTTCGATGTCATACGTAGCTGTGAAAGCGCCGGCGGCAGAGTCGGTCAGTTTCGTCAAGAGTCCCGTAGTCGGGTCGTAAGCGTATGCCCGGGTACCCTTGCCATCATTGACGAACGTAATACGCCCGTCGACATCGTATTCGTAGCTTGACGCGTTGGTATCTGCGTCTGTGTAGCCGGTAAGCTCGCCTAGCGAATTATAAGTTTTTGTTAGTGATGTCGTAATGCTTTCGATTGTCGTTTTTTGTTTGACGAGCAGTCCAGTTTTGCTGTCGTATTCATCTGTTACGGCTGGTAGTGTTGTGCCGACGCTGGAGGTGATCGCCGATTTTGTCAGGCGTCCTGATTCGTCGTAGGTGTATTTCGTGGTTCGGGTATCTGTACCCACCGTTTCGGTTACGACGCTCGGCTCGAGCAGATAGTTGTAGGTTGTCGTTGTTACTGGGAGGTTCGGTATACCGCTTGTTTCGGGCTGTGCTCCGGGTAGCGTCTCGCACGGTAGGTTTGCCCACTCCGCGTGACTGCCACAGGCTGGGTATCCTGAGTTGGCAGCGCTGGTGTAATAGACCGTCTTCGTATCGTGCGCATTGCCTTCACCGCTACTGGCCGGCTTGCGGTTTTCCAGGAGGTCCCCTGTCGCGGGATCGTAGACGAGCGTCTGCGTCAATTTTAGGCCAGAAGGATCGGTGGTCACTGAGGTCGGTTCGCGTAGTTTCCAACCGAGGCCTTCTTGGCCTCCGTATGATGTGGTCGTGGTCCTTATGTCTTGTTCAGATCTGCCTTCGATCTGTGCTCCTTCGGTGAGCTTTGTCACGAGCCGGTATGGGCCACCTTCGGGGGCACCTTCGTCATAGTTGTAGATGGTGTGGTGGCGTGCCGCTACTTCTTCACCATTTGTGAGCTTGACCGTGTGGCGTGGTCCTAGTTGGCTCAGTAGCTCCGTTCCGTCACCGTTGTAGGTGAACTGACTATCGAGTAGTCGCGACGCTTCGACAGCTTTCGAGCCTTCGGCCAGTGCAGAGACCCGGTTGTCGGGGCTAAGGTCGCGGGTGACGTCGTTGTTTTCGTTGTATTCGCTTGTTGAGATCCCGCTTGTCGGAGAGGCTACGTTGACATTCCGACCCTTTTCGTCAAAGTAGTAGATGGTCGCGTGTTTGTAGTCGACTTCTGGCGCTGGCCATCCCTCGGGCTTGTCAGGCGGGAATACAGCTGCGCCTTCGATGGGATCGTCACTTTGACCCCATGAGGCGACATCGCTCGCGCTCAGTTTCTGCGGCGCACCGCTACCAGATACGGCAACGCCGTACTCAATGGTAGAGCCCGGCTGCGGTGCTCTCGATTCTCCTTCGAAGACGGTACGTCCGATTGGGTTGAATGTGGCGATGTTTCCTGTGGTGTCTACTGTGACGCAGAGGGAGGCCGAGGCGCAGGAGACGGCGTTGAGTTTGTTTCCGAGTTGGTATTGCTCGCTCCATGTTTCGCCGTTGTTGACGGAGATGAAGATGTTGCCTTGGTTATCGACGGTTACGCACGTAGAGTTAGTGGTGCATGTGATGGCGGTGAGGCTGTTGGTGCCATCGAGGTTGTGTTTTGTAGCGGTCGCAACACCGTTGGTGGCTATCGCGAGGTTTATCACGTTGCCCGAACCGTCGACCGCTACACACGAGGTGGTCGAGACGCAAGCGATACCGTTGAGCGCGGTCGTGCCGTTTACTTTGGTTTCGGTCCAAGACGAAGACTCGATTTGGGTCGTGGTGTTCGCGACATGAACACTGCCGGCCCCGTCTGCGATTGCGCAGAACGACGTGGACACGCAGGATACGCCCTTCATTGGTGCCGATGCTTGGGACTCCAACGTCCAAGCGGTTGACGCGGGGCTCGTTGCATAACGGAAGTACCCATAGTTGTTTTGCCCATCGACACAGAACGAAGCCGATACACACGAGATAGCGTCCACACCATACGAAGGGGAATATCCCAGGGTCCACGCCCCACCCAACGATGTCGAGTAATACATATTCCCGCCGTAACCACTGTTGCTGCCCGCTGCCATCAGACACAGCGACGTTGTCGGGCAGGCCAGAGCCTCACTCGGACTAACCCCCGGTCCAGTCCAAGCGTTCCAGCTCGCGTTAGAAGTCGCGCTCACGTTCGTAGCGTAGAACGCAGCACCTTTACCATCACTCACAACACAATCAGTCGTCCCAGGAACACACGAAACAGCATTCAAACTATTACCACCATCAACAAGCTGTTTGAGTGTGGCAGTATTGAATGTGGCGATGTTTCCTGTGGTGTCTACTGTGACGCAGAGGGAGGCCGAGGCGCAGGAGACGGCGTTGAGTTTGTTTCCGAGTTGGTATTGCTCGCTCCATGTTTCGCCGTTGTTGACGGAGATGAAGATGTTGCCTTGGTTATCGACGGTTACGCACGTAGAGTTAGTGGTGCATGTGATGGCGGTGAGGCTGTTGGTGCCATCGAGGTTGTGTTTTGTAGCGGTCGCAACACCGTTGGTGGCTATCGCGAGGTTTATCACGTTGCCCGAACCGTCGACCGCTACACACGAGGTGGTCGAGACGCAAGCGATACCGTTGAGCGCGGTCGTGCCGTTTACTTTGGTTTCGGTCCAAGACGAAGACTCGATTTGGGTCGTGGTGTTCGCGACATGAACACTGCCGGCCCCGTCTGCGATTGCGCAGAACGACGTGGACACGCAGGATACGCCCTTCATTGGTGCCGATGCTTGGGACTCCAACGTCCAAGCGGTTGACGCGGGGCTCGTTGCATAACGGAAGTACCCATAGTTGTTTTGCCCATCGACACAGAACGAAGCCGATACACACGAGATAGCGTCCACACCATACGAAGGGGAATATCCCAGGGTCCACGCCCCACCCAACGATGTCGAGTAATACATATTCCCGCCGTAACCACTGTTGCTGCCCGCTGCCATCAGACACAGCGACGTTGTCGGGCAGGCCAGAGCCTCACTCGGACTAACCCCCGGTCCAGTCCAAGCGTTCCAGCTCGCGTTAGAAGTCGCGCTCACGTTCGTAGCGTAGAACGCAGCACCTTTACCATCACTCACAACACAATCAGTCGTCCCAGGAACACACGAAACAGCATTCAAACTATTACCACCATCAACAAGCTGCGTGTGCAAGCCACCGGATGGGGCGACGGAGACTATCGCGCTGGCGACAGTTGTAGAGAGGATAGATCCACCGCCATTTGTAGCCGATACTTGGGCTACCAGTGTGTGACCAAGGTCTCCGCTTGTCGGTGTGTAGTTTGGGTTGTTGGCGCCGGGAATCGTTTTGCATTCGGTTCCTGATGCGTTGCAGTCCTGCCACCTGTACGCATAAGCGACCGGACTACCAGACCATGAGTCGTCGGAGACAGTCATGCGCGCACCAACGATCGGCGAACCTGACAGTTGCGGTGCTTCTGTCATTTTGGGGCTTTCACCAGCCCATATTGGTGCCGAGGAGGGTGCCTGCGCGACCTTGAGCAAGCGTCCTGTGCTTGTGTTGTTGGCGAGAGTCCCATACGTAAATGCCCATGTCTCCAAACCCGGTGAAGTGAGTGCAGTCAGATGGTTTTCGGAGTCGTAGCCATAGAATGTCTTTAGCGCTGGAGAGATTTGTGGGTTCCACTCGGTGCGCAAGCGTCCTTGACTGTCGTAGAGGTATTGGCCGACCGTCTCGGTGATCACCCCGATAGAGGGGTAGTAGGCCTTTAGGTAGATACGAGTTAGGTTCCCGTTGTAGTCACCCCATTGGTTCTGGTTTTCGCCTGTGGCGGTCGTTGATGACGCATAGTTGAATGTCAGTGCGCGGCAGCCGCGTTTTATTTCGGGTGAGCACGATACGCCGGAGGGAACGGGGGCTAGATCTTCGACGGGGCGCGTGACCTTTTTGCCTGCGACTTCGATGGTTTCATATCTGTAGGTGGTGGTGTCGGTCGCTACTGGTCCTTCTTGCACAGTTGGCTTCCACAACGTGCCACCGCCCGCGGGTAGGGTAAAGCGCGTACTGGTACCCTTGGCGGCGTTTGCCAGTATGTATTCGGTGACACCACCCGCTTCGTGGCGGGAGAGTTTGAGGTTTGCATCTCCTGCCGGCGCGTTGTACCCGCCCGAGCCGTTGCTGGCGAAAATGACCTGGCTACCGCTCTGGTCTGTCAGGATCACGCCGCCTTCGGCCTGAGGTTCGAGTGACTCCATACTGCCGGTACCGATGGCCCATTGAGCGCCGAGCGGCCCTCCTGACCCGGCGAGCAGATGTTGAGACCGGTAGCTGCGTGCGACTGACAGGCCTTCTCCCTCGGCCACATCTGTGGTCTGAAGGCTGAGCTCACCCGACTCAGGGTTTACATCCACGGGTCCGACTGCGACAGGGCTTGCTGCGCGCACGGTCACAGTGATGTCTTCTGTTTCGATGTTGCCAGCCTTGTCGGTCGCCGTGATCGTCAATAGGTGTGGACCGGCTGCATATTCCTGTCCATTGATCGTCCACGACCCGCTTTTGGCGGTGCATGGCCCAGGAGAGCAAGATCCCGATGCAGTCCCGATTTCGTGACCATCGATCTTCAGGCCAATTGACTTGATGCCGGAACTGGCGATAGTAGTGCCATCAGATGCTTCAGCTTTTAGGGTGTACGGTTTGAATCCGACTTCGTCGTTTGACGGCAGTCCACTGAGTACGAGACTATGGGGTGGCGCTACATCGACCTTTACAGTCGGCGACCATACTTCCGTATGAAGGTTCATGGCATCGTAAGCGGTCGCTCCGAAGTCGACTTCTCCTTCGTACATCGACGGATCACCGACAAAAATCGGGTCAAAGTTCTCAGGGCATTGTACGCCACCGAAGCATTCATCTTCTTCGAGCAAGGCACTGTGATCTTCCCAGGCTGCGCCTCGTATCCCGAAGTAGCTGATACCGATACCCGGATCGTGGGCTTCGACCTCGATCGCGGTACCTGTACCAAGCCATGTACTTGAGCCGTACAACGCGTTTGGCATCCCGTTGGGAAGCGTCGGACTCGTTTTATTAAACGTTACTTCAGGTTCAGTTGACTGTTCAATGTACAAAGTCGCTTTTTGGAGGATATTTTCTCCTCCTACACCGTTGCCCGGCCCATTGGATACCTGGAGCCACTCGGCCGAGTTGCCACTGGCCGCTGTTTTTTTAAAGCAGTCTGCTGGTTCTGGGGCGCAGAGGGGCCATTCCCCGCCACCAGTCCATTCGGACCCCAACGGCTCTCTGGCTTCAGCTACCCCACTCGGAGCAACCAAGGCGAAGGAGTTTTCGATACTCGCGCCAGTGTCGTGCCAAGTGCCTTCAATCGACATCATTTTAATAGAGGATGTGCCCTGCGTGGTATACACCATTGCGCCCCATTCGCTTCCACTGTGGGTGCCGCTAATGTGCTCTGTCCAGCCTTTGCCTTCGGGATTTTCGGATGCTGTGAACGCGGTGGCGCCGGGGGAGTGTTCGAAATGCCAATTGGTCGGCTTCAATCCTTTGGCGTTAAGTTGTTCTTCGTAAATGTGCGGATCGACTGCAATCGGCATCTTGTACTCGCCCGGCTTGTGCTCGACCTTTATAGTGAGCGTATGACCCGAAAGGCCAAGTGACAGAGGGACAGGAGTACCTTCCGCATCTACGGCAGCCGGAGCAGCAATACTTGCTATGGCCCGGCCGGCATCGAGTACGCGCACCTCAGCAGTGTCACTGCGTCGCAATCGTGCGCCGACGGGCAGCTTTACCTTGAAGTACAGGACATGGGGGGAACGTTCCGAACGAAGGATGCTCTCCTCGGCGAAACCCAGGGTTTCTGGCTTCACGAGCGTGTCCAAGTCAAGTACACCTGAGTCTGCCTTTTCGCTGTGAGCGTAAAAGATCGTGGAGCCATCGATCACGCCCGGAGAACTGGAGAGTGCGGCGCCTTGCCGATCTACGGGTGTCAGCGACACGCCGAGAGCACTCAGGGACGGTCCTACACTTAGGCGCTCCGGGATACGCACGCTGACACCCCCAGCGGGCCGTTTTGGCCGGAAGACGCCGCGATCGTGTTGCAGGCTCAAGTCGATAGGGACGAGTCCAGTCGTAGTCTTGGCAAACATCGGCTCCGAAGACTCGACCACCACGCGCCTACCATCCCGTGTCTTGACGGCAGCCGCATAGTCACCTACTGCGCGCACAATCCGTTCACCAGCGTCCAGATGCGGCGGACCACCATTGCGTTGCGTCACGAGCTGCGGAAAAGAGGAGCGAGCGAGAATAGCTGCGTCGCCGGAGTCCAGGCTCTCGAACCGTCGACTGGAGCTCATGCGAGCTGCTACTGCGTCAGGATTGGAGTGCCGGACCTCCACCGCTTCCTGCATTTGCTCGTAGCCGAACAGCCACTCGCCATTAGGGATGACCAGCGCAGCTTCACGCGAGAAATCTCGACTGAACGCAAACCCACGATCCCCCTGAGCTGATGTGCTGCCGCAGAGGGCATACGCCATCAAGCCGACAAGAAACGCACACGACCGCCCACGCAGAATACGCATGTCCCACCCCCGGTATAGAACCACATCTGCCCTCCATGCGGACCCATGTGGTATTTGCGCAATCCCAATTCCTGCGCTAGAATACTTGGTGATAGGATAATTTCAAGTGCTAAAACACTGCAAAGTCCGGTATTCATACGCAGGCTTCGTGAGATGCGCTAGCAAACTGACTTTCTCCCGAGGAACCTGTTCTCGCATCCACTAGGCGAAAGCGACCGTGTCTCTAGTTCGAAGTGCCGAAGGCCTGTACCACGATGACCTGGCAAGAAGCCAACCCAGCTTGGGGCAACGGGAGGGTATTCCCGGCATTCTCGTCGCGGGTTGTACGATCGACCGGAAATGACACGATGGCCTTACCCTCTCCACGTTCTCGCGATCGTGGCTACCATCCTGGCCGCGACTTTCACGGTTCTGGATGCGCCAGCTTGGTCGGCGAGGAGCGTAGTCGCTCACCGGGCCTTGACGCCAACGGCAAGATGCGGTCGAGTCCGGGGGCTCGGAACAACGTTCGCCGTAGAAGTGCTTCAGGGGCACGTCAGTTGCTCTATAGCTCGACACGTCATCAAGTTCGTACTCACACATGGGCATCCGACGCAAGGCTCGCCGGGGAAGTCCCCGCCTGGATGGCAGTGTGGCTATGGGTACGGCTTCTACCACGGCAACCGCGGGCAAGGCGGGCGGGCCGGACCCAGCTGTAGCAGAGGATCAAGGATTGTTCAGGGCACGCAAGCCGGCTACACGCTCAACGCGTAGTCCAGCCTTCAACGATTCGGCTTTCCACGCTCTCTCAAATGTCATGCCCGAGCACTGATGGTACGCGCGCCAGGCTGGGCACCTCGGGCTATGAGTGGTCGCCCCAAATCGTGTCAGTGGCCTCGGGTCGATTCTGGGCGCTTCGTCGGTAGGATGCGAGGGCCAGGCCGAGTAGTTGAGCTGGCAGAGCGCTGCTCTCGTGATCCCTGGGTCTGTGCCGTGCGCGGGATCGCCCTCGTGTGATCGGGGGCATGTCGACACTCTCGCTTGGCGGACCGGTGTACCTCGATAAGAGATAGTTTTGGCTGATCGCATTGGTCAATCCTTCGAGGGAGAGCGCGTCCATCCTGCTTGCAAGCCGACTATGTCATCGCGCGCGAGGACCTGGACCTTGATCCCACGAGACCGAGCTGTGACCCTGCAACTACTCGACGAGCGCTTTGCGTTACGTTTTGTGCGTGCAAGGTCAGTCGCTGACGGCATCTATCGCGTCTTGGTTCCGGCGCGTCACCGGGTTCCCCAATCCTCGCGGCTCGCGGGTTGTGGTAAGGGAGTCCCTGCTTGTCCTTATCCGGGTCGAGACGCTGAATCGACTCCGTCGGTGCGCAGGTGAGGCTGCCAGGGAGCAGGATCTCACCGAGACCCATATTGCCTACGGAGGCTTCGTAGCCGACCACATTGGTAGAAGCCTTGAAGGCGCCTACCAAGCTCACACCAGTGGTCCGACCGACCGCGAGGATTCTTCGCCAGCGGGTGATGCTCACGACGCACAGGATGGCGAGACTGCGTTCGTAACCGTCTCATTTTCATCGACTATGGCCGAACAGTTGCAAGCGCAGGCAAGGAAGGACGTCCGTCGTGAAGGCATCACGGCTGCCCGCGACCAGGAAGATTTCATGTTCCGTCGTATGGGCCAGCTTCTCGAAGCGACCTACAATCGCCACGCTTAGAACCGGACGGTCAAACAAGAACAGTCGGATCGCTTGTGATCGGCTTGCGCTCGCCGCGACAGCGCCGGAGCGGTTCGCTATCCCACCCTATCTAACCCGCCTAGTCCGCCGGTAACCGTCTATCCCGTCGCGAACACCATCGGTGAATACGGCAGAACTGGCTTGACTGTACGGGATCACCGACCAACGGCGGAGTACACGGAATCCCCCGGCAAAAACGGACGAGCGGATCATCCGCGCAATTGGGTATCGCGCACGACGACATAGCCCTCAATGTCGAGTTCGCCGGTTGCCCATGCGATCGTGTCGTCCAGATCTGTCTTGACGGTCTCGCGAAAACTTGTTTGCTCACAAGGCACCACACGTTCCGTTGCGCGGCCGGGTGGCGGATCGCGGATATCAAGCGTCCAGCGGACAGCCTCTTCATACCACCAGGCCGTCAACGTAGCCACGAGGCTCTCATAGCCATCGCGCCACTCCACCCGAACCGGGGACATGCTCGGGAAGTCCTTCGAGTCCTCGTCATTCAGTTCGATCTCGGTTGACAGGGTGCGCAGCCGCAGATCGTGGTCGTCTGGTCCGAGCGAGCGCGTCAGTGTCGTGTAGGGCAACTCAACGAGCAGATCCTCCACAGGTGCGAGAGCCTGCATCACGCTCTGCGCTTCACCGTCGGTCTGCTCACCGTACTCCAGTGCAGTCTCGGCGCCACGTTCAAGTTCCTCGTAGATCGCCTGTAGCAGAAGCTGCATGTCGGACGGGAGATGGGAAAGCACCAGCAACCATGTGTCGCGAGTTAGCGGGGCCGCCGGATCACCGCCCTCTTGAAACGCAGCGAGTTCGCTGTGACGGTCCTCAAGCTCGGGAAGATGCTCGCGCCTGAGATCCTCCTCGAGTGAGCGCCATGTCGCCGAAAAGGCTTGACGCATCGCTTGGTTGAGCTTGTTCTGATCCTCTGCGCGCGCTGAGGAGATCAGGCGAAGAACAGCAACGTTGGTGTTCTCATCCGATCCGCTCACAATCCGAGCACAGCATAAACCTCCAGCATGGGACTTACTCCGCGCCGGAGGCAGCCCCGAGGCCACTGGCACGGAGCGTGATCGATGAACGTTCGTAGTCATTTGCAACAGATCCGCTTATGAAGAGGAGCTCGGCGACCATCCGGGGAGAGCCTGCGCCGACTCGACGACCTAACGGGCCGGATCGATAAGTGGGGTGCTTGCCGTGGTGTCTGCAAAGTCCGCCGCGAACGTCCCGAGCACGGCCGCGAATAGAACGGGCCCACACGGACAAGCCCCGTGGTGAAAGGCTTGATGGCTTCGCGGCGGAGTTAGCCACAAGCTCCGTTGTGACGGCCGCGAACAGCGCTTGCGGTCGAAGGATCATCGGGTGCCGCCCGTCTATTCAAAGAGCAGCTTGAGGAGGCGGTGGCGGGAGCGACAGACCTCCTCGCCGCCGCCCGCGTTGACGTTGACGTGGTGACAGCGAATCCCGTAGAGGGGCTTTGCGTATTTGTCGAAGGCGTGACGTTTGTCGGCGGTGAGGACGACCTTGCGAGCGAAGTGGCAGGTCATGCCGTGGTACTTGGCGATGTAAGTGGCGCCCTCAGCGAGGCTCGGCCCGTTCGGGATCTGCCGCCGGCACCCCGCAGCAGCGACGGCGAGGCGAGTATCTGTAGCGGTTAGCGCAAAGGAGACTGTGACCAGGACGCAGACGACCAGGCTGACGCCAGGCGCGCTACCCGATGAAAGAAACCCCGGCGATGGCATTCAGCGCGAGCATAACGGTGCGCGCCAGAGAGCGGAAATGACCCAGGCGGGTCGGATCGACAAGACAATGGGATGCCGTGGGTCCCGCCTAGTCGGCCGGTAACCCCGTCTACCCCGCCGCGAACACCATCGGTGAATACGGCAGAATCGGCGTAACCGTGCGGGATCGCCGACCAACGGCGGAGTACACGGAACCCCCAGCCAAGTCGGCCGGTAGAGCGGCGTCTGAGACAGGCCTCCCATCCTGAAAAAGCGAGCGACAGCAGCATGTAGCGGCGGTGAGGATCAGCGGCGGACACGGTGACTAGATATGGGTTATGACCGGGAGGTCTCCCTATCCTCTCGGCCACCGTTCGGAGTCCCCTCTCGTGTCGGGCTCCCTGCCCCGTTTGCGAGCACATGCGATCAAACGGGTCGCTGACCTCCTCGACGGGGTTCTGTCCTCGTGTCCCTTCACTCGTGGGCGGTCTTCACCCCGACGTACCCTTCGTTTGTCCGATCGTGCTTTGGCGGCTTGTGGCTCTGTCTGTGTCTCGCCCGTCTGGACTTCTTCTCGATGGGTGGTTGCGGTGGGGCAGGCAGGTTGTCGTCTGCGCCCCGTTGCTACGGTCGCCTCCTCTTCTTTCGTCACGACCCTCGGTCTTGACCTCCCCCGCGTGTCGGGGCTCGCAGTACCCGGTAGTCATAGGTTTCTCGCCTGACCGCCCCGTCCTGTAGGTAGGGCGCGGTAGGCCGCCAGGCGCATTCCCCACTCTGTGTTTCTCCCCTGCACCATCACTGGTTTGCGTCAGGACGAGCACCGGGTTTCCTAGCTACCCCGCTGACGGCCCGCCGTTCCCCGCGCACGCCAGCACAACAAAGTCGCCGGTAGCCGAGCGCCTCACCTCCACGCACCTCGGAGGGACGCGCTCGCCGCCCGGCCTTATAAGCAACCCGAAGGGAAGGGAGCCCGCGATGTCCGACGAGGAGATCGACGCTCAGACTCAACAGGACCCGCGCGAGGTCGTCGTTAGGGTCACGACCATCCGCTACTCACTGGACGGTGAGATGGAAGCCGTCCGCGAGGCTAGCGCCCGTGGTCATTTCGACGACGCGACTCGCGACGCATTGGAACAGCGCCTTGCGCCCTGGGCGCTCGATCAAGTGCTCGGCCGTGTTCGCGCGAAGCGGCCGGCGCTGGGACAGCCCATCGACTACGAGGGCTGGTTCAGTGATACACGGCAGCTACTCGTCTCGGCGCGACCGGCAGGCGAACCCGACAGGCCTGCCGTGGGACCACCACGACCTCTGAGCGGTCTGTTCCTTCCGGCCGCTGACGAGGAGCGCGAACACCTGGACGCGTCAACCCGTTGAACGCGTCGTAGCGCCCCAGCCTGGTCCCTTACACGACCAGTGATGGGGATCGCTGCAGGCGGGCCGGTGGCCCGCTCCTAGTCCCTGCCGCTTGGGGATTGGCAGGCAGTTCCACTACCCAAGCTCACCAATCCACGACCGCTCCTGCTGGGGCGGTCGCGGACACCCCTGCCCGGACCCGGGCGGTAACCCAACACAACACGAAAGGCATGGTTGGAGATGACGACGACTGTTGACATCAGCACCCTCAATGCGAAAGGCGAGCCGGAAGCAGTGCTGCACTTCACTGTGGCGAGCATCACGGCCGCGCTACGAGCCCTCGACGGGGTCACCCCGGCGCCGGCCAACCGGCATGTTCGAGAGCGGCTCCGTCGGGAGAACGGTGGCCGGGTGCGGATCGGGATGGTGAGCGCCGAGATCGACGTCTGCGCTTGAACCAGGCCCGCGCGCCGCGCGACCCCCACAGCAGCACAGAAGCCCTTGAGCCCCGCTACGGGGCTCGTTTCATTTAACGAGCAAGGAGGACCAATGATGCCTTCTCACAACAACAGTTCGCACCGTCAACGCCTCGGCGTAGCTCTGCGACGAATACCGAGTCGGGTAAGACCGGCCGGGGAGACTCACCAGATCACTGCTCGCGCACCGGGTGAATCCCAGCCCGTCGTTCTGGCCGTGAAGGGCTGCCTATGGGTCGCAGGCACCCGCGTTTCGTTCGGGTCCGGCTGGCATCCGACCAGCCGTCGCAGTTTGACACGCGCACAGGCCGGGTTGCTCGACGGTCGCCGCGGCGTTCCGTGTCTCGTGAACAGCCGCAGTGAATGGGTGGCGTTCACCGTGAGGCAATCTGGTTGGACGGACGTTCACACGGTCTCACCGGACGGTCGGGCCTTGCACTACATCGTGTCCGTCACCGACGACGGGCTCAAGACCGTCGATTCCGCAGCACTCATCGCCGCGTCCTAGCCATCCGTCGCACGGTCCGCCGAAGCGTTGGCGGCCCCGTCTTGTCATCTCATCCGCGCCTGGCGTTGTCCACGAGCGGTCCTCACCCATGCCCGTCGAGCTGACGGGAGGAAGGAGTACCTGATGCGTAAACGCATCTCACGCACCATTTTCTGGCTGACGGTTCTGAGCGTCGCTAGCGGTCACAACATCCTGTTGGGGCTAGTCCTTTACCCGATCGCTGCGGCGACGGTCCTGATCGTGTTCCTGTCGCCGTTCGCCCTCGCGTTCGGAGCCTGGTTGCTCTGGTACCGGCTTCGACACGGTCGGCTACCGGGCTGGCTTTCTACTGAGCGGCTACCGGCCTGGCTGGTTGGTGTCACTCCCCGGCGGTTGCGGCGGCGGTTGCGACGGCGACGGCCCCGTCCGCCACGACCACACGAGGCGCCAACGGCAGAAATGCCCGTTGTCACGAGCGCCGCAAACGCCGCGTCGCCTGCTGCGCAGCTCGCCGGGCAGGCCGCTGGATCGCATGTCGCCTAGCCCCAAGCGATCCGCCTCACATGCCGTCGAGCGCTTCCGGGCCTCGACGGCATCCGCAACTCGCACCAGGGAGTTGCGCACTCCCGCGCGATTACCACACGACGACTTTCTGTCACGGAGGAAACCCAATGACACACCAAGCAACGCATACACCCTCACGCCACCGTCCTGGTGTTTGGGGGAGCACGATCGAGCAGGACCAGGCGCGACTGGAGCTCCTCGAAAGCCTCCCCGTCCGCCTTG
The DNA here is from genome assembly GCA_963695305.1 of uncultured Solirubrobacterales bacterium. Taxonomy (GTDB): domain Bacteria; phylum Actinomycetota; class Thermoleophilia; order Solirubrobacterales; family Solirubrobacteraceae; genus Palsa-744. The sequence goes on along the minus strand of OY968774.1, from coordinate 2,708,949 downwards.
AAACGAGTGCGGTCGCCGAGGTCATGGTGCTGCACGAAGAAGGCAAGGCGGCACGGTCGATCGGGTTGCGCCTTTCACTGGACCCGCTCGTCGTCGCGTTGGAAGTACGGCGCGAGAGCGAGCGCCGCGCCCGCAAGAGGACCAAACGCCGAATGAGCGATCAAGAGAAGTCGGTGGTGATAGCCGAGTGCGAGATGCCGCGTCTCACACGGTTTGAGATGAACCGGCTCGCTCGCGGCACCCACATCCCCAATCAGCCGATCCGCGACCTGATCGCGACGGTTCAAAAAACCAACCCTGGCCTCACGGTCAACGCCGTCATCAAGAGGGCGGGTTACAAGAGCACGAGCCAGGCCCGGCGCCTGCTCGGCTACATGCGTAACGCGCACAGTGACCGCTACGGCCAGACGATCTCACAGGGTGACGCTGCTCGTGTCGTGCGAGCGCTCGGGCGATCCCCGATGGAGGTCCTCGGACTATGAGATCCCGCCCGACACCCACAACAAGGCCCGGCTCGCCGGACGCTCCAAGACTCGCCTACCCGTACACCACTCTGGCGGGTGACTGTCGCATCGTGCTGGTCGCGGTCGACGCGATCGAGATGACTGGCGTCTGGTCGGTCTATGACGTTCCCGCCGAGCGTGGCGCACAGGTTGGTTGGCTTATCCAACGGCTGGACGCACACGACGAGAAGCTGGACGCGGCCGTGTCGCTCGCGGTCGCCTACCACGCCGACCAAGTCGCATTCCATGCCGGGGAGCGCAGTGAGCACCCCTGCCCGGACCCCCTCTCCAAGCCGACGGAGGTCCCGGCCGGGGAGATCCGCAAACACGCCGAGCTCGCCGAACGGCTCATCGCCGATCTGTACGAGCCGACGGCGGTGGCCGCCTAACGGCACGACTCCAGGAGTTGACCATGACACCACCAGTAGTCACAGCAGAGATCCCGCCGCGAGCTTGCTCGGAGACGGATGGCGAGACGATGCTGCCACTCACGGTTCGCTTGAGTGACGGTCGGGAAATCGACACTGAGCGGTCTCCCAAACGCCACCGGGCGATTCACCTCGGCTTCCTGCACGCCGCGTCGCGGGGGCATGTCGAGGTCGCTGCCGGTCACCGTGACAAGGGCGGTGAGCTTCACATTTACACCCGCCGTCGTCGTGACCATTTCATGCCCGCTGGCGCTTGTGGGGACCCTCATTGGCGAGACCGGGCTCTGGCGCTCGCCGACCGTCACCTCAAGGCACAGGAGGAGTTGTTCCTCGGCGTCGCGCCGCGCTCACAGCCTCGCGGAAGCAAGCAGGCAGTCCAGTGGAGCCAATGGTTGTGGCTGGACATCGACGGGCCAGAGCACCTCGGACGACTACAGGGGTTGCTTGAGCGCAAGCCCGCGCACCTGCTTGTCGAGTCTGCGGGGTCCGGTGGGATGCACGCCTACTGGAGGCTGTCCGAACCGTTGCCTGCCCGTGAGATCCGGTTGCCCGACGGTCGCGCGATCGTCAACCCGGTCGAAGTGAGACAGCCAACCATCAAGGCGGGACGGACCCGTCTAGTCGGCTATCGCGAACAAGGAAGCAAGGACGTAGTCACCTGTGCACGGAAGATCGATTGGATCGAGCGGGCGAACCTGCGGCTCATCCACGCGCTGGGGTACACGACGCGTAACGGACAGCGTGTGCATGTCGCCGATAGGCAGTGTCGTGAGCAGGCGCGACTACTGCGCTGGGCGGGCAGCCGCAATGGCAAGACTGGACGGTGGGCGCGGATCATGCGTCTTGACCTGTGGTTGCCGTCCTACTCACCGAAGGCGCTCGTCGGTGATCTATCTGACCCGCCGCGCAGCCGGCCGGTCCAGCTACGCGATCTGACCCGCCACAAATACGACGCACACCGGCTGATCCCGGCAGCAATGTATTTCCAACGATTGGCCGGGATCGCATTGTCCGAGCACGGCAACATCAACTGTCCGTCCCGAACACACGAGGACATCAAAGCGTCGTGCAGCGTTGACGCTTACGTCTTCTGTTGCCACGGCTGCGGAGCGCACGGCACGATCTACGACCTGGCGTCCCTGATGAAAGGGGGACCGACGGGCGACGCGCTCGCCAGTGACCGGGCGGCGTTCCGCGAAGCGATGCAGACGGTGAGAGATGCGTGCTCTGACCTGCTGTAGCGGCGAGCGCTCACTTCGGGCTCGATCTCACCCAGGCGGGCGCTCTGCGCCCGTACGACAAGCCACGGCGAGCAGCATGCGCCGCGGCATGAGCAGTTCCCGTCCGTGTCACACACGGACGGCTCTTGTCATCCCAAACCAGTGAAAGAGAGAAGACAGTGACCGATTACAAGTTCGTCAACGACCTCGACACCGAAGACTCGGAGTTCCCCGACATCGAAGCGGAGTTCGGGAGCGCTGGCGCCAGTGTGGAGTATCACTGCACAGAGGAGGAGCTCGCGGACGCCGGATACGCAAGAGGGTTCAGTATCAGATACCTCGATGACATGCCCGAACACGAGTCGGAGTTCCTGCCCGCCTCAACACTAATCGACCAGTTCGCGTGTCTGGACGCCCCGTGCCCGCGTGTACCGGAGGCGCTGCTTGAGTTCGTGGAGCGGTGGGACTGGAGAGACTTGCGGGGTATAGAACGGCTCGCGCATGTCGTGACGAGTGACTACCCGTGCGAGCGGTTCAGCGTCGCATGGTGACCCAGCCACCGGCACCCTCCCTGATCCCTGTCACAGCTAGGGTCGAGTGGGAGGCGATGCTCGTTCGGTTGGACGGTCCCAGGCTGCTCGACAGGCACGGGACTGTGCTCGCCCAGCTCGCCCCCGACGGCCACTGGTACACAGGCGCCGGCCGTGAGTGTCGAGGCCTTTCCCTGTTGGCGGGTAAGGGTGCTTCCCGCGCGCCGCGAGACAGGACCGAGACGGTGAGGCGAGCGGACGCGCTGTGGATGACCGAAGCGATGCAGGCACTTGGCCGTCTCGCCCACACTCACGAGGTCTTTACCAGTGACGAGTTGTGGGCGGAGCTCGAGAAGCCGCCTAGAGAGAGCAGGATGATCGGCAACGCGTTCACGCGTGCCAGAGCGGCAGGTGTGATCGCGCCGACACACGATCACCGCCCCTCGGGGCGCAAAGAGAACCACGGCCGCCCCGTGCGGGTGTGGTGCAGCCTGCGGTACGGCCAGACCCTCTGAACGCCCTTTCGGGCGCTGGACGTATCGCACCTCCACAAGCCCGCTTTCCGGCGGGCTTACACACGAAACGAAACCAGCCGTGCGCCGGTCCGATGGCGCACGCGCATACCCGAAAGGAACACATTCCAATGACCACACCAACACACGTAACGATCCCGTCGACAGTTGAGCTGCGGGACCCCGACCGCAGGCTCACGAAAGACAGGGCAGTGACATTTGTTTGGGATCTCGGCGCGGACCCCGATGGTGGAACCCGTCAAGTCATCCTGACGGTCGATCACCACATGAATTCTCGTGGCGGATCGTTCATCGCCATGCTGCTCAACCAGACCGAAGACGGTGTCGTAAGGCGGATGGGGGCTATCACCGACTGGACGAAGCTCGCCGCACAACCCGTCTCGCGGTACAGCAAGCGACGGTTGGACGAGTTCGCCGAGCAGACACTCGACACGCTCCGCACCCGCTACCGGCAGGACGACTCGCAGGGGCTCCTCGTGCGCCGCCACTTCGAGGTGCAGCAATGAGTGGTCCCGCCGAAGTGGTCGCCGCGCTAGCCGGGATCGGCGACCGGCCCCCGCCAGAGGGTGGCCCGCTCACACCGACGGTGCTTATCGACACTTACTGCCGGCCGGGGATGCAAAGCGGCTGGAGGACCGAGGAGCGCGAGGACTCGATGTTTCACGCCGGGTTCTGTGGCTACGACGGCCATCAGGGGTTCGATGACGGGCACTCGTGGATAGCCGATCTCGCAGGTTCGGGGTGGTGTCCTTTGCCCAAGCTCGGTGATTGGCCGCTCGTGGCGTTCATGTTCTGGCCCGCACGCCCCTCTGATCCGAGGTGGGCGATCGCCCACTACTGCGAAGGCGACCTCGCGATCGAGGTGTTCAGCGACAAGGACGCCGCGAACCACGGCTACACCCGCCTGCGCCAACAACCGGCCGCCTGAGCGGCCTCTGCCGACACACACCCGCCGCCCGGCCCGCGTGGCCGGGCGGCATCCCGACGTCCCCCAAGCGAAAGGAGTCCTGTTCGTGAACGTAACGCCTTTGGCTAGAGGTCCTGTGTGCCCGCGAGAGCGGGCAGTCCTCGACGCCATCCCAACAAGCATCGGCACCACAGCAGCCTTGGCGCACGCAACCCGCCTTGACCCCGAACAAGTCGAGCGCGCGCTCGCGCAACTAACCCGGCGTGGCCTGATCGTCCGAACCGCCGGTCGCGCACGCCTCACGGCCAAACCGTCCCCTACGCACCGTTCACGCCCACTTCCAGCAGGCCCGGAACGTCCCGCACCGACCCTTCCCGCCGCCTGAGCGGCCTAACAGAAAGAGAGCAATCGAGAATGACTAGCAATCCCACAGACACACGCGAGCAGATCACGGCGATCCTCGCCCGCGCCTGGCCGTGCTACATCCACTACGCCGACCCGGCCGACCTCGTCAGCGACCAGTCCGACGAGCAGATCGCCCGACTGCTGACTCGTCTGCAATCGACCACCCCGACCAGCGAAAGCCCCCTACCGGAGGAGCTCCCGCGCGAAGACTGGCTAACGGAGGAGATCGTTCGCGGGCACGAGCACAACCAGGGCTGCCTGGCGCTCGCGACAGCGATCACCCGCTGCATTCCGGCACTCGCCCAGACGGTGAAGGAAGGCCGCTGCCCGAAGCTTGAGAACGCCCCCGAACACGAGGTCCGCTCAACCCTCGCCAGCCTTCACGCCCACCATCACTGCCTGGACCCTTCCGGCAGCGACGACACGCCCCTGATCGAAGCGCTCTGCACCAGACAAGATCGCCCACCAGAGGTCGGCCCCGACTGGCGGTACATGGTGCGCCTATACACCGAAAATGTCGTCGCCGGCCAGACCGGAGCGTTCACCTTCCTGCCAATGCGGTGCTTCACCGATCTTGCGCACGCCCGGAACTGGGCGGTGATGCAGGCGGCGTGGGACTGCCACCTGTTCGAGGACGACCTCGACCTATACGAGAATGCTTGAGGACCCCCGCCATATTGCGATGGTGACCGAGATTGAAAGCCACGACGGCAGCGACAGGGGTTGGGAGCTCACGTACGCGTATGCGACGCTCAGTTTCACCCGCCGGACGGTCGCTCAACGCGTGGGCTGAAGCCCACCAAACCGCCTTCGCCACACCTAGCGCGACAACCCGCCCTATCCGGGCTCTCGCGCGCACCTCCCGGCCCCGCCTTCGCAGGCCGACCACACCCCGTCGCACAGCCGTGACACACCGGCGCGTTCAACCGTGCCACGGACACCCAGCAGCGGGGTCCATCCCCTTCAAGAAAGGACCAGCAGTGAAACCCAAGAGCATCGAGTGGCTTACAGCAGCATGGGCCGACGCACGCTGTCTAGCAGAGAGTATCCGTCACGCGCTCGCCGAGCAGCCAGGCCGAGCAGTCGTCCTGCCGAACCGTCAACTCGCCGGGGCACCAAGCGTGATGACACTCGCGAGCCTCCTATATGGCACGCTGAGGTTCCCGGCGATCATCGTGGTCAGCGGCGACATGGTCGACTTCGCCCAACGCGCCCTCGCCGAAGCAGCGCCACACGCCAGCATCCAGCTGATCGACTGGTGCCATCCGGCGCCCGCCGATCCAGCCGACATCACACTCCTCAGTGAGAGCCAGCTCCCCCGCACCGCGGCAACCCTAGCCGGATACGACGCGGCCACGATCGCGATCTTCACCGGCATCACAGCCACCCATGAGGTCAGGCACTGCCAGGCGATCCGATCGCTGCTGCACGCCACCAACGACCCCCTGATCGTGCTCGAGGAGTGGACCCACCCAGACGTCCTAGCTACTGCGGTAGCGCGACTGACGGGGATCACCGAGCACGACGCACAGGTTCGCGTCAACCGATGGCTCAAGCGGACCTTCGATCCCGCCACCGCCACTCGCTCGCCACACGCCTCCACCTCGGCGCTGCTTGCTGTGCGTGATCTCTGCGTCCGCGTGGAACGGGCTGCCGCGTAGCACGCAACTGCCACCCACCCGAGAAAGGAGAACAGGATGCCAGTGAAATCAGAGAAGACCACTCCCGTGCAACAGCAGCGAGTGAAGGAACTAAAGGCCGCCAACGAAGACCAACGGATTTACACCTACCGGGCGAAGGGCAAGACGATCACCGACCAGTTCCGTCGTTACGTCACTCGCCAAGACGCCAGCTATATCGGACAGGCCCTCTACGGGTTCCTGATGGGCGTGTGCGGGTTCAGCGCCGAGTATGCACTCGTCCCACCCGACGGCGGGTTTCGCATCAAGTGGGCGGAGCCGGCGAAGCTTATCCACGCCCTGCCGCACGAATGCAGATTCACGCCAGCGCGCAGCGGCCATCCAACACGGGTTTATGCGGACGGACAAACCGACGTGGAGGTACTGGACAGCATCCTTGCGGTCGCGGCAGAACACCAGGCCGACTGTTTGGCGGGATGCCGCAAGCGCGAATACGGCCGCGACGTCAGTGCCGCGATCAAGCTCCTCGAACCCCACCAATTCACGATCGTGCCCGCCGGCTGGCGACTCGTTGACGAACAGGACCACACCCCGCAAACGGGACCCCCCGGGTCGCTCGCAGAGGCCATCCATCGTCTAGCGAACCGGAACGGTGTGTGGCTGGCCGAACCAACCGCAGTGGAGGCGGGCGGGCAGACCCGGCTTCTGTAACCCAGCCCCCCGAATTAACCCTAACCGCGGCGCCCGAGTAAGGGACGCCCCCATAGCTCGGTGTCTCGCCGAGCCAAGCAAACCACACTCTCCCGCACGGAAGGAGCACATATGCACGACACCGAGATCATTGTCAACATCCACTGGCTTCGGGTGATCTGTGACGCATACCTCGCGAAGTTTGGGGTGCGCGACACAACCCTCGAGCAACTGTTCACCTTCGCCACGCGGTACGCGGCAGTCATCCCGCCTGCCGGGATCTACGTGTTCTGCGAGCAAGGTCGCACCGACTGCATCTCAACAGGATGTGAGGTGAACACCCTGCGGCTGCTCGTCACAGACACCAACGACCGCCAGCAGGTAGCAGTAACTCGCAGCTTTTACCTGGATGATCTGTTCGTCGGCCCCATAGACGCCGAGCAGCTCGCCCGTAAGGTCGAACGGCTAGTAGCAGCCGCAGACAGGCTGATCGGCCCGCTACGGGCGCTGAAGGTTGACGCCGACCGGCCCGAACCGTCGTTGGCCAGCGCCGATGAACACCTTCACGAGCAGATTACACAGGCGTTGGAGGGTGACAGCAATGACGCCGACCATGATGCGCTGGTGAGCGTCGCCCAGCACCTCGGATTGAAGTGGATCTCCTACGAGGAGAGAGAGGAACTCGCCGAAACGGACTGACGCGCAGCACCAGTAGACCCAACGCTGAGAAATCACATTCAGTCACCGGCTGACCCTGCCGCAGGCTGATCTCAGCGCACACCTTCCGCCCACGCATACATGGGCGGCCAGAAGTTCCTAACAGCGAAGGCCAACACGGCCTTCGGTGAGACCGGCCCGCTTTCTCTCTAGCAGGCCGGCGGGTCGGCGCACACCCACACCCCTCACAAAGGAGAGAAAATTGGGTAACGCCACCGACGCCGCCGGAAAGCGCGGCGCACTCACCGGGGGCGCGCTAACCGAGGAAGCACTGGATTCCTCGGCCAGCGTGCTCCGTTCAGGCAGGCCCGGCGCCGGGCAACGCGGCCTACAGCAGTTCTTCACCCCGCCGCAGGCCGCCGAGTTCATCAAGCAGATCATCGACCCGTTGGGCCACGCGCCGGTAGTGGACCCGACCGCTGGTGCAGGCGCTCTGCTCGACCCGTGGCGTGAAGGGTTGCGCTTCGGGATCGAGATCGACAGCGATTGGGTTCGTGACGGCAACTACGAGTCGATCACCGGCGATCTGCAGCGCGCCTTCCCGATGCTGTTCAAGCTCGGGGTCCAGTTCCCGCGGGTAGTAGCAAACCCGCCGTTTGGTCTCACCTGGACCGACGGTGCGGGATATCCGGAGAACAGCACAGTCGGGACATGGCGGATCAGTCTCGCCCTGTTGGAAGAAGGCGGTCTCGGCGCGTTCGTGTGTGGCCGCGACCGTTTCCAGCGGGAAGTGCTGACCCGCGAAGACGCCGCAGGGGTCTTCGCGATCGTCGAGTCCGACGACCTGTTCGACGGCGTGACGTTGCCGCACCTGATCGCGTTCTACGTTCACCCCGACAACCACGACGCCGGCCGGTTCGGAGAGCCGCTCAGAGTCAAGTCCACAAAGGACGGGCTCGCCGACCACTCACTCATACAGGAAGTCCGGGACCGGCTGGAAGAAACCTGTTACGTCGGGCCGTCGCGGCCAGTCGGCCCGGTCTCTGCGTGGGAAGTCGTAGACAAGGAGCTGGCGCGGCGTCGTCGGGAGAAGTCGCGCGAAGCACCAACCTACGACGTTGAACTGCGGGGCCGCGATCGGCTATCGGTCAAACCCTCACCGTATGTGCGGCAAACGCTAGGAAAGGTCAATCGTCTCACTCTCGTTGAGAGACTGCACAACCAGCCGATTGGGCATTTCGCGCTGAACGCGCTGGACTGGCGGCTGCTCTCCGAACTCGGCGAGGAGTGCGAACTGACGGTCGCTCCGGCCGTTGGCGAAGCCGTTGAGGCTGTCACCGCCGAGGCGACGCGGGAGGTGATCCCGCTTTATGAGGTGCGCCCTCAGATGCGGCTCGGGTACCTAACGGACCTCGACTCGATCCAGTGCACAAAAAGCGACCCTGAGCGGGACTTTATCGAGGGTGAAACCTATCCGCTGAAGACCGACTCACAGATCAATGTCACAAAAGGAAAGAAGGTCACATACAACAAGAAGGGAGAGCCAGTCGTCCGCAAGTATGAGGAGGAAGCCAGGGTTCTTCTCATCAAGATCGGAGCAGAGGAATTCTCCGAGTCCGCCCAGGACATCGAATATATCCTTGAGCACTTCTCGGTACCGAACCCGGGAGACATCGCAACACGGTTCCCCGTCGAGGTTGAGGATCAACGTGAACTCCTTGACCAGATCGCCGCCGACGGGCGCCTGGCAGGCAAAAAACCGGACTTCGCGTGGAAGAAATTCCAACGGGAGGATCTAGCACGCGCACTGACCAAGACCCGCGACGGCGGCGGGTTCATTCTCTCCTGGGAGCAAGGAGGCGGTAAGACACTTGGCGCCGCCGGCTACGCCCTCGGCGCGGTCTCCAACGGGGCAAGCAACCAAGTGTTGTTCTTGGTTCCGCAGGATCTCATTCCGCAATACCGCGCGGACATTTCCGAGAACCTCGGGATCGAGGTGACACACATCACCTCCCCGTCACAGGCCAGGGGAGTCGCAAAGCACTTGGCGGCCGGAGGCGAGGGCTGGTACATCGTCCACTACGAGGTGCTCTCGCTATTGGGGGTGAAGAATCAGGCGCTCCCCGACCGCGCGTTTCTCCACCGCACGGAGGAAGGGCAGGGCGTCTGGCTTGACTCAAGCGAATTCTGTCCCAACTGCCACGCATCACATGAGGACGGTTGGCAGCAGAACAGTCCGCTGGTCTGCTCTGCCGTTCACAGCGAAATTGTTCGCGGCCAGCCACATACCCGCACCTGCGGGTATGTCCACAAGAGCCTAAAGGTAAAGAACGCCGCGCACTATCTCTCAGGGGCGTTCGCCGACGGGGTTATCTGCATAGACGAGGGCACCCTCATAAAGGGTGACAGTTCGCAGCGCAGCAAGGCGATCCGCGGGCTACGGGCACGCAACCGGCTGCTCGCCACCGGAACACCCATAAGTAACTACGTCAACCAAATCTTCTGGTTGATGTGGTGGTGTCTCGGTGACAGTTCGCTTCGGTTCCCTTACAGCTACAACGGCGGACTCGTCGCATTTGAGGGTGATTTCTGCGTCGTTGAGTACACCTACGGACGGGAGGACGGCGACACTGCAAACAGGCGAGAGAAGCGGAAGGTTCTCCCGAAGGTAACGAACGTAAGTCGGTTCTGGCGACTGGTGGCCGCAGCGATGATCCGCCGCCGCAAGGCTGACTTCGGAGAGCCGATCGTGCCATGCACCCTGAAGACGGTCAGCGTCCCGATGGGAGTCGCGCAGCACGAGCTCTACAAGCTGTGGCTTGACAAGGGCCGGTTCGCGTCGTTCTTCGAGTGGAAGTTCCCCGGCCACCCGCTTGTGGAGAGCGGACAGATCGAGCGGTTCGCGGCAGCGTGCGGCCAGCTCACAAAGCTCGAGTACGCCACCACAGCACCGGAGGCAGCAAGCGACCGGGACTGGCCAGGCGTCGAGTCGATGGAGCACTCCAACTGGACGCCCAAGAGCATGAAGACGCTGGAGTTGATCCTCCAGCACGTCGAAGCCGGAGAGAAGATCCTCGTCGGCTCGGACCTGATCGACACGGGCCGCTGGCTGTGTGACCGGTTGCGCGAAAAGGGCGTGAAAGCCGGTCACATAGTCGAGGAGAGAGACGGCAAAGCGGCCACCGTAAGCCCCAGGAAGCGGGCGAAGGTGATGCGCGACTTCCGCCACGGCAGCCTGCAAGTGCTGCTGTGCGGCATCCCGGCCATCCGGTTGGGACACAACCTCGACACGGCGTCAGTCGTGATCGTGGACGGGCTCGTCTTCTCCTACGAGATGTTCGACCAGTTCATCGCCAGAGCACACAGGTTGAGCAGCAAGAAGCCGGTCACGGTGTACGTGATGCTCACCAAGGGCTCGCTGGATGAGAAGAAGTGGGAGCTCTTGTGCCAAAAGTCAGAAGCCGCCGATCTCGCGCTGGACGGACAACTCATGGATGAGCGTGAGGAGCCCATCTCCCTAGAACAGGTACTGAGAGATCTCCAAGCCCAAGGAGTACCGCTAACCGGCGAGGAGATCGCAGAGGCAGAGCTGAGAGCCGCGTGGGAGGCGCTTCCACAGGTCACACCGTTCGGGACGCTCGCGCCGCCCGTGGACGCATCCGACTATCAGCAAGTTAACGAGGGTCCGGCAACAGGCGTGGACCTCACACGGAAATACAAGCCGGTGAAGCCCATCGAGTACAGCGAGCAAATGTCGCTGTTCACCTAAACCCAGGGTTGTCTTCCCCACCGCTTTTTGAGGTGGGGGAGACACCATCAGCCGAGACACGAAAGGTAAACCGTCGTGTGCCACAAAACCCGACAGACAACCCGGCCTTTACAACGCCAGGTGACTATCTACTACCCGGTGTTCAGTGCGCAATCCGCATCTGAATGCCCCTTTATTTTGCGCTGCGACAAGGCCGAACTGGCAGCCAAGGTGCTCAACACCCCCTTGGACGACGTTGCGCCGCCCGACAAGACGGTGGAGAAGCTTGTTGCTGAGCTGCGCGAACTGACCTACCGGGAGGATCGGCGGAACGACCCGTTCTTCCAGGGTCACGGTGAGTTGTCGTGAGCGCCACCAACTACAAAGGTCTCGCGGCGCACGCAGGACACAGCATCAACGTTGCTATTTGCCCCGAGCAGGAGTGCGTGGTCGCAGAGTGCGAAACCTGCTCCACGGTGCTCTTGAAGTTCGACAAGGCACCAGACGGCACCAGTCCAGCAGACCTCTCAGCGCTCCTAGCTCTCGCCGAAAAGCATCGCATCAGCGAGAGCGATCTGGCGGAGACGGTACTGGACGCCGCGTGCGAGCACGGCGCATCTGCCAACAACCAGGGCGTCTCAGGCCAGCTCGAATACCTCCTTGCTGAGAACGGGGCCGAGGACACCCGCCAGGTGATCGAGGAGATCGCTCGCAACAGGAGGCGCCGATGACACCCCAACACACGGTCGATGGCACTGTTCACGAACGTAGGTGGCTGCTCGGAGAGGACTGGCAACGCGAGAAAAGCGGGCTGTACCTGCCACCCGGCGAGCAACACCAGTCCGGGAAGCCGCCCGTCACCGATCTAGTCGCGATCGACCTGTTCTGCGGCGCCGGGGGATTCTCGCTCGGCTTTCACCAGGCAGGGTGGCACGTCACGGCGGCCGTCGAGTCTGACCCCTACGCGGCGATGACCTACCTCTGCAACCTCGGTAGCCCCGAGACCGTCCTTCACTTCATCGACAAGGACGCCAAGAGCAGGTGGAAGAAGGCGCTGGCCAAAGAGGCCGACCGCACACGCAAGGCCAAGCTCCCCGCCTACTCACCCGGCAGCGGATGGATCTCACACGAGCCCGACCAGAAGCCTGTCGAGCACTTCTATCTCGGCGACATCCGCAAACTCACCGCCCAGCGGGTCATGGGAGACCTCAACCTGAAACCAGGCGAGGCGGGATGCGTGTTGGGAGGCCCGCCGTGCCAGGGCTTCTCGATGGCTGGCCGCCGGGAGAGGATGGACCCGCGCAACAGTCTCGTGTTCGAGTTCATGCACTTCGTCGTCGCGGTCAAGCCGAAGGCGTTCGTGATGGAGAACGTGCCCGGCATCATGACGATGCTCACACCCGAGGGTGTGCCCGTCATCGACATGCTCGCTCGCATCGCCCAAGACGGCCACTTCATGACCGCCGAAGCGTTCAAGCGGACAATGGCCGCCCAAACCGACGGTGTCGGATTCCTTCGCGCAGACGCACGAGACGATCCCGCCCGCGAGCGCACCCGAGAGCACCCAGTCCGCCGCGTCCGAGGCAGGCGAGCAATTGAACCTGCTCGCCGCCTGACCGACCGGCCCAAGCAAATCTCACGACCGGGAGGAGCCCTCCCGGCGCACATCAACGTCGCGACCAAGGAGGCATCTTCGTGACCACAAGCTATCGAGTTAACCCCGGCTACCGCTACACGAGGGAGACCATCGAGATCACACAGCAAATCACCGAAGCGCAATTCCGGACGATCGAGCAGATCCTGGGTTGGCAACCGCAACGGTTCAAGGATTGGGCTGATTTCTTCACGTTTGAGCCCTCTACGCCGAGTGTGGCCCGGCGGCTGCGCCGGTACCTTTCCGAACAGCCGATCGCGCACACAAGCGAGTTGCTGCAGACGTTCGCGATCGACGAGCGGAAACCCAACCGGGGCAGGTACCGACAATGAGCCGCCTGGACCCATACACCTGGCGAGTCGGCGTGGACAGCGCGTTCGGCTACCTAACCCGATCAGATGGCACGCACCTCGCCGAGTCCCGGCGTTTCTGGCCGGGGTAGGGCTCGCCGTCAGCCTCACAGACGGTCGGGCGCTGCTTACCCCAGCAGACGGGGAACGCTCAATGGGAATCGTTGACCCGGCCCGTGCGTGTCAGCTCGCCGGAATACCGACACGAGAACACGCCGGTCCCGGTCTACACCCAGATCGGGACGGTCACAATCGCACCCGGCGGAGCGATCCTCCTGAAGCTCGATCAAGAGCGCCGACTAGACCTCAGTAGCGCCGAGCAGCACCCAACTGACCGGCGAGCCTCACAGTCCGGCCGACCGCGGGACTAGCAAGTCGCGCCCGGTCTCCCTCACGGCCACCGCCAGTAACCGGCGGTAGCCATCAAACACTCGACAAGCCCAATCTAACGGGCAGGAAGGAGCACGCCAGTGCTGTTTCTTCACGCTGGCTCGCTACGGCGAGTCGAAGATCACGACCACCCGAACATCGGGCGGCTACTGCAACCGAAGGACTTCTCCCGCCTCGCCGACACGCTGGCCGCCGGCTACAGCGTCGCCATCGACAACGACGGCTATAAAGGTGTCAACTTCGAGAAGTTCGCCCGGATGCTCGCGAAAATCCGCGACACACTATGGGGGGATCTCCCCACCACCGGGCAGCTTGTTCAACACGCCGGGTTCATCTGGCCCAAACCTCCAGAGCGGACCGACCCGAATCCGCTTGGAGCCCCACCACCGCTGCTTGGGACAACGCCAGCGAACTTCCTGTGGGTTGTGGTGCCGGACGTAGTCGCCGACGCCCGGGAGACCTACTCCTATTTCCAGTGGTTGCACCCCGCGATGTGCGATCTGCCGCTGGCATACGCGGTACAAGACGGCTCGGGTGACGTTGGTATTCCCTTCGATGCACCGAATCTCCGTTGCCTGTTTCTCGCAGGCAGCGACAGGTACAAGCTGTCCTCGGAGATGGCCGAGATCGCAGCAGCAGGCAAGGCCCGCGGACTTTGGATTCACGGTGCGCGGTGCAACTCGGCCAAGCGGACCCGGCACTTCGCCTCGATTGGCTGCGACAGCTTCGACGGCACCGGCGCCTCAATGTTCCCCAAAAAGATCCCGCAATACCTCGCATGGGCCGCCACACCAGCCCAGCAGCGCCTCCTCGCCTAACCAACGAGCAAACCGAGCCGCGCCAGTCGCTCGCGCCGCTCGTCATCGCGACTACTCCATCTGCGGCCGGCGGGCGTCCGTCGCAGACCACTCACTGACTCTGAACAGGAGCACACATGCACGAACACACACGGCCCAATCCGGGCCTGCGACCAAGCACACATCACGCGCCCGCCACACTCGACGAAGAGAACGCCACCGCCGACACAGACGACCACAGCGGTGATGACCAGACGGTGCTCGTTCGATTCACCGCCCAGGCCTGGATCAACGACTACGCCGTCACGGTCGACCCCCAAGGACCAACAACGTTCCGGGTCCCCATCGCCGACGCACAGGATGCCGACGGCAGATGGCTGGAAAGCCACAGCGACCAGAGCGACGTGCTGCGCACGCACCACAACGCCCCGCATTGGGTACAGGACTGGACCGGTCCCTTCGAGATTGAGCTCGAGCAGGTGTCGTGTCCGGCGATCCACCCTCTGAGGGTCCCCGACATCTCCCGCAAGCAGACAGCACCGAAGGGTTACCGACCATGAGCAACGCCACCTCAACCCAGGAGATTGTGCTGCTGCGCGGCTCGAAGCCTTCTACACGCCGACACCCTCCTTGAGATCGCGACCCTCGGACAGGATGGGCAATGGCGCACCCCCGACGGTGCTGTTACCGACGCGATCGGCGTACCCCATACGGCCGCGAGGGCGATCGTCAAACCCCAGGAGGCCCTCGCGGCGCACAAGCGCCAAGACGCAGCCTGGCTGAAGCAGGCTCTCGCGCTCCTAGCTGATCTCGCCGCCCGACAGAAGGAGATAACCGTCGATGACTGTTGGACACATATGACGATGCCGCCGCGCAAGCCCTCTCAAATGAGCACGCTCATGGTCGCCGCCGGTCGGGAAGGCCTGATCGAAAAGACCCCCAGGCACCGCCGGTCAATCCGTCCGATCAACGGCGGTCGGACCGTTCGAGTATGGCGGTCGCTCATATACGGCGGCCAGCCAGCAGTCGGCAACGGCCCCGAGAACTAACAGCAGCGCTCGACCGTCGTAACACGGTCATCCCACGGAGCCCGCGACACGGCCTCTGACCTTGGCTGCAGCCGCGATGTCTTGACAGGCCCCTCCTTCGCCGCAAGACAGCAACACATTCCTGAAAGGAAGGAAACCCCATGACCTATGACAAGTTCACCTTCAACCACGACACGGCCATGCGGTCGCTCAACCGGTACACCCGCAAAAGAATCTCGCAATCTCCTCCGCCTGACCCCGATGCCGCGCCTATTCGACGTTCTCCTTCGTGTAGGGGCGGTCACCAAACCAGAGGTGACGTTCACAGGGGAGATCCTGCACGACCTACTCGCGGGCCGACCCGGTGAGTATCTCGCTGCCGCATACGAACGCGAGTGTGAAGAACGCTGGGAGCGCCACGCCCCACGGTGGGATTGCCCGTGCGGGTTCACCCTTGGTGCCCACAACCTCTATCAGTGCAAACCCGCGTTCTACACGCTCACCGATGATGGCCTCTTTGATAAGGCCGTCGCCGTCTGCCCGAACTGCAAACGGAACATCGCGAAGGTCCGCGAGCAGCACGCAGACGGCCAACTCGGCTTCGCCTTCTAGGCAAGCCGCCATCTGACTACAAAAAGCGTGCCCGCCCGGTCACAGCCGACGGTGGGGCACCTACCAAGCCGCACCGTCCGGTACGGCCAAAAACTCGCCTGCCATCGCAGGCATTCAGAGAGAAAGGCAAAACCGTGAATCTATTCAGCGAATCAATCCACCATCCTAGAGCGCTAGCTCTCTGCTCGCTGCTCGTGGATGGTCTCACCGCGCTCGTGATATTCCTCTGGTGGCCCTCGCCAGTAGCGCAACGCCGCGCCACCCATAGCCCTAGCGACTACGGCCGGGTTAAGGTCGTGCCTTCGCAGATCACCGCCGAGAATGCGGGTTCCGGCTCTTGACGGCACATCAGCCCAGGGAGACTTCGAGTGCGGCTATATCGCGTGGCTTCTATTCCGCGAAGCGGTTCGGTCAGGTGCTCTCACGGCGCCTGACGGGGTCCATATCGAGTGCTACCCCGACCGTGACATTTCGACCGGAGGGTTCGTGCTCGTCGCATACCCGGACGGCAAGAGATCGGGCTACGGCGTGACTACTGGCTACCAAAAAGCAGACCGAGTCGGTGTCGAAGCCGGCTTTGACACTAACGACCCCAAGGCGGTCACCAAGGCCCTCGACCTATTCGCCCACGAGCTGAATAGCGCCCTGGCAGGTCTAGAACACGCAAACCAGCAGACACGGCACAGAGCCAATCGTAGGCAACGATCTGCATTGTCACCAGTCGCTAACCAGTCACCGGCGCCCACCGTGGGTGATCGTGAGTCGTCGCTCTCGCCTGTCGTGACTGAGGGCTCCAAGCGCGAGCAACTGATACCCAGACAGGCTGCGGACGCTCCGGTTGGGAAACCACTTGAGCGGGTGTTGCGGCGAGTCCTGGCGAGTCTCGGGGCGGGTCACCGTGGGTAAGGGTGTCAGACCACTCGACGGGCAACACGGCCACGAGCCCGGATCGACCTACTGTTTCGGAGTTCTCGTGTACCCCGATGGACGGGAACGGGCTTGTGAATCGGCGGGCGGGTCGACCGGCCCCTACTCCGCCTACCGCTACAGCTTCACCGATTGCCTCACAGGCGAGCGAATCACTCTCACGGGGGACCGCGAGACGACATCGCCGGTCGGGCTGTGGCGGCCGATCACGAGCGCGAAGAGACTGAAGGCCCTTACCGGCCTTGAGCCTCCCGTGCTGCGTGACGGGTCGATCATTTGGGAGGGGGGATGGTGGACCAAGGAACGACGCAACCCGATCATGCGAGGCATCGCAAGCCTGTGCGAGGAGCGGTATATAGCCTGCACTCACCACGAGTTGAAGGCGATCCTCCTCAACGACGACCCGGAGCTTGACTGGTGCAACCCCCGGTTCAACAACACACGCGACTTCGCTGAGCGTGTCGCTGACAGCGTCACGGCCGCCGAGCTCACGCTCCGCGACGCGATCACCCACCACTACCGGCGGGATGTCCAACAGACCCCCCGCTGGTGCTGGTGGCAAGGCATTCGCCAAGGCCGACTAATGTCGTGGTGCGCGCCAGCCGCACGCGAAGTGGACGTGGTGCGGCTCGCCGACGCAGGCGGTCTATCCATCCTTCTCGCAGAGGCTGAATCAGCCGTGCACACGGCGGAATGTGAAATCGACAGTGAGATAATCGACGCGAAGCTCGACGCGGCGGGCGGAGCTCTACAGGAGCACCTATTCGACCCAACCGTGACGACACCGGCCGGCGCTGCCGAACCTAGACGGCTGTCTGTAGCCGATAGCGCCCCGGCCAGTGAGTTGTTGAGCCTGTTCTAGGCATCGACTGGTCGCGCAGCACACGCCTCGCCCGAACGGCGTGGACACCCACCCGAGCGCTAGGCGGCGCGCACCGCCGCCGACAGCAGCGCCGCGGGATCACAACACCTCAAACCCGACCTAATCGGAGGAACAAACATGCCAAAACATTTGCCTGTCAACGGCCGAAAGATCCCGCACAGGATGCGCTCTCGGCTCCAAGCCGGCCTACGCCGCGTCTCACCCCGTACTCGACGTTCGTCAAGCATGGGCGCCAGAAAAATCAATGTGAAACTGCTGCTCACGCTCGCCGGCTGCATCACCATCGCAGCGCTCGCCAGAAGTGAAACAGTCAGCCTCCTGGCCCTCATCGCGATCGCTGAGCTCGCCATGCAGGAAAACTGGGATGGCGAGATCCTCAAGGTGATCTACCGAGGCAACCCAATCCGTCTTGACCGGTCAAAGATCAAGTACGGGATGCGTGTCCCAATACGTAGCGGCGTCGAGCGTCTCGGAGACCCAAACGGCGGTACGGTCGCCGCCACCCTGTTCCGCGACGCGCTCGCATCCGGAGCAATCATTGCGCCCAAGGAGCTTCGCCTTGAGTGCTACGCCGACTATGCCGAGACGAGCAGAGGGATCATCCTCGTCGCGTTCTGCGACACCAGTGGTCCCTCGCCCGGAGTGACAGTGGGGTGGAGGAGTGTCGAGAGCATCTCCGCTGACGATCACCAAGACCCGTTCGATCCCGCGCTCGTCATCGATGCTTTGGCGTTCTTCGTCGCCGAGTTGAACACCGCGTGCCGAATCGGCCGCGCTTTCTGAACCTCTAGCGCCCCTCGCACCGATGCACCGACGCCGCGTTCAACGCGGCGTCGGTCAAACACGTGTGCGCCGTGGGCCTTCACATAAACAGGGAAGGAGTCCCACTATGAACCGTATGAAGCTGGCTGTTAGCAGCGTGGTTGAAGGTAGGCAGCTCATCCGTGACCGTATGGAGGAAGTAGACGAGTCTTCCCATCCCGGGATGCTCACCGTACTGAAGCTTGTTCCTGCGAAGAAGATTTTTGGCCTTGAGGACCCATCGGTCTGGGTTGACAAAATGCTCACCCTGTCCGCCACGGCACCTGAGGCTGAGATGCCTGGTATCGCCGAGGCTCTTGGCTGCCTGCTCTCACTGGATGAATGGCCCGCGGCGGACCTGATCCAGATGCGGCGTCGGGGTGCCTAAGAGCCGAATCGTGTCCCTGACCGTTCAGGCGTTCGTGATGTCGCGAGCGCGGCCAACGCCCGACAGTCCCACCTCTGGCCGAGCACGCGTACCGGGCGACCATTTCACACAAATGCGGCAAAACCGCCTGACCACACGGTCACAACCGTAAACGCAGTGGCGTTCACAGCGCCAATCCTCACCGACCCGTTAACGAGCTACTCACTGAAAGGAGGGTGAGCGGTGTCAGGACCTCAGACCGCCAGGCGGCCAGACGGAGCACCGTCGCCCGTCCGGCAACTCAACACGATTGCAGCGGACCATGCCGGCAAACGACACAGCAAGCCCAAGGCGCTACTAGAACTCAACCCACAACAAGAAGAAGCGGTCGCTCATCCCCCAGGGAAGCTGCTGGTGCTCGCCGGTGCAGGTAGCGGCAAGACGCGTGTTCTTGCCCATCGCGCCGCATTCCTGATCGGAGTCCGCGGCGAGGCGCCGGAGAGCGTCCTCGCGATCACTCTCACAAACGAGGCAGCGCGAGTGATGAAGCGGAGAATCCGCAAGCTATGCGGTTCGACTGCAAACCGTATAAACGCCAGCACATTCCATGCGCTGTGCGCTCGGATTCTCAGGGCGCACGCCGGCATGGTGGATCGCACACCCGGATTCACGATCTACGACAACGGGGACATGGCCAGAGCGATCAAGCGGCTTATCACCGAGACTGAGAAAGCGCGAATCGAAGCCAAGGAAGTAATTGAGGAGATCCGTGCCAGCAAGAACCAAGCGGTCTCCCTCAAGCGATACGAAATGTTCGCCACCGACGAGACTAGTCGGATCGTCGCGCGCATATGGCGGGAGTACGAGCAAGAGTTGCGTCGAGCAGACGCGCTGGACTTCAACGACCTCCTGCTACGAACCGTCGAACTACTCGATGATGACGAGGAGATATTGGCTGCATACCAGGCGCTGTGGACCTCCGTACTGGTCGATGAGTATCAAGACACCAATCCTGTCCAGGCAAAGCTTCTGCGGCTACTAGTCCGTCGTAGCGCCATGAACAAGAACTTCATGGCGGTCGGTGACGACAAGCAGGTGATTTACGGGTTCAGGCTCGCAAATGTCCGGCAGATACTCGACTTTGAGCAGGAATATCCCGATGCGTCGGTAGTGACACTCGCGATCAATTATCGCAACTCGCGCCAGATACTCGACGGCGCAAATCATCTTATCGCTCACAACAAGAACCAGCGTCCGATGACGCTAGTCCCCGACAAGGAAAACAAGGAAGGACCGCCCATCTCGGTCCTCTGGTCCACCAACGACAAGGAGGAGGCCAAGCGGATCACTTCCAAGATCCAGAGCCTCACTGAGCAGGGCTGCAAGGAGAGTGACATTGCAGTCATCGCCCGCAACCTCGATGTCGTAGACCGACTCGAGCACGCCCTCGCCGCGGCCGGGATCAGTTACCGGCTGGTTGGCTCCCAGGGGTTCTTCCGCTACGAGGAGGTCAGGGCGGCGCTCGCGCACCTACGAATAATCGTAAATCCGCGAGATGAGGCAGCTTTCGCTACTGCCCTGGAAGTCCGGCGGGGGGTTGGTGGTGGGACGGTCGCGAAGGTCATCGGGTATGCAGCACGCAACCGTCTCACGCTGCTAGAGGCATCGATGGCCGCGGACTTGATTCCCGGCCAGATCAAAACCGAGGCACGCGCGAAGGTCAGGAGATTCGCGCTGGACATGCTCACGTTCACCGGACAGGTTGACAGTCGCTCGGTGAGTGCCCTAGCACACGATGTCATTCGGATGCCGCTCGGTATCGCAGACTCACTTACCAGTGGAGATCGTCCCGAGCAGCGGTTTGACCGGCTAGAGGCGCTCTGTGAAGCCGCCAAGATCTACGAGAGCCAGACCGATGAGCCGTCGCTCGCGGGCTGGCTGAGGGACGTGATGCTCGCCGGACGCGATGACCTGTCCGGTGTCGCGACCGAGCGTGGAAGGCTCACGCTAGGAACGATCCACGCGGCCAAGGGACTGGAGTGGCTGACCGTGATCGGTGCTGGATTTGAGAGGGAGGTGATCCCGTCCTACCGGGCTCGAACACCAGAGGAGATCGAGGAAGAGCGACGGATGGCATACGTCCTAACCACCCGTGCCATTCAAGTCCTGATGTTCTCATATGCGCTAAGGCGCAACGGTCGGCAATCCGGTCCCAGTCGCTTCATCTCCGAGACCATCGGTCACCTAAGCCACTGCGACGGTAGCCGTCAGCCGGACCCGCCAGCTAGCGCCGGCGCCTGACCACACAGGGTCGTCCCTCTCCCGCGTCCCGACGGTCTAAAGCCGGGACCCCATTCACCCTCGAAAGGAACCTATTGATGACGCACCCCATCCTGCCTGCGCGGTCTTACGAGGAGGCACTCCCGTGTCTGCGCAGGCCATACAAGCCAAACCAGGTCCGGGCGATGATCCTCAACGCTCCAGACAATGAGAACGCGCCTTGCCGAATCGGGTTGTACGCGATCGGGGAGACAGCGATGGATCGCTTCAACCTCGTCTGCGGAGAAAACTGGAGTCGGAAGTCCGAGATCGTCGCTGAAATCGAGCGGGAGGTAGAAGGAAAAACTTTCTACTACTGCCGGATCAACACGATCGTCGTGGCGTTCGGTGTTAAGCATGAAGACATCGGTGAGGCCGAAGAGAGGACCCCCGGTATCGCACAGATGAACGCTCAAGCACAGAGTTGGAAGCGCGCCGGACACTGGCACGGGCCAGGACAGTGCCTTTACGCCGCAGAAAAGATCCTCCTCTACCGCAGCGGCGAAGACGACGAACTGTTCATACCTGACTACGGCGAAGATCCGCACAAACACCCCTACATGAAGGAGGGCGGCCACAAGAGGGTCCGTAGCGAGTACCAACAGTGGATGACCGACGAAGGCGAAGCGATATATGACGCTCCCCTCGACCACCTAGCCATCTACAGAGAGATCACCGCACGCTCGGCGTCACCGCACACCGGGTCGGCACAACTGGTCTTGCCGCCAACACCGACAGTTGTTGCCCAGCAAGCTAGTACCGCCACACCGATCGTCATCAACACCAAAAGCACCAGCGGTCGCCAGGGATTCCCGGAGACCGACGGCGCCACAGTTCCCTCAACGCCACCGTCGAGCGCGAACGAGGACGACGGCACCACGGGCAAGGTTGAGCATCTTCGGATGCCCGACGAGCCGGCCGCGCCGGCGACCATCAAGATCGCTGAGTCCATCGATTACACGGCCGAGTTGGCAACGGCACTTTCAAACCTCGCACGCGATGACGGGCAGACCGGTGACCTGACAGATCGCCAGCAGAGCACGGTCCTGAACTGGATGGTGCTGAGCAGCGACCTGAAACTCACAAGTCAGCAGGTAGTCAATGCCGTCGCGTTCTTGGCCGCAAACGGAAGCTGCCAGCAGACGCGGCAGGCGACGTTCTCGCGCTGGCTCGCGGCAAAGACATCAGACCCAACAGCCGACAGTGCACAAACAGGGAACAGCTCGGCAACGCCAACCGGCCAACCAGACACCTCGACGGGCGTTTCCGCTCTTCTCACCGCACCACAAGACGAGTCGGACAATGATGTGGGCCGGTCGGATGCTTCGGTCGGTGGTGATACCCGAATGTTGGAGACCGACCGGGCACTGGTTCGCATCCACCGTGCGATGGATAGCCACGGCTACTCCGACAGGACGGTGACGCAACTCGCGTCCCTCTCGGTCGGGATGGGTTCTAACGGCAGAGTCGATTGGGCGAAGGTCCCGCCACAGACTATGGGCGTTCTCGCCGATCTGCTGGAGAGCGCAGGCTCGCTCAAATGGAAGCCAGACACGCTGAGAAAGGAAGTTCTCAAAGCGCACAACAGCACCCATCACAGCACCGCTGCGGGACGTTTCTCTGCATTCGCGGGACACCTGATGGACCTCGCGGAATGCCGCTCTGTCGAGGCGGCGTGAGACGGTGTCACGGCGAGGACAACAGAGACCCTGCTGTGCCCTCGCCGCCTAGCCCATCACGCTCCCCGTCCGCGCAGCAAGTCGACGCCAATACACGTAGGGGAAAACCCACGGACATCTCGATAGGTGGGTGTGCCTCTCTCAAGGAAAGCAGGCTGCGCCATCCGCCCTTCCGGTATGGCCGGACGCTCCAATCCAACCAAGGGCGAGGCCCACCACTGCGCATTGCAGGACGTAAGCCAAACCAGAAAGCAAGTCAAACGCGC
The DNA here is from genome assembly GCA_963695305.1 of uncultured Solirubrobacterales bacterium. GTDB lineage: Bacteria > Actinomycetota > Thermoleophilia > Solirubrobacterales > Solirubrobacteraceae > Palsa-744. The sequence goes on along the minus strand of OY968774.1, from coordinate 2,685,615 downwards.
GGCGCGCGCAAGACCGTGCCGTAACCAATCAGACGAAAGGAGCCTCAAATGGCTGCCAGCAACATCAACCGGGTCGTGATGACCGGAAACCTGACCGCCGATCCGGAGCTGCGCTCGCTGCCCAGCGGCTCTTCGGTGTGCAAGCTGCGCATCGCCTGTAACACCCGTCGCAAGAACGGGAGCACCGGCGAGTGGGAGGACAAGCCCAACTATTTCAACGTCACAGTGTGGGGCAACCAGGGCGAGAACGCCGCGCGCTATCTCGCCAAGGGGCGACCTGTGGCGATCGATGGGCGACTGGAGTGGCACGAGTGGGACGCCCAGGACGGCACAAAACGCAGCGCGATCGACATCATCGCCGACTCGGTGCAGTACCTGAACGCTCGCAGCGACAGCGACCCAGGGGGTGCCTCGGTAGATCAGTCGGACTTCCCTCCCGTTCCTGTAGCCGCCGGCGCTCCCACGGGCACCGACGACGACATCCCGTTCTGATTCCCGCGACCCCCCCAGTGTGGCCCGCTAAAGACGCGGACCACTATTCGTGTCGGGCGCTGCGAGCGCCCGACACGAAAACCCGGAGGACCAAACCTAGCCGCTGACCCCACGAGGGGCCGGTGACGCGTCCGTCCGCCTAAACCGCGGCCCTTACGGGCCGAGCCGATCAACTCCACCTAACAAGGAGCGAATAGATGAAGGTCCTAACCCACGAGGGCGTCGTACTCACGCTGCCCTTCATGTGCAACGACATCCCACCCAACACGTTCGAGCGTCTCGATGGACAAGGCACCGCGACAGTTGGGATCGTCGCCGAAGCCGACGAGGCGACTGTGAGGCGCCAGATCCGGAAAGCCGCACAGCTCGAGCGGGTGTTCAACACCGAACGGGAGATCACCAACGACACCCGGTTCATCGCCCGAGTGTTGTTCGACATCCCCAACGGCACCGAGATTCGACTAGAAATCAAAAACGCAAAAATAAAACTCGTTATCCCGCCAGACGCCAAGCCCACGCGCGAACCAATCCATGCAGGTGACCGGATCGCGATCAACCACCGTGCCAGGCCGAAAACGCTGATGAACGCGCACGGAACAGTCGAGAGCGTCAAAGGAGACAAGGCGACCATCAAACTCGACGAGAGCGACCGGCAACGTGTAATCCGCGCGACCGGCAGAGAGGTAGAGACCTCATTCCCCGCCCCACTGGCGATCCTCGACAAGCTGGACGACGCGAAGTAGCCGCACCAGCGCGTTCGCGCGGTCAACGGAAAGCCGGCACCCGGGCTCGACAAGAGCCGGGTGCCGGCTGCCCCAGGTAACAAGAGTCTAAGATTGACTCCTACCCACACCCTTTTTTTGCCATTTTCCGGGTACACACGTCAATAGAGCCACCGTCGCACAGGAGCATCGGCAGCGAAGACCTGTTGCCGCTCACGCTAGTTGAGAGTCGGACTGATAGTTGAGAGTGGGGGTTTGTGCAGCGACGTTTGCGTCGCGCTCGGCACGAAACGCGGTCTGCAGGGGCGTCTCGCGCGAGCTTCTTACCCGAGGTGCTTCGCGCGGTCGTAGACCACGTCATGCCCACGCGCAATACTGAGTCATGGCCGCCGACTACTACGCAGACATCGAGGTACGCGAGCAGGACGGTGCGCCTTGGCGGTTCGTTGCCGAAAGGCACCTTGGGAGCGGGTCGCTGCTCGAGGAGCTGATACTCGGCCCCGACGAGAGCGACGGGGATACGGACAACAGGCCAAGACTCGAGACGACCTTCGGGCTGCCATTCGGCTTCCACCGACTCGTCGAGCTGCAACAAGTGCTCGACCGCGTGCGAGAGAGGGCCAGGACGGAGCGACTCGGACAGAATTGGCTTGCCAGTCATGAAGACCGCTTGTCGGTCGAGATTCTCGGCCCGTTCGCGCCCAGCCACGAGGACTGGAAGTGCTGGACGACGCTGGAAGAGCTCGAGCGCTATCCGTGGGACAGTGCGTTCGACCGCGTCCCACTCGGGATCGCTGACGCGCTGTACCTACTCGGAATGGCCGGTGACGGCCCAAACGCCCGACTGGTGGTCGCCCGCTCGGGCTAGGAACGGCCCCTCGCGGCCTGGCTTTCGCGAACAAACATCCGAAGCCAGCACAAACTAAACGCCCACCCCCGGACAGCGGCGCTCTCAACAAGCCCAACAATTCTCAACTAGCGCACCAGCTCTCAACTGGCGTGAGCGGCAACAAGACCCTTAGGCGCGCCGACCGCCTAGAACAACCCTTTTTTTGGCTGGTGTCCACCAACCGCATCGGAACGATGCCGACCTTACCCAGGCTGGCATACAAAAAAGCCTCTAGTCACAACGCTGTCGAGACCTAATTGAGGCCGCATCTCGGTGTTCGATATCCCGGGTTGCCTCCGGATCTGCCTTGCGTTGATTCCGGATTTGCCACGTCTTCGTTCCGGATACGACCAGGCACGGGTGTACGATTGTCGGCGTGATCGAACGTCGGATACGACCACTTGTTGTCGAGGCGCTGAGCGACACGCGTGTCGTAATGGTCATGGGTCCGCGACAGGCGGGAAAGAGCACGTTGTGCGAGGCGATCGTAGCCGCAGAGCATCCAGCCGCCGTGGTGAGCCTCGACGATAGGGGTGCTCGCGAGACCGCGCGCTCCGATCCCGCTGGCTTCCTCGCCGGATTCGACGGACCCGTATTCATTGACGAGGTACAAAGAGCACCCGAGCTGATCCTGGCGATCAAGCAAGTGGTCGATCGTCAGCAACAAGCGGGGCAGTTCCTGCTCACCGGCTCGGCGAACATCTTGAGCTCGCGCAAGGTCCAAGAGGCGCTCACCGGCCGGATCGAGCTAGTCCGACTATGGCCGTTCGCGCAAGTCGAGATGCGCGATGGTGGCGGGAACATCGTAGACGCGCTGTTCGCCGCCGATCCACCACGCATCGAAGGGGCGCCGATCGGGCGGCGCGCGTTCGCCGCGAAGATCGCGGCGGGTGGCTACCCCGAGGCCAGCGAACGCGTGGGGCGCCGTCGTGACCGCTGGTTTCAGAGCTATCTCACCACAACGCTTGAGCGGGATCTAGGCGCGATCGCCGACCTCAGCAAGCAGCATGAAATGACGAGGTTGCTCTCGGTGTTGGCAACACGATCCAGCAACCTGCTGCGCTACTCGAACATAGCCGATGCGCTTGACCTCGATGAGAAGACGGTCAAGAGCTATATCGGGCTACTGGAGGCGATCTTCCTCGTCCGAACGGTCCCCGCTTGGAGACCAGGCTTTCTCGCGCGAGTTCTGCACGCACCAAAGGTCTACATCACCGACAGCGGATTGCTCACCCACCTGCTCGGCGCCGACGAGCAACGACTCGCAGATGACGACCGTGTCACAGGCATCGCCCTGGAGACCTTCGTCGCGATGGAGATCATGAAGCACGCGAGCTGGAGCGATGTCGATCCCAGGATCTACCACTTCCGTGACCGCCGCGGAGCAGAGGTCGACCTCGTGCTCGAGGACCGCTCTGGCCGCGTCGTCGCCATCGAGATCAAGGCCAGGGCTTCTCTGGCCCAGGCCGACACCAGGGGTCTCGCCAAGCTAAGAGACGCAGCCGGCGGCAAGTTCATCAGCGGAGCCGTGATCCATGCAGGCGAACAGACCATCCCGCTAGGCGATCGCCTATGGGGGATACCCGTGAGTGGGCTATGGGCATGACGGCCCCAACGACCAGCACCAGAAAGGGCGCCTTTGCAAACTCGCTGGGAGGAAAACGCCCTCCCAAACCGATTCCTACGCAGGGCCGACGCGGCAAAGGGCCGAGCGGGCAAGGAGAGACAGTGAGTCGGAGCAAGACATGCAAGCCAACAGAAGCCTGCAAGCGGTGCCAATCGAACCCGAGAAGCGTCTGCGTTGCCTGCACGCAACGCCGCCGACGCGCGACCGAGCTACACGAGCAGCACCACCTCACCGTCTCGGAGATAGCCGCGAAGATGCGGTTGAGCGAGCCGAGGGTCAACCGGCTGCTGGAGGAAGAGGCACAGATCCGTGACCTTCAGCAATACAAGCGCGACTCGGTGCCCGTCAAGCCCATCCAAGTCCTCATGGCACAACGCCAAGAGGAAGACCCCAGCCTCACGCAAGAGACGATCGCTCGGCTGGCCGAATACAAGAGCCGTACAGCATTGCTGCGCGCACTCGGCCTCGCACCAACCGCACGGCTCATCAGAGGCGGACGCGAATATCCGCCCGAACACCGCAGAACGATCGACGTGGGAGCAGCCGGACGGATCGTCAGGGCGCTCGGCTTCGCGCCACACGAAATCCCCGACCTATAGAAACGCCTCACCCGAACACGGGGGCTCTCCGGCGACACGATCAAGTAGCCACGACCGCTCAGCGACTGGCTCAAGAGGTGGGGGATGAGTCCAACAACCACCCCTCAACGAGTGATAGAGCGCCGCCGCGCCGCCGCGCTCGCCCGCCACTATCGCGATCAAGAGGGCCTCAAAATCAGCGAGATAGCCACGCGACTCGATCGCTCACCCACGACCATCAGCGCCTACCTCTACGACCCCGACGGCACCAAGACCAAACGCGTCAAGAACACCTATCGCGGAGTCTGCGAACACTGTGAAGCACCCACCTGGGGGTCCGGGCCAGGCCGCTCACGACGCCTCTGCGCCCGCTGCAACGGACGCAGCACCCTCAAGTGGGAGAAAAGCCTCATCGAGGCGGCACTACGCGCATGGAACAGGATGTACGGCAAACCCGCCAGCAGCACCGACCTGTCCCTGACCGATGCCAAGCGCGCAGCCGAGTCCGGCAGCGACGAGCGCCTACGACGACTAGCTGCGGGCTGGGAACATGGTCGCTGGCCGTCAAGAAGCGTCGTCCAGTACCACTACGGGACCGTCGCAAACGCCAACCAGGTCGCGCTTTCACAGCACCCCGGCCAAGACCTAGCGCCCTAGTAACCCTCCCGAGGTCGTCGCTCTCAAGCTCCTGGTGATCGTCATCGTGTGGCTTCCTGGCTGCGAACGCACTTCTCCCAATCGTCTATCGTGCCGAGAGCACGTTTTCCCTGGGTCAAAATAAAAGGTCTTGCTGGTCTGAAGAACCAAGCACTCAGCAAACCGTCCCACGGCACGTCACTGGGCATTGCTGATGTCCCCGACACACCAGCACTCGGCGTGCTTGTCTACTCGTTGCGGAAGCGTCGGATCGCTTCAGCGACGGTGATGAGCTTGAGCATCCAATCCGGTGTCATCCACATGACCAGCCAGACGAGAAGAAGATGCTCAGAAGTCGCGTGAAGCCTCATTCGCTAACCCTCTACCCGATTTTTGTAGCGTAAATGCTACATGGACCTCTCTTCGTGGTGGCGCGACCGGCATCTCATCGCAGGCCCTTGAGGATCAGCCGGTAGTCCGCGAGATGCGCACCAGGCACCTCCGTCGCTCACCGTCCAAAGAAATCCGCTGCGGCAGCTTCCAGCCCTGCGGGGTCCTGTTCGGCGACCAATACCCAAACACCGATGCGCTCCCGCAACGACAGAGTGATCCGCTCAGCGTGACGACGGATGGACGCGAGATCCCCTGGCGCGAAAATCGTCAAGAGGGCAAACTACCGACCCCCCGCGAAGCCGCCTACAACATCCGAGCCGCAGAGTGGTAGTCGCCCAGTCTCGACCGTAGTTAGGCCACGGCGAACGCGAGGGGCAGATCCGGAACGATGCCGACGCTACGATTCCGTGCCCCCAAATTGCCGACGCCTTAAGCGAGAGGTTGGGAGCTCCAGTTTCCCCGTCGGCTCTCGTCTCCTGTTTTGCCGTATCGCTACCGCAGTTGGCTACACTTTTTGACCGCATATGGCCGCGTTTGTCCCTGAGGCAGACTCGGCGAAACCCTGTATAGGACTGGATTTGGCTCTACTGCTGACGATCTTGTCCAGGCTGACCGAGGCTCTATTCGCTACGCCGAGGCGGCATCTCGCTGCGCCTGCGCACCGAGGACCCACAAACCGTCGCGCGGGAGTGCGGCACCAGCCTGCAAATGCTCAACAGCCACTACGCGTTTGCCATCGAGGACCTGCGCCACCACGAGCCACGACCAGCAGATGTCGAGTGGCGGGCAGCACGCTACGCCTTGATCGAGAGGCGTGCCGACGAACTTGCACCTCCTGCTGACGTTCGACGCGAGGTGGTTCCCCGGCGCGACAAGCTCCGCGCATGGCTCCGCTGGCGGTAAACGTCGCACTCGGGGCGTGATTGACTGAAGCCAATCGACACATGTCTGCATTCCTGGACACCGGGCGGATGTGTCTGTATCAAGTCGGCTGCGTACGACCGTAATGCTTTCGCTTCGCCCACCATAAGCTCGCGTGACAGGCGGTCCGACACGGTCGCAAACTCGTCCAACTCAGGAGTCTCGATGGCTACGCGGGCGGGGGGCTGCTTTCCGCGCAGAGGGAGGCTGAGGACGTATCGCTGCGCGAGGAGGGTTTGGGGGTGAGACCGGGTCTGGCCGCGACGATCGCTAGCGTGGCCAAGCACTCGCGGGCGTCCGCGCCGTCGGATGAGCCCTTCGTTGCCAACTCGATCGCTCGACGCAGCGTCGTCGTCCGCATGACCGACGGAGCGCATCAGCTCCTTCGCGGATTAGTTACATCCAGCATGGTTCCCGTGGAAGACTTCCACTTGGCGCTGCCACGAGGTTTCGCCAAAGCACTCGACGAGATCGAGCAGTCGACTAGGAGCGGGCGTGCCCGAGAACGAGATTGACATCAGCGCCGAGTTCGGTGCGGCTATTGAGCGGTTTCGCACCGCGTGGAACGCGTATGCCGACACGATCAAGCCTGACAAGGTCGAGAAGGAGAAGGAACTCGACCACAACGTCCTGGAACGGCTGAATTACTACAACGACCCGGAGAGCCCGCGGCATCCAGACATCATCAAGTCCGCCAACGAGATCCGGGCGGACATGCTCCTTCTCGACTTCTCATCGATGGTGACAGGTCCCAAGAGCGTCCTCGCGGCCCGGGTGGCCGTCGACGAGCGTCTGAAAATCCTGACAGCCGAACTAAGACGGGTCCTTGAGGCGCTTCCGGCGCTGCCACCTCTGACGATTGAGACGCTCACGAAGATCACGCAGGCGGACGTCGGCGCTTGGACTGCGATTCGCACGGAAGCTGAAAAGAAAGCCGCCGCGGCGGCAACGGAGGGCATCGTTCTCGCTCACGCCTTCGCAGCCTTGCTCGAGGCATCGGTGGACGCCATCGATCTCCGGACCAACGCCCTCGAGCACTATGTCGGTGACACGCCGCTACGGGCCAACACGATCATTGAGGCAGCCCTCGAGTCTCTGACCGAGGTAACCGCCGCCGAAGTGGCTCACCACGTGCTCAAGGATTTCCTCCACATCGCCGCCGCCCCTGCCGCAGCGATGGTCGGTTTTGCCGAGAATGGTCTATGCCGTCCGGAGCCGCGTCGGGAAGATCCCGGAGTACTACAAGGCTGGCGACGTCGACCAGCTGTACGTTCTACGCGACGGCCTGGAAGCCTCTCAGGACCTCGCATCCTCACTTGAGGAAGCGCTGGGCAAGCTGCCCAGCATGTAGCCCAGCTGGCGGACGGCCAGGTCGCGTTCGGAACCCTGCATCGTGGTATCCAGCACCGCGCACCAACGTGGCGGCCGCTCCCGTGGGTCGCTTCAGGGTCCATCATTGACTGCTTTGATGAATGCGGGCCCCGCATCTGACCAAAACACGTCGCGATCCGCGCGATCGTGAACATGCGGCCGCACATAGCGCGTCATAAGCGAAGCGAGACTCACGAGCGGAAGTGATCTCTGCCCTGCTCGTCGTCCAAGGCGGGCGCTTGGCCCCGACTATCGCAGACGCCTCCGTTCACACGAAAGCGGCAATATATGCCTGGCCGTATTGAGGCGACGAACAGCGGTTGGAGTCCATTGTGGGTTGTCGCTCCCTGCGGCCGGCGCGCGCGTCGAGGGGCGTAGCACGTTCGCAAACGTGCTACTCGTGTGGATCATGGCCGCGATCCGGGAACTCGAACGAGGAGTATGGCTGGAAGACTCGGTGCACTCCGAGATTCGTCACGACGTTGAGATGCTTTGCCACTTGCTAAGCACTTGCGTTGCTGACCTCGTCGTCACGCTGTCAATGTTCGAACAAGCTCGGCTCTCTGACCACGCGCGGGTTCAGGAGAACGCGGATGCTCGCCGCGAAAAATGGGAGCGCGACGCTGAGCGAACGCGCGAAATCGAGGCCGCCCTCGAAACGGCCGGTGGCGTCTTATGGGGCCAACCCGACTACTGGGAGCGGTCCTTGGAGATCCGCGATCAAGCGCGGCGCCAGATGCTGCGTGAGCAGTGGGCGCGCGAGGGCGGCCCCGAGGCCTATCAGCGGCGAGTGGTCTTCATCCACGCGCGTTCATTCGTCACCACACTTGCCGTTCTTCAGCGCAGCCTGCTTGAGATCGGGAAGTACCCCTTCGAGCCTTCGGTGCGAAGCGCCATCCAGCGCGCTTGCAGCAACTTTGCGTCCGCGGTTCCCGGCCTCAAGGGAGTTCGCGACTCCGTGGCTCATGTCGAGGAGCGGGTCCGCGGGGAGGTCAGGGGCGAAAAGATCACTGCCGCACCCATCATGAATAGGATGATTCATGCCCCAGGCGGCGGCGTCATCGTCACAGAAAGCCTCAACAACCAGCACTTCGGAGGCACGATCGAGGACGGCACGTACGCCGAGGTCGAGGTCGCGGACACAACGACCGAGATCGCCCGCGCAGCAGTGCAGGCAGTATTCGATGCCCTGCCCTGGCGGGCTGGCCACCGCCTCCATGAGCCGAGCTCCTGAGCCGAATCGCGAGGCCGAGGTGTGCGGCCCGTCTTACTGCACCGACTGCATGGGCAAATGGACTGCCGCAGCACGCCGCGCTGGGATCACCGGGTCGGGCTAAACCGAAACGTCGGGCTAAACCGAGAAGCCGATCGAGCCGCTGCGGCGGTGGCGTTTCTCCTTCGCGCGATTTGCAGGCGTCCCACCGGGGTCGCCGGGATGCCCGCCTTGGACGAATCTCAAGCGTGAAGGGGAACTTCGCCGGCCGAGCCCAAACCCCACCCAACCCACGAGCGCTCGCTAGGTCCTATCGGGCGGCCACGGCCGATGATGCAGGGACTCCGGCTCGTCTATCTCTTCCGGCTCGCCCTCGGGCGTGTCGATCTTGACGGACTTCAGCTTCTTCCCATCGGCCCCATACAGAGTCACGTACCGGGTGCGTGGTTGCTCTCCCTCGTGAGTTTCCTTGTCCCTGGTCCAGCGAGCACGCATCCAGCGCACGGCAATCCAAAACGGCGCAAAGAGTGCTGCTGTATCGCCGGCAATTTCGCCGGCGTCCATATAGATGCGAAGGACCTCAGCGAACGTGACGCCGTACCCTTGCTCCTCGCCGATCATGACCTCTACTGCGAGCTCGGACTGCCCTTCGCGAACGAGCGTCGCTAGGTCTTCGATATCCGCTCGGCTGATGTCATGTGGATTGCCGGGCTCGATGAAAACCCGAGTCATCCTGCGAGTGTACGGCGGGCTACCGCTTCAAGGTTCGGGCGCCTACCGGCCCGGTCTTGCCAGCTATAACCCGCGGCGTCGGCGAACCCCACGGCAGCCGGCTTCGAGCGCGGGCGCGCGTCCGCCTCGTACAGATCGATCTCGATTGCTCCGCAGCCGACCTCCGCTGCCAGTTCTCTCGCCTCTTGCTCGAGGAACGAGGCGTAGCCCCGGCGCCGGAATCGCGGCAAGACGAACAACTCCTGGATAACGCTCTTAAATGGAGATGTGTCGAGATGCAAGACCGAGTGGCATCGGGCGACGGGTCTGAGGGGATGACGAAGCTCAAGGACGTCAACGACATGCTGGGTCCGAAACGAGTACGTGCGAAACCGTGCCAGCGAGTGCCTCTTGCCTTCGATCAGAACGTCCTCGATCTCTTCGCCACGATTCAGCATTCTCCAAACCTGAGCCTCGATCGCCGCGCCTGCGTCGCGCCCGCCGAGCTTCTCAAATGCCTCGTATGCCGCCGGGCTCGGGCCCCAGCGCGCAGAGCGCTGTATGAAAACGCTATCTACGTGGCGCTCAAAATAGGCTCGCGGCATGTAGCCAGTGCCAGCATCTCCCCAGGCGCCCCACGAGTTCTGGAAGTGGATCGTCTCGCCGCCGTCGTCCCATCCGATCGCGCTGATGCTGTGGCGGCCCCGGAATGGATCATCGCCAGGCGGAAGCGGCAACCTCCCGTTGCGCGCACGAAACCCGGACTCGAACCATTCGACCCCTAGCTCAATCGTGTCGAGCATCGCCACGGGAACTCCCTGGTCGTGAAGGCGCTTGTGACGATGAAGCATCAAAAGCACGTCCTCGTAGGAGCTTGCGTACTCGTAGAAATGTTGAGGCGATAGGCCTTCCAGCGCCATCAGACGAGCGAGGAAAACCGGGAACGTCCACTCAGTGTCCGGGTAGCCATCAATCTGCTTTGCCCACGCCCACAAGTCGTTCGGAGACCTTGGGATCCGTCGCGGCATCAGATCTGAGGTGATATCAGCGTCGGACGCCACGCTCAGATCGACCCGTGCGTGAACCCGATACCAACGCTACCGGCGAACCGGATGAAGAACATTGAGCGCCATGCCCTCGGCGCGAGGTCTATCCCCGTCGCACGCAGCGCGCGATGCGCTTCCTGGGCGAGAGAAGACGACACCCCGCCGGCGATCCATCAGCGTCGAAGCCTTTGAACGCGAGAAGCAGGTGCGTCGGCGTCGGCCGATCGACCTCGCTGCCATACAGCCCGAGTACAGCCGGTGGGGTCGTGGAACTACAGCCGTTCGACGCGCCGGAGCCTGGGCTGCCGACTTGCGAGCCGCTACGTGCCGGATATCACGCTGAACCGTCTCATCTCCCGTGCCAGACTGGGGGCGTGGACGACCAGCCGATCAAGATCGACTCCAGCTGGGTCAGGATCGATGTTGAGTCCATCGAGATAGGCGAGCCTCAATCGGACGGCACGCGGCCGCTTCAGGTCCGCTTCTCAAAGGCTCGCTACAAGCTCCAGGAGGACGGGAGCGTGCGTGACATTCAGACCCACGATGTCTTCCCGGCCGAGGTCTGGAAGAGCGCGATCAGTCAGATGATCGGTGCCGTCGCCAACGGACCGACCGTCAAGTCGCCCGAACGCCGGGACCTTTACGAGAGGCTTCAAGAGCGCTCGGAGGCAATCGGTTACGCCCTTGAGCACCCCGAGTCGATCGAGCAGCCGCAGTCGCCGGAGAACCCGCTGGCCGATTTGGTGGGCTCTCAGGTCGCGCTCGCCGCCCTGTGCATAGATCTTGTTGGCTCGACCCAACTGCAAGCGAGCAATCCCGATGCCTACGGGCGGATAGTCCCGCTCCTACTGCGCGAGCTTGCCGAGATCGTTGGGGACTTCGATGGGGTGATCGTCAACTTCACGGGCGATGGTCTGATCGCGGCCTTCGACGGCCAGGGCATCTCGATCGCTGCCTGTGACGCGGCGGTCCATGCCGCCTCGGTCATGGTCGCGGTCGTCTACGCGGCGCTCAATACGCAGCTTGAACGTCACGGCCTGCCCGCCGTGAATATCCGCATCGGAGCCGACGCCAGCGAGGCGTCGGTACGCGTCGTTGGCAGCGCGGCCTCCCGTACTCAGCCCGACGTATACGGGATGGCCCTCACGATGGCGGCAAAGATTCAGGCCGTCGGCACGCCCGGCGAGGTCTGGATAGGTGAAAGGCTCCACGGCCACCTGCACGTCAACAACCAAGTGACCTGCGTACCCGTCGAGCCGCCTGCAAGCTGGCGCTTCGTCAACGGTGGAAACTGGGCCTACAAGCTCTACGCGCTCCCTGTGCGATCGTCGGTAGCGAGGCCCGAGGCTGCGTGACGCAGCCATGCTAGCAGCGGCGTTCGGTTGGCTTCCTGAGCGGAATCGCAGGGCTCATGACCCGTTTTCGCCGTACACGACCCCCGGGTTCTTGACAGCTCACGCCTGCTTGCCGAGCGATGCGAGCACGAGCCGACCCAAGCGCCAGGCTTACGCAACGGACGAAATGCACTCGCACCAGTGCAGGCGCATGACACGCTCGCTTGCGGCGTATCGTGGCGCCGCCGCCACCTCTTGTCATCTGAAGCTCGCTTTGAGAATCTGGTGGACTTGGCCCACGCCGTCCACGGTGGTTCGTTGGCTCAACCGCAGACTCTGAAATCGGCGGCTCGTATCTCGGGCGACGCGCCATTCTCAACCGGCGAGTGACTCTCAAGGACTGATACTGGCTGTGGACGATTCCGAGAGCGGACAGAGGATGATCGGCGTGCTGTTGCTTGGCATGACAACCCAGGAGACTTGCCTCGCCACTATCGGATGGGAGCAAGTACGGGATCGGGGAGCTACTCGTAGCCCGCGGCCCGTAGTGCGGCAAGCGTGACCATCAGCGTCCGGGGCGTGGCACTGAGCGCCCGGAAGCCAAATCGTTCGTAGAACGTGGCGGCGCCGTCATCAACCGCATGGACGACCACCGTCCGCACCGCGACCTGTTCCGAGGCGCGGCAAACTCGCCCGAGTGCATCGTTGAGCAGCATGGCGCCGAGTCCTTGGCCTTGATGGCCCGAATCGACGGCAAGGCGAGCAAGGATCGCGACCGGGAGGGGAAAGTGAGGCGACAAGCCTTTACGAGCCTGGAGCGTCGCTTCATCGTGCTCGAGCTGACCGGCGATGAGCGTGTAGTAGCCGCAAACAGTAGGACCGTCGGTCGTTGCAACGAATGTGCGTGCCGCATCTCGGCGCTCGTTCTGCCCGGCGTAGCGGATCAGCCAACGATCGAGCAGTTCGTTGCCGCAGCTAAAGCTGGCGGTGTCGTGCCGAGCGGGGTCATAGCGCTCGATACCACCGAATTGGATACTCACGCCCGCTGGCGAAGGTCTCGCAACCGCGTAACGGTGTCCTCGTCGACCTCTTCCAACGCATCGAGGAACCGTGCCGCCTCGTCATCACTGAGCACGATCTGCTGTCGGTCGACAAGGATCTCCTGTGCGCGGGTACTCGCCGCTCGGCGGAAGAAGTCGCTCAACGTCTCACCGACCGCCGTAGCAGCGGCGCCGTCGAGTTGACGCTCGTCGTCGGTCAGGCGAAGCTCAAGCCGTTGGGTACGCATATACATATCGTACGGACATCGTACGGGCCTGTCAATCTTGATCTCGTCTTCTTCGTGCCGAGCGCGACGGCAAATCCGGAATCTGGAGGCGGCGGATCCGGAGCGACGAGCCGACGCTACGATTTCGTGAGCCCCAATTTGCCGACGTAGCTCAATTGGTAGAGCACTCGCCTTGTAAGCGAGAAGTTGGGAGTTCCAGTTCCCGTCGGCCCTCGCTCCCTGTTTTGCCGTATCGCTACCGCAGTTGGCTACACTTTTTGACCGCATATGGCCGCGTTTGTCCCTGAGGCAGACTCGGCGAAAACCCTGTATAGGACTGGATTTAGCTCTACTGCTGACGATCTTGTCCAGGGTGACCGAGGGTCTAGTTGTCTGAGCCGCGCGTGGGCGTGCGCCTCAATGTGTGTCAAGCGCGATTTCAGTCCTCGCCGAGCAGGCCGAAGCGCCGCCGCCAGCCACGCGGGAGCATCGCCTCAAGCACATCGTCCACCGTCACGACGCCCAACATGCGCTCGTGCTCGTCCACGACCGGCACGCAAGTGAGGTTGTAATCGGCCATCACACGCGCTACCTCTTCAAATGAAGCGTCGGTACGCAGCGACGGCAGCTCGTGCTTTACCAACGCGCTGAGGCGACGGTCGGTCTCGGCGCGCAGCAGCGCCGCCAGCGGGACGCTGCCGTCAAGCGATCCCTCGGGGGCTGTGACGAACACGGCGGTGAGCAGCTCGGGGGAGATCTTTGACAGGCGCACCGCCTCAAGCGCCTCGCCGGCGGTGGTGGTGCGTCTCAGCGAGATGAATTCGGGACTCATCAGTCCGCCCGCCTCGGCGGGGTCGTAGCCAAGCAGTCCGCGCACCTTCACGCGGTGGCTGACGGGGAGTAGCGCGAGCACGGCTTCACGGCGGTCCTCGTCGAGCTCGCCGGCGGCGTCGGCGGCGTCGTCGGGGGCCATGCGGCTGAGGATCTCCGCCACCTGCGCGTCGGGACGGTCCTCAAGGAACTCGCGTTGGTGGTGGTCGTCGAGCTCCTCGAACACGTCCGCCTCTAGCTCACGGTCGTCCTCCCCGACCGCCTGGATGATCTCCTCGCCCTCGCGTCTGGAGGCGGCCTCCACGAGGTCGGCTATCTGGGCGGGGTGGAGCTTTGCGAGCTTGGGGTGGGGGACACTGAGGCGCACGGTGGGGACGTGCCCCACGAAGGGCTCCACGCTTGCCCAGTCGAGGAAGTCGCCGGTTGCAATGCGGTGGCCGAGCGGCTTTGGAAGCAGCCGCCGCAGACCTCCACGGGGGCCGGTGTCGACGCCAACGACCCGCCAGGAACCGGCGATGTCGGCGAGCTCGATCTCGTTGGCGCGCACGAGGCGAGCGCCCTCAACGTTGATGAGCTGGCGGTCGAGCACGTCGCGCTTGAGCAGCACCTCCTCCTCGCGGCGCTCGAAGCGGCGCAGGTCGAGCTTTGCCTTGCGCAACACCACACCCCCGTCGCCGATGTGCGAGACGCGGTCGATGCCGAGATATGAGGTGCGCCCTGCCACCTTCACGAGGAAGCCCGTGATCGGCGGGTAGCCCACGCCGCCGAGGCGTACGATCGCGTCCTCGACCCTGCCGAGACGCTCGCCGTCGGAGTCGCGCAGCGCACGGCCCACCAGTGTGGAGAGGTGCAGGATCGGCGGGGCCGTCACCGCGGGCGAGCTCACACTGTGAATCCTACTTGCGGACTTGGCGCGGCTCGCGCGGAGTCGCTCGCGGGGCGACTGGGACCGCGTGCGGATCAGCCGCCGGTGAGACTGGTGGGGATCGGCTGACCGTGCAGGGGTGGGTCGTCCATCAACAGGCGTGGGACAGTGACGGGGTGAAGGCCACGTTTGCGCAGGCCGCTCACGATCGCGGGGAGCGCGGCGATCGTCTCGGTGCGGTTGCCGCCGGCGTCGTGCATCAGGATGATCGCTCCCGGCTTGGCCCCCGCGAGCGCGCGCTGCACGATCGCCTCGGTGCCAGGGACGGTGTAGTCGGCGGTGTCAACCGACCACAACACCATCAGCAGGTGCAGGTGGTGGAGCTCGCGGAAGGTGGTGGCGTTGAAGGCGCCGTAAGGGGGACGGAAGAGGCGCGGACGTGTGCCGCCCAGCACCTCTATCTGGGCCATCTGGTCAAAGAGCTGTTCGTACTGGTCGTGGGGGGAGAGGCTCGGCATCATCGTGTGGGTCTCGGTGTGATCGCCGACCACGTCGCCCGAGTTGATCTCATCCACCGTGCCCGCCGAGAAGTACTGCTCCTGGTTGCCCACGGCGAAGAACGTCGCCTTCACTTTCAACCGGTTCAGCTCGGCGACGAGCTGTTGGGTATAGGGGCCGGGACCGTCGTCGAAGGTGAGCGCCACCTCGTTGCCGGTGGGGCCTCCACTGGTAATGGCGGGCGTGTAGGCGAGCACCGATTCGATCGCCTTCTGTTCCTGCTTGCGTGCCGCGGCCACCTGTTCGGCGGCGCTAGGCGAGAGCTTGGCGACGTGGCTCTTGGCGGTGGGCGTGGGTGCGGGCTTGGAGGCGCCTTTAGACGTGATCGCGACCGTCGCAAGCACCAGGATTGCAAGTAGGCCCAGCCCCGCGCCCATGCGGCGCCGGCGGAACACTTGGTCCTCTGCGCTCGGTTGGCCCATCCCATTTCCGCCCGACGCGCCCTCCACAGTCAGTGTCTCGTGCTCGTCGGTGGGGGGATCGGGCTCGACCGTGGGCGCGTTGCTCTTGTGGGAGCGCTCCTCCCATGTCCAGTCCCAACGCGTCATGTGGCTCTATTTTGACTGGGTGCTGCCATTTTGGGTGTCAATCGGGTCACTCTCGCTCTGCCAGGGTGTGGTGGTGTGGCTGCCGCGAGCCTGGTCGCCGGGGAGGCTGGCACGGATGCGCAGTCCGCTGTGGGCGCTGATACCGGCTGTCTCGGTGATCGGGTTTGTAGCGGTTGGCGGAATCGCTGAAGAGGGGAGTACGCAGGCGCTCACATATATCGCGCTCGTGGGTGTGCCCCTGCTGGCGGCGCTTGCGCTCGGCTGGCTTGTGTGGCCCACCGGGCGAGGAAAACCCGCCCTGGCGTTGCTGGTGGGCCCCCTGTTCGTGCTTGCGTGGGTCGACCGTGGTGGCCTTGCGGGGGAGGGCGCGGCGGTGGTGTTGTCGGCGCTCAGCTGTGTGGCGCTCGGGGCGCTGATCGCGGGTGTCACGCCCGCGCGGTGGCTGGCGCTGGGAATAGTCGCGATGGCGGTCGCCGACGCGGCGCTTGTGATCGCCGACCTGTTGCAACAACCCAACAACGCTCTCAACGCCGCACATCCCGTTGCTGGGCTTCCACGTTTGCAGGCGGAGGTGTGGGGTAGCGCCGCAATGGGATACGGCGACCTGTTCGTGGCGGGAGTGCTCGGGGGACTGCTCGCTATGACGGGTAGTCGGGCGCGTCAGTTCAGGGGTGCGTTGCTGGTGGCGCTGGTGGCGATCTCGTTTGACGCGTTGTTCTTCGCCGTTGAAGAGCTGCCGGCAACCGTGCCGGTGGCGGCGGCGCTGCTGATCCTCTTGAGGATGGGCTCAACGTCGGGTATCTCCTCAAGCGCTGAGGCCTGTGAGGCGAGTGAGCGCGGATTAGCCTCAACCGCCGCGGGGGCGGTGAGCTCGCGCTCGGACTTGGCGCCGGCGTCCTCGACGCGGCGCAACTGAGGCATCACGCGGCTGTCGAAAGAGCCGACGGCTTCGTTGTAGGCGGAGACCGCGGAGCCGAGCTGGCGGCCGATCTTGGCGAGCGGGTCTACAAAGCGGGCCAACCGTCGGTGCAACTCGCGTGCAGACTCCGCTATCTCGCGCGCGGATTCGGCGATCAACTCCTGGCGCCACCCGTAGTGGACCGCACGCAACAACCCGATCAGCGTGGTGGGGGTGGCCATCAGCACCTGTTGGTGCACTCCGTACTCGATCAAGCCCGGGTCCTCCGCGAGGGCGGCGTGGTAGATGCCCTCGGAGGGGACGAACATGACGACGAGGTCGGGGGTGGTGTCGAACTGGTTTTGGTAACCCTTGGAGGCGAGCTTGGTGATGTGGTCGCGGGTTTGCCTTGCATGGCGTGCGATCTCCGCGTCGCGCTCGGCGTCGGTTTGAGCCTCCAGGTGAGCGAGGTAGGCGTCGAGGGGGACCTTCGAGTCGACCACGATCACCTTCTCGCCCGGGAGCTTCACGAGCACATCCGGGCGCAGCGTGCCGTCCTCAGAGCGGATCGTGCTCTGCTCCAAAAAGTCGCAGTGCTCGATCATCCCCGCCATCTCGATGACGTTGCGTAGCTGGATCTCCCCCCACGATCCGCGCGTGGAGGGGCGCTTGAGCGCGGAGACGAGGTTGCCGGTCTCCTGGCGCAACCCGCCCACTCCCTCGTGGAGTTGGCGCACCATGTTCGCGAGTTCGCCCTGGGCCTGCTTGCGCTCGCGCTCAAGACGACCGATCTCATTCTCGACGCGGCCGAGCTTCTCGTTGACAGGACCCACCAGCCCCTTGATCTCCTCCGCGCGCTTTGCCATCTCGCCGGCCGCGCGCTCCTCCTCGGCGCGGCGCTGGTCGGCGAGTCGCTGCGCGAGGGAATCGCCGGTCTGCTTGAGCACGTCGGCGGAGATAGCCTTCATCTCATCGCGCATCCGCTCACGGCTCTCGGTGGAGATGGAGTCGAGCTCGTGGCGCATCCGCTCGCGCGAGGAGCGAGCAAGCGCGCCGGCGACCACGGCGCCCGCAAGGGCGCCGACTATGAGTCCGGATATGAGCAGCAGTACGGGCAACGGTCCTCCAAGTCGAGGTGGTTCCTACAAGGTGACACCCACGGCGGACGTGGAGGGTTTACGATTGCTGGGATGAGCGCCACGATCGAGTCGCAGCTCAAGCACGGCGAGGCCGACGTTGGCGAGGGTGTGCGGCTGCACTATGTGGAAGCGGGGGAGGGGCCGCTTGTGGTGCTGCTGCACGGGTTCCCGGAGTTCTGGTACTCCTGGCGCCATCAGATCCCTGTGATGGCGGCGGCGGGGTATCGCGTGGTGGCGCCCGACATGCGCGGATACAACCTTTCGAGCAGACCACAGAGCGCGCGGGACTACGAGACGGGGAAGCTGGCGGGGGACATCGCTGGGCTGATCCGGAGCCTCGGCGAGGAGAAAGCGTTCGTCGTGGGACACGACTGGGGCGCGGTGATCGCCTACACGGTGGCGATGCGCCACCCCGAGCTGGTGGAGCGGTTGGCGATCCTCAACGTGCCCCACCCAAAGCGGATGATGGAAGGGTTGCGCTCGCCCAAGCAGCTGCGCAAGAGCTGGTACATGTTCTTCTTCCAGATCCCCAAGCTGCCAGAGCACCTGATGTCGCGCGACGATTACTCGTTCGCGAAGCGTTCGCTGCGGGCGGACTCCAAAGGGTCGTTCACCGACACCGACCTCGAACGGTACGTCGAGGCGTGGTCGCAGCCGGGGGCTTTGACCGGGATGATCAACTACTACCGCGCGATGATGCGCCGCTCGCCGAAGAAGACGATGGCGGCGATGAAACAGATCGAGGCAAAGACGCTTGTGATCTGGGGGATGCGCGACCGCCACATCGGCAGCGAGCTCGCGGAGCCCCCCAAGGAGTGGGTTCCCGACGCGCGGGTGGAGCGCATCGATGAGGCCACCCACTGGGTGCAACACGACGCCTCAGAGCGCGTGAACGAGTTGTTGATCGGCTTCTTCGAGGATGCCCGACGCTAAGCCGTTTGACTGAGCGCCGCTTGGCTCAGTCGTGTTTGACGGTTTCTTCGGTGGTGGTTGTTTTTTCGTCTTTGGATGGTTCGTTCGTGGCTTGCGACCCGCCGCTGCCGGCGTTGGTCTGATGGGTGTCCGACCCGCTCGGTCCGTCCCCTGAGCCTGTTTCCCCGCTCCCTGTGCGGTCACCTGAGTGTTCGCCGTCGTGTTCTGCGGTGGGGGAACTGCTCGTGCCTTCGCGCGATTCGTCGCCCGGGGCTGACGAGCCGCCGTCTTTGCCGGAGTGACGATCCCCGCCACCGCCGAACGTGTCGCCGCGGTGGGTGATGTCGCCGCTGCCTTCGTGGCTGTCTTTCGAGCTCGAATCGTGCGAACTGCCACCGTCGCGGTGCGGTCCGCCCAACCAGATGTTGTTTGGCGGGGTGGGGGAGGGCGCGGCGATCCACCGTCCATGATGGTTGGGGTGGTGTGTGAAGTGGGTAGCGCGAGGGTTTCGGATCTGCGCCTGGGGAGAGCCGCCCCGAGTCGACACCGCGCTGGCGCCCGCGCTCCACCGTGCCGGCTGCGCCGAGGCGACCGCGATCGGAGCGACGGTCGAATGCGACGCACGGGTGGCTGTTCGTTTCACGGTCGCTTTGTGGTGATGGTGGCTAGTGACAATGCCGCCGGCGAGCACACTCGCGGTGACCGCCACCGCGCCCCCCTTCATCAACAAGCCAGCAAAACCAGCCGAGCCGCCCCCCACACCGAGCTCGGCCAGCCGCTCCACCACGGGTGTGCCGCGGGTGGCGCCGAGCGCCCAACTCACGAGCGGCGAGGGAGTGATCGCGCCGGCTGCCGCCCGTAGCGTGGAACGTGCGCGGTACACAAGCCCCCTCAGGGCGTTCTCGCTGAGGCCGAGGTCGCGGGCCACCTGCTGATGGGTGCGTCCCTCCACAGCTGTGCGTAGGAGCGCCTCGCGTTGCATCTCTGGCAGCGCCGCTAGCCCCGCGAGCGCCTCGCGCACTGCGATTCTTCGGTCGAGGTCCTCTTGCGGGGCGCCTGCGCCGGAGAGGCTCTCGTTGAGCTTGCAGTAGTCGTAACCCGACACCCTCAGCGCGTTCACCGCCGCGTTGTGGACGATGCGGTAGAGCCACGGCCGCACATCGCTCACCTCGGTGCCTGCGCGCAGAGCCAACCAGGCTTGTAGGAGCGCCTGTTGCAGCGCGTCCTCGGCGCGCTCGTCGGAGAGCAACAGGCGGCGACAGTAGTTGTGAAGCGGGCGGCGGTAGCGCTGCACGAGCGCCTCGAACGCGCGCTCGTGGCCGGAGCGTGCAAACGCCACCAGACGGGCGTCGCTCTGGGTGAGCAGCAGCCGGACCGATACAGCGGGACTCATGCGGTGGTTGGAGGCATGGGTGGGTTTGGTTGCAAGTGTTACCCGTCTCTCGCTCGTTTATAGCGCGACGAGCGCGGCGCACGGGGCGGCGGCTGAGACAGGAGGCCGCCGCCCCCACGCATGTCGGCTACCTACCTCACCAGCACGATGCTCTCGAATTCGGTCCCACCGGGACCGATGCGAAGCTCAGCAGCACGCACCACCGCACCCGGTACAAGCAGCGAACTGTCGCACGGGGGTTCGGCTGTGCCCATTTCGCCGCCGTCGTCATCGCCGCCGTCTTTGTGGTCGCCCCAACCGCCCTGGCTCATGTCGCCACGGCTCTGGTCGTCGCCCTCGCCTTGGTCATCGCCCGGGCCCTGGTCGCCTGGTCCGGCTTCCATGGGGGGAGTGGCTTTGACGCACTCGATGCGCGTTCTGTCGCTCACCTTCCCCTTCACGACAGATTCGTCGTTGAGCTTGATTTCCAGGATGTTGGTGGTCGTCGAGTAGGAAGTCACCGTGCCCGCGTTTTCAGGCGTTGGAGGGCCGCTCGGTCCGGTTGGACCCGTGGGGCCGGTGGGACCGGAAGCGCCCGCGCCGACCGCACCGATGTGGCGGAAGCGGAATTTCGCGTGGTGGGCTTTGATCTTGTGGTGATGGTGGTGATGTCGGCTATGGCCGTGATGGGCGAGCGCCGCGCCCGGAACGGCAAGCGCGAGCGTCACGACGCCAACGGCCGTCAGCAGTGTTCGTCTCATACGGCATACCTCCTTGGAGTGCGCCGTCCTGGCGCGTTGGTGAGGTGGATCGACTGTGAGACACCTCCCGCGCCGAATACTCACGCGCCCTGGACGGATGTTCAGAGCTAGCGCGCCCGCCCTCAAGGGAGTTGTGGCTCGCGCTATGGCTTGGCGGCGACGGCGGGCGGGACGAGTAGCGAGTGGACGCCGCGCAGGAGGATCGCGAACACCCCACGCAAAGTTCGCTTGGCGTATGCGTGGTTGGGGCTTGTGGTGATGAGCACCGCTACCGACACGCGGATCGAGCCGTGGCGCAGGAGCGCCACCTGGTGCTCCACGGCGCCTGTCCCCGAGCCCCAACCGCCCTTGAAGTAGAGCTGCCAGTCGGGCAAACGCAGCTCGCCGATGCCCCAACGTTGGCTGGGAGTGACCGTGGCGAGCAGGTGCATCGCCGTCGCCCGGTGGCGTGGTACGACGTGGCTGTCAATGTGCAGGAAGAAGCGTGTCTGGTCGATCGCATCGATCCGGCTCAAGCCCCAGATCGTGGGGTTGAGTGTGAATTTGCGCATTCCCGAACGGGCCGCCACGCCGTAGACACCGGCGGGGCCGACGAACCCGAGCACCCGCGTGGCGGCCGTGTTGTCCGAGCGCTGAATCATCGGGTCGATCAAACGATGGTCGGCGGTGGTTAGCCGGCGGTTGCGCACGCGGGGGTCATCGAGGTAGGCGACGAGCAGCATCGCCTTCAACACGCTCGCCGAGGGCACCGTGCGCGACGGCCGCCATCCCCACAGGTGATGGGTGGTGCGCACCGCGAAGCTCACGTCCCCGGCACGTGTATGGGCATATGCGATCGCGCCCTGCACGTCGGGCTCCCACATCTTCCTGGGGGGCGGTTGTTTGACGATCGCCGCTGGTGAGGGCTTGGTTGCCGCCGACACGACGGTCGAGTGTGCGAGCGGGCTGGAGAGCAACAGTGCGCACAGGCACAGACCGAGCGCATGGAGTCGACGTGGTCCCGGCAAGCGCGACCTGTCGGCGGATTGTGGGCTTACGGCCGGCACGCGGTCATCCTCGCAGGCGGTGGGTCAGGACGGGTGTGAGAGGCCCAATGCGCCGAGGCTCGCAAACCGCCTTTTGCTGTGTCGCTATTTCCTCTTGTGTTTGGTCTTGTGCCGGGGCCGCTTCGGCTGCTCACGACCCACGCTCACGAGAGCGGCAGTGCCCGGGGTGAGATGGAGCGTGACGAACCCCGAGTGGGGGGTGGCGGTTTCGGTGTGCTTCGGGGCGTGCCAGGTGCCGTTGGCGGTTACGGCACGGCCCGCGAGTCGCACGTCGCTTGTGGCGCTCTCAGACGGGGCTGTGAGGCGCAGGATGTGGGCCGCGCCCATGTGTGGACCCACTTGCACTTCAAGCGCGAGTGGAGCGGAGCCTTCCGGGTCGTTGTCGGACAGCACCACCTTCAAGGAGCGCTTCGGTCCCGCGAACGCCGCGGCCACGAGATCCGGAGCGTTTTCTGTGCCTTCCGTGTCTTCCACACCTTCGCTTGAGATGGTGGTGGGCAGTGGGCGCTCGCCCACAAGTGATCTCGTCAGCAGGAACGCATACCACTCGGGCTGCGCGCGAAAATTGCCTTCGGCGAGCGCGGTTGGACTGGGGGCGCATATGGGGGTGTAGCCGACGCAGTTCGTTGGATTGCCCTGAAAGTTGACGCCCACCGTTCCGGCCGCCATCCCCTGGGTGATGTAGCCCGTCGCCCACAACGCCGAGGCGAGGGTGTTGGATATGCCGGCCACGCCCCCACACGACACGGTGTTCGTCTCGTCGATGCGTAGTGGCACTTTGTTGACGTTGGCCACCTGCAAGTAGGTGGTGAGCGAGCGCGCCGCCAACCCGCGTGTGGCCGAGCTGAGCAGCGCTTCGATCGATGGGGGCGGGATTTGCGCGCAGCCGAGCGGGTAGTGGTGGCCGGTGAGCATCACGGGCGTTTGCGCCAACGCCTCCTCGCTCCCCCATTCAGGGAAGATGCCCGACCCGGACACGTCGGGGCCGGCGATCGGAACGTTGGGCGTGAGTGCGCCGATCGCTTCGCGGTAGTCGCTCACCTGTTCCTCATACCCCTGCGCGATCCAGGGAAGTTCACGGAAGCCATGGTTCCCATAAGCGTTGGGCTCGTTCCCGATCTCCACCGCCGCGAGGTAGGGGCCGAGCGCGCGGTGTGCCGCCGCTACCTCACGTGCCGCCACCTGTGGTTCGTAGTGAGCGAGCCCCACAGTCAGCAGTACCTGCCATCCGCTGCGTCGTGCGAGCACGCCGAGAGCGGTCATGTCGGAAGGCCCGATCGTGCTCCGTGCCCATTCCGGGCGGGGCGTCTCAGCGTCGGTCCACGCGACGTGTTCGTCGGCGGTAACGCCCCCGAAGCGCACCATCCCCGGGCCGAGCGAGCGCAGCAACTCCACCAAGTTCCCCCGCCTACCGTCGTGCGCGAGCTGCTTGATCGCCGCCACCTCGAAGGAGAGGCCCAAGAAGCGTTCGGGCACCGGGCGGCCTGGGGCTTCGCGGTCGATTGAGATGGACACGGGCAGCGTGCCGGCAGGGGTTTCGTTGGCGGTCGCCACGTCGGCTTGAGCGCACAACGCGAGCGCCGCAGCCGCAATTGCGGCAGCTATGCGTCCTGAAGCCATGCCTTCGAGTTAACCGGGTGGGTAGGTCGTCGTTGCGGTCAGAACGCGACGGTAAGGTCATGCCATTGCTCGTGAGATGGCCAAAGGCCAAGCTGGCGTTCGATGCCGGCGACACGGTTCAACCATGTAGAGCAGGACGGCCGGTGGAGTATTAAGCGCCCTTGCAAGCTTGAGAATGGTCCGAAGGCCCGCTTCGCGCTCACCCTTCTCCCAACCGCTGATCAACGACCGGTCGACGCCGGCGTCCTCGGCCAGCTTTTCGTGGCTGAGGCCCACGCGTTTGCGCGCCCATTCCAGGTTTGCTCCGAACTGCGCTGCTGGAGTGCTTGCCCGAGGATGGTCGGGGGTCGATTGCGTAGATGGTGACGCGACCGGTCCCACTCCGTCAAGCAACTCAGCCGGCTTTCGCTGGCTCGACCGAGCCAAGGTCAGCAAGGTGTCGAATTTCGGTGCCTGCTTACCACACTCAATCTTGCTGATCGTCGAGCGATCGTAGCCCGATAGCCGTGCAAAATCGCCCTGCTCTAGACCGATCCGCTCGTGAGCCATGCACAAGTTGCGACCAAACATACGTAGGTCTCTAACAATGTCCGCATTCGTAGGTTGTGGCATGCGTTTGAGTTTCCACGACTGCGTACTCAACGCCAACTGGAAAAAGACAACACGTTGCCGGGTCGTGCGGACGATGCAGGTTCGCAACGCTATTGACGGTGGCGGGCGATGGGGAACGCAAACGCGTCTCGCGATTCCCTGCGCACTCGATCCTCTGCGGTCGTGTCTACCGCTCGGCTATCTAAAGAAGACTACCGATGCCGTGGATCGCGGCACTCCCCAATATCAGCTCGAGCACGACGCCCGTGACGCCCACGACGAGCGCAGCGACCACGATAAAGAAGTCCTCGAAAACCACGCCGAGCGACAGCAGCACCACACCTAGAGCCGGCAGTGTGTCGAGTCCTGTGAACGGTGGGGCGAGGAAAGCGCCGATCGAACCGCCGAGCACGAACAGCCCAAAGACGATGTTGCTCAAGCGGTGATTGAAGAGGAAGCGCAACCGGGGTTTGGAAACACGTTCCAGTCGGCGGATCATTTTCATCAACGAAGTGATGAAGCGCTGTTGTCTGTCTCCCGCCATCTGGAGATTGCGCCAGCGCCGCGGTAGCCAAATCCGCTTACGGCCGGCGATCAACTCGAGCGCGAGCAGCATGCTGACGATCTCGAAGACATGCGTTGCGCCACCTGTGGGCAGCGGCAGCGCCGGCACCGCGAGCAGGAGCACGAAGAGGATCGCGAAACCCTTCTCCTCGAAGAGCTCGACCAGGCTGCCCAGGCTCTTCTCGCCGTCGCGGCTCAGCCAGCCTTCGAGCTCGTCGCTGACCTTCCTGGGCTCTGACCTGCGTTCGGCTGCGCCCGAGGAGGACGAGTCACTCCTTGTGGCTTGCGAGTATTGCGGCATGTCCAGAGGACGATAGCCGTGGGACGAGGGCTGCCGGGCTCTATTTGCAGCTCCCAATGCGTATCGATTGTCGTGGCTGCCTATGCCACCCAGCGGGTGTCCGCCAGCTCGTTCTTGTACTTACCTGTCGCCAGGTATGTGTGCAGACGCCGCTTACGTTGGGGTCGTCGCCGAGACGGTCTTATTATTGGCGCATGAAGGAAGTGCCCATCGATTTCCCTGGTCACGAGCTCGTGAGCGCCGGACTCGCCGATCTCGCCGCTGGACGCGAGACCGAGTCGTCGCTCCTCGTAGCGATGGCCGCACCCCGCTTGCGGGCTCTTGGATTCGATGTGCCGTCGGGCGGGGGAGGACGACCATCACACCGTCTCTACGAACTGCTCTCAGAGAGCGAAACTGGCGCTCACAGCCGCTACAACGCCCTGGTTGGTCGAATGGTGAGCTTTGCGCGGGCGGCTGAGCGTGCGTCCAGCGGTTGACGAACAGCGCATCCGTGCGCTCGCTCGTGAACTGGGGCGCGTGGCTCGCCGTCCGGTGAGGATTTACTTGACTGGAGGCTCTACCGCAGTGATCGAGGGCTGGCGCGATGCCACGCTCGATGTTGACCTACGCTTTGAGCCTGACGCCGACGAGTTGTTGCGTGCGCTTCCCGCGATCAAGGAGAAGCTAGACATCAACATCGAGTTGGCATCTCCTCCTGACTTCATTCCCGAGCTCCCAGGCTGGCAGGAACGAAGTCCGTTTGTGTTGCGGGAGGGGCAGGTCAGCGTTCACCACTTCGATCTCTACTCACAAGCGCTGTCGAAGATCGAGCGTGGCTTCAACCAGGATCTCGCGGATGTACGTACTATGATCGCCCGCAGGCTTGTTGAGCCTTCGCGGTTGCGTGAGCTGTATGATGCGATCGAGCCGGAAATGTATCGCTACCCGGCGATTGAACCGCTTGCGTTTCGGCAGAAGGTTGATGCAGCGACGGGATAGCAATGCTAATCGAAGCTGCGGCCACCCGTTCTGTGTTCGTGGACATCGACCCCCCTACTCGCTCGTCGCTACTCAAGCAAACAGGTAAATCGATCAGACAGGATGCGGAAAAAAGGAATCCGTTCGTCACTGTGTCGAGCTTTGCATAGCTCGACTAGGTCGCCGTCGTCGAGAGGGATCACGTAGCCACGCTTCTTAAGTGCTGCGTCTCGGCACCTTTCGATGAAGCGGTCCTTGTTATCAAAGCCCCGATTAACTAGGAGACCCACGGTACCACCACCGCCAAGGTTAAAGCGACCTGTGATCTGATCAAGCTCTGCGTTACCGAGGTCGTCGTCCTTTCTGCGATCTTCCTTGATAGCCGCAAGGACCCGCTCAAAAAAATCGCGGACTAGGTCTAGTGACCACTGTGCCCATTCTGTGTCCAGTTGCTCAAGTGCACGAGGATCTACGAAAAGGCGTGTATCTCCAACAACGTCGACGTCCACGAAATCTAGCGTCGGTTGTGTACGGCCCAACGAGAAGTACTCGGATACGCGCGGCAAGCTGCCCCCTTACCAGAACAATCCGTGGGAGAATACCAATCTGCCGTCTCAAAGTCAGAGAATGTCTACATCGAGTCCGCGAGGCATGCCGGCGGCATCTCCGAACGGCGAGCTAGATGGACATCATCGTTCGGTGTTCGCGCTTGCGTTGCCCCGGATCTCGTCCTACCTGAAGCGTCGGGCTTGCGTTCTCTATGCGCTCGAGTGGACTCGAACCACCACGGACCATACGGTCCACAAGGCCCTCAACCTTGCGCGTCTACCAATTCCGCCACGAGCGCAGAGCGGGCGAGTATAGCCGTCGGGCCTTCTGCGGACGGCGCTCCCTTGATTCCGTCCAGGGGCCGCGCTACTGTACGAACACATGTTCGTTTCATCGCCAAATCCAATCTACACGGGAGCCGCCTGCACATGGATCTGACCAAGCGTCAGCAGGAGATCTTCGACTTCATTCGCAAGTATTCGGCCAAGTACGGCTACCCGCCGACGGTGCGCGACATCGGCAAGGCGGTTGGCTTGGCGTCGTCCTCCACCGTCCACGCCCATCTCGCCAACCTCGAGAAGATCGGACTCCTGCGCCGCGACCCCTCTAAGCCTCGTGCGATCGAGTTGTTTGACCGCGCTGTGGGCACCGCCGTGGACAGTGTCCGCAATATCGTTCGTCCCGAAAGCCTCCCCCTGCTTGGCTCGGTTGCGGCCGGCCAGCCGATCCTCGCCGAAGAGAACGTGGAGGAGTATGTTCCGGTCCCTTCCCTTGCTGGTGGGAGCGACGGTGACTACCTGCTGCGTATCCGCGGCGAATCGATGAAGGACGCCGGCATCGTCGAAGACGACCTCGTAGTGGTCCACCAGCAGGACACCGCCCAACAGGGCGACATCGTGGTGGCGCTGATCGGCGAGGAGGCCACTGTGAAGCGCTACTTCCGCGAACCCGACCACATCCGCCTGCAACCCGAGAACGACACCATGGAGCCGATCCGCACTAAGGAAGTCCAAGTGCTCGGACGCGTGGTGGGATTGCTCAGGAGCATGTGATGAGCACCCTTTTGCTCGAGCGACCCCCGACCCTCGAAGAGGGCTTCGAGCACGGCACGCGCCGTCGGCTGGGCGGCGCGCCCGATACGGGGCAGGTGACCGCGCACGGCAGGCTAACGCTGGACGATCTCATCGTCGGCGTCTGGGAGGGCCTCGCCGTGCGCGCCACCGTCCAATGCCCGGTTTGCGCCGGGGCGATGACCTCCAGCGCACACGAGCAACCCGACGACACACTCGCCGGCGCCTGCATGAGCTGCGGCGCGCGGCTCGCCTGACAGCGCGGCCCCGCTCGCCCGGCCCGGTTCTTGCGGCAGGTCCGACCGGGCATCACCGCATTTGCGTCCACCTGGCGGTTTCCCGTCATCACTTCTCACGGCGCCCCTCCCGCGCTACCGTGGAAGGGCAGGTCAAGCAGCCGCGGAGGCCTTCGGGCCTTCGAGGAAACTCCGGACATCACAGGGCAAGGTGGTCGAACTATCGACCCGGGGAAACCCGCGGGAAAGTGCCACAGAAACAAACCGCCTAAGTCCGCCGTCCCACGTGAACGGCGGGCCGGTAAGGGTGAAATGGTGCGGTAAGAGCGCACCAGCGTCGCGGCGACGCGACGGCTGGGCAAACCCCACCCGATGCAAGGCCAAAGCGGATCGCTTGTAGGTAGCCCGCCGAGATCCAGGTAGGCCGCTTAGATGGATGGCTGTTCAACGACAGAACCCGGGTTATCGACCTGCTAAGGAAAAGCCCCGCTCCGGCGGGGCTTTTCTATGTCCTGCCCTCGATCGAAGGCAGGACTAGAAGTCAGGACAAGCGGCGTCCGCGAGGCCCCTCGTATCGTGAGCGCCGTGCCAACAATCAACCCCGCCCAATGCTGACTACCGTCGCCGACGCCCTAAAGGACGCCTTCCTCATGGCCTGGGCCGTGTGGTGGGCGCTGGTGTTCGGTTTCGCTATCTCCGCCATCGTCCAGGCTTGGATACCACGCACCCGCATCGAGCGAGCGCTCGGCGGGGCCGGCACACGGCCGGTCGCGGTCGCCACCGGCCTTGGCGCAGCCTCGTCCTCGTGCTCGTATGCCGCCATAGCGATCGCCAAGAGCCTCTTCCAGAAGGGCTCTTCAGCCGCGTCCGCACTCGCCTTCCAGTTCGCCTCCACCAACCTCGTGATCGAGCTCGGCATAGTCGTGTGGGTTCTGCTCGGCTGGCAGTTCACCCTTGCCGAGTTCGTAGGCGGGTTGATCCTTGTCGTCATCATGACCGCCCTCCTACGCGTGTTCGTCTCAAAGCGCCTTGAAGAGCAAGCCCGCACCCACGCTATCGAGGCCGACACCGGCCACCAACACCACTCCGCCGGCACCCACATGAGTGTCCGCGAACGGCTCACATCCATCTCCGCATGGTCGGACGTAGCCCACAACTTCCGCAACGACTGGACCATGCTCTACAAGGAGATCGCGCTCGGCTTCCTGCTCGCCGGCTTCATCGGCCAGATCGACAACAGCGTATGGAACTCCCTCTTCATCACCGACGCTCCCGCCCCGCTCAAGCTGATCGAGAACGCCCTCGTTGGTCCGCTGATCGCGATTCTCTCCTTCGTCTGCTCTGTCGGCAACATCCCCCTCGCCGCCGTCCTGTGGTCCGGTGGGATCGGCTTCGCGGGCGTCATCTCCTTCATCTTCGCCGACCTCCTCGTGGTGCCGATCATCCTGATCTACCGCAAGTACTATGGCGGTAGGTTCACGTTTCGCATCGTCGGGCTCATGTTTGTCACGATGGTGCTCGCCGCGCTCGCCGTTGACGGCATCTTCAGCGCCGCCGGGTTGATCCCGAGCGTGCGCCCCACCCGCGCCGACATCTTCAGTGAAGTCAAAGTCGACTACAAGCTCATCACCAACATCCTCGGCCTCATCGTGTTCGCCGCGCTCTTCGCCCTCACGATGCGTCGCGGCGCAACCGACCCCGTGTGCGGTATGAAGGTCGATAAGGCGAAGGCGATTCGTAAGGAGATAGGGGGGAAGACCCACTATTTTTGTAGCTCCCATTGCGCCGCCACAGCCTCCCAGGACCACCTCCACGAAGAGGTCACTGTGAGATGAGCACGATGCAAAGGTCAAAACCCTCACCCACCTCGCTACCAGCCTGGGGAGAACTCGCTAGCCACTACGCGGTGATCGCCGATACCTCACTGCGCGACATGTTTGCTGCCGATCCCACCCGCGGTGAGCGGCTCACGGCTGAGGGCGCCAGCCTCTACCTCGATTACTCAAAGAACCGCGTCACCGACGAGACAATCGCGCTGCTGCTCGCGCTTGCCGAACAGGCGGGTCTCGCGGAGCGTACGGAGGCGATGTTCTCCGGTGAGCGCATCAACGTCTCGGAGAACCGCTCGGTGCTGCACGTTGCGCTGCGCATGCCCCGCACCGCTTCGCTCATGCTCGACGGGGTAGACGTCGTGAGGGAGGTTCACGCCGTCCTCGACCGGATGGCCGCTTTTGCCAACCAGGTTCGCTCCGGCGAGTGGACCGGCCACACCGGCAAGCCCATCACGGCTGTAGTCAACATCGGCATCGGCGGCTCCGATCTCGGCCCGGTGATGGCCTACGAGGCACTACGCCACTACACCCGCCGCGACATCACGTTCCGTTTTGTCTCAAACGTCGATTCCACCGACTTCGTCGAGGCCACCCGCGATCTCGACCCTGCCCAGACGCTCTTCATCGTCTCCTCCAAGACCTTCACCACGCTTGAGACGATGACCAACGCCCGCTCCGCCCGCGCCTGGCTACTGGCTGGGCTCGGCGACGAGGCGGCGGTCGCCAAGCATTTCGTCGCCGTATCCACCAACGCCTCCGCGGTCGCCGAGTTCGGCATCGACACCGACAACATGTTCGGCTTCTGGGACTGGGTTGGCGGCCGCTACTCGATGGACTCCGCCATCGGCCTCTCCACGATGCTCGCGATCGGTCCCACCCGCTTCCACGAGTTGCTCGCCGGCTTCCACGCGATGGACGTCCACTTCCGCACAACTCCCCACGAACGCAACCTCCCTGTGCTGATGGCGCTGCTCTCTGTCTGGAACAACAACTTCCTCGGCGCCTCCACGCACGGCGTTATGCCCTACAGCCAGTACCTCAAGCGCTTCCCCGCCTACCTTCAACAGCTCGCGATGGAGTCGAACGGAAAGCACGTCTCCCTTGAGGGAGTGGATGTGGATCTTGATACGTGCCCTGTCTACTGGGGCGAGCCCGGCACGAATGGCCAGCACTCGTTCTACCAGTTGATCCACCAGGGCACGAGGCTCATTCCCGTCGATCTGATCGCGTTCGCACGCTCCCTCAACCCACTCGGCGACCATCACGACATACTGATGTCAAACGTCTTCGCGCAAGCCGAGGCGCTCGCCTTCGGCAAGACGGCCCAGGAGGTTCGTGCCCAGGGGACCCCGGACGCCGTCGTCGCTCACAAGGTGATGTCTGGAAACAGACCCACTAACGTCGTGCTTGCCGAGCAGCTCACGCCCCACACACTTGGCGCGCTCATCGCCTTGTATGAGCACAGCGTGTTCGTACAAGGCGTCATATGGGACATCGACTCGTTTGACCAGTGGGGGGTCGAGCTCGGCAAGGCGCTTGCCAAGCGCATCATCCCCGAGCTTCAGAACCCCACTGAGCCCACGCTTGACCACGACAGTTCCACTAACGCTCTCATCCGCCGCTACCGCGAGCTTCGCGCCCGCTCGTGAGCGACCCGACCCCGCCTGTCGAGGTCCTGCCCAATCCCGCGGCTGTTGCCGTCCGTGCCGCCGAGATCATCCGCGAATACGCCCACGCGGCGATCTCAGAGCGCGACGCGTTCACCTTCGCCTTCAGCGGCGGCCGCACCCCGTGGGCGATGTTCGCCGAGCTCACCCGCGCCGACTTTCCCTGGGATCGAACGTCGATCTACCAGGTAGACGAGCGCGTGGCGCCTGCTCTCAGCGAGGATCGCAACCTCACACACCTGCGGGCTGTTCTGCCCTCGGACGCATTCGCGCGGGTACATCCAATGCCGGTCGAGGACCCCAATCTCGACGCCGCCGCCACGCGCTACGCGGCGCTTCTGCCCGACCGCTTCGACCTGATCCACCTCGGTCTCGGCCCCGACGGTCACACCGCCTCGCTGGTTCCTGGTGATCCCGTGCTCGACGTCGCCGACCGTCACGTGGCTCTCACCGGCATCTACCAGGGCCGTCCCCGCATGACCCTCACCTACCCCACCATCGACCGTGCCCGCGCGTTGCTCTGGGTTGTCACGGGCGCCGATAAGCTCGACGCGCTCCGTCGCCTACGCGCCCACGACCGCTCGATCCCCGCCGGGCGGGTCACCCCGGATCGTGCACTCATCCTCGCCGACGTAGCCGCTTCAGGCGGGTAGTGGTTGGCCCTCGGCGGCCGCCTGCTCATGCTGGAACTCACCGAGCACCGACAACATCGACTCCACCTCGCACTCCGTCTGCGGCCACGGCTTCTCCGGGTGGTCCTCAAGCGTCTTCAACCCGTTGCCGGTGATGATCGCTACCACCGTCGCATCGGGGTCAAGCTCGCCCGCCTCCGCGAGCTTCTTGAGCACAGCGACGGTTGTGCCCCCCGCGGGCTCGGTGAGAATGCCCTCCGTTGACGCAAGCAAATCGATGCCGGCGAAGATCTCCTGGTCGCTAGCCGACCCCGCGCTGCCGTGACGGGAGAGCACCGCATCGATCACCAGATACCCGTCCCCGGGGCTGCCGATCGCAAGCGAATGCGCGATCGTCTCCGGTGTACACGGGTGAATCTCCGCGTCCCTCGCCCCAATTGCGCTGGCGATCGGCGAGCATCCGGCGGGCTGAGCGATGTGCATCTTGGTTGCGCTCGTCTTCGCCAACCCCACCGTCTCAAGCTCCACGAGCCCCTTGTGCAAACGCGAGGACAGCGTCCCCCCTGCGGTCGCCGACACGATGTTGTCGGGCGCCTTCCACCCGAGCTGCTCCACGATCTCAAACGCCATCGTCTTCGCCCCCTCCGCATAGAAGGGGCGCAACGTGATGTTCGCAAACTCAAGCCCGCTTGCCTGCGCTACCTTCTTGCACTCGCGGTTGGCTTCGTCGTAGTTCCCCGCTACCTGACACACCTTCGCGCCGAGCGCCCTACACGCCTTCGCCTTGGTCCGCTCCAAACGATTTGGGTAAAACACGTACGGTGTCACCCCTGCCTTGGCGGCGAGTGACGCCACGGCGGTACCCACGTTTCCGGTCGATACACACCCGATCTCACCCTTGCCCAACTCGAGCAACCGCGCCACGGCGGTAGACACGACACGGTCCTTGTAGGAGAGGCTGGGGCGCGACGTGCTGTCGTCCTTTACGTACAGTTTTTTCAACCCCAACGCCGCGCCGAGCCGGTCGGCGGGGATCAGGGGGGTCATGCCGGAAAACTGACCCACCCGCGCCTGCGCGTAGACGTCGCGGATCGGCAACAGCTCGGAGAGACGCCAGATGTTCCACGGGCGCTCCGACATCGGTCGCTCCCTCAGACGTGTGATCGCGAGGTCGTAGTCGTACGCCACGTCCAAGCACTTTCCGCATTCCGGACAGAACGCCTCCGTGTCGGTGATCGGCAGCTTCACATCGCATCTCTGGCACACCAGTTCGGTGACGCAGGAGCGCGTTGTCTCATTCAGGTCCACGCGCTCTGTAGCGGCGCTCATCCGGTCTCACCCCTTCCTTGTCGAGTTGGTTGGCATCGAAGTCGCACCGTTATCGTGGCACAAGCTCGCTCGCGGGCCACGTCGCGTTGATCTCACCGGCGCCGTCAGGATGCGATGCGAGCAGAAGCTCCTCGGCGATGTGAGGGGCGAAGGGCATCAGCACCCGCGCGAGTGTTCGCAGCGCCTCCACCTGTGCCTCGCGGTCCTCCTCACACAGCGTCCCCCGCTTTGCGAGCACCCGCTTCTCGTAGTCGCGGATGCGGTCGAACAGCCGCATCACGTTGCGCACAGCGCTGTGCATCTCAAGCTCTCTCGCGTCCTCGGTGATCTTCTCCACCGCCGTCGCACACCACTGCTCCAAACGCTTGCGCAGGTGCTCGGTCTTGTCGGGACCCATCACCGCGGTGGGCCCCCCATCGGGAGAGGCCCCATTCGTCCCGCTCCCCGACGTGGTCGCGGGGTCGAAAGCGAAGCGTGCCTGGGAGTAATCCCAAAGCTGTTTGAGGAAGCGATGACAGCGCTTGACGTCGCTGTCGCTCCAGTTGAGCGAACGCTGGGCCCTCGCGGCGTAGAGCACCGCCAGCCGGATCGTGTCCGCCCCGTGTTGTCCCACCAGTTCGTCGGGGTCCACCACGTTGCCGAGGTGCTTGCTCATCTTGCGCCCGTCACGGATCACCATCTCGTGGAAGAGGCAGCCCGCGAACGGCTCTCCGTCGGCGAGGAACTGGAGCGGGCCGATGTCCCGCAGCGCCTTGGTCACCGTGCGCTGGTCGAACACGAAGTTCCCGCTGTCAGACCCCGCCACCACCCGCTCGGAGGGCAACCACGCGCGTAGGTCCTCAAGCGCGAGGATGTGCTCCAAGGTCTGCTCGCGCTCGCTTGTGGGCACGCACACCGGCACCCACAACCACAACGCGTCGAAGTGGCAGTCGAGCGTGTCGGTCTCGCGCTTCGCGTTCCCCCCACAGGTAGGACAGGTGGTGTTGACGAAGTCCTCTCGCTCCGCCAGCGGGTTGCCCGCTCCGGTGGGCTTGAGGTCGAGCGGCAAGATCACCGGCAACTGCTCGGTGGGGAGCGGCACGGTGCCGCAGCTCTCGCAGTACACGATCGGGATCGGAGTTCCCCAGGAGCGCTGCCTTGAGATCGTGAAGTCGTTCGCGCGATACCGCACTGCAGGGCGGGCCGCGTTGGAGGGCTCGGTGGGGGTTGTTGGTATCCCCTCAGCTACCCCCTCGCGCGCGTGTGCGGGACTTTGCGTTAAGTCCGCGCGCGAGTCCCCCTCTGACGGGACTACCTCCGCAACCCCGAACAACCGCTCAGCGATCACCGCGTCGGTGCGGTCAAGCTCGGGGATACCCAACACCGCTGTCGCGCCGAAGCGCCCGTCCACGGTTGGGGAGACGATTACCGGCAGTCGCTCACCGCCGGTGGGGGAGGGCAATGTTCGGCCAGTGTCGATCAACGGCATGCTCTCCGCCTCGCGCGCCCCTCGCTCCAAGCCTCCCGAGCGCAACTCCTCCAGGCGCTCGTGCAGCCCAGCGCCGGCAGCCCACAGCTCGACGTCGGGGTGCTTAGGGGAGATCGCCACGAAACGCGCGTCCTCCAGCGCCTCGGCGTGCGGAGTGAATACGGTGAGCTTCGCTCCGTCCTCTGCGCTCAGCTCAAGCTCGACGCCGTCCACGCGGCCGAGGACGAAGCGCTGAGAAGCGAGCGCGTTCTCGTCCCAAATACCGCTCTCCGCCAGCTCCCGCAGGCGCCGGTCGTTCTCCTCCACGTACTCGCTGATGCGCAGGTACCACTGCGGTTGCTGGATCAAGCGCACGGGGTTGTGGCAACGCCAACACTCCCCTCCCTCCACCTGGATGGTGGCAAGCGTGGTCTGGCACGTGTCACACCAGTCAACGCTCCCGGTCCCGCGGTACACCAAGCCCGCCTCCAGGAGAGTCAGGAACAACCACTGCGACCAGCGGTACATGATCGGGTGGGAACTCATGAACGTGCGCTCCCAATCGAAGGAAAACCCCAACCGACGCAGCTGTCCGATCATGTGCTCCGCGCAACGCTCCACCCAATCGTTTGGCGACTCTTTCCCGGCGATCGCACCAAGCTCGGCGGGTAGGCCAAAGGAGTCGAAGCCGAACGCGAACAGCACGTCCTCGCCCTGCGCGCGGCAGAAGCGAGCATAGGCATCGCCGATCGAGTAGCTGCGCACGTGCCCGATGTGGATGTTCCCCGAGGTGAACGGCGCCGAGGGCTTTATGTACTTACGCGTTCGATCGCCCTCAATACCGGGTGTACGGAAGGCGTTTTGCTCGCTCCATGCGGCCTGGCGAGCGGGCTCGATTGTGTGTGGGTCGTAGTCTGGAAGTATGCGCTGGCTCACCGTCCGAGCATACCCAAGCGCTCCGAGCAGGTTGTTATGCTCGTCCGCCGCGACTGTAAGGATTCTTCGATGGAAGTAGAGATTGGACGCGGCAAGCAAGGCCGCCGCGCATACGGATTCGACGACATCGCGATTGTGCCCTCCCGGCGCACACGCGACCCTGACGACATCGACATCTCCTGGAAGCTCGGTCCCTACCAGTTCGAGCTACCGATGATGGCGTCCGCGATGGATGGTGTCGTGTCTCCGAAGACGGCTGCCATCGTAGGGGAACTCGGTGGACTTGCGGTGCTCAACCTCGAGGGCATCTTCACCCGCTACGAGGACGCCGACGAGCAGCTGGAGCGCATCTCTAAGCTGCCCAAGGAGGCGGCTACGCGGGAGATGCAGGAGATCTACAGTCAGCCTGTGATCCCCGAGCTGATCGCCCAGCGGATTCGCGAAATCAAGGATCAGAAGCAGGTAGCCGCTGCCTCTTTGACGCCCCAACGGGTGCTTGAGTACCACGAGTTGGCACTTGAGGCGGGCCTTGACGTGCTCGTAATCCAGGGGACCGTCGTGTCGGGCGAACACGTCTCCACGGTCTCCGAGCCGCTGAACCTGAAGGAGTTCATCCCCTCGCTTGACGTGCCGGTGGTGGTAGGCGGTTGCGCCTCCTACCAGACGGGTCTTCACCTCATGCGCACCGGTGCCGCCGGCGTGCTCGTGGGCGTCGGTCCAGGCGCCGCCTGCACCACACGTGGGGTACTCGGGATCGGCGTGCCGCAAGCGACCGCTATCGCGGATGTCGCCCATGCGCGCTCCACGCACATGTTGGAGACAGGCGAGTACTGCCAGGTGATAGCCGACGGTGGGATGCGCAACGGCGGCGACGTCTCCAAGGCGATCGCGCTGGGCGCCGACGCAGTGATGATCGGATCGCCACTTGCGCGTGCGCACGAAGCGCCGGGACGGGGCTTTCACTGGGGGATGGCTACCTTCCACCCAACGCTTCCCCGTGGCGCTCGGGTGGCAACCACGCAGAATGGGACGCTTGAGGAGATCCTCGTGGGGCCGGCACGCGAGAACGATGGCACCTTCAACTTGTTCGGTGGTTTGCGCACCTCGATGGCGACGTGTGGGCATAAGGACCTCGCCGAGTTCAACCGCGCGGAGGTGGTGATCGCGCCCGCCCTACAAACCGAGGGTAAGCAACTCCAGCGCGAGCAGTCCGTGGGGATGGGCTCCAACGGGAAGGCAGCAGCGCTAGTCAATGACTGACACCGCTGCCGCGGCCACCGCGCCTTCGCCTGAGGCCCCGACTGGGCTTGAGGCGGCGCGCGAGGAGGTGGTGGTCCTCGACTACGGCGGCCAGTACTCACAGCTGATCGCGCGACGCATCCGCGATTGCGGGGTGTTCTCCGAGTTGCTGCCCCACCACGTCGGGTTGGAGGAGGTGGTGAAGCGCAAACCGCGTGGCATCATCCTCTCCGGCGGGCCCGCTTCGGTGTACGCACCTGGAGCCCCTCGACTGGAGCGCAAGCTGCTCGATCTCGGCGTTCCCATGTTGGGTATCTGCTACGGAATGCAGCTACTGGTCCACGAGTTGGGAGGTCGCGTCGAGCAGGCCGAGGTAGGCGAGTTCGGCCGCTCCGACCTCACCGTCTCAGAGTCAGGGGTGCTGCTCGCGGGGATGCCCAAGGAGCAGACGTGTTGGATGTCCCACCGCGACACCGTCTTCGAGGCGCCCGCCGGCTTTACGGCGCTCGCTTCCTCCACTGCCTCCCCGGTGGCTGCGGTCGAGGATGTGGAACGCGGTATCTACGGCATCCAGTTCCACCCTGAGGTCGTCCACACCCCCTATGGCCAGGAGATCCTCACGCGCTTTCTCACCGAGGTGTGCGGCTGCGAGCGCACATGGTCGCCGGCGTCCATAGCGGAAGACCAGATTGCGCGCATCCGTAAGCAGGTGGGTGACGGGCGCGTCATCTGTGGGCTCTCGGGAGGCGTTGACTCCTCTGTAGCCGCGCTGCTCGTGCATCGCGCGATCGGCGACCAGCTCACGTGCGTTTTCGTTGACCACGGCTTGATGCGCAAGGACGAGGGTGAGCAGGTGATCAGCGCCTTCAGAGACACCTTCAAGGTGCCACTGGTGGCGGTGGATGCCGAAACGCGCTTCCTGGAGAAGCTCAAAGGGGTCAAAGAGCCCGAGGCGAAGCGCAAGGCGATCGGCGCCGAGTTCATCAGGGTGTTCGAGGAGGAGGCGGCCAAGATCTCCTCATCGAGCCCCGCTCGCTTCCTGGTTCAGGGGACGCTCTACTCCGATGTGATCGAGTCAGGCGGCGGCACGGGCGCCGCCACGATCAAGTCACACCACAACGTGGGCGGGCTGCCCGAGGACATGCAGTTCGAGCTGGTTGAGCCGCTGCGCGCGCTCTTCAAGGACGAGGTCCGCGCTGTGGGTGCCGAGCTGGGACTGCCGGAGCGGTTGGTGTGGCGCCAGCCGTTCCCTGGACCGGGGCTTGCGATTCGCATAGTCGGCGGCGAAGCCACCCGCGAGCGCCTCGATGTATTGCGCGAGGCTGACCACATCCTGCAGGAGGAGATACGTAAGGCGGGGCTCTACCGCGAGCTGTGGCAGTCCTTCTGCGTGCTCCCGGATGTGCGCACCGTCGGCGTGCAGGGCGACGAGCGCACGTATGGATACGTGGTAGTCATACGCGCAGTCACCTCCGACGACGCCATGACCGCCGACTGGGCACGCCTCCCGTACGACCTGCTTGAGACGATCGCCTCGCGCATGATCAACGAGCTGCGCGAGGTGAACCGGGTGGTTCTCGACATCACGTCGAAGCCCCCCGGCACCATCGAGTGGGAGTAGCTATCATTCCCGCTCTCGCCGTGCGCGTCAGCTTGCGTGCGGCCTTTTTCACGTTATGAAGACCTACGTAGCCAAGCCAACAGATCGCGAGCGCAACTGGCTCGTCGTGGACGCGAACGGTAAGACGCTCGGGCGTCTCGCCACGCAGATTGCCGACGTGTTGCGTGGGAAGCGCAAGCCTGAGTACACACCCCACGTCGACACGGGCGATTTCGTGGTGGTTGTAAACGCGGAGAAGATCGCGGTCACTGGCGACAAGCGCAAAGCCAAGCGCTACTACCGCCATTCCGGCTACCCAGGCGGCCTGCGTTCACGAACTTTTGAGGAAATGATCGAGCGTCGTCCCGAGGAGATCATCCGTCTCGCGGTCAAGGGCATGATGCCCCGTAACCGCCTTGCTCGTAAGCAGATCACCAAGCTCAAGGTCTACGCCGGCCCAGAGCACCCACATGTAGCCCAGAAACCGCAACCGATGGAGATCGAGGCCTGATGGCCGACGAGCCTACAGAGCACACCGACGAGCAACCTGAGTCGGTAGAGCCCACCCCCGACGCAACGGCAGCCGAGGAGACACCGGCCGCGCCGGAGGAGACTGCCGCCCAGCCGGCCGCCGAGGAGCCCGCACCGCAGGAGACAGCGCCTGTTGCGGAGCCCGTCGCGGAGGAGCCCGCTGAAGAGCAGCCTGTCGCGGAGCCCGTAGCTGATGCGCCCGCCGAGGAGCAGCCCGTCGCTGAGTCGGAGCCCGAGGCGCCCGCGGTGAGCGAGCCCGTCGCCGAGGAGGAGGCGGTCGAGGAGACGGCTGACACCGAGGAGGAAGACGAGGCGCCGACGCCGCGCGTCAAGCCGAGCGTGCCCGGAGCGCACCTCGAAGTGGACATCGTCCCTGAGGGTGTCGATCCGCTCGCCCCAGAGCAGCCGAGTGACCCTTACGCGATCGAGGAGGACGAGGAGCCGCAGGCGGAGGAGGAGCCCGAGAGCGAGCCGCTCGCAGAGCCAATCGCCACAGCCGCCATCGATTTGGCTTCCGGCGCACGGTACAAGGCGACCGGCAAGCGCAAGACGGCGATCGCACGAGTGATCCTCAGGCCCGGCAGTGGTGCCTATCTCGTTAACGGGAAGGCGCTCGACGAGCACTTCCCGCGAGTGACGCTCCAGCGCAACATCCGCCAGCCGCTTGAGACCGTCGGCTATCAAGACCGCATGGACGTAGTCGCGCGCCTACACGGCGGCGGCATCTCGGCTCAGGCCGGCGCGTTGCGCCACGGGATCTCCCGCGCGTTGCTGGAGGCCGACCCCAACCTGCGCGGTGAGCTCAAGCGACGCGGGTTCCTCACGCGTGATTCGCGTGCCAAGGAGCGCAAGAAGGCAGGCCTGAAGAAGGCCCGTAAGCGCCCGCAGTTCTCAAAGCGCTAGATCCCTTTATGGCGAGGCTGTTCGGGACCGACGGCGTCCGTGGTGTCGCAGGCGAGTTGCTGACCGCGGAGCTTGCTCTCGCGCTCGGTAAGGCCGCCACACATCAGGTAGGTGCGGAGCGCCCGCGTGTGTTGATCGTGCGCGACACACGCGAGTCGGGGGAGATGCTGCAGGCGGCGCTTGCGGCAGGCGTAAGCGCCGCTGGCGGAGAAGCGCTGCTGGGTGG
This sequence comes from uncultured Solirubrobacterales bacterium, assembly GCA_963695305.1. GTDB lineage: Bacteria > Actinomycetota > Thermoleophilia > Solirubrobacterales > Solirubrobacteraceae > Palsa-744. The sequence goes on along the minus strand of OY968774.1, from coordinate 2,645,252 downwards.
AGTGCTTCCCACTCCCGCCGCCCCACTGCTGCTCAAGCGCTACGGCTTTGACCTGGCGGTGGTGCTGTCGGCGTCGCACAACCCCTACCAGGACAACGGGGTGAAGTTCTTTGGCGCCGACGGCTTCAAGCTCGGGGACGACGCGGAGCTTGCAATCGAAGCTGAGGTGGGGGCGAGCGGCGGCGAGGGGATCGCCCCGGGCGGATCCGCGACCGGCCGTGGTGCGAGCGGGAGCCCAGCGATCGGGCACGTGCGTGAGCTGCGAGCTACTCACGAGGACTATCTGCGGGAGCTTGAGGCGCGCTTCGCAGACCTGCGGCTCGACGGGCTCGACGTGTTGGTGGACTGCGCCAACGGGGCCACCTACAAGGTCGCTCCGGAGATGTTCAGGCGGTTGGGCGCGAATGTGACTGTTCTCGCCGCAAGCCCCGACGGGCGCAACATTAACGCGGGGTGCGGCTCCACCCATATCGCAAGCCTTGGCGAGCGGGTTCGCGCTGGTGGACACATGCTCGGATTCGCCTTCGACGGCGACGGCGATCGAGTGCTGGCGGTGGATCGCGAAGGCGCGGTGGTGGACGGCGACGAGTTGATCGCGCTTGCGGCTCTGCACCTGCGCGAGCGCGGCCGTCTCGCGGGAGATGGGGTGGTTGTGACCGTGATGACCAACTACGGCTTCCACGCCGCCATGCGCGAGGCTGGCATCGGGGTGGTGTGCACGAACGTGGGCGACCGTTACGTGCTTGAGGAGCTGCGACGCAAGGGATGGGCGCTCGGGGGGGAGCAGTCGGGTCACATCATCGACATGGGCTTCAACAGCACCGGCGACGGATTGGCGAGTGCGTTGCTCACGCTGGAGGCACTCGGGGGACGCGATCTAGCAGAGCGCGATGGGATGGAGAAGCTGCCGCAACGGCTCGTCAACGTTCCCGTCCGCGACCGGGGTGCCCTCGCCAGCGCGGACAGTGTGACCGACGCGGTGGAGAGCGAGGATCGAGCGCTCTCCGGGCGTGGTCGTGTGTTGGTGCGTCCGAGCGGCACGGAGCCACTCGTGCGTGTGATGGTGGAGGCGCCCACCGACGAGGAGGCGGACGCCGCCTGCGAGCGGTTGGTAGCGCTCGTGCAGCGCGAGCTGGGTTGATACGCCGCTGATATCGTCGTCGCGGTGTGCGGCATCGTCGGCTACGTAGGAAAGCGCCCCGCCCGCGAGCTTCTGCTCGCCGGGCTGCAGAAGCTCGAGTACCGGGGGTATGACAGCGCCGGGATCTCGCTGATCTCAGACGACCACATCGAGGCGGTGCGCTCGGTGGGAAACCTCAGCGCGCTACAGGCAAAGCTCGACGCCAACGCCGCGGAGAGCGAGGGTGGGACCGCGGTTGCGACGCTCACCGAGCCGCGTCCGCTCCCCGCCACCGGGATCGGCCACACCCGCTGGGCCACGCACGGGCGCGTGAGTGAGGAGAACGCGCACCCCCACTACGACTCCGAGGATCGCCTCCACGTGGTGGTGAACGGGATCGTTGAGAACTACATGACGCTCAAGGAGCGCCTGCAGGCCGAAGGCAGCGACTTCACATCCGAGACCGACGCGGAGGTGATCGCGCACCTCATCTCAGCCCACTACGACGGCGACCTGGCGGCGGCCGTGCGGGCCGCTTTCGCGGAGCTTGAGGGCCACTTCGCTTTTGTCGCGATGAGCGTGCATGAGCCCAACACGTTGGTGGGCGCGCGTAAGGAGTGCCCGCTCGTTGTCGGCAGGGGAGAGGGGGAGCAGTTCATCGCCTCCGCCGTGCCCGCGTTCCTCGCCCAAACACGCTTGGTGCAGCATGTCGAGAACGGCGAGATCGTCGTGTTGCGACCCGAGGGTGTCACGTTCCTCACGCAGACCGGCGACACCGTGGAACGAGCGGTGGAGGAAGTCGACTGGGACGAGGACACCGCCGAGAAGGGCGGCTATGAGACGTTCATGCTCAAGGAGATCCACGAACAGGCGGACGCGGTCGCCGAGACGATCGCCGACCGCGTGGCGCGGGGGGATGGTGTGGACCTTGATGAGCCGGGAGCGCTCGATGAGTCGATCCTCGCGGATGTGAAGAGGATCGTGGTCGTAGCTTGTGGCACGTCCTATCACGCTGGCCTTGTCGGTCGTTACGCGATCGAGGAGTGGGCGCGCGTGCCGGTCGAAATGGATATCGCCTCCGAGTACCGCTACCGCAACCCCGTCGTGGGGGAGGGGGATCTGGTGATCGGGATCTCCCAGTCAGGCGAGACCGCCGACACGCTTGCCGCGATGCGCAAGGCGCGCGAGCGCGGCGCGAAGGTATTGGCAATCACGAACGTGATGGGATCGCAAGCCACCCGCGAATCCGACGGCGTGTTGTTCACACGTGCGGGCCTTGAGATCGGGGTTGCCGCCACCAAGACGTTCGTGTGCCAGGTCGCTGCGATCTACCTGATCGGGTTGCGGTTGGCAGAGCTGCGCGGCACGCTCTCGCCCGAGCGTCTGGCAGAGCTCGTGGGTGAGGTCAAGCGTTTGCCGCACTGCATCGACGAAGTCGTCTCTGGAGTGGGCGAGCAGGTCGCCGAAGTCGCCGACGCTCACTGGCGCGATGAGTTTTTCCTTTACCTAGGCCGTCACGTCGGCCTGCCAGTGGCGCTTGAGGGGGCGTTGAAGCTCAAGGAGATCTCCTACATCGCAACCGACGCCTACGCGGCGGGCGAGATGAAGCACGGCCCGATCGCGCTTCTCGATGAGTCGACGCCGGTCGTATGCATCGCCACCGACTCTCCGGTGTTGGAGAAGATTGTGTCCAACATGCAGGAGGTGCGAGCACGTGGGGCCCACGTGATCGCGATCTCTACCGAGGGCGACACCCAGCTTGCGGGCCAGGTTGAGGTCGCGATCCCCGTGCCCGCGATCGACTGGATGTTGCAGCCGATCCTCGCTGTGATTCCGTTGCAGCTGCTCGCCTACGAGATCGCCAGACGCCGTGGCCTGAACGTGGATCAGCCGCGCAACCTCGCCAAGACAGTCACCGTCGAGTAGCAATCCTTAGTATCGCTCGGTGATGAGCGCCCTTCCCGACTGGTGCGAGCCGCTGCTGGAGGCGCCGCGGATGCGGGAGGTGGACCGCTGGGCGATCGAGCAGCGGGGGATTCCCTCACTCGATTTGATGGAGCGGGCAGGGGAAGGGGTGGCGCAGTCAGTCGAGCAACTCGTCCCCGATGGCCCTGTGACGGTCGTTTGCGGCAAGGGCAACAACGGGGGTGACGGCCTTGTGGTGGCGCGTCTGCTCCGTCACGCCTCCAGAGACGTGACGGTCGTGTGCACAGGCTTGCCTGAGGAGTTCTCACAAGATGCGCGTGCGAATCTGGAGCGGCTGCCCGGGCCGCCGCCACTGCGATTCGGCGAGCCTGCCGCCCAAGAGGCGATCCTGGGCGCTGAGGTGCTTGTGGACGCTCTGCTCGGCACCGGCTTCGCCGGCGTGCCACGTGGTGAGGTGGGTGATGCGATCGAGGCGATGAACGGTGCGGGCAAGCCGATCGTGAGCGTCGATATACCGAGTGGTGTCGACGCCTCCACAGGTGTCGTAGCGGGTGTGGCGACGGACGCTGATCGGACTGTCACTTTCCATTTGGGAAAGCCCGGGCTGTGGATCCATCCCGGCAAGGCTCACGCGGGTGAGGTGGTGAAGATCGACATCGGCATCCCCCGAGGCGCGCCCACCGTTGCCGATGTGGGCCTGATCTGTTCCGAGGCGCTCGCCTCGCTCCCGTTTAGGACTGCCACATCGACGAAGTTCACGAGTGGGCACGTGGTCGTGGTAGGGGGTTCCCCGGGGTTGATGGGTGCGCCCGCGATGACCTCGCTCGCCGCGATGCGTGCTGGCACTGGTTATGTAACTGCGTGCGTGCCCACCTCTCAGCGCCTGATCCTCGACGCGCAGTTGGTGGAGGTGATGACGCATGGTCTGCCCGACGAGCATGGCTCGCTCACACCTGAGGCTGTCCCGCACATGAAGGAGTTGCTGGAGCGTGCGGGTGCGCTCGCGCTTGGGCCTGGACTCGGCAGAGACGCCAGCACCGTCAAGTTCGCCCGTAGGCTCGCACGGGAGGCGGAGGTGGCGATGGTGCTCGACGCCGATGGCTTGAACGCCCACGCGGGCGCCATCGAGGAGCTTGCGGGCAGAGAGGCCCCGACCGTGCTCACACCCCACGTAGGGGAGCTGGCGCGGCTGCTTGACACCGACAGCGACTTGGTGCAGCGCGAGCGGCTCGCCCACGCGCGGACGGCGGCAGAGCGCGCTCAAGCGGTGGTGGTGCTCAAGGGTGACGACACGCTTGTCGCGGAGCCCGGGGGGCGAGTCGCGGTCAGTAGCGGCAACAGCCCGGCGCTCGCTACGGCCGGCACGGGCGACGTTCTGACAGGCACGATCGCCGCGCTGCTTGCCCAGGGGTTGGGGGCGTTTGAGGCCGCCGCGATGGGTGTGCAACTCCATGCGCAGGCGGGACGCGAGGCGGCGCGCGCCGTGGGCGCCCCGGAGGGCGTAATCGCAAGCGACGTGATCTCAGCGCTGCCGAGAGCGAGGCGAGTGTGAACGCAAGACCCGACATCCCCACATCGGAGCGGGTCGCGAAGCCCGCGGAGGGTGCGGATCTAGCCGTGCGACGGGCTGTGGCGCGGGTGAATCTCGCCGCCATCGAGCGCAACTGCGCTCGCCTGCGCTCAGAGCTTCGGGGCGGCTGCGAGCTGTGCGCGGTTGTGAAGGCCGACGGGTACGGCCACGGCGCAGTCCCGAGCGCGCGCACGGCGCTCGCGGGCGGGGCGAGCTGGCTCGCGGTGGCGGGTGCACGCGAGGCCGTGGACCTACGGGCGGCGGGGCTCACCGACGTGAGGGTGCTCGTGATGGGGGCACTCAGTCCAGTTGAGCTGAGCGAAGCGCTCGACGCTGACGCTGACGTGGTGGTGTGGCGAGCCGAGGCGGTACGCGCTGTTGCCGAGGCGGGGGGCGGCAGAGTGCACGTAAAGCTCGATAGCGGCATGGGGAGGCTCGGCACGCGTGACCCCCAAGAAGCATCTGAAGTGGCGGCGCTCGCCGCGAATACGCCAGGGGTGGAGCTCGTGGGCGCGATGACTCACTTCGCCACCGCCGACGACCGCGACAACCCGTTCTTCGATTCCCAGCTAGAGGTGTTCAGCCGCTGGGCGAGCGTCCTCAAGACAGATCACCCGGATGTGCTCGTGCACGCCGCCAACAGCGCTGCGACCTTGCGCGAGGCGGGCTCTCACTTCGACATGGTGCGCTGCGGTATCGCTGTCTACGGGATGGATCCCTTCGGCGTTGACCCCACCGCCAGCCGCCTCGATCCGGCGCTGGAGCTGGTGTCCTACGTGGCCGAGGTCAAGCGCTGTGCCGCGGGCCAGAGCGCCGGCTACGGGCGACGTTTCGTCGCGGACAGCGACACGTTCCTTGGTGTGCTTCCGATCGGCTACGGCGACGGTTGGCGCCGTGCCCTGTCGAGCAACGCGGATGTGATTGTGGGCGGGAGCCGGCGTGCGATCGTGGGGACCGTGAGTATGGACAACCTCACTGTCGATCTAGGCGACACGCCAGATGTAAGTGACCTATGCGGCGAGGAGGCGGTTCTGATCGGGGTGCGCGGCGAGGAGCGCATCACCGCCGAGGAGTTGGCGCGACAGATGAGCACGATCAACTACGAGGTCACATGTGCGCTCACCGCCCGCGTGCCACGGGTCTACCATCGCGACGGGGAGTGTGCCGCACAGCCCTCGGGCCCCGCCCTTCGATGAGCGCCCACGCGCTCGACATCGTTCGCGCGGGCCTCTCGGGCACGCGCGCGTGGCTTGTGGGCGGTGCTGTACGCGACCGCGCGCTTGGGCGAGTACTCGCCGATCTCGACGTTGTCGTGGATGGCGACCCCGGAGAAGCCGCCAAGGCAGTCGCCCAGGCGGCGAAGGCGGCCGGCGAGAAGGCGGCGTGTTTCGCGCTCTCCGAAGAGTTCGGTGCATGGCGGGTGGTTGCGCGCGAGGGCTCCTGGCAGGTGGACGTTGAGACCCTCCGCGGTAGCTCGATCGACGCAGACCTTGCCTTGCGTGACTTCACGGTCAACGCGATTGCCGAACCGCTTCAAGGGGGTGAGCCGCTTGACCCGCTTAACGGTCTCGTGGATCTGCGTGCGCGCCGGCTGCGACTTGCCGGTCCCCGCGCCTTCGAGGATGACCCGCTGCGCGTGCTGAGGCTCGTTCGTGTCGCCGTGGAGCTCGACCTTGAGCCCGACGCCGACGCCCTGCGAGCGGCACGTGAGCAGCACACGAGGCTCGCGCAGGTCTCGCCGGAGCGCGTGTTCCTTGAGCTACAACGTATTCTCGCCGCGCCCCGGGCACTGCGCGGACTTGACCTGATGGGTGAGTTGGGCGCCACCGATGTTGTGCTACCGGAGCTTGACGCGATGAAGGGGGTGGAGCAGAGCCGCTACCACCACCGCGATGTGTACGGCCACACGCTTGAGGTGCTCGACCGCGTGGTGGCGCTTACCTCCTCCGATCTCGTTGAGACGGTGGGCGACGAGCATGCCGCCGCGGTGCGTGCCTTGCTGGACGAGCCGCTCGCGGACGGCCTTACCCGTGGGGAAGCATTGCGTTGGGGAGCGTTGCTGCACGACGCCGCCAAGCCCGCAACCCGTGCCGTGCGAGTGTTTGACCGGCGGGTGACGTTCATGGGCCACGACGTACGGGGCGCCGATCTGGCCCGCGACGTGCTTGGTCGCCTACGTGCGAGTGTGCGCCTACGCGATCACGTGGCGGCGCTTGTGCGCCACCATCTGCGTCTTGGTTTCCTCGTGCACGAGCCCCAGCCACTCTCCCCGGACACCGTGTACTCGTATCTGACCACCTGCAACCCTGTCGAGGTCGATGTCACGCTTCTCTCGATAGCCGACCGGCTCGCCACCCGCGGCGCCAAAGCAGAGCAGGCGATCGAAGCGCACATGACGCTTGCCCGCAGGATGCTCGGCGACGCGCTGCGCTGGCGCGCGGAGGGCCCACCCATTTCGCTTCTGCGCGGTGACGAGCTAGCAGCCGAGCTCCACATTCCGCTTGGTCCCCGCGTAGGGGAGCTCTTGGGTGAGCTTGTGCGCGCTCAGTACACCGGCAAGGTGCAGACCCGCGAGCAGGCCATCGCGTTTGCGCGCTCGCGTGGATGACAAGGCCAACCCTTCGAGAATCCGCGTCGCCACGCCGCGGGTAGGATGACCGCCATGAACGAGCCAGACTGCATCTTCTGCAAGATCCTCGCGGGCGAACTGCCGGCGAGGATCGTCGACGAAGACGCTCGTACGATCGCCTTCATGGACATCAACCCAGCCACACGGGGACACGCGCTGGTGATCCCCCGTGTGCACGCGCCCGATCTCCTCAGTATCGAGCCATCCGAGCTTGCGGCGACAGCCGCTGCTGCTCAACGCCTGGCGATCCGCGCAAAGGATCGCCTCAAAGCCGACGGTGTGAACGTCATCAACTCCTGTGGCGCCGCAGCTTGGCAGACAGTGTTCCACTTCCACCTCCATGTCATCCCGCGCTACCAGGGCGATCCGCTGCGCCTGCCATGGCTCCCGGTGCCGGGAGACCCCGTGGAGATAGCCGCGGCGGCCAAAGATTTGGCTGCGGAATAGTCCTTATGCAGGGCAATCGAGGGGGAAAAGACGTATCGGCGTCGAACCGCTACATCGTCCCCATCCTCGTGTTTGCTGTTGAATGGCCCATATGAAACGTCTATCCACAGTCATCATCGCCGGGTTTGCCCTGGCCCTTGTCCTCCCCGCCGGCTCGCTGGCGACGCTTACAGAAGTCGGGGTGATCCCGGAAACCACTCCACCGACGGTTCCCAGCTGCCCCACACCGTCATGTCTTGCGGTCAGCCGCACGACGGGTTTCCAGGTCAAGGTCGACACCGCCCACAACCCCGAGGCGGCGCCGCGCGATGGAACGGTCGTGGCGTGGACGATCACACTGGGCAAGCCCAATGCCGCCCAGATCAAGTTCTTCAACGCCAACGAGGGCGGCCCCGCGTCGGCCGGCATCGCGATCCTGCGGCCCCAGAAAAGCCCGAAATTGGCCTACAAGCTGATCTCCCAGAGCCCGGTGGTGCCGCTGGAAAAGTACTTTGGCAAGACCGCCCAGTTCCCGCTGGCCTCGACGCTTCAGGTCAAGAAGGGCGATGTGGTGGCTCTAACGGTCCCCTCGTGGGCGCCCGCGCTTGCGCTCGGCTTCTCAAAGGCCACGTCCTGGAGGGCGAGCAGGGGGAAGGGTAAGTGCACGACGACCGGAACCCAGACCGCCCACACGCAGACGGGGTCGAACGTCCAGTACTACTGCCTCTACCAAACCGCTCGCCTCACCTACAGCGCGACGCTGATATCGACGCCCTGAGGCGCTTAGCCCTAGCCTGACGGGGCGCTGGCGCCGCCCGTGGCGGAAGATCCGCCGCTTTCGCTGCCACCCGACGAGGACGATTTTTCCGAGGTTTTTTCGCTGGATTCGCCGGCCGACGTACCACCCGAGGCTTCGCTTTCCCCGGATGAGCTTTCGCTGGATTCGCCGCCTTCTTCGGAGCCGGAGGACGATCCCGTGCCACTCGTACCGGTCGTGCCAGTCGCCGCTGTCGCGGTGGTGGACGTGGAGGTCGTTTCAGTGGCTTCCTTTTCCGCCGAGGTGTCGTTCGGCGGGGTGATTTCGGGCGTGCTCTTGGGTGTCGCGTCCGACACGCTCGTGCCACCGCATGCGCTCAGGCCGAGCGAGGAGGCGAGGAGTATCAGGGCGCTCGCGGCGAGCGCGATGAAACGGGAGCGGTACGGAGCGCGGTTCACGCGCCGAGCGGACCCATCCGGCGAGTGCAGGTTGGGCAGTCGTTGAGGTCCTTCTGGGCGAGTTGGTCACACCAGGGGCAGAAACGTAGGTTCTCGACGGCCCACGGCAGGCGTGAGGATGTGGGGGCGAGCGGAAGCGTCTTTCCCACGACCTCCATCGTCTCGCCGGAATCGCGATCGAGGTAGATCCCATCCGGGGTAGCCTCGACCAGGACCTCACGGCCGCTGGAGGGGGTGCGCAGGCGATATAGCTGACCAGTGCTCACGGAGCAGCACTCTAGCGGAGCGTGCGGCTGTTGGGCTCACCAGGACGGCGGCCGGGTTCGTCAGGCTCCGCCACGGCGCTGAGTAGGCTCCGGGCGGTGCGAATCCTCATCTTCCACGGCTATCTGCTGAGCGGAACCGGCTCGAATGTCTACAACGCCCGTCTAGCCGAGGCGCTCGTGCGGCTCGGCCACGACGTGCACCTGTTCAGCCAGGACCGCCATCCCGAGCGCCAACCGTTCGTCGGTGCGGTTGCCGACTGGGACCACGGCGAGCTAAGGCTCAGGGACGCGGCGCGTACCCCAGGCACCCGGGGTCGGTGTCTCGTCTACCGACCGAACATCGGCGGGCTGCTGCCCGTGTACGTGCAGGACGAGTACGAGGGAATCGAAGCGAAGACCTTCTCTCGCTGCTCGGACGTGGAGATCGACGCCTATATCCAAGCCAACGTGGAGGCCGTGCGGGAGGTGACTGAGCGAGTGAATCCCGAAGTGGCGCTTGCCAACCATCTGGTGATGGGGCCGGTCATCCTCGCCCGCGCTCTGTCTGAGCGGACGCCCTATGCCGTGAAGGTCCACGGGAGCGCGCTTGAGTACACGGTCAAGCCTGAGCCCGGCCGTTTCCTCGGCCACGCCCGCGAGGGGCTCGCGCGGGCGACCAACGTGCTGGTGGGATCGAGGCACACCGCCGAGAGCCTGTGGGAGGCGATGGGCGACAGTGAGTTGCGGCGGCGCACGCGTCTTGGGCCGCCCGGGGTGGACATCGAGCGTTTCTCGCCTCGGGATGCAACCGAGACGGAGTCGGCGATGGAAGGACTCCTTGAGAGCTTGCGCGCCTCCGCACCGGCTGAGGAGCAGGCGAGCGCGTTCGCACGCGACAACGCGCAGGCAGCCGATGCGCTGGAGAAGATCGTGGACGGGAACGGCCCTCTCGCGGCGTTCGTGGGCAAGCTGATCGTGAGCAAGGGCGTGGATCTCCTGCTAGCCGCGTGGCCGCTTGTCCTGCAAGCGGTGCCCGACGCGCGGTTGGTGGTGATCGGCTTTGGTGCCTACCGTGAGGCGCTTGAGAGCCTCCTAGCACGGCTTGCGGCCGGCGATCTAGAGGGCGCGCGTGAGATCGCTCGCGCTGGGCGTACCCTGGAGGCCCATGCAACCGCATCGGACGCCGCGGAGGCGCCGATAGCCGATGTGCCTCTCAAACATCTGCTCGCCTTCTACGACTCGATGGATGGCGCCGAGGAAGATGCTTACCGTGCCGCCGCACGAGCGGTTGGCGAGCGGGTCGTCTTCACCGGCCGTCTCGACCACGAGGAGCTTGCCGACGTGCTGCCGACGTGTGAGGCGCTGGTCGTGCCGAGCACCTTCCCCGAGGCGTTCGGGATGGTCGCCGCGGAGGCGGCGGCGTGTGGGGTTCTGCCGGTCAGCGCGAGCCATTCTGGCCTCGCCGAGGTGAGTGAGGTGATCGCCGCCGAGGTCCCCAAGGAGGCGGCCGAGTGGCTGTCGTTCCCGGTCGACGACAACGCCGTGCGCGCCATCGCGGGATGCGTGCTGGGGTGGCTTGAGGCCGACGAGGAGCTAAAGCGCAAGACCCGCTCGGCGCTCGTGTCGGTGGCCCGCGAGCGCTGGTCGTGGGAGGGCGTCGCACGCGGCGTGATCGCGGCGGCACGCGGCGAGCCCGTCGCCCGACCCTTTGGATAGAGTTCCCGCGCTGATGTCTCTCCCGACGATCCCCAACTATCGGCTCCCTGCCCGCGCGGGTGTGCTGTTCGGCGCAGGTTGTCTGTTGCTCGCTGTTTCCGGCTGTGGTGAAGTCAAGCGCGACAACAACCCCAACCTGATCGCGGGGAAGCAGGCGTTCGTGGCTAAGTGCGGGGCATGTCATACGCTCGCGCGCGCCAACACCAAGGGCACTGTGGGCCCCAACCTCGACGAAGCTTTCCATGCGAGCATCGCCGAAGGATTGCGGCGCAGTGCAGTACGTACAGCCGTGCAGGGTCAGATAGAAAATCCCAACCGCTTCGGCGCGATGCCAAGCGGGCTCGCCGAGGGCGCCACGCTCAAGAACATCGCTGCATACGTCGCCGAAGCCGCCGATCGTCCCGGCAAGGACAGCGGGCTGCTAGCGAGCGCCGTGCAGGCGCCCGGAGCCGGCAAGCCCGCTATCGAGAAGGCAGGCAAGCTTGAAATCGCCGCCGACCCGAGCGGTCAGTTGGCCTACGTCTCCAACAAGGCGTCAGCCACCGCGGGCGCGGTCACGATCTCGATGCCCAACACCTCCGGTGTCTCCCACAACATCGCCGTAGAAGCCGGCTCTGGCGGCGCCACAGCCAGCGGCGCGGTGATCGCCGCCAGCACCTTCACAACAAAGGGCACCGCCTCGATCAAAGTGCAGCTAAAGCGCGGCTCCTACACCTTCTTCTGCCAAGCCCCCGGCCACCGCGCCGCGGGGATGTACGGCACTCTCACTGTCAAGTAGCAGCGAGCCCTCCTAAGGGCTCAGAGGCGACGGTAGCGCCGCTCTTTAGAAGATCGCGCGCAGAATCACGACGAGCGCGATAATCGCCGCGAACACGGCGATCGCATAGAGCAGGAAGCGGAAGGCCTCGGCCTCACTGCGCAGCGGGTTCAGCATGACTCCACAGTCCTCAGATCACGTAGACCGTCGTGTAGACGACTATCCACATGATGTCGACGAAGTGCCAGTAGATCCCGGGGATCTCGACGCCGCGATGCTCCTCGGGGGAGTAGTGACCGCGGAACGCCCGGATCGTGACGATCAGCAGCAGCAGCAGGCCGATGAAGACGTGCGCGCCGTGCAGGCCAGTGAGCGAGAAGAAGATCGTCGCCTGAGCCTGGTCCTGGGGGGCGAAGCCGATGTTGGCGTACTCGTTGATCTGGATGAAGAGAAACGCGCAGCCGAGCAGGAAGGTCGTGAGCATCCCGGCCTTCAGCCCGAAGTGGTTGCCTTTCTTGATCGCCGCCTCCGCCCAGTGCAGTGTGAACGAGGAGGAGACGAGGATCAGCGTGTTCACGCCGGCCACGGCCACCGGAAGGGTGGTGCCATGCGCGGGCCAGGGATCTCCTTGGGCGACACGGATGAAGAAGTAGGCGGTGAAGAAGGCCCCGAACACCATCACCTCGGAGATGATGAAAAGCAGCATTCCCAGCAGCTGGGGCTCCACGCGCGAGCTGCGGTGGGCCGCCGGTGGACCGTGATGGTGGTCGTCGTGTGCGGCTACGTGGGCGACGCTGGCGGCCTCCATGACCTTCCTCCTAGCCCGCGGCTCCAGCCGCGATGGTCGCATTGGACTCGTCTGCCGCCACGACGTGCTCTACGGGGACCGTGGTGGCGTTGTTGACGCGCTCGATCAGGTTCGCACGCAGCCAGCCGGAGCGCGCTTTGGGGAGCGTGGAGATAACCACGTCGTTGACCTTGAAGAGCTCGAGTGCATTCATTACAGACGTGTAGGGGTCGGGGTCGCCGATCATGCCGGCGCTGAGCAGGCCGGCGGCGTCGAGTCGGTCGAGCATCGCCGCAAGGCGGATACGCGCCTCGCGATGGGCACCACCACTACGGTCTTGTTGCGGCACTACGGCTATGAACAGGTGGCGCTCCTCGCCCGTGGCCTTGGTCCTGAGATGGTCGATCAGCTCGTCGCCGCTTGAGGTCTTGTGCGCTACGACGAGGGTCACACCGAACGGCAGGCCCTCCTGGGCGAGATCGATGACGATGTGCTGAACGGGGAGCCCGGAGGCGTTTTCGATGCGCTCGATAAGGTCCCGTCGCAGCCATCCCGACTGGGTCGCGGGGTGGGTGGAGAGGATCACCTCGTCTGGTCGGCGAGCGGCGATCGCATCCATCGCCGCCAGGAACGGGTCTGGGTCGCCCACTTCGCCGGAAGCGGCGATGCCCTCGGTGGCGAGCAGCGACATCGCGAGGTCCACGCGTACCTGGGCAGATTCGCGAACTGCCTCGTCATAGATCACAAGGCCCGCGCTGGGCTTGGTTTGGGGGACTACGAGCCGGAACGTCACATCGCCGACGGCCGCGCGCTCGCGCACAGTGTCAAGCAGCTTCTCCCCACCGAGCGTGCGGTTGGCGATGACCAGGACTTCCTTCATCAGCTCAGACTCCTACTCCGTCGGTGCGTGGACGACGCCGCCAGGGCCGCCCGCGGCCCCACCGACGGTGGCCGGTGTGGGGGCGGGCGCAAAGATGCCGTGCACGGCGCCGGGCACACCGTACTCGTAAGGGCCACCTACGACCGTGGGGATACGGTCGAAGTTGAATACGGGCGGCGGCGAGGAGACCTGCCACTCGATCGTGAGTCCACGCCAGGGGTTGCCTACCGCGCGTGTCCCGCCGCGCCAGCTGGTGACCATGTTGTAGATGAAGATCAGCGTGCTCGCGCCGAGCGCGAAGCTGGCGATCGAGATGAAGAGGTTGAGGTCTGCGAACTGGGAGGCGTAGGTGGGCACGCGTCGGGGCATGCCCTGCAAGCCAAGGATGTGCATCGGGGCGAACGTCAGGTTGAAGAACACGAACGTGGTCCAGAAGTGCCACTTGCCCAGGCGCTCGTCGTACATACGCCCGGTCATCTTCGGGAACCAGTAGTACACGCCCGCGAAGATCGTCATCAGCGAGCCGCCGAAGAGCACGTAGTGGATGTGAGCGACGATGAAGTAACTGGCGCTTACGTGGATGTCGAAGGGCACCATCGCGAGCATCACCCCACTGATGCCACCGAGCGTGAACGTCGTAAGGAAGCCGAGCGCGAACAGCATTGAGGTGTCCAAGTGCAGGATCCCCCGCCACAGGGTTGCCAGCCAGGAGAAGATCTTGATCCCCGTGGGGACGGCGATGATCGCGGTGGTGATGGCCATCGGGATGCGGATCCAGGCGGCCATGCCGGAGGTGAACATGTGGTGTGCCCACACCGTGAAGCCGAGCACGACGATCGCAAGCAGTGAGAAGGCCATCATGCGGTAGCCGAAGATCGGCTTGCGCGACTTCACGGCGATGATCTCGGAGATGATCCCGAAGCCGGGCAACATCATGATGTAGACGGCTGGATGTGAGTAGAACCAGAAGACGTGCTGGTACATGAGCACGTCCCCGCCCTTGCCGGCGTTGAAGAAGTTGAAGCCGAGCGCGCGGTCGAGCAGCACGAAGAACTGCGACGCGGCGATGAACGGCGTGGCGATCACCACGAGCAGAGAGGTCGCGAAGTTGGCCCACACCAGTAGCGGCATCCGGAAGAAGCTCATTCCCGGCGCCCTCATCGTGATGATGGTCACCAGGAAATTCAGGGCAGTCATGATCGAGGAGGCCCCCGCGAGCTGCACCCCGACGGAGAAGAAGTCCTGTCCGATCGGGGCGTCGATGGAAAGCGGGGTGTAGGCGGTCCATCCGTCGGCGAACGCTCCGCCGGGGGCGAGGAAGCTGGAGAGCATCATCAGGCCCGCGAGCGGCAGCAGCCAATAAGAGAGCGCGTTCAGGCGGGGGAACGCCATGTCGGGCGCGCCGATCATGAGCGGCAACACGTAGTTGGCCAGGCCCGCGAACACGGGGATCACGAACAGGAAGATGAGTAGCGAGGCGTGGACCGAGAAGAGGCCGTTGTAGGTGTTCGCGTCCACGAACTGGGCGCCGGGTTGGGCGAGTTGGGCGCGCATGAGCATCGCCAATAGCCCACCCACGAGCAGGAAGAAGAAGGCGGTGACGGTGTACTGGATGCCGATCACCTTGTGGTCGGTGTTGATGCGGAAGTAGTCCTTCCAGCTGAACGCGCCGTGACCGGAGTGGTCCTCGGGGCGTGTGGGCTTACCCGCGGCCCAGTAGAACCAGTAGTCGAAGCCGCCGAGGCCGATCAGGAAGAAGATGGGTGAGGCGAGCAGCGAGACGGTTGTGATGGCTTCGCCGCTGAGGTAATGGTGGAAGGTGGCGTGTCCCGTGGCCATGCGTACCAGCCACGTCAAGCCGGTCGCGAAGGCAATCCCGAGCAGGAAGCCCAGGCCGGCGCGATACAGGCCGGGTGCGCGCAGCTTGGCGATCATCGGTGTGCTCCCTTGGCGGTCAAGGCCGTGCTGGTCATTCTTGTGCCTCTCCCCATTGCATCGGTCAGATTACCTTTAGGACGCGCTCGAAGCAGCGCTTGTCTGGTGCTTGAGCCAAGCTTGGAAGCGGTTGGGCGCCACGACGTGGATGGTTGAGCGCATCAGTCCGTGCCCGACGCCGCAGAGCAGGTTGCAGACGACTGGATAGGAGCCGATGCGGTCAGGGGTCGCGCGGTAGGTGGTGGTGACACCGGGTACCGCGTCGATCTGCAGGCGGAAAGCGGGGATCCAGAAGGCGTGGATTACGTCCACGGAGTGGATCTTGAAGTACACCGACTCGTTGTTGGGCACGTACAGCTGCGTGGTCTTCAGTGGCGCGCCGCCCGTCACCGAGGTCGGGTACTCATACGACCACGCAAACTGTTGTCCTGTGACTTCGACGACCATCTCCGTCGCCGGCTTCTTTTCGTTGTCGCGGAGCACCACGAACGAGTAGGACACCAACCCGAGCAGGATGAGCGCCGGGATCGCGGTCCAGATGACCTCAAGGCGCGTGTTGCCGTGTATTGGGGGACCGTCTTGGAGCTCCTGGCCGGGCTTCATGCGGAACTGCCACACCGAGAAGAGGATCACGGTCACCACCAGCACGAAGATCGGCACGGAGGCGATCACGAGCACGTGGTAGAGCGTGTCGGTGTTGTGCGCCTGGGTGGAGGCCTGAACGGGGAACCAGTGGATCGCGTAGCTGAGCGCGATGCCGATGGCGGTTGCCGTGAGGGCCGCCACGATCGTCGCCACGACGGAGCGTCTAGACATGGCGGTCGCCTGTTCGCGTGTGAGTGTCCGGGGTGAGCCTGGCCATCGGAGGCGTGATCCTAATGCCTCGGCCCGACCTCTTGACGTGCGGCCCTTACGTCACTACATTGAGGCAATCGTTGCAAACAGCTCGAGTGCAGGAGGTGAGTGGCGATGGACGTGCGAGAAGGGATGAGCCCGATGGTCCTGACGGTCGGTCCAGGTCACACTCTGCGCGACGCCGCGCGGCTCATGTCCGAGCGCCAGGTGGGCGCCGCCGTCGTGATTGATCCCGATGCGGGCGGTTTGGGGATTATCACCGAGCGTGACGTACTCACCTCGGTTGGGGCGGATCAGAGCCCCGATGTAGAGCTTGTGGCGGACCATTTGACTCGCGACGTCGTATTCGCTGAGCCGAGTTGGTCGTTGGAGGAAGCCGCCGCCGCGATGGTGCGCGGTGGCTTTCGCCACCTGATCGTCGTCGAGCGCGGAGAGACTGTGGGGATTCTCTCCGTGCGAGACGTCGTGCGCTGCTGGACCGACGAGGGTGCCATCTGCCCCGTCCCGGCCAGCGCAGCCGTGGGGTGAGAGAGGGGAGAGGTCGGACGCCCGTCGTGGGGAGACGGGCGCGACCTCTTCGAATGGGGCCGCGCGTGGACGGCGACCACGCGCGGCGCCTCACCGTGGCCTGTTAGATCTCGTCCGAGTTGATCGGTGCGAGCGGCAACCGACGAAGCGGAGCGGTGGTCAGCGACGACGGCTCAGTGCGAGTCGAGCGGAAGCTCGTCTACTTCGCGGCGTGTGTCCATGATCCAGCGGATCACGCATGCGAGCGTGAGTACTCCGCCGCCGATTACGAGGATCAGGCTGGTGGTGACACCCACAATGGCGAGGGTGATGCCGGCGGCTGTGAGCAGCGGCAGGATCGTCGGCCCAGGAAGGTGGATCTCCTCGCCCGCGGGCGGGATCTCGGGGTCCAGCGGGCTCACGAGACGTACACCGCGGCCACCACGAAGGTGAGTCCGAACATGAACATGCAGATGCCCGCCACGATCAGGCCGGTGCGGATGTTCTTCTTGGCGAGGCGGCGGGTCATCATGACGGGCCGAAGATTACAACTTCACGTCGACAACCATCGCGCAGAACAGCAGCGCGAGGTAGGCCAGCGAGAAGAGATAGAGCTGTAGCGCGCTACGCCTGTCAGCGCGCCTGTAAAGCCGCACAGCGCCCGCGATGAAGCCAAGGCCGAGCAGCAGCGAGGCACCGAGGTAGATGCTCCCCAAGCCACCTGCGCAGAACGGGAGTTGGGTGAGCGCATAGAGGAGCACCGTGTAGAGCAGGATCTGGCGGCGCGTCTCGGCCTCGCCGCGTACTACGGGGAGCATCGGGACCCCGACCTTTTCGTACTCCTCCTTCATTAGCAGCGAAAGCGCCCAGAAATGTGGGGGAGTCCAGAAGAACACGATGAAGAACAAGAGCACCGCGAGGCCACTGACGGAGCCTGTCACCGCCGCCCAGCCGACGAGCGGCGGCACCGCTCCGGCCGCTCCTCCGATCACGATGTTCTGGGGTGTGCGCCGCTTCAGCCAGATCGTGTAGACGAACACGTAGCCGAGGAAGCCGGCGAACGAGAGGCTTGCGGCGAGCAGATTTACGGTGAGGGACAGCTCCAGGAACGAGAGGGCGGCAAGCGTGCAGCCGAAGATGAGAGCCGCTCTCGGGGCGACCCTCCCCGAGGGGACGGGACGGTTGGCGGTGCGCGCCATGCTCGCGTCGATGTCGCGGTCAAACCAGTGGTTCACAGCCCCCGCGCCGCCCGCCGAGAGGTAGCCGCCGAGGCACGTCAGCGCGATCAGCGCGAACGAGGGGTCGCCGGCGACGAGCATCGTCGTAATCGTCGTGAGCAAGAGCAGCGACTGCACCTTCGGCTTTGTCAGTTCGACGTAGTCTGAGAGCAGCTGGCGGGTCCGTGAGCGCGTGCTCTGCAGCGGCACGGCCACGGCGCCCGTGGCCTGTGGCACGTACCTCGGGGCGGGTGAGCGGTCCATCAGCGATCGCCCCGCCGACTGCGAGAAGCCTCCATCACGACCGGAACTCTACCGCTGCTGGGCGCTCGCGGGTCAAACGCCAACTTGCGTGGCCCCGGCGGGCACTGTGGCGCCTCCGGATGCCGGCGCGCCCGAGGAGCGCTGCTCGATCTCGCGCCTGATGTCCTTCATCGGCTCGTAGGAGCGCACGAGTGGCACGACGTCGAAATTGTTGGCGGGCGGGGGCGAGGTGGTGAACCACTCAAGCGTGTTCGCCTTCCAAGGGTCAGGCCCCGCGACCACGCCGTGCTTGAGGCTGCGAGCCGCGTTTACGATCGTCACGAGCACGCCCGCGCCGAGGATGAACGACCCGATCGTTGAGATCAGGTTGTAGAGCGCGAGGTTGCCCACGTTGTCGTACTCGTACACCCTCCGTGGCATCCCGTCGAGACCGATCACGTGCTGGATCAGGAACGTAGCGAGGAAACCGAAGAACATCAGGTAGAAGCTCAGCTTGCCGAGGCCCTCGTTCATCATCCGACCTGTGATCTTCGGGAACCAGTAGTAGATCGCGGCGAAGATCGTGAACACGGCGCCACCCATCAGGACGAAATGGATGTGAGCGACCACGAAATATGTTTCGTTGAGCTGCCAATCCACAGGGAACACCGCCAGAAATACGCCGGAAATACCGCCGATCACGAACAGCGCTATGAAGCCCGCGCAGAACAGCAGGGGTGTCTTGAATTCGACGGCCCCGTACCACAGCGTGGCGATCCAGTTGAAGATCTTCACGCCTGTTGGCACGGCGATGAGGAAGGAGCTCAACATCACGAACACCACCACCGCTGTGGGGATCGGGGCGGTGAACATGTGGTGTGCCCAGGTCAGGAAGCCGAGGAACGCGATCGCCACGGTCGAAGCCGCGATCGCCTTGTAGCCAAATATCGGCTTTCGCGCGAACACGGGCAGGATCTCTGAGACGATGCCAAAGCCGGGCAGCACCATGATGTAGACCTCGGGGTGCCCGAAGAACCAGAACAGGTGCTGCCACAACAGCGCTGAGCCACCGTTGGCGGGATCGAAGAAGTGTGTGCCGAAGTGCCTGTCGGTGAGCAGCATCGTCACCGCGCCGGCGATGACTGGCATCGCGAAGATGATGAGGATCGAATAGGTGAGGATCGCCCACACAAACAGCGGTAGGCGTCCCCAGCTCATACCGCGGGCGCGCATGTTCGCGATCGTCGCGTAGAAGTTGATCGCGCCAAGGATCGAGGAGAGTCCGGTGAGGTGGACCAAGAAGATCCATGCGTCCTGTCCGCCGCCGGGTGAGTAGTCGATGCCTGAGAGCGGCACGTAGCTCGTCCAGCCCGCTTCCGGTGGGTTCCAGAAGATCGAGGCGTAGAACACGAGACCACCGGCGAGCAGCAGCCAGTAGGAGAGCGCGTTCAGGCGCGGGTAGGCCATGTCGCGAGCGCCGATCATCAGTGGCACGAAGTAGTTGGCGAGCCCCGCCATCATCGGCACGACGAACAGGAAGATCATCGTGGTGCCGTGCATCGTGAACAGCTGGTTGTAGATCTGCGGCGAGACCAGCGTGTTTTCCGGGAGCCCCAGCTGCAGGCGGATCATCAGCGCCTCTACGCCCCCGAGCACGAAGAACACGAACGTCGTGACCATGTACATGATCCCGATGCGCTTGTGGTCGGTAGTGGTCATCCAGCTCGTCCAGCCACGCGGCTCTGGCTTTGCGTCGTGCGCGACGATCTGAGGGATGGGGGCTGCGTAGGTGGCCATGACGCTCGACTCCTTAGGGGTTCTGAACCTGTCCGGCGCCGACCTGCTTGGCGAGCTTTGCTCGTGCTACCTGTGCCGCGGCGTTGGCTTCGGCGATCTGCTTCTTCTGCGCGGTAAGCCACGCTTCAAACTGGGCGGGTGGGACGGCTCTTACCGTGGCGATCATGCGTGCGTGGCCACGTCCGCAGATGAGCGCGCACTGCCCCCGGTAGATGCCGGGTTTTTCGATCTTGAACCACGTGTAGTTGTGGTAGCCGGGCACCGCCTGGAACTTGCCACCCAGCTGTGGCACCCACCACGAATGCACGACGTCCGCCGAGACTATGTCCAGCGACACGGTGGTGTCGGTGGGGACCACCATTTCCTCGTAGGAGTAGGGCTCGCCGAGCCCGTCGGCTTCGGTGGCGCCCGGGTACACGTACTCCCACACGAACTGCCGGCCCACCACCGTGATGCGAAGCGCCTTGCCGTTGGGGGGGAGCTTGCGCTCGGTGCTTGCGTAAGCGCGAGCGTCCTTGTCGCTGACCAGCGTCGATCCTTCAGGCCCCGAGTTGGGTGGGTTCTGAATCGAGGAGAGCTTGGCGAACGTGAGCACCGCCAGCGCCAGCAGGATGACGGCGGCGCCTAGAGTCCAGCCGATCTCCAGGCGCGTGTTGCCGCGAATCTGTGCCGCCACGGCGCCCTTGCGCGCACGGAAGCGCCACAGGGCGTATACGAGCGCTCCCTCCACAAGTACGAAGATCACAAGCGCTACGTAGAGCGTGATCTTGTAGAGGTTGTCGATCTGGTCCGCGTTCGGCGACCCTCCCGACTGGGGGGTGAAGAACGCGAGCGGTGTGGCGAGCAGGTGACTCAAGGCGGGCGGGATTCTATTCACGCTCGGGCGGAACGCGCTTCAACGCCCCGAGAAGCCTGCCGGACGCTTCTGAAGGAAGGCGCTCACACCCTCCACGAAGTCGTCTGTGCCTGCCATTTCCTGCTGCAGAGTGGCCTCAAGCTCGAGCTGCTCGCCCATGTTCGCGTAGATCTGTCGGTTGAGCTCGCGCTTGGTGGCTGCATAGGAACGGGTAGGACCCGCAGCCAGACGCGCGGTCAGCGCGGCGCTCTGCTCGGGGAGATCGCCGTCGGGGTGGACACCGTTGACCAGTCCCCACTCAAGCGCTCGCGCCGCCGCGACCCGCTCGCCGAGCATCATCATCTCGCTCGCGCGCGCCAGGCCGATGCGGGCGGGGACGAACAGCGAAGAGCCTCCGTCGGCCACGAGGCCGATGTTCACGAAGGCGAGCAGGAAGTACGCGCTCTCGGCGGCAAGCACGAGGTCGCAACAGAGGGCCAGCGAACAACCTATCCCCACCGCCGGTCCATTCACCGCTGCTACGACCGGCTTCTCCATGTCGCGGATCGCGTGCATGATCGGGTGGTAGCGCTCGGTGAGCACCTTGTAGACATTGGGACGCCCCTCAGGGGTGACATCGTCGCCGCTGATGTCCTTGAGGTCGGCGCCCGAGGAGAATGCGCGGCCGGCGCCGATGATGCGAACGGCACGAACGGAGTCGTCCTTAGTCGCTGTATTCAAAGCGGCGAGCAGGTCCTCCCCGAACTGCTTGTTCCAGGCATTGAGCGCCTCAGGGCGATTCAGCTCGATCGTGGCGGCGCCCTCGGCGACAGTGAAGTTGACTGTGTCTAGTTGCATATCGCGGGGAGTTTATGGTGTAGGGGTGATTAGGCCGGTTGTGGGCATATGCACAGCGCTTGAGCGAGCTCGCTGGGGGCTGTGGGACCAGCAGGCTGTGTTGCTCGCTCGTAGCTATGTCGAAGCCGTTCAGCGCGCGGGCGCGCTAGTTGTGATGGTGCCGCCTGACGAGCGGCTGCTCGACGATGCCGGCGAGCTGCTGGACTTGCTTGATGGCTTGGTGCTCGCCGGAGGGGCGGACATCGACCCGGCGAGCTACGGCGAGCAAGCGCATGCGGAGACGGTGGACACCGTCCCTGAGCGCGACCGCTTTGAGATAGCGCTTGTTCGCGCCGCAATAGAGCGCGATCTGCCGGTGCTTGGGATATGTCGTGGGATGCAGCTCATCAACGTTGCTTACGGCGGCACGCTGCTGCAACACCTCCCTGAGCTCTTCGGCCATCACGAACACCTACGTGTGGCGGGCACGTTCGACGGAGCCGACCACGATGTAGAGCTGGTCGATGGCACGCTCGCGGCGAGGGCGGCGGGCGAGACACATCACGCCACCAAGTCTCACCACCACCAGGGCGTGGATCGGCTGGGTGAGGGCCTCCAAATCAGCGGCTGCTCGGCGATGGACGGGCTGCCCGAGGCGATCGAGATGCCTGACCGTCGCTTCGTGCTCGGTGTTCAATGGCATCCGGAGGCTGACGAGGCGAGTCGTGTCGTGAGCGCGCTCGTCGCCGAGGCTACGGCCCACATGCGTGGGCGCTCAGGCGAGCAAGACGCCGTAGAGCCGGTCTCCTGATCGGACGCGCCCGGACCCCTGCATATACTCCTCGCCCCGTGCGGGGGTCTAGGGTCATCAGGACAGCCGCCTGGGGCGTAGTCGCCGCGGGCGTGCTGGCGCCGCTGGTGCGCAAGCGCGTCTCCACACCGCCAATCGTGGCCCAAACGGTGGCGTTTGCGGCGCCCGTTGGTCTGTGTGTGGCGGTGCGCCGCTCTCGCACCAGGGACGTGGCGGTGTGTTGCCTGCAAATGTGGGCTTACCTGGCTGCATACAAGGCACCCCACGACGATGAGGACGCCCAGGAGCGACACGTGCTCGTGGATTATCCGATCGCCGTCGATCGAGCCCTGGGTCTTGGTGAGCTACCCACTGTGCGCTTGCAGCGACGGCTCGCCAGAGGGCAGTGGCGGCTTGGCGATCGGGTACTTGTGTGGGCTCACTGGTTGTGGTTCATGGTGCCCCACGGGACGCTTGTCTACATCATGCTGCGCCACCGCTCCCGTTTCGAGCGCTCCGCTGTGATGACGTACGCAGTGTTCGACATCGGCGCGATGGTCTATTGGATGGCGCCGACAGCGCCACCCTGGTATGCCGCCGCGCACGGCGGGCGCGCCCATCACTTCAACGGGCGCCTGCTCGCGAACTCTGTTCGGACGGACTCATCGGAAATCGCCGTGCGGCGGATGATGGTGGAGTACGGGGAGTATTTCTGGAAAGACGGCTGGGGGCCGCTTTACAGTGTGCTTGGAGGCAATCCATTGGCCGCTATGCCCTCGCTGCATTTCGCCACATCTATGATGGCTGCCCAGCTGCTCGCAGAGACTGGGCCGGTTGCCGGCGCGCTGGGCTGGGGTTACACCGCAACGCTCGGCTTCGCGCTTGTGTATCTCGGCGAGCACTACGTCGTAGATCTGCTGGCCGGCGCTACGCTCACCACGGCGGTGCGGCGTATCGGACCATTCACCGCGCCGGCCCTCACTCGCTTCGGAAGGGCCGTCGCCGCCCTTGAGGCGGTGGCACAAGGATGAGCGTGGAAGATCTGCAACCACCGGAGCCCGTAGAGGAGGAGATGCCGCGAGTGCAGGTCACGCGCCGCGGTATGTGGATCTTCGGCCTGTTCGTATTGACAGCGCTTGCGTTCCTCTATTTCGTTTTGCCCCAACTCGGTGGGGTGAGGCATACGTGGGACAGGTTGAACGACGGTAACTCCTGGTGGATCGCGGTCGCGGTGCTGCTTCAAGTGGCGGCTATGGCGAGCTACATCGCGATCTTTCAGGGCGTGCACGTACCACCCGGGTCGCGTATCACCTACCGCGAGAGCTACCTCATAACGATGGCGGGTTTGGCCGCGACGAGACTGTTCGCGGCCGGTGGAGCGGGTGGTGTGGCCGTGACCGCGTGGGCGCTTCGTCGCTCGGGAATGCGTCGCCGGGAGGTGGCCGAGCGGATGATCGCCTTCTTGGTACTCATGTACGGCGCCTACATGGTCGCGTTGATCGTGTGTGGGGTGGGCCTCTACACGGGAGTGTTTGACGGGCCGCATCCGTTCGCGATAACTATCGGTCCCGCCATCGTCGCGGCCATCGTGATCCTGATCGTGCTCGGTGTGGCGTTCGTGCCGCCGGACCTCGAGCGCCGTTTCAAAAGTGAGCGCGCTCCGGTGCGGTGGCTGCGCGGTTTGGCTACAGGCTCGGCATCGGCCTCAGGCGGCGTGCGCTATGCGGGTCACAAGCTCCGCCATCCCGACTTGGCGATGCTCGGGACGGTGGCGTGGTGGGGACTGAACATCGCGGTGCTCTATGCCGCCTTTCGAGCTTTCGGCCAAGCACCCCCGACAGCGGTGCTCATCGAGGCGTTCTTCGTTGGGATGCTCGCCAACCTACTTCCGCTCCCTGGGGGCATCGGCGGCGTGGACGGCGGCATGATCGGCGCGTTCGTAGCGTTCGGCGTGAGCGGCAGCCTCGCCTTGATCGCGGTGCTCGTGTACAGGCTGCTTTCCTTCTGGCTGCCCTCGATCCCAGGCGCCATCGCGTACTTCCAGCTACGACGTACAGTCAACCGTTGGAATAGCTATACTATACAAAGTAAAGCGACCCAGCCAGTGGGTTGGGCGCCGACATCGGGCGAACTGGAGGCGAGCAGGTGAGCGAGGTCGAGAACACGATCATCATCGGCAGCGGCCCGGCGGGATACACCGCCGCTCTGTACACCTCGCGCGCCAATCTCGCACCCCTCGTGGTTGAGGGCTTCGCCTGGGGGGGACTGCTCCAGCAAACAACCGACGTCGAGAACTACCCTGGCTTTCCCGAGGGGATCATGGGTCCGGAGCTGATGACCAAGCTACGCGAGCAGGCCGAGCGCTTCGGCGCCACGCTGCTCACCGATCAGGT
Organism: uncultured Solirubrobacterales bacterium; assembly: GCA_963695305.1. Classification (GTDB taxonomy): domain Bacteria; phylum Actinomycetota; class Thermoleophilia; order Solirubrobacterales; family Solirubrobacteraceae; genus Palsa-744. Next base: position 2,620,572 of record OY968774.1, on the reverse strand, counting down.
CGAGAAGGTGGAGCTCTCAGACGAGGTCGGGGGAGTTCACAAGGTGTGGGTGGGTGACGACGAGCATCGCGCACGTACCGTGATCCTCGCGATGGGCGCCGAGCACAAGAAGCTATGTGTGCCAGGCGAGGACGAGCTGAGCGGACGGGGCGTGAGCTACTGCGCGACCTGCGACGCCGCTTTTTTCCGTGACGCGCAAACCATCATCGTGGGTGGCGGCGACTCCGCGATGGAGGAGGCGATCTTCCTCTCTAAGTTCGCGAGTAAGGTGACCGTGGTTCACCGCCGCGCCGAGTTTCGGGCATCCAAGATCATGCTCAACCGCGCCCGTGCGCAGGAGAACATCGAGCTGCTCACGCCATACACAGTTGAGAGCTTTGAGCCGGGCGAGAGCGGTGCGCTGAGCGTCGCCAAGCTGCTCAATACCGAGACCGGCGAGCGCCGCGAGATCCCCATCACGGGCGCTTTTATCGCGATCGGTCACGAGCCCCAGTCCGCTCTAGTGGAGGGGCAGATAGATCTCGACGAGGATGGATACGTGAAGGTGGACGGGCGCTCTACGCGCACTAACAGGCCCGGCGTGTTCGCAGCCGGCGATCTCGTCGACCACACCTACCGGCAGGCGATAACCGCCGCCGGGTCTGGCTGCCAGGCGGCGCTCGACGCCGAGTGGTATCTGCGCGACACCCCCGAGGTGCCCACACCTGAGGGGATGCCCGTGGGTGACTTGGCGGAGGCCCAATGGGCGCCTGCCGCCGATCCCGCCTCGTAGTCCCCTAGATCTCGCCCCGCCGCAGCGCGGGGGCTGGGCGGTAGCGCTCCTCGCGGTACTCCCTCCACAGGCCGTCGAGCACGGCGAGCACATGATCTAGGCCTATCTCCCGTGCCCAGGCCATCGGTCCGCGTGGGTGGGCCATACCGAGCACCATGCCGGTGTCGATGTCCTCAGCCGTCCCAACCCCCTCGCCGAGCGCGAACGCCGACTCGTTGATCACCTGACAGACGATCCTTCCAAGTACAAGGCCGGGGGCATCGCCCACCCACTCGACATGCTTACCGAGCGCCGCGAAGAAGCGCTCCGCGCGCGCCGCCGCGGCCGGGGAGGAGGTGTCGCTGCGTGTGAGCTCCACAAGGTGGCAGCTATCGAAGGGCGGGAGCGCGTGGAAACCGACGGATGGCCCCCCCGGGTCGAGCGTGGCGAGTGAGGCGCGATCGCACAGCACCAGTCGCGGGCCGCCGCGGGGCGTGGGATCGTCGCCGAGGTCGCCGCACTCCACTATGAGCGCCGGCAGCTCGGTTTGCGGCTCGTGGGCGGTGTGCACGACATAGCCGGCCTCCCGTGCCGCGGCGCGCAACTGGTCGGCAAGAGCGTTCTCACCGCCGATCACCACGACCGCCTCGCCGTCAACCGGCGCCATCGCTTGTGGCGGTTCAGGGTCAGGCGGGCGGTGTGGTCCATCGCCCGAGTAGTCGTAGTAGCCGCGACCAGTCTTGCGCCCGTGCAAACCTGCCGCCACTTGGCGCGCCTGGATGGGGGAGGGGCGCCAACGTGGCTCGCCGAAGCTCAATTCGTAGAAGCTCTTTGATACATCGAAGCCGGTATCGACGCCCACCAGGTCGCTCAGCTCGAACGGACCCATCTTGAAGCCCCCACCCATCCGCACGACCCGGTCGATCGTCGGCACATCGGCGATTCGCTCTCCCAGCAGGCGCAACGCCTCCAGGCCGAAGGGACGGTTGCAGCGGTTCACTAGGAAGCCGGGGCCATCAGCAGCGCGGATCACGTCCTTGCCCATCGCCTCTCCGGTGGCGTATGCGAGCGTAAGCGAACGCTCGTCGGAGAGCACTCCCGCGATCACCTCAAGCAGCCGCATCAGCGGAGCGGGGTTGAAGAAGTGCATCCCTACCACCCGCTCCGGGTTGGTGGCGCCCGCGGCTATCGCCGTAATCGGCAACGAGGAGGTATTGCTCGCCAGCACACACTCCTCACTTACGATCTCGGAAAGTCGTGCATACAACTCGTGCTTGACGTCCAGTCGCTCGGGCGCCGCCTCGATCACGAGGTCACAGGGGGCTAGCGAGTCGAGGCTGTTGACCGCTTCCAAGCGTTCAGCGGCTGCGCTCGCCTGCTCCTCGGTCAGCTTGCCCTTGGCGGCTTCCTTGCTCAGTCCAGCGCCTACAGCCTCGAGGCCGCGATCCAGCGCCTCGGGGATCGGGTCATAGAGCAGCGCTCTTGCTCCCGACCGGCACGCGAGTTGTGCAATCCCCGAGCCCATTGTGCCCGCACCCACGACTCCAATTACACGCGCGGCACGTCGATCCATTCCCTCCAAATCTGTCTCCAAATCCACGAGACTCCGCTCAGGAGGGCACGAGCGCGTTGATTCCTGTCATTGCACGCCCGATGATGAGCTTCTGAATCTGGGAGGTGCCCTCGTAGAGGGTGGTGACGCGGACGTCTCGGAAGTAGCGCTCGACCGGGTGGTCATCGACGTAGCCGGCGCCGCCGTGGACCTGGATCGCGGTGTTGGAGCACTCGACCGCCGCCTCGGTGGAGTGGAGCTTTGCCACAGAGGTCTCGAGCGTGTTGGGACGGCCCTTGTCCTTGAGGAAACCCGCGCGCCAGACAAGCATCCGTGAGGCGTCGGTCTTGAGCACCATGTCGGCGATCATCGCCTGCACGAGCTGGAAGGAGGCGATGGGCTTGCCGAACTGCTCACGCTCCTTGGCGTATTTGACCGACTCCTCGACACATCCCTGGCAGATACCGACGCACCCCGCCGCTACCGAATAGCGGCCGGAGTCGAGCGCTGACATCGCCACCTTGAAGCCATCGCCGATCTCGCCCAGCATCTGGTCGTCTGACACCTCGACATCTTCGAGCGCAATTGACGCCGTGTCGGAGGCGTGCAGACCCATCTTGTGCTCGATCGTGGTTGCCTGGTAGCCGGGCTGGTCGGTGTCCACCATGAAGCACGCAAGTCCGCGGTGGCCCTTCTCGGGATCGGTTTGGGCGAAGATGAGCGCCAACTTTGCGTAGTTGCCCATCGAGATCCACATCTTCGCGCCGTTGATGACCCAGCCGGAATCTGTCTTCTTCGCGCGTGTCTTCTGTTTGGCGGCATCGGATCCAGTGTCGGGCTCGGTGAGACCAAAGCAGCCGAGCCACTCGCCGGAGCAGAGCTTGGGGAGGTAGTGGTGCTTTTGCTCCTCTGATCCCCACTTGAGGATGGCGCTGCAGACCAGCGAGGTTTGCACCGAGATGACGGTGCGCACAGACGAGCACCCCCTGCCAATCTCCTCGACAACCAGACCGTAATCGACATACCCAAGGCCCGCGCCGCCGTACTCGCGTGGAACGATCGCCCCGAGATATCCCTGGTCGGCAATCTTCTTGACGAGATCGAGGTCGAAGTGGTGGTTGCGGGCGTTCTGCTTCGCGCGCTCCACGATCTCCTTGTCGGTGAATTCCCGCGCTGTTTGGCGGATCAACTGCTGCTCGTCGGTCAGGTCAAAGTCCATCTCTCTCCTAGCTTCGCGGGGTGGGCGGGCGATTGGTCAGGGTATGTTCCTGGACGCTAACGATCTTCGGCCGCTCACGATCCCAGCTTGGGCGACTGCCACGGTGGGGCGAGGCGTTTTTCAAGCTCCGGGCCGAGGTCCTCGATCTTTAGCCGAACCTGCGCCAGTGAGTCGCGGTCGCGCACCGTCACGGTCCCGTCCTCAAGCGATTGGTGGTCGATTGTCACTCCCCAAGGGGTCCCGATTTCGTCCTGGCGACGGTAGCGCTTGCCGATTGACCCACCTTCGTCGTACTCCACCTGCATCCGTCTACGTAGGTCCTCGTAGATCTTGCGTGCGAGCTCTGGTTGGCCGTCCTTCTTCACCAGCGGCATGACAGCCACCTTCACCGGCGCGAGGCGAGGGTGAAGGCGAAGAACCGTGCGTTGCTCGCCGCCCACCTCCTCCTCGTCATAGGCGTCCACGAGGAAGGCGAGCGTCGCCCTGTCGGCGCCGGCGGCGGGCTCGATCACATGCGGGACGTAACGGTCCTTGGTCTCTGGATCGAAGTACTCGAGTTTCTCGCCCGAGAACTTCGCGTGCTGTTTGAGGTCGAAGTCGCCGCGGTTGGCGATCCCCTCAAGCTCTGACCAACCGATGGGGAAGAGGTACTCCACGTCGCTCGTCCCGGAGGAGTAGTGGGAGAGCTCGTCTTGGTCGTGGGCTCGCAAGTGCAGGTGGTCGGGACGGATGCCGAGCTCCACATACCAGTGCATACGCTGCTCCAGCCAGTGCTCGAACCACTCTTGTGCCTCCGCGGGGGGAACGAAGAACTCCATCTCCATCTGCTCGAACTCGCGGGTGCGGAAGATGAAGTTGCCGGGGGTGATCTCGTTGCGAAAGGACTTTCCGATCTGGGCGATCCCGAAGGGGGGCTTCTTGCGCGAGAACTGGAGTACGTTCTTGAAGTTGATGAAGATGCCCTGCGCTGTCTCCGGGCGCAGGTAGGCGGTGGACCCCGACTCCTTCACCGGCCCGATGGTGGTCTCGAACATGAGGTTGAAGTCGCGCGCGTCTGTGAGGTCGCAGTCGTCTGTCTCGCCCGGATGCTTTGAGGGCTTGCGCCCGCAGGGAAGCTCTGGGAGGTGGTCGGCGCGGAAGCGTTGTCCGCAGGTCTTGCAGTCGACCAGCGGGTCGGTGAACCCGGCGAGGTGTCCCGAGGCCTCCCACACGCGCGGATGCTGGAGGATGGCGGAGTCGAGCGCAACGATGTCCTCGCGCTCCTGCAACATCGCTCGCCACCACTCGCCCTTGACGTTGCCCTTCAAGAGCACGCCGTAGTGGCCGAAATCGTAGGTGGAGCCCACGCCGCCGTAGATCTCCGAGGAGGGGAAGATGAAGCCGCGGCGCTTGCACAGTGCGACTATCTTCTCCATCGTCACTACGTCCTGGCTTGGGGGAGCTTGGTCGGTCATGTGGCGGGATGGTATTCGAGCGCCGCGGATTGGCGAGTCTGAGCTACAAAGAGAACACGCTTGACATATCTTGTCATTTGTGTTTACATACACTTCGTTCTCTTGCTGACATACGACGGAAGGCGACGGATCTCCGCCGTCGAGGAGGTGAGGGGCAAGAAGCGTGAGTGACTGAGCACGATCGTGCATAGGGGTTCACCGGGCGTCGTTACCCAACCTCTCCCGCGGCGCCCCGCGCATGCCTCTAGCGGTCGAATGCTGGTCTCCTCGACAGGGCGCCGCGGTCCCCACCGGCCGCGGCGCCCACTGTTCCTGAACGTCTCCATAGGCATAGGATGGGGGCGTGGCGAGGGTGCTGATCGTGGAGGGCGGGGGGCGTGGGCTTCGCTTGGCGGGGGCGCTTGTTGCGGAAGGGCACGCCGTGCGGGTGGTGGGGGATGACAGTTCAAGGGGAGCCCAAATCAAGGCGGTTGGAGCGGAGTGTTTTCTCGGAACACCCGATCGTCTCGCCACGCTGCGTGGGGCGCTTGAGCAGGTGACAGTTGCTTGTTGGTTGCTCGCCGACCTCGATGAGCGGGACCCAGATCTCGTGAGGGCACTCCACGGGTCGCGCCTGGAGCAGTTCATCTCAAGCGCCATCGACTCGACCTTGCGGGGGTTCGTTTATGACGCGGCTGGCAGCGTGCCCGCTGAGGCGCTCGCGGAGGGCGAGCGGATCGTGTCAGAGACAGCCGCGCGCAACCTGATCCCGATTGCGATCTTGAGGGTTGGGGTAAGGGATGAGGAGGCGTGGCTCGCGCAGGCGCGGGGGGCGGTGAATCGGCTACTGGGAGGGGACGACATGGGTGAGGGGTCGCGCTATGCTGGCTCTAATATCCCCAAAAGCCGATCGGCTTTTGAGAACGAGGCTTCTACACAGGAGGACAGCTGACTTGTCCGGATACGCAAAGGACGTGCTCGTCGAGCCTGGTTGGTTGGAGGAGCACTTGCAAGACGATCAGATCCGCATTGTGGAGGTTGACGAGAACCCAAGCCTCTACGCCGAAGCCCACATCCCCGGGGCGGTGGGATTTGACTGGAAGGAGGATCTCCAAGATCCCGTCAAGCGCGACTTCCTCGGACCGGAGGACTTCTCAAAGCTCTTCTCCAGTCGCGGGATCTCAAGCGATCACACGATCGTGTTGTACGGAGATCGCAACAACTGGTTCGCGGCATACACGTATTGGTATTTGAAGTACTACGGCCACGACAAGGCTCTCTTGCTCAACGGACCGCGTGAAAAGTGGATCGCCGACGGGCGTCCCACGACCACCCAGACACCAAGCCACGCTCCCGCTAGCTTCACCGCCAAGCCTGGTGACGACGCGATCCGGGCTCGCCGCGACGAAGTGCTCGCCGCGCTCGGCGATTCCACGAACCTCGTAGACGTGCGCTCTCCCGCGGAGTTTGCCGGAGAGATCATCTCGCCCAGCGGGTACGAGCAGGAGGGCGCCCAACGTGCTGGTCACATCCCGGGCGCCGCGTCGATCCCGTGGGCGCAGGCTGTCAACGAGGACGGTACGTTCAAGAGCGCGGAGCAGCTAAGGGAGCTATACGGCTCAAAGGGAGTGCTTAATGGCGACGACGTCATCGCCTACTGCCGCATCGGCGAGCGCTCCGCCCACACGTGGTTCGTGTTGCACGAGCTGCTCGGACAGGAGCGAGTAAAGAACTACGACGGCTCGTGGACGGAGTGGGGGAGTCTTGTGGGTGTCCCCGTAGCCAAGGGCGCATAGCGACAGAACACTTCGGGCCCTACCCCCTCAGGGCTCGCGGCAGTCGACCGCCGCGTCACACAGTGGCGCGGCGGTCGAGCAGCGGCGCGATGCGCTCCAGCAACTGCTCGAGGATGCGTGCCGTGGCGCCCCACACGAGCTCCCCGTCGAAGACGTAGGCGTCTGTCTCAAACGCGATCCCACGTCGCTCCATTCGTGTGCGAGTGCGTCCCGCGCGTACGTCTTGGAGCTTTGGCTCAAGCACCATATCCACCTCCTCCGTGGAGGTCGTCCAAGTATGCCCGCCCTTGAGCAGCCCCACGAACGGGTGGATGGCGTAGTTGGTGACGAACGTGGAGGTGCGCTCCAGTGCTCCCACCACGCTTACCGCATCGCGGGGGAGGCCGATCTCCTCTTCTGCCTCGCGCAGCGCGGCGTCTGTGAGGGTGGGGTCCTCGGGGTCGCGACGGCCACCGGGGAAGGAGATCTCCCCGGCGTGGCGTCGCAGGTTGGGGCGGCGCTTTGTGAGCACCACATGGAGCTCCTCGTTTTGGGTGTAGAGCGGCACGAGCACCGCCGCTGGCACTTGCTCATCGGCTTGAGGTTGTGAGTGTGCGGTGACGTCGAGCAGCAGCCCGTGGAGCGCACGGGCGAGCGTGTCCACGCTCAGGCGACGGCGCTCATGCGCTCGACGCGCTCCTTGAACATGACCTCGCCGTCGAGCGTGCGGTGTACCGGGCACTTCGCGGCGATCACCTGCAAACGGTCCACCTGCTCCTCGGGAAGGTCGTCGGGGAGACGGAGCACGATGTCGAACTTCGTTGGACATCCACGCTCGGCGGGGGTGTACTGGACCTCGACCTCGACGTTGCCGATCTCCCAGCCCTTGCGTGCGGCGTACATCTCCATCGTGATGGCGGTGCAGGAGGCGAGGCTCACGGCCAGCATCTCTTGGGGGTCGGGGCCAGCGTCGTCGCCGCCTGAGTCGAGCGGCTCGTCGACCGTCAACTTGTGGTCGCGCACCTGCACCGTGTGCTTGAACCCCGAGTCGGTACGTCGAACACTGGCCTTCATAACCGCAACACCTTCCGATTGGGTGGTCATATCACCCGCTCCTTCAATGGTAGCCACGTCATGGGTTCAGGACAGGGGGTTAAACAGCAGGCCGGTAAGTAGCTTCGGATAGAAGAACGTGGACTTCGGGGGCATGTTCTCGCCGGAGGCCGCCACGTCGCGCACCTGGGAGACGGGGGTGGGGCGCATCAGGAAGGCCGCGTCGTACTCGGAGGAGCGCACCATCTCAAGCGCCTCCTCGGTGGAGCGGGCGTAGAAGAGGCCGTTGAAATGGGAGATGTCCTCATCGCTCAAACCGAGGGCGCCCTTCAGTAGAAGCGCCTCCAGCACGCCGGTGTCGAGCGAACGGTAGGCCTCTGAGAATCCGTCGAGCGCGTTGTCGGCAATCGACTGGTCCTTGAGCGTGAGGCGGTAGGGCTGCTGATGGTGGGCGTCGATGTACCCGAGCTGCAACGGGCCGATGCCAGGCTCAGGGGCTATCTGCTCGACCGGAACCTCTGTGATGTGGAAGTCGCGGTGGAGGGCCTCCCTGAGCGCCTCTTGGCGGGTGCGGTCGAGGTTGCGGACAAGACGGTGGGTGGGGAACACGGTGAGGCCCGGGTCCTCCAGTGCGACGAGGCACATAAGCACGTAGCGATGCTCCCCGTCTCCTCCCAGCTCCTGCGCGTAGGTGTTGGCGGTCTCGTAGCGGTGGTGGCCGTCGGCGATCAAGAGCTCCACGTCGCGCGTGGCGGCCTGTACCGCTGCGATGACATCGGGATCGGAGGTTCGCCACACCCTGTGGGTGGTGTTGTCGCCATCGGTGACTTCTCCCCAGGGAGAGTCCGTCGTGGCTGGCTCAAGCGCTCGCCAGGCGGCGCCAGCGGGATCGGAAAACAGAGAGAAGATCGGCGAGAGGTTCGCGTGCGTAGCGCGCATAAGCCGCAGGCGGTCCTCCTTCGGACCAGGATGGGTGCGCTCGTGGGGGCGGACCCTGCCAGGACCATACCCCTCGATGCGGACCCTGCAGAAGAAGCCCTTGCGAGTGCGCTCCTGGCCGTCTGGTCCCGTATAGGTCTGGGCGTGAGCCCAAAGCGAGGGCTCGGGATCGCGGACCACGATGCCCTGCATCTGCCACGCCTCAAACAGTTCGCCCGCCACCGCGTAAGGATCGGGCTCGCCTTTGGGGAGGTCCACGGCCGCGACGTTGAAGGGCGAGCGCTCAAGCAGTTGCTCGCGCTGCTCGGCGTCGATCACGTCGTAGGGGGGAGACGTCACATCGGAGAGCGATCCCACCGTCGAGAGGTCGTAGTGCAGCGCGCGCAGAGGTTGGATGTCAGCCATCGCGGCGCGGAGGCTAGCAGTGGCGTCTACTCTTAGGGTTATCGGGGCGTGGCGCAGCCTGGTAGCGCACCTGCTTTGGGAGCAGGGGGTCGTGGGTTCAAATCCCGCCGCCCCGATACTTCAACTAGCCCCGCATACTCCCGCACCACCCCGCAAAACCCCGCAAACACCGGGGTTTAGCGAGCGGTATGCGGGGCTGTGCGGGGCTGTGCGGTGCCTTGGCGATTGCAGATTTATTGCAGTGCGGGCCGAAACGTATTGCAAAACGGTTGCAAGCGCCCGAGGGCCGTTCTCGCGCTCGCAAAGGCGTCGGATGCTCATTTGCCGGCCTGCCGAAAGCTTTTCGGTGGGGGCAAACGGCGGGGTGGTCCCGACCATAGAACGGGATGCCAGAACCGATCGCAGAGCAGCGCATCGCACCGAAGGGTTCTACAGCGACGGGACGCCCACCGCGTCGCGGCGCGATGGTGCGCCCGCGAAAGCGCACAAGCCAGTTCGGTGCGCGGTCCACGGCGAGCACGATCTGTCTGCCGTGGGCCGTCAGCTACACCGTGACCGGCTCCGCGACGGCGACATCGCTGTGGGCGCCGCCGCCGCCCGCCAGCGATCGTCCATCGGCGCCTGCGGTCGAGCCGGTGGAGGGTTCGGCGCGGGAGCCGTGGGTGACCAAGCGCGAACTGGCTGCGCACCTGCACGTGGCGCTGCGGTGGATCGAGGCCCAGCACCATCACGGCTTGCCGCACGCGCGCCGCGGCGGGGTGCTGCGCTACCGGATCTCAGAGGTCGAGGCGTGGCTGCGCGGCGAGCCCGCAACAGAAGGGGGTCGTGATGGCGCACAACCGAGGCACGCGCCGTAAACCGGACTGGTGCGGCACCGTCACCTACAAGGGCAAGCGCAAGTGGGTCGGCGGCTGCCGCACCGCGAGCGAGTACAACAAGGCCGCCGAGAAGGTTCGCGCCGAGCTGCGCGAGCAGATCGAGAAACCGCTTGAGCAGCGCGTCCCGACAGTTTCGCAGTTCGCTGAGGCGGAGCTACTGGAGGATGGCCGGATCAAGATGGTCTGGCCCGATGGGCAGCGCTGCCAGAAGGCTGAGGGCCGCACCCCGAAATCGGTGCTGCGTATGCGGGAGGGCCTTCGGCCGTTCCTGCGGGAGTTCTGGGACCGGCCGCTCGACAGTTTCAGCCGCGACGAGGCGCTCACCTGGCTTCTGGCGAAGAGTCCGCATGTGCAGCAGCCGGTGCGGCAATTCTTCAACCATGCCAAGGACCGCGAACTGATCGTCGATAACAAGTTCGCGCGGCCGGGCGCCAGCAAGCGCAAGCGCCGCGTGGACCGCCACGACTTCGAAATCGTCACAAACGAGCAGTACGCACGGTTGCGCGATTGCGCCCGCGCGAGCCGAAGCGACGATTACGGGCTCGTGATCGAGGGGATCGTCCTCTGCGAGGGCGAGACAGCGATGCGCCCCAGCGAGATATTTGCGCTACACAACGACGAGGTCGACTACAGCGAAGGCACGATCCATGTCCACTACCAGTGGGATCCGCTCACCGGCGAACGGGTCGCGCCGAAGGACCAAGACCCGCGCTGGACGATCATGAGCCCAGCGCTTCAAGAGCACCTGGAAAAGATGCCGCGCTACCACCCCACGATCCTGTTCCCCGCGATCCGCGGCGGCTACTACTCACTTCCCAACTGGTACGTTCGCTGGAACGCTGTGCGTGTCGCCGCCGGAATGCCGACCCTTGAGTTCTACGAACTCAAGCACCGGGCTCTGCAATGGATGGTCGACCCCGTCGAGGACGGCGGACTCGGCCTGGACCCCCAAACCGCCGCCGTGATGGTCGGCCACGACGACGGCGGCTGGCTCATATCAACCGTCTACACCAAGCTCGCCGACCGACGCGCCCGCGAACGCGCCAAGCGCGCCATGCAAGCCTACCGCCAACGCCACACCGCAAAAACCCCTCGTCTACAGGCCGTCGGCGGCCGGGAATTGGGCTCACAGACGCGGTCACAACATCCTAAAAACCAGCAGCTTGTCCGTTGGCTTTGACTTCAGCTTCGAAATTAGAGCGATTAATTACTCCGCTGACGCCGAGTGGTTTGTGGTTGACCTCGGTGACGTGTACATACTTTCCCGTGCCCCGTCCAAGAGTAAACGTTCCACCGAAGTAGCCGAGGTTCCCGATGACCTTGTAGTTGGCGTTTGCACTGCCGGTGATCGATCCGCCGGCCGGGTAGATAGTAACGTGAGCCGTCACGGATTTAGGCTTGATGGTGAAGAGAGCGACGATTGGGGCACGATAGGTACCGGTCGCTCTTCCGCGCTCAGTAATCGTCGCCCCTTTTTCTGTCGCTAGCTTCAAGCGAGCTCGCTCAACGAGGTAAACAGTTCTGGCCTCTCTGGCGGCGGGCGTGATCTTACCGATCGCCGGCACCCCAAGGATGCCTGTCACTGCTAGTGCAAGAGTTGTGAGCCAGAGCAACTGGCTAATTGTTGGCTCGATGCGGGGTCTCATGGCTCCTTCTACGATGCGTCAGGCGCGAACTAAAGCTGGGAGGCCTTGCCGCGTGTTTCTGACTCGATTGTGATGCCCACTATCATCGGCTTGTCTGCGGCATCAGGATCGACTGGGGCTCCCCCTATGACCCTATCGCTGCATCCGAGCCTCGACGCAAGTATACATTCAAGCTGACCGCCTTCGATGCGAAGTGCGGGACATACGACTCTTCGGCTAGACGAGTGACCAGCCGTGTCGTGCAGCGCGTCTCCGTGCCCTTCTCTACATAGTGTCACAGTGGCGCGCTACATAGCTTCCCTGGATAATAAGCCTCCGACCGTGCGAGCCTGTTGGCCATCTGACGAGTCCTCATCACGTACCCTGCCATTGTCTCGAATGGTCCAGCGGCCTGTCGCAGACGTTTACGCAGTTCATGTACTTCACGTTGGTGGGCCTGAATGCTCGACAGGTAGAGGCCCTTCATCGCCGCCAAAATCAATACGTGCCCGTGGGATGGTGTGAGCGCTTGAGCGCGGCGTAGCGCCTCGCCGCAAATCAGTTCTAGGCGCTCGCCTGCGTGCTCAAAGGATGGGTAGTAGTCGAGAAGGCGGTGCTGTCCTGGGCTATCGTCCTCGTCTTGGTCAATCAAACTGTCGAGTAGCGAATTGACTGCACCTATCCACGGGTAGTAGGCGTGCTCAAGCTCTGCCGCTTCAATGCCGCTTGTACGCGCGTCTGCGGCTGCACCCATTAGAGCGAGAACGGCGAGCGACGAGCCTCCAGCTGCTCCGATCTCCCACCAATATAGCGGGGGAGCTTCGTCGCGTGTCTGAAAGCGAGCGGTCTCGGCGATCGCCCATTGGTCGAATGCTGTATGCGAGCCAGATGAATCGCCGTGGTTGAGGCTTTGGTACGTCGCGGCTCGATGAGACGCATGTAGGAGCAGGTCGTTTACTGAACCAAATGCGGGGAGTTGTATGAGGGACTGGCGGCATGAGTCGATCAAAGTTTGCAGGTAGCCAGCGTCGTCTTGAGCGCTGTGGTGCGCGTAGTAGTCGGCATGTGTAGTGTCGGGGCGGACTGCTACCAGCAGCGCACGGTTTAGTTGCTCTCCGTTGGCTATTGGGTCGGCGTGCGGCATCTCGCAGAGGCTGTCGAGGTAGTCAAACGCCGCCTGGTATGCAGCCATCGCTCGGGCACTGGTCAGACGATCTGTCCTTGTTGTAATGGCAGCAAATGCGACAGCTCCTTCAAGGTTCCCTCGCTTGCTGTGCAGAGCTTGTAGGGCGGCCCGACGAAGGGATTCGTCAGGGATGGCAGTAGCAAGTACCCGCCAGCGCTTTATTTCGGTGCGGAGGAACGGCCAAACTTCAGACCAATATGTTCGTGTAGTAGCTACAAATACAGCGGTTGCGCATGCGCGATCCAGTACCGACTTTACTCGGATGTCGGTGCGAGTGCGGGCGGAACGCGTGAGGCCAACCAGCGAGGTATCCATGCCAAGATTAGAACAGTGCTCATCACGATCGCAAAGACCTCCAGGGGCCGTGGGCCTGCGGCGATGCTCGCTATTGGGAACCCGCTTACGTTCTTGAGATAACTGTCGATAGCTACCTGACCAAGAATGCCTCCTATCGCTCCGGTAAAGCACCCCGCGCCGAGTATGATTCCGGCTTCTATTAGTAGGAGGCGACGCAGTCTAGCTGGCTCCACTCCTTCGACACGCCGACCCGCGAGCGTTGTGCGTTGCTGCCATGTGGCTGAAGTTAGAGCGGTCGCCATCGCAACTATCGCAGCAACGATCAGCAAGGTGGAGATCCACGCCAGCTTGCTCAATCCTTCGCTTGCACTCTTGTTGAACCTATCTGCCCAAGTTCGGGACGTAACCATTTCTAGACTGCTTGAACGTAGTACGGATGCAATTTCGGAGCGCACCCTAAATATATTTGCGCCAGTCGCAAGCGTGACACCAATCTCGCCTGCTCCCGTGGTTTTCCATAGGTGGGCGTAGTCCCTATTGCTCATAAGCACCGCGCCACCTGGCCAAGTAAGATTTGTAGTTGTGCCCGCAAGATGTAGGAGGGCAATCCCGGTGGGCGTCGGCAGTCTGATGAACCCGCCGAGCGAAACACGTTGTTCTCTGGCGATTTGGTCCGATACGGTTACCCACCCACCTTCGTGCAGACGATATTGAACATATGTTGGGTCGCCTGTAATCATCTGAGTGCGCAATAGTGCGCTGCTGGTTTCCGGCGGGCGAGCCAGAACTACAATTCGACGGTTCCCGGTACTCATGAATTCGCTGTGGAATATGCGTGCGCTCCGAACCCCAGGTACCCGTGCAATCGCTGCTACGCGACTGCCTATTTGGAAGCCTGTGGTATCCGGTGTGGAGCCAGGATTACGTATCCAGAGGTCCGCACCCGAAACGTAGGCACGCCCAAAGCTGTGCAAACCGCTAAGTAGGTTGTTGCGAGAACCGCTTAGCGCCACTGCACCAAACAACGCTACAGCGCCTGTCGCAACTAGCGCCAGCGAGCGGATAGTAGTGGCGCGTAGCGATGTGAGCGCAACCGACAAGAGCGTCAATCGATGGTTGCGTTCAGCAACAATCCCGGTAATATAAAGAATGCTCGAAAGCATGGCTGGAACAGCCAACACGGTCGCAAGCGCAAGCATTGCGCAAACGATCAACGCATATGATCGTGCTAGGGCAAGCAAGATGCCAGCCAAGGTTATGAAAACAATCGCAGCACCGAACATACGCCTGGTGGTACCACTGCTAAGGCTCTGGCCCGGCGTGCCGTCCTCGAAATAGACGGCGGTGATGGAACGTGCGCGGCGAAGATCCAAGAGCGGCACAGTTGAGGCTATACAGGTAGCGATCAGACCACTCATCAGTGAGAACAGGAGCGGTCGTACTGCCCAGACGTTGATGTTTGAACCAACAATAAATGCTTGAGATAGATATCCCGGCGATTCGTGGAATACATCCCTCAGCAAGAAATATCCACCTGTTAGTCCGACGAGAGAAGAGAAGATGCCGAGACATAGGGCCTGAAATAGCAGCATTTGAATGATCGTCGAACTTCTTGCGCCATCCATCCGCATATCTGCTATCTCTAGGCGCCGCTCCGGCACGGTAGACAGCATCGCGTTGAATGCAAACAGGAACCCAAGCAAGGCAGCGATCACGGCAAAGAACTCGCTAGCTTGATTGCTTGGGCTCAAGACCTTTTGCAATAGGCCAATGTCCTGGGTGGCCGATGCGATCGTAAGACGTCCGGACGCTACATGCTGCAACTCAGTACGCACAGGTGCCCCATGTCCTGATGATGGCCGGACTAGCACACGCGAAACTCGGCCACGCAAGCCAGAAATCGTCTGTAGATGTGATAGGGGCATCACAGCGACGAGGGCGCCAGCGATGGCGCCTCCTGTCTGATGGGTCAATACAGCGCTTACGGGAAGCACAGTGGTCCGACCATTCAAAAACAGTGAAACGTTATACGGCGCACGAGTACGGGCGATGTCAGACGTTATCCCAAGCGCGTCGGTCGTTGGCTTACTCAAGCCGATTCCTTCGGAGAGGATAGAGGTCGGCAAAGTGCTTGCCAACCCATCTAGTCGAGCGAGTGCGACGCCAGCACCGATGACATCCACAGTGATGCGACGGTTATCGCGACCAGCAATCGTTCCCGTTTGTTCAAGGAGCGCTGCTGTCTGGGCTACGTTCGGCAACCGTTCTATACGTGCGAGCACCTTTTCATCGAAGCCTTCATTACTGCGAGAGCGCAGCTGCAGCGTCGCAGAGCCGGCGAGCGTCCTAACTACTGCATTTGCCGAGGTTGAAACGTTTTGACTGGCTACGAGCGTCGCAGAAATGAGTGCGACCGCTGTGGCGATGCCTATACAGGCAAATAGCTCCTGAACGATATGTATGCGTAGCCGATTATGGTATCTAGTGACCAAAGCGCGGGGTCGCAGTAGCGCTTGTGTTTTGAGCGGGACGGACATACCTTCTCTGACAATTCAGATGGAGGTCGAACGTTCCGTCTCAACTGCACGATCGGCGATCGGATAGTCTGCCGTCAACTTGCCGTCGCGCAGGATGCAGCGACGATCGGCGACAGCAGCCGCGTCGACATCGTGAGTCACAAGAAGTACAGATGCGCCACGCTCGTGAGCAATAGAGCGCAACAAACGTATAATTTGGAGTCCGCGCTCGGTATCGAGATTGCCGGTGGGCTCGTCGGCGAGAATTAGGCGCGGTTCCGCCGCGAGAACCCGAGCTATTGCTACACGTTGGCGCTCGCCGACGGAGAGTCTCTCCGGTGGATGCCTCAGACGATCAGTGAGCCCAACTCGTTCAAGCCAAGGAATCGCATATGTTCTCGCATCGCGCAACGGGACTCCCCCGAGCAGCAGCTTTTGGGCTGCATTATCCACTGCCGACACTCTGGGCACGAGACGAAAACGCTGATACACAAACCCCACATGTCGCAGCAGATATGTGCATACCTGGCGCGTTGACAGCGAGGCCAGGTCCGTGTCGTCATAGCGGATTGTACCGGCATCGAGCGGCAGCAAGCCAGCAATAAGCATGAGGAGAGTTGACTTGCCCGACCCACTTGGGCCAAGCAACGCAACCATTTCGCCGGCAGAAATAGAGAGATTTATACCGTCGGCCGCCCGCACCTGCTGGTCTGCATCATTGTAATACTTGATGACATCCTTGAGTTCCAGCATAGGTAAACGTTTGTCAAACTGGTCGAGTTCAGGCGGTGCGGCGATGCGCGAGATCCTCCATGTGCACAACTTGAGCAAGGTCAGGGACGGCTGGGTCGCCGTGCAACTCGCCGTTGCTGATGAACAGCGCTCTGTCGGCCCCAGCCATTTCGGTCGTCACGCTGACACTCATGAGGACAGCGACACCGTCATCAGCGACCCGGCGCAGCAATGAAAGGAGTCTGTCGCGATCCAACAAGCCGACGCCAATCGCAGGATCGTCGATCACGAGCAGGAGAGGCCGATGCAAGAGCGAACGGGCAATAGCCACAAGCACCAACTCGGTCTCGCTGAGTTCGACAGGCCGAAGCGAGCCGCAATGCGGCGCGATGCCGAAATGCTCAAGAAGCGTGTTCGCTCGTGCCAGTCCCGTCGATCGGTGCACGCCCAATAGTGCCTGCGCACTAACAAGCTGGTCGAGCACGGTCAGCCCGTCGGCCGGATGAAATGTTCTTCGACAATAACGGAGACCGGTGGCACGAGCTTCAGACCTCGCACGCCCGGCAAGGAGCTGTCCATCGAAACGAACGCTGCCGCTGTCTGGCGCCTCGAGAGCGGCGACGATACGAAGGAGGGTCGAGCGGCCAGATCGCGGCTGCCCCCAGACCGCCAAAAGTTCTCCGCGATCGACCGTCAGCGATACATTATTCAGAGCGACCCTTGTCGCCGTACCGCGCCGGTAGCGCTTGCTCACACTGTCCAGTTCGAGCAAGGAAGTCACGAGACATCCGGTCTGCTTGCCTTGATGAGCTCACGCGCATAGTCGATCCACCGGACTGTGCTCTCGCCCGCCAGTCGCTCATCCTCGCAGAGCAGCTTTGCGGCCAGTGCGCCACCAAGGCCGGTATTCGCCGAATCGGTCGGCGTGAGGCTCGCTTTTCGCGCCTGCTGCGCGCAAAGTCTCGAGTACGACTCCAGAGCTTCAAGGCCCAGCTTTGGTTGGGTACCAACCAAGACCGAGAATTGCCGTATCAACAACTTCGCCTGGCGTCGCGTCTCAGACATTTGTATCAGGACGCGCTCGTTGAACGCCTGGCGTCCCTCAGCAGTCGCAACGTACGGAACCATCGGAAGTCGATCTGTGCCAGAGGCAACAGCAACGCCTTCTCCGGATAAGGCGTGCTCGATAAGACCTCGATCCATGAGCGAGTCGAGCGATCGGTATACGGCCCCCTCGCTTTGCAGCGAGAACAGGTCCTCATGGGAGCGTTCCAGGCGTCGCCTCAGCTGGCCACCGTATCCAGGGCGTTCGATGATCAGTCCGAGCAGCGCCCAGGATATCTCGGATTTCATCGGCTTGCGAGCTGCAGTTGAGCCGTCGAGTCGATTCGAGCGTAAAGCAGGAGCCTCCATAGAACCATCAAGACTACTCGAACGCTAAAGACCATGCTATCCGCCGTCCCGCCGCCATACAGCGGCCGATTTGAAGTCCACTCACACGCGTGAGTCCTCACGGGGTGGAACCCACCCTGCCATCACTTCCCAAACATCGGAATCGGCAGCATGATGGTCCCGATGCTGTACACGAGGGCAACTGTTGTGTCGCCGATCAGCTGGCGCAGATCCCGAAAGCCGGGGCGTCGCGAGCCGTCGTCTGTGCGACCAGGCAGCGGGTGCATCGCGCTCTACACCATCGATCGCGAAGCGTGCCCACGCTCGCCTACCCGACCTCGGTGTTCGACGTACGACCCGCAAGCCATGTTCTCAGGCGACCGAGACAGCAGCGCTGAGAAATCGTCAATAGACGAGTCTCGCGAGATTATCTTAGCCAAGCGCAAGGCACGAAGGTTGGCCGAGCGACTAGCAAAACCGGCCTATGTAAATACCGACGCTTGTTGCCGTAACGGACAAGCTGGTCTGGCTTACGAGAGCGCTCTGCTGGGGAGCCGTACAGCGCTGGTGCCTTGCTCTGACATTACGCTGGCGGAGCACTTGGCGTTGTTGATGGCGATGCGTGACGCTGCGAGCAGGCTTCCTGGGCGGGTCGTGTTCCGCGTCGACTCGGCGGCTGTTGTCGGCCCGCTGCGGCGCGACTATCCGGATCTCGCGGAGGCCAAGCGCCAGATCGCCGACCTGCTCAAGCAGCATCCGGACTGGAGTCTACTGCTGGTCGAGAGAGAGCGGAACTGGCTCGCACACAACCTCGCCAATAAGCCGTTGCGGAAATTATGAGCGAGTCATCGAAATTGCGCTGTCGCCCGGTTGGCAGGACATCGACACGCGATAAGGCTGCCCGTTCTCAGCTTTCTAACCCGTGGTGGTCCCCGCGAAGAGGTCCGGGTCAAGGCGAGCATCTGGCTCGCTCTACGCGTACCTGGATGTACTGCGCGCTGTCGAGCGAGTCGGGTCAGGATCAGAACCTGGCTGATTCTGCCTTACCGCTTGCGCGCAGACAAGGGGTGGGGCCATTGCCAGGGGTCGGCGAGAAACAGAAGCCCATTCGGTTCGCCGGCCCCAGAGCTTGTAAGTGGCGGGAAGTCCGTCAAGGGCCGGCGGGGACTCCATCCAAGACCCCGTCGGCACCTACCCTACCGTCGCCGAAACATGCAGTTGCTGAAAAAGACGAAGATCAAACGGGCAAAATGTCACGTAATGCGAGCGTTGTTCGTCCCGGAGGAGGCCAGTCATCACAAGAGCGCATCTGGCCATTTTTGGTTGCGGTCGGCGTGCCATGCGGTGGCATTATTTTCTACTGTTTGCGCCAACTTGCGACCCTGGAACGGTGCGCTTATTGTGGCCAGAAACCCAGTCTTCCAGGAAAGCTCGCATGCGAATCATGCCTACACGGCGATGAAATGACAACTCGAAGGCTTAACGGGCCGTGTATCGCTGCAATGGTTTGGTCGAGTCTGCGGTCGGGGTGTATCGGCGGTCGAGCATGCGCGTGCTAGGGCAGGTGCGTCTACGCGAGCATTCCCATGCATTCCTTGAGCACATCTCGGCTCGTCTTGGCTTCCGGCGTGACGATGAGGTTGCGAGATGAACGAGCGACGCGACCACATATCTCGGCTTGTACGGAGGAACCGCATATGCCGAGCCGGCCTACTGCACCTCGATGGGGAAGGTGTTGCTGGCGAACCTGCCCGAGGCGGAGCAGCGCGAGCTGATCGGCGACATGACGCTCACGCGCCGCGCGGCACGATAGGACGGCCTTATCGCAATTTGCGGAAGCTCTCCCGCGCATCTCACCCAAAGATCATCCATCCGTATATTGACATTCTTCTGTCATACAGTAGGCACTTGAGAACATCTGGCCTGGTCAGTGGCCAGTACATCACGAAGGGGGAGGCGTCTCGAATGCAGGCTTGGTCGCGATTGCTAGTGGCAGGCTTGGCCTGCGTCCTGATGCTTGTGGTAGGCGGATGGGCGACGATACCGGCGTTAGCCGAAGTTTCCTCTGAAGTGTTCTCGGCGCCTGCGTCCTCGCTGTTGGTTGAAGGCTCGTCGGCGGAAGCATCGACGGCGGCCGCTCAGCCGGTCACCGAACCCGTAGCCTCAGAAAGTGGGGTTCCTGGATCAGGAGCGCTGACGCCTGAAGAAGCGGGGGAATTCGGGCCCTCGGCGGAAGCTGTGTCGAGCGGGCCTGGTTCGTTGTCGTTGTCGGACGGTCCCCTGGTCGTGTCGGGCGCACCGACCGAAGCAGAACAGCTGAAGGCGCAGGAAGAAGCGAGGTTGGCCAGTCCGGAAGCTGTTCGTGCGCGGGAAGAATCGCAGACCAAGTACGAGGGGCTGACTGGCGAACAAGCGGACAAGATCGATGGCGAAGCGTTCCCGGTGGTTGTAAACGATCCGGCGGGTGGGCCGCCATCTCTCCCAGGTGGTGAGCAAATCGTTAGCTACGAGGCGACCAATGCTGCGGCGATCGCATTGCCGGACGGCAAGACTGGAGTGATCGAATCACTTGGACCGATCGCGACGCTTAGCGGTGACGGTCAGTTCACGCCGATAAACTTGGCGCTGCGGTCTACCGGATCGGGCTATGCGCCCGCGAACAGCGATGTGGCGGTGCAGATTCCCAAGCAGGTCTCCAGCGGCGTGAGCATGTCCGGCGACGGTGTGTCGCTGACGCCGGTAGATGCTCACGGGCAGTCGCTGGATGGTTCTGAAGGTATAAAGGAAGGCGCGAGTGTAGTGTTTGCGAACACGCAGACCGACGTCGACACGCTCGCTAAGCCTACGACGGGCGGGTTTGAGATCGATTCGCTGCTGCGCTCGGTCGAAAGCCCAGACACTTTGTATTTCAAGGTGGGGATGCCAGCCGAGGCCAGGTTGGTGGGTGACAGCAGTTCTGGTGGTGCGCGGGTCGTGCTAAATGGTCAAGCTATCGGTGGGATTGCGCTGCCGGGTGCCTATGATGCCGCGGGGACGAGTGTACCTGTACAGATGAGCGTGTCTGGGGACATGCTTGTTGTGGCGGTCCAGCTTGGCACGGATGAATACCAGTATCCAATCGAGGTTGATCCGCAAGCATATGACGGAACTCTCAAATTGCCTGGGGGCGAAAATGACACTGAAACCAACTGGCGCTACCACGAAGAACCTGCAGGAAAATTCAAAGCCCCTTATTTGACCGGCTCCGGTTATGTCATGTCCACACAGGGAGCCATCAGCGAAGGAGAGCATGACGAATTCAGGTACGCCGCTCATGGGCAGGCAAGCGTTGGCTTCATAGAAGAGGAAAGTAGCGCAACATCAAGCGAACAGTCGGGCGCAATCACCAAGCTCGAATTCGCCCATGGCAGCACGATCGAAAAAGAATGGACGCTGCTAGGACCGCCAGGCGAATACAAAAACGTGAAAACAAGCTTTGGCGATCTGTGGAACGAAAGCGAAAAACACTACCGTGGCTACAACAATGAAAACCTAGTTCGAATAATGCAGACCGCAACCAAATCAGCCCCGGAAGGGTATGGTTTCTGGTTCGAACTAAAGAACGGTGCCTGGGTCGGTGTAAATCAGGAAAAAGGTCCCGAAGTAAAATTTGATACTACGTATCAGTTGCTTGGCGGACAGTATCTCCACTTCTTTAGCAATGTGCTGTATGGGACCGGTAGTTGGCTCGGTCTATCCAATGGGGCCGTCGAAATACTCGCTAAAGATCCGGGTTTGGGTGTATCCGATGTCAAAATTAGGGATCTCACGGCGGGTCCTCACGGGGAACATTGGGAATTCCACGATCCAGTCTATGCAAACCATTTGTGTACTGGCGTCTGGTGTAACGAGACGTTCGCAACAAACACCACTAATGGCATGTATTTCACTTACAGCCCGGAAATGGCGGAAGGCACTAACACATTTGAATTGTGCGCCGAAAATGAGGCGCTTTCGAAATCGTGTGCCACCGCCACGGTCAACGTCGACAACACCAAACCCTATGGTCTGAAAATCGCAAGTGGGCTTGCAGAAAGCGGCGCTGAAGTAAACGCAACGGCGCACCAGGTCACTGTTGAAGCGTCCGACGCGACTTCAGGGATACGATCGATCGGCGTTTCGATAGACGGCCAGGAAATCGGAACACTAGCTGGCTCGTGTACGGGTAAATGTACTGCGAGTCGCACGGTAACGATAAATGGCGAAAACCTGGGTGCGGGTGAACACAAGCTCTTTGTGACCGCTACCGATTACGCGGATAATGTCGAAAAGACGGAATACACGTTTGGTGTCCGCAACGCTACCCCGGTAAAGATAGGCCCCGGCACGGTTGACCCAGTTACGGGTCAGTTCGCCCTGAGCGCATCCGACGTTGATATTTCCGGTGCCGGTGTGGTATCCCGCTCGTATCTCTCTCGTGCGCTTACGGCCGGGAGCGGGGGTCCGGTGGGACCGCAATGGAGTCTCAGCGCTGGGACGGGGCGGGGCCTAAAGCTCCTTGCGGATGGTAACGCGGAACTTACTAGCGCCGGGGGCAGATCAGCGACGTTCAACTACAAAGGCGGAAAATTTGAAGCTCCCAAGGGAGATGAAAACATCACCCTAGAACCCAAGGAAGAAACTGGAAAGGGAATTACCGCGTATGTACTGAAGGATCCGGCGGCAGGGTCATCCGTTACGTATCAGCATCCTTTTGAAAATCAACTCACGATACCAACGCGTTCTGCCATCGTGAGCTCGTACGGGTCTGGTAGCGGTAATACAAATACATATGATGAGGGTGTGGCTGTTGGCCTCGAAGGTAACGTGTGGGTTGCCGATAGTGGCAACGCCCGAATGGACGAGTTCAACGTGAAGGGCGAATTCGTCAAGGCATTTGGGTACGGCGTGAAAACTGGCGCGTCTGAACTTCAGACCTGCACCAATAGTTGCCGTACCGGCATATCGGGAGAAGGTCCAGGGCAGCTCACAGAAGGATGGGGCGGGGAGCCGGGAGTAGCGGTAGCAAGTAATGGCGATATCTGGGTCTCGACTTTGCATAATAAGCTTGAGGAGTTCACCGAAAACGGTGTGTTCCTTGGCGAAGTTAACGGCGCAGGGTCGTCCGGCGCCGGTGGTATGAAACAGCCGACGGGAGTCGCGGTCGACTCAAAAGGCAATGTGTGGGTCGCTGACTACGGTAACTCGAGAGTGGACGAGTTCAATGAAAAACGGGAATTCGTCAAAGCGTTTGGGTACGGGGTGCTTGACGGCGCGTCGAAACTCGAGGTCTGCACCACGAGTTGCCAGCAAGGGCTGAAAGGGAAAGAAGTCGGAGAGCTTTCGAGCCCGTACGGAATCGCGACACGTAACGGGTACGAGTGGGTATCCGACAACGCTAACGATCGTCTTGAGAAGTACAACGAAAAAGGTGAATACTCTAGTCAGTTTGGCACGGAAGGCACCGGCAACGGGCAGTTTGAGGGCCCGTCGAATATCACAATGGACGGCAGAGGGGATATATGGGTCGTTGATTGGGTGAGCGATCAGGGCAGGGTCCAAGAGTTCACCGAAGGTGGAGAATACATTGGGCAGCTTGCCAGCAGCGAACTAAATACTTACTGGCTGGACTTCGCCGGTGGGCTTGCTGTTAGCAGTACTGGAAACCTGTGGATTATGAACCAGTCAGAACTTCAGGAGTGGACGCATACGACATGGCTTGCGACAAAGATCGAAAGCCCTGCTTCAGCCAATACCAGGGCCACGACGTACAGGACCAGTATGGTCCAAGGGCAGGCAGTCACTGAGCCGATTGAGGAGCTAGGACCCGTGCCGACTGGAGTGTCGTGTGGGAAAAACCCAGCCGAAGTAAGTCAGTCTGAACTGCAGGCTCACCTGGAAGAACTGAAAGCCGGCTGTCATGCGCTTTCGTTTACGTATGCCGAAAAAACGACGGCGACAGGCGAATCTACAAGTGAATGGGGCGAATACAACGGGCGCTTGGCAAAGGTTTCATTCACTGGCTACAACCCGTCCAGCAAAAAAATGGAAACCATCCCGATCGCGGAATATCTCTACGATAAACGAGGCCAGTTGCGCAGCGAGTGGGATCCACGCATCGAAAAAAACGCCTCGTGTGGAGGCACTTGCTCTTCTCTAAAGACCACATACGGGTACGACGCTGAAGGCCATTTGACCGCGATCACGCCTGCGGGTCAACAGCCCTCGGTGTTTACATATGGTGCGATCACCGGCGACTCCAACACAGGCCGTCTGCTCAAAGTCACCCGAGCGCATCCCAAAACAGGGGAATCCGCAGAAGAAATCAAGAAAAAGCTCGGCGAACAAAAAGAACCTCCGAAAAACACAGAAGCACCGAAAATTACAGGGACCGCAGCGGTTGGTGTTCGGCTCGTCGTCAGTCACGGTGTATGGTCGGCTAATCCCGTCGCTTACGCATACCAGTGGGAAGACTGCAATTCCTCGGGCGGTGAATGTGTAGCAATCGCAGGTGCCACCAACGCCAACTACACGCCCGTAAGCAACGATGTGGGTCACAAGTTGGTCGCGCAAATTCACGCGCTCAACAGTAATGGTTCGGTGGCTGCCCCAAGCACGGCCAGTGCCATCGTCGTATCCTCCACCAATACGATGCAATCGATAGATAGCGGAAACAGCATCAATGCAGTCTCCTGCATATCCGGAACCACCGATTGCATTGTCAGCGATAGCCAGGGCAAAGCGCTCGATTCGACTAACGTTAGTGTCGGCTCTTCGGCGAGCTGGAGCGTCTGGTCTGGGCCGAGTGGGCAGAGTCCTAGCGAGGCGGTTGATTGTCCGACGAGTTCATTGTGTCTACTTGCGGACGGGGCCCGGGAAGGCACCGGTGGAAATTTGTATTACGCGTCATCTTTGGGTGGGGCGTGGACTCAGGCTTATAGTCCGAGTTATGGTGTG
This sequence comes from uncultured Solirubrobacterales bacterium, assembly GCA_963695305.1. Taxonomy (GTDB): domain Bacteria; phylum Actinomycetota; class Thermoleophilia; order Solirubrobacterales; family Solirubrobacteraceae; genus Palsa-744. The sequence continues at coordinate 2,595,844 of OY968774.1, read as the reverse complement.
GATGCGATTTCGTGTGTGTCGGCGTCATTCTGCGTGGATGGCCAGCTTAGTGGCTACTATCGTTATTCCACTAGTCCCGGGTCGAGTTCATGGACGGTGGAGAGCTATCCGGGTTCGGCTGCTGCTAAGGGTGTCTTTTGTTTGTCTTCGTCCTTCTGTGCGATAGCGGACTCAGAAGGCCGAGTCCATATTGCGACGAGTACGACTCAGATTGAGTCTTCTTCTTGGAAAGAAACGGACGTTGATGGTTCGACGTTGTTGAACGGGATTGCTTGTACGTCGACAAGTTCGTGTTTGGCTGTGGATAGTGCTGGGAGCGTGTTGCGCCTAACGGTTGAAAGTAGTGGCGGGGCTACCGCGTCCAAAAACGACATTGATGGTGCGTACAGCTTGACTGGGGTCGTGTGTCCGACGAGTTCCGTATGTGTTGTGGTGGATAGCGCTGGCAACGTCTTTGTTTCTAAAAATGGCGGTGAAACTTGGACAAAGCAGTATTCGCTGAGCGACAAACTAACGAGCGTGTCCTGCGCGTCATCCACACTTTGCCTCGCCGCTGACACTACAGGCAATGTCACCGCGTTCAACCCCACCGCAACAATCACGGAAGGGGAATCGACTACACCTCAGCCAGGTTCGACTGTTGAGTATCGCGTCCCGCTGTCTGGTGGCTCGGCTCCTAACCAGATGACCAGCAGCGAAATGGCCAAGTGGGGACAAAAAAACGATCTCCCCGTCGAAGCGACGGCGATTTTCCCACCCGATGAACCACAAGGATGGCCTGCCGGCGGCTACAAACGAGCGACGTTGTTCTACATGGATGAACACGCACGCACGGTCAATACCGCGTCTCCGAGTGGAGCGATCTCGACGGTCGAATACAGCTCGTTCAACGAGGTCACGCGCACTCTTAGCTCGTTCGATCGTGCGATCGCGATGAAAGAATCATGTGAATCCGAATCGAAATGCAAATCGGCTGAAGTCGCTAAAAATTTGAGCAGCGAAAAGAGTTACAACAGCGAAGGCACCGAGCTAGTCGAAGAGGTCGGGCCGGAACACAAGATCAAGCTCGCAAACGGCACCGAAGAAGAGGCAAGAGACCGTCATACGTTTTCCTACAACGAAGGCGCACCGTCCAACGGTGAAACATACAACGTCCTGACGAAATCGAAGCAGTGGTCTGAAACGGTGAGTAAAAAAGAACTTGACGTGCAGGTGGCCCACGACTACTACAATGGTCAGAACAACCTCGGCTGGAAATTGCGCAAGCCGACCGAAACGGTTTCAGAAATCGCTGGGCATACCACGACGGCAACCTCGCAGTACCAGCCGGAAACGGGCGCTCCCATGGAAGCCAACCACGGTGAAGGTTTCAACGGCGCAGGCCCAATCTTTGATAGCAGTTCGGGGCCTGATCGTGGCGGCCATGGGGTGTTTAATTATCCTGAGGGTGTTGCGGTTGATTCGAAAGGAAATGTGTGGGTTGGGGACACGTATAACCAGCGTGTGGTGGAGTTCTCTGCTACCGGCCAGTACCTGAGTCAGTTCGGGAAATGGGGCACCGAAAACGGACAGATGGAGTATCCGAAGAGTGTTGCTGTGGATGGGAAAGGCGACATTTGGATCGTTGATTCGGGTTCGAATAGGATCGAGGAGTTCACAGAAGCGGGTGCTTACGTCTCGAAGTTTGGTTCCGAAGGGACTGGCAATGGTCAGTTCAAAGCTCCCGAAGGTATCGCGGTTGACGCGAAAGGCAACGTGTGGGTCGTGGACACGGGCAATAATCGTGTGCAGGAGTTCACCGAAGCTGGCGTGTATGTGAGGCAGTTCGGGTCTAATGGGAGCGGGAATGGGCAGTTCACAGAACCGCGGCGTGTAACTGTTGATTCTAAAGGTAACGTTTGGGTCAGTGATGGGCATAACTGTCGCGTTGAGGAGTTCAACGAAAAAGGCGAATATCTAAATCAGTTCGGGTCGTCTGGGAGTGGTAATGGCCAGTTGAGTGACCCGCAGGGGGTCGCAGTTGATGCGTCGGGGAACATCTGGGTTGGGGATGAAAACAACAACCGTATTGAGAAGTTCAACGAAAAACGCGAATACGTAAGTCAGTTTGGGACTAAAGGTTCGGGGAATGGGCAGCTGCAGGAAGAGCAGAGCATCGCGCTTGACTCGAAAGGTAACGTGTGGGCGATCGACTCGGGTAACTACCGTGTCGAGGAGTTCTCCTCCTCTGGCGCGTACATCCAGAAGTTTGGTTCGAAAGGCACGCCTGAGGAACCAATGAACGGTCCGAAGGGTGTCGCGATGGACAGTAAAGACGATGTGTGGGTCGCTGACACGTATAACAACCGGATCGACGAGTACAATGCGGCCGGTGAATTCATGGCGAAGTACGGCTCTGAAGGTACGGGGAATGTCCAGTTCAAAGGCCCCCGCGCCGTGGCTGTTGATTCGAAAAATAATGTTTGGGTTGCTGACCAGAACAACAACCGGATTGAGGAGCTCAACGAAAAAGGCGAATTCGTGCGTGCATTCGGTGGATGGGGAGCAGGTAACGGGCAGTTCAAGGAACCACAGGGCGTGACGATCGACCCTAAAGGAAACCTATGGGTCGCTGACACGGTTAACAACAGGATCCAAGAGTTCAACGAAAAAGCCGAATACACAATGGAGTTCGGCGTGGCGGGAGCCGGCAATGGTCAACTGTCCGAACCACGGAGCTTGGCTGTTGAGCCATCGGGGAATATCTGGGTTTCTGACTCAAACAACAATCGTCTGGAGGAGTTCAACAGTAAAGGTGAATACATCACGAAGGTTGGTGAATGGGGAAGCAAAGAAGGGCAGTTTGAGTGGCCGCTCGGGATATCCCTTGATCAGCACGGCAGGCTCTGGGTTGCCGATGCGAACAACAGCCGTATTCAAGAGCTCACAAGCACAGGCACCGTGGTTGGGACGTTCGGCACCGCAGGCTCTGGTAGCGGGCAGATGAACGAACCTCGCGCTATCACAATCGACCCCCAGGGCAACGCCTGGGTCGCCGACACCAACAACAACCGCATTGAGCGCTGGACCGTCGCCACGCCTGCGAACGCTCAAACCATCTACTACACCGCGGCGGCAAACCCATCCGCACCAACGTGTGGCGAACGTCCCGAATGGGCCAATCTTGTTTGCCAGACCGAACCTTTGGCGCAGCCGAGCAACACGCCGGCACCACCGTTGCCAATCGTGACCACGACGTACAACATGTGGGATGAGCCGGAAACGATCGTTGAATACGTCGGCTCGGTCACCCGTACAACACACAAGACATACGACGGTGCCGGACGGCTAACTGGGACCGAAGAGAGTACGACTGCATCTGAAGACGCGGCGCTGCCTGCGGTGACTGATGAATACAGCGCTGAAACTGGGGCGATGACCAAAGAGGCCGAGACGCTCGAAGGCAAAGCAAGGATGATCACGAGCGCATACAACACGCTCGGACAGCTCATTACTTACACCGACGCTGAAGGCGCAACAACAAAATTTACCTACGATATAGACGCCCGCATGGAAGAAGTGAGTGAACAGAAGGGTAGCCAGCTCTACGCATATGATGCGACTACAGGTTTCCTTACCAAAGTATGGGATTCGGCGGCGGGCACGTTCACTGCCACTTACGGCGTATCGGGAGAAATGTTGACCGAGGGCTACCCGAACGGGATGGTCGCGAAGTACAAGTACAACACGATCGGCCAAATAACGAATCTCGAATACGAAAAGACGACTCACTGCACGGAAAAATGTCTGTGGTTCAGCGATGCTGATTCGTTTGGTGCCGGCGGCGAAGTGATGTCACAGGTGAGCACGTTGTCGTCGGAGTCCTACAGCTACAACGAAGAAGGAGAATTGACCCAGACGCAGGAAACCCCGGTCGGTGGCAAAGGCTGTATTACTCGCGCCTACGGTTACAACGAAGAAGGGGAACGCACCAGCCTCACAACTCGCGAACCGAACGAAAAAGGCGAATGTACAAGCGAAGGTGGCGTCGTCGAAGCACACTCGTATGACAGTGCGGGACGGCTCGTCGATTCGGGTGTGGCCTACGATGCGCTTGGAAATATTACAAAAGTGCCAGCGTCGGACGCTGGCGGGCAGGCGATCACGAGTACATTTTATGTCGACAACCAGGTCGCCACTCAGGAACAAAATGCTAAAGAGATAGCCTATAGCTATGATTCGGCTGGGCGTGCCATGCTGGCCAAGCAAGGCAAAACGTTGACTTTCTCCCATTACTCCGGTCCAGGTGAATCATTGACGTGGACTTGTGAAGAGGAAGAAGGCAAAAAAGAATGCGAAGAACAGAAAGCTACCAAATGGACACGCAACGTGCCTGGTATCGGCGGTGCGCTGGATGCGATCCAGACCAACGGCGAAACGCCGGTATTGCAAGTGCACGATCTGGAAGGAAACATAGTCGCGACGGTGCCTGACAGCGAAACGGCGACGGGACTGGAAAAACTAAACAACCCGACGGAGTTCGGCGTGCCCAACGGAGGCAAAGCCCCGAAGTATGCGTGGTTGGGCGCCAGTGGGGCTGAGTCGGAACTGGAAACCGGGGTAATTACGCAGACGGGTGCCACCTACGTTCCCCAGTTGGCTCGCACGGCGGAGACCGAAGGGGTGATACCCCCAGGCGCAGCACCGAACGGCGTGATGGCGACCGAAGCGTACTGTCCGCCAGAAGTGCCTTGGGCGAACGAATCAGGCAACGTGGGAGCGGAAAACACGGTAGCGCAGCAGCGGGCCAAGGAACGAGAAGCGGAAGAAGCGTTGTACGCAGGAGGAAGTGACCCTTCGGACTGGGGCCTTCTAACCGGGCACGAAGCGATGGAATTCGCTCAAGAACTAAGGAGGGCGGCCCTTGCTGTAAAGGTCTACGGTGAACGTACGTGTCCAAATGCAGTATGTGAGAAGGCGGCGGAAGCTGATGTAGAAGCAGACACAAATTTGGCGGTAGGTCTCGAATACTGCTCCCACCATGTCAAAGAGGGCCATAGAAAATACAAAGGGAAGACTTATACGACGACCAGGGTATGTCTTCTACATTTGAATTACAATCACAATTTCCTAAATTGGTTCCATCCGCAGAACGGGTCCCAGATTTGGATAGGCGAAAGTTTGCCTTTTGATGGGCCTGGACCGTCGCCCTGGGGAAATCATGGGACCCAAGAATGGCTTTTTGGCGATGTCGAAGGGAAGGAAGAGTGGTGGGCCTTTGGCAACAAACGGGGATGGTGGAGAAATCTAATTTCATAATGGCCTGGCACGCGAGATACGGCCTGGCAGGGGGCTTGGGAAGGCGGTTGTGTGATATGCTCGACATGGGCGGGAATGCAAAAATCATCGTTGCCAACAACCAACAAAACACAATTCTGCGCCCCAACACCATGACCACGCTCAACTCCCACCATCAAAAGGAACGAAAATTCTCGTTTGGCTGGAGCTATCAGTGACCGTCTCTCGGCATCATGTATGGGGCGCCGTATTGCGCGTTACGGAACAGAGACGGCGGGGACGATGCCTGGCCGTTGCATGGGTTGTGTGCTCCCTTGTGCTTGCCAGCCTGTCTCTGGCGAGCTGTGCTTCGAGTGATCCGCACCAAGCCAAGGTGCATCCACACGAGGTGCGATTGATCTACAGGGCCCATTCGACTGTGGCGGCGAAAGTTGATCGCGCATCGCTGGATCGCGCCGTCGAACTCATGCGCAGGCGCGTCGAAGGGCTCGGCGTCGTGCCCGCGAGCATCTGGGTCGAAGGAGCGAACCAAATCAGCGTCGAACTTCCCGACGCAGGCAACGTTCGGCCTGCGCAGGAAATCGTCGGCAAGACCGCACAGTTGTACTTCTACGACTGGGAGCCCAACGTCGTCGGTCCCAAAGGCACTACCGGGCCGAACAGCGGCGCTCTCACGGGCGGCGAGGAACCGGCGTCGGTTGGCGCGGGCCTGCCCGAGTACAAGGCGGTCTTCCGTGCCGCACAGCGCCCACCCATCCTTCGCCCCAACGACACCACCCTGCAGCCGGGCTGCACCGCCGCGCAGGTGGACGGCTGCATTTATGGCTCCTGGTACCTGCTAGACACCAAGCACCAGAAGATGCTCTGCCCGGAGGGCGAGCCGACCTGCGGGCCGGCCGACACCAAGGAGGAACTGCATCGCGACCACTATGGTCCGTCCGCGGGCGCGACGCTGAAGGCGGTGCATGTCAACCCGGGCACGGTGCTGGTCCAAGCGCACCCCGAAGAATCCAACAACAGTACCGCCAAGAGTGCCCCCAACAGCTTCTACGTACTCAACGACAACCCCGCTCTGAGCGGCAAAGACATCAACAATCCTCGGCAAGGTTTATTCAAGCCCCAGGGCGTGTTGGGATTGTTGAACAAGCGGGAAGGCACGGAGCCGCCTGAAGGCACAGGGCCGCCGGATGTGGTGTTTGGCTTCTCCTCATCGCACGGCCAGGTGGCCTTTGAACGGCTCACCCGTGAAATCGCCCAGCGAGGCATGAATGCCCAGCTGCCCGGAGTGCCGAAAGCGCGGGCGCTACAGCACTTCGCGGTCGTGCTCGACGAACAGGTGATCTCCGCACCCTCAATCGACTACACGCAGTACCCCGAAGGGATCGATGCCGCTCACGGGTCGCAGATCACCGGCAGTTTCACGCTGGCCTCCGCGCGGAAGCTCGCCGACGAGCTGCGATCGGGCCCGCTACCGATCAAGCTCGAACTGATCTCCTCGTCGCGGGACTAGCTGTCGCCAAAAAGGTGAAGCTGGAGACAAGAACCTCGTCCCTGGCGTAGTGTCGAGCCGGCTCATCATAAGCTCGTCGCACTCGGTGTACGGTCGACGGGGCTCGGATATCCAGGGGTCATTTGGGAGGCGCCGCGCGCAAGCTCGCACGCCGCAGGGCGGGCGTGGGCGCAAGCGCTGGTCGAGCGGGCGCGTAGCGAGGGCGTCGCGTTGACCGGGAGGACGGCTTGTTGATCTCGATGGTTCGTGAGGTCTTGCAGGCCGTGCTCGACGTCGAGATGACCGAGCAGTAGCTATCCAAAGACCGTCAAGACAGGCGTCGGACCTGTCGAGCTGCAGGTGCCGCGTGACCGGGAGGGCACGTTCGAGCCGGTGACGATGCCCAAGCACGTTCGATCACGTCCACGGGTACACTGGTCTGTTTGGTGCCAGCCTCGGCATCGCTCGCGGTGAACTGCAAATCGCCGGACAGGGAGGCGTGAGGACGATCGTCATGCCTGTTGTGTCTGCCAGCCACAAACACACGGCGTAACTGACATCAATGGCGATACGAGCGATGGATTTCGACGGGCAATCGACACGCCTTTAGTCGAACGGGCTGTTATTCCACACTTGTCTGTAAGGCTGACCTACGGAATGCCCGAAACAGTCGAACGTTTGTCCATAAGTGGGCTTCATGGGGCAGCGGATGGTTATCGTGCGTCGTTTGGCAATGGGTCGGACAATTGTTTACTGGTCTGGGCGAATTCATTTGTGCAGAATGAGACGGCGGGCTTTAGCGATTACGTGGCGGCGGGCTTCAGCGACTACGCGTTGGTGCTTGCTCAGGCGCGTTTCGCCCATGATCGTCCGTTTCGCGATGTGGGGAGGTAGCTTTGAGGGTTAGGGTCTTTCCTTTTGGGTTGCGTGAGCGGCAGGCTAGGGATCTCGCTGAGGCGAATCTTCATAAGCTTGAGGGTCATGTGTTGGGCACTGTGCGGCGCCAGCTAGCCAGTGATCGTATTCATCTTCCTGCGCCGGATCTTGAAGCTGCTTATAACCAGGGTTGGCATGGTGTTTGCCAGATGGTTGCTCGGGGTCAGGCTATTGAGAACCTTGAGGGTTTGCTTGTCACGATCACGCGATGGCGCGCGGTTGATGTCTACCGGCAGCGGAAAGATGGGCTGTTCACGGATGGCCCGCTGAAAGAGCACTACGCCGATAACAGTGATCTCATCGAGCAGGTCGATGACCGGCAGAAGCTTGACCGTCTTGTCAGGCGGATGGTGGGGCGCTTGAACGCGAAGGAGCGCAACGCTGTGACGTTGTGTTTGCTTCACGGTTATACGCGCCCGGAGGCAGCGAAGCTGCTCGGTATGTCCGAGCCGGCGTTTCAGAAGATCATGGATCGTGCGCGCCGCAAGATCGCTGGTTACGTCGCCGGGATCGATGCGCGTGGCTGTGGTGATGAAGAGTGGGGGCGGCTATTGCGGGATTTCGCGTTTGGGCTGATAGGCGAGGATCATCCCGACTATGTAAGGGTCGTCGAGCACATTGAGGAGTGCGAGCCTTGTAAGCGCTATGTCATGGTGCTGCGCGGTTTGGCTGCGGTTCTGCCGCCGGTTGCGCCTTTTGGGCACGGTATCGCGACTGGCATGGCGCACGTCTATCGCCTTCTGGTGCCGGGTCACGGAGCGGCGGCGGCCGGCTCGTCTGCGGGTAGCGGCGTGCTCGCCAGTACGGGCGCTGCGTCGAGTTCGGGTACGGGTGGTCTGATTAGCGTGTTTGGGGGCGGTGCTGCTAAGACCTTGGCGATCGCTGCTGCTGGGATCGCGGCTGCGGGCACCGTGACCGTGCAGGTTGTGCGCCACCATCATCGGCCGGCCAGTCAGGTGCAGCAGGCTGCCCACCGCCAATCCTCGTTGGTGCTCGGAGCGCCCCCGTCTGACCAGCTTGAGGCACCGAGAGCTTGGCCGTTTCCCCGGAGAGGAACGAGAACACGACCGGTCCACAAGAGGTCGAGCTCTCACGGCATACAGGCGGCTAGACAGACCATCGTGACCAGAGAACCTGTGCAGAGCATTCCGGCTAGTTCGGCGAGTCAGCAGGGCGCATCGACGCGCGGCAAGAGTACGAGCCCGCCGCCGTCATCAGAAGGTTCTCAGGGCCCCGAGTTCGGTTTCGAATCGTCAGGCTAAATATTTTTTGCGGCTCCTCGCAGATTTGATGCGGGGGTAAAGCGCGTCCAGCGCGACCACCACTCCAGAGACCTATCTGGAGGAAGTCGATGCTGGACCGCACCAACAACCAAAACCTATTTGATCCCGGCCGTCCCGACATCGCGTCGGAGGACGAGCCGCAGCTAGAGCTACCGCTGCCGCATCAGCCACGGGCACCTAGACACCCAAGACCGTCAGGCAGCGGCGCACAGCAAGACCCGTCGACTGGGGGCCTGTGGGGTTCCCTTGTCGCGAATCGTTTGCGCGATATGCGACCGCGGCGTTTGGTCCGCTACGCGCCTGCCTTTATCTGCCTACTCGTCCTGGTCAGCCGCCCTATTGGGTGCGGTCACTCAGCGCGATCCGCCGGTAAGGCCCCAGCGCTTCAGCACGTTGGTGCCGCCGCGTCGGCTGGCGCCACCGCACCGGTTAACACGACCGGCTCCCGTCCGGCTGTAGCGACAAAGCGTGTCGAGCACGCAGCGAAGTGTCCCCCAACCGCCCGACACGCGGTGATTTCACACAAACCGTTGACTGCTGTGCCGAGGTCTATCGCTCGGCGCGGCGTGTCGCCCTCGCTCGGCGCGAGCACCGTTGTTGTTCCACCTTCTCCGGACGTGAGTTCGGTGGGGGTACTGCCGCCTGCGTATAAAGCGCCGCCGGAAATGGGCATCGAGTTCAGCTTCGAGAACTAGCAAACAACGATCACGGAGATAAACGCATGACCAGAAACATACCCGGTGCGATTCGCTGCCTTCGATGGGCGGCGTGGATCTCAGGAATGGAGGCCACTACCGCCATTGTTGTGAAATGGGTCGCGCTTCACCCGCTCCCCGTCTACCTGTTCCGTAAAGACCTTGGAATCCCGGAAAGCTCTAAGATCGAAGGCATCGACAAATTCGCCGCGTTCATGGCGAGCTTGTCGACGCCGCTGTTGGTCGCACTGGCAGCGGTAGCGCCGCTCGCTTTGATCTTCGGCGCCGGCCTGTTGATGTTCGGACACAGGCGTGCTGGAGCGATTTTCGCTGGAACGGTCGGCGCACTCGCGCTCGCCGCGTGCGCTACAGGACTCGTCAGCTAGGGTCGTGTTCGCCTGCCCCGACAGTCGCCGTTTGGCTGGGTCGCGAGTCGCGCTCACCACACCGCATTCGCGTCGAACGCGGACTGTGGTGGGCGCAGGCTTCGCGGTGAGCATTGTCGTTGCCGTATTCATGGCGACGCTCGCGCGTCCAGATACCGCCCATGCGGAAGTGCCTCTGGTCGGGGAACTGCCTGTCATCGGTCCTGCGGTCAACGCACTCAAAGCGGGCGCCGAAACGTTGCTCGATCCTGTCGAAACGGCGCTGTCGAAAGTGTTGCAGGCGATCTTCGGCGGGATCGAGGCGAAACTAATCACAGGCGTCATCAACGGTCTGCTCACGATCCCGAACTTCGACACCGGGCACGTCGCCGCTCTCGAGCACACCACGGTCGCGATCGCGGCCGGCATGTTGGGCGCGGTACTCACACTGTCGATTTTGCGCTACTACCTCGCCGGCCTAAGCGATAGTGGCTCCGGCGGGTTCGAGGCAATACAGGGCCTCATAAGAGTTATCGGTGCTGTCGGTTTCATCATCGCGTGGTCCAGCATTTTCGCTGAGATCGTGCAGATCCCTAAAGCGTTCGACGGTGCGATCCTCGGCAGCGGGTCCGTTCAACATAGTGTCGCGCTGCTATTCGACGCCGCGCTGGTCATCGGTGCTGGAGCGTTCGCGCTTGACTCCGGGCTCGGCCTGATCTTCGTCGTTCTGATCGCGTTCATCGCCGCTGTTGTCTTCATCGCATTGTTGTGGATGAAGGTCCTCGTGAGTGTGATGATGATGTTTCTCTACGTCTCGATGCCGTTGTGCGTGGTGTTGTGGCCTGTACCGGAGTTGTCGTGGCTTGCGGTAGCTGCGCTGCGTTCACTTTTCGTCGCGTTGCTGGTGCCGTGCGTGTGGGCGATCCTGTTCGCGTTGTCCTCAGCGGTCAACGCGGACGTTCTGACGTGGGCACCGTCGCACAGCATCGTCGACACGGTGATTATCCGGCCGCTGGCAGGGATCACGCTCATGTTGTTGTGCATCACGATCCCGCGATTCTTGATCCGCACCGCGATGATCGGCCCGCACGGCCAAGCCGGTGGCGGTTGGCGGGTATGGCGGACCCTCACGTTCGGGATGTTCGCGATGCGCGGCGCCACCGGTGCCGCCAAGACCGTCGCGCTGGCAGCCGGTGAGGGACACGCGACCGCTCAACGGATGATTGATGCGCTGCCCGCACAGTTGAGCCCGCCGAGCGGGCCGGGAGAGGGCAGCCTAGCCGGCAGGGTCATGTTCGGACGCAGCGGTTTCGCCAAGAACCCCACGCCCGCCGAGGGAAACAGTGAGGGCCAACAAGACCAACAGAACGGCGGCGGCAGCGGGGGGGAGAGGACGGTAAGGCCGGAGATGCAACTGGCGGGCGTGGCGCCCGCCAGTTTTGACCGCGAGCGGATCGACCGCGCGGGAAAAGAAATGTATGACCAGGCGCACAGCGCCCCATCATCTGCCGCGCAAGTTTCGAGTGCTATGGGGCAGCTTCCGTCAGAGACGCAACACGCGATCGCTGAGTTCCGCAACAACGATCCTCAGAAACTGCGCGACCTGATGGCGCACAACCTTCACTCACCGTCACTAAGCGAAGACCAACACCAGGCGCTGTGGACGATCGGGACCGCTCGACACCAAACAGCGAACGAAGGCATCAACGCCGCGATAACCACACTAAACCAGCAAGCCGCCACTCCCGCGAGCACGCCGACGACGAGCGCCGCCACGCAACCCACCGAACAGCAAGCAAACAGCGACAGCCCAACAACAGCCTCCAAATCACGAGACGCACTATCCGGCTCCCCCCAAGCCGCTCAAAGCTCGTCCCCGCAGGCCGGTACGGGCTCCTCACAAGGTCCGGTAGCCCCACCAACCGTTACGCCCGGTGCTACAGGTGCGGCGTCGGCGCCAGCACCGATAGTCGAGCGCAATAAGCCGGTGCCGGCGGTCGCGCACGAATCATCTGGAGACAACCAGACAGGGCGCGGTATCGGTACCGATCTTCCCCAGCAACCCTCGCTCCCAAACCAGTCGTCCGAGAGCGGCGGCACGTCAATTCCTGACATCGAGCCTTTCCTGGACTGAGCGAAATGCACCCTGCGTACAAGCACCTCACTGACCGTCTGCGGATCGCCGAGCTAACGATCCCGCAGATCACGGGACTGCTCGGCGGACTACTGCTCGGACTGGTGTTCGCGCTGTACATATCACCTTTCAGTCCGTATCTCACTCTTTTCCTTTCGATCTACATCGCGGGGATACCCGCAGGGACCGTGCTGCTCGCGACGAGCACCGAGTTTGACCTTTGGCTGTACGTCAAGGCGTGCATCGGTGAGCGCCTCAGCGACGGCCGCTACACCGCCGGACCCGGCGAACAGCACGCCGGCTACACGATCACAGACGACCAGACCGGACGAGCCCAAGCCACGAACGCGGGCGATCCGATGGATTTGAGGGAACTATGGGAACTCTAGGCCACAACAAGCAGATGAAAGAGGCCGGTGAGTTGTTGGCGGTCGAGACGATCGACCGTACCGGACTAGCCGTAACAAGCGAGGGCGCGTTCGTCCGCGTCCTACAGGTAACACCACCGAACCCCCTGATCCTCTCCGAAGAGGAACGGGCACGGATAGCCCACGGTTACTGTCAACTGGTCTCACGGTTGCGCGCAGACCAGCGATTGCAGTTCTATGTGCATTCGCGGCCGGTGAAGCTGAAGGAGGTTCTCGCGGCCGCACGACACGAGGTCGAATGCGTCGCGGGACCGCCACCAGCATCCCTCGAGGACGACGCTACGGACGAGCTTGCACGGTCGCGTTGGCGGCTATACGCGGCGATGGAGCAGTCGCTTCGACTACACGCAGACGACCAGGCCGCTGTGGAAACGTCCTACTACGTCGTCTGTCCTCACGTCCCACCAAGGCGGGGCCGCCGCGAGCTGCTACGGGAACTGAAGCCCCGGCGTAAGGGTTTGCTCAGCGGTCCGATGAGCCGTCCGCTGAAGGCTCATCGTCGCGCCGCACGGGAAAGCCTCGCGTTCGCGGAAACGATCCGCACCGAGCTCGACAGCCTCTCGATACCCAGCCGTCTACTCGGCGGCGAGGAGTTCTCCGCACTGTTGTGGGAGAGGTTCAACCCCACGCAGGCCGATCGTGCAGTGAACACGCCACAGACGGGTGAGGTTGTTGGGGATCTCGACCGGCCGGTCGAGCAGAAGGAGGCACGCACCGTCGCTGAGCGGTTGCGGGCCTTGATCGCGCGATCCCCGATCGACTTCGATCGCTCCCACCACCACGTCGAGATCGACCACGATGTCGAGCAGGCGATCTGGGTCGCGACGACCGCTGAGAACACGCAGGTGGCATGGCTGATGGGTCCAATGATGAGCCGCCAACCGTTCACGCTGTCCGTGCACGTAAAGGCGCTTGATCGTCGCCGGGAGCGCAACAGGTTGAAGATGCGCTACCGGCGGGTGTACGCCATCAACCGTGGCGCCGAGGCCCGCGGCCGCGTACCCGACTTCGACCGCTACGCCCAAGAGCAAGAGACCTCCCACCTCTTGCGAGACATGGCCGGAAGCGACCGCGCCAGCCTATTTGACCTAAGCATCTATCTCACGCTCCGCGCACCGGGACCAAACCCCGATCTCGCAGCACTCGCAGAGGCAGTGGACTTCTGCGCCGAGGCGCTCACATCCACCAGTGACGCCGCCGTGAACCGCGGTGCTCACCACCAACGCCGACTCTGGCCATCCACACTGCCGCTCGGCCGCGACATAGCCAACTACTCCCGCGTCTACGCGACACAGAACATCGGCGACTGTGTACCGCTGGCAGGAACCAGTTGCGGAAGCCCAGTCGGAGTCCCGTTCGCGTTCGCGGCACCCGGCCGCAGCCTCGAGCGACTCGACCCACTGGACCGCACGCTGGATAACCAGACGGTGCTGATGGCCGGCAAGTCCGGTGCGGGCAAGACGATGATCGTCCTGACCCTGCTTTCCCGGATGATCGCGCAAGGCGTCGGTCCGGTGTTCGTGATCGACAAGGCGAACCATTTCCTGACGCTCACACGTCTAGTTCACGGAGCGAACTATCTGGACATCGGCTCTGAGGACAGCGAATGGGCGATCAACCATTGGGACACCCCAGACCAGGCAGCCGTCCCCCGCGAAAAGGTCGCATTCCTCTTGGCGCTTCACGGAGCACTGATGGGGGAGGAGGGCTTGAGCGTTCTTGAGCGCTCCCAGCTCGCATCAGCAATACGCCAAGTTTATTCCCGAGCACACCAGGAAGGAGTGCAAGCACGCGAGTCGATGCTTCACACCATCCTGCTCGAACGCGCAAACCAAGAGACTACAGACGGCGCGGTCGAGGTCGCGGTAGCGCTTCGCAATCTCGCCGAACGCCTCGGCGAGTTCTGCGGCGACGGCGCTTACAGCTATCTCCTTGACCGCGAGACGACGATCCCGACCGACAGTCCGCTGGTCGTGTTCAACACCGAAAAGACACCGGAGGCGATCCTCGGCGCGGTGATGCTCTCCATCGTCGAGTACGTCACACGACAAGTAAAGCGCCACCACACAGAACACGCACATCTCGCAAACCAGCCCGGAGTACCACGTCTGATGCTCGTGAGCGTGCTCGTGGTAGACGAGGCGTGGCACAAGGTCGCAAACCCCGAGGCCGGGGTTTATCTCGCCGACTTGGCGCGACGCGCAAGACACATCGGCCTGTTGTTGTGGGTGCTCTCCCAAGCACTGATGGATCTGAACACTCAGCACGGTCTCCCGTTGTTGAACAACCACGGGATCGTGATGATGCTCAAGCAGATCAGTGCGCAGGAGATCGATTTCAGCCGTGACGTATTCGCGCTCTCAGACGAGCAGTCCGGGATCATCAAAAACCTTCACACCGTTCACGGCCGGTACTCCGAAGTGTTTTGGATGAATGGCGGGCACGGCATGGGACGCTCACGTTTCGCTGTCGGACCAACCGAGTATTGGGCGTTCACAAACGAGCCGTTGCGAGAGACACCGGCCCGTAACGCGATGATCGCAGCACACGACGGGAAGGTCTGGCAAGCGATCTGCGATCTCGCACACCGCGGCGTCCCCACAGGAAACGACGAGTAACCAACAATGGGTCGCCAGAGCGAAACCAACGCGGGGGTGGCGGTCACGCTAATCGCGGCGGCGATGCTGCCACTCGCAGCGCTGCTCGGGTTCATCGTGCTGTTCGTCACGGTGCTAGCGCCAACATCACAAGCAGCCTGCACCAGTGCCACCACACCGACCGTGTCCATACCGGCGGGTAGCGGTGGTGGTGAATGGTTGGCCACGGCCTACGGGCCGCCGTGGGATGCGATGCAGGGCTCAGGCGTCACCGCGACCGGGATCGACCTGCGGCCGGCAAAGCACGCATACATCATCGCCGTCGACCCCCATGTGATCCCACTTGGAAGTTATGTCCATGTCTCTCCGAACCCTTTCGGTAACGACAAGATCACGTTCCTCGCCGCAGACACCGGTGGTGCGATCATCGGCAAGCACATCGACATTTACGACTGGCGAGGCCGCACAGACCAAAACGCCTGGGGTGCCCGCCACGTAACAGTCACACCAGCAGCGAAGACCGGCACCGCACAAATCCTCGAAGCGACCCCACAAGCAGGCGAACCAGCAGAAGCGACCGCAGAATGCAGCGGGACGGGTGGCACCGAAGGCCCGTTGCCGTTGACTCCTGGTCAGCGAGCAAGAGTGCTCTCCGACGGTCTGGCGGCAGCACCGAGCGAAGCTCCCCAGCCGGTCAAGGAAATGATCGCTGCGGGCAACAGGCTCGATCACGCGTCCTACACCTGGGGTGGCGGGCACGCCCAATCGCTGGACACTCTACAGCCGGGGTATGACTGCAGCAGTTCAGTGTCCTATGTGCTTCACGCCGGTCATGTGTTCGGCACCCCAGCAGACGTCGCGGCTGAATTCGAGTCATACGGTGAACCCGGTCCCGGCAAGTGGGTGACGGTCTACGCCAACAGCGAACACACCTTCATGTACGTCGCCGGAATCAGGTTTGACACCTCCCACAACGGCACCGACGAAGGACCGAACCGTGACGAGGACGGGCCGCGTTGGCGTGTCTATCCAGAAGTACCGAAATGGGCACAGTGGGTTGTCCGCCACCCACCCGGACTATGAACACGGAGGAACAAATGCGAAAAACACGACTACGACTACTACTGTTGACCATGCTCGCCGCACCAGTATTTGCAGGTTGCGGACTGGCGAGAACAAGCGAAACGCGCGTGCCGCCACAAGCAAGTCCCGGTGAGCAACAGGGCACGATCCCCGCATCGGCCGCCAGCGAAACCGTCCCGGTGGCACTGGCGGTCTCGCCACGTCAAGCGGTCGAACGGTACGCGCTCACCTACACCAACTGGACCTATGCGACGTTGGAAGCGGTGCAGGCGAGGCTCGCGGCGAGCGCTGTCGGTGAAGCCCGCGCCACCGAGCTACAAGCCAAGGCGCAAACCAGGAACGATCGTGTCCTCGCCCGCGCACAAATCTATAACAGTGGCAGTATCGTCGCGGTCGCACCGGTCCAACACGGTTCGCCCGGCGAATGGGTTGTTGACACTCGCGAGCGCACCGGCGGCACCAGTCAGGAATACGCCGCGACACGAGAAGGATTTCACGTCACTCTCGCCACGGTACGGCGAGTCGGTCAACGGTTCGTGGTGGCTCGATGGCGCCCGCAAATTTAGGTGAACGGGGCTTTCGTGGTGATCGCAAACGCACAGTGGCGAGGACGGTCGGGTTGGCGGCGGCCAGTCAGCGACGCCGAGCGGTACGTGCCCGGCCTCTGCTTCGGACAGACGCCGGGCGTGCTGGTGGCGGTAGTTGGCCTTACGGGCGGCGCTGGCGCCTCCGTCCTCGCGTATCTCATCGCCGCTACCGCGGCAAGAGAATCAAACGGAGCTCCAGTGCTACTCGCTGACACAAGCGGCCCCACCAGCACTCTTGCGAGCCTCGCGGGCGTGACAGCACGGTTGACGCTGTGCGACATCGCGCAGCGCATCGCGGCGGGCGAGACGGTACCGGTGCCCTTGTGGACGGACGGCGATGACGGGTTGAGGATCATCGCCGGCGTCCCACAGTTCACTGTCGATGCAAGCCGCGAAACACTCACACGGATACTCAAGGACGCGCGAGAGGCGCACTGTTTGACGGTCGTGGATGCTGGCACGCTCGCCCGCCAGGCAGACCAGGCCGCGCTCGCGAGCGCCACCCATGTCGCGTGGGCGGTCACAGCCAACGAGCAGGCTGTGATGGCGGCGGGCCGGATGCTTGAGCGGGTAGCACCGTTCTCGCGCCCGGAGCTGATCGTCGCTCGCAGCGATCCCGCAGGCACCAAACCACCATTCCGAGCGCTCACCCAGCTCGCCGAGTCGCGCCGCGCGCCACTCGTGCTGATACCCACCTTCGGAAACATAACGGGGATCTCGGTCGATGAGATGGCTGAGCGTTCACAGGTCGGCCTGCAAGCGATCGGCGGAGTGTTGCAGCGATGAGAAATCACGTCTCGCGCATCCCCGCGTTCGTACTTGTCCTCGCCGGCATGGTTTGTCTCTCCTCCTATTACGCGGTACTCACGCACGTGTGGTGGGCGGCACCGGCGCGACGATTGTTCGCGGTCCGCTTCATCGACGTTCCCGGCCTGCCCGGCGAAGCGGTTGCGATCTGGGTTCACAACTCAAAGCTCGTCGCGGGAGTAACGGTATGTGTCGCGGTCATCATGTTGGTGCGGTGGGCGGCGCCTGATCGCAGGTACAGTCGCTTCGCGCCGCTGCTGGTAGCCGACGCGATCCTCCTCACCTGGACCGTTGGGCTGGTACTCACCGTCGGTGTTCTGATCGGTGCTTACGGAGCAGTCCAAGCGCGAGCGTTCTGGCCGTACGCGCCTGTCGAGGTCTGCGGTTGGGCACTCATGCTCGCCGTATACGTGAACGCGCGGACCGGACGAGCAAACTGGTGGCGGACTGTTCTAGGCCTCGCCAGTGTCGAGGTGCTGCTCGCGCTAGCCGCGCTGCTTGAGGTGTTCGGGAGCAAGCTATGACCGGACCCCGCCCCGCCCATCTCGTACTGCTCGTAGGCGGGTTTGTCGTGAGCATGGTGATACTGCTGTTCGCGCTGCACCAACTCAAGCACCTTGGGCTCGGCACACCATTACCGGCCGCGATCACAACACCCGCACCCACTACAGGAACAGGCGGCGTTCTCACTACGCCAGTCCCCGTCCCGCGCGTTCACCATCACGGTGGTGGGTTTTCGTTCTGGCGGTTGTTGTTGTGGCTGTTTTTGGCCAGCACGGTCGTCGGGTTGATCATTGGCGGCCGGTGGACGATCCGTGTCGTACGGGAGCGCCTCGATAACAGGCTGACCCGCGAATACGGCCTGTACGAGCTGCGGCTATCCCTTCACGACGAAGCACGCGAACAAGAGATCGTGGAGATGGTCGAGTCGCTGCTTCACGCCGTCAGAGAGTTCCCCGAGCAGCGAGGCCGCGAAGGCCAACCATTCATGGCGATCGAGGCACACTACGGGCCCGGAGCCAGCGGCGAGCTCGAATGGTTGCTCTGCGTTCGTTGCGAGAAGACGCTCGCCGCAACGATCGACGGCATCATCGCCGCCGCCTATCCCAGTGTGCGGCTCGGCTACGAGTTCACCGGCCCACCAGAAGAGATCGACGGGCGCCTTCCGGTCCCAGGACACGTATTGAGGTTCCGTAAGTCCCGCGACTTCATCTTCCCACTCGCCGGGGAGGTACAAGCCGGTGCCGCACGTCCCTTGGAAGCGATCGCACAAGCACAAGCAGCCATCGGGGTGCCAAGCACCGTCAGGTTTCAGATGACGCCGTGCGCGCTCACAGTCGAGCGGTACGCCCGCTCGAGGCTGCGAAGCCACGAGGACGCTCTCGCGGACACAGGCCGTTCACAGTTGGCCAGTAGCGAGATGACGGCGGCCGCGGCAAGCCAAAATCATGCGTGGTGCTGGTTTGAGGTCCAGGTCGCTACCGACTCGCGGGAGAACGCGAACAGGATCGCCGCCGCGGTGCTCGCGCGTCGCGGCGCCAACCGGCTGCAACGACGTTGGATGATCGTCCGCCAAGACAAGTACCGCAGACGGTTCCCGACGGCCTACCCGCCACTGTTGCCGAGCCCGACGCTACGCACATTGACGTCCTCGAGCGAGATCGCGCGTCTGCTCGCGCTGCCCGGTGCGCGACTGAAGAACGTGCCCGTCAGACGCCTGCCACTACCACGCATCCCCGCACCACCAGAGGTCTGCACCGCGATCGACGACCCACAACCCCAAATGCCACCAGACCCACGCGGCCCATGACCGTCACGATCCCCCAACCGTCAGCGGCCACGAGTGGCGAGAACCGGCCGTCCAGTCACCCGTTGTTGGCGCCGTTGGCCTACCAGATGCTGCCCGCGCTACGCGCGTCCAACGGCCCCGTCTACCTACACCCCGACGATCGCAAGTATGGGGTCCTCGCCGTGGGGGGCCAGGGCAGCGGCAAGACCGCGCTGCTGTTGCGACTGTACCTGTCAGACATCCGCGATCCCGACGCCGCACCGATCGTCGTCGATCCCAAGAGCGAACTGGCACGGACGTGTCTTGAGATGACCCCGCCCGACTGCGGCAAGAGAGTCTGGTTCCTGGATCTCGGGCGTCCGATGTTCGGCATGTCGCCGCTGCGGCGCGACCCCTCGCGACCGTTGCCTGAGCAGGCTTCCGCGATCGCGGACAACATCGTGCAGGCGATCTCACAGATCGCCGAAGGCCAGGTATTCCAGTCCTCTCGGCGCTACCTCTACCACGCCGTCATCGGTGCGCTCGCGCTCGCAAACAAGCACGGGGGATTGGCGATGTTCGAGGACGTCTTCGCGCTACTACTGCCCGGCAGGGAGGATCTACGCGAGGCAGCGGTAAACGCCTGCCAAGAGTACGCAGACCTCGACCACACAACCGAGTTCTTCCGTGTCGTTCTGCCCGACGAACTGGACAACAATCGCTCCAACACCTATCAGCGATTGGATCCCCCGCGTAACAAGATCGAAGCGATCCTCGACTCGCCGGCGCTACGCCGCTTCTACAACCATCCGACGGACGTGAGCCTCGCCGACATCGTTCGCGCGAAAGACATCCTGATAATCGACGCAAACATGGCCGCGCTCGGAGAGGACGGGTCAAAGATCGCCGTACACCTCTTCTTCCAACAACTGCACGCGCTGATGCAAAGCCAAATCCACCTCCCCTCAGAGCGACGGCCGAGAGTCACCGTGGTCGTGGACGAGGGTGGCACCGTCACCTCCGCGAACACGATCAAACAAGCAGCAACCCACCGCGAGGCACGCCTAGAGATCGCGATGGGAATCCAATACGTAAGCCAAGTCGGCGCGACAGCAGAATCCTCGAGCGTCACGGAAATGATCCGCAAGGGCATCACCAACCTGTTCCAATCCCGGTTTCTGTTCAGGTTGAGCGACCCCGACGACGCGGAGGCAGAGACACGCGTCGCGATGTCCGTCTATCAGACGATGATCCGCTCAGACCTAGAGTCGCGGGAGCTGATGGGAACCACACCAGAGGAGTCGATGTACCTACCGGTCTGGTTCTGTCGAGCGTCGATGATCGTCGCCGGCACCCGCGTCGCACGCTTCTACGCACAGACCTACCCCTTCAAGAAGCTCCGCAACGGCCCATGGGCAGAACACCACATGCGCGTACTAGAACAAGCCGTCGGACCCTACCCAGAGCAAATGCCAAAGACCTACAAGCGGCTCGGCAGCTCAAGCAACACCGACCCCGACGATCAACAAGAAACCGCCACCGCACCGTCCGCACCCACAGCCGGCACCGAAGTCAGCGACGAGCAGCCCGACGCTTCACCAGGCACCGACGCCACGTCGGCAGAGCCGGTCGAGCACCCGCCAGCCGAGACCACCGCGTCAGCGACCAAGCCTGCGGGTGAGCAAGTCAGGCCACTAATCCGCGAGGCGGGCGAGGTACCGGAGATACAGCGAAGCGCGGTCCGCGAGATCGTCGGCGCCACACCCGCACCACCCATCGATAGTGAGCGGCCGGTCAAGGCCTCGGAGGGTTTGCGGGAACTCGCGGCCTACGTCGACCAGCTACTCGGGGTCAAGGATGTCGAGCAACGCGAACCCACGGACCGTCTACCACGCCTCTACAAAGACGACTACGCGATCCTCGCTCTGCTCGACCGAGTGCCGCTCGTGCTGCCCGGACTCATCAAGCGAACAGTGATGCCGAACGTCGCCGAGCGCACAATGCGCGGACGCCTCAACGACAAGCTGCTACGCCACGGCCTGATCGCGCGCTGGCCGTTCATCCTCAGAGACGGCCAACTCGGCTCCCTGCCCTACCTCTACTCCCTCACACGCTACGGGCTACAGGTCGCCCAAGCACACCAGCCCGCAGCGATCCCACCCTCACGAGAGTTCCGCGAACTCGAGGTCGAGAAAGGCGACCGTG
The DNA here is from genome assembly GCA_963695305.1 of uncultured Solirubrobacterales bacterium. Classification (GTDB taxonomy): domain Bacteria; phylum Actinomycetota; class Thermoleophilia; order Solirubrobacterales; family Solirubrobacteraceae; genus Palsa-744. The sequence goes on along the minus strand of OY968774.1, from coordinate 2,574,190 downwards.
TAAGACACGACCTACACACCCTCTCGTGGGTGATCGAACTACGCCGCCTACTCGGAGCGCAAATGAGCGAGAAGTGGCGCACGCCACGCTGGCCAGCAGGCACCTGCGGGGTACCCCAAGCCGGCAGCGGCCGCAACCGCAGGACGATCACGCTCAAGGACGTCAAACACGCCAAGCACATCGCGATCTTCGACCTCGACAGCGCCGCGGTCGCACGCATCGAACCGGACGCGACCTGCGAGGTCCAACTCGCCGAAGACGCACTGACACTCGACGTGATCGTGGAGATGGACCTGACCGACCGCAGCTCCTACAACATTCCAAAGTTTAAGCGCTACGACGCGTTCCTGACAGCCTGGTGGAGCGAGACACGACGCTACAAGCAACTCGGCACCCGCCCCATCGTCGTGTTCGTCTGCCGCACCGAGGAGATCGCGCTCGCCTACTCCCAATCAGCCGACGAGGTGCTACACGGAAGCATCGGTGTCACCGGCAGTCCCGCCCACAAACGCTACTACCCAGCCCGAGAACACATCTTCTTCGCCGTCGAGTCAGCCATCTACAACAGCGACCTCACCGTCCTCGCCCTACCACCATTGCCGCCCGACACACGCGAGGCGCTAGACGGCAACCGGACGCTCACCCTCTCCCGAGTGCTGCTATTCCCAGACCGTGTACTGCGCGCCGCGAACCGCAAAACTCGCAGTTAACCCTCCTGTTCTCCGAGAGAGAGACACCTAACCATAGGCAAGCTCGTCGCTGTCGGCGGCGTAGGCGTTTGGTCTCAACCGAACCGCCCGAAGATCACGCAACGCGCTCGTTGGCACCGCCTGTCAAACGCCGACCCCAGGCTATGCGGGTCGGGGCGGTACGCGCGGATCGAGGCGGCCGCGAGCCAAGCTTTCTAGCCGGTTAGCTGTTGCTGCCGCCCCGTCATCGCGACCTAGCGCGCTCGCGGCGGCTTGCGCGCCTTCGGCCATTGCGGAGTCTTCAAGCGCGTTGTTTATCGCGCGGCGCATCGTTCGAGCCGACGCGCGCTTGCTGACCTTGACGCCAGCACGGCATTGGACGACGCGGGCAGCGTTATCAGGTTGATCGCGACCGTCTGGAATACACACCAACGGCACGCCGTCGGCTAGCGCCGCGTTGATCGTCTGCCAACCAGCGTGGGAGATAGCGAGCGTAGCGTGCGGGAACACGCTGCGATGTGGGACGAACGCGACTGTCCGCGTGTTGGCTGGCAACCGTAGGCCATTGATGTCGAGCGCGGGACCGGCGGTCGGACGACCGGGAGGTGGTTACAAGCTGCGTTCGTAGATGCGGTAGCGGCGCTTGATTTCGGCTCCCATGCCTTCCAGCGCGCGGTTCATCGGCTCGTTGACCTCAAGCGTCCAGCCCATCTCTCCGCCCTTTTGTGGTGTGCGTTCCGCCGAGTCGAAGTGCATCTGGTAGAGCCGTGCCGCGACCCCGGTGTGCCGGTAGGCAGGTGTCACGCCGAGCACGATCACACGGACCGCATCTATCTTGGAGCGCTCGCGCAGCGCCCGAAACCAACCGAACGGCAACAGTCGGCCGTTTATCTTGGCGAGCACCTGGTTGTAGTTAAGTAGCGTGAGTGCTCCGCCGACGATCTCGCCGGTGTCATTGCGTTCGGCGAACATCGCCCAGTTCTCATCGAGGATCGGCTTGAGGTCCTTGGCGTAGTGGTAGACCTCATCCTCGGTCAAAGGCACGAAACCCCAGTTGCGTTCCAGCACCATGTTGTAGAGCTTCACGAACCGTGCGACCTCGGCGTGCAAGTCCTTCTTACGGAACGGTCTGCAGACGATCCCGTGCTCTGACTCGAGGTCGTCGGCGGCTTGCCAGATCGCGGGGTGAACGTTCTCGCGGCCGGTGATGTGAAGGCTCCACATATAGAGGTCCATCGCCTTGCTCATCCCGAGATCTTGCTCCAGCAGGCGTTGATAGTAGGGGTGGTGCCACTGGCAGAGGATCACAGGCGGGTACTCGTGCCCGGCGATCAACAGGCCGATTTCGTCGTTGGTGGTGAAGTCCATCGGGCCGACCATGCGGTCCCTGCCGCGCTCTGAGAGCCATGCTGCGGCGGCGTTGAGTAGTCCGCGTGCCGTCTCGGGATCGTCCTCGCACTCGAACCATCCCCACAAGCCCCACGAGTTTTTCTGGAACTCGTTGAAGTTCCGGTCGATATGCGCGCTGATGCGGCCGACCGGCTGCCCGTCGCGCCACGCCAAGAAATATTCAGCTTCGGCGTGCTCGAAGAACGGGTTCTTCTTCCGGGCGAGTCGCTTCTTGACGTCCATCAGTAGCGGCGGCACCCAATTAGGCTCGCCGCGATACAGCCGCCACGGCAGCCTGATGAACGCTCTGAGCTCGCGCCGACCCGAAACGGGCTTGATCTCCACCGCCATCGCCGCGAGAACCCTACATGCAGCGACCCCGTTCGGACACGGACGATCAATCGCTGTTCGGTCGATACGCTGCGCGACCAAGATGACCGAGATCCAGAACCTGGCAAGCAGCGAAGATCGGCTAACAGCCCGTCCCGACACAAGAAGCAGATCTTCCCGTCGTTGGGCGTTGCTCTCTACCGGTGCCGCGACCCTCGCGTTCACGGTCTTGCTGGAACTGATCGATCCCTCCCGCGTCTCGCGCGGGCCGACGATCCTCGACTTCGAGTTCGCGGCGACGCCTGTCCGTGCGGCACAGATCCTCAGCGAGTGGGGAGCCTCTGGGCGCAATGCCGCACACCTGTCCCTGTTGTTGGATTATGGCTACATGCTGTCCTATGCGCTGTTCTTCCTGCTCGCTGGTTTTGCGATCCGCGATATCGCGCGGGAACGTCGGTGGCGGCGCCTGGCGATTACGGGCCGTGTCGTGCCGTATTTCGCGCCAGTCGCAGCGGTCTTTGACGCCAGCGAAAACGTCGCGTTGCTAGTCACGCTCGCGGGTAATGGCGGTAGGTTCGCCGCGCCGTTCGCGGCGGTCTGCTCGGCGATCAAGTTCGCTTTGATCGCGGCCGCCATCGTGTACGTCGTGTGTGGACTCGGGATGATCCTCCGAGCGCGCCTACACCGGCACCCCCACGATGTGTAGTTGGGTCCGTCGGCGCTTCTGATTACGGGCTCGTCGTCGCGATGTCAGACGGTGCGGCAGTGTGTGCGGCGTTCGCTGACCCTCATCGTCATGTAGGTGGTGTTTGGGGTATGGCGATAGTCGCCGAATGGCTCGCACGGTGCAAATCCCGCGCTCATATAGAGCGAGCGGGCTGGCGCAAATGCTTTCATGGACCCGGTCTCAAGGCTTACTTGTTCGTAGCCGCGCTCGCGGGCGACGGCGAGGAGATAGTCGAGCATCGCGCGGCCAATGCCTAGTCCGCGGACATGCTCAACGGTGTGCATCGTCTTCAGCTCAGCGTGCTTATCGTCAAGCCGCTTGAGCGCGCCGATCGCGACCAGCTCCCCACGGCGGCGGATACTGAAGAGGGTGACGGCGGGATCGAGCAGACCGTCGATCTCGAGCGCGTGCGCATCCTGTGGTGGGCTGTGCAAACGCCCGAACTTCAGATGATGCTCGACGAGCTCTCGCACGTCATCGAGCGTCGGATCAGCGATCGCGATGTTGAGCTCATCCATCGACACGCCGCGATGCTAACAGCGAGATTGGCCGCGACATTGGCCATCAGAAGCTTCCGACAAGGCCCGATGGCGAGCAGCAAACAGGGGTGCCCGGATCGTCGGTTTGGACTGGTCGGCTCGACGCCTCGTCGCAACGAGCGCGATCAATCCGAGCGGGTCGGCGTTTAGGGTCGCCTTCGCGGTGTTAGCCTTGTCTTTGTGGGACAGGCTGCGGATGTCAACGCTCACGCAACCCTGCTGGCGCTCGCGTCGTCGCTGCCCGACGATGACCGCGACCCCGATGAGTGGATGGTCCAAGCGTGCGCGGCTGCGCGGCGCACGCTTGCAAGCTACCTCCACCGACCGGGCTCGACTGGGCTCCTTGAGCGCGACGCTGAACTCGCTGCGTACATAGCGAATGGGGACGGTACCCCACCGTTGAGTCGGGATACCTGGATGCTCGTTCTCTCGCATCTTCCGCAAGAGATCCAGCTTCATCTCGATACGGCGTATGAGGAGGCGCAGGCCGCGTTTGAGGCGTCGCTTGAACTGGGAGGACAGCTCGACAGGGAATCCGAGCGGCTGCTTGAAGGGCTCGCGACGGTCGGGAGCCTGCTCAGTGCGATGCCGTACACGAGCCTCACAGAGGGGCCAGACGACCATGATCGCCGTCGCCGGACGTTGTTTATGGAGTTGACCGTCGAGCCCACGGCTGAACCGAACGATCCCGACACTCTCGTCGTCCAGTGGCGTGACGGTTACGAGACGCTGGTCGCGACGATGACGAGCCTCGTCTACGAACGACGCCTGCGTTGGAACCTTGAGATCCACGACCCCGCGCCGGGCCGCGACCTCGAACGAACAGTCCGCTTGAGGCCGACCGACACCGAGGAGGCTGTCACCGACGACCTTCGCGCCGCGCTCTCGTGGGCTCAAGGCGCACTCGGTGAGGGATATGTGATCCGCCGCGGGGCGACACGCAGCGAACCCTTCCCGACCATGAGCGATTGACGAACTGCCAGTTCTTGCACTCGAATAAGGGCGGGGCCGCCCGGTCAGGGGCCGGCGTGTGTTCGGCGGTTGGTCTCATGCGTGGCCGAGTGTACGGTCCTCGTGCATGAACGTTGGCGCCGTCGTGGATGGGTTGCCGCGCAGGATTCGGCGATCGCGCGTCCCCTTACTGGTGCCGCCTGCTCCAACGAGCTTTGCGCTACGTTTTGCGCCGTGCGAGGTACGTCACCAGCGGCAGCGATCGCTTCTTGGTTTCGGCGCGGCATCGGGTCCACCAACCGCCGCAGCTCACGGGCGGGGAAGAAGAAGCCGCTGCTTCTCCTTATGCAGGTCGAGACGCTGAATCGACTCGACCAGCAGGCAGACGACGCGGCCGCGCGAGAGGGACTAACGGAGACCGACCTCGCCTACGGGGGTTTCATAGCCGACCACAGGAATAGGAGTTTGGAAGCGGCCTATCAAGCCAACGCGGCCTCCACCACGAGTCCCGCCGGCGACGGGGACACTAGCCAAGCGGGCGACGTTCACGACGACGAGGATGGTCAGACGGTGTTCGTTAACGTCTCGCTCTCGTCCACTGTGGCCAAGCGACTGCAAGCGCAGGCAGGCGAGGACGCCAGCCGTGCCAACGTCACGGCTGGCCGCGACGAGGAAGACTTCATATTCCGACGCTTGGGTCAGCTTCTCGAAGCGCCCTACAGGAGCCGAGCGTAAGGGCCACGCGACGAAGACGGCTGGCGGTGGCGGGCGGTTGCTGCGGTGCGGCGGGTCTGCGCGCCTAGATGGTGGCGTTGCGTATTGTCGTAAGGACGACTCTTCCGTCCTGTAGTCTTTTCGCTACAGATGGTTGTTCGGGTTGACTTGCGCGGGTTGAGCGCCGCGAGTGCCACGGGTGGGCTGGCGGCGACAGTGACGTACACCTCGGCCGAGGCAGGCGGGCCGCCGCGAGTCGGGCGCGTCGAGCGACTGATCGTGGCGGTCCTGGCGCTAAAGACGGTGTGCGAAACGGCCCTCATGCTCGCGCGTTTGGCGGGCTTGTGAGACCCGCTTGGTCGGCGTGTGTGTGCGATCGCGGGGTTACCAACCGGGTGAGATAGACGATTTGGCTGTTTGCCGTAGCGGCCTCGTAGTCCGCCGCTGATGGGTTCTACTCCGCCGGTGATCAGCGGCGGAGAAGCGCCACAAACCGCTTAACGAAGCCGAAAACCGGACCAGCGGCGGAGTAGGGCGCGTTCTCTTGCTAGTCCGCCGTTGAAGGGGTGGTCGGCGACGGCCTGCCGAGGGCGGAAACGCCCGTAGGTACGGGCTGGAGGACCGGACCAGCGGCGGAGTAGGACACGGTGACGAAGTAAGGGTCGAGACCTGGGTGTCTGGTTGTGTCCTTGATCGTGCGTGTGTTCGTGCCGTTCGGTGCGTGTTGGTCTTGGTTGTCGTGTCGCTTTGCCTGGCGCTGGTTCTGCTCTCCTGGCGTGCTGTTCGCTTCGCTTGGCAGGACGGGTCTTGCTGGCGTGTTCGTTGGCTGCTCTGCGATCGCACAACACCCGCGTGTTAGCGTCCGTGACCTTCTTTGATGTCTTGACCCTCGTGTCCTGACTCCCCCCGCTTCTCGGGGCTCGCAGTACCCGGTAGTCCGTAGCTCGCAGGTTCATCGCCAAGCCTTCCGTGTCGCCTCTGTGCAGGCTCGACCCGCTTGGCCCCGAACCGTCCCACACCCCTGGGTCGTCGCTAGCGACGCTGACCTTCCCGGTCCGCTCGTGCAGTGAATCAGCCTACCCGACCCATCCGAGTCGAGAGGCATCTCGCTGCAACGCCGCGCACACCACGGCGGGACATAACCCCGGAAGGGGGAGGCGCGGGAAGCTAACGCACGGTTCAAGCGGGATCGTGACCGTAGACGTGCGGTTGGTGTGGGGGTCGGGCATCCGCCCGGCTTCTGCACCATCCCCGCCGAGCACGACCTCGTGTGCGCGCCCCGGCGCGATCGCTGTCCCTTGCCGTGCGTGTTGGTGTGCGTGCTGAGCCTCGCGTGCCCGGTCTGCGCTGCCCGTGACGGTGCGTGGTGCACAGGCCCGTCAGGCCGACCGGCAGAGGACTTGCATCGAGATCGCTACCAGGCGGCTGGCCGTATCGCGGTTCTACACGGCTTTGGCGTGCTGTTCACCACGTTCGGCATGGAGGGTCTTCGGAGTCTGTGCCGAGAACTCGACATCCATAACCCGACTCCCATGAAAGGGGTGAGTCCATGACAAGGATCGACACCAGATCGCCTGTACGGGTCACTGTCACGACGATCCGGGCCGACCAGGAGGACGGCACAAGACGCGTAACGATGCACGGCCCGTTCGATGACGCCGTGCTCGAAGCGCTACAGGCACGGTTGCCGGGCTGGGCGGTAGACCAAGTGTTGGGACGCGTGCTGGCCAGACGTCCACCGGCCGGTGAGGCCGTCAAGTACGAGGGCTCGTTCAGTCCCGTTCGCCACCTGCAAGTCGTCGTGATGCCTGCGGAGTGTCCCGTCGGCGAGATGCCGACGTGCCCTACCCGCCAGCTCAGCGGACTGTTCCTGCCTGAGCACACGGACGGGCAACGATGACTGTGCAACTCGCCGGTCTGCCGCGCAACCTCCAGCGACGGGTTGTGCAGCAACGCTATTTCACGGTGGCGCTGCGCCTCGCGCTCACGAGCCGCGACCTTCCCACGATCCTTGAGCAGGCACGCGAGCTACAGAATGTCGCTGCCGTCGGTCGGCTCGCGGTCAAGTACGCCGAGGAGCACGGCGGCGATGACTGGCAGGACATCGCGAAGACCGCCTCGGTCCAGTCGCTAGCCGCCTGCGTTGGGGCGAGCCTGCTGCTCGACGCGGCGGAAGCGATACGCGGTGGCGAGCAAGCCCGGCTCGTGTTCGTCGCGGCGACCAGGCGCACGTTCGGTTTGGCAGCGCCGGTCGAGGCGAGCACAACAGTCGCCGGTCAAGCCGCGGCACCACAGCAGGGGCATCTCCCGCCGCCGCGCCTGAGCGCTCGGCCACATCAGCTCTTTCCCAAAGGCCTGGGCGCTCGGCCACATCAGCTCTTTCCCAAAGGTCGCCCGCGTGTGTGGGCGGCCCGTACACCCCTGCCCGTAGTCGGCAGATCCAATCCAACGAAAGGACAAGCAAGTGTTGACCACCGTATTGATCCGACGCATCGACGAGCACGGCAGAAGCGCTTTGGTCTACCACGGCGAGAGGTTCAGCATCCACGCGGCGCTACGAGTCGTTGACAGCAACGCTCCCGCGCCCGTCAATCGCCACGTCCGTCGTCGCATCCAAGCCGAGCGCGGCGGCGAGTTGTGCATCGGTCAGGTTCATGCCGAGATCGCCGTCTGCGTCTGACCGTTGCAGCAACCACTCACCGTCCCGTCGGTTCTGTCCTTCTCGCTCCGTTTTACCTAACCCCGGTAGTTGTCGTGCGATCACTGCCAACCGCTGTGCTCGCACTGGGCCGGTTGATGGGTTGAGAGCGTTTGCGTCGAGTGGCGCCCGAAGCGGGCGTTAGCCCGCGCACGGGCGCCGAACCGATTTTTTTGTGCACCGCCCAGGCGCGTCTGGCCAGTTGTGGCACGCGCGGTCATGTCCCTCGGCTTCCAGTCGAGACGGCCGGGGGTTTCTCGTTCAACTCTCATCCCGCGCGTGTCGCGGGAGAAAGGCTTATCTCATGCGTAAACAGTTCGCGTTCGTTTTCCTAGCCCTGGTTGTTCTGGGTGATCTGAGCAGTCGCGAAGGTGGGTTTGTCGCTCACCTTTTCGCGCTTGCCGTAGCGCTGTTGTTGTACGTCTTCGCCGGATTGTTCGTCGTGGTGCTACTCGCGGTCCCGTTCATTTACGGCATCGCGACGTGGCTGTTGTGGCTTCGGGTACACGACGGGCAGTTCCCATCGTGGGCAAAGCACGCCGCGCGATGGCTGCGCTCTCGGCGGTTCGGCCGATACCGGTTGCGCGTGGAGAAGGTCAAGCCAGAGCAGCCCACCCCCACCGCCTGAACACAGAAGCGGCGCGCGCCGTCCCCAAGCGGCGCGTAAGTGGGCATGACCGAGCGCTAGCCATGCCGGTAGGGCCTCCGCCGGTTGTCCGCGCACGCTCCCAGATTTTTTTGGGGGTCTCGCGTGCGTACTTCCGACCTTTTAAACGGACCCGAAGGAGATCCAGACAATGACCCCGACTAGTACATCAACCACGAACGGCACGGTACGCCGTCGAGACGGGACCGGCTTGAGCAGTGATGTTCGAGAGCCGAGGCCGCTCGCGATCCCCTACACGACCAGTTGGGGAGAGAAGCGCCAAGCGATCCTTGGCGTAGACGACACCGGCGTTTGGTTTGTCTATGACACGCCAGCCGCACGCACCGGCCGGATCGTCGCGCGTCTGGGCGGCGCCGACGAAGAACTCCCCGAAGCCATGCTGCTCGCCGCCGATTACGTCGAGCAGCAGATCGCCTATGCGACCGGGGAGCGATTGGAAGACCCGTCGCCCAAAACCGAACAGCGGCGCCTCTCTGAGATCCGCGCCGACTGCGAACGGGCCGCGGAAAGGACTGCAGAACATCCCGACCTGGAGAGATTTCGTCGACTCAAGGCGACTCTCGTCAGAAGCCAAGCCGCCTCAACAGCCACAGCTAATACCACGGAAGGAAAATCATGAGCGCAGCAGTCGCAGTAAGACCACAAACACCGACGGTGGCGCCGCACACGACCTCGCCGGAGTCCGGCAGCGAGGTGATGCTCCCCCTCACGGTCCGCCACGCCGATGGAAGCGAACGAACCGTGCAGTTGCCGTCGGTACGCCATCGTCAGATTCACCTCGGCGTGCTGCACTCGATGACCAACGGATACGTCGAGATCGCCGCAGGCTACCGCGACAAGCGCGGCAAGCTGAAGATCTACACACGCGACGACGAGGAGTATTTCCTGCCGGGCGGCGCCACAGGCAACCTGCAGTGGCGAGACCCACTGCTAGCTCTTGCCGAGCGACACCACAGCAAAGGGGAGGACGTGTTCGTCGGCGTCACGCCACGCGCAGCACGCCGCGCGACACAGGAGGACATCCACTGGACACGATCTCTGTGGATGGACATCGACGATCCAGGACACGCGGAGCAGATAGACGAGCTGCTTCAGGCGTTTCCTGCCCACCTGGAGATCGCGAGCGCCGGCGGGGACGGCGACGAGCGAAGCGACGGGCACCGCCACCTCGTCTGGCTTCTATCTGCACCACAGGTCGCGCGCACCGTCGCCGACCTAGACAGCGGCGAGGTGTTCCACAACGCAAAGGAGGTTACACAGGGCACCGGGAAACGGGGACGCCCCAGAATCGTCGGGTACCGCGACCGCAAGACACGCCGTCTACTGACCAACGTCGAGGCAGTGGACTGGATCGAGCGGTGGAACTACAGGCTGATCCACCGTCTCGGCTACAGCGAAACCGATGGCAAGAAGACATATTTCGGGGACGTAGTGTGCCGTGAGCGCTCGCGTGTGCTGCGGCTCGCGGGAACGATCAACCACAAGACCGGCCGCTACGCGCGGATCGCTCGTCTTGACCTCGCGCTCGCACCGTACAACGTCAACACGCTTATCGGCGGGCTGCCCGATCCGCCACGCAGCAGACCCATCCGCCGCCGCGATCTACGCGACCACGCCTACGACCCCTACCGGCTTATACCGGCGGCCGCGTACTTCCCCGTCCTTGCCGGTGTCGAGGTGCCGGGGAAAGGTAACATGGGCTGTCCGTCACCGGCGCACCCGGACGAGAATCCGTCCTGCAGCGTCAGCGAGTACGTGTTCCACTGTTTCGGTTGTGGAGCGCAAGGCACTATCTATGACCTCGCGTCGCTGATGCGCGGTGGTCCCACCGGTGACGCGCTTGCCGCCGACGAAACAGTGTTTCACAGTGTCGCCGAGGAAGTCCGCGAACGCTGCCGTCACCTGATCTAGCAGCGCTCGCATCGACCTTGAAACGTGCCTGTCGAGGCAGTTTCGCAGTCGCGGCGCCGCGCACGCAGGCGACCAACAATTGTCGTCTCCCTGATCGTAGAGAGGCCCAACCCGTGACGCGCTCGTCGCGTCCACAGAACGGCCCGAATCGCCAACGAGCGCACTGGGATGCGCGCATCGCAAAGCGCTCCACAGCGCTTGACGGCGGTCCGCAAGCAATCTCCCCGCGCCCAGCCAGATCCATCAGGCCGGGTGTCACCTCAAAGACGGCCCGGTTGTAGCGAGCCGTCCATTAACCAACAGCACAAGTGAAACGGAGCGAACCATGACTTACCGTGTAACACGCCACCATCGTCCTACTCCCCGTACCGACGGCATCGCGAACATCGGGACCGGAGGAGTCACTGAGGAGTACGTCTTCACCGAGGAGGAGCTGGAGCACGCCGGCTTCAGGCTCATCGACGCAGAGGACATGCCAGAACACGAGCCGGAGTTCGTTGCCGACCCGTGGGAGGAAGATCCGCGACTGATCGGCGCCGGTGCCGGTCTAGGCGAGCTCATCGAGCTGTACGACCTCGACCCTCACCCGCCACGCGCGGCCTAGAGCGAAACGGAGATCACCGTGACCTCTGAACGCTCACACACACCCCGTGGATCGCCTGGCTTCACAGCCACGGACGTACCGCCGCTCACCGACGGCACTCTGGTCGTGCTCGAGGGGCGGCGCATCCTAGACCCAGCGGGAGCGCCGCTCGCCGAACTAGGCGAGGACGATCGCTGGCGCACCAGTGACGGGATGCTCTGCCACGGGCTTGCGCTCCCGGCGCCCAGAGCGATCCCGCAGGTCCACGCTGCCGACCTGACCGCAGCGAGGCGTGCCGCAGACGCCGCATGGATGCAATCGGCAGTCGAGGCGATCGAACAACTCGCGTTGACGCGGGACACGATCACAAGCGACGACGTGTGGACGGAGATAGCGATGCCGCCACGCGAGCCGCGCATGATCGGCAACGCCCTGAGCTGCGCGCGCGGCATGGGGCTCATCGAACCAACTGAGGAGCATCGGCCCTCCGAGCGCAAGAACAGCAACCACTCAAGGCCCGTAAAGGTCTGGCGATGCGTTGCGCGCAGCCAGACGCGGCTCTGCTGAAGCACCCGGCGGCGTAGCCGTCCGCAGAGCCCCCCACACACACCGTCCGCCGCGCGGAAGACCGGCGGAAACCTAAACCGAAAGGAACTCATCGTGACGAGCCAAAAGCCCGTTTCAGCTACCCCAAACAGCATCGGTGCGCTCAAGGCGCTGATGGTGCCAGCCGACCCGACGCAGCCGGTCCACCAACTCACCGTCGAGAGCCTGAAGGACGTGCGCGACACGATCGGCTCCCAGGTCGAGGCGTTCACATCCGTCGACCCCGACGTTTGGGGTTATACGGCCCCCCAGAGCGGTTGCCTTGACGCTGGGGAACCCAACGCCCGCGCTGCCTCGCTGCTGAAAAGCGACGGAAGATGGATCAAAGGTGATGCCGTGCTCGTAGCGTTGGATGCACAGCGCCAGCCGGTCGAGATGCCCGCCGCGTTCGCCGCCTTGATCCACGCGCCACGTGTGCTGGCTGACCCCGACGTCAGTGCCCGTGGCAACACCGCCGCGTTTCATGCCTGGCAGCTCGCGAGCAGTGAGGGACACAGAGTGATGGCGATGCTTACGATCATGCTCTGCCCAGCACTCGAGGAGCCGATAGGCACGGCAGACGAATACACAGCCATGCTCTCGAGGAGAACAGAACAAGATGACCTGTTCTGCGGGCGGATCTGCATTGATGGTCCACACACCGCGCTTTGCGTTCTGCGCCAGCGCGGTCGCCCAGTGACACGCAGCAACACCGGGCGCTTCGCTGCCCAGGCGCTCGCCACAGTAAACGCACTGTATGAAGTGTGGGACGAGCGGGTTTGCGGTTACTTCCGGGTGCCGGCATGAGCCGAGGCCCAACACTCAGGGCACTGCTCGCCTACTACTGCGAGCCGACGCTGCAATTCCAGTGGACCACGCAGACCCGCGAGCAGTCGCGTATCTACAGCGGCCCGTGCGGGTTTGACGGCCGACGCGGATACGACGACGGACACGACTGGACACGCGCACTAGAAGCCGCGGGCTGGAAGCACATCGACACGCTCGGCGAGATGCCGTTCTCGATCTACTTCCAATGGCCAGCACCAGCGTGTGACGCCCGCCACGCGATCGCGCACTACAGCGAGGGCGACCTGTCGATCGAGGTGTTCCACGACAGGTCTGCAGCTGAACACGCGATCAACGAAAAGCGACTCGGCCACACCGCCGAGTAACCCGGCGGAGACGAAGCCGCCACACAAGGCAGGCCGGCGCCCCTGCGCGCCGGTCCGCGAGCACACGAACAGACCGTTAAGCCAGGAGAACGAGATGGAGCATGTCGAGACCTACAACCACCAAGGAATGCGAGTCGTGATCGACTACGACCCGTTCCCCGAAGACGCCGATCCCCGCGAGGGAGTGAATGTCGGCGTGATGCTGTGCGGCCACCGCCGCTACGTCCTCGGAGACGAGCAAGTACGTGGCGATGATTTCAGCACCACCGCTGACTGCCCCAGTTGCCGGGGCACCGGCGAGAACCCCGAACGGGCAAAGCTGTGGCGCAAGCGTCCCTACGGATGGGTGACGATCGCCGCCGGCGGTATTGAGGCAATGCGCAGCGAGATGGGACGCATCATCAAACGCGAGGGAGAGAAAGGAGATCCTGACGTCCAGCACCGCATCATGCTTGAGATCTGCGACTGTCCGCGCTGCGGTGGGCGCGGCGAAATCGAACTGTCGCTTACCGCCTACCTCAAGGCCCGCCGCGACGCGAGAGTGATCCTGCCGCTCGGACTCATTGACCACTCGGGAATATCAATGTACGTCGGTGACGGCGCACACCGCCACGACCCAGGCGGCTGGGACAGCGGACAGGTCGGCGTCATCTTCGACACCGCCGAGACCAGAAAGGAATGCGGTCTGGAGAACGCAACCGAGCGGGAGATCGAGAAAGCCTTGCGAGAAGAGGTCAGGATCTACGACGAATACTTGCGCGGCCAGGTCTACAGCTTCACCGTCACAGACGCTGACGGTGAGCAAGTCGACTCCTGCGGCGGATTCCTTGGCGGCCTGGAGTACATCCGAAGCGTCGCCAACGAAGCGGCGACCCACGCCGCGCAAGCAGCCGAGCGCGAGACCCGCGAGCGGCACGTCATGGCCTGCCGTGACATAGCCACCGTCTGACCGCGGCCGCAACCCAGCTTTCACCACATACCAATCCAGTGACGGGAAGGAGAACCCATGCCTGCACAGCAGAGCGGAATGCTCGCGCTGCCAGAGGCCGCACCGTTTCAACTAGCCCCGCCGTGGGATCAACCCGGCACCCTGTACTTCTGGTCAGGCCCGTACTCGAGCTTCGCGATCATCCGAGAGGGAATCACGCTCCCCGCCGGTTATCTCGGGCACGAGCCGGGCGAGATGTGCACCGCCTACTCGCGCGAGAGCTATTTTCAGGCGTGCAAGGCCCAGGACCGTGACACGTTCGGAGAGATCATCCGCGCCACACCGGTCCAAGCCAAGAAGCTCGGAGGGCCGAGAGGGATCGTTCGGCTCCGAGGGGACTGGGAGCAAGTCCGCTACGCGGTGATGTTGACGTTCAACTGCATTCAATGGCGGCTTGACGGATGGCGTGAGCTGCTGCTGATGACCGGCCAGCACACCCTCGCCGAGCTCTCACCCTACGACGCCGAATGGGGCTGTAAGGAGAGAAGCAGCGGTAGATACGTCGGGCGAAACCTGCTCGGCATTTGTCACATGCATGTCCGCCACGAACTCCGTCAAGAAGCAGAAACGAAGTTCACGGGACAGCGCCCACTCCTGCGCACCCGCGAGCAAGTCGGCACCTAGCAGCAGCGAACAACGCTGTCCAGGCGGCAGCGCTCACATACGTCAATCCGAGGCCCGTCCCAGCAATTGGGGCGGGCCTCTTTTTCGTTCACCAGTGGGCCGCGGCGCGGCTCGCCAGAAGGGAGCAATTTTGCCTACGACAACGACAGTCGCCGAAAAGCGCGGCGCACTTACAGGAGGCGCACTCAACCAGGAGGCAATGTCCTCATCGCGCAGCGTCCTTCACCGTTCACGCGGCGGGCAGCGCGGCCTACAACAGTATTTCGCGCCGCTGGAAGCCGCCCAGCTCATCGCCCGTGTCTTCGGTAGCGCCTACGAGCCGGTCCTCGACCTCACAGCCGGAAACGGTGCACTACTTGCCCCCTATGAGAAGGCGTGCAGGTTCGGGGTAGAGATCGACCGCGATCACATCGCCGCCGGCGATTACACCTCGATTCGGGGAGACATCCAGCAGATCTACCCGTTGCTGCGCTGCGCTGGCGTGCGTTTCGGGCAGATCGCGCTCAACCCGCCGTTCGGTCTGGACTGGGCCGATCCGCTCACAGGCAAGGCGGTCAACAGCACGGTCCTCGCCTACCGCTACGCCCAAGGACTCCTGACCGAGAACGGTCAAGGCGCGCTGATCGCCGGGCGCGACCGCTTCTACAACGAGATCGTTACCCGCCCCGACGGCCACGGCGTGTACGCGGTGATCGAGACCGAGAGTCTTTTCTCGGGAGCCGAGTTGCCGATCGTGATCGCGTTCTTCGTCGCGCCCAACAACCGCCCAGGCGAGAGCGGATTGCTGGAGTTCAAGGCAAAAAAGGGTGGTCTGGCCAAGGGTCGCCTCGTCACGGAAATCATCAGCCAGCGCGAGGCATCGTGCGGGCCGACAGACCCCGCTGCGATCCCAGAGAACCCAGGGATGCGCAAAGCGTTCGCCGCCGCTCAACGCGAGCACACTCGACGGCGCAAGGCGCGCAAGAAGCCCAACGACCACGACCTGTATCTACGTGGCCGCGGCTCACTTGACGAGCGCAAGTGGCATCTGCTCTTGAATAAGGGGGCAGCCGCGGACGTTGCGCTTGACGGACAGCTCATCGACGAGCCCGAGCCACCGACAGACTGGGCGCAGGTCATCACCGAAATGATCGAGGCGGGCGCCGAGATCAACGGCGATGAGGTCCCTGAGAAGGAGGTCAAGAGCCTCTGGGATCGCATCGTGCCGCTGCAGAGTGTCATTAACCCGGAAAGCGCCATCGTCACCGAGGGGCCTGCGCCAATGCCCCGCAGTTTCGGACCGATCAAGCCGCTAAAGAGCTTCGAGCAGCTCTCGCTGCTCGCCGGCGCCACCCCACCAGCGCAATCCCGCAAACGACGTTCACGCTCCCCGACCACAGCCGGGCGCTGAGCGCGCCAACAGACAAATCCAAGCGGCGACCATCAACTTCGGTGGGCTAACCCACTGACCAGACCTACCGCAAGGTAGACCCGCCACACGCAGCAGCACGACGCGCGTGCGGCCGGCATCGCTCTCCCGTGCAGCGGAGAGCGCATTCATCCAACCGGCGCCAGACAGGGCATTCCCGTCGGCGCTTACAGCGAAAGGAGGGCCGCATGGCCCTGCGAAGCATGTGGAGCGGCGCGCTCCGAATTAACTCACTACTACAAGCGCAGGTCGCGATCTGCAAGGGCTCAGAGCCCTACCGCGGCAAGGACGAGCTAAAGGAGCTCTGTGCTTGCCACCAGAAACCATTCACCCGTGAGACCACCTGCGAAGGAGGCCACCGACGGCTCACCGACGCAATGACAAAGGCAGGTGAAACCGACAACACGACCCCAGCGGTAAAGGGCGTTCAGGCCGACGGTGAGAAATACGTTGTTCTCGACGATGCCGCATTGGAGGCGATCGCCGCCGCCGGAACATCCGAGGCGATCGAGCTCGAAGGTGTCATCGACGCCAAGGACGCGCCAATGGAGCGCACCGCCGGACTGTATTACGTGCGGCCCGACAAGAACGTAAAGGGCGCCGCCGGTGTTCTGAGCGTGTTCTTCGCGGCGCTTGAACGCTCAGGGAAGGTCGCGATCGGCAAGTGGGCGCCGCGAGGGCGAGAGCAACTCGTCGCGATCTATCCACTTGATGGCGCGCTCGTGCTCAGCGTCCTGATGTACGAGTCGGAGGTACGCAAACCTGACGAGACATGTCTGATCAGCCTCGACGGGGTGTCCGACGCCGATATCGCCGTCGCCGTGCAGCTCCTAGAAGGGTTGCCCGGGAGCTTTGACTTCGAGTCGGCTGAGGATGGTGCCGTCGCCGTCCGTCAGGAAGCAATCGACGCCGCTCGTAACGGCAAGCCGATCCCCAAGCGCGAACCCGACACGAAGGCTGAGGCCGTGCCCGACCTGATGGCCGCACTGCAGGCCGCAGTGAAGGGGACACCCGTCGTCAAAGCCAAGAAAGCGGCTTCGAGGAACGGGAAGGTGCCAGTAGGCACCGCCTCCTAACCGAACCGAAATAGGGGGTGGCGGCCAAAGAATCGCCACCCCCTCCGATCAACACGCTCGCGCGAGCCCGGCAGCGCCACTCGCGCTTTCGCCGCACGGGCGCACAGAGGAAATCAACCGCCCCGACCAGCGGGGCCAAAGGAGAGAATCACCTTGCTACGTGAACCGATGTTCGCAGCGAAGATGGATGCCGTGCCAACAGGACCGCAATGGCTGATGGAGCCGAAGTTCGACGGATGGCGCGTGATCGCCTCAACCATCGACGACGTTCGGCTACAGACGCGCACCGGTAACGAGATCACCCAAGTGCCCTACATCACCGACGCCGTCAGCCAGCGCCTGCCCGCCAACTCAATCATCGACGGTGAGATCGTCGCACTGCACCATGGCCGACAGTGGAACCGCACCCAGGAAATCCTCTCGAGAACACGCGGCGGCTACAAGCACACACCGACTGCCGTGGACCCGCCGCTCACCTACGTGGTATTCGACGTGCTGCAGATCGACGGAGAAGACATCCGGCACTTGCCGCTCGGCGAGCGCAAGCAGCGCCTCATCGACGTACTCGGAGCACTGGAGAAGGACGAAGTGCTCATGCACAGCCCGATCCACGAGGCCACCGAGGACGGTCTTGAGCAACTCGTCGCTGAAGGGTTCGAGGGCGTCGTTGTCAAGGACATCTACAGCAGCTATGTCTGCGGAGGCCGCCGCCACGGCTGGCGCAAGATCAAGCCCGAAGCCGAGATCGAGGCGATCTGCACCGGAACCTACCCGGCCGAGCCGGGCAGCAAGTACGCCCCTATCCGGGACGGGAAGCCAAACCCGTGGGCGGTGGGCGGCATCTGCTTCCGGGTCGAGCACGCAGACGGCAGGATCTACGAAGGCCGCGCGGCAGGCATGGACGACCAACTGCGCCGCGAACTGCACGAGCAGCCCGAGAAGTACACGGGACTCGTCGTCGAGCTCGCGCACTGGGGAGTCTTTGACAGCGGGGCGCTGCGGCACCCCAACATCCGGCGATTCCGGGCGAAGGCCGACAAGCAAACTCCAACGAGGGAGGCGAGCAGCAAGCGACCAAAGCGCACCGCTTCGCGCCCGGCACGATCGCACACAACCGCAGGGACGCGCCGGATTCGCAATTACCGGGCGATGGGGCCAGAGAAGCTGCTGGCGTCGATGACGAGCTTGCGCGATGGCAAGGGAGCCGCGTTTGAGAAGTGCATGAGCACCGGCTCGGGAGATCCCGCCGGAGACCTCGTGGTAGTCGAAGACGCGGCACGCGAACGCGGGCTCATCTAGCCACTTCCCGACAGCAGCACCCCTCATCGCGGTGGGCGACCTTGCCACTCACGCGGGTCGCCCACCGCTCGCCGCTCAGACCGCCAAAGCGGACGAACAAGGAGAAGCTACCTGTGCTGTTTCTGCACGCAGGATCACTTCAACGAATACAAGCCAACCACCACCCGAACATCGGACGGCTCCTGCAACCCCGCGACTTCAGTCGCATCAGAGACACCCTCGACGCCGGCTACCGGGTCGGCGTCGACAACGACGGCTACCAAGGCAAGTGAGACTTATTCCGTCTGATGGGGTCTGATTCTCTCGGTGGCTGCGGTATCGCTGTTGGTCATGAGCTTGCGTCGAGGAGCGTGTAGAGGCGGAAAAGCTCGGTGAGAGCGGGATGATGATGCCTGACCCCTAGTATTCGTCATCTGATGCTGAATACTGGCATCAGATGACGATGCTTCCTGGCCAGAGGCGGACGGGCGCTGGCGCTGTTGCTGTCGGTGGCGTTTCGCGTGTGCTTGACGGGCTGTTTGATGGTGTCCGCCCGTTGCGTTTGGAGGAGGCGGTCTTCGATTCTGTGCTGCGGGGGTGGCATAACCAGCAGAAGGCACGGGGTCTGGATAGTGAGACCTCCAAGGGCCGCGAGTGGATGGTACGCCGAGTCCAGAAGCAGATCGGCTTGTGGCCGTGGGAGTGGACTGCGGAGGCGATGGACGAGTGGTTCGAGGACAGATTTGTCGCTGGGTTGGCCCGGTCGACGGTACGCAGCTACCAGGGAGGGCTCCGCGGCTTTCTCGATTTCTTCCTTGACGCTCGTTATCCCTGGGCTGCCGTTTGTGTGCAGGAGTTTGGGCAAGCTCCCGAACAGGTCTTTGACGACTTGAATCTCGTTCGTCACCTCTATGAGTACGAGGGCGACCCGGAGGGCAACCGTCCGTTCACTCGCCGAGAGCTGGCTGCGTTTTTCGAGTTCTGCGATTCGCGGGTGAGCGGCAGGCGTGCTTTGCGCCGCAAGGGGTCTCTTGCCGCGTTCCGCGACGCGACGATCTTCAAGACGATGTACGCCTTCGGCCTGCGTCGCCGCGAGGTTGGGATGATCGACGTCGCTGACTTCGGACCGAACCCAAATAGGGGATCGTTCGGGCGGTTCGGTTCGTTGACGGTGCGCTACGGCAAGGGCGCGAACGGGAGCGGGCCGCGCCGACGCGAGGTGTTGACCGTCTTTGACTGGGCCGCAGAGGTACTCGAGCAGTTCGTCAACGACATCCGTCCGGCGTACAGCTTCGATTCACCCGCGTTGTTCTTGACCGAGCGGGGCAGCAGGGTCTCCACGAAGTACATCAACTCGCGGTTTGCTTGCTTGCGCGACGAGCTTGGTCTGCCGGGACAGTTGAGCACGCATTGCTTGCGTCACAGTTACGTCACGCATCTGGTCGAGGATGGTTGGGATGACCTGTTCGTGCAGCATCAGGTCGGTCATCGTCATGCCTCAACGACCGCGATCTACACGGGCGTCAGCTCCGATTTCAAGCACGACGCGATGCGACGCGCCCTTAAACGTCAGATGCAGGAGGCGGCTAGTGACAGCGAAGCTTGATTACGAGTGGCGTTTGCGCGCACTGCTCGCCGACCGTGGTATCTACACCGCTGCTGAGCTCAGCCCACACCTGCAGAGCTATGGCATCCACTTGTCAGATAGCCAGGTCTATCGCCTGTTGACGGGCAAGCCTGAGCGTCTGAACCTGCGGGTGCTGATGGTGCTGTGCGAGATGCTTGATTGCACTCCCACGGAGCTGATCCGGCCGGTCGAGAGCAGCGCGCCGACGTTGGCGGAGCGCCGTGCCGCCGCGGCAGCCGGTGTGGATGTCGATCTCGTTCCTAAGCCGGCGCGAATTCGCCTTGGGACGCACGAGCGTGAACGTGGCTGAGAAAGTCGGCGTGACCCGCCAGTGCGGGCGTTGTCGCCACGTCAGGCCGATCAATCGACGTGCCGCAGACGGTCTGCCGGACCTCTGCCGGGCCTGTTATGAGACCGCGTCGCGTCGTGGTGAAATCCCCGGCAGGCTCAAGCGCTGTGATGTGTGCGGCGAGGATCGAGTGTTGCTGCGCAGCCATCGCGGCATCAAGGTTTGCGAGGGTTGTCATGTCGAGCCGGTCGATGTCTGTGGAGCGTGCAAACGGTCGGTGCCGTGCGTGAACGCGGGCACAGCACGCGCGATCTGCCGCACCTGTATGCGTAGCCGTCGCAGGGGATGTTGCCTTGACTGTGGGCATGTGAGAGTGATCCACAGTTATCTCAACGGGCAACCACAGTGCGCGCCGTGCCGCCACAAGGACTTGGAAAGCAAGGGCATCTGCTCCAGTTGCGGGCAATCGCGGCGCCTGACCCGTCTGGCGGGCCTGGTCGGACTGTGCGAGCCGTGCGCCGGAATCAAAAGCGAGCACATCTGCGCTGAATGCGGTGCCGAGGATCGTCTCTATAAGGATCGTCTGTGCGCGCCGTGCAACGTGCGCCGCGTCGTACATCCCCACGTCCAGAACGCAGCGCCAGGGGTCGCGGAACGGTTGGAAGCTTATCTACGCGCGCTCGTTGAGGGCAGGCAGCCGCGCTCGACTATGCGCTGGATAGAGCGCAGCGTCGCTTTTGACGTGCTGGTCGAGATCCTCGCGGGCCGTTGTGCACTTACCCACGAGGCCCTTGACGCGCTTGCGAGTAGCCAGGCAGTCGAGCATCTACGCTCCGCACTGGTAGTCCACGGCGCGCTTCCACCACGCGATGAGCAATTGGTTCGCTTCACGCGCTGGCTTGACGAGCGGACCGCGAAAATGGCTCACACCACGGGTCGCCAACATCTGAAGGCATGGGCGCACTGGTATCTGCTCAACGAGTTGAACTACCGCGCCAGGCAGGGAACGCTGACAGGCAAATCGGTCTACACCGCACGCGGACAGGTCAACCAGAGCATCGCCTTCATTGAATGGTTGGGCAGTCGCGGACTCGAACTTGGAGATTGCAAACAGCACGATGTGGATAAGTGGTTCGCTCTTGGGCCCACGACTCGGATCAGGGTGAGCAGCTTCGTGAAGTGGGCGGTCAAGAACGGGTTGATCCCCAAGGTCACGATCCCGCGTGCTGGGCAAGCGCAGACCTATAGATGCCTGGATGATGCCGAGCGCCGAGCATTGATCGATCGACTCGTCAACGAGACCTCGCTGGACGTTCGCGATCGTTTTGCTGGGCTGCTCGTGCTGATCTACGGCCAGCCGATCACACGGATCGCACAACTGCGACTCTCTGACGTGAGCGTCTGTGAGAGAGGCGTCCTGCTGTCCCTGGGAGACACCCCGTTGTGATGGTCGAACCCGTCGCCTCGCTACTAGTTGAGCTCGCCAGAGAACCCCAAGGCAGAGCAGTCACGGCCGCAAAGAGAACACAGTGGCTGCTCCCCGGCAAGGTGGTCGGTCAGCACCTTGACGGTGAACGCCTACGACGCCGACTGCGCGGTCTCGGCATACCCAGCATCCCGTCAAGAGCAAGCGCTTTGCTGCCGCTCGCGCGAGAAGTCCCCGCGCCCATCCTCGCGGAGACACTCGGCATCAGCGAGGAAAAGGCAGCAATTTGGGCCAAGGCAGCGGGATCGGATTATGCTCGCTACGTCGCCTCTCGAGCCTGAAGCCCGCTCGCCGCGATAGCTTGAACCGACATGCCCGCAACGACTATCGACCCGAACCTCCACCGAGCGGATGATCGCAGTGGGGTCCAACAGCCGGGTGCGGAACATCGACCGCGTGGAAGAAAGTCCTTGAGGGTGGACCCCGTCGGAGCGGGCAGGCCCTTTCAGGCTCAATCCAAGGTCCAAGAGTCCGATAATCAAGATTGTTCGATAGGACTATCGGATGCTGTAGGCTGGCCCGCACCTTGAGGGGGATTAGACATCTCATGCAGGGCGGGGCCATTCCGGTTGCACTGGTCGTTGCCTCGGTATGCCTCGTGATGCCGCAAGCCGCATCTGCGGAGGGTGCCATGATCGCTGCTCAGTCACCGCGGGTGGCCTCGATCTCCGTCAAGGCCGGTCCAGTCAGAGGCGGCACGGCAGTGACGCTGCGAGGGAACGGTCTCGGCTCCGTTCGGTACGTAAAGTTTGGACGCGTAACCGGCTCAAAGCTACGTGTGCTCTCAGGCACTGCGCTGACTGTGCTCACCCCAAGGCACAACCCCGGGCTGATCACAATCACCCTAGTCACCGCTGCCGGGAAGAGCCGCGTTTCGCGCGGCGTGACCTTCAGGTTCGCCTCGGTCCCGCGCGTCGCGAGACTATCGGTCTCGCGTGGGCCCGTGACCGGCTCCCAGCAGATGACCATAACCGGCAAGAATCTAGCTGGGGCGACAGAGGTCCTGTTCGGAACCCTCAAGGCCAAGGTGTTTCGCGTAAGACCCCGCGCGGTACAAGTCCTAACGCCGGCTGCGTGGGCCGCCACAATGGACGTCCGGGTTGTCACGCCCGGCGGCATCAGCCCGAAGGCACACCGAGCTAGGTACACCTACAAGAACCCACCAGACCGCTCGTCCTCAATGTTTGTGGCTGCTAAAGGTACGCAGACCGCGAGTGCCTCGGAAGTCGAGTCCGTAGCTGGCGGCGGAAACGTTTCGGCTACGACTGGGTCACAGCAGGAAGCGCCGTGGATCGTGACCTTGGCGCCGAGCGCTCACCTCCCCGCTGTTGGGACAAGCTACTTCCTGGCTCCCGGCGCAGCGGTGTTCCCCACTGGCTTCGCCGGCATTGTGTCCCGCGTGACTAACGGGAGTGGTCGCACCCATGTGCTAACCGTTACCGCGACGACCATCGACGCTGTCCTCGCGCAAGCACATGTGAATTACACGGGAGCCTTGGGCGAAAGCGTGGCGACCGCAGCGCGCGCCCCTCAGGTGCCCCCACATACAACGGTTCGTGCCCACACGGCGACCCCCAGTCTGACAAGCAGCGTCGACTTTGGATCAATCTCCGCGTCCGAGCTCGCTTGCAAAGCGGGCGACGGGAGCCCCGTCAGCGTCAAAGGATCGCTGACGCTCAAGCTAGAAAATGTAAAGACCCACTTTGAAGTCAACGTCGGTGGGCTCTTCAGCAAACCGTTTATCGACATATGGGTCTCCTATGAGCCGACCATCGGCTTCGATCTGACCGCAGAGGAGAAGGCCACCTGCTCGCTCCCAGCGGCCTGGCAAAACGACCACAAGAAGGTGTTCCTTCTCAGCGACACAGGTGCCACGATCGCGATCGCGCCCGACATTCTCGTTCTCGGTCAGCACGTCTGGGTCAATCTCCGTCGAGCAGCACTCCTATCGGATGATCGGGTTTATCTCCAACCCAGACGGCACTATCAAGACGCTCGACGGGAAATCCTCCGATCCGGTGCAAGTCTCGGCGTCCGGCAAGATCGAAGCCGAAGCATACGCCGGCATCCAGGTCCAGATCGGCGAGCTCGACATCGTCGGCGTCGGGATCTCCGCGGGGGGCGGGATCAAAGGAGCAGCAGAAATCAAAGCCAGCCAACTCTGCTTCACCGTGACACCCTTCATGCGCGCCACCCTGTACGCCTACCTTAACGTCTGGGTGAAGGAGTGGCGTCTGCAAGCATTCCACGTCGAGGCCGACTTTCCCGTAGTGGAAGCATGTGTGCCCACAACACCGATCTCTCCTCCTCCACTACCTCCTCCTCCTCCTCCACCACCACCACCACCGGACCCATCATTCTTCGGAAAGATCCTGCGCGTCGGCGCAACGGGCGCGTCGTACTTCATCGACGCCGGCGGCTCCCGGCACTGGATCCCAAACGGAGGGGTCTACCTATGCCTCACAGAATGGCGCAGTGTCACGGTGGCAGATGGCGCAACACAAGCACAGGCCGATGCGTTCCCAGAAGGAGCACCGGAGACGTGCACGATCCCCGAAGCGTACAACACGGTGATTCGTGTGGGAGCGACCGGAAAGTCATACCTTGTGGACGGGGCTGGCGTACGACACTCGATACCCGACGGCGGCGTGTACCTTTGTTTGAAGGAATGGAAGGGGTACCCGGTGTATGAAAATCTGTCACAGGGTGCCGTGGATGCGTTCCCCGAAGGCAACGCCGCGACGTGCACGATCCCCGAAGCGTACAACACGGTGATTCGTGTGGGAGCGACCGGAAAGTCATACCTTGTGGACGGGGCTGGCGTACGACACTCGATACCCGACGGCGGCGTGTACCTTTGTTTGAAGGAATGGAAGGGGTACCCGGTGTATGAAAATCTGTCACAGGGTGCCGTGGATGCGTTCCCCGAAGGCAACGCCGCGACGTGCACGATCCCCGAAGCGTACAACACGGTGATTCGTGTGGGAGCGACCGGAAAGTCATACCTTGTGGACGGGGCTGGCGTACGACACTCGATACCCGACGGCGGCGTGTACCTTTGTTTGAAGGAATGGAAGGGGTACCCGGTGTATGAAAATCTGTCACAGGGTGCCGTGGATGCGTTCCCCGAAGGCAACGCCGCGACGTGCACGATCCCCGAAGCGTACAACACGGTGATTCGTGTGGGAGCGACCGGAAAGTCATACCTTGTGGACGGGGCTGGCGTACGACACTCGATACCCGACGGCGGCGTGTACCTTTGTTTGAAGGAATGGAAGGGGTACCCGGTGTATGAAAATCTGTCACAGGGTGCCGTGGATGCGTTCCCCGAAGGCAACGCCGCGACGTGCACGATCCCCGAAGCGTACAACACGGTGATTCGTGTGGGAGCGACCGGAAAGTCATACCTTGTGGACGGGGCTGGCGTACGACACTCGATACCCGACGGCGGCGTCTACCTGTGTCTCACAGAATGGAGCGGGTACCCGTACTACTATGAACTCTCGCAGGGTGCCGTGGATGCGTTCCCCGAAGGAGGGCCCGCGTCTTGCTCAATTCCCCAGGCGTA
Organism: uncultured Solirubrobacterales bacterium; assembly: GCA_963695305.1. GTDB lineage: Bacteria > Actinomycetota > Thermoleophilia > Solirubrobacterales > Solirubrobacteraceae > Palsa-744. Next base: position 2,548,891 of record OY968774.1, on the reverse strand, counting down.
TAACACCGTTGTCCGGGTTGGTGCTACGGGAAAGTCCTACTTTGTCGACGGAAGCGGTGTACGGCATTCGATCCCCGACGGCGGCACGTATCTCTGCTTGATCGAATGGAAGGGATACCCGTACTACTATGAACTCTCGCAGGGTGCCGTAGACGCCTTCCCAGAAGGAGGACCGGAGACGTGCACGATCCCCGAAGCGTACAACACGGTGATCCGCGTAGGAGCAACCGGAAAGTCATACCTTGTCGACGGAAGCGGTGTACGACACTCGATCCCCAACGGTGGCACGTATCTCTGCTTGATCGAATGGAAGGGATACCCGTACTACTATGAACTCTCGCAGGGTGCCGTAGACGCCTTCCCAGAAGGAGGACCCGCGTCTTGCTCCATCGGTGTGTACAACGTCGTCATCCGAGTAGCAGCAACGGGGAGAGCGTACTTTGTCGATGGGAGTGGTGTGAAGCACTGGATTCAGACAGGGGCAACGTACAACTGCCTCGTCAAGAATTATTCGCTGTATTACGAATTGTCACAGGGTGCCGTAGACGCGTTCCCTGAAGGTGCGTGGCAACCAAACAAAAGCTGCTAAGAGACGGTAGAGCAGGAGTGTGTTCGCCGACGCGCCGCCGCTCAGGTGCCTGCGCTACGACACAGAGTTGGGCTTCTAGGACACATTATGGTTAAGGGCGACTCGCCCCTGAAACCGTTGCGGACTGGGTGTTGGGCAAGCAGTCCGCTGCGGGCTCGTGCGCTACTACTGGGCGGCGCGGTTCGTTCAAGCGCTGTTTATCCTGCTCACCAGGCGTCCCCCGCTACGGCAGGCTGCTCACATCAGCGGACTCGATGGCGTGGAGCTACAACGCGCGGCACTCGCCACCGCTGACCGGCTGCACCCACAAACGCTGCTCCAGTTGCCTCCGCTAGGCGCTCATCTGGCGTAGCCAACTCCTCGCCCTCGGGTTTGCTGCATAAGAACCGGTCGGAGCCTCTCAAGAGAGATCGAGAGGGACGATCCAGGCCAGAGGAATAAAGCCTCTCCGCCAGCTGTCGACTTTCCCAGATTCGCCAAGATGCTCGAGAGCATCCGACACGCAATCCGAGACGCTGCCACCCAAGAGGGACAACACGCGCTCGCAAACCTGCTTTGGGTTCTCGTCCCCGACGTTCCACGAGACGCCCAGGCAACACGCGAGAACTTCGACGCGCTACGCGACTCGATGGCTGACCTGCCAATCGCCTACGCCATTCAGGACGGCGCCGGCGATTTCGACATTCCGTTCGAGGACCCGGCGCTACGAGGCTTGTTTCTCGCCGGCAGTAACAGCTACAAGGAATCGAAAGAGATGGCCGAAATCGCGGCAGCAGGCAAGGCTCACGGGCTGTGGCTCCACGGAGCACCATGCAACGGGCAACGACGAGCCCGGCTGTTCGCCTCGCTTGGCTGTGACAGCTTCGACGGGACCGGAGCGTCCAAGTTCCCGGCGCTCATTCCCCGCTACCTGAGGTGGGCATCCGAACTCGACCAGTAATCCACGACGAGCAGGAGGTGAGCTTGGACGAGAACCCCAAACACTCAACCGAACCGCACCAACCAACGAAGAGATAGTGATCGACCTGGCCCTCACTGTGCTCGAAGGCAAGGGCTGGATCGACGAACCAACCGACGAGCTGATCCAAACACTGAAACGGCACTACCGGGAGAACCCACTCTGTCAGACAGAGGCGAAATACACCGGTCAGACACTGCACGACGCCCAGGCCGGACGCCCAGGCGAAATCCTCGCCGCCGAATTCGAGCGCGAGTGCGAGGAACACTGGGACGAGAGCAGGCCGAGCGATGGAATTGCCCATGCGGCGTCACTTTCGGACTGTACCCATTCAGTGAGCGCCACGTCCACTTCTACACCCTCACCGACGACGGCCTGTTCGACCAGGCCGTGACCGCCTGCCCGCGCTGTAACCGGAATCTGAAGAAGGTCCGCGAGCAGCACTCAGACGGACAACTCGGCTTCGCCTTCTAGGCCAGCCAAAACCATCGTGTCCCGAACCGGGGCACGCAAACACCACGAAAGGAGGCCAGTCATGGCCACCCGCACTACCCCAACAACCAACACCCAAACGCCGACCTGCAGTCGCCGAACGCACCGCCACGTTGGGTCCGCGAAGCTGCTCACACGCACAGAGGAGCGAGAGCTCGCTAAGCGGATCGAGCGCGGCGATCTCCAGGCCAAGACCCGAATGATCGAAGCGAACCTACGGCTCGTCGCGTCGATAGCCCAGAAGTTCACCGGACTTGGGTTGCCCCCAGCAGACCTCTTTCAAGAGGGGGTGATCGGTCTCATACGCGCAACCGAGAAGTTCGACTATCGAAGGGGCTACAAGTTCTCCACCTACGCGACCCTCTGGATTCGGGAGGCGATACACCGCGGACTGCAAAAGAAGAGTCGCCTCGTCTACCTCCCCGCTGACATGTGGCGCGCAGCGTCACGCATCCGGCGCGCTCGCGCGACGCTGACGCAGCGCCTCGGCCGTGAGCCTTCAGGCCAGGAGATCGCATCCGAGCTGGGAGTCTCAGAGCAACACGTCAAGAGGATAATCCAAGCCTTCCGCGACTCGGTGTCCCTCGATGCGGCACCCAGCGAACTCGACATCGCACTCGACGAGAACAGTCCGACACCAGAGCGCGAGGGACAATCCGCAGCACTCAAGGAAGCTGTTACGCACAGTCTGGGCCGCCTGGACAGACCGGCACGCGAGGTCATCGAACTACGCTACGGCGTAGGTAATTGCAGCCGCGCATGCACCGTCTCTAAGGCCGCCGAGACGCTGAAGATTCCGCGCGGTGAGGTGCTGAGAATCGAACGCAGCGCGATCGCGCATCTCCAACAGGACGGATCGTTGGCCGCCTGGACCGCCGATTACCCGCTAGCCCCACCAAGCAGGATCGGACAGGCGGCGTGAGCGATCACGCGAACCATCGAGGCCCCGCCGCGAGTGCGACGCGGCTTCAGATACCTGCCGGCACATGGATCTCCTGCCGTAAGGGCCGCATGATTTATCGCGGCCGACTACTGCTCGACCACGACTCGCTCACAAAACCGGACGTCAAGATCACAAGCAACGTTGCTAGGAGCGGCTACCGCTATCTCCGCAAGCCCGTCGAAATCTACATCGTCGGGAAAACGGTGATTCGGTGAAAGATAACGCTCGCGGCCACGGCTGCCAGCGTAAGAAGTGTGACGTCCACCGCCGCTGTCAGCGGCGCGCGTAGCCAGCGACGGGCGCTTTACCGGCCCGTCGCTGGCGTACGCATTTACCTGTAACCCCACAAGGAAAGGAGCGTGACTCGATGTCTAAGCAAACTTACGATCCAAGCGCTCCCGAGAGGGTCGAAGAAGATCGTCCGCCGCTCCCGGACGTAGGAGAGACCTTCAACGCGATCCAGATCCGCACTCGCGCGCTTGAAGGCCTGAACCCCGAACAGCGGATCGCGGTCACGGCCGACCCAACGCCGCTGCTGGTAATCGCACCGGCCGGTACCGGGAAGACAACAGTCCTCACGCACCGCATCGGGTGGCTCATCGGCAGCAACCAGGTTGAGCCCGGCTCCGTGCTGGCTATCACGCTCACCAACAAGGCGGCGCTTGAGATGGTAGGCCGCTTGCGCGTCCTGTGCGGGCCGCTCGCCGACCGTATCCAAGTCGGGACGTTCCACGCGACTTGCGCCGGCTTGCTGCGAGCCCAGCCGGAGCTGATCGACCGATCTGCCCGCTTCACGATCTATGACGAACTCGACGGTCGTGCCGTAATCAATAAGGCGCTCACCAAGACGGAGCGGGCGAGACTCACCGCCAAGAAGGTCCAGAAAGAGATCTCGCTCAACAAGAGTCAGGCCGTCACGGTCGAACGCTACGCAGAATTCGCCTCTGACGTGCCGAGCCGGATTGTCGCTCGGGTGTGGCGCGAGTACGAGGAGGAGCTAAAGCGCGCGGACGCACTGGACTTCGATGACCTACTGATCCGCACGGTCAACCTGCTGTCTGAGCATCCTGACCTGCGCGACGCCTACCAGAAGCAGTGGCAAGCGATCCTCGTCGATGAGTACCAGGACACCAACCCGACCCAAAGTCGCCTGTTGCGAATGCTGACCGGTGCGAACGGAACACGAAACTTCACCTTCGTCGGCGATGACCGCCAGGTGATCTACGGGTTCCGTCTGGCTGACATTCGACTGATCCTCGACTTCGAGCAGGAATTCCACGACGCAACGGTAGTCACACTCGAGCAGAACTATCGCAGCACCGCAACCATCCTTGACGGCGCGAACCGGCTGATGGAGAACAACCACCGTCAGCGCCGTTTGCGGCTGCGGCCTGCCGACACTACACAGCCCGGCACACCAATTGTCGTGCATGGGCTAAGCAGCGAGGTCGAGGAAGCACAATGGATCGCGCTGCAGATCCAGAAGGCGATCGATCGCGGTGTCCCGGAGAAAGACATCGCCGTGATCGGCCGTTGGAGCAGCATCCTGGAACGCCACATCGAGCCCGCACTGGTCGCGGCGGGCATCAGCTACGAACTCGTCGCGTCACGCAGATTCTTCGAGCGCAAGGAGATCCGTCTCGCGCTCTCGCACCTTCGGGTGCTCGTCAATCCCAGAGACGAGGCGGCGTTCGCGCACGCGCTCGCGATCCGACCCGAGGTCGGGAACAAGACGATCGCGAAGATCATCACCTACGCAAACCAACACAGGCTGACGCTGCTTGAGGCAGCCGCCGCCGTTCACATGATCGGAGGCATCACGACGCGGGAGACACGGGAGAACGTCAGCCGCTTCGCCTACGACATGCTTGCCTTCACTGGCCGGCTCGACACCACGGCGATCGGCGATCTGACACATGACGTGATTCACATGCCTCGCGGTGTCGCGGAGCACATCGCAAGAGACGAGAACGCCGATCTAGCGATCGAGCGGCTGAAGGCGTTGCCAGACGCCGCGCACGCTTACGAGCGCCAGCATGACCATCCCACCATCAAGGAGTGGCTAAGGGACGCGGTACTCGCGGGCCGTCCAGATAGAGCCGGTCCAGCCAGCGAGCGGGGCCGCGTATTCCTCGGAACGATCCACGCATCAAAGGGCTTGGAGTGGCCCGTCGTCTTTGGGACAGCCATCGAGGGAAGGATCTTGCCCGCGTTCTGGGCGGGCACCCCGGCAGCTCTCGAAGAAGAGCGTCGCATGTTCTACGTGCTTATCACTCGCGCTATGCGCGTCCTGGTGCTCTGCTACTCCCGAACCCGCGAAGGGCGACGCTCAGGACCGAGCTCTTTCATCGCAGAGACGGTCCCAGTCCCCGAAAGCAGCGACGCGGGCGCATCCGAGCGGCTCGCAGCCTGAACCAAAACTGGCGCGCGAATCCGGCGCCTCCATACGACAACCCCCGCCGATCACTCCGATCCTCGAAAGGACCAGCAATGCCAGCCACAACCCTGCCGGCGAAAAGCTACGCCGACGCGCTTCCCTACCTGCGGGCGCCCTACACCCCGAGCGTGATCCGGTTCCGTATACAGACAGTGCCCGACAGCACAAACGCGCCGTGCGTGGTCGTGCTGTTCGTAAACAGCGAGACCGTGATGGATCGCTTTAACATCGTGTGCGGCCCGGAATGGACCCCACCGGAGTTCACCGTCCTAGCTCACCGTGAAGAGAGGAGTACAAACAAAACTACCCATCACGTCAAGGTTCGCGCCACGTTCACCGTATTTGGACAGGTATTCAGCGATACCGCCGAGGCGTCGGGACCGAGCGAGGTTCAAGCCGAATTCAACGCTAACGCACGGGCGTTCAAGCGGGCCGCCAGATGGCCCGGTCCAGGCCAATCGCTCTACCAGCCGAGCGCGATCAAAATGTTCCGAGGCTCCGGTGACGATGAGTTGCGGGTGTGGAGCAACGACGCGTCAAAACCGCACATAGACGAGCGGTCAGAGAAATTCCTGCTCAAACACTACGAAAAAGTGTTGGTTGAGAAGATCATCCCGGTTTACGGGCAGCCCTTCGATCACCTCCACGCGCTCGGAAGCACGAACGCCACCTCTATAGGCGCTCTCGCAGCGCCCGCGAACCTCCCAGCCCAGCCGAGTATCGCAGCGTCCGCGCCCGTCCAGCAGCACGTCACGAGCACCACCGCCAGCACTGAGATAGCGGCGCCGACACCACCAGGGCCGGTAGGGCGCCAGCGCGCAGCTAAGACCAGCGAGACGACAGCGATCCGAGAAGCGGCTAGGAAGGCCGGTTACAGCGACGAGCTGAGTGAAGCGTTGATGACGCTCGCACGCGAGGACGACGACAGTCCCCTCACCAGCGCACTCGCCGAATGCGTCGCCGGATGGATCACAGTGCTCGGCAGCCGCCAAGTCGAGGAAGCCAAGATCCTCGAAGCCGTGACCTTCGCGCTGGATAACTGCGCGACCCGTCAAGGCGCCCAGGTGAGATTCGGCCAATGGGTCGCCGCGAAGGCCACTGCCGCCGTCAAGACACCCCCGCCCGAGCAAGCACTGCAAGAGGCGGTCGCGAGCCCATCAGCGCCAGCTAACGACGGGACCGGCGCCACAGATTCCGGCGATCCTCAAGTCGAGTTGGCGACAGCGATGCGCGAACTGCATGAAGCCATCGCACGTCACGACTACACCGAGCGAGCAGCGACGCGGATCGCAGCGCTCGCGATCGGTACGGACCCAGACCGAAAGATCGAGCTGGCAAAGATCCCGGCGAGCACGATGCGATGCGTAGCGGAACTACTCGACGCGGCGGCGACGCTGCGATGGAGTACCGGCAAGCTCGACGAGGAGATCAGCCGGGCGCACAACAGCACCCAACAGGGAACAAGCGCGAGTCGCTTCGGCGCATTCGCGGTTCACCTCATCAACTCCGCAGAAGCGCGGATTGAGGAGGACGCCCGAGCAGCAGCAGCCAGCACCACAACCTAACCCAACCCCCTTGGTGCTGGCCGTCAACGCCTGCCAAGCGGGCAGTCACATCAACCCTGCCGGTCCAACCTGGACCGGCGATCAAATCACCCGCACGACGGGAGAACTCGCCGTGCAGTCTTCCAGAAAGGAAACACTCCCAAATGGCCGCAACGAACATCAACCGTGTAGTGATGACGGGCAACCTGACAGCCGACCCCGAGCTTCGCGCGACCGCGAGCGGTACATCGCTGTGCCACATACGGCTCGCGTGTAACACCCGGCGCAAGGACTCAGCCGGAGAATGGGTCGATAAGCCCAACTACTTCAACGTCACGGTCTGGGGTAAGCAGGGCGAGAACGCGGCACGATATCTCGCCAAGGGACGGGCCGTCGCTATCGACGGACGACTGGAGTGGCAGCAGTGGGAAACCGCTAGCGGCGAGAAGCGCAGTGGCACCGAAATTATCGCCGATTCGGTGCAGTTCCTTGGGGTACCCACCGGTGCCGAGGGTCGGTCCAGCGACGCTATTGCGCCGCAGGCTGACTTCGTTCCCGTTCCCGTTGGCGCCGGCGTCAGCGACGATGACCCCGAGATCCCGTTCTAGGCCGGTGAGGTTGCTAAAGGCACGGGGAGTGCGTCGCACGGCACTCGACATTGGTGTGACATCCCGCCTGGCCGCACGGCTGCAAACCAAGCTCGAAGGACTCGATTACAGGCTCGCGGACCCTCGCGAGCGCGAAAGCCTCCACGCTGACCTACAGGACGTCAAGTGGATTGCCTGCTCGCTAGAGCGGCTACGGGCCAGCGCCGAGAACGAGGCGCACATCACAGATCACACGCTGCCTGACGGACAAATCGTCAGGCGCTGAACGCCACGAAAGGAGACCCCAAATTCCCGCTCTCAGACGGGCGGCTGGTGCACGCCCATGCGCGCGCGCGCCGCCGCCGCAGCTCGCAGCACCAAACAAGACCAGTCAACAAACCAACGGACCGCAAGTAACTCATAAAGCAAAGGAGAAGTAACAGTGTCAAGTAACGCAACAACAGACGCACCGACCGGGCAGGCAGATCAGCCCGAGACCTCGCCGAACGGTGAGACGCTCGACGCCGCGAAGCTGCTCCCAAACGCGGTGAACGGGATGGAACTCAGGATGGTGAGACTGGAGGACATCGTCATCCCGGACGATCGACACACGCGCCGTGAGCGTCGCCGCAGCGACGAGCTCGGCACCTCAATGGGCACGATCGGTCTGGACAGTCCGCTGCAGCTCTCCCCGATCGGCGACGGCAAGTTCTGGCTAGTCGCAGGCGGCGGGCGCCTTGAAAACGCCAAGGCGAAGGGCTGGACAGAGATCCACGCGCTCATCAAAGTGCGAGACGCAAAAGGTCGCGCCGCCTCGACGGCAGCTGAGAACATCGCGAGAGAGGGTCTGTCGCCCGCTGAAGAGGCAGACGCGATCGAGTTGATGATCAACGCCGGCGACAGTCCACGGGAAGCCGCCGAGAAGGTCGGACTGACATCCCACACCGTGACGCTTCGGATGCCTCTAGTCGAAATGCCCGAGCAGATACGCGCGGCGTTTCACTGGGATGGCCTGTCGCCTCGCGTCGCCGCGGACGTGAAGGCGATCTACGACGGCAACCACGAGGTCGGGTTGGAGATCGGAGCTCTCGGACAGAAGATTCCCGATGAAGTCATGCGGGCATTCAGCCGTGGAGCAGGCGAACTATTCCGCGAACTGCCCCGCCTTCACAAGCGGGCGAAGTTGCGCGGCAAAGCGCCGTTCGTCGCGACGTTCCGCCGAGGCTCAGAGCACGGCCGCAGACTGTCATGGCGGCCCGAAGACCCTGCCCGGATCAAGCTCAAAGGCAGGGCAGCCAAATGGTTCACGGACCTCTCCAACAAAGCGAAATACAACCACGAACGCCCCGACATCGTGCTCAGCGAGGAGGACTTGGACCAGGCGGTAGCAATCGGTGTGGCCTACCACTCCGAGGGCGAGCACGGGTCGGTGTGGGTGCACGACCGCAAATGGCTAACCGACCACATCAACGAGTTCGTGCTGCCACGCATGCAAGCCGACGCCGAAGCCAAAGCCAAGGAGACCCCTCTCTCAAAGCTCAAGAAAGCAGTCAAAGGAAAGGTGAACATCGCGAAGATGACCGCCGGTGAACTCGCGCCGACACTGGAGCGCAAGTTCAAGCGTGAGCTGCAACCGAAGGCATACGCAGCGAACGTCGACCTCGGGCTCGCGTTGACCACGAAGCTCGCGGTGAAGAAGCTGACGAGAGAGCAGGCGCTGTTCTTCGCCTACGAGGTGTTGGGCGCCGAGAAACAGGCGGGCACCTACATCCGCAGCTCCGACCGTGGCGCGTTGCGGATCGCGGAGTGCGCGGCGCGTGTGATGGCTGACTGGATCACGGTCGAGACGAAGCAACTCAAGAACGGGAAAACGAAGACTACCGTCATCTACCTGGAAGGCGAGGCTGCGGAGAAGCGGATGTGGGAGTACGTCAAGGGAGCGAGAAGCCCCGAGGAAATCCTGCAGCGCGTGCTCAGCATGTATGGAGCCGCCGCTACGTTCAGGCGGGAGTGCGGTCCGAATGGTCGTGAACCTCAAAACCAGCGACCGGCCAACGCGACGGCTCGCGAAGCGCTCGCGAAGATCGTCAAGCCGTTGATCCCGGCTTCGGTTAAACGGATCGCGACGGAGATCGACGAGTACGACCCAACCAAGCACGCCGAGACGATGATCGAGGAGGCCAAGGCCGCCGACGCCGCAAAACCACAGACAACACAAGCGGATGAGCCGGTGCAGAAGCAGCCCTCACGCCCCACACGGCGCGGGGCCGGCGCAACTCGCACGCGCGAAGTGAGCGGGATCATCGAGCAGCAGCCGGGAATCACGATTCCCGAGCTCGCCGCGAGGATGGGCATCAAGCAGAACTACCTCTACCGCGTTCTGCCAGCGCTCGAGCAAGAAGGGAAGGTCGCCAAGCGTGGCCGGGGATGGCACCCCGTCGCGACAGCGAAAGCGGCCGAGGTGCAGGTTCTCGTCTCCCAGAAGGGCGGCGGCAAGCCGAAGAAGGCAATCCTCCGCACTGACGCTTCCCCCAGCGGACGCAATGTACGGAAGGTTGTGTTCCTCGACTCAAAGCGCGCCGCTTGGGTCGCCGAGGACCGCATCACCCACACACAGGCCGCCAAGGCGGCTTGACCTCGCACCTGCTGGCACCCGGGGGCGGCGCACGGCCGCCAGCCGCCAGCAAGTCACAACCAGGAAGGAGAACCGTTGGATATCTACTGCCCACGGTGCGGTGAACCGTGGGAACTCCACTACATCCACCACGAAATGAACGTACACGACCGGCGAGCGCTGCTCTCAGGAAAGGGCTGCAGCCGGGAGTGTCGTTCACGTCCACCGTCTGATTCACCACAAGCGAGTGCCGCAACAGCAGTGCTCGACTTGCTTTCAGACGACCTCGACGGAGCCGCAGCGATGCTCGAGGATTTTGACCTCACGGCCTGACACGCCGGAATCGCAAAAGGCTCAAACACACGACGGCACTACGTCGTCTCACCAAAAACGGGCGAAGGCCGGGCTCACGGTGAGCTCGGCCTGACGCCCCCTACCCAAACCAAGGGAGAAACCATGACCGCCACAAAGCCTTGCACTGCGCGTGGGAAAGCGCGCCGCGCACGACACAAACCGTCCTCCCCGCTGAAGGAACATCCGGGCCTCAAGGAGATCGTCGGCGACTCGTTCATGAGCGCGTTCGATTACGCGATGAAACTGATGGAGTGGGCCGAGCAGGAGATCGAGTCTATGTCCGCCGCGCACCCCGAGCATGCGGATCGAATCTGGCACAGCTTCAAACTACTGAAGCCGACCGCCGACTTGATGGGTACGGAGTTTGTATACCGCTCGCACTGCCGCGAGTTGCTCAACCGCGTCGTCGCGGGCGAGGACACACGGCCAGGGACCGCCGCCGAGTGCTGCATCGCGTGCAATGAGACGAGCGCTATCGCACCGTTCAACGTCGCGGGTACCGGTTTCTACATGCGTATGTGGGTGCTCGCCGACTTCCCCGACATCGACTTTCCGCTTGAACACTACGAGGCGATCAAGGCAGACGCCATCGACGAGAACGAGCAACTGGTACGGAGAAAGCTCGCGTGCGCGTGGCGGCAGCTACCGAAGGTCATCGAGCACTCGCCGGGATGCCCAGCCACAAAGGAAGCCGAGAAGGCGAAAGGGAGGGCAAAGCGATGACGCCTTGTGGCCCAAACGAGAGCGACGCCGACGAGCGCGCCCCGCTGTTCGATCACGATCAACAACGACCCGATCCCAGACCAACCGGCTTCCAGGCCCAGCCCGTGATGGACGACAGGGATATCGCTCTGATCCATCAGCGCCTCGACGCATTTGACGAGCGCAAGGGACCGAGAGTCGGCGACTACGTTCGCTTCGCCGACGGTGTGCTGCGCCGCATCTCCTACCACTGGACCGACGGCGCCGGATGGGACGGAGGCTGCCAAACGAGTGATGACGGGTTCTTTCACCTCAACGACACCGGATGCTCGTTCTCAGGCAGCCTCTACCCGACGGTGCCAACCGACTCGCTCAGGCTGACCGACGAGCGGCGAGACGGGACCGCCTGGATCTTTCACCACAACCAGCCGCAGGCCCACAACGGCGTGTACTTCACCACCGCGTTCCGGGTCTACGAGTGCGCCACCGACGCGCCTAGCTGACACCAACACCAAACGGCCCGCAACGACAGGGCCTTCTTCCAGAGAAAGGGAGCGACATGAGTAAACAGAACACGCCCGCGTGCGGCGAGGATCGCGGCTGCCCGCAGTCCGACGCTCATCGCACGATCGAGCAATACATCGCCGGCAGCGACAGCGACCGGGATCGCATTGAGGCCGACCACCCCACCCTGATCACAGACGACGTTCGCCAACGCGCCACGGCCACACGCGAGGGCCCTGAACGAACGTGGACTGGAATCGGCAGGAGATACACCACCGCTGAGCGCCGCCCGGACATCCTCCGCGCTATCGCATCCCTGGAGTGGCAGGACGCCACAGGCCAGGACGCAGTTGAGCTGCCGATGATGGCGGCCCTTGCGATCAAAGCGTTCAGGAAGGAGATGCGGATGCCGCCCGTCTCCCGGCTTGCATGGCACGGAGCGAACAACACGCTCGACTGGCGCGACGGCCACGGTACAGCACAGCGCTACTCGCTCTACGGCATCGAGGCCATGTACGGAAACGGCAGAGTCCGTGTCTACATCATCGACGTCGGCACTGCGGCCGTGCCGCTCGCCTCAGACCTCTGGCCACTTCCGGCCCCAGCAGAGTCCCAGCCAAACAAATGACTCAAGGCACAGCGGCGATACGCCAGCCGCGTCTAAGCGCCGCCGTGCTGCTCGGAGAAGTCCTCCGCTACATCGGCGCGGACTGAGAAGCCTCGCCCGCGGCCGGTCCTGACGCACACCGCCCGCCGCCAAAGCACCGAAAAACCACAGACAAGGAGAAGACCCCATGAAGGTTCTAATGGACGAAGGAAACGTACTGACCCTGCCGTTCACGCTGGACGACAGGTCACCCAACAGCTTCGACCAGCTGGCTGTAGCGGGCACCGCCACGACAGGCACCGTGTCAACGATCGAGGACTCTGCATTGCGTGTACTCGTCAACCGTGGCGCCAGCCCCGAGAACTCCACCGCGACACCCGCAGAGCTGATGAGGGATCTCCGGTTCATCCACAAGGTACTGCTCGACGTAGCAGCCGGTGCTGAGGTCGGAATCGAATCGACACGCACGGGATACAAGCTGCTGATTCCCGAGACGGCACGCGCGCCACGCGAGATGGTCGCCGTCGGGGACCGCTGCGCATTCAACGCACGCGCGCGCGGCCGAAGATGTTGCTCAACACCCACGGTGTGGTGGAGATCGTGACGGGAGAAAACGCGGTCGTGAGGTTCGACGAGGGGGACCGTCAGCGGCTGATCCGCGCGAGCGGAAAGGAGTACCCGGCCACCGTGCCAGCGTCGATCGCGATCCTCGACAAGGTCGAGACAGGCAAGTAGCCGCCAGTTGGCGGGCCGCCCCCCATTCTGGGGTGTGGCCCGCCAACACCCAATCACACGACACACCGCCTCACGCGGCACGCCCACCGTCGAAGCTCTACAGCGCAATGCGGCTGTCGATCACACAAGTGGGGGGGAACATCCGGCGCGCGGCGACCAAAGACATACAGAAGAGAAGCGTCGTCCTCCACTTGCGTTGCCGTGTAAGGCATTGAGCTACTGCAAGTAGCGAAGGACGGCAGGCCAGAGAGCACAAGTGCTCTCTGCGTATTCGCCACAAAGAAAGGAGTCTGAGTTATGGGTGCCAACAACATCAACCGGGTCGTGATGACCGGAAACCTCACCGCCGATCCCGAGCTGCGCTCGCTGCCGAGCGGATCTTCTGTGTGCAAGCTGCGCATCGCTTGCAACACGCGCCGTAAGAACGGGAGCACCGGCGAATGGGAGGACAAGCCCAACTATTTCAACATCAAGGTCTGGGGTCAGCAGGGGGCAAACTGCGCTCGCTTTCTCAGAAAGGGCAGGCCGGTCGCTATCGACGGCCGCCTGGAATGGTGCGAGTGGGAGACCCAAGACAAAACAAAGCGCCAGTCGGTTGAGATCATCGTTGACAGCGTGCAGTTCCTCGGGACACGCGAGACCACGACAGACAACAGTAATCCCGACTATGTCGACGAGTGCCCACCAGTACCCGTCGGCGTAACTGCCGGCCAGGGAGAACGCGACGACAGCGAAGACATCCCGTTCTAAACAAATCATGTGGAAGGGGTGGAGTAGAAGTGCTCCATCCCTTCCCTCGCTCATCCCCCACGAATTGACCCGGCCGAAAAGACACCCTTTTTTTGCCCAAAATCAGGTGCGGACCGCCAGGCTATGCGGCTATCTATTCGCTTGCACGGTCAATCACCCGACGGTTAGCCGTTCGATACAGAGCCCGGCACCCCAGCCACGCCAACACAAGCCGCTTGGTATAGGGGCACGGTTACATTCCGTCGGCTAAAAATACTTGGAGAGCACGCGCATCCCCTTTTTTTTTTGCCTTCAGCCAGGTGACGATTATTTCGCTACGAAGCCCCTAAGCGAGGACCACGCGCAGCGGGCACTTTGACCATTCACGGCCCCGATTGGCGCTGCATACCTTTGTTACCGGCTACTACCTGCGCCAACTTACCCGATTGCGAAGTCGAAATCCTGGCATATAGCCAAATGTTCGATGGCTGAGCCGTTTTGCTAGATCGTGCAGGAACCCGCCAAGTGGGTCGCGACATGCCGAATTTTGTTTTCCGTGCACCGAGAGGCGTTTGGATCTCCCTTTTTTGCCTTAAATCAGAAGAATGACCAGTATTCAATTGTTCGGGCCGAGTTTGGACAGTATTTAGATGAATTAACGAGGCAAATGGGGGTTTGATTCACCGTTGTGCTATCGAACAAACGTCGGCTGATACGGCGGATTCGTAACGTTTGGTTTGGATCAGGCCGACGCGTGCGGCTGGATAAAGAGATAGTGACGGCGGTCACTGGGGAACCCGACGAGAAAAAATCGTTGGGGGGAGATCGGCGGTCACTTCGACCATTGGGACGTACACGAATGTGCGACCACCGGTCGTTGCGAAAGGAGGATGAGATGAGGTTGACCCTACGAAGCGCGCGGATCGCGCTTGTGGCACAGACCCTGGCTCTACTGGCAGTTGGTGCAGGGGCGACGATTGTCGCGCCAGGCATAGCGAACGCCGGTTCGATCGCCGTGGTCTCATGCCGGTTGCCGAATGGGGGACCGGCCCCCACGGAAGGCTGGACAGGAGGTTGGAGCGGCTACGCGTTCCCCTTCGCGGGAGACTCGAACACGTGCTCGGGCAGCGGCGGGTCGCTGTCGTCGTATGTCGGGGACCAGATCGAACAGCCCGGCAGTTCTGGACCGTTTTGGGAATACGCGCCGCCTACGGGCTTCACGCTGACCGGCGGTCAGATCACCGCATCGTTTGACATACCCGGGTCGAACGTCAACCCATACACCGGTGCCACGGCGCTTGCTGGGCCGAAACTCGCGTTCGATAGTGCGGACATCATCGGAGGCCTTCCCGGCGGCACGGTCGGAACCCAGGAATCGACGTACTCGCTGACTGGCCACACCGGCGGACACCTGTGGATGTACGCGTTCTGCGAGCCGCCCGGCAGTCCGTGTCCCACGGGATATAGCCGCCAATGGTTCTGGGCGCTCGGCTCGATAGAGCAGGCCGTCCTGGTCCTCTCCAACAACGAACATCCCTCGGCATCCGGGTTCAGTGGAGGGATTACCGCCACCGGTCCGGTTGCGGGCACGCAAAATCTCGTGTTCCAGGCAGCCGACGCAGGCAGCGGCGTCTACGAAGTCAAGGCTAAATTGGGATCCCAGGTCGTCTACGCGGGCACTCCGAACACCAACAGCGGCGAGTGTGTGCCCGTAGGCACCTATGGGAGCAGTCGCGAGTTCGTGTCGGCGTCCCCGTGTCAGACCTCGGAGTCGGTGACGATCCCGGTGGAAACGGCGTCTGTGGCCGACGGTCAGCACGAACTCACGATCAACGTGATCGATGCAGCAGGCAACGAAACGACCGTGTATTCGCGGATCATCGAAACGCACAATGCGCCATCGGTGGTGTCTCGCCCGACGGTGGCTGGTGTTGCGTCGGTCGGTTCAACGTTGACCGGAACGAACGGCAGCTTCAATGCTCCTGCTGGTGCGGGGTCGCTTTCGGTGGTGACGGGGCAGTGGTTGCGTTGCACCGATGTCGCGGCGACGCAGTGCTCGCCGATCCTCAAAGTAACCAGCGTGTCCTATCAGCTACAGGAAAGCGATGTGGGCTACTACATCGTCTACTCCAACACCGCGTCTGATAACGACGGGTCCACGACGTCTGATTCGCAGCCGACGACGTTGGTGGCGGGGTCTCCGGGCTCCTCGAGCTGTGTCGGCGGGGAATGCCTACACGGCGGTGCCGGCGGTACTGGCGGCGTCGGCGGTACCGGCGGGTCGGGCGGTGCGAGCAGCAGCAGCGGGTCCGGTTCAGGTGTCACTGTCGATGTTCTCACGCCCGCGAACAACACGCTGTTGGGCTCCCCGGCGAAGTGGAGCGTGACGCTGAAAGCGTCTCCGGGACGGGTCCATAAGGGCACGACTCTGAAACTCGCCGGGAGCGTCAGTACGAGTCCGCGGCCCGCGTCGGGCAAGCTCGTGTACTTGCAGGCTCGGAGCGTCAGTCGTGTTTGGCGCGGGCACGGGCGTGGTCGCCACCGGGTCAACGCCTACGGGCAATGGACGACGTTCGCTGCGCCGCTGCGAACCGCTAGCGATGGCGGGTGGCACGCGACGTACAGGTTCCGTCTCGGTGGCCGGCACGTCTACCAGATGCAGGCAGTCGCCCCACGAGAGGAAGGGTTCCAAAACGCTACCGGCAGCTCACCCGCGATCACCATCGCTGAGAGCTGAACAGCGATGCCGACAAACCATATCCACCAGCTACTCGCCGTCGTGATCGCCGCGGCGGCGAGTAGCTGCGCCTGGTGCTCATTTGCGCTCGCCGACAGCACATTGACAGTGAGTCAGGCCACCGGCAGCGACACCGGGGAATGCCAGAACTCTCCGTGTCGAACGATCGGCTACGCACTGAAACAATCCTCCATGATCGGTGGCTCGAATACGGTCGTCGTCGCCGCCGGCTATTACGACGAAGATCTAAGTCTGCCAGTCGGTGTCGTGAAGATCGTCGGTGCGGGTAGCGGCACCGACCTCGCGACAGATACCGTCATCACGGGAACCAGCGGCGCCGCGACGATCGAAACTAACGGTCCGAGCGTCGTTTCGCTGGCGGATCTGCGGGTCGTCAATCCGCCCGGCGACGACGAGAACATGGTTAGCGCTCCGCTAGCGGACGCCTCATTGACTGGCGTGGTGTTGGATCAGCAGGCAAGCGAAGGCAACCCGATAGACGTGCTTACGGGCAACGTGTCGTTCAACGAAGGCACCATCAGCATCGATGATCCTTTCGCGGCTGGCTACGCGATCAATGATCGCGGCGGCGACATCTCCGTCAATGACGCGACGATCACGGTCGCCGGAGGCGGGTATGGGTTGAACGCGATCGAGGGCACGATCACCGCGACGAGCACCGCGATAAATCTCACCAACCCCAGCGAATGGGGATTTGCGATCAACACACTAGGAACGATCGACGCCGAAAACGACACCATCAACGTTGCCGGTCACGGTTTCGGCATCAATGCTATCGGACCGATCAACATCGACAGGGCGACAGTCAACTTGACCAACCCCAACTCGCATGCCTTCGGTGTCGACTCGGCCAGCTCGATTGACGCCACAAGTCTGCAAGCCTCACTCATGGGAGAAGGCGGCTTCGCGGTCAGCAGCAGCGAGGACATCGAACTGGCTCGCAGCAGCGTAGTGCTCAATAACCCCATCAGTGGGGGAGACGCCGTCAACGCCGAAGGCGCGATAGCCGCAAGCGACGATCAGATTACTGTCGCTGGCGACGGTTTTGGCCTCATCGCCACCGCGACGATCACGCTGGACTCGAGCAACGTCACGATGAGCGATGCCGAAGCGAGGCCCTCTGCGGCGAACGCCGGTGGTGATCTCACTGGTAAGGACGACACGATCACCGACCTCGGCGGCGATTCGGCCGTCCATAGCGGCGGCGATTTGAGCCTGGCCGACAGTAAGGTCGTGCAAAGCCAGACCAGCAGTGGTCCTCCAGCGGTCAACGCAAACGGACAGGCGCTCCTTCAGAACGTTCAGATCACTGCCGGCCAGGCCAGTGCGCTTGCGTCCAGGGGCACCAGCACGATCACCAACTCGACACTGAGCCTGGCCGGCGGCTCAACCGAACCGGCGGTACTCGTCAGGGACGGCGAAGCGAACGGACACACAGTCTTGTTGCGGAAAAGCAGCGTGTTTGACCAAGCGTCGGGCGAACCAGCGATCCTCGCGACCAATACCGATCTCACGCTCGAAAGCTCACTGGTAAGCGGCGGCACGGGCATCGCCTACAACGTCGGGTCCGGCGATCACCGAACACTCACGGTCGCGGCATCGACTATCGACGCTGCCACCACGGGCGTCAGGGACACGAACACCAACTCTCTTGTCGCGTCGGTCGACAACGATCCCGCCAGCACCGCAACCGTGAATGTAGAAGGGTCGATCCTCCTGGAACCCCCCGTCGCCGAGCGTCCCAGCTCGACAGGAAACGTCACGATCAACTGCGCCAACAGCGAGATCCCCGACACTAGCCAACCGCAGGCCGGGACTGACGGTCAGATCAACTGCGCCAGCGCCACCAACGGGAATAGCTACACGCCGAACGTCTCAGACATCTTCGCCGACCCAGGACAGACCTACAAACTCAATCCGGCTTGGAACGGGGTGGATAGCGTCCCACCGGCAGCCGTCACGCTGGCCGCCTCACCGACCGATCTCGCTGGCGAAGCGCGGGTGCAGAACGCGCTGCACACCTGTTTGGCGGCGATGCAGGACAAGGGAGCACTGGAGCTAGCCGGCTATCCCGGCACACAACCAGAACCAGCGATCGGTCTACCCGACCAAATCATCGCCGGACGACCAGTCACGCTCACCGCGACAGGCACCGTTGGCGCGACGGTCGCATGGAAGGACAGCAACGGCGCCAGCGGCGACGGTCAGACGTTCGCCGACACGTTCCCGACACCGGGCAGCTACACGATCACTCTCACTGCAAGCGGTGGGCCTGGATGCCACGCGATCGCCAACCGCACCATCACCGTCAAAAGCCCTGCCGTGCCGACCGATCCCCCGCCGTCGGCGACACCCAGCACGGCGGTGCTGGCCTGCCATCGTGCTCGCTTGACACTGACCGATGTCGCGATCAAAGGTGGACGTGTCGAGTTGACCGGCGTCGCCGAACCAACACTCGCGGGCAAGCGCGTGAAGATCGTCTCGCAACATCAGCGAGTAGCCACCGCGACCGTCTCCCCTGACGGGAGCTTTAAAGCGCTGGCGCCGCTACCGCCCGCCGATATCCGCGCAACTAACAAGGCGCGCTACCAGGCCCGGATCGGCTCCATCCACTCGCTTGACTTGAAGCTCATGCGCCGACTGGTACTCGAACCACCCGCCAGCACGCACGGCACAGTGATCTTGGAAGGACAAGTGCTCGCACCGTTCACAAGCCCAGCGGCACCGATCCTTGTCTGGCAAGAGAACGCGAGATGCACCCGTGCGGCCCTCATAGCCAAGACCATACCTGGCCCGGACGGCCACTACGCGATCAGCCTGCCAATGCCCGCGCGGGCGAGGAGCGCGATCTACAGGCTCAGCACGCGCGTACAGGCGACCCACACGAATCCGCGTAGCTTCGCCACGTTCAGCCTCACCGAGGCGGTCAAACTCAAATGAGCTTCCACAACTGGCCTTTCCCGAGCATCCTGCGGCGTCAACTGCGCCGCGCTGTTGGGGCGCTCGCGCTCATCGCGGCTGCAGCGGCTACGTGCGCACAGGCAGCTGGCGCGGAGGTTGGCTCTGCCGTGCCGACAGTGCAGGCCACCGCCAGCGATGCCGCGTGGCTCCCATACGCTCCCGCACCGGCGAGCCCGGCCGTCGTGTGCATGGTCGACTCCGGTGTCGATCCGAACCCCGACACCAACTCAAGCGTGATCGGTGGTAAGGCGCTGGCGCCGGGCACGAACACTCTCGATGAAGCAGCAGCGCTCAATCCGCTGGTTGAGCCTGGTGACCATCCCGATGGGCACGGAACAGTGATGGCAATGATGATGGCCGCCCCGCTCAATGGTTGGGGAATGGTCGGAATAGCCCCCGGCGCGGTACGCGTCTACAACATGAAGGCGCTACCAGTCGGCCAGTTGCAGTTCCCCGGCAAGGACTTCTACCTCGCGATCGAAGCGTGCCAACGACTACACGAATCCGCCTATCCCACGATGAGAGTTATCAACCTCTCACTCGGAGGCGAACCAGCACCGGAAGAAAGCGTGCTAGAAGAATTCAAGCGCGTGGCCGCGAGCGCCCGCCAAGTCGGATTGAGCATCGTCGCGTCCGCTGGTGACACAGCAGGCAAAGTTCAGTTCCCGGCCAGCTACGGGCCGGTACTCGCTGTTGGGGCCGCAAACGCTGGAAGTGGTCCAGGCGTCTTGTGCTCGTTTGCGTCGCATGGCGAAGGATTGGACCTCGTTGCTCCCGGTTGCGACAATTCGACGAGCGGTTTGGAAGTCGCGTTCCAAGACAGCGGCGAACCAGCGTTCGGCGCTGGCGCAAGCCAAGCCTCCGCGATAGTCGCCGCGGTAGAGGCCGCGATCGATGCCTACGCACCCGAACTGACGGCAGCACAAACAGAAGCGTGCCTAACCAGCACCACCAACAACGGTCAAATCGACGCCGCGCGCGCGTTCGCCGCCTGCGGTCTAGAAACGCTCGTTCAAGCCGGACGACAAGCACAACCGAAATCGACCGCGACGAGCACGCCGCCACCAACGGTCAATTCCTCAACCGGACCGTCGTCGAGGTCTACCCTTGACGCCGGCACGTTCGAGGCGAGGTGCCGAGCGCCGCGCGTGCACGCGACCCGCAACCATCGCGATGTGTGGTTGACGACACGCACGACGATCGCTGGATGTCGCCTGCAGGCTCGGACTGGTGTGCGCATACACGGCCGGATGCGGTGGACGCCTCCCGTGACCGTCCGTCATGGCGGGAGTACGGTGCGAGTCCACGCAACTATGGGCACCAAGATTCAGGCTCGTTTGATCGGCCGTTCCGGGGCTAAGCTCTCATCGGGATGGGTGCCCGTGTCGATCACATCCATGTAGCAATGCGAACGCTCCGAGCGATACTCGCCACCGGCCTGCTCACAGCTGGCCTGCTTGCGTGGGTTCCATCTGTAGCGTTTGCAGGCACGTTCCCCGTAGAAGCATGCACCAGCAGCGTCAACTACGAAAACCACTCCTGGGCGTTCTCGACGAACGACCCGACCTTCATCGAATCGCACACCGTTTGCGGCGAACCGTCGGCCGTCGAAAATCCACCCAAGCTCATCAACCTCTCATTGGGGGACACGCTCGGCCCCGGCGGCGTCCCGGTCGGAGCCAAGGGAACCTGGACGTTCACAGCACCGACTGGAACGACGATCAGCGATGTTCACGGTGAGGACTACCTGATGAAGGTCGGCGGAAACAACGGCTGGAACGTCTATCTGTCAAGCGAAGACGCCGAAGGGCACAGTCAACTCGCTCAGACGTGCGCTACCAGCTACCTCGAAAACGAGTGCCGCACCGGCGGACTATTCGATGTCCCCGGCCTGAAAGCAATGACAGCGACCGCCGGCGTCGAATGCGACGCCGAAGAATACGAACCCGGCCATTACTTCACAACCTGTGCTCGCGGCAACGAATTCGGTCACGCCGTCCGCACTGAGTTCGACGACGTGACGGTCATGCTGAACGACCCCACACCGCCAAGCAACGTACTCGGATCGAACGTTCCAACAGGACCGCAGCACGGCACGATCACGATCAACGGGTCAGCTACAGACACGATCGCGGGCCTCGTCTCGCTGAGCGTGATCGACAAGAACAACAAAATCGTCGGCGGGCCGGTCGTCGTGCCCGGCGGCTGCGACTACAGCCAAATGACACCATGCCCAACCAGCGCCACCAGCGTCCCGCTACCCATCAACACAGAAGAACTACCAGACGGGACCGACGAAGTACGCGTCGTCGCCACAAACGCCGCCCACGACCAGGAAACCTCCCCGACCTACACCATCACCGTCGAAAACCATCCCGCAAAAGGCGGTAGTGGCGGTGGTGGAGGGACTGGTGGCACGACAGGCGGACCAGGAAGCACCGGTCAGGGCGGCGCCCCAACCACTCACGAAGAACCACCCCAGAGCAAAACAGGCGGTCAAGTCACAACCATCCTGCCGCTTTTGCCGTTGAAACTGTCGAAGATTCGCGTCCAGCACGGAAGGCTGTTGCTCTACGGTACGAGCCCGGTCGTCAACAACGCCGTCGTGTGGATCACCCTGACCGCTCATCGGCACGGTCATCGTCCTTGGACCGTGCAGAGCAAGGTCAGATTGACGCGTCCGCGTTTTCGTTGCTCGATAAGGTTGCCGTCCGGGTGGCGGCGTGTTCGCGCGACCCTCGAAACACTCTACAAAGGCGGGACCGCCTACCGTCTCACCAGACTCGACAGAATCGTCCTGATCTAGACTAGGCGGGCCACGATCTCGCCCGTAGATCGGTGTAGCACGGCTGGCAAGTCACTCGCCGAATGAGCCCTTACAGGCGACAAATGTCAGCGGTCTATGATTTGCGCGCTGACCACTAACCAAAGGAGTTATTACCGTGACCGATTTCCTTGCTGATAAGCGTCGCGAGATCGATGATCGACTGGTTAAGCTGAAGCCGCTTATCGACGAGTACGCGGCACTCGAGCAGGCCCGAGTCGCGTTGGCGAGCATCCCCACGTCAACCAATGACGTGACGGCAGCGCCGCCGCAGCGGCGTGGACCGGGCCGTCCGCGTAAGAACGCCGCAAAGCCAGCCAGCCAATCACAGCCGGTCACTTCTACGAAGACGCCTGCGGGCACCAAGCGGCGCGGACGGCGTCCGGGATCGGGCAAGCGCGCCAACGAAGCGCTCGCAGCGATAACAGAGCAGCCCGGTATAACGGTCCCCGAGCTGGCCACGAAGATGAACATCCACGCGACCTATCTCTATCGTGTACTGCCCACCCTCGAATCGGTGGGCAAGATCGTAAAGAAGGGTCGCGGCTACAAAGCGGTAAGCGGCACGAAATAAGAAATGTCTGTCAAGCCGCCACGGGGGAGTGCCCCGCATCTACCGACCAATAGACGGGGCGACCGCAAACGACGCTCGCGAACGGTGGTCAATGGTGGCACGAATATCGACACGGCTAGGAATAGTTGCGAGCGCTGTGAGGCGTTCTCAGGTGGAGTCTGTGCCGCGTGCAGGGCTCGTCGTCGGCGCCGCGCCATCGAGTTGCGCGACAAGAACGGGCTCACCGTCCAGCAGATCGCCGAGCAGCTCAACATCACCGTCGCACACGCTGCTCGGCTCATCGAGGAAGCCGAGCAGCTACGCGACCTTGAGCAGTACAGGTGCAATGCGATCCCGGTCGCGCCGATTCGAGAGCTGGTGCAGCGCCGACTCAAAGAAGACCGAACACTCAGCCAAGCGCGGCTTGCCGCAGCCGTGCAGACCGACCGCATCGAGCTTTTGCGAGTGTTGGGCTTGCAACCAACCGCCAGTCGGATGGTGCGCGGCCAACGACGCCCAGGAGCGCTACGCACCGAGATCAGCGTCGAGATGGCCGGGAAGATCGTCAAGGCGCTCGATATCGCCCCGCACGAAGTCGCCTGGCTTTAGCCACGCCAACCACGCGAGCGTCGGGACGGGCCGGTGGCCACGCAACTACCAAGCCTAGAAGCTGAGCCTACGAGCTCGCAGCGCGCGCGGGCGAGCGCGCTTGCCCGCCACTACCAAGACATCGAGGGCCTGAGCATCGCCGCTATCGCACAACGACTAGGACGCTCCCCGGCGTCCATTCGTGCCTACCTGTATGACCCCGATGGTTCCAAGGCCAAGCGGCTGAAGGAGAGCTACCGCGGCCGCTGCTCAACCTGCGGAGGGCCGACGAGAGGCACCGGACCAAGAAGCACAACAACGCTCTGCGCTGTCTGCAACGGCCGCTCAAGCGCGAAGTGGAGTCCCCGGCGGATCGAGCAAGCGCTACGTGCGTGGTACGCAATGTACGGACGCCCAGCAAGCAGCAGCGACCTATCCACGAGCTACGCAAAGAAGAGAGCACCGCAAGACAACGGCGCCAGGCTCAAACGCCTGCAAGCAGGCTGGAGGGGACAATCATGGCCGTCTGCGAGCGTCATCCAATACCACTACGCCACCGTCCGAGCCGCCAACGACATCGCACTCGCCTCCCCTAAACGTCCAAGCAAACACACCTCCGCACACTCTGAGCACGACCAAGCACTGGTTGGCTGCGGCGGTGCGCGCGACGACGGCTCGTGAGCTTCATCTTCGCCGTAGCCGGTACCAGATGCGCGGCACGCGCCGCATCGGTCCGGGAGGAGCCGGGCCGGAGTCGCTCTGAACAGAAAGGATCTCCCACAAGGAGCCAAAGCGCCGTTGTATCTCCTGCTCAGACGCACCGGTGGCGACACCGAGCCTGCGCGGACCCGGCACGAACGTCATCAACAGCAGCGTCGCAGCAGGAGCGGCGAGCGACGTGACGCCAGCCACGTAAGCATCACGTTCCCGATCGGGCAGGTCGTGGAAGCAACCACGATCGTGAAGCAACCCAAAACCGTCTCCGAGGCCCAGATCCGGCAGCTTCGCCACATCTCCGCAAACCCAACGCACACTGACGCCAACACTCTCGGCACGACTGCGAGCCTGCGCAAGCGCGCGCTCGACCGCGTCGACGCCCGTAACCTGCCAGCCCTGCCGCGCCAAATAGACGGCCTGTGTGCCGGTGCCGCAGCCAATGTCGATCGCGCGACCCCGCGCGAGCGCCGATGCGCCCTCCACGAGCGCTGCAAGCTCTGCGGGTACGTGATCCTGGTCCCAGGGCGTATAGCCCAGACGGTAGAGGGCACGGTAGCGAAGGCTCACGCACGCAAGCCTCTCATGCCGTCAGCGCCCATGCCGTGCGACCGGTCACCAAAGACCAACACCGCTGGCCGTCGCGGCGAGGCCAAACGCGCGGTCAGAAGCGAGCCCCATACCCGGCCGGTGCCGTCCCACCTCTGCTAGCGAAGCTGCCGTACCCGGTTGAACCTTGACGCAGGCACGATGATTGCCTGTGCGGCGAGCTAGAATTGGGGCCGTTGCTTGAGATTGGGCTCGCTGATCGAACATTCCGACCGGCCGTGCGATACGATGTACACGGAGCGTACATCGGACGGTCTCCGAGCGTACCTGGAGCGTACATAGCGTTTGCAAATGTATTGCAGAGGCTCCGAATCCCCTGTATTTGAGCCAAATTTAACCCATCGCCCCGATTAAGGGATCATTAGGCAGTTTCCGGAAACCCTGCGATTTGCAGGGTTTTTTGTTGGTTTGTGGGCACCGGTTGGGTCCCCGGTTCAAGAATCGATTCTGGAGCTCTAAAAGACCGCAAATTGCGGGCTTTTCGCGGGTGTTCTGCGCCTGGGGCGTGCACGCGGCGGGACCGGCGATTGCAGATCTATTGCAGCCCGAGCTGGATTCTTTTGCAGCGCTGGAGGCCCAATGGTGACCAAACCCGCCTGAAACGGTTGGGTGAGTTTGCGGTCATTTGCGCTCATATGCGGGCGCGTGCGGGGGTAGTGATCGTTTGATGAGGGTGTAGCTACCGTCGGCAAGACAGAGCAGCGTATTTGTATCCGGTGAGGTCGCCGGTTCTAGTCGGAAGAGACGTTGTCGGTCGCAGCGGTGAGCTATGAGGACGTTGTGCTCTTTACATGGGCGGTCGCTCTCGAAAGGTGGTGTTGGTAGGCGTCCATGGCGTTTCTCGCGCGGGCGTTGGCTTGTTGCTGTGCGAGCTTGGTGTAAGTGCTGCAGACGAGGTAGCCGCCGTCGCTGTGGCCGGCCATCTTTGCGGCGGTTTGGATGTCAAGACCGAGGCCGCCGTGGTTGGGCGGGTCGATCATCCATTGCAGCGCGCGGTGTCTGAGTTCGTAGAACTCGAGGCCGGGCATCAGGGCGCTGGCTCGTATCGAATGCCAGTGCGCTGACCAACTGCTGCGCCGCATGTAGCCGCCGCGAGGTGCGGGGAAGAGGATCTCCTCACTGATCGTCGGCATGGTCTGCAGGTGGCTGTGCAGCGCTGGGCTCATGACGATGTCTCGCGGCGCGTCGTCCTTGGACCACTGGATCACGCCGGTGTCCAGGTCTATCTGTCGGCGCACGCAGAGAATGCCGGCGGCGAAGTCGACATCGCTGTGGAGCAGCGCGAAGATCTCGCCGGGACGTAGCGCCGCCTCTCCGATTGCGAGGATCGCGCCTTGGAGGATCAGGCCGTAGCTGTCGGTGCGGCTCGCGCGAGCACAATGCTGTAGTCGCTGGTACTGCTCATCGGTAATGATCTGGAAGTCGGGCCGGTCAATCCGCCGTATGCGCTTAATGACCCCGAGACGAGAGAAGACGTTGCGGTCGATGAGGCCATGGTCGGTGGCGTGGTTGAAGAACTGGCGCACGGCTTGCTGGACCTGGCCTCCGCGCGGCAGCACCCAGGTCAACGCCTCGGGACGAGTGAAGCTGTCGAGTCGGCGTTCCCCGAAGTCCCGGACGAACGGTCTTAGCCCCTCGCGCATCCGCCTGACCGTGCCCTGTCGGCGGCCGGTCTCCTTATATGCACGCTGACCTTCAGGCCAGGTCATCGTGATCCGCCCGTTCGGCTGTATGAGCGCACCGGCGAAATCGATCACCGTTAGTGTGTTGCGGTGTTCAGCGTTGTCTATTTCTTCGCGAAGCTCGGTCAAGCACTCGGATGCGGCTTCTCGATACGCCGCGACCGATCGGTGTGTCCCCACCCAGCGTGTGTGGCCCTTGTAACAGACAACGCCTACGTAACGTGGATTGCGTCGGGTTCCCCGATTGTGTGGCATAGACTCCTCCTCGCATAGTCGCCGGGGTTCTTGAACGGGTTGCGGGAGAGCGACCGAAATGGATCGGTGAGATGGATAGCCACTGTCGGATGATGGGTTGTCCTCAGGCTTCTCGCAGGTTCGATCTTGCTGGTGACGATCTCGAAGGCGTCTAGGAGGTGGGGATAGCGGTCTGGACCGGCACCTCCAACTCGACCGCGATTGGCGTATACAGATCAACGCCTTGTTCCGCCGTCCTCAGCGACACGATTAGCGCGTAGCGGACCGGCATATCGATGCGATCCTTGCGCTGGCTGTTGTTCTTCCACCAGCCGCCCACAGGATGCACTGCAAGCACGCCACATTCGGCGAGCTCCACCGCAGTGCCTTCCCACAGATCCTGGTGCAGCGAGCCGAGTGTTTGCTGACCGGAGCCCATCAGCCAACGCTCAGAGCCGCCACTGGGCCGCTGCCGGCCGTCCTCCTCGCTCTGAGCCTCATAGTTCACACGGCTCACGAACTGCTCGGTCGTCTCGAGTGGCGCCTTCAGATCGAAGCGCAGGCCGTGCGAGGCGTAGGCGTAACGGCGGCGCCAGCCGCGGCGGGACGCGTTCGGCTCGATGAAATACGACAGCGTTACCCTAAGCGTCACATTCGCCGCGCCTAGCTCACGGAGGGTCTCCGTAGGCCATGGCAGTTGGTGTAGGCGCAGCAGACGGCGGGCGTGGTCCGGCCCGGTGAACGGCACGAACTGATCCTGAGTTACCAGCGTAACTGCGTTCAGTGTGGAGGCCAGCACGTCCTGCTCGGACGGCACGCCCCAGCCGTAGCGACGGAGCATCGCGAGCTTGCCTGTCCTGCTCATCGCGCCGTCGATCTGACCGCGCATCAGCGGCGTCCACTCGGCGGCGTGGGTCAGAAGGCCGCGGATTGTCTCGGGCCAGTAGGAGGGGTAGCCGACCATCGCGAGCGCGGCGAGGCGCGCAGCCTGGGCGGTCGCCGCGCTCGTCGCGTTCACCAAGCCGAGCGCGAGATCGTGGTCGGTGTCGGTGCTGTGCAGCGATAGCAGTGGATGGCAGTCGTCGAAATCCTCGGCACCATCGGTGAGGGCGTTGCCGCCCTCCATGCAGATGTCCGGCTTCACCGGCCACGTGCGGGTAGCGAACAGCAGCGAAGTGCAACTGAAAGGCGAGATGTCGCCCCCTGCTGCGAGCGCAGACCAGCCGTCGAAGCTCGGGTCCTG
This sequence comes from uncultured Solirubrobacterales bacterium, assembly GCA_963695305.1. Classification (GTDB taxonomy): domain Bacteria; phylum Actinomycetota; class Thermoleophilia; order Solirubrobacterales; family Solirubrobacteraceae; genus Palsa-744. Next base: position 2,520,930 of record OY968774.1, on the reverse strand, counting down.
CGGCACTCTGGTCAGCTCTGTGTGAGCACCCACGGTCAGTGCGTTCCAGGCGTGTGCGGGATCCTCGATCACCGACGCGTCACATGCTGCCCTGTAGTCCGTCTGAAGCTCGCCGACGTTGCCAGCGGAGATCACGAACAGCCGCGCCTGATCTGGATCAGGCGTACCGAGAACCTCGATGCCAGTGTCAGAACTCGCTACGTCTACCCCCGACGCAAGCGCGTCAACCGCCGCGGACCATAGCGTCGGCTCGCCGGGGCTATCGGGAACGGCCGTGATCGGCATACAGAACACCCGGCTGCGGCCGGCCGCGGTGCTCTCCGGCAGCGCCACCGACTCCGCGGTGACCGCACCGTAGGCCAGCGGATCGTTGCCCGCTAGCGTGTCCGGCAGCATATTTACCGACTCGAGCCGGTGTCTCAGCACAATCGGTCCCCCTTCCAGGAGTAGCCCATCGAGCGGGCCGTACAGTGCCAGCCCGGCCATCAGCGTGCCGTGGTTGCCGTCCCCGAGCGGAGGGAGGCCCGCGATGGCGTGCGTGTCGGTGTCGGCAAGCGACGCCGAGAGGAGCTGGTGAGTGTGCATCACTCCCGTGTCGAGATGGCACACTGCAGGGGCGGGTGCGCCGGCCGCCTGCACGCGGGCCGCAAGATCCTGCGCGAGTTCGTCCTGCTCGTGACGCGGGAGATCGTCGATCGTTTCGATGAACTCGGGGCGGCGGATCTCCGCGAGCGGCACGGCAGTGAACGGCAGCGACCGCAGCTGCTGCCATGTCGCGCTGATCCACGCCACATCGCGGTCTCCGAGGGCGAGGGTGCGCGTGGCGAGCGCCAGCCCGGCACCGTCGGCGTAGCGGCGCAGGAGCTGTATGCCGTCGGCGGTGCGGTGCAGCCATAGCTCCCACCAGTGGGCGCCGTGCACGGGCGGCTCGCCTGCGGACTGCCAGAGGTCCTCGAGTACGGCACTGCGAATCCGGGCGATGTTGGCCATCAGCTGCCGATTCATCGGCTGTCCTCCGGTAGAGGTCTTTTGCAGGTACTGCTCGAACAGCGCGAGGAAGCGCGCGCGGTACTCGTCGCTGACCCACACCGTCGCCTGTTCCGGTTTGTGCTCGCCCGCTGCGGTAACGGACAGCAGCAGCCACTGTGGTCGTCTGGGGGTCTTACGGTGCTGTGTGAGCCGTTCGAGGGACTCGATCCTCAGCGGGAACGAGGCGTCAGCACCCTCGAGCACGATGATCGCGCCGGTGGAACGCAGCTCCTCATCGAGGGTGGGCTGCGCGAGGCGCGCGTCATGGTCGGCGAGTGTGGTATTGACCTGGTTCGTGAGCGCGCGGCCGTGAGTGCGGTGCTCGACTGGACGGATCTTCGGGTCTCCACCGCCACCGGCGCGGGTGAACGCGCGGTCTTCCGCGCGGTTGCGAACCCACAGGTGCGGCAGATCCACTGGTGTTGGGTCAGCCAACGCTCGCGGCCGCCCGCGCGTCCAGAGCGGCGGTGAGATCGGCGGCAGTCACGCGCGTCTCGTGGCGCATCACGGCCTGCTTGGCAGCAGTCTCGGCAGCTTTGACAAGATCCGCATGGCTGAGTCCCCTTGTGTCTTTGGTGACAGTGGGCCAGCGAATACCCTTCCCGAGCGGCCCGAGGCGCGCGCGCATCACCGCCGAGGCGGTCTTCGAATCCGGCAGCCGGTAGACGATGACCATGTCAAAGCGGCGGAACAGGGCGTGGTCGAGGATCGCACGGTGGTTGGTCGCGGCGATGATGATGCTTTGCGGGCTAGCTTGCTCGAGGAATACGAGGAACGAGTTTAGGATCCGGCGTGCCTCGCCGACATCGTTGCCTGCGCGGTCGCCGCCGAGGGCGTCGAACTCGTCGAAGAGGTAGACCGCGCGCTGCTCAGCCGCAGCGTCGAACAGTAGCCGTAGCTTCGAGGCCGTCTCGCCGAGGAACTTGCTCATAAGGCTGTCGAGGCGGACAGTGAGCAATGGCAGCGAGAGCTCGTGGGCTAGGACCTGAGCGGTCAGAGTCTTGCCGGTGCCGGGCGGTCCCTCGAGCAGCAGTCGGTGGATCGGCATGAAGCCCTTCTGTGCCAAGAGGACACGCTGACGCTGCTCCACGATGACCTCGCGAACATGGTCCAGGAGGTCCTGCGGGCCGATCAGGTCACGGATCCCGACGTCGGGGAAGGAGGCGGTGATTAGGTCGGCGAGCTCGCCCGTGGGTCGGGCAATGGGGGTGGCACGGCGCGTGACCGGCTCGCGGCGGGACGCGTCGATCGCCTGCTTTAGCTCACCGGCGAGTCGCGTGTGGCCGCGGCGTGCGGCCTGCGCCGCGATTTGGGTTGCCACGGCGTAGAAGGATGCGTCGTCGCCGGAGGCATGGCTACGCACCAACGCCTTGATGTGATCACCGGAGCCGGCCATCACGCGCCTCCTTTCGTGGTCAGCTCGCCGCTGGGGGGGAGCGATCTCGAGCCACCCAACATCACGACAGTATTGCAGCCACCTGGGACGGGGCGTGCGGGATGCGATATGCGCCGCCAGCCCATTAGGGGCGAGCATCGCGTCTGATTTCGGAGAGCAAATGGCCTTCGTAGCTCTTGTAAACAGAGAGCAGGCGGGGAGCAAAGTCCTCAAGAAACAGTTCGACCGTCTCGTTCCTGACCTCAGTCGATCCAACCGAGGCCGCCGAGTACACGCTTAGCGGCGCCTCAACCGCCCCGAGGTCTGGCTGACTTACTTCGAGCGGGCCGGCGGACAGCGTCGACCGCGCCGATGCGGACGAGCTGAAGGTGGCGGTGCTGATGAGCGTGAGCGCCCCGCGTGCTGACCCCGCTGGTGGCACACATCCCGTCACCATCCCCGCCGCCTGGGCCGGCCTGGCCGCCGCCGGCACCCGCCGCGAGGCTAACCTCAACAGATGCCCTCGACGGCCAGCAACCCCTACCTCTTGACCTACGAACGGCTCGCGCCCAAGGCCTTCCCACAGCTCTGGGACTGGCAGCATGAGGTGCTGGGTGGTCTCGCCGAAATCAGCGGCGACGCTGCGATCGAGCTGCCCACGGGCTCCGGCAAGACGCTCGCCGCGTTGCTCGTCTGCGAGGAGTACCGCGAGCGTACGGGGAAACCCGTCTCCTACCTCACCGGCACCAAGCAGCTGACTACTCAGGTAAAGGCAGAGGCGGACCGTCTCGGCGTCCCGGCTGTTGCCTTCCACGGACCGAAGGTGACCTGGAATGACGACCGCAAGACCGACTACGAGTTCGCGACGTCGATCGGCGTCATGAACTTCTGGAACTACTTCAACGAGTCCCCCGGCGTCGGCCCCGCCGGCCTGCTCGTGATGGACGATGTCCACCTCGCCGAGGGGCCCCTGCGCGACTTCTTCTCGGTATTCATCCCCTCGGGCGATGAGCTTTTCAGCACGATCCTGCGTCGTATCCAGATCCGCTTCTCTTACTACGGGATTGTCAATGATCTACTCGACGGCCTGCAACCGCTGCGACCCGCCGAGATGCTCTCGCCGCTTGACTCCCTGGAGCTCGCGCGCGAAGTCGGAGCCCTGCTCGATGCGCAGCTACAACAGCGAACCGACCCATGGTGGGCGTGGCAGCGAACGCGGGCGCACGCACAAACATGCTGCTGGCTCGTCTCGGCGCGGGGCCTGACGATTACGCCGTGGATCCCGCCGAGTCAGACGATCAAGCACTTCTCAGAGCCCGAGCGTCGCCTCTACCTCTCTGCGACCATCGGTGATATCGAGGATCTCCGCCGCCGGATCGGATGCCCACCAGCCCAGCGGATCACAGCCGCCGTCCCGCCCCGCCAGGGCAGGCGCTTCGTCGCGCTCGTTCGGCCCGAGCGCGAGCAGACCCCCGATCAGCTGATCGCGCAGGCACGTCCTCTGCTTGAGCACAGCGGGAAGACTCTCTGGCTGTGCGCCCGCTCGAACACGGCCGACGCGTTTCAGGCTGAGCTCACGGGCGCCGGCTTCGGCGAGGTTCACCGCCTACAGGCCGATAATGGCGCTGCTGAGGAGTTTGCCGCCGCCAGCGATGGCCAGCTTGTGTGCGCAGGGCGCTACGACGGGATGGACTTCCCAGCCGACACCTGTCGCCTCGAGATCCTGCCAGAGGTTCCGGTCGCGACCAGTGAGCTTGAGGAGTTCGTCAGCGCCTACCTGCGCGACGCGCCGTTCGCCCGCTCGCGCTTCGCCCAGCGTGTCGCTCAGGCGCTTGGGCGCTGTAACCGCGGCGAACACGACCGCGCCGTCTATCTGCTGTGGGACACCGGGTTCTTCGCCGCGCTCGGCAACCCTCGAGGTCTGGGGCTGCTACCCGCCGAGGCGCGTGGCGACGTGTACGCTGCTGTGCGCCGCAGCGGCGATCCCGAGACCGTCCTCGCGGAAGCCACGCGGTTCCTGGAAGGCGAGGATCCCGAAGACCCACCGAAGCCACCAAAGACGAGCGACTCCGCTGCCTCAGCGCCCGCGCAGGACGAGCTTCGGGGCGTACTCGCGTTGTGGGCCGAGGACTACCTGGCTGCCGCCGATAGCTTCCTCCGCGCTGCCTCCCAGAGCGACGGAGCACCCGAGCTTCACGGCTTCTGGCTCTCTATGCGCGCCCTGGCGCTCACCCTCGCCCAACGCAACCTTGGCGATCAAGCGGCGGGAAGCAGTGCCCACGCGGCGATGGCAGAAGCGCTTTCTGGTGGCGCCGTCAACACCTTCTTCTCGCGTCTGCGGGCTTCCCAGGCGCGCGCTGCGAGCACCGAGGCAATGGACGGGGGCGCCTCCGGCGATGCCATATTCGCTCGATGGGATGCGCTGCTCGACCGCCGCCGCGGCGTCGAGCTCGAGCGCCACAGCGCCTCGATCCTCAAGGATCTCGACGGGAGCAGTCACGACCGTGTGATCCGTGGGCTCGCCGAACTCGGTGGCCTGCTCGGAGTCGGCGTGCAGGTTCCGAAGGCAAAGCAGGGGGAGCACGACCTACAGTGGGAACTCAGTAACCCGGGCCGGCGGCTCGTGTTTGAGGTCAAGCTTGCCCCGAAGGCCAAGTACACCGCGATCAAGGATGTCAACCAAGCCGAGGGCGCCGTACGCGCCGTCGAGGCGGCCTCTGGTGCCACGCCCGTGCGAGGTCTGCTCGTGACTCCCCATGAGTCGATCGCGCCCGAAGCCGCGGCGCGCATTGAGCGGGTGCGTCTCGTGCGCCTGGTCGACCTCCAGGACTTCGCGAAGCAGTTGCTTGACATGCTCGCCCTCTACGCCGACGGCTGGAGCGAGGACGCGAGAGCCCGCGAGCGAGCCCGCAAGCTCGTGGAGGGGCAACTACCGGACCTCGAGCTGCTCTGGAAGCGCAAGAAGACACCCGAGCGCAGCCCATGGGTCGCGCACTCACGGCGCGCGCTCGGCTGAAGTCGCCGCAGCCGCGTCCTCGCCACCACGCATGGCCCGGACAGCCGACAGCAACATCGGAACGGCCCGAAATCGGCGGCCGAATCTTCAGTAATGACGCCGATTCTGGCGGTTCGTGCGCTATGATGTGCATGGAGCGTACCTCGGACCGTCTCCGAGCGTACACGGAGCGTACATAACGGTTGCAAAACGATTGCAGAGGCTCCGAATCTCCAGTATCTAAGCCAAATTTAACCCATCGCCCCGATTAAGGGACCATTGAGCAGTTTCTGGAAACCCTGCGATTTGCAGGGTTTTTTGTTGGTTTGTGGGCACCGGTTGGGTCCCCGGTTCAAGGATCGATCCTGGAGTTCTAAAAGACCGCAAATTGCGGGCTTTTCGCTGGTGTTCTGCGCTTGGAGCGTGCATGCGGCGGGACCGGCGATTGCAGATCTATTGCAGCCCGAGCTAGATTCTTTTGCAGCGCTGGAGGCCTAATGGCGACCAAACTCGCCTGAAACGGTGGGTGAGTTTGCGGTCATTTGCGGTCATATGCGGGCGCGTGCGGGGGGTATTGAGCGTCTGATCGACGTGTGGCTACCGTCGGCAAGCAGAGCAGGCGTATTTGTATCCGGTGAGGTCATCGGTTCTGGTCGGTTGGGACCCTGTCGCTTCGCAGCGGCGAGCTATGAGGACGTTGTGCTCATTACACGGAGCGGTCGCTCTCGAAGGTGGTGTTGGTAGGCGTCCATGGCGCTTCTCGCGCGAGCGTTGGCTTGTTGCTGTGCGAGCTTGGTGTAGGTGCTGCAGACGAGGTAGCCGCCGTCGCTGTGGCCGGCCATCTTTGCGGCGGTTTGGATGTCAAGACCGAGGCCGCCGTCATGGGTTGGGTCGATCATCCATTGCAGCGCGCGGTGCCTGAGTTCGTAGAACTCGAGGCCGGGCATCAGGGCGCTGGCTCGTATCGAGTGCCAGTGCGCTGACCAGCTGCTGCGCCGCATGTAGCCGCCGCGAGGTGCGGGGAAAAGGATCTCCTCGCTGAGTCTCGGCATGACCGTCAGGTGGCTGCGTAGCGCTGGACTGATCACGATGTCTCGCGGAGCGTCGTCCTTGGGCCACTGGATCAGACCGGTGTCGAGGTCTATCTGTCGGCGCACGCGAAGAATGCCGGCGGCGAAGTCGACATCGGTGTGAAGTAGCGCGAAGATCTCGCCGGGTCGTAGTGCCGCCTCGCCGATGGCGAGGATCACGCCTTGGAGGATCAGCCCGTAGCTGTCGGTGCGGCTCGCGCGAGCACAGTGCTGCAGTCGCTGGTACTGCTCATCGGTGATGATTTGGAAGTCGGGCCGGTCGATTCGGCGGATGCGCTTTACGACTCCCAGGCGAGAGAAGACGTTGCGGTCGATGAGGCCATGGTCGGTGGCGTGATTGAAGAACTGTCGCACCGCTTGCTGGACCTGGCCTCCGCGCGGCAGTACCCAGGTCAGCGCCTCGGGACGAGTGAAACTGTCGAGTCGGCGTTCCCCAAAGTCCCGGACGAACGGTCGTAGCCCCTCGCGCATCCGCCTGACCGTGCCCGGTCGGCGGCCGGTCTCCTTATACGCACGCTGACCCTCAGGCCAAGACATCGCGATCCGCCCATTCGCGCACATGACCGCACCGGCGAACTCGATCACAGTCGGCACGCGGCGACGCTCAGCGTTGTCGATCTCCCGGCGAAGCTCGCTCAAGCACTCGGATGCGGCTTCTCGATACGCCGCGACCGATCGGTGTGTCCCCACCCAGCGTGTATGTCCCTTGTAACAAACCACGCCTACGTAGCGTGGGTTGCGTCGGGTTCCCCGATTGTGCGGCATAGGCTCCTCCTCGCGTTGGTCGCTGGCGTCTTGAACGCGTTTCGGGCGAGGGACCAGAACGGATCGGTGAGATGGAGAGCCGCTCTCGGATCGTGCGCTGTTCTTAAGCTCTCGCGGGTCGATCTTGTCGGCGATGATCTCGAAGGCATGGGGGGCACGAAAGCTCCGCGAAGTGTCGCTTACGCGCAAGGCGAGGAGCGCGTCATGGTGCGGGTGGGTGCTGCTGGTCGTCTTAAGGCAGGCACGCCAGGGCGGTCACGAGAAGCCCGCTTCGCTGGAAAGGAGCACTCCGAGTCACGGTTCGCGGTTGATGCGCGATGGATCGTCGGATCGCGAGCCGCATGCGACTGGCTCGGGCGGGCGCCGCGTTAGGTGGTGGATCCGGAGCACCGCGGTCGTGGGAGAGTTCAGGCGACTGGTTGACTAGTCGGGGCGATGGCGGCGAGGTAGGTTATCCATATGTGCCCTGAGACTCATATATTGAGTTTCGACGGAGCCTTTCTTCGCCGAGGATTTTGGATCTACGTCTGGCGGGTCACAGCGCCTGGAGACCGAGAGCTGTACTACGTCGGTCGCACAGGCGATGTCTCTTCGCGTAAGGCGCAGTCGCCGTTCAACCGTATGGGGCAACACTTGGGTTTTGCGAAGAACAGCAACATGCTTCGCAAACACCTCTGTGCCAACGAGGCGGAGCCAGACGAGTGCAGATTTAGATTGGTTGCTCATGGTCCGCTGTTGGAGGAGGCGAGCGATTGGGAGACACACAGGGAGCGGCGTGACACTATCGCGGCCGTCGAGAAGGCTCTGGCGGAGGCGATGAGCGAAGTGGGTTACGAGGTGATGAATACGGTCAGGTGTCGCAAGATCCTGGATGAGTCGCTATTTGACGAGGTTCGCACTGTTTTCGCTCACGAGTTCCCACGCCTTGAAGTGGAGCCGGAATAGTCGGGCGATGATGAAGATGAGGGTCGTGGACTCGGGATGGGCGGGAGAGTTGGCTGCGGCTCTCGAGGTAGAGCACAACACGATCCGAATCGTTTCTCCGTTTATCACGAGCAGTGCGGCTGAGCGGCTCTTGGAGTATGGACGCCCGGAGAAGCTACAAATCATCACGCGATTTAGCATCGCGGATTTCTGCGCCGGTGTCAGCGATACCTTGGCCCTACGCATGCTCGTCAAGGCGGGCGCCCAGGTCAGAGGTATCAGATATTTGCACGCAAAGATGTACCTGTTCGGGAAGCGGCGTGTAATCGTGACATCGGCGAATCTAACTGAGGCTGCGCTGCTATGGAACCACGAGCTTGGGTTTGTGTCCGAGGACAAGGAGATCCTCGGAGAGTGCCGGCGCTACTTCAAGAGGCTTTGGGAGGCGGCAGCGGGGACTGAGCTCTCTCTAAGTCGCCTAGCGGAATGGCAGGAGACAGTGGAGGCATATCTAACACGCGGTGCATGTGCACTGACGACAGTACCGATGCCCGACTACGGCGCGACAGGCGACGTCTCCGCCGGAGGTACGGTCCGAGAGGGATGGGCGTCTGGGGCCTCGCAAGCCTTCGTCAAGTTCTTTGGCGAGGGACACGGCCGGGTAAGCCTTTCCGAACCGGTACTTGCAGAGGTGAAGCGGTCCGGATGCCATTGGGCCTGCACATACCCAAGGAAGGGGGGACACCCGCGGGCACCTCGAGACGGCGCATTGATGTTCCTAGGTAGATTCGTAGAAGGGCCCAACGACACCAGGGTCTTTGGGCGGGCGATCGGGTTCGAGCACCACGACGAGCGAGACGTTGCGAGCAAGCGCGACATAGAAATACGGCCGTTCAAGGAGAGATGGTCCTACTACATTCGTGTGCATCACCCCGAGTTTGTTGCAGGTGGAGATGGGCAACGGCGTGTCGCTCAACGAAATGATGGATGAGTTGGGGCCGGACTCGTTTGCGCCTACACAGCGAAACGCGGCGAAGGGAACGGGCAACGTCGATCCTCGCCACTCGTATCAGCAACACCCTGCTGTGGAACTCAGCCACGATGGACGGACATGGTTGAACGTGCGTCTGGAGCAGGCATTTGAGGAGCACGGTCGTGTTAACGCAGCAACGCTCCAAGGGCTCGACTGGCCTGTGGCTGAGGGGACTACGGCATAGAGGCAGTCAGGGATGCTCACGTTAACCTGCGAATTAGCGAGTTGACCAGCTCATGGAAATATCAGCAGCGTTTGAGGTCGTCAGCGAGATCCAGAGTTGCGCAAAGGACAACGAGCACGCACGCCGGCCGACGGTCGGCACACGCCTGCTTGCGCCGGGGATGCAAGAGCACTCGGCCCGCCCATGCCCAGACTTGGTCCTCGTCCAAACCGAGCGTCTCGGCTAGCGCCGTACGCTTGTGCGATGCGCTCGCACTCGGTGATGTACGCTCGGCAGGCCGCGCTGCCTGATTGGCTGTTCGTGTTTCAGCACGAGTTGGGGAGCAAGCAGTTTGACGGTCGTGACGATCTGCTCATGCTTTCGGCTGTCCTCGATGAGCTCGATGCAGTGGCGGCGGGCGTGCAGCTTGGTCACGGAACGCCCGCTCCGCCGCATTGGCAGAGTCTGCTTGCGGAGCTCGACCACACTACAGAGGCGCTTGGACCTGGTGTAGCCAGGCTCGTCGCGGTCGCGCTCGCTCAGCTCAGTGGTGCGATCGACCATGGCTCGCCGCCGACTATGTCGAACGCGTCCGCTCTCGCGCTGGCGATCGAACAGACGCTTGTCGCGCTTTGCGACCCGCCAGTTCGTCGCGCGGCGTGGGATGACGCGTTGGTCGGGTTTCGCGAGGAGATCGCTCCTGAGCTGGCCGCTGCCCGACTGCGGATTCTGCGGGATCTGGTGGAGCTTGCGCAAGGAGATTGGGGTGGGATTTCATCGACGTTGGCCGGTGCTCTGAACAACGACACGTCGTCGCTGGCGCTCATGGGATACGACGTGGAGGTCGTCGTCGGCGCCCACCAGAACGCTGCCGACTGGAGCGTGGAGGAGAGGCTCGACGCTTGCCGTGAGTATGTAGGCAAGCAGCCGCCAAAGGGTCACCTGATTGCTTGGCTCGCGTTTGATCAGGCTTCGCTCCCAGCCTTCTATCAGGAACTTGGCCCGGCCGAGCTGTGGACGGCTCAGGTCTGCCCGCAATGGCCGCGGGAGGGCCGTGAACGCACCCAGGGTCCTGTTCCTGACTTTACGGGCGAGGAATATGACGTGTTCATGCCCTCCTTGGATGAGCCGGGACGAGTTCTGATGCGCCTTGATCTAGGCGAGCGCTCAAGCGCGGATGCAGCCGAGCACGCCCGGGACCTGGCGCGCACGATCGTGCAGATGGCGGCGACGAGCTCAAGCTGGGAACTGCTGGATGGTTGCGCTTTCGTCCGAGCCGGTCACTGGTGGGGATCTACGATCCATCCGCACGCCGAGATCCCCGAGAACCCCGTGTACGAGCCGACCGGGAGGTTTCTGGCCGACTTGGATCCCGATCTGGTCTCCGGCTTGGTTACTCGGCTGCCGGAAGTCGAGGAACTGGCGGCCGACGTGAAGTGGGCGGAATCGGTGAGGAGGCTGCCGGACGCCGCGCAGAGGGCCGCACTCTCAATACGGTTGCTTGAGCGTCGCCTCCCGAGAGCCCCCGAGAACCAGCCAGGGTGGGGGAACGCGGGCGGCTGGGTTGCGCGCGCCCGCTGGTGGCTGCGCGCGGGGTGTGCCAACAGGCAGCTTTTCAGGGACCTTTCTGATGCTGCGTTCGAGGGTGTCCACGGAATCCCGGGTCAGCGCACGGCGAACAAGGAGCTCTTCCTGCACTATGAGGCGCTGATGCTCCCACCCAAGGGAGGTCTCGCGTTCGAGTATCGGCCGAAGGAGATCATGGGAGGCCTCGCTGACCTCGCAGGCGAGCTGCCCGAGGGCAGCATGGAGGCTCGCATCGTGATGAGCGCCGCGGCCTGCTTTTCCCATGGCTCGGCGGCCGCCGAACGCCTAGACGAGCACGGCCGGCGCTTCGACATCCTCCTTCGCCGCGCTGCCCGCGTTCGCAACGCCGTCCTGCACGGCAACACGGTCCCGGCGGTCGTAGAGTCAGTCCAGTCGGTCTTGGAGCAGCTGACGGCTGCAGTGATCAGCGCGGAGTTCCACGTGGTCGAGTCGACTCAAGAGGTCCGCGACATCCTCGATCGCCGCCGCGGGCTTCGCGAAGCTGAGCTCGCCGCGCTCCGCGACGGCGTGAGCCCGAAGGACGTGCTGTTCGTGCCAACCGCGACGCGCTAGGGGAAAAGGGAGGTTGTTCAAAATCGTTCGGTTGCGCTTTCATTGGGTCATGCACTTTCAGTCTCCCAAGCCGAGTCGCGATCCCTACCCACGTGTCGCGAAGTTGTGGATGTGGACGGGGGTGGTGTTCTTCTCGTGGCCGATCCTCGCCGATGTTGCACGCTGGCATGGCATCGGCGATCTGCGGGAAGTTGGGACGTTTTGGACGGCGTTCATGGCGATCGCGGCCATGATCGTGTTGGTGTGGAAGGAGGATGACGCGGCGAGGTCGCGGTGGATGGGTATCGCTGGTGGCCTGAGCGCCTCTGCGGCGGCGGTCGCGGGGCTGGCGCATCTGCACGTTGCGTGGCAAGGTCGCGAGCTCGGCTACGCGTTCCTGCTATTCGTGGCCGCGCGCTTTGGGCTAAAGATCCGCGGCATGAGCGATCGCGCCCCGGAGCCGCTGGTTGCTCGAATGAAGTGGTACACGGGCGTGCTCGGTCGGGGGGCACTGGCGATCCTGATGGTCACGTCGGCTTGGTCCCTGGCCATGCCGACTGGACTCGGCGGCGACCCGGCCCACCCCCCTGCCCGAGGTCTGGTTTTCTTGATTGTTTGGATGACCGCAGTACCGGCCGTCGCGCTGGTCGGATGGCCAGCCGCCAAGCGTATGCTGAAAGGTGGACTCTCCCCGATTGCTGCGGACGGGGAACGCAGGCTCTTGTTCAGTCGTGTCGTTGGGACTTTTGGGCTGGCGCTGCTGTTCGTCGCTGCCGGTGTCCACGGCGCCGTCATCGGCCCCAGCCAATCGCATCCGGCGTCGGCTGAGCTCGTTGCTGGGATTCTGATCTGGTTGGGCTTCTGGATCGAGCGGCGTGTGGTCCGAGAAGTGCTTGGAATGCGTAGGCACAGAGCGAATCTTTGAAATCGCCCCTCGGTCCAATGCGCGCTGCAGGCTGCGCTGGTCGCTGAGACGCGGTCAGGCGACTGGACGTGCGCCTCCCGATTGTCTGCCGCGGCTCTCGTAAGACTTCGACGTATGGATCGTCGTGATCTTCAGGTTCTTCTCAGCCTCCTCGACACGCAGCGCTATGTCTGGGTTCGTGTTGCCGCGCGCCGGGCAGATGATGATCGTGGCTGGCAGTTGGCGCTACTCGAGGTTACGATCAGCGAGTCGCCGCCACGCTGGCACCGGCAGGCGTGGAGATATCCATCTGCCTTCTTTATAGCCACTAGGGCTGCGGGAGCCACTGTCGCGAAGTGGCTGAGCAGCAGGCGCATACGGGTGTCGAAACGCGTAGCCAAGGTTGACTTGGCGGGGTCTGTCGGCGTCGAGCGTCGCTACAGCAACTTCGTGGGCAACTACGAGCCGCTGCAGTGGCCGACCGTCGAGTGGGATGTCCACATCAAGGGCGAAGGCAGACAGATGGTCCACGACGAGCTCGTTGCTGCGGATGCTCCCGCATTCTTGAACTTCGACCAAGCGGCGGCCGATTTCTTCGCTGTAGCGCGAGTGCCGAACCGTAACTTCTCGGGCTGCGCGATCGTTGTGCGAGAGCAGGATCGGCGTGCTCGCATCGACTCTGTCCGCGTGCGTCCTACGGACATTGTCGTGCGGGTTGATGGCGAGCAACTTCAGGGCGCATCGCTTACGCTCGGGGGATCAACTGGTATGCGGAAGCGACTCTCGTCGCGTAGCAGGCAAGTGCGGGTGCTGTTGTCTGCGGCGCTCGGTGAAGGCGCCTGGCTTGCTCTTCACCGCGATCATGAACTGCTGGACAGACGAATCCTGGATCCTCGCTGGGGCGGCAAAGACTTCGATGTCGAGATCGACGCAGCCACTCGACTCGAGATGCTCGTCGTCGGCGGTGAGCGAGCGAACATCGAGTTCAAGCGGGAGATGCCCGGTCGCGATCCAAGCGGGGTTATGAAGACGGTCGCCGCGTTCGCAAATGGCGCGGGTGGGACCGTGCTATTCGGCGTTGAGGACGATGGCAGGATAGTTGGCCTCGGCGAGACATACACGATCGCATCACGTGACCGCTTGACGAACCTGATCCGAGACTGGGTGCATCCGCTTCCCGACTTCCACCTAGAAATGATCGACACGGCTAACGGAGGGGTCATTGCTGTCAATGTTGCATCCGGGAGCGACGCCCCGTATGGAATCGCGACCGAGGGACGTAGTGTCAGCTACTTCGTGCGGCGTGCGGGTACGACCTTTCCGGCGAGTCCGGCGGATGTGCGCGCACTTGTCCATGCGCGTGTGGCGTCCTCAGAGGCACTGCATTTGCCGAGCAGACGCCGGTAGGGCCGCGCCTCGAAGGCGACCCGGCACCTCTCATTTCTGGAGGCCAGGGTGGGCGAGGCGCCGCCCAGACTGGCGACGCCAGCGGTGGCTACGGGGTGAAGTGGAGTGGACGCGGTTTGACGAAATGCGCGCCTATTGGCTGGGCTGCGAAGGATGCATCTCGTGTCATGAACGAGGCCGTCGTATCCGCCGGAGTTCCGGGATGAGCTATTCCCATTGCACGCACTTGGGGTCAATTGCAATTGCCTGCCGGATGAACTCTTCGGCGCGCTGAGTATCTCCCGACTGCTGATATGTGATCGCCAGGTTCATCATCGCGGATGCCAGGCGCGGATGTTGGTCTCCGTAGAGTTCACGAGTTAGCGAGACGCAGCGCTCGAGTGCAACGATTGCCTCCGTGAAACGTCCCAAGTTGCTAAGTGCGTTCCCGAGGTTGTTCAGTGCCGCAGTGAGCTGGAAAGTGTTGGGCGTGTCATCGAGCAATTCGACTGCGAGCTCGAGCTGCTCTACCGCCTCTGGCGCGCGTTCCAACGCGCGCAGGATCGCCCCGAGCTTGACGCGAATGTGTGCACTTTCTGGTGAGCGCTCGCCGTCGCGTTCGATTACGAGCATGAGCGCTTGGCGCATCGTTGTCTCGGCGTCGCCGGTCTGACCGCGCTCGCGCTGGATGTCGCCCAGGCGGGCCAGTGGTGTTGGCATGTTGGTGGCGGGATCCTCCGAGGCTTGCGCGATGTGCACTGCGTGTGTCGCCATGAGCTGTGCCTGCGCTAGGTCGGTGAGCTGCAGTAGGTCTGCGAGATCGGTCATCGTCCTGGCAACCTGCATGTCATCGGACCCGAAGGTCTCTTGCTCAATCTGCAGTGCTCGGCGTAGTGCGCACTCGGCCTCCTGCAGTTGATTCTGCTCGCGCAGCGTGACCCCGAGGCTGGCGAGCAGTACAGCGATGCGCGGGAAGTCAGGACCATAGGCCTCCTCGTAGATCGTTACGGCTCGCCTCAGGTGCTCGCTGGCGTGGCTGAGATCGCCGAGCCGGTGATATGTGTTTCCGAGGTTGGCGAGTGAGACCGCGAGAGAATGTGGGTCTACGTGTGTCTGGGCTTCGAGGATCGCCAGAGCGCGCTCATGCAGGGCGACGGCCTGCTCCGGTGGTTCTGCGTTGGCGAGATTCACCAGGAAGCCGACGAGTTCGGGATCCTGAGCCGACAGATTGTGTTCGGCGATCTCAAGCGCGCGGCGAAGGTCGCTTCGCGCACCGTCCAACTCGCCGCTACGGCGAAGGAGGCTTCCCCGGTTTCGCAGTACGGCGGCCGTAGCGGGCGTATCGGTGCCGAAGTGCTGCTCGCTGTCCGAAAGCGCCTGGGAAATCAGGGCTATTGCCTCGGCTTTGTTGCCCGCGTCGAACAGAACAAGTGCGAGTTCTGTCCTGATTGAGATGAGCTGCGGTATGTACATCTCAAGACGTTCAGCGATATGCATCGCTGAACGCAGCAGATCTTCCGCGGTGCTCAGCTCAACGCGCCAGGCCTGATAGCGCCCGAGCGAATAGAGCAGCCCAGCTGTCGCGATAGTCTCGTTTTCGTGCTTGGCAGCCCACTCCCCGACGATCAGGGTGTGGGCCAATAGGAGATCGCAGCGACTCCAGGCCGTCGATGACTGCACGTCCTCCGGAAGCAGTCCAGCAAGCAGTGCCTGCGCCGCACCGTTCCAGCGCTTGGCCTCGGGGCTTGCGAGGCGCTCGCGAATGACCGCCTGCACCAAGCGGTGCATGTCCAGGTTTTCCCCAGAGGCGTTGATGATCGAGAAGCGGCGCAGTGCCTGCACCGCCGCATCGACCAGTAGCAACCGCTCGTCGCTGTTGAACTCGTTGAGTACTTGCTTGCTCTCGGTGAACAGTGCGCGCGGGATCTGCTCGGGGGCTATGAACGCGATGGTCCACATCAGCGCCCGTGCGGGCTCGTCGTGTTCCAGTTGCTCAAGCGCCAGCGACCACGTTGTCGCGACCGTCGCCTCATAATCGTCGGGCGCTGCGAGGGCACCGATTGTCGCAGCATGCGTGCGAAAGCGTTGTGCGTATTCCGCCAATGAGATACCGGTCGCCTGCGCGTATGAGCCGGCCTGCTCGAGCGCGAGCGGCAAATCGCCGAGTAGCTCGGCGAGATCCTCGGCAGCGCCTGGGTCCGAGCCCGGCGCCCGCGCGCAGAGTAGCTCGACAGAGGCTGGACGCTCCAGTACCGATAGCTCAAGCGAGCGCGCGGAGGCTCTCCAACCCGCGCTCCAGCGCGAGGTGATCAGCACCTGCCCGTGTCCCGCAGCGGGTGTCCAGTTACGAATAGCGTCAGGCCCGGCCGCGTTGTCGAAGACCAGCAGCCACCCAGGATTTCGCTGCAGCCACGCCTTAACAGCAGTCGCGGCGACCAGCTGGTCTACATCATTAGCCTCTGGCAGTGATAGTCGCTGCGCGAGTTCGGCGAGGTCGGCGATAAGGGTGGGGGGTGAGCTCGCGCGGACCCACCACACAATCTCAAACTCCTGTGCATAGCGATGGGCGAACTCGACACACAAGCGCGTCTTGCCCACCCCGCCCAGCCCGTGTACTGCCTCGGGCTCGGCAGCCCGTCCGTCCATGCGGGCGCGCATACCCGTCAGTATGTCCTCGCGACCAACGAATCCGCGCGCTCGAAACGGGACGTTCCAGATGTCCGGCAACGCTGTGGGAAACCGGGCCTGGGCCGGTGGGGCTACTCCCGGAAAAGCCGGCTCGGCACGCTGCGCGCGGATCCCTGGCGCAATCGCTACCGCGATCTCGGTACTCAGCTTCTCGATAGCGGCGGCCTCATCCAGGCCAACTAGATCGATGTAGTTGATCGCTGCGAGCAGCCCGTCGGGGCGACAGTCGCGGACACGAACGGGGATTAGGCGACTCTCCTCGCCGGTAGGGTCTGCCACGAACGCGGCCGCCCACTCGGCGGCGGGGAACTCGGCCTCGAGGACATCTGGCGAGAGGACGAGGATCGTGCGCTCGCTGACGCGTGCTGCCTCATGCATGCGGAGGACGAAGTTACCTCCGGCTGGGAAGTCGAGCGCCTGGATAATTGTCGTGTAGCCGTGATCCTCGAGGGTCTTTGCGATCCACGTCGCCCATCTCTCGTCGGGCCCGGTGTAGGAAATGAAAAAGTCACGTGATGGTTCAGGGCGTGCGGGCACGGGCGTGAGCCTAGTTTGCTGTCGCGTTGAACGTCTGAACCGCGCCGGTCCCGTGGACGTAGTTGATCTTGGTCACTGGGCGTCCTTGAAAGGCTGACGCTGTACCCAGGCAGCCTGTT
Organism: uncultured Solirubrobacterales bacterium; assembly: GCA_963695305.1. Lineage (GTDB taxonomy): Bacteria > Actinomycetota > Thermoleophilia > Solirubrobacterales > Solirubrobacteraceae > Palsa-744. The sequence goes on along the minus strand of OY968774.1, from coordinate 2,503,782 downwards.
TGCACTATCCGACTATCAATCGCTACGTGGCGCGAGGTGGCGGTGCAGCCATGTGGCCATGTCATGCTGGTTCCATGTGCCGGCAGCGACAGCCAGGACGGCTTGCTCGGCGTCATCGACTGTAGGTGTGGTGCGCCATTTCCAACCGTTTGTCTCGATGAACAAGCGGAGCGCTACCCATGCTGCCCGCTTGTTGCCGTCGAGCAGGGGGTGGTTCTTCGCCAGTCGTACTATGAGGACGGCGGCCTTGTCGATGAAGTCGGGGTAGAACTCTGTCTCGCCGAAGCCGGCGGCCGGCGCGTGCAGCGCCGACTCGGCAAGGTCGATCTTGGTGGCTTGTATGAGCGTGTTCGGGTCGAGTCCGGTTATCTCGGCGGCGATTGCCAGGTAGTCGGTGAGCTCGACGTAGCGGATGCTCACTTGGCGAGCCGCTCGAGCAGCTCGCGATCCTCTTCGATGATGCGACGTACCCGCACCTTGAACTGGGGGTCTTCGCGGCGACGCTGCACCGCCTCGGCGAGGGCGTGCTTGACGGTCTCGTTCAAGCTCTTGCCTTCGGCGCGCGCCAGTGCCTCAGTGTCGGAAGCCAACTCGTCATCGAGTCGCACGGTCAGATTCTTGGACATGAGCGCATGGTAGCATGACACCATTGGTCCGTCATGCAGCGACCACCTCGGTAGATCGTGAGCTGCCCGACGCTGGAGTTGCTCGACCCGCCAACCTCGAGCAGCGCCCGTGCGAGGCGGTCGAGACACGGCTCCGATCATGGTGTGCACCGACGCCGCCGCCACGCATGATCTGACCGGCGAGCTGGGCCGCATCCGCGTCGCGCTATGTAATGCGTGCGGTCGCAAATCATCACATTTTCCCGTGTTCTGGACCTCTCTGGCGGCTGCGGAGGTGTAGGTTTGTGCAGCGATGATGCCCTTGCGCGAGGCGAGAGAACGAAACGGCGGGCGAGAGGGACGAACGGAGCGATGAGAGGTATGAACGCGCTGGGTTTCAGAGGTCTGCTCGGCGCGATGGTCATATGCCTTTTTGTGGGCGGCTGCGGCTCATCGGTCGCGCCTGGGTTAGTGTCGTCCTGGCGGCGGTATCGGGGCCCCTGATCGCACTCCCGCTTATAGACTCGGATAGCGTGCAGGCGATGCCTGTCTTTTCACAAAACGTCGCCTACATCTTTGATGTAGAACTGTTCCCTGTACCTCCGGGTGCGGGATGAACGACACATCCGTTTCCCGTGGAAGCATTGGAGGGCAGTATGAGCTCATCTCATTGGATCGAACATCACGTGCCCGTTCGCTGTAGAGCGCCGATCCTGGGACTGGCGTTGGTAGCTAGCTTCGCCGTCACCATCCGCGGAGGTGACGACTCCGTGTCGGCCTCGGGCACACTGCCGGTCTCCCCGACATACCTCAATGCCACTGACGCGTATAACGGCTTGCAGATCGAGCCCGCGAGGATCACGTACACAGGCGACGGCACCGGCTTCCTCGGCGGCGCACGTGCGCGTAACCAGCGCGCGGGTATCCACTGGTCGAGCTGGACCGCCGCGGTCGCACGAGGCACCGGCTTCAACCAGCTGGACGACTGCGAACCGGACTGCGCGCGCGGCAAATTCCACGGCTACGCGGTCAGGATCGAGCTATGGCGCTCCGAGACGCTGGCCGGCACGCTGGTGTTCACACGCATGACCATCTTTTACGAGCGTCGGCGTCCACGCGGTGAACCTCGCCATTACACATTCACCGATATGCATGTCGGCGCCACGAGCGGCGGTGGCTATAGCTGGGGCCCGCCGGATGCGCTCGGATACTGCGTACACACATACGGCCAGCCGCCAGCGCCGGGCTGCAAGAACATCCACTCACTCCCGTGATGGCCAGCTTCCGAATGCTGCGCCGACTCCTGTGTGGTTGGAGCTGTGCGAACCCGGGTTGGTATAGATCTGGGGTTGCGCGCCGCGCGTGTGCAATAGCCGCTCTGCCACTCATAGGCGGGCTTGGTATCTGGTTGGCAACGATGCCGCGGTCGGCTCGTGCGGCGCCTGCGATCGCTCAGACATCAACGCCGCTGTCTCACGCAGCGGAGGTCCTTTCAAGTATCGACGCTGCTCGGACCGCGCTCAACATAGGTTCTCACGGGCCGGCGCCCCTGTTCTTCACCGACTCCGCGTTGGCGCATGTCCCGCTCCACGTGCAAAGCGTGATCCTCCAAACTGCTGAAGCGTACTCTGCCACAGTCTTCTACGCCGGATTCGACAACAGTGGCTTGCAGGGCCAGCTCTGGATGGATCGGGGGCCAACTGCTAAACCGGATGTCTTCGGTGGCTGTGTTGGCGATCCGATCACGGGACCTATGACGCTCGGACGCTTCCACAACGTCTACTTGGGTCAATGCGACATAGATTTTGTCTATCAGTTCGATTACCGAAATCGTCTCTACAGAGTGGCGAGCAAGTATTACGGCGGCCTCACCCCAAAGACCTTGGCACCGATTGTCGCTGGTCTCACCCCGTCCGCGCCGATTGGCAGCGGCTGTCCGGCCTATGGTGTCGTTGATTCTCGTGGATCCGGCGAGCCTGAGGGGAGGCTCAGTCCGCCAGCGGCGGCGGTGCTGGCGGAGCTGCAGGCTCGCCATCCGGGCGAGCGGGTCGGGGACTATTGGAACCCGTACCCCGCAGTCGGGCTCACAGACAGCCCCCGCGAATGGGCAAACGCCCTCGGCGCAGCGCTCCACATCGGCCCGCTAGGTGCCTACCACGGTTCGGTCGCGGACGGCAAGCGCTGGTTGCGGGACTTCGTCCCCCGAGAGCTGCGAACATGCCCAGCGATCAAACTGGTACTGGTCGGCTACAGTCAGGGAGCACAGGTCACCGGTGACGTCTACCAGCGCGACGTCACACGAGCCGAGAGGCGAAACATCTTCGCCGTCCTGCTGTTCGGCGACCCGTACTTCAACCCCAGCGATCGCCGGGCCGACCGCGGGAGCTACGATCACCATCGCGCCGGCGCGCTCGGGGAGCGACGGACCGTCGGCGGCGATCCACGGGTCGAGTCCTTTTGCCACCACCACGATCCGGTGTGCCAGGCGAGCGGACAGCCAGCAGCATTCCTCATCTGGGGATTCAAACAGCACGAGAACTATCCATCTGATGCCCGGAGGGCGGCCGGTGGCCTATGACCACTCTGGGTGCTTTCAGGGCACACTGCATCGACAGGCCCAGTCTACTTGGCGGACTGGGGCTGATGTGGAGGGCGACCCTGGTCAGCATGGCGTTCGTTGTCCTAGTCGCGATCGCGAGGCCGTCCTCTATGGTGGCGGCGTCATGGCCGACGACGGTCGACTTTCGAGCCGTCGGTCCCGAGGCGCACACTACGAACATCGGAGAGGAGCACCCGCGTCGTTTCGTATACAGCCCGATTCCGGTCAGCTACGACGTGTCGGCGCGCGATGTCCGCTGGAGGCGCTGGGGCTTCAGTAGTACCCTTGGAGGCGGGCACGTCCAGTTCTGCGTCATCATGTCTCCGTGCTATAGCGGACCCTTCACGATCCGGCTGTTTCGCAGGCGATTTGTTAGCTGTTCAAACGGCAAGAGCCACTTTGGTTACACGCGTGTTCGACTCGACGTCTCGAAGGAGCATGGTGGACCGCCTTTCACTGACACGATCCTCGTCGGCTGTGGGTAGGGAAGCGTGACGATCGTCCGATCGCTTCAGGCGATCACAAGCAGCCTCTTGCTTCTCGCCGTGGCGCTGCCGTGTAACGCGCATGCAGCAACGCTCGCACAGGTTCGTAAGCAATTGCTCGGTTGGCACCTGCAGCCGACACCGCTATTCCCGTCACGGCTACCTCCTGGCCTTGGCGGCGCAAACGTCACGCTCGAACGCTTCTCTGGCGTCGACTTCGGCATTGAGCTTGGAAAGCCGGCCAACGGCTGCCAACGCATCAATGAAGCTGACATGTGCATTAGTCTGCGGCGGGCGGACGCGTCGGCTTTGAACGCAATCGCCCGCAGTCCAATGAACTACGGCGTGCGTCGACTCCGGGTCCGACGGCGGAGTGCCTGGTTGGTTGGCGAGGGGGTAACGCTGGTGGATGGGATCTGCTCTGGCACGAGCAGGGGCGGACCTACATTGCCTGGGACTGGAGGGCAAACGCTCGCACCGCCCTGCGGATGCTCTCCCCGTTCGTGGAGAGCCTGCGCCCGCTGTCGAGTGGACGCAGTCGAATGTGTGAGCCGGCCTGGGTTTGCGCGTCCTCTGTCAAACCCAGACAAATCACCTCAAAGAAACCCGGCGGCTCATGAGTTAACCGCACTACGACCTCCACCGCGCCGCTGTACCCATCCCTGTAAGGAAACCCAACCTGCCGGTCTCGCACCCCGGCCTTGAACGGGAACTGCCCGTACGCCTGGTGGAACTGGTAAACGACCCTGAAGCGCCCGCTCCCACCGGTCCTCGGCGTCCGGATCGGCTGCCACTGCCCCTCGTAGTCGACGAGCACTTTCGCAGACGACGCCGTGTGACGGGATCGTGCCGAGCACCCTGCCTTAACACGATCCTTCCGGTCGTACTGGTGTGCATCTGCGTGATCCTCAGATGCACCCCGGCCGCCACAGACTCGAACACCCCGGTCTGCGCCGCGTGGTGACGTGCCTAGGGACGTTGCGAGCGGTGTTAGGTAGGTCCGGGCCTGCCGGGAGGCTGTGGGTGTCAATGCTCACGACCGTCTCGGAGGCCCGGAATGCAACACGCTAACGCTCCCTTTACCCGTTCGTGGGCAGCCACTTCGTCAGCGCCGATCACGTCGGGCGCAGCCGGACGGAGGTGTTGGAGCTGGCCCTGGAATGGCTCACCCGATAGGAGAGCGGGAGTCAAGGCAGCGTGGCTAACGCGGCCGCGAGGTAAGCGCGAAAAGGTGGGTCACGGTGCTGCGGTGACGGGACCAGATCAACCGGACCGAACTCAGTGGCCAGGCTATGGCCGCACGGACGCGGAGCCCATACGGTGCAGTCGCCGTGAGGGCCACCGCGCCGCGCAGTGACTCCCCATTCAGCGGACCAGGCCCATGCTCGCTTCTGGCGGCTGGCAGCCGCTATCAGAACTGAAAGAGCGCTGTTTGTCGTCCCAAACAGGCGTCGGCGAAGGACTGAGCGGGGCACCCGCTTACTCCGCGAAGCAGCGTAATCCGCCTGCCGTCAAGTCACGTCGCCCAACCCCTTGGGGCCGGTCACACCGCTCTAAGGAAACCAACGTTAGATCAACGTCCTCAGGTACTACACCTAGATCGAGGTTGCGGTACGACTGATTGCGATGAACTCGCGCCCTCCGTTCGTGAATGCCGCAGGTCGTTTCGTGCGGCGAAATGGAATCGTAAGTGTTCGGTGTCAGGTCATCATGCGATGCTCCATCGCTCTCACCATGTCCGTTGAGGTCATCGACAACCGCTTCGTCCTCGATCCCGTGCCTCCGCGTGTTGGCGGAACAGGGCATGTCTTTCGCGCCCGCGACCACCAGCGCGACGGCGCGACGGTCGCGCTAAAGCTCTATGACGGAGCTGCGATCGACGACGAGCTGCGCCTGGAGTGCTACCGGCGCGAGCGCTCAGCGCTGCACGCGTTTACTCACCCTCACGTCGTGCGACTGCTTGCAGGCGGCCATGACAGCACCCGCGGGCAGCACTACCTCGCTCTGGAGTGGCTGCCGGACGACCTCATCACGCACCTCCGTGGCCAGGGCGATGAGGCGATGGCCTGGGGAGCGCTTTCTCGAACGGTGCTCAAGCCGCTGCTTCATGCGCTCGCGGCCGCGCATGCGAGGCGTGTCATCCACCGCGACATCAAGCCGGCCAACGTGATGGTGGGCTCTGACGGGACTATCAAGCTGACGGACTTCGGCGTGGCGAAGCTGCTCGATTCGATCCGCCACGGGATGACTGTCGCCGAGCTCCACTCCAAGCCCTACGCGGCGCCTGAGCGCGACGATGACGATGCCGACGCGCGCAGCGATCTGTACTCCCTAGGGGTCACTGCGATCGATCTGCTCTACGACCTAGACAGCACACTGCCCAAGGACGCAGATTCGCACGCGGTGCTTGCACAACTCGACGTACCCGACGATGCTCGTCACTTTCTTGCATCGCTGATCGAGGTCGATCCTGCGAACCGACCCTACACGGCAAAGATCGCGCTCACGGAGCTTGACCGCCAGCTGGTGTGGCATCCTCAGGGCACCGCCGCCCCACGACCACAACTCGCGATCCTACTTAGCGACCGCGTCGTGCAACAGGCACGCAGTCAACTTGACGCGGAAAACGACGCCGACGCGCGGCGGCTTGTCGTTGCCGACCTCACCGACGACCAGGAACGACCCTCACTTGCTCGGGATCGTTTCAGCGAGGCGGGCTGGTCGAAGGAGTCCGCCGTGAAGCTCGACCTGATCGGGCGGGAGCTGTTGTTCTCGGCTCAGTTCGACGGAGACGGCAGCGGCAGGCTGATCATCACCGGCATGCGCTTCGCCCCTCCGGGAGTCCTTGACCGCCGTCGTGAGGACGGTATCGAGCTCGAGCACCGTCTCGTCTTCGGCGCCAGGGCCTCAGAGCAGCGGAAGAACGCAGACGCGCTAATCGACACGCTCTCAACCACCGAAGTCGAGCAGGCTCAAGCCGCCCGCGAACGATCCGAAGGTGAGCTGTTTGATCGCTGGCGTTCGGTTCTCGAGGCAAAGACTGATCTTGAGGCCCGCCGCGAGGACGCAGTGACCTTCTCCGCCTGGCGACGCGACGGGAGGCTGGTGATCTTTGAGGTTGGCGGCGACATCGATGAGCGCTACCTCAACCAGTCGCGACGCATCCCGATCCCCGGCGGAGATGCCGTGGTCGGCACCGTCGCCGAGGTCGGTGCTGGTGAGCTTGGGCTTGCCGTCGAGCGGGGACACATCGAGGGTCTCCCCGACAGAGGACAGCTGCTGATCGACCGCAGCGCTTCAAGGCGTGCGATCGAACGCCAGCGCCAAGCGCTCATCGATGTGCGTGATGGCGCAGGCGCACGCGATGACCTCGGGGAGCTGCTTGTGCATCCCGCGCGCGCGGCATCTTTCTCCCCGGTGACGATCGACGCATTTCATCAGGAACTCGATGAGCCAAAGCAGCGAGCGGTCCGAGCAGCGCTTTCCTCCCCTGACTTCACTGTCGTAGAGGGGCCGCCCGGGACCGGAAAGACAACGTTTATTGCTGAGCTGGTCGCGCAGCTGATCGCCGGGCGAGATGACGCGCGTATCCTCTTGAGCTCGCAGACGCACGTGGCTGTCGACCACGCCGCAGTCAAGATCGCTGGCCTGTGTGAGGGCATCCGGATGGTCCGAGTCGGCGCGATCGAGAAGGTCGACCCTGCGGCACGGTCGTTGACTATTCCAGAGCAACTGCGCCAATGGCAAGTTGAGGCACAAGGAAGAGCCCGATCCTGGCTTGACAGCTGGGGTCGTGAACGCGGCATCGAGCAAGGTGCGCTCGAGGCCTACGCCACCGCGGCTGAGCTCGGCGTCTCCGAAGAAGGCGTCGCCCGCCTACGAGAACGCTTGCGTGAGCTCGATCATGAGGAAATGCGTCTGCTTGACAAGCTGACCGATCCGAAGCGATCGCCGCCTTCAAGCACGTCGACGGGCGAGATTGTCGCCGACGAGGAGGACGAGCTGGCCGCCGTGCAAGACGAGGCCGAGGCTCGTCGGCGCGAGCTAGCGGAGCTGGAGCCGGACTGCGGGCGCCAGCGCGAGGACCTTCTCAAGCGCCTTGAATGCCCAGAGCTTCCCGCGTCAATCGAGCTAGACGAGGTGCTCGCAGAACGGTTCCCCGTCATACCCGACGACCTCCAGGCATACCGCGAGCTGCTCAAGCTGCAGGACGAGTGGCTGGTGCGCTTCGGGCAAGGCGAGGGGTTCACCGGTGCGTTGCTGTCCTCCGCCCAAATCGTTGCGGGCACCTGCGTTGGTCTGGCCGGACCGCTCGATGATCAAGCGCCCTTCGACCTTGCGATCGTGGACGAGGCATCCAAGGCAACCCCGACTGAGGCGCTGGTGCCGATGGTGCGCAGCCGACGCTGGGTCCTCGTCGGCGACGAGCGGCAGCTACCCCCATTCGTCGACAGCGGCCTCATCGACGAAGGTCTGCTTGATGGGCACAACCTCACCCGCGAAGACCTCGAAGAGACGCTGTTCGCCGCACTTGCGAGCACGCTGCCCGAGGATCGTCGCCAAGTCTTGACCGAGCAGCACAGGATGCTGCGCCCAATCGGCGAACTCGTCAGCCATTGTTTCTATGGCGACGGCCTGAGCAGTTCCCGCCCGGCCCAATCCTCCTACCGCAGCCTCCTCGAAGCGTTCCCTGCAGCGGTCACGTGGTACTCGACCGCACGCCAGCCAAGCGGGCGTCAGGAGAAGCGCGCCGGAACCTCCTACTGGAATGAGTCAGAGCTACGCCTGATCCGCAAGCACCTCAACAACCTGCAGCAACGTGCCGCGACCAATGACGAGCACCTCGAAGTTGCCGTCATCTCCGGATATGGCGAGCAGGCATGGCGGCTGAGCCGCGACCTACGACCACGCGACCCCAAGTGGACACACATCAATATCGACGTACACCCGGTCGACTCATTCCAAGGACAGGAGAGCGACGTGGTGATCTACTCCGTCACGCGCTCAAATCCGCAGAACCAACTCGGGTTCCTGCGTAGCGAGCGGCGCATCAACGTAGCACTGAGCCGCGCCAGGGACGCGCTGATCATCGTCGGCGATCACCGCTTCTGCGAACACGCGCGTGGCGGCCAGAATCCGTTTGCCATGGTGCTCGCCCACATTCGGAAAGCGGAGGACTGCGTTCTTGAGGAGCCATACAGGTGACAGCCGAGGAGACCGCGCGACACCTCGCCGGAGCACGATCGGGTTATCAATTGGTCTCCTACCGTGAGGTAGCGTTGCCTTTGTTCAAGGTCGAACTCGAGCTGCTGATCCTTGAGAAGAAGCAACTGCCGCCTATCGAGGAGTACGTGCTACGAGCAGTCAGCCAGGGGCTGACCAATACGGCCGAGATCGCGGGCTTTCTGGGCATCGAGGAGTCAATTGTGCGAACTACAGCCGCCGCCCTACTCTCCAGCGACAACGTCAAGCTCGGTGGCGGCGCCGACGGCGACCGGACGCACCGACTCAAGCTCACCTCCAAGGGCCGCGACACTGCGACAGAAGCAGCACTCGTCCAAGCCGTCGAGAGGACCCTTCCGGTGTGGATCGACGGACTGACGCGCAAGGTGATCTCGGTCAGAGGCAGGGGCCCTCTCTGGTTCCCCGCAAGCCAAGCCTCCCGTCGCGGGCTCGTCGAGATCGGCCCTTACCCGCGCAGGCGCCCCGGGTTGGAGGACATCCCACTGGAGTCAGTCAACGAAGTGATCCGTGACGAGACGGCTGGCCGTCGCGCGCGGCGGGAGGTAATCGGTATCACCGGAATTGGCAAGGCCAGGCGCTATGCGCGCGAAGGAGTGGCGCTCGCCTACGAGGCCCCAGGAGAGGAGCTAGTGATCAGCCTTGCCCTCGACGGCGAGGCAAGCGATGAGCACGACGCAGCCTTCTCTCGCATGCGCGAGCGCTCCGCCCGCAAGCTGACCCCAGGCGATTGGCACAGCGCGCGCGAGGTCGTCGAGGAGACGATCGACGCCGAGCTTCTTGACAGCGCCGCCGACGCTAGCGAGAGCGAGCGCATTGAGGACGAGCGAGTACGACTGCGTCTAGAGGACGAGCAACTGCGTGACGCTGCCGAGCACGCCGGCCACGAGGAGCTGGAGTCACTACGCGCGCAGCTCGCCCACTCCGAGGTACGCCAACGCGAACTTCAACATGAACTGGCGAACATCTCGGTTCGCCAAGTGCCCGTGTATGAGCACCGAAAGTACCTTTCGCGCGCGCTCTCAGAAGCCAAGAAGCGCGTGCTCATCGTCTCCCCCTGGATCCGCTATGAGGTCGTCGACGACGAACTTGTCACCCGCTTCCGCAAGCTGCTCGAGGGGGGAATCGAACTTTGGATTGGCTACGGCATCACCAAGCAAGGTGGCTACCGTTCAAAGAAGAAGGGAGATGGAGACCGCGACGCCGAGCGAAAGCTTCTACGGCTCGGCGACGACTACCCCGACCTCTTCCACATGACACGCCTGGGCGACACCCACGCCAAGGTGCTCGTCTGCGACTCGCGGTTTTCGATCATTACATCGTTCAACTGGCTGTCATTCAGAGGCGACGAGCAGCTCGAGTTCCGTGACGAGCGCGGATACTACGTCGGGTTGACCGAGAAGGTCAACGAGGTCTTCGACAGTTACAGCCAACGCTTTAGTGGGCAAGCCGACAATTCCGGCTCGCAGAAGAGCAGCGGCTGAGTGTCCTCCGCACCCGATTTTGATCAGGACACGCTGCCGTCAGTCGAGCCTTTCTGGGATGACGGTGAGTCCTTCGGCCGCGGCGGCCTCGTGGAGTCGGCGGTCCCATGTGGCGAGGATGAGATCGTCGCGTGGGAGCATGAGAGCCGCAGCGAGATGCGGAGCGTCGATGCTGCGCAGCTCGCGGCGATCGCGAGCTTGGCGGCGTTTTCGGCCAGGCGTTGGTCCACTTCGATCACGCCGAACGCGGGCCACTCCTCGCGCACGGTTGTTGCGGCTGCTTGGCCTGCGCTCAGGCTGACGGCGCGGACGGTCTCAACGAATCCGACACGGCACATGAACCAGCCTTCGGCACGGTCCATGGCATCGAGGACGGTGTCGCTACCGGGCTCGGCGACGTAGCGCTTGACCAGCGCACTCGCATCGAGGCAGAGGTTCAGCGCTCGGCGTCCCGCTCGGCCAGAACTAGCCCAGACGCGCTGCGATCAGTCGTCACTAGCTGGAGCGCTCGTGTCGGTCGTGCGAGTGCGGGCGCGACCAGTCGTCCTTGGGCCACTAGCTGGCGTAGGCGATCGTCGTTGGTCGAGGCGCTGGCTGGGATGATGTCTGCCAGTGGCCGTCCGCGGAGAGTTACGCGCACCTGTTGGCCGCGAGCGACGGCCCGCAGCGTCTGGCTCAGTGTGGTCTTGAGCTCGCGGACTCCGATCTCTCGCATGTGACTACCTTGCTACGAGACCACAAAGCGGCCCCCAAGTATCGGCGCTACCGGCACAACCCCGGTCCTTTGCGGCGGCCAGAATTGTGGCCGTTGCTTGAGATTGGGCGCTTTGATCGGCCGTTCCGACCTTCCGTGCGGTATGGTGTACACGGAGCGTACCTCGGATCGTCTCCGAGCGTACGCGGAGCGTACATAACGGTTGCAAAACGGTTGCAGAGGCTCCGGATCCCCTGTATCTGAGCCAAGTTTAACCCATCGCCCCGATTTTTTTCTCGTCGTTCGTCGCCAAAGCTATGCATAGGTCGGCATCAAAGCTATGCAAGGCCTGGCAAGGCTGTGTTTAGCTTCTTACGGCCAATCTCATCCGGTCCTCCTTTGTCGCGATCTCGTTGATTGCATATTCGTGTACGACCTAATGGTCGGAACGACTGCCGATCTCCCCCCAAACGATTGTCCGGGTCTCGCGGGCGGTCGGGTTGGTCAGGTCGCGTCGGCGGGCAGCAGTGTGAACGCGCCGGCGTCGTCATCGAGGGGTCGGACAGAGCGGAAGTGACGTTCGTCGAACGTCGCTAGATAGGATGTTGAGAAGCGGGCGGCTAGAACTACGATTGATGCGTCGGCGAGTCCTAGCTGCTGCTCGCGGTAGCGTGCGCACAAGCGGCGAGCGTCGCGTAGACCCTGCGGGTCGAGCGTTGGGACGAGGAAGCCGCTGGCGAGGCTGTCGATGAAGCTGAGCTCCGCAGTCAGGCCCAGCCGCGTGAGGATCAGATGATCGGCCTCAGCGACTGTGAATGCCGAGGATACGAGCTCGCCGCTCCACCCTTGCAGTGTCTCAGCTGCTGCCCTGTGGTCGGGGTCGTTGGCGTCAGCGGCGCTGTAGAGAACGCCGGCGTCGACGATTAGGGGCGGGATCGTCCGAGCTCCCCACGGACGATCTCATCGGCATGGCGACCCACCGGTTCTCCGGAACCGTGTCCTGCCGCAATGAAACCGAGATTGCGAGGGCCGGCCGAGCGAGCCTTCTCCGCGATCGCCTCACGCATCAACTCAGCCTGCGAGCGCCCGGTCGCGTCAGCAAGGCGACGCAGAGCGGCAGCATCGCTCTCGTCGAGATACACCGTCGTCTTTACCACGCCACATATGGTACCAGCTAGATGGTGGTTGTCCCCTGAAGCCCATGCGCCGACGGCGAATCGCTTGCCGATCCGGACTTTGCGCGCGGCCTCGTGCGCGCTCCGCATCTCGCGTCCTGCTCAGGCGCATACATCTACCCAGTCCACGTGAGCCCTCGCAAGGGCTGGCATGCGTCCGCATCCGCCGCAAACGGATGCGCAAACTACGGCGCTCCTTCAGGCGGCTGTTTGATGTCGAAGCTCGCGCGGCTCGGCGGTCAGCTCGTGACTTTCTCCGATCGTACTCACGCCGCGCCTTCGTGCGTGGAGATCGTGCGACGCCCGTGCTGGCCACTGTCTCTTGGCGTACTCGCGCAGCCGTACCGTGCATTCTCCGTATCGCGCAAAGAGGCCTTCCCACGCGCGCTCTCTGAGCAGCACGATCCGCAGTACGTCGATGGTGCGGTCGGGCACTCGCGAGCACCGCTTGCTCTGTGTCATCGACGGTCGGTGTGGTGCGCCAGGTCCAGTCGTTGGTCTCGATGAACAACCGGAGAGCTACCCATGCTGCCCGCTTGTTTCCGTCGAGCAGGGGATGGTTCTTCGTCAGTCGCACGATGAGAACGGCGGCCTTGTCGATGAAGTCGGGGTAGAACTCCGTCTCGCCGAATCCGGCGGCCGGGGCGTGCAGCGCCGACTCGGCGAGGTCGATCTTGGTGGCTTGTATGAGCGTGTTCGGGTCGAGTCCGGTTATCTCGGTGGCGATTGCCAGGTAGTTGGCGAGCTCGACGTAGCGTATGTTCACTTGGCGAGCCGCTCCAGCAGCTCGCGATCCTCTTCGATGATGCGGCGTACGCGCACCTTGAACTGGGGGTCTTCGCGGCGACGCTGCACCGCTTCGGCGAGGGCGTGCTTGACGGTCTCGTTCAAGCTCTTGCCTTCGGCGCGGGCCAGTGCCTCCGTGTCGGAAGCCAGCTCGTCATCGAGTCGCACGGTCAGATTCTTGGACATGGGTACATGGTAGCATGCCACCATGAGCCCTGTCGTGCCGCGGCTACCTGGCAGAAAGTGGCCCACGCAATCGGGCCGTCAGCTGATGCCTATCCGGTATCGTGTGCACAGAGCGTGCATGAGACCGTCCTAGTGTGTACGCGGAGCGTACATAACGGTTGCAAAACGGTTGCAGAGCCTCCGAATCATCAGTATCTAAGCCAAATTTAACCCATCGCCCCGATTGGAGTTCTCGCGGTTTCGCCTCTTGTGGGGCTAAGCAGGGGCTAAGCGCGCTCCGAAGTTTCTCTCTCTCTCTCTCTCTCTCCTCTTCCTGTACGGGCACCGGAGGTGGTGGTCTCGTGAGGCTTCGGAGTCGCAGTCAGCCAAGCCTCGGCCCGTTGGGCGGGAGCGGTCTGCTCGACGCTCTCGGCTCAGACCTCAACCACGGCTGCGTCCGCCTCGCAAACACCGCAATCGGCTGGCTCGTGCGTACGATCGGTTCAACCCAACTATCCGGCACACCCGTCCCGATCGACTTGAAAGGAACCACGATGATCGAACGAATCGACGACATGCCGGCAGGCACGATCGGCTTTTGCGCCAAAGGTAAGCTCACCCGCGATGACTACCGCAACGTCCTGGAGCCCGTCCTGCGTGAAGCTGCGGAGTCCGGGGAAATCCGGATGCTCTTCTCGCTCACTGCGTTCGAGGGACTTGAGCCTGCGGCCTGGTTCGACGACACAAAGACCGGGCTCGGGCTCGGCATCGGTCACCACTCCGCATGGAAGCGCTCAGCGATCGTTACTGATGTGGACTGGGTCGGGAAGGCATATCGGATGTTCGCCTGGATGACACCCGGCGATGTCAAGGTCTACGGACTGGACCAACTGGAGGAGGCCAAGAACTGGGTCGCGGCCTGAACGACGATTGGTTATCGGCGGCGAGGAACTCTCTTCACTCTGTCTTAGTCGGATCGCCGCGAGCAAATCACCAAGTCCGGCTCGACGATCTCCGGGAACGCCACCAAGGTGGTGATCTCCGACGGACGGGGGCGGGCTGGCGTCAGAAACGCGCGAGCCGAGGTTCAGGGTGACGGCCCGGCGCGCATCGTCGGTGGCGCGGTCCTCGTGAGGGCCACTACGCCCACACACATGACGGTGAACGCGAGCACGCTGCCGGCGATCGCCGCCGGGCCGCGCGAGTAGCGCTCCTGGAAAAGCCAAACGCTGAGGATGACGCTAACAGTGGGATCCACGATCACCAGCAGTGGTTGGGACACGCTGAGGGGCCCGACATGAAGGGCCGCCTGCACCAAGACGATGCCTGCAACCCCTCCGGCGGCCAATGCGTATACCGGCCAGTCGGTGAACACCGCGGCGACACCGGAGTCGGTCAGGGTCTCGGTGGCCGTCTTGATGAACGTGGCCACGAGCGCCCACACGACGGCGGCGGACGCTGCGTAGAGGGCGGCCCTACGTCTCGGCGATCCCCAGCGAGCCGCGAGTGTCATGAGCGCTGTCGCGCCACCGAAAGCCGCCAGTGCCCCCACCCATGCCTGCGCGGTCGGTGTGGGGGTGCCGCCCTGTGGCTGGTCGACGACCACGAAGGCGGCGAGTCCGACGCACGTGAGTGCGGCCGAGCCCCATGCGGCGGGCCGGATCGCCTGTCCTATCCACACCTTCCGCAGCAGGAGGCCGAAGACGAGCTCGGTCACGAGCAGCGCCTGCACTATCGAGAGCTGACCATTCTTCAGAGCCGCCGCTTGAAAGGCGAACGCCCCGAGTGCTGCCGTCCAGCCGAATAGCCATAGTGGGCTACGGGTGAGGTACGCGATGAGTCGCAGGCCTGACGCCTTGCCCACACGGCCGCTCGTGCTCGCGACGTGCTGCGTCGCCACGTACAGCGCGTTGCAGAACGCTGCACAGAGAGCGAAAATCGCGCTCACCGGGTGGCGCTCCCTGCTACCGAGTCGCTCTTGGCACACTGGAACCCGGTTGGTGGGTGCGGGCAGGCGCTCATCGACGGCGATCTCCGGTTAGCGATCCATTCCACGAATGCAAGGTAGAAAGAATGATCCTCCACGGCGATCGCACCATCCAACGCGAGCTCGAACAGGACGGGCCACTGCCGAGCTCGCTCGTCAGCCACCGGGGCAGACCGCGCTGAGATGCCTCCCGAAGCGGTCTCACTCGCGCTCGCCGCATCTATCTACCCGCCCGCGCTCGCGGCAGTGATCGCTCTCGGCCGAGGTGTCGAGGTGCGACTTCGCGTGGTGCTGTTCGTAATAGCGGCCTACTGCACGGTGCTCGTGACCGGCGCGCTCATGCTGTTCCTGTTCGACGAACTGGACGCCACGCGCGAGCAGGTGATCACTCCGACCGCTGGGCTGTATGTCGCCGCGGGTTTGATGCTGCTGTTCGGCGCGACTCGCCTTCGGCGCGCTCCCCGACGCTCATCGCCGCAGAATACGGGCCGGTCGCGGATCGATCGATACCTTCAGAGCCGTTGGCTGGTGGTCCTGCTCGGCTTGGTCCTCTACGTCGTCCCATCGCCGATCTTCGCGGGTGCGGTGAGGGTCATAGCTGACACGAACGTCTCGGCAGGTCAAGAGCTCGCCTACCTAGCGCAGATGCTGCTGCTCATGCTATGGCTGATCGAGTTGCCGATGCTGATGTTGATCGCCTTCCCGAAGCACTCGGTCGGCGCCCTGGAGCGGATCAACGCTTGGTTTGCCACTCATGGGCGCAAGCTGGTTGTACTCGCGAGCGGCGGTCTCGGTATCTACCTGGCCATCGTTGGCGTGGTCGAGCTAGTGGCCTGACAGATACGCGTGGGACGTGGGACGGCCGAGGCTCCGAGTCACTGCTCGCCGGAGAGGAGCTTCGCGTGGAGCTCGCCTCCGGTCGTCTTACGCGTCACCTGGATGCGGCCGAGTGGTTGATGGCTTCCCGCGCGCGCCAAGGCGTTCTCATCCTGTGTGAAGACCGCGCGGTATCGCTCCGTCAGCCAGCCGAGGAGGTCGCCCGGGATCCGCTCGTCGTTCGTGCCGTCCTGGCCGTAGCTGCCGTACGGCGGCGCGAAGGCGAGCGGCCTATATGCCGGTATTTGCTCAGCGAGGGTCTTCTGGCCCCACTCGAGGTCAGACCGCACACGTTCCCGCCAGGCGTCGAGGTTCTCGCCACGCGCCTCATAGGCGTAGTACGGCCCCATGTCGTCTGGAGCCGGGCCGTAGCGGATCATTGTGTGACCCTCGCCGGAGTGGAGTTGCAACTGCCAGCGGCCGCTGTCCTGCGCCGTCCGGAGCTCCTGCCAGGTGAGGTACTCAGGGTGGCCGACACGCCCCACATCGACGAACATGAGCGCGTTGAAGTGCATCTCGCGCAGGATGCTGTCCGCGCCCGTCCACGAGTCGGCCCGTCCGTCGTCGAAGGTGAGCAGAAGCGGCCGCGGAGGAAGATCGACCGGCTTCCCGGCCACGAAGTCAAGGAACGTCTGGAGGTGGACCGTCTGGTAGCCGGCGTGCCGGATCTCCGTCATCTGCGTGGCGAAGTCCTCCGCATCGATGCCGTAGGAAGCGTCCGTGGCGTTCGAGAAGTCGCCCTCCGGACCGATCCCGTGATAGACGAGCACCGGAATCGCCGACCGGTCTGGCGGGAGTTTGGTCCACACCTCCTTCTCGGTGGACGTCAGGCTGACCTCTGGGGCCGGGAGCGGCTTCGCTGAGGGGGAGGAGTCGCCGCAGCTAGTCAAGGCGAGACAGGCCAAGGCGGCCGGCAGGGCCGTCCATCTGCTCATTGGCCGGCAGCCCTGGTGGTGTCGAGTTGTTCGCGCGGCGTGTCCCATGCCGCGCGGGACTCATGCGGCCCACGGATGGTTGCCAGGACCTGTGAGTGCAACGCCGCGCACGCAGACACGGTCCAGAACAGCAGCAGGTATGGCAGCGCGAGCATGAATGCGCGGAGGTCGAAGTGGTCGTACGGGAAGCCCAGCGCCAGCGCGACGACAAGCTGCAGGGTGGCCACAACGGAGATGGCGATGCCCCATGTCATGCCGAAGGCGAACAGGCCGAGGCTGTCTGTGGACAGGACGCTGAAGACGAGGCCCAGCGCGATCGCCGTCACCCACAGCAGCGACGCGACCGACTCGAGGCCGAGGGCCCACATCCGGCGGTTGCCCCAGGCAGCGATCGTGCGCAGATGCTCGTGGAGGATCTCGCCCTGGCCGCGCGCCCAGCGCGTGCGCTGTGCCCACAGCGCACGCGGCCTCGACGGGACCTGCATACCGACCAGCGCGTACGGTTCGTACGCAGTGTGCCAGCCGGCCATCAGGAGCCTCCAGGTGAGGTCGATGTCCTCCGTAGACATCCGGGCGTCGTAGCCGCCGACCGCGAGGACCCGCTCGCGACGGAACATCCCGAGCACCCCCGCGACGATGCCGACCCGGCCCGACAACGACTGCGTGCGGCGGGCCAGGCCGATAATCGACGCCGCCTCAAGCACCTGCATCGCGCAGATCAGCCTCGTGCGATTGGTGACATGCGGCGCGCCCGCGACCGCCGCCACCAGCGGGGATTGGTCCATCCGCGCGGCCAGGCGGCGCAGGGCGTGGGGCATCATGTGGGTGTCGGCGTCGGTGACGACGACGAGCTCGTGGTGAGCACGGGCGAACCCGGTGTTAAGTTGCTCGGCCTTGCCGCGGTTGATGGGATCGCACAGCACCTCGCAGCGTGGGTCCCCGGCGGCCGCGGCCCGCGCCGCCGCCGCTGTGCCATCGGTCGAGCCATCGTCGAGCACGAGCACCTCGAGCTCGGGGTAGTCGGCCTCAAGCGCCGCCCGGACGCTCATGGCGATCACCTGCTCCTCGTTGTAGGCGGGGATCAGCACGGTCACGCCCGGCCAGCCGTCGTCCGGGACATGCGCCTCGCGGCGCTCGTCGAACAGCCGGAACAGCACGCCGCCGGCGATCCACACCGCCGCGCTGACGACCGGATAGAGAGCAACGAAGGCGAGAAGGAGCTCAGCCGCGCGCCGCATACCGGCGCTCCTCGCGCCGTCGGGCCAGCCGGAGGACGATCAGGATTGGCACGGCTACAAGGATCGAGCCGACCGCGATCAGCACCCCGAACTCGATCGCGTCCGACTTATGCACCAGCACGGCGACGATCACGAGTCCCGCCACCCACAGGAACGGACCAAGCGCGATCGCCGCAATCAGCCTCAGTCCGGAGGCCGTGCGCATTGGCCGAAAGCGATCATCCACCTGCGTGGCGTTCTGGCCCATGATCTACTCCTGATCGGCGGATTCCTCAGTCGGGGATGTGCGGGTGGGCGCCTCAAACTACGCAAGGATGGGCAGCAAGTAAGGTCCGGCTAGCCGGCGAGCGCCTTTTGCTTGATCTGGTCGAACTCGGTCTGGGTGATCGCGCCCTGGTCGAGGAGTGACTTTGCGTTGGCTATCTGAGCGGTTGGGTCGCTTGTGCCGGCTACGGACTTCACATACTGGTCCATCTGCGACTTGGCTGCCGCCTGCTGGCGGATCGTCCGCTCGGTCATTCCCTTGTGCTCGGCGATCAGGTAGACGAACACGCCGAGGTAGGGGAGGACGATGACGAAGATAATCCATGCCGCCTTTCCCCAACCCGAGATGTCCTCGCGACGGAACACATCGGCGAAGACTGTGAAAAGAATCCAGAGCCAGACGATGAAGAAGAAGAAGATGAGCATCGTCCAGAAGACTTCGAGAAACGGATAGCTGGTCGCAATCAACGTGTATCTCCTTGTCTCAGCCGCGCGCCTCGCGCCGCAATTTACCAGGAAGATTCTAACAAGTTGACACCACTGCAACCTGCCGTATTGGCCGCTGTGTGTAGCCGATCCAGCGGGCCGGCGATGTGGGAAATTGGATCGAACCGGGTAGCAGTTCCGTGCCTAACCCGATGTCCTCATCTGACTGTGCTCTCCTGTACACAGTCCGCAACGAACATCGCCCAGCCCGCTCCCAAGAGGACGCCGACGAGCACGTCTGCGGGATAGTGGACGCCCAGATAGACACGAGACGCGGCCACCGCGAGAACGATCAGCAGTGCAAGGCCGGAAGCCACGCGGGTTAGCTTCGGCGATGCCCCTGCCGCCGGTATCGCAAATACCAGTGAGAACCAGAAGGCGCTCGCCTGCATCGCATGGCCCGAGGGAAAGCTCGAGCTGGTAATCGCCTGCAGGTGCTCCACGGGCGGGCGCGGGCGCGACACGAGCAGCTTGACCCAATCAGAGATAAGCATCGCGCCGCCGAGGCTGAGCGCGACAGCGAGCGCCTCGCGGCGCAAGCCCGCCCGGGCAAACGCCAGGCAAGCGATCAGTGCGAGCGGAACCAACAGAAACGCACTGCCCGCCCACGTGATCACCTGCACTACGTCGGTGAGTGTCGCTGTGCGCTGAGCAGCCACATCGCGTACCGCGCTCAGCTCGACCGACTCCACGACCGAGGTCCACAGCGCCCCGACCCCCCAACCGAGGAGCACGAAAACGGCTAGGCCGATTACCAGCCGCGCGGCCGGGTGGTTCACCGTCCAGCCGCGGCCGGTAGAAGCGCGCCCAGTCTGATCCGGGAGGGATAGCCAGCGGCCGGCAAAGCTGCTCGCGTTCCGATGTTGGCCCTCCTCACTGTCGCACCTTGGCCCCTCATTTAATACACCGCGGTCAACGTCGTTTCCGTCAGCCCATAGCGTGGCAGCGCTCGGGGTTGTTACCGGTGCATGCCCTGAGCATGCAGCCGACCATCTCGGAGCCGACCATCTCGGCAGATCATGTCAGCCGATTCGACCTGAGCTGTATCACGCGTGATACAGTCGGTGGTATGGCTGAGGTCAGCATCCGAGACTTGCGTAACCACGGCGGCGACGTAGTGGACCGTGCCGCGCGTGGGGAGCAGATCACGATCACACGCTCGGGTAAGCCCGTCGCCGAGTTGCGGGCGATATCGCCTGATGGACTGTCGGCGGACGCTCTGTTGAGTCGCTGGCGGCGGCTTCCGTCTGTGGACCCCGTGGTGTTCCGTGAAGACGTTGACCGGCTGCTGGACTCGAGCCTGTGAGCGACAAGTCGCAGCACCCACAAGGGATCCTCGATACCTCGACCGTAATCCTGCTTGAGAAGCTGGTGGACGCGAAGGTGCTCCCCACCGAACCGCTCATCACAGCTGTGACGCTTGCCGAGCTTTCTGTCGGTCCGCTGGTCGCCAAGGCAGAGAGCGAACGTGCCGCCCGCCAAACACAACTCCAACAGGCGGAGGCAGACTTCAAACCGCTCCCATTCGACGCGGATGCCGCTCGTGCCTTCGGTAGTGTGGCTGCCTCATTGCGGCGCGCAGGTCGTAAGACCACAGGGCGAACCTACGACGCGATGATCGCCGCTACGGCCGTCGCCAACGACCTACCGGTCTACACGTCCAACCCAACTGACTTCAGCGGCATCGACGGGCTTGAGGTGATTCCCGTTCCCGTCCCCGACGATCCACCAACGCCAAGCGCTCCCACGCAGACTACTCATGAAACCACTCACGACCCGGAGAATCCTCAGCAACCGGGCTAAAACACCACCATTAGCCCCTATTGGAGTTTTGAGGGTTTGCCTCTCGTGGGGCTAAGAGGGGGGCTAAATAGAGTTGTGGCTCACCTCTGGCTATCCGCCCAACGCGGGCTGCGAAGGGTGTGAGGCTTTGCCGACTCCGGAGGGTCGCCCCTCATGAGCGCGCCCACAGGCGATGTGAATCAAGACGGTGGACGCCAACCTCTGGCCAGGGTCGTTTGGCCCACCTCGATCAAGTAGCCGTCAGGATCGCGGATGTAGCAGCGGATCTCAGTCGCGTGCTTCTTCGGTGGCGTTAGGAACTCGGCGCCGCGCTCGCTCCACTCGGCGTACACAGCTTGGATGTCCGCAACCCGGATGTTGAGGAAGCTGTTCACCCGATCCGGGTCGGGCGGCGTCTCGAGCGTGACGGTCGGCTTGTCGTCGGTCGGACCTCCCCCGACGTTGATGATGATCCAGCTGTTGGCTAGCGCTACGTACGTCACCTCGTCATTTCCCTCGCTTGAGATGACGGTTCTGCCGCCAAGTACGTCGGTGTAGAAACGGCGGGAACGCTCAACATCGTCTGAAACGATGAAATGGGCCAAGACCATCTCTTGGTCGATGGTACTCATGCTGACCTCCGTTGTTGGAATTGATTCCATAGTCGCGCCTTGCACCGCACATCGCGCCTGTGTATTTCCCTGCCCGCGCCACGAGACCCCAGGCTACGCCCTTGACCGCACAGGACCACCTGGTAGCGTTTGTAAGTGTTCCGCGCATGGCTGTGGACGAGGGCCATGCGGACAAACCGCATGGAGGAGATGATCATGGTCCTCAACCAGCGGAGCGCGCTCAGATTGCTCGCGGTGGCCCTTACGGCCGTCGTGTGGTGCGTGTTGCCGTCGACGGCACAGGCAAGGAAGATCCGTGTCGCGCCGACCGGTAGCACGAGCGCTATCCAGACGGCCGTCAACGAAGCCAATCCCGGCGACACGATCGTCGTCAGTCCGGGGACGTATTCCGGCCCGACGGTCAGCGTGAAGACGAACGACTTGACGATCACAGGCAGCAAGGCAGCGATTATCGATGCCACCGGAAACACCTTCGGCATCACCGTCGGCACACAACTCACATTCGACCCCGGTCCCGCCTGTCCGTCCTTTGGTGTGAGCGACTTCAACATCAGCGGCCTCACGGTCCGCAACGCCGAGGACACGGGCATCTTCCTGTTCGGTGTCGACAAATTCGAAGTCGGCGGCGGCGCTTACCTCGACAACGGCGAGTACGGCATCTTCCCGCGCTGCTCGCGTGACGGGCTGATCAGCCAGAACTTCGGTGGCGGCGGGAATGACGCCACGATCTACGTAGGCGTTGATGAAAACACCGTCGTCGAAAAGAACCGGCTCGTAGGCGGGGAGCTCGGCATCGAGTTGGAGAACACCAACAACTCGGTCGTGCGAAACAACCTGCTGAGTGACAACACGACGGGCATCTTCGTGATCGTGCTGCCCAACCTGCCCACATCCTCGACCGAGACGGCGCTCATCGAAGGCAACGTCGTACACAAGAACAACCGCCCGAATCCCTTCCCGCCGGTGTGCCAAACCCCTGGAGAACCTCCGGGCTGCGTCGAAGAATTCTTCGACGACTTGCAGCTGCTTCCGTCGGGTAGCGGAATCCTCAACGTGGGTGGCCACGACGTAACGATTCGCGGGAATGTCGTAGTTAGAAACGACACTGTGGGTGTCGGCGTGGTCGAAAACCCGTTTGGGTTCGGCTCTTCCAACGACACCGTCGTGACTCACAACGTGATCGTGCAGAACGGCAAGAGCCCAGACCCCCGCACACAGGGCTCCGGCGACATCGTCTACTTGGACAACCCCGCCAACGGAAGCTGCATCTCCGGGAACGTCTTCAAGACGTCCTTCTTCCCGTTTGGGCGCCCGCCCGCCTGCCACGGATGGTTTCGAGGCATGTTGTGACAGAGAATCGGAATTTCGCGGTGCGTGCTGGTCGCTGGAGCGCTCAGCACCGCAAGATCGCCATCTGGGGCTGGCTCTGGTGTGTTCTTGTGGTGTTCATGGCTGGCGCCGCCGCGAAAACCATGACGCAGGAAAACTCACAGAGCGGCGTTGGCGAGTAAGGGCGTGCCTCCGTTGCCGTCCGTGACGCCTTCCCCAAGCACGTCAGCGAGGACGGCCACTATTTGCCGTCACCGGGCGTCTATCGACGCCACCGATGCCTCACGGGTATTCATCCCATCGGGAGGATGCGGTGGCCGCAAGCGTTTGTCAGGCTCTGATCTCGCAATCTTGGGTTGTGGGTTTCCTGGTCTCCGTGTGATGGAGGTTTACGAATCGTGCCCGATGGGTTTGTTCCGCCCGGCTCAGGTCCCGGCGTTGGTCTTCTTGGTCCGAGGACTCGGCATCTGTTGGCGTTGGAGTTTGGCGATCGCAAGGACTTTGACGATCCACGTCTGGAGTGGCGCAGGCTCTTTTCCGAGCTGTTGGGCACGTTCATGCTGGTGCTGGTCGCCGCAGGCGGGGGAATCTTGCATGGCAAGGGCCAGATCAGCCTTTCAGCAGCCGTAGTTGCTCCAGGGCTGATGGTCCTCGGGATCATTCTCTTCATGGGCGCCATCTCGGGCGCTCATCTGAACCCTGGGGTCTCGCTTGCTTTTGCGCTGCGCGGAGACTTTCCTTGGAAGCGCGTGCCGGGCTACATCATCATCCAGTTGGTAGGCGCCACCCTGGCGTGTTTGTTCTTGTACGCGGTGTTCGGCAATGTCCAGCATCTCGGCGCGACTTTGCCTGGACCCGGGTATGCGAACTGGCAGGCGCTACTGATGGAGATTGTCCTCACGGCGGTGCTGGTGAGCGTAATTTTGGGTACTGCGTCGGCTGCGCAGAACGTGGGCGCCATCGCTGCGCTGGGTGTTGGCGGGTACATAGCGCTTGCCGGCCTGTGGTCGGCTCCGGTGAGTGGCACCTCGATGAACCCTGCCCGGTCGTTCGGCCCGGCGCTGGTAAGCGGTGATTTCTCAAGCTACTGGGTGTATGTGGTGGGTCCGATTGCGGGTGCGCTTATAGCGGTGGGCTGCGCGGTCGTTTTGCGAGGAAGGGGAGGGGACGCGATCTCCTACGCAGCGGGGTCCGGTGTCCTCGATGAGGGGAGCCGTGCGGCCAAGCAGCGTCTCTCGGAAGAGGTCGACCGCGGCGAGATTGTGCCCTCCGATATCGACACGAGAAGGAGCGACTCGTGACGGTCCGCGATCTGACCGAGGCAAAGGCTTAGCTTGCCGAGGGGGGAGCCTAGCGGGCCCAGCGCTTCGACTGCGGCAAGCTACTTAAACGGCTCGGGTAATTACCGATGCAGTTCGGTCAGCTCGGAATAGTCTGGTGGGCAATCAGAAAAACTGAGTCTTGAGCCAAAGGAGACCCGCATGGCTGGGAGGCGCTGGGCTTTTCGGGTGTGCGTGCTGAGCCTTTCCGGGCTCACCTTGGCAGCGTGTGGGTCAGGCGGGACGGCGAGTGTGGCCAGCAGTCTGAGCCAGACGGCCTCCGGTCGTGCGGAGAGCGCCACCGCGAGCACAAGCAGCAGTACGCCTACCGCCGCGCAGGCGAAGACCGAGCCACAGGTCTCCAAGACCCAAACAGCGACCGCGGCGGCGCAGACAAAGTCGGCGACGACCGCAGCCACTCCAACGACTCCCACCACCACGAGCATCGCGCCTGCCCAGACCAAGACGGTTACTCAGACCAAGACGGTCACACAGCCACCGCAGACAACGACCGTGACAACGCCTACACAAACAAACACGGTCGTAAAGACGCAGACAGTCACCGCCCCCACAGCGACGACCACGACGACCTCAAGCCACGCTCCTGCCGCGGCAGCTGCCGGCGCCGCGGCCGCCGCGAACAAAGAACCAGAATCAAGCGATCTGCCTGGATGGGCGTGGGCTTTGGTCGGCGCTGCCGTCACCGGCGGAGCGATCGGGATCGTCATCCTCATCCGGCGTCATCGAGAGGGCAGCTCAAGCGACGCAACGCTAGGCCCGCCGTCCCACTAACCGCCCCGATTCCACCTCCGCCCGGTAAACGTGCCGGGTGGAGGGTGGGTCACTGATTGAATATCTGGCCTGAAGGCAAGAGCTCGTAGGGC
This sequence comes from uncultured Solirubrobacterales bacterium, assembly GCA_963695305.1. Taxonomy (GTDB): domain Bacteria; phylum Actinomycetota; class Thermoleophilia; order Solirubrobacterales; family Solirubrobacteraceae; genus Palsa-744. Next base: position 2,478,816 of record OY968774.1, on the reverse strand, counting down.
TACCGCCATACTGGCTCCGATGCTCGCCGAGCGTTTCACTGCGCAGCTACTAGCGGGAGAGCCGGCCCGCGATCCGGTCGCCGTCGCCGAGCGGTTGCTGGCGGTGCAGGGGCAGGATCCCCGTGGCGTGCGCCTGGCGATCCGCTCACGTACCGTTGGCCTGTCGGTTGCCGATGTGGATAGTGCCTTGAGCGAGCGCGCGCTTCTAATCACCTGGCTGAACCGCGGCACTTTGCATCTCGTGCGCAGCGAGGACTATCAGTGGCTGCAGGCGCTCACCGCTCCGCGCATGCTCACGGCCAACGCGCGAAGGCTGGCTCAAGAGGGCGTTTCATCCGACGACGCCGAGCGCGCCGTGAAAACGATCGAGCATTCGCTGGCTCAGGAGGGGCCGCTCACACGTACGCAACTGCGTGAGCGGATTGCGGCTGCCGACGTGCGCACGGAGGGCCAGGCGATCGTTCATTTGCTGATACTCGCCTCTATTCGGGGCCTGATCGTGCGCGGACCGATGGTTGCCGGTGAGCACGCCTTCGTGCTCGTACGCGACTGGCTTGGGGAAACTGGGCCGGTCGATCGTGATCGTGCATTGGCGGAGCTCGCCCATCGCTACTTGCTCGGCCACGCTCCAGCCGACGAGCACGACCTCGCAAAGTGGTCTGGGCTTCCGCTACGCGACATTCGCGCCGGCCTGAGCATGATCGCCTCGCGCTTGACACATCGCCCGGACGGTCTCCTCGAGCTCGCTGGGCGCAAATTGCCAGCCGTATTGCCCCAGCCGCGCCTACTCGGCGCCTTCGACCCTGTCCTGCTTGGCTGGCACTCGCGCGAGGCGATCCTCGGCTCCCACCACCAGGTGGTCACAGTCAATGGCCTCTTCCGTCCCTTTGCCCTCATACACGGTCGCGCTACCGCTACGTGGAGCATGCCCAAGGGGAAGGTCCTGCTGGAGCCCTTCCATCGCCTGAGTCGTAAGGACACCGCCGCGTTGGACGCTGACGCCGAGGACGTGGTGCGCTTCCTCGCCGCTGCACAGTAGAGCGCCGGTCTCCTCGAATATCCGCGCCGACTGATCTGCACGCGGGCAAGTGCGTTGTTCGCGGTGCCGCCGGGGACAAGGCCAGGTGGGTTTGTCGGGGAAGGATTGTTCGGTTCCCAGGGAAACTAAGTGTTTGAGATGCCAATCTCCGCCGACAAGGCAGCTCGCTTCATGGAGCTTCACCACAAAGCGAACCCGCTGTTGCTGGCCAACGCTTGGGACCAGGGCTCGGCGACGCTACTCGCATCGCTCGGCTTTGAGGCGCTCGCAACGACGAGCAGCGGTTACGCCGCGACGCTCGGTCGACTCGACTACTCGGTGACTCGCGAGGAGACAGTTGAGCACGCCGCGTCGATCGTGGCGGCGACGGACGTGCCGGTGTCAGCTGACTTCGAGAACGGCTTCGCAGACGATCCCGCAGGGGTTGCGGAGACCGTTGGCCTCGCGATCGATGTTGGTATTGCTGGATGCTCAGTGGAGGACTGGAACCCGGCCGAACAGTGCCTTTACGACATCGAGACCGCTGCGGAGCGGGTGGCGGCGGCTGCCCAAGTCGCACACGCGGGAGTGGTGAGATTCGTACTCACCGCGAGAGCTGAGAACTATATTCGCGGCAACACGGACATCCACGACACGGTAGCGCGCCTACAGGCCTGTCAGGAAGCCGGGGCGGATGTGCTCTATGCGCCCGGGCTTCACACTCCCGAGGGAATTCGCAGTCTCGTCTCCTCCGTGGATCGGCCTGTCAATGTGCTTGTGCGTCCAGGGGCTCCTACGGTGGTCGACCTAGCCGACCTTGGCGTCAAACGAGTGTCGGTAGGTGGAGCGTTCGCGTTCGTCGCCCTTGGCGCCGCCGCCGAAGCAGCAACCGAACTGTTCACGGATGGCACCTACGGCTTCCTGGACCGCTCCGCCTCAGGCGTAGCGGCAATCCGGTCGGCGTTCACCGACTGACCACAGCGTCTGGGTCTCCCTCAAAACAAGCTCTGCTGCTGCAGCGTTGGCTCGACTGGTCGGCTTGTGGGCTCGCTCAAGAGACTCGACCAGCGCCTGAAGCGGTTCCCGGCGCTTCTACCGCGGGCGAGCTTCGCCAGGCGCTCGCGTTCCGCTGCCGGAGCGTAGGCGCCGCGTCGGTAGAGCTCCTCATAGCGCTCAACGAGATCGGGCCGGGCGGTACGAAGCCAGCCCATGAACACGTCCTTGACTTCGCCGCGTAGATGTAGCGCGATGCCGCCGATGCTCTGTGCGCCGGCGTCCGCTGCCGCTTGCAGCAGCGGCTCGACTTGATGAGGTGAGTCATTGATGCCGGGCATCAACGGCGCCACCAGAACCCCGGTGGGGATGCCCGCGCGGTTGAGCTCCGCCACCGCCTCCAAGCGTGCACGGGGGTTGGGAGTGTGGGGCTCGGTCGCGCGCCACGCGCGCTCGTCGAGCGTGGGGATCGAGAGGCTTGCGCTGATCGTGGTGCGCTCAGCGATCTGCAGCATCAGCGGCAAGTCACGCAGCAACAGTGGCGACTTCGTGAGTACAGAGCAGGGGTTGGCGGCATCGCGCAAAGCGCCCCAAATGCCCTCCATCAACCTGTAGCGCCCCTCCACCCATTGGTAGGGATCGGTGTTTGTGCCCAACGCGACGTGCTCCCCCCTCCACGAGGGTCGCGCGAGCTCGACACGCAGGACCTCAGGGGCGTTCACCTTCACCACGATCTCCCGCTCGAAATCTCGCCCCGCATCGAAGCCGAGATACCGATGTGTGGGCCTGGCGAAGCAATAGGTGCAGGCGTGGCTGCATCCCCGATACGGGTTGATCGTCCAGCGGAAGGGCATACGAGATCGGCCGGGCACTCGGTTGAGCACAGAGCGGGCGAGCACCTCGTAGAAGCGCATGTCAAGTGCCTCGGGCGCATCGAAGTGGCGCACTACAGCTTCGTCGCGATAGCCAGGTAGCGGTCGCTGCTCCTCCGATCCTTCCATTAGGTTGCTCCAGCGCACGAACATATGTTCGCATATGGCAGAGCGGAGTTGCAAATGTGCTGGCGATCCCCACACGCCTGGCATGATCGAAAGATGCGGGCGATGCGGATTGTACGGCCGGGTGTACTCGAGCCGATCGAGCTGCGGCGGCCGCACCCGGGACCCGGCGAGATCCTCGTGAGGGTCCACGCCTGCGGCGTGTGCCGTACCGACTTGCACCTGCTCGACGGGGACGTCGACATCCCTAAGCCCCCGATCGTCCCAGGTCACCAGATCGTCGGAACCGTGATTGCTCGGGGCGAGGAAACGGGGGAGACGATCGGCTTGCAGCTGGGTACCCGCGTTGGTGTCCCGTGGCTGGGGTGGACGTGTGGGCGTTGCCGCTATTGCCTGACCGGGCGTGAGAATCTCTGTGACCTAGCTCGCTTCACCGGAAGGGACATCGACGGGGGGTTTGCTGAGATCACCGTCGCGGATGAGCGATTCTGTTTTCCCTTGCCCGATGGCTTCTCGGATATGGAGGTCGCGCCGCTGCTATGCGCGGGACTGATCGGCTATCGAGCCCTGGGGATGACAGGCGGGGCTGAACGGCTCGGCCTTTACGGCTTTGGCTCCTCGGCCCACATCATCGCCCAGGTGGCTCGTTTCCAGGGGAGGCGGGTATTCGCTTTCACCCGCCCAGGTGACAAGTCAACCCAGGCCTTCGCTTTGAAGCTGGGAGCGGAGTGGGCGGGCGACTCGACCACACCCTCACCGGAGGAGCTCGACGCGGCGATCGTCTTCGCCTCCGCCGGTGAGCTCGTGCCACAGGCCCTGCGTGTTCTAGCAAAGGGTGGGACGGTGGTGTGCGCGGGGATTCACATGTCGGACATCCCAAGCTTCCCCTACGAAATCCTCTGGGGCGAGCGCACGATTCGCTCGGTCGCGAACCTCACCCGTGCAGACGCCCAGGAGTTTCTCGCCCTCGCTCCGACCGTTTCGGTTCAAGTGGACGTTCATCCATATGCGCTCGTGGACACCGCTCGCGCGCTGGACGATCTGCGTATCGGCCGCTTCGAGGGAAGCGCCGTGATCGATGTCGCGGGTGTGGCGCTGGAGACGTCCTAGCTTCGTCAGGCGGTGAGCGGTTCGCTCGCGAACGCGGCGATCAGCTCGGCGGTGCGCTCGGGCTGGTCGAGCGACACGAAGGTGAAGCTGTCCTCGATGCGCTCGAGCCGCGCGTGCGGGAACGCTTTTTGCATTTGCTCGGCATACCGCAGCTTGAAGAACCGGTCTTCAGGGGCCCAGGCGATGAGCACGGGCTTTGAGAACTCACCGAAGCGCCTCGCTGCGTCCAGCGTGTAGCGCTTGGAGATACCCTTAAGGATCGCCGCAACATCGCGGCGTATGTCCCGGTTTGAGAGCAGTGGCGCCATCCAGCCGTCGCTGAGATCGTTGGGGATCGGGCGCTTGGAAAGCCACCCGTAGGCGAACGGCAGTCTTCGCGCGATACGCGGCCGCAGCGACTGTCCCACGACAAATACCGCCCCAGGAATTCGTGCCAACACCTGTAGTGGGATGAACATCGGGGGCAGGAAGTTCTCGTATGCGTCGCAAGGTGTCAGCACGAGCCGTCCCACTCGCTCCGGATGATTCACGGCGACGAGCTGCGAGAGCGCTCCACCGGTGTCGTTGCCGACCAGCGTCACGTTCTCCAGCTCGAGCGCCTCAAGGAAATCCGCGATCACCTTCGCCAAGCCGGGAGGGGTGAGGTCGGCACCAGGGTTGAGCGGGAGCTGGTGCGAGCCCAGTGGCCAATCGGGCACGATCACGCGGAAGCTCTCAGCCAGACGTGGCGCCACGTCCCGCCACAAGTCGCCGTTTGCGAGCAGTCCGTGGACGAGCACGATCGGCTCGCCCGACCCGAACTCGCGATACCGGATGACGCCTTGGGAAAGTCGGATCTCGTTGATGGTCAGCTCCTCGTGAAGGATCGATTTAAAGTTTGGCTCGCCTGTAACGTACAAAGCGCGGCCAGGCGCGTGGGCGTTTTGAGAACAGCGACCCAGATCTCAGCGATCGTCGACATCTCGCTGCAGGAGATTACCGTCTCACTGATCGGCATATCACGGTGTGCATGTTGGATGATCTGTTCGATCCAATGGATGTGCCTGAAGGACCCGTTACTTCCCAGCCGAACCCGGCTTCCGACCCACCGCATGTCACGATGAGAAGCAGGCGGCGCTGGCTGTGGGTTGCCGGGACGATCCTCGCGTTTGGCTTGGCGCTGTCGTTTGCCGGGGCGCTGCTGTGGCATTCGAGCGTGCGCAGCCATGAACGGCAGGCTTTTCAGACCACCGCGGCCGACGTGAGCGGGACGCTGGAGACGCTGCTTCGTCGCGACAGCGACTTTGTCACATCGCTGCGCGCGGTGCTGAGGATGCAGCCCGGGCTGAGCGCAGGCGGATTCGATCGGTGGTTCACTCAACTCGAAGGACATCAACGTCAGGTGGGGGGTCTTGGCACACTTGTCCTCAGGCCGGTGCCGGCCGCCAAGCTTGCCTCCTTTCAGGCGCGGCGCAACACTCAGGCCGCCTTCCGCACGCTCATGGGAGGAAGGGTTCAGCCCATCGTCGGGAACGGGCGGGCTCGCTATTGCCTACTCGCGGCCGGCGCTGTAAACACTCCTTATAGTCCCGAAATTACGCAGTTGCTGCAGGGAGACTGGTGCAACCCGCGCTCGCCGATAGGCGGCTATCCGGCGGGCAAGACAAATCAGGCGAGTCTTCTGCAGTCGCTTGCGGGCAGTGGCCGACTCCTGGTGTATCCCGTGACGGCGCAGGGACAGAGCACTTTCTTCATCGAAGGTGCGATCTATAGACGAGGAGTGAAGCTCGCGAGCGTTTCACAGCGCCGCGCGGCTCTGACCGGCTGGGTATCGAGCTCATTCGACATCCCCGCTCTCATACGCTCCGCCGTCGGCGAGCATCGCCACCTCGCCGTAGCGCTCTATCACGGGAACCCGGGCGAACGCCCCGAAATCATAGGCCGGATGGGCGCCGCAGCAGCCACAAAATCCCTGACGCACGACGAGACTTTGCGGATTGATGGTACCTGGATTCTAAGGGTGATAGGAGCCGGCTCCACAGGCGGACTGTCCGCCGACGCGCAGGGACTGTTGGTGTTCATAGGCGGTGCGCTGGTGAGCGTCCTGCTGTTCGTGCTGGTGCTGGTTCTGACACGTTCACGTCAGCGCGCTCTGGGGATGGTCGAACAGAAGACCGGCCAACTTCGCCACCAGGCGTTGCACGACGCTCTCACCGGCCTACCCAATCGCGTGCTCGCGCTCGATCGTGCGGAGCAGATGCTCGCCCGCGCCCGGCGCCAGCAGCTCCCGGTGGCGGCGCTGTACGTCGACGTGGACGGCTTCAAGCACGTCAACGACACCTTCGGGCACGCAGCCGGGGACGAGCTCCTGCGGATCGTGGCCACGAGACTCACGAGCGTGGTGCGCGAGGGCGACACCGCGGCACGTCTGGGCGGGGATGAGTTCGTCGTGCTTGTGGAGGGCTCGACGCTTGACGCCGGCCCCGAGTTGGTCGCCGAGCGCCTACTCGACGTATTGCGCCAACCGTATGACCTGAACGGGAAGGTCGGCCGTCAGCTGTCGCTCACGGTGAGCGTCGGTATAGCCGTCGGCCTGCGCGAGAGCGCCGATGAGTTCTTGCGCGACGCGGACCTCGCCCTGTACCAGGCAAAGCTTGCCGGCAAGAACCGCTATGTGCTCTTCCACTCCCAGATGCAGATCGCGGCCCAGGATCGCGTCGCTATCGAGATGGACATGGCGGAGGCACTCGAGGATGAGCAGTTCTTCCTCCAATATCAACCCACCTTCGACCTCCAGTCAGAACGCGTGATTGGTGTCGAGGCGCTGATTCGCTGGCATCACCCCAGGCGAGGCACTCTCCCCCCGGACAAGTTCATCCCGATCGCCGAGGAAAGCGAGCTGATCGTGTTACTGGGCCGCTGGGTCTTGCGAGAGGCTTGTCGGCAGGCCGCGAGGTGGCATGCACAGGGTCACCACATCGGTATGTCCGTCAACGTGTCGGCACGCCAACTCGACGACGACGGGTTGATTGACGATGTCCGCCACGCGCTTGAGCAAAGCGGGCTGGAGCCGACATCGCTCACGCTGGAGGTCACTGAGACGACGCTGATGCGCGACCCCGACGCCACGGCTAGACGCCTTCGCTCGCTCAAGCAACTCGGTGTGCGCATCGCGATCGATGACTTTGGCACCGGCTACAGCTCGCTTGCTTATCTGCGTCAGTTTCCAGCCGATGCGCTGAAGATCGACCGCTCCTTCATCAGCGACATAGCGGCTTCCAAGCAGTCCACGGCGCTCATCCGCACGCTGGTGCAGCTGGGCAAGACGCTCGAGATCGAGACGCTCGCCGAGGGCATCGAGGATCAGATCCAGCTGGAGACATTGCAGCGCGAACATTGCGACCACGGACAGGGCTTCCTCTTTTCCTGCCCACTTGACGTCGAGGCGATCGAGTCGTTTTTGCAGACAGCCGAGATGTCGACGCCCGCCTCGTCACATCATTGACAACGCTCCGCGGCTCGGTGGTGCCTGCAATGTCTCCGGCGACGGTTTGCTGCCAGAATGCGCGGCTGGACATCCCTGACCTGGAGGACTACGCATGGCCCCCGACCTTTTGAGTACCATCCAAGCCGAGATCGCCGAGCGCATGGATGGGTTGCGTCCCTTGCTTGCCGAGCATGAGCAACTGCTCGTCGCCGCCAAGGCCCTGGGGGTGACGCCTGGAGAGGGGAGGCGAGCCGGTGCGTCAACCAACGGGACAGTCCCACGCGCACGTCGCGCCAAGTCCGTCGAGGTGGCAGAGACCTCCGATGCAGATCGAGACCTCGACGGTGACGCGGAGTCGATGCACAAGCCGGCGCAGAAGGCCGCGACCCGGCGCTCGGCAAAAGTAGCCGCGGCAAAAAAGTCCCCCCGAGCCGCCCGAGGGGCCGCCCGCGAGGCGATCTTAGCCGCGCTCGAGCACGGCTCGCACACTGTCGGCGAGCTCTCGGTCGTCACCGCTATGAGCGGTCCGAACATCGACGGCAACCTGCGCCGCCTCGCCGCAGAGGGCGTGGTCGTGAAGACCGAGCGCGAAGGCAAGGCGGCCTGGGCGTTGGCCGAGCCGCTGCTGGCTTAGCAGTTTGATCTAGTGCGCCGCCGGTCAGGCGGTCGCCCGAGTCGACGCATCCAGATTAAGCACGCTATCGACAGTCGCGACCGTAGAAGCGCCTGAATCTCCTCCGTGGAATCAGGCTGCGTCTTGCGGTGCGGCGGTACCGTGCGTGTTATGAGTTCCCTGCGAGCACGCGTGGCGGCGGACGCCGCCCTCACCAAGCGACTGACCCTTGTGGCGTGCATCCTCGGGTCGAGCATCGCGCTGTTGGACAGCACGGTCGTGAACGTCGCGCTCCCCACGATCCAGCGTGAGCTCGGTGGTGGCTTGGCGGCACAACAGTGGGTTGTAAACGCCTACCTGCTCACACTCGGTTCGTTGATCCTGGTTGGTGGATCGCTCGGAGATCTCTACGGAGAGCGGCGTATCTTTGCGCTCGGGGTGAGCGGCTTCGGCGCCGCTTCGCTGCTGTGTGCGCTCGCCCCAACGATCGGCTGGTTGATTGTCGCTCGCGCTCTTCAGGGGGTGGCGGGCGCGCTGCTTACGCCAAGCGCGCTTGCCGTGATCGTCGCAACGTTCCGCGAGTCAGAACGCGGTCCCGCGATCGGCAGTTGGACCGCGTGGGGCGGGATCGCCACTGTGCTCGGCCCGCTCGCGGGCGGCGAGTTGTTGCAGGTGTCCTCTTGGCGCGTCATTTTCCTGATTAATCTGCCGCTGGTGGCGGTGTGTTTGGCGCTGATACTCACGGTCATCCCGCGCGCCGCGCCGCGCCGCGAGAGCGGACGGCACATAGATTTCCTCGGTGCTCTGCTGTGCGCGCTCGGTCTCGGCGGACCGGTGTTCGCGCTCATTGAGCAGCCACGATTGGGGTGGGGGAGCCCGGCGGTGGTGATCCCGCTTCTCGCGGGCTTCGCCTTGCTCGCCTGCTTTTTGGTGCATGAGTCGCGCGCCCGCGATCCAATGCTCCCACTCACACTCTTTCGCCGTCGCAACTTCTCCGCCGGGAACGTGGAGACATTCGCGATGTATGCGGGACTGTCGATCCTGTTCTTCTTCCTCACGATCTTCCTGCAGCAGATCGGCGGCTACACCCCGCTCCAGAGCGGGCTCGCGACGTTGCCCGCGACGCTCGTGATGTTCGCTTTCTCCAAGCGCTTCGGCGCGCTTGCCGACCGTTTCGGCCCACGCTTCTTCATGGGCGTGGGCCCGCTGGTGGCTGCGATCGGGCTGCTGCTCTTCCAACGTATTGGTGTCCACGTTGACTACGTGACGGATGTGCTGCCGGGCATCCTCGTGTTTTCGCTGGGATTGTCGATGACGGTGGCGCCGCTCACCGCGGCGGTGCTGGCGGGCGTGGACACCGGCCAGGCTGGGATCGCCTCAGCCGTTAACAACGCCGTAGCCCGTGTAGCCGGCCTGCTCGGCACAGCGGCCGTGGGTGCGGCTGTGGCTGCTTCGTTCGTATCGGGCTTGAATGGCGACCTCGCCGGCCGCCCGCTCGGGCCGCCGGCGAGGTCGGTGGTAGCGGAAGCCAAGAAGCTCCCGCTCGGGCGCCCCGACACAAGCGGGCTACCGGGCCCACAGGCGAAGGCGATCACAGCCGCCGCCAATGAAGCTTCACTCGACGCATTCCATCTTGGGGTAGGCATCGCCGCGCTGCTCGTGGCGGCGGGAGGGATCGCGGGGGCGGTGGGTGTGCGCAACCCACGCCGTGCGGTGCTGGCTGAGGAGTGCGAGGGAGGGCAGCTTGTGGGCGCCGCGCTAGACGCCGCCGGCTGTCACGAGGGCGACCCTGCGCTCGGGGGCGCCATCCCTACCCGCGCCGGCGCTGGATAGGTGGGCAAGCCCGCCGAACCATGGGTCCCTCGCCGCTCAGCCCACACTCTCGGCGTAGGCTCGCATCGCTTCGATCACCGGCGCAAGCCGCCGTCCGCGAGCGGTGAGCCGGTACTCGACGGTAGGGGGGCTCGTGGGTAGCACGGTGCGCTCGATCAGCCCCGCCCCCTCAAGGTCGCGCAACCGCTCGGAGAGCATTCGTGGCGAGATCCCACCGACGGCCTCCGCGAATTCGTTGAAGCGCATCGCGCCGGCGAGGGCGGCGTAGATGATCGACAGCTGCCAGCGGCGCTCCAGGAGGTCCGCCGCCTGGCGGACCTCCATCGGCACCGGCCGGCACTTGCGTGGGGTGCGTGGTGGCATCGAACCTCTCCCTTACTGGTCAGGAGACCTGGGAGACCTTCGGCGCCGGCTCGAGTGCCAGCTCAAGCACTTCGTCGATCGACATCACCGGGTGGAAGCTCATCTGCTCGCGCACCTCCTCGGGAATCTCATCGAGGTCGCCGCGGTTTCGCTCCGGGAGGATCACGTCCGTGAGTCCCGCCGCGTGCGCCGCGAGCGCCTTCTGCTTGAGCCCACCGATCGGCAACACCCGTCCTTGCAGGGTCACCTCGCCGGTCATCCCCACCGTGTGCTTCACCGGACGTCCCGACAGGAGCGAAGCGAGCGCGGTCACCATCGTCACACCCGCGCTCGGGCCGTCCTTGGGGATCGCCCCGGCCGGCACGTGTACGTGGAACTCGTGCTCCTCGAAGGTGTGCTCGTCGATGCCAAGCTCCTCCGCGTGGCCACGCACGTAGGAGAGCGCGATCCGCGCCGACTCCTTCATCACGTCGCCGAGCTGGCCGGTGAGCGTGAGATCGCCCTTGCCGGTCATCGCGGTTGCCTCCACGAACAGCACATCGCCGCCCGTACCAGTCACCGCAAGCCCTGTCGCAACGCCCGGGAGGGCGGTGCGGGAGGCCGACTCCTGGAAGAACTTCTGCCTGCCGAGCGCGTCGCGCACGGTGTCGAGGTCGATCTCCACCGGCGCCTGCGCCTTGCCTGAGGCGATCTGGGTGGCTGTCTTTCTCAGCACAGTGCCAAGCTCGCGCTCCAGGTTGCGTACGCCCGCCTCGCGCGTGTACTCAGAGGTGATCATCCGCAAAACGTCATCGGACACGCTCACCTCCTCCTCGCGCAACCCGTTACGGTCGCGCTGGCGCGGCCACAGGTAGCCCTTGGCGATCGCGAGCTTCTCCTCTGAGGTGTACCCGTCGAAGCGGATCACCTCCATGCGGTCAAGTAGCGGCCCGGGGATCGTGTCGGCGACGTTTGCCGTGGCGATGAACATCACCTGGCTGAGGTCGAGCTCCACGTCTAGGTAGTGGTCGCGGAATGAATGATTCTGAGCGGGGTCGAGCACCTCAAGCAGCGCCGCGGAGGGGTCTCCGCGCCAATCTGCGCCAACCTTGTCGACCTCGTCGAGCAGGATCACCGGGTTCATCGTCCCCGCGTCGCGGAGCGCCCGCACGAGCCGTCCCGGGAGCGCGCCGATGTAGGTGCGGCGGTGCCCGCGGATCTCCGCCTCGTCGCGCACTCCGCCGAGCGACATGCGCACGAACTCACGTCCGGTGGCACGGGCGATCGACTCGCCGATCGAGGTCTTGCCGGTGCCGGGTGGGCCTATAAGTGTGAGGATCGCCCCCGACTTGGGGTCGGCCTCGATGTTGCGGTCCTGGCGTAGCTTGCGCACAGCCAGGTACTCGGTGATGCGGTCCTTGACGTCCTCTAGTCCGGCGTGGTCTGCGTCGAGCACTTCGCGCGCGGCCACGGGATCGAGGTGCTCCTCAGAGCGCTTGCTCCAGGGGACAGCGATCAGCCAGTCGAGGTAGGTGCGGATCATGGAGGACTCGCCTGTCTGCTCGCCCATCCGCTCTAGCCGACCCAACTCCTTGAGGGCCTGCTCTTGGACGTCCTCGGGCATCTCCGCGGCCTCGATCTTTGCCCTGTACTCCTCGGCGATCGAGCCCTCGTCCTCGCCGAGCTCCTTGCGGATCGACTCCATCTGCTTGCGCAGGAAGTACTCGCGCTGTTGCTTGTCGGCGCCCTCTTGCACGTCCTCGCGGATGCGCTTTCTCACCTGTAGCTCGGCGAGGCTGTCGCGTTGCAGCTTCACCGACAGCTCAAGGCGGTCGGTGACGTCGATCGTGCGCAGCAGCTCCACCTTGTGCTCGTAGGTCAAGTTGGGGGAGTAGCCGGCGGAGTCCGCGAGCGGCCCCGGCTCGACGATCGCGCGCAGGAACGCGGCGATGCGGCCGTCGTCACCGCGCAGCTCGAGGATCTCCTCGACCACCGCGCGATATTCGCGCTCAAGCTCGCGTGTGCGCTTGTCAACCGGGACGTCGTCGGGGCGCTCCTCCACCTCTACGCGTAGCTCGCCTTCGGGCCCGGTTTGGGCGGCGCCGATCAAGGCGCGGTGCTCACCGGAGAGGGCGACAGCGCGTGCTCCGCCGGGGAGGCGCAGCTGCTCTGAGACCTCGGCGATGGTGCCTACCTCGAGGAACTCGTTCTCGTGGCGTGGGACGAGCACCACGCGCTCGTCGTCGCCTACGTCCACGGTCAGCGTGATGCCCATGCTCGGGAACACGACGGTGTCGTCGAGGGGGATCAGTCGCAGCACGGGCTTGGGCGACTGCTCTGGTGTGCCGTCTTGGGAGGGAGTTGAGGGGGCTGATGCCATCGGTATACGCTCCATATGAGCTTACGAAAGTGTAGTTAGTATAGCCCGCCTCGGGCGTCCTTCAAGTCCCTGCCGTGAGCGGCCCTTCAAAGGCTTCCCGCCCACAGAAATTTCTATCGACGTGCGCCGGGGCGTGCACACGTCGATAGGTCAAGACCGCTTATTCATTGGAGAAAATGCCGCGTGGCCACAGTCTCCGTGCGCGCACCACGTTCACCTCGGCGGCGAGCACCGTCACCTGGCCGCCCAAGTAGAGCCAAGTGAGGAGGCCGAGCACGAAGGCGAAGACGCCGGAGGTCTCCTTCGCATGGCGCACAACGTGGTCGACGTAGAAGCCGCCTACGTGTTGCAAGATCTGCCAGAGGATCGCCGCTACGACCACGCCGGGGATCAGGTTGGCCGTGTCGATCTCCTCCGCGGTGAGGATCCGAAAGACAGCGAAGAACAGCAGCAGGTTCGCCGCCAGAGCCACGACCACCCCGACGAGCACCCCGATGAGGCCGGTCGTCTGGGCTGTGACATAGCCGGCTGCGACCGTAGAGACGATCAGCAGCGTGCCGAACACCGTCAGCAACCCAACCCCCCGTATGCGCCAGGCGAGGAAACCAAGCTGACGCTTGCGAGGGATCTGCCACACCTTGTTAAAGGCGCTCTGTGTGGCGCCGGTTATGCCCAGACCCGCCAGCATGGCCCCGAGCAGCCCGATAACGAGCACCGGCACGCTTCCAGTCAGCGAGTGCACGTTGCTCTGTAGCTGCGTGCCGATGACCGGGAACTGGCTGAGGGTGGAGTGCAACACACTTTCCTGCGCGCTCACATCGCCTTCGAGCACGAAACCCAACACTGTCACGAACACGAGCAGCAGAGGGAAGAGCGAGAAGAAGCCGTAGTAGGCGATCAGCGCGCCCATCTGGCTTGCCTGGTCCTCATCAAAGCGCTTAACCACCGCCACCATGAAGCCCAACCTGCGGTTGTTCTGCTGATAGCGGTCGAACGCTCGCAGGAGTGACCGCGCGAATTGGGAGGGGGGTGTGCGTGACATCTCCGCCGACATGCTCGCGTGTCTACCCGACAAGAGAGCGGTGCACCCCAAGCAACGCCCCTCGCACGCGTGCGCCAGGCCCGCCTGGTGGGGGCCCTCGACGCCGCAGAGGCGGTCGCGCTCGTTGCCCGTGCCCGCCGTTGTGTCCTGCTCGGCATCCACCGTCGCTGCCTTGGACGTGAGGACCTCGAAGACTGTTACAGCCAGGCGACCCTTGAGATGCTCACCCGCGCGCGAAGTGGGGGAGGGTTCGCGAGTCGGGCCCACATCGCCAACTCGCTTGAGCTGCGGTTTGTCTCGCGAATTCGCGATCGTCGTCGTGCGCTGAGCGGGCGTAGTCCGATGGAGGCGGCGCTTGCCCATGCAATCCCGCTTGCCGGCTCCACGTCCATAGAGATGAGTCTTCACGACCGACGCGCAGACGTAGAGCGGAAGGTCCTCGCGCGCCACGAGTTGAGACGTATCGGGGTTGTCTCACACAAGCTCACCGCAGATCAGCGGCTGCTGCTCGCTAGCCGGCTCTCCGACATTGACCGCATCGACTTTTGTCAGACGCACGGCTGGTCGGTTGAGAAGTACCACAAGCTCTCCCAACGCACGAGGGCGCGACTGCGGCAGTTGCTCGATGAAGACTCACCCACCGTCTCCACCGAGGTCCGTTCTCCTGGCGACGTATCTAGGCACAAGCAAAGCGTCAAAGAAAAGTTGCCGCCGTCTGTCCCCTTTTTCTCGCCCGGTCGGAACAGACAGCAGGGACCCACTTATGACTTCCTCTCGCCCCCAACATAAGCGTGTCCCTCACCTCGTCGGCAAATCTACTCTCGGGGAGATCGACCGGCGCCGTGTGGATTGGTCGGGAGCGGGTCTTGCATCGCCCGCTCCCGGCCGACTCCGCGGTCCTATCACGAGCTTGGTGGCACACCGATGAGCCTGTGGAGTAGAGCCCCACGTCAGGTCTACATGGTGCATGGGGAGGACGACTATGTCGCTGACGACGACACACCAAGCGAGCGTGCGGCACCCCAACTCGACACCGGCGTGGTGAGCTCGCCGCGGTCCAGTGGTGTTCTCGGGCTGACGTTGCTTGTAGTGGTGACGCTCGGCGCGGTCGTCGTTGTCTTGCTTTCACTCTCTCACCGACCCACCGGACGGCAGTCGGTCGCCGAACGCCACTCCCCTGCTGGCGCTACGCGTCGAGCTTTTCCCCACCCACCCACGACGGCGCCACCGGAGGTCCACGCGCCTCCCTATTCAAGACGCCACGCACACGCCCCCATATCTCCAGTGGCTCGCCCGCGGCGCCGCGGCCGGCGAATTGCCGGTGGGTACGCCAAAACCCCCACGATCGCAATCGGACCGGCCCGCCGCCTGTCCACTGAGGCCCCGGTAGGCCGCGAGTTCGACTTCGAGCGTTGACCTGTGAGCGCTCCGACCCACGCCACCGTCCGTATCCGCTCAAGCTCCGTGCGGCGACTGCGCATCGCGCATGAGCTCCCACGGTACCTGC
The DNA here is from genome assembly GCA_963695305.1 of uncultured Solirubrobacterales bacterium. GTDB lineage: Bacteria > Actinomycetota > Thermoleophilia > Solirubrobacterales > Solirubrobacteraceae > Palsa-744. Next base: position 2,463,514 of record OY968774.1, on the reverse strand, counting down.
TCCAGGCGATGGCCATCGCCGGTCTGATCGCGAGCGCTCGCTTTGCGATTTCACCGCCCCGGCCGGTCGTCGAGCGGGCCTCAACGCCGACATCGGCGCTCGTGGATCGCGCCGCCGAAGGGTTCGCGTCGCTGTTCGCCCGTCGCTATCTCACCTGGGACGCCGCCGATCCTGAAGCCCGCCGCGTTGGGCTCGCGCCCTTCTTCGGGTCCCAGATCGAACCCGAAGACGGCTCACAGCCACCGGAAAGCGGCGAGCAGAAGGTGCTATGGACGCAGGTGGTGCAGGCTCGCGGTATAGCCGGCGGACACCGCTACACGGTCGCCGCGCAGACCGACACTTCGGGCCTTCTCTATCTCACGGTCGATGTGATCCGCGCCTCCACGGGTAGTCTCGCGCTTGGCGACTACCCAGCGTTCGTGGGCGCCCCCGCATCGACGTCGGCGGTCTCGCCCTCGCCCACTAGCGAAGTCTCAGACCCCGCGCTCACGGCTGTTGTTACACGCGCTCTGCGCAACTACCTCGCTCGCGCCGGCACCGACCTTGCCGCCGACCTTGCTCCCGGTGCGGAAGTGTCGCTTCCCGGCGCCGTGCTCGTACTCGACTCGCTGCAAAGCCTTGGCTGGTCAAGCGATGGGCATTCCGTCATCGCCGTCGTGCAAGCCCACGACGGGCGCGCCGCTCACTACACGCTCGCCTACTGGCTCGACCTCACCTCCCGTGCCGGTCGCTGGGAGGTGTCGGCGATTCAGATGAACCCCAACAGCTAACGCCAGCAACCGCACCACAGATTCGATCCAAACCAAAAGGAGTCCCAATGCACACCATCCACACCCTCCACACGCTGATGGCCGCTACCGGGTCGCTCGAATCGGCCGCCGCCAAGGCCGGCGAAACGGGACGCAAGGTCGCCATGAGCTTGATCGCCCTCGGCTTCGCCATCGCCTCGATCGTGCTCGCCTTCAGACGCGACTTCAAGGAGGCGGCCGGCATCTTCGGCGTCGGTCTGGTCGCGATCGTGCTCGCCACACCAGCCGGTGTCAATGTTCTGCACAACACCGTTAATTCTCTGTTCGGTGGGTCATGACGACCGAGATACGCTCCTACAGGGCGGTGTTCGACCTTGAGCGCCGCATCTACCGCGTCGACCGGCTGCGGCTCAACCCCGGCGGCCTTCCACTGCGCGGCGTCGTCTACTTCCTTGCGATCCTCTCGGTGGTTGTCGTGCTTGCGCGGTTGCCGCTCGTCGGCGTCCCCGTGCGACTTCTCCCGTGGTATCTGCGTGAGGTAGCCGCCCCGGGCGCCGCCGCCGCGCTCCTCACGCTCATCCGCATCGAGGGCCGCCCGTCCCATCTCGCCGTCCTCGCGATGCTCGGCTACGCACTCGGCCCGCGCGAGCTGGTGGGTCTCAGGCCACGCGTGTCCGCTCACCGGCGCTTTCGCCCTCACGAGCTCGTCTTCCTCGTCGATGGCTCCGACCCTCGCCTACGTCGCCTGCGCTACATCGGCCCGGGCGTGGTGCGCGTGCGCGCCGCCCACAGCCGATCCGCTCGCCGGCTCGGCTCACTGGGGTGGAGAGCGCGCCGCCCGTCTGTCACGTTGGCGCCACTACCTGGCAAGCGTCCTCCCGCGAGCGGGCAGGCGATCGCGCTTGCGCCCGGCGCCTGCCTCGAGGTGAGGTCGTAGTCGTGGACCTCCCGATCTCATTCGTCTACGGCCACCTTGTCTTCGGACCCAGGTTGGATGACGCCTGGGCCGCGTTCGCTCTTCCTTGCGCTTCCTATGAATGGCTCTCAGAGGAGGCCAAGAATACGCGGCTCACAAGCCTCATGGGTGCGATCGAGGCGCTCGAAGCTGACGTTCAGATACTCCGCGTCGGGCGCTCTTGGGATCTGAAGTCCTACCTGAGCGAGATCGAACGCCTCGGTACGCCGTCACATGCCCGTGCCAATGCGCTCTACGCACGCGATCACGCTCACCATCTCGAAACCACCGGCGCCATCCAACCGTCGCTCTTCCTGTTCGTGAGTTTGCGGGACCCCGCCTGCGATGTTGCCACGTACGTTTCGCGTGCGGCGGAGCGGCATCCGCGCGAATGGCTTCGCTCGCTTGGGCAAGCTCTCTCAGCCCGCGATCGACGTCTGCTCAAGGCCCCCGATCTCGAGCGCATGTGCGTGCGTGCGGGCGAGCTCCAAGCTCGCCTCGCCGACTTTGTAAGCGTTCGTCCCGCGCGCGGGGTGGAGTTGCAGTGGCTTGTGCGTCGTGCCTTCTGCCGCGGTCTCGGTGAGCCGCATGTGGACGGCCTGCACGAGCCCCGCGCGCTCGCCTTCGAACACAACGGCCAGGCGCTGCTCGCGCCGCTGGAAGCCGACGTGGTGCGCTGGATGGACGGTTGCGTCGAGCATCGCGGCCGTACGCTTCGGATCGAGTCAGAGCTCGGGGTGAGTTTCCAGGCGCAATTGGTGCTTGGAGCCCTCCCCGAGCGGGCCGACTTCCCCGGTCCGCGCGTCGAGCTGATGTTCGCGCCGGTCGAATCCCTCCCGTTCACCGTCGATCTGTCGCTCAACGCCCGTTTCCTGCCAAACGAGCTTGCTCTACGCATCGCGCGCAGGCGCATCCAGGACGCAGACCAGATCGCGCGCGCCGAGTCAGACGGTGATCAGGGTGTTTCAGACCTCGGTCGCCAACGCACGGAGCAAGCCCGCGACCTGCTCGCCCACCTGCAGACCTCACGTCGTCCGCCCCTTCTACGCGCCTCTCTAGCCATCGCGATCGGCGCCCCCGATGAACAGACGCTCGCCGAGCGTGTGGAGGCGTGCAGGCGCGCCTATGGAGAGGTGCGCCTGCACCGTCCCCTTGGCGACCAACTCCCGCTGTTCCTTCAACATCTGCCGGCGCAACGCACTCGGGTCGCGGGCTACGACGACACGCTCACAACCGAGCAGGTGGCGGCGATGATGCCCACCGCCACCCACGCCGCCGGTTCGCAGGGGGGCTTCTACCTGGGTCACACACTCTCTGGCTCGCGCCAACCCGTGCGCTTCAACCTTCGCGAGGGGTCCGACCGCGACCGCAACACGGCGATCTTGAGCGTAGGCGCGCTCGGGTCCGGCAAGACTACGCTCGCCCAGAAGCTCAAGTACGAGTCCTTCCTGCAGGGTGCCCGCGTCATCGACTGCGACCCCAAGGGCGACCATCGCTTTCACCTGCTGGACGATGTCGCCCCGCATGCGCAGACGATCGCGCTGCGGCCCGATCCGACGCTGCGAGGAATCCTCGACCCGTTGCGCGTGGCGCCCGAGCACCTGCGCCAGGACGCCGCCGTGTCGTTCCTGCTCGACCTCCTCCCGAGCCGGGCCGAAGCAGGTTGGGAGACCGCCGTCATCGCCGCTGTCGACACAGTAATGCGACGCGCCCCAACGCCTACGTGTCTAGAGGTGGTTCGGGCCCTGTGCGATGGCCCCAACAGCGACGCACAGGTCGGCAAAGCACTTGCGGTGTACGCATCCTCAGGTCTCACTCAGCTCGGCTTCGCTGACGCCACCGCTTCGCTCGCTCCCGTCGGTGAAAGTCAGGTCACCTACATCCCGATTCGCGACCTCCCCGGCCCCGAACCACGCACGCCACGCTCGGAGTACACACAGGCCGAGCGGGTCGGTGTGCAGATGGTGCGGCTCATCGCGATGTTCGCCATGCACCTCATGTCGCGCGAGCGAGATCGTCTGAAGGTCTTCTCATTCGACGAGGGTTGGCGGCTCCTCGGCGATCCCGTCGGGCGGACCCTCCTCGCCTCGCTGCAGCGGATGGGCCGCTCGGAGCTAGCGGTGCCGATCGTCTCCACCCAACTCGTCACCGACGCCCTCGTGGGCGAGCGGGAGTCGCTTGAGAACCTTCTGGGCGCCACCTTCGTGTTCGGGATGCGTTCAGAGTCGGAGGCCGCGAGGGCGCTCACGCTGCTCGGGCTGGACCCCGATGATCGCCCAGCCCGCGAGCAGTTGCTTGAAATGGACGCGGGACGGTGCCTTTTTCGCGACCACTCCGGCCGTATCGAGGCGGTTCAGGTGGAGGTCGTCGCGCCGTCGCTGCTTCGGGCGTTCTCCACCACGCCAAGGGTGGACACCCAGTGAGGCCGAGCGCGCGAGTGACGCTTAGCGCACTGATCGCGGTGTCGTTGACTCCGGTCGTGACCGCCTCCGCGGCTGTGAGTAGGCCGCATGCCCCCACCGCGCCGCCAATTGTCGTTGGCGCCCCGGTGAGCCAGGGAGAAGAAACCGGCATCCCCTCGGCCGCCGGCGACCAGCTGGTGGAAAATGGGCTGTCGAGCCCGTTCTGCGCGAGCGCTACCCGTGGATCACTCTCTCGGGCAGCACAAAACAACTGTGAGACATCCGACTTTGTCGGAGCTCCCGCCCCCACTAACAACTACGAGCTCGACGTTCACATAGATACCGGCACTTTCGGTATCTCGAAGGGGGCCATCGCGTCAACGGTCCAAGACACGTTTCTTGCGCTCGGATGGATGGCGATCGTGTGGTGCATACACGCGCTCGTGGTAATGCTCGAATGCGGCTACGCGCTGGAATTGGTTGACGGCTCGACCATGGGCGAGATCGCGCACTCACTGCAACAGGCGCAGGCAAGTGTCACCGAGCCGTGGCTCGCGTTTGTGCTCTCGGTGACGTCGCTCATCGCTGTGTACAACGGACTCGTACGCCGCCGTGCCGCCGAGGCTCTCGGGCAGGCACTACTGACGCTTGCGATGATGGTTGGCGGGCTATGGGTGATTATGGACCCGCCTGGCACAGTGGGTGTTGTCGGGCAGTGGGCCAACCAGGCGACTCTCAGCACTGTCGGGGCGTTCGCGCAGGGGACTTCTTCCAGCGCCCCACGCACACTCGCAGACGGTATGCGCGCGGTGTTCTCGGGGGCGATCGAAGCGCCGTGGTGCTACCTGGAGTTCGGCAACGTCCGCTGGTGCAGCGATCCCACGCTGCTTGAACCGCGCTTGCGCAAGGCTGCCTCAGCTCTGCTCAGGGCACACCAGGCGAATACGTCCGCGCCGGCGGTGCGCCGCACTAAGGAGCTCGTGCGAGATGCGCACACGAACGGTGAGTTGTTTCTTGCCTTCCCCGCCAATGGCCCGGAGCGCAACTCGGTCAAAGAGACCGGCTCCCTGCTTCATGTCATATGTCAAGCCGACGACGACACGAAATGTAAGGGTCCCGCCGCCACGGAGGCTGAGTTTCGCTCCGACGGCGGAACCCTCCCCCGCATGATTGGACTTGCCATGATCGCGCTGGGCACGCTCGGCATGGCGCTGCTGCTCGGATTTGTCGCCATGCGGCTGATGACGGCCGCGGTCATCGCTCTGTTCTTGCTGCTACTCGCGCCCTTCGCGGTGCTCGCCCCAGCTTTTGGCGACAGCGGCCAGGCGCTCTTCGCGGGCTGGGTGACCCGGCTGTTGGGCGTCATCGGCTCAAAGCTGATCTTCTCATTCGTGCTCGGCGCGTTGCTTGCCGTGCAGCGCGTCCTCCTCTCGTTGCACGGGCTCGGCTGGTTGAGCCAATGGCTGCTCATCTCCACGTTCTGGTGGGCGGTGTTCTTCAAGCGCCACCAAGCCGTCGCGTTGTTGCGTAACCGCGGGCGCTCGCCTACCCCTTCATCGCCGGTCGTGGTCGCCGAGGCGAGCCTGAGGACATCCCGGAGGACACAAGTGGTTCTTCGCCCGGTGCGTTGGGTTCGGGAGAGGCTCCCCGCGTGAGCTCCCGTGGAGCGCCTGGCAAGCTCGTCATCGCGGTGTTGCTCTGCACAGTCGCTCTCGGGATGTTCTCTTTGATGGCCGTCGTGGCGCTTGCGGGACTGTCCGCGGCGCCGCCATCGGGGAAGTCTGGCTATGCGGTATCGACTCGCGCCATTGCTGAAATCCCGCCGCGCTATCTGGACCTCTACCGTCAAGCTGCAGCACGCTACGGCCTTGATTGGGCGATCCTTGCGGGGGTCGGCAAGGTGGAGTGTGATCACGGTCGCGATTCCGACCCTTCATGTACAAAGGAGGGTGCGGTCAATTCGGCAGGAGCGGGCGGGCCGGCACAGTTCCTCGCCTCGACGTGGAGCGTTTACGGCGTCGATGCGGACGGGGATGGAAGGGCAGACAGGTGGGACCCGTCCGATGCCATTTTCGCGATGGCCAATTACCTTCATGCGTCCGGTGCTCCGGGTGACTATCACAAGGCGATCTTCGCCTATAACCACGCCGGCTGGTATGTCACTAAGGTCGAGCGTTGGGCGTCCCTGTACAGGGGCCCGGCCGAGGGTGGAGTAGTGAGCGCGTCGGCCGACGGCGCCACCATCCCGTTGGCTGGGGTGGGAGCTATTCAGTTCACGCCCGGCGCCCGCGCACTGCTTTCGCTGAGCGATGCGCATCTAGCGCTAGTCCCCGCGCAGGCCCCGCCCGTCGTGCAGGCGATGGTGATCGCGGGCAACGAGCTGCAAGACCTGCCCTATGGCCCCACCGGCCACCCCGACCCGCGCGGCGCCTACAGCGAGGACTGCTCAAGCACTGTCAACTACGTTCTCTATCGCTCGGGGGTCAGGCCGATCGCAGAAATCCTGCGTGAGAACCCGCTGGCTCAGGACTACGTCCACTGGGGAGACCCCGGGCCGGGACGGTGGGTGTCAATCTATGCCACGACCAGCCCCACGGATCACGTGTTCGTCGTGATCGCCGGTCTACGCCTCGACACCTCCCACCACGGCACCGACGTAGGCCCCAATCGCGACCAAGACGGCCCCCGTTGGCGCGTCCTCGACCACATCCCAACTTGGGCTCACTGGACCGTGCGGCACCCGCCGGGGTTGTAATGTCCGTGTTATGGCCACTCGCGAGGTCGACTATCTGCTGATCGGCGGCGGCCTAGCGTCCGCAAACTGCGCCTTCTGGCTGCGCGAGTCGGGCGCCGAGGGGGAGATCCTGCTCGTCGGTCGTGAGCCCGACCGGCCCTACAACCGGCCAGAGTGCTCGAAGGGGTATCTGCGTGGCGAGGAGACCCGCGTGGAGACGGAGGTGCGTCCGCCGGAGTGGTGGGATGAGGCGAAAGTGGAGTTGCTCACGCGCACGAGCGTGATGTCGCTCGACGCGGAGGCCCGCACCGTCAAGTTCTCTGACAAGCAGGAGGTGAGCTTCTCAAAGGCGCTCATCGCGACCGGTGCGAACGTGCGTCGCCTCAACGTTCCCGGATGCGAGCTAGAGCAGATCCACTACCTACGCACGCTCGGCAATGCCGACGCGATCCGCGAGGGGGTTGCGGACGCCGAGAATGTGGTGCTCATCGGCGGTTCCTACATCGGCTGCGAGGTTGCGGCCTCATTGACCCTCATGGGTAAGAAGGCGACGATCGTCATGCAGGAGGAGGCCACACTTGAACGTGGATTCGGCAAGCAGGCCGGGCGCTTCTTCCAGGAGCTGCTCGAATCTCACGGCGTCACCGTCCACGGCTCCGATGGCCTTGAGCGCTTCGACGGAGACGGCCGCGTGAGCAAGGTCGTAACGACGAACGGGCTCGAACTACCTGCTGAAGCGGTGGTGATCGGTGCGGGTGTTACCCCCGACGTCGCGCTTGCCAAGCGCGCAGGTCTTGAGATCGGTGAGCGTGGCGGAGTCGTGTGCTCCTCGCGCCTTGAGACCTCCACTGCCGGTATCTACGCGGCGGGTGACATCGCCGAGTACGACTCCCCGCTACACGACGGCCATGTTCGCATCGAGCACTGGGATGTGGCCTTCAATCACGGCAAGACCGCCGCGCTCAACATGCTTGGCCGCGATGTTCCTCATGATGTGGTGCCGTACTTCTATTCAGTGCTCGGTAACGACGGGGAGCTTGAGTACGTCGGTCCCGCGTACGGGTGGGACGAGGAGATCGTGCGCGGCTCATACGAGAACCGCGACTTCACGACCTGGTACCTGAAGGACGGCCGTGTCCTCGCCGCGCTCACATGGGGACGCTCGGATGACCTCGAGCACGCACGCAGGCTGATAGCAGCCAAACCGGCGCTAGACACGACTCAGCGTAACGCGCTGAGTCGTACGGACATCGACTTGGGCGCTGTCGGCAGCTGACACTAGGCCGCTGTATTCATACAGATGTGCGCTAAACGTCTTATCTAGTAATACTAGACATGGCAGATACTGCATGTATCATGATGTCTCTTCGGTTCCTGGGATCGGATTGCGCAAAAACGTCTGGAGGGGGGATTTCGTGCGGGTCGAGGAGGCACGAGATACGGCTTTTTCCGCCGAAAGGACAGTCGCTGCCGTCACAGATGTGACAGAGGTCCTGGACGGCGCGATCTCACTGATCGGGCGGGACCGCGAGCGCGCGGCATGGTTCATCGAGCGTGAGCTGGGCGCCGTCGAAGCGCTGGGCGAGCGCGCCGAGAGATTGTTGGAGACGCTCGAGGTGTTCCTCAAGCACGGTCAGCGGGTTGCCAACGCGAGCGCGATAACCGGACGCCACCGCGACACTGTGCATCGTCATCTGCGCGAAATCGAGGAGCTGCTCGGCTGCAAGGTTGAAGAGCGCAGCGCAGATTTGTTGTGGGCATTGCGGCTAAGGGCGAGGTTCGGCGATGCCGAGCCACCCCGACGCGCGTTTGGTTGACCTACCCGAATCCCAGGTCCTCTAAAGCCTGCATATCGTCGTAATCCGGCATTTTGCTGATTTACGTTGAGCGTTTGACCTTGTAGGTTCGGCCCCGCACAGAGGCGGAAGTCCGTCGACTAACAGGTCAAGGAGGAGCACACATGCGTCGCATCGGGGGAAGCATTCGAGTCGCTTGGCTTGGGGTCGCCGTGTCCGTCGCGGCTCTGGTCGTGTTGGTGGCGGCGTGCCAGGTTGGTGCGTCGACGTATGGGTCGTCTTTCTCCGGCGGTACGCTGTCCGGAAGCCCGCTCGTAGTGCAAGGTGCAGGGAGATTGTTTGCCGGCCAGCAAGAGGCCGATGAAGAGGCCAAGCGCGCCAATCCCCTCATGGCAGTCGCTCGGGAACGTTCGCGTGGCGCCTACACCCATCTGACTGCAACGGCCGTGAGTCGGCTTCTGGCTCACTCGTTCCCCGCCCTGGTCCAGCATCGGGCGGGGACTCCCGAATTGCCCGTGGGTGCGCACATCGTTGGCTACCCGAGCACCCACGCCGCTCAGTTGACGCTTCCTGGACACCGTTTGGCCATCGCCGAATCCACTTGGCCACTGGCCAAGCGTGGCCTGCATGGTCGTCTCGCCCCGATCGATTTGACTTTGACGCACGTCGGATCGGCTTATGTCCCTGTGAGGTCCGGTGTGACGGTACGGATCCCCGGACGGCTCTCGGCCGGCATCAGCACGCCGGGCAACGGCGTGACCGTGACACCCGTGGGCGCCGGCGGTGAGGCTCTAGCGGGCGCAAACGCCAGTGTCACCGGAGCGAGTGTCGTGTACGCGAATACGGAGCAAGCAGCCGACACGGTTGTGAAGCCCACACCGACAGGCTTTCAGCTCGACGCGGTGTTGCGCTCGGCCTCCAGTCCGCAACAACTGTTCTTCAAGGTCAGTGGGCCGTCGGGCTCTAGATTGGTTCAGGATCCCGCATCGGGGATCGTGCGTGTCGTGCTCGGCAAAGCGACGCTCGCCTCGATCTCGCCTCCAGGCGCAACCGACGCGGCTGGAACCCCGGTCCCCGCCTCGATGAGCATCTCTGGGCACACGGTCGTCGTGTATGTGGATCACCGCGCTGCCAGTTATCTGTATCCAATCTATGTGGATCCCGAAGTCAACGACAGCCAGCTTGCGGAAGTGACCGGTGGCAAGCGTTCCAACTGGGTCTTCAAAAGCAGCAACGAAGCCAAGTTCGGGCACAAAGCGGTGTACGAAGGCCCCGGGAAAGAACATCTGGAAACTACCGGCATCGCCGAATACAAAGCCGCCGAATTCGCATATTGGGCGTACGAAACGAAAGGCAACTCGAAAATCTACGAGTTGAAAACGAAGACGTCGGGCAAAAACAAACTGGCGAAGATAGAAAGCATTCTTCAGTTCGCGTCTTCCGCGGGAAATGAAAACTGGAAGCCGCTCTCAACCGAATTCGAAGAACCAGAATATTCGGAAAAGGTCTCCACGATCTGCGCTTGGAACGCGTCGAAAATCGAAGAATGCCTTTCGGGCTCCGGCAAAGAAAAAAACGCGATTCGCTTCCAGCAGTCGGCGACGGCATCGCCCGGCGCCAATTTCAAATTCTCCGACACAATGAGCGAAGGGATCATCTCGATCTCTGAGCCGGCCGGAGAGCATTCGACCACGAGCTTCAACACGACTTCACCCGAAGTCGAAGGCGAAATCGAAGAAGGCGGCAAAAAAGTCGTCCAGAAACGCACGAACGCCCTCTACGGCAGCGGCATCTGGCTGACAAAATCCAGGGGTGCACTGCAGTTTATTTCGAAAGACCCGGGCATTGGGGTCGCGACAACGCGGCTCGAATACGAAAAATCTGCTGGTAGTTGGGAAAAACTCTCAGAACACCACTACATCGAAGAAAACGCTTGTCTGGGTGTCCAGTGTTATGCCGAACACCCCGAATACTGGACCGTTGATCCCAAACTCCCAGATGGCGAAGACAAAATCCGCTATCGGGCGGAAGAGGCGATATCCGGGACAGTATCTCCGGAAGCTGAAGCTGAAAGTACAAAGACCGTCAAGGTCGATACCTCGTCGCCGCACAACATCTCCTTGGGGGGCTTGCCGTGGGGCAACGAACTCACAGAAAAGCCGTACAAACTGGTAGCCACCGCCATTGATGGCACAGGTTCGACCGTTGCAAGCTCTGGTGTGAAAAAACTTGCACTGTTTGTGAGCGGGCACGAAATCACAGAACTGGGCACGCAAACCGGTTGCATCGTGGCCAAAGGCGAATGCAGCGCGAAAGCAGAATGGTCGATCAACGGGGCTGAACTTGGGGCCGGGCACCATGCAATCGTGATTGTTGCCACCGATAACGCCGGCAACGAATCGCGTGCGGAAGAGACGATTTCCATCCGCCACTCGACGCCTGTCGCTATGGGTCCTGGATCGGTGGACCTGCAGTCAGGCGACTTTACACTTGGCGCGAGCGATGTCGCTATGGGCTCCGGTCTAACAGTTGGGCGGGGCTACAGTTCGCGCGCCACCGAGGCAGGCATGAATGGTCCGCTGGGACCTCAGTGGAGTTTGAGCCTGGGACCAGCGGAGTCTGTCGTTGAAATGCCAGACAAGAGCATTCTTCTCACCGACGCCAACGGAAAGCAGGCCATTTTCGCAGCCTTGGAAAGTGGCGCTTTTGAATCACCAATCGGTGACACCAATCTCAAGCTCAGGCTCGAAGAAAACGAAGCCAAAGAAAAGCTGGCTTACTACGTTGAAGATCTCGCCAAACACACGAAGACGAAGTTCACGTTGCCCAGCGCGAGCTCTGTCGTGTGGGTTCCGACGAAGCAGGAAGGCACAGTAGCGACAGACACCCTTTCCTACAGCTACCAGACGGTTGAACAGAACACTGAATATGCTGTGCCTTCGACTAGTCATCCAAACGGCATCGTCGCAGGTCCTGACGGCAACCTCTGGTTTACAGAGTTTAGTGGTAACAAGATAGGAAAGATGACTACATGGGGGACCGCAGTCGAATACGCCCTCCCCGAAGGGAGCGGACCTGCGTATATCACCGTGGGGCCCGACAATAATCTTTGGTTTACCGATTCGGCGTCAGGCAAGATCGGAAAGATCACGACCGCTGGTGTGATAACCGAATATTCGTTGCCCGCCGGCTCAAAACCGACAGGAATAACGACTGGTCCGGACGGAAACCTTTGGTACACGGTGCGCTCAACAAACAAGATTGGAAAGATCACGACGGCCGGTGCCGTGGTGGCCGAATACAGCCTTCCCGCGTCGAGTGGACCTTATGAGATAACCACCGGGCCAGACGGCAACCTGTGGTTTGCCGAGTCGGAATCGAACAAGATAGCCAAGATATCTACGTCCGGTGCCCTAACCGAATACAGCCTGCCGGCGGGTGCCCTCCCGCAAGGTATAGCTGTAGGCGCAGACAAAAATCTGTGGTTTGTCGGCAACGAATACACCACAAAAAAAATCGGAAAGATCACCACGTCCGGAGTCGTAACGGAATATGGCGCGGCCGGGGGAATATGGATGACTCAAGGTCCGGACAGAAATGTCTGGTTTGTGAGCGCTGCGGGTAACAAAATAGGTAAGGTAACCACTTCGGGTCAGGTTACTGAATATCCGCTTCCTGCTTTGACACAGCCTATGGGTATCACGGTAGGGCCCGACGGGAATCTCTGGTTCGCAAACTACAATCTGTATACATCCAGCACCATAGGCACGATGACCCCGGCCGGCACGATCACGGAGCCGACGCAGGTTCTTGCCCCTGTTCCTGCAGGTGTTTCCTGCTCTCCGATGAAAGCCGGTTGCCGGGCTCTGAAATTCACTTACGCGTCTTCGACGACTGCGACCGGCGAAAATCAGAGCGAATGGGGTCAATACAAGGGACGCCTCATAAAGGTGCTCCTCAATGCCTACAACCCGATCAGTAAAGAAATGCAGGAAACGGCGGTTGCCGAATACAGCTACGACAAGACCGGCCGACTGCGCGCTGAGTGGGACCCGCGGACGTCGCCTGCGCTCAAGACGACATACGGCTATGACGTAGAAGGCCATGTGGTCGCGTCGACTCCGCCCGGCCAGGAGTCGTGGGCGTTCACCTACGGGATCGTCCCCGGGGATTCGGGTACAGGACGCTTGCTGAAGGTGGCCCGAGCGCCGGCTTCGGAAGCCCTGTGGAATGGCGAAGCGGTCAAAAACACCGAAGCGCCGGCGATTACGGGCTCGCCTGTTGTTGGCGTGAGGATGGCCGTGTCAAACGGGAAATGGTCGGGGAGTCCGGTCACATATGGCTATCAATGGAACGATTGCAACTCTGCGGGTGCGGCGTGTACACCGATCGCGGGCGCGACCAACGCCAACTACACACCGGTGCTCAACGATGTAGGGCACAGGCTTGTTGCGACCGTCGCTGCGACAAACGGTGACGGGTCGGTCGCTATCGGGGCCACCAGTGCAAAGATAGAAACGCGCGAGTACACAAAATATGCCTTGCCGTCTAGTAGTGGGCCCTATCACGCAACCTTGGGCTCTGACGGTAACGTGTGGTTCACTAACAACGGCACCTCGAAGATTGGAAAGGTGACGCCTTCGGGCGAAGTGACTGAATATGCGCTGCCCGCTGGCAGCGAACCGAGGGGAATAGTCGCGGGCCCCGATGGTAATTTGTGGTTCACAGATTGGGGCACCAACAAGATCGGAGCGATGACGACATCGGGCGTCATCCTCAAAGAATATGCGTTGCCTGCAAGCAGTAATCCGCAGGACATCACCGTCGGTCCCGATGGCAACCTGTGGTTTACAGATTGGACGTCGCTGAAGGTTGGGAAGATAACGACATCGGGTACGATCACCGAATACGCGGCGGGGTCAAACCCATACGACATTACAAAGGGCCCGGATGGAAACCTTTGGTTCACGAAGCCGTGGTCCAGCTCGATTGGAAAGATCACGACGTCGGGGACCGTCACGTCGTACAGCGCCGGCAGCGAACCGTACGGGATCGCCACGGGCTCCGACGGCAATCTCTGGTTCGCCGACCACGGGAACAACAAGGCAGGCAAGATCACGACGGGAGGCACGGTCACCGAGTACGCGCTCACGGCGAGTGGCACACCGTTGGCTATCACGCCGGCTGCGGACGGCAACCTGTACGTGACCGAGTACGGCTCGTGCCAGATAGCAAAGGTGACGACCGGGGGCGCGGTCACCCAGTACGAAGACCCCTCCGGCAGCGAATACACAGGGAGTGGGCCGGTCGGCATTGTGTCCGGTCCAAGCGAAGACCTATGGGTGGCGAACAATGCTATCGGCGCCATACTGAGATTCAACCCAAATGTCACCGAAGGCGGGATATCCGAAGGCTCGGCAGTGACTCCGACTGTGGGCACGACGCTTGAGTACGGCGTGCCGCTCTCTGGCTCGGGCTTGCCAACCATGACAAGTGGAGAAGTGGCGAAATGGGGTCAGAGCGACGCTCCCGCGGAAGCGACCGCGATCCTGCCCCCAGACGCTGTTCAGGGGTGGCCAGCTTCGAGTTACAAACGTGCGACAATCTACTACCTGGACGAACAAGGACATGAGGTCAATGTCGCGAGTCCAAGCACTTCGACCAACGGTTCGGTGTCTACCACGGAATACAACGAAGACAACGATGTGGTCCGGACTTTGTCGCCCAACAATCGCTTGACAGCGTTGGAAGCCGGTTCTAAATCTGTGGATGTTGCGAAATCGCTGAGCACATATATGTCTTACCGGGAAGAGTGCAGCAAGGAATCTGAAAATAATCATGAAGTGGAAGACCCGATTCCGGGTGCGCGCCTTTGTGATGTCGAAGCTCCTCAGCATCAGATCAAGTATGTAGTCGGCGGCGAACAAAAAGAATCGTTGGCGCGTCTGCATATCAAGTATTTCTATGACGAAAATGCGCCAGAAGGGGAAACGTACAACCTGCAGACGAAGATGGTCACGCTCGCGGTGTTGAGTAATGAAGCTAAAGAAGAAGTTGAAGGGCGTGTGACCAAAATGTCGTACTCAGGCCAGAGCTCGCTGGGCTGGAAACTTCGTGCACCGACCTCGGTGACGGTGGACCCGGAAGGTAAGAAACTAACGACGACGACTGTATACAATGCCACTACTGGCCAGATCACCGAAACAAGGAGCCCTGCCGGTGGTGCCGGAGAATCCGCGCACGATACCAAGTTCGTCTATTACAGCGCGGAAGCAAACACCGAAGGATACTCGGCATGCGGCAGCCATCCGGAATGGGCTGGACTGGTATGTGAGACACTACCGGCGAAACAGCCTGCGTCTGGCCCCAAACTGCCGGTGACGACAAGCACATACAACATATGGAACGAGCCGCTCGTAGTCACAGAAACGTTTGGGTCGACGGTTCGGACGAGGACAAAGACGTACGACGCAGCAGGAAGGCTCGCGACCGACGAAACGAAATCGACGGCCAATACAGCACTGCCAAAGGTCACCGACGAATACAGTTCGGGATCCGGGGCGCTCGAAAAGCAGAGCACGACGGTCGAAGGCAAAACAACGACTATTACAAGTAAGTACAACTATTTCGGGCAGTTGAGCGAATACACCGACGCTGACGGCAACATCGCGAAATATAGGTACGGGAGTCCTGAAAATGACGGGCTGCTCGAAGAAGTAGCTGACGGTAGCGGCGGCGGTACCGGCAAACAGAGCTACTCCTATAACTCGACCACAAAGCTGCTCGGGGAAGTCGTGGATTCTGCGGCTGGGACCTTCAAAGCCTCCTACGACGCTGAGGGCAATATGACCAGCGAGGTGTATCCCAATGCGATGTGTGCCGACATGACTTACAACTCGGTAGGTCAGGCCACGCAGATTGAATACCTAAAGACCGCCACCTGTAGCCAGCATTCGGCGCCGGTGTGGTACACGGAAACGCTGAGTCCGGCGGTACGAGGAGAAACGCTTAGCCGGTCCAGTACCCTCGCGACCGAGAAGTACACACGCGATACTGTCGGCCGGCTACTGGAAGCACAGGAAACGCCGGTGGGTGAAGGTTGCAGTGTGAGATTGTATTCCTATAACGAAGAATCAAGTCGTACCAGCCAGACGACACGCACGCCGGGAACCGGTGGAAAATGTGCGACAGAAGGCGGCGTCACTCTCGAACACACCTATGACGAAGGCAACCACCTATCGGACAGCGGGGTCTCCTACGACAGTTTCGGAAACTTGACTAAAGTTTCCGCCGCCGACGCCGAAGGCCACGAACTATCGAGCTCCTTCTACGTCGACGGTGCGGTTGCCAGTCAAACCCAGAACGGCACTACCTACAATTATTACTTGGATCCCGAAGGCCGGATTCGCGAAACGGCGTCGGGGACGAACATAACAACTACGCATTACGACGGTCCGGGCGGCGCGATCGGTTGGACCTCCGAAACCGGCGGGAAATCGACACGTAACATCCCTGGCATCGACGGATCGCTGGCAGCGACCCAGACCAACGGCGCGGAAGCGGTGTTGCAACTGCACGATTTGCAGGGCGATGTCGTTGCGACCGCCTCGCTGAGTACGTCGGCGACGAAAGTGCTCTCCGCCTACAACAGCACCGAATTCGGGGTACCCAACGCCGAAAAAACACCGCCTAAGTTCGCGTGGCTCGGTGCCGCTAACGTCGCCAGCTCTCTGCCGTCTGGTGTAGTCACTTACGGCTTGACATCTTATGTGCCGCAACTCGGCAGAGCACTACAAAGCGAAATGGTTGAACCACCGGCTGCCTCGGGAGGCAGCGGCGCCGGCGCGGCTTACGTGTCGCAACTCGAACCGTGGGTGTTCCAAGGAGCGGCCAGTGCGGCCGCGGAAGCACCGGGACGAGAAGCAGCCAGAGAACAGGCGGCCGCGGAAGCCGCTGCCGCGGCAGCGGAAGAAGGAGCCGAAGAAGCGGAAGAAGCCGTCGAAGAACCCGGCGGGGTAAGTGGTGCGGGCGTCGTGGCGGCTATAAAAGCGGCGGCCGGGGGAGGAGGGGCCAGCGCATCGTTCTACGACACCAAAGCCTGGTACGCTAAACCCGCTAAATTCCCCAAACGAGGCTTGTCAATCTTTTTGTGTGCCAAATGGCCATTCTGCGGATCGATTCTAAAAGGATTCCAAGAAGGCAAAACGGCGACCGTGACGGGGTATGCGGGCCGTAAGAAATGCCGCGTAGCTTTTGCCGGCGGATATCTAGCGTGCCCCAAAGCCGCGAAATTGGCTAAGGAAAACTATGGCAATTCGTGGGGAGGTCCCAGCGCGGGTGAAATATATAAATCGATGCTGGAACTCGCAAAAGGGTTCTCCGAAGCGACGAAAGCGAACGGAATCGGTCTTGGCGAAGTTTACGAACTGACCCAAACAGTTGGTATGTTCTTGGCGGGGTCGGGACTATGACCCCGGTCGGCGGCGAGCCCTGCGTGGGCGAGTAGCTTTGGCATTGCCAGCCTGGCTGATGTAGTATCGCTTTCGTCCATAAGGTCGGTGGAAAGGGAAGCCGGTGCGAATCCGGCGCGGACCCGCCACTGTGACCGGGGATGCCAGCCGTGGCGCGCAGCGTGCGCGCAGCCACTGACCGCGCCGTACGGCGGGTCGGGAAGGCGCGGAGGGTAGGCCCGGGAGCCAGGAAACCTGCCTCCGACCACAAGCCCACAAGCCCTCGTGGAAAGGGGTGGCTCCAACATGAAGCACTCTCGTATCCTCGCCGTCGGCGTGTTCGTCGCCGCGGCTCTTTCGTCCCTCGCATTGCCGCTGGCTGGACAGGCCTCAAGCGGTGGGACCCAGGCTAGTGTCAGGGTGGAGGGTCTGTCGAAGACCCTGCTTCCCGAAACGACGGTCAACGCAAAGCCAAAGACGATCAACAAGGACGGCAAGCCGACGGACGTGTGCGAAGGCGCGAGTGGGGCGGTTGCGCTGGAAGACGCCACGCACGGGCGCTGGGTCGCCGGAGGGTTCTTCAGCGGACTTGGCTACTCGGTGGAAGGCATCGAGGGGGAGTCCTACTCGTTCACGTCCAGCTACTACTGGTCGCTGTGGATCGACAACAAGCCCGCCACGACAGGGATCTGCGCGGCGCTTCACGCCAAAGAGAAGTTGTTGTTCTTCCCGCAGTGCTCGAAGGAAAGCGAATCGAGCTGCCCGCAGGGGATGTTCAACCCGGCCGTGCTGCTCGTGAAAGGACCCGCGAAGAAAGCGCACGCGGGCAAAGCGGTTGCGTTCAGTGTTTCTTCTCTGGCCAATCTCACCGGCAAGCCCTCCCCGGGCGCGGGCGTGAAGTTGAGCGGTGGCGGGCATTCGGCGAGCACCGACGCGTCCGGCAAAGCGAAGCTCACGTTCGCGAAAGCCGGCAAATACAAGGTCGTCGCGACCGCGCCCAACTCGGTTCGCGACGAGATCAAGGTGACGGTAACCCACTAGCGGCACGATGACCCTTCGGTTCTCACCGGCTCTCGCGGGCGTTGCGGTTGCGGCGTTGTGCGCGCTCGCGGGCTGCGGTCTCGGGCCGGGAAGAGCCCCGGGTGACATCAAGCTCACCGTTACACGCGACTTCGGCGTGCGCGTCCTGTACGGGGCGCGCACGCCGAAAGTGGTGGGGCAGGAGACGGTGATGAGCCTTTTGCGGCGCAATGTTTCGGTGGCCACCCGCTATGGGGGGGGCTTCGTGCAGAGCATCGATGGCTTGGAAGGCGGCACGCACACCGGCGCGCCTTGGGACTGGTTCTATTACGTCAACGGGGTGGAGGCCACCAAGGGCGCGGCCGACACAACGGTTCACGCGGGCGACCGCGTGTGGTGGGATCTGCACGACTGGTCGCAAACTGATGACGTTCCGGCGGTGGTGGGGTCGTTCCCAGAGCCTTTCCTCGCGGGGATCGCGGGCAAGCGGTACCCCGTGCGAGTGGAATGCCCTGAACCCTCGGCTCCGGCGTGTCGCACGGTGTTGTCCCGCTTGCGTGGGATGGGCGTGCCGGCCGCGCTCGCCGCGCAGTCTGGGGGGGAAGGGTCTGAGATCTTGCGCGTGTTGGTCGGCCCGCTCTCTGCGATAGGCGGTGACCCAAGCGTCAGAGTCATCGCACAGGGGCCACGCTCAAGTGGCGTGTACGCCCGCTTTACCGGTCGTGGGAGGGCACTTGAGCTCTTGGATGCCGACGGCCACACAATCCGTACGCTAGGCGTGGGCACGGGGTTGGTGGCGGCTACCCGCTACCGCGAACAGGCCCCGGTGTGGATCGTCACCGGCACGGATCTCGCAGGCGTGAACCGCGCGGCGAAAGCGCTCGACGAAGCGTCTCTGCGCGACCGCTTTGCGCTTGCCCTCCCCGCCTCGGGAGCGATGCTCGCGCTGCCGTTGCCCAACCCGGTCGCGAAGATCGCCGCGGCGCCAACCGATATGGGTGCGGCGAGGAGCGGCGTAGGGCCATGATGGGGGAGGGGCGCTTGTTCGTGTACCGGCGGGTGGCATCTCCGCTGCACGCGACACGCGCGAGTGTGGGGGCGGCATGGGCGATGGCGATCGCGGTGGCGGCGCTCTCGACCAACCATCCGCTGGTGCTGTGTGCGGTGGCGCTCGCGATCGTGCTCGCGGGCGTTGCCTCTGGTGTGGGACGTGAGCTCGTGCGGTCGCTGCGGACAGCGGCGATCGTGGCGATCCCGATAGTGGTGGTGAATGTGGTGGTGTCGCGTGACGGTCTCACGGTGCTCGCACGGCTCGGCGACCTCGGTCCGTTCGGTGAGGGCAACCTCTCCTTGGAGGCGTTTGTGTACGGCGTGGTGATCGCTCTCCAGGTGACGATCTTGATGCTCGCCACAACGCTTGCGAGCCTTGCGGTAGATCCGGACGAGTTGTTGCGGGCGGTGCGCCGCGTGTCCTTTCGCTCGGCGCTCACCGCGTCGCTTGCGACGCGCATGATCCCGGTGTTGGCGAACGACGCGCGAAGGCTCGCCGACGCGCAGCGCACACGTCCCCAGGCTTACGCGCGCGTGCACGAAGATAGCCTTACGTCTCGCGTGCACGCGCGAGTCACCCTTTTGAGCGCAATAGTCGGCTCCTCGTTGGACCGAGCAATGGACGTGGCGGCAACGCTTGAGCTGAGGGGTTTCGCGGTGGCACGGCGGGTCAGGCACATCAAGCGTCCGTGGTCGCGCCACGACCTTGCGTTCGCCTGCTCGGCGGCCGTGCTGGTGGTGCTCGCTTTGGCGGCGCGGGTGGGGGGAGTGGGGAGGTTCGACGCCTACCCCGAAATCCACGCGGGCGACGCCCAAGCGACGGTTGCGCTCGCGGTGGTGTTCATGGTGGTGGTGTTGCTCCCGTTCGGGGACCGAAGGGGGATCGAGCAATGAGCGCGGTGGAGTTCGACAGAGTCACCTATACCTACCCGGGCGCCAGCCGCCCTGCGCTCGACGATGTGACGGTAACGATCGAGCCGGGTGAGCTGTGCGTGCTTGCGGGCCTCTCAGGTCACGGCAAGTCGACGTTGTTGCGCGCGGCGTGTGGTTTGGCGCCGCACTTTCACGGCGGAACATTCGCGGGGAAGGTAACGGTGGAGGGTCTTGATACGCGCGATCATCCGCCGGCCCGGCTCGGCGCGCTTACAGGGGTGTTGTTTCAGGATCCCGAGACCCAGCTTGTGATGGGGTCGGTGAGGGCGGAGTTGGCGTTGGCGCTCGAGAGCCGGGGTCACAGTCCGGGCGAAGTGGCGCGTGGGGTGGAGGAGGTGGCGCTCGCGCTTGGCATTGATCGGCTGCTTGAGCGCTCCACGCACGAGCTCTCCGGCGGCGAGCAGCAGCGCGTGGCGCTTGGGGCGGCGCTCGCGGGGCGCCCGCGGGTGGTGTTGTTGGACGAGCCCACGTCGCAGCTCGACCCGGTCGCGGGCGATGAGCTGATCGGCTTGCTGCGCAGGCTTAACCAGGAGTGGGACACGACGATCTTGCTGTGCGAGCACCGCATCGAGCGGTGCCTGTCGGTGGCTGACCGCGTGATCGCGATGCACGATGGGCGTATCGCCCACGACGGTCCGCCGCACGCGTTCCTCGACTGGGCGAGCGCGACCGCCCCAGCGCTTCAGACCCCGGGCGCGAGGTTGTTCTCGCTTGCTGGCATTGCGCCCGCCCCGGTGGGGGTCAAGCAAGCACGCGCCACCCTGCGCCGCGCGGGGCTGCTTGTGGATGTGGGCGCCGGCGCGCGGTCTTCGCCCGTTCTCGTGCCCGGTGACGTGCGGGAGGCATCGGGTTCACGATCGCGTTCGCGTCTTCGCGGTGGCCGGCGATCTCTTTTTGGGGGAGATTCGCCCGTGCCGGTCGAGGCGAGCGGGCTGTGGCTTGAGATCACGCGCGGGCCGGCGATTGTGCGCGGTGTGGATTTGCGCGTCGAGAAGGGCGAGACGATCGCCCTGATGGGTCGCAACGGTGCGGGCAAGTCAACGCTCTTGCGTCTGCTTGCCGGGCTCTTGCGCCCGACGCGAGGGAGCGTGCGCAGTGCCGGGAGGGTGGCGCTGCTGCTGCAGAATCCAAACGACTACTTCCTGCGTGAGCGGGTCGAGCAGGAGCTGTCGGGGGATGCGCTTTCGCGCGCCGGCTTGGCGGATCTCGCAGAGCGCAATCCGCGCGACCTCTCCGGCGGGGAGCGCCAGCGCCTCGCGCTCGCGATCGTGGCGGGCGATGGTGAGCCGCCGGCGGTGCTCGCACTGGACGAGCCGACACGTGGGATGGATCGTGAGGCCAAAGCCCAGCTGGCAGCCGAGATTCGCCACCGTGCGGGGGAGGGGCAGGCGGTAATCGTCGCGACCCACGACCCCGAGTTCGCGGCGTCCTGCGCGGATCGTGCAGTGTTGCTCGCCGACGGTCGTGTCATCGCCGACGGTCCCACCTCGGAGCTGCTCACTGGTGGCTGGTACTTCGCGACCGAGACCGCCCGCATCCTCGGCGGGATGGACGGCGCGCTTGACCCCGAGCAAGGGGCTGTCGTGTTGCGCGAGCGAGCGGTAGCGGTTGGAAAGCCGACCGTGGTTGCCTTGGCGGAGGCGTCGCCGTGACGTGGGTCGTGGCGTCTTTCTCGATCGTCTTTGGGGTGCTCGCCGTCGGTTGGCTCGCATACGAGCGTTCGCGTCCCTCGGCACGGATGGCGGCGGTTGTGGGCACGCTTGCGGCGGTGGCGGCGCTTGGGCGCGACGCGTTCGTGGCGATCCCCGATGTGAAGCCGATCACGGCGATCACGCTTGTGGTGGGCTACTCGCTTGGCCCGCTCCCGGGCTTCACGGTCGGCGCTGTGGGGATGCTCGCGTCGAATATCCTGCTAGGCCAGGGCTCCTACACGCCGTGGCAGATGGCCGCCTGGGGGCTTGTGGGTCTCGCGGGAGCGGCGCTCGCCACGCTCACCAAACGGCGTGTCGGTCGCGTGGGGTTGGCGCTCGCCTGTGCGCTCACGGCGTTCGGGGCGAAGGAGATCATGAACGTCTATACGTGGACGCTTTCCGGGAGCCACACACCGGCCGCGTTCTTTCTGGCGGCGGGTCAAGCGTTGCCCTATGACGTCACCGACGCCGTCGCTAGCTTCCTCTTCGGGTTGGCGTTCGGACCAGAGTTGGCGCGGCTCCTGGGACGTATGCGCGCCCGTATGGACGTTACGTGGGAAATGGCCGCCACGCCGCTTGCGGTGGCGGTGATCTGCCTCGTGGGGGCGTCGATCGCCCATGCGGACACCTCTCGCGAGGTGTCATACCTGGAGGGTGCCCAGAACGCCGACGGGGGCTTCGGCGGCGAAAAGGGGCAACGCAGCAGCGAGCTGTTCTCGGCGTGGGCGGCGATCGGGCTGGCGGCCGCCGGCCACGACCCGCTGGTGCTCGGCCAGGGTGGCCACACCGTCTTGAGCTCGATCGAAGGCGAAGCCTCAACGCTTCAGGGCGCTGGTGACCTTGAGCGCACGATCCTTGCGTTGCGCGCCTGCGGGGTCTCCACACACAGCCTCACGGGAGGCGATCCGGTCGCGCGCCTGCTGCGCTTTCGCTCCCCCGACGGCTCCTTCGGGCGGCTCGTGAACCTCACAGCGTTTGCCATCCTCGCGTTGCGCGCCTCGGGGACGTCGGCGGCCGATCCGGTCGTGCGGGGCGCCGCGCGCTGGCTCGCCCATCAGCAGAACGCCGATGGCGGTTTCGGCTATGCCGCGCGGGGTACCGCTTCAGACATCGACGACACAGGCGCTGCGCTGCAAGGAGTGGTGTCGGCCAGCGTCCCGGACGGCCCAGTTGTCTCCCAAGCCGTGGGGTTCCTATCGCATGCCCAGAACGCCGACGGCGGCTACCCGCAGGAACGCGGCGGAGAATCCAACGCGCAGTCAACCGCCTGGGCCGTGCAGGGCTTGCTTGCCGCCGGCGCCAAGCCAAGAGGACTGAAGCGCAGAGGTCGCTCGCCGCTTGACTACCTTGAGCGACTGGTCGCCGGCGACGGCAGTGTTCGTTATTCCTCCGCAAGTTCCCAGACGCCCGTCTGGGTAACAGCTGAGGCGCTCGCGGCGCTCGCGGGTAAGCCGCTGCCGGTCGCGCCGGTGGGTGGCTCCTCGCATGCGTCGTCGCTCGCGGCTGGCGGCCCGCCCGTGTCCAAAGCGGTGGCCTTGGAGCGGCGCGCGGCTGCTCACGCGGCTGTCCGCAGGAGGGCTGGAGCCGTACCTGCCGCGGCGGCGCAGACACGGTTGAACGAGCTCGCTCGGGCGGCGGGACTCGGGCTGGCGGTTGTGCTCGCCCCCGTCGTTCGCTGATAACCGGGGCGCCGGCGGCACGCGCCCGCGCGGTGCGTCTTCAACAGCGGTTTAGCCGCACTCCTACGCTGTTTGGATGTTGGCGATCTCCGCGACCCAGTCCCGCGTCCCCCACAAGTCGGCCGCCCCGGCGCTGCTCCTCGCCGCGTTGTGCGTGGCGGGGCTCGCGCTCACGTGGGTGCTTGCGGCGCTGGTCACGCCGACGCACGTGCGCGATGCGACCGCGTTGTACCACTTCACCCGTCTCGACCGACCTGCTGTAGAAGTCCTCGCCAAAGCGTTGCTCGGCCTGCTCGAACCGGCGTTCTTCGTCATCTGGGCGATTGCGCTGATGGCTGTCGCTCTGCGCCGTGGGCGCCCACGCGTGGCGGTGGCGGTGGCGTTCGTGTTGATCCTCGCCCCGCTCAGCGCCGACCTGCTCAAGCCCCTGCTCGCCCACCCTCACGCCGAAGTGGCGCCGCTGTATGTCAAAAGCGCGTCCTGGCCGAGCGGGCATGCCTCGGCGGCGATGGCGTTCGTGTGGTGCGCGTTGCTGGTTGCCCCTACTCGCCTGCGCCCGACCATCGCGGTGCTGGGCATCGCGTTCCTGGTAGCTGTCGCCTTCTCGCTGCTGATCCTCGCCTGGCACATGCCAAGCGATGTGATCGGCGGCTACCTGTTGGCGACGCTGTGGGCTGCGCTTGCGGTGGCGGGATTGCGCCTAACCGACATGCGTGGGGGTCAAGCTGCGTCGGTTGAGCCGGAACCGTGCTCCCCTGGCGCCCAAAGTGGCTCTGACTGCGCTCCCGCGCCGTCGTTGACCGCGCGGCTGAGGATGAACAGCATGTCTGAGAGCCGGTTGAGGTAGCGGATCACCTCCGGGTTGCACTCCTCGCCCACGGCTATCGCCCGTCGCTCGGCGCGCCGACACACGGTGCGGCAGACGTGTAGCTGCGCGGCTGCGGGAGTTCCACCGGGGATCACGAACGAGCGCAGAGGCTCCAACTTCGAGTTGATCTCATCGCACACTCCCTCAAGCCACTGTGCGTACTCGGGCGTGACCCGCAACCGCGCCTGTCCCTTGCCGGTGGCGTCAGCCTCGCCCTCGGGCGGTGTGGGGACCGACAGGTCGGCGCCCACGTCGAGCAGGTCATTCTGAACGCGGGCCAGCCACTCGGCGAAGCTCGCTGGCAGTCCCCCCTGTGCCAGCGCCACGCCGAGCGTCGCGTTGAGCTCGTCCACGGTGCCGTATGCCTCCACGCGAGGGTGGAGCTTTGAGACGCGGCTCATGTCGCCGAGGTGGGTATCCCCGCCGTCTCCGAGCTTCGTGTAGATGCGCGTCAGATTCACGGTCACAGCCGGTCGAGTTTGCCACACGGAGGCCCTTCTGACCCCTCGCGAGGACGCCACGGGTGGTGTCTGACTGCCTGCCGTCCCCAAGATCGGATACTTTCCCGCCCTTCATGCAGGTAGGTGTTCCGAAGGAGACCGCGGAGGGCGAGCACAGGGTTGCGCTCGTTCCTGAGGTCGTGGCCAAGCTCAAGACCAAGGGCATAGATGTCCTGGTCGAGAGCGGCGCGGGCGCAGACGCCCTGCTTCCCGACTCCGCGTTCGCCGACGCGGGGGCGCAACTAAGCGCCGACACCGGCGCCATCTGGCGCTCGGATGTGGTCGTGAAGATCTCGCCGCCCAGCGAGGCCGAGGTGGGGATGCTCGGCGCCGGGTCGATCCTGATCGGCTTCCTCGCGCCGCTCACGAGCCCGCAAACGACCACCGCGCTTGCCAATGCCAAAGCAACGGCGTTCGCGATGGAGTCGATCCCGCGCATCTCCCGTGCCCAGTCGATGGACGCGCTCTCCTCACAGAGCAACATTGCCGGCTACAAGGCAGCCTTGCTCGGCGCGGAGAACATGGGTCGTTTCTACCCGATGCTTATGACCGCGGCGGGCACGATCCCGCCGGCAAAGGTGCTCGTGCTGGGCGCCGGCGTGGCGGGCCTCCAGGCGCTCGCCACCGCCAAGCGTCTCGGCGCTCGCACCACCGGGTATGACGTGCGTCCGGAGGTGGCGGAGCAGGTGCAGTCGCTCGGTGCGCAGTGGCTTGACTTGGGGCTTGAGGCAAGCGGCGAGGGTGGCTACGCACGCGAGTTGACCGACGAGGAGCGCGCGCAGCAGCAGCAGGCGCTCACCGACGCGATCAAGGGCTTTGACGTGGTCATCACGACAGCGCTTGTCCCCGGGCGACCGGCACCCAAGCTCGTCACCGCCGAGGCCGTCGAAGGGATGAAGCCCGGCTCTGTAATCGTCGATCTTGCGGGCGAATCGGGCGGCAACTGCGAGCTCACCGAGCCCGGCCAGACGGTCGTCAAGCACGACGTCAAGATCGTCTCCCCGTCGAACCTCCCGGCAAGCATGGCTGAGCACTCTTCGCAGCTGTTCGCACGCAACGTGCTTGCGCTGCTCGACTTGCTCGTTGCCCCCAAGGACGGCGCCGAGGGCGAGGTGGAGCTGAAACTCGACTTCGAGGATGAGATCGTCGCGGGAGCGTGCACGGTGCGCGAGGGTGAGATCGTGGGCGCGGGCGCGAAGGCCGCGGTGGAGGCAGCCAAATGATCCTCGCAAGTGTTCTCACAACGAATCTCGCAATCCTCGTGCTCGCGGGCTTCATCGGCTTTGTCGTCATCTCCAAGGTACCGAACACGTTGCATACGCCCTTGATGTCGGGCACCAACGCGATCCACGGGATTGTGCTGCTCGGCGGGCTGCTGCTGTTCGCGCTGCCAGGCCTTGGCGCCTTCAGCAAGATCCTGCTCGTGATCGCGGTCGCGTTCGGCACGATCAACGTGGTCGGTGGCTTCCTCGTCACGGATCGCATGCTCGACATGTTCAAGTCGAAGCCGAAGCCGAAGAAAGAGGACAGCGAAGGCGATGGAAAGGGTGGGTCATCGTCATGAGTCTCCCTCTCGCCACCAGCTTCCTGCAGGACGAAAACTTCATCTACGTCCTCTACATCGTCGCCTTTGCGCTCTTCATCCAAGGTCTGCGCGGCCTGTCGGGGCCGACCACGGCGGTGCGGGGGAATCGCATCGCGGCTGTGGGCATGGCGATCGCTGTCGTCGCGACGCTGCTCTATCCCGGCGAGGGAAATTGGGGATTGATCGCGCTTGGGATCGCGCTCGGCGTCGTGGTGGGGGTTCCCGCGGCGCGCCAGGTGAAGATGACCGCGATGCCGCAGATGGTGGCGCTCTTCAACGGCGTGGGTGGCGGCGCGGTGGCGATCATCTCGTGGGTCGAGTTCCGCAGCCTCGGCTCCACCTACGGCTCCCACACGATCGAAATCTTTGGCGAACAGCATCAGGTGGGCGGGGTCGCCACGTACGTCGCGATCTTCTCCGTGTTCGCCGCCATCGTCGGCTCTGTCTCCTTCTGGGGCTCGAACATCGCCTTCGGCAAGCTCCAGGAAATCCTTCCGGGCCGGCCGATCACGCTCGGGCCGGCGCAACAGATCGTCAACATGGTGCTGCTCGTGCTGGCGCTTGCCGCTGGCATCGACCTCGTTGCGGGCGCCCACTCCGAACTGCTGTTCATCGGCATGTTGATCGTCGCCGCTCTGCTTGGAAACGCCGTGGTGCTGCCGATCGGCGGCGCCGACATGCCGGTTGTGATCTCGCTGCTGAACGCCTTCACCGGCCTCTCGGCCGCAGCGACGGGCATGGCGCTCAACAATCCCGCGTTGATCGTGGCTGGAATGATCGTGGGCGCCTCGGGCTCGATTCTCACCAACCTGATGGCGGTTGCGATGAACCGCTCGATCCCCTCGATTGTCGCCGGTGGCTTCGGCGGGGGAGGGGCTGTCGAGGGCGCCGAAGGTGCCGGCGAGCACCAGGGTACGGTGCGCTCCACGAGCGCCTCGGACGCCGCTATCCAACTCGCTTACGCCAACCGCGTTGTTGTGGTTCCCGGCTACGGCATGGCTGTAGCCCAGGCCCAGCACGCGGTCAGGGAGCTCACCAAGGAGCTTGAGTCGCGTGGGGTGGAGGTCAGCTATGCGATCCACCCCGTCGCAGGGCGCATGCCCGGCCACATGAACGTGCTGTTGGCCGAGGCCGACGTGCCGTATGACCAGCTCAAGGAGATGGACGACGCCAACCCCGAGTTTCAGCGCACCGACGTGTCGCTTGTGATCGGCGCCAACGACGTCACCAACCCGGCGGCGAAGAATACGCCGTCCTCGCCGATCTACGGCATGCCGATCCTTGAGGTCTCGGACTCTCGCTCGGTGATCGTGATCAAGCGCTCGATGAACCCTGGTTTCGCGGGCATCGAGAACGAGCTCTACTTCGACCCGAAGACCTCGATGCTCTTCGGGGACGCGAAGTCGGCTGTGAGTGAGATCACAGCCGAGCTAGCCGGCCTCTAGGCCCTCTCAAAGCTCCGCGCCGCAAAGGCGCCACATTCCCACCGCACCTGACGCCGCCTGCCGTGCATTGCGGCCGGTATCGACACGTACACATCCGTGCGTGCCAATTTGGTACGCAATGTAGACAACACACACATTGTCAATGGAGTACATCGTATCTTACACTCAACTGAGGAGAGGAGACGTAGTTATCTGAGGGGTCAGTATTACGCTGCAGCGCTTCACATCTTCGGGTCGAACGTGGTTCATGCTTGCTATCGGGGTGCTGGCATGCGCTGCGTGGGCGTCTGGCATTGCCCGCTCCCAGGGAGCGGATGTCGGGCAGCGCCGGATGGCTGTCGCATCGGCGCGTCTCGTGGCGGGGGGGTCTACGGCTCCCCGCGCGAGCGCGTCGATCGTCGGCGGGAGCGGGGCGTCGATCGCGAACTTCCCTTTTCAAGTCGCTTTGTATGACCCGCGCGCCGGCTCGCCGGCGGCCGGCTTCTTCTGCGGCGGGGTGATTCTCGACGCGACGCACGTGGCGACCGCTGCGCACTGCGTCAGCGGTGTTGGCGGCCCTGGGGTGTCAGGCAGGGTGGCGGTGCTTGTGGGGTCGAGCACACTTGACCCCCCGGAGCCGGGGAGCGTGCGCGATTCGGTGCGCTCTAGCGCCGTCGACACGCACTACAGCGCGCAGAGCAGCGACTACGACGTGGCGCTGCTAACACTCACACGTCCGCTGTGGTCAGGATCCTCAGGGCCGAGCGTCAACGGTGTGAGCACGATCGCACCGCTCCCGGTGGATCGCGTCAAGGCCGCGAGATTCGCCAACCCAGAAGCCTCTCCGGCCGTGCTCGCCACGGCTAGCGGTTGGGGCGACACTAACGCCGCTCCCGGTCACGGGGCCGCCTATCCGGCGAGCCTGCGTGCGGTTCGCATGCCGCTCCTCTCCACCGGGGTCTGCGAAGAAGAGTATTCGGCGATCGAACAGCAGATCACCGCGAGCATGATCTGCGCGGGCGGTGGGCACTCCCATCTGGACACTTGCTACGGCGACTCGGGTGGGCCGCTGCTTGCCGACCAGGACACGCCTGCTCGTCCGCCGGGCGACTATGTGCTGGTGGGACTCGTGGACTTCGGCAACGGCTGCGCCCAGGCCGGCTATGCGGGTGTGTACACACGTGTCGCAAATGCCGAGGTGGCGCGTTTTCTGACGTCGGGCAATGGGCACGCAGCCAAGTCAGCCGCCACCCAGGGCAAGCACAAGAAGAAGCGCAAGAAGCGCCACCGTCATCGCTCGCCGGTGGGAGGTCGATAGCCAGAAGCGTTCTGAGGCCTTACGGCGTCCAGGGCAAGCCTGCCGCTCGCTCTGGAACACTGGGAGCGTGCTGTCACGACAGGATGCGATCGCGGCGCTGTCAGAAAACGAGTTCGATCTCGTGGTGGTCGGCGGTGGGATAACAGGCGCCGGCGTGGCGCTCGACGCCGCGACGCGTGGCTACAGCGTGGCGCTGATCGAGCGCGCCGACTACGCGGCGGGTACATCGAGTCGCTCCAGCAAGCTCGTTCACGGCGGGCTGCGCTACCTACAGCACTTTGACCTCGGGTTGGTCCGGGAGGCCCTGCTTGAGCGCCAGTTGATGGTGGCGCTCGCTCCCCACCTGGTACGTCCGCTGCCACTTGTGGTGCCGGCTTTTGACGGCGCTCGTCCCGACAGGCTGATGGGGGTGGGGCTGAACCTCTATGACGTGATGGCGGTCGACCGAGACCGGTTGCGGGCACGTCGCTCCCGGCGCGCACGGGCAGACAACGGGGAGGAGGCGGACGGCGCGGGAGTTGCACTGCTGGAGCAGGGGGAGTCGTGGAGTCCAGAGCGCCACCGTGTCATCTCCGGGGAGGAAGTGGTGGAGTTGTTGCCGGCCATCGCTTCGCGCGCGCCCACGAGTGGGTACGTCTTCTACGACTGCCAGACCGACGACGTTCGCCTCGTGCTCACCATCCTCGGCGAGGCGGAGCGCTTCGGGGCGGTCTGTGCGAACAGGCTCAACGCCACCGAGCTGATCGTGAGCGACGGACGCGCTTGTGGGGTGCACGTCCACGACCAAGAGAGCGGCGAGCGCTTTGAGCTGCGTGGAGCCAACGTGGTGAACGCGACCGGCGTGTGGGCCGACGGGTTGCGCCCGAGCGAGCTCCACGACGAGGCGGAGCTGCCCGTGATCCGACCCAGCCGTGGCACACACGTGTTGCTGCGCCGCGAGGATTTGCCGCTTGTCGCCGGGGCGATCGTGCCCGCTGGGTCGGGCCGGACGATCTTCGCGCTGCCGTGGTTGGGGCGCACGCTCGTGGGAACCACCGACAACGATTACGAAGGCGAACTCGTGCATGTGCCTCCCTCAGGTGAGGACATCGACTACCTGCTTGCGGCGGTCAACGAGTTCTTCGCCACCACGCTGACCAAGGCTGACTTGGCGGGCGCCTACGCCGGCGTACGCCCACTCATCTCCACGGGTGATACGAAGAAATCTGTGGACATCTCGCGCAAGGCTGAGCTGTATGAGACCTCAAGCGGGATGATCACGATTACCGGCGGCAAGCTCACGACGTGGCGGCGGATGGCCAAGATGACGGTCGATCGTTTGGTCGAGCGCGAAGCGCGCGAGGCGCCCTGTCGCACAGCTGAGATCCCGCTGGGACAAGCGGTACCTGTGTCGGATCTACCGACAGTGGCAGGCGTTGGTGAGCCTGCCCGCGAAGCGCTGGCGAGACGTTACGGCTACGAGGCGCACGAGGTGCTCGCGCTAGTGGACGCCCACCCCGAGCTAGGCGAGTCGATCGTGCCAGGACTGCCAGATCTGGCGGCGGAGGTGGTGATCGCGGTTCGCCGCGAGCAGGCGCGCAGCGTCGGCGACGTGCTGCTGCGGCGCACACGCCTCGGGCTGATCGCCGCCCGCGAGTTGCTGGACCAGGACCCGGGTCCCGTCTCTTCTATCGGTCGCGTGGCGGCGCTGATGGCGGGCGAGCTGGGCTGGAGCGAGCAGCGCGCTACCGCCGAGGGGGAGCGTTTCCACGAGGAGGCCCATCAGGAGGGCATCCTCGGAGTCGGCTAGGGTTTGACGCCACGCGGGTGCCGGACGCTGTCCAACGCGGCCGGACGCCAACCGCCCCAACCACCATCACAGGAGACCAAATCCATGACAGTGCTCGACCGCTCTGAGCTAGAGGCAAGCTCGCTCGCCGACCTACATCAGATCGCCGATCAGATCGGCCTTGAGGGCTTCAGGCGACTACGCAAGGCAGACTTGATCGATGCGATCCTTGGTGAGGAGAAAGCCGATGGTGACGCCGAGGAGAAGGCGGAGCGTCGCACCCCTTCTAGGCGCTCCCGCTCGACCCGCTCGCGTCGTGGTGGCTCTTCGGCGAAGGCTTCGGCTGACACCGACTCCGCTGACGAGGAGCCCAAGGAGGAGAAGGAGGAGGAGCGCTCTCGGCCCGCCGCGGGTCGCGGCGCCTCGGGCAGGCGCACTCAGAGGGCACCGGGTGGCCGCGGCCGCGGTGAGCGTGAGACGTCCTCGGAGTCAGAGCGCGTTAGCGAGGGTGTCGTTGAGATCCTCGGCAATGGGTCGGCGCTTCTACGTATGCAGCCGCCGGGGGAGTCAGACGAAGACGTGTACGTCTCAGCGGCTCAGGTGCGCCGCTGCGAGCTGGTCGCCGGCGATCGCGTGAGCGGTCCGGTTCGTCCGCCCAGGCGCTCCGAGCGCCACCCGTCGCTGGTCCGCGTGGAGACAATCAACGGCGAGTCGGCTGACTCCGTGTCAGAGGGCACACGCTACGACGACCTCCCAGTCTCTTACCCGAGCGAGCGGCTCTCTTTCGACTCCGAGGACCCCACGCTTAAGGCGATCGAGTGGCTCACACCGATTGGCAAGGGATCGCGTGCCGTGATCGTAGGGGCAGCACGGTCGGGCAAGACAGAGACGCTGCGCCTGATCGCTGGAGCGCTCGCCGGTCGCGAGGGGATCGAGTTGACGGTCGTGCTCGCCGGGGTGCGACCGGAGGAGGTAGCTGAGTGGCAGGCCGGACCTGTGGCTCCCGCGGCGACGGTCACGTTCGCCGCGTCCCCTGACTCCCAAGGCCAGGCGGTCGAGGCGGCGATCGAGACCGCCAAGCGGGTGGCCGCGCGCGGCGGACACACCGTCGTGCTGATCGACGGTCTCGACGGCTTGCACCCCCATGCAGCGCGCAAGACGCTTGCCGCCGCTCGCAATCTCACCGACAGCGGCTCGCTCACTATTCTCGCCACCGCCATGAAGCCGTTCGGCGGCGAGACCACGGTGATCGCGCTCGACGCGGTGCTCGCCGGCACAGGCAAGCTGCCTGCGCTCGACCTCGTTCACAGCGGCACGCTCAAGCCGGAGTTGCTCGTCGGCGACGACGGCGCCGCTGAGATCGTTCGGGCTCGGGCAGCTGCCGCAGAGGGCTAATTCGTCGAGCGTCTAGCGTCGGTAGGCGACGCGGCCCCAGGAGGGCTCGGGTGCGAGCTCGATCGGCTCGCCAACGCCGTCGTGCTGCACATAGACGAAGCTGCCGCTGTCCTCCACGAAGGAGAACGTAAGCTCGCCCTCGTTCACACGTTGGTCGAGCCATGCGCTGCGGAACACGAGGCGGCGTAGCCAGTGCACAAGCGAGCGCTCCGCGGGGCCCACGAGTTCAGGCCAGCATTCGTTGACGTGCTCGCCTAGGGCGGAGGCGGGGTCCTGGATGTCGCCGTTGACGGCGAGGTTGACGAGATCCTCGAGCTCGTCCTCGCCCAAACGCCCGCCGACGAAGCCGAGCTTGATGGCGGCCTGCTCGCAACGCTCGGAGAAATCACGTTCGTTGAACGTGAAGCGCAGGTCGCCGTATTCGAGGACGAAGTCCTCACCGGAGTTGTAGTTGCCGCGACGTGTGGTGTCCATAAGCGTCGGGATCATATGTCGGCTTCCTGCTCGTCCGCCGTACTTGCACGCGATATTGCATTCAGGGGATGCGAACGATGGGGGGTCACCTGGGTGGGCTGCGAGCCGCGTTTAGTCCAGACGGTCGCCTCCGGCTTCGCAATGGCGGCGCCTCTCTATACGCTCCGGGTAGATGGCACGCCTCACCGAGCACGGACTGCGCAGGTCGGTTGGGGTATCCGGCCTGTTTGCGACGGCCTATGGAAACGTAGGCTCGTCGATCTACTACGCGCTCGGGCTCGTGGCCGCGCACGCGCTCGGGCTTACGCCGCTTGTGTTCGTATTCGCCGGCGGCCTCTTCGCGCTCACGGCGAAGACGTACGCGGAGGGCGCCTCGATGTTCCCCGAGGCGGGAGGTTCCTCTTCGTTTGCGCGCCACGCCTTCAACGAGCTCGTGTCGTTCTTTGCGGGATGGGCGCTCAGCCTCGACTACATCCTCACGATCGCGATCTCCGCGTTCTTCGTACCTCACTACCTGAGCGCGTTCCCCGGGCTCGGAGGGCTGAACCACAACCCAGGCGACATCGTAGGCGGGCTCGTGGTCGTGGTGGCGCTCGCCGCACTCAACATTCGCGGGCTGGGGGAGTCGGCGAAGCTCAATTTCATCCTGGCGATCGTGGACCTCTCCACGCAGGTGCTGCTCGTCGCGATCGGAGCGGTGCTCGTGCTCGACCCATCGCTCTTGATCCACCAGGTGCATCTCGGGAAGGTGCCGACATGGCACGAATTGATCTTCGCTCTCTCGCTGGCGATGCTCGCCTATACAGGCATCGAGACGGTTTCGAACATGGCCGAGGAGGCGCGTGATCCGGGCACGCAGGTTCCCAAGGCGGTCAACCTCGTTGTGCTCGCCGTGCTCGGTGTCTACCTCGGTATCTCGCTGATCGCCCTCTCGGCGCTGCCCGTGATCCATCACGGTGTGGGCTACAGCCCCGCGCTACAGGAAAGCTTCACGCACGCCGGCTACGCCACCGAGCTTGGCGGTCACTTCCAAAACGATCCTGTCCTGGGGATCGTCTCGCGCCTCGGACTACACGGGACCGTGTTGAAGCTCGCGCAGTACTACGTGGGGTTGCTGGCGGCGACGATCCTGTTCATCGCCACCAATGCGGGCATGATCGGCATATCGCGCCTGTCGTGGTCGCTGGCCGAGCACCGTCAGCTGCCGGGCATCTTCGCGCAACTGCACACCCGTTTTCGCACCCCGTGGTTCACGATCGTGTTCTTCTCTGGGCTAGCCGGCGTCTTGGTTCTTTACGGCAACACAGACGTTCTCGGAAACCTGTATTCATTCGGCGCCCTGCTGTCGTTCACCGTGGCCCATGTCGCTGTGGTCGCGTTGCGTGTGAAGAAGCCTGAGCAGGAGCGGCCCTACCGGATGCCATGGAATGTGCGGATCCGTGGCGCGTCGATCCCGCTTACGGCGGTGATCGGAGGGATTGGTACAGCCACCGTGTGGGTCGTCGTCGTCATTACGCATCCAGAGGCGCGCCTGGTGGGTATCCCTTGGATGGTGTTCGGGATGGTCGGCTACGTCGTCTACAGGCGCCGACAAGGCCTCGATTTGCGCGAGACCTGCCGCATCGAGCGCGCGGAGCGCCCGGCGGACTTCCAGGCGCTCGGTTACCGCACCGCGCTTGTGCCGATCTTCGGTGGGGATGTCAGCGCGAGCGCGCTCACCAGCGCCGCCAAGTTGATCGGTGAAGAAGGGGTGGTGTACGCAGTGTTCGTGCTCCCCGTCCCGAGTCAGCTCTCGCTGGAGTCGGGCCTTGAGGCCGAGGAGGCCGAAGGCCGCGCCGCGCTTGAGAGCGCACGCATCAAGGCGCGCCGCTCGAACATCAAGATTCGTACCGGCTTGATCCGCACACGCAACCCAGGCGCCGCGCTCGTGGAGGAGGCCAAGCGCGTGGGCTCTGACGTCATCTACTGGTCGACGATCCACGCGCCCGTGGGCGAGCAACGGATCGGCCCGACCGCCGCCTATCTGCTCAGCAAGCGTCCCTGTCGCGTCATCATCGAGACAGAGAACCGCCCCACCCGCCCACGCGGCGAGGGGACGGACAAGGCGCCGCTCAGCGGCGCGCCCGTTTGAGGATTACGCCAGCCCGAGCACGAGGCGGAAATGCTGCACGCCCGACTGACTCGTGGCGCCGGCGGTGAGCGTGCCGAGCGACTTGAAGTAGGGGAGGATCTTCGCAAGCGATTCGCTCTGGGCGAGGCCGACGCCTTCGAGGAAGCCAAGCAGGGTCGGGAATTCGACGATCAGGCTCGGTTCGATGCCGCCGCCGAGAGTTGAGGTTGCGGTGGCGTAGGCGGGGGAGGTGGAGAGCGTGCTCGACGGGGTGAGCGCGCCCTGCACCGACTGTTGGCCGAGGCCGAGGATGAACTTGCCGCCGCCGTCGGCGACGAAGATGACGGCCGGGAAGCCTTGCAGCTTGACGCTGATCGCGGCGTCGGTGCCTGGGATAGAGGCGTTTGCGACGGTGGCTCCGGCGCCTGTCATCAACGCTCCCAGCTTCGCGACCGCTTCGCGCGAGGCAGCTGGATCCTTCGAGGCGATCACGAGACCTGCCTGCAGGTTGAAGAGCCCGCTCCCGCTTATGAACATCCCGCCCGCACCGGCCCACGAGCCGAAATCTTGTTGCAGTTTCGCCTTGGGAGAGTCAAGCGCGGTGAACAACTTTTCGATGCTCGGGCCGCCGATCGAGGAGAACACCGTTGAGGAGCCAAACGAGGCGACGCCCTGAAGCAACGCGAACGCACTGGGAAGGTTCGCTCCTGTGTTGCCGACCCCTGCCGCGAGCCAGGAGGTTCCGGGTAGCGTCCCAAGCGCCTTCGCGCCTTCCGCTCCGAACAGCGGTGTGGACCCGCTTGCGGTCTGCACAGCCCCCTGTATCGAAATTGAGTTGGCGGTGGGGATCACCGACAGCGACGCCCACTTAGCGCCCGCGAACAACTGTCCCAGTAGCGCCACGCCCTGCCCGGTGGCGCCGGTCGAGCTATGGACCGCCTTGGTCAGTTCTTCGGGCTTTGCGTAGGCGTTTGCGATCGCGTCCTTTGGTGGTGGGGTGTAGCCCGGAGCGGTTGTAATGGCCGCGCCGCCGAGCGACGTGTCGATCACGCTCTTCATGCCGGCCTCGCTGCCGATCACCGCGAAGTTCTTGACGATCCCCTCGGCGACCCCGTTTGCGGTCAGTTCGTATGTGACACCGCGGTAACCGGCTGCATGGGCTCCCTGTTCGTGGGCCCGATGCTGAATGAAGGAGCGCGCGCTGTCCACATTGCCCGTGGCTAGCACGATTGCCCCTTGGGCGCCTTTGCCGAAGCCCGCCGCGCCGAGCGCGGAGGAGAGGGCGCTGGTGAGTCCCCCTTCGAGCAGCGATTGCGCTGAGCCTGCGCCCTGAGGCAGTGCGCCGGTGTTCAGCGAGGTGATAAACACCGCGGCGTCGTTGCCGACCCACGGCTCGATGTCGTGCTTGAACTGGACTTGGGTACCTTCGTTTGAGAGCAGCGCCTGTGTAAGGGCCGCGTACGGTTCGGCGAGGTGGGTGAGCTTCTTGGCCGCTACTTCCGCGTCGCCTTTGCTCCCCCCGCTCGGCTTGATCGCGAAGCTCGCGTACAGCGGCGCCGAGGCGGGCACGACTGTTGCCGGGTCGGTCGCGCCCGAGCCCGAGGAGCCACATCCCGTAAGCGCCGCCAACGCCATGAGCAGCACGGCGGCGCCGATCGCCCTCCAGACCCCCAATCTCATGACATGAACGTTACACGCGCGGCGCTTGCATGGACGCATGCACTCTTGGGTCGATCGGTGGAAGGCGCCTCCCACCGGCGAAACACCACTCTGAGCAGGGATTTTTGCCTGTTCTGATGGCTTTAGGAGTGGATTGTGGGAGAAAATGTGCAATTAGGGTTGCGTTGTGGGGGAAAGTGGGGTAACTTCGCGGTAGCGAGCCGTGGTGGAGGAGCTCCTCCCACTCCTCCACTGCGGCTCGAACTACTTGATTGGAGCCTCCCCAGTGGCCTTCCGCGGCACCTTCGACCACACGCTCGACGCGAAGAACCGGCTTACCGTCCCGGCTCGCTACCGGGCGACGCTCTCCGAGGGCGTGGTGCTGGCGATGCCCGTAGACCTCAAGCCCTACGTGGGCGTGTGGCGGCCGGAGGACTACGAGCGCTACACCGAGCGCTCGCTCGCCGAGCTACCGCCGCTCTCATCCCGCCTGACAGAGCTTGAGCGCTTCTTCTACGGCAGCTCGCACGACTCCGACCTCGACGCAGCCGGGCGCATCATGGTGCCGGGCTTCCTCGGCGAGCACGCCAAGTTGAGCAAGGACGTCGTAGTCGTCGGCGCGGGCGACCGCCTGGAGCTTTGGGATCGCGGCGCCTGGAATGAACACCGACCGGCGCTGCTTGGCAGTGTCGCCGAGATCACGGCTCGCGTTGACCATCCTGCTTGACATGACCACCGTCCACATCCCGGTGCTCGCCGAGGAGCTACTGGAGCTGCTCGACCCCCAGCCTGGCCAAGTCGCGATCGACTGCACCTTCGGGGGCGGCGGTCACGCGCGGATGGTCGCTGAGCGGCTTGGCCCGGACGGGACACTTGTCGCGATCGACCGCGACCCGCTTGCCGAGGAGCGCTTCATGGAGCTGGCGGAGGAGGTCTCCTGCTCGATGCGCTTCATACGTGGCGGCTACGCCGAGGCCTTGGGAATGCTCGCGGAAGAGGGGCTGCGTGCAGACATGGTCTACCTAGACCTCGGCATGTCCTCGATGCAGATCGACACCCGCGAGCGCGGCTTCTCCTATTCGTATGACGCGCCGCTTGACATGCGAATGGATCCGCGCCAGGAGCTCACCGCACGGGAGATCGTGAACACGTGGGAGGACCGCCGTCTCGCCGCGATCTTCCGCGAGCTCGGCGAGGAGCGTCACGCATCCCAAATCACGCGCGCGATTTCAAGGCGCCGCTCGCAGGCGCCCATCGAGACGACCCTCGAGTTGGTTGAGGTCATCAGTGCGGCGATCCCCACACCGGCGCGCTTTGCCGCCGGGCATCCCGCCAAGCGTGTCTTTCAGGCGCTTCGGATCGCGGTCAACGACGAGCTTGGCCAGCTCGACGCCGCACTGCCGCTCGCATGGGAGCTCTTGTGTGAGGGAGGCGTCCTCGCCTGCATCTCCTTCCATTCGCTTGAGGACCGTCGCGTAAAGCGGTACCTGGTCGAGCGCTCCACAGGTTGCATCTGCCCGCCTGACCTGCCGGTGTGTGGGTGCGGGCGCGAGCCCGAGGCCGCTCTGCTGACACGGGGGGCGATCATGCCCACCACGGAGGAGACAGCCCGCAACCCGCGTGCCTCCTCGGCGCGTCTGCGTGCCGCGACAAAGCTTGCAACTCATCCCACGAGCA
Organism: uncultured Solirubrobacterales bacterium; assembly: GCA_963695305.1. GTDB lineage: Bacteria > Actinomycetota > Thermoleophilia > Solirubrobacterales > Solirubrobacteraceae > Palsa-744. The sequence goes on along the minus strand of OY968774.1, from coordinate 2,425,277 downwards.
ATGGAGGTCAGGCATGACCCCGCCCGCCACAGCCGCCGCCGCGCCTCGTCTTGCGCCGGGCTCACGTCGCCGAGCCGCGCCACGCCCGCGGCGTGTCTCTGGCCCGACCTCCTCCGCGCGGGCTGCCGCCGTGGCCATCCCGGCCCCCGGCGTCGCGCTGCCCCGGCGACGTGCCGCGACCCCCAAGCGTCGTCGGGCGCGCTCGAATGAGCCACGCGGAATCGCCCTGCGCGTCATCGATGCGGTCGAGGGGATCTCCTCCAGCTCGCTACTCGACCGTCTAATCCGAGGACGCCTGTGGATCGGACTGCTCGCATTCGCCCTGATCGGCATAGTCGCGATGCAGTTGCTCGTGCTCGAGCTCAATACGGGTATCGGACGCAAGCTCACACGCGTGGCCCAGCTACAGATCGCAAACTCCCAGCTGGGCATCGAAGACTCCGGCGCCTCCGCTGAAGCTCGCATCGACCCGCTTGCCAGCGCTTCCGGCATGACGTTTGCGCCGTCAGGAGCCATCCACTTCGTGGCGGCAAGCCCAGCCGACGTCGCACGCGCGGCGGCGGCTCTATCGACGGTAGTCAAAGCGCCGGTGGCAGGCTCCTCCGAATCCGTGTCTACCGAAAGCGGCGAAGGGTCATCCTCAAGTCAGGGCGCCGAAGCGAGCATGTCGGGTTCGGAAACGAGCGCCTCGACGACGGCGGAAAGCGGCGCCTCCAGCGAAACTTCCTCGGAAGCTCACGAAACGCCGACGCCTCCGACCGGTCAGACGGCGTCTAGCGCCAGTTCGAGCGAAGCGTCATCCGGCTCGACGGAAAGCGAAGCGCCCGCTTCGCCAACCGGGGCTGGCGGGGGCGTGCAGGCGGGTCCCGGGGAATAGGCGATGGCGGTCGTACAGCGTCGCGTTGGCCTCCTCTTCGGGCTTTTCTTCGTCCTACTCCTACTTGCGGGCCTACGCACGCTCTACCTAGGCGGCCCCCACGCGAGCGCGCTGCGCCGTGCCGCGCGCAGTCAACAACTCACGAACGAAACGGTGCCTGCGGAGCGCGGCACGATCGCCGACCGCAACGGCGTGGCGCTCGCGATTTCAGAACCCGCCCAGGAGCTGACAGCCGACCCCTATCTCCTAAAGCAACCGCTGCAAACGGCACAGAGCCTGGCGCCGTTGCTTGGCCTCACAGAGGCGCAAGTCCTCGCCAAGCTGAGCGAGCACACGGGCTTCGTGTACCTCGCGCACGCGCTCCCATACGACTCGGCGAAGAAGGTCCTCGCGCTGAAGATCCCCGGCGTGCAGGGCACTCCGGTGATGCGTCGCGTGTATCCCCGTGGGACGCTCGCCGCTCAAGTGCTCGGGATCCTCGGCACAGAAAGCAAGGGGCTTTCCGGTCTTGAGTACTCGCGTAACACCCTGCTGGCAGGTCACGCAGGCGAGCGGCGGGTGGTGAGCGACGCGATCGGCCAGCCCGTGTCGATCGCCGAAACCCACCCCGAGCAGGCGGGGGCATCGCTTGGATTGACGCTTGACGCGAACGTCCAACAGCGTGCCGAAGACGTGTTGAGCGCGGCTGGGAAGGTCTTTCATCCAAAGGATGCCACGGCGATCGTGATGGACCCCAAAACCGGCGCGATCCTCGCAATGGCCAATTGGCCGCAGGTCAACGCCAACCACCCTGGCTCCTCGCCTGTCGAAGCGCTCCAGAATCGGGCGGTGAGCTTCGACTACGAACCAGGCTCCACCTTCAAGGCCGTCACCGTTTCAGGGGCGCTCCAGGAAAAACTCGTCACGCCAGACACGGGCTTTGAAATTCCCGACCAGATCCAGGTCGCCGACCGCACGATCCACGACGACACAGAACACCCAGGAGAGTCGCTTACCACCTCACAGATCCTCGCCCAATCAAGCAATGTGGGGGCGATTAAGATCGGTCTCCTTGAGGGGAGGCAGAAATTCAACTCTTGGGTTCACCGCTTTGGCTTCGGTTCACCCACGGGGGTCGATCTTCCAGGGGACGAACGCGGCGCAACGTTGCGGCTAAACCAATACTCCGGCTCATCGATGGGCAACCTGCCGATTGGCCAAGGTGAGCTCGTGACACCCATCCAGATGGCCACCGCCTACTCAGCGATCGCCAACGGCGGTGTCCTTCGCCCACCGCACATCATCGCTCGCGTGGGCGCCCACACTGTCCCAACGCCCGCCGGCCACCGTGTGATCTCGGCCACAACAGCGAACGAGCTGCGCACGATGCTGAAGGGTGTGCTGGCGCCTGGAGGCACCGCCCACGAGGTGTCCGTCCCCGGCTATGAACTCGCGGGGAAGACGGGCACCGCAAGCAAGATCGACCCCAAGACGGGCGAATACTCGAAAAGCGCGTATGTGGCTTCGTTTGTGGGTTTCGCGCCAGCCTCCAACCCAAAGCTGCTGTGTGCGGTGATCATCGACGAACCGCAAACCGGCTCGATCTTTGGCGGAGTGGTGGCGGCGCCCGCGTTTGGCGAGATCATGGGCTTCGCGTTGCCGTATCTCGGTATCCCGCCGGGATGAGCGTCCCCTGGGCCGTGCATCGGTTCCAGCGATCCCCTCTGGCGCGAGCCATAGACTCCCGCTCCTTGCACGCAGAGGTGTCAAAGCTATGAGACTTGACGAGTTGACCGCCGCCGAGGTCCCGGGCTTGTGGTCGATCTCGCCGATGTCGGAATCGGTGGAGATCGCAAGCCTCGCCTATGACAGCCGCCGCGTTGCGGCGGGATCGCTGTTCTTCTGTATCGACGGACACGAGATGGACGGCCACGATTTCGCGCCAGCGGCTGTCGCAGACGGCGCTACGGCGCTCGTGGTTGAGCGGTCGCTTGGGCTCGGTGTTCCAGAACTGCTAGTCGATTCCTCACGCGCGGCGATGGGCCCGCTCGCGGCCCGCTTCTACGGCGATCCGACCGCGAAGCTGCGCGTGGTGGGCGCTACCGGCACGAACGGGAAGACCACGACGGCCCATCTGGTGTGCGCCCTGCTTGAAGCCTCGGGAGAGCGTTGCGGTCTACTTGGGACGGTCAAGTCGGTTGTCGCGGGGGTGGAGCGCCCCGCCACTCGCACCACGCCCGAGGCGATCGACCTGCAGGCCGACTTTCGCGCCATGCTCGACAGCGGTGAGGGTTGCTGTGCGATGGAGGTCTCCTCCCACGCCCTTGCGCTGGGGCGCACCGACGCAGTTCGCTTCGCCGCGGCGATCTTCACGAACCTCACGCAAGACCACCTCGACTTCCACGACACGATGGAGGAGTACTTCCAAGCCAAGCGCCGTTTGTTCGTGCCACAGATCGCAGGCATGGCGCCGGGTATGGCGGTCGTAAATCTCGATGATCCCTACGGCCGACGACTCGTCGACGAGCTCGATGGGGCAGTTACTTTCGCGGTCGACACCGATGCGGATTACCGTGCGCAGGAGGTGCGTATCGACTTGAATGGTTCGCGCTTCAACCTGATCACGCCCATCGGCGAGCGCTCGCTTTCGCTGCCGCTACCTGGCCGTTTTAACGTCGCCAATGCCCTCGCCGCGCTCGCGGCGACACACTCGCTGGGCGCAGACCTCGACGTGTTGGTCGAGGCGCTTGAGCGAGGGGTGCGTGTTCCGGGGCGGGTTGAGCCGGTCGAGGCGGGTCAGGGCTTCGCGGTGCTGGTCGACTACGCTCACACCCCAGACTCGCTGGAGAGAGTGCTCAGCGCCGCGCACGAAGTCGGCGACGGCCGCGTCATCTGTGTGTTCGGGGCGGGCGGCGACCGCGACCGCGGCAAGCGTCCGCTGATGGGGGAGATCGGAGCGCGCCTCGCCGACGTGCTGGTGGTCACCTCCGACAACCCCCGCTCAGAGGATCCGGAGACGATCATCGCCGAGATCATGGCGGGCGCGATCAAGGCCTCGCGACCGGCGGGCGCGCCGCCGGTCGACGCCGAGGTGGATCGCCGCGCCGCGATCGAACATGCCGTGCAGATCGCGCAAGACGGGGATGTGCTCGTGATCGCCGGTAAGGGCCACGAGCAGGGCCAGGAATTCGCCGGGGGCGTAAAGGTCCCCTTCGACGACGTTACTGTCGCGCGCGAAGCTCTGGGAGCGCGGGTGAGCTGATGGGGCGGATACTCATAGGCGGCACTGCTGCCCTGTTGATCTGCATCTTTTTGAGCCCGAAGTTCATCGAGTTTCTGCGCAACCGCGAGTTCGGCCAGCAGATCCGCGAGGACGGGCCCCAGGGTCACCATGTGAAGGCGGGCACGCCCACGATGGGGGGGATCATCATCTTCCTTTCCATCACGATCCCCTACCTAATTCTCTCAAACTTCGAATGGCGCTCGGTGGGGGTGTTCGGTACAGCGATCGCCTGCGCGCTGCTCGGCTTCGCCGACGACTACACCAAGCTCGTCAAGCGCCGCTCGCTCGGTCTACGTGGGCGCACCAAGCTGGCGATCACGATCGCGATCTCCCTCGGTCTTTGGTTCATCGCCGCCCATGAGGCGCACCTGGCGAGCACGTTGCGGCTGCGCTTCGTCGACTACCAGATCGATCTCGGCATCTTCTATCCGGTGCTCATATATCTGGTGGTGGCGGGCACCACCAACGCTGTCAACCTGACCGACGGGCTTGACGGTTTGGCGGCGGGTTGCGCTGCCATCGTGCTGCTCGCCTATGTGGGGATCACGTTCATCGCAGAAGATTTCGACATGGCGATGCTCGCGGGTGCGCTCGTGGGCGCTTGCGTGGGCTTCCTCTGGTTCAACGCCTTCCCCGCCACCATCTTCATGGGCGACACCGGGTCGCTTGGGATCGGCGGCGCGATAGCGGGCCTGGCGGTTATGACGAAGACCGAGGTCCTGCTGATCCTGCTCGGGGGCATCTTCGTGATCGAGGCGCTGTCCGTCGTGATCCAGGTGATTTCCTTCCAGATGACCCGCAAGCGTGTCTTTCTGATGGCGCCAATTCACCATCATTTTGAGCTGAGGGCGTGGTCGGAGACGAAGATAATCCTGCGCTTCTGGATTGTCGCGGCGATCTGCTGCGCGATCGGGTTCACGATCTATCGCCAGAGCCTTGGCTGAGCGCGCTCGCTTCGTGCGGGCGAGATGGGCTTGACGTGAAGGATCGACTGCAGCTACCGCCCGGTCCCTATCTCGTGGTGGGGCTCGCCCGCTCTGGGATCGCGGCGGCACTCACGCTGCGTGCGCTCGGCGAGGAGGTGATCGGTGTTGACACGGGTAAGCCGACAGGATTGGACGCGCTCACGGACGCGGGTGTCGAGCTTCACCTGGGTGAGCAGGGGCTTGGCCTGCTCGATCGTGCGAGCACAGTCGTGAAGAGCCCGGGCGTGCCCGCGCAGGCGCCGGTGATCGCATCGGCGCGGGGGCGAGGCGCGTGCGTAATGGGGGAGCTTGAGTTTGCGTGGCGGCTGATCCCAAACGAGTTCATCGCGGTCACAGGTACAAACGGCAAGACCACGACAGTCGAGCTGATCGGTCACATCCACCGCGAGGCAGGGCTGTCGGTGGCCGTCGCGGGCAACGTGGGGGTCGCCCTCAGTGGACTCGTCGGCGAGATCGAGGAGAGCGTGACCGTTGTTTGCGAGGCCTCTTCTTTCCAACTTGAAGACACCCTCGCCTTCGCCCCGGACGCCGCCGTGCTACTCAACCTTGCGCCAGACCATCTCGACCGCCACGGGACACTCGACGCGTATCGGCAGGCCAAGCTGGAGTTGTTCGCACGTCAGGGCGCCTCGGACGTGGCCGTCGTGCCAACGGGATTCGAACCCGATGGCCTACCCGGAGAGGCGCGACGGGTGCGCTTCGGTGACGAGCCCGCCGCGCAAATGTCCGTGCGCGAGGGTGTGCTCAATTGGGAAGGGCAGCCGCTGGTCGCCTGCCCCGAGCTCTCGCTGCGCGGGCGCCACAACCTCGAGAACGCGATGGCCGCCGCGGCGGTATGCCTCGCGCGTGGCCTTTCTGCGGACGTTGTAAGGGCGGGCCTGCGTAGCTTCGCGGGTGTGCCTCACCGCCTCGAGGAGGTCACGCAACGCGACGGCGTTCTCTACGTCAACGACTCCAAGGCTACGAACGTCGCCAGCACGCTCGTCGCGCTTGAGACGATGGCTGAAGAGGGCCTCCCTGCCCACCTGATCCTCGGCGGTCAGGGCAAGGCGCAGGACTTCGCTCCGCTCGCCGATCCTGTCGGGCGGAGCTGCCGGGCCGTATATCTGATCGGAGAAGACGCGCCCCTCATCGCGCACGCGTTGCGTGCGGTGGGTGTGCCCGTGCGTGATTGTGGCGATATCGATCGGGCCGTCGCGCAGGCGATTAAGGCGGCGCGTCCGGGAGAGGCGGTGTTGCTCTCGCCCGGGTGTGCGAGCTTCGATCAGTTCGCCGATTTCGAAGCTCGCGGTGAGCGGTTCAGGGAACTGGTGCTGGGCCTTTAGGTCCAGCCGCGGAGGCATTCGGCTCCCCGCGTCGAAGTGAGCCTTGATGCCTGCAGCCGGACGGCGCGCCAACTCCTCAGGGACCCGTCGTTCGCGGGCCAGCGGTGCGTCTTCCGATGACAGCGCATCGCCGCGCCAACCGTTGGAGCACAGTCTGCTATTGACGGCCACGTTGTGCTTGCTCGCCTTCGGCGTGGTGATGGTGTACAGCTCCTCATCGGCGAGCACTCTGCTGCAAGGGCATGGCAGCGGCACCGGTTATCTCGTCAAGTATGTGATTTACGGGACGCTTGGGTTGGTCGTGATGCGCGTGCTCGCGCGCGACGGGATCGCTCGCGTGCAGAGCCTCGTTGCACCGCTGCTAGCGGTCTCCTTCGGGCTCGTGCTCGCCGTCCACATCCCACACGTGGGCGTCACGGTTAACGGCGCCAAGCGGTGGATCGGCACGGGTCCGTTGCAGTTCCAGCCCTCGGAGCTTCTGAAGATCGCGCTTGTCCTCTACGGAGCCACCCTGCTCGCGCGAAAGCCGGCCCGCGTGCACGACCTACGCGAGCTTTCCAAACCGCTGCTCGCGGTAGTGGGGGCGGCGTGCCTGCTGGTCGCCACCCAGCCCGACCTCGGCACGGCGATGGTGATCGCCTTCACAAGCTGCGCACTGCTCGTCGCGGCTGGTATTCCCCTACGTAACCTCGCCATCATCGGCGGCTCCACGTTCGCGGTGGTGGTGCTGTATGCGATCGCGCGGCCCTACGCGCGAGCGCGCCTGACCTCGTTCGTCGATCCGTGGGCACACGCCTCCGGGAGCGGTTTTCAGGCGGTGCAGGGACAGATCGCGATCGGCTCCGGCGGTCTTTTCGGCGTCGGCCCGGGTGAGTCGGTGCAGAAGATCTTCTATCTCCCAGAGGCCCACACCGACTTCATCCTCGCGGTCATCGGCGAGGAGCTTGGGGTTGTGGGGGTGTCGGCGTTGCTGTTCCTCTACGGACTGATCGCGTACGCGGGCTTGCGTGCGGCCAAGGCCGCGCGGAGTCTTCACAGCGCATTGATCGCTGTCGGTATGACCTCGCTGATCGTCTCTCAGGCGCTCTTGAACGTGTTCGCCGTGCTTGGTCTCGCCCCGCTCACCGGTGTGCCGTTGCCGCTCGTCTCCTACGGATCGAGCAGCCTGATCGTGACGTTGGCCGCAATGGGTCTGTTGCTGAACGTCGCCTCGGGCGGCACCGCTCACGTGCGCGCTGTCGCCCCGTCTCAGCGACGACGGACGCGTGCCGTGGCCGGCGGCGCGAGCGCCTCCACACGGGCAGCAGGACGCGTTGCCGACACGCCGCCGCGCGAATCGGCACGATGGGGCCGTGAGCGAAGCACAGAAGAAGATCGTGATAGCCGCCGGGGGAACGGCCGGGCACGTGACACCGGCGCTCGCGGTGGCAGACGCGCTGCACGCTGAGGGCGCCCTCGTGACATTCATCGGCGGCGAGCGCGCCGAGGCAGAGCTTGTGCCCGCCGCGGGCTATCCGCTGCGCACGATCCGCGTGGAAGGGCTCAGTCGCGGCAATCCGTTACGTGCAGTGCGCGCGTTGATACGCGCGGCACGCGCCTTTGGCGTATCGCGCTCACTGCTCAGAGAGCTCAAGCCGGACGCCGTATTGGGGGGTGGTGGGTATGTAGCCGGCCCGGTCGGGTTGGCGGCGCTCACACGCCGCATTCCACTGGTGCTTACCGAGGCCGACAGCCACCTTGGTCTGACCAACCGCCTACTGGCGCCGTTTGCGCGTCGGGTGTGTTTGTCGTTTCCAATCGAGGGACGCACACGCTCGCGCTATCGGGTCACCGGCAGGCCGATTCCTGTGCCCGACGCAGACCGAGCCACCGCCCGCGACCGCTTTGGAATCGCCCCAGGGGAGCTGTGTGTGCTCGTGTTCGGGGGATCGCTAGGCTCGCGGTCGATCAACCGCGCAGCACTGGAGGCTTTCGCGTCCGGCGACTTCCACGTGCTGCACGTGTGCGGCCGTCGCGACTACGAGGAGTGCTCGCAAGCGGTGCGACGGCCGGGCTACGACCTGCATGAGTACCTCGATATAGCCGACTTCGCCCAGGCCCTGGCCGCGTCTGATCTTGTCGTCGCGCGCGCGGGCGGGTCGGTATTCGAGATCGCCGCCTATGGAGTACCGGCGATCCTGGTGCCATATCCGCACGCTTCCGCCGACCACCAGAGCACGAACGCTCGCTGGATGGCTGACGCCGGCGCGGCGGTCGTCATCCCTGACCACGATCTCACGCCAGCGGGCCTAGCGCGTGAGGTGGCGCGACTGTTGGCTAACCGCTCGCGCCTAGCTGCGATGGCGAGCGCCTCGCGACGCCTGGCGCGTCCGGACGCGGCGCGCGAGATAGCGCGGGAGCTGCTTGAGGCGGCCGCGAGATGAGCGAGACACCTTGGACGGGCCGCAGGCTTCACTTCGTGGGGGTGGGAGGCTCGGGCATGAGCGGTTACGCGCGCGCGGCCCATACGCTCGGCGCGACTGTCAGCGGCTCTGACAGGGCGCTTACGCCTTATCTCCGACGTCTACGGGAGGAAGGGGTGATCGCCAGCCCTTACATAGGTCACGACGCCGCAAACGTGCCTGAGGGTGACAACGTCGAGGTGATCTACTCAAGCGCCGTTCCTGCGGAGAACCCCGAGCGCGTGGCGGCGCGGGAGCGGGGCCTGGCCGAGCGTCCGCGCGCCGAACTACTGGCCGAGCTGACGGCTCTGCGCCGCACGATTGCGGTGGCGGGCGCCCACGGCAAGACGACGACCTCCTCGATGATCGTCCACGTGCTGCGCGAGCAGGGGCTCGATCCCAGCTGGTTGGTGGGTAGCTCGATTGGAGCGGGGCTTCCCAACTCGTATTGGTCTTCGGGCGGCACCGGGTGGCTGGTGGTGGAGGCCGATGAGTCAGATCGATCGATGCTCAGCCTTGAAGTGGAGATTGCGGTTGTCACCAACGTCGAGCTCGATCATCACGCCACGTTCTCCTCGCTGGGGGAGCTGCGGGATGCGTTTCGGGAGTTCCTCGCGGGCGCTCCGCAAGCGGTCATCTGGGATCGTCCCGACCTACGCGCACTACGCGACGGGCCGGCGGTCTTCTATGACGTGCACGAGCCGCTCACCGATCGGCATGGCTCGACCTTCACCTGGCAGGGGGTCGAGGTGTCGGTCTCGGTACCCGGAATACACAATGCGCTGAACGCGACCGCGGCGCTAGAGGTGGCACACCTTGCGGGCGTTGACGCCACGACAGCGATAACCGGTTTCAAGGGGGCGGGCAGGCGATTCGAGCGGCTGGGGAGCACCGCAACCGGAGCGGAGGTGGTGGACGATTACGCACACCATCCGACCGAGGTGGCGGCGACCTTGAACGCGGCCCGTACGCTCGCGCCAAAGCGGCTCGTCGCCGTGTTCCAGCCGCACCTCTTTTCCCGCACGGCGATGCTCGCGAGGGAGTTCGGCGCGGCGCTCGCACACGCCGACCTGATCGTGCTGCTCGATGTGTATCCCGCGCGCGAGCGCGCCGAGGATTACCCCGGCGTAAGCGGTCTGACGCTCGCGCGCAGCGTTACCGAGCAAGGGGATGGGCGGCAGGTCTTGTGGCTACCAAATTTCGAAGTCGCCGAGCGCGTGCTGGACGACATGCTGGAGGCGGGAGACCTCTGCGTCGTGATGGGCGCCGGCGATGTCGATTCGCTTGCGCAGCGCTTGGTGGGAGCCGCGTGAGTCACTTGCCGCCCGACTCGGTTCGGCCCGATTTCCCGCTTGCGGGTCTTGCGACCGTACGCACGGGCGGCCCCGCCGAGTTCTTCGCGCGTGCCGGCAGTGACGCTGAGCTAATCGAGCTGCTCGGTTGGGCCTCGAATGCTGGGATCGACGTGAACGTGGTGGGTTCGGGCTCGAACCTGATCGTCGCCGACGAGGGGGTACGTGGGCTCGTAATCAAGCTCGACCGCGAGCTTGCGACGATAGAGATAGAAGACGTCAATGTTGTGTGTGGCGGGGGCGCGCGGCTCCCCCAGGTGGCCGCCCGCGCCGCACGGGCCGGTCTGGCTGGGATCGAGTTCGGAGTCAACATCCCCGGGACGGTCGGCGGGGCGGTGCGCATGAACGCCAATGCTTATGGCGGTCAGCTCGCGAGCGTGCTCGACTGGGCCGAGGTGGTGAGCGTGTCTGGCTCGGAGCGGCGCGCCCCGGAGGGTCTCGGCTTCGCCTACCGTGAGTCAAACCTGCGCGCCGGTGAGATCGTTGCGCGAGCCCGCTTCTCGCTCGCCAAGTCAGACCCCGAGTCGGTCAAGGCAACGCTCGGCCAGATGCGCACCCGACGCCACGAAGCCCAACCACAGGGAATCAAGACGTTCGGCTCCGCCTTCAAGAATCCCGACCACCCTCGCGCCGAAGGACGCACAGCTGGGCTGCTTCTCTCCGAGGCAGGCTGCAATGGCCTGATGATCGGCGGCGCCCGCTTCGCCCCCAAGCACGCTAACTTCATCGAGAACACCGGCACTGCCACGACCGCCGATGTCTTGGCGTTGATGGACCAAGGTCGCCGCCGTGTTATCGAGCGCTTTGGTGTCGAGCTGGAGCCCGAGGTTCAGACGCTCGGCGCCGTCTGCTTTCCGTGGGCGACGTAACGCTTCGCTGCGTCTTCAAGGATGCCGAGCATGGCAGGCGTGGCGGGGCTAAGACGGGCGTCGGCTGGCGCTGCGGCGATGACCTGACGGATCGGTGGGCTGGGGGAGAGCGAGCGAATCGCGATGTCCTCGCGCACGACTGAAAGCGCCAGCTCGGGGATCAGCGCGACGCCCACGCCGGCCGCGACCAGACCTTGGACCGTCTGGTAGTCGTCGCTCTCAAACGCCACGTTTGGCTCGAACCCGGCGGCGTGGCAGGAGCGCACGACATGCCGCGCGCACGGACTGTCGCGCGAGGTTTGAACCCACGCCTCGCCGCGCAAATCCTCAAGGCGCAGGCCTTCCTTGCCGGCCAGCGCGTGCTCGCGCGGGAGCGCGAGATACATCGGGTCCTGCAACAACTCCACTCGCGTGACGCCCTCCATGCCCGCTTCGGGCTCGTCGAACTCGAACAGCAGCGCGAGGTCGAACTCGCCGGCGCGCAGCCGTGGAGCGATCTCCTCGGGCTCACCCTCGGCGAGCGTCAACTCGATGTCGGGGTAGTTGGAGCGGAACGTGGCGATCGCCAGTGGCATCAGTGTGGCGCCCGCGGTTGGGAACGACGCCATCCGCAGCTTGCCGGCGCGTAGTCCGGCGATCGCCGAGAGCTCCTCCTCGGCTGCCTCCAACCGCGCGAGGATTCCCTCGGCGTGCTCCACGAGCGCTTGTCCGGCGGCGGTGAGGCGTACGCCTCGTGCCTGTCGCTCAAGCAGTGTCATACCCGCTTCGGCCTCAAGTGTCGCCACCTGTTGGGAGACGGCTGACTGGGTGTAGGAGAGAGCGTCTGCGGCGCCGGAGAACGAGCCGCGCCTGGCGACCTCGGTCAGCACTCGCAGTCGGCCAACATTGAGCATTAGCTGAGCTTATAGCTCAGATTACGAAGTTCACTGGTGCTGATGGCAGGTGAGTGGCACGCTGTGATCGAAGCCCAGTCTTAGGTCGTGCCAAACAAGGACGATCGCCACCAAAGCCGGCAAACCGCAGCCAGGCGACACAAAAGAAGAGCCAGGCGAAAAACGGCACTAGAGAAAAGAGCAAGAAATGTCAGCCAACATCATCATCTCCTACGACGGTACCTACAACGAGGACGACGCTGTGGCGCTCGGTCGAGTGTTCGCAAACGCGGGCGCAAGCGTGTCGCTTGCATACGTCCGTCACGCCCCTGAAGCTGAGACCAGCCGCGAGATTCTCGCCCAGCACGAGGCAGAAACCCTGCTTGAGCGTGGGTCTGAGCTGCTCGGCGACGCCGACACGCCGCGCCACGTCATCACTGACCGCTCTACGCCCGAGGGCTTGAGCTCTCTCGCCGAGCAGGTGGGCGCTGAGGTGGTCGTGTTCTGCTCAGATTCACACACCGCGAAGGGCAGCGTGGCGGTGGGCAATTCCGCTCAACGTCTCCTCAATGGCGGCTCGGTCGCTGTGGCGATCGCTCCGGCTGGGTTCGCGCAGAGCGCGGGTACACCGCAGAGCGTGGGCGTGGTGGGCGACGGCAGCGCGCACGAGAGCGCTGAGGCGCTGGCAAGCGCGCTTGGCGCCGACCTCGTAACTGGCGAGGGGCAGCGCGCCGATCTCCTGGTCGTGGGCTCGCGCCCGGAGGCCGAGGAGGGGCGCGTATCGCTTAGCGCGGCCAGCGAGAACCTGATCGAGACCGCGACGTCTCCCGTGCTCGTCGTTCCCCGCGGTCGGGCGCTTGCCTTCCGTGGCACGGTCGCCTTCACCGCCTGAACCGTCTTAACGACTAGTCGCGCGATCGCTTGGTCGCGCGACAGCGTCCTTGAGCGATGTCCGCGCCGTGATGGCGCGGACATCGCTCGTTCGGCTATCGGGGCCTCCGGCCTGTCAAACGAAAGCGCGCATAACGGGCGAGCGCTTCGGCCAAGTCGAGCGTCCCGCCGACGAGGTGCCCGACCGGGCCGGTCCACAGCCAGGTCTCCAGGCGGCGCGTGCGACGAGCGGGGATGGGCATCGAGCGGCACGGTATCGTGGCAGCCATGCCAGCGACCCTGAAGACCACAGTCACCGAGCTTCCCGAGTCACGCGTGCGCGTGAGCGTGGAGGTCCCCGCAAGCGAGATCGAGGCCCGCCTGGAGCGCAAGGCCCGCCAGTTGGGCAGCGAAATGAAGCTCCCCGGCTTCCGCCGTGGCAAGGTTCCAGCTCCACTTGTGATCCAGCGCGTGGGTCGCGAGGTGGTGCTAGAGGAAGCGGTCCGCGACACGCTCGGGAACTGGTATTCCGACGCGATCGACACCGCGGGCATTGTCACGGTGGGCGACCCCCAACTCGACCTCGGCGACATGCCCCAAAGTGGAGCGGCGCTTGAGTTCTCGATCGAAATAGGTGTGCTCCCCTCGGCTCGCCTCGGCCAGTACAAGGACCTTGAGGTCGGCCGCCGTGAGGTGGCTGTCGAGGACGACGCCATCCAGAAGGAAATCGACGGCTTGCGCGAGCGCCTCGCACGCCTTGAGACCGCCGAGCGTCCCGCCGCGTCGGGCGACTTCGTGGTTGTCGATTACATCGGCTCGATCGACGGGGAGCCTTTCAAGGGTGGTGAGGGTCGCGACCAGCTCGTGGAGCTCGGCTCCGGCAACCTGATTCCCGGCTTTGAGGAGGGGCTTGAAGGGGCTGAGGCTGGCGAGACCCGCACGATTGATCTCTCCTTTCCGGCTGACTACCCGGCGGCGGAGCTCGCCGCCAAGGACGCCTCTTTCGAGGTGACGGTGAAGGAGGTCAAGCATAAGGAGCTCCCAGAGGTCGACGAGGACTTCGCCGTCGATATGGGCTTTGACTCGGTGGATGAGCTCAGCGAAGACATCCGCGTGCGACTGATGGAGGCTGAGGAGAAGCGGGTTGACGCCGAGTTCCGCGAGGCAGCGCTCGACGCGGCAGCCGCAAACGCGCACGTGGAGACCCCCGACGCGCTCGTGCAGGCAAAGGCGGGGGAGATGTGGGACCGGATGCTCCACTCCCTCTCCCACCGCGGTATCTCACGCGATGCTTATCTGAAGATCATTGGACGCGAGGAGGCGGACATGATCTCCGAGCTGTTGCCTGAGGCGGCGCAAGCGCTGCGTCGAGAAGCCGTAATCGCCGCAATCGTTGTCGCGGAGGAGATCGTCCCCAGCGAGGACGACCTGCTTGAGGTCGTCACGCCCACGGCTGAGCGCGAGAAAATCGAGCCGCAGAAGCTGCTCGTAGACCTGCGCGAGTCGGGACGTATCGAGGACCTCGCTGAGGACCTGGCGGCGCGCCAAGCCGTCGAGTGGGTGGCAGAGCATTCAAAGCCGATACCCGTCGAGCAGGCCCAAGCCCGCGAGAAGCTATGGACGCCCGAGTCTGAGGATCACAAGGATGGAGCTGCCGCCGAGGCTGCTGGTGCACAACTGTGGACACCAGACCGCTAGCCTTGAGATGGCTGCGATCGGGATATGTTCAGAAGGAATCCGACCACTGAAGCGAAACTGAAGCGAGGATCATGAGCCCACTTGTACCGATGGTGGTCGAGCAGACCTCGCGAGGCGAGCGAGCGTTCGACATCTACAGCCGCTTGCTCAACGAGCGCATCATCTTCCTGGGAACCCCGGTGGACGACCAGATCGCAAACCTGATCGTCGCCCAACTCCTGCACCTGGAGTCCGAGGATCCCACCAAGGACGTCTCGATCTACATCAACTCACCGGGCGGCTCGGTGTATGCGGGCCTTGCGATCTACGACACGATGCAGTTCATCAAGCCCGATGTGCAAACCATCTGTGTGGGTATCGCCATGTCGATGGGCGCCTTGCTGCTCGCCGGGGGCGCGGAAGGCAAGCGCATGGCGCTACCCAACGCAAAGATCCTCATCCACCAGGTGTCCTCGAGCTTTCAGGGCCAGGCCACCGACATCGAGATCCACGCGAAGGAGATCATCGACGTGCGCAAACGCCTCGATGAGATCATCGCCAAGCACACCGGCAAGAAGCTCGACCAGGTGAGCAAAGACACAGAGCGCGACTACTTCATGTCCTCCGAGGAAGCCAAGGAGTACGGGATCATCGACCGGGTGATCTCCGAGCACTAATGCTCGGAGCGGTCGCAGTCACAAGGAAATAGCAATGGCGAGACCGACAGACTCCAACGAGCAACTCCTCTGCAGTTTCTGCGGCAAGTCACAGCGCCAGGTGAAGAAGCTGATCGCGGGCCCCGGCGTGTACATCTGCGACGAGTGCATCGATCTCTGCAACGAGATCATCGACGAGGAGCTGGCGGCGCCGCCCGCGTTTGACCTGGAGAACCTGCCTAAGCCGCGCGCGATCTACGACGTGCTCGACGAGTACGTAGTGGGCCAGGACGCCTCGAAGCGAACCCTCTCGGTGGCGGTCTACAACCACTACAAGCGCGTGCAGATGATGCAGACCGGCGATTCGGACATTGAGCTGCAGAAGTCGAACATCCTGCTGCTCGGCCCCACCGGTTGCGGTAAGACCCTGCTCGCACAAACGCTCGCGCGCATCCTCAACGTGCCGTTCGCGATCGCCGACGCTACCGCGCTCACCGAGGCGGGATATGTGGGCGAGGACGTCGAGAACATCCTCTTGAAGCTGATCCAAGCCGCCGACTACGACGTCAAGAAGGCGGAGACCGGGATCATCTACATCGACGAGGTGGACAAGATCGCCCGCAAGGCCGACAACCCGTCGATCACGCGCGACGTCTCAGGCGAGGGGGTGCAACAGGCGCTCTTGAAGATCCTTGAGGGAACGCAAGCGTCGGTCCCGCCGCAGGGTGGGCGCAAGCACCCCCACCAGGAGTTCTTGACCATCGACACCACCAACATCCTGTTCATCTGCGGAGGCGCCTTCGCGCACCTCGACCAGGTGATCGAGCGTCGCATCGGCCACAACGGTGTCGGCTTTGCCGCGGCGATCGAAAGCAAGCAGGAACGTGACACCGGTGAGATCTTCGAGAACTGCCTGCCGGAGGATCTCATCGAATACGGGTTGATCCCCGAGTTCATCGGACGTTTGCCCGTGGTGTCAGCGGTACACCAGCTCACCCGCGACGATCTCGTGTCCATCCTCACCGAGCCGCGCAACGCGCTAGTTAAGCAATTCCAGCGCTTCTTCTCCTTCGACGGCATCGAGCTGGTGTTCGCCGAGGACTCGTTGCAAGCCGTCGCTGAGAGGGGCCTTGAGCGCGAAACCGGCGCCCGCGGCTTGCGCTCGATCATCGAGGAGATCCTGCTCGAGGTTCAGTTCGAGCTGCCCTCCCGCCGCGACGTCAAGAAGTGCGTCGTAACCCGCGACACGGTCGAGAAAGGCACCACGCCCACGCTCGTCACCGAAGCCGCCCCAGAGGAGCCCGAAGAGCACTCATTGCGCGAGGAGTCGGCGTAGTCTCAGCTAGGTCTGGCCGGACGAGCGTCCCCGTCGACGGGCGATCTCGAGCGATTCAAGATCTACAAGATCCTGTGGTCGTGCGCTAGCGCGCTTCATGGCGATCATGTCTTCAACTGAGGCGATGCGCACGGTGATGCCGTCTAGATCTATTTGGTTTGCGTGTGCCCTGAGAGTGCTGTAGCTCGGAGAGCCATCCGGTTTGACGAGCAGGTCAAGATTGCCGTCGGGCGTCGTGAGGGTGAGAATCTGTGTATGCCTGAGAGTGCGCCCGTCTGGTACGAACGGGACATCCTCATCGACTCCTCGCAGGCGTGCTCCGAGCGAAGTGAGTACCGCGCCCAACCGATCGAGATTCTGCATCTCCATTGAGTAACAGATATCCAGGTCCTTGGTGAAACGTGGCGCTCCCTGCATGATCACGGCGACTCCGCCGACAACGACGAAATCCACCTGGCCATCGGTCAAACGGCGCAACAGGACGGTCAGTCGTAGGTTCGGCTGATCGAGCCAGGAGTTAGGGGCGTTCATCGCGACTCCTCGCAGCGGCAAGCGCCAACATGCGTGCTTCGGCATACATCGTTTCGATGCCGCGTAGACGTTCAGCTGGCGACAGTTCCAGCTGCTGACGGATCAAGCTCTCGTCAACGCCTGGTCGCCGTGTCGGGGCCTCAAGGGTCAGGCGGTGCCCAGTCGCCCATAGCACGTTGTCGAGCGTGTCAACTGTGGGGTTGCTCCCTGGGCGCTCAAGCTTGGCAATAGCGGCCTGGCTCACTCCTAGTCGCTGGGCCAACGCAGCCTGACTGAGGCGGGCCTCGTCGCGAGCGTTGCGGATCAATATGGCGGCATCAGACATGGCTCAATTATAACCTAAAAGTTATGCAGACAATTAGCAGCGACCGGCCCAATGTATCCGATCTGTCGGACCGCTAGTAGAGTCCCGCCCGTGTCGATAACCGAGGAGATCTAACGTGCACGACGAGTACCGCATCCGCGTAGAGGTGCCGCGCGAGCGGGCGCATGACTTCCTGCGTGCGCTGGAGTCGCACGAGCGTGACGGCGCGTCAGGCGCTCCCAGTCCTGAGCACGTCGCCGTCAGCCACGAGGAGGGCCACGTGTTCTTGTACGCCGATTCCTCCGAGGAGGCGGCCCGAGCACGCGCCGTGGTTGAGGCAGTTCTCTCCGAGCAGGGCATCGCCGCAGAGACAAGCTCGTGGCGGTGGCATCCCGAGGAGGACCGCTGGGAGGATGCGTCTCTGCCCTTGCCCTCCACCGACGCCGAACATGCCACCGAGCACGAGCGTCTGGAGCAGGAGGAGACAGAGGAATCCGAGCAGGCCGGCTACCCGGAGTGGGAAGTTCGCATAACGCTTCCCACGCACCACGACGCGCGCACCTTTGCCGAGAAGCTTGCGGGGGAGGGCATCCCGGTACAGAGCCACTGGCGCCACCTCACACTCGGCGCCAACGACGAGGACGACGCCCACGCTCTCGCCGAGCGCCTACGCGCCGAGGCCCCGCAGGGCAGCATCCTCGACGTCGAGGGCGCCGCCTGGCCGATGTGGGTGAAACTGCACGACCCCGCCCGCCCGTTCGCTATTTTCGGCGGGTTGGCGCAGTAATAGACGTCACCGAGGCTTCGTCTCGGCAAAAAGCCGGGAGTCGAGTCGCTAACTAATGGCCTGCACGTGACCGCAGTCGCGCACGGCGTACCGCGGCGAGCAATACGTCTTGACTGTCCATTTCGGCCTGAAATGGCTGATGAAGTGCGTGAGGGCCCGCATCCGACCGCGCGCGTTTTTTTGGCCTGCCGTGACCCGTCGCTGGATTCGTTCCGAGAGCATGTCGAGTTCGACACGCATGAGCAGATCTGCGACCGTCTGCTTCGATTCCCTCAGGAACTTCCGGAATTCACGTAGCTTTGGGAACTGTGCTTGTCGCACCTCGTGAAAGTGCTTTCGTAGTTCGGCTTGACTGACGTGAACTTTCAGGTCAGCGGCTTCGCCGGTCACCCAATCTGCCGAGATCAGGAAGCCCATCACCTGTTCCGTTATTTCCCGGGCGTTTGGCTTGTGCTTTGGGTGAGGGCCAACCGCTGCCTGTGCGACGGCGCTCCAGTGCTGGAAAGCGGCTTCCGTTATCTCCTGAGGTCCGACGCAAGCTACGACCACTTGCTGTGGGGTAGTCGGATTGGCTGATGCCGCTGGCCCGGTTTCGCTTGTCACGGGCACCGTGCCTTCCGGCGGGATCGTCGGTGGGCAGATCGCGGTAGCGTTAAGCGGCTGAGCGACGCCTGTTATTGGCCAAGCCAGGCAGAGACAGACAAGTGTTGATGTGCAGGCCAGGGCGACCCCAAGCCTCGCCCGCAATGTCTCGCTCAGCGACATGGGCGCACCATATCCTGAAAAGTGAATGGTGGCTCGTGATCGGGCGTGAGGTGGTAAGGCTGCGTACACTCACGCTCCCATGAGTGAGCGCATCAAAGAACTGGAAGACCGGACGCGTTTCGAGCCGGCGGAGGTCGAGCCGCGGATCGTTGAGCGGTGGCTCCAGAGCGGGCTTTTCCACCCTGAGCCGGAGGGTGAGGCGAGCGAGAACTATTCGATCGCGATCCCGCCGCCGAACGTTACGGGGTCATTGCACATGGGGCATGCGCTCAACGGGTCGATCCAGGACGCGTTGATCCGCTACAACCGCATGAACGGCCGCCGGACCAAGTGGATCCTCGGCACAGACCACGCGGGGATCGCGACGCAGGCGCAGGTAGAGAAGGCGTTGCGCGCGGAGGGGAAGAGCCGCCAGGAGATCGGGCGCGAGGCGTTCGTGGAGCGGGTGTGGGAGTGGCGCGAGCACTACGGGCACACGATCGTCGAGCAGTTCAAGCGCTTGGGGGCCTCGTGTGACTACTCCGAAGAGCGCTTCACGCTGGACGAGGGTTACGCGCGGGCGGTGGCGGAGGTGTTCGTCGCCCTCTACGAGAAGGGGTGGATCTACCGCGACCGCTACATAGTCAACTGGGACCCGGGCAGCCGCTCGGCGATTTCAGACCTTGAGGTGGAGGAGCGGCGCGAGACGGACACGCTCTACTCGATCCGCTACGACGTGGAGGGCGGGGGGAGCGTGACGATCGCCACCGTCCGTCCGGAGACGATGCTCGGGGACACCGCGGTGGCGGTGCATCCGGACGACGAGCGCTATCGCAACCTGGTGGGGCGCGAGGCGATCTTGCCGCTCGTGGGCCGTCACCTACGGATCATCGCCGACAAGTACGTGAAGATGGACTTCGGGACGGGTCAGTTGAAGGTAACCCCCGCGCACGACCCCAACGACTTCGATATCGGCTCCCGCCACGACCTCGACCAGGTGTCGGTGATCGGTGAGGACGGCCGCATGACGGCCGAGGCGGGCGAGCGTTTCGCGGGGTTGACGGTGATGGAGGCGCGTGAGGCGGTGGTGGCGGCGCTTGATGAGGAAGGCCGGATCGTGGCGCGCGAGGAGTACGAGCACGAGGTGCCCTATTCGCACCGCTCGGGCCAGCGCATCGAGCCGCTCATCTCGCTGCAGTGGTTCATGAGCATGAGTGAGCTTGCGGGGCCCGCTATCGAGGCGGTCAAGGACGGCCGGGTGAGGATCGTCCCTGACAACCACCGCCGCGTCTACCTGGACTGGATGGAGAACATCCGCCCATGGTGCATTTCGCGCCAGCTGTGGTGGGGGCATCGCCTGCCGGTGTACTACTGCGAGACATGTGGCCACGTGAACGTCGCCACCTCCGCGCCGGCCGGCTGCGGGGAATGCGGGGGCCACGTACGTCAAGAGGAGGATGTGCTCGACACGTGGTTCTCCTCGGCGCTGTGGCCGTTCGCGACACTCGGCTGGCCCGATGACACCCCCGAGCTAAAAGCCTTCTACCCAACGAACGTGCTCTCAACGGCGCGGGACATCCTGTTCCTTTGGGTGGCGCGCATGATCATGATGGGGTTGGAGTTGACCGGCGAGGTGCCTTTCTCCGACGTGTACATCCACTCGGTGATCCAGGCGCCAGATGGGCGACGCATGTCCAAGTCGCTTGGCACCGGTATCGACCCGCTGGATGAGATCGCAAAGCACGGCGCTGACGCGGTGCGCTTCGGATTGTTGGCGATGTCCTCAAGCCAGGATGTGCGCTACTCGGCTGAGAAGATCCAACAGGGCCAGGCGCTCGCCAACAAGCTCTTCAACGCCGCCCGCTTCGCGCTGACTCGTATCCACGCAAGCCTCGGGGAGCGTGCCGAGACGATCGAACCGGCCGCAATGCCGCGCACGGTGGAGGACCGTTGGATCCTTTCGCGGCTCTCTCAGATCGTCGCTGACACCGCAGCTCGCATCGAGAGCTACGACTTCTCGCACGCGGCGCTTGGCCTGTATGACTTCGTATACGGCGAGCTGTGCGACTGGTACATCGAGCTCGTCAAGCACCGCCTACCCGACCTCAGCGATGGTGGGGATGGTGGCTCCGAGGAAGAGCGGGTGGCGCTCGCCGCCACGTTGTTGTACGTGCTGCATGAGACGGTTGCGATGGCGCATCCGGTGATCCCCTTCGTAACCGAGGAGCTGTGGGGGTACCTCGACGGGGGAAACGATCTGCTTGCGGGAGCGCGCTACCCCCGTCCGCAGGAGGACCTCATCGACCTGGAGGCTGAGGTCGTGCTTGAGCGCACGATCGAGGCGGTCACCGTCATACGGGGATGGCGGGATTCAGTGGGAGCGCGAGCCGGCCTGGCCATCCCCGCTCGCCTAAACGCCGATTGCTACGACGCAACTTACGGACTGCTTGCGCGGATGGCAAGACTCGATCTTGCGGCTGGAGAGCCCGCCGACGGTGTCCCAGTGGCGTCAATCCCGATTCCCTGTGGGACGGTGGATGTGCTCTCAGGCGAGGGTCTTGACCTGGGCGCGGCGGAGCGTCGCCGCGAGGTCGCGAGGGAGAAGCTGCGGGCCGAGATCGTGCGTGTTCAGGCCAAGCTCGACAAGCCCGGCTTTGTAGAACGCGCACCGGCGGCCGTCGTGGAGGGCGAGCGTGAGCGCCTGCGCCAGCTCGGCGCCGAACTGGAGGCCCTGTGAGCGCAACTGGTTCGCCTTGGAGTCCCGACCGGGCCGAGCGTCATCTGCGCTCGCTGGAGCTGTTCGGGATGCGCTTCGGGCTGGACCGAATGCGTCGGATGATGACCGTGCTCGGATCGCCCGAGCGCAGCTTTCAGACGATCCATGTGGTGGGCACGAATGGCAAGACCTCCACCACGCGCATGATCGCGGCGATCCTCGAGCGCCACGGGTTGCGCACAGGGAGCTACGTCTCGCCGCACCTCGTGTCCTACACAGAGCGTGTCCAGGTCGCCGGGCAGGACGTCGAGACGCATGCTTTCGCCTCCGCAATCGCTCGGGCGGCGTGGGCGGCCGAGCGTGTCAACCGCACGCTCGACGAGGACGATCACGTCACCCAGTTCGAGCTGCTCACCGCTGCCGCGTTCTGGGAGCTGGCACGGCGTGAAGTGCGGGTCGTGGTGGTGGAGGCGGGCCTTGGGGGCCGTTTTGACGCCACGAACGTGATCTGCTCGAAGGTGGCGGTGCTTACAAATGTCGGCTTGGAGCACACCCGTTGGTTGGGTCCCACAGTCAAGGACATCGCCGCGGAGAAGCTTGCCGTGCTCGGGGAGGGCTCGGTTCTGGCGATCGGTCCTGGCCTGCCGCTTGAAGTGCTTGACCTGGCTCGTGCGGCGGTCGCCGAGCGTGGCGGGAAGCTCGTCGTTGCCGAGCCTGCGTCGGGCGATCTGACGATGGGCGCTAGGGGATCCTTCCAGCGCGAGAACTTCGCACTCGCCCGGCTTGCCGCAGGGGAGTACCTGAAAGGCGCCGGTATCCAGATGCAAGAGTCGGAGGTGCGTGCGGCGGCGGCGCTCACGTCGGTCCCGGGCCGGATGCACGTGGTGGCGCATGACCCCTTCACGGTGGTGGATGGCGCCCACAACCCCGCGGCGGTGGAGGCGATGGCGGCCTCGCTGCCGGAGTTGCTTGCGGGTCGGCCGGCGGCGCTCGTGCTCGGAGTGCTCGACGACAAGGACGCCGCCGGCATACTCGCGCGGCTGCTCCCCTCCTTTGAGCGCGCGTGGTTCACGTCGCCGCCGAGCCTGCGGGCGCTCTCGCCGGCGACTCTCTCCTCGCTTGCAAGTCAACTCGGCTTCGAGCAGACCGAGCGCGAGCCGCAACCTACGCAGGCGCTCGCGGCGGCGCAGAGTTGGGCCCGCGCTCGCGCGGGGGGTGGCGCGGTGCTCGCCACTGGCTCTGTGTATCTCGTTGGCGACTTGCTCGCCCATGCGCGCGAGCTCGGTTTGCGCGCTGGCCTTGGGGCGGAGGAACAGGGCGAGGGGGAGCCCCAAGCGCGCGAGATCAAGGAGAGGGGAGGGGCGGCATGAACGACGACGGTCCTTCAGTGCTCACGATGATCGGTGCTGTCGCCCTTATCGTGGCGCTCGTGATCCTGGTCTTCTTCGCCGCCGGGTATGGATTTGGGCGCCTGTTTTTGTGACATGTGCAGCGCTTCTTCCGAGCTAGGCTCTAAACTCGTCCGCCCGATGCTCGTTCTAGTGTCAATTCGCACAGGGTCGCGCGTGAGCGCCCGCAACGGGGCCGCAACTCACCCAACCTCCGACCCAGGACATTAAGAGCCGCTGATGCCCCCCATCGCTTACTTCGGAATCGAAAGCAGTGGTCTGAGCCTCGCGATCGACCTGTTGATCTTGTTCCTCGTGGTGCTCTATGGGGCGCTCGTGTATTGGACCTACGCCGACGCCCGCCGTCGCATCGTCGATCCGATGCTGATCGGGTGTGCCACAGCAGCCTCGTTGTTCCCGTTCGTGGGCACCATCGTGTACATGATCCTGCGCCCGCCGGAGTATCTGGAAGACGTGCGCGAGCGCGAACTCGATCTCCAGGCAGCCGAAGCTCGCCTCCACGAGCTCGACCACAGTCTCTGTCCGCATTGTGATTACCGCATCGAGCGGGACTTCGTCCGTTGCCCGAGCTGTCTGCGAAAGCTAAAGGAGCGCTGCACGAGCTGCTCCAAGCCGCTGGATCGAGCATGGACTATCTGTCCTTATTGCGAGACGGAGGTCGCCGAGGCAAAGCCCACACGTCGCGCTCGTCGCGACCGGACAGCCACGGGAGAGCTCGCCTCGCGCACCCGCGCGAGCACAGATCCGGAGACGACCGCCGGGCTCGAGGCCACGCCGGCGCGCGCTCGCGCGGCTGAGCGCGCCGCCGTGAGGGCGCCTGACACCACCGCGCTGGTCAGCGACCGTGCATCGCACGCGTCTGAGCCCGCCACCGCGAGTGACCCGGTGCTCGCCGAGGAGAACGGCAAGTCAGACTCCACAACGCCCCCCGCGCGCTCTAGAGGCGCCAGTCGTCCCCGCTCCAGTAGCTGACGGCGTCTCAGGGCGCAAGCAAAGCCTCTCAACCAAAGGAACCCATGGACCGCACTTTGATCCTCGTAAAGCCCGACGCCTTCGCCCGCTCCCTTAGCGGCGAGATCATTGCCCGTTTCGAGCGTAAGGGCCTGCGCATCGTCGCCCTACGGCACATGACGGTGCCGGTGGAGTTGGCGGAGCGCCACTATGCCGAGCACGCCGAGAAGCCGTTCTTCGGCGAGCTTGTCGATTTCATCACCTCGGGGCCGATCGTCGCGATGGTGCTTGAGGGGGTCGATGCGGTGAAGGCGGCCAGGCAACTCATCGGCGCCACCAATCCGCTCGACGCGGCGCCTGGTTCGATTCGCGGCGACTTCGCGATCGAGATGGGTCAAAACATGGTGCATGGCTCAGATTCCGCCGAGTCGGCCGCTCGCGAGGCGGCCCTGTTCTTTCCCGATCTCGCTGGCTGAGGGCACGGGGCGGGCCGTGACGTCCACGGAGAGCGCTGAGCGCCACCCGCTGGTCCTCGCCTCCGCGTCTCCGCAGCGCCGCGCGATTCTCGATCGCCTCGGCGCGCGATTCACGGTCCGGCCCACGGATGTCGAGGAGATCGAGCGGGGGGAGCCGGCCGAAGTCGCGAGCGAGAACGCCCTGATGAAGGCGCGTGCAGCACGCCTTCATGCCGAGGAGACCGTACTCGGCGTCGACACGTTGGTGGCTCTTGAGGGTCGGATCTACGGCAAGCCTGCCGACCGCGACGCCGCCGCAGACACGCTGAGGGCGCTCGGCGGCGCGACCCACACCGTCTTCAGCGGCCTCGCTCTCCTGCGAGACGGGCGCGAGCAGGTAGCGGTGGCCCGCACCGAGGTGTCATTCCGCGAGCTGGATGACGCGACGATCGAGTGGTATCTGGCAAAGGAGGAGTGGCGCGGGCGGGCCGGCGGCTATGCGATCCAGGGCGCAGGCGCTGTGCTCGTGCGTGAGATCCGAGGCGACTACGAGAACGTTGTCGGTCTCCCGCTCGCCACTTTGCTGGATCTATTTCCCGCTTTGCTCTAGCAACCGCCTAACGTACCGCCGTTTGTCCGCGGGCCCCGTATGGCTCATCGGTAGGGAATTGCCTGCAAATACGCTGTCATGCGTGTCGGTAAGGCAATGGGGTCCGCTAGACTCCCCGCCGGGTACGCCCCCTGCCACCGGGCGCCGGCCGACCGGTGCGGCGAAGCCGAATACAGAGCGTGCTCCCACTCGCAGATGAGCATCCTCACGTATCTCACCGGATTCGGCGGCCGCGACATGGCGGTCGATCTCGGCACCGCCAACACACTCGTGTACGTACGCGGGCGCGGCATTGTGCTCTCCGAGCCCAGTGTGGTGGCAATCGACTCCCGTACCGGTGAAGTACACGCGGTGGGGATCGAGGCGAAGCGTATGCTCGGCCGCACTCCCGGCACGATTCAAGCGATTCGACCGCTGAAGGATGGTGTGATCGCCGATTTCGATGTAACCGAGGAGATGTTGCGCCACTTCATCCAGAAGGTTCACCAGAACCGTTGGGCTCATCCTCGTGTGGTGGTGTGCGTGCCCTCCGGCGTGACCGGTGTCGAGAAGCGCGCGGTCGAGGAGGCGTGCCTATCCGCGGGCGCCCGCACCGCGTACCTCATCGAGGAGCCGATGGCAGCCGCGATTGGCGCTGGGCTACCCGTTGGCGAGCCCACCGGTTCGATGGTGGTGGACATCGGCGGGGGCACCTCCGAGGTGGCTGTCATCTCGCTTGGGGGCATCGTCGTCTCGCAGTCGATTCGCGTCGGTGGCGATGAGATGGACGAGGCGATCATCAACTACGCAAAGAAGGAGTACAAGCTCCTGATCGGCCAGCAAACCGCCGAGGAGCTCAAGCTCGAGATCGGCTCCGCGTGCGCCATGGAGGAGGAGCTCCAGGCGGAGATCCGCGGGCGCGACATGGTCGCGGGCCTGCCGAAGACGGTGGTGCTCACAAGCGAGGAGATTCGCCAGGCGCTTGAGGAGCCATTGGGTCAGATCATCGAGGCGGTGAAGGAGACGCTCGACCGGACCCCGCCCGAGCTTGCCTCGGACATCATGGATCGCGGCATCATGCTTGCGGGGGGAGGGGCGCTCCTGCACGGCCTTGACCAGCGTTTGCGCGAGGAGACACAGATGCCCGCCCACCTCGCGGAGTCGCCGCTGACGTGCGTGGCGGTCGGCTCGGGACGGTCGCTTGAGGAGTTCGAGGCGATCCACCGCTCCAACCGCAATTCGCGCAACCGCCGCCGGCGATGAGCGCCGCCGCGGCCGGTAGCACCGGCGTGGCCCAGGATGGCGCGCGGGTACCCTGTCGAATGAAGTCTTCGGAAGGTCAATGCCTGTGTATGACAAGACGGTTCGGCGTAGACGGGCGGTGCTTGCACTGCTCGTCGCGCTCTCACTGATACTGCTCACCGCCTACTTCGGCGAGTCCCGTAGTGGCGGCTTGCACTCGCTGCAGAGCGGTTTCCTAACCGTTGTCTCACCGATCCAGGACGGAGCCAACAAGGCGCTCAAGCCGGTGCGTGACATGTTCGGATGGTTTGGCAGCACACTTGACGCCAAGAGCCAGAATGCGGGGCTTCGCAAACAGCTTGCTGCGGCGCGTAGGGAATTGATCGCAAAGCAGTCAAACGAACGCTCCTACGGCGAACTGCTGAAGCTCTATGACCTCGGTAAGACGCTCTCGATTACCGACTACACCCCGGTGACAGCCACCGTCATCTATCAGTCGCCGAACATCTGGTACTCGACGGTAACGATCGACCACGGTTCCTCCTCGGGGGTGCGTGTCAACGATCCGGTCATCGACGGGGAAGGGCTGATCGGGAAGGTGACGCGTGTTGCATCCGATGGCGCGCTCGTCAGTCTCATCACCGACAGCGAAGTGGAAGTCACAGCGAAGATCAGCGCCACCGGGGCCGAAGGGATCCTGCAACCGCAGGTCGGCGAACCCGGCCGTCTGCTTATGCAGTACGTGTCCTCCACGAGACCGGTGTCCCGTGGCGACTATGTAGTCACCGCCGGCAAGGTCTCATGTCACTGCGAAACACTTTTTCCATCCGGCATCCCGATCGGGAGGGTGACCTCTGAGAACGAACAGAGCCCGTTCAAGTCGGTCAATGTGAGCCCACTCGCCAATCTCCACAACCTCGATGTGGTGCAGGTGCTTACCCACTCATCGAGCTCCCGGGCCGCCACGCTCAGCAGCGTCGCGGCGAATCTGACGCCTGGCGTGTCCCTGGCCTCTGAAGGAGAAGCGGGCGGACAGCTCGCATCGACCGGCGGCGGATGAGCACACGGGTACTCACACCCCAGAGCACGAACGCCAGCCAGGCAAGCGCGGCATGGCTGCCGGGGTCGTTGCTGTGGCGGGTAGCGATCCTCTCCGTGGTAGTGGTGTTCGTGCAGATCAGCGTCATCTCGGAGGTGCCGGTGTTTGGTGTCAGCGTCGATCTCTCGCCGCTGCTTGTCGCCTTCACCGGTCTGCTGTGCGGCTCGATGCTCGGCGCGATCTCTGGCTTTGCGGTGGGCCTTTTGATCGATCTCGCCTTGATGCAAACGCTTGGTGTCACCTCGCTT
Organism: uncultured Solirubrobacterales bacterium; assembly: GCA_963695305.1. Taxonomy (GTDB): domain Bacteria; phylum Actinomycetota; class Thermoleophilia; order Solirubrobacterales; family Solirubrobacteraceae; genus Palsa-744. Next base: position 2,397,679 of record OY968774.1, on the reverse strand, counting down.
ACGTTCACGCTCATCGGCTATGGGGCGGGTCGTCTGCGTGAGCTGCGCGACCCCCAAGCCGCGCTCACCCCGCTGTTGGTGGGAGCCGCCGCCGCCGCGACCGCGATGGTGGCCTACTCGGTGATCGAGTTCCTGCTCGGCGTCGATGCCCCGGTCAGCTACGAGCTCCTGCGCGAGATCGTGGTTGGCGTGCTCGTTGACGCGGCGGTGGCGCTGCCGATGTGGGCGCTTGTGCGTCGCTGCCTCATCGGCGGGCTGCCAGAAGATCCACGTCGTCGCCGCCGTCGCGCCTACACAACCGGAGGGTTGAGCCCGCTGTCGCACTCTCCGGGGCGGGGTCGGGGTGGGGGATCGTCCTCCTCGGCACGCGGGGCCTCCACGCTGGGGCCGCTGACGCGCGCCTCGGAGCGTGAACGATGAGCACGATCGAGCGCCTGGAGCCCAGTGAGCCGCGCGGTCAGGTCTCCCCACAGCTTGGTCTACGCGTGGCCGTCCTTGGCAGCTTCGCATTGGCGATGTTCGCGATCATCTTCTTCAGGCTCTGGTATCTGCAAGTGCTGACTGGCGAACAGTACGTCCACCAGGCCAAGGTGAACGATCAGCGGGTGCTTCCGGTGCCGGCGCCACGAGGGGAAATCCTCGACCGCACGGGACGGCCGATCGTCCTCAGCGCCACCACCAATGCGGTTCAGGTCATCCCAAACTCGCTACCCGCCGCGGTGCGCGTGCAGGCCGCCGAATACCAGCAGCAGCTCACCAAGGCGCAGGACGAATACGTGGAAGCGCACGAGCGGGTGAAGGCGTTTGAGAGCGAGCTGAGCGGGCGAGAAAAACTCACTCACACCCAGCGCGTGGAGTTGCACGCGCTGCGCCACCAGGCGGCGCACCTCAGGTTCGTCCCGATCCCCTCGCTACCAGCGTCGGCGACGAGTACACGCCGCCTGTTCGGTCGCCTTGCCCCCGTGATAGGGCTGAGCCCACGGATGATCGACGAACGTGTGATCGCGGGCATCACGAAGTTGCCCTATGCGCCGGTGACGATCAAGCAAGACGCGGGCCGTGCGGCGCTGTCCTACCTCTCTGAGCGGCGCAACGAATTCCCGGGTGTGCGCCAGGAACCCGTGTCGATCCGGGAATACCCCTACGGAGAAATGGCGGCTCAGGTGCTCGGCCACGTGGGCCAGGTGTCAGAAGGCGAGCTGAAGCTGAAAGCCTTCCGCGGGGTGCAACAGGGCACCGTCGTGGGCCAGGAGGGGCTTGAGTACTACTACGACCGCTATCTGCGTGGCGTCTCAGGGGCGGAGCACGTGCAGGTAAACGCCGCCGGCGAACCGATCCCGACTGCGATACCCACGACTGCGCCTATCGCCGGTCACAGCGTCCGCTTGTCGCTCGATCTCGGGCTGGAGCGGGAGTCAGAACGTGCCCTGCGCCAAGGGATCTCCGAAGCCCAGGCCGCCGGCAAGCCGGCCGACGCCGGCGCGTTCGTGGCGATGGAGCCACGCAGCGGCCAGATCCTCGCGATCGGCTCCTATCCAAGCTTCAATCCAAACGTCTTCGCTAAACCTCTCACCCAAAGGCAATACAAGTCGCTGACCGAAGGCGCCGGCGCGTTGACCGACCGCGCGGTAGATGGCGAGTACCCGACGGGCTCGACCTTCAAGCCGATCACCGCGATGGCGGCGCTCGAAGCGGGTGTCATCACCCCCAACGAAGTGTTTGGACCCGGGCCCTGCATCACGGTGGGGAAGGAGCCCTTCTGTAACGCGGGCAAAGCCGCCCTGCCGGCGATGGCGCTCGTGGAAGCTCTGAAGGTGTCCTCAGACACCTATTTCTTTGAAGTCGGCGAGCGCGCTAACAGTCACGGGAACATCATCCAACAGCTTGCCCGACGGCTGGGGGTCGGGAGTCCCTCCGAAGTTGATCTCCCCGAAGAATTCGCCGGCGTGGTTCCCGACAGGCAGTGGTTGGCGCGGCAAAACCGCCTGGAAGCCCAGTGCATCCGCAAAGGCCACTCCTGCGGTCTGCTCGCCGAACCGGGAGCGCCATGGACGGTGGGCTACAACATGCAACTGGCGGTGGGGCAGGGCGATCTTCTAACCGACCCCCTGCAGATGGCGGTCGCCTATTCGGCGCTGGCCAACGCCTACACCCACGGAGGTCACGGCTGGGTTCCACGGCCGCACCTCGGCATGGAGATCGACGACTCAAATGGTGGGCTGATGCAGGCTCTCAACTTCCCGTCGCTACGTCACGTGACGCTGAACTATTCCTATCTCTCCGATGTCATGGAGGGCATCCACGAGGCGGCCTCCCAGCCTGGGGGCACCTCCGCCGACGTGTGGGCAGGTTGGAACCAGGCCCAGCACCCGGTGTTCGGCAAGACCGGCACGGCCCAGCACGAAGGCAAAGAAGACCAGTCGTGGTACATGTGCTACATCGGCGACCGGTCGCACCCGATTGTGATCGCCGCCACGGTCGAGCAGGGAGGGTTCGGCGCCGAAACCGCCGCGCCGATCGCTCGCCTGATCGCCGCGAAGTGGTTCGGTCAGAGCGAGAAGTACGTCGCCGGGAGTTCGAAAACGGCATGACACCGCCACCTGCTGCCAGCCCGATCGCCGCGCCGAGCGAAGTCGCGATCCCACACGCTCGCGCCCTGCGGTTGCCGCTCGATCCATTGTTGACGCTGGCCGCGCTCGGGCTGGGCGTTTGCTCGCTTGTGACGCTCGGGGCCGCTACGCAGCACCTGATCGTGGGCCAGCCGCGCTACTACGTAGACCGTCAAGCCACGTACCTGATCGTGGGACTAGTGTTGATGGTGGCGCTCTCGCGCTTTGATTACTCGCGCTTTCGGCACATGGCGTACGGCATCTACGCGGCGCTCATCTTGAGCATCCTCGCGGTGCTGGGACTGGGCCACACCGCAAGGGGGTCGCAACGTGCGATCAACTTCCCGTTGTTCTCCTTCCAGGCGTCGGAGATCGGGAAGGTGCTGCTCATCCTCGCGCTCTCCGCGTTGGTGGCGAGCCGCGCACGTCGTCTACAGGAGCTATCTACGACAGCGCGGGTGATACTCGCGGCGCTGATACCCGCGCTGTTCGTCATCGCCCAGCCAGACCTCGGCTCCGGTCTTGTGTACATGGTGATCGCCTTCACGCTGCTGTTCGTCGCCGGGACCTCCTGGAGGCAGCTCACCGGCATCCTCGCGCTGGTGGTGGTGGCCGGGGCGTTCGTGCTCGTGGGCGCGCCTGCGGCCGGGGTGCACGTGCTCAAACCCTTCCAGGAAGAACGCCTCACGGCCTTTCTGCATCCATCGAGCAACCCCGAGAAGCAGGGCTACCAGCAGGAGGAGTCGAAGGTAGCCATAGGCGCGGGCCAGAAGACGGGCCGTGGCGCCGCCGCCACCCAAACCAAGCTCAATTTTGTGCCTGAGGACCACACCGACTTCATCTTCGCCGCCGTCGGCGAGCAGTACGGTTTCGTCGGCGCGGCGCTCGTTCTGTCCCTCTACGCGCTGCTGATATGGCGCACGCTTGCAGTGCTCACGATGGCCAAGGACTTGTTCGGCTCGCTGGTTGCCGGGGGGGTCGTAGCTATGCTGATGTTCCAGGTGTTCGTGAACGTAGGGATGGCGGTTGGGATAATGCCCATAACCGGCGTCACGCTACCGCTCATGAGCTACGGCGGATCGTCCGTCATAACAACACTTCTGGCCGTAGGTTTGTTGCAATCCATCTACGTCCAGGCAAGCGCCTCACAGGCGCAGAAGGGCCGCGTTTTCCGCTACTGAACAGCATGTCCGCCCAAACTCCCTCACAACCAGCCGAGGCTGCGCTCGCGACCATCACGGTCCGGCGTGCGCCTGCACGGGAGTTGGCCACGCGAGCCCAGGGGATCGATACCCCAGTAGTACTGCCCATTACAGATATCGAGAGACTGGATCAAATTGAGAAAGCAAGTACTTGTCAGCGTCGATCGCGCGGAGACGCGCGTGGCGCTTTTGGAGGCTGCCGGAACGCCCGGCGCCTCACGTCCCGCCGGGCGCGCCCGCAAGGGCGCAGCCGCCCGCCCTGGAGCCGGCTATCGGATAGCTGAGCTCTACATCGAGCGCCGTGGGGGGCGCTCAATCGTCGGCAACATCTACAAGGGGAAGGTCGACAACGTGCTGCCGGGGCTTGAGGCGGCGTTCGTTGACATCGGCCTTGAGAAGAATGGTTTCCTGCACGTCGATGAGATCGTGCTGCCGGGCGTCGAGGCCCCGAAGCGCGGTCGAGGTGGGGGGCGCAAGATCTCCGAGCTGCTTAAGCCCGGACAGGAGATTGTCGTGCAGGTGGTCAAGGACCCCTTGAAGACCAAGGGCGCGCGGTTGTCGATGGAGGTCACGATCGCTGGGCGCTACATGGTGTACGCCCCCACCGGCGAGGGTGTTGGGGTGTCGCGGCGCCTGGAAGACAAAGAGCGCGAGCGTTTGCGTCGTCAGACAGCGAAGCTTGAGATCGGTGAAGGGGGAGTGATCGTTCGCACCGCCGCCCACGGCGCACAGCGGGCGGACTTCGAGCGCGAGCTGCTCTACCTGCACAAGTTGCACGAGGTGTTGATGAAGCGCGTCGAGGACACCCAGGCGCCGGCGATGGTCTTCCAGGAGGCCGACCTCTCGGTGAGGGTCGTGCGCGACATCTTCTCCGAGCACTTCGAGCGGGCGATAGTCGACGACCCCCAGCAGCACCGCCGGTTGGTGTCGTTCTTTGCGCGCACCGCCCCAGAGCTCGTCGAGCGGGTGGAGCTGTGGGAGGGTCCTGAGCCGCTGCTCGACGCCTACAAGGTGACCGAGGCCATCGACGGGGTGATGTCGCGGAGGGTGGATCTCCCCAGCGGTGGCTATCTGATGATCGACTACGCCGAGGCGCTCACAGTCATCGACGTCAACTCCGGCAGCTTCATCGGCCGTGGCAAGGGCGCGGGCCTTGAGGAAACGATCACCAAGACAAACCTGGAGGCCGCCGAGGAGGTGGTCAACCAGCTGCGCTTGCGCGACATCGGCGGGATCATCGTGATCGACTTCATCGACATGGCGCGCGCTCGCAACCGCGACGCCGTCATGAAGACGCTGCGCAAGACGCTCGACGAGGACCGCACTAAGACGTTCACAGCTGAGCTGTCGCGGCTCGGGTTGGTGGAGATGACACGCCAGAACGTGACTGAGGGGGTGCGGGAGATCATGAGTCGCCCGTGTACCACCTGTGACGGCGAGGGCGTGATCCGCTCGGAGGAAACGATCGCGATCGAATTCGAGCGCAAGCTGCGGGACGTCGTAGCCGAGCACCCCGACGACGAGGCGTTCCTGGTGCAGATCAACCCGCGTGTGACGGCCGAGTTCACCGGACAGGGCTCGCGCGTGCTGCACGCGCTGGAGGCCCAAACGGAACGCTCGTTTCACTTCGAGGGCTCGGAAGGGCTCGCGCTCGATCATTTCGCGATCACCTTCCAGGGCACACGCCAGGAAGTCGAAGAACGGGCGCTCCCCTTCCGTGAGGGCGACGAGGTGCTCGTGAACATCGTCGAGCCCCACATGTATGACGTCGATGACGCGGTCGCCAAGCTCGACGGCTACATCATCTCCATCTCAGGCGCCGCCCGCCACGTTGGAGAGAAGCGCATGGTTCGCGTGGAGACGGTCGGTCGCACCGCCGCTACGGCGCTGCTGCTCGATGAGAACGGCGAGGTGATCGCACCCGCGCCGCGTCCGGCTGCGCGACCGGCCGCCAAACGCTCGCGCAGGCGCAGCTCCAAACCGGCCGTGAAGTCTGTGGTGGAGGAGCCGACGTCGAGCGATGACAATGTCGCCGATCCGGTCGTAGCGATCGAGCCACCAGCCGACTCTGACGAGCCGTCCGAGCAGGCGGGGGACGACGGGGGCGAGGATGGCCTACAATCCAAGCCTCGGCGCCGCGGCCGTAGAGGTGGACGGCGCCGTTCGACTGCCAAGGCTCAGGCAACCTCGGAGTAAGAGAGAACATGTACGCGATCGTCAAGACAGGCGGCAAGCAATACCGTGTTGAGCGGGGTCAAACCCTGCTCGTGGAGCGCCTTGCCGTCGATGAGGGTTCAAACGTTGCGCTTGAGCCCATCCTCTATCGCTCCGATGACGCCGTGTTCGACACGGCGGGACTCAAGAAGGTGAAGGTCACCGCCAAGGTGCTCGCCCACGAGCGCGGCAAGAAGCTGCGCGTCTTCAAGTTCAAGCCCAAGCGCGGCTACAAACGCCGCACCGGCCACCGTCAGGAGCTGACCCGCATAGAGGTCACCGATATCTCGATGGGTGGGGCCGCGAAGGAGACGGCGAAGAGCGCCGCCAAGCCTGCTGCGGAGAAGCCCGCCGCAAAGCCCAAGGAGACACCAGATGGCGCATAAGAAGGGACTTGGATCGAGCCGCAACGGCCGCGACTCCAACGCGCAGCGCCTCGGCGTGAAGACGTTTGCCGGGCAGACCGTGACGGGCGGGGAGATCATCGTGCGCCAGCGTGGCACCCGCTTCAAGCCAGGCACGGGAGTGGGGATCGGCAAGGACGACACGCTCTACGCACGCGCAGCCGGCACAGTGCAGTTCACGACGGGACGTAGGGGTAGGGTCGTGAACGTGCTTAGCGCCGCGGAGTAGACGTCCTGGCCGGCGCGCCTCGCGCGCGCCGGAGAACGCCGCCGACGGGGTGTACGCGTTCGAGCTTGGGCTCTAAGAGCGCCATATATTCAGCGAGGGAGCAATGCTTCACGACCGCGCGAGAATCGAAGTGAGGGCCGGCGCCGGCGGTGACGGTTCTGCGGGTTTCCGCCGCGAAGCCCACGTTCCCCGGGGCGGGCCCGATGGCGGCGATGGAGGACGCGGCGGCGACGTGGTGTTGGTGTGCGACGACTCCCTGCGCGACCTACAGAGCTTTCACCGCAAGGCCCACTACCGCGCCGGTCGCGGCGGTCACGGCGAGGGCGCGTTGCGCCATGGCGCCGATGGCGACACGCTCGTCGTGCGCGTGCCGCCAGGCACGCAGGTGGAGGGTGTCGAGGGCGAGGTGATGGGTCGCCGCTGGGATCTGCTCGCCGCCGGTCAACGAGCGGTTGTCGTCAAGGGCGGCTCCGGGGGGAAGGGTAATAAGCGTTTTGCCACCCCCACACGCCAGGCGCCCCACTTCGCGGAGCGCGGTCTCCCCGGTGAGGAGGGCTGGTTGCAGCTACAGCTCAAGCTGCTCGCGGACGTCGGCCTTGTCGGTCTGCCAAACGCGGGTAAGTCCTCGTTGCTCGCGCGTCTCACCAGGGCCACGCCCAAGGTGGCGAGTTATCCCTTCACCACGCTCTCACCTGTCCTCGGAGTGTTGGAGGGAGAGGAGCGCCAACTCATCATCGCAGACATCCCCGGCTTGATCGAAGGTGCGAGCGAGGGCGCCGGGCTCGGCCATGACTTCCTGGCCCACGTGGAGCGCACACGGCTACTCGTGCACGTGCTCGACATCGCCCCCGAGCTGACCGCCGAGGAGGATGCCGATCCGCTCGTCAACCACGAGACGATCGAGCGCGAGCTTGAGGCACACGACGTGCGTCTCGCGCGTTTGCCGCGAGTGCTCGTGCTCTCAAAGGCCGATCTCGTGCCCCCCGAGCGGGTCGCGGAGGCGGTGGCGCTGTGGTCGGAGCGTCTTGGCCCCGATGTGCCTGTGCTTGCGACGTCGAGCGCTACCGGTGCGGGCGTGGGGGAGCTTGCCGCCGAGCTGCTCCATCGCGTGCCTGCGCTTGGCTCCCAGGAGTCCGCCTCCGACGGCGCTCCACTCCGAGCCCAGGCAGAGGGCGAGGAGGTGGAGTTGGCGGAGCACATGGTGTTTCGTCCCTCGGGCCCCGCCGGCTTCACAGTCGAGCAGGTCGCGCCAGGGGCCTTCACCGTGACCGGCAAGGGCATCGAGCGCTTGCTCGCCCGCTATGACGTAGACAACGAGGACGCGATGGCCTACCTGGAGGGCCGTCTGCGCAAGATCGGAGTGATGCGGGCGCTTGAGGCCGAGGGGTTCCAGGCAGGCGATGATCTGGAGATCGCGGGCATCGCCTTCGAGCTCGATCCCGAGGACCTCGACGAATAGGGAACTCCCGACAGGCCGGTGCGCCCTGCGCCGGAGTGCTGGCGACCCGCGCGGCGCATAAGCTCCACGCATGAAGCGTGTCGTCATAAAGCTGGGGTCGAGTATCGTCGCCGACGATGAGGGCGAGCTGCGTACGGGCGTGCTCGCCCGTATCTGCGATGCGGTGGCCGCGCTTCATGGCGAAGGCAAGGAGGTCGTGATCGTCTCCTCGGGCGCGATCGCGCGGGGTGTGCGCATCATGGGCCTACCCGCGCGCCCGGGCGCCGTCGAGGAGCTACAGGCCGCCAGTGCGGTGGGCCAGGGCAAGCTCTACCGCGCCTACGACGAGCTGCTGCGCGAGCGCGATCTCGTCTCCGCGCAGGTGTTGCTCACCTTCATGGACATGAGCGCCCGCACCCATTATCTCAATGCCCGTCAAACCCTGCGCAAGCTGCTCGATTGGCGAGTTGTGCCCGTCATCAACGAGAACGACACCACCGCCACCGATGAGATCTCCTTCGGCGACAACGACTTCCTGGCGGCACAGGTGGCGATCCTCATCGCTGCTGATTTGCTTGTGTTGTTGACCGACATCGACGGGCTCTACACCGCCGATCCCCGCCACGATCCAGACGCCCGGCTCGTGCGCGAGGTGAACGACTTCGAGGCGCTGGGCCACATTGATATCGGCCACACCACATCGCCGCTCGGCTCGGGTGGGATGCGCTCGAAGGTGGTTGCGGCCGACATGACCACCGCCGCCGGAATACGTGCGGTCATCTGTAACGGCGTGCGCGAGGGCGCGCTTCAGGCTGTGCTTGCGGGGGAGCTTGAGGGCACCGATTTCCCTCCCCGTGCGGCCCGCCACTCCTCGTTCAAGCTGTGGTTGCGCTACGCCAAGCCGAGTCACGGGAAGCTCTACGTGGACGCAGGAGCCTCAAAGGCTTTGCGCGAGGACGGCACGAGCCTCTTGCCGGTGGGGATCGTCGAGGTCCACGGCAAGTTTGACGCGGGTGACGCAGTGGACATCATCGAGCGTGACTCCACCTCCGGGGGGCTCACGGGTCTCGGCAAGGGCATTTGCAACTACTCCGCCCAAGAGCTCTCGCGCGTGAAGGGGATGAACTCCAAGGCGATTCAGGACATCCTCCCGCGCGCCACGGAGGAGGCCGTTCACCGCGACTACTTGGTGCTTGACTGACCTGTGGGGCTGAATCCCTCGGACTCTCCGACGGCCCGCGCGAGCGCTGTCGTACCCTGTAGGGCGATGGCTGCCATCGCCACATCTGTCTCGGAGATCTGCGAGCGCGCAAGCGCGGCGTCGCGGGTGCTCGCCCGCGTTGACACCGCCACCAAGAACGCTGCTCTGCTTGCGATCGCAGCCGCGCTACGTGAACGCAGGGGGGAGATCTTGAGCGCCAACGAGCGCGATCTCGTGGCCGGGCGCGAAGCAGCCATCGGCGATGCGCTGCTCGACAGGTTGCGCTTGGACCATCAACGCATCGAGGGTATCGCCGCCGCCGTCGAGGCTGTGGCGGCTCTAGCGGACCCGGTGGGCGAGGTGATCGACGGCTACCGTCTTCCCAATGGCCTGGACGTGCGCAAGGTACGCGTGCCGCTCGGGGTTATCGCGGTTGTTTATGAGGCGCGTCCCAACGTCACGATCGACGCCGCCGCGCTGTGCTTGAAGTCGGGTAACGCGATCGTCCTGCGCGGCTCCTCCACCGCCGTCCACTCAAACGCCGTGCTCTGCTCGATCGCGTCTGAGGCAGCGGTCACCGCGGGTTTGCCCGAGGGCTGCATCGGCCTCGTGGCAGGCGGTGGTCGAGAGGAGCTTGCCGAGCTTGCGACCCAGGATGGCCTTGTCGACTTGCTGATCCCGCGTGGAGGGGAGGGCTTGAAGGCAGCGCTCAAGGAGGTCGCCACCGTGCCCGTGATCTATGCAGCGTCGGGCAACTGTCACGTCTTCATCGACGCCTCCGCCGACCTCGACGCGGCACAGGCGATCGTGATGAACGCAAAGACTCAGCGCCCGGGCGTGTGCAATGCCGCCGAGACGCTGCTCGTCCACCGTCAGGTCGCCGATGAGGTCATGCAGGGCCTGCTTCCCGCGCTCGTGAACGCCGGTGTCGAGGTGCGCGCGGACGGGCCGGTGTGGGAGTGCGCCGAGCGGCTTTCCCAGGGCCTTGACGGGGACGATGAAGACGCGCTTGAAGCGATCCGAAGCTCGGTTCGGCTCGCCACCGAGGAGGACTGGAGCACCGAGTACCTCGCGCTCACGCTCGCCGTCGCTGTAGTCGACTCCGTGGAGGCTGCCATCGAGCACATCGCCCGCCATGGCTCGGGGCACTCCGAGGCGATCGTCACGAACGACGCCACCTCCGCTCGTGCCTTCCAGCTCGGGGTGGACGCCGCCTGTGTGTACGTCAACGCCTCCACCCGCTTTACCGATGGGGGAGAGTTCGGGATGGGCGCGGAGATCGGCAACTCCACACAGAAGCTCCATGCTCGCGGCCCGATCGGGCTGCGCGAGCTGTGCACGTCCAAGTATCTCGTCGAAGGCGCCGGCCACGTCCGCGTTTGAGAGCGTCGTCGCGTCTGACTCCTCGGCGCCTGCGCGCCTAGGGATATTGGGCGGCATGTTCAACCCACCCCATTCTCGGCCATCTTGCGCTTGCGCGAGCGGCCGCAACCCAACTATCCCTCGACCGCGTGCTGCTCACGCCGGTGCTCATCCCGCCGCACAAGCCCGCCAAGTGGGACCCAGGGGCAGAGCAGCGGCTGCTCATGTGTCGCCTCATTGCGGAAGACGATCCGCTCGTGGGTGTGTGCACGCTGGAGTTGGAACGCCCAGGGCCGTCCTACACGGTCGATACCCTGAGAATCATCCATGAGAACCAACCCGACGCAGAGCTGACGCTGATCCTAGGCGCAGACATGGCTAGAACGCTCGGCTCCTGGCGTGAGCCACGTGAGATCTTGAAGTTGGCACGGCTTGCCGTGGCGGAGCGCGACGGCGTAACTCGCCGCGAGGTGCTCGATACGCTTGCTCCATTGGCTGGAGCCGAGCGGGTCGCTTTCCTCGACATGGCCCCTCGCGATGTTTCTTCCTCAGAGGTGCGTCGGCGCCTCACCTCAGGCGAGCCGATAGAGGAGTTCGTGGGCGCCGACGTTGCCGCTCACATCGCCGAGGAGGAGCTCTACGGCCGTCAACCGGCCTCACGTGCGCAGGGGGCAGGAAAGTGAGCCCTCAGGAGCTGCTCGCAGAGATACGTCGCTACGCGGAGGACAAGAAGGCGGGAGAGCTCGTCGAGCTTGACCTAAGCGGGGTGCTCGGTTACACAGATTGGTTTGTGATCTGCTCAGGCAACACCGAGCGTCAAACCAAGGCGATCCACGATGGCATTCTTGAGGGCCTCAAGCACGATCACGGCGTGTTTCCGCGTCGCGTGGAGGGCCTGGCGAGCGCCGATTGGATCCTGATGGACTATCTCGACGTGGTGGTCCACATCTTCACGCCCGCCACGCGCGACTTCTATCGCCTGGAGCAGCTGTGGGGGGAGGCGCCGGCGCACCACGTGGAGGCAAGCGGTGCTGGGTAGCCATACGAGTACGCAGACCGTCCTGTTTAACAAGCTCTGACCGAACATTCGTGTAATTCCGTTGCATTGACTTACGTGTGGCGCTAGTGTCGGCGCACGGCGCCACGCACAAGGCACGGCGCATGTCATCGGAAGGGGAAGTTCGGATGCACGCTACAACCACCCTCTCTGGCGGACACAGGGGGACGTATGCCCTGCTGGTCGCCGTTGCAATCACGTTCTTGATCATGCTGCTCGGGCTCGCCGCAAGTTCGCCCGCGCGCGCCGACGGTCCCGGGGAAGGCACCCCCTGGGTCGTGACGCTCGGCGACTCCTACATCTCCGGCGAGGCCGGCCGCTGGGCGGGCAACACCAACGAAAGCTCGTCGAAGATCGACGCGCTCGGCGAAAAAGCCTACGACGACAACGCTGGGCACACTGCTGAATTGATCGCGGGATGTCACCGCTCGCAGTCCGCCGAGGTGTACATCGGCGGTGGTGTCAACGGCGACAACCTCGCCTGCTCGGGGGCAAAGACCTCGTCGTTCACCTCCGGGGAAACCTTCAAGCCCGGGCTTGACTTCTACAACTCCGGTGGTCATGAAGGCCAGGCGCTGATGCTCGAAAAATTTGCGAAAACGCACAACGTCAAACTGATCCCGATCTCAATCGGCGGCAACAACTTCAACTTCGCGAGCATCGTGCAGACGTGCGTCGAAGACTTCCTGTTTTCGTTTGAATTCTGGCCCGACTACTGCTCAGAAGAAGAATCGGTGACGAACAATTTCACCCCGGGCAACATCGCTACACAGCAGGCCGCGATCAAGGGTGCGGTGCAGAACGTCGCCAAAGCGATGACCAACGCCGGCTACTCAAGCACGCAATACACGATCTTGATGCAGAACTACCCTTCGCCGATCCCCAACGGCGAAGGTTTCCGCTACTCCCAGAAAGGCTACACACGCCAGGAAGTGGGGGGTTGCGGCTTCTGGAACCACGACGCCAACGAAGCCAACGCGAAACTACTACCGGCGATCGACGGTGCGGTCTTCAAAGGCGCCGAAGAAGCGGGGTTGTCGAATCTGAAGAAGATGGACATCTCCTCCGCCTTCAACGGCCGCCGGCTCTGCGAGAAAGGCGTGGGCCTGCTCGAGGAAGAGGCTCTCAGCACCTGGAAATCGACGGGAGCGGTGAACAAGAGCGAGTGGGTCAACCAGATCCGCACGATCACCGCGATCTTCCCGCCGTATGAAATCCAGGAAGACCTGCACCCCAACTATTGGGCTCAGCTCGCATTGCGCAACTGTGTCACCCAGGCCTACAACGCAGGCACGCCCAAAGGTGGCGCGTGCACGATCTCGGGCGAAGGGCTCAACGCGGCCGGTGAGCCGAACATGCTCCTGAAATAGAAGCGTTCTCGTTGTCGGCGTCGTCTTTCCAAGGCGGCGCCGGCACCCGTACGGCTTCGGCGGACGAATGCGGTTGTTCGGGAAAATTCGATTGAATTGACTTAGCTCTTTGGGTAGGGTCTGCCGCCAAAGCGCCACGCACCAGGCACGGCGCGCCTCATTTGGAAGGGCCCTAATCATGAATAAGCCAGCCATTCACGCCGACCGGATCGGTTGGCGGCCGATCGTCGCAGCTCTGTTGGCGCTGCTCATCTGGGTTGCCGTCGCGGCACCCTCCAACGCTCGTGCCGACGGTCCGGGCGTCGGAGCGCCGTGGGTAGTCAGTGTCGGCGACTCCTACATCTCCGGCGAGGCGGGCCGTTGGGCCGGCAACACGGACAAGAAACCCTCAGAGGTCGACGCGCTCGGGTCCACCGCCTACGACGACAACCCTTCGCATAAAGCCGAACTGATACCGGGTTGTCATCGCTCCCGCTCGGCTGAGGTTCACATCGGCGGTGGGGTGGAAGGTGAGAACCTCGCGTGCTCGGGCGCCCGAACCGCTACGTTCACCGAGGAAGGCAAGTTCAAGCCGGGTCTCGACTTCTATCACTCGGGAAGCCATGAAGGACAGGCGTTGATGCTCGAGAAGTTCGCGATGACGCACGACGTCAAGCTCGTGCCGCTATCGATCGGCGGCAACAACTTCCACTTCTCGGGGATCGTAGAAAAATGCCTGACGGACTTCCTGATCCCATTTTTCCACATCCACTGCTACAACAAAAAGCCGGTCACCACCGAACTCGCCCCCGCCAATGTCGCGCGCCAGCGGGAAGCGATCAGGGAGGGAATCGAAAACATCGAGAAAGCCATGCTCACCGCCGGCTACACCGCCACGCAGTTCACGATCCTCGTCCAGGACTACCCCTCGCCGATCCCCGTTGGCGCGAACATCCGCTACCCGGAGACATATCGACGCCAGAGAGTCGGTGGTTGTGGCCTGTGGAACATCGACGCGAACGCGGTCAACTCCACAATGCTTCCCACCATCGACCACGCGGTGTTCGCGGCGGCAGCGTTGACTCACATGATAAACCTCAAGACGATGGATCTCACCAACGCTCTCGCCGGTCATCGCCTGTGCTCCAAGCACGTCGGCCTGCTTGAGGAAAAGGGGCTGTCCTCTTGGAGGCAGCCCGGCGCGGTTGACAAGACGGAGTGGGTCAGCCAGGTGCGCACAGCCTCGACCCTGTTCGGGCCCTACGAGCTACAGGAAGACCTTCACCCCAGCTACTGGGGACAGTTGGCGCTGCGCAACTGCCTCACCCAGGCCTACAACGGCGGCACGCCCAAGGGCGGCGTCTGCAATGTGGCGGGCGAAGGGGTCAACGGCTCCGGCGAGCCGAACATGATCCTGAAATAGGAGCAATAGGAGCAACACGTACCGGCGTCGCCTCGCGCGGCGTCGGTACGGTGCTTGCCGCGCAGCCTGAACCGCCATATACCCCGCTGGCGCCGTTGCTAATGTGGCGCACGAGGTGCTGAGCTGACCCCCGGGCGAAACACATCCGATCGCGAAGACCGTCCGGGAGGGACTCCGCGACCGGCGCCGGACCCCGAGCCGCGCTTCGACGAGTGGCAGATCGAGTTGCACGGGCGCCGCGTTGTGTACCGCATCGCGGGCGAGGGACCGCCGGTGGTGCTTGTGCACGGGATGCTCAACTCATCGAGCCACTGGCAGTCGGTGGCACTCGATCTGGCTCGCGAGCACACGGTTATCGCACCCGACCTGATTGGCCACGGTGACTCCGCGGCTCCACGGGGCGACTACTCGCTGGGTGCTCACGCGGCGAGTATCCGCGACCTGCTCACCGCCCTCGGTGTGGAGCGAGCGACGATTGTCGGCCACTCGCTCGGTGGGGGCGTGGCGATGCAGTTCTTCTACCAGTTCCCCGCCCGCGTGGAGCGGCTTGTGCTCATCTCAAGCGGGGGTCTCGGACATGAGGTGAGCCCGATGCTTCGCACCGCCGCGCTCCCCGGGATGTACGGCGTCCTCTCGCTTGCCGCCCACCCACGGTTGCTCTCGGCGCTGTGGGGCACGGGTAGCCGTCTCAGGCGCGTCGGGATTCGTCACGGCGCCTACGTCCAGGCCGTCGCGCGTGCGCTGCGACCGCTGGAACGACCGCAAGCCCGAGAGGCGTTCCTACAGACGTTGAGAGCGGTGATCGACGTTCAAGGGCAGCGAGTGAGCGCCACCGACAGGCTCTACCTGTTGGAGTCGATGCCCACGATGATCGTGTGGGGAGAGCGCGACAACACGATCCCGCTTGAGCACGGACGGAGCGCGCGCGAGGCGATCCCCCACAGTCGCTTTCGTACTCTCCCCGGGGTCGCGCACTTCCCTCACCTCGAAGACCCAGAGGCGCTCGTGCGGGTTTTGCGCGAGTTCATCGCCGACACCGAGCCGTGCGAGATGGACGACGCCGACTGGGGCGAGCTGCTCTCAAGACGCTCCATCCGCAAGCGACGCCTCGCCGACGCGGCGGCGTAGGGCCAGTCTCGATGTGCGAACATCCTCGGTGAGAAGGGGTGCGGCTGCCACCGGGAACACTCGATCGTTCCCACACTGAGAACGGAGGCGCTCGCATGACGGAGACTCTGGAGTTGCAGACAGTCGAGGCTCAACCCATGGGAGTTGCGCCCGTGCGCAAAGCGCCCCCGCGGATGCGCGGCTCGATGGTGGCGCGCACGTTGCGCTTTACGCTCAACCCCGACGGCTTTTTTGCCGATGCGCACCGGCGCTACGGGGACATGTTTACGCTGAACGTCCTCGGACAGCAGTGGGTCGCGGTCGCTCATCCCGAGGCGGTGAAGGAACTGCTCTCCCACGGTCCCGAGGAGGTGGACTCGGGCGCCGCCAATCAAGCTCTCAGCCCGATGTTGGGCACCCGTAACCTGTTGTTGCTCGACCGTGAGGAGCACCTTCACCGTAGGCGTCTCGTGTTGCCGCCGTTCCACGGCGAGCGGATGCGCGCCTATGAGGACTTGATCCGCGCGGCGATACGGGAGGAGGTCGACGCATGGCCGCTCGGCACCCCGGCGGAGGCGCTCCCACGTATGCAGGCCCTCACCTTCGGGGTGATCATGAGCTGCGTGTTCGGCGTGGACGAAAGCGAGCGCATGGGGAAGCTGGGGGAGACGCTTCGCGGCATGGTGTCGTGGGTGACAGAGATGCGTCGTGTGGCTTTCTTCTTCCTGATCGGCCCCCAGCGCTTGAACAAGGTGCCAGCGTTTCGCCGCCAAGTGGAACGGGTGGATAGGGAGATCTTTGCTGAGATCGCCCACAGGCGAGCGACCGGGGATCTGAGCGAGCGCGAGGACATCCTCTCGCTGTTGATCCAGGCTGTGGACGAGGACGGCGAGCACCTCACCGACGAGGAGCTACGCGACGAACTGATGACATTGCTGCTCGCCGGACATGAGACCACCGCCACGCTGCTCGCGTGGGCGATCCACGATCTCGCTCGTGACCGCGCAAGCCAGGAGCGGCTCGCAACGGAGGGGGGAGCATTCTGCGACGCGGTGGTAACTGAGACACTGCGACTGCACCCGCCGACGGGCGGTCTCGCGCGTCGCCTTCGCAAACCGCTCACGATCGGCGGATACGAACTGCCGGAGGGCACCGACGTGGTGCCGGTCACGCTGCTTGTGCACCGCCGCGCCGACATCTACCCCGACCCGTGGACGTTCAAGCCCACACGCTTCCTCGACACTCGCCCGCCGGCAGGCGAGTGGTTCCCCTTCGGTGGCTCCGTGCGCCGCTGCATCGGCGCCTCCTTCGCCCAGTTCGAGGCGAAAATCGTACTGGAAGAGTTGACGAAAACGCTGGTGTTGAGCTCGGCCGAGCAGCGTCCAGAGCGCACAGGCCGCCGCGCGATCGTGCTCACCCCGTCAAAGGGTGCGCGAGTGGTGGCGCAGCAGCGTTGACCCCTACCCCTCGTCTCTCCACTTGATCGAGCACCCCACCGGGACGGTCTCGGTGGGGTCGGGGTCGCGGCCGTCGAGCACAGCGTCGAGCGCGTTGCGCACGTAGGCGGCGTTCTGCGCGGGGTTTTCGTAGTCGCCGTCGGGTGCGCCGCGGTAGCGGAGGACTCCCTCCGCGTCGATCACAAACACATCGGGGGTGGTCTTCGCGTCATACGCGCGCGCCACCTCTTGTGTCTCGTCGCGCAGGTAGGGGACACCGTCGAAGTCGCCTGCCTCCACGCGCGCGTGCATCGCCTCGGCCGAGTCGCGCGGGTAGCGAGTGGCGTCGTTGGGGTTGATCGCGAGCATAAGCACTCCGCGGCCGGCGTAGTCGGCAGCGACTGCGCCGAGGCGGTCGTGCCAGGCGAGCGCGTAGGGGCAGTGGTTGCAGGTGAACACCACCACGGTCGCCGCCGCCCCACCGGGCGAGTGGTGGACGCCTTCGGTGTCGGGGAGGGTGAAGGTGGGGGCGGGGTCGCCGATCGTTGGCATCTACGTCCTCTCGGTCTCGGTGGATAGAGCGGTTGTGAGCGCCTCGCGCAGGTCCACCGGGTCGGGGTTCGGCGGAGATGCGACCGTCGCGACGATAGTAAATGCGACAGGTCAACCCATAGGGCTCGCTCTCCACGGGTTGAACGTCAACGCCATCGATGCGGATCGTGGGAGAGCCGACAAAACGCTCCCGCTCGGCATCGCGATCGGTGCCCACCTCGCGCACCACGATCCCACGTGGATCGAGACCCAACTCGACCATCGCCGCGCGCAGATCCGCGAGCGCGCGAGGGTGCGACGGGCAGCCATCCCAGAAAAGAAATTCGACGAGCACGACATCACCCTACGACGGTCGATCCTGGTTGCGTCGGGAGGTTTGGTTTGACCGTTGCCATAACTCAGTAGTTCTGTCGCCTCCTCACCAGTCCCGGACGCCCATGTCGCAAAACCGCCAGATTTTCGCCGGCGGGTGGGTAAGACTGAGTGTGTGATCGAGGACTTCGACCGTTGCTACCAAGCCGCCCAGTCGCGCGACCCGCGCTTTGACGGGTGGTTCTTCACCGCTGTCACTTCCACCGGGATCTATTGCCGGCCGAGCTGCCCCGCGATGACGCCCAAGCGCGAGAATGTGCGCTTCTTCCCCTCCGCTGCGGCGGCGCAACAGGCGGGCTTTCGGGCGTGCAAGCGCTGCCGCCCCGACGCCGCCCCCGGATCCCCCGAGTGGGATGGCCGCGCGGATGTCGTCGCGCGGGCGATGCGGTTGATAGCTGACGGCGTAGTCGACCGCGATGGTGTACCCGGCTTGGCGGGGAGGCTCGGATACAGCGTGCGCCAACTGCAGCGCATGTTGCTCGCCGAGGTGGGGGCGGGGCCGATCGCAATCGCCCGTGCCCAGCGAGCACAGACCGCTCGCGTGCTGATCGAGACCACCTCGCTCGCGATGGTGGAGGTGGCGTTCGCCGCCGGGTTCTCCTCCGTGCGGCAGTTCAACGACACGATACGCGCCGTATTCGCGACCGCTCCCACCGAGCTGCGCCGTCGCGGAGGCCGATCCGCGGCGGGGGCGCCGCCGGCGCCCGAGGGGACGTCCGGAGCGTTGTCGTTGCGGCTTCCCTTCCGCCGTCCGCTCTGCCCCGACAACCTCTTCGGCCACCTCGCCGCCACGGCTGTTCCGGGCGTGGAGGAGGTGGTGGGCGACACATACAGACGCACCCTCCGCCTTGCCCATGGTCCAGGCATAGTCGAGTTGACGCCCACCGCTGAGCACGTGGCATGTCGCGTGACGCTCTCCGACCTGCGTGACCTCACGACCGCCATCGCGCGTTGTCGCTGGCTGCTCGACCTCGACGCCGACCCGCTGGCGGTGGACGAACAGCTTGCCTGCGACCCCGCGCTCGCCTCCGCTGTGAGAACGGCCGCGGGACGGAGGGTGCCGCGTTGTGTCGATGGCGGGGAGATGGCTGTGCGGGCGGTACTTGGACAGCAGGTGTCCACCGCCGCCGCTCGCACCCATGCAGCCCGGCTGGTCGGCCAATACGGTGAGCCTCTCGATGAGCCCAAAGGTGGGCTCACTCACCTGTTTCCATCACCTGAGGCGCTTGTAGATGCGGAGGTGGCGATGCCCGCGGCCCGCAGGCACAGCCTCGCTTCGCTCGTGGATGCGCTCGCTACGAGGCTGCTCACACTCGACCCAGGCTGCGATCGGGAGGAAGCGATCTCCACCCTCTCGGCACTCCCGGGATTCGGTCCATGGACGGTCCAGGTGATTGCCATGCGAGCACTTGGAGACCCGGATGCGTTCCCCGCCGCCGACCTCGGGGTGCGTCGAGCAGCCGAAGCTCTGGGCTTGCCGGTGGCGCCGGTTGCGCTCACCGCGCACGCGGAGCGGTGGAGGCCGTGGCGCGCATACGCCGTCCAGTACCTGTGGGCGGTCACACCACACCCCATCAACCACTGGCCGGCGCCGTCGAGTGGCGCTGTCAAACTCGTGAAGGAGGCCGCATGACACCCACCGCCACAACCCCACTGGCGATCGCCGCCACGATGGAAAGCCCCATCGGGGAGATAACCATCACCTCTATCGACGGCGTGCTCACAGGCGTGCACATGCACGAACAGCGCCATCGGCCGACTCTTCCGCCGGGGTGCCGGCGTGACGATGCCGCGCTCGCGCCGGTCGTGGCTCAACTCAATGCGTATTTCGCGGGCGAGCTCTGCGACTTCGATCTGCCGATGGAGATGGCCGGCACCGACTTTCAGCGAGGGGTGTGGGCTGCGCTTTGCGACATTCCCTACGGGGAGACGATCAGCTACGGCGAGCTGGCACGGCGGGTTGGCAACCCCAAAGCCTCCCGCGCTGTGGGCCTCGCCAACGGGCGCAACCCGATCGCGATCGTCGTTCCCTGCCACCGTGTGATCGGCGCCGACGGCTCGCTCACCGGCTACGGCGGCGGGCTCGACCGCAAGGTCTGGCTGCTCGAGCACGAGGCATCACGGCGCCCGGGCGGGCAGGGTCGGCTCGAGCTGGGGAACTAAGCCACCGCCTGCTCCTCGGCCACCGTCGCGAGCGACGGAGCTTCGGCGCGGGCGACCCCCTTCGATCCCACCGCCCCAAGTGACACTCCCGCAAGCAGGCTTGCAAGCAGCATGAAGCTCCATGCGTCGCGGAAATCGGCGGCTGAGTGGGGGGTGCCGAGCACAGCGATGAGGATCGCAAAGCCCAGCGCGGAGCCGAGCTGGCGGCCCGTGGTTTGCACGGCGATCCCTGTCGCGATCCGCTCCGGTGGGAGGGTTGCGGCGACGGCGCTCGTGAGTGAGGGGATCACCATGCCCACACCGATCCCCCCGACGAGCATTCCCGGGAGATACTCGCCGACGTAGTCGGGCTGATTGCCGAGCTGGGTTATCCACAGCACCCCTCCGAGCGCGAATAGCACCGTCCCGGCTGCCCCTACCCGCCCGGGCCCCAGACGCCCACCGAGGCGCGCCCCGGGGATCGCGGTCAACGCCGCCATCGCCGGGCCCGGGGAGATCATCAAGCCGGCTGTGAGGATCGACTCGTGCCACACCCCGGTGAGGAACAACACGCTCGCCAACAGCATCGCGGCGAAGCCGATGAAGAACAGCAGCGAGGCTACCGTCGCCGCGCTGAACGCACGCACTCGCAGCAACGCCGGATCGACGATCGGCGCGGGGTGGCGGGCGATGCGTCTGCCCACCGCTCCGAGCAGTAGAGCGGAGATCGCGAATAGGGCGAGGATGCGCGTGCTTGACCACCCCCAACTTTCCCCTTGCACGATCGCCACGACAAGCGCACCAACGCCCGCGGTGAGCAGCACCGCGCCGGTCACGTCCGCCGGCTCGCTGTCGGGGTGACGGATCTCCCGCAACACCCTCCTTCCCGCGATCAACCCGGCGATGCCCACGGGGACGTTCACGATGAACACCCACCTCCAGCCTGCCTCGACCAGTAGCCCGCCCAGCGGCGGTCCTGCTGCCGCGGCGATCCCGCCGACCGCAGCCCACGCGCCTATCGCGATGTGCCGCTTCTCGGGCGGGAACTCCGGCAGGAGCAACCCGAGCGAGGAGGGCAACAGAACCGCTGCGCCGAATCCCTGCACCGCGCGGGCGCCGATGAGGAACGGGATCGAGGGCGCCGCCGCGCACGCGGCCGAGGCGACCACGAACAACCCCACGCCGAAGAGGAACGCGCGCTTGCGTCCGAACGCATCCGACCAACGCCCCGCGGCGATCAGGAAGGCAGCGAACACGATCGTGTATGCGTTGAGGATCCATGAGAGCGCTCCGAGGCTCGTCCCCGGGAAATCGGAGTGGATCTGGGGGAAGGCGATGTTCACGATGAACACGTCCAACCCCGCCATGAACACACCCACCACAACCACTCCCAACACCTGCCATCTGCGCTCCATCGTCAGCTCCTTCACCCGAGACTTCCGTTGGTTAGTTGCGTCAAGCAACTCATGGGGGCAGCACTCTACACAAGTAAGTTGCTTCATGCAACTTACTGTTGGTAGAGTGTGGGAGGATGCTCAAGTCCGACTACGGAACGCAGAACTGCTCCATCGCCCGCGCGCTGGAGCTAGTAGGCGAGCGCTGGACGCTCTTGGTGTTGCGCGAGGCGTTCCTCGGCGTGCGCCGCTTCGACGCAATGCAACGCAAACTCGGCATCGCCCGTAACGTCCTCTCCGCCCGCCTCGAGCGGCTGGTGGGGGAGGGGATACTCGACAAGGTCCCCTACAGCGAGCGACCGTTGCGCCACGAGTACCGCCTCACCGACAAGGGCCTCGACCTGTGGCCCGTCGTCGTCGAGCTGCTCCGCTGGGGCGACCGCTACGCCGCGCCTAATGGCCCCCCGATCGTCATCCGTCACAAGGAGTGCGGCGGCGAGCTGGGCGACCGCCGCATCTGCGCCCGTTGCGGCGCCGAGCTAACCGCCCGCGACGTGCGGGCTGAGGCTGGGCCGGGGTTGGTGGTTGCTGGGGGGTGGTGAGCAGCGGTCGGGTGTGCACGCTCGCGCGAACATGCTCTAAATCTCACCGCTCGCCAACTCGCGTGGCTTGCCAAAGCCCGCGTGCAACAGCCCGTTCACCGCGCTCACGATGATCGCGGCGAGTGCCCCCCACCAGAACGTGGCGATCGTGAACTGCGGCACGATCCAACTCGTCAGATAGAGCATCAGCACGTTGATCAGGAAGTAGAACAACCCGAGCGTCACGACGATGAAGGGGACCGATAGGATCGCCAGCACCGGCTTGAGGAAGAAGTTCGCGAGCGTGAACACGAGCGCGGCGATCAACAGCGTCCAGCCCTCTTTGCCGTAGCTCAAACCGGACAGCAACCACGTCGCGATATACAGGGCGACAGTGTTGAACAGCCAGGTGATCGCGAGTCTCCTTGCCATGGTCGGTGATGCTACGCGAACATGCGGTCCGTCGAAGGCCGCGATGTGGCCACTCGCCCGGCTGTGAGATCTGTCATAGGCCTAGGCTCGCTAACGTGAGCCCGGCCCGGCAGTGAGGCTCGGTGCCGACGAAACGTTTGCGAGAGAGTCATCTTGGAATGAGCTTCGCCATCTCACAGCACTTCCTCGACGACCGCGGACAGCGCGCGGGGTTCGTCCTGCTGGGCTCGTTCCTCGCGTCATTCCTCTTCATCCGCACGAGTGCTCGTCTCATACGCAACCCGAAAATTACTTGGTGGCCTGGCAGTGTGGAAACAAAAGGAGGGCTCCACCTACACCACCTTGTGTGGGGGATCGTGCTAATCCTGTTCTCCGGCTTTCTCAATTTTGTCTTGGCGCCCAGCAGTCCAGGCAGCGAGATCCTTGCCGCGTTGTTCGGTATAGGCGCCGGGCTCACGCTCGACGAGTTCGCGCTGTGGGTTCACCTCGAAGACGTCTACTGGTCGAAGGAGGGACGCTCCTCAATCGACGCTGTAGTCGTCGCGGCGCTTCTGGGAGGGCTCATCGTGCTTGGCATCGCGCCCTTCGACCTCTCGAACCGGACATCTCCGATCAGCTCGCTCGTGGCTGTGATTGTGATCGACCTTGTCTTCTCCGCGCTCGCGATCCTCAAGGGAAAGCCGATCCTCGGCTTGCTCGGGGTATTCGTCCCGCTGATGTCGATCGTAGGGACGGTGCGCCTAGCGGCGCCGAGGTCCCCGTGGGCGCGCTGGCGCTACCCGCCGGAAGGACGTCGGATGGTGCGCTCACAAGCCCGCTTCAAGCGCGTACGTGCTCGCAGGCGCCGGTTCATGAATGCGATCGGCGGCGCCCCGAGTCAACCTGCGGACAGCGGCGCCTGAGATTAACCATGCTCGTCCTGGCCGTCCTGGCCAGGGAGTGCCTCAGCCTGTTCGCGTGCTCGTGCGCTGCGAGGCACCCACGTGCTCGCGCAGCCACCGCACGAGCGGCGCGGCGTCGTCGAGCTCTGCTCTGATGCGATCACCCGCCTTGGGACGGTGCAGCCATGGACCGAGCTCGTGACGTCGCGAGAGCGTGAGAGAGCGACGTCGCAAGAGGTCCAATCGCGGGTGGTCCGTCGAGTATCCGCGCGGCGCGCGCACCAGGTCCGGCTCGTTCAACCGCAAGCCGGTTGCCTCGCCGCGGGCGATCGCCTTTGAGAGCGGCGCCGCGGTGCGTCCCGCGTCGACCGCGCGTCGGATGCGATCGACCTGGTCGGGAGCGGGTCGGTGAAGTCCTGCCGCCACCAGCAAACCGTCGAGCGATAGCTCGACGTAAAAGCCACCAGCGCCCTCGTATCCGATCGCGAGGCCCACGTGCTCCTTGATCGGGGGGCCGTGATGAAAACGGGTGTCGTTCCACGGCCGGAACAGGCGCGGCTTCCCGAGCCCGGCGAGCTCTTCTCCGAGCGCTGTCGCCGGCGCCACGAGATGCTCGTCATAGCGCGCGCGATTCGCCTTGAACCAGTCGCGGTCGTTGTTGTCCTCAAGTTCGCGCAGGAACTCGATCGCCTCGGGTGGGAAGCCCCGGAATACTGGCATGGCAGCAATCATGCCGGTTCTCGCTCCGGCTGGTCGCCTTGTTGCCCGCCGGGTCAGCTGACGGTCAGTCCGAGCGCTTGGCGCAGCTCGGCGTTGGTTACGCCTTCCACCCGCACAGTCTTCTCGCGTGAGCGCTCCCCGCGGATCACGCTCACGCGACTACGAGCGACCCCTGCCCGCTTGGCGATCAACTTGCACAGCGCAGCATTCGCAAGGCCGTCCACCGGCGCCGCCGCGACGCTCACGCGCAGCATCCCGTCGCGCTCGTCCACGATCGCGTTGCGCTTGGCGCGTGGTTGGAGGCGGATGTTGAGGTCTGTCGCGGGCATGCGTTGGCTTCGAGTATGCATGCTCAAGCTGGCACATGGAAGGCTGTGAGGTCGTTTTGCTTAAGTGTCCGTGAGTGGAACCAATTTCAGATACCGGACTAGATCAAGAGTAAGCATGGAGTCTATTGCGCATTGAGTCGATGTCTCCACTACCGTTGCAACATGCGTTATCTCGTTGGTTTTCTCACTGCGGCCTTGACTGGCGCGTTGGCATTCGTCGTGGCCCGCGGCCCATTGAAAGCCGACCTCGGGATTGCGGTCGCTGCTGTCGTGCTTACGATGACGACTGTTGTTGGGCTTGGGCTCGTTTTGAATGCGGAAGGCTTCAAAGAGGCGCAAGGGGACATCGGCAAGGGACTGTTGGTAGGAGTACTGGTTGCAGCTTGCGTCGGATGGCTACAGGTCGAGGTTCAGCGATCGGTGGAACGCGCTTCGAAGCGTCAAAGCAACCAGGAGATCCGCTCAACTCAGAGGCAGGGTTTTCTATTGACGTTGAGCTTGCAACATGATCTTATTGGGGTGGATCTCCACGAAAAGGATCTACGAGGCTTGTATCTAAACGGTAAGCACCTAGACGAAGCTAACCTCGAACATGCCAAGTTGCAGCAGGCAGTGCTGATCGGCACATCGCTCCGGAATGCGCACATGGATGAAGCCAATATCGAGGGCGCGGTCTTGCGCGATGCTCAACTCAACGGTGCCTATCTGACTGGGATCCACGCCAGCGGCACAGGTTTCATCGAGGCGCGACTGGTCAGGGCCGAACTCTACAGAGGTATATTTACTGGAGGGTTCTTTATGCGCGCCACGCTGAAAGAGGCGTTTATGTCTCATGCCGACTTCAACGATGCCGAACTTGAGTATGCGGACCTTGATCGAGTCGAGGCCGATGACGCGCGTTTCGAAGGTGCTCATCTAGAACACGCGATGCTAGTCGGCGCAACCCTAAGCGGCGCGCATCTGAATGGATCCAACCTGACCTATGCCGATATGTCACAAGCCTATCTGGGCTACGCTGATCTCACAGGCGCCGACCTACGTTCAACGCGGCTCCGTGGCGCTACCTACAACACTCAGACCAAGTGGCCGGTGGGGTTCAGTGCGGCTGATGTAGGGGCTGTTCCCGAAAGTTAGAGCGCGTCGTATATTCCAAATAAAAGCCCAGCTTTGGATGTCATCATATCCTTTGTAGATAATTTCCTTTAGGATCACTTTCGTGTCATCACGGTTCTCCACCGCTTTGATCGTGGCGCTCTCGCTCCTTTGCGTTAGTGCTGGCTGTACTTGGGCGGCGCCAACAAGTGTGGACGTATTGACAAGCTCAGTTGCCGGTGGCGCTCCGCCTGATTTGGGCATAGGTTGTCCCTCGCCGCCGGGTGCGCCTCATGGCACACGGATCTGGATCCACGTCACGCGGTGGTGCAGTCTCCCCGGGGTTCGAGGACAAGCTCAGTTCAAGCTTCAGATGCAGATCTACAACCGCGGAAAGCACACGCTCGGAATCGGCCAAGAACATATGCGGCTGATAGTCAAGCAATTCAACGTAAGGCAGTGGTCGCCGCCCCGCTATGGCAGACCCACGACCGAAAGGCCGTTTCGGACGTCTTACCTGGGGGAGCACGTCTGGGCCGTGCCCGCGAATGCAGAAGATGCCTACGATCCCATTCTCCACGTACCTGGCGATCTGACCTTTGCTACTCATTGGGGACAAAATCAGTTGGCTCCAGGCATGACTTTTAACCCTAGCTTTCACTCTGGCGATCTCGTCTTCTACGTGCCCGATCTAGCTCATGACCCTCACGGCAGAGCCACTTCGGCAGACGTCCTAGGCATCGCTTACGTCTATGGTCGCGAAATCGTCGTCATGTGCCCGACAGAGCATTGGGGCCCAAAAGTGCCTGCTGGGAGCTTTTGACGTCCGCCAAGCCGTCTCAGGCATCCAGCCCACCGAGGAAGACTCGACGATAATGGAGCTAGTCGGGATCGAACCGACGACCTCTGCCATGCCATGGCAGCGCTCTCCCAGCTGAGCTATAGCCCCGAGTCGTGCCTATCTTAGCGTCTCCAAACCATGTTGCTTCAGCAGGCTTGACGCTCCGAGCCGAGGCCCCAATGGCGTTGCAACGATGCCTCGAACTCGTAGTCATTGGCCCACCGAATCTTAAGCATCTGGTTGTTGCGTGTCGCCGCCAGGCGGAGGTTGACGGCAGACTTACCGGCGACATCTCGGATTGGGATCAGGTAGCACTTGTCCGTGTCCGGAGAATACGCAGCAATCGCGTCGACCTCCTCGGCGGTGTATGTGGTCCTCACATAGCCATGTGGTGTATGACGGCTGGTGTTACACGGCGTGATCAGGACATCACGCTGTCTCCACGCGGACTTGCATTGCAGCCTGAGGATCTCCCCGCCGATGTCAAGGGCGAGGTCATATCGTCCGCCCTCGGTCATTGGTCGCAGCACGAGGAGGTCGAGACGGATGGCTGCGAGGGTGATAGCGGCCTCTGTGATTGCGCCCTTCTTGCTCGGAGTCAGTTCCAGCACTCACCCACCCTAACCCGGCAAATGTGACGTAACACGCCTATTTGAGCCGCGTTTGTCACGGCGCAAAGACACGTTTCTGTCAACCTCCGACGTGCTCCTCTGAGGGCCAACGTGCGGCCTGCTGCTACCCCCGAGGAATGAACTCTGGCACGTCGAGATCGTCTGTGCCTGAGCCTTCGCGGTCGCGTCGGCGCGAGTCGTCCCGGTCGCTGCCCTCGCGAGGAGGTGCGCTGCCTGGCGCTGCCTGGTCCAGGCGGGCGGTCATGCTGCCGTGCGTGAGCCGCACGTCGCGGAGCAGGCGCTCGGCGTTCGTGCGCAGCGAGGCGGATAGCTCGCGTAGGTTGTTCGACACCTCACTGCCGTCGCGTAGAACCTCGCGCGCGATGGTGTGCGCCTCGCTCACAATCTCCCGTGCCTCGGTGCGTGCGCGGGCTCGCATCTCGCCGATCTTCTCCTGCGCCTCCGCGCGTTGCACGGCGATCTGTTGCTCTCCCTCGGCGCGAGCCTGCTCGACGCGCTCCTTCACGCTCCCCAGCTCTCGCTCGACCTCCTCGCGTGCGGCAGCGACTGTTGCCTCTGCGTCCTGCCGAGCTGTAGCCACCGTCGTTTCGGCCTCTTGGTGGGCGTTAGCGACTGTTGCCTCCACCTGCTCGCGTGCCTTGGCCACGGTGGCCTCCGCTTCTCTCTGAGCATCTTCCAGCACCCCGCTCGCGGCCTCCCGCGCCTCGCTCAGCTCGCGCTCGGCCTGCGCGTGCGCTTTGGTGCGGTGCTCCTCGGCGGCTTCCTCGGCCGCTCGCACTCGCTCTGCCGCCTCGGCGTGAACTGCGCCCACAGCCGCCACCGCCTCGTTGCGCGCCTGCTCAGCTTGGGAGCGTGCCTGGGCGAGGATCTCCGCCGCCTCCTCCTCGGCTGCCTGCACCCGGTTGGCCGCCGCGCGGTCTCCCTCGGCGATGCGCTCTGCCGCGCGCTCCTCCGCCTCCTCACGCAACCGCCGGGCCGCCTGCTCGGCGGCATCCACGATCCGCTTGACTTGCTCCGACGCGTCGCTCAATCCCATGCGCTCATGGTAAACGCCGGCGCGCTTCGCCCCCCGCGTGCGTATCCTCCGCGCCTTGCGAATGCCCACCAGAACGACTCGTGCCGGCGCCACGGTGGTTGTCGTCGCCGCGGTCGCGATCGGCTCCGTCGCATCGTCCAGCACCCACGCTCACCGGGGGCCCGCCTGTGCTCCCTCTACGCTCAACGTCTCGGCGGCGCTCGCCGGAGGCGTGCTCACCGTGTCTCCGGGTCCCAACACGCGTGACTCCTCCCACGAAACACAGATCAGCTTCCTTGGGCCGCCGGCGCCCGACATCACCCACGTAACAGTGGTGGGTGCAAACAGCGGCGCCCACTCCGGTCGAATGCTCGCCTACTCACAAGGGGACGGTGCGAGTTTCCTGCCCGACAAGCCTTTCGCCCAGGGAGAGCTCGTAACCGTGCGCGCCTTCTTGCGTCAAGGCTCGCGCACTATCCCGATTGCCTGGCGCTTCACGGTCGCTGTCCGCGACTCGGTGAGTCGATCACTTGAGACGCCCCCTCCGCCCCCTCCCCCCGCGAAAGCGAGCGAACTGCAGCACTTCCTCTCCCGCCCCGATCTGCTCCCGCCGACGGTCACGGTCACCAGCGACAGCGGTGAACACGCCCCCGGCTACACGTTCCTCGCACCCTATGCCGGTCCTGGGCAATACGGCCCGATGATCCTCGACCATAGGGGGAGGCTCGTGTGGTTCAAGCCGATCCCCAAGGGCTCGCGGGCGGCGGACCTTCGCGTCCAGCAGTACGAAGGCCGGTCCGTGCTCACCTGGTGGGAGGAGCCGCTTGTCGCGGGAGGGAGGCGCGACGGTGGGATCGTGCTTGCCGACAGCTCCTACCGCACTATCAAGATCGTGCGCGCCGGCAACGGTTACCAACCCGACCTCCACGCTTTCCAGATCGCCCCCAACGGGACGGCGGTGTTCACCGTGTACGACGCCATTCGCTGCAACCTCACCACCCACAAAGGTCCTGCGGATGGTGCAGTCGCCGACACCCTCTTCCAGGAGGTGGACCTGAAGACTGGCTTGGTGCGCTTTGAGTGGCACAGCCTCGACCATGTGTCGCTGTCGGACTCCTACTCGCCAGTTGGCTCCACGGGAACCCCCAAGTCGCCGTGGGACTACTTCCACATCAACGCGGTCTCAAACGAAGGAAAAGACCTCCTAGTTGATTCCCGCAACACCTGGGCCGCCTATGACGTGGACGCCCACACCGGCAAGGTGTTGTGGCGGTTGGGCGGCAAGAAATCGTCCTTCAAGATGGGCCATGGCGCGCGCCCAGCGTGGCAGCACGACCTGCGCCGTGAGCCCGATGGGACGATCTCCTTCTTCGACAACGGCGCGACCCCGAAGGTTCACACCCAGTCGCGAGTGATCGTGCTGCGGCTTGACACCAGCCATATGACCGCCAAGCTCGTCTCGAGCTTCGTCCACTCCAAGCCGCTCGTGGCTCCCAGTCAGGGCGACTTCCAGCCCCTCCCCGACGGCAACTGGTTCGTGGGTTGGGGACAGGAACCCTACCTCTCTGAATACACCACCACGGGAGGGCTCCTGTTCGACGCGCACATGCCCGCGCGCTACCAGTCCTACACCGCTTTCAAGTTCCCCTGGAGCGGCGCTCCCACGGAATCCCCGCGCCTCGTGCTCACTGCCAAAGCCGACCGAGTGGTTGCGCACGTGAGCTGGAACGGCGCCACCGACGTGTCCCAATGGAGAGTGATGGGCGGACCTTCAAGGGATTCGCTCGCTTCGCTTGCCACTGCCACAACCGACGGCTTCGAGACCTCCATCCCGGTCGCCTCCCCGCCGCGCTACCTCGCTGTGCAGGCCATTGGTTCGCAGGAAGAGGTGCTTGGCGCGTCAGCCATTGTCGCCGGCTGATAAGTCTGTCCGTCTGAGGTAATGGCAGGAAAGGTTGGAAATCGGTCCTTGCAGACAAGGTCCGGTTGGGGGATGATCGGACTATGCCCGTCCGTCCGCCCGTGCCCAAAGAGACCAAGCTTCGCGGTGCCCACGCCGGCCCGCGCCAGATCGCGATCGTCGTCTACCCGGGCGTACAGAGCCTTGATGTCACCGGCCCGCAGGAGGTGTTCGTCGGAGCGCATGGACTGCTGCACGCCACCGACCCGTCCGACCCTGGCTACGAGGTGCGGGTCATCAGCCGCGACGGCGCCCCGCTGTGCTGCTCAAGTGGCCTACAGATCGTCCCCGACTGCGATTTCTCGAATACGCCCACCAGTCTCGACACGCTGATCGTCGCCGGTGGCTACGGCTCCCGTGAGGTCTCCCTCGATGGTGTCACGCTCGACTGGATCGCCGGTGCGTCGAAGCGTGCGCGCCGCACCGCCTCGGTCTGCACTGGGGCCTTCATGCTTGCCGCCGCCGGCTTGCTCGACGGACGCCGCGCCACCACTCATTGGGGGGCCGCCTCCGAGCTCGCGCGCCTGTACCCCTACGTCAACGTCGACCCCGAGCCGATCTTCCTGCGCGACGGCCCCGTCTGGACCTCAGCCGGGGTCACCGCCGGCATGGACCTCGCGCTCGCGCTCGTGGAAGAAGACATATCCCGCGACCTCGCCCTCACGATCGCCCGCCACCTCGTGCTGTTCCTACGCCGTCCCGGCAACCAATCTCAGTTCTCCGCCACACTCGCCGCCCAAGAGCCCCTCCGCGAGCCATTGCGCGAGGCCCGCCGTCACATCCTTGAGAACATCGACGCCAACCTCTCTGTGGAGGCGCTCGCCGAGCTCGCCCACATGAGCCCCCGCCACTTCGCCCGTTCCTTCCGCTCAGAGACAGGCATCACGCCCGCCCGCTACGTCGAGGGTGTCCGCGTAGAGGCCGCCCGTCGCGCGCTTGAGGACACGTTTGCCCCGGTCGCCTCGATCGCCTCCGCTTGCGGCTTCGGCACGCCGGAGACGATGCGCCGCTCTTTCCTGCGCTCCCTGGGTGTCGCGCCCGCGGAGTACCGCAGACGCTTTCACCCCATCACAGCAACCGAAGTGCCCGCCGCCGTCGCGTGAGCGCCGCGGGTTGGGACTCGCGCGGGCTACGACCCGATTATCCAAAAAATCTCTCAAGAGAGGCCCTCCACATGGACATCGCCATCCTCATCTACCCCCGCTTCACGGCCCTCGACGCGATCGGCCCCTATGAGGTGTTGAGCCGGCTCCCCGACGCGAAGGTGACATTCGTCGCCGAGCACGCCTCCCCACAGCGCACCGACACAACCCAGCTCGCGGTCCTCGCCGACGCCACGATTGGGGAGCTACCCCACCCTGACATCGTGCTCGTCCCCGGCGGTCCCGGCCAGGCCGCGCTGATGGAGGACGGTCCCGTCCACGAGTGGTTGCGCACCGCGCACGAGACCTCTACCTGGACCACATCGGTCTGCACCGGCTCGCTCATCCTCGCTGCAGCCGGCTTGCTCGCCGGCAAGCATGCCACTAGCAACTGGCAGGCGATCGAGCAACTGCGCTCGCTCGGCGCCGACGCGGTAGAGGAGCGCGTCGTATTCGACGGTAAGCTCGCCACCGCAGCCGGCGTCACCGCCGGCCTCGACATGGCGCTCCAGCTTGCCGCTCGCATCGGTGGCGACCAACTTGCCCAGGCGATCCAGCTCGGACTGGAGTACGACCCCGAGCCGCCGTTCGACGCTGGCTCTCCCCACAAGGCCCCCGCTGAGATAGTGGAGGCTGTGCGCGCCTACTCGCGCTTCTCAGAACAGGCGGCTTGACGTAATCCGCACGTTGTGACCTGCGGTTAAACCTGGTTGACAGTTGTCTCCCTGCGTGATCGAATCGCGCGGTAGGACACTCCAACACAACCTGACGGGAGGACGTATGTCAGTAATGATGGGCATGGTCATCGAAGCCGACCCCGCTCGCTTCGAGCAGACCACGAAAGACAACGCCGAGCTGATCAACTCAATCTCCGCGCGCGCCAAGGAAGCGGGCGCCATCAGCCACCAGTTTTTTGCCGGGAAAGACTCTGTACTCGTCGTTGACGAGTGGCCCGATGAAGCCAGCTTCCTTGGCTTCTTCGAGTCCGCGGGTCCCGACATCGGCGCACTCATGGGCCAGGCCGGCGTCACAACCCAACCCACCCCCAACTTCTGGCGTCCGCTGGACACCTCCGACAAGTTCTAGCCACAACGACGATCCGGGCCTGCCTTGGGTGGGTCCGGACACCGTCGGTTTTGCGGGTCTGTCGCTAACCTCCGCTGTCCAATGGCAGAGCGCCGCTACAAACCGCAGGACATCGAGCCCCGCTGGCAGGCGGTGTGGGCCGATGAGCACACCTGGGAGGTCTCAAACGACTCGCTCCCCGGCGAGGGCAAGGACGCCACCTCCTATGTGCTTGAGATGCTCCCCTACCCCTCCGGTGAGCCTCACATCGGGCATCTGAAGAAATACGCGGTGGGGGACGCAATCGCGCACTTCCACCGCCGTACCGGCCACCGCGTGCTCCACCCGATGGGCTACGACGCGTTCGGCCTCCCCGCCGAGAACCACGCCATCAAGACGGGTGTCCACCCCCGCGACTCCACCGCCGAGTCGATCGCCTCCTTCCAGCGCCAGTTCCGCTCGTGGGGGATCTCGATCGACTGGTCGCGCGAGCTCGGCACCCACGAACCCTCCTACTACCGCTGGACCCAATGGATCTTCCTGCAGCTGTTCGAGGCGGGGCTCGCCTACCGCCGCGATGCCGCCGTGAAGTGGTGCCCCAACGACCAAACCGTGCTCGCCAACGAGCAGGTGGTGGACGGCTGCTGCGAGCGTTGCGGCGCTGTGGTCGAAGTGAAGCAGCTGGAGCAGTGGTTCTTCCGCATCACCGACTACGCCGAGCGCCTGCTCTCCGACCTCGACGGGATCGATTGGCCCGAGCACGTGAAGACGATGCAACGCAACTGGATCGGCCGCTCCGAGGGGGCGGAGGTGACGTTCCGCTGCGAGGAGCTCTCTATCGACTACCCCGTGTTCACCACCCGTCCCGACACGCTCTTCGGCGCCACCTTCTTCGTGATGGCTCCCGAGCACCCCGACGTGCTTCGCTTGGTCGAGGGCACGCCGCAGGAGCAGGCGGTGCGCGATTACGTCAACCATGCCCTCACCGAGTCGGGCGAGGAACGGGGGTCGCTTGAGAAGCAGAAGACCGGCGTCGCGCTCGGGCGTACCGTAGTCAATCCGGTCAACGGGGAGGCAATCCCCATGTACGTGGCCGACTACGTGCTCATGGAGTACGGCACCGGCGCCATCATGGCGGTACCCGGCCACGACGAGCGCGACTACGCCTTTGCGCGCGCTTATCACCTGCCGATCCGCCGTGTCATTGAAGGCGCACCCGAGGATGGAGGAGACGACGAGGGATTGCCCTACTCGGGCGACGGTCCGCTCGTGAACTCGCACCCCGACTTCGACGGGATGGGTAACCGTGAGGCGCTGCGCGCGATCGTGCAATGGCTCGACCGCGACGGGAAGGGTCACGCCTCCGTCAACTACCGCCTGCGCGACTGGTTGGTCTCACGCCAGCGCTACTGGGGCTGTCCCATCCCGATCGTCTACTGCGACTCCTGTGGCATGCAGCCAGTTCCCGTCGACCAGCTTCCCGTTGTGCTCCCCGACATCGAGGATTACGCGCCCCAGGGTCGCTCCCCGCTAGCGGCGGCCGAGGATTGGGTGGCGACCGAGTGCCCCTCCTGCGGTGGGAAGGCACGGCGGGAGACCGACACGATGGACACGTTCGTCGACTCCTCCTGGTATTTCCTGCGCTACTGCGACGCCCGCAACGACCAGGCCGCCTGGGACCCGGCGGCGCTTCGCCAGTGGATGCCGGTGGACCAGTACATCGGGGGGGTGGAGCACGCGATCCTCCACCTCATGTACGCGCGCTTCTTCTGCAAGGCGCTCGCCGACCTCGGCCACCTCGAATTCCAGGAGCCCTTCAGCGCGCTGTTCACGCAGGGGATGGTCACCAAGGACGGCGCGAAGATGTCCAAGTCCAAGGGCAACGTCGTCTCTCCCTCCTCAATCGTGGAGCGCTACGGCGCCGACACCGCCCGCTGCTACATCCTCTTCATCGGCCCCCCCGACCAGGACGCCGACTGGTCAGACGAGGGAATGGAGGGAGTCCACCGCTTCCTCGCCCGCCTGTGGCGTCTCGCTGCGGAGACGGCCGAGCGAGGTGGCGCTGAGCCGCTGCCCTCCGTCAACGACTTTGGTGGCGCCGGCGCGGGATCCCTTGACAACGAGGACCTTGAGCTAGCGCGCAAGGCGCACTGGGCGATCGACAAGGTCTCCGAGGACATGCGCCGCTTCGCCTTCAATACGTGCATCGCGGCCGTCATGGAGCTGCTCAACGACTGCTACCGGCTGCGCGAGAAGGTGCATGTAGACACGCTTCGCTTCGCCCTCGCCACAGCCGCGTCGCTGCTGTTCCCATTCGCTCCCCATCTCTCCTGCGAGGTCTACGACATGCTCACAGGCGAGCGCCTGTGGGACCAGCCGTGGCCGTTTGCCGACCCCGAGATGTTGGAAAGCGACTCCTACGAGCTCGTATGTCAGATCAACGGCAAGCTCCGCGACCGCGTCCAAGCCCCCTCCGACGCCACGCCCGAGCAGCTCAAGGCGCTCTGCCTCGCCGCCCCCAACGTCCAGACCCACCTCGACGGCCACGAGATCGTCAAGGAGATCGTGGTGCCCGGGCGGCTTGTGAACCTGGTCGTCCGCTGAGCACCCTGGGCTGTCAGGCGGCTCGCCTAGACTCGGCGAGTGCCCGCGCTAAAGCCCGCCTACCTGATCCACGGCGACGATCACGGCGCGATCGGGGAGCGGCGGGCGCGGTTGAAGAGCCTGGCGGAAGCCGACGGGGACGCCGGTAGTGTGGAGATCCTCTCCGGCGATGACGCGACGCCCGAAGGGGTGGCGCTCGCGCTCTCGACGATGACGTTCGCGATGGGGCGACGGGTGATCGTTGCGGACGGAGTGGAGCGCTTCAAGGAGGCCGAGGTCGAGCAGCACATCGAGCCCGCCATGGCGGACATGCCGCCCGACACCACGATCGCCTTCTTCGCCCGCGAGGAGGGCCGTACCAAGGCGCCTGCAGCGCTCCACCGTGCAGTGAAGGCAGCCAAGGGACAGATCGTCGCCGAGGCCACTATTAAGCCGTGGGAGCTTGCGGGGTGGGTGCGCGAGCAAGCCACCCGCCTTGGTCTCTCACTCGACGCGTTCGCCGCGAAGACGCTGGTCGCGCAAGTGGGAGAGCGTCAGCAACGGTTGTTGCGTGAGCTTGAGAAGCTAGCCCTCGGGCGCTCACAGGCCGACGAAGAGGGGAGCGCGGGAAAAGCTCCTCTGAAGATCACCGCGGAGGACATCGAGCTTCAGGCCGCCCATTCCACCGCATGGCGCGCCTTCTCCTTCGCCGACGCGCTCGTGGGCGCAGACGCCGCCGACGCCACCCGCTCCTACATGCGGCTGCGCGCCCAGGGCGAGCGGCTCTCCGGCCTGGTGTACCTGATGGCCCAACGCTTGCGCGACGCCGAGGGAGTGTCGGTGCGCCTGCAGGCAGGGGAGCCCCACGCTGAGATCAAGCGCACCCTGCGGATGCCCCCACGGGCCGCCGACCGCTTCATCGCCGATGTGGCGCGCACGGAGCCCGAGCGCCTGCGCTCCGCCCTTTGCCGGATCGCCGACCTGGAGCTCGACACGCGCGGGGGAGCGCCGTTGAGCTTCTCCCGCACCCCGCTCTCCTCGCTTGAGGAGGACACGCTCGCGTTGCGGGCGATCTTGGCTATCGCCGCGTGAGCTGCCGCTGAGACGTCCGCCGAGCGGACGGCAGATTAAGACCCGGCGCCGGCGAGCGCACGGGCGGCGCGTGACTTCTTGCGTGCGCCCGTGTTGCGGTGAAGCGCGCCGCGCTTCACGGCCTTGTCGATCGTGCTGACGAGACGCCGGTGCTCGGTCGCTGCCGCGTCGCCGTCTTTCTGCTCGGCGGCGGCCTCCAGGTGACGGAAGTACGTCTTGATCGCGGAGGTGTATTCGCGGTTCTCCTGGCGCTCGCGCTCGGAGCGGAGGATGCGCTTCTTCTGTGAATGAATGTTGGCCATAACGAAAGGCGCCCCGCGCCCCGCTGTAACTGCCGGGGCGCGCCGCGCAGCGCCGTACTATAGCGGCCCGTGTCTGCGACCGAGTCCGCCGAGCCGCCTCCGAGCGCCCCGCCGCCCGGGAGGGTGGCTCGCAACACGGCGATCTTCTCGCTCGGTACTGGCCTGTCGCGCGTGCTCGGGCTCGTGCGGGAAATCGTCGCGGCGAGCTTTTTTGGGACGAAAGGACCGGCGTCGGCGTTCACGATCGCCTTCCAGATCCCCAATCTCGTGAGCAATCTGTTCGCGAATGCGGCTCTCTCGGCGGCGTTCGTGCCCGTGTTCACCGACCTGCTCGCGCATGGCCGCAAGCGCGAGGCGTTCCGGTTGGCCTCCACGCTGTTCTGGATCATCCTGATCGTGCTTGGGGCGATCACCGGCTTCTTCGTGCTCGCGGCCGGGGTGATCATGCCGCTGTTCATCGGCCCGACCTTCACCAGCTATCTCGATGCGCTGACCGTCGGGCTCTCGCAGGTGCTCTTCCCAGTTGTGCTCCTGCTCGGCCTCACGGGCCTGCTCGTGGGGATTCTGCAGTCCTACGAACACTTCACGATCCCCGCCATCGCGCCGGCGGTGTGGAACCTGGTGATCATCGTTCTGCTTGTGGTCTTGCGGCCACATTTCCAGGGGGGTCCTGAAAACGGTCATCAAATGTACGCGTACGCGATAGCCATCGTGGTGGCGACGTTCGTGCAGATGCTGATGGCGTTCGGCGCGCTTGGGCGGATCGACTTCCGCTTGCAGATGTCGGTCGACTGGCACGATCCGCGCATCAAGCAGGTGTTCACGCTGATGCTCCCAGTGACTATCGGGCTCGGCATCGTGAACCTCGATCAGCTGATCAACTCGGTGTTCGGGACGCTAGTCAGTGCCGAAGCGCCGCGAGCCATAGACAACGCCTTCCGTATTTACATGCTTCCTCAGGGACTGTTCAGCGTGGCGGTTGCCACCGTGCTGTTTCCCACGTTGAGTCGGATGGCCTCGCTGCGTCAGGTCGGCCCGATGCGCCGCGCGATCGGGGTGGGGATGCGCCAGATAAACCTGCTCCTGATCCCGGCGGCGGCGTTCATCATCGTGCTCACCACACCGATCGTGCGGCTCGTGTTCGAACGTGGTTCGTTCGACAATCGCTCGACCGAACTCGTGTCGATTGCATTGTTCTGGTTCGCCTTCAGTTTGCCGTTCGGTGGCATCAATCTGTTGCTCACGCGAGTGTTCTTCGCGGTGCAGCGCCCATGGATTCCCACGCGCTTGGCGGCGATCAACATCGTCGTCGACATCATCGTCAGCGTGGGCCTCTACAAACCGTTGGGGATCGCTGGGCTGATCATCGGCACGGTGATCGCCAACGCCCTGATGACTTGGCTGCTGTTGTCGCGCCTGCGCGACGGTTTCAACGGCCGCCTGGAAGGGGCACAGACCACGATGATCACAGCGCGCATCGCGGTCGCGTCGATTCTGCTCGCGGCCGTGTCGTGGCCGGTGTGGTGGGTGCTGAACCGGCTGCTCGGCGGCTCCCTCCCGGCGCAGATCGTGAGCGTCGGCGGCGCCGGGGTCGCGGGCGTGCTCGTATACGTGCGGGCGGTCTTTGCGATGCGCATCCCCGAGGCACACCAGGTGCACCGCCTCATCATGACCCAGCTCGGAAGAGCCTGAGAAGAAGGGCCGGGGGAGCTTTCGCCCCTCCCGGCCCCGGTTCGGTCAAAGATCACCATTGAACTACTACGTCCCAGGACTTGTGTCGTATGCCTGGGCGGCTATGACACTCCCGACCCCGTGGACTGGCCATCCCCGAGGGGATGCGTTGCCCGGTTGAGCCGAAGCTCCGGCCGAGTGGGCGATCCGCCGAACTGACCTAAGGCTATCGCGCGCCGCGCAGAGTGGCGGGCCTTCTACAGTTTGGACCCCGGATAGCCCTCCGCCCCCTCCCGGGGGCGGGGTTCCTGCGGGACAAGCCATGGACCAAGACAAGATCCGCAACTTCTCGATCATCGCGCACATCGACCACGGCAAGTCGACGTTGGCGGATCGCATCCTCGAGCTGACGCACGCGGTGGACGAGCGGTCGATGAGGGCGCAGGTGCTCGACTCGATGGATCTGGAGCGGGAGCGGGGGATCACGATCAAGGCGCAGGCTGTGAAGGTGGCCTACACAGCCTCCGACGGGGAGACCTACCAGCTGCACCTCATCGACACTCCGGGGCACGTGGACTTCACCTACGAGGTGTCGCGCTCGCTCGCTGCGTGTGAGGGGGCACTGCTTGTGGTTGATGCTTCCCAGGGAGTGGAGGCGCAGACGGTGGCGAACACCTATCTCGCGGTGGAGGCTGGACTTGAGTTGATCCCGTGCCTGAACAAGATCGACCTCCCCGGCGCTGAGCCCGAGCGGGTGGCGGGGGAAGTGGGGGAGCTGATCGGCGAGCCGGAGGAGGCGATCCTCAAGATCAGCGGCAAGACGGGGGAGGGCGTGAGCGAGGTACTCGACCAGCTTGTCCAACGCGTACCGCCTCCCTCGGGCGATCCGACCGCGCCGCCGAGGGCGCTGATCTTCGACTCGGAGTTCGACCAGTACCGCGGAGTGATCGCCTACATCCGTGTGGTGGATGGGGTGTTCAAGAAGGGCGAGGCGATCCGCGCGATGGCGGCGGGCACGCGCGCGGAGATCGACGACATCGGGTTCTTCTCCCCGACAATGACCCCCGTCAAGCAGTTGAGCGCGGGGGAGGTGGGGTATCTGATCACCGGCATCAAGGACGTCACGCACCTGCGCGTCGGCGACACCTTGACTACTGGATCGCGTGCTGAGGACGGAGCAACCGAGGCGCTCCCCGGCTACCGCGAGGTGAAGCCGATGGTGTTCTGCGGGTTGTTCCCCATCGACTCCGACCGCTACCCCGACCTGAGGGACGCATTGGAGAAGCTCACCCTCAACGACGCGGCGCTCTCCTGGGAGCCTGAGACCTCCGACGCGCTCGGCTTCGGCTTCCGGTGCGGTTTTCTCGGGCTCCTGCACATGGACATCGTGCGGGAGCGGTTGGAGCGGGAGTACGACCTGGAACTGCTCGCCACGATGCCCTCGGTGGAGTTCGATGTGACGTTGACCAACGGTGAGGAGATGGAGGTGCACAACCCCTCCGACATGCCCGAGCCGGGCGTGATCGCGGAGATCCGCGAGCCGTTCATCAAGGCGCAGGTGATCTGCCCGCGCGAGTATGTGGGGGCGGTGATGGAGCTCTGCCAGGAGCGCAGGGGTGAGCCGGCGGGGATGCACTACCTCTCGCCCGAGAGGGTGCAGATGAGCTACGACCTCCCGCTCGCGGAAATCGTGCTCGATTTCTTCGACCAGCTCAAGTCGCGCACGCGAGGATATGCGTCGCTCGATTACGAGCTGAGCGATATGCAGCCCGCGAACCTCGTCAAGCTCGACGTGTTGCTTGCGGGTGACACGGTGGACGCGTTGTCGATGGTGGTGCACAAGGACAAGGCGTATGAGATGGGGAGAACGCTCACCGAGAAGCTCCGCAAGCGTATTCCCCGCCAGCAGTACGACGTGCCGATCCAGGCGGCGATCGGCTCGCACATCATCGCCCGCGAGACGGTGAAGGCCTTCCGCAAGGACGTGATCGCGAAGTGCTACGGCGGCGATATCTCGCGCAAGAAGAAGCTTCTCGGCAAGCAGAAGGAGGGCAAGAAGCGCATGAAGCAGGTCGGCCGAGTCGAGGTCCCCCAGGAGGCTTTCCTGGCGGTTTTGGAGTTGGGGGAGGAGTGATTTTTTTGATCCTCGTTCGTGCTCTACGGGAATTGTGAGCCTCATGGACATCCTGTTCGTATGCCTTGGGAACATCTGTCGCTCGCCCACCGCGGAGGGTGTGATGCGAAAGCTCGTGAGTGAAGCCGGGTTGCAAGAGAGCATCGCGATCGACAGCGCGGGCACAGGAGGCTGGCATGTGGGTGACCCACCAGATGAGCGCGCCACCGCGGCGGCGCAGACCCGGGGGATCGCGCTTGAGGGCCATGCGCGGAAGGTTCGCCCGGAGGACTTCGAGCGCTTCGACTTGATCCTCGCTATGGACAGCTCAAATGAGCGCGACCTGCGGCGGCTCGCCTCCGACGAGGAGGCCCGCGCGAAGGTGCGTTTGTTGCGCGAGTTCGATCCTGCGAGCGCGGGTCTCGATGATCTCGATGTTCCCGACCCCTACTACGACAGCGACCGCGGCTTTGAGATCGTGCTCGACCAGGTTCAAGCCGCGTGTGAAGGGGTGCTCCGATACGTGCGGGAGTCAGAGCCCGTATGACGCTCCCCGCCAGCGCACGCAACGTGCGTCGTGTGGGCGGTGGGGACATTAACGAGGCATGGCACATCAGCCTCTGCAGCTCTTACCGCCCCGCCTCTGAACGGGTCGCGGCACACTACGCGGGCTGATTGGCCGGCAGTCGATCTGTCCCCGTTCTGGGCGGGCCGTCGGATAAGGAGGTGTGCGTCCCTCCACGATCGAGCAACGTCGCCGCCTGTATCTGCTTGCGCGGGTGGTGATAGCACGCCACTACCGACGCCCGCTCACGCTTGACGCGGTCGCGAAGGCGCTCGCGAGTTCTCCGCGCCAGCTCACGCGCGCGTACTCCCAGTTCGGTGCGGTCACTTTCCGTGAGGACCTGCTCGCCTATCGCCTGAACGTCGCGGCTCGACTTCTAATCGAGCGTCCGCAGCTCTCGGTGCGGGAGGTGGCGCGACTCGTGGGATACCGCCAAGCGCCTCACTTCGCGCGGGCCTTCCGTCGCCGCTACGGCCTCACCCCGGTCGCCTTTCGGGCGGCGAGGTCGGAGTACGCGCGGGGCGCCGTCGGGCGAAAGGAGCGTGACCCCGCAGTGGTGTGAGACGCGGTGGGGCTATCGTGAAGATAGCGCCACGAAGCTGAGACCAGAGCCGAAGAGGATGCGAAGAATCGTCGATCACGACACCACCGCGGCGATTCCCGACGATACGGCGCAAACGCGCACCGACGATGGCGCGCCGGAGCGCCCGCCAGAGAGTATGAGCGGAGAGATGTCAACCCAGTCGCGGCGCCTACGCAACGGGTTGATCAGCCTCGCCATCTTCTTCGCGTTGATCGTCACTCTGCTGTTCGCCGTGCCGGGATTGCGGTCGGCAGGGGAGCGCATCACCGACGCCACCCCCGGCTGGGTTGCCGCGGCGATCGGCTTCGAGCTGCTCTCGTGTGCCGGCTACGTGGTGTTGTTCGAGCTCGTATTCGGAATGGAGCGGCGCTTCAGCCGCAAGCTCTCACTCTCGGAGCTGGGGGTCAACTCGGTGGTGTCGGTAAGCGGCATCGGCGGGATCGCGCTGGGCGCATGGGTGCTGCGCACGAAGGGGGTTGCCGTTGAGCGGATCGCGCGGCGGTCGGTGTTGATGTTTGTGCTCACGAGCGCGGTGAACGTGAGCGTGGTGGCGCTCATCGGGATCCCCATGTGGCTGGGTCTGCTGCCCGGCTCGGAAGACCCGCTGCTCACGCTGGTTCCGGCGGCGCTCGCGATCGCCGCGATCCTCGCAACACTCGCGGTGGCGGCACTCGCCGGAAGGTTCGCCACACGCGGCGCGATGCGCGACGGTCGTCGCCATGTCGCGCTTGAAGCGGTTAGTAACGGGGTTAGGGATGCGTTGCGGATGATCCGAGAAGGCGACCCCCGGCTTCTCGGGGCGATCGGGTACTGCCTGTTCGACACGCTTGTTATGTATGCGTGTTTGCGTGCCTTCGGCACTACCCCCACGTTCTGGGCGGTCGCGATGGCCTACCTCGTCGGCCTGATGGCCAACTCGATCCCAATCCCAGCCGGGTTGGTGGCGGTTGAAGGTGGGTTGATCGGAATGCTCGTGCTCTTCCACGTGCGCCCCGTCTCCGCGGTGGTCGCGGCGGTAGTTACCTACCGCGCGATCTCCCTGTGGCTCCCGGCCTTGATCGGGTCGGTGGCGTTCTTTTCGCTGCGCCGTGAGATCGGCGAGCCGGTGGTCGCCGCCGAAGGGGCTACCGGGGGCTAGCTTCCGCCAGCTGTTCCGCGGCGGCGATAGCCGCCTGGGCCTTCTGGCAGGGTGAGCTGGGGAGCAGGCTCATCGTACGTTGGAGCTTCGGTGGGATGTACCCCGAGAGGCCGGGACAGTAGACGGGGGGAGGGAGGTCTTCGTCCGCGGACCCCTGTGCGTTGATCGGGAGCAGTTGCTTGGCGGCAAGCATCGTGTGGGCGAGCGTGTCGGAGGACACGTCGATCGCGAGCCGCCCGGAGTAGATCTCCATCGAGTGGCCTTCGTCATAGATCGTCGCTGGAACCCCCCGGATGAGGAGGTTGCGCTGCGGGCCGAGCGCGCTGTTGGAGTGCAGGCGGTAAATCACCGTGGTGACCTGTAGCGGCAGCAAACAGCTTCCTCCGCCACCGAGTAGTCCCTTGCCGTTGACGCAGTCGCCGTAGTACACACTGTCGCCGATGGTGGTGCTGTAGCTCTTCATTCCGTCAACCGCCGCGAGCGGCTTGCCGATGAAGTGGGGGCCTGCCCAGTAGAGCCTGAAGTAGGGGAAGGTCTGCGCTTCGGCGAGTCCCCCGCTGCTCAAGGGAGGTGGGTGTGTGGTGCCACACCCCACGGTAAGCGCCGCCACGGCGAGCAGCGCCGACGCGGGGAGTGCTCTGAGCGCGGCTCTCATCGGCGCTGATTATCGGCTACCTGAGCTTCGCGCGTGTCGGCGCGACTTTTCGGGCGCCCGACTGTTCTAGGAGCACAACCGCGCGACTCGTCCAAATGAGTTCGGCTCACGCGGGAGCTGGGGCCCGGTGGAGTAGCACACCGGGCCCCAGCCGATTTTGGAGTACAGGCATCCCAGTTCCGCCAGTTTGGACCGTCGCCGTCGCGGCTACGTGGAGGGTGGCGGTGGCGCATACTGGCGGGCAGTGGAGAGCCAAGTACTCACGGACCGCCCGTCCCCGCTGCCCACCTCCCGCGCGCTCTCGCTCCCTCGAACGCTCTCGCCTGCGCTGTTGCTGGCGTGCGTGCTCGTGGGGGCGTGGCTGCTGGTGGACCCCCGCTCGCCCGACCTCGCCGCGCAGGTGTACCGCGAGACCCTGTTTGAACGCTATGGCTTCGCCGTTTGGGATAACAACTGGTACGCCGGCCACCACCTTCTCGGTTACTCGCTTGTGTTCCCGTGGGTGGCGCTCGTGCTCGGGATGCGCTTGGTGGGGGCGCTTGCGGTGGTTGTCTCCACGATCGCTTTCGAGCGCATCGCCACCACCGTGTATGGCCCCCGCGCGCGCTGGGGGGCGGCATGCTTCGCGCTGGCGGTCGCCGGCGATCTGTGGATCGGCAGGCTCACGTTCGCGCTCGGGGTTACGTTCGCCACGCTCGCAGTGCTCGCGCTCGTGCGTGGCAAGCCGTGGCTCGCCGGGGCGCTCACCGTCGTGTGCGCCGCCACGAGCCCGGTGGCGGGTCTGTTGTTGGCGCTCGCGGGCGCTACCCACGTGCTCGTTACCCGCAACCCCCGCGCCGGGTTCGCGTTGGTTGCTCCCGCATTGCTAGTGACGCTCCCGCTTGAGGCGATGTTCCCCGAGGGTGGGTGGGAGCCTTTTGCCGCGAGCTCAGTCACGGCGACGCTCGCTGTGACGCTTGCGTTCCTTTATGCGCTCCCTCCCGAGGAGCGACTGCTTCGCATCGGCGGGCGGGTGTATCTGGGGGTGACCGTGCTCTCGATCCTCCCCGCCCCGATGGGGAGCAACATCGACCGTTATGCCGTCATCCTCGCGGGGCCGCTGCTCCTGTGCGCGCTCGGGCGTGATGGTTTCAGACGGGCTGGGCGGCCGCTTGTGGCAACCGCGCTCGCGGTAGGCGGGATCGTCGTGTGGACAGCGTGGGGGCCGGTGAGGGAGAGCACGGGAGTGGTTGGTGACCCATCCACCAACCAGGCTTATTACCGCCCGCTTGAGCGCTTCCTCGGGGGGAACGGGGGGCCGTTGGTGCGCGTGGAGGTGCCTTTCACCCACTCTCATTGGGAGGCTGCCCTGCTTGCCCCGCAATATCCCCTCGCTCGCGGCTGGGAGCGTCAACTCGACACGAGGTACGACGGAATCTTTTT
Organism: uncultured Solirubrobacterales bacterium; assembly: GCA_963695305.1. Lineage (GTDB taxonomy): Bacteria > Actinomycetota > Thermoleophilia > Solirubrobacterales > Solirubrobacteraceae > Palsa-744. The sequence goes on along the minus strand of OY968774.1, from coordinate 2,353,374 downwards.
CAAAACCCCTCTCACTGCCGGTGCCTATCGTGAATGGCTGCGGGGTAATGCGGTGAGCTACGTCGCGCTGCCGGATGTGCGTTTGGACGGGTCAAGCGATGAAGAGGCCGCGCTCGTCCGCAAGGGGGAGCCGTATCTGCGCGAAGTGTTCGCAAGCGCCCACTGGCGGGTGTTCGCGGTGGTTGGCCACGCCCCGATAGCCTCGTCCCCGGCGACGCTCGCTACGCTCGGCCACGACTCGTTCGCGCTGCGCTTCCCGCAGGCGGGGAGGTCGGTGGTGAGGGTGCGGTACACCCGCTACTGGGCCATCGTGGGGGGCTCCGGCTGTGTGAGGCGCGCCCCCGGGGGGTGGACTGCGGTGAGCGTCAATTACCCCGGTGTCGTGCGTGTCGCCGCGCGCTTCTCTGTCGCGCGCGCGCTTTCGCTCGGCGACGCTTGCGGGCGTTGACCGCCCGTCTGCGCGCGGCTGCCCGCGTGGCGCGCCTGCGCTTCGCGGCTTGCGCCGCTTTCGCCTTCGCGGCGGGGTGCGCATTGGGCGTGTAGGGGGCGAGCGCGTACAACCCCGTGATGCCCGACAGGTAGAGGTAGTGGTCGTCGCTCACCACCGGGTCGAACGTACCCGTGTCCTTCGTGAACACGACCCTCCCGGTGGAGATGCCGAGGCCGATCGTGCGGTGGGTGCCGAGGTCGGCGAAGTACACGATGTTCCCGATGATGGTGGCCGACCCGGAGATCTTCCCGCCCGCTTTGTAGCGCCACTCCACATGTCCCGAGCGGGCGTTGAGGGCGTAGAAAGTGCCGTCGTAGGAGCCCTCGTAGATCGTGGGGCCGAGGCCGGGGGCGTTCGTGACCGCGGGGGACGCATACACGTACGCCCCCGTTTGCACCGCCCAGTCGAGTTTCCCCGAGGAGGCGTCGTAGGCATACACCCTCCCGTCGGTATTCCCGAGGAACACCCTCCCGTACACCACCGCGGGGGTGGAGTAGAAGGTGCCGCTCCCAAGCAGCGCCCCACCCGACCCGCTGGCCCACACACGGTGGCCGTCGCGCTCGCGCACCGCCTGTAGCTCACCTGAGTAGTCGCCGAAGTAGAGCACTCCGTTTGAGAGGGACGGGCTCGCCTTCACGGCGCCTTTCGCGTGGTAGGTCCACAGGACTTTGCCGGTGCGGGCGGCGAGCGCGTACACGGTGCCGTTCTGGGATCCGAGGAAGAGCTTCCCGTTGTCGAGCAGGGGGGAGGACTCTGCGCGGGAGGGGAGGTCCCGCGACCAGCGGATGTGACCGTTGATCGTGTTCAACGCCACCACCCTCCCCGCTTGCATCCCCGAGGCGCGGGAGAGAATGGTCACGTACACCGTGCTGCCCCCCACCGCGGGTGTAGAGGCCGACAGCGCGCCGAGCCTGCGGCTCCACATGTCCTTCCCGGTGTACTTGTTGATCGCGTGCAACACGCCATCGTCCCCGAGCTGGAAGATGCGGTTGCCGATCATCACCGGAGGGAACTCCAACAGCGCCGACCCCCCATGGGTCCACACGGTTTTGAACGGCGGCCGCATGTGGGTTGAGGCGGGGAAGAAGCGGGTGTGGTTCTTCGTGTATCCATACAACGGCCACGCGAAGCGGTCCTGTCCTTTGACCTTCGGCAGTGTGGGTGTGGGCTGCGGCACGAACACCGCGTGGGGGTGGTAGATGTTGCCGGTGCGTTTCTTCTCGTAGAGGTATCCCGCGAGCACGACCCCCGCGAGCAGGAGCAGGATGCCGGCGGCGGCCGCGAGCTTCGCGTTGCGGGACCGGGGGAGTAGACGTGCGAGTCGCCCCCTCATTGCTCGCGCTCGCTCACTTGCTCGCACCCGGGTTCAGGCGGTCGGCGCCCGCACGAGCGGGCGAACAGCGGCGGGTGGGCGATCTCGGGCAGCAGGCGGGCAAGCTCAGGCGGCGAGCCTACCGGAGGAGCCCTCTTCGGACGCCGGCTTGTGGCGTGTCTCGCTGGCGGGCTCCGTGTCCGCGCTCGCGCGTACGGTGGGCGTCCGGCCGGCGGCGCCTCCGAGCAGGAAGCGCAACAACCGTGCCCCGGCGACCACGAGCATGCCCAGCGCTATTACCGCCATCGGCAGCAGCGTCAACCCCGCCACGAGCGATACGACGTCATGCCCGCTCGCGATCGACCAGTCCCACAGCGCGTAGTCGGCTGCGACTACGGCTAGGAGCAGGGGCAGGACCCTTAGGCGCACGACCCACACCTTAGACGGGGGGTGGGACGGCACGCCCGATCTACCCGCGATTTGCGGGATCTCTTTGAAGCGGCGGACGGGACTCGAACCCGCGTCATCGCCTTGGAAGGGCGAGGCTCTACCGTTGAGCTACCGCCGCGCGCGCGAACCCACCTCGATGGGCGGTCCGCCGACGATGACAGTTCGCACAGACTACCTCGCACTTGGCGATCTCGTCGAGTATCGCCTCCCAACTGTGGCTTCTTAGGCCCTTGGCGATGTTGAAGCTCTTCTCGCCCAGGTGGTCGAACTCCAGCACGAGAGGATCGCTCTCGCCGCAGTCGACACACGGTCGTCGCCGGAAGATCTCCACCAGCCGAGTCGCGCGGTCAAGCGCGACGGCCTGCTTGCGACGGTGGGCGTTTGCGATGTAGCGCGCTCGGTTCGCCGCGTAGTGCTCGCGTTTGTAGGCGGCGCGACATGCACGGCAGTAGGTGTCGAGTTGACCGCGATCCCTGCGATGCCAGCCAAAAGACGACGAGGGCTTCCGCAATCTGCAGCGACTGCAAACCCTGATCTCCGCGGGACTCGACACGAACGTATGTTCCCACATGGGCCGGACGGCACGCGCTCGCTGGAGCGGCTATGTTCGTAGAATCGAGACGACCACGGGGAGTGGCGCAGTCTGGTAGCGCACCCGGCTGGGGGCCGGGCGGTCGCAGGTTCAAATCCTGTCTCCCCGATTGAGTTGTGGTTGGCGACTGGAGGGGGCTGGGGGCGTCCCGAAGGCGCGAGATTTGGCTCTGGTATTGGGATTGTTCGGACTAAAGGCTGTGTCCGTCCGCAGTGGTACAAGGCTCGGTCTCTGGGGCGACCGCCCACGAACCGCCCACGAACCGCCCACGAACAGGCAGTCTGACCGCCCACGATAGGCAAATGGCAACAGACGATCGACTACGAGGCCGTGGAGGGGACTCGGTCCTTTATCTGGGCGAGCCAGTCCTCGAAGTTCAGTCGGATGCGATCAAGGTCACGCTTTTTTAGCGGGTTCATGTGGGCGACGACGTTTCGCGAAGCCTCGATAACCTCAATTCGCCCGTGTAGCCACTTGTCGCTGGGGAATAGTGCCTTGAACACCTTCCATCCGTTCTCGCTATGGACGATCAGCGGTAGGTCTCCTAGGTCCGTGTAGTAGATGAACCTCGCGTTCCGACGACTGTGGTATCTGTGGCGTGACTCCGCATCTCTATTGCGCTTGACTCGCGCGCTTATTTGATTGCTTACGATCTTTGGGTCGTCATACCATTGGCCACCGTAAGTCGTTGTCAGGTGTCCATCGATAAAGCTCCTCATGCTGTTCTCAAGCGTGTAGAGCACGGGATAAATCGTGGCCATCCGTACAGCATCATCCATGTGCTCTTGACTAAGCGCGTTCTTTGGGATCTTGATGTCGCCGACCCGCAACTCCTTGACACGCTGGCTCGCCTTCTTTATAGGCGCCTTCGTGCCTGTACTTACCTTGCCGTCGCCGTCATTTGCTGCTAGTCGTCCCTGGAAGTCGGCCACGACCTGAAGCGTGTCTGCGTCTAGATGCTTCTCGATCCTTATGCCCTCACGTTGCGCGACGATATAGGTGGCAATATCAGTCGGCATAGCAACCTTACGTTGGATCCGGGCGCGACGTTGACTGATCGCTTGGTGGCTGACGTTCCCGAGGCACGTACGTAGCTCGTCCAGGATCTTTTGACTTGTCTGTGCCATGCGGGAGTTTTTACTAACTCCTTTTCGCCAGCGCTACGATCGCTTGCGGTCCGGAGCCGACTTATCTTTGGCCTGCTTCTTTGCTCGACCCAAAGCCACGTTCACGTAGCCAGCCGTCGTGCCAAGGAGCTCTGCAATTCGAGCCTGCCTTATGCCGACGCTATCTAGTTCAACGATAATCTCTTGTAGCCCGCGTTCTCGCTTGAGGCTTAGTGCAAGCAATCGCGCGACCTCATCGATTGGGTCCACGGCCCTTGCTTGCTCTGTTCGGCTTGTTGCCATCTTTTACTTCCTCCCTCGCTGGATCGTCTTCCGAACCGCAGCGGGACTCTTCCCCATGATCTGCGCAACTTCCGGTGATGTGAATCCGGCATTGTTGAGCAGAACCTCTGTCTTTGTGGGTCGGACAGCATCATCGCTGAGCCGCTCCTCGCGTTCGGCAACAAGCATCGTAAGGATGCCGACCATCACTGTGGAATGACGGAGGTCGGTATCCCCTTGTCTAGCCTTATCGGCAGGCATCGTTAAGCAGCGTCTTTCGTTGGCCGCGACTTCTTGGTTGCGGCCTTGTTCGGCGCGGTCTTCTCAGCGCGTCTCGGAGCGAGCTGCAAATGAACTGCACGCTCAGTCTTCCCCAACAGTCGGGCGATGACGGCGGCCGAAAGGCCGACGTCAGCAAGCATCTTGTCGACAGAGCGCTCCTTTGGTCGCGCAACGCCTGTTTGCCGGAGATATCCGTCTAGCACCAGTACGAGAAGGGCGCTCAACTTCGCGTCCACTGATCGCATGAGTTCGTCATTCGACGCCATATAAGTAACTATATGTTTGGCACCGGACAGACTTCGCTGGAGTCGTTCTCGAACGGACTCGCGTCTGCTACCTGGGGATTGGTAGTACCTCGCTGGTCCGTGTAGACACGCTAATCGCACCACGTTCGCACAGCCGTGCATCTAGTCTGTGCAGGATTTTGCGTTTGAGCTGTAGGCGGCCCTGAAAGGCTCGGTCAGATGGCTGTCTCGCTGCTCGGCCGAGTGTTCTAGGTCGGGCGAGCTATGCGCTGGAGGGCTTCTGTGCGAGCAAGTAGGTCCGCTGGGCGGGTCTTGAGAGTCGTCGCGATCTTGAGGATGTTCGTGAGGCTTGGGTTGCGAAAGCCGCGCTCGATGCCGCTGATGTAGGTGCGGTCGAGGTCGCAGGCTTCGGCGAGTGCTTCCTGGGACATACCCAGCTCCCCGCGCATCTGGCGGATCGCCTCGCCGAAGGCGGCGTGGGCGGGGGAGCGGATGGGCATGGGGCGCAGCCTTCCGCCTTGACGACTATTAGTCTATGGACTATAAGTCACCTACATCGAAACGTAAAGTGCCCCGGCGCAGCGCGAACTGCCCGGGGCGCGGCACGGAAAGGAGTCTTTCCATGCAGGACGAGCCTAGCCAGAACGCAGCCGAAGAGGACGACCGAACGCAAAAGCGGTCATGGGACTGCTACTGCGCCCTAGCGATCAGCGGCCGTGGTCAGTGGAGGAGGTGGAGCGCGAGGTGGGCGACGCCCTTGTGGTTGCCGATGCCATCGCTGCGCTGCTTGCGGTTGGGTTGATCCACCGCTGCGGCGACTTCGTTTTCGCGAGTCGCGCTGCGGTGTGCATGGACCGCCTGTCGCTCTGAGCGAAGGTCAGGATGGTGCGTCGGAACACCTGTGCAGGATCGTGTGGACGTCGGCGATCCGCAGGTGTTCCGGCGCACCGTCGCAGGAGCTGCGGCCGCCGAGCGGTCCACCCTGGCTGGTTTCGGAGGCGATTCTCAAATTCGTTTGCAGTTTTGGCCGACTTGCGGTCATTAAGGATGTGGGGTCAAATCGAAACACGAATGATGTCGAGTTGGCACGGCGAGGGCCGGAGCGCTACGTCGGCCGCATGGAGTTGGCCGAGATCATGGGCGTGAGCCTCGCGACTCTCGATCGCCTCGTCGCTGAGGGGATGCCGTCAGTGACGTGGGGGAGACGCACGCGGCGTTTCAGGCCCTCTGTGGCGATCTCGTGGGCGTCGGGACGCGTGAGGGCCGCATGAGCGTCATGAAGCTCCCATCGGGTCGTTGGTGCGCTCAGGTCCACGATCCGGCACTCGGGCACAACGTCAGCGTCTCGCGTGTGCTCGGTGGTCCTGGAACGTTCGCAACAAAGACTGAAGCGAAGCGGGCACGGGAGAAGGCGCGTGAGCGGTTGGGGAGTGTTCGCGTGGTCGCGGTCACGGTTCGGGATTTCTGGGAGCGGTGGACCACCGATCCGCTGTTCTCGCGGCCGAAGGACTCAACGAACATTCACAACCGTGAGCGAACGAGTGCGTTTGTCGAGCGCTACGGAGCCCGGCGCATCGACCAAGTGGACGACGAGATTGTCGGCGAGTGGTTGGCAGGCGGCAAGCACAACGGCACCGTCCCGGCTCTGCGAGCGATGCTCAACGATGCGGCCTCGGCGAAGGCGGGACGGCTGGTCCGGCACAACCCGTTCGCCCGGCTCGGGATCTCGAAGGGTCCGGGTCGTCGTCACGAACAGCCGCCCACTGAGGAGCAGGTATGGAAGCTGGTCCGCTACGCGCGCGAGCTTGCGAGCCCGTCGTTTGCCGCGTGGCTCCAGGTCGCGGCGTTCACGGGCCTTCGTCCTGGTGAGCTTGACGCGCTCCGTCGCATGAATGTCGATCTTGATCGTTCACGCATCCTGGTCGTGGAGCAGTTCAACGCCAAGACCCGCACCTTTACGCCGCCCAGAACGGCCTGGCGCGCGAGGCTCCGCTGACCGAGCCGGCGCGAGAGGCGATTGTCGCTCTGCCGGTCGAAAGCGAGTTCTGTTTCGCGCCGATCCGAGGTGAGCACTGGACCGCGAGCGCCCGTGCCTACCACTGGAAGGCCGTCAAGGTTGCGGCTGGGTGGGACGGAAGCCTCTATCTCGCGACCCGTCATTTTGCGGGCTGGTACATGGTCAACGTCCTCGATCTGCCTTCTGAGGACGTGGCTATCGCGCTCGGCCACACCGACGGCGGCGAGCTGGTCCGTCGCCTATACGGCCACCGCGATCACGAGCGCGCCCTTGATCGCGTCACGGCGGCCTACGGGCGAACGGCCAGCTTCACTCAGGCTCGGTTGTGGTAGGCCCAATGAGGCGCTCGGGCGTACCGATGCGGCGCAAGAACTCGGCCTCGAAGGCTGAGCGTGGCTTCTGGCGCGTGGGTGGCTTGAAACCTGCCAAGGCCTTCTCGATCTTCGCGCGTCGCTCTGGGGCTTCGCGCCGCCACTGCTCGATGTCGAGTTCTTTTGTAGTCATGATATTCAGGATACGCCTACTATTGGCTCGACTGTGTTTGCTCGATGGAGCGCCACGCCCGGCCCTGCGACGTGGCGCTCCCTTGAGCTAAGTGGCGGGACCGTCGCTCGCCGGCAACGACGATTCCAGTCGGAGCCGTATAGCGGTGACGACGACGCAGACGCTGACCATCGGCAAGACGGGGGTTTTCGCCGCGAGTCCGATGACGACGCCCTCCTGTACCGCAAAGGCGACACGGAAGATGCTCAAGCGGCGTCTGCTTAGGAACTTGAGCATCGGTCACGCCGCGTTCTGGTCGTAGCGGAGCGCGGCCCTTGTGGGGGCGGTGAGGCGATGATGTCCCGGCCGTGGGGCGTTGTCGGCCTCGACCATTGGATTAGGCTCTTTGCGGGCATGGGAGCTATATCTCCTGTGCTCAGGGTCCCGGCGGCAGTTACCGCTGTCGTCGGGACCAACTATTGAATTGGAGAAGTCAAGTTATATCACGAACAGGACGTTATTGGTTCTGGACGTTATTGGCTTTGTCGGGGATGATCTTCTCGTGGAGCCAAAGTCCATCGTCGGCAAAAACATCCGGGACAACCGCTGCCGTTTGAAAATGACGCAAGAGGCGCTTGCCGAGCGCTGCGACATGCACGTTGTGGAGGTCGGTCGCGCCGAGCGAGGAGTGCGAGACCTCCGCACATCGACTGTCGTCAAGCTCGCGCGCGGCCTTGAGGTTCCGGCAAGCGAGCTACTGCGCGGACTCTAGATTGGACGCGAGCTTTACTTAGGATCGGTGGTGGTAGGGCCAATGAGACGCTCGGGCGTGCCAATACGGCGCAGGAACTCCGCCTCGGCCGGGTGACGGGGCTTCTGCCTGCGGGCTGGTTTGAATCGCTCCAACAACCCCTCGCTCTTGGCGCGCAGTTCGGGCGCTTCGCGACGCCACTGCTCGATTGTCATTTTCTCGATCGTCATGCGGTTCCGAAAGGGTACTTCGCTTGGAGGGTGCGGGCATCGCCTCTTAGCTGCCGCTGCCGGGCGCCTGGCATAACCATCTATATTGCCATTTTACTCGACTTTTGGCAATAAGAATGCTAGCCTTCGCAGCATGGCGATAGTGGACCGCAAGCAACGACTTTTTGAGAACATAGTGCGGCTTCGGCGCGTGGGACGTCTCGTACCTGACAACGAAGACCTGTTCGCCGTTCGTCTGGGGCTCGAACAGGAGCTGGGGGAGACCATCTCACGACGGCTCGCCGCGAAGCTACTCGGCGTCAGTCACACCGCTTTGGAACGATGGATCGAGAGCGGCGACGTGCCGTTGGTGTTCGCTACGTCAGGACGTCAAGAGGTGTCGGTTGTGGCGCTGCTCGATCTCTACGAAGCCGTCCGCTCCAACAAGACCGGCGGGACTGTTCGCCACCCGCTTGCCGCTGCGTTGAGAAGCAGGCAACACGCCGCTGAGCGGCTAAGAGTGGACTGGCCGCACGATCGGAAGGGCACTTCTTATGACCGCACGCATCTGCGCGGCCTCGCATATCACCAGGCCGTGGCGGGGAGGTTGCAAAAGCAGACTGTCGCTGACGCCAAGTACGTGCTTTATCGCTGGCGTGAGCAGGGCCGAATCGACCCCGTATATGTCGAGAGATGGGATCGTGTTCTTGCCATGCCCCTGACGAGCATCCGTGACGCGATTACGGCAGTCGGCGCTGATGCGGACGACCTGCGCCAGAACTCTCCGTTTGCCGGAGCGCTCACCGAGTCCGAGCGCCGGTGCGTCCTTGCTGCGGTCGGCTGAGTGGAGGCGGAGGAGTTCGAGCACCGGCGAGGAGGAGTCGTGTGGTCGTTTTTTCTGCTCTACATGCCGCCTTTGTTGGCGGTAACGTGGTTGTCGTCATGAGCCTTTCGACTCCCAATCTTGACCTCGGACGACTACGCGCCCGGCGCGAGGAGATCCTGACTTGCGCTGCCGAGCATGGTGCCCACAATGTCCGCGTGTTCGGATCGGTGGCGCGGGGAGAGCCAGACGTTGCAAGCGACGTGGATCTACTGGTGCAGATGGAGCCGGGTCGTAATCTGCTCGATCTGGTGGGGCTCTGGCAGGACCTTGAGGACCTGCTCGGTACTCACGTTGATGTTCTCAGTGAGGGCGGCGTGAGTCCGCATTTGCGCGAGCGTATATATGCCGACGCCGTAGCCCTGTGAAGGACGAGCGCACTTACCTCACGCACGCGATCGAGGCGATCGACGCCATCACGGACTACACGGCCGATGGCCAGAAGGCGTTCTTCTCCGATGGCAAGACGCAGGATGCCGTGATCCGCAATATCGAGATCATCGGTCAGGCGGTCAAGGGCATATCGGACGACACTCGCGCCCTTAAGCCTGACGTTCCGTGGCGGCAAATCGCCGGAATGCGCGACAAGCTCATCCACGAATACTTCGGTGTTGACCTTGTGCTCGTGTGGGATGTCGTGGACCAGGAACTGCCGGGCTTGCGCCTGCAGCTGGAGAATCTGCATGATCGTCTAGTCGCCGACGATGCGACAGCTGGGGATAGGCCGACATCCTAGTCACGGTCGGATAATGGCCTGCCATCAAGGACGTCAAGTGAGTATGCTTCGACCGGAAATCAGATGGGTTTCTATGTTCGGAAGAGCATCAAAGCCGGTCCATTCCGCTACAACCTGAGCAAGTCGGGTGTCGGCGTAAGCGTAGGCGTGCCCGGCTTTCGAGTTGGCACAGGCCCGCGCGGCAACTACATCCGTGCCGGGAAGGGCGGGGTCTACTACCGCGCGACGCTCGGCGGCTCGCAACCGCGAGACGAGCATCCGACTCCGCGACCGAGCTACATACCGCCTCAGCAGCCCATGGGTGGCAGTGTGCCGATGGAAGACATCACCGGAGTCTCCGCAAGCGAGCTTGTTCCAACCGGTGCTGACGATCTCGTCAGTCAACTCAACGAAGCGGGGCGTCGTGTGCTACTGGCTTGGGCGGCGCTACTCGGCGTGATCGTCTTGGCTCTTGCTGCGAATGGGATTGGTTCGATCATCCTGTTGGTATTGGGGATTCCGCTAGTGGCATGGCTACACCAGCGGGATGGAGCCAGACGCTCAGTCGTGGCTTTCTACGATGTGGAGGACGAACACGCTCGATGGTTTACGCAGCTTGTCGAGACTTTCGAAGAGCTAGGCAAAATGAGCAAAGCGTGGCGTGTCAACGCTGCGGGCCAAGTGCAAAGCACCTACCAGTACAAGGTCAACAGCGGCGCCAGCGAGATCGTGAAGCGAGTGGAGGCGAAGCGAAGTCTCAACGGTCCCAAGATTCTCGCCACGAACATCGCGGTGCCGAGTTTGGAATCTGGTAAGCAAGGGCTTCACTTTCTTCCCGACCGGCTTCTGGTTCGCGACGGCAAACACTTCAGTGATGTCGACTATGGAGTGCTCGCGTCTGGTTTTAATCCGCAGCGGTTCATCGAGACTGCCGGTAAGCCTCGCGATGGTCAGCAGGTCGACACGACGTGGCAATACGTCAACGTTAAGGGAGGACCGGACAGGCGCTTCAACAACAACCGGCAGCTACCTGTGATGCTCTACGGTGAGGTCGATCTCGCGGCACCAGGAGGTCTGCACTGGCTCATGCAGTTCTCGCGGGCACCTCTCGCCGAGCGGCTATCTCAGACACTGACGGCAGCTCCTTCGACGTCGAAGCCCGCTCTTTCGCCAGCGTCGGATGCGCCGACGCAAGAGCAACCATAAGTCGGACCGTAGGCTTATGCGGGGGCGCATCGTCTCGACCGCCCACGAAACCGCCCACGCCCCGCAGAATCCCGCTCAACCACGCCCTCCTACACCTATCTCCCCGTCTGCGAAGGCGGCGTCTGCCTCCTCAAGTTTTCGGAGGGTCGCAGGCCTCTATAAGGCTTTATCTGCAAGTAGAGATAAACCGACATGGGCTGGCCGCCGGCGATGGACGACCCCGAAGCTCATTTGCACTTCGATTTCGTCACTTCCTGGATTTCGCCAGCGGAGCGCTTGAGCGCTTCCACCTGTGCGGGGATCGCCGTGACGGCGTGCGTGAGCGTAGACGAGCTGGGGGTGCTCGCCAGTTCTTTCAGCGTAGCCTCCATCGCAGCCACCGAGCCCTTCATTGAGTTGATCTGAGGCGCGAATTCGGTCTTTACCGCTGAGACGAGTTCCTTCGAGCTGGTGCCGACCTTCTGGACGTCGGTGGCGATTGTGCTGAGGTTCGAGGGGCTCACTTCGGTCTGTTCGAGGGTATTGACGGAGTTCTCGAAGTTGGTGACCTGTGTGCAGTAAGCGGGCTTGCTGCCGCTGCCGCAACTGGCGAGCAAAGCGGCTGTTGCCAGGGCGAGGGCCGCTGGGGGCATAAATGGCTTGAAGTGCATAGGTCACCCCTTCGGCAGCCGCGCCTCGCCGGGGGGTAGAGGTCCGGAGCGCTCTGGCCGCGATATCGGATTGAGCACAACCTACGGCCCCTCGCGATGGTTGCCGTCAGTGGGAACCCGCAGAACAGCTAGGGCGAAACCACGTCACCCCCGATCCTGGCGGATGCGCTCAGGCGGGTTTGAGTGGCCACGAGCGCTCCGCTTACACGCCAGCCGAGGAAGCGGCCGGCCCGGCGACCTCGTGCAGCGCCTTACGCGCGCGAAAGCGAAACGATCGGCCCCCCACATTGACGCTGGGCTCAGCCAACCCGGCTCGTTCCAACCGCGCCGGTAGCCCATCCGGATCGACCGGAACAAGCGTGTCGCGCACGTGCAGCGCCTTGAAGGCAGGCCCTGTGCCCAGGTTGTCCGTTCCCGCGAACACGCCTCCTGGTCGCAGTACCCGGCACACCTCACCCAGAAGCCGGTCCTGCAGTTCGACAGACGGGACGTGATGGAGCATCGTGAAGCACACCACTCCCGAGAAGCGACCGTCGACGAAAGGCATGGCGGTGGCGTCCGCCTGCACAATCTCGACATCGCCGTGGAGCGTCCGTCGCAGCCGCTCGCAATAGCTCTCGGACAGCTCCACCACCGTCAAAGCGCCCGGCCTGCGCGCGAGCACGCGGGTGGTGGCGCCGAACCCGGGGCCGATCTCAAGCACATCCTCGCCGAGATCTACCCCTTTGAGTCCCCACGGCAGCAAGTCGCGTTCGACCGTGCGTGCCCACCAGCCTGAGGAGCAGATGACTGAGTGCGCCCGGTTCATGCCCTGACTGTACCCGCCCCTTTGCGCCCCCGGCGTCGGGAAGGTAGCCTCCACGCATGTCAGAGATCTCCCCAGCCCTATACCGCGCCGGCTCCGGCGAGCCGCTGCTTCTCCTCCACGGCTTCACCGGCACCTGGCACCACTGGCGGCCCGTACTCGGTGAGCTCGTGGCTCGATACGAAGTGATCGCGCCCACGCTTGCCGGCCACGACGGTGGTCCGCCGTTCGACATGGCCGGCCCACTCACGTTCTCCTCAAGCGCCGACCACCTGGAGCGCCACCTCGACGAACTCGGTGTGGATACCGCGCACGTGGTGGGTAACTCACTAGGCGGTGGGTTGGCGCTCGAACTCGCCAAGCGTGGTCGAGCCCGATCGGTCGTCGCGCTTGCGCCCGCCGGCGGATGGGTGGAAGGCGACGGTGAGGCACAACGAGTCGGTCGCTTCTTTGCGCGTCAGCTTCGCATCACGGGTCGCATCGAGAAACACATCCCCACCGTGATGAAACGTCCCGGGAGCCGCCGCTTGGCGTTGCGCGACGTGATGCGCCACGGCGAGCTTGTGGCGCCCGCCGACGCAGTCGATTTCGCGCTCACCTCGCTGCGCTGTTCTGTGTCGGCAAAGGCGATCGAGTCGGTTACCGCCGACCGAGGGATCGCGCTTCGCGACCTCGACCGCATCGCATGTCCCGTGCTGCTCGCCTCCCCCGAGTTCGACCGCATCCTGCCGGCTGCGCGCCACGCCCCGCGCTTCAGGCGCGAGATCCCGGGCGTGGAGTCACGGGTGCTCCCCGGCTGTGGCCACCTCCCAATGTGGGATGACACACGGCTCGTCGTGAGCGCTATCTGCGAGTTCGTGGACCGTCATACCGCAGCCTCGGCTGAGACCGTGGGCGCCTCCGAGGGCGCATACGCGGGCGTGTGATGACAGAACCAGACGTCACGCACATTAAGCTCGATCGCAACCCCCCTGAAAGGTTCCAGTCGCTGCGGCGCGAACTCGGCGTTGAGTCCTTTGGGATGAACCTGATCGTGCTCCAGCCCGGGCAGCGGGGGCGGATACACGCGCACGAGCGCCAGGAAGAGGTGTACCTGGTGCTGGGCGGTGAGCTCACATTGTTCGTGGAGGGGAAGGAACGCGTGCTCGGCGTGGATGAGCTGGTACGTGTCGGCTCCGCCGTGCGGCGCCAACTCGTAAATGCGGGCGCGGAGCCGCTCGTCCTGCTCGCGCTGGGAGGTACAGGAGAGCACGCCGGCCGAGATGGCCGCGCGTGGCCGTCCTGGGATGCCGAGGGGCCGGGCGCCCCGCCCCAGGAGGTCCCACTACCGGAGGATCTCTCTAACGCGTGAAGCGGGAGGCCCGACCGCCCCATTGAGCGGCCGGGCCTCCTCGATGAGAGTCGGTCAGGTCAGATGCCCTGACCGAAGTTGGTGCAGCTGGCTTTGAACGACGGATTTGGTGTGGAGCTGAGCTGGTTGAGCACGTTCTGTAGCGACGGCGAATCGTCGAACATGCCGATGTGCGCGACCGGGTCGGACGGGCACTGTTCCTGGATCGTGATGTTGGTGATCCCCGACCCGCTCAGGAACGCGTGCGTGTACGGGGTCACGACCTCGTCGTGGTTGGTCTCGATCACCGCGTACCGCACCCCCACCACGATCGGGTCGCCGCCACCGAACAGCTTTTTGATGAAGGCCGAGTTTTCCTCCTGTTCGGGTAGCGATGGCGCGCCGAAGAATTCGAGCAACCCCGTCGTGAATTCGCTCGCGAAGGGGAACCCTTCGAGGAGATTCGTGAGCCCGTCGAGCGTGGTGCCGTGGTTGCTTGGGGCGAGCCCGATCAACTCATTCACCTTGCTCGCTCCGCCCAAGAACTTTAGGTAGTAGTTGGGCATCATCCCGCCCTGGGAGTGGCCTACGAGGTCCACCTTCGAGGCCCCGCTTTTGGAGAGCGCTTTGCCGACGAATGTCTTGAGTTCTTCGGCGGATTTTTCGATGTGGCCGAGGCCGTCGATGCGACCCGGGGTGATGAAAGGAATGATCGGCAGTGACGCGGCCGTTTCGCCGTAGTTGAAGGCGTACACGCAGTACCCTTCGTTGGCGAGTAGCGGCGCGAGCGTCACCCAGTTGGAGCCCTCGTCGGCAAGCGTTGCGTGTACCAACACCACGGGGTAGGGGTGGGCGGAGGTGGGTTTGCAATTGTTGTTCGCCCCCACAACGGATTCGGGCGCCCACGTCTCGTTCCAGATCGCGTCACCCAGGGCGGTGTTGCCATAGGGCACCGAGTATGTCGCGCTTGCGGTGGCGGGCGCCCCGATCGCCGCCAGAGCCGCGGTTATGGCCGCGAGTATCATCGCCTTGACCTTCAGCATTTTGCATCTCCCATTCGGTTGGTTGCTTAGATCTGACGGCTGCTCATGCACACCCAAGCAACCGTACCCATGTTCGGCAATACGGAATCCTACGGACCTATCCAGAGACGGTCAACGCAGAGATGAGGCCTCATGACACAGGTGCCTGAGGCCATCCGAGCGGTCGTGCGCGGTGACGTGCAGGGCGTCGGGTTTCGCGACGCCACTCGTAGGCGAGCCCGTGAGCTCGGCGTGATGGGGTGGGTGCGAAACGGCGAGGACGGCACTGTGCTCGTTCACGCCGAGGGCGCCGAACCAGGAGTGGGGGGACTGGTGGCCTTCCTCCACGAAGGTCCCCGGCTGGCACGAGTAGTAGACGTCGAGGTGGAGAAGGTTAAGGTCGAGGGGCACGAGCAGTTCGCGATACGCGGAGTGAGCGCCGGAGTGTTCGTAGTGCAAGAGCACGCCGCCACCGCCCACCACTTCGACTTGCGGTTGGAGGTTGACGGCGTGATGCGCTCGTGGGCGGTTCCCAAGGGGCCTTCGCTGGATCCCGCCGTAAAGCGCCTCGCCGTCGAGGTGGAGGATCACACGATCGACTACAACGCCTTCGAGGGTGTTACCGAAGACGGTCGCGTGATCGTGTGGGACCGCGGCGCGTACGAACAGGGAGGCCGAGTGCCCTGGCCCGAGGCGCTTACACGCGGCCACGCGGTGTTCGTGCTCCACGGTGAGAAGCTGCGAGGGGGCTTCGCGCTCCAGCGCACGAGGCCGGGCGCCAAGCCGCAATGGCTGCTCATCAAGCGTCGCGACGACTACTCACTACCCGGGTCTGACATAGCCGCCGAGAGCCCTCTCTCGGTGCTGAGCGGCCATACGCTCGACTCGCTCGAATAGCCAAACGCGATCTCAAAAAACAGAATATTCCCGCTATCCGGCACTTGACGGTAGGGCCAGTGCGTGATTAGGTTGGGTCGGTCTGCGGTTGGGGCGACCGTGGACGGACGGTATTTCGGGTCTCATACAACCAACCAACGGAGGGATCGAAGTGAGTAAAATTCGCATCATAAGTGTCGTCACAGCAACGGTCGGGGTGCTCCTGATGGTGGCGTCGGCTGCCGCCGCCTCGCAGTACGTGGCTCTAGGAGACTCTTACTCCTCGGGTGTCGGAACCCGGGTGTTCTACAGCGAAGAAGGTAGTTGCCAGCGCAGTCCCGAAGCCTACGGTCCAAAGATCGCGGCGGCGAGGGGCTACACACTGAGCTTCCAGGCTTGTAGCGGCGCCAAGACCACAGATGTCAACAGCACCCAGCTCGGCACATTGAGCAGCTCCACAAGTCTCGTGACGATCACAATCGGTGGCAACGACGCGGGCTTTAGCAACGTGATCCTCAACTGCGCGCTCTACTACTTCACCTGTGGATCCGCCATCAGCGAAGCCAATACATTCATCAAAAACAGCCTGCCCGGGTTGCTCGACACGACCTACAACGACATCCGTGCGAAAGCGACCACCGCTCACGTGGTGGTGCTCGGATACCCACGGCTGTTCACAGCGGATGGAAAAACGTGCAACGTCAACTTCCTCACGTCCTCCAATGAGAAGAAGCTGAACGAAACGGGCGACCTCCTCGACACCACGATCAAGGCGCGCGCGGAAGCACACGGCTTCACCTTCGTGGATCCAAGGAACGCGTTCTCCACACACGAGGTTTGCTCCTCCTCGGAGTGGCTGAACGGGCAATCGAATCCGTTGTCTGAAAGCTACCACCCCAATGTTTCAGGTCAGGCGGACTTCACCTCCCAGATCGAGGGAGTCATTTAGCAATCGCGCAAGCCGTCCGCTGCCTTGTGGCGGCGGACGGGCTTCGCCGCTAGCTGTCGTTCGCGGCGGTCCCGGCTAGCGCAGGCTCGGGCGAGGTTGGCTCAGACCCGTACAGCGCGCGTGTGAGCAGTTGCCACAGGACCGCCCGCTCTGCCGGGTCGAGTGCCTGGAGCACCTCATCCTCGATCGTTTCCTGTGCCTTCTCGGCGCTCTTCAGCGCCTGGCGCCCGGCCGTAGTGATCTCGACGAGGTGGCGCCTGCGGTCGGAGGGGTCACGTAGACGGGAGATGTATTCGAGCTCCTCGAGCTCGTTGAGCAAGAGCACCACGTTGTTGGCGTCCATGCAGAACGCGTCCGCGAGCTCCCCTTGGGGGCAGCGGTCGTGGTCGCGGAGATAGCTGAGCGTTATGAGGTGCCGCAGGTGCATCCCCAGTAGCTCCTCGCTGCTGCGCCGGTAGACCTGCTTGGCGAGGCGCGTGAGTAGCACCATCGACCCGGGGGCACAACCTCCAACGTTCTTGTTCATAACGAGCAGATTATACCACGATGCAGCAACGATCCATAGAAAATAGATCGTACTTGTTTCAGTGATGATCCATGCTATGGTGTGTCACCTCGCCTCACCGACGTAGACGGAAAGGAGCACACCCATGAGCCAAACCACCACCGTCGAGAGCCCCCCGCTCGCCTTTGTCGACTCCGAGCTTGCACAAAAGCGCGAGCGTCGCCGCTGGATAGCGCTTGGCGTGCTGTGCCTCGGCCAACTGATGATGGTGTTGGACGCGACGATCGTGAACGTCGCGCTCCCCTCGATCCAGCACGACCTCAACTTCTCCCAAGGCAACCTCACATGGGTGATGAACGGGTACCTGATCACCTTCGGCGGCTTCCTCCTACTCGCGGGCAGGCTCGGCGACCTGGTAGGCCGCAAGAAGGTGTTCCTCTCCGGGCTCGTGCTGTTCACCGCCGCCTCGGTGCTGTGCGGTGTCGCTGACTCTCAGGCGATGCTCATCGGCGCGCGCTTGCTGCAGGGGGTGGGCGGTGCGGTCGCATCGAGTGTGATCCTCGCGATCATCGTCACCGAGTTCCCGGGCGCAGCCGAGCGGGCAAAGGCGATGGGGATGTACGCGTTCGTCTCCGCCGGCGGCGGGTCGATCGGGTTGCTCGCGGGTGGCGCGCTCACGCAATCGCTTGATTGGCACTGGATCTTCTTTGTAAATGTTCCGATCGGTGCCGTTACTTTGCTTCTCGGGTCGGCTTTGATCGAGGAGAACGAGGGCATCGGTCTCGCCGGCGGCGTTGACTGGCTCGGTTCGTTCCTCATCACCTTTGCCACGGTGCTCGGCGCCTTCGCGATCGTCAAGTCAAGCGAATACGGCCTGCTCTCCGCACGCACGCTTGCGGTTGGCGGAGCCTCGGTTGCGCTTCTGGCCGCCTTCTTCGCGCTTGAGTCGCGTATCTCCAACCCGATCATGCCGCTGCGTGTGTTGCGCTTGCGCATGTTGATGGGTTCGAGCCTCGTGCGGGGGTTGCTCGTCACAGGCATGTTCTCCGCGTTCTTCCTTGGCTCGCTCTACCTGGAGCGCGTGTTGGGTTACGACGCGATCGAAACGGGGCTTGCGTTCATGCCGCTCACCGCCGCCATCGGTGTCATGTCGCTGGGCCTCTCCGCCCGTGCGATGGAGCGCTTCGGCACGCTGCGCACCCTGACCGTGGGGCTGGGAACGATCGCGGTTGGCCTCCTCCTGCTCGCGGGCGAGGGGATGCACGCCAGCTACTTCCCCGGTCTCTTCTTCGCGTTCCTGTTGATCGGGCTCGGTGCGGGCGCCTCATTCATGCCGCTACTCACAGTAGGCATGGCTGATGTCCCTCCGCGCGACGCGGGACTCGCCTCAGGAATCATCAACGTGTCGGTGCAGCTGTTCGGCGCAATCGGCCTTGCCACGCTCGGCACGATCGCAACCGACCACACCAAGGCGCTCACCGCCAAGGGCTACTCGCTTGAGAGCGCGCTCACCGGCGGCTACCACCTCGCCTACATGGTGGGCGCGGGCGCTGTAGCCATTGGCGTACTGGCGGCCCTGATCGTGCTGCGCCCGCCCGCGAGCACCGTGCCGCAGGAGATCGAGTCAGAGCCAGGGGAGAGGATGGGCATGCCGGCCGCCCAGGCTGCCTGATCTCCTGAAGCGCTGAGAGAACGACGCAACGGCCACGGCGCGCGCGCTTTGCGTGCCGTGGCCGTCATATTTCAAACGGTCGTCGGCGATGCCCCAGAAACCCGGCGGACCTATTGCCGAAGGGCTATCAGCTGTCGATCGTTGACATGTTCGCGTACCGCTCGCCGGCCGTGGCGCCCACCGGCGCCGCCTGCTCGATCCGCTCAAGATCCTCTGCCGAGAGCTGGACCGCCGACGCCGCGACGTTCTCCTCAAGGTAGCCCCGTCGCTTTGTGCCGGGGATCGGCACGATGTCATCGCCCTGGGCGAGCACCCACGCGAGCGCCAGTTGGCCGGTCGTCACCTGCTTCTCTTGCGCGATCTGCTCGATCCGCTCCACCAGGCGCAGGTTCTGTTGGAAGTTCTCACCCTGAAAGCGTGGGTGGTGGCGGCGGAAATCGTCCTCCGGGAGATCCTCCGGCTGCTTGTACTTTCCCGACAGGAACCCTCTCCCCAGCGGGGAATATGCGACAAAGCCGATCCCAAGCTCGCGCACGGTCGGCAGGATCTGCTCCTCCGGGTCACGCGTCCACAGCGAATACTCGCTTTGCAAGGCGGAGATCGGATGGACCGCGTGCGCGCGGCGAACCGTTTGCGGCGATGCCTCCGACAGGCCGAGGTAGCGCACCTTGCCCTCGCCAACGAGCTCCGCCATCGCTCCTACCGTGTCCTCGATTGGCACGGTCTTGTCCACCCGGTGTTGGTAGTAGAGGTCGATGTGATCCACCCCCAAACGTTCAAGGGAGGCCTCACAGGCGCTGCGCACGTACTCGGGCCTGCCGTTGATACCCACCCAGCTTCCGTCCTCACGGCGCTCGTTACCGAACTTGGTCGCCACCACGACCTGCTCACGTCGGTCTGCGATTGCGCGACCCACGAGCCGCTCGTTCGTAAACGGCCCATACATGTCGGCCGTGTCGAGCAACGTCACGCCAAGCTCGATCGCGCGATGGATCGTGGCGATCGCCTCGCCCTCGTCGGCGCGGCCGTAGAACTCGGACATACCCATGCACCCAAGCCCCTGCTCTGACACCACAAGTCCCTGACCCCCAAGCGCGCGACTATTCATTCTCCTCGCTCCTTCCGATCGTCCAACACTCACCGGCCAATGCCCAGTTTGGCGGCTCTCTACGCATTCAGTCGAGCGAGGCATACTCGGCAAGCACGCGCGTCCTTGAGAAGGCGGCCCCAACCCTATGGCCAGAAGGCGCACAACGACCCCGTGGCACGCGGCAAATCCCTCTAATCGTCAAAGCGGTGCGTCTCGCCCGTCATCCTGCGGCGCAACTGGTGTACCCGGCGCAGTTCTCGTACGTCGTCATCCAGCGCGCCTCCACGGCTGGGTTCGTCGCTGCCGAGCAACTCCGGCTCAAGGCGATGTCTCACAAGCTCCCCCGCCAACGCATCTACGCGCTGGGCGCCCGCGCCTGGACGCGAGCTCACCACGCGGCTAAGGCTCTCACCGTTAAACAACAAGCCCACACCGTCATCGGCGGCCCACCCACCCGGCAGCGTCCCATTTCGCACGTTTGCCAACCACACCGGCAAACGCTCGGGCTCGCCGTCAGCGTGCACGGTAAGCGACCCTTTCAACAACCCCAACCCCTCGATCGGCTCAGGCTCGCCGCTTGAGCGGGTAACACCGCCCTCAAACCAACACATTGCTCCCGCGCTCAAACCCGCCAGCACGATGCCCTGTCGCCACGCGCGCGTGAGCAACTCGTCAAGTCCGTGCGCATGCCACAGCGCGAGCAGGTTACGCATCGAGCCGCCACTCACGTAAATGATGTCCTGGCCCAACACGATCTCCTCCAGCGGCGCTTCCAGGTCGCCGAGGCGAAACACAGACAGGTGCGAAGGCTCACATTCCCGCCCCCCGTATCGCGCGTAGAAAGCGTTTATCTGGGCGGTCGTATCGCCCGAGGCGGTGGGGAGGAAGAGGATCCGCGGCTCACGCGCTCCCGAGAGCGAGAGCACGTAATCGTCCAGCAGTGAGTTGGTGGGCTCCATCGTGAAACCCCCTCCGCCCATTGCGAAGATCCACCGCGCATCCCGCGGCGAGGCGGAAACGCTCACGCGAGCGCCACCGCTCGCTCGAACGGCATCGACGCGCGCGCGCTGAGGTGGGTCACCTCAAGCGAGGTCTCCATCACTTGATCCTCCACCCGCTGTACGTGGAAGGCGCTCCCATGCTCGCGCGAGCTAACCACCCTCCGCAACGAGGTCCCCTCGAAGTGAAGCGCCACACCGTCGTCCACCGCGAACCCGGAGCACATTCCCTCGCCCACAAGGCTGTGGTACTCGGCGCGCCGCGCCGGCTCCGCGTCGTAGTGAACGCAATTTGAATACGGGAGCAACCCCAACCCACGTACCCGCCGTGGCGGGCCGTGAAAAGCGCTCAACGCCTCCCTGAACCAACACAACGATCCTGCTGAGGGCCCGCACAACACGATCCCCTCCCGCCACGCCTCTCTCAACACGTCGTCGAGCCCGTGTGCTCTCCACACCCCCAACATGCTCACCACATTGCCCCCACCCACGTAAATCAAGTCCTGCGCCAGTAGGTGTGAGGCGAGATCGTCCTCAACCCCCTGACCGCCCTGGTCGCGACGGAACAGTGAGATGTGGCTCGCCTCGCAATGCGTGGAGAAGCGCCTGTAGAAGCGCACCACGTAGTGGTCAGCATCCCCCGACGCTGTCGGTAGGAAGCAGATCCGCGGCCTCCTCGCCTCCGTCAACGACAGCACGTAGTCGTCCAGCGCCGACCCATCTTTCTCCATCGAGAACCCACCGCCTCCGAGGGCCACGATCTGGGGAATCCGGGGTCGCATCCTTTGCTACCTCGCTTGACGTGGGTGGGCGATTACACGCTCAGCATGCCCGAGAGGGCTCTCACGCCATATCGACTCCCGCACAAGATCACGCGGCTTGTGCTGGACATCCACCCAAGAGACCTCCAACGGGATAAGCTCGGACGACCCGTTACCCCCGATTATTGGATGGATATGTCGCTCGAACACGTTGACGTGCTGATAGTCGGCGCCGGCCTCTCCGGCATCGGCGCCGCGTGCCACCTGCAATCCAACTGCCCGGGGAAGAGCTACGCGATCTTCGAGGCCCGTGATCGCATCGGCGGCACCTGGGACCTCTTCCGCTATCCCGGCATCCGCTCAGACTCCGACATGTACACGCTCGGCTACTCCTTCCGTCCTTGGCGCGACGACCGCTCGATCGCCGACGGTCCCTCGATCCTCGATTACGTCCGCCAGACCGCCAAAGACAACGGCATCGAGCAGAAGATCAACTTCGACCACCGTGTCGTGCGCGCCGAGTGGTCGACCGAGGAGTCCCGCTGGAGCGTGGAGGCGACTCGTGGCGAGACCGGCGAAACCGTGCGATTGACCGCGAACTTCCTGTTCATGTGCAGCGGCTACTACCGCTACGACGAGGGCTACACCCCCGAGTTCGATGGCGCCGAGCGCTTCGCGGGACGCATCCTCCACCCCCAACACTGGGATGAGGACATCGACTACGCCGGCAAGCGGGTTGTCGTGATCGGAAGCGGCGCCACCGCCGTCACGCTCGTCCCTTCGATGGCGCAAACCGCCGCCCACGTCACGATGCTGCAGCGCTCGCCGTCCTACATCGTCTCGCTTCCCGCCGAAGACCCCATCGCAAAGCGGCTGCGCAGGATGCTCCCCGCCAAGGTCGCCTACCCAATCCTTCGCTGGAAGAACGTGCTGCTCACGATGGCGAGCTTCCAACTCTCCCGCCGCCGCCCCTCGCTGATGCGCAAGCTCGTACGTAAGGGCCTCGAACGCCAACTTCCCGCGGGATACGACATCGACAAGCACTTCAACCCCAGCTACAACCCGTGGGACCAACGCCTCTGCCTGGTCCCCAACGGCGATCTCTTCGAGGCGATCGGCAATGGCAGCGCGTCGGTGGTCACAGATCACATCGACACGTTCACCGAGACTGGCGTCAAGCTGGTCTCCGGCGCTGAGCTTGACGCCGACGTGATCGTCACCGCCACCGGGCTCAACCTGCTTGCGCTTGGCGGCATTGAACTGGCGGTCGACGGGCGCGATATCGCCCTCAACGAGACCATGAGCTACAAGGGCATGATGCTAAGTGGGGTCCCCAACTTCGCGTTCTCCGTCGGCTACACGAACGCCTCATGGACGCTCAAGTGCGACCTCACCTGCGAGTACGTCTGCCGCCTACTCAACCACATGGACGAGCACCACCTCAGCTACTGCACACCCATGAACCGCGACCCCTCCGTCCGCGAGCTGCCATTCCTCGACTTCTCCTCGGGCTATGTCCAACGCTCGATCGACAAGTTCCCCAAGCAGGGCTCCAAGGCCCCATGGCGCCTACATCAGAACTATGCGCTCGACATTGTCAACCTGAAGTTCGGCTCGGTGAAGGACGACGCGATGGAGTTCTCCTCCGCCGACGCAAAGATCGAGGACAGGGAGCCCGTCGCGGTCTGAGGTCTGGCGGCGGTGGATCGTGGAAAACCTGGTCCTACGCCCGCTTGCCAGGGAGGACGAGGCTGAGCTCGTGCGCATTCACTCCACCCCCGAGGTAGCGCTGTGGTGGGACCTTCCCGAAGCGGGTTTTCCGTGGAGTGACGAGCCCGAGTCCACGCGTCTTGCGATCGTTCTCGACGGCGCCCTCGTCGGCATGATCCAGTTCTCGGAGGATCCCGGCCCCAAATACCGCCACGCCACAATCGACCTGTTCCTTGATCCCGCCGTCCACGGTCAGGGTGTGGGCACGGAGGCCGTGAGACGAATCGTGCGCCATCTCATCGACGAGCGCGGCCATCACCGCATCACGATAGATCCGAGCGTAGGCAACAGCTCCGCGATCCGCTGCTACGAGAAAGTCGGCTTCAGGCCGGTTGGCGTGATGCGCCGCTACGAGCGCCGTCTCTCAAGCGACGAGTGGCGCGACGGCCTGCTGATGGAGTTGCTCGCGGGCGAGGAGCGCTGAGCCTCGGGCGCGCCGCGTCCGTCGTCGCTGCCACCATTGACCGCGACGCGCGCCGGCTGATTTCGCCCATCGCGATGAGTTCTCGCGTCGCGTGCAGTCATAGCTTTGAAATGTGTACGAGAGGGCCGAGCCCGCTGGATAGGCTGGGTGTTCGCGACGGAAGGGAGACGGCTTGATGCAGGCAACGGAGATGAAGGAGACACAGGCGATGGCACCACCTCATGAGCCACAAGCGGGGCATCCAAGCGACCGTTCGCGCTGGTTGGCGCTGTACGTGCTGTGCGTGGGGGTGCTGATGATTGTGCTCGACGTCACAGTCGTGAATGTCGCGCTCCCCTCGATCCAGGAAGACCTGCACTTCTCGACCGCGAGCCTCGCCTGGGTTGTGAACGCCTACCTCATCGCCTTCGGTGGCCTACTCCTGCTCGCTGGCCGCTTTGGAGACCTGCTGGGGCGCTCCCGCGTGTTCCTCGTCGGCGTGGGTCTCTTCACGGCCTCCTCGTTGCTGTGTGGGCTTGCGTGGACGCAGACGCTGTTGGTGGCGGCGCGCTTCGTGCAGGGCATCGGCGGCGCCATGACCTCGGCAGTGGTGCTGGGCATGATCGTCACGATGTTCCCCGAGCCGCGCGAGCAGGCCAAGGCGATCGGTGTCTACGCCTTCGTGGCCTCCGCGGGCGGCTCGGTCGGCCTGCTTGCCGGCGGGGTGCTCACCCAGTCGATCAACTGGCACTGGATCTTCTTCGTCAACATCCCTATCGGCATCGCCACGATCGCTTTTGCGATGCGTCTGCTCGATCGCGAACGGGGGATCGGCTTCTCCCGGGGCGCCGACATCCCCGGTGCTGTGCTCATCACAAGCTCGCTGATGTTGGGCGTCTACACGATCGTCAAGCCCGCCGCCGAAGACGGTTGGGGCGCCGGGAAAACACTGGCGCTGGGGGCTGTGTCGCTGGCGTTGCTGGCGGCATTTGTGGCGCGCGAGGCTACCGCCCGCAACCCGCTCATTCCGCTGCGCATCTTCCGCTCGCGCAACGTCACCGGTGCAAACCTCATCCAGATCTTCTCCGTCGCCGGCATGTTTGGGCTGTTCTTCCTCGGCGCCCTCTACCTGCGTCGGGTGCTCGGCTACGATGCGCTTGAGATCGGGCTTGCCTTCCTACCCGTCACGATCGCGATGGGCTCGATGTCGATCCGCTTCTCAGAGCCCCTCATTATGCGCTTCGGCGCAAAGACCCTGTTGCCCCCGGGTCTTGCCTTGATTGCCGTAGCGCTGGGATTGTTTGCGCTGGCTCCGGTCCACGCTAACTACATCACCCAGGTGTTGCCCTCGATGGTATTGCTCGGCATCGGCGCGGGCGTTTGCTTCCCCGCTTTGATGGGGGTAGCGATGTCCGGCGCCACCCCCGCCGACGCTGGGCTTGCCTCCGGCCTTGTGAACACCACCGCCCAGGTTGGTGGCGCGCTTGGCCTGGCGGTGCTTGCCACGCTCTCGGCGTCGCACACCAACAAGCTGCTCGCCCAAGGCCAGTCGACCCCCGCGGCGCTTACCGGTGGCTATCAACTTGCGTTCTGGATCGCCGCTGCGCTCGTGTGCGTGGGCATCGTGGTGGCCGTGACCGTCGTGCAGCCGCAAGCGGCAACGGCCGGGGCTACCGAGGCTGAGCATGGCTCGGGCGAGCGCGCCGCTGGCGAGCCGGTCTACTCAGAGACGGCGTAGGGGAGAGGAGCGCGTCGGTCGGGGCCGGGCTTGGTCTGGGAAGACGGGGCGCACTCAACCCGAAGCAGCGCGGCGGCTGTGGCGGGTCAGCTCGCGCACGAGCGCCTGCACGGAGCGCTCCAACTGCTCGATGCTCGCCGACTCCACGCGTTGCACTCCCACCGTGCGGTTCACCCAGGCGTTGATCTCGCGGTGGTTGCTACCCGCCCGATTGGCGAGGTCACCCACGAGGCGACGGCGTTCCTCGCGCAGGCTCGCTCTGCGCTCGAACGCCGCCACAGGGGCGCTCTCGGCCGGTGGCGGGTCGGTCGTAACCTTGCCCGCCTTCACGGTGGGCGCGGGCCCGAACAGGGTCATCTGCGGCGCCACTTCGGCGCTGAGCGGCACGAACTCCATCGCGGGCGAGGGCTCGCTCGCGCGGCCCTCGCGCGGCTCGTCGAAGCCCACCTCGTCATCGCCGCGCTCGCGCAGCGCACGGCGCAGCTCGCTCTCCACCTCGGCTGCGTGGCCCCGCAGCACCGGGTCGGCAGGGAGATACACCCAGCTAGGCTCGGGCATACGTCCAGGGATGGTTCGCACGAAGCGCCCTACGATCTGGCGGAAGATCATCGGTGTCTTGGCCGCCGTCGCATACACCCCCACGCGCAACCTCGGGATGTCAACGCCCTCGGACACCATGTTCACGGCCACGATCCAAGGCTCGCGCGAGCTTCTGAAGGTGGCGAGCTTCTGCGCCGCGCGCGCCTCGGTGTGGAGCACCATAAGCGGCGCCTTTCCCGTCACCTCGCCGAGCAGCTTCGCCATCTGACGGGCGTGGGTCGCGTCGGCGGCCACCGCCAGGGCGCCAGCGTCGCGATGGCCGCCCTCGCGCAGTGAGACGAGCTTCTCGTGGGCTTCCTTCAGGATTCGCGGTAGACCGTCGGGCAGCTCGGTGGAGATAGCGGTGCGGTAGCGGCGACTGGCCTCGCGCGAGCTCAACACTGTCTCGAACGAGGATTCGATCACGTCCTCGCCGCTGCGCCACGAGAGCGTGCCGTCGAATGTCACGAACGCCACCGGCCTACAGATACCGTCGGCGACCGCCTGCGCGTAGGTGTAGGACACGTCGGGCTCCGCCACCCCTTCGGCGTCATAGCTCACACCCGGGATGGGTGTGGCGTCGGAGCGAAAGGGCGTGCCCGACAACAGCAGCCACCGTGGTGCGGTGGCAAACGCCGCCTGAAAACTCGTCCCCCACGCGAGCTCCTCGCCGAGATGGTGGGCCTCATCCACGATCACGAGCGTGTCGTGTGCAACCTTGCCCGCCCACGCGCGTGGATCGCTTGCCACGCGCGCGTAGGTCACCGCCACGCCGTGGAAATCTTGCGGTGGGCGTGGTCCCTGCGCGTCGGGCTGTAGCTGCACGCCAAGCTCAGCCCCCGCAGTCGCCCACTGGCGTGTGAGCGGCGTGGTGGGGCATAGCACCGCCACCGTGCGCACTTCACCGCGAGAGAGTAGCCGCCGTGCCAGCTCTAGCGCGGGGCGTGTCTTGCCCGCGCCGGGCGCCGCTGAGATGAGGAACGGGCCTCCCTGCCAGCCGTCGAGCCGCTCAAGCGCGTCGCGCTGCCAGGCGCGCAGGGATGTGGTGGGGGAGAGGCGCAAAGAGCCCGGCATCCTCCGGCACGGGCCGGACGGATGCCACTAACCCCAGGGTCTGTCCCGAAAGCTGCCTAAGAGCGGGGAGGGCGGGGGGCGTAACGGTTGTGGAGCATCAATGGGTTGCCGTCGGGATCGGCGAAAAGCGCCATGTGGCACACGCCGGTGTCGAACGTGTCGCCGCGAAACTCCACGTCGCGCTCTTCGAGCGTCTTGCGGGCGGCCGCTACGTCCTCGACGTGCAGGGCGATCTCATGGCCTCTCACGCTGTGCGTCATGCCCATCTTCTCCGCGTCCAACACGCTCAAGGTCAGGTTGCCGATCTCGAACTCCGCGTAGTTGCGTTCTTCCAGGTACACCGACCGTTCCAGCCCGAGCACGTTCTCGTAGAAGTCGACGGCTTTGGGCAGGTCTTTGGTGGAGACGGCCACGAAGTCCACGCGTTCGATCAGCTGCTTCACATCGGTCATGGATGATCTCCTTGGGTCGGTTTCAGGCGCTCTCGGCCTGCACGCGGCCCGACTTTACCGCCTCCACCAAGGCCCCGTAGTCGCGTTCGTTCTGGTCGGCGTAAGCCTCGGAGAAGTCGACGATCGCCTGGTCGAACACGCCGCCTGCGCCAAGGTAGGAGGCGATCGCGATGCGGTCTCCAGTGCGGGCGTGGGCGCGTGCGAGCGTCCATGCGCACAACGCTCCATAGGCGCGCAACATCGCGTGGTTCATCGTCTCGATTTCCACGCTCAGCTTGCCGTCCCACAGTTGACGTACATAGAAATCGCGCGTCACCCCATCGATGCCGGCGGCCGGTAGCCAGCCAAGCAGGATGTCCCCGGTGGCCTGCATAAGGCGCTGGCCCTCCACGACTCGCTGGCCGTGGTTTGAGTATTGGGAGGCGCCCGCGTAGGGCTCAAGCACCGACGCCTGGGCTTCCTTGGCTTGCAGCACGAGGGGGTCCTGCTCATCGCGCCCGACGAACAGCAAGACCCATGCGCGCGTGCCGACGCTGCCCACACCCACCACCTTGCGTGCGATGCTCTGGAAGGTGTAGTCGCCCAGCAATACCCCGTACTCGTCGGTGAGGCTGTTGCGGTAGTCGGCGAGCATCCCCTCAAGCCGCTTACGCAGCTCCTCGTTCTCGGCTTCTCCGAGCAGCTCTTCGACTGGGACCACGAGCGGCGGTTCGCTTATGAAGCGGAGCCTTCCGTTGACTGTTTCGGTGAGCTTCAACACCGCCCGTGTGCTGTTCTTCTCACGGGCCTTGCCCAAACGGCGTTCCATCTTCTGCAAACGCTTGCCCTTCGCGAGCTGCTGCGTCTTTACGACCCCCATGATGTTTTCGACGTTCAGGTTCGCGTACCACACCTCCAGGTTGCTCATCTGGGCGAAGCCCCGTATCGACTGGCGGTATGCCTGCGTGGTCCACACGAGCACATCGGCGGTCTCCGGCTTTGTCAGGTTCAGGTCGCGCGCCGCCACACATAGGCTCGCGGTGAGGCGCTTGACGTCCCACTCCCACGGCCCGGGCAGCGTCTCGTCGAAATCGTTGATGTCAAACAGCATCTCCCGCTCGGGGGAGGCGAAGACGCCGAAGTTCGACAGGTGCGCGTCCCCGCAGAGCTGGACGTTCAGACCGGATGTTGGGGTGTCGGCGAGGTCTGCCGCCATCACAGCAGCCGCGCCGCGGTAGAAGGTGAAAGGAGACACGAGCATGCGTCCGTAGCGGATCGGCACGAGCTCCTCCACCCGGCTCTCCGCCTGCCCCTGGAGGATCGCGACTGGGTCCTCGCGATCCCCCTTTGCTTGCCACTCGCCGTGGCTTGAGCGGGGTGTTTGCGCACGCGCCGCCTTGCCCTTCGCTTCGCGCTCGGCGACGCTCTCACGCTCACTTACACCCGAAGTCCGTCGTGCGTTCATGCGCTTGCCCTCAAGCCGCCTGCGCGAGGTCGGCCCGGCGCGTATTGAATTCCTCGGTGGTGATAACCCCGCGCTCGTGCAGGTCGCTGAGGTCCTTCAGTGCGCTCGCATACGACGCGGTCTGTTGGGCCTTGACGTTGCGCACTGCGCTCTCCATCGCCGCCTGCTCCTCCGGGAGCGTGGGTCGTGCGATGAAGTAGATCAGCATCCCGAACACGGGGAGCACGAGTACGAAGATCAGCCACAGCGCCACCGACCACCATTTCAGGTCGCGCCGGCGCACGAGCAGATCCATGACGGCGGCTACCCAGCAAATCGTGATCGGGATGATGATCAAGATCACCCACATCACTTCCCACACGGTGCTAGCCAATATCACAGGCATGATTAGCTCCTTCCTCGCCGGGGCATCATCAAGTTGTGCCCCCTCTAGGACGAGCTTCGCACCTGCCAGCGCTACCGCCAATGATGCCTGCACCCCGATCGCCGGGGGGCATGCCGGTGGCTGTGACTAGCGATGCCACGCATAGCAACGTAGGCACTGAGGCTCGCGTAGAGCCGATTCGGGTCGCGCTTGCCGACGACAGCTATCTCGTGCGGCAGGCGCTTGTCTCGATCTTCACTCGCTCAAGAGAGATAACCCTCGTGGCGAGTTACTCCGATGCGACCTCCCTGCTTGCGGCGGTCGAGCGCGACCGTCCGGACGTGGTGGTGACCGACATTCGCATGCCCCCTTCCGGTGACGATGAGGGCATACGGCTGGCCGCCGAGCTGCGCCGACGCCATCCCGGGATGGGAGTGGTCGTACTCAGCCAGTACGCCGAGCCCCGCTACGCCCTACAACTACTGGGAGACGGGTCAGATGGGCTTGCCTACATGCTCAAGGAGCGCGTCGCCGACCGCAACCAACTCCTCAGCGCCATCTCCGCTGTGGCGGCGGGTGGCTCCTATATAGATCCGAAGGTGGTGGAGGCGCTGATCTCTGCTCGCGCTCGCGCGGATGACTCCCACATTCTCAGAACTCACCCCACGCGAGCTAGAAGTGCTGGCGCTTGTCGCGCAGGGTTTCAGCAACGCCGCGATCGGCGCCCACCTCTTCCTCACCAAGCGTGCTGTGGAGAAGCACGTCGGGGCGATCCTCGCAAAGCTCTGTCTGCCCGACAGCGAGGACGTCAGTCGTCGGGTGATGGCGACCCTGGCTTATCTGTCGGATCGTCAGGCGTAGAGGGCTCACCCACAGCGGATCGCTCCGACGGCTTCGGTGCGACCGGCGGGGGAGACGTCGGTGGAGGGGCGTGCCCCGACGGCGCCAGGGCGCCGTGCGTCAGATGCGCGTCAGGGAACTCTCGGGCCGTCTCCCGTCTGAGCATCTCGGTGCCGAAGACGGCCAGCACGATGATGATCGCTATCCCGCTGAGGGTTTTCGTGGCCACGATCGGTCCCCATGCGAACAGCAGCAGCAACAGCAGCCCCAGAGCGCCGAATGTGATGTCGGGCCGGTCTCTAAGGTAGGGGGCCATCAGGTGGCGCAAACTTGTGGCGCTCCTCGTTGGTCCCGCGAGTAGCCCGGCGAGGATCACCGGTATGCCGATGAGCACCGTCGACCACGCGATATCGGAGAGGACGCTCGTGCCGATCGACCAAGCGGCTTCCGCGGCGGGCTTGACCGCTTCGGTGGTTGCAAGCGAGTCCACCACCTTGTTCCCCACGATCCCTCTCACCACGACCACGACGAGCCCGGCGCCGATGAACGCGCAGCCGACGGCGATCAATGTCTGGCGCCGTCGCCCACGGGCAAGGTAGACGGCGAGCGCGAACATCGCCACCACCAAGAGCGGCAACACGAGCGCGAGGCTGCGCAACAGGTTGACCGCGTTCTGCATTGTGTTCAACTGCTTTGAGGTCACAATGCGAAGCTGAGCCACTTTCGGCGGAATCTTGTTGACGAGGCTTGTGGGGGCGCCGACCTTTTCAGCCACTTCTCCGAGCATCGGACGGAGGTCGAGCACGACCGCGCCGCCACCCGGCAGCTTCACGAAGGTTCCTTTGTTCTCCACGAGGCGCACGAACTCGGCGTGGGTTACCTGATTTGCCTTGCTCCACAGCTGCTGTACCCGCGGGCGTTCGAGCAGCAGGTTGATGCCCTTCTCAACGACGTCTTTCAACGCGCCGGCTGCGGGCGCCGCGAGCGGCTTCAGTTCGGAAGGAAGCTCGTTTTTCAGTTCACCCGCGACGTCCACATTCGCGTACAGCTGTTCGGTGAGATAGCTCGCGACCTCTTCGCGGATCGGGGGACTCTCGATCAACTTCGTGTTGGTGCTCGCCCAGTATTTCGTGTCGAGCAGTTGCCGGTTGGCCCACACGGCGAAGATCGCCACGATGCCGAGCAGCGTGGCGAGGCCGATCAGCGTGCGCACAAGCCAGCGATGGGGGTGGCCTGTGGCTTGGCCCGCGGGCGCCGCAGAGTGGCTAGGGGTGGGTGTGCTCATGCTTGGTCTCCTCGCCGCCGATCGCCAGATGGTCCAGCTCGTTTTCGCCCCAGCGGGGCCGATCCCATCACCGTTGTGCCTCGACCGGAGCGCGAGAGGATCTCGATCGTCCCACCCGCGGCGCCGATGCGGTCGCGCATGTTTACGATCCCACCGCTCACGCCCTCCGCTCGCGTGTCGAACCCAAGTCCCGTATCGCGCACCTCGAAGTAAAGCCCTCCCCGTCGTTCGCGCAGCTGTATCGTCACGGTCGCATCGTCCCCCGCGTGCTTGACGGCATTCTGCAGCGCCTCCATGCACGTGAAGTAAACCGCCGCCTCAAGCTCGGGGTCGTGACGGGCGATCCCGGGAAGGTCAAGACGCGTGCGTGCCGGTGTGTCCGCTGCCAGCGCCTCAATAGCCGCTTCAAGGCCATCTTCGAGAAGTACCTGTGGGTAGATTCCGTGCGCGAGGTCTCGCAACTCGTCGAGTGCCCCTTGCGCCTCGCACGCTAGCTCGCTCAACAGGCGACTGTTCGCCTGTGGCTCCTGGACGACTAGCTCGGCCGCCAAGCCAAGCTGGATGCGTAGCGCGATCAAACGCTGTTGCGCCCCGTCGTGGAGGTCGCGCTCCAGGCGTCTGCGCTCGTCCTCGACGCTCAGCACGATCCTTCGGCGCGAATCTCGCAGCTCGCGGCTTACCGCAAGGCGCTGGCCCTTCATTCGCATTGTGAGCGCCACGAGCGACGTGGCCGCCGCAGTGGTGACCATCGCATACACCGTCAATCCGGAAACCACCGCAAGACTCACGGCACCGGAGGCTACGCCTGTGGGTTTCTACGGGTAACCGTGTAACGCCGCACGCCCCCGTACGTGTTTCCTACGTAGAGAGGAAGCCGCAGGCAATCTTGCATCCAGATCTCTCCGGATGCTGTTGTGTCGTCAGGCGGGCGCACTCCACCGCGATCCACCTGTGCACACCCTTGTCCGCCGGGGCGGATCGTGTCAATTTCAGCGCATGTCCGCACGTGAAGCTCAGAGCGACCCCTCCGGGCGTGAGCCGCAGTTGGAGTCTCTTGAAGAGGTGGGGCGGCTCTGGTGGGTGGCGCTCCTGCTCGGGCTCATCACGATCGCGGTGGGGATACTTGCGCTCGCCTATCCCGGCCCGACGCTCAAGACGATCGCGATCATCTTCGGGATCTACCTCTTGGTCGCCGCGCTTGTGCAGGTTTCGCTCGCGTTCGGCGAAAGTGAGCGCTCCCGGGGAGCGCTGTTGCTGAGTGCCGCAGTCGCAGGTATCGCCGGCATCATCGTGATCCGCCACCCTGGCGAAAGCGTTGAGGTGGTGGCGCTCGCGTTCGGGATCTACCTAGTGATCATGGGGATGATGCGCCTCTTTGCCGCCGCCTATGCGGTAGGCGGGCGCGGTTGGCTGATCCTGTGGGGAATTGTCGACCTGCTCGCGGGCGTTGTGATCGTCGCGTGGCCGAAGTTCGGCGTTGGCACGTTCGTGGTTGTGATCGCGATCGTGCTGCTCACGCGGGGGATCGTTATGTGTGTGCTTGCGTTCGTGTTGCGCGCGGCCGGACATGAAGCCCACGCGGCGCGATCGAGCCAGGCCGGTGCGGCTACCGGCTAGCGCTCCGCGGTCTCGCGCTCGGCCATGTCGGGGCCGGTAGTGGTCGTCATCACGGTGGCGGCTCCGCCGCCGAGCGCACGACGGACGAGCGCGGGTGCCAACACGCGCAACGCGGCGGCGAGCGCGTAGGGGCGTGGGACGTAGCGCTCGGCGCGCTTCTCGACCCCCGCCTGGTAGATCGCCTCGGCGGCCTTCTCGGGCGTTGAGACGATCCAGCGGGTGAGAGGCCGCGCGGTGAGCTCAGCCTGGGGGAAGCCCTCGGTGGAGATGAAGCCGGGGAGCACCAGGCCGACGTGGACGCCGTGGGAGCGCTCCTCCGCCCACAGTGAGTCAGACCAGCCGGCGAAGGCGAACTTCGAGGCGCTGTAGGCGCCAGAACCGGCGCGCGCCACACGTCCGGCGGTGCTCGCGACGTTCACGATCGAGCTGGGGGCGCTCGTCCGCAGTAGCGGCAGGAGCGCCTCGGTGAGTCGCACCTGGGCGTCGAAGTTGATCGCCATCGTGCGCTTTACGTTCTCATAGCCACCCTCGCCGAACGTTGCACGCCAACCGGCTCCCGCGTTGTTCACGAGCAGGTCCAGGCGCCCGTGACGCTCGTTCACGTGCGCATGGATGCGGGTGGGGGCCTCATCGTCGAGCAGGTCCACAGCGACGTAACTTGCTCGTTCGCCCAGCGAAGAGGCGAGGGCTTGCAGGCGGTCCTCGCGGCGGGCCACGACCACGATGTGTGCGCCCTGTATACGCGCGAGTCGGTGTGCGGTGGCCTCGCCAATCCCGCTCGAAGCGCCCGTCACGAGCGCCACGAAGGGTTGTCCCGCGTCGCCGTTTACATGTGAGTCAGTCATCACTTGCTCCTTTTCTCAGCGTGCGGTGCTCTATTTCAGATGGGCCGGCGATCAGAATGTCGCTCACCAACTCGGGTGCGAACAAGCCGTGATCGACAACGCCCGGCGTGGCGGATAGCCGCGCGGCCAGCTTGCGGGGGTCGTCAACCGGGCCGAAGTAGTCCGCGATCAAGTTGTTCTCGGGTGTTGGCGGCACCTCGCGTAGCCCTGCCTCCCCGAGCAGGGAGAGCGTCTCGTGGGAGCCGAAGCGAAGCACCTCCAGTGGTATCGGCGCACGCAAGGCGGAGACGACCTTGTCGGCTGATGCGATCACCACAAACCGTGCGGCGGCGGCCGCGACGATCTTCTCGCGAGTGTGGGCGCCTCCGCCACCCTTTACCAGCCACCCCTGCGGATCGATCTGATCGGCGCCGTCGATCGCGATATCGAGCTTGCCGATCTCGTCGAGCTCTTCCACCACGAGTCCGAGCTCACGTGCGGCTCGCTCGGTGGTGGGTGAGGTGGCGACACACCGCAACCTCAAACCGCGAGCCGCCAACGCGGGAAGGAGATGAGCGACCGTGGACCCTGTGCCGAGCCCCACTCGCTGGCCATCGACGACTAGCGCCGCGGCGGCGACCGCGGCTGTGCGCTTCTGCTTTTCGGCGTCGCTCAGGGAAGCTGGTGCGGTCGCGCGGGGGGATCCCATCGTGCGTGCGAGCCTACAACCCACGGCCCGTCCAGCGTCACGTGCTCGGGCGGTGAAGGTTCACCCAACAGGAATCCCTGCGCGAGGGAGCACCCCAGCTCGCGCATGAGCTGAAGCTGGGCTTCGCTTTCCACGCCGACGGCAACCGTGTCGAGTTGGGCGGTACGAGAGAGCGCCAGCAGCGCCTCCACGATCGCACGCTTGGAGTCGTCCTCGAGCACACCCACGACTAGCGAGTGATCGATCTTGATCATGTCGAGCGGGAGCGTGCTCAGGAGACTCAGACGCGACTCGCCCGAGCCGAACTTGTCAAGCACGACCCGCACCCCAACCTCGCGCACTTCCTCAAGCGTTGTTCTCGCGCGATCGGGGTCCCCCAGCACAGACTTCTCGGTTACCTCGATCCACAGCGCCTCGCCCGGAAGATCGTGGCGGGCGAGCGCTCGCTCCAGTCGCTCGGCGAGGACCACCTCGGTGAGACCGCGCGCGGAGATGTTCATCGAGACGGCGATGTCCTCGCCATGCGCTCGCCACGCGGCGGCCTGAGCGCACGCGCTCTCAAGCACCCATTCGCCGATGTGCACGATCAGGTCGCTCTCCTGGGCTCGTGGGAGGAACACGGCCGGGTCCACCGGCTTGGCGCCCGTGGGCTGCCAGCGCACAAGCGCCTCGCAGCCGACCGCGCGGCCGCCGCAGAGTGGGAACATCGGCTGGAAGGCGAGCGAGAGCTCTTCGCGTGGGAGCGCGTCACGCAGGCGCCGCTCGATGTCCAGGTGTACGGTCACCTCGCGACGGAGGTTCTCGTCGAAGAGTTCGAGCCGGTAGCCGCCGGAGCGCTTGGCGCGGTACATCGCGACATCCGCCTCGCGCAGCAGCGCCTCGGGATCGGCGTTCGGGTCGTGGGACACCGACACCCCGATGCTCGCGAGCATCGACACCTCGGTGGAGCCCACCACGAACGGCTCCTCTAGCGCGTGCAAGACCCGCTCGGCGACCGTGAGCGCCTCAGCGTCGGTTTGCAAGTCCTCGGCGAGTACCACAAACTCGTCGCCGCCTAGACGGGCGACGGTGTCGCTGTCGCGCATCATCTTCGCCAGTCTGGAGGCAAGCGAGATCAGCAAGTGATCCCCGAGAGCGTGGCCGAGGTTGTCGTTGATCGTCTTGAAGCGGTCGAGGTCGATGAAGAGAATCGCCACGAGCCCGTGACTTCGGTGTAGCCGGGTGAGCGCTTGCCGTGCGCGGTCCATCAACAGCAGTCGGTTGGGGAGTTTGGTGAGAGGGTCGTGCAACGCCTGGCGCTCCAGCCATATACGGTCGGTCACGTCCTTCGCCGCCGCATACCAAGTGTGACCGTCGCTGTTGGCGCTCCACAAAAGCCACCGCCAGGAACCGTCGCGGTGGCGGTAGCGATTGGTGAAGTTCGCGATGCGCGCTGTATGGTCGCGGCCGGCGAGCATCATCGCGCCCGTCTGCTCGACGTCGTCTGGATGCACCAACTCCCGCATCGGTCGCGCCAACAGCTCTTGGCGGGTCCAACCGAGCACCTCTTCCCAGGCGGGGTTCAACAGCTTGAAGCGACCATCGGGCGTGACCGTTGCGAGTAGGTCGCTGGTCGTGTCGAAAAGTCGCGCGATCTGCTCTTGCTCGCCTCTATTGCGCGCGGAGGGCCTAGTCGCTCCCGCACAGCTGAGCTCTGACGCCGCCGCGCCGTTGTTTGGCATACCGAGCGCGGGGGGGTTTGTCCCTACTGGGACGGCCGGCTGTTCGGGCGGTCTGTCGAACGCAGGGTGCATCGGGCTTTGGCGCCTTTCGACGGGTCGGTGACGTGTTCTCCCGCAGAGTCTCCTCGGCCGCCCGGCCCGCGACCAAGACCTGCACTTATTCCAATGGACGGATTTCCTAGTTTGCGCCGAGATGCGCGGCGCGGGGTCCGTCAATTGAGCCCGCCAACGGTGGCTCGTAGGGCTCTGGCGAGCCTCGTAGGAAGCGCCAGATCGCGAGCAGCATGAGGATCGTCATGATCACCGCGCTCGATGCGCACCACTCGCAGATAGCGTGAATCGAGAACAGCTCGCGGTAGGTGAGATAGCCGGAGAAGCCGAAGCCGGCGAGCGTGAAGACGAGGGTCGCAAAGCGAGTGTTCTCGTTTTCAGGGGCAACCAGCGAGGCAAGGATCGCCACATACCCGATGAGCCCCATCAGTGCGACTGGCACGCCCGCGAGCTTCGAGTAGATCGAGGTTTGCACCTTCAGGCAGCTACCGCCCGCCGTGCAGACGGGCGGTGAGCCGGAGTAGTGGACGTAGGTGAGGTAGCTCGCCACCCCGAGCCCGACCGTGGCGAGCACGATCATCACGATCCTCAGGGCGGGGCGGCTCATCGAGCCATCACCCTCACCGCCCTCAGCCTTTCAGCTGCTTTTCGATCGCCGCTTCAAACGACGCGGGATCTGTCAGCGATGCGTATTCAAGCTTCTGCGCCGGACTGCCAGTCTTGCCTACCAGGAAGGAGGGGGTGCCCGTAAAGCCGACCTTGTTCGCTTCTTGTGCGTCGCTGATGACCTGGTTGGCGTAAGTCGGTTCGTTGCGCGCAGAACTCCAGTCCGACAGGTTCAAGCCGGGCACCTGCGCAGCCAACCCCTGCAGGTAGCTTTCGGTGACATAGCCGGTGCCCTCTTCTCCCTGCTCGTGGTAGAAGAGCTCGATGTAGTGCCACATCAGGTTCTGCTTGCCTGCCGCCAGGGCCGCCACTTGCTGCGTCTGGAACGTTTCCCGTTCACGCGTGGCGGTCTGCATCGAGCGGTATTCGATCTTCACCTTGCCGGTGCGCACATACTTCTGGATCAACGGTCCGAGAGCGCCGAGTGTGAACTCCTTGCAGA
The DNA here is from genome assembly GCA_963695305.1 of uncultured Solirubrobacterales bacterium. Classification (GTDB taxonomy): domain Bacteria; phylum Actinomycetota; class Thermoleophilia; order Solirubrobacterales; family Solirubrobacteraceae; genus Palsa-744. The sequence goes on along the minus strand of OY968774.1, from coordinate 2,315,714 downwards.
TTGGGCACTCCAGGTCGCCGAAGTACTGGAGCGTCACAGGAGCGTTCGGGTTGCCGAGCGTGATCCCGTTCTGGTGGATGCCCTGGAGCAGGGTGTTTACCGTCGTCTCCGCGGTCTTGGCGGCCGGGCTCGTGGGCGCCGGCGCGCTTTTCGAACCGCCGCTGCCGGTGGCGACGAGAATGATGGCGATGATGATGACCACCACCGCAGCCACACCACCAAGCTGGATCAGGCGCTTGCGCTGGGAGGCCTCCGCGGCGCTTGCTTCCTCAAGCGCCTTGCGCTGCTCGCGCGCCTGTTCACGGCGCTCCTTGCGCGTCAGGTCCTCTTGATCATCCACCGGGCTCATGTACGCAACTTTTGCATACTTCGCCTGAAGATTGCTTAAAGGACGAGTGTCAGGCGTGCTCTCGGCCGCGAAGGCCTCGAATCGAGGCAGGGCACCGGGCGCCAGTGCCGTACCGTAGACGGAGACAATGCGCCCGTAGCTCAGCTGGATAGAGCGTCGGACTTCTAATCCGAGGGTCGCAGGTTCGAATCCTGCCGGGCGCGTTTTTGGTGTCTAGCGATGCGGGAGGCGTCGATCGACCGTCTCAACTCATTCCGCAGTAGTCCAGCCGTGATCCGCAGATCGCGATCACGCACCGAGTCATAGCCAACTGCTTTATGTACAGCGGCTGTCGCGCCTCAAGTGCGATGGCGCGCAGGTCGAGAAGGTTGGGGGCGATAAACGCCCGTCCCCGATCCCTCGATCTTCAGGAGCCAGTATCCCTATGACTACCAAGCCCGCAGGCCGTTCGCGCATGAACGGCGTCAAGTCAGGCATCCCGCCCTCCGTCGCGAAACCTGCCTCGGGGGCTCTGCGCTCGCTTGGCCGGCGGCTTGTTCAGGCCGGCCTGATGGCAATCGCAATCGGTGCGCTCGTGGCCGGCCCGGCGTGGGCCGCATCGTCGAAGGTGACGGAAACGTTCTCTTCCACAGGCACCGAGCAGTCGTTCTACGTGCCTGTCGGTGTGACAAGCGTGCGCGTGAGGGCGATCGGCGCCCCGGGCGAAACGGCCTTCTCTGACAGTCCGTTCCAGGTGGCCGCTCCAGGCGGCTCGGGCGCGGTTGTTACGAGCGTCTTGCCTGTCACGCCAGGCGAGACCCTCTATGTGGAGGTTGCGGCCGGTGGTTTCAACGGCGGTGGTTTCCCGGGGCCGGGTGGCGGCAACGGGGGTGGCGCCTCCGACTTGCGCACTATCCCCAGCGCGTCGGAAGGCTCGCTTGAATCACGCCTGCTGGTTGCCGCCGGCGGAGGCGGAGGGGGAGGCACCTTTGAGGAAGGCAGCGGCGGTCATGGTGGCGACGCCGGCGGTCCCGGTTGGGAAGGCGCGACGACAGAATCCGGCGGGTGTTGCGGGGAGGGTGTTTCGCGGACGGCTGGTGGCGCCGCGGGTACGCTCACGGGCGGTGGCGCCGGTGGCGCTCGTTGCGAGACATCATCCGCACCGTGGTCGGGCCTCGAAGGCATCCTTGGGTCTGGTGGTTTGGGCGGAGACGACTTCGGCGCGCCGCTGACAGGCGGCGGTGGCGGCGGTGGCGGCTACTTCGGTGGTGGTGGCGGCGAAGGGTCATGCGGTTTCTTCTTCGGTCCCTTCAGCCCGGGCGGCGCCGGTGGAGGTGGCGGCTCCAGCTATGTCACAGAAGAAGCGAGCTCTAACTCCTTCGGCCTCGCTTCGCTCACGACGGCGCCGGCCGTGTCGATCACATATGCGACACCTTCGACGGCTACCCCTGACACGCAGGCGATTGAATTCTCTGGCACGCAGCCGCTCTCGACTGTGAGCGCGCCGCAAACGGTCACTCTCACGAACAACGGAGGTAACCCACTTGCGATCACGGGTGAGACGTTCGCCGGCTCGACTCCCGAACTGGCGACCGACCACCCCGAGGATTTCATCGTGGATTCCTCAGGATGTCTCGGCATGATCGCCTTCGAACAGAGCTGCAAGCTGAAGGTCCGCTTCGCCCCGCAGGGAGCGGGCACTCGTACCGCCACGCTCCAGATCGCGGGCAACATGGGTGCTGGGCCGACAGGTGTGACTCTCACAGGTACCGGGGGAGCCCTCCCGAAAGGTGAAGCGGGCGCCACCGGCCAGCAGGGCGTGAAGGGCGCCCGTGGCGCACGTGGAAAGCGTGGCCCACGTGGGTTGACCGCGGTCTACACCTGCCACCACCGCCAGGGCCATGGCAAATACGAAAAAGCCTGCTTCGTGGAGATCCTCTCGAAGAAAGCTTCTGCTTCGAGTGCGACACTCAAGCGCGGAGGCTTCATCTACGCGCGCGGCGTCTCCCACGCGGGTCACCTCAAGCTGCGTGCCCGTCTAAGAATTGGTCCGGGCGTGTACACGCTTGGGCTCAAGTCGAGGGGCACAACCACCACTGAGGCTGTCACCGTCGGGTGAGCTGAGGTCACGTAGTAGACCGCTCATGCCCTCAAACGGGGTGTGAGCGGTCTTTCGTCATGGCTCATGCTGCGAGTAAGCTTGCCCGCAGCATGACCTCGGTCGATGTCGAGTTGGGCCTGGTGATGCTCGCGGCGATGCTCTCGCCGACGACGCTCACTTTCTCCGTGCTCGCGCTCGTGTTGGGGGAGCGGCCGTTGCGTACCGGCGTGTGGTTCTTCATGGGGGCGTTCGCCATAACGCTCGTCATCGGGGTGGTGGCGGCGTTCGTGCTGGGCAACGATGTGGCGTCGAGCACTTCCACACCAAAGACCTGGGTCGCGGTCGTGGATGTCGTGGCGGGTGTCCTACTGCTCGGCTACGTGGTGCGAACGATCCGCCGCCCCGCCAACCCCGCGCGGGTGCAGGGCATGATCTCGCGTATGGAGTCGGTGGCGTCATCGCCCGCGATCGCCATCGTGGGGGCGGGCGCCGCTCTCGCTAACCCGGGCGGGTTCATTCCGATCGCGCTCAAGGATGTCTCTCAGCTCAACCCCACCGCCACCGAATACGGCCTGTTCTGGCTCATGTTCTCGATCGCCGCCTTGCTGCCGTTGCTGGTGGCGATCCTGCTGCTCGCCGTGAGGCCCGAGCCGGTCGGCCGGGCGCTGATGGGCGCCCGTGGCTGGCTTGAGCGTCATGCGATGACGATCGCGCTCGTCATCATCTTCGCGCTCGCGCTCGCATTGCTTCGCAACGGCATCACGGGGCTCACCGCCTGACTCGTCATCCCTCGGCCATAGCCTCTGCATCATGGCTATGGCAGCTGCACGTAGTCCCACCACAGACGAGATCCTGCTGGGCGACAACCTGGAGATCCTGCCGCGCTTCGCCGACGGGTCTTTCCAGCTGATCTACATCGACCCCCCGTTCAATACCGGACGGGCGCAGACACGCCAGACGCTTCAAACTGTCGCGAGCACAGACGGCGATCGCGCGGGCTTCCAGGGAAGGCGCTACGCCACGAAACTGCTGTCCGAGCGCTCTTACGACGACGAGCACGACGACTACTTGGCGTTCCTGGCTCCCCGACTCGGTCACGCCCACCGTCTCTTGGCGCGCGAGGGCACGCTCTATTTCCACATCGACTATCGCGAGGCCCACTACTGCAAGCTGCTGCTCGACGAGATCTTCGGGCGGGAGTGTTTCCTCAACGAGATCGTCTGGGCGTATGACTACGGCGCTCGCACCCGCCGGCGTTGGCCGGCGAAGCACGACACGATCCTGGTGTATGTGAAGGACCCCGACGCCTACTTCTTCGATTCGGAGGAGGTGGATCGTGAGCCCTACATGGCGCCGGGGCTGGTGACCGCGGAGAAGGCGGCCCGTGGGAAGCTTCCCACCGACGTGTGGTGGCACACGATCGTTCCCACCAACGGGAGCGAGAAGACCGGCTACCCCACGCAGAAGCCCGAAGGGATCGTGCGACGGATGGTGTCCGCTTCTTCCCGTCCCGGCGATTGGTGCCTTGATTTTTTCGCCGGCTCCGGCACGCTTGGCGCGGTCGCGTCGAGGCTCGACCGCCGCTTTGTGCTGATCGACTCTAACCCCGACGCGGTGGAGGTCATGCGGGCTCGTCTTCCCTCGGCGAGATAGGGTGCAGGGCGGTGGCTAGCCGTGTTTTGATCCTCTCCTGGGAGTATCCCCCCGTGATCGAGGGCGGCCTCGCCCGTCATGTGCGCAAGCTCGCGGAGGAGCTTGTCGCGCAGGGCACCGCTGTGGATGTGCTCACCCGAGGCCGCGATAGCTCTCGCTCGTGCGAAAACCAGGGTGGGGTCACGGTGCACCGTGTGTGTGAGCCCCGCTTCCCGCAGGATCTCGACCAGTTCCTCACGTGGGTGGAGCAGATGAACGAGGACATGCTTGCCGCCGGGAAGGCGCTCGCCGAAGAGCACACCTACGACCTCGTCCACGGCCACGATTGGCTCGTAGCCCACGCCTCAGCCGCGCTGTCTGACCTCTTGGAGATTCCTTACGTCACGACGATCCACGCTACCGAGCACGGCCGCCACCAGGGGTGGGTTGACAAACCGCCGCAGTCCAACATCCATGCGATCGAGCGGTGGATGGCAAACCGCGCCGACTCGGTCATCACCTGTTCGCACTACATGCGCGGCCACGCCGCCGACATCTACGACATCGACGAGCGCCGCATAACGGTGATCCCCAACGGCATCGACCCCGCCGATTTGCGCCCGGTGGACGACCTCGACACTTTGCGCCTGAAGTTCGCAAAGCCCGATGAGAAGCTCGTGCTGCTCGTGGGGCGGCTTGTCTATGAGAAGGGCTTCCAGCTTGCCTTCGACGCGCTTCCGGGGGTGATCGAGAAGGTTCCCGGTGTGCGGTTCCTAGTCGCCGGCTCCGGCACCCACGAGACTGAGCTGAGGGCCCAGGCTGAGCGGCTCGGTTTGACCGACCGCGGTGTGTTTCTCGGGTGGATCGGCGACGACGCGCTTCACTCGCTCTACCGCATCGCCGATCTCACCGTGGTGCCCTCGCTGTACGAGCCTTTCGGGTTGGTCGCGCTTGAGGCGATGGCTTCCGGTTGTCCCTGCATCGTCGCGGACACGGGTGGCCTGCGTGAGGTGGTGCCGGCGGGGGAGCGTGTGGGGTTGCGCTTCAACGGTGGTGACCCCGAGCATCTCGGTGTGATGATCGAACGGTTGCTTGTGGATGAGGAGTTGCGTGACCGGCTCGTGACGGAGGCCTCGGAGCACGTGCTCTCTTTCGACTGGTCAGACGTCGCGCAACGCACTACGGGCATTTACCGCGATCTCGCCTCCGGTCGCGCCCAACAGCGCGCCTGAACCGCCTGTCCTTCGGCCCGTCGCACGCGTGGGTGGTGAGGTTGTGCAATCTTTGCCTCTCTAACCGGTAACCAGCGACGAGGGTGGAGGAGTTGGGCGCGATGCTCCAAGGGTTGATGCAGGATGATTTTCAGCTGACGCTCCACCATCCGCTTCACCGGATGCGCTCGGTGCACCCCTCCTCGGAGGTGGTGACGCTCACCGACGAGGGGGTGGTGCGTGCAAGCTATGGCGAGGTGGCGGAGCGTGTGGACCGGCTGGCGCGCGTGCTTGACAAGCTCGGGGTCAAACAGGGCGAGAGGGTGGGGACGTTCGCATGGAACAACCAACGCCACCTGGAGCTCTACATGGCGGTGCCGTGCATCGGGGCGGTCCTACACACGCTCAACATCCGTCTCTTCGCGGAGCAGATCACCTACATCGTCAACCACGCCCAGGACGGAGTGATCTTCGTCGACGACTCGGTGGTGCCACTGCTTGAGCCGCTCGTGTCGACCTTCGAGGGGGTACGCCATTTCGTGGTGATGGGCGATGGCGACTGTGGCTCGCTGCCCAACGTCTTGCGCTACGAGGAGTTGTTGGAGGAAGCCGGCCCAGGCTCCTACGACTTTCCGGAGGTGGACGAGCGTCAGGCGGCGGCGCTCTGTTACACAAGCGGCACAACCGGCAACCCCAAGGGGGTGTTGTACTCGCACCGTTCGATCTCGTTGCACTCCACCGCTTCGTTGATGAAGGACGCGTTGGGGCTCTCTCAGCGCGACCGCGCGTTGTTGGTGGTGCCGATGTTCCACGTCAACGCTTGGGGCATTCCGCACGCGGCGGCGCTGGCGGGCGCCGATCTGATCATGCCGGGCCGTTTCCTTCAGGCGGAGCCGCTTGCGAAGCTGATCGAGTCCGAGCGCCCCACGATCGTGGGTTGTGTGCCGACGATTTTCGGCGACCTCTTGCGGTACGCGGACGCGAACGACGTGGACATCTCTTCGCTCACGAACGCTGCGTGCGGCGGCTCGGCGGTGCCAAGGCAACTGATGAGGGATTTCGATGAGCGCCATTCCGTAAACGTGTACCAGGCGTGGGGGATGACAGAGACGAGTCCGGTGGCGTCCTATTCGCGCCCAGACGAGAGCAAAGGGCACGACGAGGAGTATTGGGATAACCGCGCCAAGCAGGGTAAGCCGCTGCCGTGGGTGCAACTCCGGATCGTGGGGGACGACGGGGAGGAGGCGCCGTGGGACGGGGTTGCTACGGGGGAGCTTGAGGTGAAGGGACCGTGGATCGCGGCGTCCTACTACTCCGATGCATCGGGTGCGGACCGCTTCCACGATGGGTGGTTGCGGACGGGGGACATCGCCTCGATCGACGAGCATGCGTTCATCCAGATCACCGACCGCTCCAAGGACGTGATTAAGTCGGGTGGAGAGTGGATCTCCTCGGTGGAGCTTGAGAACGAGGTGATGGCGCACCCCGACGTGATCGAGGCCGCCGTCATCGCCAAGCCCGATGAGAAGTGGGCGGAGCGGCCGTTGTGTTGCGTGGTGGTGCGCGAGGGAGCGGAGCTCTCGGCGGATGAGCTGATCGAGCACCTGCGGCCGCGCGTGGCGAAGTGGTGGTTGCCGGACGAGTTCGCGTTCGTTGCGGAGGTGCCAAAGACGAGCGTGGGGAAGTTCGACAAGAAGGTGTTGCGGGCGAACCTGAAGGACGGCACGCTTGAGGGGCGTGTGAGGCTGGGCGCTTGAGGCGTCGCGGCTCGCTTGTTGGGCTCGCGGCGGCGACATTCGTGCTGGGAGGGGGAGGTGTGGGTGTGTCCGCTGAGGGGGGACTCGCGCGCGGACTTAACGTTAAGTCCCGCGCGCGCACGCGAGTCACCCCTTTTTCGATACACACAACTCCCAAGGTCCTCCCGCCTCTGCGGTACCGCCCGGTGGGGTGCGTGGCTGCCGGCCCGCTGGAAGCCCGCAGGCACGGCCCGAGACGCCGCGAGGTGGCGCTCACCTTCGACGACGGGCCCTCCATCTACACGCGACGGTTCGTGCAGATGTTGCGCGCCCAGAAAGCTGTTGCCACGTTCTTCATGATCGGCGAGCAGGTGACTTCGGGCTACAGCGGCATCCTGCGTGAAGAGCTGCGAGACGGGGACGCGCTCGGGGACCACACCTGGTCGCACGTCGATCTCGCGACCTCGGACGAAGTGGGGAGCCAGCTAAGTCGCACGGAGAACGCGATCACGCGGGAGAGCGGGTACATGCCGTGTGTGATGCGTCCGCCTTCCGGCTACTACAACGCCTCGGTGGTGAGCACCGCAAGGTCGCTTGGCATGGACACGATCACATGGGAGGTGGATCCGAGCGACTACCTGACACCGGGGGTGGAGGCGATTGAACAGCGTGTGCTCGCGCAAGTGCAGCGCGGGTCGATCATCCTCTCCCACGACGGCGGTGGGGACCGCTTGCAGACGTTGGACGCCTACCCCCACATAATCGCCGCGCTACGCGCGCGGGGCGATCGTTTCGTGACCGTGCCGCAGCTGCTCGGGTTGCGGACGATCTACGTGCGGTGTAGGCGTAACTGTGGGGAAGCGGCGATCGAAGGCAAGCCGCCGCGAGGGTCGATTGTGCGTAGCGGGTGAGCCTCAGCCGCTGACGATCACAAGATCGCCGATCGAGAGCTTCTCGAAGACGCGCTGGGCGGTGGAGATAGGCAGCTCGACGCAGCCGTTGGACTGGGGCGTGCCGTAGGAGGGTCGGGGGAAGCCGTGGACGGCGTCGCCGCCGTTGAAGTAGTTGACCCACGGGACGCCGGGATCGACGTATTTGGAGCCGTCGGGGTTGGTGCCGGACATGGTGGTGGAGGTAAAACGGGAGAAGATCGGGAAGGTGCCCTGTTGGGTGGTGGCGCCGGCGACTCCGGTGTTGGCGGGGGTTGAGAGGACGACGTGGCGTCCCTCGTGTACCTCGAGCGTCTCGGGGATGTGCTCGGTGACGGTGACGAACGTGTAGGGGCGGGGGTCGCGCGAGCCGTGCGTCAATGTCGCGAGCAGCGACGCCCATGTGGAGCGTTCGGCAACTCCGTCGACGGTGAGGTGGCGAGTCTCCTGAAACACCATGAGCGCACCGCGGGTGGTGGGGTCGAGGTGGGAATAGGAGAGGCCGGGGGCGTGGGGGATGTTCGCAATGAGGGGTCCGCGCGGGGGGTGGAAGGCGTAGCGGGCGGCAAGCTCACGCGACTCGGCGCTGGTGCCGGAGTTGGCGTGGTGGGATGAATGCAGCGTGTAAGGAAGATAGCCAAGCCGGGAGAGCGCCTGTTGCAGCGCGAGCGTGCCAGGGCAGACGACGTTCAGATGAACCCGACGGGCCTTACCGAGCGGACGGTCGCCTGTCGCGTCGGTGCCGGCCAGGACGGTGAGCGTGTAGGACGAGCAGGGCTGAAGCGTGGAGGAGGGGGTGAAGACCTCGTAGGTGCCGTGCACTGTCCACGTGCCGGCCACGGAGGGGCTGAGTTTGGGGGCAGGCGACTCCGGATCCGGGACACCCGACAGGCGCACCCGCAGCAGAGCGGTGCCGTCGGTGACGACGCTTTTCGGCAACTGAGTGATTTTCGTGCGCGGCGAGGGGGTGGGAGATGTTTCTGGGACCTGCGGCGTGCTCGGGGTGGTTGTGGGCGTGGCTTCTTCCGACGCGGCTGGCGGGAGCGCGCGCGTCGTACCGGCGTTATGAGCGGACGAAGCGGTGGCTGTGGCCGAGCCGAGCGGCGCGAGCGCGGCTAGCGTGAGGGTGAGGACGGTCAGCTTGGAAGTGCGCACGGCCGTGAAGGGTAGTGCGTCGGGCAGCGCGCTACGCCGTTGGAACACTGATCTGCTTCTAGACGATCTGACGGAGCCGGCAAGGAGGAAGCTCGAGGGGGGCTGAATAGGCGATTGGCAAAGCTGACTCTCCGCCGCTAGCCGGCGTAGGGTGCGTCTGATGACCCGTGGACGACGGACAAGAGCCGAGGCACGTGCTCGCTATTACATACGCCAGGAGGCTGAGAAGCGAGGCTGGAACCTTGCGCATGTAGCCCGAGGCGGCGACACCCTCGAAGAGAACGAGATTGTCGCCATGCTCCCGAGCATCGGTCTCGGACTCGACAAGCCCGATTTTCTCATGTGCTTGGGAGGCGCCCCCGCGGTTGTGGTCGAGGCGAAGAACGAGGCCGGCAAGCTCGCCCAGGCAATAGACGAGGCGATCGAATACGCCGCTCAAATCAACGCCGACGGTGCTTTCCAGGTCAATGTCGCTGTCGGCGCCGCAGGCGAGGAGGACGCGGGCTTCAACGTCGAGACTCGATTCCTCTCGTCGCGAGGCTGGGTGCCACTCGAATCTTACGGTCATCCCCTGACCGCGTTCCCGTCTCGCGCCGAGGTTGAGATCGCCCTCAGGGCGGCTGACGGTTCGACTGAAGTGTCCGTCCCCGAGCAGTCAGATTTTATCGACGCAGCTATCGAGTTGAGCAGTCTGCTGCGGACGGCGAAGGTCGAGGCTCCTTTGCGTCCGAAGGTGATGGGAGCCGTTGTGATGGCGATGTATGAGGGCAGGATTGACGTTGACGAGGATAAGGCCCTTGACTCGGTCAACGAACTGTCCGAGAAGGGCATCCGCTCGGCGAAAGGAATGACGCCTGTTACAAAGGACCTACTGGTCGAAACGCTTCGCCTGACCAGCGCCGACTTCGACCGGCTTGCGCCGTCCATCCGCCGGGTCGTCTCGGTCTTGCGTCGCTTGAACGTTCGCTCGGTTCTTCAGACGGATACGGATTTCCTCGGCACCTTCTACGAGGCCTTCCTCCGGTATGGCTATGACAACAATGCGCTGGGTATCGTGTTCACGCCCCGGCATATCACCAGGCTTTGCGTAGACCTGGTCGGAGCGACTCCCCGGGACCGGGTGATCGACGTAGCGTCTGGCACCGGGGGCTTCCTGGTGGCCGCCTTTGACCGAATGATGGGCGAAGCCCCTGCCGCTGAATCGGTAAGGCAGATAAAGGACTCGATTTTTGGATTTGAGATCAATCCGACCGTCTGGGCGCTGTCGGTTCTCAATATGTTCTTTCGAGGCGATGGTAAGAGCCACATGGAACGCACAAGTTGCCTGACTACGCAATCGAAGGCAAAAGTGGCCCGTAAGTTCTCTCGTGCGTTTCTCAACCCGCCTTTCTCGCAAGAGGACGAGCCTGAGGTCGACTTCATAGACGCAGCGATGGACGCACTTGAACCAGAGGGGCTGCTAGTCGCAGTGGTCTATGCAGGAGTGTTTGCGGATGATCATCATCGTCAATGGCGAGAGCGCTTTCTTCGACGACACTCGCTGGTTGGAATGATTAGCTTGCCAGAGGACCTCTTTTATCCCACTGCTGCGCCGACATCGGTCATCGTCGCCCGCGCTCACGTACCAGCCGAAGGGGCCTCGCGGATCTTCATGGCAAGGGTATGGGATGACGGATTTGAGAAGCTTAAGAACCGCCGTGTCGAGCATGCCGGCAGTCAGCTCCCTGAGCTGATTGAACGCTTCAGCGCTTTCCTCTCGGGAAGAGGAGCCGCATCATCGCTCAGCACCGAAATCAATGGAGAGGACTTGCGAGACGGCGCTGAGTGGAGTCCTCAGCAATACCTGCCGCAGCCCGCGGCAGACGCGGCCGAATTGCTCCAGTACCAAGAGGCGGTGCTTCGTTCTGTCTATCAGGCGGTGGCTCAGTTCCCCGACCTCGCGGACGAGGCCCTCAACGATCTCGCGGAGAGCTGGTCTGAGTTGCCGGACCTTCCAACGGGGACCTCTGGTCCGGTCGAGATGTACTTCCGAGTGTTCAACGGTAAAAGCACTGGCGAGAAGAACTATGTGGAGGGTCCGACGCCGTACATCTCCAGCGGTGACACGTGTAACAGCATAGTTCGGCTAGTCAATGATCCGGACGATGAGTCATTTATCGGTGGCATCTCGGTAACGGCTTTCGGGACGGCTTCCCTCCAGCCCTGGTCCTTCATGGCTCGCGGAAATGGCGGTAGCTCTGTCCGCGTGCTGGAGCCACGGTTCAATATGAGCGTCCGCGAGCTGCTCTGGTTTGCGGCCCAAATCAACCTCCAGCGATGGCGCTTCTTCTACGCTCGTATGTCGATAAAGGGACGACTCGTGAGGTTGGTTGTTGACGCTCCCTCCGTGCGACTGCCTGATGGCGACCGCGTGCTAGCGGCAGACCTTCGCAAGTTCCGGGACGATCTCAATGAGATGAGCCGTCTGGCTGCATAGCTCGCCGGGACGGTTGCACCACCCGCGGCACTCGAGAGGCTCAGCGCAAGCTAGGGCGTCGAAGCTGGTGCCACTACTGCCCTCGGCCACATAGCGGTCTGTTGTGTGGCCTCCTCATGCGGATGAGAGGACTCGAACCTCCACGCCCTTACGGGCACGGCGACCTGAACGCCGCGCGTCTACCAATTCCGCCACATCCGCTTGCGGGGGAGGCGACGATATCGCACGGAGGCCGGGCACAGAAGCCGCGCGACGTTGTGCGCGGCGGTTGCGCCGCCGGCACGCCGCCTCTCGCTTTGCTAGCCTCGACGGCGACTAGACAAGCCGCCATCGTCTAGGGGACTAGGACGCCGCCCTCTCACGGCGGTAACACGGGTTCGAATCCCGTTGGCGGTACTTTTGCGACGGATCGCGGCGGATCAAGTCCGGCAACGCTTCCCAGGTGATGTCGATTCTGGCCTGGGCGTCGAGCCTCAGCTAGAAACCACCACAATGTCCCCAAGCTGAAGCATCCCGTAGACCTTCTCCGCGGTGTCGATCGGCAACTCCACACACCCATTCGACTGCGGAGTGCCATAGGACCCACGCGGAAACCCATGAACCGCATCGCCACCATTGAAGTAGTTGACCCAAGGAACCCCGGGGTCTGAGTATTTCGACCCGTCGGGGTTGGTGCCGGTCATCGTGGTGGAGGTGAAGCGGGTGAGGATCGGGAAAATGCCCTGGGCGGTTTCGGCGCCGGGGACGCCTGTGTTGGCGGGCGTTGAGAGCACGACGTGGCTACCGCGATGCACCTCAAGCGTCTCGGGGATCGTCTCTGAGACGGTGACGAACGTGTAGGGGGTGTGGGTGCGGCGATCGTGGACGGTGGCGTTGAACAGCGCCTTCCACGTCGCCTCGTCGGGTGTTCCCGTCGGTTCGAGCTTGTTGTCGGCTTGGAAGACCATGAGCGCGCCCTTGGTGGTGCCGTCGAATTCGCCGTAGGCGAGCGTGGGTGCGTGGGCGATCCGTGCCCGGGGAGCGCGCGACGGAGGATCGAAGGCATAGTGGGCGGTGCGGGCGGCGCGGCTGAGCCCCCGCACGCTCGCCTCGGTGCGTGCCCGGTAGGGGAGGTAGTCGAGGCGCGCGAGGATCTGTTGCAACCCACGAGTGCTCGGACACTGTACGTTCAGCGTCACGGTTCGCCGCTTTCCGAGCGGAGCGTGTCCGGTGGCGGCGCTTGACGCCCAGATCGTGAGCTTGTAGGTGGAGCAGGGTGCGAGCGCGACCGCCGGTGTGAAGTACACGGACCGGCCGCGCCGGGTCCATGTGCCGCTGACCCGCGGGCTCAAAGCCGGGTTGGGTGAGAAGGAGGCGGGCACGCCGGAGAACCTGACGCGCAAAGGTGCGGTGCCGTTGGAGATCGTCGCGTGGGGAAGAGCTGTGATGCGGGTGGGCGGCAATGCGCCCGCGGTGTCGGCGGAGAGGCGTGTTTGGCCGCTTCCGAGGACCGCGCCGATGCCGGCGCAAAGAAACACCGCCGCGAGCATCGCGACAGCTGTCAAGCGCCAAGCTAGGTTGACCACGTTCATTCCCCATCTACGTCATTGCCAGACGAGTAGGAAAATTCTACCCTCTCGACTGGACGAGTTAACGGGCGCTCAGACTGCTCGGACGCTCCCACATGGCAGATGCTCGCCGTCCGCCGCGAAAGGGTGGTCCGGACGAGGGGTTCGCCCGCCGGGGTCGAACAAACTCGGATGGAACTCTCGCTGCCGTTCCCTCGTCGTGCGCCTCGTAGCGGGAGCGGACACAGCCGGGGCGGCGCCAGGGGGCGCTCCCACGTACCCTCACCTGGCTCGCACGCACGCGCGAGGTATGCACTCGATGCGCTACGCCACAATCGGTTGGCGCTGCGGGTGGCGGTGTGCGCGCTTGTCGCGATCCCCCTGCTCGGCGGTGGGTGGCTGTGGTTGCGCAACTCTTCGATCGTGGCGGTCCGCCATATCCACATCGCGGGTGTGCACGGCCCCGAGGCGATGGAAATCCGCACCGCCCTCGATGCCGCCGCCGGACGGATGACCACGATGGACTTCGACGTGGCGGCCTTGCGCGCGGCCGTGTCCCGCTACCCGATCGTGGGAGCGGTGAGCGCCACGACCAGCTTCCCTCACACAGTGAGCATCTCCGTCACCGAGCGCCCACCGGTCGCCGTGCTTCAAGGCGCAGGTGGGCGCACTGCGGTGGCGGGAGATGGGACGGTGCTTGGGGCGGCACTCCTGTCCAGTTCGCTGCCGGTCGTGAGTGGCAAGGTGGAGCCCGCCCCCGGGACCCGACTGCGTGAAGCGACGCCACTGGCGGCGGTCACCGTGCTCGGCGCGGCGCCGGCGGCGCTCGCACGGTTCATTACGCGCGTGTACGAGGGCCCTGAAGGCCTCACGGTGGCGATGAGCAACGGGTTGCTCGTGTACTTCGGCGACGCCACCCGCCCGCACGCGAAGTGGTTGTCGCTGGCGCGGGTGCTGGTCTCCCCGACCTCCGCGGGGGCTTGGTATGTGGATGTGCGTCTCCCTGAGCGCCCGGCCGCGGGGCTTTCGTCGGTGTCGTCTACGGCGAGCTCGACGCCCGTTGAAGTGGGCGCCTCCGATCCCACCGCGGCGGCGCTTGCGGCGAGCCTCGCGAGCGCCGTGGAAGGCGGGCCTGGCGCCGCCACCGGCCCCGCTACGACGCCGAGTAGCGAAGAACACGAAGCCTCTTCGACCAGTTCCGAAGCGTCATCCGGGTCGGGTGGGGAAGCATCTTCGAGTGGAGGGTCGGAAGCCTCCTCGCAGTCCACCAGTGAAGCCTCCACGGGCGCGGTCACCGGCGGCTGAAAAGACCCTCAATCTATACTTGAACCTTATCGCTCCTCCCGCCCTATTCTCAACTTGCAGTCGAGGGTTGGCGGTTCTGCAACGATTGTTGCGAGAGTGAGGGTTGGCGTTGACAGGGCGAAGTTCCCTGCATAACTTGCGTATTCTGACGGTTGGCTCTGCAGTGCGGGGCAAACCTTAAACAACTACTTGAAGGCTCGGACATCATGGAGAGCGGCGGCAGCTACCTAGCGGTCATAAAGGTCGTGGGAGTCGGCGGAGGCGGTACCAACGCGGTCTCGCGGATGGTTGACGCAGGGCTTCGCGGCGTGGAGTTCATCGCCGCGAACACCGACAACCAGGCGCTCGCCATGTGCGACGCCGACGTGAAGCTCAACATCGGGCACGAGTCGACCAAGGGCCTGGGCGCGGGCGCCAACCCCGAGGTGGGGTTTGCCGCGGCGGCTGAGTCACGCGACGAAATCAAGGAGGCGCTGAAGGGCGCTGACATGGTGTTTGTCACCGCGGGTGAGGGTGGTGGCACCGGTACCGGCGCGGCCCCCGTGATCGCGGAGATCGCAAAGAACGAGATCGGCGCGCTGACTGTCGGTGTGGTGACACGTCCGTTCGAGTTCGAGGGCTCCCAGCGCTCACGCCAGGCGATCGAGGGGATCGACCGTTTGCGCGAGGTGGTGGACACGTTGATCGTGATCCCCAACGAGAAGCTGCTTGCGGTGGTCGAGCGCCGCACCTCGATGTTGGATGCCTTCCGCGAGGCCGACAACGTGTTGCGCCAAGGCGTGCAGGGCATCACCGACCTGATCACGATCCCCGGCCTCATCAACCTCGACTTCGCCGACGTGCGCACGATCATGCACGACGCCGGCTCCGCCCTGATGGGCATCGGCACGGCAGGTGGCGAGGCGCGTTGCGCGGACGCGGCCCGCGCGGCGATCTCCTCTCCTCTCCTGGAAGAGTCGGTGGACGGCGCGACCGGCATCCTCTTGAACATCACGGGTGGCAAAGACCTCGGCCTGTTCGAGGTCAACGACGCCGCGGAGATCATCCAGAACGCGGCCGACCCGAACGCGAACATCATCTTCGGTGCGGTCATAGACGAGTCGATGACAGACGACGTGCGCGTCACCGTGATCGGCACCGGCTTTGACCACCGTCCCGGTCGCGCGGTCCGTGGCGACCGCAAGCGCCGCGAGACTCGTCCCGACCGCAACCCCCGCATCGACGATCGCCAGCGCTCGGCGCTTGAGATCTCCGACGACGACATCGACGTTCCGCCGTTCCTCCGTTAGGGCAGACCAGGTCACATGTGACCTGGTCCGACCCGGTACATGTACCGGGTCGCCGATGGTGCATGCACCATCGGGATCGAGGGGCGCATGCGCCCCTCGACGGAGTCGTACATGTACGACTCCGAACAGCAATGGATAATCTGCGCGCGTGCATCGCACCCCCCTCTACGACCGCCACGTAACCGCCGGCGCCAAGCTCGTGGACTTCGCCGGTTGGGAGATGCCGGTGCAGTACGCGAGTGGGGTGCGCGCAGAGCACATGGCGGTGCGGGACCGGTGCGGCATCTTCGATGTGTCGCACATGGGCGAGATCGAAACCTCGGGCCCGCAGGCGGAGGCGCTGCTGCAGCGTTTGCTCTCAAACGACGTCTCACAGATCCCCGTAGGCGGGGCGCAGTACAGCGTCCTCTGTAACGAGAGCGGTGGGGTTCTCGACGACCTCTTCACCTACCAGGTCGATCCGGACCGCTACATCACGGTCACGAACGCCTCAAACCACGAGACCGACCTCGCCTGGTTTCGCGACCACGCCGCCGACTTCAACGTCGAGCTTGTAGATCGCATCGAGGACTACGCGATGATTGCGGTGCAGGGCCCCCGCGCGAGGGAGATCGTGCAGGCGATCTCCGACACGCCGCTGCCGGCCCGCATGACCGCGGGTGAGCGGCGTCTCTCTGGCGCCCAGGTACTCGTGTGCGGCACTGGCTACACAGGTGAGGAGGGGGTGGAGTTGCTCGTCTCCCCCGAGGATGCGCCGGCGTTGTGGGACGAGCTGGCTCGTCGCGGCGCGGTCCCATGTGGTCTGGGCGCTCGCGACACACTGCGCCTGGAGGCCTGCTTTCACCTCTACGGCCACGAGCTCTCGACGGAGCGCAACCCGATCGAAGCGGGCCTTGGCTGGTGCTGTCGCGAGGACACCGGTTTCATAGGCGCCGACGCCGTTGGAGCTGCCCGCGCGGCTGGTGCGTCCGACAAGCTAGTCGCTTTCAAGCTCGATGGCCCGGGCATCGCCCGCCAGGACAACCCGGTAGTAGGCGGCGGGGTGGTGACGAGCGGCACGCTCTCGCCGTGTCTCGATGCCGGCATCGGCCTTGCCTACGTGCCCGCCGAGCGCTCCGCGGTGGGCACGCCCCTTAAGATCGACGTTCGTGGGCGGGTGCGCGAGGCGCGGGTCCACCCCAAGCCCTTCATCCAGAAGCGGGCATGAATATCCTGCCCGTTGATCGACCCCGAACCGAGGAGCCCCGCCGATGGCTGAGGTGAGCTATCCAGACGACTTGCTGTACCACCCCGAGCACGACTGGGCTCGCGTGGATGACGAGGACGTAGCCACGCT
This sequence comes from uncultured Solirubrobacterales bacterium, assembly GCA_963695305.1. GTDB lineage: Bacteria > Actinomycetota > Thermoleophilia > Solirubrobacterales > Solirubrobacteraceae > Palsa-744. Next base: position 2,298,669 of record OY968774.1, on the reverse strand, counting down.
TGGCATCACTTGGTACGCCCAGGACTCACTGGGGGAGGTCGTGTTCTTCGAGCCGCCCACGCCCGGCGCGACCGTCACCAAGGGCGAGCCCTACGCCGAGGTCGAGTCCGTGAAGGCGGTGTCAGATGTGGTGGCGCCGCTCTCCGGTGAGATTGTCGAGGTGAACGAGGCGCTTGGCGACACCCCCAACGCGATCAACGAGGATCCCTACGGTGAGGGGTGGCTCGTGAAGATCCGTCTTTCACACCCCGCCGAGCGCAACGAGCTACTTGACGCCGACGCCTACTCCGCGAGCCTTGGCTAGCGCCCCTGCTGGCTCGCTCAGGTCCGGATTCAGCCGGAACAGCGGCTAGGCTCAAGCCCAGTTGACCGCCTACACCTCAGTCACAGACGCCGACCTCGCCGCGATGCTCGCGGCGATAGGGGTGTCCAGCATCGAAGAGATTTTCGACCGCCAGATCCCTGAGGCGGTGCGCTTGAGCCGTCCGCTCGCGCTCCCCGATGGGATGTCAGAGCAGGACGTCTACGAGCACCTGCGCGCGCTCGCCTCACGCAACGTTTCCGCTGAGGACGAGCTGTGCTTCCTCGGGGCCGGTATGTACGACCACTATGTGCCCGCGATTGTGGACATGCTGATGGAGCGCTCTGAGTTCCTCACGCCCTATACCCCCTACCAGCCGGAGATCTCCCAGGGTGGGCTACAGGTGATGTTCGAGTACCAGACCGCTATCTGCGAGCTGACGGGGCTTCCGGTGTCGAATGCCTCAGTGTATGAGGGGCCGAGCGCTGTTGCCTCGGCGGGCTATCTCGCCAAGCTCCACAACGGACGTGGTCGGTTCGTGGTGAGTGCTGGCCTTCACCCCCACACGCTCGCCACACTGCGCACCTACGCCCATGGTTACGGCATCGAGGTGGTTGAGGTACCGCTTTCCGAGGGCGTCACCGATCCTGCTGCGTGGGCGCAGGCGATCGACGAGGACACCTCCGCTGCGATCCTCGCCCAACCGAACTTCTACGGCGCTGTCGAGGATGTGGCTGCGCTGACGGCCGCTGCCAAGGAGAAAGGCGGGGAGCAGCTGGTGACGATCGCCCAGGTCGATCCGATCGTGCTCGGCGTGCTTGCCCCGCCGGGCGATTGCGGCGTGGACGTGGCGGTGGGGGAGGGCCAGTCGCTCGGCAACCGCCTCGACTTCGGTGGGCCCTCGTTTGGCTTCTTCGCCGCGCGGGAGGCTTACCTGCGCCGCATGCCGGGGCGCATCGCGGGGGAAACGACAGATGTGGACGGTCGCCGTGGGTTTGTGCTCACGTTGCAAACCCGCGAGCAACACATCCGCCGTGAGAAGGCCACCTCCAACATCTGCACCTCCCAGGCGCTGAACGCGCTCGCCGGGGTCGTCTATCTCGCCTGGCTCGGCCGCCGCGGCCTCGTTGAGCTTGGGGAGTTGCTGCTCAAGCGCACTCATTACGCTCGCACCGCCCTGTGCGCGCTTGACGGGGTGTCCCCGCTTCACTCCCAACCGGTTATGCGCGAGTTCGTGGTGCGCCTCGACGCCGATGTCGCAGTGGTGCGGCGGCGTTGCGCCGCCCAAGGCGTGAATCCCGGCGCGGATCTTTACGCGCTGACAGGGCGCGAGCAGGACCGAGGTGGATTGCTCGTGGCGATCACCGAGCGCCGCTCGCGCGCCCACATCGACAAGCTCGCGGCGGTGCTTGGTGAGGCGGTTGCCGCCGAGCGGCTGGCCAACCATGATGCCGGCCCGGTGGTCGAGGTTGGAGCGCGAGCATGACCGCTGGTGGGGAGGTGTGGGTATGAACGAAAAAGGGGGACTCGCGCGCACGCGTATAAGCGCGCGGCCGCCCGCGGAGCTGACCGAGAGCGCGCTCCAGCGAGAAGCTGCGGTCACGATTTTCGAGCGGGGCGCCCCGGGGCGCCGTGCGTTCCAGTGCCCTGAGCTGGACGTCCCCGAGGTGCCAGTTGAGGACCTGCTGCCGGCCGGGATGCGCCGCGCGGAGCCGCCACGCCTGCCCGAGGTATCAGAGCCCGAGATCGTGCGCCACTACGTGCGTCTGTCGAAGCGCAATTTCGACCTCGATTCGGGCTTCTACCCGTTGGGGTCGTGCACGATGAAGCACAACCCCCGCCTGCACGAGCGCGTCGCCGCGCTCCCGGGTCACGCTCGCCTGCACCCATTGCAAGACCCCGAGCGCGCGCAGGGCGCTCTGGAGTTGATGTGGAACCTCGAACGCGCGCTCTCCGAGGTGTCGGGGCTGCCGCACGTCTGTCTGCAGCCCTCCGCGGGCTCCCATGGCGAGCTTGCCGGAGTGCTGCTCACGCGCGCCTACCACGAGGCGCGGGGGGAGACACGCCACAAGGTGCTAACTCCCGATACCGCTCACGGCACCAACCCCGCGACCGTGACGATGGCGGGCTTTGAGGTCGTGAAGGTAGCCACCAACCCCGATGGCGGAGTGGATCTCGACGACCTACGCGCCAAGGCCGACACGGATGTGGCGTGTTTGATGCTCACCAACCCCAACACGCTCGGATTGTTCGACCCCAACATCAAGGAGATAGCCGCGGTCGTGCATGAGGTTGGGGCGACGCTCTACTACGACGGCGCGAACCTCAACGCGGTGATGGGCCTCTCACGCCCCGGCGACATGGGCTTTGACATCGTGCACTTCAACCTCCACAAGTCCTTCACCCAGCCCCACGGTGGCGGCGGGCCGGGATCCGGCCCAATCGCGGTGTCTGATCGCATCGCCCCCTACATGCCGGTGCCACGGGTGGCGCGCGTCGAGAGCGACTCAAACGGCAATGAACCCACGTATGAACTGGTCGGCGATGGCGACACCTCGATCGGCCGTCTGCGCGGCTTCCAGGGCAACTACGGCTGCTTCGTGCGCTCCTACGCCTACATCTGCTCGCTCGGCGCTCCCGGCCTCAAGGATGCCTCGGAGACGGCAGTGCTGAACGCCAACTACCTGCTTGCGCGGCTCCGTGAGCTTGGCGTCTCAGAGCACCTGCCACTGGCATACGGCGACCTCTGCCTCCACGAGTTCGTTCTGTCTGGGGGCCCCATGAAGCGCAACCTGAAGATCAAGACACTCGACCTAGCCAAGCGAATGCTCGACTATGGGTACCACCCGCCAACGGTGTACTTCCCGCTGCTCGTGGAGGAGGCGTTGATGGTGGAGCCCACCGAGACCGAGACGAAGGAGACGCTCGACGCTTTCGCGGAGGCGATCGCGGAGATATTGCGCGAGGCAGCCGAGGATCCTGAGATTGCGTTGCAGGCGCCCTACACGACGCCGGTACGGCGGTTGGATGAGGTGGGAGCCGCAAAGAACCCGGTTATCCGCCAGGAGCTATAGAAGCGTCAGGAAGCACGATGCTTGTACAAAGGTCTTAGCTGTAGCCTGGCTCGCCGTGCGCATCTTCTCTGGAATCCAGCCTACGGGCACCAAGCACCTGGGCAACTACATCGGCGCGATCCGCCAGTACGTGGCGGGACAGGACCGCGGCGAGGCGCTCTTCTGCGTGGTTGACCTCCATGCGATCACGGTTGCCTACGACCCCGCCGAACTGCGGCGCAGCCTGTATGACCTGACCGCGTTGCTGATAGCCGCGGGTCTTGACCCGAAGCGGTGCATCCTCTTTCGCCAAGGCGACGTGCCCGAGCACACGGAGCTCACGTGGCTGCTGTGCTCTGTGACAGAGCTCGGGAGGTTGCAACGGATGCACCAGTTCCGCGACAAGTCGGTGGCGCAACGCGAGCTCGTGTCGGCGGGGCTGCTGCTCTACCCGGTGTTGCAGGCCGCCGACGTGCTCGCCTACCGCGCGAATGAGGTGCCGGTGGGGGAGGACCAGCGCGAGCATTTGGAGTTGATGAGGGACGTTGCGCGCCGCTTCAACGCCCGCTTCGGCGATGGCGAGGAGATCCTCGTGGTGCCCGAGCACCGCATCCCCGAGATAGGGGCACGGGTGATGGATTTGCAGGATCCAACCCGCAAGATGTCTACGACCGGAGGCTCGGAGCAGGGCACGGTGTACGTACTCGACGAGCCCACCGCCATCACGAAGAAGCTCAAGTCCGCGGTCACCGATTCGGGCCGCGAGATCGAACGCTCACCCGAGAAGCCAGGCGTGTCGAACCTGATCGAAATCCTCGCGGTCGCGCGCGAGACAACGCCAGAGCAGGTGGAAGCCGACATGCGTGACGCCCGTGGCTACGGCGACCTCAAGGTGGCGGCAGCGGAGGCGGTGGTCGAGATGCTGGCGCCGGTACGAGAGCGCTACGTGGAGCTACGCGCCAACGAACAGGCGCTTGAGGCGGTGCTTGAGGAAGGCGCTGCGCGAGCCCGCGCGATCGCGGCCGACACGCTAGCCGACGTGCGCGAGCGCATGGGCATCGGCCCACCGCGTGGGGCTCGTGTCTAGCTGACCGCTCGCAGAACGAGTACAACCGTCTGCGTTTTTGCCGTCCTAAGCGCCGTGTACCGTAGGACAACTATGACAAGCAGAGTCAAGGATGATGCCGCCAAGGACGCTGCGGGCCTGCTCGCGGCGACCTGGCCACCTAGCGTTCCGGTCGATCCGGTCTCGATCGCGAAAAGGGTAGGCCTCAAGGTTCTGCTCACGACCGAGATAGACCACGACACCATGGGCGCGCTGGTCAAGCGTCCACATGAGGATCCGACGATCCTCCTCAACGAGAACGACAACGAAAATCGTCGGCGCTTCACGTGCGCGCACGAGCTCGGCCACTTCGTTCGACGGTCAGACGAACCCGATGAATATGTGACGATCGACCTTCGCAGCAATCTGTCGACCACGGGCAGCGATCCCGAGGAGGTCTACGCGAATGAGTTCGCCGCCTGCCTGCTGATGCCCCCGGACAGCATCCGGACCTACCACGAGACAGGGTTGAGCGACCTCGAAATGGCGATCCGTTTCAAGGTTTCGCGCGAGGCAATGCAGCATCGACTAAAGCATCTCGGTCTTGCGGGTTCCTGATGGTCGAGGACGGACAGCCCCGCGACGGTGCTTCGGATTCGGTCGAGAAGATCCGGCGCATCGTAAGAGAGAGCACAACGCACGAAGCGCCGGAGAGCCGAATACCGCTACCTCGATGAGCAGCGGCAGCAACAGGAAATCAAGCTCAAGAAGCAATACGCGAAGCAGGAGATGGCGCTTCGCCGTAACTACGCGACAAGTCTCCTGATCATTCTTGCCGTACAGATCGCGGCCGCGGACATCGTTTTTTGTGTCTTCGCTGGACTCGGCAAACATTGGCGCCTGTCCGATGGAGTAATCCAAATCTGGCTTGCTGCGGCTGTTGTGGAGGTCATAGGCGTAGTAGCCGTGGTGACGCGACACCTGTTCCCGCGCCGAGACGGCCTCGTTGATTCAGGCCGTCGGGGCCTACCGGTACGGTAGACGGGTGACGCTTCCCGCGCTCGACCTCGACTTGGAGATCTTCAGCGGCCCGTTTGACCTGCTGCTTGCGTTGGTGTTGCGCGAGGAGGTGGATCTGCTTGAGCTTGAGCTGGCGGATGTGGTGCTCGCCTACCTCGACCACCTGGAGGGAAGGGGCGAGCTTGACCTGGAGACCGCGACCGAGTTCATCGTGCTGATCGCGGCGCTTTTGGAACTGAAGTCGCGGCTGATGTTGGCGGAGGACAGCGAGGAGCTACTCGACATCGAACCGGGCGAGGCGGCTGAGGAGCTGCTTGAGCGGATGTTGCAAGCGCGGCGATACCGCTCCGCTTCTACCCACCTGCTGGAGCTGTTCGCGCGCGAGGAAGGGGTACGTTTCCGCAAAGCGCCGCTGCCTACGCGCTTGCGCAAGTCGATCGTGCCACCAACCGACGGCTCGCAGAACCCCGCAGTCTTGGGGCAGGCGATGGGGCGGTTGTTGCGGATGCCTCCCACCATCAGCCTCAAGCACATCTCAACCCAACGGGTGACCGTGGCGGAGCGGCTCGACCATCTGCGCGGACTGCTCCGAAGGGGACGGTTCTCCTTCGAGGAGGCGGTGAAGGGCGAGGATCGCATGACAGTCGCCGTGACCGTGTTCGCGCTGCTTGAGCTCTACAAGCGCGGCGAGGCGTGGTGGGAGCAGGACGAGAGCTTCGGCGACATCGCGGTGCACGCCAGCTCCGAAGCGGGTGTGGTGGCTACCATGACACCGCTGCGCGCCCACGCCGGGGGACGGGCGGGTTGAGCGGGGAGGAGCCCGGGCAGGAGCGCTCAGAGTTTGAGAACGAGCCGCCGGCTGCCGATCAGGACGGTATGCAGGCCATCGAGCAGCAGGATCCCGCCGAGGGCGCAAGCGAGGAACCGCAGTTCCCGGGCGCCTTCGCAGGCGAGGACCCCGTCGACGCCCAGCCCGTGGAGGTGGATTCCGCCGAAACCGACCCGACGGACTTGGACATCAGGGATGTGGAGCCCGCGGAGACCGATCCCACCGTGGAGTCCGACGAGGACGACATCGTCGAGGAGGCGTTCGTAGCGAGCGCCCTCGACATCGAGGGTTTGCCGGCGCCCGAGCCGACGGTGGTGCGGATCGTGGAGGCGCTGATGTTCCTGGCGCCCGACCCGCTCAGCCCGCAGGAGCTGGCCGACGCGGCGGCGGTGGAGGAGCTGGCGGTGATTGCGGCGTTGGCGGAATTGGCCGAAAGGTACGCGCCCGGGCGCAGCGGCATTCACTTGCGCGAGCTGGGGGGAGGGTTCACGTTCGCAAGCGACCCTGAGACCGAGAATGCGGCAAGACGGCTGTTCAGCCGTCCGCGGGCCTCCGCCCTGACGCCCGCCCAAGCGGAGACTTTGGCGATCGTGGCCTACTTGCAGCCGGTGTCGCGGCCGGAGATCACCCGTATTCGCGGTGTGAGCGCAGATTCGGCCGCATCAACCCTGCTTGAGCGAGGGTTGGTGGAAGAGTCGGGACGGTCGCAGTTCGGGGCGGTGATGTACCGCACGACCACGCAGTTCCTCAAGCTTTTCGGTTTGCGCTCGCTGGACGAGTTGCCGGACGTGGCGCAATGGGACCCGAGCCCGGAGGAGCAGGCGGAGCTGCGCGAGCGGTTGCTTAGAGCAGGCGAGGCTCGCGCGGGTGGCGGTCCGCCGGCGGCGGAGTAGGCTCGGACGAAGCGGTGTGGGTCCGCCGGCAGCGGAGCAGGTTCAGGCGGCCCGCGCCGCGAGTTGGCCGCAGGCGGCGTCGATGTCGCGCCCACGCGTGAGACGGACGGTGGCCTCGATGCCACGCTCTTCAAGCGCGCCCTTGAACGCGGCGATGGACTCGCGGCTGGAGCCCTCGTACGCCGAATCGGTGGGATTGAACGGAATCAGGTTGACCTTGAACATGCGGGGTGGCTCGCCTGTGCCCTTTAGGGTATCGGGACGCCGGGGGGCGAGCAGTCGCGCCAGCGAAACGGCCTGCTCGTAGCGGTCGTTGATGCCGGCGAGCATGACGTACTCGACAAAGACGCGGCGGCGCTTGCGGGCGTAGAAGGAGCGGCAGGCGTCGATGACATCGGCGAGGGGGTAGCGGTCGTTGACCGGCATGAGCTCGCTACGAAGCGCTTCGTCAGCGGCGTGAAGAGAGAGCGCAAGGCGCAACGGCATCTCACACTCGGTGAGCCGTTCGATGCCGGGGATCCAGCCGACGGTGGAGATGGCGGTGCGGCGGTTGGTGATGCCTATGTCGGGGAGGCGCTCACAGGCGGCGAGGACGTTGTCGAGGTTGAGCATGGGCTCGCCCATGCCCATGAAGACGCAGTGGTCGATGGGCTCGATGCGGCGGAAGTGAAGCGCCTGGTCGAGGATCTCAGACGCGGTGAGGTTGCGCGCGAATTTCATGCGGCCGGTGGCGCAGAACGTACACGTGAGGGGGCAGCCTGATTGTGAGGAGACGCAGATTGAGCGGCGGGAGTCGCGGTAGCGCATGAGGACGGCCTCGATAGGGCGACCGTCACCGGTGGTGAGCAGCGCCTTGACGGTGCCGTCGGAGGCGGTGCGCTGCTCGCGCAGTTCAAGGCTCGAAAACGGGACCTCCTGCGCGAGCAACTCGCGCAGCGGGGCAGGAAGGTTGGTCATCTCCGCATAGCCGGGGGCGCCCTTAGAGACCCACTGCCATACCTGGCTGGCACGGAACGGGGGCTCGCCGGCGGCGGCAAGCGTGGTGTCGAGCAGAGCGAGGTCCACGCCCCTATGGTTGCAGCCAATGCGCCTCGCCAAGTATCTCGCCCATGCAGGGGTCGCCTCAAGGCGCGCTGCCGAGACGATCGTGCGCGAGGGGAGGGTGAGCGTGGCAGGGAAAATCGTGATGGATCCGGCGTGCGACGTGGACGATGGGAGCGGTGTGGCGGTCGACGGGAAGACCCTCGGGGGTGTGGAGCGGCGCGTGCTTTACGCCGTGAACAAGCCGATCGGGGTGGTGAGCACGGCCCGCGATACGCACGGCAGGCCGACCGTGGTGTCGCTAGTCGAGGAAGAGACCGCGCGGTTGTACCCGGTGGGGCGGCTCGATGTTGACTCCAGTGGGTTGATCTTGGTGACCAACGACGGGGAGTTGGCGCATCGACTGACACATCCGAGCTTTGAGGTGGAGAAGACCTACAGGGCGCGTGTGGGGGGCGGTCCGGTGGGGGAGGAGGCATTGCGGAAGTTGCGTGAGGGGGTGAGGTTGGAGGACGGGATCACGGCGCCAGCGCGCATACGACGGGTGGGGAGCGGGGTTTTGGAGATCACGATCCACGAGGGACGCAACCGTCAGGTGAGGAGGATGTGCGAGGCGGTGGGGCATCCGGTGCGGGCGCTTGAGCGGGTGGCGTTCGGGCCGTTGAGGCTCGGTGCGCTGGGGTTGGGGGCCTACCGCAGGCTCAGTAAGGACGAGGTGGAGCGGCTACGCCGAGAATCCGCCTAGAATCGCGGCGGATGGAGCAACGCCTACACGCCCTGCGGGGCGCGATCTCGGTGGAGAGAGACGACGCCGAGGAGATCCTCGACGCGACGACCGAGTTGATGCGGGAGATCATGGACCGCAACACGCTCTCACCGGAGCAGGTGGTGAGCTGCATCTTCACGGTGACCGACGATCTGAGCGCGGAGTTCCCAGCGGTGGCCGCGCGGGCGCTCGGGTTCGAGCGGGTGCCGCTGTTGTGCGCGAGGGAGATCCCAGTGCCAGGTTCTTTACGACGGGTGATCAGGGTGTTGATCCACTACTACGCTGACGGGGATCACGAGGCAAGGCACGTGTATCTGCGTGAGGCGGCGACATTGCGGGAAGACCTGCAAGCGGCGCAGTAGGACGCGAGCGCCTTGAACGGGTTGCACGGAAAGGGACAGCGATGAGCTCTGTGGGCTTGACGGGGAAGACTTTGAAGATCGCCGCTTGCGTATGCACGGCGTTGGCGCTGGTGGCGGCATCCGCCCAGGGTGCCGCCGAGCCCCATCCCCATGTCGGCAAGCTCCCCGGCTACCCGGTGATCCGCGGCGTCGTGCCGGTGCTCGGCTCGAAGACGGCGGTGAGCGCTCACGAAAAGCTTGTGGAGGGAGCGTTTGCGGCGGCACGGACGCAGCATCACGCGCTCGAAGCGAATCCGGGGGGGATTGCATGCCCGGAAGAATTCGCGTTCACACAAAACGTGTGCTACCAGGGCGGTCCGGTACTTCGCAATGTTCATGTGCATGTGATCTTCTGGCTTGGGCCGAACTCGGAACTGCTACCCCTCACTCCGAACGTCAAAGCTTTTCCTAATAGTTATCGGGGGAAGATCGTGCAGTACTTCACCGATGTCGCGCACGATCGGAATGTCACGTCCGACGTATATGCGGTCGATCCTCAGTACTTCGATGAAACGGGCCCGGGGGTAAACGAATCCCTGTTCAGCGAAGCTGACGCGGTGCTCGACGAAAAAGTCTTTCCTACCAACACACCAGAAGTGTGTAGTGACGTGACTGCGTCCTCAGAAGGTCCTTGCCTGCTCGACTCGGACATTCAGAAAGAGGTGGAAAGCGTCGCCACCAAAGAAGCGTGGGGAACGGGTCTTGGCAACATCTTCTTTGTGTTCACGCCTCCGGGTGTCGGGAGTTGCACCGAATTCGGTTGCGCCTACCAGGCCTACTGCGCCTACCACGGCGATTTCGGCGGCGAAGGTGTGTTCCCGTCAGCGGGTCAAATGATCTACGCGAACATCCCGTTTGCGGAACCGGGAGTGTGCGGTTCGGAAAATCACCCAAACAGCGCGGCAGGCGAAGGCACCGACGCCGCGATCGACGTGGCAAGTCACGAGTTCAACGAGTCGATCACAGATCCGCTCGGAAGCCAGTGCAAGAGCTTTGCGAAAAAAGAATGTGAGCCGTTCTCCTGGACCGATGCGATCGGGCAAGAGATAGCCGACAAGTGCTTGCCGCCCGAGGTGACGGTTGCCGGCATTTATGGTCCACCGCTCGTCGAAGGTCTCGGTGCGCTTTCCTTCAACCAGGAAATCAACAGCCACCACTACTACACCCAGCGTGTGTGGAGTAACGAAGCCGGGCTGTTTGAAGGCGGCTGCGTACAGCGAGCCATAAACGCCAGCTTCACGATCTCCGCAGGGACGCAAGCGACCGTGCCGATGACACTCGACGGGTCGGCGTCGGGTGCACCAGGCGATCCGGCGACCTACTGGGTGTGGAACTTTGGTGGGGGTGAACAGGTGGGGACGGGCAGCCCGACGATCTCGCACGCGTTCAGCGAAGCGGGGGGACAGGTCGTGGCGTTGACCGCGTACGACCGCTACGGCAACTCCGAGGCGACGGTGGAGAGCTTCAACGTCGGCCCGGCGCCCACGTCGCTGTCGCCCCCGCCCCCGCCGCCGCCGAACGTCATCACGATCAGGGAACCCATAACGCCCGGGCATCTGACCGCCGGTCAGGTCGGGACCAAGCTCGGGTTGCGCGCGACAAAACTCTCCGGCAAGGGTCCCTTCACGCTGGGTCGCGCCGAATGCCCGCCTGCTTGTGGGGTGACGGTGCATCTGTACGCGAAGGTGGGGATGGCTGTGGGCGGCCGCCACTCGACCAAGCTTATGCTGATCGGCAGCGCGCACTTCACGCTCGCCGCCAAAGGCGCGAAGAAGCTTGTGTTGTCGCTGAACGCGAAGGGGAAGATGTTGCTGAGAGCCAACCGTTCGCTGCATTGCAGGCTGGTCGTGACCGTCGAAGGCCAAGAAGGCGGCGCCTGGCAGATCGTGCGTTTGCCGACGCTCACGCGCTGAATCGCCACAATAGGCATATGGCCCTTGAGTTCTCAGAGCGCATAACGCGCATCCCTTCTTATCCGGCGGCGGGCGGATACGCGGAGCGTGCGCCGAAGGTGAAGCTCGCGTCCAATGAGTCGCCGTGGCCACCACTGCCTGCGGTGATCGAGGCGATTCAGGGCGCGTTGCCGACGCTCAACCGTTACCCGGACCCCACCAACTCGATACTGCGAGCGCGGCTGTCGGAGCGCTATGGGGTGCCCTCGTCGCGGATCGCGATCGGCAACGGGTCGTGCGACATCCTGCTCGCCGCCGGTGAGGCGCTGCTTGAGCCCGGCGCGGAGCTCGTGTACGCGTGGCCGTCGTTCTCGGTGTACCCACATCTGAGCGCCGCCTCGGGTGCGCGCGCCATAACGGTTCCGCTCGATGCCAACGATTGTCACGACCTGGAGGGGATGCTGCGCGAGATCACGGCCGCCACGAGGCTCGCGATCGTGTGCAACCCGAACAACCCAACGAGCACCGCGCTACCGCTGTCGGAGATCGCCGAGTTCGTGGCGGAGGTGCCAAGGCACGTGTGTGTGATCGTGGATGAGGCCTACTGCGAGTTCAACCTGTTGGAGGACCCCGACGCCTCGATCGAGCTGCTCCACCGCCACCCCAACCTCGTGCTGCTGCGCACCTTCTCGAAGGTTTACGGCCTGTGTGGTCTGCGCGTGGGTTTCGCGTTGTGCGGCTCAGAGGACCTGCCGCGCGCGGTCGATCAGGTCCGCCAGCCCTTCTTCTGCAACGCGGTCGCCCAGGTGGCGGCGGTCGAGGCGCTCGCCCACCAGGATGCCGTGACCGAGCGTGTGACGCGCACGATCGCCGAGCGTATCTCCGTGGATGAGCGTTTGCGTGCGCTCGGCTTGGAGCCGGCGGTGTCGCAGGCCAACTTCTGCTGGTTCGGCCTCGGCGAGGAGGACCCGGAGGCGGCGGTGGAGCGCGAGGAGGATGTAATGCGTGGTCTCGCCGAGCGTGCGGTGCTAGTGCGCGGTGGCGGTGCGCTTGGCAAGCCGGGGGCGCTGCGTGTGACCTATGGCACGAGCGAGGAAAACGCGATCTTCCTCGACGCGTTGGGAGAAGCGCTGTGAGGAATCGGAGACGGTCGGCGTCCAGCGCTCGACTTGACGCGAAGTGTCTGCTACAAACCAATTAGACGATCATGCAGACGACCCTCTCGACATCCGCCGCAGCACCCCGCGTGTCGTATTGGTCGTTTCGCTGCGCCTGGCGATTTAGCTAGGCGCTCCGGCCTGGCCTCCTTCTGTGAGCGGAGGCCGTACAGGTCGCATCAGGGTTCCCCCGCACGGGAACGAGCGCCGCACAAAGGCCACGCTCACACGACCAACCCGTACTTGAAAGGATTGAGCAGATGATGATCGTCATGAAGGAGGACGCGACCGACGAGCAGATCGGCGCGGTGATAGAGAAGATCGAGAGCGCCGGAGCGCTCGCGCACCCGATCAAGGGGGCACGGCTCACGGTGATCGGCGCGATCGGCGACGTCGAGCAGGACGTGAACGTGGCCGGCCTGGGCCTGGAGGGGCAGGAGGGTGTGGATCGCGTGATGCCGATCCTGAAGCCCTACAAGCTCGCCTCATCACAGATCCGTCACGGCGAGCGAACCGTGCTTGAGATCGAGGGGCGCAAGATCGGGGGCGACCACTTCGCGCTGATCGCCGGCCCGTGCACGGTGGAATCGCGCGAGCAGCTGCTTGAAACCGCCGATGTCGTGAAGGACGCGGGCGTGGCGATGCTGCGTGGGGGCGCCTACAAGCCCCGAACCTCGCCGTACGCCTTCCAGGGGCTCGGCCAGGAGGGCTTGCGGCTGCTTGCCGAGGCGCGCGAGCGCACCGGACTTCCGATCGTCACCGAGCTAATGGACGCACGCGACCTTGAGCCCGTGCTTGAGGTTGCGGATGTAATCCAGGTAGGCGCCCGCAATATGCAGAACTTCCCGCTGCTCTCAGAGATCGGCCGCTCAGGGCGCCCGGTGCTGCTCAAGCGCGGTTTGTCGGCGACGCTGGATGAGCTTTTGATGGCGGCGGAGTACGTGCTCAAGGAAGGCAACCCCAACGTGATGTTGTGCGAGCGGGGGATCCGCACGTTCGAGAACTCCTACCGCACGACGCTTGACCTGCAGGCGGTGCCGGTGCTCAAAGAGCTCTCCCACCTCCCGGTTGTGGTCGACCCGAGCCACGCCGCGGGACGGCGCTCGCTCGTGGCGCCGATGTCGCTGGCGGCAGCGGCCGCCGGGGCCGATGGGATCATCGTTGAGGTGCACCCGAACCCCGACGAGGCCCTCTGCGATGGGCCACAGGCGCTGCTTGCCGACGATTTCGCCGAGTACGTCGCCTCGGTCGAGCGCGTCGCCGCGCTCGCGGGGAAGGCTTTCAGCACGGCGTGACACAGCTGAAGGTTGCGGTGTTGGGGGTCGGGCTGATCGGAGGCTCCATCGGCCTGGCCGCACGCCGCCGCGTGGGCGCGCACGTCGTGGGCTACGACCCCGACGGGGACGCGCTTTCACGGGCGGTAGAGCTGGGCGCGATCCACGAGCCGGCGGGCGACCTTGCGGCGGCTGTCGCCACAGCGGACTACGCCTTTATCGCCACCCCGGTGGGTTCGGCGGTCGAGGTGGCGCGAGCCGCGCTTGCGGCGGTCGGCCCCGATTGTGTGGTGAGCGACGTGGGGTCCACCAAGCGCCACATCGCACGCGACCTGCCCGACCCGCGGTTCGTTCCGGGCCATCCGCTCGCGGGCGCCGAGACGGCGGGGGTTGAGGGGGCGCGCGAGGATCTCTTCGACGATGCGCTCTGGTATCTGACCCCCGCTGGCGCTGACATCGCGCCCGCGCTCGCGCGGATGGAAGGGCTGATCGAACAGATCGGGGCTACCCCCGTGGTGCTTACCCCCGACGACCACGACCGGCTGATGGCAAGCGTCTCTCACTTGCCGCATGTGCTCGCCAACGTGCTGGTCGCCCAGGCTTTGCGAGCGGCCCCCGCGTCGGCCGGAGGCGGCGCGGGGACGATCGCGCTCGGTACGAACCCGAGCTTTCGCGACGCAACACGCGTGGCAGGCGCCAACACGGCGGTGTGGACGGACATATACATGTCCAACAGCGACCTGTTGGCTGAGGCGCTCGATGAGGCGATCCGGGAGTTGAGCGGCGTGCGTGACGCGCTTGACGCAGAGGACGCGGGGGCGCTTGCGGCGTGGAATGAGCAAGCGCGCGCGGGTCGCGAGCGGCTCTCAGGCGACGCCTTCAAACCCGCATCGGATGGCGATTTCGGGGGCGAGGAGACCGGCTCGGCGCGGGACTCGTAGGGTTACGAGCACTATGGAAGCGCGTTTTGAGCCCTCTCGTGGGCTGCACGGGGAGTACACCGCCCCGCCAGACAAGTCGATATCCCATCGCGCCGCGCTGCTCGGTGCGATGGCCTCGGAGCCCACGCGCATCGAGAACTACCTGCACGCAGCCGACACCGACTCCACGCTCGCCGCGGTGCAAGCGCTCGGCGCGCTTGTAGACGAGCGCGACGGCGTGATCACGGTCAGGGGCACCGGGCTGCGCGAGGCACGGGTGCCCGTGGGACCGATAGACGTGGGCAACGCGGGCACACCCTTGCGCCTGCTACCCGGCTGGCTGGCCGCGCAGGAGGGCCGCTCCTTCACGCTCGACGGCGACGAGTCGATCCGCCGCCGTCCGGTGGACCGCGTGGCCGAGCCGTTGCGCCAGATGGGTGCGGAGATCGACGTGCGCGAAGACCGTTTCCCGCCGGTCACGATTCACGGTGGTCGGCTGCGCTCGATCTCATATGAGGTGCCGGTTGCAAGCGCGCAAGTGAAGTCGTGCGTACTGCTTGCGGCTCTTGCCGCCGACGGGGTCACGACTGTGGGAGAGCCCTCGCGCAGCCGCGACCACACGGAGCGGATGTTGTTGCGCGCGGGGGTGAACATCCACCGCAACGGCAAGCACGTCACGGTCGTGAACGCCGACGAGCTGGTGCTCGACCGGGTGGTGGTGCCGGCCGACCTGAGCTCCGCCGCGTTCATGATCGCCGCCGCCGTGCTCGTACCCGGCTCACGTCTGCTTGTGCGCGACGTTGGCGCGAACTGGACACGCACAGGCTTCCTGCGGATCGTGAAACGGATGAGGGGCATCGTTCTGGGTGATTTGGAGGATGAGAGCGGCGAGCTGGTCGCGGAGGAGCCGGTCTGTGACCTGGATGTCGCCCATGGCGCGCTTGAGGGCACGTACATCGAGCCGGATGAGGTGCCCCTGGCTATCGACGAGCTCTCACTCGTAGCGCTGCTCGCCTGCTTCGCCGAGGGGGAAACCGTTGTGCGTGGGGCGGGCGAGCTGCGGGTGAAGGAGTCAGACCGCATCGCCACCGTTGTGGAGGGCTTGCGGGGTCTCGGCGCGGACATCGACGCTTTCGAGGACGGCTTCGCGGTGACGGGCACGGGTGGTTTGAAGGGTGGTGTGATCGACGCGGCCGGCGACCATCGCATGGCGATGATGGGAGCTGTCGCCGGGCTGGCTTCGCGCGAGGGTGTAACGGTGCATGGGATGGAGGTCGCGGCGGTGTCATATCCGGGCTTCGTGCGCGACCTGAGAACGCTCGCCTCGTAATGCTCGTCGCGATCGACGGCCCGGCGGGGGCCGGCAAGTCGACGGTGGCACGAGCGCTCTCGAAGCGGCTCGGCTTCACCTACCTGGACAGCGGTGCGATGTACCGCTGTGTGGGTTTGCTTGCGCTTGAGTCTCCCGGTAGCGAGCCGGCTGCGCTTGCCCGCTCAGCTCGGATCGAGTTTGAGCCACGCCCTGAGACTGGCGAGCGCGGCCTGCGTACCCTGCTCGACGGGCGCGACGTCAGCGAGGCGATCCGAACCGCGGAGGTCTCCGAGGCGGCTTCGCGCGTAGCGGCCGACCCGGGCGTACGCGAGGCGCTTGTCGCCAAGCAACGCGAGTTGATCGCGCGCGGCGACTGGGTAGCGGAGGGGCGCGATATCGGTACGGTTGTGGCGCCCGACGCAGAGCTGAAGGTGTACCTGACGGCCGACCCGTCCGAGCGTGCGCGGCGCCGTGCCGCGGAGCTTGGTGGCGAGCAGGCGATCGTCATGGCCGAGCAGGCGTTGCGCGACGAGCGCGACTCCACGCGCGCGCACAGTCCGCTGCAAGCCGCCCCTGGAGCGGTCGTGCTCGACACGACCGGGATGGGTATCGAGCAGGTCGTGGAGCGCATCGCCGGGCTCGCGCGAGCCGCCGACTCGTCCGCCTAAAAGCGAGGCGTCGGGCGCGCGCGCCCAGGGCCGGACGTCCTGGCCGGTCATACTGCCCTGATGCAGAAGGTCGCGATAGTTGGGTATCCCAACGTGGGCAAGTCATCGCTTGTGAACCGCTTGGCGGGTTCGCGCGAGGCGGTCGTGCACGAGCGGCCGGGGATCACCCGCGACCGCAACGAGATCGAGTGCGAGTGGGGTGGGCGTACGTTCACGCTGATCGACACGGGCGGGGTGGACTTTCAGGACGAGGATCCCCTCTCGGGCTCGATCCGCGAGCAGGCGAGCGCGGGCCTCGCAGACGCTGAGGTGGCGGTGCTCGTCGTGGACGCCCGCGCGGGCGTGCGTCCTGGTGATGAGGAGATGGCGGACATGCTGCGCCGCTCACCGCTGCCGAAGATCGTGGCGGCCAACAAGTGTGACGGCGTCGCCGACCTGCCGCTTGCCGCCGACTTCCATCGTCTCGGCTTGGGTCAGCCGTTGCCCGTCTCCGCCACCCAGGGACTCGGCACGGGAGACCTGCTGGACCGGGTCGTCGAGCTGCTCCCGCCCGAGGAGGAGGACGATGCGCGCGAGGATGAAATCCGCCTCGCCGTGATCGGCCGCCCCAACGTGGGCAAGTCCTCGCTCGTGAACCGCTTCCTCGGCGAAGAGCGCGTGATCGTCTCAGACGTGGCGGGCACCACCCGCGATGCGATCGATACACCGCTTGAAGTAGATACTCCGGATGGCACAGGCGTCCGGCGCCTCGTGCTGATCGACACAGCCGGGATTCGCCGCCAGTCCAAGGTGAGTGACTCCGTCGAGTACTACACGACGCTGCGCTCCCAACGGGCCGCCGAGCGCGCGGATGTGGCGCTTGTCGTATGCGATGCCACCGATGGTGTCACCTCCCAGGACCTGCGCGTCGCCGAGCTGGCGATGAAGACAGGTTGCGCCACCGCGATCGTGCTCAACAAGTGGGACCTCAACGAAGGTACCGAGGCCGACCTCGACCACGAACGGGCGGTCGTCGCCGCCAAGCTGCGCTTGCGTCCGCGTGTGCTGACCGCGAGCGCGAAGACGGGTCGCAACGTATCGCGCTTGATCGCTGAGACGATCGCGCTCGGCGACCGCCGTCGTGGGCGCATCCCGACACCGGAGCTCAACCGCTTCTTGGCGGAGGCCGTGCAGGCACGCCAGCCCCCCGTCGGCACCCGGCGCGGATCAAGCCAGCACCGTCTCAAGCTGATCTACATGGCCCAGATCGGCGAGCGCCCGCCGCGCTTTGCGATCCAGGTCAACTCGCGCGCGCGGGTTACGCGCGACTACGCCTACTTCATCGAGAACCGTTTGCGCGCGCGCTACAACATGGACGGGGTGCCGCTGATCATCGATTTCGTGGAGCGCGGCGGCCGCACCCGCGAGCGGGCCGCGTAGGCCATTCTGCGCGTGCCCGGCGGCTCCGGCGGGCCGGGTGAATAGACTTATCCGCCACTTCTTCCCGCGAGACCTGTGGAGCCGATCCCCAAGCTATGAGCCACCATTCCGATAAAGAGTTCCTGTTCACCTCCGAGTCGGTCACGGAGGGCCACCCCGACAAGATCGCCGACCAGATCTCAGACGGCGTGCTCGACGCGGTGCTCGCCGACGACCCCTACGGCCGCGTCGCCTGCGAGACGCTGGTCAACACCGGCCTGATCGTCGTCTCCGGTGAGATCTCCACGAACACATACGTGGACATCCAGGAAATCGCCCGCGAGACGGTGCGCAAGATCGGCTATGACAACGCCGCCTACGGCTTTGACTGCGACACGTGCGCCGTCATCAACGCGATCGACAAGCAATCCCCCGATATCGCCCAGGGTGTGGATGCCGCATATGAGACACGCCACGACCCCGCCGACGAGGACGAGCTCGACGTCGCCGGGGCCGGCGACCAGGGCATGATGTTTGGCTACGCCTCCAATGAGACCGAAGAGCTGATGCCACTGCCGATCTCGCTCGCGCACAAGCTCTCCAAGCGGCTCGCCGAGGTGCGCAAGGGCGAGGTGCTGCCGTATCTGCGCCCCGACGGAAAGACGCAGGT
Source organism: uncultured Solirubrobacterales bacterium (assembly GCA_963695305.1). Lineage (GTDB taxonomy): Bacteria > Actinomycetota > Thermoleophilia > Solirubrobacterales > Solirubrobacteraceae > Palsa-744. The sequence goes on along the minus strand of OY968774.1, from coordinate 2,280,029 downwards.
GACCGTGCGCTACCAGGATGGGCGCCCTGTGGAGATCGAAAAGATCCTGATCTCCACACAGCACGCCGACGGCATCGACTCCGAGACGCTGATCAAGCCCGACCTGTTCGAGCATGTCCTTCGTCCGGTGCTGCCGACTGAGCTCTTCGACGAGAAGAAGCTGATGAAGAATTTCCTCGTCAACCCCACCGGGCGCTTTGTGATCGGTGGGCCGATGGGCGACTGCGGCTTGACCGGCCGCAAGATCATCGTCGATACCTACGGTGGCATGGCCCGCCACGGCGGAGGGGCCTTCTCCGGCAAGGATCCTTCCAAGGTGGACCGCTCCGCCGCCTACGCCGCGCGGTGGGTCGCAAAGAACATCGTCGCCGCCGGGCTGGCCGACCGCGCCGAGGTACAGGTTGCCTACGCGATTGGCGTCGCCCGTCCGGTGTCGGTGATGGTGGAGACGTTCGGCACGGAGAAGGTCGGTCGCGGGCAGATCGCACAGCTCGTGGATGAGCACTTCGACCTACGTCCCGGCGCCTTCCGCGAGGAGCTTAAACTCCACCGTCCGATCTACCAGAAGACCGCCGCCTATGGCCATTTCGGTCGCGACGACCACGACTTCACGTGGGAGAAGACCGACAAGGCCGAGGCGTTGCGCTCCGCCGCCGGGCTCTCGCCCGCCGGCGCCGCCGCCTGACACCGCTGTGGGTGATCCGGCGCTCCTGAGCGGAGCGCCGGTCGCCGGGTCGCGTGGTCCGACCCTCGGTTTAGTGTGGAGCAGTGTCAGCGATAGTCCAGGTCGAGCCGATGACAACGGCCCGCGCGTTGCGGGGACCGTTTGACTACCGCCTACCCGAGGAGTTGCGCGAAGGCGTCGAGGTCGGCTCGATGCTCGTTGTGCCATTCGGGCGTCGCCAGATCCTGGGTGTGGTCACGGGGCTTGCCGATCACAGCGAGGTCTCAGAGGAGAAGCTGCTCGCACCGCTGCGCGCACTTGAGCTCGGCGTCCCCATCGACCTGGTGGCACTCGCCGAGTGGTTGGCTGGGGAGTACTGCTCGACGCTCTCCCGTGCGCTCGCGCTCGTGCTCCCGCCTGCCGCCACCCGTCGCCTCAGCGGGCGCAAACGGCGCGTGGCGCCTGCGCGCCCTGAGCACATCCAGGTAGGCGCACGCACGGAAGGACCCCCGCGGCTGACCGCCGAACAGGACGATGCGCTGGCCGAACTGCGCAATGCGCTCGGCGCGGGTACCCAGACGCGGCTACTGGCGGGCATCACCGGCTCGGGCAAGACCGAGGTCTACCTGCGGATCGCGGCCGAAGCGCTGGAGCAGGGTCGAGGGGCGATCGTGCTCGTCCCAGAGATCGCCCTCACGCCGCAGATCGTGGCTCGCTTTGTCGAGCGCTTCGGCGAGACGATCGCGGTGCTTCACTCGCGTCTCACCGTCGCGCAGCGACGCGAGGAGTGGCGGCGCCTGCGGGTGGGGGAGGCGCGCGTATGCGTAGGTCCGCGCTCGGCCGTGTTCGCCCCGATTGAGCGACTCGGCCTGATCGTGATCGACGAGGAGCACGATGCTTCCTACAAGCACGAAGGCGACCCGCGCTATGACGCGCGTACCGTGGCCGCACGACGTGCACGCGACTCGGCTGCGCTGTTGGTGCTCGGTAGCGCCACACCGCGCCCTGAGAGTGTTCACGCCGCCGCCAAATCTGACCGAGCGGTTACCGACACCCCGGCGCCGGCGAACCCGGGCGAGCGCGCTGGCGCTGACGTGGCCGTAAAGGCGAGTGGCATCTTGCGGCTTTCGAGCAGGGTCGATGGTCGGCCGCTGCCAAAAGTGGCGGTGCTCGACATGCGAGACCAAGCGCATGGTCTGCACCCGCTCACCGCCCAGGCGCTCGCCGATGTGCGCGCCGCCAACAGCAAGGCGATCGTGCTGCTCAATCGTCGCGGCTGGTCGAACTTCCTGACCTGCCGCTCGTGTGGACGGGTGTGGTGTTGTCCCCAGTGCGACGTTGCACTCGTATTGCATCGCGCCGAGGACCGTGTCGCCTGCCATCACTGTGGTCATTCCGAGTCGGCTCCCCGTCGTTGTGAGTGCGGCTCCACCTCGGTCGCGCGACACGGGGCGGGCACCGAGCGCGTCCAGCACGACCTCGCGCGCACGCTCGACGACGGTGGGTTCCCCGTGTTCCGCCTCGACGCCGACAGCGCCGGTGAGGCGAACGGCCCTAGCGGCGTCGGCGAATTGCTCGCCCGCTTCCAAGAGGCGCCGGCCGGTGTCTTGATCGGCACGCAGATGGTCGCCAAGGGCCACGATTTTCCCGACGTCACGCTTGGGGTGGTACTCGATGCCGATGCCACGCTGCGTTTCCCCGATTTCCGTGCCGAGGAGCGTACGTTTGCGCTCGTCACCCAACTCGCGGGTCGGGTGGGACGTGGAAACGAGGGGCGCGTCCTGGTGCAGACGATCGCCCCCGACGCACGCTCGATCCTGCATGCCGCGACGCACGACAGCGACGGCTTCCTCGCCGGGGAGCTACAGCGGCGCGAGGCGCTCTCCTATCCACCCTTCTCAAGCCTCGTGCGCGTCGTGTGCTCATCAGAGCACGCCGCGCGCGCACACGCCGCGGCGGAAGCGGTAGGCGCAGGGATTTCCGGCGCCGGCGTGAGCGTGCTCGGGCCGGCGTCCCTGTTTCGGCTGCGTGGGCGCGAGCGCCAAGTACTGGTCGTCAAGGCGCCCGTTCAGCATCGCTCAGCCGCGATCCATCAGATCGGCGAGGCCGTCCGCCGTGTCGCCGAGGCGCGCACGCACGGCGGCGTGAGCTTTAGCGTGGACGTGGACCCCCAATAGATGCCGGCGTCTGTGGCCGCGAACTATCCTTTGCCGGAATGAGCGACGAGGAGTTCATGGACGCGGAGGTCGAGCCCGAGGAGGGTGCGCCCACCGCTGCCGAACTTGACCCCGAGACGAGGGCGCGCCGCGACGCGGCGCTGCGCCATGTGCGCAAGTTCGGCGACCCGGTGCTGCGCGCCACAGCGCTGCCCGTCGACCGCTTCGACGCGGCGCTCGAAGAGGAGGTCGAGCGAATGGGGGAGCTGATGCACGACGCGCTCGGCGTCGGGCTCGCCGCCACCCAGCTCGGGGTCCTCCACCGCGTGCTCGTCTATCGCGCCTACACCGATGACCCGCTCACCGCGCTTGTGAACCCCGTGATTGAGTGGCTCAGCGACGAGCTTGAGGTCGCCGAGGAGGGCTGTTTGAGCTTGCCGGGCGTCCACGTCGAGGTCGAGCGGCCCGCGCGGCTGCGCGCGCGCGCCCGCGACGCGCACGGCGAGGAGATCATCGTGGAGGTCGAGGGTTTGGAGGCGCGCGTCATCCAGCACGAGGTGGACCACCTCGACGGCGTCCTCATCCTCGACCGCATCTCGCGAGAGCAGCGCAAGCAGGCGATGCGGGCGATGCGCGAGGCGGTCACCGCCGCGAGCGTGGCGTAGGCTCCCCATCCGCGAACTACGACGCCACGGATAGGCTGCGGCGCAAGTGCGCACCGTATTCCTGGGCACATCGGAGTTTGCCGCGACCGTGCTTGAACGCCTCGCGGGTGACCCCTATCGTCCGGGCGCCCATAACCCGGCGCTCGTGCTCACGCGTCCCGACCGGCCCGCCGGGCGCGGTCGCAAGCTCACACCACCCCCGGTCGCCGAGCGTGCTCGTGCGCGCGGCCTGCCGGTGGCGCAACCGGAGAGCGTCAACGATCCCGCCACCCACGAGCTGATTGCGAGCGCAAAACCTGAGGTGCTGATCGTGTGCGCGTACGGGGCGCTCGTGAAGGAGCCATTGCTCTCCGAGTACGAGCTGCTCAACGTGCATCCCTCGCTGCTGCCGCGTTGGCGCGGCGCCGCGCCGATCGAGCGCTCGATCATGGCCGGCGACTCCGATACGGGTGTCTCGATCATGCGCCTCACGGCGGGGCTTGACAGCGGGCCGGTGTGCCTCGCCGCGAGTGAGTCGATACGGCCCGACGATACGTATGGCTCGCTCGCGCCGCGCCTGGAGCGCATTGGTGGTGACCTGCTCGTGCGCGCGCTGGACACGCTCGACCACGGTGAGGCACTCGACTTCACAGAGCAAAACGAGGGCTTGGTCACCTACGCCGAGAAGATTGCAGCACCGGACCGGCTGCTCGACCCGGCTCGCTCCGCCCCCGAGCTTGAACGCTTGGTGCGCGCACTCAGCCCCCATATTGGCGCGCGCGTGGCGCTCCCCGACGGCACGATGCTCGGTATCGGCCAAGCCACCCTCGCCCCACCCGACACACCTCCCGGCGAGGGCGTCTACGAGCACGATGGTCGCCTGCTGCTCGCCTGCTCGCCCGGCACGCTTGAGCTGCTTGCCGTGCAGCCCCCCGGCAAGCGGATGATGGAGGCGGGGGCATACCTGCGCGGACATGCCGGCTAAGGCGCGCATCTGCGCATACGCGGTAATCCGCCGGGTGTCCGAGCAGGGCGCCTATGCCGACCGTGCGCTCCAAACCGAGGCGGACTCGCTTGACGCGCGTGACCGTGCGCTTGCGATGCGGCTCGCGTTTGGAGCAATCCAGCGGCGCGCCACGCTCGACCACCTGATCGAGCGGCTGGCGGGACGGCCCGTGGCCAAGCTAGACGCGCCGCTGCTCGCCGCTCTGCGCCTGGGGTTGTACGAGATGCTTTACACGAGTGGAGCTCCCGACCGCGCTGTTGTGGCCGATGCGGTCGAGCTCGCCAAGCTGAATGGTCCGCGAGCGGCCCATGGCCTCGTCAACGCAGTTCTGCGCCGCGCCGCTCGTGAAGGCGCGGGCGCGCTCCTAGGCGATCTGAGTGACGACACGCCCGAGCAGGCCGCCGTCATGCACTCCCATCCCAAGTGGATTGCGCGGTTGTGGTGGGAGGAGTTGGGGCCGCAGGAAGCACGAGCGCTGCTTGCCGCCGACAACGAGCCCGGCGAGCTTGCGCTGCGGGTGAACACGTTGGTCGCCGATCCGGGTGCGGTCGCTCAAGCGCTGAGCGTGACGCTCCACACAGATCCGGAGCTACCCGAGGCGCTGGTGGTTGACGGCCCCTTTGACCTGCACGCCTCCGAGGTATGGCGCTCGGGCGCGGTGACGGCACAGTCGCGCGCGGCGATGCTCGTAGCGCGTGCGCTTGACCCGAAGCCCGGCGAGCGTGTGCTTGATTTGTGTGCTGCCCCAGGTGGCAAGAGCACCCACCTCGCCGCGCTGATGGGGGATGAGGGGGAGGTGGTGGCGGTAGAGCGCAACCCCGCGAGGGCCGCGGCTTTGCAGGACACCGCGCGGCGACTTCATGCGAGCTGTGTGCGGGTGGATCTAGCAGACGCCGCTTTGGCGCGGCGCGAGGGCGCTGTGTTTGATCGTGTGCTCGTAGACCCGCCCTGCTCGGGTCTCGGCACACTGCAGTCGCGCCCCGACCTGCGTTGGCGCGTGACCCCGGAGCAAGTGCGGGAGATGGCGTCGATCCAAGCGTCGATCCTTGCCGCCGGCGCCGCCGCGCTCCGTCCGGGCGGCGTGCTGGTCTATTCGACGTGCACGATCTCGCCCAGCGAGAATGAGCGACAGATAGAACAATTCCTGGATGGGAACTCTGAGTTCGAACTCGATGACCTCACGAATGACCAGACGACCCATACCCACCCACGGGCGCCCAAGCTGATGCTGACGCTACCCCACCGCGAGCGCACCGCGGGCTTCTTCATAGCGCGTATGCGGCGAGTAGACGACCCCTCTGCGAGTAGGCTCTGACGCAAATGGAGGACGACCATCCCACGACCGCGAAAGACCCGGTCAATCTCGGGCCTCTCTGTCCCCACTGTCAGGAGCCATGGTTGCGCCCCACGAACCTCCCCGGACGCTATCGCTGTGTCTACTGTTTGCATCGCTTCGAGCTCTCCTCGGTATGCCCCAACTGTGGTGAGCACTCGACGATCGTGCGCATGTCTTCCACAGCGATCTTGAAGTGCAACAACTGTGGCGACTCCATGCTTATGGCCATCTGACGGCCCGGCCTGAGAGGATCTAAGCGTGGCAACCGGAGATCTCCTGCGCGAGGTGCGTGTGGCGCCGTCGATCCTGTCGGCCAACTTCGCGCGGCTCGGGGGGCAAGTGCAAGAAGTGCTGGATGCCGGTGCGCGGGTCATCCACGTGGACGTGATGGACGGTCACTTCGTCCCCCCGATCACTATCGGGCCGCTTGTCGTCGCCGCCTTGCGCGAGCAGGCGGAGGGGGCTGGGGCTGTGCTCGACGTGCACCTGATGATCGAGCGCCCCGAGCGCCACATCCCCGAGTTCTTGAAGGCGGGTGCGCACTCGATCACCTTTCACGCAGAGGCCACCCCGCATGTTGCCTATGCCGCGAACCTCGTGCGTGAGGGCGGGGCGACGGTTGGTGTCGCGATCAACCCGGCAACGCCGGTGGGCGCGGTCGCCGAGGTCTCCCACGCCATCGACCTGGCGCTGTGCATGTCGGTCAACCCGGGTTGGGGTGGGCAGACGTTCATCGAGCATTCGCTTGACAAGATCGAGCGGCTGCGCCATATCGTCGGCCACAATGTCGCGATCGAGGTTGACGGAGGGGTCGATTCAGGAACCGCGCCCCGCTGTCGCGGCGCCGGCGTGAACCTCTTCGTCGCCGGCTCGGCGATCTTCGGGGCGCCCGACCCTGCCGAGGCTTACCGAGCGATCGTGGAGGCGGCCGGCGCGGTCTGAGGTGCGGGCCGGCCTCGCCGGTACACAGTGCCCAGCATCAGCGCAAGGAGACTGGTAGCGCCCAGGTAGCCGACCTCGGTGCGCAGCAGTTCTTCGCTCACGAGCGGCGTGAGCATCCAGGCGACGAACACCACGGCCGCCACGACCCAGCAGGTCGCCGCGCGACGCGCTTCATTGCGGGCAAGCGCCGCTTGGTTGAGCGCGCCGGAGGTGAGGTGCATGCCCATCCCCAATCCGATCAGCGCGAGCCCGACACGACCGTATTCATAGTTCTGGCCGAACAGGGCTTTCATTACGGGTGGTCCGATCGCGAGCAGTCCGATTGCGACAGCGACCGCGAACGCCGCGATTGCAAGCACGGTCGTGCGGATCGCGCGCGCGAACGCCTCGTGGCCCTCGGTTGCCTCAAGGCCTGTGAGGTGCGGCAGCAGGGAGGTCTGGATCGCCTGAAAGAGCTGCAGCGGAGCGCGGGCGATCAGCAGCACGTTGAACACGATCCCCGCGAGCGCCACGTTCACCGAGGTGATGTCCACGGTCAGTACGGCCGCGTTGAGCAGCGTCTGCTCGGAGAGCATCACCCCTGACACCGCGAAGGCGAAGCCCGACCCACGCCGCAGCGACAGCTCGTCGGCCGCAACCGCCTCCTCGACACCCTCCGTTCCCGGGCCTGCGAGCGCTGCGTCAAGCTCCTCCATCTCGGGTGCACCCTGGGGCTCGCTCGTGCGACGAGAGAAGGCCGCGGGCACGACCACGAGCGAGACGAAGGGCGCGGCGGCGATCCCAAGCGCCACGGCGGTCTGTCCGCTAGTGATGCCGATCGCGGCCGCGAGCGCGAAGCAGAGGCGCGAGACCGACTCCATCAACACCAGCCCGCCGAACAGCCCGAAGTACTCATGCCCCGCCAGCCAACCCCGCGCGAAGTAGCTGGCGGCGTACGCGAGTGTGCCCACCACCAGCACCCAATACATCGCTGCGTAGTGGTCGAACACATGGTCGATAAGCACTTCTCTAAGCGCCAGCGCAACAATCAGGAACGTGAGCGCGAACCCGGCCTGGATCGCGATCGGTACCCGCACCGAATGCTGTACGTGGCCGCGTGCTCTGCGGTCGGCGATCGTGCGCGAGAGCAGCTGTTCGATCGGCCGGTAAATCACCGAGATGATCACGAACATGATCGACCACAACAGGTCCACGCGCTTGGCGTCCACTTCGCCGAGCACGTGGCTTGCGATCGAGAAGTACGCGAATGTGAGCACGCCCGTGGAGGCGATCCCGATCGACAGCAAGCGCGCTCCGCTCCCGTAGGAGCGCTCTGTTTTCACCGTGTTTGACTTGCTCCCAGCGGGCGCCCGGGATGTCCTACTGGCGAGATCCTCAGAGCCGGACAAGCAGCATCGTCCAGGGGAACGGCGAGCGCGCCTGCGCGACCTCCCCGTACTGTGAGAGAAGCCGCACGAATGAGCGCTTTGACCAGTGGTTGAGGTGTCCTGGTGTGTTGCCGAGGTCCGACCAATAGGCGCCACGTGCCATGTTGAGCATCCGCCACATGGGCTCGCGCGGGACGGAGACGAGTAGGTGGCGCTCGGCGCAGCGCGCCATCTCTGAGAGCGTGTGCTCTGGGTTGGGGACGTGCTCCAACACCTCGATCGCGCACGCCACGTCGAACTCGTTGTCGGCGAACGGGAGGTTCTCGGCACGCATCACGCGATATTCAAGGTTCGGCGCCTGGCGCTGCGCCCATCCCTCCTGGATCGAGGGCTCCTCCAGGTCGATGCCCACCACGCGGCGCTCTCCCAGCCGCCCAGCCCACTTGTGTACAAGCACTCCCTCGCCACAGCCCACGTCCAGCAGAGAGCGGGGATCGGCCGTCGTGAAGAGTTCCTCAAGCGTTCCCTCAAAGCCGTCCATCATGCGCCGCACGAGCGGGTTGGTGGAGCCGTACTTGTCGTAGGTGTTCCCTGTCACCACCCCGTCCTTGGACACTGTCACGCCCGCGCTCATACCCTCATCCTCTCCTCTGCAGGGTGCTCCGCTGGGGTGTGCGTGTCGCCTGTGCCCGCCGGTGTCGGGCGGGCGGGATTCGATTCATAGTGGGAGGGCTCCACGCCGAGCCGCAGCTCGATGCGGCGCACCCGCTCGAAGGTCTTCTGGGTCATCACCCGCTGTGCGGCGAGCAGGTCGCCGATCACACCAAGCGCCCACAGCACGACCGCTGCGATGAACAGCACCGCGCCGAGGATCAGCGACTGCACGTGACCCTTGCCGTTGCCTTCTGCGTATGCAACGACGAAGCGAATCCACACCGCAAGCGAGGCTATCCCGATCAGCGCCGCGAGGCTCCAGAAGACCCGCAGCGGCTCGTATTGGGCGTAGATGCGAAAGATCGAGATCGAGTTTCTGCGTACGTATGCCCACATCGAGGGGAACAGTCGCGACTCGCGTGTCTTGGGGTTCGTGCGGATCGGGACGTGGTCGATCGCCACCAGTTGCTTACCCGCCTGGATGATTGTCTCCAAGGTGTAGGTGAATTTCGACACCACGAGGATCTGGATCGCTGCCTCACGGTTGTAGGCCCTGAAACCCGAGGTCGTATCGGGCACCGTCGTCGAGGACGCCTGGCGCACCACCCACGACCCGAGTCGCTGCAAGCTCTTCTTCAGCGGCGAGAAGTGCTCGATGTTTGTCACCTCGCGGTCGCCCACCACCATGTCTGCGCGCCCTTCGAGTATGGGCCGTACGAGCTTCACTACGTCTGGGCCGTGGTACTGGTTGTCGGCGTCGGTGTTCACCACCACATCCGCTCCCAGCTTCAGGCAAGCGTCCAACCCCGCTTGAAAACCTGCTGCGAGGCCCTTGTTGTTGGTCAACCGCACGATGTGATCGATCCCGTGCTCGCGCGCCACCGCGATCGTCCTATCCGTCGAGCCGTCGTCCACGATCAAGAACTCGACCGTGTCGAAGCCCTCCACTTCGCGCGGCAGGTCGGCCAAAGTCTGCGGCAGTTGCTCGGCCTCGTTGAAACAGGGGATCTGAATGATGAGCTTCACCGCCGAGAAGCCTATCCCGTCAGCCCGGCGTGTCTTGCGTGTGTTCTGTTGGGGTGACTCACTCGCGCGCGGACTCACGGTGAGTCCGCGCGCGAGTCACCCTCTACGTGCGTTGCCCGCCCGCACACGCGGATAGGCTCTACGGCCGAATGGCGACCCCACAGGCAACGTTGACCTCCGCCGATCTCGGCGGGCGGGATGGGGGGGCTCGCCCGATGCTGCGCCGGCTCGGGGCTGTCCCTGCCTCCACCTGGGCCAAGCTCGCGTTTGCGGTGATGTGCGTGTTGGCGCTCGTGGGGTACTTCGCCTTCCCGACATACCCGACGTATGACTCCTTCTACGCGCTGTTGTGGGGGCGCGACGTGCTGCACCTGCACCTGCCGGACTTCAGCGTGTATCGCGGGCCGACAGAGCACCCGCTCGCGATCGCCTTCGGGGCGGTGTGCTCGATCTTCGGGCAGGGGGGGGCGCGCCTGGTCGTGCTTGGCTCGATCGCCTCCTTCGTGGCGCTGGTGGCGGGCACCTACCGGCTGGGGCGGCTGTGTTTCGGCCCGGTTGTCGGCGCGATCGCGGGGCTGCTAGTGCTGAGTCGCTTCTTCGTGGAGAACCTCGCCGCGCAGGGCTACCTCGACATCACCTACGTGGCGCTGGTGGTGTGGGCGACGGCGCTTGAGGTAGAGCGCCCAAGGCGCGGGCCACTCGTGTTCGCGCTGCTGGCGGCCGCGGGTTTGTTGCGCCCCGATGCGTGGTTGTTGAGCGGCATCTATTGGCTGTGGTGCGCCTACCCGGCGGACAATCGTACGCGCTTGCGGTATCTCGCTCTGACGGCGATCGCGCCAGTGATTTGGCTCGCGGTGGATGGGATCGTCACGGGGAACCCCCTCTTCTCGCTGCACTCCACCTCGGGGCTTGCGGCCGAACTCGAACGAACGCAAGGGTTCGGCGAAGTGCTCTCCTCCACGTGGTCGTATGCGGTGAGAATCGACAAGCTCCCGGTCATACTCGGGGCGCTTGCAGGGGTGGCGGTCGCGGTGTGGCTACAGCCAAGGCGCGTGCTGACACCGCTCGTCGTGCTCGCCACACTGCTGTTCGTGTTTGTTGCCGAGGGCGCCGCCGGAGCCTCGGTCGTGGACCGCTACATGGTGGGCGCGGCGGTCGTGATGCTCGTCTTCTGTGCGCTCGTGCTCGGCGGCTGGTCGATGCTTGAGCGAGGAAGCACGCTGCGGCGGGTTTGGATCGCCGGTGCGGCGCTACTCGCGCTGTACGGCACGGCGACGGTTGCAAACACGCTCAACCTCTCAAGCCTGCGCAACACGCTCGCCTACCACGAGGACTTCCACGAGGGGCTCGTCGCCGCACTTCACGCCCCGGCGGTGAAAGCACAATTGAAGCGCTGTCCGCTGCTCACGCTTCCCAACAACAAGCTGATCCCCGACGCCCGCTGGATCCTCGACTCGGTGGGGCAGCACGACATCGTGGCTCGCTCGCAGGCCACCGCCGACCGCGAAAAGGGCGCTTTGCGGTTGGATCACCGCATCGAGGCGGGGAGCGTGGCGGTGTACCCGCTCGGGGCGGCGGTGTTCTTCGAGGCGATCGTCGACGTGGGCGACGACCCGCGCGACCAAGTGCCGCGCGCGGGCTTCAAACGCGTGTACACGAGCCGCTACTACGCGGTCTATGCCCACTGTTGAGCCAGGCGACGCGCGGCAGGTTGAGCGCCTGAGCCGAGCCACCGAGGCGGTCCCCGGCGGGGAGTGCGAGACAGAAGGCGGCCGCGCTCCCCGGCTGTGGTGGTGGGGAGGGCTCGCGTTCGTGCTCACCTTGGCCCTCGTGTTGCGTCTGTGGGGCGTGAAATCGGGCCTGCCATTCGTCTACAACATCGACGAGGCTGGCCACTTTGTGCCGAAGGCTGTCGCGATGTCCTCGGGCGGGTTGAACCCTCGCTACTTCGTGAACCCTCCCGCGCTCACGTACGTACTGCACCTTGTGTTCGTGGTGTGGTTCGGCGGTGACCACGGCGTCGTGCTGCGCGAATACGCCACCCACCCCGACCGTGTGTTCCTGGTGGCGAGGGTGGTGGTCGCGTTGCTCGGGGTGGGGGCGGTGTGGCTGTTGTATCTGCTCGGCGCACGTCTCCTCGGCCGCGGTGTTGGTCTGCTTGCCGCGGCCCTTGAGGCAGTGGCGTTCCTACCGGTGTTCTATGGCCATTTCGCGCTCAACGACGCAGCCACGCTGCTGCCGCTCACGCTCTCGCTCTTCGGTAGCGCCGGCGTCCTGCGTTACGGGCGCAAGCGCGACTATGCGCTGGCGGGCCTCGGCCTTGGCTTCGCCTGCGCGAGCAAGTACACGGCGGGCATCGCGATTGCCCCGCTTGCGGCGGCGGTAGCGACGCACTACCTCGACGCATCCCCTAACGCGGGGCGTCGTGTGCTCGTCGGTATCGCCGTCGCCGCCGGCTGCTCGCTGGGGGCGTTTCTGCTCGCCAACCCCTATGCGCTGCTTGACTTCCAGCGCTTTCACTCTGAACTCGTGCACCAGTCGAGCCTCTCTGAAGAAGCGCAGGGCAAGCTCGGCGCGCCCAAGCAGGGAGGTCTCCTCTACTACCTGTGGTCCTTCAGCTGGGGCCTTGGCTGGGTGCCGGCGCTAGCCGCGCTGGGCGGGACGGTGGCGATCTGGCGTCGCGACGCACGAATCGGCTGGCTGCTGGTGCCGGCCCCGCTGCTGTTCCTCGGCTTCATGGGGCTTCAGGACCGCTACTTCGGCCGGTGGCTCTTGCCGATCTTCCCGTTTGCTTGTTTGCTCGCGGCGTACTTTGCGCACGAGCTACGGGCGAGGGTCCAAAAAAGAGAACCATCACGGTCCTCGCGACCGCGCTCGTAGCGATACTGATGCTCGGTCAAGGCGTCCTGTACAGCGTCCACGACGACCTCGTGTTGGCGCGGGCCGACACGCGCAACCTCACCCGAGCCTGGATGGTGGAGCATGTTCCGCGGGGTACACGCATCGTGCTTGAGCCAGTTGTGCTCGGCTCGTGGCTGCACGACCCCGGGCTTGCCAAGTCCGCCGCTCGTTGGGTGAAGTACCCGGCGCTCAGATCTGTGATTGCCCCCAACGGGCAGCTCGCGCCGCAAAGCGCTCACACCGTGGCGCTTGAGGACTACGAGGCCACGCTCAGCCCCGCGCTGATCGGGTGGTACGAGCGGCTTGGCTACTGCTGGGTGGTGACCGGCTCCACCGAGTCGGGCAGGGCGCTAGAGAGCCCCCGTGCCGCTCCGTTGGCGGTGGCCTACTACCGTGCGCTCGCCTCACACGCGCAGGTCGTCTACCACGTCTCGCCTTATGCGCCCGGTTCGAGCGCACCCGGGTTCAACTTCGACTGGACGTTTGACTTCTACCCGCTCGCCTACCGCCACCCCGGCCCGGAGATGACGGTTTACAGGCTGCGCAGCGGGGGTTGCATGTGATGCTCCCGTCCCCCGAACCCCTATCCTGATGGGGGGCATGACGATCACAACGGACACCGACCGCGCGCATCTCGGGCGGGCAATCGAGCTCGCCCGCAAGGGGGAGGGGCAGGTCAAGCCAAACCCGCTTGTCGGGGCGGTTGTGGCGCGCGGGGAGGAGGTGCTCGGCGAAGGGTGGCACGAACGCTTCGGCGGTCCCCACGCCGAGGTGAGGGCGATCGAGGCGTGCGGAGCGGCAGATCTGCGCGACACCACGCTGTACGTGTCGCTTGAGCCCTGCTGTCACGAGGGCAAGACCCCACCGTGCACTGAGGCGATCCTGCAAGCCGGCATCGGGCGTGTGGTCGTCGCCTCTGATGACCCCACCGAGAAGGCCTCAGGGCGAGGTCTCGGAATACTGCGTGACGAGGGGATAGACGTGCTCGTCGCCGACAACGAGCTTGCCGCCCGCGCGCGTCTGCTCAACCAACCGTTTCGCAAGCATGCGCGGGTGGGGCGCCCGTGGGTGTTGTTCAAGTCGGCGATGACCCTCGATGGAAAGGTCGCCACACGAGCTGGGGATTCTCAATGGATCAGCGGCGAGGAAAGCCGTCTACTCGCTCACACTTGGCGTGCGTCGGTAGACGCTGTCGTTGTGGGCATCGGCACGGCGCTGGCCGACGATCCCCAGTTGACCGCCCGCCCCGACGGGGTGCTCGCCGACCTTCCCTACCAGCCACGACGGGTCGTTTTCGACTCGCTCGCACGGCTTCCCACAAGCTCCCAGCTCGTGAGCGCGGTCGATCGGATCCCCCTCACCGTGGTCGTGTCGCGTGCGGCGGCCCGCTCTGATACCGACGCGCTTGAGGCCGCCGGTGTGCAGGTGCTTGTGGCTACAGGGGAAAACGAGCCCGCGCGGGTGCGCTCCGCGCTCGACCAGCTTGGCTCTGATGGGATCGCCTCGGTGCTGCTTGAGGGCGGACCTCATCTAGCAGGTGCGTTCCTCGACGCGGGCGAGATCGACGAGATCCGTCTCTTCCTTGCGCCGATCCTGCTCGGTGGGCGTACCGCGCGCGATCCCCTTGAGGGGGAGGGTGTTGAGCGCATCTCCGAGGCGCTGCGCGCGCTCACTTTCGGTTGCGATCGCGTCGGCGAGGACCTTTTGATCTCCGCGCGCCTGCGCGAGTGGTGAGCGCGATGAGGTCCCAAACATGTTCACCGGCCTGATCGCCGATCTCGGTGTCGTGCGGAATGTCGAGCGCGACTCCGACGGGGCGACGCTTGAGATATCCACGCGCCTCGCCGGAGAACTCGGCGAGGGCGATTCGATTGCGGTCAACGGCGTCTGTTTGACGGCTACCGCGGTGGAGGGCGACAGCTTCCGCGCCCAGGCGATGGAGGAGACCCTGAGGCGCTCCTCGCTTGGGGACCTAGCCGCCGGCTCGCCGGTGAACCTGGAGCTTGCGCTGCGGGCCGATGGGCGGCTCGGTGGTCACATCGTGCAGGGCCACGTTGACGCAACCGCGAGCATCGCGGGGATACGCGAGCAGGGCTTTGCGCGCGTGCTTGACGTGGAGACCGATGAGACGCTCGCGCGCTACCTGGTTGAGAAGGGGTCGGTGGCGGTGAACGGGGTGAGCCTCACCGTGAGCGAGGTCCGCGACGAGGGCTTTTCCGTGTCGCTGATCCCCGAGACGCTTAAGCGCACTACCCTCGGTGCAGCGAAGGTGGGGGATCGGGTCAACATAGAGGTGGACGTGCTCGCAAAGCACGTAGAGCGACTTATGGAGACCCGCGTATGAGCCAGCCCAAGACAACAACCCCGTTCGCCACGATCGAGGAAGCGATCGAAGAGATCCGCCAGGGCAAGATGGTGGTGGTGTGCGACGACGAGGATCGCGAGAACGAGGGCGATCTCACCATGGCTGCCCAGTTCGCCACCCCCGAGGCGATCAACTTCATGGCCAAGGAGGGACGCGGGCTGATCTGTCTCTCGCTCACCTCCGAGCGCTGCGACGAACTCGGGTTGAACCTGATGGCGGCCAAGAACGAGTCCTCGTTTGAAACTCCGTTCACGGTCTCGGTGGAGGCGCGCGAGGGCGTCACCACAGGCATATCCGCCCACGACCGCGCCCACACAATCCAGGTGGCGATCGATCCGGAGAGCGTGCCGCGCGACCTCGTGCAACCCGGCCACGTCTTCCCCCTGAAGAGTCGCGCCGGGGGCGTGCTTGAGCGCGCGGGACAGACAGAGGCGGCGGTAGATCTCGCGCGGCTGGCCGGCTTGAACCCCGCCGGCGTGATCTGTGAGGTGATGAACGACGACGGCACGATGGCGCGGGTCCCCGACCTCGTCGACTACTGCGCTCGCCACAAGCTGAAGATGATCACGGTGGCCGACCTGATCGCCTACCGCCGCCGCCACGACCTGCTGGTCGAACGTGTCGTCTCCACGGGGCTTCCCACCACGTTCGGGGACTTCGAGGCGGTGGGCTACCGCTCGCTCGTCGATAGTAAGCACCACGTAGCGCTCGTCAAGGGCGACGTCTCTGGCCAAGACGACGTGCTCGTGCGTGTGCACTCGGAGTGCCTCACCGGCGATGTCTTCCACTCGCTGCGCTGCGACTGCGGTGAGCAGCTCGCTTCTGCGCTGTCGATGATCGAGCGCGAGGGCCAGGGCGTCCTGCTCTACCTCTCCCAGGAGGGGAGGGGAATCGGGCTGCTCAACAAGCTACGCGCCTACCGCCTCCAGGAGGAGGGCCTCGACACGGTTGAAGCCAATGAGCGACTAGGCCTCCCCGCCGACCTGCGCGACTACGGCATCGGCGCGCAGATCCTCGTGGATCTCGGTCTCTCCTCGATCCGCATCCTCACCAACAACCCGAAGAAGATCAAGGGCCTTGAGGGGTACGGGCTGTCTGTCAGCGCCCAGATCCCGATAGAGCACGCCCCCAACGAGCACAACGAGGCGTATCTGCGCACGAAGGCCCAGCGGATGGGCCACATCCTCCATCACCAAGGTCTCAATTTGGACGAGGAGCTGTTGCAGGCCGAGCGGAACCTGGACCGTGAGGGGGAGGGATGAAATACGCGATCGCGATCGGACGCTTCTACGAGGATCTCGCCGAGCGCCTTGAGCGAGGCGCCCGCGAGGCGTTCGCCGCGGGTGGGCACACCGATATCGAGGTATTCGACGTGCCGGGCGCCTTCGAGCTGCCGCTTGCGGCGAGCTACCTTGCGGGCTCGAATCGCTTCGCCGGCGTTGCCTGCCTGGGCGCGGTGATACGCGGCGAGACGAGCCACTACGACTATGTGTGCGCTGAGGCTGCGCGGGGCATCCAGGACGTGGCGCTGCGAACCGGCGTACCGTGCGCCTTCGGGGTGCTCACCTGCGAGAACATGGAGCAGGCGCTCGCGCGGGCCGGTGGGGACAAGCGCGACCAGGGCCGCCACGCCGCCGAGGCTGTCATGAGAATGGCCGAGCTGCGTAAGGAGCTCGCCGGCGATCGCGAGTACGGCCGAGCGTCGTTCTGAGAGAGCGGCTAGACTGGCGGACCTCATGGCCAAGGTATGTCACAGCTGCGGGAAGGGTCCCGCGTTCGGAAACAGCCGCAGTCACTCGATGGTCGCCACAAAGCGCCGCTTCGATCCGAACCTGCAAAAGGTGAAGATCCTCGTCGGCAAGGCCCCCCGTCGCGTATATGTCTGCACCCGATGCCTCAAGGCGGGCAAGGTCACCAAGGCCCTGTAGGGGCCGTTTCCCTCAAGCGGCCGGGTAACGACCGACCGTAGTGGTGTATTAGGAGGGCGGTGAGCGGCATCTACGGACGCACGCGACGGAGGCAAGAGGGTTGACTGACACGAACCTGATCCGGTTCAGGGCGGCGGTGGCCGGGGCGCTTGCGCACCTGGAATCGCGTAAGGAGGAGGTCAACGACCTCAACGTGTTCCCGGTCGCCGACGGCGACACGGGCGACAACATGGTGCTTACGCTCACGGCGGTGCTTGAGGAGCTCGACCGCCTGCAGGGCAGCGACTCCTCAAGGACTATCGATGAGATCGGCCGTGAGGAGATCGTGCAGTCGGTCGCCCGCGCGGCGCTGCTCGGTGCGCGCGGTAACTCGGGGGTCATCCTCTCTCAACTGATCCGCGGCGCAGCGGAGGAGCTCGTATCAAGGCCGGGACAGTTGATCGACGGGGCGTTGATCGGCGCGGCGCTTGCGAAAGCGGCGGACAGGGCTTATGCCTCGGTGAGGGAGCCCGCCGAGGGCACGATCTTGACCGTCGCCCGCGAGATGGCGCACGGGATTATGGGCGACGTCGCGCACGGTCGCGACGCCGGCATCCTCGGACCCGCAACCGCGCCGGAGGAGCAGGATCTCGCGATCGCGGGCACGCTGGAGCGGGCGGTGGCGGTCGGCCAGGAGTCGGTGAAGCGTGGTCCGGAGATGCTGGCGGCGCTGCGCGAGGCGGGGGTGGTGGACGCGGGCGGACACGCCTTGACCGTCATCTTCGCCGGGGTGGTGGCGGCGTTGCGCGGTGACGCGCCCCCCGAGCTCGACCATTACGCGCCCGCCAAGATCACCCACCCCGAGCACAGCTCCAGCACCTACCGCTTCTGCACGAACTTCGCAGTCACTGGCCGTGAGCTGGTCGCCGCCCGCTACGCCGAGGCGCTTGAGGCGCTTGGCGACTCGGTACTCGTGGTGGGGGATCCCACGACATTGAAGGTCCACCTCCACACCGACGAGCCCGAGCGCGCGACCGCCTTGTTCGATGGGGTCGCAGTGGTGTCACACCTCGACGTGGCAGACATGCGCGCGCAGGTGGCAGAGCGCGAGGAGCGCCTACAGGCCGCGCAAGTCACGACGACCAACGGTGGTCCGCCAGGCGCCCACACCACTCGCTCCGCTCCCGCCCGCGTGCGCTGCGGCGCGCTTGCGGTGGTCAACGGGGAGGGTCTCACGCAGATGTACCGCGAGCTTGGAGTGCACACGGTGGACGGCGGCCCGACGCTCAACCCCTCCACCTACGAGCTGCTCGCGGGCATCCACGAAGTGCCCGCCGAGGAGGTGGTGGTGCTGCCCGGCAGCGCGAACGTGGTGATGGCCGCCGAGCGCGCCGCGGAGCTGTCGGACAAGCAGGTGCGCGTCGTTGCGGCCACGAGTCAGCAGGCGTGTCTCGCCGTGGCGGTGGCGCTACAGAGCGACCGCGACGTGGACGTGAACGCGCAGGCTATGGACGAAGCGCTAGCCGCGCTGCGCGTCGGGGCGGTCGCGCAGGCGGCGCGCGCGGACGCCCAGGGACGCTTCCAGGAGGGCGACGCCGTGGGCTTCGTCGACGAGCAAATGCTCGCCTGGGGGGAGCCCCGCGAGACGCTGCTTGCGGTGATGCGGGAGCTTGCCGGGGAGGCAGAGCTGATCAGTGTGCTCGCGGGAATGGACGCGCCGCTGGCGGTCGAGCGTGTCGAGGAGCTGGTGAATGGAGAGGTGGAGCTTGAGGTGCGCGAGGGTGGCCAGTCGGCCTACTGGTGGCTGCTGGCGGCTGAGTAGCGACGCCGGTCCTCGCTCGGTCGGTGCGCAGCGGCCTTAAGGCGTCCACGGCGCCCGTCTCCAACAGCCGGCTCACCCCTTGAGTTGACCGCTGGGCCGGTCATCATCTGCTTGGAGATGCCGCGCGCCACAGCCACCGCGACCGTCACACCGGTCGATGCTCGCACGCCCGATACGGGCGCCCCTTCCGCTTTCCTCGCCACCGAGCGCTCAAATCCCCCATTCGCTTTCGCCACCTGCGAGCGCTTGGAGCTGGCGGCGATGCTTGCGGCGCCGGTGCGCTGGCCGCGCCCCTCGCGCCTGCGCGAGCCGCTGAAGGCACAAAAAGGCAAGGCGGGCGACGCGATGACAGCGCTTGGCTTGCACACCGTCGGAGACCTGCTGGAGTATCTCCCGCGCGACCGCCGCGAGGCCCGCGCGGTGGCGCAGCTACAGGTCGGCGAGCAGGCGACGGTGGCGGTGCAGGTGCGCTCGATCTCAAGTCGCCCGGTTCGTCGCCGGGGGATGCGCGGTCTGGTGGAGGCGACGGTGTTCGACGCGAGTGGGTCGATGCGAGCGACATTCTTTAACCAGCCATGGCTCGTCGACCGCTACCCGCCCGGGACGCGCTTGGCGCTGCACGGCAAGGCCGACCGAGGTGGACGCTTCCGGGTCTCACACCACGCGCTGGGCTCTGACATCGGCGCCGAGGATGACGAGACCCAGTCAGTCGCCCACTATCCGGCGGCGGAGGGCATCAATTCGACCCAAATCCTCACGCTCGTGCGCGAGGCAAGGGCTGGCTTGCGCGACGTTCCCGAGCCGCTTGCCGCCCCTATCCGTGTCGCCGATGGCCTGCCCGACCGCGCTGCCGCGCTCGCCGCGATCCACTTCGCCTCCGGTGGCGAGGAGGCACAGAGCGGTCTGCGACGACTCGCCTTCGACGAGCTCCTCTTGACCCAGCTCGCGTTCCTCGTGCGACGCGGCCGCCGCGCCGAGCATGTCCGCGCGAGACCGCTTCGTGATCCGCCAACGTTGACCGAGCGCTGGCTTACAAGCTCGCTGCCGTTCGAGCCGACCGGCGACCAACGGACGGCGATCGCCACGATCGGCGCGGATCTGGAGCAAGGTACGCCGATGCAGCGGCTGCTGATGGGGGAGGTCGGCAGCGGTAAGACCGTGGTGGCGCTGTGGGCGATGCTCCGCGCCGTCGAGCACGGCGCGCAAGCGGCGTTGATGGCGCCTACCGAGACACTTGCCGAGCAGCACTTCGCGACGCTCCAGCGCCTGCTCGGAGGTGAGCCGGTGGCGGTCGCGCTGTTGACAGGATCAACGCCCGCGAGCAGGCGGGCGGACACGCTCGGCAAGCTCGCGAGCGGCGAGCTATCGCTGATTGTGGGTACGCACGCCTTGATCGAGCCGGACGTGTGCTTTCGCGAGCTGGTTGTGGCAGTGGTGGACGAGCAGCACCGCTTCGGTGTGCGCCAGCGCTCGGCGCTGGAAGCCAAGGG
Source organism: uncultured Solirubrobacterales bacterium (assembly GCA_963695305.1). Lineage (GTDB taxonomy): Bacteria > Actinomycetota > Thermoleophilia > Solirubrobacterales > Solirubrobacteraceae > Palsa-744. The sequence goes on along the minus strand of OY968774.1, from coordinate 2,259,749 downwards.
CGACCCTCACACACTGCATATGACCGCCACGCCGATCCCCCGCACGCTCGCGCTGGCGCGCCACGGCGACCTCGACCGCAGTGTGCTGCGCGAGCTGCCCAAAGGCCGTCAGGCGATCGACACGCGCATCGTGACCGGCGAGGAGGGCCGCGTGGAGGCCTACCAGCTGCTGTGCGAACAGCTCGATGCGGGGCGCCAGGCGTATGTGGTGTGCCCGCTTGTCGAGGACGGGACAGACAGGGCCACGCCCGGCTCATCCGCGGGCGAGGCGCGCGCGGCGACGAGCGAGTTTGAGCGGTTGAGCCGCCACGAGCTCGCCGGAAGGCGCCTTGCGCTGCTTCACGGGCAGATGCGCCCGCGCGAGAAGCAGCAGGCGATGGAGCAGTTCGCGAGCGGGCGGGCGGAAGTGCTGGTGGCGACCACGGTGATTGAGGTGGGGGTGGACGTGTCGAACGCCACGGTCATGTTGGTGGAGAACGCGGAGCGTTTCGGTATCTCGCAGCTACACCAACTACGTGGGCGCGTTGGAAGGGGAGAGCATTCCTCGACGTGTCTGCTCGCCGGTCCTCCCACCTCAGCCCGCCTACGCGCGCTTGTGGATCACTCCGACGGGTTCCGTCTTGCCGAGATCGACCTGCGCTTGCGCAAGGAGGGCGAGCTGATCGGCACGCGCCAATCTGGGCTCGGTCAGTTCAAGTTCGCAACACTCCCCGACGACGCCGACCTCTTGGAGCGGGCGCGGGCGTGGGCGAAGGCGATCCTGCGTGAGGATCCCGACCTAAGTGGCCCGCTTCACGCTCTCCTCGGCGAAGCGCTCAAGGACGCCTTCGGGTCCGAGGCGCTATTGCCGATCCCGGCATGAAAGATCTACCTCTCCACTCTGCGATCGAAGGGGCAAGGAGCGAGACGGGTCTTCCGTGCGGGTGATCTCAGGACGCTTTGGCGGCCGCCGCCTGAAGGCGCCGCGGGGGGAGAAGGCGACGCGGCCGACCGCCGACCGAGTGCGTGAGGCGTGCTTTTCGATGCTTGGCGACCTCGATGGGGCGGTCGTGCTCGACCTGTTCGCTGGGACGGGCGCGCTCGGTATCGAGGCGCTCTCCAGGGGCGCCGAGCGCGCCGTGTTCGTCGAGCGAGACGCCGCTGCATTGCGGGTTTTGCGAGCAAATCTCGACGCGCTCGGGCTCGCTGGTCCGGAGGTGGAGGTGAGGGCGGGCGATGCGCTCGTGGCGTTGCGCACCGCACGCGCGGCCGGCGAAACGTACGATCTCGTGTTCGTGGATCCTCCATACAGCCGTGCCGGTGAGCTCGAAGGCGAGCTGGGGCCCCTATTGCCGGGCCTGCTCGCGCCGGGAGCTAGGGTGGTTGTGGAGAGCGACCGGCGAACACCACTGCGACTTGCGCTCGCGGTGGAGCGTGAGAGACGTTATGGAGACACTGTGATCACAATTCACCGTCACGCCACGGAGGGCGAGGATGAGCGTCAGTAGGTCAATCGCCGTGTGTCCCGGGTCCTACGATCCGATCACAAACGGTCACCTGGATGTGATCCGGCGCGCCGCCGAGCTGTACGACGAGGTGGTGGTGGCGGTCGTGAATCGCTCCGTACGCAAGGACAAGAAACTGTTCGATATCGACGAGCGGATGGCGTTCATCGAAGAGGCGCTGGCCGACCTTCCGAGCGTGCGTGCACAGCCGTTCAACACGCTCGTGGTGGACTTCGCCAGGAAGGTGGGGGCGAAGGCGATCGTCAAGGGCTTGCGGGCGATCTCCGACTTCGAGTACGAGTTCGAGATGAACCAACTCAACCGCCGGCAAGATCCCGAGATAGAGTCGGTGTATCTAATGGCAAGCCCTCAATACAGCTTTCTCTCCTCCAGCGGCGTGAAGGAGCTCGCTACTTTCGGCGGGAAGATCGACGATCTCGTGCCCCCCAAGGTCGCAGAACGCTTGCAGGAAGAGTTGCGACGTTGACGAACTTTCCTGACGTGAACCCCATCTTCAGAGACAACCCTGCTCACATGTCGTGGCGCCCTACGGGCCCGTCAGGCCCGACGCTCCATGGAGGTGACCGCTGATGGACGTACTGGTGCTGATCGACAAGCTCGATGACTTGGTGCACAACGCCAAGCCTGTTCCTCTCACCGATCAGGTGAGGGTGGACAAGGAGGAGATTTACGACATCCTCGACCAGATGCGCGCGACGATCCCCGAGGAGATCAAGCAGGCACGCTGGATCGTCAAGGAGCGCCAGGAGATGCTCGCGGAGGCCAAGAAGGAGGCCGAGCGGGTCGTCAAGGACGCACGCGAGCGCCAAGAGCAGCTTGTGGGCGAAGAGGAGGTCACAAAGCAGGCCGAGCGCGCCGCCGAGGACATAATCGAGGACGCCCGCACGCGCGAGCGCGAGATTCGTCTCGGCGCCGAGGACTACGCGGATGAGATCCTCAACACGCTTGAGGTCAACCTCTCCAAGTTCATCGCCGCCGTACAACGTGGCCGCGAGCGCCTTCAGGGCAAGGACGAGCCGGCAGAAGTCTCCTAGCTTCTCCCTCGGACTCGGAAAGGTTGAGCATTTTGAGTAGGGTGCGCGCGTGAGCTCGCCCCTGAAGCACCGCCTGGAAGTCGCGAAGACCCTGCTCGGGACCGGCATGATCGCGCCGGTCAGGCCCGACAGGGCGGTTCGCTCGGTTGTGGCGCTGAAGCGGTGGGGACCCACACCCGCGGCGGCCTACACAGGTTCGGCGGCGCGCTTCCCCGACCGTGAGGCGATTGTCGATGATCGTGGGACGCTCACGTTTGAAGAGGTGCACCGACGCACGAACGCGCTCGCCAACGAAATGGCGGCGGCGGGCATCAAAGAAGGCGATGGGGTGGCGATCATGTGTCGCAACCACCGCGGCTTCATCGAGGCCACCGTTGCCTGCTCGAAGCTCGGGGCAAGCGCGCTCTACCTGAACACCGCCTTTGCCGGCCCGCAGATAACCGACGTGATGCGCCGCGAGGATCCCGCCGGCTTGATCTACGACGAAGACTTCGCCAATCTCGTCGCCGACGGCGGCGAGGGGCGCAAGCGCTTCGTAGCGTGGAGTGAGCCCGGAGGTACACCGCAAGACCCTCACATCGAGGACCTCATCGCGCGGGGGAGCACCGCCGACTGCAAGCCGCCGGAGGAAAGCGGCAAGGTTGTGATCCTGACTTCCGGCACCACCGGTACCCCCAAGGGCGCCGCGCGCAAACAGCCCGACTCGCTTGAGCCCGCGGCAGCCCTGTTCTCAAAGATCCCCTTGAGGGCGCGCGAGACGACGATGATCGCCGCACCGATGTTCCACTCGTGGGGCTTCGCCCACTTCACGCTCGGGCTGCCACTCTCCTCGACGCTTGTGTTGCGCAGGCGTTTTGACCCGCTCGACACGATTCGAGCCGTGGCTGAGCATCGCGCTACCGCGCTCGCGGTCGTGCCGGTGATGCTCCAGCGCATCCTTGAGCTGCCGACGGAGGCGATCGAAGGCTTTGACCTACACGCGCTGAAGATCATTGCCGCAAGCGGCTCTGCGCTACCGGGCGAGCTCGCCACCCGCGTGATGGACGTATTCGGCGACGTGCTCTACAACCTGTACGGCTCAACCGAGGTGGCGTGGGCGACAATCGCCACGCCCGCCGACCTGCGCGCCGCTCCCGGCACGGCGGGCAAGCCGCCGATGGGCACGGTCGTGAAGCTGCTCGACGGCGAGGGCCACGAGGTGCCCCAAGGCGAGAACGGCCGAATCTTCGTCGCAAACGAGATGGTCTTCGAGGGCTACACCGGCGGTGGCGGCAAGGAGATCATCGGTGGGTTGATGAGCACCGGCGACGTCGGTCGCTTCGATTCGGGCGGTCGCCTGTTTGTGGACGGCCGCGACGACGAGATGATCGTCTCAGGCGGTGAGAACGTGTTCCCGCGTGAGGTTGAGGACCTGCTCGCGGACCATGAGGCGATCGAGGAGGCCGCCGTGATCGGCGTCGAGGACGTCGAGTTCGGTCAGCGCTTGAAGGCGTTCGTCGTGAGTCGCGGCGGTAGTGGTCTGACCGAAGATGCGGTGAAGGAGTATGTGAAGCACAACCTAGCCCGCTACAAGGTGCCGCGCGAAGTGGTGTTCCTCGACGAGCTGCCCCGCAACGCCACCGGCAAGGTGCTCAAGCGCGAGCTACACGATCGCGGCTGATCTGCCTGCGACCCCTGTCCGGTGGGGTGTTTATATGTCTTTTGTCCGATTCACCATAGTGACTATCAAATGTAGCTACTATCGCGCATCGCTGAAAAACGAACATTGAGTCCACGCCTATCGCTCGGTCGCCGGAGGCGGAAGACCGCCGAACCGGCATCAACCCTCTAGCCTGAGATGACTATGACTGCGGTGACGCACCTTCTTGACCTGGGAGGCATGCGCCTCAGCGCCGGAGAGGGCCGGCGCCTTGACCTCGCGGTCAAGATCGACCCGCTCTCGCTCGGCGGTGAGCCTTACGCGGTCGATCCGGATGTGGTGCCTGTGAGGCTCGACGTCTCGCGTATGACGGGCGCCGGCTACGCGCTGCGGGTGCGCTTCGCCGCCACCATCACGGGGGCGTGCATGCGCTGCTTGAAGGACGCCGCTCGCGAGATCGAAGTGGACGCGCGCGAGGTGGACGTGCCAGGCGGTGGCGAGGAGCTCTCAAGCCCCTATGTCACTGGCGAGGAGCTCGACCTCGCGGGATGGGCACGAGACGCGTTCGTGCTCGCTCTCCCCACGCAGGTTCTCTGTCGGGAGGATTGCGCCGGTCTTTGCCCGGTCTGCGCGGTCGATCTCAACGAGGCCGGACCGGACCACGCCCACGAGCGCTCACCCGACCCGCGCTGGGCGAAGCTGAGCGAGTTGAAGCTGGAGTAGGCGCCAGTCCTGGTAGCCTGTGCCGCCGATGGCGGTCCCAAAGAAAAAGCAATCTCACAGCCGTACCGCGCTGCGTCGCGCCAACCACAAGATCGAGGCGCCCGCGGTGAACGAGTGTCCGCGCTGCCACAGCCCGCGCAGACCCCACCGGGTGTGCCCAGTATGCGGCACGTATGCGGGTCGCGAGGTCGTGGCCCAGCACGACCACGATCACGATCACGACCACGAGTAGCCGGTGAGCGGAGAGTCCGCTCGCCCCGAAGGTAGTCGGGAGTCTGACGACGGCGTGCGTGCACGGCCGGTCGTGGCGGTGGATGCAAACGGAGCCGACTTGGGTCCTGTCGAGGTAGCCGCCGGAGCCGCACTCGCTGCGCAGCAGGGCGTGCGCGTGCTCCTGTTCGGTCCAGCGCGGGAGATCGGACCGACCCCCGATGGTGTCGAGTTGGTGGACGCGCCGGTGTCGGTGGCCAAGAGTGCAGATCCAGTCAAGGCGGTGCGCGCGACGCCTGAGGCCTCGATCGTGCAAGCCGCGAAGGCGGTCGGCGAAGGTCGCGCGCAGGCGCTCGTGTGCGCCGGTGGCACCGGTGCTGCGCTCGCGGCGGGCCTGTTCAACGTGAAGCGTGCAAAGGGCGTGCACCGCCCGGCGCTCGCGCTGCCGCTGCCGGTCCCCGGCACTCCGGTGACGCTGCTCGACGTCGGCGCCAACGACCAGGCTCGCAGCGAGCACCTCGTGCAATACGCGTTCATGGGCGCCGCGTTCGCCAAGGCGGTGCTCGGCGTCGAGCGCCCACGCGTGGGGTTGCTCTCAAACGGCGCGGAGTCAGAGCGTGGCAGCGAGTTGGTGCTTGCCGCGGGCGCCGCTCTGCGTGAGCGAGCGAGCGAGGATGGATTGCGCTTCATGGGAAACGTCGAGGGCGGTGACATCGTGGGAGGGGTTGCGGATGTGATCGTCACCGACGGTTTCACCGGAAACATCGCGCTCAAGTTGATGGAGGGTGTCTCGCAAACAATGCTCGGCGCGGTGAGGGCCGCGGCGACATCCTCGTTGCGGGGCAAGCTCGGTGGTCTGCTGCTGCGCCCGTCGCTGCGGGGCTTTCGCGACGAGATCGACCCTGAAGGGCAGGGCGGGGCGTACCTGCTCGGGTTGCGTCGGCTCGCGGTGGTCCCGCACGGGCGTTTCACGCGCCACGGCTTCGCCCAGGCGATCCTCCGCGCGGAGCTTGGCGCCCGCGAAGATGTGGTCGGCGCGACGCACGCGGCGCTTGAAGAGGCGGGGGCATTGAGGAAGGTCCCCACGTCCGCGGATCCGGCTAGCCTGGAGGGTGAATGACCCGCGAGCAAGTGTTCGTCCTCATACAGGCCCATCTGGCCGACGAGCTGGACCTGGAGGCCGATCAGATCGCGGAGAACACCCGCTTCAAGGAGGACCTGGAGGCCGACTCGCTCGACCTCTACACGTTGGTGCAGGAGCTCGAGGACACTTACGGTGTGCGCATTTCCGACGAGCAAGCGGCCGACATTCTCACCGTGGGCCAGGCAGTTGACTTCGTAGTGGCAAACTCAAGTAATGGTTGAGCAGAACACGCTGGGGGGAGTTGCGCTTTTGCAGGCGCTGCTCGACGAGCTGCCCGAGGAACTCGCGCGGCAAGTGTTCACGCACGCCTCCTGGAGCGATCGGCGCGCGGATTCCTACACCCGCCTAGCGTTCCTCGGTGACAGTGTGCTCGCGTTGGCGGTCACCACGCACCTCTATCCCCGCCTTGAGGCCGAGCGTTTCGGCGCCGGGCGGCTGACGAAGATCCGCGCGCAGGCGGTCTCAGGCCGCTCTTGCCGAGTAGTGGCCGAACGCCTCGGGGTGGGTGAGCGTTTGCGCGCCGCCGCACCGGTCAACGGCGAAGGCAGGCATGTGGGGATGCTCGACACCGAGCGCGTGCTCGCCTCGGTGATCGAGGCGGTGATCGGGGCCTGCTACCTGCACGCCGGGTATGAGCCCACCGCGGAGGCGGTGGTGGAGGCGTTCATGCCGGAGATAGAGCACGCGCTGAGCAACCCGCTCGACTTCAAGTCGGCGCTCCAGGAGCAGCTGGCCCAGCGCGGCGAGACGATCTCCTACGAGGTGACCGACGAGCATGGGCCGCCGCACAAGCGCACGTTTGTGGTGGTGGCCTCGGTGGACGGCAAACCGCTCGGCACGGGGAGCGGACGCAGCAAGAAGCACGCCGAGCAACAGGCCGCAAGTGAGGCGCTGGAGAGCCTCGGCAAGGCATGAGCACGCATGGCGGCGCCGGGCTGTGTCCTCGGTCGCTTATGTGCGAAGCACACTGCGCTCCCTGCGTCCTTGCCCGGCTTGCCCTGCGTGCCCATGCCGAGCTGGTGGTGGGACCATGCATCTAAAGTCGCTCACCCTGAAGGGCTTCAAGTCATTCCCCGACCGCACGAAACTCGATTTCGGGCCGGGCGTGAGCGTGGTGGTGGGACCCAATGGCTCGGGTAAGTCAAACGTCACCGACGCACTGTTGTGGGCGATGGGCGAGCAGTCGCCGGTGGCGGTAAGGGGCCAGTCGATGCAGGACGTGATCTTCGGCGGTGGGCGCGGTGTGCAGGCCCGCAGCGCAGCGGAAGTGGAGCTCGTACTCGACAATTCAGACGGTACTGTCGACTTGCCGCTGTCTGAGATCTCGATCTTGCGGCGGCTCGACCGCTCAGGCGAGGGGGAGTATCGCCTGAACGGCGCGCGCTGTCGCCTCGTGGACGTGATCGAGGTGCTCTCCGACACTGGCCTCGGCAAGGAGACACACTCTGTGATCTCCCAGGGGCGGGTCGAGGCGATCGTGATGTCGAAGCCCCGCGACAGGCGCCTGCTGATCGAGGAGGCGGCGGGTCTCGGCAAGCACCGCAAGCGCCGCCGTCGCGCGCAACTGAAGCTGGAGCGCACGCAGGAGAACCTCGACCGTGCGCTCGACGTGGAGCGTGAGGCGCGTACGCGGCTACGCCCACTCAAGCGCCAGGCCGAGGCGGCGGAGCTGCACGAGCGCCTGGAGCACCAGATGTTGGAGGCGCGTCTCGAGCTTGCGCGCGAGGCTGTGCGGGCCAGGCGCGCGGAGCTCGTAGACGCCGAGGAAGGGGCGCAGGCGGCAAGAGCCGCGAGGGCGCAGATCGAGACCCGCCTACAGGCGGTAGCGCAGCGGCGCGAGCAGGCGGAGCTCGCGCTCGCGCAGCGCACCGAGCGCCATGACGCGCTCGCCAAGCGCGCGTACGAGGCTCGCTCGGCGCGCGAGCGACTACAGATGCGTGGTGAGCAGGCGGCCGCGACCGCGGAGACGGTCGCCCAGCGGGCGGCTCGCATCGAGATTGAGCTGGGGGCGCTTGAGCAGAGCCACGAGAGCGAGGAGGGGGGCGATCCGGCCGCTACACAGCAGGCGGCCAGCGAGGATCGCGTACGGGCGCTTGAGGCTGCACTTGCCGAGATAGACCAGGAGCGCGAGCGTGAGACCGAGCGCGAGATCGAGGGGTTGCACGCCGAGCAGGAGACGGCGGGCGCGCACGCGGAGGAGCTCAAGGGCGAGCTTGAGAGGGCACGCGAGGCACGCGAGCTGGCCGACACGCATGCCGAGCAGGCACGCACCGCCCTCCGGCAAGTCGAAGCGGAGGCGGAGGTCGCGCGCCGCGACGCCGCCAAGGTGGGGGCGGAGCTCGCGGCGGCAAACCAGTTCCTACGCAGCCATGCGGGCGTGAGCGGAGCGCAGGGCGAGGCCCCACGCGCGTTGAGCGAGGCGTTGCAGGTAGAGCCGGGCTACGAGCTCGCGCTCGCGGCGGCGCTGGGTGGACGACTCGACGCGGCGCTTGTGCGGGACATGGATGGCGCGCGTACGCTGCTTGACCGTGTGGGCCAGGATGGGGGTGCGGCGCTGCTTGCGGGGGACGCGGCGAGCGAGGACGCTAGCGCCGCCGAAGACACAAGCAAGGGAGCCGGTGTCCCAACCGGCGACGCGCCCGCGCCGGGAGCGCAGCGGCTGCTCGATCTGCTCGGTGGGTCGGGCGCAGTGCTCGCGCTGGCGCGCAGGCTGCTCGCGGACGCGTGGGTGGTCGACAGCCTCGACGATCTCACCGAGGGCTTTGAGGGCGTAGCCACCACACGCTCAGGGCGGGTGCTGTTCGCCGGTTGGGGCGAGGTGCGTCAGGTCACCGAGGGGGGCGCGGAGCGGGTGCTGGCGAGGCGCAACGAGCGCGACCGGCTGATCGGCGAGAGCGAGAGCGCGGTCGCCGCCGAGCACGCGGCGCGCGCGGCGGTGGAGCAGGCGCTCGGCCGGCTGCAGGAGGCAGGCGTCGCACGCGACGGCGCGGACGGCGCGTTGCGTGAAGCCGACCGCAAACTGGCGGAGGCGGCCGAGGTGCAGCGTAAAACTGCGTGGTTGATCGAGCAGCGTCGCGCCGCCCCTGAGCAGGGGCCGTTGGCTGTGAGGCGGGCCGAGCTGCAAGGAGAGCTTGCGGCGGAGCGACGGGCGGTGGAGCGGCGGGCTGCCGAGGAAGCCCAGCGGGTGGCGCGGATCGAGCGCTTGCGCGCGCGGCGCGCCGCCGATATCGCGCTTGAGCCGCGCGCCGCGCGCTTGGCGCAGGCGCTCGCGGGCGCGGGCGAGGCGATGGGGGGGCTGCTTGAGCAGATCGAGGAGCTGCTCGGCCAGGACAAGGCCGAAGGCGAGCAGGTCTCAGCCGAGCTGCGGGCGTGCGCGCAGGAGGAGGGGGAGATTCAGACGGCGTTGAAGGTGGAGGGTGAGGCGGTGACCGGCGCCGAGGTTGCGGCGCAACGTTTGCGCGACCAGGCCTCCGAGGCCGAAGAGGAGCTGCGCGGTGTGTGTGAGCGACTAGAGCTGCCGGCGCCCGGTGCGGCCTCGGAGGAGGGCGCGGCGCCCGATCAAACAGAAGCGCAGGTAGAGCCGTTGGGGGAGGAGCAGGAAGAGGCGCTGAGGGCGCGTCTTGAGCGCCTCGCTCGTCGCCGCGAGCAGCTCGGGCCGGTGAACCCGTTGGCGGGACAGGAGTACGCCGAGGCGATCGCCCACGTCGAGGAGTTGGAGGAGCGGCGCACAGACCTGGAGACGGCGCTGCGCGAGCTAAAGACGGTCATTCGCGAAACCGACCGTCAGATCCACGAGACGTTCAACGCGACGTTCGAGGCGGCGGCGCGCAACTTCGAGGAGCTCGTCGGCGATGTGTTCCCCGGCGGCAGCGGCCGACTGCGGCTCGTGAAAGACGAGCAGGCTCCGCGGCCGGTGCTCGGCGGCCAGCCGGCACCCGAGGAGGGCGAGGCGAGCGGTGAGGGAGAGCCGGAGGATGAGGTCGAGGAGCAGCAAGAGGAAGAGATGCTCGGCGTGGAGATCGAGATCACCCCGGCGGGCAAGTCGACCAAGCGACTTTCGCTGCTCTCCGGCGGCGAGAAGTCGATGACCGCGCTCGCCTTCCTGTTCTCGGTTTTCCTTGCGCGCCCATGCCCGTTCTATGTGCTCGACGAGGTGGAGGCCGCACTCGATGACCTCAACCTCGACCGTTTCCTCACGTTGTTGCGCCGCTATGCAGATCGAGCGCAGTTCATCGTGATAACCCACCAGAAGCGCACGATGGAGGCCGCCGACTGGCTGTATGGGGTGTCGATGGCCGACAACGGCGTCTCCAAGGTGCTCTCAAGGCGGCTGCCTAAGGATGAGGGGACACCGCAGGTGGCGCCGGTGGAGGAGCCACCACGGGTAGCTCCCGTCGCGTAGGAGGCGCATGCCACGCGAATGGTCTGAGCTGTTCCTGTGCGACGCTCCCGCGGGCGATGGGGTCGAGCCCGAGCCAAGCGAGGGCAAGGAGCGTCGGCGCGGCCTGTTCAGGCGCCTGCGAGAGAACCTCTCAAAGACACGGCAGGCGCTCGGCACAGAGATCCAGGCGACGCTGTTCTCCACGCTTGACGAGCACACGTGGGAACGGTTGGAGGAGGCGCTCATCATGGCCGACGTGGGCGCCTCGACGACCGCAGCGGTGGTCGAGACGCTTGAGAGCGAGGCGACCGAGGGCGGGCTTCAGAGTGGACAGGCGCTCTCCGAGCGGTTGATCGAGCTGCTCGCAGACACCGCCCGCAGCGAGGATTGGCATATCGACATCCGCGCGAAGCCGACCGTGATCCTTGCTGTGGGGGTGAACGGCACGGGCAAGACCACCACGATTGGCAAGCTCGCCTGGCACCTGCGCAAGGAACTGGGGGTGACCGTGCTGCTAGGCGCTGCCGACACGTTCCGGGCGGCAGCAACCGAGCAGCTCGAAGAGTGGGCGCGCAGGGCGGAGTGTGAGATCGTGACGGGGCCCGAGGGTTCAGATCCGGGTTCGGTGGCGTTCGAGGCGGTGGCGCAAGCGCGGGCGCAGGGGATCGATGTTGTGATCATCGACACCGCTGGGCGGTTGCACACCCAGGACGACTTGATGGGTGAGCTCGCGAAGGTGAGGCGCGTGATCGAGCGCCAGCTTGAGGGTGCGCCACACGAGACGCTGCTAACCGTCGACGCGACGACCGGCCAGAACGGTTTGCGCCAAGCTCAGATGTTCGCCCAGTCGGCGGGCGTGAGCGGGATCGTGCTCACAAAGCTCGACGGTACCGCGCGTGGGGGTATCGCGCTTGCGATCGCCCGCGAGCTTCAACTCCCCGTCAAGCTGATCGGGATCGGTGAGCAACTCGAGGACCTGCGGCCCTTCGACGCCGACGATTTCGCGCGTGCGCTCGTGGCTGAGGGATAATCAGAGTATGGACGCTTGGATCGTGTGGGTTGTGGTGGCGTGTGTGCTCGGTGTGGGCGAGATGCACCAGGGCGGCTTCTACCTCGCGCCGTTCGCAGTCGGGGCGGCGCTCGCGGCCGTCGTCGGGCTGTTGGGCGTGGGCTTCGCGCTCTCGGCGGTCCTGTTCCTGGCGACCTCAGGCGTGGTCTTCGCGACGTTGCGCCCGGTGGCGCAGCGCCACCGCCGTCTGCCGCCGTCGATCCGCACGGGCGCGGCGGCGCTGATCGGGCGCAAGGCGACGGTGATCGAACGGATCGCCAACGACGAGGGTGTGGGCTGCGTAAAGATCGACGGCGAGGTGTGGACCGCGCGCTCCTTCGATGAAGACCAGGTGTTCGACCCGGGCGAACGCGTCGAAGTCGTAGAAATAAGGGGCGCGACAGCTCTAGTCATGCACTGAGAGACTGTTTGGGCTAGGGAACCGACGGAAAGGATTGACCGACCCAATGGCTGCTCTCATCGTTTTGGCTGTGGTGGTGCTGTTCGTGCTCGTGGTGGCGGCGCGCACCATTCGTGTGATCCCCCAGGCGCGGGCGGGGGTGGTGGAGCGGTTGGGCCGCTACAGCCGCACGCTTGAGCCGGGCCTCACGATCGTGACCCCGTTCATCGATCGCGTGAAGCCGCTCGTGGACTTGCGCGAGCAGGTCGTGAACTTCTCGCCCCAGTCGGTGATCACCGAAGACAACGTAGTGGTAGCGATTGAAACGGTCCTCTACTTCACGATCACAGACCCGAAGTCGGCAACGTACGAAGTAGCCAATCCGTTGCAGGCGATCGAGCAGCTGACAGTCACCACGCTACGAAACGTGATCGGAGGGCTAACGCTTGAGGACACCCTCACCGCGCGTGAGAGCGTGAACACTCAGCTGCGGGTGGTGCTCGACGAGGCGACCGGCAAGTGGGGGATACGGATCAACCGCGTGGAGATCAAGTCGGTTGACCCGCCACAGGACATCCGCGCGGCGATGGAGAAGCAGATGCGCGCCGAGCGCGACCGTCGCGCGGCGATCCTCACCGCGGAAGGCGAGAAGCAGGCGCAGGTGCTCACCGCCGAAGGCCAGCAACAGGCGGTGGTGCTGCGCGCCGAGGGCGACCGCCAGGCGGCGGTACTGCGCGCGGAAGGTGAAGCAAAGGCTATCGACACGGTGTTCAAAGCGATCCACGAGGGCAAACCCTCGCGGGAGCTCTTGAGCTACGAATACCTGCAGATGCTGCCCTCGCTCGCCGAAGGCGACTCCAACAAGGTGTTCGTGATCCCCTCCGAGTTCGCCGAGGCGTTCGGCGGCATCGGCGAGGCGTTGACACGCCGGGCGGGCGAGAAGCCCGAGTAGCCGATGTTCGACTCCCTCGCAGAGAAGCTCCAGGCGACGTTGGGGGATGTGCGCCAGAAGGGGACGCTGACCGATAAGGACATCGAGGGGGCGATGCGGGAGATCCGCCTCGCGTTGCTTGAGGCGGACGTGAACTTCAAGGTGGTGAAGCAGTTCACGAGCGACGTGAGAGAGCGGTGCGCGGGGGCGGAGATAGTCGGCAAGCTCAACCCCGGCCAGCAGGTCGTGAAGATCGTGGCGGAGGAGCTCACTAGATTGATGGGAGGCCCACCCGCCCCCGGCTCACCCACCGGTGGGGAGGACGCGGAGGAGCACACGTTGAGCTTCGCGCCGAGCCCGCCAACTGTGATCCTGATGGCGGGCCTCCAGGGCTCGGGCAAGACGACCGCGACGGCGAAGCTCGCGAAGTACCTGCGCGAGGAGCACTCCTCCTCGGTGGCGGTGGCGGCATGTGATGTGTACCGCCCCGCGGCGGTGGACCAGCTCGTGAAGGTGGGGGCACAGGCCGGGGCCGATGTCTACGAGCAGGGCACCGATCGCAACCCGGTTGAGATCGCCAAGTGGGCGCTTGAGCGAGCCCAACAGGAGGGCAAGGACGTCCTCATCGTGGACACGAGCGGCAGGTTGCACGTGGACGAGGAGTTGATGGCGGAGCTCGTGAACATCCGCGACGCGGTGAAGCCCCAGGACGTGTTGCTGGTGGTGGACGCGATGACCGGCCAGGACGCGGTGAACGTGGCGGAGCAGTTCGGCGCTGCGGTGGATTTCGACGGCGTGGTGATGAGCAAGCTCGACGGCGATGCCCGTGGGGGCGCGGCGTTGTCGGTGAAGGCGGTGACGGGTAAGCCGATTTTGTTCGCCTCAACGGGAGAGAAGCTCGACCAGTTCGAGCGCTTCCACCCCGACCGCATCGCCCAGCGGATCCTCGGCATGGGCGACATGATGAGCTTGATCGAGAAGGCCGAGCGCGAGTTCGACACCGACCAGGCGGCCGACTTGGAGCGCAAGCTACGGCGCAACGAGTTCGGCCTCGACGACTTCCTCGATCAGCTAAAGACGATCCGCAAGATGGGGCCGCTCACAAGCGTGTTGGGCATGATCCCAGGCTTTGCCGGTGCGCAGTTGAAGGGGATGAAGGTGGACGAGCGCGAGTTGGATCGTGTGCAGGCGATCATCCTCTCGATGACCCCGGAAGAGCGCACCCGCCCCGAGCTGATCAAGGGCTCACGGCGGCTGCGGATCGCACGGGGGTCGGGGACGAACGTGCAGCAGGTGAACCAGCTCGTGAAGCAGTTCGGGCAGATGCGCAAGGTGATGAAGCAGGTGGGGCGCGGCAAGATGCCCGATATGGGCGCCCTTATGCGGCAAGCGCGCTAAGCAGCCACCGTCTAAGCTGGCATGGTGTTACGCGTTACAAGCGTTACACGTGCTACAAAAGCGTCGTTGCGAACCAAGCATTAGAGAGGACAACGTGTCGGTAAGACTGAGGCTCACGCGTGTGGGCGCAAGGAAGAATCCCGTGTGGCGTGTGGTGGTGGCAGATCAGCGCTCTCCGCGCGACGGCCGCGTGATCGAGACGATCGGGCATTACAACGCGCAGACAGACCCCTCGACGATCGTGATCGACGAGGAGCGCGCAAAGAGCTGGTTGGCGCGTGGGGCACAGCCCTCGAACACGGTTCGTAAGCTGCTGCGTATCCAGGGCATCGCGTCCTAGCGTCGGCGCGCCGGTCAGGACACCCTGTGGCTGAGGAGAGAATGCGGGAGCTACTTGAGTATCTAGCGCAGGGTTTGGTCGACAGCCCGGAAGACGTGTCGGTGGAGCAGTTCGAGGAGGACGATGGCACGGTGGTTTTGGAGCTGTGCGTCGCCGATGACGACTACGGCCAGGTGATCGGCCGGGGGGGCCGCACCGCGCAGGCGTTGCGCACGGTGGTGAAGGCCTCAGCTGTGAACGCGAAGCGCCGCGTGCTGGTCGACATCGTCGACTAGGTGGGTCCCGTGGCGGGTGCGGGCGGTGGCTCGCAATCGATGTCCGCGGGCCGTGTGGGTCGCGCGCATGGGTTGGACGGCAGCTTCTACGTGACAGGCGCTCGTCCCCGTCTGCTCACGTTGGGGACGGCGGTGAGCGTGGATAGCGCCGTGACCGAGATCGTGAGGCGGGCGGGGACCGACGAGCGCCCGATCGTGCGGTTGCAGGGGATCGAGAGCCGCGAGGCGGCCGAGCGGTTGCGGGGGATGGAGCTGAGAGTCGACCGGGGGGACGCCCCGTCGCTCGGGGAGGGCGAGTGGTGGGCGGGGGATTTGGAGGGGTGTGAGGTAGTGGATGGGGAGCGGGTCGTGGGGGTGGTGAGCGGATTGTTGGAGTTGCCCTCGTGCGAGGCGCTTGAAGTGCGGCTTGGGGCGGACGCCGAGGGAGCCACCGCAACGAGTGGGCGCGTGCCTGATGGAATTCTCATCCCACTCGTGCGCGACGCGATCCGGCAGGTGGATGTGGCAAATCGTCGCATCGACGTGGATATGAGCTTCGTGGAGGAGGGGTGATGGAGATCGACATCGTCACCTTGTTTCCGGAGTGGTTTGAGTGGTTTGAGGGCCAGCGCCATGTGCGCAACGCGCTTGAGGGGGGCTCGCGGTTGCGGTATGTGAATCCGCGCGAGCACACTCCTCTGAGTGGCGGCCAGGTGGATGACACGCCGTTTGGGGGAGGCGCGGGGATGGTGTTGCGGGTGGATGTGATGGACGCGGCGTTGAGCGCTCACTATGGGATGGATGCGACGCTTGTGAAGGAGGGCCGACGCGTGATCGCGCTCGTCCCCGGCGGGAGGGTGCTCGACGAGGAGTACGTGCGCGAGCTCTCCGGGGAGCCGGCGGTGACGTTGTTGTGCGGGCGGTATGAGGGTTTTGACGAGCGCATCGTGGAGCATTTCGCGGGGGAGACTCTGTCGATTGGGCGGTATGTCCTCTCAGGGGGGGAGGTGGCGGCGATGGTGGTGTGCGATGCGGTGTTGCGAAAGCTCCCGGGCGCCCTTGGCCACGAGGAGTCGGTGGTTGAGGAGTCCTTCAGCGAGGCGTTGGGTGGCGCTCCCGAGTACCCCCACTACACGCGCCCCGCCGAGTACCGGGGGTGGGGGGTGCCGGAGATATTGCTGTCCGGCCATCACGAGCGGATACGGGTGTGGCGGGCGGAACAGAGCCGTGCCCGTGGAGGGGGTGCGCCGGAGTAGGGCCTTGCGTGTTGAACTGCAGGTCCGACCTCAAGCCACCTACGCAAGCACCTACGTTTAGCGACAGGTTGCAAGCCACCTGCTTTGAGCCACCTGCGCTTCGGGGGGCGTCGTTCGCTACCATTCGCGGTCGCGTCGGGCGTGCTGCGACTTCCGCTCACACGACGCTTCTTTTCTATGAGCACTGTTATCGAAAGCATTGAGCGTGCGCAACTGCGCCGCGTCCCCAACTTCGCGCCCGGCGATCGCGTCAAGGTGCACTTCCAGGTGATCGAGGGCACCCGTAGCCGTATCCAGGTGTTCGAGGGTGTGGTCATCAAGCGCCAGGGTCATGGGGCGCGTGAGACGTTCACGGTGCGCAAGCAGTCCTTCGGGGTGGGCGTGGAGCGCATGTTCCCTGTGCACTCGCCGAAGATCGAGCGCATCGAGGTGGCCGCCAGGGGTGATGTGAGGCGCGCGAAGCTGTACTACCTGCGCGACCGCGTCGGCAAGCGGGCACGTGTGCGCGAGCGCCGCTACACGGGTCCCGAGGAGGCCGTGGAGGGTGGTCTGCTGTACGGCCCGACCGAGGCTACTGACGCTGAGGGGGCGACCGCGGAGGAGACCGCTTTCGAGACCGAAGGCACGGAGTCTGAGGCGGCTGTGGACACCGCGGCTGTGGCCGAGGCCACGGATGCCTCCGGTGAGGACACATCGGGGGAGGGCGCGGCTGTTGAGGCTGACGGCGAGACAAGCCCTGAGGTGCCGGCGGAGGCAGCCGCGGAGGCTGGCGCCGCGGGTGACGACGCCTCCCCCGACGACGCAGCTGCGTGATGGCAAACCCAGCGTCGGCTAAGCCCGCCGACGGTAAGGGCGAGCAAAAGTCGAAGACCAACTCGATCGTCGAGTTGATCGTCATCGTGCTTGTGGCGGTGGGGCTCGCACTGGTGATCCAGGCGTTCGTGGTGAAGCCGTACAGGATTCCGAGCGGCTCGATGGAACCGACCTTGGAGGTGGGTCAGCGGGTGCTTGTGAACAGGCTGGGGATGCACTTCAGCGGGCCTCACGTGGGCGAGATAGTGGTGTTCCATCCGCCCAAGGACGCCGAACAGCAGGTGTGTGGGCCGGCGCCGCACATGGTGACCCCGGGGGGCGCCGCCTGCTCGACGCCTGAGCCGCAGGAGGGGAGCGTGAACTTCATCAAGCGGGTCGTGGCGGGGCCGGGTGACACGCTGTACATCAAGGAAGGTCACGCTTACCGCAACGGAAAGCGCGAGTCAGATTCCTATATCGCTCCGTGCGAAGACAACTCGGAGTGCAATTTTCCGACGCCGATCAAGATTCCCGCCGGTCACTGGTTCATGATGGGGGACAATCGTGGCGAGTCGGACGACAGCAGATTCTGGGGGCCTGTCCCCACAAGTTGGATCATCGGAGGGGCTTTCGCCACCTACTGGCCTCCCAAACGCATCGGCATCCTCTAAAGCGTCCTCGCGGGCGCCTTACTCAAAGCGCGCGGCGCGTCGCCGGGCGCGAAACAAAAGCGGGCAACGGTTGTTCGCGTTCGACCGGGCGCTCGGTGTGCGGCTGGTGGCGGGTGCGGACGAGGCGGGACGGGGCTGTCTAGCGGGCCCGTTGGTGGCAGCGGGAGTGTTGTTCGACTACGAGCGTCTAACCACGCGCGAGCTGAGGGCCCTTTCGACGTTGAACGACTCAAAGCAACACAAAGCGGAGGCCCGCGAGGAGCTCTACCCGCTCGTGTTGAGTACGGCTGTGAAGGTGACGGTCGTATCGCGGTGCGTAACGGGGATCGACACACGGGGTCTTCACAAGACGAACCTGGCGGCCTTGCGGGATGCGATCCGGGGCGTCACGAGCGGCATCGACGGGGAGGTGGTGTGCCTCACGGACGGTTTCCCCGTCCCCGAGTTCGAGCGTCCCCACCGGCCGATCGTAAACGGCGACGCGACAAGCGCGGCGATCGCGGCCGCGTCGATCGTGGCGAAGGTGACGCGTGACCGCTACATGCACCATGCCGACGAGCTGCACCCGGGCTGGAGCTTCGCCGAGCACGTCGGCTACTCGACGCCCGTCCACCGCGAAGCGATCCTGCGCCAAGGCGTCTCCCCGCTACACCGCATGTCCTTCCAGTCAGCGGCCTACCAGCAGTTGGCGTTGGAGGCGTAGCGGGCCCGTCCTAAGCCGCGACGGTGTCCTCGGCGGGCTCGACCTGAAAGACGGTTGGGAAGCGGTCGGCCAAGCCTGTTGCATGAAGGGCATCGCTGACCACCCGTGTCGCGTTCTCGGCGGCGCTCGCTGCGTCGGGTTGGTCGTCGGCGGTCACGACCACAATCGCCGATCCGTCGTCTTCCCATGTGGCGACGGGACCAAGCTCGTCATGCTCGCGCTCGATGTGCCGCATGAAGGGCAGCCACGCCGATTCGTCGCTAAACGGCAGGTTGGCGACGGAAGTCCAAACTCGATACTCCATGATCATCGGTTATACCCCTTTCGCTTCAGGCAAGCGAGGAAGTTCGCGAGCGACCGAGCCGACGAGGGTGTTCCCGCCATCCGGCACGGCGGCTCTGAGCGGTCGGGAGGGAAGAACAACCAATACTCCTTGCGCTTCTCAACGCGCCACCCCTGGTCTTCGGCAGGGCGCCGGATCTTGTTGAAGTCACCCGTTGCGCTCATTTAGCCGACCTCACCACGCGCCCTCGATGTGGTCGAGGCGCAGCAGCTTGTCGGCGCCGTCTACGACGATGCCGACGGCGTCGAAGCGGATCGTGTGGGCCTTCGGGCGTCTGGCGGTGTTCTCGTAGAGCCAGGCGCAGGCGAGGTTGCGCAGACGCGCACGTTGGCTGAACTTGAGCCACGCGAGCGGCTGATCCTCTGGGCAGAGGCCGCGGCGGCGGTTACTTGCTCTCCTTGTCTTGACCTCCGCGAAAACAAGAGCGGTGCCGTCAAACGCGATCAAATCTATCTCGCCGTGGCGGGTCCGAACATTGCGCGCGACGACCACGAAGCCGAGGCGGCGAAAGTGCCCTACAGCAAGATCCTCACCCACCGTGCCGAGCTGACGGCGCGGATCACGTGGGGCCGGAGTTCCTGGCTGAGGGCTTGCGGAGCGCATCCGCCGACCGTACGCCAAAAAATGTGCCGTAAATCGCACAAATACGCGCTCTTGCGCTTAAGTGTGTGTGCTGCCGTGCCAGCGGATATCCTGGCGTGGGCGCAAGCCGGACCTCTCACGTGAACGACGCTCCAGACAACCCCAGCGGCTCGACGGTCGCACAGTCGCCTGCCGCCTCTGACGGTCACGGCCCCGATCGGTCCCATTCCTCGGCATCGACGGGGTAAGCGGCTTCATGGGGATGCGCTGGGACAGCTCGGACGTCGTTCGCCTCACGATCCGCCCGGAGCTGATCAACGCCGCCGGTCTGCTCTCAGGTGTGGTGACCTATGCGCTCGTTGACTACTGCATGGGCTCAGCTCTGTGGGTACACACGAGCGAGGACGAGCACATCGCGACGATCAGCATTTCGATCAACTACATCCAGACCGCCACCGAGGGTGAGATCGTGTGTACTACTGAGCTCGACCGGCGCAACAAATCGAACGCGGTGTTGCGCAGCGAGGTACGCCACGAGGACGGCCGGCTGCTCGTTACCGCGATCGGTAGCTACACGATCTTCCCGGCGCGCAAACGGCCCCGTTCGGCCTGAACCGCGGGGCGTCCATGCCCGAGCTGGCACGCACCCCTCGCGCCCTCACGATCGCAGGCTCGGATTCCGGCGGCGGGGCGGGAATCCAGGCTGACCTAAAGGCTTTCGCCCGGTGTGGCGTGCACGGGATGAGCGCCATCACAGCCATCACCGCGCAGAACACGCTCGGTGTGAGCGCCGTGCACACGATCCCCTCCGAGGTGATCCTCGCGCAGGTGCGGGCCGTTGTGGGGGACATCGGCGTGGATGTGGTGAAGGTGGGAATGCTCGGCACCGTCGCCACAGTCATGGCCGTCGCGCAAGTGCTTGACGAATTGCCTGATGGCACCCCTGTGGTGGTCGATCCGGTGATGGTCGCCGAGTCTGGCTCCCAACTGCTTGACCCCGATGCTCAGGGTGCGCTTGTTGAGGAGATCCTGCCGCGTGCAACGGTGCTCACGCCCAACATCCCTGAGGCGCGCGCGCTAGCGCCGCACGGGCGAACCGGCGCGCCGGACAGCGGCCAGGAGGAGGCCGAGGCCCTTGCGCGTGCCCGACGCGGAAGCGGCGGGCCGCTTGGCGACAGGGAGAATGGCGAGGTGAAGGCGCTTGCCCGCGCCGTGCTCGCGTTGGGTCCCGACATCGTGGTGCTCACCGGTGGGCACCGCACGCAAGCGGTCGATCTCTTTCTCGAAGCAGGCCCGCCAGAGCAGCTCGTGGAGATCCCCGGCGAGCGCCACCCCGACGGCGCCTCCCACGGTTCCGGCTGCACCCACTCCTCCGTGCTCGCTGCTCAACTGGCGCTTGGGCGCGAGCCGTTGCAGGCCGCTTTTGCCGCGCGCGCCATCGCCGGAGGCGCCGTAGCCGACGGCTTGCGCGATGTGGGCGAGGGTCCCGGTCCGGTCGACGTGATCGGCCTCGCTCAGATGCGCTCTCCCCAAGGTTGTTAGGCGACGGGCCGCGGCTGCGCACAACCCGCCGCGCCGGTAGTGTTTCCGCGCTATGAGTACTCAAGTCGCCTTCGACGTAAAGCACCGCTCCCGGGCTCTGATCGAGGGGCCTGAGCGTGCCGCCGCGCGCGCCTACCTGCACGGCATCGGCTACACCGCTGAGGACCTCGCAAAGCCCATCGTCGGTGTCGCCCACTCGTGGATCGAGACGATGCCGTGCAACTTCAACAACCGCGTGCTCGCCGCGAAGGTCAAGGAGGGCATCCGCGTCGCCGGGGGCACACCGATGGAGCTCAACACGATCGCTATCTCCGACGGCATCACGATGGGAACCTCCGGCATGCGCGCATCGCTCGTCTCACGCGAGCTGATCGCCGACTCGATCGAGCTGGTCGCCTCGGCTCACGCCTTCGACGCCCTCGTCGTCATCTCCGGCTGCGACAAGACGATCCCCGGCGCGGTGATGGCGCTCGCGCGGTTGAACATCCCCGGGCTGATGCTCTACGGCGGCTCGATCCGTCCCGGCCACTACAAGGGGCACGACGTCACGATCCAGCAAGTCTTCGAGGCCGTTGGCGCGTTCGCCTCGGGCAAGATCACCGAAGACGAACTACACGAGCTGGAGAACGCCGCCTCGCCTGGCGCTGGTGCGTGTGGCGGACAGTTCACCGCCAACACGATGGCGATGGCGTTTGAGGTGCTCGGCATCTCACCCGCGGGCTCCTCGATGGTGCCCGCCGAGGACGGTCGCAAGCTCGCGGTGGCGACCGAATGCGGCGAACTTGTGATGGACGTGCTCCGCAAAGGACTAATCCCCAGCGAAGTCATCACGAAGCAGGGCCTTGAAAACGCGATCGCCGCGGGCGCGACCAGCGGGGGCTCCACCAACATCGTGTTGCACCTGCTCGCCGTAGCGCGCGAAATGGGGGTACCGCTCTCGATCGAGGAGTTCGATGCGATCTCCGAGCGCACCCCGCTGATGTGCGATCTGCAGCCGGGCGGCCAGTACGTCGCCACCGACCTCTATGAGGCGGGCGGCGTGCCGCTCGTGATGCGCCGCCTGCAGGAAGCCGGCGTGCTTCACTCCGAGGCGCTCACCGTCACCGGGCGCACGGTCGGCGAGCACGCAGGCGACGCGCAGGAGACACCCGGCCAGAAGGTGGTGCGCCCGCTGAGCGACCCGCTCAAGCACACCGGGGGCTTTGCGATCCTGCGCGGTAACCTCGCCCCCGACGGTTGTGTGGTCAAGCTCGCCGGGCATGAGCGTCGTCTCCACGCGGGCCCGGCTCGCGTGTTCGACGGCGAGGAGGCTGCGATGGCCGCCGTGCTCGCCCACGAAATCAAAGAGGGCGACGTTGTCGTGATTCGCGGCGAGGGTCCCGCCGGCGGGCCCGGCATGCGCGAGATGCTCGCCGTCACCGCCGCCATCGTCGGCGAGGGGCTGGGGGAGAGCGTTGCGCTCATCACCGACGGGCGCTTCTCCGGCGCCACCCATGGCTTCATGGCGGCCCACATCGCCCCCGAGGCGATCCGCGGCGGACCGATCGGCGCGGTCTCCGATGGAGATCAAATCACGATCGACGTCGACAACCGCCGTATCGACGTGGCGCTCTCCGATTCAGAGATCGTCGAGCGCTCGGCCTCCTACGAACAGCCGCCGCGCGCGGACGAACACATTGACGTGGCGATCCGCAAGTACGCAAAGCTAGTCGGCTCCGCCGCCACCGGCGCTGTCACGAGTTGAGCACGCTGCAACGGTCCTATTCGTTCATGAAATCGGTGAGCAGCCGATTGAACGAAGCCGGGCGCTCCAACATGGCCACGTGGCCGGTGTCCTTGAAGATGACCTTGCGTGAGTTGGGGATCAACTCCTCGAACACGCTCGCGTCGGCGACCGGGATCACCTTGTCATCCTCGCCCCACACGATCAACGTGGGGCACGCTATCTCCGGTAGCCGCTCGCGCACCGGGTAGTCGATGTTGGCGCGCAACGCCTGCATGAACCCGGGCTTGCCGGCCCCGCGCAGCTGCTCTGCGGCAAGTGGCGCCGGCAGGCGACCGGGATGGCGGGCGATCATCCCGAGTGTCAGGTTGCGCAGTCCCCGCCTGCGCGACACCCAATCCGACTGCGCGGCGGTGAAGCCGGTGTAGGCCGCCAGTATCGGCGCCAGTCTGCGCAGGTAAGGCTCGATCCTCTCCACGTCGCGGTGGCGGTAGGTGCTGACCCCCGCCGCCGAGACAAGCACTAGTCGCTCCACCCGCTGTGGGAAGGCGATCGCAAGCTCCGCCGAGACGAAGCCCCCCATCGAGTTGCCGACCACTGTTGCAGCGCTCACACCCAGTGTCTCCAACAGGCTGTCCACGATGCGTCCGTACTCGGAGATTGTGATCCGCTTCTCCGGCATCGGTGAATGTCCGAAGCCGGGCAGGTCCATCGCGATCACGCGATGGTCTTGAGCAAAGAAGGGGAGTTGCTCCAACCAGTTGGGCCACGAGCCCGAGAGCCCGTGCACGAAAACGATCGCGGGACCCTCACCCATGTCGATCAGGTTTACGGGTTTGCCCGCAACCTGCACCCACCGTTGGTGCGCACGCCAATCTACGTCCAGCCACCCAGAACGTCCTTGCGGCCCGTATGACTCCTGCCTATCGGTGTGCGGGAGCACACTCACGCCGCTCATATCCGCATAATCTACCCCACCGATGCGTATCGCCATCGACGTCGACTCCACGTTGCACCACTACTGGGACATCCTCTCGGAGATCTCCCTGCGCCGTTTCGGCATCGAGTTGCCCTACGAGGAGCAGTTCACATGGGGCATCACACGGCTGCGTCCCGACCAGCTCGCGCTGTGTATCGAGGAGAGCCACTCAGAGGAGACCATCCTCGCCGGCCGTCCCTACCCCGCGGCGGTGGAGACCGTGCGCGAATGGAGTTCCCAGGGCCATTTCATTCACATCACCTCCCATCGCGCCACCGCCTGTGCGCCCGCCACCGCCCGCTGGCTTGAGAGCCTGGGGCTCCCCTTCGACGATCTCTGCTGCTCCTATGACAAGGTCACCCGCTGTGTCGAGCTCGACATCGACCTGCTCGTCGACGACAGCCCGCTCAACCTCACCGCCGCGATCGAGCGCAACATCTCAACCGCCACGATCCTCCACCCATGGAACGCCGAGCTGTGTGAGGTCGAGGACATTGTGGGCGCCGCCGATTGGCCCGAGCTGGCCCGCAAGCTCGCGCCTCGACTCTCCGCGCCTTCTCGCGCAGTGGCTTAGGGCCGATCCATCGGGGCAGGGCGCCCGGCGGCTACGGCGAACTACGCGGTGATGAGCGCAACCGCGACCGAGACGAGCCCGAGCCTCTCAGAGCCGTGGTTGCGCGCGCTCGCGCTACTCGACGAGGACCTACGCCGCACCAACGCCGCGCCGCGCACCCGCCGCGCCTACAGCGTCGACACGCTCCAGTTCGCCTGTTTTGCCGACAAGCACGGTCTTGATCCGTCGAGTGTCGGTATGCGCGACGTGCGCCGCTATATCGCGGGGCTCTCCGAGCAGCGCCTCGCCACCACCACCACGGCACGCAAGCTCGCGGCGATTCGTGCCCTGTTTCGCAGCCTACGCGAGCATGGTCATATCCAGCAGAGTCCCGCCGACTTGCTCACCACGCCACGGCGCGGCTCCTACCTGCCACGCGTCTTGAAGGCGCCCGAGGTTGCGCGTCTGCTCGACTCGATCCCCACCGACGGGGAGGGCGCTCTGGGTGGTCCGTTGAACATGCGCGACCGCGCCCTGTTCGAGCTTGCCTACGCGTGCGGCTTGCGCGCGGAGGAGATCGTCTCGCTTGACGTGAGCGACGTCGACCACGACGGCGAGCAACTCCGCGTCGAGGGGAAGGGCTCGAAGACCCGTTTCGTCCCAGTGGGGGAGGTGGCGATGAGCACGGTCCGCCGCTACCTCGATCGCTCCCGTCCGGCTCTGATCGGCGAGGAGAATCAACCCGCGCTGTTCCTCAGCCGCTCTGGGCGGAGGCTCGGCACGAGCGACGTACGCCGTCGTCTGCGCGCATGGACTACCCGGGCCGGCATACCCGCGGACGTCTCCCCACACGCCCTCCGCCACAGTTTCGCTACCCACCTGCTTGACGGTGGTGCAGACCTGCGCGCCATCCAGGAGCTGCTCGGCCATTCCAGCATCTCGACAACCCAGGTCTACACTCGGGTAGAGTCCGCCAGACTTAGAAGCGCCTATGCGCGCAGTCACCCTCGGGCCTGATCGGCAGGAGAGAAGACCCTGGAGACGAACGTCAAAGCGATTGAGCTGCGCGAACTGTGGCGGCGATATAAGTCAGATGGAGATCCTCGCGCTCGCGAGCGGCTCGTCGTCGCCTATTCACCGCTTGTGAAGTACGTGGCGGGCCGCACCGCGGCCGGCCTGCCGCCGCATGTCGAGGAGGCCGATCTCATCTCCTATGGCCTGGTGGGTCTCATCTCGGCGATCGAGCGCTTCGACCTCTCCCGCGAGATCAAGTTCGAGACGTACGCCATCACGCGCATCAAGGGCGCCATCATCGACGAGTTGCGCTCAATCGACTGGGTGCCACGCTCGGTGCGTGCCCGTGCGCGCGAGATCGAGCGCGCCAACACGAAGCTTGAGCATCGCTTGCAGCGCTCACCCACCGACGAGGAGATGGCCAATGAGCTGGATCTCACCGTGCCGGAGTTCCACGAGTCGCTGCTCACGATCTCCCATTCCTCGGTGGCCGCGCTGGATGAGATGTGGAGCGTGTCTGACTCAAGCGGCGACCAGGTGTCGCTGATGGACACGATCGAGGACCCCAACGCACCCGACCCCTCCAAGGCGCTCGACGTCGGCGACTTGAAGGACCGTATCGCCGACTCGATCGCCTCACTACCGGAGCGTGAGAAGCTCGTGATAGCGCTCTACTACTACGAGAACCTCACGCTGCGAGAGATCGGCGAGGTGTTGGGTGTCACCGAGTCGCGTATCTCCCAGCTTCACACCAAGGCCGTGCTGCGTTTGCGCGGCAAGATGCAGGAGAACTCTCTTGACGATTAGGTTGTCGACCGTCTGCGGTTAACCCCCTAGTAGCGGGTTCGCATCGGCGCTATCTTCGCTTGAAGCGTCCAGCAAGGAGATAGACATGCGCCCGACAGCCGCCCCCACGGGTGGCGCTCCAGATCGGATTCGCAACGTCGCCCTCGTCGGCCATCGCGGCTCGGGTAAGACCTCGCTGCATGAGGCGCTCCTTTTCGAGGCTGGCCTCATCACACGTTTGGGCACGGTCGTGGACGGCACCACTGTCTCTGACGCAGACGCCGACGAGCAGGCACGACAGATGTCGATCTCCGCATCGCTCTCGGCCGTGGAGTGGCGGGAACGCAAGGTCAACCTGCTCGACACCCCCGGCGACCCGAGTTTCATCGCCGAGGCGCTCGCCTGCCTGAGGGTGTGTGAGTCGGCGATCTTCGTGCTCAATGCGGTGAGTGGCGTGGAGGTCACCACGGCGCGCCTGTGGGCGCGCGCGGCTGAACTCGACATCGCGCGGATGGTGTTCGTGAACATGCTCGACCGCGAGCGCGCCGACTTCTTTGCCACGCTCGACTCGCTCAAGCTGTCCTTCGGTCAACACGTCGTCGCTACCGAGATACCGCTGGTCGAGGAGGGAGAGGTAACGGGCGTGATCGACCTGCTCGACATGTGTGCCTGCCGCCAGGAGTCACCCGGTCGTGGTGCGGCGGTGGAGGTGTCTATCCCTGAGGACCAGGTGGAGCTGGCCGAGGAATACCGAGAGCGCCTGATGGACGAGGTCTCAGAGGTCTCCGACGAGCTTATGGAGCGCTACCTGGAGGGCGAGCAGATCGCCCACGAGGAGATCGCGGCGGCGCTGAAGCAGGGCACAAACCACGGCAAGATCTTCCCCGTCGTGTGTGGAGTCGCCACGCGAAACCTCGGCACCGCACGCCTGCTGGACGCGATCGTCGAGGACCTCCCCTCCCCGGTGAAGCACGGCCCGCTCGCGGTCGGCGAGGTCGAGCTCTCTCCCAAGGCCGACGCAGAGCTGTTCGCTTACGTCTTCAAGACCCGTGCCGACCCCTATGCCGGCAGGGTGAACCTATTGCGCGTCTACCAGGGAGAGCTACGCCACGATTCCCACCTCTTGAACACTCGCTCCCACGCGCGCGAGCGGATCGGGCAACCGATCTTATTCGCTGGCAAGGAGTCGATCCACGTGCAGGAGATCGGCCCTGGTGACATGGGGGCCGTCGCCAAGCTCAAGGACACCTACGCGGGAGATTGGCTTGCCGAGCGCGACGAGGCGCTGAGAATGCCACGCCCGCGCCTCCCTGCGCCCGTGATGGCTTTCGCCGTCGAGGCAACCGGGCGCGGCGATGAGGAGAAGGTGTTCGCCTCGCTACGGCGCTTGCAGGAGGAAGACCCCACGATCGACCTCCATCGCGATCCGCAAACGGGTGAGCAGATCGTCGCGGGCCTCTCGCAAGTGCACGTGGAAGTGATCGTCGATCGGCTGCGCTCACGCTTCGGCGTCAGCGTCACGCTCAAGCCTCCTCGGGTGCCCTATCGCGAGACGATCACCGTGCATGCCGCCGGACACGGACGCCACAAGAAGCAATCGGGCGGGCGTGGTCAGTTCGGCGACTGCCAGATCGAGATAGAGCCGCTCTCGCAAGGCACGGGCTTCGAGTTCGTCAATCGCATCAAGGGAGGGGCGATCCCTGGCCAGTTCATACCGGGCGTGCAGAAGGGCGCCGTGGAAGCCATGCAGGCCGGTCCCGTCGCCGGGTATCCGGTGAAGGACGTGCGCGTGACGCTGCTCGACGGCGCCTTCCATGCGGTCGACTCCTCGGAGCTTGCCTTCAAACTGGCCGGCGCCCAGGCGATGCGCGAGGCGCTGCTCGCCGCCCAACCGGTGCTGCTTGAGCCGGTGATGCTCGTCTGCGTGTCTGTGCCGGAGGAGTGCGTGGGCGAGGTGATAGGCGACCTCAACAGCCGCCGCGGCCGTCCACAGGGGATGGAGCCGACCGGGGTGGGCACCGAGATACGTGCGGAGGTGCCGATGGCTGAGATGCTCTCCTACGCCCCCGATCTACGCTCCATAACCCAGGGCCAGGGCGACTACACGCTTGAGCTCTTGCGCTACGAGGAGGTTCCCTTCCAGCTCGCCAAGCGGCTGCTTGAGCAGGTCGACTCAGAGCCCACCCCCGCGCACGTGTGAGCATGGGCTTGCCGGTAGCGGCTACCCTGGTGGGCCGATGGCAACCCGCGCGATCGTCACATCCCACCCGGTAGTCGCCTGCGACGTGTGCGGTCGACGACTGCTCCGTGGCGAGAATCCCGACGTGTTCCTCTCCGGCGGACAGCGCCGCACCGTGTGCGAGCTGTGCGTCCCAAGGGCCTCCGCGGAGGGCTGGTTGCGCGAGGCCGACAACCACACCGCGAGCGTCCGTCCCGGCCGCTCGCGCCGTACCGGATCGCTGCTGGGGCGGCTGCGCCAGTTGCGCGAGCCCGCCCAGCGTCCGCTGCGCCGTGAGAGCCTTCCGCTCGCCGGTCGTCCCGGCTCGGCCGCGGAGGCCGAGATCGCCGAGGACGGGCTCTATGACTTTCTCGAGGGCGGCTCGGTCGAGCGTGTCGGGGACAGTGGGAATGAGCTCTATATCGGCTCGGTCGAAGCGGGGGGGCACGCCGACGGCGAGTGGGTCGCGGGGTCTGATCTCGCCGATACGTCGGCTCTTGAGAATGGGACCGCTGCCCAGGAGGGCGAAGCGCGCTCACAGACCAACGGTGATTTGAAGATGGAAAGGGCGCTGGAAGTCTTCAACGCTGGCGACCCCCCACGGCGGGTCGCAGGTGTCTCCCGCTCGCTTGGCGCGCCGTCGGTGACCGTTCGCCCGCTCGAGGAGTCAGGCAGCACCGTCGCGATCGTGGTGGCGTGGGAGCTGTGCTGGTATCGCTACGAGGTTGACCTCGGCGACGAGGCCGCTGGCCCGCTGCTTGTCGCACAGGGACTTGAGCTCGACGAGTTGCCTGAGGAGGACCGTCTCGCAAACGCCTCTGCGGACGAGCGCGGCGAGCTGGTAGCGCTCCAGGCCTAGCGCCTCGCGCCACCACGTCGAGCTCTGCTTTGGGGGTTCGGTGGCCAGCGCAGTACGATCTACCGACGATGATCTATTGCGTGGTGCCCAGGGAGATGGCCGACGAGCTCTATCCGAAGCTCGTAAAGCACTACGAGGGCGACGAGAACGTCACCGTTGTGATCGACCGGCGTGAGGCCGACCGTCGCGCGCGTGGTTCGCGACCATCCGAGGAGGAGCTCCAACGTCGTGTGATCCGCGACCGCCGCCGTGCCCGCGTGCCGGGCGACCTCCCCCCGCTTGTCGACGGCTCGTAGTGGGCCGCCACGTCCGTTGTGTCCCCGGGCGCGGAGCGTCTGGCAGGTGAAGGTCGTGGTGCACGTCGACGGTGGTTCGCGCGGCAATCCTGGACCGGCGGCGGCCGCGAGCGTCGTATCGAGCTCCGAGGGCGAGGTGTTGGACGAGGCCTCCGAACTGCTCGGCACACAAACCAACAATGTCGCCGAGTACCGAGCGTTGCTGCTCGGTCTCGCCCGCGCCCGCGCCCTGGGCGCCACCGAAGTCGAGGTCGTCAACGACTCGGAGCTGATCGCAAAGCAAGTGCAGGGCCTCTACAAGGTCAAGCACGCCGCCATGCGCCCGCTTCACGCTGAGTCGCTGGCGGCACTGCGCGGATTTGACGCCTGGAAGGTGCGCACCGTCCCGCGCGCCCAGAACGCTCACGCTGACGTGCTCGTGAATGCGGCGCTCGATGGGGCTCGCGCCGGCGCGACCGGCTGACACGTCGCGCTAGTGCAGCGGCTGCGTAGCCCGCGCGATCGCGATCATCTGCGCGTTCGATAGGTCCTCAAGCAGGGTGTTGCTGACGAAGTAGATGACTTTGCCAACGCGCCAGCCGATGTCGTGGATGTGGGCGCCATCGTCGACTATTAGGTAGGTGCGCCCGCCGATTTTCTGCACGCCGGCGTGGGCGAAGAGCGGGATGTTGACCCAGTCGATGCCCTCGACGTCGTAGTAGCCGCCGAGCCCGGTTTGGCGCCACACAGCGACGTAGGCGTGGTGGCGGTGCTTGTGCTCGTCTTCGAGCGTATAGCGGTGTACTTCCTCAGCTGTCGCTGGTCCCGTCTGCACAGACGGGTACTCAAGCGGGAAGGGGAGGTTGGGCGCCGTTGTGAGCGCTTCCGCCTTACCTGTGGCGGACACGGGGTAGAGGCCGAGCGAGGCCCGCGACGGGCTCGCCGCGTGATGTTTGTGGTGGGATGAGGAAGACGAGGACGGTAGTTTCAGCTGTTCGTGGCCGTGCAGGAATTCCCTGACGGTCGCTTTGATGAGCGCGGGGGAGGCCGTCACATAGCTGTTGCCGCCGATCATCGCACTCACGTTTTCCGCCTGGAATTTGACTTGGCGCAGCGGCTTCTGCTGGGAGAAAGCGGCTAGCTTCGCCAGTTCGATCAACTGGTCTGCCGAGGAGTGGAAGGTGGTGGTGACAGCTTTGCCAACCGCCCTTGACACCCTGTCTATCTCGCCGACGAGGTTGCCCACAGGCACCTGGGCACGGAGGTTGCGCAGGAAGTCCTGCTGGCGTGCTACCCGTACGAAGTCGGAGTCGCCGTGGCGGTAGCGCACGTAGCTGAGCGCGTTTTCGTAACAGAGCTTCTGGTAGCCCGGCTGAAGGTTGATCGAGGAGTAGTTCTCCGCTTCGTTGGCTTCGCTCTGGTGCAGGTAGCGATGGTCGACGTTCACGTACACACACCCGAGCGTGTCCACCACGTCGCGAAAGCCCTTGAAGGAGACGTCGATCACGCCGTTGAGCTTGATGTGCAGGAGGTGCTCGATCGTGGAGGCGGTGAGTTCCACCCCACGGTCGGTCCCGCCTTCTGAGCTGCCGATTGTGTAGGCGGCGTTGATCTTGCTGGGGGAGTAAACCTTCCCGCTTTTCGTGGTGATCGTTACAAGCAGGTCGCGCGGTACCGACAGCACCGAGATCTGCCCGTAGTTGGGATCGAGGTGGACGAGCAACAGCGTGTCGCTGTGCGGCGGGTCGTTGCGGTCGTAGGCGTCTTTGGAGCCTGCCCGTCGGTCCGAGCCGAGGATCATGAACGTTTGCGGTTCCCCGCTGTAGGCGGTTTCCACGACGCCCTTGGCGATGTGGATCTGGCTGCCCTTGGGGAACACCTCTTTGGCGATGTCGGTGAGCTTGGTGAGCGCAAGCGTTGCGGTCGCGGCGCCGCTCAGCAAGAGAATCGCCACCGCGGCGATGGCGAAGCGCAGCCACATGCCTCTGGCCAGGGAGGGCGGACGGTCAATATCGTCCGTGGGTGTCGCGGGCGGGAAGCTCATATAGATCTGCGGCACGCGCCACCGGGCGCGGCCTGGCCGTTGGGCAAGCCTAGCGGGCGGCTCGGCCGTCAGCGCCGGGTCGGGCGTCCGCTGCCGTGCGTCTCCGGGACGCCTTGGAGCGGCTTGGCGCGCCGCACATCCCGCTAGGCTCGCACGCGTGCTCAAGCCACGCAACCGCGAGCTGCTCGGCCTGATCCCGGCGGCGCTGCTCATCACGGCCGGCTTCACGGCGATCTTCATCCAGCAGGAAAACACCTCGCTGCGGGCTGATACGAACGTAACGCTCAACCACGCTTCCAGCCTGTCGCTCACCTACGGGCTGCTGTTCCTGGGGTTGTGCTTGGCGGCGCACCTGGTGATCCGCTTCGCCCTGCCGCACGCGGATCCCTACTTGTTCCCGCTCGGGGCGGTATTGGCAAGCGTGGGGATCGTGATGGTGTACCGCATCAACCCGTCCTTGGCGCGCCAGCAGGCGCAGTGGATGGTGCTCGGGCTGATCCTGTTCGCCGCCACGATCCTGTGGTTGCGGCGCACGGGTGTGGGGGTGCTTGAGCGCTACCGCTACACGATCGCCGCGGTGGGGATCGCGATGGCGGTGCTCCCCCGCTTCCCGGTGATCGGGGAGCAGGTGAATGGCGCCTACCTGAACATCCACGTTGGCCCGGTCTCCTTCCAGCCGGCGGAGCTCGCGAAGGTGGCGATCGTGATCTTCCTCGCAAGCTACCTGCGCGACAACCGCCAGATCCTCGTGACGGCGGGGCGGCGGGTGTTGGGGTTGACGATCCCCCCGATGAAGCAGTTCGGACCGATGCTCGTGGTGTGGGGCGCGGCGATGGGGACGCTTCTGCTCACGCGCGAGCTCGGAACTTCGCTGATGTTCTACGGGGCCTTCTTGGCGCTCCTGTACGTCGCCACCGGGCGCTTCTCGTTTCCTTTGATCGGGCTCGTGCTTTTCGCGGTGGGTGCGTGGTTCGTGGCCAACCACGTAGGTCACGTGCACAGCCGCATCCTCGCCTGGGAACACCCATTCGACCCAGCGCTATACAACGAACGGGGCGGCAGCTACCAGCTCGCACAATCTCTGTTCGCGCAGGCTGACGGAGGGTTGCTGGGCACGGGATTTGACCAGTCTCTATTGGTGTTGCCCCACCACCGCGAACCGATCCTGCCGGTGCCGGAAAGCGACATGATTTACGCCGTCATCACCAACGAGCTTGGGCTGGCGGGAGCGGCGGCGTTGATCCTCACCTATTTGCTGTTTGTAGCTCGTGGCCTGAAGACGGCGATGCTCGCGCGCGACTCGTTCTCAAAGCTGCTCGCCACCGGCCTGTCGTTTGTCGTGGCGATGCAGGTATTCGTGATCGTGGGTGGCGTGACGCGAGTGATCCCACTCACCGGGGTGACGCTGCCGCTCGTCGCCTACGGGGGGTCTTCGGTGGTGATGAACTTCGTGCTGTTGGCGCTGCTGTTGGTGGTCTCAGACCGTGCGCGTAGGCCCTATTCGCCGTCGCGATAGCGCAAGATTCATGCCACCGCACAGTCAGATTTGGTTACTTTTGGGCAGGTTCAGGGAGGTTTGATGGCGCTTTCGGTCGAAAACCTCCATATCCCCGCGTAGGCGCGCCGCGCGGCGTCGCGGAAGGCGAACATGGGCCACATGCCAACCTCCACCACAGACGCCACCTCAAGCTTCGTCATACGGGCACGCGACATGCGTCCCGACCAGAATCGCCGCCGCCGCTATTCGGGGCGCGTGGGCAACTTCTCCTCGCCCGCCGGCCTACATCCACGGCCGTGGCTGGAGCGCCTGCGCAAAGCGCTCCACGACGACCTCTTCCTCCTGCACTACCAGCCGATCGTATCCCTCCAGGACGGTGCGATCTCACACTACGAGGCATTGATCCGGCTCGCCGACGACCCCGACGGCTCGCTAACCGCGCCCTGCAGCTTCCTGCCCGCGGCGGAGCGCTACGGCTTGATCCAGGAGATCGACCGGATGGTGATCCGCAAGGTGGTCGCTTTGATGGGGGGTGAGCTAGCCGACCGCGGCGCGCGCGTCGCGGTGAACCTCTCAGCCCTCTCGATCACAGACCGCGGCATGCTCGCCCACATCGAGCGGGAGCTCGCCCGCCACGACGTCGATCCCGACCGTCTCGTGATCGAGGTGACAGAGACCGCCGCGATCAGCGACATGCACCGCGCCCAGACGTTCTGCGAGGGCGTACACACGCTCGGAAGCTCGGTCGCGCTTGACGATTTCGGCGCCGGCTTTGGCTCCTTCCAATACCTCAAGCACCTACCGTTCCGCTACCTGAAGATCGACGGCGACTTCATCCGCACCCTCCCCGCCTCGCACAAGGACCAGTTGGTGGTGCAAGCGCTAGTCGGCGTCGCCCGCGGCATGGGCAAGCAGACAATCGCCGAGTACGTCGGCGACGAGCCCACAATGCGCCTCCTACGCGACTACGGCGTCGACTACGCCCAAGGCTTTGAGGTCGGGCGGCCTTGCGGGCAGGTGGAGGCGTTCGCGGGGTAGGGGCTACGCCCCTGCCGACTCCTGGACCTGACGCTGTCGGCGCGCAGGGCGGATCTGGTTGACGAGCCGGACGAGGTCGGCGTCGGCCGGTGGATCTTCGAGGTCGTCACAGCATTTCGGTTGCTCGTCGCGGGCGCGGCCGATGTCGCTGAGGCCTGGGATGCCTCGCGCGCCTTCGGCGTGAACCGCCTCGTTCTCGGTGTGCCGCCCCACCCAAGAGATGACGATGTCGTCGTTGTCGCCGAAGACGAGGTGCATGCGCCAGTCCCGGTAGAAGCGCCGCTCGCACACCCTGTGGTCAGTGCCCGTATCGGCGCGCATGCGAACTCCGCCGGCCTCGCATCCACGATGGCGAAGCTCATCGACAACGCGATCGAACTTCTTCTTCGCCTCGCCGCGAAGCGCTTTGACCCTTGGCTCGCAGCGGCGCGCGAGGCTGACTTTGAACTGCGGTGCCATGAAACGGTCTGCGACGCGTGAAGTGTGGGATCAGATCTCGACGGTGTCGCCGACCAAGGCGTCTTGCAGACCCTCGCGTGCTCCTGGCTGCGCTAGGGCTCTCTGATCTGCCGCTTCGCGTAGCAGTTGCGAGAAGCGGCGCTCGTCCTTGGTGAGAGCCCGCAGTCGCGTCAGGCGCTCCTTGAGATCCTGGACACTCGCGAACTTGACACGCCGAGGCGAGGTGTCTGCGACGACGGCTAGCAGGCCCTTGTCGATCCAGCTTCGGATCGTGGGCCGGCTCACGTTCAGTTCATCCGCTACCTCTGGCACCGTCAAGGCCGGCGCATCGGTGTAGACGGTTCGCTTGGCTTGCTTGAGGGCGCGCTCGGCCACCGCCACGTCGCCACTTGAAAGGGCATGGCTGGCGCGCGTGATTGCATTGTCCAGCGTCACGAAGCTTGCGAGGACTTGCCGATGCTCACCCTTGGTCATGGCAGACACCATAGCAGGCATCTTTCCAAAATAGCCTAAAAAAAGAATGTACGGCGCCCTGTGACAACCGACAGCAGATGTCGGTTACATCGCGTGTCGGTTACTACCGATGTCGGTCTTACCGAGGCTCAGGCATCTGCGTGCGCAGCACGGCGTCCCAGACTTTGTCGGGGAGGATTTTGCGCTGGAAGACAGTGAGGTGGGCCGAGGGCGTGAGCAGCATGCGTGAGGGTGCTTTGCGGCGGGATATGCCCTTCTCGATCGCCTTGGCGACGACGTCGGGGCCGCCGCCGAGGTGGCGCATCGGGCCCTCGTAGACGCCTGCGGTCATGGCGGCAAGCTTGGTGTTGAACTTTTTGTAGGGATCGGCCCCGTCGCTCGCGGCGGTGGAGTCGGCTTCGTTGACAGTCGCGACGGCGGTCTTGCCGAACTCGGTCGTAATCAGGCCAGGCTCGACAAGCACGACGTCGACGCCGAAGCCGCGTACCTCGAAGCGCAGTGCGTCGCTGATCGCCTCCAGCGAGTGCTTCGTGGCGTGGTAGAGCCCGCCGCCGGGGAGCGTGAGGCGGCCGCCCATCGAGCCGATGTTCACGATCTTGCCCCAATGCTGGGTGCGCATCGCCGGGAGCACCATTTGCGTGAGCGCGATCAAGCCGAACACGTTCGTCTCGAACTGACGGCGGACGGACTCCAATGGCACCTGCTCGATCGGACCGCCCTGGGAGTAGCCGGCGTTGTTGACGAGCACGCCTACGGCGCCGTGCTCGCGCTCCACCGTCTCGACGGCTGCACGCATCGATTGCTCGTCGGTGACGTCGAGCTGTAGAAGCTTGCATCCCGAGTCGGCAAGCGACTCGATTGACTCAAGTCGCCGCGCGCTCGCGTACACCGTCCAGCCATGCTCTGCCAGCCGTCGCGCGGTGGCCTCGCCGATGCCGGAGGAGCAGCCTGTGATGAGGACTGCCTTGGAGACGCTGTCGGACACTCGCTCAGCATACGGAATAGGGTTCCACCCACGATGCGTGCCGTCACCTTCCAAGCGCCCGGCGAGGTGCGCGTAGTGGATGTCGCCGAGCCCGAGATCACAGATCCCGGCGAGGCGATCGTGAAGATCGAGGCGACGGGGGTGTGTGGGTCGGACCTGCACATCTACCACGGCCGCGTGAAGATCGAGCCGGGGTTCACGATCGGCCACGAGTACGTCGGCACAGTGCTCGCGACGGGCGATGATGTGCGCAGCGTGGCGGTGGGGGACCGTGTGCTTGGCTGCTTCCAGTCGGCTTGCGGGCGCTGCTATTTCTGCCGTAGGGGCTGGTTTCACAAGTGCGACTCCTCGCGCACCTTCGGCCACGGCGCGGCGTTGGGTGCTCTACAGGGAACGCAGGCCGAGCGCGCGTTGATCCCAAGCGCGGATCTCGTACTGCGCAAGATCCCGGCAGGGATGTCAGACGAGGCGGCGCTGTTCGCGGGCGATGTGATGGGTACCGGCTACCACGCGGTAGCAGACAGCGGTTTGCGCGCGGGCGATGTTGCGGCCGTGCTCGGCCTCGGCCCGGTGGGGTTGTGCGCGGTGCAGGCAGCCAAGGCGGCGGGTGCGGCACGCGTGATCGCGATCGACACGGTGGCGGAGAGGTTGACGATGGCTGAGTCATTTGGCGCTCAGGCGGTCCACCTCGAAGACTCAGATCCTCGGGCCGCGGCACGCGAGGCGACTGAAGGGCGGGGGGTTGACGTGTGCATCGACGCGGTTGGCCATCCCCAGGCGTTCGACCTCGCGCTGCGCATCACACGTAAGTGCGGGACGGTGCAGGCGGTTGGGGTGTACGCCGAGCGCGCGGAGGTGCACATGGGCCTCTTGTGGATCAAGTCGTTGCACGTGTGCGCGGGACACGCGAACGTGATCGGCCACGTGGACCGTGTGCTCGCGATGATGTCTGCCGGCCTGCTCGACCCCACGCCACTGGTGACGCACCACATGGCGCTTGAGGACGCGGCGGAGGCGTACGCGATGTACGACCGGCGCGAGGCGTTGAAGATCGTGCTCACCCCTTGAGCGGACGCCACGGCGACCGTCAAGGACGGGTACCCTGACGGGAGCCCACCGGAGAGCCACAAGGAGCCAGAGATGACGACCGTTGCGCCACACCCCCTCCCCGACGCGCTCGACGACGCAGCGCGGGATTTCATCGCCAAGCAGCACGGTCTGCTGATCGGCTCGGAGCGTCCGGCGGCGGTGGACGGTCGCACGTTCGCCACGCTTGACCCGGCCAGCGGCCGTGAGATCGCAACCGTGCCGCAGGCGGGCTCGGAGGACGTGGCCAAGGCCGTGGGCGCCGCGCGCGCGGCGTTCGATGGGGGGCCGTGGGCGAGCATGGCGCCCTCAGAGCGTGGAAGGCTGATGAACGCGTTGGCGGACGCGCTGGAGCAGCGCCAGGAGGAGATCGCGCAGATCGAGTCGCTTGACAACGGCAAGCCGGTGAAGCTCGCGCAGTACGTGGACGTGCGCGGGACGGTGGCGCACCTGCGGTACTTCGCAGGGTGGGCGACGAAGATCGAGGGGAGCGTGTTGCCGGTAACCGCGCCCGACATGCTCTGCTACACGCGCCGTGAACCTGTGGGCGTGTGTGGGCAGATCGTGCCGTGGAACTTCCCACTGCTGATGGCCTCCTGGAAGGTGGCGCCGGCCCTCGCGGCGGGGTGCACGATTGTGTTGAAGCCGGCCGAGCAGACGCCGCTCTCCGCGCTGCGCTTCGGCGAGCTTGCGCTTGAGGTGGGCTTCCCGGAGGGCGTGTTGAACGTGATCACCGGCGACGGGGAGACCGGGGCAGCGCTCGTGGACCATCCGGGCGTAGACAAGATCTCCTTCACTGGCTCAACGGTGGTGGGACGGGAGATCGGGGCGAAGGCGGGGCGGGCGCTCAAGCGTGTGACGTTGGAGCTCGGCGGCAAGAGCCCGAACGTGATCCTCCCCGACGCCGACATCGATGCAGCGGTGAGGGGTTCCTACCAGGCGATCTATTTCAACTCGGGGCAGGCGTGCAACGCGGGTTCGCGCTTGTTCGTGCCAAAGGAGCGCTTCGACGAGGTGGTGGGAGCGCTCGCCGAGCGCGCGAAAGCTACGCGTCTGGGCGCGGGCCTCGACCCGGAGACCCAGCTCGGTCCGCTCGTGTCGGCAGAGCAGCGGGACCGCGTGATGTCCTACATCGAAGCGGGCCGCCACGGTGGAGCGGAGCTGCTCACCGGAGGGGAGACAACCCTTACCGATAGCGGCGGCTGGTTCGTGGAGCCGACACTGTTCAGTTCCACCTCCGATGAGTTGAGCATCGTGCGCGAGGAGATCTTCGGTCCGGTGCTGGTGGCGACTCCCTACGACACGCTTGAGGAGGTGGCACGCCGCGCCAACGACACCGACTACGGCCTTGCGGCGGGGGTGTGGACGCGCGATATCGGTAGCGCCCACCGCCTCGCCGCGATGCTGCGCGCCGGCTCCGTGTACATAAACCACTGGGGAGGGTCGGATCCATCGGCGCCGTTTGGGGGTTTCAAGGCTTCGGGTGTCGGCCGTGAGCACGGGCATGACGGGCTCGACGCCTACCTTGAGAGCAAGACAGTTTGGACCTCGCTGGTTTGAACCGTTGCCATAAGCGGGTGGCTCTAGGGGGACCTGCCGTCAATAAAGTTGAGTCGAGCGACTCAACCCCGACAGGACGGTGTCTGGGTGCATTAGAGTCCAGTTCATGAGCGGGGTGACTCCGAAGCCCGGGAGCCTCGAGATATCGAGCGAGGTCCTCGGCGGTGCAACGAGGGTGCGGCTGGAGGGGGAGCTCGATCTCGCCTCCGCGCACGCGATCGAAGAGCGTCTGGCGGCGATCGAGGAGCAGCGGCCGGAGCGTGTTGTGATCGACCTGGGTGGGCTCACGTTCATAGATTCCAGTGGGTTGCGTGTGTTTCTGCTCGCCGACAGCCGTGCGCGCGAACAGGGCTTCGAGCTCCTGCTGGCGCCCGGCCCCGAGCCGGTGCAGCGAGTGTTCGAGATGACCGGCGCGCTTGACGTGCTGCGCTTCGAGACGTGAGGGTCTCCTGAGCTCGGTAGCCGAGCAGCAAACGCCACAGATGGGCGCTGAGATCGCGTCTGAGCGGGCGCGGAGATCGATGCTTGTCGTGGCGAGCGCTCTCACGGTCATATTGTTGGCGGCGACGCTTGAGATCGTGCTCGATGGGGCGGTGGGCCACTCGGCGCTGATCCCCAAGGCGCCGCAGATCGCGGGTTGGTTGAGCGGGGTCGGCGAGCGGCTTGGGTTCCGAGTGTTCCTGATCGCGTTGCTCGCCTATTCGGGTGCATACGCGGGGATACTGCTGCTGGCAAAGCGCGTCGGCGCGCGCTGGGCGATCGGTTTGACTGTCGCGCTGCAGGCGATCGTCTTCGCGGGTCCGATCCTGCTCTCGACCGACGTGTTCAGCTATATCGCCTACGCCCGGATGGGGGTGGTGCATGGCATCAACCCCTACCTGCACGGGCCGCAGTCGATCGTGAATGACCCTGTGTACCACTATGTGGGCAAAGATTGGAAGACGGTCGCCACCGCGTACGGCCCGCTGTACACGCTCATCTCTTACCCACTCGGCTATCTCGGCGTGGTGGGCGCGGTGTGGGGGATGAAGGTGATGGCGGTTGTGGCGAGCGCGGGCACGCTCGTGTTGACGTGGCGGTGCGCGCGTACGCGGCAGCTCGACCCGAAGGTGGCGTTGGTGGCGGTGGGGTGCAACCCGCTGTATGTGATCTACGGAGTGGGCGGCGCCCACAACGATCTGGTGATGACGTTCCTGATGATGGGGGGCGTGGCTCTTACGTTCGCGCGGCGCGACGCGTACGCCGGCGCGGCGGTGATGGGCGCCGCGCTTGTGAAGGCGACGGGGATCGCGTTGTTGCCGTTCATGTTGCTCAGCCGTCGCAAGCTTGCGCCGCTGATCGGCGCGGCGGTGGCGGCGGTGGCGGTGACGATCGTCGCCTACATCACGTTCGGGATCCAGGGGGTGAACGTGGTGGCTGCGCTGAACCGCGACGCGGCGTTTGTGTCCTCTGACAGCTTCCCCACAGAGATCGCCCACCTGTTCGGCAAGCCGGGTGTGTTTCCCGTGGATCACACGCTCCTGAAGGGAGCGTTGGTGTTGATCGTGTTGCACCTGATGTGGCGCACCTGGCGCGGATATGACTGGGTGGCGGCGTCGGGGTGGACCCTGCTTGCGATCTCTGTCACGAGCACGTGGCTGCTGGCGTGGTACACGTTGTGGTCTTTGCCGCTTGCCGCGATAAGTCGTGATCGCCGTTTGCTTGTGGCGGTGCTCGCGGTGCAGGCGTTGTTCATCGTCCACCAGACAGCGCCGTTGTGGGCGCCGGTGTCATGAGCGCCCGTGGCGCACAACTTCCCGAGTGGGCACGCCCGCGCGATGAGGAGCGGCGTGGCTTGGGGAGCCTGCGCTTGGCAGAGACCACGATCCTGATCCTCTTCGGGGTGTTGTTGGCGGTGGCGACCGTGAACGATGTGGCGCAACAGACGCACGTTAACCACCGCTTGATCGCCGATCTGCACACCTGGAGGGTGGCGACCGGCCGCGATTACCACAACCTCAACGTTTACCAAGACCTTGAAGGTCACACCACGCGGGACACGGTATGCGGAAACGTCACCCCAGGCGCGCCGAAGGAGCGCACGCAGTTGTGTGTGACGCTCGTCGGCGCTCAGGTCAAAGGTGAGCGAGAGGTCACTGGCGGCTTCTACCTGCCGCCGCTCTCGGAAAACACGCCCTCAAAGCGGTATGCCTGCTTCGGTGGCGCTGTGGCGAGCGGATTGTGCGGGTCCAAGGCGCCGCCGGCCGGATCGCCGCCGGCGCCGGCAGTGCGGTTGGGGCTGCCGTGAGGGGCTCCGCGCTCCAGACGGCATTCCCCCAAGCCGGGCGGACTGCGAGCAGCGCGGTCCCTGCAAGCGTGCGTATCGCCTCCGGTTGGTGGCCGCTGATCGCGCTCACACTGCTTGCCGCAGCGCTACGGCTTATAACGCTCGGGTCACAGAGCTTGTGGTACGACGAGGCGTTCACCCCGGTGCACGTCTTCAGGGCGGGGTTCGGAGCGACGTTGCACAACGTGTCCCACACTGAGAACACGCCGCCGCTGTGGTACGTGCTTGAGTGGGCGGTCACGCGGGTGTTGGGCGAAGGGACGGTGGCGCTGCGACTGCTCTCCGCGCTCGCGGGGATAGCGGCGGTGCCGGTGGCGTGGGCGATTGGGCGCGAACTTCAGGGCCCGCCTACCCGCCGCGCGGCGATAGTGGGGGCGGCGCTCGTGGCAACCTGCCCTTTGTTCGTGTGGTACTCGCAGGAGGCGCGCGCGTACGGTCTGTTCGTGTTGCTCGCTTCGCTTGCCTTTCTCTGTTTTCTGCGCGTCCTTGATGAGCCCACGGGCCGACGTTTGGGGGCATTCGCGCTCACGGCCTCCCTCGCGCTGTTGACCCACTACTTTGCGGTGTTCCTTTTGAGCCCAATGATCGTGTGGCTGCTGTGGCGTCACCGAGCACGTGCATTGGTTGCTGTGGCGCCTCCGATCCTCACAGGCGCTGCGCTGATTCCTTTGATCGTGGCGCAGGGGGGACACGGGACACAATGGATCGGCGAATGGGCGCTTGCCAGTCGTTTGGAAGCGATCCCGCAGTACTACCTAACCGGG
Organism: uncultured Solirubrobacterales bacterium; assembly: GCA_963695305.1. Lineage (GTDB taxonomy): Bacteria > Actinomycetota > Thermoleophilia > Solirubrobacterales > Solirubrobacteraceae > Palsa-744. Next base: position 2,218,212 of record OY968774.1, on the reverse strand, counting down.
TACACCGGGTCGCCGCTTGGTCACGGTGTCGAGCTACTCGTGGGGGTGGTGGCACTGGTGGGGGTGGTGTATGGGTTGTGGTGTGCGCTTACCCCACGTGAGGAGCGGGGCGCGCTGCTCGCGCTGACGGTGGCGGCCTGTGGTGTGGGTATCCCGATCGTGTTGGCGGTGGGGGGGGCCGACTATCTTGCCCCGCGTAACCTGGTGGCGGTGATGGTGCCGGTGAGCGTGTTGTTGGGGGTGGTGATCGGGGCGCAACGCACGGGCCGCACCGGCATGGCGCTGGCGGGCGTACTTGCCGCGGGCTTCCTGGCTCTCACGATCGACGTGGCCCTTAGCCCGCGTCTGCAGCGCGGCGATTGGAAGGGTGTGGCAAAGGTCCTGCGAGCGCCCGCGGGCCACAGAGCGATCGTGACCGTGGAGTTGGGGGCTGCGCCGCTTGAGTACTACCTGCCGCCACTTCACAACCTCGCACGTGGGGCGAGCGTCACGGTGAGCGAGGTGGATGAGACTGGCTATGCGCCGCTGCGACCATCGGCAGGGATCCCACCGGCGCCCGGCTTCCACCTCTCTGAGCGTCGCGATATTCACGGGTTGTGGGTGTATCGCTTCACATCTAGCGTGCCTGTCAGGATTGCTGAGCTTCGTCTGCGGGAACAAACGATCACGCCAGCGCCCCATCCTGAGGTGCTCGTGCCGTCTTTGACGGGGAAAACCGCCTAGCCTTCACCGCCATGTCATCGCAGATCGCTCAGACACTCAGCGAGGAGCAGGTGACACTGGAGCGAGCACGCGAGCGTCTGCTGAGCTTGCAGGACGGTCAAGGGTGGTGGAGGGGGGAGCTGCAGACGAACGTAACGATGGACGCGGAGGACATGCTGCTGCGCGAGTTCCTCGGGATCCGCAACCGGGATGAGACAGAGCGCACAGCCGCATGGATCCGCTCGCAGCAGCGGGCGGACGGGACGTGGACTAACTTCCACGGTGGGCCGGGTGACCTGTCGACCACGATCGAGGCGTATTGGGCGCTGCGATTGGCGGGGGATGCCCCCGAGCAGGAGCACATGAAGGCGGCGGCCGTGTTCGTGCGCGAGCAGGGAGGGATCGAGCAGGCGCGCGTGTTCACCCACGTGTGGTTGGCGTTGTTCGGGTTGTGGTCGTGGGATCGTGTGCCGGCGTTGCCACCCGAGGTCGTGTTGTTGCCGAAGTGGGTGGCGCTCAACATCTACGACTTCGCGTGTTGGGCGAGGCAGACGATCGTGGCGTTGTCGATCGTGATCGCTCACCGTCCGTGTCGCGAGTTGGGGTTCGCGCTTGAGGAGTTGCACGGTGAGGAGCCGTGGGCGCTTGCGCCGCCGACGAGCTCGCGGGGACGGTGGTTGGCGCGCTTGGATAAGGCGGTGCGGTTTTATGAGCGTCGTCCGATAAGGCTTTTGCGGCGTATCGCGATGGGGAGGGCGGAGCGGTGGATCGTGCGCCGCCAGGAGGCGGATGGGTCGTGGGGAGGGATACAGCCGCCCTGGGTGTATTCGCTGATGGCGCTTCACCTGAACGGGTACGGGCTCGATCACCCGCTGATGCGGCGGGGGATCGAGGGTATTGAGGGCTTCATGGTGGAGGAGCAGGGGGATCCTCTGAGCGTTGGCGCGCCCCCCGGGAAGAGCCGTCGTTTGGAGGCGTGTCAGTCGCCGGTGTGGGACACGGCTTTGACGGTGGTGGCGCTCAGCGACGCCGGTGTAGCCCCCGATCATCCGGCGCTCATGCGTGCTGGAGAGTGGCTGCTCGGGGAGGAGGTGACCGTAAAGGGGGACTGGCGCGCCGCTCGATCGGCGCTGAAGCCGGGAGGGTGGGCGTTTGAGTTCGCAAACGACAATTACCCCGATGTGGATGACACCGCCGAGGTGGTGTTGGCGTTGCGACGCATCTCGTTCAAGGGAGCCTCACGGTCCCAAGCAGCTCATGCGATCGAACGGGCTGTGCAATGGACGAGGGGAATGCAAAGCGGGAGTGGTGGTTGGGGGGCGTTTGATGCCGACAACACGCGGTCGCTGGTGCGCGAATTGCCGTTTCTGGATTTCGGTGAGGTGATAGACGAGCCGAGCGCGGACGTGACGGCCCACGCTGTGGAGATGCTGGCAGCGCTGGGAGGCGCGGATGAGCTGGCGACGCGGGAAGCGGTGAGTTGGCTTTCCAGCCAGCAAGAGCCTGGAGGGTCGTGGTTCGGAAGGTGGGGTGTGAACCACGTGTATGGGACGGGTGCGGTAGTGCCGGCGCTGGTGGCGGCGGGTGTGAGGCCTGACGATCCCCGCATCCGAAGGGCGGTGCGGTGGCTTGAGGAACACCAGAAAGAGGATGGAGGTTGGGGGGAGGACCCTCGGTCCTATGACTTGAGCGAGTGGGTAGGCAGAGGGGAGAGCACTGCGTCGCAGACCGCGTGGGCACTGTTGGCTTTGCACGCGGCAGGGGAGAGCGGTGGGGAGGCTGTGAGGCGAGGGGTGGGGTGGTTGTGCGGGACGCAGCGGGAGGACGGGAGTTGGGATGAGCCCCAGTACACGGGTACAGGGTTTCCGAGTGACTACTACATCAACTACCACCTCTACCGCTTGGCGTTCCCGGTGATGGCGCTCGGACGGTGTGTGGGTGGGTCGGTAGCGCAGCACCGATGATTGGGGTGGCGCCGTTTCATCTCCATCTCTCTCCCTCAGAGCTACCGAGCGAGTGGGAGGTGATGGAGCGGGCTGGTGGGGAGAATTTCCCGGTGGCGGCGAGGGCGCTCTCGCGGAGGCATCGTCGCGGTTTGTTGGCGGTGTACGGGTTTGCACGGTTGGCGGATGAAATCGGGGACGAGCTGGAGGGCGATCGTCTCGCGGCATTGGACTGGTTGGAGGGCGAACTTGACCGTGCATACGTAGGGCAGGCGCGGCATCCGTTGCTGCAAACATTGCAGGAGGCGCTCGCCGAGCACCCGCTACCGAGGGGGCCGTTCGTGCGCTTGATCGAGGCCAACCGTGTGGACCAGCGGGTGAGCCGGTATGAGACGTGGGAGCAGCTTGTGGGGTATTGCGAGCTGTCGGCCAATCCGGCGGGGGAGCTGGTGTTGGGGGTGTTCAGTCTCGCGACGCCCGCGCGGATCGAGCTGTCTGACCGCGTTTGCACGGCGCTCCAGCTGATCGAGCACTTGCAGGACCTCGGGGAGGATCAAGCGCGCGGGCGCATGTACATCCCCGAGCAGGATCGCGCGCGCTTTGACTCCTCGCAGGCGGGGTTGCGCGAAACGGTGGCTTTCGAGGCAGGACGTGCACGGGAGTTGCTGGCCGCCGGTCCTGCCCTCGTGGCGAGCGTCCCCGGGCGGGCCAAGCTTGCTGTGGCTGCGTTTGTGGCGGGCGGGGAGGCGGCGATCATGGAGATCGAACGTGCCCGGTACGACGTGGTGGGCGGGGTGGGACAGGCGAGCGCATGGCGTCGCTTGGGAGAGCTAGCGCGCGTGCTTGGACGCAGCAAACGACGGCCTGTGGCTACCGGGGGTGGGGCGCAATGAGGGCAGCCGAGGCTTACGACCACTGCGAGTCGACGACAAGGATGGCGGCGGCGAACTTCTACTACGGGATCCGCCTGTTGCCGCGCGAGAAGCGGCGGGCAACGTGCGCGGTGTACGCCTTCGCGCGGCGTGTGGATGACATCGGCGACGGGAGGATCGAGCCGCGCGAGAAGCTGGGGTTGTTGGAGGCGGCGGAGCGCTCGTTGGGGGGGCTTGAGACGTCGAGCATGGATCCGGTGGTGGTGGCGTTGGCAGACGCGTGTGAGCGCTTCCGGTTGCCGGTGGGGGCGCTCAGGGATTTGATCGAAGGTGTGCGGATGGATGTGGTGGGCACGAGCTATGAGAGCTTTGAGGACCTGCTCGTGTACTGCCGCAGGGTGGCGGGCTCGATCGGGTTGTTGTGCCTTGGGATCTTCGGCGCGCAAGAGTCAGAGCGCGCGCGTGGGCTCGCCGACGATTTGGGGGTGGCGATGCAGTTGACGAACATCCTGCGCGACATCTCCGAGGATGCGGCGAACGGGCGTGTGTATGTGCCGCGGGACGAGCTTAAGCGCTACCACCTCAGCACCGACGGCGGCTACGAGGGCGGGGAGGGGCAGATGGACGCGTTCATGCGCTACCAGGCACGTCGCGCGGACGAATGGTTCGACCGTGGTTTGGAGCTCGTGCCGCTGCTCGATAGGCGCAGCGGAGCGTGTGTGCTGGCAATGTCGAACATCTACCGGGGTGTGCTTGCGCGGATCGAGGACGACCCGGAAACAGCGCGTAGGGAACGTGTTTCGTTGCCGATCTGGGCGAAGGGGTGGGTGGCGACGCGCAGCGTATTGACGGCGGCGGTGGGGTGAGTAAGAACAAGCGGCGGGTGGTGGTGATCGGCGGGGGCTTGGCCGGGATCGCCGCGGCGCTTGACTGCGCCGAGCGGGGCGCGGAGGTGGCGCTCTTTGAGGTGCGGCCGAGGTTGGGCGGCGCGGCGTACTCCTTCGAGCGCGACGGACTGTGGCTCGACAACGGACAGCATGTGTTTCTGCGCTGTTGTAGCTCCTACATCGCGCTGCTTGAGCGGCTGGGGAGCTCGGGGCGGGTGCGGATCCAACCGCGTCTTGAGATCCCCGTTCTTAGCCCTGGCGGCAGGCAGACGGTGTTGCGGAGAGGAGGATTGCCGGCGCCTTTGCACCTGGTGGGGGCGCTCGCCCGCTACCCGCACCTGAGCCTCGCAGAGAAGGCGAGGGCGGCACGCGCGGCGCTTGCGCTTGCGCGGCTCGACCTGGAGGGTGCTGTGGAGCGCGAGCGCGGCGAGGGGACCACGCTCGGGGAATGGCTTGAAGAGCACGGTCAAAACGAGCGGGTGGTGGCGGCGTTGTGGGATCTGATCGCGCTGCCCACACTCAACCTCCCCGCTGCGGGGGGCTCGCTGGGGTTGGGTGCGTTCGTGCTGCAAACCGGTCTGCTCGAACACAAGGACGCGGGGGACATCGGCTTTCACATACGCCCCCTGAGCGAGATCGTGGGCGAGCCGGCCGAGCGCGCGCTCAGGCAGGCAGGCGTGAGGGTGGAGTTGGGGAATCGGGTGGAGCGAGTTGAGGCTGTGGTGGGGTCGCATGCGCGGGGAGGCGGTGAGTTGGGGTCGCACGCGCGGGGAGCCCGTGAGGCGACGTACGAGCGGGCAGGCGATGAGCCGGCGAGGAGGACGGGCGCTCTGCGAGTGTGCATGGCCGGTGAGGCGGTCGAGGCGGACGCTGTTGTTTGCGCGATCCCTCACACCCGTGCCGCAGCTCTGCTTGAGCCGCTGCTCGGCGAGGAGACGGCACGATGGGAGAGGCTGGGAGAGTCGCCGATCGTTAACGTGCATGTGGTGTATGACCGGCGTGTGTGCGACGTGGGATTCGCGGCGGGAGTGGGGACACCCGTGCAATACGTGTTCGATCGCACCGAGGCGGCGGGTCTCACGGAGGGGCAATATCTCGCGGTGTCGCTTTCGGGGGCTGAGGAGGAGATGGGGATGGAGGGGGAGGCGTTGCGCGAGCGCTACGTGGAGGCGCTTGAGGAGTTGTTCCCGCGCGCTCGCGGGGCGGTGGTGAAGAGCGTGTACGTGAGCCGGGAGCACGCGGCGACGTTCAGGGCGGGTCCCGGCAGCGGGGAGTTGCGCCCGAGTGCTCGCACAAGCGTCCCCGGGCTCATGCTCGCGGGCGCATGGACTGGCACGGGCTGGCCGGCGACACTTGAGGGAGCGGTGCTGAGTGGGCATACAGCGGCACGGGAGGCGATGGTCGCATGAGCGGTCTCCACGACTCAAAACCAGGTGTGAAAGCGTGAGCGGCCCTACCAGCCGACAACTAGAGGTCGCGCGATGAGCGACGTGCTCGTCGTCTCGCCCCTGGGTGTGGAGGCGTTGGCTGTGCGTTCGGCCGCCCCCGGGTTGCGGGTTCGCACAACAGGCATGGGCCCGCGAAAGGCGTTGGCGGCGGTACCGCGGCTACTCGAAGACCCGGCGGTGGCGATCGTGGTGGTGGGCTTTGGGGGAGGGTTGCCGCAGGCGAGCAAGTTGTGCGAAGTGGTGGTGGCAAGTGAGGTGCTCACGATCGATGAGCACGGGAGGGCGGTGGCGGAGAGCATTCGCTGTGAGGCCTCAGGCGCGTTGGGAGACGCGCTCGGGGAGCACGGCATCAGGGTGTGCCGTGGGGCGGTGGCGTCGGTGGAGCAGATCATCACCGGGGAGGCGCGAGCGCGGATGGAGGGCTCTGGGGCGGTGGCGGTGGATATGGAGTCGGCGTGGGTGGCCCAGGCGGCGCAGGGGCGACCATTCACGGTGGTGAGGGTCTTGTCGGATACGCCTGAGTTCGAGCTGCGACAGCGGCTGCCGGTGGGCCCGCCGCTGCCGAGTGTGGCGGATGGGTTGCGTGCGATGTCCACGCTACGGCAGGTGGGGGCGGCGTTGGGTCGGTTGCGGCGCGAGGGGAGCCTTCATACTGTGCTTGGATTGGGGGGCTGATGGTGCGGGTAGCGAAGGAGAGGCTTCGATGGCTGTTCCGATGAGACAGGGCGCGAGGATGGGTTGGTATTTGATGCGCCAACGGATGGCGCGGCGCGAGAAGTTCCCCCTGATCGTGGAGCTGGAGCCGCTGTTCCAGTGCAACCTCGCGTGCTCAGGGTGCGGCAAGATCCAACATCCCGAGCATGTTCTGCGGAGAAGGATGTCGGTGGAGCAGGCGGTGGGGGCGATCGAGGAGAGCGGTGCGCCGATGGTGTCGATCGCGGGCGGCGAGCCGTTGATCCACCCGGAGATTCACCTGATTGCCGCGGAGCTCGTGAAGCGCAAGCGGTTTGTGTACCTGTGCACGAACGCGATCCTGCTGGAGCGAAAGCTCGAAGATTTCAAGCCGAGCCCCTACTTCGCGTGGGCGGTGCACATGGACGGGTTGAAAGAGCGCCACGACGCCTCGGTTGAGCGCGAGGGGGTGTTCGACAAGGCGGTGTCGGCGATCAAGGCCGCCAAGGCGGCGGGCTTCAGGGTGACGACGAACACGACCTTCTTTACGCACGACTCGCCGCGGACAGTGCGGGATGTGCTCGACTTCCTCAACGACGATTTGGGGGTCGATGAAATGATGATCTCGCCCGCATACGCCTATGAGAAGGCGCCCGACCAAGAGCACTTCCTCGGGGTGCGCCAGACGCGCGAGCTGTTCTCAGAGGCGTTCGCGGACGGGAGGCGCAAGAAGTGGCGCTTGAATCACAGTCCTCTCTTCCTTGATTTCCTTGAAGGGAAAGCGGAATTCGATTGCACCGCGTGGGGGATACCGAGCTACTCGCTGTTCGGGTGGCAGCGCCCCTGCTACCTGATGTCAGATGGCTACACCTCGACGTATAAGGAGTTGATCGAGACGACCGACTGGAGCAAGTACGGTCGGGGGAGAGACCCGCGCTGTGACAACTGTATGGCGCACTGTGGGTATGAGCCGACGGCGGTATTGCAGACCACGCACTCGCTGCGCCAATCTGTACGGGCTCTATTCGGTTGAGGGCGCCTCAGCGTTGGGCCGGGGTGTCTTGGCGTCTCCCCCCGGCGTCTCTCGTTGCGGCGGGCGTCTCCAGTTGCCGTGGGCGTCTCTTCTTACTCCGATGTGCGGAGCGAGTCGGCCTCGATCTGGTTGCGGCGGATGTCCTGCCACGTCATCCCCTCTCTGAGCAGCGCGGGGATGCCGAGCGCGAGCGCGGTGAACAGCTCGACCGCTTGCAGGATTAGGCCGTAGGCGAGTGCGGGGCCGGCGGCGACGCCGTAGGCGGCTAGCACGACCAGGCAGGCCGCTTGGAAGACGCCAACGTTCGACGGGGTGGCGGGGAGCACTGCGGTGACGTTCACGGCGAGCAGGATCGCCGCGGCCGTGACGGGAGTGGCTTGCGGGGTGAGGTCGAGTGCGAGCAGCACCATGTAACAGGAGCCCCATTGGAGCGTCCACGCGAGCAACTGGAAGCCGACGGCGAGTGCGCCCTCGCGGGGAGTGGCGAAGACCACGAGGCCACGCCGGGCGAGCCGCAGCAGTCCCGCGAACGCCACCGCGCCGGCACGGATACGCAGGTTCGGGGCGTGCTGGGCGAGGCGGAGCAGCGGCGGGCCGCCGAACACGAAGAGGGCGATGAAGGCGGGCACAGCCAGCACCGCAACGAGCGCGGAGGCGTGACCTTGAAGCAGCGGCACACTTGTGAAGGTGACGGCGGCGAGGATGCCGAGCGCGCCTAGGTTGATGAGCGTCTGGGAGAGGACTGTGCCGGCCACTATCGGGAAAGTGCGCGAGGTGGGTCCGGTGAGGCGGCGGTTGAGCACGACGATGCGGGTGGGCTCACCGACGCGTCCCGGGAAGACCGCGGAGGCCATCACGCCGATCATCGTGGCGCGAGCCACGGCTGTCCACGGGACACGGTCGGAGGGGAGCGCGGCACGGAGCACCGCCTGCCAGGAGAAGGAGCGGGCGAGCAGCGAGAGCATCATCAGGCAGAGGGCGAGGACAATCCAGCCAGGACTTGCTGAGAACAGCGCGTGGAGGATGTGGTGGAGATCGAGACGGGTGAGGGCGAAGGCGAGCACCGCCGCCATCAGGATCGCCCCCACGATCAGCCCAGTACGTCGGGCGGAGAGGCGTCGTTTCGGCGGGTTGGCCATGGGAGGTGTGTATCAGAGGCCCAGGGCGTACCCGCGTCCAGGGTGGGCTCCGTGAAAGCCCGTAGCGATAAGACCAAGTCGTGCTTTAGGCACGGGGTTTTCTGCAGTAGCTATCGCAGCGATGCGGATCGTCCTAATTTCATGGACGTAAGCTAGCCGATTAATCCAAATAACGGGCGTATCCGTAGCAGAAACATCCGATTACGCCACAGCTGAATGGTTCTTTAACTGTTGGGGTAGTATCGGGAAGTGGATCGTAAGGGGTGTGGTTCTTGGGTGGCGGCGTCAGGGTTAACGCCTACCGTTGTGTTTGGTGGGTGTCCCTGAGGTTCGTCCCCCGCGCGCCCGGTAAGCCGTGAGATTGGGGACCAGAGTCATGACAGAGGACCAGGACATTGCGATCGCTCTTTCGCCGGCGCAGGTCGAGCAAGTGATTCGCTCGGCGGGTCAAACGAGGAGCGGCACTGTGTCGAGCCTGTTGCTCGCGGCGCTCGACAACGCGCACTCCGCGGATGGAAACGGTGGGAATCGAGCGTCTCTTCACCAGGCGGCGCAGATGGCGCTCGCCGAGGCGCTGTCAGATCCGCAGCTCTCGCAGTCGCTATTGCGAGGGTTGGCGATCCTCTCCTGTTACGGGCCTGAGCGACCGTGGCGGGCGATTATCGATCTAGCGAAAGAGCTTCACATGTCGCCCTCAACCACGCATCGTTATGTGAAGACATTGCGCGCGGTGGGTTTGCTTGAGCAGAATCCGACAACGCGCGAGTATCGGCCGGTCGCCGTGTGAGCGATCTTCCGAACCCGTGCGGCGAAGTTGGCGCTTAGGGGCTGTGCACGTCGGGGGCCTTCATGGTTTGAGGGTGGTGGAGCCCCGACTGGCTCTTTGTCGGTGGCGCGGAGGATCCTGGCTGGCTCTTGTAGATGGCGTGTGGTACAGCCTCGACTGGCTCTAGAAGCTGGCGTGTGGTGGAGCCTCGACTGGCGTAGGTGGGGTGGTGGAGCCGCGAGTCAGCGGCCAACGTAGGTGGCGTGTCCGGGGCCGCGCTCCAGGAATGTGCGTACGGCGCGCTTGAGGTCTTCGGTGGCGAATAGGTCGCCGGCGAGCTCCGGTACGCGCTCGTCCGCGCCGCGCACTCCCCCTCTGTCGAGCTGCGCGCGGACGATGCGCTTGGTGGCGGTGTGTGCACAGGTGGGTCCCTCGGCGAGCTTGTGCGCGAACGTGTGCGCGGCATCGTCGAAACCGTCGTCGGGGAGCACGCGGTTGACGACGTTCCAACGCTCAAGCGTGGCGGCGTCATATAGCTCGCCGGTCATCACCAGCTCGCGCGCGCGAGCTGGTCCGGCGCGCTCGGCGAGACGTTGTGTGCCGCCCATCGCCGGGGTGAGTCCCACAACGGTCTCCACCAATCCGAAGCGGGCGGACTCGGCGGCGAGCAGGATGTCGCATCCGAGCGAGAGCTCAAACGCGGCGGTGAGGCAGAGTGAGTGGGCGGCGAATACGGTGGGTAGCGGGAGGTTCTCGACGCGGTGGATGAGATCGAGCAGGCGCGTCCACATGTCGGCGGCCTCTTGGGTGGAGAGCCCGCTAAAGACATGGACGTCCACGCCGCCGCTTACGACACGTCCGTCGGCCCGGATGAGCAGCCCACGTGGGGGGTTCGCGACGAGCGCATCGATGGCGTGTGAGAGCTCGTCCATAAGCGCCTGGTCGAACAGGTTCAGGGGTGGGCTGTCGATGCTGAGGACGGTAAGCGGCCCGTCGTGTTCGACGCGGATGAGGCTCATGGTGGGGGCTCCGTGGGGTGGTGGGAAACGATTCGCGGGGAGCCTACCGGGGTGGTGGGGGATTGTGGTGTTCCGTTGTCTCCGACTACCGTGGGTGGGCTGATGGGGCAGAAATCCCTGCAAGCGCTGGACAGTGGGTTGTGTGCCGCGAGTGACCGCGGCTTCGGAGAACGGCTCGTGTACCAACTGTCGGGACGACATGGGGTCCGATGGTTAGAAAGGTGGAACCCTCGGATATGGTCTGCTGTGGGGATAGGTTGGTGGGCTAGAGGGGCGCGTTGATGTTGCGAATTGAGAACGTCGTCAAGCACTATCGCGTCGGAGACGGGGAGGTTGTGCGCGCGGCGGATGGTGTGTCGTTGAGCGTGTCTCCCGGTGAGCTGGTGGCTCTCTACGGTCCGAGCGGGTCTGGGAAGACGACGCTGTTGATGTTGATAGCGGGGTTGCTGGTGCCTGACAGCGGCAGCGTGGCGGTGAACGGTAGGGAGATCTCAGCGTTGTCGGAGCGCGAGCGGGCCCACTACAGGCGCTCGGAGCTGGGCTTCATCCGCCAGTCGCTCGACTTGATCCCCGGGGTTCGCGCTGATGACAACGCGGCGTTGAAGCTGCTCGCGACGTCGGGGAGGCGGGACGCACAGCGTCAGATCGCCCCACTGTTGGAGCGATTGGGGTTGAACGGGAGGGTGTTACAGCGGGCCGAGCAGCTCTCAATGGGAGAGCGCCAGCGAGTGATGATCGCACGGGCGCTATCCACCGAACCGAGTCTCGTACTCGCCGACGAGCCCACGGGCAGCCTCGACACTGATCGCGGGAGGGAAGTGTTGACGTTGCTCTCAGAGGTATGTCACGAGCGCGGAGTGGGGGTGCTCCTCGTGACACATGACCCGCGAGCAGCCGCGTTCGCAGACCATGTGCACGCTTTGCGGGATGGGCGCTTGGTTGAGTACGAGCCAGATCTCGCCTACGCGCCGTTCGGTGCTCGATGATCAAAGCGTGCGCCACACAAGGCGCACGATGAGCAGGCTATGAGACTGTCAACGATCTTCTACCTCTACCGCGTACGCTTGCGCGCCAGATTGGTACAGGAGCTGCTCGCTGTTGCGGGGATAGCGGTTGGCGTCGCGTTGCTGTTCGCCTCACAGGTGGCGAATACGAGTTTGTCGGGGTCGGTGACGCGCCTCACGAATGGACTGGTGGGTAGTGCACGTTTGCAGTTGGCGGCGCGCGATCCGCAGGGGTTCGATGAAAATTTGCTTGGGAAGGTCGAGCAACTGCGGGGGGTGCGTTCGGCCGTTCCTGTGCTTCAGCGTAGTGCGTATGTAAAGGGCCCACATGGTCAGAAGTCGGTGGACTTGATCGGGCTGGACGCGGGTTTCGTCCGACTTCAAGGTCGGCTGTTGTCACATGTGAGCGCGACACAGCTACCTAGACAGGAAGGGGTAGCGCTGCCGGCGCCGGTTGCAAGAGAAATCGGCGCTGGGCCTCTGGAGCCACTAAGCATCGACGTAGGGGATGCGAGCATGAGAACACTGACTGCGGTGATCCTGCAGGCAAGCGACATCGGCGAGCTCGTAGACAGCCGGGTAGCGATAGCGCCGCTCGGTCTCGCTCAGAGCTTGGCAGGCATGCGCGGCAGGGTCAGCCGAATACTCGTCGAGCCGCAGCCCGGTCGCGACCGAGAAGTGGAACGTGGGCTTGAGGGTGTCGCGGGAGGCAGATTGAACGTGCTTCCCGCAAACTTTGAGGCAACGATATTTAGTCAAGCGGAGGCACCGACGGCGCAGTCGACGCAGATGTTCTCCGCGATCAGCGCGTTGGTGGGATTCCTATTCGCGTTCAACGCGATGTTGCTCACCGTGCCTCAGCGTCGCAATTTGATCGCGGATTTGCGTCTGGACGGGTACACACCTGTCGAGATTCTCGAGGTGATGTTGTTCGATGTCTTTGCCCTTGGGGTGGTCGGGATTGGCTGCGGACTTGCCCTCGGCGAGCTGTTGTCACGAAGTTTGTTGCAGGCTGATCCGGGTTATCTCTCTCTTGCGTTTCCCGTTCAGTCGCTGCACATAGTGAGTTGGCAGAACGTCGCGGTCGCGGCGGCCGGCGGGCTTGTCGCTGCGGTGGTGGGGGTCATGGTTCCACTTCGGCACGAGATATTTCGCAACGAGCAGGTAGGACCCCACCGTGCAAGACAGCCAAAGCGAGCAAATTTTGTGGCCGCGTTGAGTGCCGGCGTAGGTTGTATCGCGCTTACGACGGCGATCTTGATCCACGGGATCAACACCGTCGGAGCTGCGATTATCGCGTTTGCCAGCCTTATGCTTGGGTTGTTGTTGGTCATGCCCGCCGTCTTTGGCGGAGTTGTCTCACTGATCAATCGGGTGCAGCAATCGGTGATGGGGGTTTCCTCGCGCATAGCGATTATCGAGCTCATGTCGAGCACCACCCGCTCGCGATCGCTGGCGATAGCGGCAACTGGAGCCATTGCCGTGTTTGGATGCGTCGCAATTGAGGGCGCCCGGAGCGATTTGAGTACCGGATTGAGCCGGGCGGCGGCGGATGTGAGTTTGGGAACCGATCTGTGGGTGTCGCCCGCGGGAAGCTCCACGACGCTCGCGGCCACGCCATTCAAGAATGCTTATGGTCAGGCGCTCAAGAGGTTGCCCGACGTCGCTGCCGTAGGCGCATATCGTGGTGGTTTCCTCGACCTGGGTGATCGCCGTGTGTTGGTGATCGCGCCGCCGAAAAGCGATGCCCGTCTACTTCCGTCCAGTCAGGTTGTAAGCGGAGGTCCAAGAGTGGCGAGGTCGCAGCTTCTGCACGGTGGGTGGATCGCGATTTCGCGGACCTTGGCGGATGAGCATAAACTCGGTGTGGGCGGGTCCCTGACGTTGGCGTCGCCGATACCCACTCGATTCAGGGTTGCGGCGATAGTGACGAATCTGGGTTGGGCGCCGGGGGCGATCGTCATGAATCCCGACGACTATGCCCGCGCATGGGGAAGCAGCGATGTGAGCGCCTATCAGGTCATGTTGAAGAGTGGTGTTTTGGCGCTGAGCGGTTTGCGTCAAGTGCAGGCAGCCTTGCGGCCGAGGAGCGACCTCGTTGTACAGACCGCAGATCGACACAGGCAGAACGACATCTCGGCACAACGGCAGGGGTTGGCGCGGTTGACGCAGATAGCGGTGCTCGTGCTGGTCGCCGCGGCGCTGGCGATGGCGGCGGCGATGGGAGCGATGATTTGGCAGCGGCGCCCGCGACTCGCGGGTATGAAGGTTGACGGGTTCTCACAAGGTGAGTTGTGGCGCGCCCTATTGTGGGAGACGGCGTTGTTGTTGGGTGCGGGTTGCTCGATTGGTGCCCTATTCGGTCTGTATGGCCAGCTTGTGTTGAGTCATGCGCTGGTGAGCGTGACGGGTTTCCCCGTGGTGTTCTCGGTGGCTATCCCGGTGGCGATTGTGAGCCTCGCGATTGTCGCCACGATCGCACTAGCGATGGTGGCTGTGCCGGGATACTTCGCCGCTCAGGTCAAGCCGGCGCTACAAGATTAATAGCCTCAGACTGCCGTCGGAGAGCATGATGCCTGAGGAAGTATCTGGGAGTGCTTGCATTTCCCGTGGGCAGGCTTGGGCGCTCGGGGTCGCTGTCGTTAGGGAGTTTGCGTGGGGGTTGCGAGGAGTATTACGGGAGGTGGAAAGATGGCAGGCACGGGCGGCCGAAATTCCCGATGCGACGATCCGGGAGGATGCGTTGGCGGCGCTTGAGCAAAAGCGACCCAACACGGAGGGCGCGGCACTGTTCTGGACCGTGACCGCGCGGCGGTGTCCCAGGCTCTTGAGGCTTCTCGTGGCGTATGAGATCATGGCGGATTTCCTTGACAGCACTATCGAGCGTGGCGCCCATATGGGGATTGCAAACGGTCGGCAACTCCACCTCGCGTTGGTGGATGCTGTCGATATCGCGCGACCGATCTCAGATTATTTTCGCCATCATCCGTGGCGTGACGACGGGGGATACCTCCCTGGATTGGTAGAGGCGTGTAGGTACGGTTGTACGAGGCTCCCCTCATATTGGAGCGTTCGCCCAATGTTGATGCGGGCCGCCGCTCTCGCACAGGTGCAGGGCCTGAACCACGAGCTCGACCTGCTCTTACGCGAGGTGGTGCTGAAGGAATGGGTCGAGCAGGAGGTCGCACCTGAGGTGGAGCTTGGGTGGTATGAGTCGGCGGGCGCCGCGAGTGCATGGTTGACCGTGTTGGCGTTGATGGCGGTGGCGGCGGAGCCAGCGCCCCAGCCCGAACATGTAGCTGACGTGTACTTAGCGTACTTCCCGTGGTTCTCCTTGACGGCTACGCTGCTCGACAGCTATGGCGACCTCGTAGAGGATCAGTTAAACAAAGAGAACAGCTATATAACGCAGTATGGGTCGCTAGAAGCGGCAGTGCAGCGTATAGACGAAGTAGTGAGACGTGCGACCGTGGAAGCATGGTTATTGGACAACGGAGCACGCCACTCGGTGATTCTCGCCGCGATGATCGCGATGTACCTCTCCAAGGACAGCGCCGTTACGCCCGACATGAAGCCGCTCAGCCAGCGTCTACTTCATTCGGCAGGCCCACTTGCAATGTTGCTAGGTCCGGTTCTACGGGCGTGGCGGGTGGCGTTTTCATTGCGGGAGGCTTGAGGGAGTTCAGGCCGGACGTAACCGGCGCGTACGCGGTTGCTTGACGGAATCTTGTGGGCGATGTACTATGGAGCAATGGCTGCTCTGACAATCGAGGCACGTCGGGTCCACGAGAGGGCGCATCTTTCCGACCGGCAGATCGCCGCTGCGACGGGTGCCAAGGCCAGTACTGTGCGGGACTGGCTGACAGGTCGAAGTGTGCCTAGTGGCTCACGCGCCGAGCGGCTTGTAGAGCTAGCTGAGATGGCGGAGCGTCTCACGAGGGTGATGGATCGCGAGTACATCCCCGTGTGGCTGACCCGTCCGATTGAAGCGCTCGACGACGACAAGCCGGTCGATGTGCTCGCACGCGGCGATTATCGCCAGGTTGCGGAGTTGATCGCGCAGTTGGAGTACCCGGGCGTCAGCTGAGTCGGTGGCACTCGACGTTGACGCGGTCGCCGTCGGTGGCGAGTGGATCAGACATGCACCGCATCGTTCTTCCCTACTCGGAAGGGCGTCGACACCGACCGACGGACGCTGGCAGCGCGGCGCGAACGTCGGCGGTCTGTATCTGGCTGACGAGACCGGAACGGCGGTCGCCGAGTGGTACCGCTATCTGGCAGAGCGCGGGCTGCCTCCGGGCTACGCCGTCCCGCATGACCACCATGTGTGGAGCGTTGACCTCAAGGTTGCCAACCTGAGCGATCCGAAGCGGCTTGCGCGAGTTGGATTGGAACTACCGAGGCCGACACGACGTACTTGGCCGGCCTTCCAAGATGTTGGGGAGGCGTTGTCAAGCGAAGGCTGGCCAGGCCTCATCGCGCCCAGTGCCGCACGCCCGGATTGGACGGTGCTCTGCATCTTCACGGCCGACTGGCCTCCGCTTGGTTGCGTTCCGGTGCGGGCCATCGAGATCACTCGGACACCGGAGTGGCCGGACGGGCTGAGCGTGGAGTAACTTCTTACGAAACCCCGCGATTAGGAGGGCATTTTCCGAAGCGGCTGAAGGGACTCGAACCCTCGACCTTCTGCATGGCAATCTCACCGGAGATCGTCATATCCCCAATATATATGGGCTTTTGGGTTGGCTAAGTCTAGCTAGAAGGGGTCATATGGGGCTGTTTTGGGACAAAATTTGGGACAAAGTTCTGTCCGTCGAGGCGGTATCTTTGGCCCATGGCTCGTCTTGTTCAAAGCTACGTCGGCGGCAACGTCTATCTGCGCCGCGGTCAGCGGAAGGCGACTTGGTATGTCCGCTGGCGCGACGGCAACGGTGAGCATCGCAAGGCGCTCGGACCCGATTGGGCCGAGAAGGGCAGGCCACCAGCCGGTCACTTTCGTAAGCGCGAGGCCGAGCAGGCCCTCCAAGAGCTTCTGGTCAAGGCTCGCGCGGGCGAGGCCAGCCGTGTACGCACCGGTGTGACTTTCAAGGAGGCGGCCGAGGACTGGATGCGTCACGGCGAAACCGAGCGTGGTCTGAAGCCGACAACGATTATCGACTACCGGTCAGCGCTCCGCGCTCATTTGCTCCCGACGTTTGGGACGATGCGGCTCGAGGACGTGACAGCGAGAGTCATCGAAGAACGTCGCGCTCGGTGGCTCGCTTCGGGCGTATCGAGACGCAGTGCCAACAAGCAGCTCGCGATCATGTATGGGATCTTTGAGCGCGCGCGCAAGACGCAAGGACTAGTGGCCAACCCGGCGGCAGACGTGGACAAGCTGCGCGATGGCTATGACTCGACGCGCTTTGACTTCTACACACCCGAGGAGGTAGCCGCGCTCGTCCGTCACGCAGCCACCGAGCAGGACGCCGCGATCTATCTCACGGCGGCCTTCACGGGTCTGCGACGTGGTGAGCTTGTGGCGTTGCGCTGGCGTGATATCGACTTCGCGGGTTCAGCGATCCGGGTATGGGGAAGTTACGCCAAGGGCGCTCTCACCAAGCCCAAGTCCGGGAAGGCTCGCGTAGTCCCGATGGTCCCGGATGTTTCCGTTTCGCTCGCCCGACTCGGGCAGCGCGAGATGCTCACCGGCGAGGACGATCTGGTTTTTCTGGGTGGCGCGGGCAGCTACCTTGATGCGTCTGCGCTACGGCGTCGCTATGTGAATGCCCAGAAGGCCGCCGGTCTCCGCCCGCTGCGCTTCCATGATCTGCGCCACACCTTCGGATCGCTTGCCATCAACCGTGCTTCGATCGTGCAGGTTCAAGCGTGGATGGGACACGCCGACGTCGACACGACGAGCCGCTACCTCCATCACAAGTCCCGCGCTGACGACGCTGATCTGTTGGCAGGAACCTTGAAGATCACCGGAGGGGAGGACTACGCCGGACCCGTTCCCGGACGGCCTCCCGGTGTTGGAATCCGCTTCGCGGATTGAACTGCCAGGACGTTCCAGATCAGACGTGATCGAGGGACGGACGGGGTTAACAGTGAGTACGATCGCGTTGGGTTCGTGGATCGTCCTCGTGTCTTGTGACGCCGTAATGGGGCGCGGCTGGCAGCCCGGCGCACTGGTTTCGTGATCGCGGTCTAGGGACGAAACTGCAGCACCTAAGGGTGTGTAGTTTCGGAGTCCTTCGATGTTGGGGCGGGCTCAGCCGCCGTTACAGGCTCGATCAGGTGGACCGGATAACCGTGCGACTTTGCGTTGCGCGCTAGTGGCCCATCAAGTGTCCACAGTTCGGCATCCAGCTCCTGGGCGAGAGCGAGATACGCGGCGTCGTATGCGGAGCGTCGTTCAAGGGTCAGGGCGATACGTGCGACGTTCGGAGCATCGTTGAGTGCGTGATAGCTGATTGGCAGCTCATCGATCACCGTCCACGCCTCGTCGAGCGCATCGTCGCTCAGCGTGCCCTTTGCGGCCTTCTTTACGAATGCGTTGATGATCTCGTAGCGAGCGAGTATTGGCGAATGCAGCTGCGTGTCATCAGCGCTCCATGCGCGGAGTAGTCCTCCCACGGTCTCCGCTGCCTCCTCGTTGGTTACGAACGCGACGAGTGCGTTGGCGTCAATGACTACGCTCACCGGTGCTCAGCACGCCGGTCGAGCTCGTCTCGGCCTGCACGTATGAGGGACGTTGCCTCTTCGGTATGAGGCAACATCGCGCGCAAGCGGGCAGCACGCTTGAGCGTTCGCTCCAACTCGGTCATGTCTACTGGCGAGGCCGACAGATTCTCGGCCAGGACTCCCTCGGCGGTTGCGTCGAGATCGAGGTGACGACGAGCGGCCTCGTTGCGCAACAGGGCATAGGTTCTTGCTCCAAGATGGATGGTTCGATCAGCAGTAGCCATAGGGACAGTTTACGAGCGAACCGGGCGCTTGCAACATCAGGCTTGCGGCTGCGCGAGGGGTCTGTCGAGTTTTAGGACAAAATCTTGGGACAAAGTTTGTCCCCGAGAGTGCTTGCCCAAAGAAAAGCCCCGCATTTGCGGGGCTTTTGGGAAGCGGCTGAAGGGACTCGAACCCTCGACCTTCTGCATGGCAAGCAGACGCTCTAGCCAACTGAGCTACAGCCGCGTAGGCCGGGTAACTATAGAGCAGGCGGGCTGTGGAGGGCTGATGCGGCGGGGATTAGCTCGCTTGTGACGAGACCGCTCTCTTGGGTCAGCTCGTCGGCGATCGCAAACAGCGAGGCGATGCGCTCTGGGGTGTCGATTGCGACGGTGACGACGGGCACGTGGCGGCGTAGGGCTAGCAGGCGGTCGCCGTGGGGGGGATGGTCGCCGTGGAAGCCCCAGATGCCGCGTAGCGAGGTCGCTCCGGCGGCGCCTGCGGTGAGTAGACGGCGTACTAGCTCCAGGTAGACGGAGCGGTTCTCGTGGCGGGCCGCCTCGGAGGTCACGATCGTGAGCTTTTGCAGCGCCTGCCCGCCTTGGTTGTCGGTGGCCGACACGTCGTGCGGTGTTTCGAGCATCTTGCCGTCACGCTTGCATACCCGCACGCGCTCCACGGTGAGCAAGGGCTCAGGGAGGGTGCTCTCCAATCGCTCCGCCGCGGTACTAATGATGGGCGCGTCGCCGACCGCCACCACCATCAACGGGACGCCCTTGTTCTGCGCGAAGAAGCGCGCCCGTCGGCGCTCTCCATGCCGTGTGCCGTCCACACCCAACAGCACGGTCGCGCCCGCTACGCCGCACTCGTGCAGCAGCTCGCATACGGCTGCGAAGGCCGGGGCGCCGTCGATTCGATCGTGGCGGCCGAGGTGGACGGTCAACTTCACCGCTTTCCCCGGCGGTATCGCGCTGACATCTGGTTGCCTCGTGCCCGCGTCCTGTGACGCTTGTTGGGAGTCGCTGTTGAGGCGATGTTCGTTGCGGAGGAGCTCTCCAGCGCCGATGCGGGTGCGCTCAAGCGTGAGGAGCCCCTCGTGTTCGATCCCCTTCATATCCCCCAGTAGCGCCTCGATATGGTCAGGGGTGTCGATCGCCATCGCCACCAGGGGGAGGTCTTCTGAGAGCGTTAGCAGACGGTCTGTGCGGAATTGGTGCTTTTCCCCGAAACCCTGAACCCCACGTAGCAGGATGCTTGTGCGAATCTCGTGGCGAGCGTAGGTGTCGAGTAGCTCATCCGCGAGCAACCGCCCTCCGACGCGAGCGCGCTCGCCGAAGTAAGTGGTGAGGGTGAGTGCCTCCTCGCTCACAACGCCCCCCCGATCGCTCTCCCGAGCAACGCTGCGCCCAGGCCCACCACAACGCTTACGAACACGTTGAGCGCGCCGGCCGCGAGCTGCCCGTCCTCGCCGAGCCGGTGGGTCTCCAACATCCACGTGGAGAACGTGGTGTAGGAGCCGAGCGTGGCGGACCCCGCCAACACGAGCGCTTCACCCGAGAGTGCCAACCCGGTGAGCAAACCGAGCAAGAGCGCTCCGCTTGCGTTCACCGCGAGGGTCCCCAGCGGAAAGCTCGCCGAACTGCGCGTGGAGACGGCGCGGTCGAGCAGGAAGCGGGAGATCGAGCCGACGCTCCCGAGCACCCCTACGGCGATCCAACCGAGTGCGCTCACGTCGCCCTCCCACCGGGATGACGGACAGCTTGCTCGACACCACCACTCACGCCAGTGCCCTCACGCGACGGACAAGCGCGGAGGACACGAACACCGCGAGGAATCCTCCTACCACGCTTGCTGACACGTAGGCGGCGGCGAGACGGTAGTCGTGACGGTCGGCCATCTTCAGCAGCTCGATTTGCACGGTGGAGAAGGTCGTGAAGGCCCCACACAAACCGGTGGCGAGCAGCGGGCGGCGCAAGGTTGACACTGGCAGGCGCTCCTGCAATCGCGTCACGAAATACCCGAGCATCGCCGCGCCCAGAATGTTCACGGCGAATGTCGCCCACGGCCATTCCCCGACGGTCGTGGGCAGTCCCTCGGCCACTCCAACACGTGCCAGCGCCCCGAGCGCCCCGCCACAGGCGATCGCCAACAGCTCGGGCAAGTCGACGCCCGAGCGGACGGTGGTGTTGCGCGTGGTGTCTTGTGTCGCCATCGTGTCGTTTTCGCTCATCGAGCGGTAGTGGTTCGCACCCTACGGCCCCCGCCAGATAGTGAACTGGGGAGATATCGCCCGCCGTCGCCCCTCACGAGCAGCCCCAACAGCTCCAGTTCGACCAGCGCGACCGCGATGTCACCCGGTTCGTGGCCGCAACACGCAAGCCTCGCGGGGGTGTTGTGGCCGTTGCCCACCATCCTGAGCACTTCCGCCAAGCCCGGATCGAGCTCCGCCGCCCTGCCGGAGGGGCCGGAGGGTTGACTTGGGACCTCGCGGACGCCCACACCGTAGAGCGCGTCGAGCGCATCCTGGGGCCCTCGCACCAGTCTTGCCCCCTCGACGAGCAACGCGTTGGATCCCGTCGAGGAGGGTGAGCTGACGCGGCCGGGCACCGCCGCGATAGGCGTTTCGTGCGTTTGTGCGACACGCGCACAGGCAAGCTCCCACGGGTGGTCCGCCGCCTCCACCACGATCACGAGCTGGGAGAGCAGCGCGAGAGTGCGACTACACGCGGCGCCCCACCACCGGCGCGGGCGTGGGCTGGAGCGGTCGACAAGCTCGCAGATCGCGCAACCCTCCTCCAGAATTTGGCGGTAGAGACCTCCGCACCACACGGGCGAGCACCGCTCGACGCCGTCGGCCATCACGGTGAGCGTTTGCCCACCACCTTCGAGCGCGCCCGCCTGTGCGGCGGAGCCGATCCCTTCGCCGAGTGCACTCGCGACGGTGACCCCGGAGACGGAGAGCCCACGTGCAAGCTCACGGGCCGTCTCCATACCGTAATCGGTGGCACGTCGCGTCCCCACGATCGCGACGACCTCGCGGTTCAGGATGTCGCCGAGCCGGTCAATCCCGCCGCGCACTGTGAGTGCACGCGGCCCAAAGCTGTGCGCGGACAGGTTTCGCGGATAAGCCTGCTGGTGGAGGCATATGGCGGGGCTGTCTTCGCTTGTGTCTGCCGAGGTTGGTCTCCATCGGCCGTATTCCTCTGTGAGCTCGCTCCGTCGCCGTCCGCCAATAGCGGCTATTAGATCCTCGTCGGAGAGCTCCAGCAGACACCAAAAGCGCGGCAGGTCGCGCACTCTGAAGTCGAGTGTCAAACCCACCCGGCCGAGCAACCACGCCCGACGCGCGCACTCAGGACAAGCCTCGCTCATGCGGCCCTGCGGTTGGAGAGCCCGGGCTCGGGACGCAAGGCGAGCGCTTCCGCCAAGTGCTTGGCTTGCACCCGCTCTCGCGCATCGAGATCGGCGATCGTGCGGGCCACGCGCAACGCGCGGTGCTGGCCGCGCCCGCTCAGCAAGCCCTGCTCGCGAGCATGGGCGAGCATCCGTTCCCCGGGCTCGTCAAGCCTCGCGTGTGCGCGGAGCATCGCTCCATCCATGCGCGCGTTCACCAACACCCCCGTGTCTCGCAGCCGTGCGGCCTGACGCTCCCGCGCCTCAAGCACCAACTCCAACGCCCGCGCCGATGTCGTGGTGGGCTTGCCGGTGAGGACGTCGGCTTTGACGCGCTCCATCCCCACGAGTAGGTCGATGCGGTCCAAGAGCGGCCCGCTGAGGCGGCGGCGGTGGCGGGCGATGTCCCATTCCGAGCACTTACACCGCTCCCGCTCACCCGCATATCCGCACGGGCAAGGATTGGTGGCGGCCATCAACATGAACCGCGCTGGATACACAGCGGAGTGGCGTGCGCGCACGATCGCCACCCTCCCGTCCTCAAGCGGTTGACGCAGCGCATCGAGCGTGGGGCGCGCGAACTCCGAGAGCTCGTCCAGGAACAGAACTCCATGGTGAGCAAGCACCACCTCGCCCACCCACCCCCGCCGTGCGCCCCCGATCAGGCCGGCTGTCGTTATGGAGTGGTGAGGTGCCCTAAAGGGCCGCTCGGAGAGCAACTCACCGGCGGGGAGCCTGCCGGTGACGGAGTGGATGCGGGTCACGTCGATCGCCTCCGAGCGGGTGAGCGGAGGAAGGATCGAGGGGAGTCGCTGCGCGAGCATCGTCTTCCCGGTGCCGGGAGGGCCGGAGAGCAGGCTGTTGTGGGCGCCCGCCGCGGTGATCGTGAGCGCGCGTACCGCCTGGGGGCGGCCGCGGACCTCGCTCAGGTCGATCGAATCGCGTGCGGCGCTGGGAGCGGCGACGGGGGAGGGAGGTGGAAGGCGGTCGGGGACCCCACCGTTCAGCACACGGACAGCGGAAGTGAGGCGCTCCACCACCCCGACCTCCAAACCCTCCACGAGCGTGGCCTCGCGGGCGCGGGAGGGACCCACCACGATCATCCGCAACCCCGCCTTGCGCGTGGCCTCGGCGACCGCGAGTGTGCCGTGGCAGGCGCGCACCTCCCCATCGAGCGAGAGCTCGCCAAACAGCGCATGGGTGGGGAGCAACTCTTGCGAGATCTGGCCGCTGGCGGCCAACAGCGCGCAGGCGATGGCGAGGTCGAACCCCGGCCCCACCTTCGGGACGTCGGCGGGGGCGAGGTTGGCGGTGATACGGCGCGCGGGGAACTCGTATCCCGAATTGAGCAAAGCGGCGTGAACGCGGTCGCGGGCCTCCCGCACCGCGGCGTCGGCGAGGCCCACGATCGCAAACGCGGGGAGGCCGGTGCGAATATCGACCTCCACGGTGACAGCCCGTGCGTGGAGCCCTTCTATTGCAAACGTGCGCGCCCGAGCGAGCATCGAGATCTCCCTTCCGCGGTTTTCGGCGAGGGAGAAGAAGCTAAAGGGCGACTGCGACGGTACTCGGCGCGAAGGGGTCTGGAGGGGTCGCGCGCGCCTGCGCGACGCGTAAGGACCTATCCCGATAGGGACGTGCGGCTGGGGCGGTTGAGTGTCGAGCGAGACGCGGACGCAGGGGCGAAGGCCTGGCGGTGCCTAGTCGAGGCCCGAGGACAAAGTCTCGCGAAGGCAATCGGCCGTCACAGACGTGCGGGCCTATCGGGATAGGTCCTCAGAAAGGCTTACTCCACACGCGCGCGCGAGTCACCCCTTTTCGAGATACACACAACCCGCCCGAGCGGGACCCACCTCGCCGCTAATAGCCGGCGGGGTGACGCACCACATATCCCGAGGTGGAGGTCATCGAATCAGACCACCGCGACCCACCTTCCTGTTGGGCGACGGTGTCGAAGCGACGACCGTCGATCACCATCCAGGCGTGGCCGGAGTTCGCGTAGATCGTGATGTGCCTACCCGGACCAGGATCGCCGTATGACTCAAGCGCGGAGGAATCCTCGGGGGAGGAGAGCAGGCCGCCGCCGTGGAGCGCATAAGACACAGAGCCCGAGCAGTCATACCCGACAGACTGGAATGAGCCGTGGCCGCCGCCGTAGACGTAGGGGCGCGTGGCGATTTCATCCGCGGCTGCGATCACACGGGATATAACGCTCGAAGAGCCGCCCCCGGAGCTTGAGGAGCCGGATTTGTGTGAGTGGTGGGGGTGAAGCGTTGTGTGTGAATCGATGCCGAGCGCGCTCCACGTTTCCGGGCCTACGACACCGTCGGGGGAGAGTCCGCGGTGCGCTTGCATCCGCTTCACCGCAGCCTCGGTTTCCGGGCCGAAATTACCGTCGGCTTGCAGATGGAGGGCTTCCTGCAAACGACGCACCGCCTCGGAGCCGCTGACAGCATGAGACGCGTGCGTGGATGTATGGGATTTCGCGTGCTTTGAGCCGCTGTGCACGCCGCCTTCACTCCTCGGTGGCGGATTGATGGTGGTGTGCTCGGAAATGCCGAGAGCACGCCATGTGGCCGCTCCGACGACGCCGTCTACGTGTAGGTGGTGAGATGCCTGGAGACGGCGGACCGCCTTCTCTGTTTCTGGTCCGTAGGAGCCGTCCACTTCCACGCCAAGCGCGGCCTGTAGGCGTGCAATGGGGGTAGGCGTGGATTTGGCGTGTTCACTCTTACTGACGGGGGTACGGGCAACGGTCTCTACACCGCCTGTGGAGGCGGCATTGATCGCGGCGCTCGTGTCGGGACCCACGACGCCGTTCACGGGGAGGTGGTGGCGGGCTTGGAAGGCGCGCACGGCGGCCGCGGTTTGGGGCCCGAACTTGCCATCGACCGCGATGCCGAGAGCGTGCTGCAACATGCTGACCTGACGGCCTTCGCTGCCGCTCTGTAGCTGGATGTGGTGTTTGGTTGTGGTGGGTGGCTCGGGCGCCGTTGGGGCCGATGCGTGGGATGAGCCGCTTGCCTCGGAGGCCAAGCCGGCCGCGGGGCCGGCGGCAATGGCGATTAGCGTGCCGAGCGATACACGCCGGGCACGGGTGGTGGTCGGTACAAATTGCAACTCTGAGGCGCGGCGGCGTGTGCGCGAGCGCAGGGTCGAGAGATGCCACGGCTCTGTGTCGGCCAGGTTACGTGAGGAGAGACGCTTGCGGGCGTCGAGTAGCGGGCGTCCGTCTGAGATGACGCGTGTATCTGAAATGTCGCTGTTGTGCTCCTGCACCTTCGAGCGTGCCTCGATCAGCTTGCCGAGTCTCACCGGAGAGTTACCGCCACCGACCGTTTTTTCGCGGCGTGCACGGGAACGGGCAAGCGAAACTTCCCAGGGGTCAGGCACAGCAAGATCACGCGGGGATCCCGACATGTGAACAGCGTCCTTTCGTCATCTCAGGGCGCCTACGGGGTTAGCTGTCGGGCTCGCGTAATTACGCTACGCCACAAACTGTGGCGATTCGCCCCCGCAGCCTTTCGACTGCACTTGGGTCCCCCGCTCCTCACCCCCGTAGGGACAAGGACTCGGCACGAACGCGGAGCAACGTATCACGTCCAGATGCAAGATGCATCACATGAGAAGGGTTGCAACGTTTCTTGCCGACGTGCTTTTTGGACTTGCTCGTGCGCAGCGTTAAGTGGTGACTACCGACTGACGAGCGGGCTCCACACGGTAGTGCGCGTTGCGCCCTGTGCAACATGTGCGCACATCTGCCCCTAAGCTGCACAGTGGTTTCTGACGAGAATCTGAACGGGGAGGTGGGCGTGTTTCATAGCATCCTTGTCGCGATCGACGGCTCCGAGCACGCACAGAGGGCGTTGAGCGAGGCGATTGATCTGGCGCAGTTGAGCAACGCGCGGCTCACGGTGATGACCGTGCAGCAGCAGCCCTCGACGCTGCTCGTGGGTGGGCCGGTGGTGCCACCGGTGGACATGCGAAGCCTTGACGAAGCGATGCGCCAAGAACACGAGCAGCTGCTGGAGAGCGCGATCGAGCAAGTGCCCCAGGATGTGTCCGTGGTGAAGATGCTCGTGCAGGGATCGCCCGCGAGCGCGATCATTGCGCAGGCACGCAAAGACGGCAACGACCTGATCGTGCTCGGCTCGCGCGGAAGGGGAGAGGTCGCCTCGATGCTGCTCGGCAGCGTCAGCCATCAGGTGCTGCAACGCAGCGCGGTGCCGGTGCTGGTGGTGCATGTCGATAGGGATGCGGAGGCGGGCCCCGCATAGTCATAGTTCCGGCATGTGGTATCTTCCCGCCACTTTGTCAGCGGCGAGGGGTGGAACGATGCGGCGAGATGATCGGTGGCCTGCGGTTGGGCGCGCTCAGGTAGCGTGCGAGATCTTGCGAGGACGGTGGGCAGTCGTGGCGCTTGTGCTTGGCCTCACACTCCTCTGGCTTGCTCCCGCTGCGGTGGCGAGCGGCACGGGATCGATATCCGGCACCGTGACCGGCGTCAGTCCGAAAACCGGCATCGAAGGCATCGAAGTCTGCGCTAGTGCGGCAACCGGCCCGACGGAAAAGTGTGAATTCACGAACGGCGAAGGGGAATACACGATCCCTAGCCTGCCTGCGGGCGAATACTACGTCGAATTCTATGCGCCCCCCGAAAGTGGTCTCAACTACGTTACCCAGTATTTCAACGACGTACCCTCCTTTGAAGAAGCGACCGCGGTGACGGTGGCCGCGGAAGTGACGACCCCGAACATCGACGCGGTGCTCGAAAAGGGGGGTGCCATATCAGGCGAGGTGACCGACGCACTCACGGGGACTCCACTCAACGGAGTGTTCGTGTGCGCATTTGGAGTGGGTCCGGGAAACCCGTTCGGAAACTGTGCGATAACGGGTCCGAGCGGGGAATACACAGTCCCCGGACTGGTGAGCGGCAAGTACAACGTCGGCTTCAACGACGGCCACGAATACGTGATCCAGTACTACAACGGGAAGTCTTCGCTAGCGGAAGCGGAAGAATTGACGGTGACGGCGCCCGCCACGGTTTCTGGCATCGACGCGGCGATGCAGCTCGTGTCCAAGTTGCCGGTAGACACAACGCTGCCGGTCGTCTCGGGAACACCTGGGGTGGGAAGTACGCTGCTTTGCGCGAACGGATTGTGGACGGGCACCCCGGCGCCGACCTTCAGCCAGCAGTGGTTGCGTGACGGTCTACCGATTACCAGTGCGCTGGGCAGCAGTTACGTGGTTGGCGAAGCCGACGCAGGGCACTCCATCTCCTGTCAGGTGACGGCCACGAATCTGAAGGGGCATCAGAGCGCTACGAGCGCGGCGGTGGCGATACCGCCTCCTCCTCCGCCCCCGGTGCCTCAGGTGATTGTCACTGGCTCGAAACTGTCGGTGTCGGGCAAAGCGACAAAGGTGCACCTGACGTGCATGCGAGCGATCTGTACGGGTTCGGTGGAGTTGACTGTCCGTGTCGTGGTAAAGCACCACAAGGGCAAAAAAACCGTCTCTCGTCGAGAAACGCTCGTGCTCGCCAAGGGCTCATACTCGATCGCTGCGGGCGCGAGCGCCAACGTGACGCTTCGTCTCACCGCGACCGGCCAGAAACGGCTGGCTCACGCCAAGCACAGCCCGGTGTCGGCCGAGGTGACGGTGACGCTCGTGGGTGGTAGCGCGGCAAGCAAGTCAGTCCACGTAAGTTGAGCCAGAAGCGAAGGATCGTCAAGCTTGGTCTTGCGCGGGGCTTGAGCATCGCGTTGGCGCTGGCCGCGGCGTCGCTCGCGGCCGTGCCTGCTCCTGCAGTGGCCAGGCCGACTCGGGGCGCTTCACGGCAAGGTCACTCAACCGGGCGCCCCGCAACCCCGCGCGGCGGCCGTCGACGTCCACGCAGACATCACGGCGCCTCACGCCGACCGCTCGTGCGTGCCCGCGCGGCGATCGTGGACGGCCAGGAAATCTCCGTACAACAGGTGCCGTGGCAGGTGACAGTTGAAGCTGTTTACCCGATCTCCGAAACGATGGAGGAGCGCATCCGGTGCGGTGGATCGATCATCGATCCAAGCCATGTGGTGACAGCGGCGCACTGCGCGTTCATGTCGTCGTCGGGCGCGAGGATCCCGGCCGAAGACTTCGGGGTGCGCGCCGGGACGTCAAACCTCGAAATGCCTGAACCAAACGAACAGGAAGCCTCAGTCACTAGCGTACGCGTGCATCCGTACTACACGTACGCACCGAACTCGGGCCATGTAGCTCCCGACGACGTGGCGGTGCTGACCCTTTCTGGGTCGCTCGCCTTTGGTCCTGGGGTTGGGCCGATAACGCTTGCGCCGCTTGGGCTCTATCCGGGCGAAGGCTCCTCCCTTGGCTTCAGCGGGTTCGGTGAGGAGAACGCGAGCCCTCAAGAATTCAACGGGAAGCTGTACGCGCTTGGCATGACGCTTGGCTACAGCCGCGAATGTGGAGGCGAAAACGGAGCTGACAATGCTGTCCTGCTGTGCGCGAGCGCACCAGTCGGTTCTCCCTGTAGTGGCGACAGCGGTAGCGCCCTCACCGCTCCTGGCTCGACGCCCGTGCTCCTTGGGGTTATGAATGCAGTGGCGGTCGTGGCCGGAAAAATCTGCATAGCCGGTACTCACAGCACAATCGCGAATGTTGCCGCGCCGGAGATTCAAGATTTCGTGGACGGCAGCGAAACGCCGCCCCAAGCTCCACGTGGGGGCGGGGCGAGTTGTGTAGCCAACGAACCAACCGTTGGGTCGTCGATGAGCTGCTCGGCCGGGTCTTGGACTAACAGTCCGGCGTTCACCTACGTGTTTGTGGATGGCGCCAGCGGCCGGGTGTTGCAGTCCGGGATGTCGCCCGAATACACGTTCAAGGCGGCCGATGAGGGTCACGCCGTCTACATGCGTTTGCTGGCCGTCAACACGGGCGGGACCGGAGTCGATCAGACGCCCATCACATCCCCGGTTGCGCCCGGAGCGCCGGGTAAATCTGTCGCGCGGAGACGGTTGAAGCGCGTGTCGCTTGTGGGGGATCGGATCGCCGTGCGGGCCGGCTCCCCACTGCTGGTTACGGTGAAGTGCGCGGGCGTATCGCGCTGCGAAGGACGGCTCGAACTGACTTGGACATCGGTGAAAGGCAAAGGGCGCCCTCACAAGGTCGTGATCGGTAAGGCGAGCTTCGCGGTGCAAGGTAATCGCAAGAAGATCCTGAAATTGCGCCTGACCGGCGCCGGGCGCGGCCTCTTGAATGCCCATCACGGGCGCCTGGAGGCAGATTTGACGATTGTTGAGATTCAAACCGGGGCGAGGCTCACCCACTCGCAACGTGTGGTGCTCAGGAAGGGATGAGGTGCGCGGAAAGGGCGCGAAATGCCCAGGGAGTGCGACCAGGAGGCTAGTCGGGGGACATGCGGTTGGTGTCTTTGAGCGCTGATAGCGTGGCGTTGTGAGCGTTGCTCGGACCGCCACACCAAATGCCCGATGGCTCCGTCGGCATTGGAAGTGGGCGGTGGTCGCGAGCATCGTGGTGGTCCTGCTCGTCGTACTCGCGGTCGTGAGCTGGTCGTTCTCCTCGCTCGTGGTTGTGCCAGACCACTCGCCGCGAGACGCTGACGCGACTGTGGAGGCGCTGCGGCCCGGCCAGGTCGTGTTGACACGGTCAACCGACAGCCTGCGCCCGGGCATATACGGGCTGGAATGGCACGGTGGCCACGCGATAGTGGAAGGTGTGGTGGGCAGCGAGGCGCACACCGTGACACGCACGCTACGTGCCGTCACCGGCAACCTCGCGGTGGGCACGAAAGTGGCGCTTGACTCGGCCGTGTACGCCGGCAACCCACAGCAGGCGCTCGGCATGCGGTTCGCAAATGTGGCTGTGCCCGGGGAACTCGGCCCGATGCCGGCCTGGCTTATCCCCGGGAGCAAGCACACCTGGGCGCTCGTAGTGCACGGAATCAATGGCGACCGCGAAAACAATCTGCGCATCGTGCCCACGCTCCACCGCGCGGGTTTGCCCACGATGCTGATCACCTACAGGGAGGATATGGGCGCGCCACGCTCGCCAGACGGCTTTCACCACATGGGATTGACAGAGTGGAGAGACCTCGAAGCCGCCGCCCGCTACGCCCTCGCCCACGGCGCACAGCACCTAGTCTTGCTTGGCTACTCGATGGGCGGGGCGATAGTGACCCAGTTCATGGAGCGCTCGCCGCTCGCTCGCGATGTCACCGGAATGGTCCTCGACGCACCGGTCCTCTCATGGAAGAAGATCCTTGAGTTCAACGCGAAAGAGATCGGCTTCCCTTCTTTCGGCGCGCTCCCAGTCGAGTGGGCCATCGGCCTGCGCATCGACGCTAACTGGGGGCAGCTCGAAGCGCTCGATCACACTGCCAGCTTTCACGTGCCCACGCTGCTCTTCCACGGCATGGAAGATAAGACCGTCCCGATCTCCCTGAGTGACGAATTCGCGAAGAAGCTGCCTGAATGGGTCACTTACTACCGAGCGCCGCACGCCGGGCATGTTGAGTCATGGAACGTCGATTCGGGACTATGCGATCGGCGGCTTGCGGCGTTTGTGGCTCGTCTAGTGAATTGAGCTCGTCTTGCCCGTCTGGCGACTCGGGTGCCTACTTCGTTTGAAGAGCGGAGTCTGCAGTAGAGACTGAAGCCCCTGTCGTGATCGGGTTCCTTGGGGCGTTCTCTGCCGGGACGGGTTTGATCGTTTTGGAGGGTGGGGTGTCCTGTTTTGCGTGGTTGGTCGGACTAGTCGTCTGTAGGGGTTCTTTACAGACAAGGAGTCCGAGTCATGCAGACATACAGGGACGCACAGATAGTCGCGTGGATAGGTCAGCCAAGCTGGGTCTACGACGCCGTACGAACCGGCCGCCTACCCTGCCTACGCGTCGGGCGACACATCCGCTTCACCAAGACCATGCTCGAAACCTGGCTCACAGAGCAATGAGTCAGGCAGACCAGCCGGATATGGGCGCCGTCGAGCCTCGTGCCGTTGATACCGAATACGACATCGAACTCGACGGCGACCCGTTCAAGCTGATGCGGGTCGAGTACGCCACGCACGTACGAGACGTGACCAACTACGCCGTGCTGCTCACGTTCGATGACGGAGCGGAGACGAACACTGTGAGGCTCTACGACGGGGCGCATGGCGTAAACGAGATGCATCGCTACACGCGGAGGCAGGGAAAGCAACCGGCGGAGGTCTTTCACCACGGTACCCTTGGTGAAGGAATGCGCGCGGCGACGCAACAGATCTTGAAGACCTATCAATCGATGATCGAGGGATGGCAAGCGCGATGAGCACAGACAACGGCTACACCCCCGCGATGAAGGCCATAGAGGAAGCGATTGACCTCGACCTCGAAGGACGCTCGCCCTATCCCAAACGCGCAAGGTTCCTCGACGCCAAGGAACCCGAAGACGAGAGGGCGATCAAACGCGCCCTTGATGAACAGCGAGCGGTCGTGCTCGTCTCAGCGGACGGCAGCACTCGCATCATTCATCCCCAGCCAGCTCACGCCTAGCAGTTAGGCACCCCCGCACGACCATCTGTCGTGGCACGAGACCCGTGCGCGACCGCTGGGGAAACTTCTTGGAAACTTCTGGCGTCTGTCCGAGGTCCTCGGTATGCTAAAAACCGTTGTGGTTGCAGGACATTCGGGATGCCGGAGGAGGGACTCGAACCCCCGACACGCGGATTATGATTCCGCTGCTCTAACCAACTGAGCTACTCCGGCGGGGGCGGGAAGTTTAGCCTGTGTGGTCGGATGATCCGGTTGTCCTCGTTGAGCGCGTCAGACCCGCCGACCATGCCTAAGATGCCCCTGCTAGCCGTGCCAAACGTGTCGGAGGGGCGCGAAGCGCACACTATCGAGGCGGTGGCCGATGCGTTCACAGCGCACGGGATGAGCCGCCTGCTCGACATCCATTCCGACGTAGACCACCATCGCTCCGTGCTCACGCTCGTGGGCTCCCAGGGCGAGCTGGGGGAAGCACTCCTTGAGGGCGCGCGGGTGGCGGTGGAGCGGATCGACGTGGGTGAGGGGCGCGACCCCGCGGACATAGGCGAGCATCCCCACGTGGGCGTGGTGGACGTGATGCCGATCGTCTACCTAGACCACGCGCAACGGGGCGCGGCGTGTGCGCAGGCGCTTGTGGTGGCGCACGAGATCGGCGAACAACTCGGCGTGCCCGTCCTGTTGTACGGAGACCTCGCCGGAGGCCGCACTCGCGCGGAGCTTCGGAGGGGAGGGGTGGGGGCGCTCGCGGCCCGGTTGCGCTCGGGCGAGCTGAGAAGCGACTTCGGCCCCGCCCGGTTGCACCCCACGGCGGGCGCGACGCTCGTAGCCGCGAGGGAGCCGTTGGTGGCGTTCAACCTGGAGCTTGCGTCGCCCGCCACCGTGGAGGACGCGAGACGCATCGCAGGCGCGATCCGCGAGGGCGGCGCGGAGGGGCTCCCGGGACTACGCGCGATCGGCGTGGCGTTGCGAGCCGGCAGGCGTGGTGGTGGTGTGCCAAAAAGGGGTGACTCGCGCGGACTTAACGTTAAGTCCGCGCGCACACGCGAGTCACCCCCTAAAGAGACAACAACAGCCCAGGTGTCGATGAACGTGGAGCGTCCGCTTGAGCTGCCGCTCAGCGAGGTGGTGGCGGCGGTGCGACGGCACGCGGAGGTGGCGTGCGGGGAGCTCGTGGGGCTTGCCCCGAAGGTGGCCCTCAACGGCTTCCCCGAGGACGTCCCGCTGAGGGGCTTTGACGCCGGTGTGCACCTGATCGAGAACGCACTAGGGTTGTAGGTGTGCCGTCGGATGGCGGGACGCGGGAATCCCCTGTAGAGACCAGGAGCGAGCGAGATGGCCCAGACCAAGCGCAGACGGCAGACCAAGCATCGCGGTAACGCGGCCGGGGTGGTGGAGTCGCGTGGTCGCACAGGGCGCAAGCCGACCGCGGATGAGAAGACAGGTAAGGCGAGCGGGGGGGCGGCGAAGGACCCGAAGTTGGCGCGCATGGATAGGGAGCCCACGTGGCGGGGAGCGTTTTACCGGGCGATGGCGGCGGCGGTGGTGATGCTCCTGATCAGCATCCTGCTGTTGAAAAAGCCAAACCAGGCGATCGCGTTGTTCCCGATCGTGTTGATCGCCTACATACCGATCAGCTACTACACCGACATGTGGCTGTATAAGCGCAGGATGGCGGGTAAGGCCAAGCAGAAGCAGGCGGCGAAGGAAGCCAAGCAGACGGGTGGGACGGGCTCGAAGTGAGCAGCATGGAGGGCCACAGCGGCGGTCTTGATGTGCGGTGCTTCTCCGTGGGGCCAATCCAGGAGAACGCGTACATCGTGCGCGCCAACGCCGAGGCCACCAAGGCGTTGATGATCGATCCGGGCGATGAGCCGCAGCGGCTGCTCGACGCGGCACAAGCGCTCGGGGTGGAGATCGAGGCGATCCTGATCACCCACTGCCACTTCGACCACATCGGCGCGGTGGCGCCGGTTGCGAGGGCGACCGGCGCGCCGGTGTATTGCCCGGAGTTCGAGACGGCCTTGCTCGCCGACATCATGAAATGGACGATGGCGGGGTTCGGCCCGTTCGAGAGTTGGGTGGCGGAGGAGACGGTAAAGGGTGGCGAGCGATTGAAACTGGCGGGGATGGAGATCGAGGTGGTGTTCACGCCCGGTCACAGCCCCGGGCACGTGACATACGCGATCTCGTCCGACTCACAGGAGTCGTCGGCGGGCGATGCACTAAGCCTCCCGGCGTTGCTCTCCGGCGACGTGCTCTTTCAAGGATCTGTGGGACGCCCCGACCTCCCGGGCGGCGATTGGGGGACGCTTGAGCAGTCGATCGGATCACTGATGGGGCGCTTCGAGCGCGAGACCGTCCTCTACCCGGGCCACATGGGTACCACCACGCTCGGGCGCGAGTGGGACACGAACCCCTTCCTGGCAGAGCTGCGGGCGGCGGCGAAGGTGCCGGTGGAGCGCACGGCAACCGCACAGCAGCCACAGAGCGCAGAGCGGGCGCACGGAAGTTGAGCGGCGAGAAGATAAAGGCGCCGAGGGGGACGTATGACGTGCTCGGCGAGCAAGCAGCGGCGCGGACGACCCTTGAGGGAAAGGCGCGGGCGATCCTTGAGGGTGCGGGGTACGAGCGGATCGAGACGCCCACGTTCGAGGCCACCGAGCTGTTCGCGCGGGGGGTGGGCGCCTCCACGGACATCGTGCAGAAGGAGATGTACACGTTCACCGACGGGAGCGAACGGTCTTTGACGTTGCGCCCGGAGGGGACGGCGCCGGTGTGTAGGGCGTATGTGGAGCACGGCATGCACAAGCTCCCTCAGCCGGTGAAGCTGTGGTACATGTCGAGCTTCTTCCGCTACGAGCGGGCGCAGAAGGGGAGATTCCGCCAGTTCTGGCAGGTGGGGGCGGAGGCGCTTGGGAGCGATGACCCGGCGGTGGACGCGGAGTCGATCGTGCTGCTCGGGGCGTTGCTCGATGAGATGGGGGTGAGGGAGGTGAGGTTGCGTCTCTCAAGCCTCGGCAGCGGTGAGAGCAGGGCGCGCTACCGCGAGCGTTTGCAGCAACACCTGCGCGCGAACGAAGCGGGCCTCTCCGACGACGTGAGGGAGCGCATCGACCTGAACCCACTCCGGGCTTTCGATTCCGCGCACGAGGGGACGGTGGCAGTGATGCGCGACGCGCCACGGCTGCTGGACGAGCTGGATGCCGACGACGTGGAGCATTTTGCGCAGGTGCGCGAGCTGCTTGACCGCGCGGGCGTCGCGTACGAGGTCGACGGGACCCTCGTGCGGGGCCTCGACTACTACACGCGGACGGTGTTCGAGTTCACGAGTGACGCGTTGGGGGCGCAGAGCGGCGTGGGTGGGGGCGGTCGCTACGACGCGTTGGTGGCGCAGCTTGGCGGGCCGCCTACGGCGGGGATGGGCTGGGCGGCGGGGGTCGAGCGGATCGTGCTCGCCGGCAATCCATCGCACGCGGGCACCTCAGCGGTCGATCTGTATGTGGGTGTGGCGATGGATATGGAGATAAAAGCCGCGTACCCGGGCACGAAGTCGAACGCCTTCGGAGTCCTCGCCGAGGCGCGCTCAGCCGGGCTGAAGGCCGTGATGGAGATGGGGGGACGGTCGTTGAAGGGTCAGCTTGGCCAGGCCAACCGGATGGGTGCGCGTTACGTGGCGATCGTGGGCGAGGGGGAGACGACGCTCAAGGACATGCAGGACGGCGGGCAAGAGACGATCGAGACGGACACGGTCGTGCACGCCGTGCTGCGGGGGTTGCGGGAGCTGGCGTAAACCGGCGTTTGCTGGGCGTGAGCCGCCGAGAACAGCGCGAAACCGTTGCGGTTATGGGGTTCGCCGTGGTGAAACGACGCTTGCGAAGCGTCCATGCGCTCAGAAGGCGTTCAACTCGTGGCGCGAAAATGCCGAGGTATGTGACGTGGCTCAGCTTTCACGTCCCTACCAGATCGCCCTTGGGGCGGTGGCGGTGCTCGGTCTCGTGTGGATGATGGCGTTGCGCGGGCACGCAGCCAAGCCGACTGAGGCGGCGCCGTCGGCTCCTGTCGCTCAGGCTCCCGCCAAGGCTGTGGCGCAAGCTAACCCCGGGGCGCCGACATCCGTGTACCACGGCGCGGCGCCGGGCGTGGAAGGGCTCACCAAGGCGATAGCCAAGGCGCATGGCGCGGTGGCGACGTCGCAACAGAACGCGCAGCAA
Source organism: uncultured Solirubrobacterales bacterium (assembly GCA_963695305.1). Taxonomy (GTDB): domain Bacteria; phylum Actinomycetota; class Thermoleophilia; order Solirubrobacterales; family Solirubrobacteraceae; genus Palsa-744. Next base: position 2,182,649 of record OY968774.1, on the reverse strand, counting down.
CTGCAAAGCAAGTCACACGAAGCCTCAAACGAACCGCAGGCGTCGAGTACCGGCGTGCATGTGGTGGTGAAAGTCAACCCGAGCGCAGCCGCACAAGCCGCGCGAGCGCGGGCGTTTGCACTTGAGGCCGTTGCACGCCGCCACGCGGCGGCGGTGGCGAAGGCCAAGAGCGGGCTCCCGCCGTCCCAGGTCGTCGTGGAACGCGAGCTTGCGCAGGGCAAGACCGTGATGCTCGTCTTCTGGGACCCGAAGGCCAGTGTGGACCGCGAGGTGCAGGCTGAAGCTAAGGCGTTTGCGGCGGGGTCGAAAGGGACGGTGACAGTGCACGGTGCGCGCGCCAACCAGGTGGACACGTTCGGGTCGATTACCGAAGTGGTACACGTCTACCAGACGCCGACGATTTTGATCGTGAACCGCCACGGTGTGGTGAGCACGCTCACCGGGTTGACCGACGTGTTTGCCTTGAAGCAGGCAGTGCGCGAAGCGCGCGCCGCCGGCTAGCCCCGCAGAGCGACCTTCGAACCGCGTCAGAACGCGGTAATCGTGTGCGAGCGCCTTACACTCGACGGACTATGAGTGTCGAAGCGCTTGCACAGCACCTGGAGCGACCGGTCGGGCAGGGGCACATCCCCGAGCACGCCTGCACGGGCGCGGCGGGGGGCGCCGCCTGTGGCGATTTGATCCGCATCTCGCTGAGCGTCGACCCAACCGACCCTGAGGGGCGCATCGTCGACGCGGGCTTTGATGCGAGTGGCTGTGGCGCGGTGGTGGCGGCGGGCAGTGCGACGGTCGAGCTTGTGCGCAATGGGAGCCTGCTTGATGCGGCGAAGCTCGGCGCCGAGGACATCGCCGAGGAGCTGGGCGGGTTGAGCCCCGCCAAGCAGCACGCCGCCGAACTGGCGGCAGACGCGCTGCACCGCGCGCTTGGATGGGCGTTGCGCAGGCAGACGAGGCTCGCGCCTTGTGCAACGCGCACGCTCGTGGCGATGAGCGGGGGCGTGGACAGCGCGGTCGCTGCGTTGCTCGTGGCCGAGGAGAGCGAGGCGGTCGCGGTGACGCTGGAGTTGTGGTCAGACCCGGAGAACGACGGCGAGCGCAGCTGCTGCTCGGCGCAGGCGGTGCGCTCGGCGCGGGAGATCGCCCACGGGATGGGGATGGCGCACTTCTCGATCGACCTGCGCGAGGAGTTCCGCGCGGGCGTGGTGGAGGGCTGGCTTGAAGGGTATGCGGCGGGGTTGACACCGAACCCGTGCGTGCGCTGCAACGGGAACGTGCGCCTTGACGCGATGTTGGAGCTGGCCGAGCGCCTCGGCGCCGACAGTCTTGCGACGGGCCACTACGCGCGTGTCTACGACGGGGAGGGGCCGCTGTTGCGGGTGGCGGTTGACGAGGGCAAGGACCAGAGCTACGCGCTCGCGGGTCTCTCCCCCAACTCGCTTGCCCGGCTGCGCTTCCCGCTCGGCGAACTAACGAAGCCGCAGGTGCGCGAGCGGGCGCAGAGGGCGGGGCTTGAGGTGGCGAAAAAGCCCGACTCCCAGGATCTCTGTTTCTTGGCGGGCACTGACAGCACGAGCTTCCTTGCGCGCCACGGCGGTCTCGACAAGCGTGTGGGCGCGATCGTGGATCGCGAGGGCCGGCGGCTCGGGCAACACGAGGGCGTGCACACCGTCACGATCGGCCAGCGCCGTGGCCTTGGCATCGGCGGTAGGGAGGGCGGCGACGGGAGACCGCTGTTCGTGATCGCGACCGACGCACACACGAACACGGTGACGGTCGGCTCGCGCGAGGAGCTGCGCACCGCGACGGTGGGAGTGCGCGACGTGACCCTGCACCGTGACGCGGGGTGTGTGGACGGCGTAAAGGTCCGCTACCGCGGTAGGCGCATGCCTTGCCGCGTCGAGGGCACGCGCGAGGCAGGGGCGCACGAGCGCGTTGAGCTTGAGATGGTCGAGGAGATCGAGCGCACCGCGCCCGGCCAGATCGCGTGTCTGTACGCCGGGGATTTGATCGTCGGCCACGGCACAATCGCATCGCACGCCGCGATCTAGGATCATCGGCGGCTGACTCGCGAAGCGCCCGCGGGCGAGGGACTCCACAGGGCACGAACGAAATCCAAAAGAATGAACCGACGATGAAGACAGACGAGATCCGCGAGCGCTACCTGGCGTTCTTTGAGGAGCGCGGCCACAAGCGCATACCATCCGCGCCGCTCGTGCCCTCCGCGCACGATCCTTCCGCGCTGTTCACGGTCGCGGGGATGCACCCGTTGAAGCCCTACTTCTTGGGTCAGGAGAGCCCGCCCGCGCCGCGGTTGACGAGTTCGCAGAAGTGCTTTCGCACGGTCGATATCGACAACGTGGGAAACACCAATCGCCACCTCACATTCTTTGAGATGCTCGGGAACTTCTCGATCGGCGACTACTTCAAGGCGGAGGCGATCGCGTTCGCGTGGGAGCTCTCGCTTGACGTGTTCGGTTTCTCCCCTGAGGACATTTGGGTGACGGTGTTCGAGGGCGATGAGCAGCTCGGGTTGGGCCCCGACGAGGAGGCGATCGAGCTGTGGAAGGCGGTGGGGGTGGAGAGCGAGCGGATCGTTCGTTGCCCCCGCTCTGAGAACTTCTGGCAGGCGGGGCCGGAAGGGCCGTGTGGGCCGTGCTCTGAGCTATACGTAGACCGGGGCGCCCACATTGGCTCTCCGGGCGACCTGCCGGGGGGCGAGAACGAACGGTTTTTGGAGTACTGGAACCTCGTGTTCATGCAGTACAACCAACACCCGGAGAACACGCTCACAGATCTCCCCGCGCGTAACATCGATACGGGCCTTGGCTTGAACCGCATGGCCGCGATCCTCCAGGACAAGGTGTCGGTGTTCGACACCGACCAGTTCCTCCCGCTGATCGAGTTGGGCGAGGAGCTGTCTGGCAGGCGCTACGGCGAGGACCAAAAGACCGACCGCGGGTTGCGCATCCTCGCCGACCACTCCCGCGCGATGACCTTCCTCGTCGCCGACGGAGTGGTGCCTTCCAACGAAGACCGTGGGTACGTGCTGCGGAGGGTGATGCGCCGTGCGATCCAACAGGGCCGAGCGCTTGAGATGGAGCCTGGGTTCCTAAATCGCTACGCGGAGACGGTGCGCGAACTGATGGGCGCCGCCTACCCCGAAATTACGGAGCAACATGAGGCCATCGCCAAGTGGTTGTCCTCCGAGGAGGAGGGCTTCGGCCGCACGCTTGAGCAGGGGCTGGGGGTGCTCCGCTTCCACATCGACCACGCTCGCGAGAAGGGTCTCCACCACATCCATGCGGACGACGCCTTCAAGTTGCACGACACGTTCGGCTTCCCCTTCGAGCTCACGCGCGAGCTGCTGGAAGAAGAGGGGTTGCGCGTGGACGAGGCGGGCTTCGAGGAGTTGATGGGCGCTCAGCGTGCCCGCGCCCGCGCCGCCGGAGGGAGTGGCGTCGTCGGCGATGGTCCACGCGAGCGTGCGCGCCGCTTCGCCGAGCAGGCGAACGCCCAAACGCGCTTCACCGGTTATGAGACAGAGCGCCAGCCCACGAGCGTCGCCGCACTTACCGTCGAGGAGTCCGACGGCTCCGGCTCGAACGGCGATGCACCTGGTGACGGACACGCGGGGGAGCGACTGCTGGTGAAGCTCGCCGAGTCCCCCTTCTACGCCGCCGGTGGTGGGCAAATCTCCGATACAGGCACCATCGAATGCGAGCGCGGAGACTGCCGCGCGCGCGTCGAGGGTGTTTACCGGCTCGGCGACGACCAGGTGCTCTCGGTGGTGGTGGAGCGCGGCGAGCTGAACCCACAGGAGCCGGTGCTCGCGCGTGTCGATCACATGGCAAGGCACGCCACCCAGTGCAACCACACGGCCACCCACCTACTCCATGCCGCGCTGCGTGAGCGGCTCGGCGGGCACGTCCGCCAGGCAGGTTCCTATGTGGGGCCCGACAAGCTCCGTTTCGATTTCTCCCATGGCGCCGGCCTCACGCACGAGGAGTTGCGCGACGTGGAGGACAAGGTCAACGCATGGATCGCCCATGCCGACCCTGTCCACCCGATCACCACGACGCTGGATGAGGCGAAGCGCCTTGGCGCGATGGCCCTGTTCGGCGAGAAGTACGGCGATGTGGTGCGGATGGTGGAGATTGGGGAGGGCGACTACTCGCGCGAGCTGTGCGGAGGAACTCATGTGCGCAACACCGCGGAGATCGGCGCGTTCCGGGTGATCTCCGAGACTTCCTCCGCCGCCAACGTACGCCGCATCGAGGCGCTCACCGGTCCGGGCGCGATGGCCCTGCTGCGCGAGCACGACCGGGAGTTGGAAGACGTCGCCACGACGTTGCGCATCGTCCCTACCCGCGCGGCGGAGATCGTGCATGAGCGCGAGGAGGAGCGCAAGAAGCTCCAGAAGGCGGCCCGTCAGGGCGGTGGCGCGAGCGCGGTGGACGTGGACACTCTGGCGGCCGGTGCGGAGGAGATCGGCGGCGCGACAGTCTTGGCGGTCGAGGTGTCGGTCCCCGACCCGAAGGCGTTGCTTGACGTCGCCGACCGCATTAGGGCAAAGCTCGGCCGAGCTAGCGTGGTGGTCCTTGGTGCCGTCATCGAGGGCCGAGTGGCTCTTGTGGTGAGTGTGGCCCCGGCACTCGTCGAGCGTGGACTGAAAGCAGGGGAGATCGTCAAGATTGCCGCTGAGGTAACAGGGGGAGGCGGAGGCGGCCGCGACACGATGGCCCAAGCGGGCGGCCGCGACCCGGAGAAGCTAGGGGAGGCGCTAGCCGCCGCGCGTGCGGCGATTGAGGATGCGCTTGGCGGCTGACGTGGGTCGCATAGTGCGCACCGTGCGCGCGGTGAGCCGCGCCGCGACCCAACGAGCGCCGGTGGAGCGGAGCGATGCGCGTCCTAGCGCTTGACTACGGCAGCGCGCACTGCGGTTGCGCGCTGAGCGACCCCACCGGCACGATCGTCACGCCGATAGACGCGATCCCGCAGCCGGGAGGCAAACGCGGGCTCGCCGCGCTCGTCCAGTTGGTCGCCGAGCGCGAGGTGGAGCAAGTGGTGGTGGGCCTGCCGCTGTCGCTGCGCGGCGAGGACACCGACCAGACACGGGAGACACGCGATTTCGCCGCCACGCTCGCCACCAGGCTCGGCGATGGGGTACCCGTGGAGCTATACGACGAGCGTTTCACGACCCGCATGGCCGCGCGGGTAGGAGGGGCTAGCTCCGACGAGCACTCGCGCGCGGCGGCGATCCTGCTGGAGGAGTGGCTCGCGCGCGGGCGCTAGGGTCCACGACTTGGCAAGAGACCGCAAATCCGAGGCCTCCGCGCAGCGCACCGAAGCCGAGCGCGAACGCGCCCGCGAAGAGCGCGAACGCCGCCGCGCGGCGACGGCTGGAAACGGGGCGCCACCGCTGCCGCCACCCGCCGCCGAGCCGGTGGAAGTCGCCGTGCCCGTGCCCTCTGCGCCAGCCACACCGCCGGTGCAAACGCCGCCGCTGGCGGATGATCCGGTGGAGGTCCAGGACGATCCTGTCGTGCCGCCACGCTTGGAGGGCCGCCGCACGCACCGTGCCCACCTCAACCGGCCATACGTACACCGCCCTCACCTCCATCGCCCGCATCTGCCGCGCCGTGCCTCAAAGGTGAAAACGGGTGCCGCGCGTGCGGGTGCGCTGCTCGCGATCGCTGTCGTGCTCGCGTTGCTTGCGGGCGCTGCTGTGGTGCTGATCCGCCACTCCAACCGTCCCGCGCCACCGCCGGCGCCGAAGATCGTGAACGTGGTGATCCCCGAGGGGTACACCGAAGAACAAATCGCGACGCTCGCAAAGGAAGACGGCCTCCACGGCGACTACTCCAAGGCGGTGGCCCACGCCGAGCACACAGGGCTGTTGCGACCTTCGACCTACGGCGCACCGTCGGGCACCCGCAGCCTCGAAGGGTTCCTCTTCCCAGCGAGCTACGAACTCTATTCCGGGACCCCGGTCTCGCATCTGGTTTCTCAGCAGCTCGACGCATTCCGCAGCAACTTCGGCGGGGGCGAGGTGCACCGTGCGAAGGTGCTCGGGGTAACGCCGTATGACCTATTGATCGTGGCGTCGATCATCGAACGCGAGGCCGGTACCGCGCACGACCGTCCGCTCGTGGCGGCGGTGATCTACAACCGTCTGCGCCTGAACATGACGCTCGGCGTCGATGCGACGCTGCGCTACGCCCTGCACGACTTCACGCATCCGCTCACCGAACACGAGCTCGCATCGAAATCCGCCTACAACACGCGCATCCACAAGGGGTTGCCGCCGACCCCAATCTCCAACCCCGGGGCCGCCGCGATCCACGCGGCCGGACACCCCGCGCACGTCTCCTACCTCTACTACGTGGCCGGAGCGGATGGTTGTGGTGAGCAGGTGTTCTCCACCAGCTATGCCAAGTTTGAACAGGACGCCGCCGCCTACCGTGAAGCGCTGCGCAAGAACGGCGGGCGTGTGCCCACGTGCCACAAGAAATGAAGCGACTGGGGGTCATCGGCTGGCCCGTCGCCCACAGCCGCTCCCCGGCGATGTTCCGCGCCGCTTTCGAGGCGTGTGGGCTTGAGGATTGGAGCTATCAGCGCCTGCCGTTGCCGCAGGAGCTGTTCGAGGAGACGGTGCGCGCTCTCCCCGCCGGCGGGTTTGTGGGCGCGAACGTGACGATCCCCCACAAGCAAGCCGCGCTCGCGCTGGCCGACAGCGCGAGCGAGTCGGCGAGGGCGATCGGTGCCGCCAACACGCTCAGCTTCACCCCTAAGGGCATCGAGGCGGAGAACACCGATGCCCCTGGCGTGGTCGCCGCGCTGGGGCACTCGCCGGCGGGTATGAGCGTGCTCGTGCTCGGCGCGGGTGGCAGCGCGCGGGCGGTCGTGTGGGGCATGTTGAACGCAGGCGCCGCCGAGGTGTCGGTATGGAACCGCACCACCGAGCGCGCAGAGGCGCTCGCAAGCGAGCTGGGCGCCCGTTCGGTGAGCACGCCAGTGAAGGCCGACCTGCTCGTCAACTGCACGTCGGTTGGGCTGCAACCCTCGGCCAGTGACAGTGCGGCGCTCAACCAACTCGCTCTAACAGCCGATCAGGTCGGTAGCTATGCGTATGTCATCGACCTGGTCTATCGCGACGAGCCTACGTCTCTGCTCGCGGCCGCGGCCGTTGCCGGGGCAAAGACGGTCGCCGGCCTTGAGGTGCTTGTCGCACAGGGGGCTCTCAGCTTCGAGCGGTGGATCGGCCTGCCGGCTCCGATCGAGGCGATGCGCCGCGGCGCCGGCCTCGACACGTCTTAGCGCTCCGAGACTCCATGGGGAGCGTGCCCGATGAGCACGACCCCGGGCGGACTCCGCGACGACGATCTCTTCCCGGATGGTGGCGAGCCGCGCGTGAGCGTGGAGGTGAATCGTGACCAGGGCGAGCCGTCGAGTCCCGACACGGGCTTCTCTTCTTACGGGAGCGGCGGTCAGGGCGCACGCGATCCCCGTCCCACCGCAGAGGACGAAGGTTGTGGCGGCGCGGTGGCGGGCGTAACCCAGCCCTCCCGTCGCGGGTCCTCTTCGCGCTTCCTCACGGACGTCATCGTGGACATGGCGCTCGCCACGCGGGAACAGGTGGATCAAGCGATCGAGGCTTCGCGCAACGAAGGCACCACACCCGAGCGGGTGCTTCTCGCCAGAGGGGCCGTCACCGCCGACGGCCTCGCGCGAGCACTGGCCGAGCGCTACGGCCTCGACCACCTCGACCTCGATGTCTTCCCGGTGGACATGGGCGCGGCAAATCTCGTCGTAAACACGGCCGCCAAGCGCTACCAGGCAGTGCCGGTCTCCTTCGTGGACAAACGCACGCTACTACTAGCGATGGCCGACCCCTCGAACGTGCTTGCGGTGGATGACGTGGCGATCATGACGGGGTATGAGGTCCGCGTGGCGGTCGCCTCGCCCGACGCGATCACTGACCTGATCTCGCGCATGGCTCGTCTGGATGACGTTGTCTCTGGCGAGGCGGCAATCGAGGAGGCCGACGACGCGAGCGCGGAGATTGTCAATCTGCGCGAGACCGCGGATGACGCGCCAGTAGTCAAGCTCGTCAACCAGATCGTCGCCCAGGCAGTGGAGCTTGGCGCCTCCGACGTTCACCTGGCGCCCGACGGTCACGAGGTGCGCGTCCGGGTGCGTGTCGACGGGATCCTCCAGGACATAACGACCGTCCCCCGCCGGATGGCCGCCGGTGTGGTCTCCCGCGTGAAGATCATGGCCGAGCTAGACATTTCAGAGCGCCGCCTGCCCCAGGACGGGCGCGTCGGTCTCACCGTTGATGGCCGTCACGTCGACCTGCGCGTGGTCACGCTCCCCTCCGTTCACGGCGAGTCGATCGTGATGCGCATCCTCGACAAGGACTCAGTCGTAATGAAGCTTGAGAAGCTCGGCATGGCCGGGGAGGAGCGCGAACGCTTTGAAAAGGCTTTCAACGAGACCCACGGTGCGGTGCTCGTCACCGGACCGACAGGTTCGGGCAAGTCAACGACGCTCTACGCGGCGCTGCTTGCGCTCAACACGCCTGAGAAGAACATCATCACGGTCGAGGATCCGGTCGAGTACGAACTTGACGGGATCACCCAGGTACAGGTCTCAGCCAAGGTCGGGCTCACGTTCGCCACTGGCCTGCGCGCGATGGTGCGCGCCGACCCCGACGTGATCATGGTGGGGGAGATCCGCGACCGCGAGACCGCCCAGATCGCCGTCGAGTCAGCGCTCACCGGCCACCTCGTGCTCTCCACGCTTCACACAAACGACGCGCCATCCGCGATCACGCGCCTCACCGAGATGGGGATCGAGCCTTTCCTGGTCGCCTCAGCTCTGGATTGCGTGCTCGCCCAGCGGCTCGCCCGCATGCTTTGTGCGAACTGCAAGCAACGCACGATCGTCCCCGCCGAGGTTCTGCGCGAAAGCGGCTACAAAGTGCTCGTCGACGTAGAGGCCTACGAGCCCGTCGGCTGCCGCCGCTGCTCCAACACCGGCTACCGCGGCCGCCTCGGCATCTACGAGGTCATGTCAATCTCCTCGGAGATCCGCCGCCTCGCCCTCGAACGCCGCTCCTCGGATGAGATCCGCGACGTCGCCGTCCGCGAGGGCATGCGCCGCCTGCGCGAGGATGGTCTTGAGAAGGTGCGCAAAGGGCTTACATCGGTGGCGGAGATCGCTCGTGTGATTGGGAGCAGTTGAGATGTGTGCTGTATCTGCCGATAAGTGGCGCATGAGTGGCCACGTGGCAGCACCGACAGCGCGTATGCGCCCTGACGGGGAGATCATGCGATGAGCATCGACTTCGCAGACTTGTTGATGGAGGTCGTGACGCGTCGCGCCTCCGACCTGCACCTCTCGGCCGGAGCGCCGCCGACCGTGCGCGTGCGCGGACGCCTCTCGGCCGTCGAGGGCTATCCGATTCTGAACAGCACCGAGACGCGCGAGATCGTCTACTCGATCCTCTCAGGTGACCAGCGCCAGCGTCTTGAGACGAACTGGCAGCTTGACTTCGCCTACTCGATTCCAGGTCGGGCGCGCTTCCGTGTCAACGCTTACTACCAGCGCGGCGCGATCGGCGCAGCATTCCGTCTGATCCCGTTCGACCTGACCTCGATCGACGCGCTCGGGTTGCCGGCCGCCGTCCATGACTTCATCCGCAAGCCACGCGGCTTCGTACTAGTGACTGGTCCGACCGGCTCGGGCAAGTCCACTTCGCTCGCGGCGATGATCGACGAGATCAACGCCACGCGGGAGGAGCACATCATGACGATCGAGGACCCGATCGAGTTTCTGCACGCGCACAAGAAGTGTCTGGTCAACCAGCGCGAGCTGGGCTCCGATGCGCAGTCCTTCGCCGAGGCGCTGAAGGCAGCGCTGCGCCAGGACCCCGACGTGATCCTCGTCGGCGAGATGCGAGATCTTGAGACGATCTCGACTGCGCTCACCGCTGCGGAGACTGGACACCTCGTGTTCGCCACGCTCCACACGCAGGACACCGCGCAGACGGTGGATCGCATCATCGACGTGTTCCCGCCCGAGCAGCAGGGGCAGGTACGCGTGCAGCTGTCGGTTGCGCTACAGGGGATTATGACCCAACAGTTGCTGCCCACCGCCGACGGTTCGAGCCGTGTGGCGGCATGCGAGGTGCTCGTCCCCAACCCGGCCGTGCGCAACCTGATCCGCGAGGGCAAGACACACCAGATCTACTCCGTGCTGCAGACCGGCTCGGCGCAGGGGATGCAGACAATGGACGCGGCACTTATGCAGCTCGTGCGCACCGGCAAGATAACCCAGAAGCTCGCGGAGGAACGCTCCTCGGCGCCTGAGGAGCTGCGTCGTCTGATGGGCGGCGGGATGATGGCGGCATGAGCCCTCATTTCCCCAGCCAAAATCCGTTGTGCCCCCCATTGGTGGGCACAGGTCCGGGGGTTGAGCGATCAAATCCCCTGTGCCCCCCATTGGGGGGCACGAATCCAAGGGTTGAGCGGTGAGCACGTACGTCTTCAAGGCGATGGACCTCGCCGGCGTGAAGGCACGCGGGGAGATCGAGGCCGATTCAAAGGCCGCGGTCTCCAACCAGCTGAAGTCGCGCGGGATGATCGTGCTCGACATCGCCGACAAGCACGCCTCGCGGGAGATCGAGCTGAGCTTCATGAAGACCGTGAAGGCGGGCGAGCTCGCGGTCTTCTCGCGCCAGCTCGCGACGATGATCTCCTCGGGGTTGTCGATCCTGCGCGCGCTTTACGTGCTTGAGGAGCAGACCGAGAACAAGTTCCTCAAGGAGACGGTCATCCAGGTGCGCAAGGACGTCGAGGCGGGCCTCTCCTTGAGCGGCGCGATGGAAGCGCACCCGAAGGTGTTCAACCCGCTGTTCGTCGCGATGACGCGCGCCGGGGAGGCGGGCGGTCTCTTGGAGGAGTCGCTGATGCGCGTGGCAGACCAGTTGGAGAAGGACGCCTCGCTGCGTCGCCAGATCCGCTCGGCGATGATCTACCCGACACTTGTCATCGTCTTCGCGGTGGGCGTGATGATGGCGCTCGTCGCGTTCCTCGTGCCCGTGTTCGCCGGCGTGTTCAAGCAGTTCGGCGGCAAATTGCCCGCCATCACTCAAGTGTCGGTGACGATGTCGCACATGGTGGTGGGCTACTGGTGGGCGATGTTCGGCGGCGCCGCGCTACTCATATTCGGATTCCTGCAGTGGAAGAAATCCTCCTGGGGTCGCCCTCAATGGGATCGCTTCCGTCTGCGCGTGCCGATGAAGATCGGCACGATCGTCCAGCAGGTGGCTGTCGCGCGCTGGTCGCGCACGCTCGCCTCGCTCACTACCGCCGGCGTGCCGCTGTTGCTGGCTCTGGAGATCGTCGGCAAGACCGGCGGGAATGTGGTCGTGGAGGAGGCGATGGACGGGGTGATCGCCTCGGTCAAGCGAGGCGGCACGATCGCCGAGCCGCTCTCGAAAGCCACCATCTTCCCCACAATGGTGACGCACATGGTGGGGGTGGGGGAGGAGACTGGTGCGCTTGACGCAATGCTCTCGAAGGTCGCGGACTTCTACGAGGATCAGGTCGAAGCGTCGGTGAAAGCGCTCACCTCGATCCTTGAGCCGGTAATGATCATCGTCATCGGCTCGATCGTCGGCTTCATCGTCATCTCGATGTACATGCCGATGTTCACCGTGTACAACCACATCGAATAAGACCCTCTCCGCCAAGCGTGAGCCTAGGCGGCGCTTCAGTCAGGCGGAGTGACCCGCACAAGCCGGTTCTCGACCGAGAGCGACACACGCCCGTCAAGCAGCGCGAGCACCTCCTGGCCCACCAGCTCGGCGCGCCAGCCGCGCAGCGTGCGGACGTCGGCGCGGGCGCCGGTGCGCTCGCCGACGACGATGGCTTGCAGGTCGGCGCGGGAGGCCAGCAGCTCGTAGGCAAGGTCGGCATCGCGCGCTCGTGTCCGTACGAGCGCCTCGCAAAGCGCAATCAGCGGTGCGTCCTCGGGTTGTGGATGGGCCGGGCGGGTACCGCTCTCCAGCGGCGCTTGCTCCCTTTGCAGGCCCCGCTCAACTGCTTGGAGGATCTCCTCGCCACGGCGGCGCATGTTGCCCTGGCCGACGCCTCTGATGTCTTCGAGCTTGCGGGTGGAGGATGGCTTGCGCTTTGCGATCTCGACAAGCGCGCTGTCGCCGAGCACGCTCTGCACGGGCCGGTCGCATTCGGCGGCGGTGCGCTCGCGCCACTCCACGAGCTCACGCGCGACATTCTGTGATGGTGCGCTCAAACCCCTGATCCGCGGTAGTCGCTCGAAGATCGCGTCAAGGTCACGCTCGTCGCTTACGCTCTCCAGGTACTCGCACTCCTCGCGCGCCCACTCCAGGCGTCCGACCCGCTCCAGGCGGCGTCGGATCTCGTCGGCCATCTCCAGCAGGTGGACCACGTCCTCGCGGGCGTAGGAGAGCTGCTCGGATGAGAGTGGGCGGGCGTCCCAGCGGGTGAAGCTGGCGCTCTTGGCGAGCCTGACGCCGAGGGTCTCGGCCAGCAGGGTCTCATATGAGCACTGTGCGGGCATACCTATGAACCCCGCCGCGACCTGCGTATCGAAGACGTTGCTGAGATCGCATCCAAGCGTGCGCCGCAACAGCGCGACATCCTGGCGCCCGGCGTGCATCACGATCTCGATCGTGGGGTCCTCCAGGGTGCGCCCAAGCGGCTCGCCCCAGCGAGGTGGCGTGGAGTTCTTGGGTGGGCTTAGAGAGTTCGTGTGCTCAAGGGGGTCGATCAGCTCGATTCGCTGCTCTCCGTTGGTGTCGGCGACCGCGAGTTGGATCAGGCACAGCAGGGTGCGGTAGCGGCCCTCGCCCATGAACTCCGTGTCGAGCGCGAGCTGCCCGCTTGCGTGGGCGGAGCTTGCGATCTCCGCGAGCACTGTCGTGCTGTCCGCTTCCTCGGTGTTTGACTGTGGGGTGCTCATGGGCCTATCCTCGCTGATCGGCTGTGCCTTGCGCGGCGTGGGCCTTTCGCGGGCTCACCATGCGTCAGTCAACGCCGTTGTCGCCGAGCCGGGCGGCGGGGAGGCGCAAGACAAAGCATGCGCCTGGCGTCTCGCCTCCCAGGGCCGGCTCTCGGAGTCGCAGCGAGCCGCCCATCCGTTGCGCCAGCTCGCGGCCGATCGCTAGTCCCAGGCCGAAGCCGCTGCGGCCTTGGGAGGCGGCGCCGCGTTGGAAGCGCTCGAAGATGCGCTCGCGCTCCTCTGCCGATATGCCCGGGCCGCTGTCGCTCACGACGATCTCGGCGTGCTCCTGGGTTGTGGTCGTGCTCAGACCTACGGTGGTGCGGGTGGGCGCCACGCCGATCGCGTTGTCGAGCAGGATCCGCACGATCCGCGCGATCGCGCCGGGGTCTCCCTGCGCCCAGCAGGCACCGGGGGCGGGGGACATCTCGATGCGAGTGTCACGCTCGCTTGCGCGGCGCTCGAATTCGGCCGCCACAGCGCGCGACAGCTCACTCAGCTCGACCGGCTCGGTGCGTAGCGGCGCCTCGGCGTCGAGGCGGCTCAGGTCGAGCAGGTCTGTGGCGAGGCTCGACAGTCGTCGTGACTGCTCGCGCGCCCGTGCGGTGCGCTCGCGCGCGTCGTCGATATCCAGGCGCTCAGGCTGCAGGTCGTCCGCGAGTAGCTCAAGCGTGCCATCGAGCGAGGCGAGCGGGGTGCGTAGCTCGTGTGAGGCTGTGGCGACAAACGCGCGGCGCGCCTGTTCCTGGCGGCGCAACCGTTCCTGCATACTCGCGAACGCGCGTGTGAGGTCGCCGATCTCGTCGCGGCCGGCCTCGACGTGGAGTGGTGCGTCAAGGCCACGTCGCTCCAGCTCGCCGGCGGCTTCACGTAGCCGCTCCAGCCGTCGCAGGAGTGTGGTGGTGAGCGCGATGCCGAGCAGCAACGCGATCCCGAAGCCGACGGCAGCGGCCTTGACGAACGCGCTGCGCACCACGTGGACGGCGGAGCTGACGTACTGCAGGCGGCGTACGAGCACCACGGCGTAGATTGGGCCTTTCTCGCCGATACGCGTCGGCTCGGCCGCGACCAACTCGTCGCCGACCAGCGTGTGGACGCCACGATTCGTGCGCAACGCGCGGCGGGCTTGAGTGAAATAGCTCGGTACGTCAAGGTCTTGATTTACGGGCGCGTACACAGTGTCGAGACGACGGTCGAGCACTGTCACCTGAGCGCTGGCGCGGCGGCGGAGCAGTGCCACGGTCGCCGCAAGTTCACTTCGGTTTGGCTTGTCTGTGGCGGGGTTGAGCGTGATCTCCGAGAGCTGCGGACGGGAGGCGGCGATCGCGGTGAACACGGCCCGCTCGCCGTCGGAGCGCAGCCGTTGCTCAAGTGGGGAGAGCAGTGCGAGCGCCGCGACGGCGAGTGTGACGGCGCTTGTCAGTAGCAGCGCCGCGAACACCCGCGGGCGCAGCCCGAGCACTATCCGCCGCCCGCGATAGGGCCGTCGCGCGGGGCCGACGCGCGCCGTCTCCTCAGCGGGCTGGGGCGGGTCGCTCACGGCTCCTGGAAGCGGTACCCGGCGCCACGCACTGTGAGGATCAACCTTGGCTCCTCAGGCTTCTGCTCGATCTTCTCGCGTAGGTGGCGGATGTGCACGTCGATCGCGCGCGGGTCACGATAGGCGGAGTCGCCCCAGATGGCACGGAGCAACTCTTGACGGTTGAAGAGTCTGCCCGGCTCGCTCATGAGCTGGGCCAGCAGCTCGAACTCGGAGAAGGTGAGCTTGACCTGCTCGCCGTAAGCGTTGGCCTCACGGTGGCTGCGATCGACCGTGACGGGGCCGACGCTCAAGATCTCGCGGCCCAACGCTCGCGGTCCACTGCGGCGCAGCACGGCACGGATGCGGCTGCGCAGCTCAGCCAGGCCAAAGGGCTTGGTGACGTAGTCGTCGGCGCCGGCCTCCAGCCCGAGCACGGCGTCGGCCTCGGTGTCGAGCGCGGTGAGCATGATGATCGGCACGATGTTGCGGTGGTCGCGCAGCGTGCGGCACACGTCGTAGCCGTTTGGGCCGGCGCCGAGCGCCACGTCGAGCAGGATCACGTCGAACTGGCCGTGGCTTGCGCGCTCGATCGCCTCGGTCCCGTCTGCCACGGCCTCGACAGCGTGACCCTCCTTGGAGAACGACCGCGTGAGCGTGTCGCGCAGGGACGCCTCGTCGTCCACCACGAGGATGCGCAGAGATACAGGGCCGTTTGAGGGATTCACGGCGTTCACGCTAGCGGTCCGGGCGGTCGCGGGTGCACGATTTCATTCCAGCCATCGGTTGCATTTAGGGCAGTTGCCACAGGATGCCGCTCGAGCGAAGCCCGGCTTGACGGGAAACGTCCACGCCATGCACGCGAACCCAGCGCGCAGCCGGCGCGCAGCCGGCTGCCGTCCTCACCGTGTGCGGGCCGCAGTGGGAGTCCAAGAACGCGTAGCGCACCTGTCCTCGCGTGGCGAGCGCCTGCAACTGTGAGGGGCTCGTCAGTGGGCGGCCGTTGTAGCTCGTGAGCATCAAGACAGGGCGCTGGTCTTGCACGATCAGCGATGCGACAGTGGTCGCGGAGCCGGCCGCCAACTCGTAGCGGGCGCCCGCCTGATGGGCGATCAAGTAGGCGCTCAGCACGCCTTGCTCTTTAGCGTTGAGCGCGCCGACGGCGCCCGCGTCCGAGGTGCTGTTTTTCACCGCCTCAACGCTTGCTACGAGCGGGACGGCAAGTAGCGCGGTGAGAGGCAGGGCCAGCCAGCGCACGCGGCCTCCGGCGCCTGCCACCAATGCCACGCCGATCCCGAACATGGCGGCGACCGCCGGGGTGAAGCTCTCGACGTAACGGGGATGCAATCGCGCCATCTGGCTGAAGAGCACGACACCGGTGAGTAGCCACACGAACACGCCGATCGCGACCGCGCGTCTCAGCTGGTCGCTCCCGCCGCGGGTGACAGAGACGACTACCGCTACGCCTAGCAGCAAGGCGGCAAGCGCCTCCCAGCCCAGCCACTTTGCCGGGAGTTGACCGGTGCGCGCGAGCAGGCGGGTGGGAGAGGGCGGCGCGATCGGTTCAGTTCCAGCGCTCGTTCTCCCACCGGCGCCGCCGTGGCTGCGTGTATTCGAGGTGGGTTGAGCCACTTCCATCGTTTTGCCCGTCAGCCTTTCGCTGCCGTTGAATACGAAGGCGGCGTTCCACGCGCTCCCGTTTGTCGAGCCGATCGCCCACGGCCGGTCATGGGCGGGATAGAGCAGCGTGGCGCCAAGCCACGAGAGCGCCACCACGACATACACGGTGGCGGCTGCGCCCAGTTGCCATACGCGCCGTCCTCGCCTCTGGGCTGTTCGTTCACCAACAGGTTCCAAAGCCTCGCTTGGGGCGCCGCTGCCACGCGGTAGACCGAGCCAGGCGAGCGTGAGCAGTCCCGGGATCGCCACGATCGACTCCAACAGCTTCACGTTGAAGGCCAATCCGAGCGCGGCGGCGGCGGCCAACAGCCATACCGTGCGCCCGTTCTCACATGCCCGCACAAGCAACAAGAAAGCGAGGACCAACAGCAGCATCATCACGGCGTCCATCGTGTCGCTACGGGCGGTAATCACCTCGATCGGGAGTACCGCAAGGGCGAGTGCCGCAACGAGACCCGCGAGCGCGCCAAACGGGCGTCTCACCGCCGCGTAGAGCAACGGCACAGACAGGGTGCCCGCGAGTGCCTCCGGCAGCTTCAACGAGGTGGAGCCCCAGCCGAAGAGCTTCACGCTCGCCACCTGCAGCCACAGGTCGAGGGGGGGCTTGTCGATCGACACGCCCCCGGCGGGCTCGTAGGCGCCGAAGAAGAAGTTGTGCCACGAGACGCCCATGCTGCGCACCGCCGCGTCATAGAAGGGGTCGACACGCACGGCCCCCAGATCGACAAGCCGCAGGGCCGCGGCAAGGGCTGTGACCAGCGCCAACGCGATCCAGCGCAAAGGTATCGCGGGCGCTTTCATCGCGCGAACGCTAATCCAATGCGGCCGCTCACACCCCCATACAAGCTCGACGGCGTGCGGGTAGGTAGTGTGGGGGCCTGATGAGTGACGCAGATGACAGCCAGCCGCAGCCCTGCATGCCCTGTCACGGCACCGGCAAGGTGATCTCCAACCTGGGCGGCCACTCACGACAGGTGACCTGTCCGTGGTGTAAGGGGGGTGGCGTGCGAATCGTTGGCGCCGACGCCCAGGAGTACCAGCAGGAACAGGCCGCCTCCAAAGCTCGCTGAGGGAAATCCGTCCAGGCTTCGTGCAGCGCTAAAGCGACAGGGGGTAACCGTCGATGGTTGCGTTGACAAGCCAGACCGCAAGCCAAGGCAAGCGCTCGTAAGGGTGTTGGCAAAGCCGGCGGCCCCCGAGAGGTCGATGATGGGATCGGCCGGGGGACGTACCGTCAGTGAGAGACGGTTGGTGTGGGGCTGGCGCCAATGAAACGGAATCCAAGGAGGATTCATGCTTTATCGACTGCGCCAGCGCGCGAATGGTGAGGGTGGCTTCACGCTCATCGAGCTTCTGGTTGTGATCTTGATTATCGGCATTTTGGCCGCGATCGCTATTCCGTCGTTCTTGAACCAGAAGAGCAAGGCCTCGGCCGCTCAGGCGAAGGAGCTTGTGCGTACCATGGAGACCACCGCGGAGACGCTGGCTACCGACAACAACGGCAGCTATGCGAGTACGACATCGGCAGAATTGACCAAAGCGGAGAGCACGATCAGCTTCACCGTGAGCACCAAAGAAGCCTACGCCGCCAAAGCAGAAGAAACAGAAAGCGGCAAAGGCTATGTTGTTTCCGCCAAGGCAGTGCCCAGTGGCACCGAATTCATCATCACCAAGACCGGGGCAGGCGCAGTCACGCGCACCTGTACGCCTGTCAACAGCACAGGCGGCTGCCCGACCGGCGACTGGTAGTACCTGGACTGGGAGCCCGAGCTCTCAGGTTGACGCAAAAAAGGGGGGGCGACCGTCAGACGGCCGCCCCCCCTTTGCGTGTGTGAGCGGAAGTTCGCGCGGACGGTCACCCACGAGGCATCCGTCCAGTATTTTTTCACATTGTTGAGTCTAGGCGCGATCTGCCGATACGCAGGGCAAGCCGGACGCCGAAGCGGCAGCGTGTAGAGCGCGTGACAAAGCCGACGTGGATACGGGTCGTCATCGGGCGACGCTCGGGGCCGGAACACCAACCCACCTGGTCCGTTAATCCATAGATCGGAGACCCCGAGATGATGTATCGACTGCGCCAGCGCGCGAATGGTGAGGGTGGCTTCACGCTCATCGAGCTTCTGGTTGTGATCTTGATTATCGGCATTTTGGCCGCGATCGCTATTCCGTCGTTCTTGAACCAGAAGAGCAAGGCCTCGGCCGCTCAGGCGAAGGAGCTTGTGCGTACCATGGAGACCACCGCGGAGACGTTGGCTACCGACAACAACGGCAGCTACGTGAATACGACGTCGGCAGAATTGACCAAAGCGGAGAGCGCGATCAGCTTCACCGTGAGCACCAAAGAAGCCTACGCCGCCAAAGCAGAAGAAACAGAAAGCGGCAAAGGCTATGTTGTTTCCGCCAAGGCAGTGCCCAGTGGCACCGAATTCATCATCACCAAGACCGGGGGCGGCGTAGTGACGCGCACCTGTACGCCTGTCAACAGCACAGGCGGCTGCCCGAGCGGCGACTGGTAGATCGAAGAGTTGACACCCGCGTCTGCCGCAACGAGCGACTGACCGGGGCTTTGGTGTCGAAAGAGGGCGGCCTTCGGGTCGCCCTCTCTCGTTGTGCCGAGGCCGACCATCCGGCAGGCCGCGGCTGCAACGGAAATAGCAGGGAGCTCTCGCTTCGCCTACCCCTCAAGTCTGGCCGCCGATCGGTCGATTAGCCCCTCATGGAGGCCGCAGCTTTCACAGGTCTGTTCGGTGCGATCATCGGATCGTTCCTGAACGTCGTCGTCTACCGACTGCCGCGTCGGGAGTCGCTCGTGCGTCCGGCGTCGCGCTGCCCGGGCTGTGCGACCCCGATCAAGCCTTACGACAACGTCCCCGTTATCTCATGGCTCTTGCTGCGCGGGCGTTGCCGTAGTTGTAAGACGGCGATCCCCGCGCGCTACCCGCTCGTAGAGGGGCTCACGGCGCTCCTATGCCTGGCGGCAGTTCTCGTCGGCGGCTCCACCGCGGCAATCGCGCTGAACGTGACCTTCATCCTGCTGCTCGTCCCGATTGCCCTGATCGACCTCGAGCACCGCATCATCCCCAACCGTCTCACTGCGCTCGGCGCGCTTCTGGCCGTCGGGATCGGTATAGCGCTCGACCCAAGCGGAGAGCCCGAGCGGCTGATCGCGGGTGCTGCCGTCGGCGGCGCGCTGCTACTGGCGGCTTTCGCCTACCCGGCGGGGATGGGTATGGGCGACGTGAAGCTCGCCGGCGTGATGGGCCTCTTCCTGGGTAGCGCCGTCGCTCCGGCGATGCTGATTGCACTGCTCTCAGGCGTCCTGTTCGGAGTGTTCGTCATGGCGCGTAAGGGCACGCATGAGGGCCGCAAGACGGCCGTGCCGTTCGGTCCGTTTCTCGCCTTCGGCTCGCTCGTGGCGATCTTCGCGGGCGACGAACTCGTCAACTTGTACACGACCAACTTCCTGGGCTGATGGCGACCGTGGACTCTGGACAGATGACCAGCGAGGGGCTTGACCTGCTCAGGCCCGGCTCAATCGTGGTCGATGCTCCACCTGAGCGGCATGTCGAAGAGCATGACGCTACCTCCAGCGATACCGACACTTTCTCGACCAAGCACAAGATGCCCTCGCTCTCCATGCCGAAAATCGATACCGGGGCCCTGAAGGGCACGGTAACGACGCGCAAAGTCCCTCGCGGCTCCAAGACGGGTGGTCGCTCGCGCAACGGTTCGACGCTCGTCGGTCTCGACATCCAGCCGGGCTACGTGAGCGCGGTGCAGGTGCGTGTGAACGGCTCGATCCTCGTGCAACGCGCTGCAGGCGCTCCGCTGCCGCCGGACACTGTTCGCGAGGGCGAGGTGATCGACGAGCAAGCGCTCGCGGAGACGCTAAGGGAGATGTTCCGCGACTCCCATCTGGACAAGCGGGTGCGTGTGGGCATCGCAAATCAACGCACCGTGTTGCGTACGCTTGAGATGCCGCCGATCCCCGACGGCAAGGAGCTTGCGACCGCCGTGCGCTTCCAGGCCGAGGATCAGGTGCCGATGCCGCTCGACAACGCGGTGCTCGACTATCACGCGCTTGGCGTTGTCGAGACTCCCGCCGGTCCGCGCATGCGGGTGATAGTGGTGGCCGCGCAGCGCGACATGGTCGAACGCTTGATCTCAGCGGTGCGCGCGGCAGGGCTGCGCCCCGAAGGCGTGGACCTGTCAGCGTTCGCTCTGATCCGTTCATTGCACCGCGCAAGCGACGAGCAGGACCCGAACCGTGTGCTCTACCTCAACGTCGGTGGGCTCACGAACATGGCGATCGCTGAGGGCACCGTTTGCCGTTTCACCCGCGTCGTGGGCGGCGGGCTCGAGTCGATGGCTGCCGCCATCGCCGAGCGCAACAGCATCGCGCTGGTGCAGGCGCGCGACCTGCTGGCGGACGTAGATCTGAGCGAGTCCCTCGTGAAGGTGCCCGACACGCCGGTAGAGATGCGAGGCGATGACGCGGAGGAGCCCAACGATCTCGCCGACGCGCCCACGCTGAGCGAAAGCGGAGCACACGCGCAGGACGTGTCGGCGGAGCCCGCGGCCTCAAACGGCAAGCCGCGAATCGATGTCCGCCCCGTGCTCACCGCGGGCGTGCATGAAATTGCCGGTGAGGTGCGTAATTCGCTTGACTTCCACCGCTCTCAGGGCGGCGGGGGAGACGTGTCGAGCATCGTCTTGAGCGGTCCCGCTTTGCAGATCTCGGGCTTCGCGAGCGCGCTGCAAAGCGAGCTCGGGGTGCCTGTGGTCGCACAGACCGTGGGCCTTGCCCAGGGGGCCTCAGCGGGCAACGTAGCCGCCGAGCGTCTCGCCGTTGCCACGGGCCTCGCGGTTGAGGAGGCGCCGCGATGAGGGCTGTGAACCTCATCCCCGGCGACCAGCGTCCAGGCGCCGGCGGTATAGCCGGACGCTCCGGTGGCGGCGCGTTGATTGTGTTGGCGATGCTCGCCGCGCTTGCGGTGCTTGCGTTCGTATACGGGAAGAGCAAGCACGACATCTCCACAAGTCGCGGAGAACTGGCAACGGCCAATACGGAACTGGCGGCCGACCGTGTACAGGCGGGACGACTTACGCCATACACGACATTCATCGCCTCCGCCAACCAGCGTGTGCAGGAAGTCTCCCAACTGATCGCCTCTCGCTTTGATTGGTCACACGCTTTTAGCGACCTCGGCCGCGTTCTGCCACGTACCGCCACGCTCACCACCCTGAGCGGGACGGTCGGCACGGTCGGCGCCGCCACGAGCTCCGGCCCGCAGGCAGGCGCGACAAGCGCGACCTCGGCAACGCCGCCGGGCACCAGCCCGACCTTTGCGCTCACAGGTTGTGCGACAAGCCAGTCGCAGGTAGCGGTGACGCTTCAGCGACTACGACTGATGGACGGTGTCACCGAAGTCACTTTGCAGGCTTCAACCAAGTCGGGCGGCGCCGGCCCGGCGGCAGGCGCCTCCAGTGGGTCTTCAGAAAGTTGTGGGCCAAACGGTGCGGCTTTCAGTGCTCAGGTCTCCTTCCAGCCGCTGCCGGCGCCGTCGCTGGCGCCCGCGACACCCGGCGCGGCAACAGCGAGCGGCACTCCGGCATCGACCGGCGCCGGATCGTCGGCGGCAGTGTCGGTGTCGAGCGGGGGAGCATCGCGATGAGCGCACGCGACCGACTTGTGTTGATGGGCATCGCCGCGCTCGCCGTGGTTGGCGCCGTGTGGATGCTCGCCGTGTCGCCGGCGCGCAAGCAGGCGTCCACGCTTGCCGGGGAAGTCTCCTCCGCGCAGGGCCAGCTCGCCGGAGTGAAGGGAGAACTCGCGAGCGCGAGCCAAGTGCAGGTGCGCTACAGGAGTGCCTATACCTCCCTGGTGACGCTGGGCAAGGCAGTGCCGACTGCCGACGAAGTGCCCGGATTGATGTACGCGGTGGACCAGGCGGCGAACCACAAGAAAGTGCAGTTCACATCGATCAGCAGCGGTGGAAAGGGCTCCAGTAGCTCTTCTTCTTCTTCTTCCTCCTCCTCCGCGAGCGCCACCGCGCAGAGCGCCAGCTTTCACCAACTGCCCTTCACGTTCACGTTCAGCGGCAGCTATCAGGATCTTTGCCGGTTGCTCGTGCAACTGGAAAGCTTCACAGCGCAAGGTCGAGCGGGAGCGTTGAGGGTGAACGGACGACTGCTTACGATCCAGAGCATTACTTTGGGAGGCACGGCTGGTGGCTCCACGCCGAGTGCCGGCGCCCCTGCCGGCAAGCCGGGCGAAATGACGTGGACGATCACTGCCAGCGCCTATGTGCTTCCGGCGAGTGCAGGCGGGGCGACGCCGACCGGCTCGCAGCCCTCCGGTGCCGCAACCACGCCCACAAGCACGCCTGGGGGTAGTGCCCCGACGGCGCCCGCGGTGGTGAAGGTAAGCCCATGACCGAGATGCTTGAATCCATTAAGTCGGACCTACTGTCGAGGCGCATGCTTCCGCTGCTCGTTTGCGTGGCTGTGGCGTTGGTGGGCGCGGCCGCGTACGCCTTGAGCGCGAGTTCTTCGGGCGGCGCAAGCCTCTCGCGTGTGCCGTCGGTTTCGCCTCCGCCGGCCGTGAGCACACTCAGCATCGGGGTGGCGTCGGTCAACGCCCATGCGGCCGTTGCGGAGACGCCGGGCGGCAAGCAGTTCCAGAGCCAGGGGTCAACACGCAATCCCTTCGCGCCGCTTACCCCGCCGCCCGCGTCCAAGAGCGGCACGACTGGCCCCTCAGGCGCTTCGTCGGGTTCAACCTCCACCGGGTCGTCCTCGAGCGGTTCCGCGGGCACGAGCGGATCGAGCACCGGCTCCAATCCCGGTGCGAGCACTCCTCCTCCCACGCCGCCGCTGCCGAAGGCCAAGCCGATACACGTGGGCTTGACCTCCACCCAGTCTTACAGCGTGGCGCTCTCTCTGACTACCTCTGCAGGCGGACTGAACGCGATCGACTCGCTCAAGCGTTTGAGTGTGCTGCCAAGCGATCAGCAACCGCTGCTCGTGTATCTGGGCGTTCTGAAGGGCGGCCGTAACGCGCTGTTCGTGGTCCAACCAGGAACTGTCGTGAGCGGGCCCGGAACCTGCATACCGGGGCCGACAGACTGCGAGATCCTCTCGCTCGCTCAAGAGCAGATAGAGAGCCTCGCTGTGAGCACCGGTACCGGCACATCGAGCGTGGCTCTATTCGCCGTAAATGCAATCACGGTAGTTGGGCACCCGTCAGTGGCAGCCGCAAACCACGCGCGCCGCGAAGTGTCGGCGGCGGGGCATTCGCTACTTGCCGTCTCGACGTTGCCGGTGCTGCCGCTCTTCGAATACCAGCCCCACATCGGTGCCGTCGTAGACCTGCGAAGCCTCACGGTGGGAGGTAAGTGATGGGCCATTACACGCTCAGGTATCTAGGAAGCAGCGTTCGGGTGGCGCTCGTAGTTCTCGCGATGGCGTTCTCTCTCTCGTTGCTTCTCGGTGCCGGTGGTGCCAAGGCTGTCGTCGTGGAAGACGCCAGCAACCGCTTCGGTGTGGCGCTCGTTCCGGGAACACGCGCCGATCTCGTGACAGCGGGCACACCCGCGGTGACGTCGATCGGCCCGTGTACCGACCCGGCGCTTTCACCCGACCTGATCCTCCCGGAAGTCGGCCTTTGCTGGCATGGCGGTGGAGTGATCCACGCCAACGAGACATTCGCACTGGCGTGGGATCCTGTCCGCAGCTACTTCTCGACCACCAAGGAATATCTCCAGCAGTTCCTCAGGGACGTGGCGGACGGTAGCGGCACGCTGACCTCCCCGTACGCGGTAACCGGCCAATACACCGATGGGGGCGGTCGCGCGGCAAATCTATCGCGTTACGGTGGCGGATGTACGGATTTCGGTAACCCTGGAGGTTCTACATGTGACTTCGCTGGACCCGGCACAGGTCACAACTATCCGGCAAGTGGCTGTCCCGTCAGCGGCACTACCGACGTGTTCTTTTCCGGGGGCCCGAACTACGACTGCGTGACAGATGCGCAAATCAAGGGCGAGGTTGCGACGATGATCTCCGAGACCGGCATTCTCGGTCGCACCGAGCCGGGCTATAGCCCGATGCTCGTCATATTGATGCCGCCGGGCGTGGAGGTCTGTCTCGACGAAGCCGGCAAACTCTGCTCGGCGGCGACCGCGAGCGCCGCGTCGGCCGAATTCTGCAGCTACCACTCGCAGGTGAGCGTCGGCGGCGCCGTGGTGCCCTATGTGGTGCAACCGTGGACGGCGCTGGCAGGAGTGGTAGGCGCGCGGAAGTGCGATGAGCCCAAGTTGCCTGAAATTCCGAATAACGTCACCGCGCACGATTTGGCAGTCGATCTCGGCACCCGGCTCGTCAGCCCGCTCAGCCGGGCACAGATCGCCGCGATCACAGACCCAGAACTCAACGGTTGGTCTGCGCTCGACGCCTCTGAGATCAACGACAACAGGGGTTGCGCGCCGCTGGGCCCGGAATTCGACAGCGTCAGAGTAGGCGAGAGCAGCCAGAATCCATACGTACTACAGCGCGAGTTCAACAATGCAGGCGTTATTGAGCTGGATCCGAATGCGCTGGAGTGCGAAGCTGAAGTCCGACTGATCCCGACATTCGTCGTCCCGAGCGCTGTCAACCAGGGTGATCTGGTGCAGTTCGACGGTTCCACCAGCGCGTCGACGCTGATCGTGCCACGCACAGGCTACACCTGGGATTTCGGCGATGGCACGACAGCTGTCGGGCCGAGCGTCGAGCACTCCTACGCCAAAGGCGGCGCCTACACGGTGAAGTTGACCCTGACAGACCGTGGCGGAGACGTCAGAAGCGTGACCCACGCGATCAGCGTGCTCGGCCCCACCGGCCAGGTGGTGACACTTCCGGGGGGTGGTGCAGGGGGGACCTCGCCCGGACTGCACGTAAAGCTCCAGTTGCTGCCGCAAGGTTTGAAGTCCTTGCTCCGCCACGGTGTGTCGCTAAAGGTGACTGCCAACGAGGCGGCGGCCGGTATCGCTTCGATCTCGATTGCCCGGTCGGCCGCCAAGCGCGCACACATCTCGGCTGGGAACAGTCCGCTGGTGGTGATCGGTGTCGGGACGGTGAAGGGCGTTGGCAAAGGCACCGTCGAGCTGCACTTGCGTCTCTCAAAGAAGGTGGCCGTGAAGATCAAGCGGCTACACCACCTGATGCTCACGATCCGCGTCACGTTGCTCGATCACGCTGGCGACAGGCAGACCGTAGTCGTCGCCGGGCAATACTGAGCGCCACCGCGACAGCTAGGCTCTGGCGGAGATGACACTCCGTTTGATAACCGCCGGCGAGTCCCACGGTCCCGGCTTGACATGCCTTGTGGAGGGGTTGCCGGCCGGCCTTGCGCTGCGCCCGGAGGACCTCAACGAGGACATGGCACGCCGCCAGCTCGGGCACGGTCGCGGCGGGAGGATGAAGATCGAGAAGGACGCGGCCGCGGTTACCGCCGGAGTGCGTCATGGCCTAACGCTCGGCGGGCCGGTGGCCTTGCAGGTGGAGAACCGCGACTTCAAGAATTGGGAAGAGCGCATGTCGCCCTGGCCGGTAGAGGCGGAGGTGGCCGAGGTTCACCTACCCCGACCAGGCCACGCAGACTTGGTGGGGACACAGAAGTACAAGCAAACCGACGTGCGCAACATCCTCGAGCGGGCCTCCGCCCGCGAGACCGCGGCTCGTGTCGCGGGGGGAGCGTTGTGCAAGGCGTTCCTTGCGGCGGTGGGGGTGCAGGTGCGCTCGCATGTGATCCAGATTGCATCCGTGAGCGCTCCGGAGCACGAAGGTCCGCTCGCGCTCAAAGACTTCGATGAGGTGGATGCCTCGCCGGTGCGCTGCCTTGACGCAGAGGCGGGGCGGGCGATGGTGGCGGAGATAAACGCGCTGCGCAAGGCCAACGAGTCGCTCGGCGGCGTGTTCGAGGTGCAGGCGTTCGGGTTGGTGCCCGGTCTCGGCTCGCACATCTCCTGGGAGGAGCGCCTGGACGGGCGTTTGGCGATGGGGATCCTCTCGATCCAGGCGATGAAGGGGGTGGCGATCGGCGACGGCTTTCACATCGCCGGTGTCCCCGGCTCCCAAGCGCACGATGAGATCTTCTACTCGGATGAGCGGGGGTACTACCGCGAGACCAACCGCTCGGGGGGGCTTGAGGGGGGGATGACCACGGGTGAGCCTTTGATCGTGAGGGGCGCGATGAAGCCGCTGCCAACGCTCACCAAGCCGTTGCGCTCAGTTGACATCTCTACGCACGAACCGGCGGAGGCGCTGAGGGAGCGCACCGACTCGTGCACGGTTCCAGCCGCGGGTGTGGTGGGGGAGGCGATGGTGGCGTTGGTGCTTGCCGACGCCTACAGGAGGAAGTTCGGGGGCGACCATATCGACGACGTGCGCCAATCTGTGGGCGCCTACCGCGAGCGGATCGGGTGGAAGGCTCCCTGACCCCAACCCGCGCCGGTGGGGTGGGGCGGGCGCTCGTGTTCATCGGCTTCATGGGCGCCGGCAAGAGCACGGTCGCAGCGGAGGTGGCGGGAGTGCTCGGTGTGGAGGCGCTCGATAGCGATCGGATGCTTGAACAGTCGCTTGGGCGCTCGATCTCCGAGGAGTTCGAGCGGGGTGGGGAGGCTTCGTTCAGGGCCGCCGAGGAGGAGCTCGCCTGCCGGCTGCTCGCGGAGGCCGGTCCGGGCTCGGTGATCGCTCTGGGGGGTGGCAGCGTTCTCTCTCAACGCGTGCGGGATGCCCTTGCGCCGCACATAACCGTATTGCTTGACATCGACGCACAGGCCGCATGGCGCCGCGTGGGGGTGGGGTCGGGGCGGGAGAGGCGGCCGCTCGCGGGCGACCAGGAGGCCTTTTTCGCGCTGCACGCCAACCGCGCGAGCCTGTACGAGGGCTTGGCGGATGCGATCCTGCCGGCGACGGGTCCGCGGGTAGGTTTGCGTGCGCTTCCCGCGCTGCGCGCCCTCTCAGAAGCGCCACGTGGGACAAGACTGTTGTGGGCGAGCGCCGCCTCTGGCGACTATCCCGTGCTGGTGGGACGGGGGTTGGTGCAACCTGAGGTGTGCGAGAGAGTGTGGCCGCTTGACCGAGCCAAGTCGCGTCCGTTTTGCGTGTC
This sequence comes from uncultured Solirubrobacterales bacterium, assembly GCA_963695305.1. GTDB lineage: Bacteria > Actinomycetota > Thermoleophilia > Solirubrobacterales > Solirubrobacteraceae > Palsa-744. The sequence goes on along the minus strand of OY968774.1, from coordinate 2,155,248 downwards.
GGACATGAGCGTTGCGCCGCTCTACGCCGAGCGGCTCGGAGGAGTGCAAGGGCTTGTGGAGATCTCTCCAGGCGAGGGCGCCAAGACGCTCGCGAGCGCGGAGGCGGTGTGGGGTGCGCTCGTGGCGGGGGGGATGACGCGCGCCGACCATGTGGTAGCGCTGGGGGGTGGTGTGGTGGGAGACCTCGCGGGCTTCTGCGCCGCCACATACCAACGGGGGGTTTCGGTGGTACACGTGCCGACCACGCTCGTCGCGCAGGTGGACTCGGCCTACGGCGGCAAGACGGGAGTGGATCTGCCACAGGCAAAGAACTACGTGGGCGCCTATCACCAGCCGGCGGGGGTGTTGGTGGACCCCGATACGCTCGATACGCTCCCCGAGCGGGAGCTCGCCGCAGGATACGTGGAGGTGCTGAAGACGGCGCTGATCGCGGGCGGAGAGCTGTGGGAGCGGGTGGCGGCCGACGAGCCGGTGGACGAGCGCACGATCCTCGCCTGCGCGCGCACGAAGCTCGCGGTTGTCGCCGAAGACGAGCGCGACGCGGGCCGCCGTCAGGTGTTGAACCTCGGGCATACGGTGGGGCACGCGCTTGAGACGGTCACCGGATACGTGCCCTACCGCCACGGGGAGGCTGTCGGGCTGGGGCTGTTGGCTGCGCTGCGATTGTCAGGCACCCCGGAGTTGCGCGCGACCGTAGAGGAGCTGTTGGCGGCGCGCGGATTGCCGGTGGTGTTGAACGGGGAGGACGTGGAGGAGATCGTTGCCGCGACCATGCGCGATAAGAAGCGCACGGGCCCAGAGGTGCCGTTTGTGTTGATAGACCACCCCGGCGATGTGCGCACCGGTTGTCACGTGCCGACCGACGAGTTGCGCGCGGCTGTCGTCGAGTTGCAACCGTCGCGATAGGTCTGCGCCGCCCATCGCGGCGAGCGTGTCGCCATGGACGGTAGGCTCTGCGCGGATGCCAGGCCCGTTCCGCATAGAGGTGATGCACGGTGTGAACCTGAACATGCTCGGCAAGCGCGAGCCCGAGCACTACGGGACGTTGACGCTTGACGAGTTGGAGCGCCAGATCGAAGGGTTCGCGGGCGAGCTGGGAGTGGAAGCGCGCTTCTTTCACACCAACTTCGAAGGAGAGTACGTCGAGCACCTACACAACCTGGGTGAGCTGGTGGACGCGGTCGTGTTGAACCCGGGTGCGTGGACGCACTATGCGTGGGCGATCCACGACGCGTTGGCGTGCGCTGGGTTGCCGGCCGTGGAGGTCCACCTCTCAAACGTCAAGGAACGTGAGCCGTGGCGGAAGCTGTCGGTGGTTGAGGATCTCTGCGTGGCGTCATTCTCAGGCCAGGGACCCGAGGGATATCGGCTGGCGCTCACTCGGCTACGCGAGGAGCTGGAAGGCTCCGAGAAGTGAACGAGCTCGCACGGGCCACACGAGTGGCGGAGGAGTTGCAAGCGCTTGAAGTGGACAGCCTGCTTGTGGGCGCACCGGTGAACCTGCGCTACCTGACTGGATACACAGGCACCAACGGGTTGGCGCTCATCTCAGCGGGAGGTGCAGCGCATCGCTTCTTCACCGACTTTCGCTACGCCACTCAATCCGCGGAGCAGGTACCCGGGGAGTTCGAGCGGGAGATCGCGCCTGCCGACCTGCTGGAGGCAGCGACGCGCGCGCTTGGGGCGGGGGGCGCGAAGGGAGAGCGCAGGCTTGGCTTCGACGACGCGGCGCTCACGGTCAAGCAGCATGCGCGGCTGCGCGAGCTGCTGGACGCGCGATGGGAGCTGGTGGCATGCGGGGGGATCGTGGAGCGTTTGCGCGAGGTCAAGGACGAGCAAGAGGTCGCAGCGATCCGAGCGGCGGCGGCGCTCGCTGACGAGGCGCTCGCGGGCGTGTTGGAAGAAGGCCTCGTTGGGCGTACCGAGCGTGACGTTGCGATCGAGCTTGAGCTGCGGATGCGACGGCTGGGGGCGCAGGCGCCTAGCTTCCCCTCGATCGTGGCAAGCGCAGAACACGGCGCGCTCCCGCACGCGGAACCCAGGGACGTCGAGATCGAGCGGGGTGTGCTCGTGACGATCGACTGGGGCGCATATCTAGACGGGTACTGCTCGGATTGCACCCGCACCTACGCCACCGGTCCGCTCTCCGAGGAGGGGCAGGCGACATATGAGCTCGTGCTATGCGCCCAGGAAGCCGCGCTCGCGGCGGTGCGGGCGGGTGTGAGCGGACGCGACGTGGACGGGGTGGCGCGGACGATCATCGAGGACGCCGGCCACTCAGAGCACTTCGGCCATGGGGTTGGTCACGGAGTGGGGATGGAGATCCACGAGGCGCCCCGCCTCTCGCGTACCGCGAGCGAGCAGCCGTTGCGAGCGGGGAACATCGTGACGGTCGAGCCCGGTGTTTACATCCCCGAGCGGTTGGGCGTGCGGATTGAGGATCTAGCCGTCGTGGGCGATGACGGCGCCGAGCGGCTCACGAGCCTGACGAAGGAGCTCACCACGGTTGAGTAGCGATTTGCGCGCGAATCGGGTGAGCCACCCGGGCGTGTAGAGCGCGAGCGCGAGCCCGCCAGCGAGCGGCACGGTCCAGGCAAGGAAGAAGGCGGCTTGAAAATCTGCGGAGGTAAAGGAAGGAAGCCATCGCCAACCGGCCCACACGGCGACGGCGCTCGCCAGCGCGAGCACAGGGACGCGCCGCGGGCCAAGCGTCTCCCACGCGCCGAGTGCGAGGACAAACGGGAGCGGGTAGTAGACGATGTCCCACGTGTCGAGCATGCAGCGGAGTAGCAGGAGTAGGGCGAGCAAGAGGAGTGCGTCGGGCAGCTTGTTGACAGTCGCCTTGGCCTGCCCGAGGGCACTCCGCCAGCGTGTCCACACACCGAGTGTGAGCGGCAGCGCGAGCCCCACGATCAGGGGATGACTGATGGTGGCGGTCCAGTCGGGCGCGGTGCGGTAGCCAGGCTTGATCGCGCCGAATGTGCCTCGTATGACATGACCGTGGTGGCCGAAGAACCACCATAGCTGCCAGGGTTGGAAGATCGTGCTGCCCGGGCTCGCGGCGCCCTTTACACCCGCTACGAACGCGGTTGACCCGAACAGGGCAAACGGGGCGAACAGCGCCACGCTCACCGCGCCGGCCGCCGATAGGCACAGCGCGCGGCGGGCGGGAAGGGCGAGCAGCACCGGCCCGAGCGCGAGGATCGCCCATTGCTTATTGGCGAAAGCCAGCCCCAAAGCAACGCCGGTCCACGCAGGGCGGGAGGAGAAGGCAAGCAGGACGGCCGCGACACACAGGACGCCGCCCAGCAACTCATCGGGATGTCCGAGTTCAAGCGCGGCAAGCGTCAACGGATTGGCGACGCACAGGCCCAGCACCACGAGCTGTGCGAGGCGGTTGAGGCCTAGAGCGCGGATGCGTACGAGGAGCCACAATCCGAGCGCCATCGCCGCGAGCAGACAGGGAAGGGCCATGGTGCGATAGATCGCAAGGTCACCGCCGCCCCAGAGGCTCGGAGCAAGTGCAAACGGCGCGCGCTCCAGCAGCGAGCCACCATAGACCGGTGCGAGCGCGAAGAAGGTGTTGAGGTGGCCCTGTACGAGCGCGTCTATCGCTGGGCGGGCCTCGGTGTCGTAGTCGTTCCAGCCGTACCCGTACAGGCCGAGCCAGGCCATCACCGCTGTGCAGAGGCAAGCGAGCGCCAGCCACGGTGCATTCTCTCGAAGGCGTGGGGTCACTCAAAAGACATCGGCAAATCATGGGCTCGGCTTAAGAAGTCTCCGCCGCCGACGGGCGGGTATCTGCAATTTTTATGCGGTGCGCCCGCGCGACTCAGCGACGCGGCGGAAGAGATCGGTGATGCCCACTCGTGGTGTCAGACGCTCGACGAGTCGAGGGGAGAGCTGAGCGAGGGCGAGCATCGGGCGGATCGGCGCTCCGCTCTCGATGATCTCCGGGCGGTCCTTGCGGATCGCGCGCACCACCGCATCCGCGATCTTCTCGGTTGTGGTCTCGCCCATCACGCGGTTGGAGCGCTGCCCGTCCTGCACCATCCGTGCATACATCCCGTCGCCTGTCACGAACCCGGGGCAGATCACCGAGAAGCCGATGGGGTCGTTGAGATACTCGGCGCGCAACGACTGCGTGAGACCCACGAGCCCCGCCTTGGTGGCGGCGTAGGGCTCGTTGAACGCGGGCCCGATCTTGCCGGCAACGGAGGAGATGAAGACGACGTGTCCCCGTCCCCGCGTGAGCATGCCGGGGGTGAGGCGGTGGGTGAGCAGGAGCGGCGCGGTGAGGTTCACGTCCACCATCGTTGTGAGTTCTTCGCGGGTGTAGGTCGTGAACGTACCCGTCGACTCCAGCCCCGCGTTGTTCACGAGCACGTCGATGTGTCCGAGCGCGGCTTCCACGCCGTCGATGAGTGGATCCACCTGGCTCAAGTGGGACAGGTCGGCGGGCACCGACACCACCTTCACCCCGAGTGCGGTGAGCTCCGCCACGACTTTCGCGAGTGCATCCTCGCGGCGACCCGACACCGCTACGTTCATTCCCTCACGCGCCAACCGCCGCGCGATGTGCGTCCCGATACCACCAGAGGCGCCCGTCACGAGCGCCGTTCCGCCTTGCAGGGTCTTCACCGGAGGCTCCTTCGGTTGGTTTGCCTGGCGATCATAGGACGGATCGTGCTGCGTGCTCTTGCTGAAACTGGCGCGTGGGTCAGGTTCGTCTCGTGCGGGTAGCCTGACGTGGATGACCGTCACGCCCGCTCCGCCCTTGACATCCTCCTTGAGCTTGGGTTGGAGCGGTGGCAAGGACTCTGCGCTGGCCTTGTGGACCCTTCGTGAGCAGGAGGGGAGGCTTCCCGGGTCGCTACTCACGACCATCACCGCCGAGTACGACCGCGTGTCGATGCACGGTGTGCGCCGCGAGTTGCTGCGCAGACAGGCACAGCTCGTAGGGGTGCCGCTGGTGGAGGTGGAGATCCCGACGCCCTGCCCCAACGAGGTGTACGAAGAGCGGATGGCGGCGGCGCTCGCCTCTCCAGACATGGAGGGCGTCGAAGAGATCGCGTTCGGAGACCTGTTCCTACGGGACATCCGCGAGTACCGCGAAAGCCGGCTTGTGGGGACGGGGCGGCGTGCGGTCTTTCCCGTGTGGGAGCTCGATACCGCCGAGCTCGCTCGCCAATTCATCGCGGAAGGGTTCCGGGCGGTCCTTGTGTGCGTAGATCCGTGCGCGCTCGACCTATCGTTTGCTGGGAGAGAGTTTGAAGAGAGCTTGCTCAACGACCTGCCGCCAGAGGTGGACCCGTGCGGGGAGAACGGCGAGTTCCATACCTTCGTGTACGACGGCCCGATCTTCTCCGAGCCGGTTGGGTGCCGGCGTGGGGAGGTAGTCGAGCGCGATGGGTTCGTCTTCTGCGATCTGCTCGCCGGCGACGCCTGAGCCGTGGACGCATCGGCTGAACCACTCACGCGTGCTGAGCGGCACCCACCGTCTGGTGGTGCAGGCGTTGTGCCGCAACGCATCTGCTCGCTGCTCCCGAGCGCCACCGAGATCATTGCCGACCTCGGTCTCGCGGACAGGCTCGTGGGCGTCAGCGCCGAGTGCCGCTGGCCGGAGCGGGTGGTCGGCAAGCCGGTGGTGTCGAGCGCGAAGGTCGATACGGCCACGCTCACAAACGTGCAAATCGACGATCTCGTGCGCGACTCCACCAAGGACGGGGGCTCGCTCTATGCGGTGGACGCGGAGCTGATCGACCGCTTGCGCCCCGATCTGATCGTCACGCAGGATCTGTGTGCGGTGTGTGCGGTGTCGAGTGGCGATCTCGCGACCGCATGTCCGGTGAACGCGGAGATCCTCTCGCTCGATCCACGGACGCTCGACGATGTGGCCGGCACTGTGATCACTCTCGCGCGGCGCCTGGGCGTCGAAGATCGCGGAGTGGCGATAGTAGGGGAGATGCGCGACAAGATCACAGCCGTTGAGCGAGCCGTGGCCGGTAAGGATCGCCCGCGAGTGTTCCTCGCTGAGTGGATCGACCCGCCTTACTGCGGCGGCCACTGGATCCCAGAGATGATCGAGCTTGCCGGTGGGATGAGCGTGATCGGTGAGGCGAGCGAGCCCTCGCGCCGGGTGAGATGGGAAGAGGTGCTGGAGCAACAGCCCGATCTCGTGGTCATCGCGCCGTGCGGCTTTGACGCGGAGCAGGCGACTGAGCGTGCGGCCGATCTGCGCCTGCCGTGCCGGACGGTGGTGGTTGATGCCGACAGTTCCTACTCGCGCCCTGGGCCGCGACTGGCCGACGGTGTGCGCCAGCTTGGGCACCTTCTGCACCCCAACGTGGTGCGAGATCCGGGGCTGCCGGTGGTGGAGCTACGCGTGTAGAAGACTTCTCGACTACGTGGAATGCCGAGTGCGGTCATCCTAAATCGTCAGTGCCCCCTTCCCCGATCGACTCCGCTCCACGGCGCTGGAGGTAATCGGCAAAGTGAGGGACCGTGTAGTCGACCGCACCGTGATGGGGTGCGTAGATCAGACCCTTTTTGATCAGCGCGTTACGCCGTACGGAGAGCGAACGTTGGTCGGTCTTGCCTAGTGCTCGCGTGATGTCTGCCATTGAATAGGGAGGTCCCTGACAGCGCGCCATCGCATAGAGGAACTTCTGCTCTGCTTTGGTGGCGCGGCGCTCAAAGCGGACTAGGAAGAAACCATTGTCCAGATGCTCCTGGGCTATTCGCCCGCCCGTCTGGGCGTCCTTTTCGGTGATCTTCCCATTGGATGAAACATCCCAGGTGTACTTTCCGTACTCCTGCAGGAAGTAAGGGTAGCCGCCGGTTTGGCCAAATACGTAGTCGAGGGCGGGCTGTTCCCAGATGACATCCAAGCGACGCGCTGGGCTAGCCAGCGCCTCTAACGCGTCGGGCTTGGAGAGTCGATCAATTCGGGGATACTCGAACAGCCGCTCTGCGTAACTCTTGGCGTTGCCCACCAGCACGGGGAGGCTCGGAAGGCCCGCGGCCACACAGGTCACAGGAAGGGCCTTCTGGTTGAGCTTATGCAACGCGACTACGAATGGCCCGAACTCGTGTGGGCGAACGAACTGGACCTCGTCGAGCAGAAATGCGACTCCGCGGCCCCTGGCGGCGGCAGCTTGACCGACCACGAGCAGCAGTTCGGTGAAATCTTCTCCCAGCACATCGTCTGATGGCTTGTTTGGGGGGGTGTAGCTCAACTCAAAACCTTGTGGGTCCTTGACGGTGAAAGCGCCCAGGCCCTGTAGCGTGGTCTTGATCTGCTCGGCGAGCTTCTTCGTCGGCTTCAACTCGAGGAGGATCCGCTCGGTGGCGCGAGCAATCGTCGCGGGAAATGAACTGGCCTCGTCGAACTCGCGCTCTACCGCGATCCAACCGCGCCCGACCGTGATGCCCTCAAAAGCATTCAGCAGCACTGTCTTGCCAACACCACGAAGTCCCGTTACCACCATGCTCTGGCCCGCGATGCCCCTGTTGAGACGGTCAAGCAGGACTTCATATGCCTCTATCTCTCGGTCGCGCCCGGTCAAGAGTGGAGGTCGAGTGCCGGCGCCCGGCGCATAGGGGTTCAGTCTGGCGTCCATTCTGAGGACTCTATTAGATTCTAAGAGAACTAGTTAGACTGAGATAGATTGATTTAGGGTTGTTTAGAAGTTGCTAGAGTCCCGCAGGTCGTGCATCGCTCTCCGGATTTCGCCACCGTGGCGCGCACACCTCTGGAGAAGCTCGGTCTGGCAGGCGGCTTTGCGAGGCTGTTAGACCCAGCGCGCTACTCTCTCCGCCCATGTCCATCACGACCAACCAATTCCGCAACGGAAACCACATAGACGTAGAGGGGACGATCTTCAAGATCCTCGAGTTCCAGCACGTGAAGCCCGGGAAGGGTGGAGCCTTCGTGCGGACAAAGCTGCGCAGGGCGAGCGACGGGGCGGTGATCGACCGGACCTTCCGCGCCGGCGAGAAGTTCCGCGCTGTGCGGACAGAGGCGCGCAAGATGCAGTACCTGTATGCGGATGGGACGGATGCGCACTTCATGGACAGCGAGAGCTTCGAGCAGATCGCGGTGCCGGAAGCGACGTTCGCGGAGGCGTTGAAGTGGACGACGCCTAGCAGCGAAGTGGACGTCCTCTTCATCGACGATCAGCCGTCAGACATCCAGTTGCCAAGCGCGGTGGACTTGACCGTGACGGAGACCGAGCCGGGTTTGCGGGGGGACACGGCCTCGGGCGGGGGGAACAAGCCGGCGACGCTTGAGACGGGCGCGACGATCTCGGTGCCGTTGTTCGTGGATGTGGGCGAGAAGGTGCGCGTGGATACGCGCTCCGGCGAATACATGTCGCGCGCGTGATGGCGCAAGCGGCCAAGTCGGGCCGGTAGGCAAAGATGCGCCGCTCAGAGCAGCGCAGGGCGGCGGTGTTCGCGCTCTACCAGCACGACCTCACGGGGGTGGAGTTGACGGACGCCTTGGGGGCGAACTCGTCACTGCTGACACGGGCGCTCGCGCACGCTGCCGCAGACCACGCGGAGGAACTTGACGAGGTCATCGACCGCCACGCGCACGGGTGGTCGGTGCAGCGGATCCAGCCGCTTGAGCGCAGCATCATGAGGGTGGCGTTGATCGAGATGCTGCACCCCGATGTGGCGCCGGGAGAGACGCCGATCCCGCCTGAGGGGGCGATCGAGGAGGCGATCGAGAGCGCGAAGACGTTCTGTGGGAGCGACGCGCCCGCGTTCGTGAATGGGGTCTTGGCTGCGGTGTTGCGCGAGTTGCGCCAGAATGCGTCGAGTACATGAGCCTAGAGCGGATCGACGACCTGATAGAGCAGTTGGAGCGCGCGGCTGAGCAGCTGCGTTCGGGCGAGCTCTCGGCCGACGCGGCGGCGACGTTGGTGGAGGATTGCGCGTCGCTTGCCACACAGGCGAGCGCGGAGCTTGAGCGCGAAGCGCGGGCGGAGGCCTCGCCGGTGGCGCCGGGCCAGGACTCGCTCCTTTAGGGACGCTCGTTGGAGGTTCTCTATCCGGAGCACCTGCGCGAGGAGGTGGAGCGAGAGCTTGAGGGTATGCGCTTCTCCGAGGCCTCGCTCACGGCGGGCTTGGAGGAGGCGATGCGCTATTCGCTGCTTGCGGGCGGCAAGCGCATAAGGCCGGTGCTCGCGCTTGCGACGGCACGAGCGATCGGGCTCGAACGGGCGCTCGCGATGCCATTGGCGGTTGCTTTGGAGTTGATCCATACGTACTCGCTGATCCATGACGACCTACCGGCGATGGACGATGACGCGCTTCGGAGGGGTCGCGCGACGTGCCACGTGGCGTTTGGGGAGGACGTGGCGATTCTCGCGGGGGATGGGTTGTACGCGGAGGCGTTCCACCATTTGCTGGCTGCGGAGGGGTCCTTACCGGAGCGGGTGTTGGCGGCGGCGGTGGAGTTGTCGAATGCGACGGGCGTGAACGGGATGGTTGGGGGGCAGTATGTGGACATGAGAGCAACCGCACCGGAGGGGCCCGAGGGATTGCGGAAGTTGCACGAGCTGAAGACGAGTAGGTTGATCAGCTCGTCGGTGGTGTGCGTGCTTTTGCTGGCCGGCGCGAGCGAACCTGCGACAATGGCGTTTCGGCGCTTTGCGGCGGAGCTTGGTGTGTTGTTCCAGATCGTGGATGACATCTTGGACGTGACCGGAACCGACGAAGCGCTCGGCAAGCCGCGGGGTAGCGATGAGAGACACGGCAAGCGAACATACGTGAGCGAGTTCGGGATAGAGAAGGCCAGGGAGTTGGCCGCGGAGTCCCATCGGACCGCCCGGGAGGCGCTCGCGCAGGCAGCGGTGGCGGTGGCGGATACGCCTCTCCTCGATACTGCCGCGACGAGCGAGCTAGAGCAGATCACCGACTTCATCTACACGCGCACATCGTGACGATTATCGACCGCATAGAAGGCCCCGAGGACCTCAAGGCGCTCTCCGAGGAGGAGTTGACGCAGCTGGCGCAGGAGGTGCGCGAGCACATCATCGACACGGTGGGGGAGATCGGGGGGCACTTCGGCGCGAATCTCGGCACGTGCGAGTTGGCGGTGGCGCTTCACTCGCTGCTTGAATCGCCGAAGGACAAGATCTTGTGGGATGTGGGGCACCAGGCATACCCCCACAAGATCCTCACGGGGAGAAGTAGGGAGCTGCAGACGATCCGCCAGTACGGGGGGTTGGCGCCGTTCTGCTCTCGGGAGGAGTCAGAGCACGACATCATGGGAGCGGGGCACGCCTCGACGTCGATCGGCTACGCGGTGGGGTTGAAGGAGGGGATGCGCCACCTCAAGGACGAGCACACGGACGGCAAGGTTGTGGCGGTGATCGGCGACGGCGCGATGACCGGAGGGGTGGCCTTCGAGGCGATCGGCCAGGCCGGCGGCTTGGGGACACCGATGGTGGTGGTGCTCAACGACAACGGCATGTCGATCGCGCCGAACGTGGGTGCGCTCTCGCGCTACTTCAACCGGGTGAGGTTGAACCCGAAGTTGTGGCATGCACGCTCTGGTGTGGAGGGCGGCTTGACACGCCTACCGGGAGGGATCGGGTCGGCGTTTGAACGGTTGGGGCCACAATTGAAGGAGTCGATCAAGGCCTTCTGGGCTCCGGGATTGTGGTGGGAGGAGCTCGATTGGGCGTACATGGGGGTGATCGATGGCCACGATGTGCGTGCGTTGCGTGTCGCCTTGCGTGAGGCGATCGCGGCGGAGCGGCCGGTGGTGGTGCATATCGCGACCGTGAAGGGCAAGGGTTTCGCTCCCGCCGAGGACGGTGGGCTTGAGGGGATGGAGAAGTGGCACGCGGCGAAGCCTAAGTCGATCACCAACCGCATGCCCACCAAGCAGGCCGCCCCGTCGGTTCAGCTCGCCGCGAGCGCGCAACCCGCGGCAAGCACGCCGAAGGGGGCGCCCCAGTACACCCAGGTGTTCGGTGAGGCGCTCGTGCGGGAGTGCATGCGTGACGAGCGGGTGGTGGGGATCACCGCCGCGATGAACTCGGGAACGGGCTTGAGCATCCTGCAGGAGGCGATGCCGGAGCGGTATTTCGATGTGGGGATCGCCGAGCAGCAGGCAATCCTGTTCGCCGCGGGGTTGGCGCTTCAGGGCTGCAAGCCGGTGGCGGCGATCTACTCGACGTTCCTACAGCGCGCGTTCGACCAGATCGTGCATGACGTGTGCTTGCAGAAGTTGAACGTGGTGTTCGCGATGGATCGTGCGGGTTTGGTTGGCGACGATGGGCCAACCCACCACGGGGCGTTCGACATCGCCTACTTGCGCTGTTTGCCGAACATCGTGTTGATGGCGCCGCGGGACGAGGCGATGCTCACGCACATGTTGCACACGGCGCTCTGCTACGACGACGGGCCGGTCGCATTGCGCTACCCCCGTGGTGAGGGAGTGGGTGTCAAGCTCCCCTCCGAGCCTCGCGCGATTGGGATCGGCACGGGTGAGATCTTGCGCGAGCGCGGCGCCGCGGGCCCAGTGGGCCGGCGCGTGGCGTTGATCGGGTACGGCTCGGGGGTAGGCAAGGCGATCGAGGTGGCCGACCTGCTCGCGGGCGATGAGATCTCAGTGACGGTCGTGGACGCGCGTTTTGCCAAGCCGATCGACGCCGGGTTGATGGCGCAACTGGCGGCTGAGCACGACCTGCTCGTGACGGTCGAGGAGGGCGTCCTCGCGGGCGGCTTTGGCTCGGCGGTGTGGGAGACCTTGAACGAGGCGGGCGCAGCACCCCCGCGCATCCTGCGCGTCGGACTACCCGACCGCTACGTCACGCACGGCAAGCCCGCGCTCCTGCACGAGGAGGTCGGCTTCACGGGCACACGCATAGCCGAGCGAGTCCGCGCAGCGATCCTCGCACGCGAATCCACTCCGGTCGGCTGAGGGGATCCGACCAAAAGAAACGGCCCGCTGGGGAGGCGGGCCGTTTCGGGGAGGAGGGATGCTGCTGTACTTCGGGTCAAGTGGAATAATGCACCAGGGGAACACATGTTTGTGTGACACCGATCACATATGGTCGATCACTGTATAAGCATCCATCCCTCAGCGCCGCCTTGTCGTCCCAAACTACTGATCTTGGGAGCCGGTGGTCGCTGCCACCGACGCCCTAGAAGGGGTCGAGGACGTGGTCCTATGGTTGGCAGCCATAACGGTGATGTTCGTACAGGGCGCGTCGGTTGGGCCTTATTTCACGGGGCTTTCTGCGATGCGCTCGGCGCGCGCGCATGCACGTTTTGTACAGGTTTCCGTCCGGGAGGCCGGTACTATGGCGAGAAGCGGCGACTAACCGCGACTAACGGCGAGCTACGGCAAGCCCAGCCGAGACGTATTGAGCATCAACCACCAGTATTGAGCAACATCGAGAACGCGGAAGCCGCTGAGCGCGGTGGCGTAAGGGCCGGAGAGTTATCCGATGGCCCTCGCTCGACAGAGTTGGACCCCCACATGACTGTGATCTTCCCCCAAGAAACGGGAACCGCCCCGGCCCCTACGCGTGCTAGGCGTTTGGTAAAGGGCCGAGACAGTTCCGGTACGGCCGAGTGGCCTGGGAAGGATGCCAACGGCCCCCGACAGAACGCCGGGGACCGGAGGCGTCGTCTACGCCGCCTGAGCCGTCGTGGTGGATGCCACCAGGACGTACCAGAGCGGACCATCGGCGGCGACTGCCAACGGCAGCCGTTCGCCTATCTCGCGCCGTATGGCAACGTCCGCGGACTTGCCGTTGCGGTTGACGAGGATGTAAGTCCCGGCGACGCGGACCGTCTCTCCGGGGTTGAGTTGTGCGTTAGGCATCGCTAGTGCCTTTGTTCGTGGTTGGTCCCCTCGACCGTCGCTTGTAACGGCGGTCGGGGGGCTATCACCCGCCGGAGCGGGCAACCGAGAAGCCTCGCATGCGTCGCGGCGGCAACTGGGAAACACGGCCTTTCTTGCTTGTAGAAAACGTGGCACTGTCCCTATATCGGCCCTGCCCGTCCTCCAAAATTGATGTGTCAAGTCACTTGACAAACGTCAGTTTGTCTAGTAGGTTGACACCATGCCCCCGGTCAACCGCCATGAACCGATCCGTGCCATGTCGTCGGAATCGTCGTTCTCGCTCATGGAGTTCATGCGCGAGTTTCCCGACGACGCCGCGTGCCTAGAGCACTTGTGGCGTCAACGCCACTCGCCGGACGGTGAAAACGCCATGTGCCCGAAGTGCAAGCAGGAGCGTGTTTTCCGCAAGTACGCGACCAAACAGGGTCGCCAGTCGTGGACCTGCACCGGCTGCGGCCATCACGTCCACCCGACTGCCGGGACGATCTTTGCGAAGTCCTCAACATCGCTGCATCTCTGGTACTACGCGATGTACCTGATGACTAGCACTCGTTGTGGGATCTCCGCCAAGCAGCTAGAGCGCGAGATCGGCGTGTCATACCGCACCGCATGGCGGATGCTGAACAAGATCCGCAACGAGCTTATGGCGGACGATGGCGAGCGGTTGCGCGGCGATATAGAGGCCGATGAGACTTCCGTCGATGGCAAGCCACGCAAGCCGCATGGGCAACACAAAGGATTGGCTATCGGCCCGTCGTCGTCTCGGCGTTCGGAAGCGATGAAGCTCCGCGAACGTAGTAGAGCAACCGTGTTCGCTGCCGTAGAACGCGGCGGGCGCGTCAAGGCAACCGTCCTACCGTCGCGGCGCGGACCGCGTCTCAAGGAAACGCTGATCGAATGGGTTGAGCCCGAGTCGATCATCGTCACTGACGAGTGGCCCGCCTACAAAGGGCTTGACCAACACTTCATATCCCATAGTCGGATCAACCACTCGTCCGGGGTCTATGTGGACGGCGATACGCACACGAACACCATCGAGGGATTCTTCGGCCACTTGAAGCCGTCGATCAAGGGCACCTACCGCAAGGTGTCCCACAAGTGGCTACAGGGCTATCTCAACGAGTTCACATGGCGACGCAATGCGCGCTTGGAGCCCGAGCCGATGTTCGAGGTCCTACTCGACCGAGCAACCACAACTCTATGAACGATAGTCCCGCCATCAACGGCATTCGTCGTGCCGCCAAGCAGCGTGCGCGAGCCGACGACATGAAGCAGAAGGCGACCGGCGAACTACGCGACTACTGCCGAGCGGCGCAAGCCGAAGGCGTGTCTATCAGTCGGATCGCTCAGGAGGCCGATCTTTCCCGCCAGGCCGTTTACGACCTGTTGGCGGACCCGCCACCTTCTTGACGAACCGATCAAACGCTCCCCGTGTCGGAACGGGGATCGTGATCGGCTTGCCCGTCTTCGGGTTTGTCTGCTGCGTGGGCTTGTGCTCTGATGCCACTTGCTCAGACTACCGCGCAAGCAGCAGGTAGCATGGAACGGATGTTCCGTCCGAACGGGATGTCAATATTCCTTGTCAAGACTTCTGAAAGGAACCCGCGCCAGAGGCGCGAACCTCGCTGGAGAAGACAGGATCGGGGTAGACCTAGAGGGAGTTCCCGTAGTTCCGCATCGAGTTGCACCTCTAATGCGGATTCGGCGCTTGGCGCAAGGTGAAGAACCTTTGCCTCCGCCGTCTAGATCTACCGATTGTAAACCTAGCCTACCCACCGGCGGGAATTACGTACGAAGGTTTTAATCGTCGAATTGCAGGGGTTTTGGCACTCCAGGGCCGCGAGCGCCAGTCAGTCAGTTATAGCTCGATAGCGTCCGCCGCGAGCGCCGCCCGCGTAGCCCACACGAACTCGCCGCACCGATGCACCAAGCCCACGCCGTGAAGATCGGCGAGCGCGTCTTCTACGTCGAGCAGGCCGCCGATTTCGAGAACCAGCTCGCGTACAGCAAACGGACGCGAGTTGGCTGGATCTACGAGGCGGTCGTGTATGCCTGACTTGACGACGCGCAGGACATCGCCCGACTCCAGAGAAGGATCGTTCTGCATGGGAAGGTTCCGCCTTTCCGTGTCACGGCCCGGGGGCAGTTCACCGCTGTCGCCCGGGCCAACTCAATGGGATCGACACGGACCGTACGGAGAAGCGAGGACAGATAAGCTGGACGAAACCCCGCTTATACAGAGATGCACCATATGTGACACCGATCACACAGATGTATTGAATTCTCCAAAGGGGCCGAACTTCCTCCAAATCCTGACCGGCAGGTCTACCGTTTTGCCAACGCTCATGCCAAAGCAACGTCTAGACACCCTGTTGGCCGAGCGCGGACTGTTTGCATCGCGGACGCGGGCGGCTGCGTCAGTGATGGCGGGGGAGGTAACTGTCGGGCTGGATGGTCGGCGGGCGGAGAAGCCCGGGGAGATGGTTGCTGTCGACGCTGAGCTGAGCGTGCGCGAGCGGCCGCGGTTCGTCTCGCGTGGGGGCGTAAAGCTGGCGAACGCGCTCGCGCACTTCGACGTCCACGTGGCGGGACGGAAGGCGATGGACGTGGGGGCGTCTACCGGCGGCTTCACCGACTGCCTGCTACAGAGTGGGGCGAGCGAGGTGGTGGCGGTTGACGTGGGGTACGGCGATCTCGACTACGGCTTGCGCAACGATCCACGTGTGACGGTGCTAGAGCGCACGAACGCCCGGACGCTGATGTCCGAGATGTTGCCCTTCGCGCCTGAACTAGCCGTGATGGACGTGTCGTTCATCTCGCTGCGTAAGGTGCTCGGAGCGGTGCTCTCTTGCATGGCCGAGGGGTACGATGTGGTGGCACTCGTGAAGCCCCAGTTCGAGGTGGGGCGCGAGCGGGTTGGCAAGGGCGGTGTGGTGCGCTCCGCGGAGGATCGACGCTCAGCGCTGATCGACGTGGGCGCCGCCGCGCTGGAGTTGGGCGCCGCGGTCTGCGGCTACTGCTCGTCCGGGTTGCCGGGGCCGAAGGGGAACCTTGAGACGTTCATCTGGCTTGCTCAGTCGCCGCGCGCGGGCACGACTTGTGACGTGGCTGGTCTGGAGCAGATGGCACGGGAGGTGGAGCCGTGAGTACTCAACACGTCTCGGGCGATAGTGCAATGCCGAGCGGTGGGCCCGCTGTGAAAGCTGTGCGGGAGGTGGCGGTGTTGACCCACAGTCGCCCCACGCAGACCGCGCACGCGCTCGACACACTCGTGGAGGGAGCGGTGAAGGCCGGTGTGACGTTGCGCTTCGAGGCCTCAGAGACCGCAAAGCACGGCCTTGTGGCACGGCCGGGGATGGTGGTGGACGCCCCCAACGACCCTACTGTGGACCTTTGCATGGTGCTGGGGGGGGATGGGACGATCTTGCGCGCGTTGCGCCGCTACGCAGGTACCAATGTGCCTGTGTTCGCCGTGAACTTCGGCGATATCGGTTTTCTGGCGACGATCGAGCCCGATGAGCTCGCAGACGGTGTGCGGCGCGCCTACGAGGGCGATTTCGAGCTGCTGCGGCTGCCGGCGATCGTGCTCAACGCGCCTGGTGGCGCGGAGCGGGCGTTCAACGATGTCGCGATCCACCGCAAGGTGGGAGAGCGGGTGGCTGAGATCGCCTACGTGCTCGACGGGGAGGAACTCGGCAGCGTTCGTTGCGACGGTTTGGTGGTGGCGACGCCCGCGGGGTCCACGGGCTACAACCTCGCCAATGGTGGCCCGGTGATGGCGTGGGGCGTGGAGGGGTTTGTGGTGTCGTTCATCGCGCCCCACTCGCTGACGGCGCGTACGCTCGTTGCGGCCCCGAGGGATCGCTTGGAGATCCACAACCGCTCGCGCGAGGCGCTTGACGTGTCAGTCGACGGGCGGCCTGTTGGAGAACTCGCGCCAGGGGCCGCCATAAGCGCACGCTTCGTCGACGATGCGGGCGTCATCGCCCAGCTTCCCGGCTCGTCGTTCTACCGCCGCTTGCGCGACAAGTTTGGTCGTCTGGCCCGCTGATACGGGCCGTATCGCTCCCTACGCCACTTCGGTGCGGCGCGCGGACGTGTCGCTCGTGCGTTGTAGCGAGTCGATGAACCCGTCGAGCTGCTCACGCGAGAAGCGGCGCTGCCCGCCTGGGGTGCGGTAGCCGGTGAGGTAGCCCGCGTCGGTCCAACGGCGCACCGTGGCGAGCGATACGCCGAGATAGCGCGCCGCCTGTGAGCTTGTGAAGACGAGTTGGTGCTCGTGAGTGGGATCGGGTGTGATGGGCATTTTGGCCTCTCCTGGTCGTGTTCGCCTTCGTGGCGCTTCCTAACGGGAGCCCGCCGGTAGGAGCGGACCTCGTTGAGGGGGTATTCGGCACTTTGGCTGCCCAGGATTAGCGTCCTTGAGCTTTGTGGACCTTTGAACGAGAATAGCGACCGAAACACGCCGTGAATAGGGGTTGGGCGAGGCCGAGACGAGGTTGCGGCAAACCCGCACCCACCCGTGGCCGAGCCGACGGGTTAGGCCACTCGCCAGGCGACGACTGGACGTTTCTTGCCGTTTATCGGCCACAGCGGCCAAGCCTGAAAACCGCCCATATGCAGCGGAAACATACGACATGTCGGCTCTGGCGCCTTCTTGCTGCAAGCGCTCATGCAGTCATTTGGCCGAAGTGGACAATTCGTCCATTATCTATATTATGCTACTCGAACCTACTCAACGCTCATCGTGCTTGGCTGAGGATGGAGGCCGTCGCACGGAGTCGTTGACCCGCCCGGCGACGAGAGGAGCTTGTAATGGGTTGGAAAGGCTGATGAATCACCCCCGATTTCGGGGTTTAGCGCTTGAGGCGCCGTCGACAGAGGCGGTGCCTCAAGTCGTTAAGGAGCAGGGCGGAACGAGCCCGGAACATCGCTCCACGGCGGCAACGGCGTGGGATCTATAGCCGGCGCGCTGCTGCTGCGGCTCAGGCGACGGTAGGCGACTTAACGTGCGGCTGGCTCGGCGAGCGCGCGAGCACGGCGCTCGAAGGCGAGCTCCGCCTCAAAGTCGGCGTCGTCGCCGTGGGCGAAGGTGACGGGACCGTCGCGCTCCAGCATGGAGATGAAGGTGTCGACGATCTCGGAGTCCAGCTGGCGTCCGGAGACCCGCCGCAGCTCGGCGATCGCGTCCTGGGGGGTCATTGGAGAGCGGTAGGAGTCCCGTGCGGTGAGCGTGTCGTACACGTTGCACACGGAGAGGATGCGCGAGGCTAGCGGGATCTCGTTGCCGATCAGCCCGGCCGGGTAGCCGCTGCCGTCGACGTGCTCGTGGTGGTAGAGGATCGCGTCGGCCACTGGCCCGTAGCCGTCGAGGCGTCCCACGAGCGTGGCGCCCTCTTGCGGATGGCGGCGTACCACCGCCCAATCCTCGTCAGAGAGGATCTCGGCGTGGAGAATACGGTCGGGGAGCGCGAACTTGCCGATGTCGTGCAGCAGGCCGGCGGTATGGGCGAGGTCCTGGTCGGCCTCGTCGCAGCCCATCTCGCGGGCGAGCGCGCGTGAATAGCGCGCGACGGCGGCTGCGTGGCGGGCGGTCATGCGGTCTCTGAGCGCAAGCGTCTCAACGAGCGTGACCAGCACACCCAACTGCATCGAGGCGAGGCGCACAGAGCGGGCCTCAAGTTGCTCGGCGCGGTCCTCGGAGCGCAAGAGCGCACGCGCGAGGTACTGGAAGATGAGGATCACCGCAACAACCCCCACGAGCGCGGGGTAGCCGAGGTTGGTGTAGGCGACCGCCAAGATCGCCGCGAGGACGGCGGCGGCGAACTGGCCGGGGAGCATCGGCACGAGCAGCGTGCGTACCTGGGTCACGAGCCCGCGCCCGTCGAGCACACGCTTTTGGATCGCGATCAGCGCGAAGTTGAAGATGTTCGTGACAGCGAAGATGCCGAACACCACCAGCGCGAAGGTGATGCTGCGCGTTGTGGCCTGCATCGCCGCGCTTTCATCGTGGATGTTGCCGAGAGCAAGGCGCATCAAAACTCCACCCAACAACGCGAACGCCACATATGTGGCGGCGTTCGAGAGGCATACCGTGAGGCTGGGTCTGCGCGAAACCGAATCCACCGCGATCGCTACCAGAGCGATCGCCACAGCGGGAGCGGGTCCGAGCAGTGTCATGGCGAGCACGAGCGCGACAAAGCCGGCGGAGAGGCTTTGGCTGCCCACGGTGAGCTCCAGGCGCTCTCCGATCACGCTCAGCACGAGTAGTAGCGCAAACAGCTCGGGTGGGCTCCAGTCGACGCCGCGCGACGTCAGCACGGCTCCGAGCAGGCAGCCAACGAGCAGCAGCGCCTGGCAGACGTTGTAGAGGACGTGGCTGCGTCGTCGCAGGATGTTCATCGCAGTAATGCGCATGGGCCTGTTGTCCTTAACGGCCGACAAGGCGTCGTACTTAAGGCGCATCGCGCTACTGCGTCCCCGACGTGACGAGACTGGGCTCGTTGGCGACGGCGGGCTGGTCCTCTTTGGTGGAGAGCAATCCGCGCACCGGCAGGCGTAGGAAAGCAAACGTCGCCAAGGTCGCGGCAGCCCCGGCGCAGGCCATCGCGACCCGAGGAGAGCTCACGGCCGCGATGGTTCCTCCCAGCGCGAAGCCGATCGCGGGACAGAGTGCGTTGAGCGATCCCACAGCGCTCATCAGGCGACCGTGCAGAGAGGAGGGTGTGAGCTGCTGGACCGCGCTGATGAGCGAAGGCCACTGGATGCCGTTTCCGATCCCTCCCACGACAGCGGCCCCGCAGGCGATGGCAAGCGTGGGGGCGGCGGCGAAGCCGAGATAGGCGAGCCCCACGAGCAGGGTGCCGCCCGTGAGCATCGGGCCGAGCGGGCGACGCGTCGAGCGGGCGAAGACAATCGCGCCAAGCGCCGCGCCCGCGCCCCACGCCGCCACGAGCAGACCAAAGCCGAAGTCGCCGGCGTTCAGGGTTGACTTCGCGAAGAGCACCTCCACCGGCTCGACCGAGGCAAACACCACGATCGCGACAGCCTCGGTGGCGAAGAGGGCTCGCAACCCCGGCACCTCGCGGACATGCTGTAGGGCGGCGAAAAGGCGGGTGCGCACCGAGTCCCCCTGGACTTCCTCCACGTGTGTGCGCAATCGCATGAAGAGACCCGCGCACGCAACGAACGTGAACGCATCGACAAGCAGCGCGATGGGGCCTCCCACGACGTGCACTAGGGCCCCGCCGAGAGCTGGAGCGAGCGCGAGCGCTCCCATGAAGGCGACGTTCAGCGCGGCGCTCGCCTCGCGCTGCGCCGTCTCGGTGGTGGTTTGGACCGCCTTCGCGTCGAGCTCCGGTCCGGCCCGCTTGAGGGCGTCCTCGACTGCAACCCTTGAGGCGGATGCGCGCACCAACGCCGTTGCCGCCACCGCCACGATCCCATCGACGGTGACCAGCACGAGCACCCCAGGTAGCCAGAACTGCCACAGCAGGGCCGCCAGCGCGAGTGTGAGCAGCGCCTCGATCACATACAACCAGGCAAGACGACCGCGACGAGTGGATCGCTCGGTGCGGGCTACGAGTACCGGCGCGAGCAGCGCCGGCAAGAGTCCTCGCGCGACGAACAAGCCGGCCGTGGCGATCGCGCTGTGGGTGTTGTCGTAGACCCCCAAGGCCAGCGCGACGTACCCGAACCAGGTTCCCAGTTCGTTGACCGTATAAGCAAAAAGGATTCTCCGCAGTCGGGGAGACTTTGGAAGCAAGGACGCCTCTCGACGATGGCGGTGGCTCGACGATAAATCGCCGAATTTTCGAGATTCTAGGACGCGCACCCGACGATAGACCACACGGCGGCTTGATCTCGGCCGAATCGTGCCCGTCTTGGGCGCTATGCGTGGGCCACACCGACATCCGCCGCGGTGTGCGTCGGTGTCTTCTCGGTGACCGCGAGAACCGGCAGACTTGGGTAGCGACGCCCGAGCAGTCGCATCACCGTATCGCCGCAAACATCGCCAAGATCGCCGGCGAGCACAACCATGTTGGTGGTGGAGGCTTCCGCGATCACCTCCCAAGTCTCGGTTGCCTGCGCGAAGCGGGTGCCGGTTGGAAGCAGGTCGCGTAGTTCGTCGAGCATACGAGTGCGAGTGGGGGTGTCGGCTCCGGCGATGAGAACGTGCGCGGCGTCGTCTGCCAGCGCGCTTTCCCGTGCAGCTTGCCGCTCGTATCGGTTCGCGGTTGGGACGCTGCCGGCAAGACCCTCGACAAGGCGCAGGTGCGGCTCGGCGTGGGTCGGTGTGTGGTTCCTGACGGTCGCGCTGCTCATCTGAAGCCGCCAACGTAGAGGGGGGTGAACTCAAGCGGGTAGAGCTCTTCTGGGAGAAGCTCGCCCTCGCGCGCGAGGATCTCCGGCTCGGGGCTGTCTCGCTCAAACTTGTGGCCGAGAGCCGAGAGCCACTTCAGGCTGACGCCCGATATGGCGACCCATGCGAGGGCGACGCTTACCTCTACCATCACGCATCGCCCTTCAGGGGGTACGCGATGAGGTGAGCGCCATCACGAGTCGGGCAGGGGCTTTGGGACATGTGTTGCATGACTCGGGTAATGATGGTGCCCCGATGGCCGCTTGTCTGTAGGGCTGGGGGTGCAGATCGTGTCGTCCTAAAGGTGCAGATCCTTGTGGTCCCAAGAGTGCCATCGCGGCCCCTCGCCCCGTGCGCTCTGAGTGGGAGTGCTTCTGGCGCACCGTGCCCGGGATGCGCGTTGCCGCCCGTGGAGCCGGTACGGTTAGCGGCGCATGGCCACCGAAGCCCTCCGTTCAGATAGGCCCGTCGACGTGATCATCGCCGACGACCACACGGTCGTGCGCGACGGCATCCGCGCGGTGCTTGAGCGCGAGACGGGCGAGTTCAGGGTGGTGGCAGAGGCGGCTGACGTGCCATCCACGATCCGCGCGGTGAGAGATTTCAAGCCGGATCTACTCACGCTCGACCTAACGATGCCGGGGGGGTCGAGCCTCGCGGCGTTGCCGACATGTTTCGTGGCGCACCCCACGCTTGCGGTGGCGATCCTGACGATGCGCGAGGACCCCGAGTACGCTCGCCAGGCCTTGCGTGCGGGGGCTAGAAGTTATGTGCTCAAGGAGGCAGAGCCCGCCGAGCTGCTGCAGGCGTTCCGTTTGGCGGTGGAAGGACGTAACTATCTGCACCCCCGTCTTGGGGCGTTGATGGTGACCGGTGAGAGCGATGCGCAGGAGGGTGTCGCGCTCTCAGAGCGCGAGCGGGAGGTGGTGAGGTTGATCGCCAACGGCTTCACGAATCCAGAGATCGCCGAGCAGTTGCATGTGGCGGAGCGCACCGTAAAGACATACAGGGCGCGGGCGATCGAGAAGCTTGGTTTCTCATCGCGAGCGGAGATCACCGCCTACGCTCGCAAGCTCGGCCTGGTGGAGTAGCGCCGCCGACGCCGACAGTGCCTGGGCCTCGCGCGCGCTCCTCACACGCACTTCCTCACACGCACTTATACGCGCACGCGCGAGTCACCCCCAAACCTACAATCAACACACCGGAGCCGCGCGTACGCGAGGGGACCTCTGGGGTGGGACTAAATGCGAGCTGGGCGCCCAGCAAGGGGAATGCTGAGGCGCATCGTGGTACCGCCGCCGGGGGCGGGGGCAAGGTCCAGCTCGCCGCCGACGAGCTCCGCGCGTTCGCGCATGCCTGAGACGCCAAAGCCGCCCTTGAGTTCATCCTCGGGACTGCGGACACGGGCGGCGCCGCCTTCGGGGAGGCCCTGCCCGTCGTCGGTGACGGTGGCCGTGATCCGCCCCTCACTCTCTCGCACGCTGATGACGGCACGGGTGGCTTTCGCGTGTTTGGAGACGTTGGTGAGCGCCTCCTGGACGACGCGGTAGATGGTGCTCTCAAGCTCGGGGTCAAGTCGCTCCTCCTCGCCACCTTCAAGCTTGATGTTGGTTTCGATCTCAAGGCCGTCAATAGCCTGCGCACGCCGCGCGAGAGCCTGGATCGCAGGCGCGATGCCGAGCTCGTCGAGTGCAGCGGGGCGAAGCTCGGTGATGAGGTGGCGCAGCCCATCGATCTCGGCGCCGAGCCCCTCGAGCACATTGTCGACCGCGGTACTGAGAGCTTCCTGGTCGCCGAGGTCGCGGGCGTTGGCAAGGCCAAGGCGTAGCGCGCCGAGACCCTGGACGGTTTCATCGTGGATCTCGCGGGCCCAGCGAGTGCGCTCGCGCTCGCGGGCCTCCATGCCGAAGCGCAGGCGCTCGATCTCCACCGAGCGCTCGGCGACGAGCCGTTGGGCGACACTGGCGGCGAACGCGGCGAACGCACGCTGGTCGGGACCGCGAAAGCCTGAGTCCTCGCGCACGGCGATGACCATGCCGCCGCCTTGGCCCTCAAGGCTAAAGGGCTCGACGAGCACGGCACGGGCTTCGAGTCCCAGTTCGTGAAGCCACGTTGCTTCCTGGCCGCGGGGGCGCTCAAGTGAGAGGGGCTTGCCCGTGAGGTAGAGCGCACCGAGCGCTGAGCCCTCAACCGGCAGCACGCGCACCCTTACGGTGGACCTGCCGGCGGCGGCGGCAACGCGCAGCTCACCACGCTCCTCGACGATCATCAAGAGCGAGGTGGCGTCAAGCAGCGCTAGGCCGCGATCGGCCATCAGACGCAGCAACCACAGCTCGGACCCGGAGAGCACTGTCGGGGATTATGAAGGTCGCGGCGGGCGCATCTCTGTTGCGCCGGAAATCGGGCTCGCGGCGGGCGTCTCGGCGCGCCGTTGGAGGTGGTTGTGGTGCTGGGCGGCGAGACGAGTGTGGGAGAGCAGTTGCTCTCCGCTTAGACCGTCGCGCCAGACTGAGATGCCCATCGAGACGCGCAGCGGCCGGCGGTGTCCTTCGGCTTCGATCTTGATGGCGTGAAGCCTTGAGAGGGTGCGGCGCGCGACGATCTCGCCGCGTTGCTCGTCGGCGCCAGGGAGGAGCACCAGCAGCTCTCCCTCTGAGGCGTGGCCGACACGGTCAAAGCAGCGCAACTGGCGGCTGACGGCGTCGGCGAGATAGGCGAGCGCTTGGGCGGGCATGGTGTCGCCGTGCGTACTTGAGAGCTCGTCGACCTCGTCGAGACTGACGAGCAGGCAGCTGAGGGGAGTGTGGTGGCGCGAGGCGCGACTGACCTCCTCCTCCAGACGCGCGGCGATCTCTGTCGAGGAGAGCGGATCGCGCGGGGCGCGTGGGTGAGTGGGATCTTGGGAGTCGCTGGCAGCCATGCCTGTGTAACCGTTGGGTGTGCGACCGCCGTCAGTGGCGGGTCGTCGTGTGGGTAGAGCCCAGATTATGGCCCCTGGAGGGCTTTTCCGCATAAAAGCTACCGAGCCGTCTGTGCGCGCTGGTACACCTGTGCGCGTGCTTTGTGAGTTGCGCGTGGAGAACCTGCTGCTTATCGACCGGGCCGAGCTCGTCCTCGCGCCCGGTTTGAACGTGCTGACAGGGGAGACGGGGGCGGGTAAGACGGTGCTCGCGCATGCCCTGGATCTCCTGATGGGTGGGCGCTCGCGCGCGGGCATCGTGCGTCCCGGCTGTGAGGAGGCGTATGTGGAGGGGACCTTCCTCGCCCCCGAGGGGATGTGGGAGCAGATCTCAGACTGCCTTCCCGAGAATGCCCAGGAGGTGGATGGTGGAGAGCTGATCCTCGCGCGCCGGGTGAGCGCCGATGGGCGGACGCGGGCATACGTGAACGGACGCTCGGCGACAGTTGGAGATCTACGTGAGTTGGGCGCGCTGCTGATCGCCTTCTACGGGCAGCACGAGCACCGCAAGCTCGTGTTGGCGGCCTCGCAGCTACAGATGCTCGACGAGGTTTGCGGGGCGGAGCATGGACGGCGCCTGGCCATGTGCGCGGCCACGTTTCGCGAGACGCGCCGGCTGGAAGGCGAGCTTGAGCGACTGGGGGAGCTGGCACGGGCGCGTGAGTTGGAGCTCGAGTTGTTGGAGCACGAGCTCGCGGAGATCGAGGAGGCGGCTCCCGATGAGGAGGAGCGTCGTGCTTTGCTTCAGAGACGCGACCGCCTACGAGGCGTGGAGGGACTACATGCGGCAGCCGGTGGCGCGGCCGAAGCGCTGGCGCCGGATTCCGGCGAGCGTCTCGGTGCGGCCCATCTGGTGGCGACGGCCGCGACGGCCCTTGAGACGGTGGCGGGCCTTGACCCGGAGCTCGACGGGCTTGCGGCGCGTTGCCAGGCGCTTGCGATCGAGGCGCAGGACTTGGCGGGGGATTTGCGGGCGTATTGCGAAGCGGTGGAGGCCGAAGACGGGTCGCTACAGGCGGTCGAAGAGCGGCTTGAGTCCCTGGAGCGCCTGATGCGAAAGCACGGCGGGACGATCGCCTCAGTGTTGGAGCACGCGGAGCGAGCGCAAAAGCGCCGTGAGGAGTTGGTTGGCGCTGAGGTCGCCTTCGAGCAGACGGGCGAGTCGCTCGCGAAGGAACGCAAGGCGCTTGAGAATCACGTTGTCGCGTTGCGAAAGGCCCGCAAGTCAGCGGCAAAGCGTCTTGCGCTAGGAGTACGTGAGGAGCTTGGCGCGCTCGCGATGGGGGACGCGACGTTCGAGATCGCGTTGACGGAGGTCGAGGCCAGGGCAAATGGGGGCGACGCGGTGGAGTTCACGATTGCCCCGAACCCGGGAGTGGCGGCCGCTCCGCTACGCGAGATCGCCTCGGGGGGAGAGCTATCGCGGGTGATGTTGGCACTCACCAGCGCGTGCAACCAGGGCGCCAAGTCGGGCTTGGGCGCTGCGAAGTCGACGCTCGTGTTCGACGAGGTGGACGCGGGTATCGGCGGTCACACCGCACGAGCGGTGGGCGAGCGCCTGCAGAGACTTGCGGCGGGGAGACAGGTGGTGTGCATAACGCACCTGCCACAAATCGCCTCGCTTGCGGACAGGCACTTCTCGATCGCCAAGGACACCGCCGTTGAGCTGGCAAGCGCGAGCGTGGTGCAGCTCGACGAGGCGGCGGTGGTGAGCGAGCTCATGCGAATGCTCGGCGCCGACGAGCAGGACGGCGCGGCTCGCCAGCATGCCGAGGATCTCCGCAGAGCCGCTTAACGCAGGCGACGACAGGCGCGTTGTGACGTCCTAATACGGTTATGTCCGCACGTAAGGCGGTAAAGGCCGTTACTCTCGGGAAACATGGCCGCGACGACCCGGCAGCCGCCCGGCATGACAGCGCCCGCCTTCGGGTCGGTGGGCACGGCGTCGCGCGAGGTGAGCGGGCCGGTGCGGTTGGGTCGCAAGACGAAGTTGATGGTGAGGCATCTGATGGCGGGGGAAGTCGCCGTGATCGACCATTTAGACATCGATCGCGTATCCGCGGAGGAGCTGATCTCCGCGGGGGCTGTGGCGGTACTCAACTGCAAGTCATCGACCAGCGGGACATATCCCAACCTCGGGCCGCAACTGCTTGTGGAGGCGGGTGTGCTGCTCGTAGACCTGATCGACGACTCACTGTTCCAGTCGCTCTCTGACGGAGATCTCGTGACCGTGCGTGCGACGCAGGTGGGCGGAGAGGTGCTCTTCCGCGGGCAGCCGCTCGTGACCGGCGAGGTGCTCGACGTGGCGCGCGTGCGCGCGGACACGGAGGCACGGCGGCGTGAGATCGGGGAGGCGCTTGAGCGCTTTGCGCACAACACGATCGAGCACATGCGCGAGGAGCGCGAGCTGCTGGCGGGGAGAATCGACCTGCCGCGCTTTCGTACCGACTTCCGCGACCGCTCCGCGCTCGTAGTGGTGCGGGGCGTAGATCACCAACGCGACCTGAGGGCGTTGAAGCCGTTCATTCGCGACACACGGCCGGTGTTGGTGGCGGTGGATGGTGGCGCAGACGCGCTGCTGGAGGTGGGGTTGCGGCCAGACATGATCGTGGGGGACATGGACTCCGCGGGGGAGCCGGCGCTGTTGGCCGCGCGCGACGGGAGCACCGAGCTCGTGGTGCACTCCTATCCAGACGGTCGGGCCCCCGGGAGACAGCGGCTGGAGGAGCTCGACGTGCCCTTCAAGCTCGTGCCGGCGCCCGGCACCAGCCAGGACGTGGCAATGTTGATCGCCGCGGAGAAGGGGGCACGGCTGATCGTGACTGTGGGTTCGCAGTTCAACCTCGTGGAGTTCCTTGACCGCAACCGCGAAGGGATGTCCTCCACGTTCCTCACGCGCCTGCGGATAGGCGAGATTTTGGTGGACGCGAAGGGCGTGAGTCGCCTCTACCGCCCGATGCCGGGTTTGGCGCCGCTCGTGGTGGTGATCTGCGCGGGGCTGATCGCGTTGATAGCGGTCGTGTGGATGACACCGGCCTTGCGTGACGTGGCGGATCTACTATGGCTCAAGCTTCAGCTGCTCTTCGGCTCGACCGGCTGAGAGCGCACACAAGAAATGTTCGATTACCGCTACCACGCGCTCTCGCTCGCCGCCGTCCTGTTCGCGCTCGCCGTGGGCGTGCTGATCGGGGTGGCGATCGGCGACTCGAACCTCGTGTCCTCCGCTCAGGATGGGATCGTGCGCAACCTGCGCTCGGAAGTGAAGGATTCCCAGCAAAACCTGGAACAGGTGGGGGCGCACTTGCGTGAACAAGAAACGTTGGGTACGGATTTGTGGCCGCTTGCCGTGCACGGGCTGCTGAGTGGGCGGAGTATCGGCCTGGTGTTCCTCGGCGGCTCCTCCGACCAGATCGACTCGCTTGTGCGCGACGGCGTGGCGGAGGCGGGCGGGAGCGTGAAGGCGGTGGTGGCGGTGCGCGAGCCGCTTGACACGAATGGTTTGGCGGCGCAGGCGAGCGGGACCCGTTACGCGGCGCTCACTGAAGATCCGACGCTCGTCAAGCAGTTCGGGACGCGCCTTGGCAAGCAGTTGGTGAGCGGGGGACAGCTGCTCGAACACGTGCACACGAAGCTGCTTAGCTCTTACGACGGGGAACTTGGCAAGCTCGAAGGGCTCGTGGTCGTGCGCAACGAACCCGAAGGCATGGACCCGGAAGCGGCGAAGGCGGTCAGCGAATTCCAGTCGGGGTTGATCGCGGGGGTCGCCTCCGAAGGGGTGCCGGCGGTGGGGGTGGAGTTGAGTACGACAGAACCCTCACAGGTGCCTTGGTACAAGAAGGAAAACCTCGCGAGCGTGGACGACCTGGAGACGATCGCCGGGCGCGCGGCGCTCGCGCTCGCGCTCGCGGGAGACCACGGGGCATATGGGGTGAAGTCGACCGCCGACGCGCTGCTGCCCTCGGCTGTGAGCTCACCCGGTCTGTAGCGACGAGCCGCTCGCGCAGCGAGGCTTTGGAAGGTTGGCGCGGCGCCGATGCCTTTCGCGCGTGTCCGGGGGTACGGTTAGTTTGCGCGGGTGCATGCACTTCCCTTCGTGTTCGCGACGATCGCTGCGATCGGACTGGCGGCGCCCCTGCTACGCACCTTGACCGAGGGGGGACACGTCAAGCCGAACTACCGCGAGCGGGAGGTTGCTTTCCCCTTCGGCGTGCTAAGCATCGTGGCGGCCCTTTTCGCACTAGCGCCGCTGGCGATACTCGACAGGTTGGAAGTGACAGATGTGTTCTATTCGGGCGTCGGCGTAGTGTCGCTGTACGTCCTGGGTGTGGCGTTCCTCGGCTTGGTTGATGACACGCTCGGAGGCGAGCCACGTGGGTGGCGCGGCCACGGCATGGCGCTCCGGCGAGGGCGAATTTCGACCGGCGCGCTGAAGGCGGTCGGGACGCTCGGGTTGGCGCTGTACGTGGGCAGCTACCTGGAGCCCTCTATCGGGCGCTGGTTGCTAGCTAGCGGTGTGCTGGTGCTCGCGACTAACGCGTTCAACCTGCTCGACTTGCGCCCGGGACGGGCGACGAAGGTGTTCGTGCTGCTCGGAGTCGGTCTCACGATCGGAGCGGCGAGCGTGCGGCAGTTGTGGATGCTCGGTCTGTTCGTTGGCCCCGCGCTCATCGCTGGTGTGTACGACCTGCGGGAGCGAGCGATGCTCGGCGACACTGGCGCAAACATGTTGGGAGGGCTCGCGGGCTTGTGGATGGTGCTCGCCCTCTCGACGTTGGGACAGGAGATCGCGCTCGCATTGCTAGTGGTGGTAACGGTTTACGGCGAGGTACGCTCGATCTCGGCGCTAGTTGAGAGGGTGCCGCTGCTGCGGGGGATAGACTCCTGGGGCGTACCTCGATGACCTCGCCTCACTCTGACCGCCACGCACAGGCTCCGGCCAAGACTCGGTTCATTTTTGTAACCGGCGGTGTGGTGTCCTCGCTGGGGAAGGGGATCGCGGCGGCGTCGATTGGCCGGCTGCTTGTCTCGCGTGGGTTGACGGTGGGACTACAGAAGTTCGACCCCTACATCAACGTGGACCCTGGAACCATGTCTCCCTACCAGCACGGTGAGGTGTTCGTGACCGAGGACGGCGCGGAGACAGACCTCGACCTCGGCCACTACGAGCGCTTCACGGATTCCAACACGAGCCGGGCCTCGAACGTGACTGCCGGTGGGATCTATGACACGGTGATCCGCCGCGAGCGGCGCGGTGACTACCTCGGTGGGACGGTGCAGGTGGTGCCGCACATCACCGACGAGATCAAGCAGCGCATCTCGCTGATCGCGGAGTCGACCGACGTGGATTTCGTGATCACGGAGATCGGGGGCACGGTTGGGGACATCGAGTCGTTGCCGTTCCTTGAGGCGATCCGCCAGTACCCGGTGGACGTAGGCAGGAGACGGTGCATGTTCATCCACCTCACGCTCGTCCCCTACATTGGGCACGCGGGCGAGCTCAAGACCAAGCCCACACAGCACTCGGTGAACGAGTTGCGTCGTATCGGCATCGCGCCCGACATGTTGATGTGCCGCTCGGAGGGCCCGCTCTCGCACGAGATCCGCAAGAAGATCGCGCTGTTCGCGAGCCTGCCGGTCGACGCGATCGTCTCAGCACGGGACGTGGACAACATCTACAAGGTGCCGCTGGTGTTCCGCGACCAGGGCGTGGACGATTGCATCTTGGAGCACTTCGGCATGGAGGCGTCCCCGCCGGAGCTTGAGAAGTGGCAGGAGCCGATCGAATTGGCGGAGCACGCAAAGCGCACGGTGCGGATCGCGCTCGTGGGGAAGTATGTGCAGCTTGAGGACGCCTACCTCTCTGTCTCCGAAGCGCTACGGCACGCCGGCGCTTTGCAAGAGGCAAAGGTTAGAATCGACTGGATCGACTCCGAGCGGCTGGAGGACGGCAACCCGGCTGGCGAAGCCGATCGTCGCGAGGCGCACGAACTGCTTGAGAACGCCGATGGGATCTTGATTCCCGGGGGTTTCGGTGGGCGGGGGATCGAGGGCAAGATCGAGGCGGCGCGGGTGGCGAGGGAGAACCGCATCCCCTATCTCGGCATCTGTCTCGGCATGCAGATCGCGGTGGCGGAGTTCGCCCGTCATATGGCGGAAATGGAGGGAGCGAACTCGACCGAGTTCGACATCGAGACGCCGTTCCCGGTGATCGACTTGTTGCCGGAGCAGAAGGAGGTGGCGGACCTCGGTGGGACGATGCGGCTCGGCGCCGACCCGATCAAGCTTCACGACGGCTCGAAGGTGAGAGAGGTGTACGGCGAGGCGGTTGTGTATGAGCGTCACCGTCACCGCTATGAGGTGAACAACCTATTGCGTAAGCGCTTGCAGAGCGCGGGGTTGCGTATTTCCGGCACCTCTCCCGACGAGCGGTTGGTGGAGGTTGTGGAGCTTGACGAGCACCCTTTCTTCGTCGCCTCACAGTTCCATCCCGAGTTTAAGTCGCGGCCTGAGCGTCCCGCGCCGCTGTTCTGGAGCTTTGTCGCGGCAGCATTGCGCGAGAGTGACGTGCTCGCCGAGGGCGACGGCGCGCTTGCCGGTAGATCGTGAGCGGCGAGGCCTCCACGGAGTTGGGTGTGGGGGTGCCTGGTGGTGTGCGCGTGCAGGTCGATTTCAAGGTGTCAGACGAGCGGACGGCACAGGCGGTGGCGGCTCAAATGGTTGATAGGGCGCATGAGATAGCCAATCAGCCGGACTGTGAATGCGACGTGGACGTGAGCGTTGAATGGTCGCCCCCGGAGGGCGCTGCCGCTCAGGTTGGGCAGCTCGCGGAGTCGGCTCGCGGGCGTCCCACAGATCTGTAGCGTTCCTCGCCGATGCTGAAGCTCCGTAAAGCCACCGTCGTGGAGGCCCATCGCGCCCGCGGACCCGAGCAGAACCTCGTGGTGATGTTGGCCGACGGGGAGCGCCGTCCCGCGATCGCCGACGTGGGGTTGCTCGGGGTGAGCGTGGTGGGGGACGAGCTAATCGTGAACGTGCAGGCGCGCGACCTCGGCCTCGGGTCGGGGGGGTTCGACGTGGTGCACGTGAACCTCACGCGGGGGCTTTCCGGCGAGGGGACGCCAAACGCGCACGTGATGAAGCTCAACTACACGAGCATGCAGCACGCGGTGATCCCCGTCGAGGACGTCCAGACCGGGGTACCCGCCAATGGCGCGCACCCTGAAGGGCACAAGCTGGCAGGCGGCGAGCTCGACCTGCCCCTGGGGCGCCCGGTGGGGGTATTGGCCTTGCATGGGCAGCTCGGGGCGGTGGCGTGGGCGTTCGTCCAGGCCCAGCCGGGCTTCAAGCTCGGCTTCGTGCAGACACCAGGCGGGGCGCTGCCTGGGGGTCACTCTCGCCTCGTGCGATCGTTGCGCGAGCGGGGGTTGCTCGCGGGTTATCTCACCGCCGGCGCGTCCTACGGGGGTGAAGGCGAGGCGGTGAGCACGGCGGGAGCGCTCCACCACGGGTTGCGCACGCTGGGGTGGGATGCAGCGGTGTGTGGGCCGGGACCGGGGATCGTGGGTTCGAACTCTCCGCTCGGGCACGGGGGGATGTATGCGCTCGACTCAGCCCACACGGCGCTCGCGCTTGGGGCGCAGGCTCTGCTCGTGGCGCGGATGTCCTCAGCCGACGGGAGAGAGCGCCATCGTGGGATCTCCCATCACACTTTGATGGTGCTCGACCTGCTGCTTGAGCCCGTGACCGTGGCGCTACCCGCAGGGATCCGCTCACCGGTGGGCGCGGATCTGCGCGCGGGGTTGGGCTCTGTCTTTACCCGATCGGCCGAGCGCGGGAAGCCACAGCTTGAGCTCGAGGTGGAGAGGCCGGCGCGGATGGCGCATCACGACTGGAGACACGCACCGGTGGACATGCCCGGGTATCTCGCGAGTGGACTGCCGGCGGAGACGATGGGGCGCAGCCTGTTGGATGACCCGCTGTTCTTCGCGGCCGCACTGTCCGGTGGAACCGTGCTCGCTGAGCTTTGCGAGCTTTCCAGGATGGATTAAAGCCATAACTCGGCGACCGAAGTCCTACAAGCGTTTGCGAGTGGGCTTGCACCTTCAAGGAGCCTCCACTAGAGAGGCGAAATGGGATGGGTGGCTTATTCCCCAACGCTTCCCGCTGTCGAAGGGCCACGCTTCGAGCGACTGACGCTCGACTTCCTTGCCTACCTGGAGCTGGAGCGGGGACTGTCGCGTAACACGCTCGGCGCCTACCAGTCTGACCTCATGCAACTGGGCGCTTTCCTTGCGGGCCGGCACGTCTCGCCGCTCGACGTGAAGCACGGAGACCTCGCGGCGTTCTTGGCGGAACTCGCCGACGGTGGGGAGGACCGCCCGCCGGTCGCTGCGGCGACGCTTCAACGCAAGGCGGCGTGCTTGCGCTCCTTTTACCGTCACCTGCGACGGGAGGGACTGATCGAGAGCGACCCCACGGCGGACTTGCGGGGCCCCCCGAAGACCAAGCGCTTGCCGAAGGTGCTCTCGCGCGAGCAGGTGGCGAAGCTCTTGGCGCAACCGTCGGGGACGGAGCCGCTGGCGCTGCGCGATAGGGCGCTGCTTGAGGTGATGTATGCCTGTGGGTTGCGCGTCTCAGAGGCGATCGGGCTCGATCTCGGGGACGTGGACCTCGATGAGGGGATGTTGCGTGCGCGGGGGAAGGGCTCGAAGGAACGGATCGTGCCGGTGGGGAGAGAGGCGATCGCCGCCCTCCAGGCTTACACCGCGCGAGGTCGCCCGCGGTTGGTGGGGATGCGTGTGGAGAGCCGGTTGTTCCTCAACCATCGCGGGGCGGCTCTGACGCGACAGGGGCTCTACAAGATCATCCAAAACCACGCACGCTCGGCTGGGCTTGCGGAGCTGATGACCCCACACACGTTGCGCCACACGTTTGCCACACACCTGTTGGCGGGAGGTTGTGACTTGCGCTCATTGCAAGAGATGTTGGGCCACGCAGATCTTGCGACCACCCAGATCTACACCCACCTCTCCTCGGAGCGTTTGAAGGAGGCCTACTTCGACGCCCATCCACGGGCGCGCGTACGTACCGCCGTCACGCACAGCTGAGGCGGGTCCCTATCCTGGTGCCCCATGCCGGAGCTTCCAGAGGTGGAGACAATCAAGCGCCAGTTGGCGCCGCAGGTAGAGGGACGCACGCTTGAGCGCGTGGAGGTCCTTGATACGCGCTGGTGCAGGCCGCTCGCGCCCAGTGAAATGGAGGACGCGCTTCAGGGACGCGAAGTGGAGCAACTGGGGAGGCGCGGGAAGTACCTGGTGTGGAGCCTCAGCGATGACGTGCATCTCGCCCAGCACCTGCGTATGACGGGGACGGTGTTGTGTGGGCCCGATCCCAACCAGACACATGTGCGCGTGCGGATCGACCTCGATCAAGGTCCACCAATCGCGATCGTAGATCCGCGTAGGTTCGGTACCGGCGAGCTGCTCTTGGGTGGTGAGGCGCTCGACGCGTTCTTCGATGAGCGACTTGGGTTGGAGCCGCTTGACGAGCGTTTCACCGCGCAACACCTCGGTGCGCTCGCGCGCGGACGGACCACACCCGTGAAGGCCTTCCTGCTCGACCAGCGCAAGATGGCGGGGGTGGGCAACATTTACGCCGACGAGGCGCTCTACCGTGCGGAAATCCACCCGTCGCGTGCGGCGGGGAAGCTGAGCGCAGACCAGCACGAGCGGCTACGCGAGGCGCTCGTGTGGGCGCTTGAGGCGGGGATCGAGGCGAGGGGAGCGACGATCGACGATTTCCGCCACGTGGACGGTGTGTGGGGGTCCTTCCAGGATCGCTTCCAGGCGCACCGCCGCGAGGGCGAGCCGTGCGGGCGGTGTGGCGCCACGATCGTAAAGCTGGTGGTGGCGGGGAGGGGGACCTACGTGTGCGAGCGCTGCCAACCGCCTCCGCGCGGAGCTAAGCGGCGAGGAGCTCGTCGAGCCGTCCGCTCTCAGACGCCTTGAGTGTCTCGGCGTAGCCACCGAGCAACTCGTCCCCAACAAGTACCTGAGGGAAGGTCATCATGCCGGTGCGGTTGACGAGCTCGATTCGCCCGGTGGGGTCCTTGCTCAAGTTGACCTCGGAGAACTCAAGGCCATGGGACTTGAGGATGCCCTTCACGCGGGCGCAGAACGAGCAGGGCTCGGTTGTGTACACCGTGATGGGGCTCTGCGTTTGATCCATTACTTCATAAAGTATAGCTAGTGGTGGTACCGCCGCGGGCGACCGTACACTCGCTTAATGGGCGGACTTGTGAAGGCCGATGCGGTGGTGTTGCGATCGATGCGCTACGGCGAGGCGGACCGGATTCTTCACCTCTACACCCCCAACCAGGGCAGGGTGAGCGCGATCGCCAAGGGGGTGCGCCGCGCGCGTAGCCGCTTTGGGGGTCGTTTGGAGCCGTTCTTTCGTTTGCGCATCGAGCTACACGAAGGCAGGGGCGAGCTGATGACGGTCACCGGGGCGCAGACGGTGGAGGGGTATTCGCGTCTGCGTAACGATGCACGCGCGCTCGATGCCGCCGCGCGAGCGTGCGATGCGGTGGGGAGATTGTTCGAGACCTCAGAGCCTCATCCCGGTGTGTTTAACCTCCTTTGCCGCAAGCTCTCGCTGCTGGATGAGGATCCGGCGGGAGCGACGCGCGCAAGCGCGCTCGCCTTCAGGTTGAAGCTGCTGCTCGCGGCGGGGTTGGCGCCCCAGCTCGGGTCGTGCGCCAGCTGTGGAGATCAAGAGCACCTCGTCGGCTTCTCCGGCGCGGCCGGGGGGGTGGTATGTGGGGCGTGTGAGGCAGGGGCGTTCCCATTGGGGGAGCAGGCGCACACGTTCATGGTGGAGGCGCTTGGGAGACCGTTGAGCGAGGCGCCCGAGAGCGAGGAGCGGGCGCTCGGCCAGGTGGAGCACGCGGTGGCGGAGACGCTGGAGCACCACGCGCACCTGCGCTTGATGCCCGCCACCGACCGCAGGTCGAGTAGGCCGCGGGTCGACCGAAGCCCTCCGTTGTCGTTGCAAGAATCGGCGGCGTGAGCGGTATGAAAGACACGGTCGCGGCGGCATTCGCCGTTCGACGCAACGAGTTTGAGAAGCGAGCGCTCTCCCCGCTCGCGGCGCGCTCCTATCCAGCCATACGACGGCGCGAGGAGGACGATTGCGGGTTGCGGACTCCCTTCCAGCGTGACCGCGACAGGATCGTGCACTGCAAGGCGTTCCGTAGGCTCACCCACAAGACGCAGGTGTTCGTGGCGCCGCTTGGCGACCACTACCGCACCAGGTTGACCCACACGCTTGAGGTGACCACGATCTCGCGCACGGTGGCGCGTGCGTTGGGACTCAACGAGGATCTGGTGGAGGCGGTCGGGTTGGGCCACGACCTCGGGCACCCCCCGTTCGGCCACATCGGTGAGGAGGCGCTGGACGCCTCACTCAAAGAGCGTTTCGGGCGCGACTTCCGCCACTACGAGCACTCGCTGCGTGTGGTGGATGTGTTGGAGCGCGATGGCGCTGGGCTCAACCTGACAGAGCAGGTGCGAGAGGGGATCGTGGGGCACTCAAGCCGTGCGGCGCTACCGCAGACGCTTGAGGGTCGCATCGTGAGGGTGATCGACCGGGTGGCGTACATCAACCACGACATCGACGATGCGATGCGCGCAGGACTGCTGCGCGCGGACGATTTGCCTGCGCGACCAATCGCCGTACTCGGTGACACCGGGTCGCATCGGATCGACGCATTGGTGCACGACATGGTGGAGTACTCCGAGCGCGCGGGGGACATCGTGCAAGGGGAGGAAGCGGGGCAGGCGATGATGGAGCTGCGGAAATTCATGTTCGAGCACGTCTATCTCGGCCCCGCGGTGCGCGCTGAGCACGCGCGGATCACGAATGTGGTGAGAAAGCTGTTCGAACACTACGTAGAGCACCCCGACCTGCTCCCCGACGACGGCGCGGCAGGGAGGGATGTCGCTGAGCGTGTGACCGACTACGTGGCGGGAATGACCGACCGGTACTGCATCCGTGAGTACACAGACCTTGAAGTACCCCGCGTGTTCGCCCGCTGAGCTCTCGGCCGCGATGCCGGCGCGATCTAGGGTCCCTGCCGTGAGAGCGGTCCGCTTGCCAGGCCGCGACACCGCTTGGGGCGAGAGCGGCTAGCGTAGCTTCGATGGCTCGCTACACACCAGACTCCCGCGACCGCGTGCGTGACGCGATCGATTTCGTGGAGCTCGTGAACACGCGCACGGAGCTACGCCGCGCCGGGCCGCGTAGCTATGAGGGGTTGTGTCCCTTCCACGACGAGCGCAGCCCCTCCTTCAGCGTGGAGCCGATGGAGAAGGTGTATTACTGCTTCGGCTGCCAGGCATCCGGAGATGTGTTCACGTTCGTGCAGGAGACCGAGGGGGTGGACTTCAAGGGGGCGCTTGAGCTGCTCGCCGACAGGGCGGGAATCGAGTTGCAGGTGGAGAAGGAGGACCCCCGCGAAGCTGAACGACGCGCCCGCAGAGAGCGGCTGCTTGAGCTGTTGTCACGGACCGCCGGCTACTACGAACGCTTCCTGTGGGAGTCTGAGGAGGCGGGGAACGCCCGAACCTACATGTTGGAGCGGGGGCTCGGCGAGGAGATCTTGAAGGCTTTCCGCGTCGGGTATGCCCCCTCGGCTTGGGACCGCGTTCTACTTGCGTCCCGTCGTGGCGGGTATTCAGAGAAAGAGCTCTACGACACCGGGCTCGCGCAGCGCTCGCAGGAGCGTGGAGGGCTATATGACCGTTTCCGCGCCCGCATCATGTTCCCGTTGGCGGACATGCGAGGACGGGTGCTCGGCTTCGGTGCGAGGGCGATGAGCGAGGGGAGGGGCCCCAAGTACCTCAACACCTCCGACAACGACATCTACCACAAGGGTCGCCACCTCTACGGGGGCGATCTCGCGCGCGCGGCGGCGGCGAAGGCGGGAGAGGCGATCCTGTGTGAGGGGTACACCGATGTCATCGCGCTTCATCAGGCGGGCTTCAAGAACGCGGTGGGACTGATGGGGACCGCGCTCACCGACGAGCAGGTGGGGGAGCTGGGGAGACTCGCCCAGACCGTGTTGCTCGCGCTCGACGCCGACAGCGCCGGTCAGGAGGCGATGCTGAAGGCATCGAGGCTCGCCGCGCGGCGAAAACTTGAGCTACGCGTGGTGGAACTCCCCGCGGGAGCCGACCCCGCCGAGTTCGTGCAACGCGAGGGGGCGGACGCTATGCGCGAGGCCATCTCTCGCGCCGTGCCGTTCGTGAGGTTCCGCGTGGAGCGGGTGTTGGCGGGCGGTGACGACAGGAGCCCGGAGGGTCGCGATCGCATGATCGGAGAGCTACGGCCGGTGTTCGCGACGCTCCCTCCGAGCGCGATGCGGATGGATCTGACAAAGCTCGTGTCGGGGCGACTCGGTTTGAGCGAGGGCCTTGCGGAGACACTGCTCGCGGGTGGCGCCCCACAGGGTGGTCAAGCCGAGCGAGGCGGGGCGGGGGTGAACGGGTCGAGTGGCCGCGGTGGCCCCACCGGGAGCGCCACCGGCGGCCGCCAGGGCAATGCCGAGGAGGGCTCGCGCGCAGGGAGAGTGTTGTCAGGCCGTGAGGACACCGAGCGTGCGTTCCTCGCGCTGTGCATCGCCGCGCCCGAGCACGGCCAGAAGGCGCTTGAGGAAGTCACGGGGGAAGGAGTCTTCACCAGCGATCTTCTACGTCGCGCGGCCACCCATCTGAAGGACGGTCACCTCGCTGAGCCCCTGAAAGGAGTGGACGACGAGGACCGCGAGCTTGTGTCCCTGCTCGCCGAGCTAACCGTGGAAGCGGGACGGTGGCCAGTATCCGAACGCACCACGAAGCCCCCGATGTTGGAGGTCCAGCAGCTCCAGCTCCAGCTCGCCGCGATCGACCGCCGCATCCACACCGCCCGAGCCCAGGGGGCCGGCGAGGTAAGCGATCTCGCCCGCCGCCGAGGAGACGTAAAGCGAGACTTCGACCGCGCCCAGGAGCGAGCAATGGCTGAGAGCGGGTCGGAGGTTTAGCTCGCTCCAGCGCGAGCGATGAGGCGAACAGAAGTTCGCTTTTCCGTCCGACCAATCGTAGACAATGCAGTGCATGGATCGCGTATCGCTGGAAGGGTTCTTGAGGCAAGGACTGTCGCTGGCCGAGATCGGCAAGCGGTTTGGCAAGCATGAAGCGACGGTCTCCTACTGGGTAAAGAAGTACGAGCTTGCGGCGGTTAATCGCACCAGGCACAAGCCAAAGGGCGGACTGGAGCGAGGCGATCTGGAGAGACTGGTCGAAACCGGCGCTTCCATCGCTGATATAGCCGAGAAGGTCGAACGAAGCAAGGCCACCGTGCGTCATTGGCTCAAGCAATATGGTCTGCAAACACAGGCTCCCCCG
This sequence comes from uncultured Solirubrobacterales bacterium, assembly GCA_963695305.1. GTDB lineage: Bacteria > Actinomycetota > Thermoleophilia > Solirubrobacterales > Solirubrobacteraceae > Palsa-744. The sequence continues at coordinate 2,116,614 of OY968774.1, read as the reverse complement.
GGAGCGCCGTCACGTCCTGGTGTCGATCAAGCTCGGGCGAGTGGACAGGCCGAACCCGTTCTGGAATGTCGTCGACACGGTCACGTCCGACACATCCTGGATGGCCGTGGCTACTACAGGTGCCGTCAATGTCGAATCGAGGCTGTCGTTCGTCGCCGGCGCAAGGTCAAGGAGACTCTGGTGGCGGAGGCCGGTGGGAAGTGCCGCCTATGTGGATACAGCCGATGTCTTGCGGCTCTCGAGTTTCATCACCTCGACCCGGCGAGCAAGAAGTTCGGGTTGGCGCGGCGCGGCGCACGCAGCATTGCCACGCTGCGATCTGAGGCGCGTAAGTGTGTGCTGCTCTGCTCCAATTGTCACGCCGAGGTCGAGGCGGGCGCCGCAAAGCTTCCGTAAGATGTCAGTGGCTATCGTGTTTCAAGGGTAGCCCGATCCGGGGTGGCGCAATGGCAGCGCGAGCGACTGTTAATCGCTAGGTTGTGGGTTCGAGTCCCACCCCCGGAGCTTAGATTTCGCACCCCTGAGCGGGGCTGAAATACGTTCTATTTCGACAAGCCGCTCGATTAGGGCGGATGCCGTCGCTCCGGGGTCGTGGGTGGAGGACCAGTCGGCCAACTCGCTTGCCCGGCCCCGGATCGAGGGGTCGGCGATTACTTGTTCGACCGCGCGGCGGAGGGGGCGGGGGGAGATGAAGCGGCGGGGTAGGCGTAGGCCGGCGCCGGCCCAGGCCAGGCGGGCGGCGTTCTCGTTCATGTCGCCGGCGACGGGGCAGGCGATGACGGGGGTGCCGGAGGCGAGGGCGCGGGCGAGCGTGCCGTGGCCTGCGTGGCAGACGACGGCGTCGCAGTGGGGGAGAGTGCGGGCGTAGGAGACCCAGTCGACTACACGCGCGTTCGCGGGTACGGGGAGCGGGCGAGAGGGCAGGCGACGGTTCCATGTGGCGAGCACGCGCACCGGTGCATCGCCCAGGCCGCGTAGGGCCGCGTAGAGCAAACGGTGGTCGGGGTCCTGGGAGGTGGACGGGGCGATCAGCACCAGCGGGTCGTCGCCGGCGGGAAGAGGGGTGTCCTCGGCGGGTGGCTCCCACAGCATCGGCCCGACGACATGGACATGGGACTCCCAGGTGCGTGGGTACTCAAGCTGGGGAAATGTCGCCACGAGCGCGAGCTCGCGGCTGGTGCCACCGTGGGGGTAGTCGAGCGGCGGCAGGCCGACCTGCTCGCGGGTGTGGTTGAGCGCGAGGCGACCGTTCTCTAGGCCACGGCGGATAGGCAGATATGCGCGACTCCAGAGAGCGCGCCCAAGAGGCGTGCGGGGGAGGAGAGCACCAAACGAGTAAATCGGGAAGCCGGGCTCGCAGTCGGGGTTGACGTGGGGGATGAGCGTGGCGCGCTGGACCCCAGCCAGCTCGCCGGCAAGGGATGGGCCGAGTGTGAGGATGTCGTGGACCACCACGTCGGGCTGCATCTCCTGGACCAGCGGGAGCGTGTCGCGTGTGGCGTAGACGACGGCCTCATAAAAGTCGAGCGGCTGGGGGAGACCATCCTGGCCGGGGATCGGGACGGGGAACGCGGCGTACTCGGGGGCGGGGGTGAACGTCATGCCCTCTGCTTCCACCGGCGCGCGCCAGCGCTCCCACGTTTGCAGGGTGACGTCGTGGCCGCGGGCGACGAGCGAGCGGCCGAGCGCGATCATCGGGAAGGCATGTCCGGGGTCGCCGAAGGCGCCAAGGAACACGCGCAGGCGTCGCAACGGCTCCCGCACGGGGGTGTGGCTTGTGAGGTTGGGGCTGATCGTCGAGGAGGCCACGACTTACGGCGTTGAGTGTGGTGCGGCGCTAACCGGCAAGCTCGGCGACCAGACGGAGTTGCTCCAGCCGGTCGTCCTTGGTGAAGGCGATCGGCGTGAGACCGAGCGTGCCTACGCCCGCGTCGCGGTAAACCGCGAGGCGCTCACGCACGACGTCCTTCGGTCCGCACAGCGATACGGTGTCGATGAGGGCGTCGGGGATCGCCGCCATTGCCTCCTCGCGCTTGCCTTCCAGATAGAAGTCCTGGATGACTTTCGCCTCCGCCTCGAAGCCGTAGCGGCAGACAAGGTTGTTGTAGAAGTTCTGCTTGCGCGACCCCATCCCGCCGACGTAGAGGGCGATGAAGGGACGCATCGCATTTCGCGCGCCCTCCAGGTCGTCGGTGATGAACACGTTCACCGTCGGGGCGATGTCGAAGCCGTCGAGCGAGCGGCCCGAGCGGTCTGCCCCTTCTTGCAACAGGGGGCGTAGCTCGGAGACGTGCTCGGGAGAGAAGAGCGTAGGGATCCACCCGTCGGCGATCTCTCCGGCGAGCGCGGTGTTCTTCGGGCCGATCGCAGCGAGGTAGACCGGGATGCGGTCCTGCACCGTTGAGATTGTGAGCTTCAACGCCTTGCCGGGACCGTCGGGGAGCGGGAGCTCCAGTGTTTCTCCCTTGAATTCGACGCGCTCACGGGCAAGCGCCATGCGGACAACAGCGACGTACTCACGTGTGCGCTGAAGCTGCTTGGCGAAGCGCTGGCCGTGCCACCCCTCGGCGACCTGGGGGCCGGAGGAGCCGATGCCGATGATCATGCGGCCATTAGAGAGCTGGTCGATCGTGGCGGCGGTCATCGCGGTCATTGCGGGTGAGCGGCCCGGCATCTGGAAGATGCCCGCACCGAGCCGGATCTTCGAGGTCTGGCCGGCCAACCACGCGAGCACGGTGGCGGAGTCGGAGCCGTAAGCCTCAGCCGTCCACACGGAGTCGTAGCCGAGCTTCTCGGCTTCCTGGACGATTTCGAGCTGGTCTTGGGAGCTCAGGCCGAGACCCCAGTAGCCGATGTGGACGCCTAGCTTCATGTGGGTGTTCCTTTCTTAGAGTGCGTCGCCGGGACGGACGAACATCATCTCCGGCACCACACAGGCGGGGGAGACGCGCAGCATGAAGCGCACAGCCTCGGCGATGTCCTCCGGGCGGATCATCTCCTCGGCTTTCACCTGGGACTTCACGAAGTCTGTCATGGGGGTGTCCACGAAGGCGGGGCAGAGCGCTGTGGACTTGATCCCTTGGGAGCCAAGCTCCTTGTTCATCGCTTCAGTCCAACCCACCACGCCGTGCTTGGTGGCGGAGTACACCGACAGCCACGCCTCCGCCCGCTTACCGGAGATCGAGGATGTGTTGACCACGAGCGCGCTTGCGTGCTCCGCGCCCGCAGCTTGGAGCATGGAGAGGCACTCGCGGTAGAAGATCACGATCGAGCGGAGGTTCACGGAGAGCTGCATGTCGAGGTGCTTGGTTTGGATGTCTCCAACAGGCGAGCCGATACCCACGCCCGCGTTGTTGACGAGCACATCCAGGCGGCCGTAGCGCTCCTGGTGGGCGGCGACAACCTTCTGGATCTCGCTCTCCTCGGAGAGGGCGGCGGCGACGGCATGGACGTCGAAGCCTTCGGCGGCGAGAGCGTCCGTGGCGGCCTGGAGCTTCTCGGCGCGCCGGGCGGCCATCGTGATGCGATAGCCCTCTTCGGCGAGCACACGGGTGATCGCAAGCCCGATCCCGGACGACGCTCCTGTGACGATGGCTGCGCGCTCTGCCATTGAGACTCCCCTCGTTGGTTGAAGCCAGTATCAAACCACGCCCCGCCACCCTCGCGCCCGCCGGGGAGCGCTGGTAGCGTCTGGCAAGCCACGCTCCGTGTGGCACGGGCCCGTAGCTCAGTTGGTTAGAGCCGCCGACTCATAATCGGTTGGTCGTAGGTTCGAGTCCTACCGGGCCCACTGCTGGAAGCCGTTACTACGGCTGGGAGTCTTGGCCATAGGTCGCTCGGAAGGATGCGAAACCTGGGCAGGGTGTGAACAGAAGTGCAAACACGCTATGTCGCCAGGCATAAAGTGAGCCGAATCGCGCCTGTAAGCCGGTTGGCTATGCGGCTCAGCGAGCGCTTCCCTCCCTGCCGTCCGGTCCATCTGGTTAGCAGAAAAAATTCTGTGTTTGCGCGCTCTACCCGCGCCAACGGAAGCGATGATATGGCTAGAGGACGTCAACCAGGCACCAAAAATCGGAATTACCCGCCTCTTCCGCTTGCGGAGGCGCTGAAGGTCGCGCGCGCGATCCAAGATGTCGCGTCTGGCATGATCGTCACTAGGCTCACTCTTGCTGGCATGCTCGACAGCACACCTACCTCGCGCGTGTTCAAGGAACTGGTTGCAGCATCGCGCTTCTATGGTCTCACGACCGGCGGCATCAACGCTGACGAGTTTGGGCTGACGGAAATAGGCGATGAAGCGACTGGCGGCGATGAGGTTGCAGCTGCGGCCGCTCTGAAGGCAGCCGTTATGAATGTGCCGCCATACAAGATGTTCTTCGACACGTTCAAGAACAAGAAGATGCCTGGCACGGGACCGTTCAAGGAGTTCTTGGTCCGCACCGCCGACGTTCCTGCCGAGAGGGCAGAGGAGGCGATGGAATACATCACGAGCGATGCCGCGACCGCCGGTCTCGTAAGAACTGTTAAGGGCGGCGACTGGGTGGATCTCGCCGGCGCTCCCGCGTCGCTGCCCGAGGGGGCTGAGGCGAGTGATGGCGCAGTGGAGGAAGATGACCTTCCAAGGGACGAGCAGCCGTCTGAGCAGTCCAAGCCGGACGGCGAGCCTTCTCTGCCTGCGACGGCCGCTAATGAGATGGTCAAGCCGCGCAAGGTCTTCATTGCTCACGGGAAGAACCGCACGCCGCTCGACCAGCTTAAGAAAGCGCTCGACCAGTTCAAGGTCAAGTACGCGGTAGCCGTCGACGAGGCAAACAAGGGGCGCCCAATCAGTAAGAAGGTTGCGGAGCTGATGCGGACAGAGTGCTCCTCGGGCATATTCATCTTCACGGCCGATGAGCGATTTGTTCGCGAGCTTGATGACGGGAGCACCGAAGAGGTATGGCGACCCAGCGAGAACGTCGTGTACGAGTTGGGCGCCGCCTCAATCCTCTACGAGAACCGGATTGTGATCTTCAAGGAGAAGGAAGTGACCTTCCCGACCGACTTCTCTGACCTTGGCTTTATCGAGTTCGAGAAAGATCAGCTTGTCGCTGAGATCGGCAACCTGTTTGGGGAGCTCGTTGCACTAGACATCCTTGAGGTTCGCGCTAAGGGTTAACCGCGGACGTAGCAATCTACGGTCAACATAATACGAATCAGGAGGATCAGGCCAATGGCCTTAGATGAAGCTCCCGCCTACACATTGACGCCTCGCTTCAAGCACAAGCTGACAGGGGAGCCGCTCTCGGGCTATGCGGTGGACCTGACAATCCGGTTTCAGAAGGATGGCGCTGGATTCTTGCAGGACCACAACTATCCGGGCGATACAGCGGACGGGACGTGGCCTCACAACAACCTCGTTGAGCTGAAGGAAACACTGAACGGCGAGCTCGACCGCCTCTACGAGGAACACTTCGGCACGAAGTAGAGTCCAGGGACAGAGTCTCGGTGGCAGTGACGCTACTGAGACCATGCCGTTCCCGTGTCTATGAGCCGTTGATCTCCGGGTCATGGCGACCTCGTATCTCGCAGGGTGAGGCGCTACGCGGCTTGGCTCTGACCGGGCCAAACGCCGGTCCGTACGCGCTCGTAGAGCGTGTCCGGGGCAAGGTCTGCACCACCAGGCCAGCAAACAGTGCCGGTCTCGGAATCGACGGTGACCTCCGCGAACCCTTGGGGGGTCACTGCGCGCTCAAATACTGGGCCGCGCATACGGTCGAGAACGTAGACCTCTCCGGTCACCCCGTCGGCAAACGTGAGCCGCAAAACGCCGTGTTGCGGGACGCTTGCATCGGTTATGTCTGGGGTAAGTCCGATCATCGCAGTGGCTCGATCTCGTTCAGTGTTGCACCTTCACGCGCCCGTCGCCAGTTCTCATTAAGTTCCTCCGAGTGCACCTCGGCCCAAGCGAGCACGAGGCGAAGCTCTCGACGCGGCAGATCGCTCACCAGAACCTCCAAAGTGTCGATCCTGACCTTGGCACTGTGCCCGGCCGCTCGCACATGGAAGTGGGGAGGCCCGTGGTCATCGAAGTACATCGTGATCGTGAGTCCAAAGAAGCGGCTTATTGTCGGCATCACCGACAATAGTGACGGGGCGCCCGGTCGGCAAGCTCGCCGTGGCGGCAGTCGTCGCCGATCTGTCTGTGCGCCCGGAGTCAGAGCGGAGGCAGCCACGACCACCGTGCCCCGTAACGCTTGGGCAAACCGGCCCCGCGTAACAAAGCGGGCCCACTGCTTGCAGCTGCCGCCCGGCGCCGAGTACCGTCGCATCTCGTGCGTAGCTTGTCTGCATGGCCGCGACACCAGAGGAGCTTGCGCTCGATCTTTCCCGTACATCGGTTAGAGCGCAGGAACAGAGTGAGGTGCAGCTTCGAGAGAGGGCTACGGCTGTCCTGACGGCCGCGTCGATCCTGGTTCCTGTTGCGGCCCTCGCTATTGGTCACGGTCACGCAGGCGCATCAATCCCGTTCGGTGTTGCGGCCGTGGCATACGCAGCCTGCGTGCGAGAGTGCGGTGCCGCTTTGCTTCCGCGGGGAGTTCATGTCGGCCTCCTCGGCGGTGAGTTGCTCGACACGGCAAATGCGAGCGGCGCCGACCTTAGGGAAATGCAGGCGACCGCAGCGGACTATCTTGATGAGAACTACAAGCACAACGAATACATCCTCGAACGCGCCGGAGCACGCATCACGCGCGCCGTCACTGCGTTGACGGTTGAGATACTGGCCTTGACCTCGGCACTAATCGTTACAGTTGTTGGTTGAGATGAGTCATACCCCACCTTCGATCAAGCCGCTCAAGACAAACCGGATGCCGGCTACGGCGCCACCGAACGTCATCGCCGTCCTGCTTCCCGAAGCCACGAAAGCCCGCCCGTGGCAGCGGCTGCGGCGCCTGGCAAGAATCACCCGGCATCAAGCGCATCAAGCCGAGCGCTAGCCAGCACCACCCGCTCCCCGCGAAACACCACCCCCTCAGCTTCCAACAGCCGCCGCTGCCGAGCCCCCTTCGCAAGCGAGCCATCCGCGCGCACAACCCGGTGCCAAGGCGCATCGCCCGCGTCGGCCTGGCTGAGCACACGCCCGGCAAGCCGCGGCGCCCCCGGCGACACATCCCCATACGTCCGCACATAGCCTGGCGGGATCGCGCGGACGCGGCGGAGGATCGCCTCGTAGGCGTCGTTGCTCGGCTTGTGTGCCACAAGGCTGATGTTGCCAGTCATGGCTCCCGAACTCTCGGACGCTTGCTCTTAGGTTGCAAAACGTCGCGAAACGGCTGGCAGGCGGTGGGGTCACCCGATGCGGATGATGCGCAACCGGGCAGGCCGATAGAGCATCAGACGCGAGTGGTCCACTGCTCCCGACCCGAAAGGCCACGATGAGCACAGCGGCACAACTGCGCCCAGCCACCGCGAGTGCGCCGGCCGGCGGCTCTCAAGCTGCCGACGTGCTGGTCGTCTTCGGCATCAGTGGAGATCTCGCGAAGGTGATGACCTTCCGCTCGCTCTACCGACTGGAGCGCCGCAAACTCCTGAACTGCCCGATCGTGGGCGTGGCGGCCGACGACTGGACGGTCGAGGATCTGCGCAAGCGGGCGCGGGAGTCGATCGAAGCTTGTGGCGAGGACATCGACGAGGAAGTCTTCAAGCGCTTCGCCGAGCGCCTCTCCTATCTCTCGGGCGACTTCGCAGACGTTGCTCTTTACCACCGCGTAGCGGATGCCCTCGGGGACGCGCACAGCCCGGTCTTCTACCTGGAGATCCCCCCGTTCCTGTTCGGCACGGTAGTCAAGGGACTCGCGGAAGCTGGCGTGACGAAGAGCGCGCGTGTGGTGGTGGAGAAGCCCTTCGGCCACGACCTTACCTCCGCACGCCAACTCGCGGCAGAAATCCACCAACACATAGACGAGTCGCAGCTCTACCGGATCGACCACTTCCTCGGAAAGATGGGCACCGACGAGTTCCTCTACCTCCGTTTCGGCAACACGATGATCGAGCCGATCTGGAACCGCAACCACATCGCGTGTGTGCAGATAACGATGGCGGAGAGCTTTGGGGTGGAGGATCGCGGGCACTTCTACGACCCCGTGGGGGCGTTGCGCGACGTGGTGGTGAACCACCTCATGCAACTCGTGGCGGCAGCAGCGATGGAGGCTCCGGCAGGTAACGACGCGGACACGCTCAAGGATGCGAAGTTCGCCGTTTTCCGCTCGACTGAGACGGCAAGCCCCGAACACTTCGTGCGGGGTCAGTACGACGGCTACCTCGATATCGACGGGGTCGCGAACGGCTCCACCACAGAAACCTACGGCGCGCTTCGCCTACACATCGACAACTGGCGGTGGGCGGGTGTGCCGTGGTTCATCCGCACCGGCAAGAAGCTCCCGATCACGCAAACCGAGCTGCGCGTCGTCTTCAAGCACCCCCCACGGTTGGGCTTCATGGAGCACGGCCACCGCCGCGCCCAACCCGACCAGCTCGTGATCAAGCTCGACCCCGCCACCGGCACGCGGTTGATCCTCGACGCGCACCGCGCCGACAAGGGAGGCCCCCAGGAGATCACGCTCGACATGGAGTTCGCCGAGGAGGGGGGAGAGGCTCCCACTCCTTACGAGGTGCTCCTCCTTGACGCGATGCGGGGGAACAGTATGCGCTTCACGCGCCAGGACAGTGTGGAGGAGTGCTGGCGCATATTCGCACCGCTGCTCCCTCGCGCGGGGAGCGCCGACGGCGCAGGCGGCGGTTCCGCTCTGCCGGTTCACCCTTATGCCCCGGGAAGCTGGGGGCCAAAAGAGGCCGAGCGCCTCGTTGGGGGATACGGCGGCTGGCATGGACCGTGGGTGGCGTCATGAGCCCGGCGAAGCCAAAGAAGGCGACCCCGAAGCGAGCACCCGCACGCACGGCGGCCAAGGGGAATGGCAAGCCAAACGGTGCGCGCCTGTCCGTCGCCCCCAAGATGCCCCAGAGCGCCGCTGCGCCGTCCCCGTTTCCACCGATCGCCGACTACGCCTTTCTCTCCAACTGTCACACGGGCGCGTTGGTGGCGCTCGACGGGACGGTCGACTGGTTGTGCGTGCCCCGCTTCGATTCCGCGAGCGTGTTCGGTGCGCTGTTGGATCGTGTGGCGGGAGGGTTCAGGTTCGGGCCGTTCGGGATAAACGTGCCCACCGCGAGGGTGTACGAGCCGGGGACGAACACGCTGCTCACGACTTGGACCACGCCTACGGGGTGGGCGATCGTGCGTGACTCGCTCACGCTCGGGCCCACCCGCTGCAAGGACCTCGTCACGCCGCACACCCGACCGCCCGCGGACGAAGACGCCGACCACATGTTGGTGCGTGTGGCGATGTGTTTGGAAGGGGAGGTGGAGATGGAGCTCACATGTGAACCGGTCTTCGACTATGGACGCACTCCCGCCAAGTGGGACGTCACAACGGACGGTCATACAGCCGACGCGAGCGCCGGGGAGCAGACGATCAGGCTGCAAACCGACATGGCTGTGGGCACGGAGGGCGACTGGGTGAGGGCACGACACGTGCTCAAACAGGGTGAGCAGGTGTATTGCGCGCTCTCCTGGGCGGAGGAACTGGCGGCGCCGCAGAGCCTTGACGAGGCAAACGAGCGCCTTGCGGCTACCGGCCACTACTGGCGGGGATGGCTCTCCCGCGCGCGGCTTCCCGACCACCGCTGGCGCGAGCCGATCCAGCGCTCCGCGCTGACCATCAAGGGACTCACCTACATGCCCACGGGCGCCACCGTGGCCGCCCTCACAACTTCCCTACCGGAGACCCCCGGGGGAGAGCGCAACTGGGACTACCGGTACACGTGGTTGCGCGACTCCACCTTCACCCTGCAGGCACTCCACTACCTCAACCTCGACTGGGAGGCGGAGGAGTTCATGCAGTTCGTCGCCGATCTTGAGCCCAACAAGGATGGGGCGCTCCAGATCATGTACGGCATCGACGGCCGCCGTGACCTCACCGAGTCAACGCGTGAGGATCTCTCCGGCTACGCGGGGGCGAGCCCGGTGAGGATTGGAAACGGCGCCTTTGACCAGCGCCAGAACGATGTGTTCGGCGCGGCGCTTGACTCGATCCTCTTGCACACTCGCCGCTCGGAACGACTCCCACGCAGGTTGTGGCCGATAGTGCAAGCGCAGGCGGAGTGCGCCACGAAGGTGTGGCGCAAGCCCGACCAGGGGATATGGGAGGCGAGGGGTAAGCCCCAGCACTACGTCTCCTCGAAGCTGATGTGTTGGGTGGCGATGGACCGCGCCTCAAAACTCGCGGCGATGCGTGGCAACGACAAGCTGAGGGACGCCTGGAAGGAGACGGCTGAGGAGATCAAAGCGGACATCCTCGCCCGCGGGCTCACCAAGGATGGTGTGTTGCGCCAACACTACGAAACGGACGCGCTCGACGCCTCGAACCTGTTGGCGGCGCTGTTCGGGTTCCTCCCCGCCGAGGATGGGCGCCTGAAGGCATCGGTGCTTGCAATCGCCGACGACCTCACCGAGAGCGGGTTCGTGTTGCGCTACCGCACGGACGAGACCGACGACGGCCTATCGGGAAAGGAGGGGTCGTTCCTGATCTGCTCTTTCTGGCTCGTCTCGGCTCTTGCGATCGTAGGTGAGCACCAGCGGGCCAGAGACCTGATGGAACGCCTGTTGCGCGTGGCCTCGCCGCTGGGTCTCTACGCGGAGGAGTTCGACACCGACACCGGCCGTCACCTCGGCAACTTCCCCCAGGCGTTCTCCCACCTCGCGTTGATCGAGGCGGCGGCGCGGATCATCTTGATCGAGCGCCTCGCGGAGATCTCGTGAGCGAGCACTATGACGTGATCGTGATCGGCAGCGGCGCGGGAGGGGGCACGCTCACACACCACCTCTCCCCCTCGGGAAAGCGCATATTGCTGCTTGAGCGCGGCGATTGGCTGCCGCGCGAGCCGCAGAACTGGTTGGCGGGGGAGGTGTTCGTGGAGAACCGCTATGTCTCTCCTGATACCTGGTACGACGGCGATGGGAAGCCCTTCCAACCACAGGTTCACTACTACGTGGGGGGCGCCACGAAGCTATATGGAGCGGCGTTGTACCGCATGCGGGAGGAGGACTTCGGCGAGATAAACCACCACGGCGGGGTCTCGCCGGCGTGGCCGATCTCCTACGGGGAGATGGAGCCCTATTACAGCGAGGCGGAGCACATCTACCAGGTGCACGGAGCGCGCGGAGAGGATCCCACGGAACCGCCTGCCTCAGCGCCCTACCCTCACCCGCCTGTGTCGCACGAGCCGCGCATCGAGGCGCTCTCGGACGCCTTCGCCAAGGTCGGTCTTCACCCCTTCCACGCGCCCTGCGGGGTTATGTTGAACGAGCAGAACATGCCCTACAGCGCGTGCGTGCGGTGCTCCAGTTGTGATGGTTTCCCCTGTGTGGTGCATGCGAAGTCAGACGCCGAGGTGCTCGCGGTACGTCCGGCGCTTTCACACCCAAACGTTACGTTGCTCACGAACGCCGAGGCGGTCAAGCTAGGCACGAACCCCGCCGGCACAGTGGTGACTGAGGTGGTGGTGGAACGTGGGGGCGAGCAGGAGCGATACACCGCCGACATCGTGGTGGTGTCCTGCGGGGCGGCCAACACCGCCAAGCTGCTGCTGCGCTCCGCCTCCGATGCCCATCCAAATGGTCTCGCCAATGGGTCTGATCAGGTTGGGCGCAACTATATGTTCCATAACAGCCAGGCGGTGCTCGCGATCTCCAAGGAGCCAAACCCCACTGTTTTCCAGAAGACGTTGGGGGTGAATGACTTCTACTTCGCGAGCGGGGAGTGGGAGTACCCGATGGGGAACATCCAGATGGTGGGGAAGTCGGTGGCGGAGATGTACCGGGGGGAGAAGCCGCTTATGACAAAGCTCGCGCCCACGTTCACCCTTGCGGATGTGGCGGAGCACGCGGTCGACTTCTGGCTCTCCACCGAGGATCTCCCGCGTCCGGAGAATCGTGTGACGGTTGACCGCGAAGGCAAGCTCACGTTGAGCTACAGCTCCAGCAACGACACCGCGAGAGACCGCTTGTTCGAGCAGTTGCGGTCGCTGCTGGGGAAGCTCGCCATGCACGAGCACCACCTGATCCCACGGTGGGCTTACCTGGAGAACAAGATCCCAGTAGCCGGTGTGGCCCACCAGGCGGGCACTTGCCGCTTCGGCGCGGATCCCGCGAGCTCAGTGCTCGACAGCGACTGCAAGGCGCACGAGCTCGACAACCTGTACGTGGTGGACACGAGCTTCTTCCCGAGCATCTCCGCTGTGAACCCGGCTCTCACCGCGATGGCGAACGCGCTGAGGGTAGGCGACCACCTCCTGCAGCGTCTCGGCGTCGATGGAGTCTGAGCACCTCTCAGAGGCCCCTCGCACGCACACGCGCGCGCGAGTCACCCCCAAACGCAATACACACAACAGACGCGTGGTGATCGTCGGCGGCGGTTTCGGGGGTCTGGCGGCGGCGCACGAGTTGAGGCATGCGGACGTGGAGGTGACGCTCGTCGACCGCATGCACCACCATCTCTTCCAGCCGTTGCTCTACCAGGTGGCGGGGGGAGGGTTGGCGGCGGGGGAGTGTGCGTCGCCAATCCGTACGGCGCTCAGGCGTAACTCGAATACGAGCGTGCTCATGGCGGAGGCGACTGGCCTCGACGTGGAACGCCGGCGTCTCATCCTCGACGGCGGCGAGCACCTTGACTACGACAGTTTGATCGTGGCGTGTGGCGCGCAAACGTCCTATTTCGGCAAAGACGATTGGAGGGAGGTGTCGTGTGGCCTGAAGACGCTCTCAGACGCGCTTGACATGCGCAACCGCATCTACGGGGCCTTCGAGGAGGCGGAGCGAGCGCGCGACCCTCAAGAGCGGGATACGTGGCTGACGTTCGTTGTGATCGGAGGTGGGCCGACGGGGGTGGAGTTGGCGGGAGAGCTCGCGATCCTTTCAAGGCACGGCATGAAGCGTGGTTTCAGACGTATCGACCCCAAGAGCGCACAGGTGATCCTGCTCGACGCGGGAGAGCGGTTGACCGCGGCGTTCAGCGAGCGGCTCTCGGGCAAGGTGGCAAAGCAGCTCTCCTCGCTCGGGGTGAAGGTGAGGGAGGGCGCGCGGGTGACCGCTATCGACACGCATGGGGTGACAGTGTCTGTCGACGGAGAGGAGCAGCGGATCGAGGCAAAGACGGTGATCTGGGCGGCGGGGGTGCAGGCGGTCCCGTTCGCGGCCACGCTTGCGCAGGCGACGGGGGCGAGGACGGACAGGGCTGGGCGCGTGAACATCGAGCCTGACCTGACGATTTCCGGCCATCCTGAGATCTCAGCTGTGGGGGATGCCACGGTGTTGGAAGCGCCCGAAGGTAAGCCCTACCCGGGGCTGGCGACCGTGGCGATCCAGCAGGCGCGACATGCGGCGAAGGCGATCCGTGAGGGCGGTCCAAGCGCGAGCACATCCTTCCGCTACTTCGACAAGGGAGCGCTCGCGGTGGTGGGGAGGGGTAAGGCGGTGTGCGAAATCCGCGGCCACGAACTGTCGGGAAGGCCGGCCTTCTTCACCTACCTGACGGTTCACATGTATTACCTGGGTGGCGTGAGGGGTAACCGTGTGAAGGTGTTGATCGACTGGGTGGGGGCGCGCCTGGGAAAGCCACAGAACCAGGTGATCGAGGGCAAGCTCGCGAATATCGAGCGATGAGGGCGATCGACCCGAGGCTGGCCCGCTACGCGCGGTCGACCCGGACGTTCCTTTTGATCTCAACAGCGCTGGGTGCGATCGCAGCGACCCTGATCGTGGCGCAGGCATGGCTCTTGGCGGAAGTCGTGGCGGGGGCCTTCAGGGACGGGAAGGGGTTGGGGGAGCTTCAAGCCCCACTGATCGCGCTGCTGTGCGTGGTGGTGGCTCGTTCCGCGGTCGCCTGGGGGGCAGAGTTGGCGGCGGCGAGCTGTTCGGCGAGGGCAAAGTCACAGTTGCGGGGAGCGCTGATCGAGCGGATCGCGCAGGTCGGCATTGACAGCTCAAGAGAGCTGCGAACTGGTGAGCTGGCGACGCTCGCCACACGCGGGATCGATGCGCTGGATGGGTGGTTCTCGCTTTACCTCCCGCAGTTGGTGCTCGCGGTGATCGTACCGCTGGCGGTGCTCGCGGCGATCTTCACCGGCGACTGGATCTCGGGGGCGATCGTGGCGCTCACGATCCCACTGATCCCCTTGTTCATGGCACTTGTGGGGGCGAGCACACGAGAGCGGATGGATTTGCAGCTGCACGCGTTGCAGCGTCTGGCGGGCCACTTCCTCGACGTGGTGGCGGGGTTGCCCACGTTGAAGGTGTTCGGGCGGGCGAAGGCGCAGGTGGCGAGCATCCGGGAGGTGAGCGAGCGGTACCGCACGACAGCGCTCTCGACGCTCCGTGTGACCTTCCTCTCCTCGCTGATCCTCGAGCTGGTGGCGACGATCTCTGTGGCGCTTGTGGCGGTGGCGATCGGGTTGCGGTTGATGAGCGGAGCGCTGGGATTGCAAACCGCGTTGTTCGTGTTGGTGTTGGCGCCGGAGGCGTACCTGCCGTTGCGCAGGCTCGGGGCCAACTACCACGCCTCCGCCGAGGGGATGGCGGCGGCGGAGCAGGTGTTCGCGGTGCTTGAGAAGCCGCTTCCGGCACGAGGAACACGTACCGACGTCCCCAACCCGGCACGCCACGGTCTCACGATTGAGGGGCTACGGATCGCATACCCCGGTAGGGGCGAGCCGGCGGTCCTAGACTTCTCGCTTACGGTAGAGCCGGGTGAGGTGGTGGCGCTTGAGGGGCCGAGCGGGTGCGGCAAGTCGAGCGTGTTGAGTGTGTTGCTCGGCTTCCTCGCGCCGGAGTGCGGGAGCGTGCGAGTGGGTGCGGCAGACCTCGCCGACCTCGACCCCGATGCTTGGCGGAGACAGATCGCCTGGATGCCGCAGCGACCCCACCTGTTCGCTGGCTCGATCGCCGAGAACGTGCGGATCGGCGACCGTGGAGCGTCGATGGAGAGGATAAAAGCAGCGTGCTCGCGCGCGGGTTTCGACCGAGTGGAGGCGGGCCTTGAGCGCGGCGTGGAGAGCGTGCTGGGCGACAGCGGCGCTGGACTCTCGGCGGGTGAGCGTCAACGCGTGGCGTTGGCACGGGCGTTCCTGCGCGACGCGCCGCTGTTGTTGCTGGACGAGCCGACGGCGAACCTCGACGGCGAGACCGAGGCGCAGGTAATCGAGTCGGTGCGGGAGCTGTGTCAAGGACGGACAGTCGTGCTGGTCGCGCACAGGCCGGCGTTGCTTGAGATGGCCGACCGTGTGGTGAGGCTTGGCGCAATGGAGGCGGTGGCGTGAGCGCTCAACCTACCACCACGCGAGAGGGGGCCGCCGTCGGAGACGAACGTGGACCGGTGGCTCCGTTGCGACGCACGCTCGCCCTCGCGCGTCCGGCCGCGGGCAGGCTTGCGCTCTCGACCCTGCTGGGCGCGGGGGCCGTGGCGGCGGCGATCGGCTTGATCGCGACCTCAGCGTGGCTGATCTCGCGCTCCTCTGAGCGTCCCCAGGAGTCGGCGGTGGCGGTGGCGATCGTGGGCGTGCAGTTCTTTGCGCTCGCGCGCGGGTTGTGCCGCTACGCGGAGCGGCTCGTGGGCCACGACGCAGCCTTCCGGGTTCTCGCGGATCTGCGGGTGAAGGTGTACGAGCGACTGGAGCCACTGGCCCCGTTCGGCCTCCCCGCTTTCCGCCGCGGCGACCTGTTGGCACGGTTGGTGCACGATGTTGACTCGCTACAAGACCTGCTCTTGCGGGTGGCGCCAGCGTTCGTGATTGCGTTGCTTGTAGGGGCAGCGACGGTGGGCCTCATGGTGTGGATGCTGCCCGCCGCTGGGCTGATCCTGCTCGGCGCGCTACTCCTCGCGGGAGTGGTAGTGCCGTGGCTTACGGGACGGCTCGCCGCGCGCACTGAGGCGAGACAGGCGACCGCGCGTGGTGAGCTGACGGCGTCGGTGGTGGACCTGCTGGAGGGTGCGCCTGAGCTGGTCGCGAACGGGGCGGCCGTGGATCACATGCGCCAGACGCTTAGGAGCGATGCTGAGCTGACCGCGATAGCACGAGCCGGAGCGCGCACGGCAGGCGTCGGTCAGGGCCTCACGACGCTGTGCTCGGGCCTTGCGATGTGGGGCGCCCTGCTGGTCGGCGTGGAGGCCGTTCGCGACGGAAGACTCGACGGGGTGCTATTGGCGGGGCTCGCGCTGATCCCGCTTGTCGCTTTCGAGTTGGTGGCGGGTCTGCCCGCCGCGACTCAGACGCTCCAGCGCGTGCGGCGTGCGGCGGGGCGCGTGTTCGAGGCGATCGACGCGGAGCCGTCGG
Source organism: uncultured Solirubrobacterales bacterium (assembly GCA_963695305.1). Lineage (GTDB taxonomy): Bacteria > Actinomycetota > Thermoleophilia > Solirubrobacterales > Solirubrobacteraceae > Palsa-744. The sequence goes on along the minus strand of OY968774.1, from coordinate 2,100,189 downwards.
TGGTCGAGCCCACCCACCCGGTCTCGCTCGCGGTTCCTGTGGCGAACGGATCAAGCGACTCCGCCCAAGCCGCCGCGCCCATGAATGGATCGAACGACCCAATGCAAGCCGCCGGACATGTCCTGAAGGTGCGTGGCTTGGGCAACTCCTATCCGGGCCAACGACGCACGGCGCTTACGGGCGTCGACCTCGACCTGGGCGCGGGGAGGCGCGTCGCAATCGTAGGGGCGAGCGGGGCGGGCAAGTCCACGCTCGCCGGGGTGTTGTTGCGGTTCCTGCCATACAGCGAGGGCAGCGTAACCCTCGACGGCGTGGAGATCTCAGACCTCGCAGGCGAGGAGTGCCGTCGTGTGGTGGGGCTTGTGAGTCAGGACGTGCACGTGTTCGACACCACGATTGAGGAGAACCTGCGCGTGGCAAGGCGCGGGGCGACACCAGTGGAACTGCGCGAGGCGCTTGCTGATGTGCGGCTACTGGATTGGATCGACAGCCTGCCCGACGGGCTGCAAACAGAGGTGGGGGAGCGGGGTGTGCGCATGAGCGGCGGACAGCGACAACGGCTCGCGATAGCGCGGGCGTTGTTGGCGGACTTCCCGATCTTGATCCTCGACGAGCCCGGTGAGCACCTTGACACGGAAACCGGCGATGTGATCGTCGCGGACCTCCTCGCCGCCAAGCGCGGCGGCGCGATGTTGCTTATCACCCACCGGCTCGCCGGCCTGGAGGACGTCGATGAGATCGTCGTCTTCGATCAAGGATCGGTGGTCGAACAAGGTACCCACACAGAACTCCTCGCACGCAGCGGACACTACGCTGCATCATGGGAGCGCGATTCGGGTAACGGTGTTGCAATATGACCAACGATCTTGCCCGCTGGCAGTTCGCGACGACAAGCATCTACCACTTCCTATTCGTGCCGGTGACGATTGGGTTGGCGCTCTTGGTGGCGATGCTGCAGACCGCCTGGTACCGCAACGAAAAGCCCGAGTACCGCAGGTTGACGCGCTTTTTCGGGACGCTGCTACTCATCAACGTCGCGGTGGGCGTGGTGACCGGCCTGATACAGGAGTTTGAGTTCGGGATGAACTGGTCGAGCTATTCCCGCTTTGTCGGCGACGTGTTCGGTGGGCCACTGGCTATGGAGGGGTTGGCGGCGTTTTTCCTGGAGTCAACGTTCCTTGGCTTGTGGCTATTTGGATGGGGCCGGCTGCCCAAGCGAATTCACCTCGCCTGCATTTGGCTGGTGGCACTCGGCACGGCGCTCTCGGCGCTGTTCATCATGGCGGCGAACTCGTGGATGCAGCACCCGGTGGGGTACACGCTCAACAGTCACCATCAGCCCCAGTTGAACAACATCGGTGCGCTGTTCACCAATCCGACATTCCTATGGGGCTACGTGCATGTGCTGTTGGCAGCGGCGATTACCGGCTCGATGGTGATGCTCGCGATCTCCGCGTGGTACATCAAGCGCTCTAACGCACAGGCGCCTGCCTCCGGCCGGGGGCGGGAGGATAGACAGAACGAGGTGGAGGCCTTCAAGAAGACGGCCTCCCTGTCGCTCGCGGTGTTGATCCCCTCGATCGTGCTCACACTGTTTGTGGGCAGTGAGCTTGGGGTGGTGGAGGACCGATATCAGCCGATGAAGATCGCGGCGGCTGAGGCACAGTGGGAAAACTGTCAACCCTGTTCGTTCTCTTTGTTTCAAATCGGCGGCGGCAATAACGACAAGACGCCATCTCAAATCATCGAAGTGCCGCACGTGCTCTCGCTGCTCGCCACAAATTCCTGGAACGGCAGCGTGGAGGGGCTCAACCAGTTGCAGCAAGAATACGAAGCCAGGTACGGCCCCGGTAATTACGTCCCCGATGTGTTCATTCAGTACTGGTCGATGCGCATCATGGCGTATACCGCAGCGCTCGTGATGCTGTTTGCGCTGTGGGGCGCGTGGCTACTGCACTGCGGCAAGCTTGAGCATTCCAAGTGGTTCCTGCGCCTCTCGGTTTGGGCGGTGGTGACACCGTTTGTGATGAATACGGCGGGCTGGATGCTTACAGAGAACGGACGTCAGCCGTGGATCGTGCAAGGGCTGATGAAGACGATCGACGCGAACTCCCCGTCGGTGACATCCACCGACATTTGGATCAGCTTGATCGTGTTCGTCTCGATCTACATCGCGCTGGGCGCGGCCGATCTGTTCTTGATGCTGCGCTACGCGCGTAAGGGCCTCGGTGACGAGGACGGTCATCTTGATAGTGATAGTCACGACGGAGCCGGCGCGATCCCGGCGCTCACCTACTGATGCAACTTCACACGCTCTGGTTCATCATCCTCGCCCTTCTGTGGGTTGGCTTCTTTGTGCTGGAGGGCTTTGATTTCGGTGTAGGCGTTTTGCACACATTCGTGGGCAAGACGGAGACGGGAATGCGCGTCGCATTGAACGCGATCGGTCCGTTCTGGGACGGCAACGAGGTGTGGCTGATCGTGGCGGGCGCGGGCACGTTCGCGGCGTTTCCCAACTGGTACGCGACGATGTTCTCCGCGCTCTATCTAGCGCTCCTGCTCGTGCTCGTCGCATTGATCGCGCGGGGCGTGGCGTTCGAGTTCAGGGGCAAGGGCGCAGACCCCCGCTGGCGCAAGACCTGGACGTGGTGCACCACGCTCGGCAGCCTGCTCGTGCCGCTGCTGATTGGAGTGGGTCTAGGCGACCTGCTGAAGGGGTTGCCAATCGACTCCGCCCACGAGTACACGGGCGACTTCTTTGACCTGCTCACCCCTTATGGCCTGTGGACGGGAGTGACGATCCTCGGACTGTGTCTCCTGCACGGCGCTACGTTCCTCGCGCTGAAGACGACCGATGAGGTACGGTGGCGAGCCCGCGCGATCGCACGGCCGCTTGGCTGGACTGCGATCGTGCTCGTGCTCGGCTGGGTGATCTGGACGAGGGCGATCGGCAAAACCCAGGTGCCGGGCCCGGTCGAAATCCTCGCGCTGCTGGCGGTGATATTCGCCGCAAGGCTCGCAACGACAGAGCACGAGGGCTGGGCCTTCGCCGCATCGGCCACCGCGATCGCCGCAACGATCGGCTCGATCTTCATCGATCTCTATCCAAACGTGATGGTCTCAAGCACGAACGCCGCCTTCAACCTGACGGTCAACAACTCGGCCTCCGGCTCCTACGCCCTCACGGTGATGAGCATCGTCACAGTCGTCTTCTTCCCACTCGTACTGCTCTACCAGGGCTGGTCCTTCTACGTCTTCCGAGCCCGCGTCAAGGTTCCGTCAGAGCCAACAGCGCAACAGCCCGGCGCCACGCCGGCGGCGCCGTAGGCGGGATTCACCCGCCGGGTGACAGGAAGTAGATTCGCGCGGGAGGGTGCGGCTCCCAGGAGAAGACATGCCACTTCGCGCCGCGGTACCTAACGACGCCGTGGCGCGGTATGTGGCGCGGGCCGCGGTTGAGACCGGCTATCTGGCGGGCGCCGATGCGGACATAGGAGGGACTGGCGGTTGAGCCCTGGAGCGTGCCGACGAACTGCTGGTAGTGGCCGGCAAGCGGGGTGAAGCGGGCGGCCACGTGTTCGACCACGTTGCGCCATGCGGCAAGGCGTAGCGTCTGGCAGCTTTGCGCGGCATCGGCCTGTGTGGGCACTGGTACAAAGATCGCGGCTTGCAGCTTTCCTTTGGGAAAGGCGGTGGGGTGAAGTACTCGCGCGAAGTAGGCGTGGGCGCCGACTTTCACAGTTGTGCCGTCGACAACCGCGGATGGCGCCGGTTTGAGTGTGCCCATCAGAAACGCACCGGCGGGACGGGGGGTCCCATACAGGTCGATTGGCGCGCCGATGAAGCGGCTTACGAGCTTCACATAGCCCACGTCATCCTGTACCGACATCGTGTACGTGGCGACCTTCTTGCCGCCTACCGTCAGCGGCCCCGAGACCGGCGCGATGATGTACGGGCCGCCGACGTCGGCGAGGACGCGCCCGTTCTGGGTGACGCGCAATCGCACGATGTGCCAGTGGGGCGCGTAGACGATCGAGTAGACCGCCTTGTGGGCCGCCTGTGCGTTGGAGCTGGCGAGCGCGCTCAACAGTTCCTGCGAGCCGGTGACGTGGGCGATGTCGGCCCTCACCTCGCGGCTGTGGACCTCGCCTTCGTAGATCCGCCGCGCCACCCTGTCGTACACGGACGCCACGGTCCGCGCGCTCGCGGCGCCGCAGGGCGGGCCTTGAGAGGCGTATGTGGGGCGCAACGTGAGGCCGCTGATAGCAGCCTTTGAACCGGTCGCGGCGGTAGACGGCGGTTTGTGTGGAGCCGTTCCCGATTCATCGGGGTCGGCAAAGGCGACCGCCCCGCCGACCATGGCGAGCAGCGCTACTCCTGCCACAGGCCAGCGCAGGGCCGATCGTTTCCCTCTCGCGAACACACTATGAGTCTCGGGGGCGGTCCTTAGCGCCACATGTGCGACACATGAGATATGTCACATACCGAGACCAGCTAGGCGGCAAAGACCTTGTTGGCGTTCGTGGGATCGCCGAGGGTGTCGAAGCTGACGAGCTTGCCTGCGCCGTTGTAAGTGAGCACGTCGGCGTTCTCGACCGAGTCTCCGTTGAGGGTGACCGTCGTGAGCACGACCACCTTCTCGCCCTCGGCGATGAAGTCGTGCGGTGCAGTGCGGAAGTTCGCGCCGAGGAACTTCCCCCACAGCTCACCCACGGCCTGCTTGCCTTTGTAGGAGCCGGTGAGGGCGTTTTTGCCGCGCACGGTCCAGGAGATCGAGTCGTCGATGTCGCGCATCGCGCCCTCCGCGTCGCCACTGCCGAACGCGGCGTAGGCAGCCTGTGCTGTCTGCTTGTTCTCTTGCGCACTCATGGGTTGTCGCCTTTCTACGAGGTGATAAGGCAAGGGTAGAGCCCGCCCACTTGTGCGGGCTCGCGCCTGTAGCGACCGCGGCGCCGAAATCGGTGGGTGATGGGCCGAGCGCTACTCCCACGGTGTACCCGGACGGCGGCGATCCCATCCGCGTCACGACACAACTCGCTCGGAGCGCGTCGTACGCGTCACCTCCGGTCGGCCTACTACGCTTTTGGGTCATGAGCTCCGGGCACGACGAGCGCGTCGCCGTCATCGACCTTGGGTCGAACTCGTTCCGTATGGTTGTGTTCAAAGCGGGTGCGCAGGAGTGGTCGCGCGAGGACGAGCGCTCGGCGGCGGTACGTATCGGTCAAGGACTCGCCGGGAGTGGACGGCTGGGCGAGGAGGGGATGGCGCGTGCGCTCACCACGCTCGACGGGTTCGCGGAGCTGTGCGAGCGCCGGAGTCTTGGCGCGCACGAGATCGACGCTGTTGCCACGAGCGCTATCCGCGACGCGGAGAACGGCGGCGAGTTCTTGGAGCGTGTGCGACTCCGGACCGGCCTCGATGTACGTATCCTCAGTCGTGAGCAGGAGGCCCGTTACGGGTATCTGGCGGCGGTTCACTCCACGTCACTCACCGACGGCTGCGTGCTGGATCTCGGGGGCGGGTCGATGCAGCTCGTGCGTGTAGCGGGGCGTATGGCGCGCGAGTCGGGTTCGTGGCGGCTCGGCGCGGTGCGGATGACCGAGCGTTTCCTTGCGGATGAAGGACCCACCTACCCCGCCAAGCGCAGCCAGTGCAAGGCGCTACAGGCACACGTGGCCCGCAAGCTTGAGCGCGCGCCGTGGCTTGAAGCGACCGGGCCGCAGTTGATCGGTCTCGGTGGGACGGTGCGCAACCTCGCCACCGCCGCCGAGCGAGCGGCCGGCCTGCCCGACGAGGAGGTCCAGGGATTCTTGCTCACTCAAGAGGCGCTGGATGAGCTGATTTGCCGTCTCGCGGCGCTGCCCGCAACCGAGCGGGGCAGCGTGCCGGGGATCAAACCCGCGCGCGCCGACATCGTGCTGGCGGGGGCGCTTGTGATCCAAGAGGTGATGCGCCGTGGCGAGTTCGAAGCGCTGGAGGTGACAGGCGCGGGCTTGCGTGAGGGCATCTTCTTCGAGCGTCGCCTGATCGGTCGTCAGGCGGAGGTTGCCCTGGCGGCCCGTGGCGCCCGCGCGGCTTGAGCCAGCGGACAGCCTGCTAGGGACCAGCGGCTGTGAGCGCCGCTTCGCGGCGGGCACAATCGAATAGCACAAGCGTCCTGGGCCCGGGGACGGGGCCGTGCCAGGCGGCGGCGGGAACCTGCGGGCAAGCGCGCAATACCACCGCGGTCGCGCGGTTACCGCCGCGGTCGGCGTAGGCGCCGCCTAGCACCACGTAGCGGGCCTCACCGCGCGCGATCAACTTGGCCAGGCTCGGGCCGTTGAGGACCGGGTCGCTGCCGCCGTAGCCGCCGAGTGCGGCGGCGTGAGAGCCGAGCAGGATCAGCGGCGCCGCGGTGGGCGAGGCGTCGGCGAGCACACTGAAGCGCGCGGCGGGGTGGTGGGTGTCGACATAAAGCGCGAGATTGCGGGCGATGAGCGTTTCTTCCGGGGTGATCCCGAACTTTCCCGACCCGGTGGCTTCGTGTGGTCCAGCCGCCGGGAAGGTGCCCTCTACGGGCGCGAGCCAGGTGGTAGCGGCATAGGCGCCGGTTGCGATCGCGAGCACCACCAGCAGAAAGGCGCAGGCGAGGGCGCCTAGCTTGCGCATGGAGTCCCCGAGCAGGGACAGCGCCGCGAGGAGCAGGCCCACGGCGGCGCCGGCCACGAGAACGGGGATGAACCACCTCATGTAGTGCTGCTCGTTCAAGATTGAGATCTGCGCCGCGACGGTGGCGATTACGGCGCAGGGGAGCAGCAGCGCACGCACGTCGCGGTCCCGCAGGAAACACGCGAAGGCGGCGATCCCCGCGCCGGTCATCGCCGCGGCGGGGGGCGCCATCGCGGAGATGTAGTAAGGGTGGACGATCCCTTTGGAGAGACTGAGCACGGCGAACTCCACGAGCAGCCAGCCACCGAGCACGATCAGCACTGAAAGCCGGGGATCGCGCCGCCAACCCGCGTCGGCGGACAGGTCGATCTCAGAGGGATCACGGTGTCGGCCCGCCTCGGCGGCGACCCCTGTCCCAGACGGCGAGGAGCCAGCGGCGGGGAGATCGCGGCGTTGGCGCGCCTCGGTCGCGACCTCGGCCTCAGGCGCCCCGCGAGCGCTCCGGGCGTCGAGCATGGTCAGGGTCAGCGCGAGCGCGAGTAGCCCAAATAGCGCGAGCGGCAACATCCAGGCGCTCTGCCCCGAGAGCTCGGCGTCGAACAGCCGCAGCGGGCCGGTGGCGCCGCCGAAGGCGATCGGGTTGCGGTGGCGGCCGTTTGGCAGGTCTCGCGAGGCCGCCTTCGCCGCACGGAGCTTGGCGGCGCGCAAGCGCGCCCGTGATGCGGGTGTGCTCGGCGGCTTGGGACGTGTAGGTGCGGCGACGACACCACCCGCGCGTTTTGCGACGTTACCGGGGCCCCCGGCCTCGCCTTCCACGCGTCCCAGCCCGTTGTATTCAAACGTGAGCCCGATCTCCGTGTTGTTGGTGGAGCTACCCACGAACGGTCGCTTGGAGGCGGGGACGACTTCCACGAGCGCAATCCAGGAGAACGACACGGCTCCCATCACGACGCCGGCGACAAGCAGCCTGCCGGCGCGTCGGTACCACACCCCAGGTGCGCACACGAGGTAGCCGAGCGCGATTCCCGGAACCACCAGGTAGGCGGCAAGCGTCTTCGTATTGAAGGCGAGGCCCACGAACACGGCGGAGGCGATCAGCGAGCGCCAGCGCCCGCTGTCGATAGCCGCGAGTACGGCCGCGCAGGCGAGCAGCATCAACAGCACGAGTAGCGGGTCCACGCCGTTGTCGCGCGACACCGCCACCCAGGAGGGGAACACGGCGAGCGCGAGCGCTCCGGCGAGGCCGGCGAAGACACCCAACCTGCGTGAGAGCACAAGGTAGAGCACCCCCACGGTGAGCGTGCCGATCAGCGCCTCGGGCAACAACAGGCTGAGCGGTGTGAAGCCGAACAGCTTGGCGCTTACCGCCTGCGGCCACACGCCGAGCGGGGGCTTGTCAATCGTCACGAGCCCGCCCTGATCGAAGGAGACGAACAGGAAGTTGTGAAGCGAGCCGAGCATCGACTTCACTCCGGCCGAGTAGAAGGTGTTACCCCAGGCGTTTTGCGAAAGCTTGTACGTGTTCAGGAACGCCGACAGCGCGAGGATCGCCGCGAGCGCCACCCGGTGGGGTTGAAGGAGCCTGCGTGCCGTCTCCATCAAGCCCCAGACCTCACGGCTTCGACTGTCTGTAGGCATGGCGGGGGCGCGAACCCGGCCCGGATCAAAGTACCGGGGAGACCGTGTGGCGGTGTTTCAAACGGAACGAGCGCACGCTCGGTGAGCGTGGGTTGGTCGATGCGGGGACCTTCGATGCGGCGAGCTCCTGGCGCGGGCGCTCCAAGCAGCGAGAAGCCGATCGTGGTCGAGCCCCGCGGGAGGGTCAAGAGCCTTGAGATCCTCACCGGCTTAACCGTGAGCGTTCTTGTTTCACTCTCCCCGCCGGGGTAGTGGACCAGCAGCGTCATCGGCTTCGGCCCGGGCATGCTCACCCGCATCCGAAGAGTGGCCGCGCGCGGGGTAGGGGAGGGGTTGTCCACTTCTAGGCCGTCAGACCCGCAGGCGACGCGGACCGGGTTCAGCGTGTGGGAGCGCAGTTCCCGTCTCTGCTCGGCGCTGTGGCCAAGCGTGAGCGCGGTGGCGAAGGGGCGCAGGTCGAAGAACAAGAGATCTCCGGCGGGACTGCGCAGCGGCGCAACCCCAAGCAACCTTCTCAGCACCGGCGCCAGACGCGGCCTTACCGTGGCGCTATAGCCGTGCGGGTCGACCCACAATCCCTGAAAACCGTCGGCGGCGGCAGCCGCGAGCGATAGGTAGAGCGGCTTTGACGCAAGCTCCGCCTGCCAATCCGCCGGTCGTCCCTTCATAGCGCCGTAGCTCCACCGCAGGTCGTGCGAGTGGATGTAGCCGCGCGCCAGTTCGTATGTGGTGCCGTAGTTGGGGTTGGGCGGAGATACGCTCGTGCCGGTCGCACCGTACCCCTCGGGGAAGGGGACGTATGGCAGCTGGAAGATTGAAGCCCCCGGCGGCATGCGCGCTTCGATCTCCGCCACGAACCGCCCGTCGCTGCGCCATTGGGCGGCGTTCTTCGCGTACTTGGGGACGAAGAAGCCGGAGGTCTCATCCAGCACGCCGAAGACCAATACCCCCGCGAGCAACGCCGCCGCCCCGAGCTGCCCGGCGCTCGTGCCAGCGAGCCTACGCCGCCCGCCGTCGAGCAGCAGCGCGACCGCATACAGCGAGAAGAAGGCGATGAGGAGCGAGATGCGGTTCCAACCGCGGATGTCGCGTGTGAGGAAGAAGGCGATCAGGCTCGCGATCCCACCGATCGTGGCAAGCACGAAGCACAGCGCCACGCCAAGCGCGGCGGGACGGTATGCGGAGTTGACAAGCCGATTTGCCCGGCGTTGGAGGGCAGTAGCCGCCCCTGCTACGCCTGCGATAGAGGCCAAAGCCACGATCGCGAGCCACAGGAATCCGGCGCTACCGACCGCGCCCAGGTTCTCGAAGCACGCCTCGCAGTAGCCGGTGGAGGTCGCTTCGGTGTAGCGCTGGTTCACATGGGAGAGCGGGCCGAAACGGTGCTGTTGCACAGGCAGCAGCAGGTCTGTGAGCCGCAAGCCGAACTGGTCGGCTTCGATCGTGGTGCGCTTGATCGCTACGTTCGTGCCGTGGGTTGACCGGTAGGAGAGGCTGGGTGCGAGGTTAACGGCGAGCGTAAGCGCGACGAGGCCGGCGGCAAGGATTCCCGACAACGCCACTCCCCACCCGCGACCGGTGAGCAGCGCGAGCAAGCTGCCCGCCAGGAGCAACAGCAGCGCGAACACGGCGTAATAGAGACCGGTGGAGCCCACGATCAGACAGCACACGACGGTGAGTAGCGACGTGCCCGACGCCCACGCGCCCACCCGCCGCGCAAAGCCTGTGGGTGGCACTCCCTCTCGCGCGCGTCGCACGAACAGCCCGCGCTCGTCCCACAACCGCAAGAACAGGAGCGCACCAAGCGGGATCCCGTAGTAGGCCGACAGCAGAACCTGCGACTCGCCGCGATAGAAGTGGTAGGGGAGCAGCGCGAAGATGACCGCGCACACGAGCGCCGCGCCCACCGATACCCGCATGAAGCGAAGCGCCGCATATGCGCTCGCCGCGGTCAGCGGGAAGGTGAGCATGAAGAAAACGTTCAGCACCCACGCAGGGTTCTGTGAGAACGCGCCGAGCCCGCGGATGAGCAGCAGGTTGAGGTTGTCCCCGCCCTGGGGGAAGTCATACAGCTGTAGTCCGAACGGCGCGCCGAGGCTAGAGTTGGTCTCGTAGCCGCCGTGGGTGATGATCGACTTGACGAGCAGCAGATAGAACTTCGCGTCTCCCTCGCTCGCGTAGTTCCACGGCAGCGAGAGGCTCCCATTGCTGGTGTGAAGGACCAGCGCCGCTACCAATGTGCTCAGGAAGATCGCCGCGACTGCTCCGGCGAGCACGCCACCTTGCGCGCGTAGACGTGCGCTCATCGAGCGAGGATCTCAAGCAGCCGGTTGAGGTCGCGCTCGTCGTTCCACGCCCCCACCGACGCACGTAGCCACGGCTTGCCGGGGATGTCACGCAGCACAACCCCCCTCTCAGCAAGCGTTCCCCGCTCGGTTTCGGGGTCGGGACTCCAGAACGACACCAACGTGGTGGTCCCCCGTGGCGTGACCTCGCGACCGATCGTGCTCAAGCGCTCGACGAGCGCGGCGGAGAGCGCGAGCGAACGCTCGTACACGGCAGCCCATCCGGCGCCCTCCAGCACTTCGATCGCGGCAAGCGCCGTGGCGAGCGCCTCGGCGGAGAGCGCGAGCGTGTCGAAGCGGCGCCCGTCAACGTGCAGGCGAGCGTCGATGCCCGCTTCTGGGTCGAGCAGGTTGCCGTACCCGCGTCGCTTGGACTGCACCCGCTCGCGCAACTCGGGCGTCAGGTAGAGCATCCCTGTCCCGTCTGGCCCGCACAACCACTTCTGACCCGCCCCCGCGTAGGCGTCACAGCCAAGCGCGCGCACATCAGTGTGAACCGCGCCCACACCCTGCGCGCCGTCGAGTACAACGGGGATATCAAGCTCGGCGAGGTCGGCCGGAGCGAGGCGTCCAGTCATCCAGCTCACATGCGAGCAAGCCACCAATCGGGTCTTGGGGCCTATCTCTTCGGCGATTTGCTCAAACGGGGCCATCCGTATGACCGCGCCATTGGAGTCGCGGGCGGCGGCAAGCACGCCGAGTAGCCCTGGGTGCTCCTCGTCGCTGGTGAGGATCTCATCGCCCGATCGCAAATCGAGCCCGTCGATCACGATCGACAGGCCCTCGGTGGTGCAGGTCGTGAGCGCTACCTCCTCTGGATTGCAACAAAGAGCGCGCGCATAGCAGCCGCGTAGCGCTGTGCCGAGCTCCGTCCTTCGTTCAAAGTGCGTGCGTGCGCGCCCCCGCTCGGCCTCACCGAGCAGTTCGTGCGCGCCTGCCTGCGCGGCTACCGCGGGCAGCGGTCCGTCAGTGCCCGCGTTGAGGTACGCGGTGTGCTCTAGCACGGGAAACTGGGCGCGCAGGGTGCGGAGATCCACGGGCATGGCAGGATAGGGGCTGTGATGGCGAAGGAGCGCAAGCAGTCGCCCCTGTGGACACCCTCACCCGAGCGGGTCGCCGGGTCGAGGATGACCGCTTTCATGCGGTGGGTGGAAGAGCGCCACGGCCGGCACTTCGAGGACTACGGCTCGCTGTGGCAGTGGTCGGTGGATGAGGTGGAGCAGTTTTGGGGTGACATTTGGGAGTACTGCGGCGTACGTGTCTCCAATCCGCACAAGCGGGTGCTTGGCTCCTCGCGGATGCCGGGGGCCCGCTGGTTTGAGGGAGCGAGGTTGAACTACGCCGAGAACATGCTCCTGCGCGACCGCGACCCGGAGGCGGTTGCGGTACTGCATGAATCTGAGCTGCGTCCCCTCCGAGAGTTGACCTGGGGTGAGCTCTCTCGGCAGGTGGCGGAGGTGGCGGAGGGCCTGCGCTCGCTCGGGGTGGAGAGCGGAGATCGCGTAGCGGGGTACATGCCAAACATTCCCGAGACGCTTGCGGCGTTCCTTGCGTGCGCGAGCATCGGCGCGATCTGGTCGTGTGCGGCCCCCGAGTTCGGGGCTCGCAGCGTGGTGGATCGCTTCGCCCAGATCGAACCGAAGGCGATGTTCGTCGTGGACGGTTACCGCCATGGTGGAAAGGACTTCGACCGGACGGATGCCCTCGCCACGATTCTTAAAGGATTGCCGACAGTCGAGCACACGATCATGCTCCCCTACCTCGACGAGAGCGCCGACGCCGAGGGACTACCCGGCGGGATGACGTGGGAGGAGCTTGCGGCACATGGGGAGGGTGCGCCGCCACGCTTTGAGCAGGTGGAGTTCGACCACCCATTGTGGGTGCTCTACTCCTCGGGCACTACCGGGCTGCCGAAGGCGATCGTGCACGGCCATGGGGGAATCCTTGTAGAGCAATTGAAGAAGAGCATGCTCCACCTCGACTTGCATGAGGGAGACCGCATGTTCTGGTTCACCACCACCGGCTGGATGATGTGGAACTTCCTGATCGGTTGCCTGTTCAGCGATGCGGCGGTCGTCCTCTACGACGGCAGCCCCGGGCATCCCGACCTTGGCAGGTTGTGGGCGCTGGTCGAGCGCGCCGGCATCACCTGCATGGGGGTAAGCGCGGGTTTTCTCACAAGCTGCGAGAAGGGTGGGGTGGAGCCGGCCCGCGATTTCAAGCTGAGCACGTTGCGAGCCATCGGATCGACCGGCTCGCCGCTCCCGCCCGAGGGCTTTCATTGGGTGTACAAGCACGTAGGAATCAATATCTGGTTGTTCTCCACGAGCGGCGGCACAGATGTGTGCACCGCGTTCGTGGGAGGCTGCCCACTGCTTCCCGTATACGAGGGGGAGATCCAGTGTCGCGTGCTCGGCTGCGCGGTGGAGGCATGGGACGAGCTTGGACGCTCGCTACAAGACGAGGTTGGAGAGCTGGTGCTCACTAAGCCACTTCCCTCGATGCCGTTGTTCCTGTGGGGGGACGCCGACGGTGAGCGCTACCGGGAGAGCTATTTCGACATGTACCCAGGCATCTGGCGGCACGGCGACTGGGTTCGCATCACCCCACGCGGGGGCGCCGTCATCTACGGCCGCTCCGACTCCACCATCAACCGCCAAGGGGTGAGGATGGGGACAAGCGAGATCTACCGCGCCACCTCCGCCGTGGAGGATGTCACCGACGCCTTGGTGGTGGATGTGCCCAGCGAGAACGGCGAGGGTGAGTTGTGGATGGTGTTGTTCGTCGTGTTGCGTGAGGGTGTCACGCTCGACGAGGACTTGGAGGCGCGCATCAAGCGACGTATCCGCGAGGACTGCTCGCCGCGCCATATCCCCAACCAGATCCTCCAGATCGAGGAGGTGCCGCGCACGCTCTCGGGCAAGGTCCTTGAGGTGCCGATCAAGCGCATCCTGATGGGCGCCACCCCGAGCGAAGCGGCGAGCGTGGAGTCGCTTGCCAATCCCCGAGCGCTCGACTACTTCGTGGAGCTCGCGCACCGTCGCCGTGGCGACCAGGAGGAGACCGCGGGTCGAAGCTGAGGTGTCCTCACCACGACGGATATGAACGACTGTGGAGGAGTAGTGGGCGCGCACGTCGAACAAATGCGCCGATGAAACGACTAGCCACCCCACCCGAGAAGCCCCCAGTTGAAGTCGGTGAGCATCAGAGCCTCTCCATGTACATCCAAACCCGTTTCGAGGAGTGCTCGCGCTCGCAGAAGGATGTCGCCCAGTACATCGTCGACCACCTCGACGAGGCGGCCTTCCAGACCGCTGAGGAGCTCGCCCGACGCGCCAACACTTCAAGTTCCACCGTCGTGCGCTTCTCGCAAGCGCTCGGCTTCGAGGGCTTCCCCGAGCTTCAGGCGGCGGCGCGCGACGAGTACCGGCGCGTGCACGCACAGCCCCACGCCGCAACCGCCTCCGACAGTTCTGCGCCACTGTTCTCCCTAGACCAGAACGAGTTCGAGACGGCGCTCGCCGCCGACCATCTCCAACGTGGAGGAGACTGCCCGCAAGGTTTCGCGCCCAGCGGTGGAGGCGCTCACCGAGGCGATCGTCAGTGCCGAGAAGGTGCTGGTGGCGGGAACCGACCAGATGGCGTTCTTTGCAAGCTACCTGCGCCATCTCTTGATGTTGCTCGACCTACGCGTCGACGTCGTGGCCTCGCCCTCTCAGGAGGCGCTCAGTCGCTTGGGGCGGATCGACTCGACGACGCTCGTCGTCGGCCTCTCCGCCGGCCGTCCCCACCCGTTGGTCGTGCGTGCGATGAAGCTCGCCCGCCACCGCAAGGCCCAAACCGCCGCGATTACCGACGCCACACTCTCGGAGGTCGCGAAGCTCGCGCAGATCAAGCTTTACTACTCGTCGAACTCCCCCGCCTACGTGCGCTCGCACACGGCGCTGCTCAGTCTCATCCAGGCGCTCGCCTACGGCGTCTACGCCAAGGACAGCGCCCAGTACGACGACCGCATCAAGGCCTTCCGGCTCAAGTAGCCGTGCCCGGATAAACTCCGGGACATGCGCGACGAAGCGACATTCACCGTCAAGAGCGGCCTGGCCGAGATGCTCAAGGGCGGCGTGATCATGGACGTGGTGACGCCCGAGCAGGCGAAGGTCGCCGAGGACGCCGGGGCGTGCGCGGTGATGGCGCTTGAGCGTGTGCCCGCCGACATCCGCCGCGACGGTGGGGTGGCGCGCATGTCAGACCCCGAGATGATCTCCGGCATCCAGGAAGCGGTCACGATCCCCGTGATGGCGAAGGCGCGGATCGGGCATTTTGTGGAGGCACAGGTGCTTGAGGCACTTGAGGTGGACTACATCGACGAGTCGGAGGTGCTGACGCCCGCGGATGAGTCAAACCACATCGACAAGTGGGCCTTCAAGGTGCCCTTCGTGTGCGGCGCCACCAACCTCGGTGAGGCGCTGAGGCGTATCGGCGAGGGTGCGGCGATGATCCGCTCCAAGGGCGAGGCCGGCACGGGCGACATTGTCGAGGCGGTGCGCCACATGCGCGGCATCACCGGGGAGATTCGCCGGCTCGCGGCGCTTGAGGACTCTGAGCTTGCGAGCGCCGCCAAGCAGCACGCCGCGCCGCTCGACCTCGTGCGCAAAGTGGCGCAGACGGGCAAACTTCCCGTGGTGCTGTTCTGCGCCGGCGGTATCGCCACGCCCGCCGATGCGGCGTTGATGATGGCGCTTGGCGCCGAAGGGGTGTTCGTGGGCTCGGGGATCTTCAAGTCAGAGGACCCCCCGGCGCGGGCACGGGCGATTGTCGAGGCCACCACCCATTGGCAGGACCCCGAGCGCGTGGCCGCCGCGTCGCGTGGGCTGGGCCCGGCGATGGTGAGCCTTGAGAGCTCGAAGCTCGCCGACGAGCAGCTGCTGGCTCAGCGCGGTTGGTAGCGGCAAGCGTGGGAGAGCCCCCGGGGGGCGCCCCGCTCGTGGGCGTGCTTGCGTTGCAAGGCGACTATGAGGCGCATGGGAAGGTTCTTGAACGCCTTGGCGCGACCGTCCGTGACGTGCGCGTGCCGGCGGATCTGGAAGGACTGGAAGGTCTTGTGATCCCGGGTGGCGAGTCGACCACGATGACCCTGGGGGTGGAGCGCGAGGGCTTGGGCGAGCCCCTGCGCGAGCTGGCGGCCGGCGGCACCCCGATCCTCGGGTCGTGCGCGGGTTTGATCATGCTCGACCGTGACCACTTGGGGATTATGGACATGGTCGCGAAGCGCAATGCGTTCGGACGACAGGTGCGCAGCTTCGAGGCGGACATCGAGATGAGGGGACTTGTGGAGGGGCCGCTGCGCGGCGTGTTCATCCGCGCTCCCTGGATCTCAGAGCACGGCCCAGACGTTGAGATCCTCGCCGAGGTGGAAGGCCGCGCTGTGGCCGCCCGTCAGGGCAAGGTACTGGCGGTGGCGTTCCACACCGAGCTAGGCGGAGACGACCGCGTCCACCGGATGCTGCTCGACCTCGTCCCCGAGTGAGGGGAGCAGCGGCTCCTCAAGCAGGCCAAGCGCGCGGTTGAGTGCTGCGTGTATCTCGCCCGCAAGCAGCCCCTCGTCGTCGAGTCGCTCGGCTTCCTCCCATCCCCATGACCGCGATACGTGCATCGTGGGGCGCAGGTGCGCAAAGCGGCGGCCGAGCGCCCGCAGGAACGGCTCCAAGCGGACGGTGTCCTCCTCGGAAGCGTAGCCGCGCTCTAAGAGCCACGGCCACAGGTCGGGGACGATGTGATTGCGGTGATGGGCTCCCACGCGCTTCCAGTCCTCGCCCTGCCAGCGGCGGGCGTACTCGGCGGGGTCGAGCTCGCACGTGAGGTACACGCGCGTGCGGACCGGCGCGTTGCGAAATCCGAGCAGCGGCTGCGGACGGACCTGCCACGCACCCCCATCGTCCCCTCCGAGCAGCTCGCACAGGCGCTCGGCGTGGCCGCCCGCGTAGAGGTGTTCGGCTTGGGCCTTCAACTCTCCCGGCCACAGGTGCAGCGTGAGGCGCTCATCGTCGATGTCGAGCGCGGCGCGTTGCAGCGAACACACCCCGAGTGCAACGTCCAGACGGACATGCACGAGACCCGCCCGCTCGGCGGCGATCCCCGTGGCTTCGCGCAGTAGCGAGCGCAGGCGCCACTTGCGGCGCACGGGATCGGCGCCCACGCGGCGCAACGTCCCGAAGGGGAGGAGCTGGCCGAAGTCCTGGTGGGCGTAGGAGAGCACGTCCGCGACGATCGCCTGCTCGGCCGGCGCCAGTACGCCCAACTCGACCAGTCGCCACCATGACTCAAGCAGGTCGTGCCAGCGCAAGAGGCAGGTGCGCCGCTCCTGGAAGTGGGTGCCGTTGAGGTTGAGCTCCGCCACGCGGTGCCCGTTGCGTCGCGCCCAACGGCGGCACACCTTGCTCTCCAAGACAACCACAAGGTCGGGGTCGAAGCGCAACACGCCGTCGAAGCGCTGGCCACGGTCGATCTCGGTGATCTCTTCAGCAATGTCAAAGGGCTCGATATCGGGCGTCAAGAACACGCTCACGAGCTTCCCGCGCTTGACCTGTCCATTTGAGGCGCCTTCCTCTGAGGGGTCGACGATGTTCGTGGCCTGCATGTCAACCACACAGTCGGGCAACTGGCTCTGCGAGCGCTCGTCGATCAGGCGCAGCAGCGTCTCGCGGGCGAGCGGCACGAGCCGCAGCACGATCATCGCGGCGCGCGTGAGCTGGTCCTCGTGTCCGCGCGATAGCTCGCGATAGGGCTCGAACACGTTGAGGTGTGGATTCGAGGTGGTGCTCTCCATGACCCTCCCATCCTTCCTAGGAGTCATGGAGTTTATTGTACTCTACTGTTTCAAGGCGCTTGAAAGCGCACGACGCCGTCCGCTTCCTGCTCCACCACCCGGCCGGCGTCGATCAGCAGATCAACGTGCCCGAGCACCTCGGAGAGCGTGAGGAACGCTTGGGTTACGGCCACGTTGCCCCACATCTCCTGAGCCAGCTCGTAGGCGTTACGGGGGCGTTCCTCGATAAATCTGCACAACTTGTCGGCGCGACGCTCGTGCATGCGAAAGCGTTCATCGATCAGCGCAGTGTGGTCCTCGACGGGCTCACCGTGGCCGGGATACACGACGGCCAAATCCATCTCGCGCGTCTTGCGCAGCGAGTCCAAGTAGGTCATCAGCGCGCGGGGACGCTGCGCAGGCTCCTCGTCATTTCCCAATGGCTTCCCGCCTCTTTCCTCATCCTCACTGTCTCCGGACGGGGACAGTGACCCAAGAGGCTTCGACAACAGGGGGTTAGACGAAATGTGCTTGATGAGGTGGTCTCCACCGAAAAGCTCTCCGGACGCCTCATCCCAAAACACGGTGTCGGACGGGGAGTGCCCGGGACGGTGCAGCACGCGCCAGTTACGCGAGGCGAAGTCGAGCGTGTCGCCATCAGAGAACGGGCGCGTTACCTGCGCGGAGGCGCCCCAGGCGCGAAAGCTCGCGGAGACGGCGCGCAGGGCGTAGACGACGTCCTGGGGGATGCCGTTGCGCAGCATGATGGAGGCGGAGAAGCTGTCGTTCTCTTCCATCTGGTGCTTGTAGTCTGAAAGCCAGGGGGCGAGACGGTCGAGCGCGCACACCTCGGCGCCCGAGCGGGTGGCGAGGATCTGCACCAACCCGATGTGGTCGATGTGTTGGTGGGTGACGACGATGCGCTGCAGATCCTCGACGCGGTGGCCGTGGGCTTGGAGCATCGCCTCCATCGTGGTGAGCGAGGTGGCGGAGTTCGGCCCGGCGTCAAGCAGCGTGAGCGGGTCGTCCTCGATCAGGTAGCAGTTGACTCGCCCGACGGCGAACGGGGTGGGTATGGCGAGACAGTGAACGCCCCGTTCGGCAGCTCGATCAAGCGCCTGTGAGGCGTCGCTCACGACCCGGTCGGGCCGCGCCGACCGGGTCGCGCGGCCGAGCGAATCAACGCCAACACCTCGTCGCGCTTCTGCTCCATGTGCTCGCGCGAGCGCAGCGACTCAAGGCACAGGCGCAGGAGCGGCTCGGTGTTGGAGGGGCGCACGTTGAAGTGCCAGTCCTCGTAGTCGATCGAGACGCCGTCGAGCCAGCTCTGGGTGGCGTCGGAGTAGCGCTCTGCGATCTCTTGCATCTTGGCCTGCTGATCTGAGACCTCGGTGTTGATCTCGCCGGAGATGAAGTAGCGCTCGCGGTAGGGAGCGAGCAGTTCGGAGAGGCGCTTGCCCTGGAGCGAGAGCTGCTCCAGTATGAGAAGCGCGGGAATGGTGCCCGAGTCGGCGCAGTAGAAGTCACGGAAGTAGTAGTGGCCGGAGACCTCGCCGCCGAACAACGAGCCTTCCTCGTGCATGCGTGTCTTGAAGAAAGCGTGGCCGACACGGTTGACGTGGGCCGTGCCGCCGAGGCGCTCGACGGTGTGGGGGACGGCCCAGCTCGCACGGACGTCGTAGAGGATGGTGGAGCCTGGGTGCTTGCCCAAAAGAGACTCCGCGAGCAGGGCAGTGAGGAAGTCGCCGTCCACGAACCCGCCGGTGTCGTCGATGAAGAAGCAGCGGTCGGCATCCCCGTCCCAGGCGATGCCGAGGTCGGCGCCTGTCTCACGCACCTTGTCGATGATGAACTGACGGTTCTCGGGGAGCAGCGGGTTGGGCTCGTGGTCGGGGAAGTTGCCGTCGGGCGTCCAGTAGGTCTCGATCAAGTCGAGGCCGAGCCGCTCCAGGAGCGGGCCGACCATCGGGCCGGCCATGCCGTTGCCACCGTCCACGACGACCTTCAGCGGGCGTATGGCAGAAGCGTCGATCGTGGTAAGCGCAGCGGCTTGGAACTCCTCGTAGACGTCGACCTCTTGGAGCGTGCCAATCGGGCCGTCGCCCGCGTCGCCGAGCTCTGCTTCGATGACGCGGCGGATGTCCTGGATACCGGCGTCGCCGGAGAGCGCGATCGCGCCGTCGCGCACGAGCTTTGCGCCGGTGTAGGCCTTGGGGTTGTGCGAGGCGGTGCACATCAGCCCACCGTCCAGTTCGCGCGAGCCGACGAGGTAGTAGAGCATCTCGGTGCCGACCTGGCCGGCGTCGAGCACGTGGGCGCCCTCCATCAAGAGGCCCTCGCGGTAGCGGGCGGCAAGCTCGGGGGCGGTGAGGCGCATGTCGCGGCCCAGCCCGACGTGCAGTTCGCCGACGGGCTTGCCTGACAGCTCGGAGAGCACACGGGCGAAGGCGCGCCCGATCGAGAGCGCGGTGGAGGCGTCGATCTGGGAGCCGTAGAGGCCGCGGATGTCATACGCCTTGAAGATGTTGGGGTCAAGCGCCATGCGGCGCTCATCCTAGATGGTGGTCACCGCAAGACGCCGGTGTGGCGGCCCGCGCAAGTATCCTGCGGGCTATGTCAGGACATTCCAAGTGGGCGAGCATCAAGCACAAGAAGGCCATCGTGGACTCGCGGCGGGGCCAGCAGTTCACGAAGCTGGCACGGGCGGTGACCGTGGCGGCGCGCGACGGCGGGGGCGACCCAACCGGTAACGCACCCCTGGCGCTTGCGATCGCGAAGGCGAAGGCGGCGTCGATGCCCAAGGAGAACATCGAGCGTGCGATCGCCAAAGGCACCGGCGAGGGGGGAGACGCCGACGCGATAGAGACCGTCCTCTACGAGGGCTACGGCCCAGGCGGTGTGGCGGTACTAGTCGAGGCGCTCACCGACAACCGCAACCGTACGGGCGCGGACGTGCGCCACGCCTTCTCAAAGAACGGGGGCAACCTGGGCGAGCCGGGGTCGGTGGCGTACCTGTTCGAGAAGCAGGGAGCGATCGTTGTGGACGGGGAGCGGTATTCCGAGGACGATTTGATGGTGGCGGTGGAGGCGGGCGCGGAGGACATCTCCGCCGAGGACGATGTCATCGAGGTGGTGACAGGGTTGACCGATTTCGCGGCGGTGCGAACCGCGCTTGAACAGGCGGGCGTTGAGATCCAGAGTGCGGAGCTTGCCTACCGCCCCAAGAGCCTTGTGCCGATCGACGAATCGCAGACCGTGAAACTGATGAAGCTGATCGAAGCGTTGGATGACCTCGATGACGTTGATGAGGTGTACGCGAACTTCGATGCCCCCGCTGACGTACTTGAGCGCGTTGCCGGCTAGACCGCCAGTAGCGATCCTCTGTGGTGGGCGGGGGACGCGTCTGCGCGAGCGCACGCAAGAGATCCCAAAGCCACTTGTGGAGATCGGGGGGCTGCCGATCGTGTGGCACGTGATCCACCTCTACGCGGCGCAGGGCTTTGAGCGCTTCCTGCTCGCCACGGGATACAAGGGGGAGCAGATCGAGCGGTTCGCAGCCGAGACCTCGTGGCCAAGCGGTGTGGAGGTGGGGTGCGTAGACACGGGTCTACAGACCCCCACGGGAGGGCGAATCAAGCTGCTTAAGCCGTACTTGGGGGGAGAGCGCTTTTGCGCGACCTACGCGGACGGCTTGGCGAGCATGGACTTCGACGAGTTGCTGGCCTTCCACGACTGCCACGAGAAGCTCGCGACGATGACGGTGGTGCGCCCGGAGTTGCAGTTCGGCGTGACCGACCTCGACGGCGACGGGCGGGTGCTTGGCTTTCGTGAGAAGCCGCGATCCGAGCACTGGATAAACGGTGGCTTCTTCTGTTTCGAGTCTGGCGTGCTGGATTATTTGGATAAAAGCAGCGTGCTTGAGCGTGATCCACTGGAGCGGTTGGCGGCGGCCGACGAGCTTCGGGCCCACCGTCACGGAGGGTTCTGGGAGTGCATGGATACCTACAAGGACGCGGTCGCGTTGAACGACCTGTGGGCGTCGGGGGAGCCGCCTTGGCGAGTGGCGCAGGCGGCAGGCGTCCGGGGGGACACGCAGAATCACTAAAGAATGATCGTGCTCGGCATAGACCCCGGCTTGGCAAACACCGGCTACGGCGTGGTGGAGCGACGGGGTGGGCGGCTCGTGGCGCTCGACGGCGGCGTAATCAAGACCGCGGCGGGAGTACAGATCGAGCGACGACTGACGACGATCGCGGCGCGCATACGAGATCTACTCTCAGAGCACGCGTGTGAGGCGGTGGCACTTGAGGAGCTGTATTTCGGCCAGAACGCGCGCAGCGCCTTCGCGGTGGGTCATGCTCGCGGCGTGAGCATGCTCGTGGCTGGGGAGCAGGGAGTGCCCTGCTTCTCCTACACCCCCCAACAGGTGAAGGCCGCCGTGTGCGGCCACGGCCGGGCGGGTAAGGAGCAGGTGGCGCGGATGGTGCAGACACTGCTCGCGCTACCCCAGGCACCGGCCGAGGACCATGCCTCCGACGCTCTAGCGGTGGCGCTCTGTCACCTCAACGGCACACCCTTGGCTGATGCGGTGGAGCGTGCCGTGGTGGCCGCCGGAGCCGGCCGAGACCCCATGGCGGGGCACACGTGATCGCGCTGTTGAAGGGAGAGGTGGCGATCCGTCGCTCAGACCACGTCGTGGTGTTGTGCGGTGGTGTGGGCTACCGGGCGGCGGTGTCGGCGGAGACGCTGCGCCACGTGCCGGCGGTGGGTGGAGAGACAACGCTCCACACCCATCTGGTGGTGCGCGACGACGCGCTTTTGTTGCATGGCTTTCACTCCGAGCAGGAGCGCGACCTCTTCCTGATGTTGCTCTCCGTGCAGGCGGTGGGGCCGAAGGTGGCGGTGGCGGTGCTCTCAAGCGGCTCTCCACGCGAGCTGCTCGCCGCGATAGCGGGCGCGGACGCGGCGCGCTTCCAGGCGGTGCCTGGGATCGGCAAGCGCACGGCCGAGCGCATCATTGTGGAGCTGCGCGAGAAGGTGGGGGTGGAGAGCGGGCTTGAGAGCGTCGTGGCGAGCGGCGCTCGTGACGATGGCCCGCGCGCATTGGCTCGCGAGGGCCTGCTTGCGCTCGGCTATGACGCGATCGAAGCCGAGGAACTTTTGCGGGGGCTTAAGGGAGAGAGCGCTGAGGAGCTAATCGCAGATGCACTGCGGACGGCGAGGGCCGCATGAGCCAAACCGAGCGCATCCAAACGCCCTACTTGACGCCCGAGGACGAGCTTGACCGCTCGCTGCGTCCGCGTGCGCTCGACGAGTTCATCGGCCAGCCGACATTGCGCGAACAACTCGCCGTGGCGATCGAGGCCGCGAGCGCACGTGGAGAGGCGCTTGACCATCTGCTGCTGGCGGGGCCGCCTGGTTTGGGCAAGACCTCGCTCGCGCAGATCGTCGCCGCGGAGCTTGAAGTGCCGTTCGTGCAGACCGCGGGGCCGGCGCTTGAGCGCAAGGGGGACATCGCGGCGTTTCTGACTGCGCTTGAGCCTCGCAGCGTGTTCTTCGTGGATGAGATCCATCGTTTGCCGCGTACTTTGGAGGAGACCTTCTACCCGGCGATGGAGGACCGTCGTCTGCCGATTACCGTCGGGCAGGGCGCGGGCGCGCGGGTGGTGACCCTCGATCTGCCGCAGTTCACGCTTGTCGGCGCGACGACGCGAGCCGGACTGTTGACGACCCCGCTGCGCGACCGCTTCGGCATCCAGGCACGACTTGAGCACTACGGCGTGGAGGATCTCGCGCGGATCGTGAGGCGCTCGGCGGAGATCTTGCAGATCGCCGTCGACGAGCAGGGGGCGCTTGCGATCGCCGCGCGCAGCCGCGGCACGCCACGCGTGGCCAACCGCCTGCTCAAGCGGGTGCGCGACTACGCGGAGGTGCGACTCGACGGAGTCGTGGGCGGCGATGCCGCGCAGGGCGCACTGGAGCTGCTGGAGGTGGACGAGCGTGGGCTTGACCGGCTCGACCGTGAGATCCTGCGGGCGATCTGCGTCAAGTTCGACGGTGGGCCGGTTGGGCTCTCCACGCTCGCGGTCGCGGTGGGGGAGGAGCAGGACACGATTGAGGACGTGTACGAGCCCTACCTGCTGCAGCAGGGCTTGATCCAGCGCACCGCGCGTGGCAGGACTGCGACAGCTGCGGCCTTCGAGCACGTAGGCGTCGATCTGCCCGCGCCCGAGTCCGAGGCGAGCGCGCTCTTTTAGTGTCGTGAAGCCGTCGGGCAGCACGGCGGTTACACGCCGACTCGCCGGCTCCCGTACTCTGTGGAGTCCACATGGCTCATCCGTTCATCTGCCCTAACTGCGGACACCGCACGAGCGAGGTCGACCGCAACATCGGCTTCACGCGCCAGCCGAAGGGCTGCACGAAGTGCGGCTTCGCCTTCCTTTACGAGTTGCTCGACGACTACTACCCGGCGCCGGACGCAGCATTCTTCGTATGCGACGGCGAGGGACGCGTGATTGGGTGCGGTAAGAACTCTTTTGCCTTCACGGGAGTGGAGGAGGAGGACGTGATCGGCCAGCGCGTCGAGCAGGTGCTCGGGCTGAAGTTCGAGAACGGGAACGACCCGGTCGAAACAGTGCTGGAGTGGGGAGTGCGTGCGCTCGACGTGCCAGTGCGCGTGAGCGGTGAGCGTGACGTGGAAGCCGAGGCGAAGGCGGACATGTTCCCCGCATACGACGACGACGGTGGGCTCTTGCTCGTGCTCACCCCCGACAAGTAGGCTCTGGGGACGATGGCCGACCGCCGCCGAAACACCTTTGTGCTGTTGCTCGTGCTGGGGCTCGCGCTCGCCTCGCTCGCGGTGATCGCGAGCAAGCCGACGCGGCTCGGCCTGGACCTGAAGGGTGGGGTGCAGCTGATCTACCAGGGCCGGGCCACCGCCCAGGCGAAGGTGGACACCGAATCGCTGAACCGCGCGATCGACATCATGCGCAAGCGCGTAGATCAACTTGGTGTGGCGCAGCCGGAAATCAAGCGCAGCGGCGGCACCGAAATCACGGTGAGCCTGCCGAGCGTGACTAACGCCCAGCGCGCCCAGGAGCAGGTCGGGAAAACAGCTCAGCTGTTCTTCTACGACTGGGAGCCAAACGTGATCGGCGCAGACGGCAAGCCCGCACCAACCGAAGGAACGGTCACGGGCGGTCCCAACCCGGCGTCCGCGGAAGCGGGTCTACCGGAGTACGAAGCTGTGTTACGCGCGCTCAAGCGCCCCGCGATCATCCGCAAGAACGACACCACTTACGCGACGGGATGCACGCCCAAGCAGGTGGGGGGATGTATCTACGGGCAGTGGTACCTGCTTGACGAAGCGCACAAAAAGGTGCTGCGCGGCCCCGAGGACACCGAAGCCAATCTCTACGGCGACAACCAGAAGCTGCCGAAGGGAGCGAAGACGAAGGCGGTTCGGGTGAACCCCGGCACGGTTATCGCCCGCGCGCAGCCGATTACCGGCAAGGAAGGCAAAGTCACCCAGCCCTCGCCGGAAAGCTGGTACGTGCTCAACGACAACCCGTCGTTGACCGGCAACAACATCAAGAGCCCACGCCAGGGCTTTGATAACGGCGGTTCCGGTCAGCCGAACGTTACGTTCGAATTCGATTCGAGCGGCAAGAAAACGTTCCAGCAAGTGACTCGCGAAATCGCCGAACGCGGTCAGAACCGCCAGCTCCCGGGCATCTCTAAGAACGGCGCGTTGCAGCACTTCGCGGTGGTGCTCGACAACCAAGTGATTACCGCGCCCTCGATCGACTTCACCCAGTACCCCGAAGGCATCGACGCGACTACGGGGTCGCAGATCTCCGGTGGCTTCACGCTCACCTCCGCGCAGAACCTCGCCGACGAGCTGCAGTCGGGCGCGCTCCCCATCAAGCTGGAACTCATCTCCCAGTCACAGGTGTCGGCGACGCTCGGCAAGACGGCGCTCAAGGAGGGCCTCGTCGCGGGGCTCGTGGGCTTCCTGGTGGTGTGCATGTTCCTGCTCGCCTTCTACCGCGTGCTTGGCGCAATCGCGGTCGGCGGGCTTCTGATCTACGGGATCTACTTCTTCGCGTTGATCAAGCTGATCCCGATCACCCTGACCCTGCCGGGGATCGCTGGTCTGATCCTGACGATCGGCATCGCAGCGGACGCGAACATCGTGATCTTCGAGCGCGTCAAGGAGGAGATCCGCGGCGGAAGGTCGATCGCGGCGGGTATCGCTACCGGCTACAAGCGCGGGTTCGCGGCGATCGTTGACGCCAACGTCGTGACCTTCATGACCGCGTTCATCCTGTTCGCGTTGGCGACCTCCGAAGTGCAGGGCTTCGCCTTCACGCTCGGTATCGGCACGCTACTGACCCTGTTCACAGCGGTGCTCGCAACGCAGGCGGCGCTCGGGGCGATGGGCCGCTCACGCGCGGTTTCGCACCCCGCGCTGCTCGGCGCCGGCAAGCGAAACCGTAAATGGACGTTCGATTTCATGGGCGCCTCGCGCTGGTTCTTCTCGCTCTCAGGCGTCATCTTGATGATCGGCGCGCTGGCGATCGGTGGCAGGGGGATCAACTTCGGCATCGACTTCAAATCCGGCACGCGCATCCAGACCGCATTCGTCAAGCCCGTGAGCGAGAACCAGATACAGACCGTGATGTCCTCCGCCGGGTATCCAAACGCCGAGATTCAGAAGTTCACAAGCACCGGCATCGGCGGGCAGGGGTACCAGATCTCGCTGAAGAAGCTGCGCCCCGAACAGGTGCAGAAGGTGAAGGCGGCGCTCGATGCGAAGTTCGGCTCAGGGCCACTGTCGCCGGGAACGAAGAACTTCTCCAACACCTCGATCGGACCAACGTTCGGCCAGACGGTGGCGAAAAGCGCGATCATCGCGATCATCGCCTCGCTGCTGGTGATCTCGGTCTATATCGCGCTCAGATTCGAGTGGAAGTATGCGGTGCCGGTGTTGATCGCGTTGATGCACGACCTGCT
Source organism: uncultured Solirubrobacterales bacterium (assembly GCA_963695305.1). Lineage (GTDB taxonomy): Bacteria > Actinomycetota > Thermoleophilia > Solirubrobacterales > Solirubrobacteraceae > Palsa-744. The sequence continues at coordinate 2,073,738 of OY968774.1, read as the reverse complement.
GATCACAAGCGGCGTGTATGCGCTCACGGGAAGGGAAGTGACAACCGCTACCGTGGCGGCGCTGCTGACCATCCTCGGGTATTCGATGTACGACACGATCATCGTGTTCGATCGTGTGCGTGAGAACGTGCCACGCATGCCACGCGCTGCGTTCTCACAGATCGTGAACCGCTCAATGTCGGAGGTTTTGACCCGATCCCTCGCGACGAGCCTTTGCACGCTGCTACCCGTGACCGCAATCCTGCTGTTCGGTGGCGCCACGCTCAAGGACTTCGCCTTCGCGATGCTCGTGGGTATCGCCTCGGGCGCATACTCCTCGATCTTCATCGCCTCGCCCGTGCTCACGCACTGGAAGGAGCGCGAGGGTATCTACCGAAACCGTCGCGCCCGGATCGAGCGCGACCTCGGCTACGTGCCGGCTTACGCCACGGCGCTCGGCGAGGGCCCGATCGACGTAGAGCCACCCGCCAAGACAAAGCGTGGAAGCGGTGGTCTGGCCACCGACGAGCCGGGCGAGCAACTCTCCAAGGACGAGTTCGAGGAGCTCGTGCGCGAGATCGGCCCGGAGCTTGCAGAGCAGCGCCAAACAGGCCGTGCCACGGCTGGAGTGGGACTGAAGCGCGGACGGCGCGCGCGCGCGCCAGAGCCAAAGAGCAACGACAAGCCTGCCGTGGAGGATGGCGCGCCTGCGGTTGACCCCGCTGCCGACCTGACACCCGAGGATCTGGTCATGAAGGAAAAGCCACGCGACCCCAAACCACGCAGGCCGCGAAACCGCAGACACGGGAGGGCGCGCTAATGGGGATGCTCGCGTGGGTGATGATGGGCTTGTCGATTTGGCACTTCACGATCTTCCTGCCCGACCGCTTCTGGGGCGGGATCGTGGGCGCGTTCTTGGGCTCGCTCGTGGGAGCCATGGTCTTCGGGCTCTTGATCTACAGCGTGAAGACCTCTTCGCTACAGGTTCCGGGCCTGAAAGCGACGGACATCGCTGTCGTGCTGTACGCGGTACCGGGCGCCCTGATCGGCATAGCGGCTGTGTATTTCGAGGGCGTTCGCCGCGAAAGCGCACCCGCCGCCGGTCGTAGCTGAGCGTCTTTCCCGCGCAACCGCTTCCGTCTACCCCCCACCGTAGGGTTGGGTAAGCGATGGTGCGCTTTGACATCTCCGATTGTGACGAGCGACAGGTTGCGCGACTGCGCTCCGAGTTGGCTGTCAGCGATGCTGTGGCCCAGGTGCTGGTACGGCGTGGCCACCGCGAACCGGCGGATGCGCGTGCCTTCTTGGAGGCTGAAGAGCGACACGAGCTTGAGGAGTTCAGTGGCCTGCTCGACGCCGCTGCGCTCATCCTCGACCGTGCACGAGAGGGACGTCGGATCACGATCCACGGCGACTACGACGTCGACGGGGTGTGCTCAACCGCGATCCTCGTCCGTGCCCTGCGCAAGCTCGATGCGCACGTCGACTGGTATCTGCCCGATCGCGCCGGCGATGGCTACGGCCTGAGCACCGACACGGTGCGAAAGCTCGTCGAGCGCGGGACGGAGCTACTGATAACGGCCGACTGCGGGATCACCGCCGTCGAGGAGGTGGAGCTGGCGCGTTTGCTGGGGGTGGAGACGATCGTGAGCGATCACCATCTCCCGCGTGCCGACGGGGTGCTGCCGGATGCACCGATCGTGCACCCCGCGCTGTGCGGGTATCCATGCCCCGAGCTCTGCGCGGCCGGGGTGGCGCACAAGCTGGCGCAGGCGATCTTCTGGGTAGCTGGCCATGAGCCAAGCGAGCTCGACGACGATCTCGATCTCGTGGCGTTGGCGACGATCGCCGATGTGGTGCCGCTGCTGGATGAGAATCGCTCGCTCGTGCGCCGCGGGATGCGCGCGCTCGCTCGAACCGCAAAGCCGGGTTTGCGTGCGCTTATGGCTGTGTCTCGGGTACAACCTGACAGGCTTGACGAGCGCGCCGTGGGGTTTGCGCTGGCGCCGCGCATCAACGCCGCCGGACGCCTCTATCGGGCAGACGCGGCGCTGGAGTTGATCCTCTGCGATGACCCGGTGCGCGCCGCGCAGATCGCCGACGAGCTTGACCGCGCCAACTCTGAGCGCAGGCACACAGAGCAGCGCATCCGCCACGAAGCCGAAGCGCAGATCGCGCGTGGGGGCGAGGTCGATCGGCGCTCCGCATTGGTGTTGGCGGGGGAGGGGTGGCACGCTGGAGTGATAGGGATCGTGGCCTCGCGCCTTGCCGAGCGCCACCGCCGTCCAGTGGTGTTGCTCTCACTCGACGGCGACCGCGCCCGCGGATCGGGGCGCAGCATTGAGGGGTATGACCTGCTCGGCGGGCTCACGGCCTGCTCGGAGCATCTCGTGCGCTACGGCGGCCACAGCGCGGCCGCCGGGGTAGAGCTAGCGCGGGGAGATGTGGATGCGTTTGCGGTCGCGCTCGACGCTCACGCACGGGCCGCGCTCACACCCGGGCAACTCGTTGCACGCGAGCGCGTTGACGCGATCGTCGGCGGTGGGCAGCTCGATATGGAACTGGCGGAGGAGCTGGCCACGCTCGGCCCGTTCGGCCGGGGAAACCCGACTGTGACGCTGATGGTGAAGGACGCGACGGTAGCCGACGTGCGGCCGATGGGCGAAGGAAAGCACGCCCGTTTCACGCTTCAATCTGAGGGTGTGCACGCACGCGCGGTGGCCTTTGGCAATGACGGCAAGCTCGGGGTGGCCGAGGGCGAGCCCGTCGATGCGACCTTCACGCTTGAGGTGAACGAGTGGAGAGGGGTGAGCGAGCCGCGAATTGTGCTGCGCCACGCCCAACCTGCCTGCGAGGAGGCTACGCTTAAGCCATGTCAGAGCGTAGGCCAAGCCCAGTCCACGCTGTTCCCCCTCCCGACGCCGGTCGCCGCGTCCCCCGCAGCGAGCTGAGCGAGCCCGAGCGGCGGCTGCTGGACGACCTCTTCGCGATCGTCTCAGAGCACGCCGCCGACGCGGTGGTGGAGATCGATCGCGATCGCGTGGAAGACGCGTTTGTGTTCGCCTGCGAGCACCACGCCGACCAGCGGCGCAAGTCAGGCGAGGACTTCATCGTGCACCCGGTGGGGGTTGCGCGCATCTGCGCGGGTATGCGCCTTGACACCGAAACCCTGTGTGCGGCGCTGCTGCACGACACGATCGAGGACACCTCCGCGCAGATAGAGGAGGTACGCGAGCGCTTCGGCGAGGAGATCGCGGTGATCGTGGACGGGGTGACAAAGCTCACCGGCATCACCTTCCAGTCGCGCGATGAGGCGCAAGCGGAGAACTACCGCAAGATGATGGTGGCGATGGCAAGCGACGTGCGAGTCATCCTCATAAAGCTGGCCGACCGGCTGCACAACATGCGCACGATCGAGGCGATGCCCAAGCAGAAGCAGCTTGAGAAGTCGCGCGAGACGCTTGAGATTTACGCCCCGATCGCTCACCGGCTGGGTATCCACGCGATCAAGTGGGAGCTTGAGGACCTCGCCTTCGCGACCCTACACCCACGCAAGTACAAGGAGATAAAGGAGCTCGTCTCCCAGCAGCGCGATGACCGCGAGCGGTACGTGACCGAGGCGGGCGCCTATCTATCGAGCGAGCTTGAGTCGCTCTCCATCTCCGCCCAGATCGCCGGGCGCGCCAAGCACTTCTACTCGATTTACTCGAAGATGACTAAGAAGGGCAAGGAGTTCAATGAGATCTACGACCTCACCGCGATGCGGGTGATCGTGGAATCGGAGAAGGACTGTTACGGGGCGATGGGGGTCATCCACTCGTTGTGGAAGCCGCTGCCGGGGCGCTTCAAGGACTTCATCGCGATGCCCAAGTTCAACATGTACCAGTCGCTGCACACGACGGTGATCGGGCCGGAGGGTAGGCCGCTTGAGATCCAGATCCGCACCCAGGACATGCACGAGATGGCGGAGTTTGGTGTAGCGGCGCACTGGATGTACAAGCAACGCCCCTCCACCTCAGGCAACGGTAAGGCCGGCGGGCCGGCGGGGGAGGAGAAGATCAAGTGGTTGCGCTCGATGCTCGACTGGCAGAAGGAGATGTCAGACCCCCAGGAGTTCATGGAGAGCCTGAAGATCGACCTGTTCGAGGACGAGGTGTACGTGTTCACGCCCAAGGGCGAGGTGAAGTCGCTTGCCGCGGGCGCGACACCGCTCGATTTCGCCTATGAGGTGCACACCGAGATCGGCCACCGCTGTGTGGGGGCGAGGGTGAACGGCAAGATCGTGCCGCTGCACTACGAGCTGCGCTCGGGAGACATCGTGGAGATCCTCACCGCCAAGCGCGACCGTGGCCCGTCGCGCGACTGGTTGGCGACGGTGAAGACGACGCGGGCGCGCAACAAGATCAAGCAGTGGTTCAAGGCGGAGTCGCGCGAGGGCACAGAGCACACCGGGCGCGAGCTGTTGCAAGAACACCTGAAGAAGCAGGGGTTGCCGGCGCAGAAGATAACCGGCTCGGCGCTGCTCGCGGACGTGATCCGTGAGATGGGGTACCGCAAAGCCGACGATTTCTACATAGCCCTGGGCGCCGCCAAGATCTCACCGAAGGTGGTGGTGAACAAAGTCCTTCAACGCCTCAAGCAGGGTGAGGCGGCCGACGGCGATACGAGCACCACCGACCTTATGAAGGTGGGGCGTTCGCGCCAGCGCCCGACAAGCTCATCGGGTCAATACGGGATCAAGGTGCAGGGCGTGGACGACGTGATGTTGCGGTTGGCCAAGTGCTGTCGGCCAGTGCCGGGCGATCCGATCCTCGGCTACATCTCATTGGGGCGCGGGATCACGATCCACCGCAAGGACTGCCCGAACGCGCGGCTGTTGCAGCGCAACCCAGAACGCTTCACGAGCGTGAGCTGGGAGGGCGACCAGGAGACCTCGTTCGTGGTGGAAGTGCACATCGACGCGTGGGACCGCCACCGCCTGCTGGAGGACCTCTCACGGGCGTTCTCGGAGTCGGGGGCGAACATCCTCGAAGCGCGTTGCCTGTCGAGCCCGCCGATGGTGAAGAACCGTTTCGTGGTGGAGCTCGCCGATACGCAGAGCCTGAAGGGGGCAATATCGAGGCTGCGCAACACCGAGTCGGTGTTCGACGCCTACCGCGTCACACCCGGCGGCGGAGGCTGACCAAGATCCTGTCCCGAAGGGGCAGGACAACCAATCCGAGGCTAAGAGACGACGCTTAGCTCGCCCGGGAGGATCGAGTAGCGAGCCTCCATCACGTCGCCCAGGTAGTCGCCGTCGACCTGTAGTGGCAGTGGCTCGTCATCGCTTGAGCGGACGACCAGCTCAATCGTCTCGGGCAGCGGGGTGACCTGGCGGTGACGGGCTACACGGGCGCGCTTTGAGAACGCGCGGTAGGCGATCGAGGGCATGTCAAGCGGGCGTGCGCGGTGAAGGACGGAGGCGTGCAGCGTGCCGGAGTCGAGGTCCAGGTCGTCAGCGACCTCGATCGGACGGTCCTTGAAATAGGTGAAGGGGGAGCCGTTCTGAATGATGGCGGTGACACCCTTGTGCTCTTCGCCGTCGGCCTCGACTATGAGATGGGGCGGTTTGAGGATATAGCGACGCGTGAAGGTGGAGACAGCGGCCCAGGTGAAGTAGTAGGCGCCGAAGCGAGCCTTCAGGTGGGGGTTTGAGTCAACGCGCTTGACGACGCTCGCGTCGAGGCCAAGGCCGGAGGCGAAGGTGAAGCAGCGGCCGTTGACAACGCCAAGGTCGACCTTGCGGGGACGCCAATCGTCGGCCATGGAGAGCAGGTGCTCGGTTGCGTCGACAAGCTCGCCGGGGATGCCAAGGATCTTGCCGTACACGTTCGCCGACCCGCCGGGCAGACAGGTGAGTGGGGTGGGGGAGCCGCGCAGGCCGTTGGCGGCTTCGTTGACCGTGCCATCGCCGCCGAAGGCCACCACCACGTCGTAGCCCTCGTGGGCGGCCTCGCGACACAACTCGATCGCGTGGCCGCGGGCCTCGGTGTCGACGGCGTCGACCTCGTAGCGGCCCTGGAGCGCGTAGACGACCAGGTGGCGCAACCTGTCGGAGACAGTGGTGGCGTAGGGATTGACGATGATGAGCATGCGCTTCTTCGCGCCTGGGTCGAGCGGCTCAAAGACCTCGGGGGCCTCCGCCGAGGTGTCGCCGTCTGAACGTAGGCCGGTGCTCATTAGGAAGCCCGTACACCAGTGCGCGCGAAGCGTTACCGCCAAGGCCGCAATATGCGCAAATCAGGGTCTCAGCGCATCTCAAAGCAAGCCCCAAGACGACGCTCTTGCGTTCCATCCGCGAGCGTCCTATACTTGCCCACACATAGCTGGACACATCCAGAGGGGTGGAGGGACTGGCCCGACGAAACCCCGGCAGCCCCCGCGTAAGCGGGAAGGTGCCAATTCCTGAGAGATGTGTGGCGGGCTTCCTGCTCTTTGCCACACGGTTTACCGGCGAAGTGCAATAGACGGAAGGAGCCCCGAGTGGCTGTCACACACCTTAAATGCAGAGAGTGCGCAAGCGAGTATCCGCTGGAGGCGCTGTACGTCTGCGAGCGCTGCTTCGGGCCGCTTGAGGTCGCCTACGACCACAGCCGCCTCGGCGGCGACGTGGACGGGCTGCGCAGGCGCATCCAGGCGGGACCGCAGAACATCTGGCGCTACGCCGACTTCCTGCCCGTGGTGGACGGACCGCCCGGCCCCTCCGGCCGACTGGCGTCCCGTACCGGCCTGCCCGCGGGTTGCACCCCATTGATCCGTGCCGACCGCCTCGCCAAGCGCTTGGGGTTGCGGGAGGTGTGGGTGAAGAACGACGCCGCTAACCCCACCCACTCATTCAAGGACCGGGTGGTGTCGGTCGCCACCACTCGCGCCCGGGAGCTCGGCTTCGAGACGATCGCGTGCGCCTCCACAGGGAACCTCGCGAACTCGGTGGCGGCCCACGGAGCGGCGCTTGGGATGGACTCCTACGTGTTCATCCCCGCCGATCTTGAGGAGCAGAAGGTGCTCGCTACTGGTATCTACGGGACGAAACTTGTCGCGGTGAAGGGCAACTACGACGACGTGAACCGCCTCTGCACCGAGCTCTCAGCAGAGCGTGACTGGGCGTTCGTGAACGTGAACCTGCGCCCCTACTACGCGGAGGGTTCAAAGACGCTCGCTTATGAGATCGCCGAGCAGCTTGGCTTCGAGTTGCCCGACCGCTGCGTGGTGCCGATCGCCTCAGGCTCGCTGTTCACGAAGGTGGCGAAGGGCTTTGCGGAGTGGCGCGAGCTTGGTCTGGTCGAGGGCGAGTTGCCACGTATGAGCGGCGCACAAGCGGACGGGTGCTCGCCGGTGGCGAGCGCGTTTGCCGCCGGACACGAGGTGTGCAAGCCGGTGAAGCCCAACACGATCGCCAAGTCGCTTGCGATCGGCAACCCCGCCGATGGTCCCTACGCGCTGGAGGAGGCTCGTCGCAGCGGTGGCGGGGTTGACTCGGTGAGCGATGAGGAGATCCGTGCGGGGATCGCTCTGTTGGCGCAGACGACCGGCATCTTCACCGAGACTGCCGGTGGCGTGACTACCGCGGTGCTCGCGAAGTTGGCGGAGCGTGGCGACATCGATCCCGAAGAGCGCGTGGTACTCGTGATCACTGGCGACGGCCTGAAGACGCTCGACGCGGTGAGGGGATCGTTCGAGGCGGACACGATTGAGCCTTCCGTGGAGCAGTTCGAGGCGGTCGTGGAGCGCGCTTCCACGAGCACCGGCGCCTCCGCGTTCGCGGGCGCGAGGAGCTAAGGATGGCTGTGACGGTGAAGATCCCCACGCAGTTGCGCTCCGCCGCGGGCGGGGAGAGCGAAGCGGTGCTCGAAGGAGCGACGGTGCGCGAGGTACTCGACAGCCTGTATGACCGCTTCGACGGTCTCGGCGAGCGCCTGGCTGACGAGAGCGGCTCGTTGAGGCGCTTTGTGAACGTGTACCTCAGCGGCGAGGACATTCGCTTCCTCGATGGTTTGGACACACCCGTGGACGATGGGGCGGAGCTAACGATCCTTCCGGCCGTCGCCGGCGGCTAGAACGCGCTTTCGCAGGTCATCGCCCCTGCCGGCAGCCACGGCGCGGGCGGCACGCTCGTCACTAAGCTCGACGCCACTGGATGTGGCGAGGTCGAGCAGATCTTGACGCTCTTCACTCTCTCGGGCGGTGCGTAGGAAGAGCCAGCAGAAGAGCCCGAGGGTGAGGAATGACTCCTCGACCATCATGATCGCACCAGCGAGGTTCTGATCGGCAATGGGGCGGATGTGGTGAGTGGCGTCGCCGGACATGTAGAAGGGGTAGAAGACGCTGCCCGACCACAGGAAGATGTTGCCGAGCACGGTGCCTGTGAGGCGCACCGCGACGATGTAGCCGAGCTTTGCGAAGTTGCCGAACCAGCGCGGCTTGGGGAGAGGGCCGAACAGGCACATCCACATGTTGATGCCAAGCGCGATGAACATGGTGTGCTCGAACGCGTGAACAACGAGGTGGCGAAGGGCGGCTTCGTAGAAGACCGGAAGGTGCCATACGTACATGTCGATCGCCCATAGAGGGAAGGCGATGAGCGGGTGCGTGAGGACACGGAGGCGGTCGAAGAAGCGAATGCGCAACACCGGCGCGAGTAGTGGACCAGTGAGTCCCAGCACGATCAAAAGCGCCGCGATGTCGCCCATCAGCAGGTGCTCGACCATGTGCATATAGAGCAACTGGTCGCTGAGCGTGCCGACGGGGGAGAGTAGGGCGATGAGGATGACGGTGAGGCCGCTGTAGAAGCACGCCTGTCGCCATGTGGGGATCCGGTGCTGGCCGGTCGAGAGAGTGCGTGCGCGCTGCGCGTAGAGCAGGCCGAGCGCGAGCGTGGGGAGGAACTGGATGATGTCCTCGGTGGCGAGCAGCGTCGCGAAGGTTGGGGCGATCACCCCAGGGAGCCTAGTGCGCGACGTGCGCGGCGTGATGTGCGGGCGGTGGGGTGGAACCGCTCACGCCAACGGTCGAGACGAGCCCTGCGGCGCACATCGCCGCGATCGTGAGCGCCCGCATACGGTTGGGCGTCAGCCAGCCCAGGTGGTGCGTTTGCAGCCAGGTGCGAAACCCACTGGCCGCGGATGCGGCTGCCATGGCGCAAGCTACGCACATGGGCGAAGGGTAGAACAGGAGCCCGGTGTCAGGAGCCAGTCGGAGGTCCGGAAGCAGCCCTTGTCGCAGCGCGTTTGCGGGCCTACGAGGATCGGGCGAAGAGCCGCAGGAACAGCAGGAAGATGTTCAAGATGTCGAGGAAGATACTGGCGGCGAGCGGTATCGCCTCGTTCGTGCCAGCACGGCGCAGGCGGTTGAAGTCGACCACGGTGTAAAGGCCGAAGATGAGAAGCCCGAACAGGGCATAGACGGTGTAGAGCGCGGGGATGCGCACGAAGATCAGCACGATCCCGGCGACAATCAACCCGAGCAGCAGGAAGAACAAGATGCGGTAGAGGAACGAGAGATCGCGGCGGATCGCGTAGCCGCCAGCGCCGAGTCCACCAACAAAGAGGGCCGTGGCGCCTAGCGCTTGGCGTACCGCCGTCGGGTCGGTCGTGGAGTAGTAGTTGACGGTGGTCGAGATACTCGCGCCGAGTAGCAGGCCGAAGGCGAACAGCAACACAAGCGCAAGCCCGTGATTGCCACGGGCGTTGGCGACGTTCAGGCCGACAAGACAGCCGAGCGCGATCAGCCACGCCAGGAACCAACCGCCACCACCCGCTTCGCGCGCGACATACACGCCGAGCGTCGCGAACCCGACCGTCACCGCCACGAGCGCCATCACCCGCCCGAACAGCGTCTGCGTTCGCGCCGGAGTGACTTCCGCCGCGTAGCCTGCGGAGCTCATCGGGTAGATCGTACGGCTGAACCGCGGTCGTCGCAATACCGAGATCGTCCGAGCCTACTTTTCCGCTTGCTTGTCGATCTCAGCACCTAGATCGCTTACGCTCATGCCAAGTCCGCGTAGAAGCCGCATGACGGTATGCCAGCGCACGCCGCGGCGACCGTTCTCGACCTGCGACACGTAGGTGACGTCGATCCCGGATCGTCTCGCCAGTTCTTCCTGGGTTAGCGAGGCTCGGTGCCGCAGCGCACGCAGCGCGCGACCTACCGTTCGGTGATCGTTGGCGGCGGCGTCGGTGCTTGTCGTCGTGTGGTCCATTGTGCGCGATTCCGTCCGGTCGGCTTGGTAGTTTCAGCCAAGTCGTAGTCGTTCTATCCAACCAAAATAGTGCCCCCGCGCCGCGTAAACGGCCGGGGGCGCGGCACCGGAAGCGTCCACTCCCGGAGCGTCAGACACCCTAACCGACCCCGCTCGGGTTTCCCGCTCGCAAGCGCCGTTCCCGGAGCCTCCAAGAGGAGGAAGCAACATGTCCATAACCAATATCCCACCTGAGGCTGTCGTGATCTTGCGCTCGGCGCTGCTCAGCGACCTTGGCGTCGCGGCCGGCGAACTGGATGAGGCCAGTTTGAGCCATGACAAGGAGCACCACCCCGAGTGGTTTCTCAAGCCGCTCGCGGCGCTCGATGCCCAGCGCGCCGTCCTCGACCGGCTCGGCTGGGGCGAGCCCGACTCGCAGGGGCCCGTCCCGATCAACCTCCACGCGCACCGTGACGTGATCGCCAAGGCGATGCAAACGCGCCTTGAGGTCGAGCGCGACTACATGAATGAGACGAGCGTCAAGGGCGCCCGGCAGCAGCGCGAAACGGCCACTCGCAACGCGCGCGTGATCGAAGAGTTCCTCCATACCGAGGTGATGCAATGAGCCGTCACCCGTCGTCTTCGTCGGACATTGGCACCATCACAGAGACGCGTGCGTATCACGAGCTGATCGAGCGTCTGCAACGCCGTATCCGCGTGTCCCAGGCCCGTGCGGCGCGGGCGCTGAACACAGAGCTGGTGATGCTCTATTGGAGCATCGGCCGCGACATCCTCGATCAGCAGCAGGCAGGCGGGTGGGGCGATGGTGTCGTCGACAGGATCGCCGATGACCTACGCGAGGCAACCGGTGGCGCCCGCGGCTTCAGTCGCCGCAACCTCTTCTACATGCGACGGTTCGCCTCTCTCTGGCCGGACGCCGAGAAAGTGCAGACACTGTCTGCACAAATCGGCTGGTCCCATCATCAGGTCCTGCTCGACGCGTTCGGCGATGAACAGAAGCTGTATGCATGGTACGCGACGAAGACTGCTGAGAAACGTTGGTCTGTGCGTCATCTGAGGGGCCAGATCGACCTCAAACTGCACGAGCGCCAGGGCGCAGCCATGACGAACTTCACACTGGCGCTGGACCCAGCAGACGCCGAGCGAGCACTGCAGGCCACCAAGGATCCCTACGTCTTCGAGTTCCTGGATCTCGCCGAGGACGCTCGCGAGCGCGAATTGGAGCAAGCGCTCCTCGATGACATTCAGAAGTTTCTGCTTGAGCTCGGTACCGGCTTCTCCTTCTACGGCCGCCAGAAGGCGCTACTCGTCGGCGAAAGCGAGTTCTTTCTCGACTTGCTCTTCTACCACCATGCGCTGCGGCGCTTCGTCGTGATCGACCTGAAGGTCGGAAAGTTCCAGCCCGAGTATGTCGCCAAGATGAACTTCTATCTCAACGCGGTCGATGAGCAACTGCGGCTAGGCGACGATCGGGAAAGCGTCGGCATCATCCTCTGCGCGGGACGCGACGAGACGGTGGCCAAGCTCGCGCTGTACCGCGTGTACGCGCCGATCGCCGTGTCCACTTGGCAGGCTGGGACATCAGCTCCGGCACTGCCACCGGCCGACATCACTGACGACGTGCCCGCCGATCTTGGCGACCTTTCGGAGCTTGAGACTGTGCGTGCACGCCTGATCGACCGCGTTGCTCGGCGCGCGTCGAAGACCACCAAATCTTGAACGACTCGGACAGGCTCAAACGCCCGGAGCGACCGGGTATCGCTCGTCGTCGAACACGGCGGCGATCTCCAGGTCTCTGCCGAGCGCCTGAACATAGGAGCGCAGCGTCGATAGATAGACATCGCTGCGACCCTCCAGTCGCGAGACGTTGCCCTGCGAGATGCCAAGCTCCTCGGCGAGTTGCACCTGCGTGACGTGGCGGGAGCGACGCAGATCGGCGAGCGTCAAGGCGTCCTCCATCGCCCGTTGGCGCTCGGCCACTTACTCGTCCCAACCGGGATCGCGACGTCGCGCCTGTTCGCGCAGTTCATTGACGTTTCGTGTCTTGGTGCTCATCTGCGTTAGTCGTTCTCAAGCCCTGCCACGTGCTCGTCGAATTGCCAGTCTGCCAGTGGGTCCGCGCACGCCACGCAGAGCGCCGGTGTTTGCCCGTTCGCCGACGCGACCCTTGATCGCTACCTCGCTTCGTGAACCTGGCGAATAAGGTAGTCTCGCCCAGCGAATGATCCGAGAGCTCCGAATCGGCAATCTAAAGGCTTTTCGAGGCGAACATCAAATCCCTCTCGCGCCGCTTACGCTTATATACGGGTCGAACTCGGCTGGCAAGAGTTCGCTCATACAGTCCCTTCTTCTCCTGAAGCAAACTATCGAGAGCAGCGATCCCGAGCAACCAGAGCTAGTCGTTCGGGGTGCCTTGGCCGATCTAGGAAGTATCCCAGGCATCATCCATAATCACGACCTCAACAAGACGCTAACACTTGGACTGACCATCGATCAAACCATTAGACGACCCGGATCGCTGCTAGGAGTAAAGCCGAGACGCTATACGTTTTCGTTCCGGTGGGACAAGTCAACGCATTCGGTCCGACAAACTGGCGCTAAGCTTGGGCTCGACGAAACTGACATCATCAGCTACACGCGACGGCGTGGCCCAGATATCGCCAAGACATCTGAGGCCCTCGGTCGGCGCGAGTTTCCATTCCGTATTGGACAAACGGAAGCGCGCACAACCTTCGTTCATTGGCTAACGTCCCTCATGGTCAATCGCCCGGGTGTGTTTTCCCTTCGACCAGCTCCATCGACAGAAAGACTTAAGGTCATTAGGGCAAATCTACTCCAAAAGGGTAGCTTTGCCGCAGCGCCATGGAGCATCATGCCTCTCTATCCACGTCTTACTTTCCCCAAAAAAAACGAGTCCACGCTACCAATAGCACGTGACGTCATGCAATCATTTGAGTATCATTGGCGCCAGGCGCACAACCAGTTTCGCGCCGACCTTGCAACTGCACTAGACTCGCTTGTTTACCTTGGGCCATTGCGCATGCCGCCAGCCCGGTTTCACCTTATTTCAGGTGTACGCCGCACAAGTGTTGGGCGTGAGGGGGAGTTTCTCGCAGAGATACTCAGTCGTCGCAAGGAGGTCCGCGATAGGGTAAACGTTTGGCTAGAGCGACTAGAGATCCCGTACACTTTGTCGGCTACAAGTATGCACGAGGGCGGGATGGGTACTGCCATGGGGGACGTTGTTGTGCTGGTCTTGACGGACACGCGCAACAATTTGGAGGTAAGTCCCGGCGATGTCGGTTTCGGCATAAGTCAGCTATTGCCTATCGTCGCCCAAACCCAGATAGGCACGGGAACCGTCATCTGCATTGAGCAGCCCGAGATTCACGTGCATCCACGGCTCCAGTCCGAGATAGCCGACCTCCTCGTTTCAGCTACCGAAGGAAGTCATCGAAACCAACTCATCGTGGAGACTCACAGCGAGCATATTATGCTGCGAGTGCAGCGACTGATTCGCTCTGGCAACCTCGATCCGAATCAGGTAGCAGTCCTTTATGTAGATACCGATGCAGATGGGTCAGCTTCTGTTGTACACCTTAGGCTCGCCAATGACGGCTCATTTATTGATGAGTGGCCTCAAGGATTTTTCGAAGAGCGATTTCAAGAGATGTTTAGGAACTCGTAGGTATGATTGTCAGGGTTGGCTTGGATAGCGGTGGACTATCCGAGCTTGCGCAAAGGGACACTCTTGAAATACGTGCAAGCCAGCGTCTTCTTCTCTGGCATCTTACTCAGTGTGCCATTCTCGTCCACGCAGATGTCCTCGACAGAGAAAGACTTGCAAGCGCTGTGGAATCGTTGCCACAGGAGCTCCGCAAGATTTGGACGTCGGGCATCGTGAGCCTAATGTCGGTCTATGCGAAAGATCCAATAAATTTGGCATTGGCCGAGGTCTTACATCCTAACGACTTGCTCGATTGGGCGGGCCAGATCGCGCTGGCCTTGGTTGGCACGGAGCGCGCATCTCGGCTTGGACTTGACTCAGCCGTAGCATCAGACGAGGATGACGATATAGGTATCGAGGTGACACGACTCGCTGCCGTCCACTCGACTAGGCTGTTGGAGGCGTTGGAAGTGCAGAGGGCCGATATCGGACAGGGCCAAACTCGCGACGAGGTGTGGAATGAACGATTTGCTACGGCAGCTTCAACCGGTGAACCAATAACTATCTTGGACCGCTATGCGGTTGCTCACCTGGCGAGTTCACTCAAAGAGTGTAAGCAAAACGGACTCTATTGGCTTTTGGAGAAGATCGCTACAGAAACATCTGCTCCTGTTCACTTGATCGCAGCCTCTGGTAGAAGTGGCGCAGGTACGGTCATTTCTAATCTTGGACGGATTAACCAGCGCCTACCTGGCTTAGGCGTTCAAACACTGTCTGTTACTCTGGCGGCACATAGCCACTTCCAAAAACAATCCCACCCTCGGCATCTACGTTTTGGTCCTATTGCGATTGCCCTTGACCGTGGGTTGAGTATCTTCGATGAGCAACGATGTTCCCATAGTGTGCCTTGTACTCGAACGGACAGGAATGCGGCGCGTAAACGCGAGGAAGAGATAGAGCATCAAGCGTTCCGCGGTTTTCGTCGTGCAGTCGTGTGGTGACCGCAACGCGTCGCGACACCCGTGAGAGAATTGTTTACCTTGGAGACTTTGTGGAAAGGTGCGAAGGTTGGATCTGGTCGCTTCGCGTCCGATGTGGATCGAGGCTCTGTCTAACTTGTACGCCGCGCCCTGGCGCCGTGAACTGCGCGGGGAACATGCCCGAGTCAACGCGTCATCATGTGTCGCTGCTCCCGTGCGATGCCACGGGCTAGATGGACTCCCGGGGATCTAATGAATCGTTTGAGAGAGTTGTCGAACCCCCGAAAACGGTCCAGTCAAGCCACATTGACCACGCGCCCGGCGTGACTCGAACACGCGACCTTCCGCTCCGGAGGCGGACGCTCTATCCACTGAGCTACGGGCGCAACGAGCGTCTTGTCGACGCCGCTGTTGATCTGTTGAGCTTAGCTTGACTCCTCGACGCCCGCACGGGCACCGGCGCAAGAATCTCATGCGTGGACCAGTTCGACGCGAGTTGTTATCGCGATCGGCTTAACCTTGAGCGGGGCTAGGATCACAGTCGGACGCTCCTCACCGAGGTCCGCCTGCACTAGCGCTATGCCCTCCTGCAGGCCCTCACGTAGCTCGTCAAGGTTGTCCCCAGTCGCGAAGACCCCAGGGAACTGGTCCACCGTGGCCCAAAGCGATTGGTCTTCCAAGTGGAGGGTGACGTGTACTTGCTGAGCAGACACACAGACGATTGTACGCAGCGCCGGAATGGCTACGTAGGTCGGCCTACCCAGGCGCCACCAACAACTCAGGCCCCTCCGGAGCGGCGCCGGCGCGGTTGAGCGCTGGGTTGGCCGGTCGCACAGAGAGCCTGCCCGTCGGGAGCGCGCCGCACATCTCAAGCGCGTCCTCGGCGCCCAGGCCGGACGAGAGCCAGGCGCGCTGGGCGTCGCGGTCGGCGAGGATCACCGGCATGCGGTCGTGAATCCCGGCCGCGACGCGGTTCGGCGCGGCGTCGCAGGTAAGCATCACGAGGCTGTGGATCCACTCGCCGTCGATCTTCGCCGGCGCCCACAGCGCGGCGAAGGTGAATAGCTTGCCGCCGTCGACCTGGAAGAAGAACGGCTGGCGCGGTTGGCCGCGCTTCTCGGGCTTGAGCCACTCGAAGTAGCCGTCGGCGATCTGAAGCGCGCGGCGCGAGCCCTTTGGGATCAGCGTGCGGTAGGCGGGGGCGGTGGCGACGGTCTCCATCCGAGCGTTGATCATCTTGTGGGCGCTCTTCGTGTCCTTTGCCCATGAGGGGATCAAGCCCCACCGCAGTACGTCCGCTTCAGGCTCGCCGTGGGGCGCGACGATCGCCAGTACCTCTTCGGTGGGCGCGATGTTGAAGCGTCGCGTACCGATGTCGCCGCGGATCGGCACGCCGAAGTGCTCGTCTATCTCCACAGGGCGCTTCGTGTTGGCGTAACGCCCGCACACACCTCAAGGATAGGCGCGCCCGGGCGCCACTCACACCTATCTGGCACCGGCTCGACCGCTACCGTTGCGCTCATGGACCTATCGCTCTTCTTCGCCGGCACCGGCGGCTCGGTGCCAAGTCCGCGCCGGGGCCTACCGGCGATCCTCGTGCGCCGTGGGAGCGACCGGCTGTTGTTCGACTGCGGCGAAGGGACCCAGCGGCAGCTGATGCGGTCGGTGGGGTTGGCGGACGTGGGGTGTGTGTTCATCACTCACTTCCATGCCGACCACTGGTTGGGGTTGCCGGGGATGTTGAAGTCGTTCTCGCTGCGCGAACGGGAGCAGCCGCTTCACGTGTATGGCCCGGCGGGGATCCACAAGTTGATGGATGACACGCATTTCATTTACAAGCGGCTCCCCTACGAGCTGAGGGTCTTTGAGCTGGATGCAGGGGAACCTGTGGACTTCGACGGGTACACCGTCACAGGGGTGCCCGTCGACCATAGTGGGGCATCCGCGTTTGGGTACGTGATCGTGGAGGACTCCCGCCCCGGTCATCTGGACGCAAAACTGGCGGAGAAGCTGGGGGTCACGCCGGGTCCGGACTTCGGCAGGCTCACAAGAGGGGAGACGGTGAACGGAGTGTCACCCGAGCAAGTGATGGGGGAGACGCGCGAGGGTCGCAAGATCGTGATCTCGGGAGACACGTCCCCGTGTGAGGCGCTCACGATCGCCGCACACGAAGCGGATGTGCTCGTACACGAGGCGACGTTCGCCGAGGAGGAGGTAGAGCGTGCACGCCAGACCGGTCACTCAACCGCCCGTCAAGCTGCGGAAGTGGCGCGCAAGGCGAAGGTGAGGATGCTTGCGCTCACACACATCTCAACCCGCTACCCCGGGGGTGACCTGTGCGAGGAAGCGCAAGCCTTCTTCTCCGCCACCGAGGCGCCCCGTGACTTCGACACGATCGAGATCCCCTTTCCCGAGAAGGGCCCCCCCGAGCTTGTGCGTTGGTCGCGCCGTCCGCCGCCACCGACCGAACCGGGCCAGGGTGAGCCCTCGCGACCGGGCGAGTCTACAGAGCCAGGCGAGCCCGCAAACTCCGAGATCGCAGGTTCCCCGAGCGCGGAGGCTGTCGCGCCGCGCTGATACAGTCGGCAAGGTCAGGCAGATCTGACGCTCCTTTAACCCGGTCCGGTGAGGCCAGGAAGGACTTACATGCAAGACGGGAAGATCGTCCTCACTGAGGACGAGGTTGGGCGGGCGCTTACGCGTATCGCCCACGAGATAGCCGAGCGCAACACTGACGCCAGAGTGGCCGTTGTCGGCATCCACCGTCGTGGAGCGATCCTCGCCCAACGTTTGCAAGTCCTGCTCGCTGAGCTGCTCCAAACCGACGTGCCGCTCGGTGATGTGGACATCGGTTTCTACCGCGACGACGTCGCCTCGCGGCCACAGGCGCCGATAGTGCACGCCTCCCACATCGACTTCGACATTTCAGAGCGCACGGTGGTAATCGTAGACGACGTGCTCTACACGGGCCGTACGGTGCGCGCCGCGATCGAGGCGCTGTTCGACTACGGCCGTCCCGAGCGGGTGCAACTAGCTGTACTCGCCGACCGCGGTCACCGCGAGCTACCGATTCGCCCCGATTATGTAGGCAAGAACCTCCCCACCTCCCGCGAGGAGCACGTGAGCGTGCGGGTGGTGGAGCTGGATGGAGTGGATGAGGTGGCGATTGGAACCGCCGAGGAGAGGGTGGGAGCGTGAGGTCGCACCGGATGATCGGGCCCCCATCGTGCCCTGCCGAAGGGAGGCGCCCATGAACCATTTGCTCTCAATCGAGGATCTCGACCGCGAGGCGATCGAGCGGATCGTGGAGCAGGCCGCTCGCTTTGCGGAGGTGTCCGACCGCGAGATCAAGAAGGTGCCCGCACTCAGGGGGAGGATGGTGTTGAACCTCTTCTACGAGGCCTCCACCCGCACGCGCAGCTCCTTCGAGCTTGCCGCCAAGCGGCTCTCCGCGGACGTGGTGAACTTCATCGCAAGCGGCTCCTCGGTGGAGAAGGGGGAGTCTTTGAAGGACACGGTCTTGACCCTGAGCGCACACAAGCCCGACGCGATCGTGATCCGCACACCGTGGGCGGGGGCGGCGGAGCTCGTGTCGAGCTGGACGAACGCGGCCATCGTGAACGCGGGGGACGGCAAGCACGAGCACCCCACCCAAGCACTGCTGGATGTGTACACGCTCACCCAACGCCTCGGGTCGCTTGACGACTGCTCGATCTGGATCGTGGGGGACGTCGCTCACTCGCGGGTAGCGCGCTCGAACATTCTCGCCTTCAAGCGGTTGGGGGCGAAGGTGACGGTGGCGGGCCCGCCCACACTGATCCCCCGCGGGATCGAGGCGCTCGGGTGCGAGGTGCGCCACTCACTGCAGGAGCTCCCCACAGCCGACGTGATCTACGCGTTGCGGATGCAACACGAGCGGATGGACGACGCGCTGGTGCCCTCCCTGCGGGAGTACGCCAACTGCTTTCAAATCGGCGCGCGTAGGCTCTCCCCACGCCAACTTCTCATGCACCCTGGGCCGGTGAATCGCGGTGTGGAGCTCTCTGGCGAGGTGGTGGATTCACCCCAGGCGCTCATCACCGCCCAGGTGGAGGCGGGTGTAGTGGTACGCATGGCGGTCCTTTATGAGCTGCTCTCAGGCTCGCGCGCGTTTCGTCCGGTCCCGGAGCCCCAACTCGCCTGATGGCTTCCCCTCTCGTGCATAGCGTCCTCGCGGGGGCGGATCTGTTGATAAGGGATGTCCACGTCCTCGATCCGCGTACGAATATGGATAAAAGCCATGACCTGCTGGTCCGCGACGGCGTGATCGCAGAGATCGCGCCCCCCGGCACACTGAGCCCGGACGGACAGGTCGAGTCGGTGAGCGGCGAGGGCAAGCACTTGTTCCCGGCCTTCGTGGACCCACACGTGCATTTTCGAAGCCCCGGACAGGAGCACAAGGAGGACCTTGAATCGGGCACCCGCGCCGCCGCCGTGGGGGGGTTCTGTGCGGTAATCGCGATGCCGAACACGAGCCCTGTGCTCGACTCCGCGCCACTGCTTCGCTCTGTGAGGGAGGCGGCTGCGCGCGAGGCGCGTATCCCGGTGGGCTTCCTCGCGGCGATCACGCGCGAGCTAGAGGGCGTCGATCTGACCGAGATGGCGGAGCTTGCGGGGGAGGGGGCGCTCGGCTTCACCGACGACGGCCGCCCAGTGGCAAGCGCAGGGGTGTTGCGCAAGGCGCTTCAATACCAGCGGCTGTGCGGTGGGGTGTTGACGCTCCACGAGGAGGACCCCTCACTCTCGCGTGGCGGATCGATGCACGAGGGCGCGGTGTCCGCCGCGCTCGGGGTGGGCGGGATTCCCAGCGTGAGCGAGTCCACGATGGTGGCCCGCGACGCCGAGCTCGCGGGATACGAGGATGGACGCGTGCACTTCCAGCACCTCTCCTGCGCTGCCTCCGTGCACGCGGTGGCGGCGGCGAAGGAGCGCGGCTTCAAGGTGAGCACAGAGGTCTCACCCCACCACCTGTTGCTCACTGATGAGGACGTGCGGGGTTTGGATACACGCACGAAGATGAACCCCCCACTTGCCTCAGAGGTTGACCGTCTCGCGCTGATCGAGGGATTGCGCTCCGGCGTGATCGATTGCGTCGCTACAGATCACGCCCCGCATGCGCGCCATGAGAAGGAGGTCCCCTTCGAGCAGGCGCCGATGGGAACCACTGGTCTTGAGACAGCGTTTGCCGCGCTCCACACCGAGCTGGTGTTGCCCGGCACAATCGAGCTTGCCCTACTCGTGGAGCGCATGACCGCGGGGGCCGCCCTGTTTGGCCTGCCAACGCCTCGCATTGCGGTGGGGGAGCCCGCAAACCTCGCGCTCGTCGATCTAGCCTCCCAATGGGTGGCGGGGGAGAACGGGTGGGAGAGCCGCTCTGAG
Organism: uncultured Solirubrobacterales bacterium; assembly: GCA_963695305.1. GTDB lineage: Bacteria > Actinomycetota > Thermoleophilia > Solirubrobacterales > Solirubrobacteraceae > Palsa-744. The sequence continues at coordinate 2,053,457 of OY968774.1, read as the reverse complement.
AACTGCTGCTTCGCCAGTCGCAGGCTCACCGGGCGAGTACTGATGACCGTGGCGGCTGGGGGTATCGCCTACCGCGAGCGAGCTTTCTCGGTGGTGGCGGCGTGAGCGTCTCGACACCGAAGCGAGGGGAGGGAAGATGAGCCTATTGGTGCGTGAGAAGGCAGCGCTTGTGGTGGTGGACGTCCAGGAGGGCTTTCGCTCCTACACCACCTTCGAGCAGGTGGCGGACGCGTGCGCGAAGCTTGTACAAGGCGCCCGCATCCTCGGGCTGCCGAGCATCGTGAGCGAGCAGTACCCCAAGGGCCTCGGCCACACAGCGCCCGAGGTGGAGCTTGAGCGCGAGAAGGTGATCGAGAAGAGCGTGTTCTCCGCCGCCCGCGCCGTTGGCTTTGAGCTGGAAGGGCGCAAGCAGGCGATTGTGTGCGGCATCGAGACGCACGTGTGCGTCTCACAAACAGTTCACGACTTGCTCGGGGAGGGCATCGAAGTGCACGTGCCCGCCGACGCCGTGGGTTCGCGCCACCAGATCGACTACGAGCGCGGCCTAGAGCGCCTGCAGCGCGCCGGCGCGGTCGTGAGCACAGTCGAGGCGGTCCTCTTCGAGCTATTGGAGAGGGCGGGCACGCCGGAGTTCAAGCAAGTACAGGGGCTCATCATCTGATGACCTCTCACAGTTCACACACCCCCGCCGTGACAGACCTTCGATGACCACACGCGATGCCTATGTACTGCTGGAGGACGGCGCCCGCTTCGACGGCGAAGCGTGCGCTGCCGCGACGCATGCGGTGGGGGAGGTGGTGTTCACCACCGGCATGTCCGGCTACCAGGAGTCGGTCACCGACCCCTCCTTTGCGGGCCAATTGATCACCTTCACCTACCCCCACATCGGCAACTACGGCGTGAGCGCACAGGCGATGGAGTCCGAGCGAGTGTGGGCACGTGCGGTGATCATGCGCGAGGCCTGTAACGGCGAGGACTCAGCCGACGCCGAGCGTGGCTGGCTTGACTGGCTGACCGACTGCGAGGTACCGGCGATCAGCGGCGTGGACACCCGCGCGCTCGTACGCCACATCCGCGAGGCGGGGGCGATGCGCGGCGGGATTTTCCCGGGGGAGATCACAGAAACGCAAGCACAAGCACTGATCTCAGCCGAGCCCTCGATGGTGGGGCTTGACCTCGCCTCGGTCGTCACACCAAACACGCCGAGCTTCCACGGCGATGGCGATGGGCCGCTGATCGCGGTGATCGACACCGGCATCAAGCTCTCGATCGTGCGCAACCTGATCGAGCGGAGCGCGCGCGTGGCGCTTTATCCCTGCTCCACCTCCGCCGAGACGGTGCTCGCCGGGAACCCCGATGCGGTATTCGTCGCCAACGGACCCGGCGACCCCAAAGCGCTCGGCTACGTAGTTGACACCGTACGCGAACTTGTCGGCAAGAAGCCGGTGTGGGGAATCTGTCTTGGCCACCAGTTGCTGTGTCGAGCGCTTGGCCTTGAGACATACAAGCTCCCCTTCGGCCACCGTGGCGCCAATCACCCCGTGAAGGACCTACAAACCGGGCACGTGGAGATCACTTCCCAGAACCATGGCTTCGCAGTGCTCGGCCCCGGCGGCGCCCGCACGCTTGACACGAACGACCCTGTGCGATGGGACACCGACTTCGGTACAGCCCAGCTCACACACGTGAACCTCTATGACCGCACGGTTGAGGGCTTTGAGCTACTCGATGTCCCCGGTGGCGCCGTTCAATACCACCCTGAGGCCGGCCCCGGCCCGCACGACTCGCTCCACCTCTTCGACCGCTTCCTCGATCGGATAGCCGCCGCCTGATGCCCCGCCGCGACGACATCCACACGATCCTCATCCTCGGCTCCGGCCCGATCGTGATCGGCCAGGCCGCGGAGTTCGACTACTCCGGTGTCCAGGCCTGCAAGGTGCTCCGCGAGGAGGGCTACCGGGTGGTGCTGGTCAACTCAAATCCCGCCACCATCATGACCGACCCGGAGTTCGCCGACGCCACCTACGTCGAGCCGCTGCTTCCCGGTCCGCTGGCGAAGATAATCGAGCGTGAGCGCCCCGACGCGCTCCTGCCCACGCTCGGAGGACAGACCGCGCTCAACCTCGCCAAGGCGCTCCATGACAACGGAACCTTGGAGCGCTTTGGTGTCGAGCTGATCGGCGCCAACTACGACGCCATCACCTGCGCCGAGGATCGCGAACTGTTCGCCACCACGATGGCGGCAGCCGGGCTGAGAATGCCCGAGAGCGCGATCGCGACCACCATCGAGGACGCACGCGAGGCGCTGCCCCGACTTGGATTGCCGTGCATCGTGCGCCCCGCTTTCACACTCGGCGGGCGTGGGGGAGGGATCGCCCGCAGCGAGGAGGAGTTCGAGACGATCGTCAGCCGCGGCATCGAGGCATCCCCGATAGGTCAAGTCCTGCTCGACCAATCCGTCATCGGCTGGGGCGAGTTCGAGTTGGAGGTGATGCGCGACAAAGCCGACAACGTCGTGATCGTGTGCTCAATAGAGAACATCGATCCAATGGGCGTGCACACCGGCGACTCGGTCACCGTGGCGCCACAACAGACACTCACCGATGCGCTCTACCAGAAGCTCCGCGACCAAGCCCTAGCCGTGATCCGTGCGGTGGGGGTGGAGACGGGCGGCTCGAACGTCCAGTTCGCGGTGAACCCCTCCACTGAAGAGATCCTCGTCATCGAGATGAACCCCCGTGTCTCGCGCTCCTCCGCGCTCGCCTCCAAGGCGACCGGCTTTCCGATCGCCAAGATCGCCGCGCGCCTCGCCGTCGGCTATCTGCTTGAGGAGATCGACAACGACATCACCGGTGTCACCCCCGCAAGCTTTGAGCCCACGATCGACTACGTGGTCGTCAAGTGGCCCCGCTTTGCCTTCGAGAAGTTCCCCACCGCCTCACCCACCCTCACCACCCACATGAAGTCGGTGGGAGAGGCAATGGCGATCGGCCGCACCTTCTCCCAGGCGTTCGCGAAGGCATTGCGCTCACGCGAGCTTGACAAGCCCCCGGTCCCGCGCGGCTGTTCTAACGAGGAACTGCTCGCGGGCCTTCAGACCCCCACCGCAGACCGCTACGAGGCGATCCTTGAGCTGTTGCGTCGCGACGTAGGGATCGACCCCATCCACACCCGCACCTCAATCGACCCCTGGTTCTTGCGCGAGCTGGAGCGTCTCGCCAGGGACCCCAACGCGCCGTTTGCCGGCGAGCGTTCGTTCAAGTCGGTCGATACCTGCGCCGCCGAGTTCCCCGCCCGCACCCCTTACTACTACTCGGGTTGGGAGCGCAAAGCCGCGCACGAGGTAGCGCGAGGAGAGAGGCCCTCGGTTGTGATCCTCGGCGCCGGCCCCAACCGCATCGGCCAAGGCATCGAGTTCGACTACTGCTGCGTCCACGCCGCAATGACGGTCCGCGAGTCGGGCCGCGACGCGGTGATGATCAACTGCAACCCCGAGACGGTCTCAACCGACTACGACACCTCCGACCGCCTCTACTTCGAGCCACTCACGCTCGAAGACGTGCTTGGCGTGATCGAGGTCGAGCAACCGGAGGGAGTGATCGTGCAGTTCGGTGGTCAAACCCCGCTCAAGCTCGCCGCCGGCCTCGTTGAGGCAGGTGTTCCTCTGCTCGGCACCTCGGTAGAGGCGATCGACCTCGCCGAGGACCGCGGCCGCTTCGGTGATCTGCTTGAGCGGCTCGGCTACCAGGCGCCGCCTTACGCCACCGCCTGTTCTGTGTCGGAGGCGCTTGAGAAGGCAGAGGATGTTGGATACCCCCTGCTCGTACGCCCCTCCTACGTGCTGGGTGGCCGCGCGATGGAGATCGTCTACTCGACCGACGGGCTAGCCGACTATCTTCGCCGTGAGGCGCCCGCCGGCGATAACAACGCCGAGCACGCGCACTCTCAAGTAGGCGGCGATCCCGGAACGCCACCCACCGCACCCGAGACGGGGGCACGTCCCACCATCTTCCTAGACCGCTTCCTGGAGAACGCCGTCGAGGTGGACGTAGACGCACTCTGCGACGGCCACGAGGTGTGGATCGGCGGGATCATGCAACACGTCGAGGAGGCCGGCGTCCACTCCGGTGACAGCGCCTGCGTGCTGCCGCCACACTCGCTGGGCGAGGAGATGCTTGAGCAGATCCGCGCCGCCACGCGCGACATCGCGCTTGGTGTCGGCGTCGTGGGGCTGCTCAACGTTCAGTACGCGGTGCACGAGGGCAGGCTGTATGTGATCGAGGCCAACCCCCGCGCCTCGCGCACGGTCCCATTCGTCTCAAAGGCCGTCGGTCTGCCGCTCGCCAAGCTCGCCTGCCGCGTCATGCTCGGGGAGCGCATCGCAGCACTCGATCTCCCTACCGGACACGAAGGCGTCGGCTTCGGCGACCACGTCTCGGTGAAGGAGGCGGTGCTTCCCTTCGACCGCTTCGACGGCGCCGACTCGGTGCTCGGCCCTGAGATGCGCTCCACCGGCGAGGTGATGGGCATCGCACGTGATTTCCCAACCGCCTTTGCCAAGGCACAAGCGGCGGCCGGCTCGCCGCTACCGAAGGGAGGTACCGCGTTCATTACCGTCACCGACAGTGACAAGCCGGGCGCGTTTGCGGTGGCGCAGATCCTCCACGACAACGGCTTTCAGATAATCGCCACCCGCGGCACCGCCGAGGCTATCTCCCGTATGGGGGTCCCCGTGCAGCCGATCAACAAGATCGGCGAAGGCTCCCCCCATGTGGTCGACTGGATCGAGCGTGGCGACGTCGATTTGATCGTCAACACCCCCACAGGCTTTGGCGCGCGCACCGACGGCTGGGAGATCCGCCGCTCCGCCGTCGCCCACGGCATCCCCTGTCTCACCACACTCTCCGCCGGTGTCTCAGCGGCACGCGCGATCGCCCAGGCGATCAAGCTCGGCGAGCCCGACGTGCTCTCGCTACAGGAGCTCCACAGCTCGGCCTCCACGGCGAACGCCCCCGACGGCGCCCCGGTGGCGTGAGCGCCCCCACGCCGCGCACCCCCGTCCGGGCCGGCGCAGCCCCTGGTAATGAGACGCCTCGCACGCTTGCACCGCTTGAGCGGCGGTTGCTCACCGTCACAGCGAACGAATCGCTCGGCGCCTATCGCGTGCTGAAGGCCGCAGACCCGGGCCCCGAGCCGCGTTCGGGCCAGTTCGCGATGCTCGCCGCCGCCGTACGGTGGGGCGCGGGCGAGGACGAACGTCCCTTCCTCCCACGTGCTTTCTCCTACGCGCGCTTCGCCGCTGGGGAAGCGCATTTTCTGCTTGAGGACGTAGGTCCCGGGACGCATCGCCTGTGCGAGCTTGAACCCGGAGACGGCTTGTGGACGCTCGGTCCGCTCGGCGCCGGGTTCCAGCCTCCCGAGGATGGCCGCCGCGCACTGCTCGTAGGTGGGGGAGTGGGGATCGCCCCGCTTGCCATCCTCCAAGACGAGCTTGACCACGCGAGGGTCTTGCTCGGCTTCCGCGACGCACCCCACGCAGAGGGCGCCGCGCTGCTGTCGAACGCCCTCCTTGCCACCGATGACGGCTCGCTAGGACGCCACGGCCTTGTCACGGATCTGCTCGCAGAGGAGTTGGACACGAACGCTCATGCCACCGTGTACGCCTGCGGCCCACCACCAATGCTTGAGGCAGTCCGAGCGCTGTGCGAGGCACGCTTGGTCCCGGCGCAACTTGCATTGGAGTCAGGCATGGCGTGCGGCTTCGGCGCGTGTTTCGGCTGCGTTGTGCCCACCCGCGACGGCTACGTCCGCGTGTGCGTCGATGGCCCTGTCATAGCCGCCGAGCAGCTGGAGCACGTCGGGGGGCACGCGTGAGATCCCCGCATCGTCGAGGGGTTGTGTATTCCCGTTTGAGGGTGACTCGCGCGCGCGCGTATAAGCGCGAGCGGGCGCACGGAGGCCGGTCGTGAGCGTCGACTTCTGTGGCATCTCGCTTGCCCACCCCGTCATCAACGGCTCGGGCACGTTCGACGCGATCGCCGCCCATACCGCCTTCGGCGACGCGCTTGAGGAGAGCTTCCCTTTTGCCGCCTTCGTGTCGAAGACGATCACTCTGCAACCACGCGCCGGTAACCCCCCGCCGCGACTGTGGGAGGCCCAAACGGGTCTCATCAATTCGATCGGGCTCCCCAACAAGGGGGTGGAGCGCTACCTCACCAACGACCTCCCCGAGCTGGCGGGGCTGCCCGTACCGTTGATCACCAACGTGATGGGCTCCACCGCCGAGGAGCTCATGGGGCTGGCGCGCGCCTGCGATAACCGCGCGGAGATCGCCGCAATCGAGTTGAACGTCTCTTGCCCCAACGTCCATACGGGCCTTGACATCGGCGCCGACCCAGTTCAACTCCGCACCGTGGTCGAGACGGTGCGACCGGCGACAAGTAAGCCGTTGATCGTGAAGCTCACCCCCAACTGCGCCGACGTGGCGGCGTGCGCGGCGGCGGCGCAGGAGGGTGGAGCGGATGCCGTCTCGCTGATCAACACGCTCCGTGCGATGGCGCTTGCCCCGCGCGAGCGATTCCAGTCAGGCGAGAGCACAGCCAAACCGTGGCTTGGCGGTGGCACGGGTGGGCTCTCCGGACCCGCGATACGACCAATTGCGCTCGCCCAGGTAGCGGCCGTCGCCGCGCGGGTCTCGATCCCGGTCATCGGGATGGGGGGGATCCAAACCTCAGCTCACGCCCGCCAATTCCTCGACGTCGGCGCGACGCTGGTAGCGGTCGGCACCGAGAGTTTCCGCGACCCGATGGCAGCCGCACGAATCGCACGTGAGCTGTGATCGCTCCGCGCTGGCCCACGCGGCGCCCGCATTGACACAAGTTCGGGAATAGTCCTGAAGATCGGGTTTTGCTCGACTATTCGCTGGCTTGACCGCCCAGAACCGCGTTGTACGGCGCCATAGTTCGGACGGTCGAGACGACCACGGATTGGCGGTCTAAAAACCCCTGCAAACCCGGTACACACCATCCACCATCCTCGACATAGCTGAAGCTCAGGTTGAGCTTCAGGCGAATTGAGCCACTTTGCCTTGAACCACGCGCGTGGGTGTGTAGACTCGCCGCCCATGCCAACTGCCGCGGGCCCCATGTCTCCGACCCTCACATCCAAGCCGCAGGGAGCCCCAGAGAGATCGCTCAACCAGCGCATGGACGCACTCGCACGAGCCAACCTCATCCGCACCGAGCGGGCACAGCTCAAGCGCGATCTGAAGGCGGGTCGGCTCTCGATTCACACACTTCTGTTGAAACCCCCCGAGTACGTGGAGACGGCGAAGGTGTTCGACATGATGCTCGCCGTCCCCAAGTACGGGCGCGTGAAGGTGAACAAGATCCTCACCAACTGCCGTATATCCCCGAGCAAGACCATCGGTGGCCTATCAGAGCGCCAGCGCAGCGAGTTGGTCTCGCTGCTGCGCCGTTGACATCCCCGGTCCGCCGCGCTCGAGATTAGGGTCTCGCCGATGGCGCGCGTGTTTGTGATTACCGGACCGTCCGGCGTGGGGAAGGGCACCCTCATCCGCGGTCTTATGGAGCGACTTCCACAGCTGGAGCTGTCTGTATCCGCCACCACACGCGCACCTCGCCCCGGCGAGGAAGATGGAGTCGACTACCACTTCCTCTCAGGCGAGGAGTTCGAGCGACGTGTGCAAGCCGGCGACTTCGTCGAGCACGCCGACTACGCGGGACGGCGCTACGGCACACTTCGCAGCGAGCTGGAGCACCGTGTCGCGGACGGCGCTCCGGTGGTCCTTGAGATAGAGGTCCAGGGCGCAAGGCAAGTGCGCGCTGCGATGCCCGAGGCGATCCAGGTTTTCCTGGCGCCACCGTCGCTTGCGGCGCTACGCACGCGACTGATCGGAAGGGGAACAGATGGCGAGGAGGAGGTGGAACGCAGACTCGATGTCGCCGAGCGTGAGCTCGCCGCGCGTGAAGAGTTCGCCCACGTCGTCGTCAACGACCGCCTCGAAGACGCGCTCTCAGAGCTCGTCGCGATCGTCGCCGACGAACTGCGCGAGACGGGCTAGCGACTACACTGTGTAGCCCACAAGGAAAGGCTCCCTCCAAACCATGATGACCTCACCCCGCATCGACAACCTGCTCGAGAATGTCGACTCCAACTACGCGAGCGTGCTCGTGGCCGCCAAGCGCGCCCGCCAGATCAACAGCTACTACCACAACCTCGGAGAGGGAGCCTTCGAGGAATTCCCCCCGCCGATGATCGAGACCTCCTCCAAGAACTACCTCACGATCGCCCTTGAGGAAGTCGCGCAAGGGAAGATCAAGTACCACTACCGGTAGCCGCACGCGCGCAAGCGTTCATCCAGCGCTTGAGATGAGCGCGCTCGCAGCCTAAGAAGTCAACATGGCAAAGATCCTGCTCGGCGTCAGCGGCGGCATCGCCGCCTACAAGGCGCTTGAGTTCATCAGGCTCGCGACCGCCGCGGGACACTCGCTGCGCGTGATCCAAACCCCCACCTCCACGCGTTTCGTGGGGGAGGCCTCGTTTGCCGCGCTCACGGGCGCGCCCGTGTTGCTCGACGAGTTCGCCCACGATCCCACCGGCGGAGCCTTTCCCGGCGAGCAATCCCCCTCCCACCAGCCGATCAGCCACCTTCAACTCGTCGCAAACGCCGACCTCTATCTGATCGCGCCCGCCTCCGCCAACACGATCGCAAAGCTCGCCTCGGGTCTCGCCGACAACCTGCTCACGAGTTGTGCGCTCGCCGTCACCTGCCCCGTGGCGGTGGCGCCCGCGATGAACAACCACATGTACGAACACCCCGCCACGCGCGCCAACCTTGAGCTGTTGCGCTCACGCGGGGTTCATGTCATCGACCCCGACACCGGCCGTCTCGCCTCGCACGGCGAGCAGGGCGTCGGACGGCTCGCCACTCCCGAGCGGCTGCTCGCCACGTGTGAGGAGGTCCTCGCCACGCAAGAGTCCGCGCGTCACGCCGGCGACCCTTCCATCGGCTCCAACCTAATAGGCCTGCGCGTGCTCGTCACCGCCGGCGGCACACGCGAGCCGATCGACAGCGTGCGCTTCGTCGGCAACAACTCCTCCGGTCGCATGGGGTTCGCGCTCGCCGACGCCGCCCGCCGGCGCGGGGCGGAGGTGGTGGTCATCGCCGCCAACGTCGCGCTCGACCCACCGCCGGGAGTCACGCTGCGAAGCGTCTCCAGCGCCGCCGAGCTGCAGGAAGCATGCGAGCGTGAGTTCCCCACCTGCGACATCCTGCTGATGGCAGCCGCCGTCGCCGACTTCCGGCCCGCCGAGCCGGTGGGGGAGAAGATCAAGAAGGGCGCCCGCGACCGTCTCACGGTCGAGATGGAACCCACCGCGGATGTGCTCTGCGGCCTCTCCTCGCACCGTATACCCGGCCAGACGCTCGTCGCGTTCGCCGCCGAGCACGGCCCCGGGGCTGTCGAGAGCGCACGCGAGAAGCTGACCGCCAAGAACGTAGACGCCGTCGTGGTCAACGACATCTCCCGCTCCGACATCGGCTTCGGGTCGGCCGACAACGAAGTCACGATCCTCACACGCTCAGGCGACCACGAGGTTCCGCGCGCCTCCAAGGACAACATCGCCGCCGCGATCCTTGATGCCGTGGATCGCCTCCGCACAAGTCGGTAAGTCGCCTCCAGCCCGCTGCGACTCGCGCCGCACCTCTCTTCCAAGCACCCACGAGCCCGGCCGGCGCCGCTCGGACGAGTGGTTAAATTAAGTGCATGGACAGCGTCTACGAGCTCTACCGGCGTGGGTGCGACCTGCTCGACCACGGTGACCACATGGCGGCAATCGTGCCGCTCACGCGCGCCCGCGAGCTAGAGCCCGCAAAGACCTCCATCCGGGAGGCCCTGGGACGGGCGCTCTTTCACGCCCAACGCTACGAGCGCGCCGCCGAGGAGTTCCAGGCGGTGGCCTCCGCCTCCCCGACCAACGACTATGCGCTGTTCTGTCTGGGGCGCTCCATGCAACTGCTCGGACGCCACCGTGAGGCCTGCCGTCCGCTTGCCGTCGCCTGCTCGATGAGCCCTACTCGCGCCGACTATCGCCTCTACCGCGACCGCGCTCGCCGCGACGCGGCGCTGTCCTGACGCGCCCCACCCCGGACTCCTCCGGTGAGCCATACCCGGAGCCCGATGCTATTCTCGAAGCACAACTTTCGAGTCGTCGCATCGCCGGCGGCTAGCAGCACCGAAAGTGGGCGCACGCCCGCTTTTTTTTACGCCTGGTTTCAGGGAAGAGAGTCAAGAGCAAACATGTCAGCAGTGCAGTCGGAGATAGAAGAGCTACTCACCACCGCCGAGCCCGGCGTCGAGGTGCTGCTCGCCGAGACGCTCCCAAACGGCACCCTCCGCGTCTTCATCGACCACCCCGACGGGGTAACTCTCGCGCTGTGCGAGCGCGTCACTTTGCTGCTCTCCGACCTACGTGAGCGCTACTCGCTTGAGGTGTCCTCGCCTGGCGCCGAGCGTCCGCTCACAAAGCCCAACCACTTTCGTCGCTACGTCGGTCGCCGCGCCCGCGTGCGCACCCGCGAGCCGCGCCCGGTTCCCGCCGCCGGCTCGGCCTCCGAACGCCGCGCCAAGAGCTTCACAGGGGAGCTCGTGGGGGTCACCGATAGCGAGATAACACTGGCAGCCGATGGGGGCGTCATCGCGATCCCCTATTCGGAGATACGTCGTTCGAACCTCGTCGAGGAGTAGGAGAGAAAACCTATGTCACGCGAGATCTTGGAAGCAATGAACGCGCTGGCGCGCGAGAAGGGCATTGAGCCCGAGAAGCTGATGGTGGCGCTTGAGGACGCGTTGCTCTCCGCTTATAAGAAGCAGCCCGGCTCGGCCAAGTACGCGCGTGTGGAAATGGACCGTGAGACGGCCGATTTCCGCGTGATCGAACTGATCATCCCCGAGCGCCTGGAGGCCCACCTCATCGTCGAGACGATCGACGAGGGCACGGTCGTGGATCCCGAGACCGGTGAGCTACGCGAACCGGAGGAGCCGGAAATCGACCCCGCCAAGTTCGAGCAGTACCGCGACCAGATCGACGAGCGCGACGTCACCCCCGAGGACTTCGGTCGTATCGCCGCGCAAACCGCAAAGCAGGTCATCCTGCAGCGCATCCGCGAGGCAGAGCGCGACATGATGTTCGAGGAGTACCGCGACCGCGTGGGCGAGCTCATCACGGGCATCGTGCAGCAGTCCGACTCCCGCTACACGCTCGTGCAACTGCGCGAGCGCGTGGAGGCGCTGCTCCCCAAGTCAGAGCAGGTCGAGGGCGAGCGCTACGACCACTCCCAGCGCATCAAGGCCGTCATCAAGGAGGTCTCTGCCTCCACCAAGGGCCCTTCGATCATCGTCTCCCGCCGCGACCCCGAGCTGATCAAGAAGCTGTTCGAGCTTGAGGTCCCCGAGATCGCCGACGGCCTCGTGGAAATCGCCAACGTCGCACGCGAGCCCGGCTACCGCTCAAAGATCGCGGTCGTCTCACACGCAGACGGCGTGGACCCGGTCGGCGCGTGTGTGGGCCCACGTGGCTCGCGTGTGCGCATGGTTGTCTCCGAGTTGCGCGGCGAGAAGATCGACATCATCCCCTACAACGACGAGCCTGCCCGCTTTGTCGCCAAGGCGCTCTCGCCGGCACGTGTGCGTGAGGTGCTGGTCGACGACGAGGCAAAGCAAGCCACCGTGATCGTCCCCGACGACCAACTCTCGCTCGCCATCGGTCGTGAGGGCCAAAACGCACGGCTCGCCGCCCGTCTCACCGGTTGGCGTGTGGACATCCGCTCTGAGACCGAGTTCGCCGCCGAGGAGGCCGAGCACGGCTACGAGGAGGAGGAGTTGCAGGGCCGCTGCGCCGCAGTCCTCTCAAACGGTCGTCGCTGCCCCAACGCCTCGCTGCCCGGTTCGCGCTACTGCGGACTTGATACCCACCAGGCGCTCGCCTCGATCGACAGCGACAACGTCGCCGACCTCACCGGGGGAGGGGACGCTGAGGCCACTACCGATAACGGCGCGGAGCCCGAAGTCGAGGCGGAGGCCGAGACCGGCGAGTCCACGGAAGCGGTCGCTGAGAACAACGAGGCGGGGGAGCCTCAGGCCGAAGAGGCCCCCGAGGGGCAAGCGTCATAGGCGTTCATGTCCCTCGGCGCCGTTGCGTCGGGTGCGGGCGCGTGGCGCCGAAGCCGGAGTTGGTGCGCTTGGCGGCGGTCGCGAGCGACGGCGAAGGCCAAGCTGTTGCGAGGCTCGATCGCGCCGGCACGCTTCCCGGTCGCGGTGCCTACCTATGCCTTGACCCATGTCGCGACGGCCCCAACGGGGAGTGCGCGAGCCTCGCAAGCAAGCGCGGAGGGCTGCAACGCGCCTTTCGCCGCGCCGTCGAAGTGCCAGGCGATCTCGCCGGGTCCCTAGAATCGGAGAACCTATGAGCAAGAAGCGGGTACACGAGATCGCCAAGGAGCAGGGTCTCTCCAGCAAGGAGTTGTTGGAGAAGCTCGCCGCAGCCGGCGTCGCCGCCAAGGCCGCCGCCTCCTCCGTGGAGGAGGCCGATGCGCTGCGCGCCATCGGTACAAACGGCGCCTCGGCGACAGCAACAGCAGAGAAGCCCACGCCTGCCCAGCCCACGGCGCCACAAGCCGCGAAGGCGCCCGCCTCCGACGGCAAGCCCGCCGCTTCAGCGCAGGCGCCCTCAGCAGGCACCGCCGAGAAGGCCCAACCGGCGAGCGACGGCGCTCCCGCTGGCCAGCCGGGGCAGGCGCCAACCACAGATCAAGCTTCAGACGCCCAAGGCGAGCGAGTGCGTCCCACCCGCGATTCGCGCACCGGTGAGCGCGCACCCGCCGGCGCAGGCGCCGGCGGACGGCGCCGCGTGGTCATCGACTCCCAAGCCTCCCGCCGCCAGCAGGGTGGGCCCGCCAACCAACCCGTGCGTCGCCCGCGCCGTGGACGTCGCCGCCGCGGCACCTACGACGAGACGATCGCCCCGATCGACACGGCGGCGATGGAGGCCACCGATGAGATCCGGGTCAACTCGGGCTCCACCGTCAAGGACGTCGCCGAGTATCTCGGCGTGCCGGTGCCGGAGATCATCAAGAAGCTGATGATGCTCGGCGAGATGGCGACGCTCACGCAAACCCTCTCCGACGACGCCATCCAGGTGCTTGCCGGCGAATTCGACAAGCAAATCGAGATCGTTCACGCCGCCGATGAGGTCGAGGTCGAGCCAGTGTTCGAGGACAACGCCGAGGACCTCGTCGACCGCCCTCCCGTGGTCACCATCATGGGCCACGTCGACCACGGCAAGACCTCACTGCTGGACGCGATCCGCGAGACCGAGGTTGCGGCCGGCGAGGCTGGGGGTATCACCCAGCACATCGGCGCCTACCAGGTCAAGCACGCGGGCAAGCCCATCACCTTCCTCGACACCCCCGGCCACGAGGCCTTCACGGCGATGCGCGCCCGTGGCGCCCGCGTCACCGACCTCGCCGTGATCGTCGTGGCAGCCGACGACGGGGTCAAGCCCCAAACCGAGGAGGCGATCGACCACGCCAAGGCGGCGGAGGTGCCGATCGTGGTAGCGGTCAACAAGATCGACAAGGAGGGCGCCCAGCCCGAGCGCGTACGCACAGAACTCACCCAGCACGGTCTGCAACCGTCGGAGTGGGGCGGAGAGATCGAGTTCGTCGACGTCTCCGCGAAGACCCGTGACGGCCTTGACAGCCTGCTCGACACGATCCAACTCGTCACCGACCTTGAGGAGCTGAAGGCAAACCGCGACGCGATGGCCTCCGGCACCGTGATCGAGTCAAAGCTCGACCCGGGCCGTGGACCGGTCGTGAGCATCCTGATCCAGCGCGGCACGCTGGAAGTGGGTGACGCGCTGGTAGCGGGCGCCCACTTCGGTCGTGTGCGTGCCATGCACGATTTCACAGGCGCCCGTGTGAAGATGGCCGAACCTGGCGAGCCGGTCGAGGTGCTCGGCTTCGACGGGGTCCCCGAGGCCGGAGAATTCGTGCACGCGGTGGAGAACGAGCGCCGTGCCCGCCAGCTCGCGGGTGAGCGCGCGAACCGCCTGAAGACCGAGGCGCTCGCCCGCCGCTCCGGACGCAAGGTTTCGCTGGAGGACGTCTTCAAGCTCGCCCAGGAGGGCACGGTCAAGGAGCTCGCGCTCGTTATCAAGGCCGACGTCGCCGGGTCGCTTGAGGCGATCGAGGATGAGATCGCAAAGCTCCCCCAGGACGAGGTCTCAGTCAACATCGTCCATCGCGGTGTGGGTGGGATCAACGAGTCAGACGTCATGCTCGCCTCCGCCTCCTCCGGCGTGATCCTCGCCTTCAATGTGCGCCCCGTTGGCGACGCCCGTCAGGTGGCCGAGCGCGAGGGTGTGGAGATTCGCTCTTACTCGGTCATCTACCGCGCGATCGAAGAGCTGCGCGCCGCGATGCAGGGAATGCTTGAGCCAACCGAGGTCGAGACCTCGCTGGGACAGGCGGAGGTGCGTCAGCTCTTCAGGGCCTCTCGCATCGGGATCATCGCCGGCTCGCACGTCAGCGAGGGCAAGGTCACACGCGGCGCCCGCGTGCGCGTGGTGCGCGACGGCACAGTCATCTACGACACCACGATCGCCTCGCTGCGCCGCTTCAACGAGGACGCCCGTGAGGTCAGCGCCGGGTATGAGTGCGGAATCGTGCTCACCAACTTCCAGGACCTCAAGGAGGGGGACATCCTGGAGACCTACGAGACCCGCTTCCAAGAGCGCCAACTCGCCTGAGTGGATGGCGGGCATGAGGAGTTGCTCATGCAAGTGCTACCACTCGGATCCTTCGAGGGACACGGACAGGTAGGATGAGCTCGGACCGCATGCGCCGCGTCAACGAGGCGATCAGACAGGTGATCGGGGACGCGGTGTCCTGTGACTTGAAGGACCCGAGGGTGGGATTCGTGACCGTGACAGACGTGAGGACTAGCCCTGACTTGAGCCACGCTCGCGTGTACGTGAGCGTGCTCGGAGGCTCACACACGCGTGCGGAGACGCTTGAAGGATTGGGCCACGCCCACGGCTACCTACAACGACAGATCGCCGGGGAGCTACACCTCAAGCGCACCCCTACGCTCGATTTCGCCTACGACGACACAACGGACCGTGCGATGCGCCTCGACGCGCTGATCGACTCCGAGCTTGAAGATCATCAGCCCGCCGAAGTTCAGCACCAACAGGATGGTCCAGAAGACGATTCCGGCCAGGAGCTTACGCGCGCATGAGCGACGACCCGTACCTCTCAGCGACGCGAGAGCTCGTGCTGGAGCGAGTCCGTGGGGACTCGGCCTTCATCGTTGCAACTCACGAGAACCCTGATGGAGACGCGCTCGGGTCGTTGATCGGCATGCACGGCCTGCTCACCGCGCTCGGCAAGGACTCGGTGATGTTCATCTCCGACAGCGACCTCCCGTTGCCACGTGAGTATCGCTGCCCCACGCTGGAACACGCGATCCAGGCGGCGCCGGCGGACATCGGTGAGCGCACGGTCGTCATGCTCGACTGCGGCAATATCGATCGAAACCCAGCCGCCGTGCTCCAGCACGGCGCCCACCTGCTCAACATCGACCACCACCACGACAACACCCATTTCGGGACGGTCAACCTCGTGGACCCCGGCGCCTCTTGCACCGCGGAGATCGTATGGGACCTCATGCACGGCCTCGACGTTGCGCCCACGGCGGCCATCGCCGAGGCACTGTACATCGGGCTCGTAACCGACACGGGCAGGTTCATGTACGAGAACACTGGTCCCCGCGCGCACCGCATGGCGGCTGAGCTGATCTCAGCCGGGGTAAACGTCGCACGCGTTAACAGCCGCCTCTACGAGGAAATGCCGCCCGCGAAGCTGGCGCTGCTCGGGGTTGCGCTTGAGCGCATCCAACGCTTCGAGGAAGGGACACTCACGCTGGTTGCGCTTGACGCCGTTGACTTCGAGCGTGTCGGCGCCGAGGCTAGCCTCTCAGAGGGCATCGTCGACCACCTTCGCTCGGTTGCAGAGACGAAGGTAGCGGTGCTGATCCGCGAGCTCACGGCCCCCGAGAGCCGGGGTAAGCGCAAGGTGTCGCTACGCGCCACCGGCGATGACATCGACGTGTCGGCCATCGCCCGCACGCAAGGGGGTGGGGGGCATCGCCGCGCGGCTGGCTTCTCAACGACGCTTGAGCTACCCGAGCTGATCTCGCTCCTGCGCCACGAGGTGGCCACTCAGGTGAGCAGCGCCCCCAACGGGCCGCCGGTTCCAACGCTCGCTTGAGCACCGACGGCATCCTCCTGATCGATAAGCCGGTCGGAATGACCTCGCACGATGTGGTCGCGCGTATCCGGCGATCGCTTGGAGGGGTGAAGACGGGCCACGCGGGAACACTCGACCCATTTGCCGGTGGACTGCTCATCGTGCTCCTGGGTAAGGCCACGAAGCTACAACGCCAGTTCATGGAACAACCTAAGCGCTACGAGACCATCGCCCGTCTGGGGGCGAGATCCAGCACGGGAGATCCCGAAGGCGAGATCGAGCAGACCGGGCGCATCCCATCCGACCCACCCGAGCTCCCCACAGGGGAGATTCGCCAACGCCCACCGATCTACTCGGCGATCAAGATCAAAGGCGAGAGGGCCTACCGTAAGGCGCGTCGTGGCGAGAGTTTTCAGATGCCGGAGAGGATCGTGCATGTGAGCCGCTTCGAGCAGGTCTGGCGTGAGGGCGATCGGGCCGCGTATACGATCGAGTGCTCTTCGGGCACTTACGTTCGCTCGCTGATCTCGGACCTCGGAGACGCCTACTGCGAAGAGCTCACACGCACCGCTATCGGTCCATTCGAGTTGGGTCAAGCTGTCTCGCCGCCGGCGCGCGGCACTACGTGGGTTGATCCTCCATTGCTGAGCGTCGAGCAAGCGCTCGCTCGTCTGCCGTAGGCTGTCCAACCGTGAGGATCACTCGGCTGCCCGACGTGCAGAGCAGAGAGCGACGCGTGGCGGTTGGCTCGTTCGACGGTGTCCACCTCGGCCACCGCGAAGTGATCCGTGGCTCAGACAGCGTGCTCACATTCGACCCCCATCCCTCCGCGGTGGTCGCGCCACAGCACACCCCGAAGCTGCTCACCCCGCTCGCCGTGAAGGCGGAACTGGTGGAGGAGCTCGGCGTGGAGGAGCTGATTGTGATCCCCTTCGACGCAGAGTTCGCCAAGCGCAGCGCCGAGGAGTTCATCGATGACGTGTTGGTGGGGACGCTTGGCGCCACATACGTCTCTGTGGGGGAGAACTTCCGCTTCGGCAACCGCGCTAAGGGCGACCCGCGGATGCTCGCCGCGGATGACCGCTTCTCCACACGTGTGGTGCCGCTGCTTGAGGTGGACGGCGAGATCGTCTCCTCAAGCCACATCAGGGGGTTGGTGCTAGCCGGCGAGGTCGTTCCGGCCACACGCTTCCTGGGTGGCCCCTTTCAGATGCGTGGTGAGGTCGTCTCGGGTGACCAGCGCGGCCGTGAGCTCGGCTTCCCCACCGCCAACCTCGTTCCCGACGATGCGCTCGTGTGCCCGGGCCACGGGGTGTACGCGTGCCTTGCGAATGGGATGCCCGCGGCGGTCAATGTCGGCGTGCGACCCACGTTCGATACAGGTCGCGGCGAGCTGGTGGAGGCATACATCCTTGACTTCGAAGACGACCTCTACGGACAGCCTTTGCGGCTCGACTTTCTCGCTCGCCTGCGCGGCGAGCGGCGCTTCTCCTCGGCCGAGGAGCTCATCGAGCAGATGCACCGCGACGTGGTGCGCACGCGCGAGATCGTCGCCGGCTGCTAGCCTGTGCGGCCGCTATGACGATCACCACAGAGCGCAAGAGAGAGATCGCCGCCAAGTTCGGCTCGGGAGAGCAGGACACCGGTAATACCAAGGTCCAGGTGGCCTTGCTCACTGAGCGCATCAACCACCTCACCGAGCACCTGCGCGGGCAGAGCAAGGACCACCACTCACGCCGTGGCTTGTTGATGCTTGTAGGTCGCCGCCGGCGCTTCCTCGACTACATGCAACGCAAGGACCTCGAGGGCTACCGCGCGCTCATCAAGGAGCTCGGTCTACGTAAGTAGGCAGGTGGTACGCGGATGAGCGCCACCGACACAAGCTCAACAGTGCTGGCCCCGGGGACGAAGGTTCCCGACTTCAAGCTCGTCACCGAAGGGGGCGAGGATTTCACACAGGCCTCCCTTGAGGGAAAGACGACAGTGTTCGTCTTCTATCCCTTTGCTTTCAGCCCGGTGTGCACCGACCAGCTGCAGGTGTACGAGAAGGCGCTCCCCGAGATCACAGCGCAGGGCGCCGTGATCTATGGCGTCTCCTGTGACTCCGCGTGGGCGCAGAAAGCCTTCCGCGAGAAGCTCGGCGTGAGCATTCCCCAGCTCTCGGATTTCGAGCCCAAGGGCGCCGCCTGCCAGGCCTTCGGTGTGCTCCATCCCGCCGGCTTCCCGCAACGGGCGCTGGTCATCGTTGGACCCGACGGGATCGTGCGCTGGAGCTATCAGGCGCCCTCGCCGGCTGACCTTCCACCGGTTCACATGATCCTTGGCGGCTTGAAGAACGCTTGAGGCCCAACCGCCTCCCCAGGCGCCAAGCCGCGTCCGCTAAGCTCCACAGCGTTCGGATAAAAGGATAAAAAGAAAACGGCTCCGCCGACCGACGGGCGGAGAGGGAAGGTAGTTCGATATGAGTAGCAACGCCCCTACGCGGGTCTCCGTGGAGATTGCAGGTAGCGAGATCTCGTTCGAGACCGGCAGGATGGCCAAGCAGGCCTCCGGCGCAGTAGTCGTCCGCCAGGGCGACACGATGGTCCTCTCGACAGCCACCGCAGGTGGCCAGCGCGACGTGGACTTTCTCCCGTTGACGGTCGACGTTGAGGAGAGGATGTACTCCGCTGGGAAGATCCCCGGATCGTTCTTCAAGCGCGAGGGACGCTCGGGAGAGAAGGCGACGCTCACGGCGCGCATGATCGACCGTCCGCTGCGTCCGCTCTTCACGAAGGGCTGGAACTACGAGACGCATCTCGTGGCGATCCCGATCTCGGTGGATCACGTCCACCCGTATGACATTCTCGCGATGAACGGGGCCTCCGCGGCGCTGATGATCTCAAACGTCCCGTTCGCCGGGCCCGTGGGCGCGGTGAGGATCGGCAAGATCGACGGCAACTTCGTTGTGAACCCCAACGAGGAGGATCTCCTTGAGAACTCCGACCTCGACCTCGTGGTCGCGGGCTCCGAGGACGCGATCCTGATGGTGGAGGCAGGCGCGAACGAGATCTCCGAGGCCGAGATCCTCGACGCGCTCGACATCGCCCACTCGGCGATCAAGAAGATCTGCGCGCTTCAGCACGAGCTGGCCGCGAAGGTTGGCAAGGAGAAGACCCCGATCACCGCTCCCGCGGTCGACCAGGATCTGC
Organism: uncultured Solirubrobacterales bacterium; assembly: GCA_963695305.1. GTDB lineage: Bacteria > Actinomycetota > Thermoleophilia > Solirubrobacterales > Solirubrobacteraceae > Palsa-744. Next base: position 2,033,933 of record OY968774.1, on the reverse strand, counting down.
TCGCCCAGGTGAAGGCTTCGCATGGCGCCGCCCTAGACGAGGCCACCCAGGTCGAGGACAAGCTTGAGCGCCAGGACGCCTGCAAGGCAGTCGAGACGGCGATCCTCGATCAGTACGGCGCCGGTGCGCCCGAGGGGGCCGGCGAGGACGAGCAGAAAGCGGCCAAGGAGCGCAAGGCAGCCGCCCAACTCGCATTCGACAAGCTGGAGAAGGCGATCATCCGCGAGCGCATCGCGGTCCACAAGAAGCGCCCCGACGGCCGCGCGGAGGACGAGATCCGCGACATCACGATCGAAGTAGGTGTCACGCCGCGCACGCACGGCTCCGCCCTGTTCACTCGTGGACAGACCCAGGCGCTAAGCGCCGCGGCGCTCGGGACGCTCAAGGAGGAGATGCGCCTCGACACACTCGGCCTGCAAACCAAGAAGTACTACTTCCATCACTACAACTTCCCGCCCTTCTCGGTGGGTGAGGCCGGCAGGCTTGGCCCCAAGCGCCGTGACATCGGCCACGGGGCGCTGGCTGAGCGCGCGCTCGTGCCGGTGATTCCCTCGATCGAGGACTTCCCCTACACGATCCGCGTCGTCTCGGACATCTTCGAGTCAAACGGCTCGTCCTCAATGGCCTCGGTGTGTGGCTCCTCGCTGTCGCTGATGGACGCTGGTGTGCCGATCAAGCGCCCGGTTGCCGGTATCGCGATGGGCTTGATCAAGGAGGGCGACGACTACATCGTGCTCACCGACATCGCGGGCGTTGAGGACCACCTCGGAGACATGGACTTCAAGGTGGCGGGCACCGAGCAGGGCATCACGGCGCTGCAGATGGACATCAAGATCTCGGGCGTAACGTTTGAGATCCTGCGCGACGCCTTGACCCAGGCGCACAAGGCGCGCACGTTCATCCTCGGCAAGATGGCCGAGACGATCGAGGGTCCGCGTGAGCAGCTCTCCGAGCACGCCCCGCGCATCCAGACGATCCAGATCGACCCCTCACAGATCGGCATGTTGATCGGCAAGGGTGGCGAAACGATTCGTGGCCTCTCCGAGGAGTTCGAATCGCAGATCGACGTCAACGACGAGGGCCAGGTCTTGGTCTACTCGGCCAACGGCACGCTCGGCGATGCGCTCGTGGAGCGCATCCGCACGATGATGAAGGAGGTGGAGGTCGGCGACGAGTTCGCGGGCAAGGTCGTAAAGACGACCACTTTCGGCGCCTTCATCGAGCTGACCAAGGGCACGGACGGGCTGCTGCACATCTCAAACGTGTCGCCCGGCCAGCGCGTGGACACGGTCGAGGACGTGCTCAACAAGGGCGATGAGATCAACGTGCGCGTGGTCGAGGTTGACCGCGAGCGCGGACGCATCGGCCTGCGCCTCGCCGACGACCCGGAGGTCGCGGGCAAGAGCGTCGAGGAGCTCGCCACGGTCGGTGGCGGTGGTGGCGGCGGCGGTAGCCGCCCGCCCCGCGGCGGGGACCGCAATGGCCGCGAGGGCCGTCCGTCTCGTGGCGGCGACCGCGGCTCGGGCCGTCCCCGCCACGGCGGTCGCGACCGCGACTGAGGCCGGCGGGCCGGTTGGAGCACGCTCCCGCCGACCCGGCGCGCGCCTGAATTGACCGAGCATCGAATAACCACGCTTGATAATGGCGTGCGAGTCGTCACCGAGCGCATGGAGAATGTGCGTTCGGTGGCGCTCGGCTTCTGGATCGCCACCGGCTCGGCGATGGAGTCAAACGAGCAGGCGGGACTCTCGCACCTGCTGGAGCACATGCTCTTTCGCGGCACCCATAGCTACCGCTCGGAGGAGATCGATCAGATCTTCGACGCGATGGGAGCGGAGATAAATGCTGGCACCGACCGCGAGACGACCTCGCTCTATACGCGGGTGCTCGACCGCCATCTGGAGCGCGCGTTGGGAGTGATGGGGGAGATGGTGTGGAAGCCCCGTTTCGAAGACCTCGACGCCGAGCGCGAGGTGGTGCTCGAGGAGATCGCGATGTACGAAGACGACCCGCAAGACAGGGTGTTCGACGTGCTCGGCGAAGCGGTCTTCGGAACGCACCCGCTCGGGCGCGCTGTGATCGGCCGCGCCGAGGTGGTGCGCGCGGTAGAGCTCGACACCCTGCACGCGTTTCACGCCGCCCGCTACCTGCCCACGAACGTGGTTGTGTCGGCCGCCGGCTCGATCGACCACGACGAGCTGGTTGGAATGGTGGGATCGTCTCTTGCCCCGGTGGGCGGCGAGCCACTGCAGGTCGATACCTCAGAGCCGTCTTTCGATCGCCGCGTGCGCTTCCTGCGCAAGGACACCGAGCAGTACCACGTGTGTTTGGGCGGCAAGGGGATCTCCCGCCACGACGAGCGTCGTTTCGCGCTGCGGGTGCTCGAAGGGGTGCTCGGTGGCACATCCTCCTCGCGCCTGTTCCAGGAGGTGCGCGAGAAACGGGGGCTTGCCTACTCGGTGTTCTCCTTCTCCAACCTCCACGCGCGTACTGGGGAGGTGGGCATTTATGTGGGTACCCGCCCCGAAAATCTCGCCGAAGCCATGGAGACGATCTCCTCCGAGTTGCAGCGCTTTGTCGAGGACCCCGCGAGCGAGCAGGAGTTGACGCGCTCCAAGGAGAACCTGAAGGGACGGATGGTGCTCTCGTTGGAGTCAACGGCCGCGCGCATGAACCGACTCGGCTCCTCGGTGCTCGCCGAGATCCCAATCCTCTCGGTGGACGAGATTCTCGACAAGGTGGAGGCGGTGACGATCGACGACCTGCGTGAGCTCGCCGGCGAGCTGTTCGTGCGCGAGCGTCTCTCGGTTGCCGGTGTGGGGACGGACGAAGTCGTCTTTTGCGATGCGCTTGCGCCGCTTACGGGAGCGATCGCGTGATCCGGGTCGGCGTCGCCGGCGCGGCGGGACGGATGGGACAAGCCGTGTGCGCCGCGGTGGAGGGCGCATCTGACATGGAGTTGGTGGGCCGCGCTGACCCACAGCTCGATGTGACGCTCGCGCAGATGCTTGAGCGGGAGAAGCCAGAGGTGGTAGTCGATTTCACCCGTCCCGACACCGCCCTTGAGAATGCGCTTGCGTGCCTGCGCGAGGGCGCACACGTCGTGATCGGAACGACAGGCTTTGATATCGACTCGCTCGCAGAGCAGGCCCGCACGATCGCCGAGCAGGCGCCGCAAGGCCGTGTCGCGAATGTCTTCGTCGCCCCCAATTTCGCGATCGGGGCGGTGCTGATGATGCGGTTTGCGGCAGAGGCCGCCAAGCACATGGAGAAGGCCGAGATCGTCGAGCTTCACCACGACCGCAAGCTCGACGCCCCCAGCGGCACAGCGGCCCGGACCGCCCAGCTGATGGCTGACGCAACGGGCGGCGAGCCGGCGGGCGGGATTCCAATCCACTCCGTGCGCCTGCCGGGGATAGTCGCAAACCAAGAAGTGATCCTTGGCGATGTGGGACAGACGCTGACGATTCGCCACGACACGACTGGCCGCGAGTCGTTCATGCCGGGCGTGTTGATTGCGATCCGCGGCGTGCGCGACCTGGAGCGCTCACCGACAGTGGGACTCGAGCATCTGCTGTTCACAGGGGAGTAGTGCAACCAGGGTGTTGGCAAGAAGCGTGGAATACTCCAGGCAATGAGTGACCTCGGCACGATCCTCACAGCGATAGTCACACCCTTCGACGCGCAAGGGCGCGTGGATGAGGAGTCGTTCGTGGCGCTGATGGCGCACCTGGCCGAACACGGGTCGGATGGCTTTGTCGTGTGCGGCACCACCGGCGAGGCGGCGACGCTCACAGACGAGGAACACCTCGCCCTAATCGGCTTGGCGGTGCGCGAGCGCCCAGCGGGCACGACGATCATCGGTGGAACCGGTTCCAACGACACGAGCCACGCCGTGCACTTGACCGAGGTGGCGAGCGAACTGGGTGTAGACGGCACGCTGAGCGTGACCCCCTACTACAACAAACCCAGCCCGCGCGGGATCGAACGCCACTACGAAGAGGTCGCAAAGGCCACCGACAAGCCGGTCCTGCTTTACAACGTCCCTAGCCGCACCGCGGTGAACATGGGCCCCGATCTGCTGGCGCGCCTCGCCCAGATCGAGCACGTGGAGGGCCTCAAGCAGGCAAACGAAGCTGAGCTTCAGCTGATCGACGGACTCGACCTGTATGCGGGCGACGACGCCACGTTCGCGCGCACGCTCGACCTGGGCGGCGCCGGCGGGATCACCGTGGCAAGCCACGTGGTCGGCGATGAGATGCGGCGCATGGTCGACGAGCCTGAGCACCGCACCGAAATCGATGAGAGCCTCAAGGACGTCTACCGCACGCTGTTTATGACCGCCAGCCCGACTTGCACGAAGGCGGCGTTGAACATGCTCGGCCACAAAGTAGGCGGTTTGCGCCTGCCGCTGATCGAGGCCGACGAGCACGAGCTCGCGGCGGTGCGCGAGATGCTCGTCCGCCACGGCCTGCTGGCAGACACGGACTCGGGATCGGGCGCAAACGCGACCGCATCGAGCGCCCGGACAGCCCACACGTGAGCGGAGCACTGCGCGTCCTTCCCCTCGGTGGGTTGGGTGAGATAGGCAAGAACATGACCGTCGTGGAGTACGACGGACGGATCGTGGTGGTGGATGTGGGTTTGCGCTTCCCCACACCCGAGATGGTGGGGATAGACCTGGTGTTGCCTGACTTCTCCTACCTGCGTGAGCGTGCGAAGGACATCGAGGCGATCGTGGTGACGCACGGCCACGAGGATCATCTGGGTGCGCTGCCGTGGGTGATACGCGAGTTGGGCGAGATCAACGCGCCGCCCGTGTACGGCGGCCCGTTGACCATGGCGATGGCGCGCTCCAAGCTCGAAGAGCACAAGCTGCGCGACGTCGAGCTCAACGATGTAGCGATTGGCGAGATGCTCGATATCGGGCCGTTCTCGCTTGAGATGATCCACATGACCCACTCGATCCCCGATTCAAGCGCTGTAGCACTTGGGACCGAGCTTGGCACGGTGCTAATCACCGGCGATTACAAGTTCGACCAGACGCCGGTGGATGGTCCGCCCGCGGACGTGTCGCGCCTTGCCGAACTGGGTCGCGAGGGGGTGCTGCTGCTCTGCGGTGACTCCACGAACGTGGACCGCCCGGGCTTCTCGCCGTCAGAGTCGCTTGTAGGACCGCATCTGGAGGAGGCGTTCGCGCGCTGTGAGGGGCGCATCGTGGTAACGAGCTTCGCCTCCAACATCCATCGCGTGCAACAGGTGATCGACGCCGCCGCGGCACTTGGGCGCAAGGTGTCGCTTGTGGGCCGCTCGATGCGCAAGAACGTGGGGATCGGGCGTACTCTCGGCCACGTGGACGTGCCCGATGGCATCCTCGTGGGGACACGCGAGATCGAGGATTTCCCCGACGAGCGCATGGTGATCATCTCCACCGGCTCCCAGGGCGAGCCTCTGTCGGCCCTGCGCAGAATGGCCTACCGCGACCACCCGCAGGTGAAGCTCCGCCACGGCGACACGGTCGTGTTCTCCGCGACGCCTGTCCCCGGGAACGAGCGGGCGGTAAACGAGACGATAGACCGCCTCTACCACATCGGGTGCGACGTGGTGACTGCCCAAGACGCGCCCGTGCACGCCTCGGGCCACGGGTACGCCGAGGAGGTGAAGCTGATGCTCAACCTCGTCAAACCCCGCCACGTGATGCCCTTCCACGGCGACTTCAAGCGCTTGCGCCTACACGCTCAGCTCGCCGAAGCCGTGGGGATCGAGCCCGATGACATCTTCCAGGGCGAGAACGGGCTGCCGCTTGATATCGATGGGCGCGGTGCCCGTTTCAAAGATCACGAGCAGTCGGGAATGATCTTCGTCGATGGCGTCGAGATCGGCGACATGGCCGATGTCGCGCTGCGCGACCGCAGGATGCTCTCCGCCGACGGCATCTTCATCGTCGTGGTAACGATCGCCGAGCAGGACGGCGACTCGGTCGCCGACCCCGAGGTCATCTTCCGCGGCGTCCCCTTCCCCGACGAGGCAGGCCAACTGATCGAGGAGATCCGCTCAACCGTCGATGACACCCTCGCCCGTGCAGCCGGCGAGGAGATCCGCGAGGTGGATCTCCTGCAGCAGATGCTGCACGATGACCTGGCGAAACTCGTGTACGACAGGCTCAAGCGCCGGCCAATGGTGCTGCCTGTCGTGGTTGAGGTGTAGTCAGGCCTCGATCTTTGTCGTGTGGGGCGCCGGGTCGTTGGACCCACTTGACGGCACGCTCGGCAGCGTCACCACAAACCGTGCCCCAGGCTTCTCGGCTCCCGGATGGGTCTGTGTCACCTCGACCAGACCGCCGTGGGACTCGGCGACAGCGCGCACGATCGCTAGACCCAACCCGAAAGAGCCGCCGCGGTCGCCGGCGCCGCGGACGAAGCGCTCGAACAGAGTCCCGGCGAGCGCCTCAGGCACGCCCGGCCCATCGTCCTCGACGACCAGTCGTGCTTGGCTGGCGAGCGTCGCCGACGTGCTGACGCGAATCTCGGTGCCTGGAGGGGTGTGGCGCACAGCGTTCTCGATCAGGTTGATGACGAGGCGGTGGAGCTCGTCGCGAGACGCGTCGACGACGACCGGCTGGACGTCGAGGGAGATCTCGTGTTGGGAGCTGACGGGGCCGAGCTCGGCCGTTGCCTCGACGACGATGTTGGCCAGGTTAACCGGCTTGCGGGGGACGACACGGCCGACGTCGGTGCGGGCGAGCAGGAGCAGGTCGGCGACGAGGCGGCGCATGCGTTGGGAGGAGCGCAGGGCGGAGCGGGCGGCGTCGGCCTCTTCGCCGTGGAGCGATTCGGCCAGCAGCTCTAGGTTGGCGAGCACCGAGGTAAGGGGGGTGCGCAGCTCGTGTGAGGCGTCGGCGACGAACTGGCGCTGGCGGATAAGCATGGCCTCGGTTTCGGCATGAGCGGAGTCGAGCTCGCGGAGCATGCCGCCGAGTGTGCGGGCGAGCTCTGAGACCTCGTCGTTGGCGATCGGTTGGGGGACGTTGCGGGAGGGGTCACGCGTACGGGCGATCTCCGCGGCGGTGGTGGTGAGCTCGGCGATAGGAGCCATCGCGCGACGGGCGATCGTGATTCCAGCGAGCAGCGCAAACGCCGTTCCAGCGAGGACGCCGAGGATGAGCAACAGCTCGACGCGGGCGATGGTGTCGTCGAGGTCGGAGAGGCGGCGGCCGTATTGCACGATCACCGTGCCTCCTACCGGGCCGTTGAGCGCGACGGGGCGCGTGTAGACGCGGTAGCCGTGCACGTCGGCTTCGGTTCTGAAGCCCAGGTTGGGAGCGTGGGTGGTGCTGGCGAGTACGTTGCCCGATTCGCTGAGGATGCGTACCACCGCGTTCTCGGAGTTCGCGAACCTGTCGAGGTTCGATGGATTGACGACTTCGAGCTTGAACCCTTCGATGTAGCCACCCGATACTTTGACCTGCAGTAGCCCGGCGAGGTTGTTGGCGGAGACGGCGACTTCGCGGTTGAAGTTGGTACGGATGCGGTGGACGGTGAGCGAGCCGACGACCAGGGCGAAGGCGCAGAGGATCGTAAAAGTGAGCAGCGCCGAGACGCCGGCTAGGCGGGTGCGGATGGGCAGGCGGTCGAACCGCGCCGATATGCGGGCGCCCTGCCGCTTCAGCCAGGAGCCCACGACGCGTTGAAGCACGATGGGCTCATCAGGCCCGGAGGACGTAGCCCGCTCCTCGGATCGTGTGCAGCAAGCGCGGCTCGCCCTCGGCCTCAAGCTTGCGACGGAGGTTTGAGACGAACACCTCGATGGTGTTGGTGGTGGAGAAAGGGTCATACCCCCACACCTCATCGAGCAGGCGTTGGCGGGAGATGACGATGCGCTCGTTGCGCATGAGGTACTCGAGCAGCTCGAACTCGCGTTGGGTGAGCTCGATGGGACGCTCGCCGCGAGCTATCTCGTGGGTGTCAACGTTCAGGGACAGGTCGCCGACCTTCAGCGGCGCCGATCCGCGGGGGGGACGGCGACGCAACAGCGCACGCATCCGCGCAAGCAACTCCTGGCGCTCGAAGGGCTTGACCAGGTAGTCGTCGGCGCCGGCGTCGAGCCCCTCCACGCGCGACTCCAGCGCGTCGCGGGCGGTGAGGATAAGGATCGGCACGTCGTCGTCCTCGCGCAAGCGCTTTGCAACCTCGATGCCATCGATCTCTGGGAGGCCGAGGTCGAGGATGACCAGGTCGGGGGCGAAGGAGCGGCCGTGCTCCAGCGCGGCTTTGCCGTCCGCGGCGGCGCGCACCTCATAGCCCTCCATGCGCAACGAGCGCTGAAGCGCCTGGGCAATGTCCTCGTCGTCCTCGACTACGAGCACACGGGGGGCACGGGCGTAATCGGTCATCTCAATGAATGTATGTAGTGGAAAGCACTAAAGCCATGGTAAGCCCCGCCCCCCGCTTACGCGAGTTCGTAAGTTCTGCCGATGCCGAAGTGGGGTACTCCGCGTGTGGCGCAGGGCCTTTGCCGTACACAGCATTGTCGTGGCCTGGGCTGAAGTAGGCGGACGGGCGGGACAGCCTGCCCGTGAACGCGATGCGTACCGTGTATCTCGACCCGTGGGTGAAGGCGTCCGGTAGCGCTGGCACCATCATGTGGTGTCTGAGTTGCCCTCTTCGGGACGGGTTCGTGACCCCGTCCATGGATATATCGCGTTCACCGGGATCGAGCGTGCCGTACTCGATCATCCCATCGCTCAGCGTCTTCGCTATATCGGCCAGTCGGCGGCCGCACATCTCGTCTTTCCCGACATGCGCGTGTCTCGCATGGCCCACAGCCTCGGCGCCATGCATCTAGCCTCGCGCTTCTTTCAGGCAGCGCTTGGAAACGCCCAATCCTCCGAGCGGGCGGCGATCATCACCGGCTGTCGCTGGCTAGTCGACCGGCACGCCGCGCTCGGTCTGGGCGCGAGCCCCGAGGCCGCACTGGTCGGCCAGGGACTTCTGACTGGTCGCGACGGAGACAAGGATGACCAGATAGCGACGCTACTTGTCGAGCAGGGCTTGCGCCTAGCCTCACTCGTACACGATCTCGGCCACCTCCCTTTCAGCCATGATTTCGAGCAAGCGCTCGAGGATCATTGGCGTGCCCGCCCGGAAGAGCGTGCCCGCTCCGGAAGCCTCGTGGCTCAAGGTCCCGGGGGAGATCAGGTGCACGAGCGAATCGGCTATGCACTCGCTCATGTCGTACAACAAGAGGTATTCCAGGAGCGGCTCTCGGGCGGTCCGTTCGGGAAGCCTGCGGAGGTTGCCCTGCTCATTGCCCGAGACATCCTCGACGCTCCAGCGGCACCCGAGCTCGATGCAGACGAGCACGCTCCGGTCCTCTCATGGCTTCACTCGCTCGTCGCCGGAGAGATCGACGTTGATCGTGCTGATTATGTGCTCAGGGACGGGCTTCATTACGGGCTAGTGTCCGCCGGCTACGATCTCGACCGTCTCGTCGATCACCTCATCCCCGTGCCCCGCGAGGACGGACATCTTGAGACCGCTGTCATGGCCCAGGGGGTGAGCGCCGCCGAGGCCTTCCTGGTCGCTCGCTTCCGCATGTACACGTGGGCTGTGTATCACCACAAGATCCAACAGGCCGCCGCGGGACTGCGTGTCGCGATCGTCGATCTCCTTGGTCTGGGTGCTGAGCCTCTTACCACCTTCCTTAACGATATTGAGAGGGTCGCTAGCGGTAAGGCCGATAACGCGACGATCGATCGCTTTGTCGACTACGACGACGGTTGGTGGATGGGCCTGATGCGCAACAGGCTGCGCGAAGGCGTTGCCCCTTCCATCGAACCGTGGTTGGCGCTCTTTGTGCGCCGCCGCCCCGGTCCAGTGAGCCTCTGGAAGCGCGCCGCAGACTTCCCAGCGCCGAACCGTGCCTCTTGGAACGCAAGCCTCCCTACCGACGAGGACTTCTCGCTGCTGACCGAATGGCAAGAGATACGCGCAGAGCTGCGAGGAGACGGCATCCTCGTCGAGCGCTTGCCGTTCCGGCCATGGCGCGCGGATCCAGACGGTGAGTCTGCGCTGCAGATCCACACCCCGGGGGGACTCGTGCCACTCACCCGCCTCAGCCCACTGGTACGCGCGCTCGGCACCGCCTGGGACGAGGAGCTCCAAGTGCTCGCGTTCGCCGATACAGCAGACCGAACTACTCCGGCTGAGGTCCTTGCACGACTACAACCCGCCCTGCGACCATAGGAGGAACCAATGCCAACCGCTGTTTTCACACCCGCACGATTGTTTGCCGAGTTGCCGGATCGCTTCGATAGCTACGGTTCTTTTGAGCACGCGTTCGTAGAGAGCTTCAATATCCACCGCTTCGACTTTCCGACCGGATATGGCTGGCGCGACGCGTTGAGTTGGGGTTTGCGTCGTCACCTCGTACGCCGAGATGGCAACCAAGTCGTGATCCAACTCAAGGATGTGGCCTCGTAGTCTTATAGACCACGCTGCCGAGTATCTGCCGACTCCCAGGCAGGTTCTACGCCCTCGGCGTCGAAGCTGGCGTTGATGGCTAGCACCCGTAAGAGCGCGAAGCGTCAGCCTGCGCGCAAGCGACCGGCTCAGCGCAAGGGACGCGCGAGCACGCGTGGCCGCGCTTCGCGGGGGCGGGGGCGCGGTAGTGGGGGGATCTTCGAGGGTCTCTCGCGGCAGCTCCCGGTGCTCGATCAGAGCCAGCGGGACGTGGTTGGCCTCGCATTGGCGGCACTCGGAGTGTTCATGGGCTTCGTGCTTTACGGCCACTGGGATGGCGGAAGAGTGGGCCACGGTTTGGGGGTGGCGCTCGGGTGGTGTATCGGCGAAGCGCGGACGTTCGCGCCGATCGCGCTCATTGTCGGTGGCGGGACACTCCTACTTGCACAGGTGATGCCGGCGAGGCGCCCACTGCGAACGGGGGGGCTGTGTCTGTTCGCGGCGATCACGTTGGCGCTCGCGGCTGGGACTCTCGGAGTAAGCGGGGGGACGCCGGACAGCGCGGCGGCGGCACAGTGGCATTCGGAGTTCCTGCAAACGCACGGTGGGATCGTGGGGCAAGGCATCTATTGGACAGCCCACAGACTTGTGCAGACCGTGGGGGTGGACATCCTCGTGGTGTTCTTGACGCTCGTGGGCGTGGTGCTACTCACTGGTGCGTCATTGGCGGCCGTTCTCAAGGCGACGGGGAGCGGGTTGGTGGACACGACGCGGGTGTTGCGTGCACGCGCACAGGCGATCGAGCGGGCGTCGCGTGGGTTGCTGGACGAGCGGACAGCGCGCCCCGACCAAGGGACATCGAGCGAAGCGCAAGACTCGATGCTCCCGCCCGAGCCAAATCCGGAGGAGTTGATCGTGCGCGCGACGCATGTGGAGGCTCCGTCTCGCGACGAGCAATCCGAGCCCTGGGACAGCGAGCCGCTAGATGACATCCAAGCCGCACAGATCGAACCAGACGCGCCTGAGGCGGACGAGTCTGAGGAGGAGGGAAGCGAGGAGGAGGATCTCGCGGGCGTGGCGCACGTGGACCCGGATGACCTGACCCCACAGGGTCGCCTGCGGGACGTTGTGACGGACGACCCGAACTTCGTGTGGAACCTACCGCAGGCGGATCGGATCCTCACGCGCAGCACAGCCGAGCAGGCGCGGCCGGACACGGCTGGGCAGGAGCGCACGGCGACGAGCCTGGTGGAGGCGTTGGGTCACTTCGGTGTGCAGGCGAAGGTGATTGGGACGGTGGCGGGACCGCACATCACGCGGTATGAGCTGCGACTTGCCCCCGGCATAAAGGTGGGGAAGGTTGCACAGTTGAAGGACGATCTCGCGTACGCGTTGGCTGCCACTGACATTCGCATCCTCGCGCCGATCCCGGGAAAGCAGGCGGTGGGCGTTGAGGTGCCGAACGCGAAGCGCAGGATGGTGAGGCTCGGCGACGTGTTTCAGCAGCCGCCGAAGGATTGGTCGCCTCTGACCGTATGGTTGGGCAAGGATGTGGCGGGGAAGGCGATTGGGGCGGACCTCGCGAAGATGCCGCACCTGCTTGTGGCGGGAACCACTGGCGCAGGAAAGTCGGGGGCGATCAACGCGATGTTGTGCAGTGTCCTCCTCAGAGCGACGCCGCACGAGTTGCGACTCGTGTTGGTGGATCCCAAGCAGGTGGAGTTGAACCACTACGAGTCGATCCCGCACCTGCTGACACCCGTGATCACGAGCCCGCGGATGGCGGCGAACGCGCTTCAGAACCTCGTGAGGGAGATGGAGCAGCGGTACGGGATCATGTCGTTGTCGCGGACGCGGAGCCTTGTGGAGTTGAACAAGGCGAGGGAGCAGCGGAGTGAAGCGCCACTGCCCTACATCCTGTGCGTGATAGACGAGCTTGCGGACCTGATGATGGTAGCGCCGGCAGATGTGGAGGATTCGATCATCCGTCTCGCGCAGAAGGCGAGAGCGGTGGGCATTCACCTTGTGCTCGCGACGCAGAGCCCGAGGGTGGATGTGATCACGGGGATGATCAAGGCGAATGTGCCCTCACGGATCGCGTTCTCGGTGTCGAGCCAGACGGATTCGCGCGTGATCCTCGACCAGAACGGGGCTGAGTCGTTGCTCGGCCAAGGCGACATGTTGTTCAGCCCGGTGGGGTCCTCGCGTTTGCAGCGCATCCAGGGGGCGTATATAGATGAGGCGCAGATCGCCAAGTTGACTGACCTTTGGCGCAAGCAGGGGGAGCCTGAGTTGCGGGAGGAGTTGTTGGAGGAGGTTGAGCCGAGCGAGCCTGAGAAGAGCGGCGACGACGAGTTCGACCCGGACGAGGATCCGCTGCTGGGGGACGCGATTCGGCTGGTGGCGGAAATGCAAACGGCGTCGACGTCGATGTTGCAGCGGCGCCTGCGCTTGGGGTACACGCGGGCGGGGAGATTGATCGACATGCTTGAGCGGCGCGGTGTGATCTCAGGTTATGAGGGTTCAAAGCCCCGTCAGGTTTTGATTGGAGAGGGGGACGTACCTCGTGTGCTGGCCATGCTCGGTGGACCTGACGGTGCGGTGCCGGTCGATGAATCGGCGCCACTTGCGGGGTGAGTGGGGTGGGTACGGTGGTGGCTTCGAGCACGGTCTCTCTCGTGCTTTGGTGACCGAAGTCAATCGCGCGTGTAACCCTTTTAGCTACGACAGTCACTAGCCTTCGCTTGATGGATATCGGAGCCACACTACGCGAGGCGCGTATGCGAGCGCGCATCGACGTCTCGGAGATCGAGGCTCAGACGAAGATCCGTGCGAAGTATTTGCGGGCGCTTGAGAACGAAGAGTGGGATCTGTTGCCCGGTCCGACGTTCGTGCGCAGCTTCCTGCGCACTTATGCTCAAGCGTTGGGATTGGACGACAAGGCGATCGTTGACGAGTACCGCTTGCGATATGAGACGCCGAGCGAGGGAGAGCACCAGCCGATCGTGTCGAACCCGCGCCAGACGGCGAGACGTGGCGCGCAAGGCGGGCGAGGTCCTTCGCGGGGCTACACGATCGCGGTGGGGGCGATATGCCTCTTGATCGTACTGCTGCTCGTGGGGTTGCTCTCGAAAAAAGGTGGTGGTAGCTCCGCCAAACAGGGTGGAGGTTCGACCGCGACGTCCCTACAGACACCGCAAAAAACATCGACTTCCAGCTCGAAGGACTCAACGACCGCGGTAGCTGGGGAACGTGTGTCGCTCTCGTTGCGACCGTCGGCGCCCGTATACGTGTGCTTGATCGGGGATAACGGGCGGAAGGTGATCCCGGGGACGATTCTCCAGCCGCCTTATACCCCAGTCACCTACCACGCAAAGCGTTTTGAAATCACACTGGGGAACAATGCGGTGACGATGTACGTGGATGGCAAGCCCCGTAGTGTGCCGGCGTCGGCGAAGGCGATCGGTTACACGGTGACGAGCGCGGGTCGCAAAACGCTCGCGGCGAGCAAGCAGCCGACGTGTAAATGAGGGTTCGCGTCACGATATCTGGCGCGCCGAGGCGGCCGCTCCGGGGCGCGCTGCGCCACCCACGATGCTCGACGTGCCACCAGCACGCCTCCGCATCGTGTGCGGCGCATCCCATCCACGGCCCGACCACCTCGACCCACCATCTATCGTGACGCGAACCCCGAGCGAGCAGGTGAGGGCGGGAATCGTAATCACGGGCACGGAGGTGTTGACGGGTCGTGTGCGCGATCGCAACGGACCGTGGTTGTCGGACCGGCTGTTCGAGGTGGGCGTCGATTTGGCGCACATAACGATCGTGGGGGACCGTCCCGGGGATATGGAGGCGACGCTCCAGTTCATGGCGCGGGAGGGGGTCGCCGTGGTGCTCACCAGCGGCGGGTTGGGCCCCACCGCCGATGATTTGACCGCAGAGGTGGTAGGACGCTTCCAGGGGCGCGAGATGGTGGTGGACGAGGCGCTTGAAGCCCGCATCGAGGAGATATTGCGCCCGCTCGCGGCCCGCTATCCGCACCTGGATCGCGATGCGATAGCGAAGGGAAACCGTAAGCAGGCCACGATCCCGGCGGGGGCAACGGTGCTTGAGCCGGTGGGAACCGCGCCGGGGTTGGTGGTCACGCCAGCGGAGGGACGTGGGGGACCGACGGTTGTCGTGTTGCCGGGTCCGCCGCGCGAGCTGCAGCCGATGTGGAGACAAGCGGTCGCGACCGACGCGTGGCGAGAAGCGGTGGCGGGCGCGCGGGTGTATCGCCAACGGATGTTGCGGCTGTTCGGGATACCGGAGTCGGAGATCGCGGAGACGCTGCGTGAGGCAGAACGGCGGGGGATCAATCTCAATGACCTAGAGATCACAACCTGCTTGCGGGGTGGGGAGATCGAGATAGTGACGCGGTATGAGCCCGAGGCGGAGGACTCCTACGATGCCTTCGCAAGGATCGTGGAGGAGCGTCACTCAGACACGCTCTACTCAACGGATGGCACCACGGTGGACGATCAGGTGGCGGAACTCTTGTCGGGTGACCATCCGAGGACGATCGCTGTAGCGGAGTCGTGTACCGGAGGGCTACTTGCGGCGCGCCTGACCAACCCGCCGGGCGCATCTACCTATGTGTTGGGTGGAGTGGTGGCTTACTCAAACGAGGTGAAGGTGGGGTCCGTGGGGGTGGCGGAGGAAACGATCGAGGCACACGGTGCCGTGTCGATGGAGGTGGCGCAAGAGCTCGCGGAGGGTGTGCGGGAGCGTGCGGGAGCGGAAGTGGGGGTGGGTGTGACGGGTATCGCCGGCCCGGGAGGTGGCAGCGAGAAGAAGCCGGTGGGGTTGGTGTGGTTGAGCGTGGTGAGTCCCGATGGCGAGATCACCCGCTCGGTGCGGTTGCCCGGCGGGCGCGCGGACGTGCGCGAGCGGGCGGTTACGGTGGCGATGCACCTGATTCGCCGTCTGCTGGCGGGTGAGGCATACGACGGGCCCAGCGTGCAACCCTCCCCGGAGGGACCGCTGTTGCGATAAGCCCGCGCAGATCTCCGCTTCAGGGGCGTCTCATACGCTGAAGTCGTGAGTCACGGGTCGACAGCACGGCTCTTCGTGGCGGTTGATCCGCCCGAAGGTGTACGCCGGCGACTCGCGGAATGGGCGCGGGGGGCAGTGCGAGAAGCCTCGCAAGGCGCGCGCGAGGACGCTTCGCCGCGGGTGCTCGACCCGGAGCTATTGCACGTGACGTTGTGCTTTCTTGGCAGCCGCCCTGTGGGAGAGATAGACCTGTTGGCCGCGCAGCTCGGCGTGTGCGCAGGCCCGGTGGGGGAGCTGTCGGTGGGCGCGCCATTGTGGCTGCCGCCTCGCCATCCACGAGCGTTGGCGGTTGAGTTGCACGACGAAGAGCACAAGCTTGCGCGTCTACAGATAGATGTGGCGGAGGCGCTCAACGAGGTTGCGCCCGACGGTGGTGAGGAGCGAGCCGGCGCGAAACGGAACTTCCGCCCACACGTGACCGTCGCGCGGATGGGTCGCGGTCAAGCGCCACAAAAGCGAGCGCTGCCACCGACACCGGCGCTGTCGTTCATCCCCACCGAGCTGATTCTCTACCGCTCGTGGCTGTCGCCGGAGGGAGCGAGCTACGAGCCGATAGCAACGCATCCGATCGGGTGATCGCCCCGCGCTGTCCCTTGCAGGCGACCCTCTACTCTTTGATGCGATGGCAAAGCGCTACCACGTGACCACCTTCGGGTGCCAGATGAACGAGCACGACTCCGAGCGGATGAAGGGGATGCTCGAGTCGCTCGGGTACAGCGAGGCGCCTGAACGCTCGGCGGCGGACCTGATCTTGTTCAACACGTGCTCGATCCGCGAGAGCGCGGACAGTCGCTTCATCGCGCACCTCGGCGAGGCGAAGCGGCTCAAGCGCGAACAACCCGATCGCGTGGTGGGTGTGGGTGGTTGCTGGGCGCAGTCGGTGAAGGAGGAGGTGTTCGAGCGCTTCCCGTTCGTAGATGTGGCGTTCGGGCCGGGGCAGACGCACAAGCTCGCGGAGTTTTTGACGTCCGACTCGCTCACTGCACAGGGGTATTTCGAGTTCGAGGGCTTCACAGGGCACCTGCCGGCAAAGCGGACGCGGGACTTCCAGGGGTGGGTGCAGATCAGCGTGGGGTGCAACTGTCGCTGCTCGTATTGCATCGTGCCCTCCACGCGTGGACGGGAGGTCTCCCGCCCGATGGAGGAGCTCGTGGCGGAGGTCGAGGCGATGGCTCAGGACGGCGTGTGTGAGGTGACGTTGCTAGGCCAGAACGTGAACTCCTACGGGCGCGATCTACGTGTCGAGGGAGGGGGAGTGGATATCTCTTTGGAGGGTGACTCGCACGCGCGCGTTAAAGCCCGGTCGCGCAATTTCGCTGAGTTGCTCCACGCCCTAGACGGGATCGAGGGGATCGAGCGCATCCGCTACACGAGCCCTCACCCGAAGGACATGAAGGAGGATGTGATCCGCGCGCACGCAGAGCTTGGGAGCGTGTGTGAGCACGTGCACCTTCCACTTCAGTCGGGGTCGAGCCGCATCCTTAAGGCAATGCGACGCACCTACGATCGTGAGCGGTATCTAGACCGGGTGGCGCTGATACGCGAGCACGTGCCCGATATCGCGCTTACGACAGACATCATCGTGGGCTTTCCAGGCGAGACCGAGGAGGACTTCGAGCAGACGCTGGAGGTGACGGAGCTTGTGGGGTATGACGGGGCGTTCACGTTCATTTTCTCGCCTCGCAGGAACACTGAGGCGGCGGAGATGACCGAAGGCGTCGTGCCCCACCCGGTCAAGGTCGAGCGGATGGAACGCCTCGTGGAGGTTGTCCAGCGGCGCGCTTTGGAGCGGGCGCAGCGCTTCGTGGGACGCACCCTTGAGGTGCTGGTCGAAGGCCCCTCAAGAACCGATCCGGAGCGGATGCGCGGGCGCACGCGCCACAACAAGGTCGTCAACTTCTCAGGTCTGGCAGCTCCCGGCGAGTTGACGCGGGTGGAGATAACCGCCGCCACAAGCCAGACGCTCTCCGGCGAGGAGAGTCTCGTCGCCCGCGCCGCACACTGAAGGGCGACACGGCAGAGGGGACATCGGTTGGACCGCCACCCCGCAGGGGCGTGGCACACCGAGGACTCCGAATGGGCTCGCCGGCCGATTAGAGGACTCGCGGACGCGGAGGCGAACATACGTTCCCACAGTTCCGTCCGACGCCCCACATACATTTTCATCTCCAACTTTTCGACAGGAGGACAGACGATGCCCGTGACCGATGAGGAGAAGGCCGCCAAGGCGCGCGACGCAGCCCTGCAGGGCGCGCTCGGCCAGATCGAGCGCGAGTTCGGCAAGGGCTCGGTGATGAGGATGGGGGACGAGGGCGCGCAGGTGCGCGTGGACGCGATCCCCACGGGCGCGCTGTCGCTTGACCTCGCGCTCGGGATCGGCGGTGTACCCAAGGGGCGCATCGTGGAGGTGTTCGGCCCCGAGTCCTCCGGTAAGACGACGTTGATCTACCACGTGCTCGCGGAAGCGCAGAGACTGGGTGGAGTGTGCGCGTTCATAGACGCTGAGCACGCGATGGACCCGCTGTATGCGAAGGAGATCGGGGTGGACATCGACGAGTTGCTCGTCTCCCAACCCGACTACGGCGAGCAGGCGCTTGAGATCGCCGACATGCTTGTGCGCTCAGGCGCGGTGGATGTCGTGGCGATCGACTCGGTCGCGGCGCTCACCCCACGTGTGGAGCTTGAGGGACAGATGGGCGACCAGACCGTGGGCGCGCAGGCGCGCATGATGAGCCAGGCGATGCGCAAGATCGCGGGCAACCTGAACCGCACCGGGACGCTGTGCATCCTCACCAACCAGATTCGCGAAAAGGTGGGGGTGATGTTCGGCTCGCCCGAGACCCAGCCGGGTGGACGGGCATTGAAGTTCTACGCCTCCCAGCGCCTTGACATCAGGCGTATCGAGACGCTCAAGGACGGCACCGAGGCGGTGGGCAATCGTGTTCGCGTGAAGGTTGTCAAGAACAAGCTCGCGGCTCCCTTCCGCCAAGCCGAGTTCGACATCGAGTTCGGCAAGGGAATCTCGACCTCAGGCTGCCTGGTGGACCTGGGGATCGAGCACGGCATCGTGACGAAGTCGGGCTCGTTCTTCTCCTACGGCAACGAGAGGTTGGGACAGGGGAGAGGCAACGCGAAGGCATACCTGGACGAGAACCCAACCATCGCCGGGGAGATCGAGCGCAAGGTGTATGCGGCGCTGGGGATCGGAGCCGACAAGGTGAGGCCAATCCAAGGCACAGAGACCCCACTAACCGTGGCGCCGGAGCCCGCGGAGGCGGACACCCGCGCCGCCTAACTGAGGGTCTCGACTGGGTGGCGCGGCGCCAAACGAGCGCCGCCCAGTGGGCGATCTATCTCTTTGCGCGCTGGGCGTCTGCCAGCTGATGGGCGATCTTGTCGCTGCCCATCTTGCGTGAGACAGTGGCGGCCATCTCGGGCGCGATCCCCGAGAAGGCGGAACCAACACGCAGTGAAAACGGCGCCACGTCGATCTCACCGCGGTTGTGCTCGATCGCCTCGACTACCGCCTTGGCGACATCCTCGGGACTGCGGGTGCCGACGCCTTTGGGAAGTTGAACCTGTGACTCGGCGAACATGCCCGCTTCGCGGATGAAGCCGGGAAAGACAGCCGAGACGCCTACGCCTGTGTTGTGCAGCTCGGCACGCATTGCCATCGCAAAGCCGCGGAGACCGAACTTCGTGGCGTTGTAGATCGAGCTGCCCGCGGTACCCGTCTTACCCGAGAGCGATGACATAAACAACAAGTGTCCACGGCCACGCTTGACCATCTCGGGCGCAAGCGCATGGGTCATAGCAATAGGGGCGCGGAGGTTGACGTCAAGCGCGCGATCTATCTCTGCGGTCGTGAAGGAGTCGAGCAGGCCTGAAGCGGGAAGGGCGGCGTTGGCGATGAGGATGTCGAACTCTCCCGCCTCGGAGAGCAAGCGATCGACCTCCAAAGGGTCACCGAGATCGACCGTGAGGGCACGCGCCGAGAGCTCCGACGCCAGCGGCTCAAGTACATCGGCGCGGCGACCCGTGAGGATCAGCTCCGCGCCCTTCGCCGAGAGAGCGCGTGCGATCGCATGGCCGAGTCCGCCGGTGGCGCCCGTGAGGAGCACCTTGGAGCCAGAGATATCCACGAGGTGAGAGCCTACGCGAATGTCCGCACACGCGCAGCCCACGTGTTGGGAGTCATAAGCGATGCCATCAAACCTTCAGCTCATCGCGATGTTTGGCCCAACCGGGGTCGGCAAGACAACGGTGGCGGTGGAGCTTGCGCGAACGTTGCGCTCCCGTGGAGAGCGACCTGTGGCGATCTCCGCCGACGCATTGCAGGTGTATCGCGGCCTTGAGACTCTCACAGGAGTAGCGAGCGGCGCAGAGCAAGCCGAGCTGGAGCACCGGCTGGTGTCTTTCCTGCCGCTTGACGCCACCTTCAGCGCCGGACAGTACGCGGAGCTCGCGCACGCCGAGATCGATATGGCGCTCGCAGAAGCCAGGCGCCCAATAGTGGTGGGAGGCACCGGGTTGTATCTACGGGCGGCGCTCACAGAGCTCAACTTGCGCCCACCTCCTCCCGAGGGGGCACGAGAGCGTTGGACCGCGGAGCTTGAACACCACGGCGCACCGGCGCTCCACGCGATCCTGGCCCAGCGCGCGCCGTGGGCGGCTGAAGGCATCGACGCCAACGACCGCCAGCGGATCGTAAGGTCGCTTGAGTTGCTCGATGCCGGCGAGCTTGAGCAGCCAGACGGCCCCTCGCAGCTATGGACGGAGGAGGTGCGCCGTCCCACACTGCTGGTGGGACTTGTGATGGAGCGCGAGCTGCTCTACGCGCGCATCGACGCTCGCGTCGAGGAGATGCTCGCGGGAGGGGTACGCGAGGAGGTGCTTCGCGCGCATGCCGACGGCGCGAGCGACACCGCGCGTAAGGCGCTTGGTTTCGACGAGCTGTTGAGCGGTGATATCGAGGCGATGAAGCGACGCACCCGCAACTACGCCCGCCGCCAGCTCACATGGATGCGCAAGCTCGCGGGAGTCCACCTGATCGACACCACCGAGCGCTCGCCCACATCGGTCGCGGAGGAGATCGTTCTGACACTAGACTGCGGCGCCACATGAGGATTCGCTCCCGCCCACACCCACCGTCACATCCGCCCACGCAGTGGGCGGATTGTGCCTGGCGAGACCAAAAGCGACTCATCCTGTCTGCCCACACCATGGGCAGACAGTGCCAGCGGGGTCGAGCACGATGAGATTTGAGAAGTGGCAAGCCCTGGGGAACGACTACCTGATCGTGGAGCGGGCGGAGCTTCCGTTCGAGTTGACCGCCGCTCGGATCCGCAAGCTGTGTGCAGGCCACTTCGGCGTGTTCGCCGACGGTGTGTTGCTGCTTGAGCCCTGTGAGGACCCCAAGTTCGTGGCGCGCCTGCGGATCTACAACCCCGACGGCTCGGAGTCCGAGCTCTCGGGCAACGGGGCACGTGAGGCAATCCTCTATTTGCGCCACCGCGGATGGACCGAGCAGGACATCTTCTCCATACACACCGCAGCCGGTGAGATACGCCCCACCATCACAGGCCCAGACACTTGCCGTGTGGACATGGGACACGCGAAGCTCACCTCCAAGGACTTCCCCGACGGCCCGGGCGACGGCCGGGGTGAACTGGTGGCGGACGGTCGCGCGTGGAGCTTCCAGCACGTGTCGATCGGGAACCCCCAGTGCGCAATACACGTCGCCGACCTGGCGACCCTGAGCGCACTCGACCTGCCCACAATCGGTCCGGGGCTCGAAGCGCACGAGCTGTTCCCCAACCGCACCAACGTGTCGTGGTTCACCGAGGTGGAGCCACCCGCCAATGGAAAGGGCACGATCCGCGCGCGCATCTTCGAGCGGGGGGTGGGGGAGACGCTTTCTTCGGGCACGGGCGCCACAGGCGCCGCCGTGGCATACCGTCTCGCGGGAGGACCTTCGCGTGCTCGGGTGCTGCTCGACGGCGGAGAGCTCGATGTGGAGGTGGGTGATGACCTGCAAGTGAACCTGACAGGCTGGGCGCGCCCCGTGTTCGAGGGACACCTCAGCGACGATTTCTTGAAGGAGTTGAATGACACCACGACCGAGTGACCGCCTCAGCCTGATACCGCCCTACCTGTTCGCAGAACTTGAGCGCAAGATCGCCGCGAAGAAGGCGGCGGGAGTGGACGTCATCAGCCTCGGCATCGGCGACCCCGACCGGCCCACCCCGCCCTTGATCGTGGAGGCGATGCAGGAGGCTGTCACCGAGCCCCAAACCCACCAGTACCCGTCCAACAAGGGTCGCGCCGACTTCCGTGAAGCGCTCAGCGACTTCTACGCGCGGCGCTTTGACGTCTCGATCGACCCCGCCACCGAGGTGATCCCCGCTATCGGCGCGAAGGAGGCGATCTTCAACCTCAACCTCGCCTTCCTCGACCCGGGCGACGTGGCGCTCGCCTCCGACCCCGGCTATCCCGTATACACCGGCGGCCCGCTGCTCGTGGGAGCCGATCCGGTCGTGATGCCGCTCGTGCCAGAGCTCGGCTTCGTGCCCGACCTCAACGCGATCGACACCGCCACCGCCAAGCGGGCAAAGCTGATGTACCTCAACTACCCCAACAACCCCACCGGTGCGGTTGTCCCGGACGGGTTCTTCGCGCGAGCGATCGAGTTTGCGCAAGAGCACAACATCCTGATCGTCCACGACAACGCCTACTCGGAGACCACCTACAACGGGTATCGCGCGCCCTCCTTCCTCGCCACCCCCGGTGCGAAGGACATGGGGATCGAGGTATTCTCGCTCTCCAAGGGCTACAACATGACCGGTTGGCGTTGCGCTGCCGTGCTTGGTAACGCCGAAGTGGTGGAGCACTACTGGCGTTTGAAGACCAACATCGACTCCGGCCTCTTCGAGGCGGTGCAGCTGGCGGGAATCGCCGCGCTCTCGCCCGACGGGGACGCGGAGGTGGCCTCGATGAACGAGCTCTACCGCCGCCGCCGCGACCTCGTGTGCGACGCGCTCGCCAAGGCCGGTGTGCACGTCACAAAGCCAAAGGGCACGATCTACGTTTGGGCGCCAATCCCCGAGGGCTTTGCCGACTCCGCCGCCTACTGCGAGCACGTGCTTGAGCAAGCGGCCGTGGTGGTATCTCCGGGTGGCGCCTATGGGCCGAGCGGAGAGGGTTGGTTTCGCATTTCCCTCACCACCCCCGACGACCGTCTAATCGAAGCGGTCGAGCGTTTGGCGGCTTTGGGAGCCTGATCTACACTCAGGTGTAGATGACCCAACCAACCAGGCGCGCACGCCAACGCGCTTTCTGCATCGCATCCCTCCCCGGCGAGGAGAACCTAGACGAGTTGCGCGAGCTCCTGCTCACCGCCGGCGTGGCGGTGGTGGGGGAGATGATCCAACGCCGCGACCTCCCACACCCCAACACCTACCTCGGGCCGGGAAAGGTGCGCGAGGCCAAGGAGGCGGCGATTGCGTGTGACGCGAACGTGATCGCCTGCGACGACGAGTTGAGCGCCCGTCAGGAGCGCAACCTTGAGGAGGCGTTGGGGATGCCTGTGGTGGACCGCACCACCGTGATCCTCGACATTTTCGCCACCCACGCCTCAAGTGCCGAGGGGAAGCTCCAGGTCGAGCTTGCCCAACTGGAGTACAACCTCGCGCGGATGAGAGGCTTGTGGAGCCACCTCGAGCGCCTCGGCGGTGGGATCGGCACGAGGGGACCGGGGGAGACCCAGATCGAGACCGATCGCCGCCTCGCCCGCGACCGCATTTCCGCGCTGCGCCGTCGCTTGGAGCACGTGAAGGGCACCCGCTCCGTTATGCGTGCCGAGCGCGAGCGCGCGGCGCTTCCCAGTGTGGCGCTCGCGGGGTACACGAACGCAGGCAAGAGCACGCTTCTGAACGCCCTCACGGGCTCGGAGGTGGGGGTGAGGGATCGCCTCTTCCACACACTCGACCCGAGTACGCGCATGATGCGCATCGCGGGACGCCCACACCTGTTGACCGACACGGTGGGGTTCATCCGCAAGCTCCCCCACCAGGTGGTGGACGCCTTCGGCGCCACCCTTGAGGAGACCCGCCTCGCAGACCTGCTGCTGCACGTGATCGACGCCTCCGCACCCGAGACCGACCAGACCGAGATGCGCAGGGCCGTCGAGGAGGTTCTTGAGGAGATCGGAGCGGGGGAGGGACCCCGCGTGCTGGTGCTCAACAAGGTCGACCTGCTCGACGAGGACTCCCGTGAGGAGCTGCGCCTACGCCACCCCGACGCGGTGCTCGTGAGCGGTACCACCGGCGACGGGTTGCCGGAGCTTGAGGAGCGAATCGAGCGCGAGCTACATCACACGTTGCGCCCGATGGAGCTGCTCGTGCCCTACACCCAGGGAGGCTCCCTCGCCGAGCTACACGACATCGCCGGCGACCTTCACCGCAGGGACACCCCCGAGGGCGTGCTCGTCCGCGCGCTCGTCCCCGCCCGGCTGGCGGAGCGCTTCGCCCGCTTCGCTGTCACCCCAACGCCGCTTCTAGAGGGCCGCTGAGCAAACGAGACAAGGACGCAGCAAGCGCAATGTGCCTGGCAGATAAGTGAGCGAGGGACGCAGAGGATTGGCGATCGATGGGACCGACGGTCTCCCGGTGCCGCTCAACGGCCCTCTAGCGGTCGTCGCCGCTGCCGGAGAGCACGCCGCGTTCCTGGCGTGAGAAGAGCTTCTCCAGGTTCTGCGCCGCGATCTCGTCCAACTCAAGTCCAAGCTCACTGGCGAGCTGAGCGACATACCAGAGCACGTCGCCGAGCTCCTTGGACATGGCGGCCTTGCGCTCGTCGTTGACCTTGCCGCCGTCGTCGCGGATCGCCTTCTTGGCATGCTCCGCCACCTCGCCCGCCTCGCCCGCGAGCCCCAATGCGGGATAAGCCAGCCACGCCTCGCGGGGATACTCGGCGGTGCGCCGCGACTGGCGCTGATACTCGGATAGGTCCATGGCTTGTGAAACAACTCGACCCGCCGGAGCGGGTCGGGTGTGGGTGTGGAGGAGCTACCTCCGAACGATTGACAATCGCCACGAAGTATAGCCACCAGTCCCGCCGACTCGGTCGCACACTTGGCGGGAGCTACCCACAGGCGCGTGACATTTGCACCTTGTGCGACCGAGCTTGCGGATTTTGGCGGCGGGCGGGAGACTCGAACTCCATTCGAGGGCGACCCCGAATTCACGATTGTCAATCGCTCGCGTCGACCTCGACGCAACACCCGCCGTCGCAGACAATTGTACTAACCGTGTGCGACGGAACCCATTCAGACGCCAGCAGCGCGTCGCGCGCTGCGATGAGCCTCGTCCTCGAAGCTGTCGTCGAGCGGGGCGAGCTCGCCTACTTGGATGCCGAGTGCCGTGGCTATCAACCAGTCGGCGAACCAGGCGTTCTTTGGTAGTAGCGGGCCGTGTAGGTAGGTGCCGATCGTGTTGCCCTCGCGGGCTCCCTCGAAGCCGCTGCTCCCGTCGTTGCCGTGGCCTTTCAACACCCGCCCGAGTGGGGTGGCGATGTCGCTCAAATATGTGCGCCCCCCGTGGTTCTCAAAGCCCGCCAACACTCGCTTCTCGCCGTCGAGGTCGACCTCGATCGCCACGTTCCCGATCAACCTCTCTCCGGGCTCGCGCACCGTGCGGATATCCAGCAACCCCACGCCTGCGAGTGTCTCCTCGCCGAGCGCGTAGGAGTTGCCTAGCAGCTGATACCCACCGCACACCCCCAACACCACCGCCCCGCGTAACGCCGCCTCGTGCAACGCCTCGCGCTTGCCACTCACGAGGTCCTCCGCACACAGCAACTGGTCGCGGTCTTGACCGCCGCCGAGGTAGTAGATGTCGTGGGCCGCCCCGCTGAGCCCCTCGCCGAGGCCGCTCCCCACGAGCTCGAAACCGATCCCCCGCCACTCGCACCGCCGCTGCAGCACGAACAGGTTCCCGCGGTCCGCGTAGATGTTCATCAGGTCGGGGTACAACGCGCACACCCGCAACACAGGCCCCCCGGGGTGGTTCATCGCCACCATCCCCTCAAGCCGGCCCGCCTGGCTTCGCGATTGCTTATAGCCACGAGCTACGCGCCTCCCCTCGACGCACGAGCTGCTCGCGCAGCGCCAGCATGCCTGTGTATGTGGGAAGCACGTAGAGGGGCGGCTTGCCGCCCCCACCCAAACCATTCCCCACCGCCCCCGCCAACGCGCGCTCCAGATCCTCGACCACGGTAATTCGCTGTGGCTCGATCCCCGCGTACTTCAACCGCAGCGCGAGCTCCGGTGCGCGGGTGCCCGAGCAGGTCATGTGCCTGACCCTCCCCGTGAGCAGCTCGAAGTCTGCGTCCCAGATCCACGACACATCGTGCCCGTCCGCCGTCTTGTCATTGAGCACCCCCAATATGTCGTGCTCCCCAGGCTCAAGCGCCAATGTGCGCAACACCTCGTTCGCGCCCGCAGGGTTCTTGATAAGCAGGATCCTCGTCTCGCGCCCCTCCACCTGCACGGTCTCCGCACGCCCGAACGCCGCCTCAGTGCGTTGCAAACCGTCCACGATTTCGCCGAGGGGGATCTCAAGCGCCACCGCCAAAGCAGCCGCCGCGAGCGCGTTGTACACGTTGTAGAGGCCGGGCACCTGGAGACGCACTTGCGCGTTCCCCTCCGGGGTACACAGCTCGAAGCGGGCCGACCGTACGCCTTCGAGCACGACCGACCGAGCGACCACGGTGGGGGAGGGACGTGTCTGCCCGCACGACACACAGTGGTAGTGGCCAAGATGGCCGAGGTACACCGCATCGAATATGTACGGCGCCCCGCACCTGCGACAGTGCTTCGCGTCGGCCGCATGCGCCATGCCCTCAAGCGCCAATGTGTCGTCCTCGACGCCGAAGTAGAGGACCTCCGGCCGCTCCCGTCCCAGATCCGCCACGAGCGGGTCGTCCGCGTTGCACACCAACCGAGCGCTCTCACCGGGGCCGCTGCTCCCAACCGCCTTACCCCACCGTTCGGCGATCGTGTCCAGCTCGCCGTAACGGTCGAGCTGATCGCGGAAAAGGTTCCCCAACACGATCACCCGTGGGTGCAGTTCGGCGATAAGACGATCCAACCAAAACTCATCCACCTCGAAGAGACCCATATCACCCGCAATGCCTCGTCTTGGGCCAGCGGCGGCGAGCAGGGTAGAGGCGATCCCACCCGCCATGTTCGCGCCCGCCTGGTTGTGCACGAGTGGGATTCCCGCCCGTTCGAGGATGCTCGCCGCCATCGCCGCCGTGGTGGTCTTCCCGTTTGTCGCCGACACCACCACGCTGCCCCGTGGCAGACGCGCCGCAAGCGCCCCTATCGCCGAGGGATCCATCCGCATCAACAGCTTCCCAGGAAGCGTTGTGCCGCCACCCCCACGCAACCGTGCCGCCGCCGCTGTCGCGCGCGCGATCGCGAGCTTTGGCCCCAACAACGTGCTCATCGCTCGGCCGCGACCGGCCCGTCGTCTGTGGGATCGCCAGCGAAAGCGTCTCCACCTGACCCGTCGGCGGGCACCAACACCCTCACAGCCGCGTGCAACGCCCTCACCGTCACAGGCAACTCGGCTATTGGGTCGCCATCCGCGTACATAGTGAAGGGACGGTCCGCCACGATCGACACCTCCTTCGCACGGAATACCCTTACGTTCGGCTCCTCCACGTGCCTCCCGCTGAACACCTTCGGCAGGATCCTCGTCACGAACCTCACCTTGCTCACGTTTTCAAGCACCATCACGTCGAGCAACCCATCGTCGAGCAACGCGCCCGGCGCCGCCCGCATCCCGCCGCCGTAGGTCTTCGAGTTACACGCCCCCACCGTGTACCCCAGGAACGCGTAACGCTCGCCCGGCGGGTCGCCTGTACCCGAATGGGTGAGCTCAATCTCGAAACGAACCGGCTTCCACGCGAGCAGTGCCCGCAGGGCGCCGTACGCGTACACCAACCCACCCATCCACGACGGCGCTTCGTTTGCGATGCGGTTCGCGTCGCTGTCAAACCCCACGCTCGCGATCCCCACGAACGCCTGCCCTTCCACCTCGCCGAGGTCGATCCTCCGCGAGAAGCCCCCCGCGATCGTCGCACACGCCTCCACCGGGTCCGCGGAGATGCCGAGCACCCGCGCGAAATCGTTCCCTCTCCCTCCAGGCAGGATCCCGAGCAGCGCCTCCGGTAGCTCTCTGAGGGCGTCCGCCACCGCGCCCACCATCCCGTCCCCGCTCAAACACACCACCGTCTCGCCGGCAATCGCCGCCGCACGCGCCAGCTCACGCGCATGGCCAAGGTCGCGCGTGAACTCGCTACGTACGGTCAAGCCATGCGCCTGTAGCGCCGGGAGCACCTCGGGCAGCGCACGACCGGCTTTCCCCCCGCCGGCGGAGGGGTTCACGACGAGACATATGGGAGCCGCCATCGCGCAAGCGTATTGCGGCGCGCGGGCGCCCTCCCCGCGAGCCAGATCGACAAGCCTCACGCTTGCGTGCTCCGCGGCCGGTGGAGGGCTACCGTCGCGGGTGGGGAGTGTGTGTTGGGAATCGCGAAGACCGCCTTAAGAACCGGCGAACACGGCGCGGGAGCGGCACATGCGTGACTATGCTGCGCCGATGTCCCTTCCCGCGAACACCGCCCGTCTGCTGCTGTGCTGCTCCGCCACCGCCACCGCGGGATTCGCGCTCATGGCGTGTGGCTCCTCCGGTGGTTCCACACCAGCGGTCTCCACGCACATCTCCGCCGGCCAGTTGCCGCCCACGAGTACGGTTACCTCCTCGCGCTCCGCCCCCGCGAAGTGCGTCAAAGCGCAAGCCCCCGCCCCGAAGGGCACCCAGAGCATTCCCAAGCCCACCACCAAGCTCGATCCCTCGAAGAAATATGTGGTGCGGCTGGCCACCAACTGCGGCACGATCGACATCCAACTTGCGGTGAGCTCAGCTCCGCGCACCACCGCCTCCTTCGCCTACCTCGTGAAGCGGGGCTTCTACGACAACCTCACCTTCCACCGCGTCGCCGCCGGGTTCGTGATCCAGGGGGGAGACCCCAACGGCGACGGCTCGGGCGGTCCTGGGTATACGGTGGTGGAGCCTCCCCCCAGTGGCGAGCGCTACACGGTTGGGACGGTCGCGATGGCAAAGACCAGCACCGACCCCTCGGGAGCGTCGGGCAGCCAGTTCTTCATAGTCACCGCCAACTCCACGCCGCTACCCCCGCAATACGCACTGGTCGGAAACGTCGTGGGGAGCATGGCTGGGGTGGACGCGATCGCAAAGCTCCCCACCGACCCACCACAGGACGGAGCGCCCACTACGCCCGTGGTGATCCGTCACGCGACGCTCTCGGCGAGCTAGCAACAGCAACAGCCAATCGTCTGACGCACGCGAGCGCAGGCTCGCGTGCAAACTACTTTGACGCCTTGGGCCTCGACGCGGCCGCTCGATCGCGGCGGCGACGTCCCACCATCGCGACAGTAGCGATCACTGCGATCGCCAGCAGCAGGCCGAGCAGGATTCCCGGCGCGAGCCCCAACCCACCGAAGGGGAGCGAGATCAGCTCGACGATCCCCAACCCGAGGGCGAGGATGGCGAGAATCAAGAGAAGAATCAGAAGGATGCCGCGAGTTCGCGCCAAAATCCCAGCGCTCGCGGGGGGAATGAGCAAGCCCATCGCTCGCAACGCGAACATCTGCCGCCCGCTGGGCGCCTCGTGGCCGAGACGCTCAACAGCGCTCTTGAGGTCCCCGGCGCGACGCTCGGCCAGCGCGAGCGAAGCGTCCGCCATACGTCGCAGCTGCATCCGTTCCTGGGGGCGCGCCGCGGCGATCGCCCGCTGGAAATAGCTACGCGCGGCCTCTGCGTCAAAGCGCTCAGAGGCACGGGCGCCGAGGATTGCAAGGGCAGCGGACTTGTACTTCGTCTCCGCCTCCAACTCCTCATCGGAGCGTTGCTCAAGCGCTTCGATCGCCTGCTGGGCGCCGCGCTGCTCGATGCGGATCTGTCGCTGCTTGGGTGCCATCGGCCGCCCATTCTACGGGGGTGTCCCGCCATGGGGTCGCCTGGCTCGCGGTTGGCGCTATTCTCGCTGCTCGCCCACCCGGCTCTATCCATGCGTCGAATCGTCTCCTTCACCCATTTGATCGCGATGTTGCTCATCGCCTGCGTGGCGGCGCCAACCCTCACCACCGGGGTCGCCTGGGGAGCCGCCGGAGGCGCCACCAGCGCTCCCGTCAACAAGGCCGCGCTTAACAAGGCGGTGCAGGAAGCGCTTGCCAAAGCCCAAGCCGGCCAGGGCGCGGCGGGAGCACCAGGCGCGGCGGGCGCAGCTGGAGCAGCAGGCGCCGCCGGAGCGGCGGGCGCCGGTGCGGCTGGGGGAACGGGGAGCCAAGGCTTCTCCGAACTCACAAAAAAGGCCGAAGAAGAAGAACCCACGAACACTCAAACGACCGCCACGACATCCAACACCTCGACGTCGAGTCCGCTCAAAGCGAGCCTCCTCATCCCGATCGCGATCGTCGCGGTGGGCCTGCTTGCGGGCATAGCGTTTCTGATCCTCCGCGATGCCCGTGGCGTAACGCCCGCCGGCGACTTGCTCGCGGGTCCCGGCAACGCCGAGGCACGCGCCGCCCGCCTACGCAAGCGCCGCGCCAAGGCGAAGGCCGCCAAGCGCCAACGCAAGCGCAACCGCTGACCGGCCAACCCCGAGCGACTATCGCTGAGACGAAGCCCGCGCGATCACCCGTCGCGCGCTAGTGCGCACCCGCACTGGTGAGGGCGGAGAAGACGAACCGTGCGGCCCACGCCTGGGTTTGCGAGGGAGCGGAAGCCGCGGGTGGGGATCCACAGGCGCCGCCGGTGGCACCTTGCTACCGCCCTCATCGTCCGAGCGAGGCTCATCGTCCACAGCCACCATCGCCGCGTCGTAGCGAAACGGCAGCCACAGCATCAACGAGGCCACCACCAGCTTGACGAGTCCAAGTATCAGGAGGACGAGCCAAAGAGGCATCGCTTTCGATGCTACTACCGCCGGGGGAGATCGCAAGCGGGCCGGCTGAACTCACCGTTGCGGATGGTTCATACCACTTGTTAGTTTACATAACATACATTATCCAGCGCAACAAATGGGTCGTAACAAGTACTGCCCTTGGGAGAGCCAGAGCAGCCGGCGGATCGCTCGCTCAGGCCGCTCTTAGCTCTCGCTGTCTGGCGAGTTCTTGCTTGCGTGCCGTGTCGCGCACCTTGCCGACCACCTCGAGCACATCGAACAGTTCGTCGTCGCGACGCAGGTTCGCGAGAGCTCCTCGATGAGTGTTGCGCACGGTCGAGGCCGCGACGCCGCTGGCCAGCGCGATCTGCTCCTGAGTCATGACTTCGAAGTAGCGGCTCTGGATGACCTGGCGTTGGCGATCGGGGAGGCGGCCGATGCTACGCTCCCCGCAGATGTCGTTGCAGAACTCGCTTCTCTCGCTTCTCCTGCTCCCCCCTCGGGGGGAATAGCGCGTGGCGGCCGCGTAGCCGCATACCCAGCAGAGAGGAAACGACAAAGCGAGAGAAGGAGCACGACATGATGGACGCTTCGGCGGGCAGCACCTCACGCGGGCGCAGCGAGTCCGACCGCATACTGATCTTCGACACGACGCTGCGCGATGGCGAGCAGTCGCCGGGGATCTCCCTCAACAAGACCGAGAAGCTGGAGATCGCCCATCAGCTCGCGCGCCTCGGCGTTGACGTGATCGAGGCGGGCTTCCCGATTACCTCGCCCGGCGATTTCGAGTCGGTGCAGGCAATCGCGCGCGAGGTCGAAGGGCCAGTGATCTGCGGGCTGGCGCGCACCGTCAGCCAGGACATCGAGGCCGTGTGGAACGCCGTGCGCGACGCTCAACGCCCGCGCATTCACATGGTCATCGCCACCAGCGACATCCACATCAAGCACAAGCTGCAAACCACGCGCGAGGACGTCAAGGGACAGGTGCGCGCAGCGGTGGCACAAGCACGCGAATACACCGAGGACGTCGAGTTCTCAACCGAGGACGGGTCGCGCTCAGACGTGCAGTTCCTGGCCGAGGTAATCCAGATCGCGCTCGATGAGGGCGCCACGACGATCAACGTGGCCGACACCGTGG
Organism: uncultured Solirubrobacterales bacterium; assembly: GCA_963695305.1. GTDB lineage: Bacteria > Actinomycetota > Thermoleophilia > Solirubrobacterales > Solirubrobacteraceae > Palsa-744. The sequence continues at coordinate 2,002,208 of OY968774.1, read as the reverse complement.
GCTACACGATGCCACGAGAGTTCGCGGCGATGTTCGAGAAGCTGTTCCAGCTGGTCCCCGGTCTGCGCGATGTCGTCCTCTCGGTGCATTGCCACGACGACCTGGGCATGGCCGTCGCTAACTCGCTGGCCGGGCTGGAAGCGGGCTGCCAACAGGTCGAGTGCGCGATCAACGGGATCGGCGAGCGCGCCGGCAACGCCTCGCTTGAGGAGATCGCGATGCTGCTGCACACGCGCGAGCCAAGCCTCGGCCTGTGGACGGGCATCGAGACGACCGAGATCGCGCGTACGAGCCGCCTCGTCTCACGGCTGACCGGCTACCCCGTGCAGCCAAACAAGGCGATCGTCGGGCGCAACGCCTTCGCGCACGAGGCCGGCATCCACCAGGACGGGGTGCTGAAGGAGCGAACCACCTACGAGATCATGGACGCGAGGACCGTCGGTCTGACCAGCAACTCGATCGTGCTCGGCAAGCACTCCGGACGCCACGCGCTCAGCGAGGCACTGAAAGAGATGGGTTTCGAGATCGACGGGCAGGCGCTAAACACGGCTTTCCAGCGCTTCAAGGAGATCGCCGACCGCAAGAAGGAGGTCACAGCGATGGACCTAGAGGCACTCGTCACCGACGAGCTGCGCAGCGAGAACATCGCCGGCTACTCGCTGGACTCCTTCGAGGTCGAGGCATCCTCGCTGCGCCCAGCGCACGCCAAAGTCTCGGTCACGCTGCCCGAAGGCGGCGTCGGCACAGGCTCGTTCATCGGAGACGGACCAATCGACGCCGTGTTCCAAGCCATCAACGCCGCGACCAGCATCGCCGCCAAGCTCAGCGAGTTCACGATCGGCGCCGTCACCGAGGGTCAAGATGCGCTCGGCGAGGTCTCCGTCGTACTCGAGATCGAAGGGTTCACCGGCGCCGGGCAGGGCGTGTCCACCGACATCATCGACGCCGCCGCGCGAGCCTACGTGCGCGCGCTATCGGTCGCCGTCGCGCGCTCGCGCGCCGACCAGGCAATCGGGCTGCCCGAGGCTTCGCACGGGTGAACCCGATCAGGCCTTCACATGAAGGACCTTTAGAGACCGCTTCCCGGAGAAGTCGCGGAACACCCTCTCGATTTTTACAGGGCTACCCTCTGGTCCGTATAGGTGACCGAGTCTCACTTGAATGAGACGCCGCCAGTCTCAACTGGATGAGACGGGCCTATCTCACATCGATGAGACGCCGCACTTGGTGGGACTTCTTGGTTCTGGAGCGTCACGTTATGACAACGCGGCAATCCGGATGCCCTGCGTTTCAAAGCTAGCTCTGACTTCTGAGAGGTCGAAGACGTCATCGACGCCGAGAACCCCGCTGGGGATCTCGCCTTGGTCCTTGCGGTCGAGCAGCACCTTCGCACAGATGGCGATCGACGCTGCGGTCATCGCGAAGTTGCCCCTGCCCGTAACGGCGCTTGCCGCCAAGCGATGTCCGTCCCGCAAGACGCCACAGAGATGACACTGGAGCTTTGCGACGGTGCTGGCGGCTTGGCGCTCCGCATTGAGGGTGAGAAGCGAGAGCGGCAGCTTGGAGATCAAGCCGAGCGCGTTGATCGCCATGACCGGATCACGTGCCCATCGCTCGAGCGTGTAGCCATAATTGCGGACCGGGAGTCGTTCGGCGAGGTTGCCAATGGCGATGATCGCGCGTTCACGATCGGTGAACTGAAGGCAACGGAGCCTGCCGAATGGCTCGGGAAAATCGACGATGGCGGTTGGGTGACGGTGGCCGCTCGTCAATACCGGATGGGAGAAGTCCTCGACGGTGCCCCGGCCTGCGGGCTCGCGCATCGAGAACGTGCCTGCGTTTTCCAAGCAGTCCGCGTCGGGATGAGCGGCGAGCAGATCCTTAAAGACGAGCGAGGTGACGCCGGGGCCGAGCCCGATGTCGGTCACGACGAGGCCGTTAGCCCCATCCCCGAGTGCCTTCACGGCGGCCCGGTCGGCCGGTGAGATGATGGCCGTGAACATCGTGCCGCCTTCGCGCAGCACGAACCGCTCTGCGGTGCGCAACCGGTCGTTGACCATCGAGATCACGAGGTCGGCGTCGGCGCACGCCTCGGGAACCGAGTCGGGTTGGCCGAGATCGACCAGCCGGAAGTCATCAGCTTTCTCGGGTTTTCGACCGGCACGGATGACCTCGAAGCCAGCACGACGCAACGGTTCGACGCAGAGTCGCCCGAGCGCTCCCTGTGCGCCGATCACCAGCACCTTGCGCACCCCGCTGTGCACGACGCGGCACGCTACCAGACCCCCCTAACCACGCCCGGGTGTGGCCTGGCGCATCACAACGCCACCACCACGCTGATTGCCGAGGCCGACGTTTTGGCCAGGGTCAAGGTCGATATATGCCATCTGGCAGATGTAGTGAGGACGAGACGCTCATATGTTGGCTGCGCCCCAAAGCGGGTGACTGCCAATGATCAAAAGATAAGCAGACGAGAGGACACACGATGAGCACGAACACTCAGGAACTGGCGTTGCAGTACGGCCAAGCGTGGGCCAATCGCGACCCTGATGCGATCGCTGCTCTACACACCGAGGACTCGGTATTCCATATGCACAACATCACTGCGCCGGCGTGCGGTCGTGCCGCGGTTAGAGATGCGATCGTGGGCGTGTTTGAGCAGTCGCCTGACCTGAGTTTCGAGCGCAGGCGGGTCATGTTCGGTGTGGATCACTTCGTGACCGAGTACGAGATGAGCGGCACCACCGATGGCAAGCGCTTCGCGTGCGACGGCGCCGATGTCTTCACGGTGCGAGACGGCCTGATCGCGCGCAAGGACTCCTACGTCGACTGGCTGTCCTTTCAACGCCAGGTCGGCATCGACCCGGCCCCTGTGAGCTAGCACCCGGACTCGGCACGATCATGCGAATCAAGACACCCATGTGTGGGCCACGCCGTACATGGGTCCCGACGATCGCGGTGGCGCCATGACAGACTTTGGCCGGGGGCTGGCGCTTGGCCGGCCGAGCGTGTGGAGGGACGGTTTGCAAGGGATCGCCGAGGCCACAGAGGCGCCGTTCGCGCTGCCGGCGGGTACGGTGACCTTCCTGCTTAGCGACATCGAGGGATCGACGCGGCTATGGGAGGCCTATGCCGAGGAGATGGCTCACGCCGTGCCCGCGCATTACTCGCTGCTGTGCGACGCAGTGGGCCACCATGGCGGTGTCAGACCGGTGGAGCAGGGCGAGGGCGACAGCATCGTGGCGGCGTTCTCCCGCGCGTCGGACGCGGTGGCGGCGGCGCTTGAGGCTCAGCGGGCCCTGGCCGCGCAGGTGTGGCCCGACGGGCTGAGGTTGCGCGTGCGTATCGCTCTGCATACCGCCGAGGCGCAGTTGCGCGACGAGGGCAATTACTTCGGCGTGGCGCTCAGTCGCTGTGCACGGTTGCGAGGGATCGCCAACGGTGGTCAGACGCTGCTCTCGCGCGCTGTGTATGACCTCGTGATCGAGCGACTTCCGGCTGGGGTGACACTCGTGGACAAGGGAACCCACCGGCTGCGCGATCTCGGGCGCCCGGAGCACGTCTTCGCGCTAAGCCATCCCGACGTGCCCACGAGCGCCGAGCCGCTGCGCTCACTCGACGCGCTGCCGAACAACCTCCCTGAGCAGTTGACGAGCTTCGTGGGGCGCGAACAGGAGCTGAGTGACATCGCAGAGGCGCTGAGCACCACTCGGCTACTGACGCTGACCGGTGCCGGGGGTTGCGGCAAGACACGGCTCGCCGCGCAGACCGCCGCCGACGTGCTTGACCGCTTCCCCGACGGAGCCTGGTGGGTCGAGCTGGCGCCGCTGGCCGACCCCGATGCTGTCGGCCCGGCGCTCGGCGAGGCCATCGGAGTCAAGCCGCTCGCCGGCCAATCCTCATTGGATGCGGCCCTCGTCCACCTCGCCGACTCCAGAGCGCTAGTGGTCCTCGATAACTGTGAGCACCTGCTCGACGTCTGCGCGAGCGCCACCGAGGTTCTTCTGCACAGCTGCCGAACACTGACCGTCCTTGCGACGAGCCGCGCACCGCTGGGCGTGTCCGGTGAGACCGACTGGCGCGTGCCCTCGCTCTCTTTGCCCTCCGAGCGTCAGACCGAACCGGTGGAGGCAGTCGCGCAATCCGACGCGGTGCGCTTGTTCATCGAGCGGGCGGTGAAGGTGCGCCCGAACTTCGCCGTCGATGCCGCCAACGCTCCGGCGATCGCCCAGATCTGTCACGACCTCGACGGAATCCCGCTCGCGATCGAGCTGGCGGCCGCACGGGTGCGTGTCCTCGGCATCGAGCAAATCGCGTCTGGGCTGGGCGACCGCTTCCGCCTGCTGACCGGCGGAGCGAGATCGGCGCTGGCACGCCAGCAGACACTGCGCGCGTCGGTCGACTGGAGCCACGAGCTGCTCAGCGACGACGAGCGTGTGCTGTTCAGGCGCATGGCGGTGTTCGCCGGTGGCTGGACCCTGGACGCCGTGGAGGAAGTATGCGACGACGAGCGGCTGCAGCGGCCTGCGATCCTGGACCTGCTCACCTCGCTTGCAGAGAAGTCGCTGGTCGTCGTCGAGGAACACGGGGCGAGCGTGCGCTACCGGCTACTGGAGACGGTTCGCCAGTACGCGCACGATCGTCTCACACAGGCGCAGGAGGTTGCCCCGCTGCGCGAGCGCCACCGCGACTTCTACCTCGCTCTGGCCGAGCGGATCGCGCCCCACCTCGAGACCGCGAGCCAGAGCGCGTGGCTTGACCTGCTCGATCTGGAGGCCGCCAACCTCGCGGCGGCTCTTGATCACGCGCCCGACACCGACGGAGAGTACGCGCTGCGCTTGTGCGTCTCGCTGACGGTCTGGTGGAAGCTGCGAGGGCGCTTCGCGCTCGCCGACGACGCCTATGTGCGCGCGCTGGGCGCCGCTCCGCCGGAGCCCTCCGCGGTCAAGGCCCGCGTCCTGTGGGCCCGCGGCTACCTACTCACCTACGGCGGACGCTTTGAGGAGGCAGTCGCCAGCGAGCTCGAAGCGCTCGAGATGGCGCAGTCGCTCGAGCAGATCTCTACCGCCGCGCGCGCCCTCGATGTGCTGGGCACAATCCAGATATATCCGGATCCAGCCGGTGTGCGCGAGGGGCTCGAACAGTCGCGCGAACTGGCACGCGCAAGCGGCGACGAGTGGTGCTTCGTCGACGCTACGCAGATCCTTGGCTTTGCGCTGACGATGCAGGCCGATCAGCGCGCCGTGGGCGTGTTCGAGGAGGCACTTGAGATCATCGAGCGCACCGGCTACGCAGAGTTCGCCGCCTGGCATTGGGTTGGCGTCGGTGGCGTGCGGCACCTCATCCAGGGCCGCGACGAGGAAGCATTCGCGCTCTACGAGCGAGCGATCGCCGTGGCAGACGCGGTCGGCGAGCCTGTTAGCGCCGGCTACGCGCACGCATACCAGAGCATCCTGCGCGCTGAGCGAGGCGACGGCGAGGCAGCGCTGGCCGAGCTCGGTCCTGTGATGGAACGCTCTGTCGCCTCCGCCGCCGGCCTCGCGATATCCCCACTGCAGCTGGCTATCGCCTACACGCAGGCAAGCACCGGTCTACTCGAGCAGGCGCGCGCCTCACTGCAAGAGGGCTTGGAGCAGGAGGCGGCCGGAGGCCCATTCGAACTGGCTTCCAGCCTCTCACTGCTGGCCCGCACCGAGCTCGCGCTCGGGCAGCTTGACCGCGCCGCGGAGCACGCACAGGTAATCGCTGAGATCGCAGACGGTCCCCTGGATAACCCCACGTTCAGGGCCACCGCTAGCCTCGTGCTCGCCTGTGTGGCCCTCGCGCGGGGAGAGGCGTCCGAGGCCGAGAGGCTTGCGCACAAAGCGTTGGGCACCGCGATCGAGCACGAGCTTCCCCCCCATGTCTTTCCCTCGCTCGATGTCCTAGCCGCTGTCGCCGCTGCACTCGACAGCTTCGAGGAGGCCGGACGCATCCTCGGCGCCGCTGAGCGTGCCCGCGCGGAACTCGGGCGTGTCCGCTGGGCACCCGAGCAGGCGATCGTCGAAGAGCTCCAAGAGCGCCTGTGCGCCGAGCTGGGCGAGAATGCGATTGCCGAGGCGATCACGCAGGGCGCAGCGATGAGCACTAAGCAGGCAATCGACTGGCTGCAACGAGCACGTGGCTCACGCAAACGTCCCGCCGGCGGCTGGGAGTCGCTCACCCCAACCGAGCTACAGGTCGTTCGCCTCGCCGCCGAGGGACTCACCAATCCCGAGATAGGCGAGAAGATGTTCATCGCCCGCGGGACCGTCAAGATGCACCTCTCGCATGTCTACGCAAAGCTCGGCGTGCGCAACCGCTCCGAGCTAGCCTCGTTGGTGACGCGACGAGAGCCGCGGTAACGCCCTTAGCTGAGATCCAAGCCGGGATCGCTACCGTCAGGTGGGCTTGTGCGCCAGGAAAAGGTAGCGGTTGAGACTGAGGAAGTAGTTGGGGCCGAGTTCGGTTAGGTCTTGTGCCCATGCTGTGGCTTCGGCCTCGCTCACGCCGTTGCGATCGGCTACGAACGTAGCGATCAGCTCAAGCATTCCGGCGCTGTAGGTGTTGGGGTCATAGCCGGCGTTGAACAACGGCACGATTTGGCGGTCGGTGACTTCCAGTCCAGCATCGCGCAGCAGCCGTGTGAGCGTACGCGGCAGGTGAGGGTGAACGAGGTGCTCCTCCCACGCGGTGAGTACTCGGTTCATGCGCTCGTTGTCACTCGAAGCCCACACGATCGAGTCCCAGTCGGTGTCAAGCACGAGCGCCCGGCCTCCCGGGCGCAGCACCCGCCCTAGCTCCAGCAGTGCGGCGGGAACATCATCGACGTACTCGTAGACCTGTGTGCAGACTGCGACGTCGAAGCTCGCGTCCGCATAAGGGAGCGTGTGCGCGCCAGCTTCTTGGTACTCGATCGGGCCGCTGCCAGCTGGTGGTCTGCGCGCCCTGGCGAGGGCAAGCATGTTCTCGCTGACGTCCACCCCGCAGATCCGCCCGCCGCTCCCGACAGCAACGGCCATTTCACACGCGAGTAGACCAGGACCCGAGCCGATGTCGATCGCGCACTCGCCCGGTTGGAGCGCGAGTGCCCGCAGGACAGTTTGGCGCTGTTCGATGACATCGGGCGTGGTGTAGATCCTCTCCACGCGCCGGGACGCGTCCTCGTCGAATTGCAGTGTGGCGCTCATAGTTCGGCTTCGGTTGGTGTATGGCTCACTCTCAGGGAACGACAGGGTACAGCTGATGTTCGATACGGTGTCTTGATCGGTCGCTGAGCACATGGCGTACATCGAGCTGTAGGCGGGATTACGCCCAACCCGGGAGGTCAGCTGGCCGGCGGCATGGGCCTGTGTCATGGGTGTGTCGGTACCAGTGTCATGCGGCTGACGCGAGGCAGTGTCAACTCCGTGTCGTCCTGAACCGCAAGGAGTGGAACGGGTGGACGGCTGGACATAGCAGATCGCCGATCGCGAGCTTTCGCGCCGGTTTCACGATGGCTACACGCAAGGGCGCAATAGTGAGCGGCGATGGGTCGCGACACGGTCATCCTCTCGCCTCACTTCGACGACGCGGTGCTTTCGTGCTGGCACGTGTTGGCGGGCGCGGGCGAAGTGCTCGTGGTGAACGTCTTTGCCGGTGAGCCTCCCGCGGGAGCGCTCGGCTGGTGGGATCGGCTCGCCGGCGCAAGCGATTCGGCCACGGCTGTCCGCACGCGTGTCGAGGAGGACCGTGAGGCGCTCGCACTCGCCGGCCGCACGGCCGTGAACCTGCCGTTCTTGGACGGCCAGTACCGCCACGGCGACCAGGCGCCTGGGGAGATCGTCAAGGCCTTGCGCGGAGTCCTCGTCCCGGGCACCCGGATATACGCGCCGGCAAGTCTGGGCGACCACCATCGCGACCATACCGCAGTGCGCGCGGCGGCCCTGGCGCTCCGGGCAGAGGGCGCCAACGTGGCGCTGTACGCCGACGTGCCTCACGCCACCGTGGACGGATGGCCACGGTGGGTGCTGAACGGCGGGTCCTCCTCGGATGCGGATCCGGCAGCCGAGCAATGGGCGGCCGAGCTCGAAACCACCGGCATCCCAGTCGAGCGAATGGATGCCACGGCGCACCGGCTGCCGGCGGAGTACCACGCCGACAAGCTCGACGCGGTGCTTACCTACGGCAGTCAGATTGCGCCGCTGCAGCAGGCCTTCGGACGCTCGCTGAAAGATCCCCGGCTACTCGGCGTCGAGGTCGATTGGCGCCTGCCGCTAATCGCGTAGCGCCGATCCTGGGTGCTCGATCTCTGCGAGTGCACGCTCGCGGAACCGCGTGCCGATCTCCTCGTCCTCGACCGATCCGGCCATTGTGTCGATCAGCTCGTGTGCGCGCCGCCCGTGCTCTTCGGCGTCCGTGAGACTTCCCGCCGCGGCCGCCACGCGGGCAAGCCCGGCTTCGATCTGCCAGCGCTCGCAGATCAGCCCGTCATAGCCGGCCGCCTCGGCGCTGCGGGCGAGCATCCGCGTCGCCGCGGCCCAGTCTCCGCGAGCCTCGGCGCAGCGGGCCAAGAAGCGGGCGGTCCGTGCAATCGACCTCTGCGCTCCGCTGCTCTCCCACGCTTGCAGTCGGCCTTGCATCGCCTGCTCGGCGCGCTCGACGTCACCGGCCACGAGGTGAGTCTCGGCGATCGCGAAGTAAGCCTGCTCTCCCCAGAAGTCGACGTTGCCGGGTGGCGTCGTGACCTGCTCGGCAATCTGCTGCGCTCGCTCCGCGAGCGTACGCGCCTGGGTCTCGTCACCCGCCATCCGCGTGGCCGATGAGAGTGCTCCGAGGCAGCGGAAGATCTGCCCGCGCGCCCGGTTGCGCTCGGCGGCCGCGAGGCCGCGCTCGAGGACAGCGACAGCCTCGTCCGTGGCGCGCAGGTCCAGAAGGGTGCCTGCGAGGCCCGCCGCGGCCCAGCCGAGCCAGTCGGCGTCGGGTGTGTCCGCGCGTGCGAGCGCCTCGCGACCGAATGCGAGCGATCGTGTGTAATCGCCCCGGCAGCGCGCGATCAAGCTCAACGTATCGCGGATCAGGACTCCGCTGTTGGGTTCGCCGATTCGCTCGCTGATCGCGAGTGCCTCCCCGATGCGCTCCTCAGCTTCCTGCCAGTCGCAGCGCTCCAGTGGCACGAAGCAAGACTCGCACAGCGTGAATTGCAGGTACCACAGGTCGCCGCGCTTGCGTTGGGCGCGCTCGAGCTCGGCGCAGAGCTCCTCGAGGCGCTCGAGGTCGCCAAGCTGCAGCGCCGCGAACTTGAGGCTGTCCATCGCGTGGCTGACGGCAAGCTCGTCGCTGGCGCCACGTGCGATCTCGAGTGCCCGTTCGCCCAGCTCGACAGCCTCGGCGAACTCCAGATCGTTGGCGAGCACCAGCGAAAGGCGGCTCAGAGCGTTGACCTGACCGGATCCGTCCCGGAGCTCCTCGGCGATCCGCAACGCCTCCTCGTAACAGCGTCGCGAGGCCTGCGGATCGCGCACATGCCAATGCGCCCCCAGAGCGATGTATACGTGCATCTCGCTCGCGCGGTCGACGGCCGCCTTCGCACCCGCGAGCGCGTGCTCCAGATCGGCCAGTGCCCTGTCGGACCCACCTAGCATCTGGAGCGTCCAGGCGCGGGCACGGTAGAGGTCGCGGATCGTCTCCTGGGTTGCCGCGGTCATACCGAGCATCTCGCCCGCGACGATTGCTCCATCCAAGTTCTCGAGCGCCGGCTCGTGGGCGTGGACCCGTTCCGCCTCGGTAGCGGCGCGGCGGTGGTAGTCAAACGCCTTGCGCAGATCACCTGCGGCACCGTAGTGGTAGGCAAGTAGGCCCGCGCGCTCATCGGGGCGGTCGGCGGGCTCCTCCTCGATCGCCGCCGCAATCCGACCGTGGAGCGCAGCCTTACGGGTGGCCGAGATCTGCTCGTAGATCGTCTCGCGAAAGAGCGCGTGAGCGAAGCTGAGCAGCCCAACCGACTGGGAAGGCTCGACCAGGACATCGGCGTCGATCGCCTCCTCGACCAGGTCGATCAGGCGATCGCGTGGGTGCTCCAGGACACGCTCGAGCAGGTAAAGCTCGAACTCGCGGCCCGCGACCGCGGCCACCGAGAGCGCCTTGCGGCAGTCATCCCCGAGGCCGCGTAGGCGGCGTAGCAGCAGATCCTTGACGCTGTCGGGCACGCCGCTCGCCGCTGCATCCCAATCGGTCTCCGCGCCGACGTCGTGCAGCAGCTCCTCGATGAAGAACGGGTTGCCCTCGCTGCGCTCCGCGACACGGAGCACGAATCCGCGCGGCGCCTGTTGGGCGACGCGGCCCGCGATCAGTTCGGCGACTTCCCCCTCGCGGAGCCCCGACAACGAAAGCCGCTCCACCGTCCGCGAGCGGCGCAGCTCCGCGAGTGCTTCGGCGAGCGGGTGCTCCTCGCCGACCTCGACCGGCCGGTAGGTGCCGAGGACCATCAACGGCGCGCTCTTGGCCGAACGTGCGAGGTGGCGCAGCAGCAGCAGGCTCGACTGGTCGGCCCAGTGCAGGTCGTCCAGGAACAGCACCAGCGGGCGAAGATGCGCAGCGTCGCCCAGCAGCGAGGAGACCGCCTCGAACAAGCGGAAGCGCTCCTGCTCGGCGCCAAGGCCCGTCGGCCCGTACGGGGCTCGCGAGTCCTCGAGCTCTGGCAGGATCGCGGCGAGCTGGGCGCGGCGTGGGGTGACCTGCACCGCCAGCTCGGCCGGAGGGCAGCAGGCGATGTAGTGGCGCAGCGCCTGCACGAACGGCTGGTAGGGAACATGGGTCTCCTCGTGGCAGCTGCCCGCCAGCACCGTTGCGCCCCGCTCGTGCGCCGTACGGGCGAACTCCCTTGCCAGGCGCGTCTTGCCGATCCCGGGCTCGCCAGCGAGCACAACGACGCGTAGGCCGCGCTCACGCACCGCCGCCCACTCCGCCTCCAGGACAGCTTCCGCATCGGACCGGCCGACGAACGTGCCGCGGTCCTCGCCGGCCAGCAGTGGGGGCAGTGGGACGCGTACCTCGGTCGATGCCTCCCAGATCACCTCGCAAGCAGGGACCGGGTCCGCGACGCCCTTCAGCGGGACCGCCCCGAGCGCGCGGTAGGCGAACCCGCCGCGTGTGCCGATTAGCGCACGCACCAACTCTGAGGCGAGGATCTGGCCTGGCGCGCCGGCGTCGCAGAGCCGCTTGGCGATCACCACCGGCGTGCCGAAGTAATCGCCCTCGTCGCGGATCGGCTCCCCCACGTTCAGGCCGATGCGAACCGCGAACTCGAGCTCGCCGCTCGCATTGGCGCGATGGACAGCCTGCTGGATCGTGATCGCGCATGCGAGGGCGTCAACCGCGCTCACAAACGCCACCATCAGCCCGTCGCCGAGGTTCTTCACCTCCTCGCCGCCGTGCATCCCCGCCGCCTCGCGCAGCAGGCCGAAGTGCGCGCGCCGCAGACGCTCGCCCTCCTCATCGCCGAGTCTTTGCAGCACCTCGGTCGAGCCAACCTGGTCGGTAAACAGCAGCGTCACCGTGCCCGTCGTCCGTTCCGCCGCCGAGGCCGGGGCTGGCGCCCCCAGCGGCCCAGGAGCCGGGTGGTCTGATGGCGGCGACGCGACGGGCGGCGGGGTGTCTGATGACAGTGCGGCGACGGGCTGCTGCGTCGTCTCCGCGGCGCGGATTCGCTCGACCAGCTCCCGCGTATGCGAGGAGGGGACGATCCGCAGCTCTGAGGCGAATCGGTCAGCCAGGCGGCGGTACGTCGTCAGTGCCGCCGAGCGGTCCCCATTCGCCGCCAGGCGGCTGATCAGCTCGCGATTGGCCTCCTCGGAGAGCGGGTCAAGCGCAACCTGGCGGCGAGTGAGCGCTACCGCCGCTGCGAGGTCCCCCGCGGCTTCGGCGGCCGCAGCCATCAGCTCCAGCAACGACGCCACGCCGGCGCGATGCTCGTCGCGCCGCTGATAGACCCAGTCATCGTCGAGGTCTTCGAGCAGTTCGCCCCGCGAGAGCTCGAGCGCATCCTCAAACCGGCTCTCGGCGACGAGCCGCTCGAACTCGCCGACGTCTGTCCAGACCTGATCGGGACCGGCGAGGGCGAGCGTGTCACGGCCGGCCAACAGGTGGCGATCGGCATCCGCGCCCAACGCACGACGTAGAGCCGACAGGGCGCTGCGCAGGCTCGTGCGCGCGCTCTCGTCGAGCACGTCGGGCCAGAAGCGGGCAGCGAGCTGGCTGCGAGGGTGGGTACGCCGCTCCAAGGCAAGCAGGCCGAGCAGCGAACGGGCCCGCCGGCTCGACGGCAGCTCCAGCTGCCTGCCGTCCAGCTCGAGTGTCATCTCCCCCAGCAAGTTGACACGCAACATGAATGAAGCCTACGTGGATTCACGCGAGTTTCGCGCGCGCTTCGCGGTGGCGCCACGAAGCCATGGGACAGTTACTTCCGGACAGCACACCCACGAAGGGAGACACAGATGGCTACCGAGGCGCAACTTGACCAGGACAAGCTCGAAGCGTTCGTCGAGCGGATCGTGCTCGATGTCGGAACCGCCATGCGCGGCGGGCTGGTGTACATCGGCGACCGCCTCGGCATCTTCGCCACCCTCGCCCAGGCCGGGCCGGTGACGGCGAGCGAGCTAGCCGGGCAGACGGGCCTCAACGAGCGCTACCTGCGCGAGTGGCTCGGGTCGATGACGACAGCCGAGTACCTCGAGCACGACAGCGAGGCCGACACTTACTTTCTGCCGCCGGAGCACGCCCTGCCACTCGCCGACGAGGAGTTCCCGTTCTTCACCGGCGGTTTCCTGCAGATGATCGTCCCGACGGTCACCGTCGCACCGGCCGTGGCGGAGGCGTTCAAGACCGGTGGCGGTGTCACCCAGGACCAGTACCTACCCGACATGTACGAGGCGATCGAGCGCGCCACAGCACCGTGGTACAAGCACCATCTCGTCCAGACCTGGCTCCCAGCGATGCCCGGCGTCCAGGAGAAGCTCAAGGCGGGCGGCTCGGCCTGCGACGTCGGCTGCGGGTCCGGGCGCGCTCCGATCACGCTCGCCAAGGCGTTGGCAGCGGCCAAGGTTCACGGCTACGACGTGCACCCAGGCTCAATCGAGCGCGCGCGGGCAAATGCGCAGGCAGAGGGGGTCGCCGACCGAGTGACGTTCACGGTCGGCGATGGGGCCGAGCTACCCGAGGGCCGGTTCGATCTCGTCACCACGTTCGATGTCGTACACGCCTCTGTCGACCCGGTCGGGCTGATGAGCGCGATCCGCAAGGCGCTGCGGGAGGACGGCACGTACCTGTTGCTCGAGATGAATGCGTCCGCGGACGTGGAGGAGAACCGCAACCCGCTCGGCAGGCTCCTCTACAACGTCAGCACCCTCTACTGCATGACCACGTCGCTCGCGCATGGCGGCGCCGGCATCGGTGCCTGCATGGGGCAGGAGAAGGCACGCGAGCTTGCCTACGCGGCCGGTTTCAGGCACTTCCGCAAGCTCCCGATCGAGGAACCCTTCTCGGTCCTCTACGAGCTCAAGGCATAGAAGCGACCGCGCGGCGACCCCTCTAGGTCGCCGCGTTTGACTCGACGGTGCAAACAAACAATTTTGTAAAGAAAGGGGCAGGTCCAATGGCAATCCAGACTACGACGGGATCACCGCCGCACGACGCGGAGGCACCCCGCGGTGCCCCGGAGCAGAGCCGTGCCCGATACCCCGAGGCGGAGGGGTTCGTCGAGCGCGATGGCCAGCGCCTCTTCTACGAGGTGTACGGCGAGGGCGAGCAGACGATCTTCCTGCTCCCGACCTGGTCGCTGGTCCACTCCCGCCACTGGAAGATGCAGATCCCCTACCTCGCACGCCACTTCCGTGTGTTGACGATGGATGGCCTTGGCAGCGGGCGCTCCGATCGTTGCCGCGACCCGCGGCGGTATCGAGCTGCTGAGTTCGCCGGCGACTTCCTGGCAGTGATGGACGCGACCGGGACGGAGCGGGCGGTAATGGTGAGTCTCTCGACGGGCGCCCAGTACCAGCTCGAACTGGCGCGGATCGCCCCTGAGCGGGTGGTTGGCGCTGCCTTCATCGGTCCGCTGTTCCCTTACACCCCGTCGCACATCTGGTTGATGCGCAACCGGCTCTTCCCGCGGCTCTTCCGGCGACCGGTGCCGATCCGCCAACTCTTCCGCTGGTGGGGACGCTACAACGCCGTTCACTGGCGAGCTGAATACCCAGTATTCGCGGAGTGGTTCGTCTCGCGAGCTCTGCCCGAGGTGCACTCAACCAAGGCAATCGAGGACGGTGTGGGATGGGCGCTTGAAACCGATCCCGAGACGCTGATCGCCACAGTGCTCGATGATGAGTCCGGTGTGCGTCCCCGCAGCAGGGGCACGCTGAACTCCCTGGCGCTGAATCTGGAGTGCCCGGTGCTTGTGGTCTCTGGCGAGCACGACAAGATCGTGCCGCCCAGCGACGCCCACGCGCTGGCCCGCCTCAGCGGTGGCAAGCTCGAAACGGTCAAGGGCGCCGGCCATTTGCTGCACGCCCGCAAGCCGGTCCAGTTCAATCTGGCGCTGCGCGACTTCTCCGAGGACGCTTTCGGCCGCCGGCGCACGCCGCGCGACCCGACCGTGTACCGCCCCGACGGTCGCCCGCGGGCGCTGTTCGTCTCATCGCCGATCGGGCTCGGCCACGCGCAACGCGACGTGGCGATCGCCCGCGAGCTGCGGCGGTTGCAGTCAGACCTGCAGATCGACTGGCTTGCCCAGGACCCAGTGACGCGAGTGCTCGAGGCCGAGGGCGAGCGCATCCACCCTGCGAGCGCCCACCTGGCCAACGAGTCCAAGCACATCGAGTCGGAGTCCGCCGAGCACGACCTGCACGCCTTCCATGCGATACGCCGCATGGATGAGATCCTCGCCGCCAACTTCATGGTTTTCCACGACATCGTGCGCGAGGATCGCTATGACCTGTGGATCGGGGACGAGGCATGGGAGCTCGACTACTACCTACACGAGAACCCACGCGAGAAGCGGGTGCCGTACGTGTGGCTGAGCGATTTCGTCGGCTTCCTGCCGATGGACGATGGGGACGCGCGGGAAAGCTTCTTGACCGCCGACTTCAACGCCCAGCGGATCGAACACATCGCCGAGCACCCCGAGGTCCGCGACCTCTCACTGTTCGTGGGCAACCCCGATGACGTTGTGCCCGAGTGCTTCGGGCCTGGACTTCCGATGATCCGCGACTGGGCCGAGCGCAACTACCAGTTCACCGGCTACATAAGCGGCTTTGACCCCGCCGACGTCGGCGATCGCACCAAGCTGCGCGCCGAGCTTGGCTTCGGCGATAACGAGCAGGTGTGCATCGTCACCGTCGGGGGGTCAGGTGTCGGGGCTGACCTGCTGCGGCGGGTGATGGCCGCGTTCCCGCAGGCCAAGGAGCGTATCCCGAAGCTGCGCATGATCGTCGTCGCCGGCCCCCGCATCAACCCCGAGTCGCTGCCCTCACATCCCGGGCTGGAGGTCGTTCCCTACGTGCACAACCTCTACCGGCACCTCGCTGCCTGCGACCTAGCCGTGGTGCAAGGCGGTCTGACCACCTCGATGGAGCTGACGGCGAACAAGCGGCCGTTCCTCTACTTCCCGCTGCGCCGCCACTTCGAGCAGAACTTCCACGTCCGCCACCGCCTGGAACGCTACGGAGCCGGTCGTCGCATGGACTACGACGACTCCCCACCCGAGCAGATCGCGGCGGCGATCGCGCAGGAGATCGGGCGCGACGTCGACTACCGCGACGTCGAGACCGACGGTGCCGCCACGGCGGCACGTCACATCGCCACGCTGCTCAACTAACAGGAGGAGGACAGCGTGATCGGGACGCCCGCAGCGCTTCGGAGTGGTTTTCTTATGCGGTGGCGAGTCCGGGCACGAAAGACACATCGTTCGGCGATGAGGTGTTGTGCATCTGTCTCCTCGGGGTGTTCTCCATCCGCGTCGGTGACAGCGTCATCGCTGAGGAGGCCTGGCGGCTGCGTAAGGCCAAGACGCTGCTCAAGCTGCTCGCCCTTGCGCCCGAGCGTCGCCTCCACGTCGAGCAGGCCGCCGAGTTGCTGTGGGCGGGGCGGGACCCGGACTCCGCCCGCAACAACCTCCATCAGGCGATATTCGCGGCCCGGCGCGCGCTCGACTCGATCGGGCTGGACGGCAGCCGCTACCTGGAGCTGCGCGAAGAACTGATCCTGCTCAGCCCCGAGGACCCGGTCCGGATCGACGCGGTTGCCTTCGAAGAACTCGCCGCCGCGGCGCGCGAGCAGGGCGAGCCCGGCGCCTATCGCTCGGCGCTCGAGGGCTTCGACGCCGAGCTGCTGCCGGCGGACCGCTATGAGGACTGGAGCCGGGAGCGGCGCGATTCCCTCGGCCAGCTCCGCCTCGCCCTGGAGGCCGAGTTGGCCGAGCTGGAGCGGGATTCCGAGCCGCACCGGGCTGGTGCCAGCCGCCCGGAGCTACCGCCACAGCTGACGAGCTTCGTCGGCCGCGAACGCGAGTTGGCCGAGGTCGCGACACTGCTGCGGGACGCGAGGCTCCTCACCCTGACCGGAGCCGGCGGCTGCGGCAAGACCCGGCTGGCGCTGCAGCTCGCCGGGCAGCGGGGGGAGGATTTTGCCGATGGGGTTTGGCCCGTAGAGCTGGCGGCGCTCGGAGAGCCCGAGCTGGTCGGACCGGCGATCGCTCAGGCGCTGGACACGCGGCTGGCCTCCGACCGGGCGCCGGAGATCGCCCTCGCCGGGCACATCGGCGATCGCCGGCTGCTGCTCCTGCTCGACAACTGCGAGCACCTCATCGAGGCGGTCGCGCGCCTCGCCGAGGCTCTGCTCAGCCACTGCCCGAACCTGACCATGCTGGCGACCAGCCGCGAGCCGCTGCGCATTCCCGGCGAGGTGACGTGGCGCGTCCCCTCGCTCTCCCTCCCCAGGCTCGTCCCCGGAGCGCCCGCGGAGGAGTCGCTGGAGGCGGAGTCGGTGCGGCTGTTCGAGACCCGGGCCGGGCAGGCCGCGCCGGGGTTCGAGCTCGGCGACGACAACGCGGAGGCTGTCGCCTCCCTATGCCACCGCCTCGACGGGATGCCGCTGGCGATCGAGCTGGCGGCGGCGCGGGTGAGCGTCCTCACTCCGGCTCAGATCGTCGAGCGCCTCGACGACTCGCTCGACCTGCTCTCGGCCGGGCCCCGCACGGCGATGACCCGGCAGCAGACCCTGCGGGCGACACTCGCCTGGAGCTTCGAGCTGCTCGAGGCCGACGAGCAGATCCTCCTGCGGCGCCTCGCCGTGTTTGCCGGCGGCTTCGGGCTTGAGGCGGCTGAGGACGTTGGCGCCGTCGATCCGCTGCGGCGCAACGAGGCCGTCGCCGTGCTCAGCCGGCTGATCGACAAGTCGCTGGTTCACGTCGAGGAGGGATCTGAGGACCGCCGCTACCGGCTGCTGGAGACCGTGCGTCAGTACGCGGTCGAGCGTCTCGTGCAGGCGGGAGAGCGCTCCGCATTCGAGCGCCGCCATCGCGACTGGTACCTCGCACTGGCCGAGAGCGATCCGACGCCGGCCGGCGACCTGCCGGCCCAGACTACGCTGCGGGGCCTCGATCTGGAGCGCGACAACCTCCGCGCCGCCCTGGCCTCGGCGCTGGTCGCCGATCCCCAGACGGCGCTGCGTCTTGCCGTCGCCCTCTGGCGCTTCTGGCTGATGCGCGGCTACCTCGCCGAGGGGTACCGCTGGCTCACCGCCGCCCTGGCCGCGGCGCCCGAGTCGACGGCCGTGCGCGCCCGTGTCCTGCTCGCCGCCTGCGTGATCGGACTGCGTCGCTGCGTCCCAGAGGGGATCCACGAGTTCGCGGCCGAGAGCGTGGCGATCTTCCGCGAGCTTGAGGACCGAGCCGGGATGCTCGACGCGGTCGAGATCTCGGCGGCCTACCGGGTGATCGTCAGTCCCGCGCACGACGTCGAAAGGATCGTGTGCGAACACGAGGCTCTGGTCGCTGAGGACCTGCCAGCCGCCCGGCCGCCGATGTGGGCGGCGCACACGCGCGGCATCGCGGCCTGGTTCCGGCGCGAATACGGCCCCGCACGGGAGCAGCTGGAAGCCGCGCTGGAGCACGCCGGCGCTCTCAGCGCCGAGCCGCGCCCGGCGCTGTGGCCGCTGAGCTACGGGATGATCTCGGTCGAACCCGAGACTGGATACCCGCTCTTCCTGCAGGAGGACACCGGGCTCATCGCCCGCCGCGTCGGCGGTGGCGCGGCCGTCGCTTACATCCTCGTCAACCTCGCCGCGGTGGATCGCGCCGAGGCCGATTTCGCCCACGCGGAAGAGCTGATCGAGGAGAGCCTCGCGCGCTTCGAGCAGCTCGGCGACCAGCAGGGCGAGGCCTTCGCGCTCAACGCCTTCGGCAACCTGGCCCGCTCCATCGGCGACTTTGAACGAGGCCGGGCACTGCTCGAGCGCAGCCTCGCCCTGCGGCAGGAGATCGGCGACCGCCGCGGCGCCGGGATCACCCTCGGCTGCCTGGCGATGCTCCTGGCCCGCTCCGGAGATGCGGACGGCGCCCGCGTCTCCGGCGCTCAAAGCCGGACCTGGTTCGCCGAATACGACGACCTGATCGGTGTCGGAGCCGCCGAGCTGAGCCTGGCGTGCGTGGCGCTCTGCGCCGGCGATCGCGTCGATGCCCGGGCTCACCTCGAGGCCGCCGCCTCGGTCTTCGGGGGGATCGAGACGACCCACCAGGAGGGGTGGGCGCTGGCGGTGCTGGCTGCGATCTGGGCCGAGGACGGCGAGGCGGCGACGGGGCGCCGCTGGCTGGACCGGGCGAGCCGGCACTTCGAGTTGCTCGAGGCCGGCGCGGGCATCGCCTACTGCCGGGAACTGGGCGCCAAGACGCTGCAAAGTGGGTGCTAAGAGGCCGCCTGTAGCCTCGCTGTGCGTCGTCAGGAGAGACGCGGCAATCCCAACTGAGAAGGAGCGGTCATGGCGCAAGGAGTGCTTGGAGCGGCAACGCTGAAGGAGTTCGAGGACGGGCTGCAGGGAGAACTGATCCGGCCCGGCGACGGCGCTTACGACGAGGCTCGTTCGATCTGGAACGGCGCCCACGACGCTCGCCCGGCGGTGATCGCCCGCTGCGCCAATTCCTCCGACGTGCGCCACGCGGTTGGCTTCGCGCGCAGCGAGGGGCTTGACGTCGCTGTGCGCGGCGGCAGCCACAGCATTCCCGGCTTCTCGACCTGCGACGACGGCATCGTCATCGACCTCTCACCAATGAAGGGCATCACGGTCGATGTGGGCTGCCGCACCGCCACCGCCGAGGGCGGCGTCACCTGGGGGGAGTTCGACAGCGCCACGCAGGAGCACGGCCTCGCCACCACCGGGGGGCTGATCTCGACTACCGGCGTCGCCGGCTTCACCCTGGGCGGCGGGATCGGCTGGCTGATGCGCAAGTACGGCCTGGCCTGCGACAACCTACGCTCAGCGCAGGTGGTCACCGCCGACGGGCAGATCCTCACCGCGAGCGCGACGGAGAACCCCGACCTCTTCTGGGGTCTGCGCGGCGGAGGAGGCAACTTCGGCGTCGTCACCTCCTTCGAGCTCGACCTGCACCCGGTCGGCCCGACCGTGGCCGCCGGCCCGGTCTTCTATCCCGGCGACCGCGCCGAGGAGATCATGCGCTTCTACCGCGACTTCGCACGCGGCCTACCGGACGAGCTGAGCACCCTGGTCAACCTGATCACCGCGCCACCCGCCCCCTTCCTGCCAGAGGACTGGCACGGCAAGAAGCTCATCGCCCTGGTCGGCTGCTACTCCGGTGACCCCGAGGAGGGGATGAAGGTACTGCAGCCGATCCGCGACCTGGGCGACCCCGTCGCCGACCTGGCCAGCCCGATGCCCTACGTGCAGATGCAGAGCCTGCTCGACGCGCTCTGGCCGAAGGGCACACAGGCCTACATGAAGGCGGGCTACTTCCGCGAGCTTGACGACCACGCGATCAAGACGATTGCCCGCTTCCACCAGAACGCGACCTCCCCGTCCTCGGAGATCCACATCCAGCACTTCGGCGGCGCGATCGCCCGTGTCGGTGAGGACGAGACCGCCCACCGCGAGCGCCAAGCGCCGTTCGTGCTCAACGCGATCGCCACCACCCACGAGCCGGGCGGGGGTCTGGAGACCCACGTCGACTGGGCGCAGCGTCTCTACCGCGAGATCGAGCCGTCGCTGACCGGCGCCGCCTACATCAACTTCCTCTCCTCCGAGGGCGAGGATCGGGTGCGCGCCGCCTACGGCCCCGCGAAGTTCGACCGACTGCGCGCGCTCAAGGACCGCTACGACCCGACCAATCTGTTCCACCTGAACCAGAACATCCCGCCATCGTGATCGTGGCGGTGAGGGTCGAAGAGACGACGTTCCGCTCTGAGAGCGTGGACTGCGCTGCCCGGGTCTACCGGCCGGACGTTGCGCCCGGGAAGATTACGCCGTGCATCGTTATGGCTAACGGCTTCAGCCTTACGAGCGACGATGGTCTGCCGGCGTTCGCGGAGCGGTTCGCGCAAGCGGGGATCACGGCACTCACGTTCGACTTCCGCCATCTCGGTCGGAGCGGCGGCGAGCCGAGGCAGGTCATCAACACAGACCGCCAGCAAGCCGACTTCGGGGCGGCCGTGTCGTTCGCTCGAGGGCTCGAGGGTATCGACGCTGATGCCGTGGCTGTGTGGGGCTTCTCAAGCGGCGGTGGTCTCGCGATTAACATTGCGGCTGCTGACCATAGGATCGCTGCTGTTATTTCCCTGTGTCCGGCGACGGACACGATCGCGTTCCTGTGCAGAATGCCGATGCGCACTTTGAACGCGGTGAACGTCGCTATCTTGCGCAACATGCTGGGCAGACAGCGGGTTCACATTCCGGTTGCGGCGCGCCTAGGCTCCATAGCCTGGTTCAACCAGCCCGAGGCGCTCCCCGGTTTCGACGCCATCCGTGGCGATCACTCCCTCTGGCGCAACGAGTTCTTGCCACTTTCGTTTGCGGGAGCCATCAGCTTCCGAGCGGTGCGGGTGGCTCATCGCGTACGCTGCCCGCTGTTCGTCTGCATCGGCGAGGAGGATCACATGGTGCCGCGTCGGGCTGCCGAACGGACTGCTGAACGTGCGCCGCGTGGCGAGCGCGGCGTTTACCCGATCGATCATTTCGGTGGGTTCCTGGGTGAGGGTTTCGAGCGTGTGGTGGCGGACCAGATCGAGTTCCTCTCACGCCACCTGCGCACTGTGCAAACACCCGTCCCGCGCGCGATCAGCTAAACCCGCCTGAGTGCTTGAGGCACTCGTTGCGTTATCACGCTGACTAGGCCTTCTCAGATCGGCGGGACGCCGCAATAGAATTGTGGCCGTGCCGTTCACGCTCAGGAACCTCAGGGAGGATCTGGAGGACCTTGGGTCCAACTTCGACGGGGCACCGGACCTTGAGTTCCGCATGGCGAGCAAGGCGCTTGAGCTAGATCAGTCCGGCCTCAGCTATCAGCGCATCCCGCCCGACTATCGCTTCCCCTACGGCCACACGCACAAGGAGCAGGAGGAGGTGTACGTGGTCGTTGGCGGAAGCGGGCGAATGAAGCTCGACGACGAGATCGTCGAGGTCAAGAAGTGGGACGTGGTTCGCGTCCCACCCGGCACGTGGCGAGGCTACGAGGGCGGGCCGGAGGGCCTTGAGATCCTCGTCTTCGGTGCGCCCCACCTCGGTGCGAACCCGCGCGAAGACGTCGAGGGTCAACGGGACTGGTGGGCTGACTAATAGTGCTTTGCGTCTCGGGCGAGCACACGTCCGATCAGAGCGGGACGCCGTAGGGACGTCGTTGCAACGATCAGCGCCCTTACGAGATCATCACGTGGTGAAAGATGCAGTACCCGCCGCAGGACCTGCTCGCTCCATGCTGAACATCTTCAGAGCGTGAACCCCCGCAGGATGCTCACGCATTTCATCCACGACCGCAGCAGCGTATTCGGGCAGTTCCATAGGCTGCGGTAGCTTCACGCCATAACCTCTCGGCATCAGTACCGGCGCCGCCAATGCCGAGAAAGTCAGGTCGGCGGCCGTGAACCGATCGCCGCACAGGTATGGCCTGCCGTCCGCCAAGCGATCGCCAACCGCATCAAATGTCGCCCGTACCTGCGCCTCGGACTCGACGGCATTCGCAGGCGTCACGTCGAGCACGCGTGAGACGATCGCAATCAACACGGGATAGCCGATCCGTAGAAGAGCTCGCTCCCAGGTGGGGACGCCGTGACAACCAAAGGCGATGGCCAGATCGCGTCGCTCGCGCAGTTGCTGGTACAGCCAGCGCCGCGAGTGAGGACCCAAGCATGTGTTGAAATCCAGCTCCAACGCTCGCACATCCTCGGCAATGGCCGGATCATCGATGTATAGCCTGTGGCCTGGCGACGCCTGAACGTCTGCCCAGGTGAGAATGTCGTCGGAGTCGGCCAACACGCCGGCGTCGCATACCAACACGGGCGCGGTGCCGCCGCCGCCGGCGCGTCTGGTCGCGAGACGGTGAACAGCCTGTATGTGCGCTTCCTCGCGATAAGACACACCGGCTCGATCGAGCGCCCAGCGAGCCTTCTCGCAGTAATGACTGATCGGGATCGTCACGAGTCGGTTGTCAGCTCTGGCTGTGCTCATCGGCTGCTCTAAGGCTAATGCTGTTAGGCACGATTCGTCATCGTCGATGTTGGACATCCCAAACTGAGGCACGCTTTGGTTTCGTTCACTGGTGGGCTCAATCACGTCGTACCATCAAGCACGTGGCGATCAAGCGGATGGATCACGTGGGCATAGTCGTGGAGGATCTCGTGGACGCGGTCGCCTTCTTTGGCGATCTCGGACTCAAGCTACACGGCGAAACGTCCGTCGAGGGCGACTGGGTCGACCGCATCGTCGGACTCGATGGCGTCCGGGCGCAGATCGTGATGCTTGAGACTCCAGACGGACATGGACGGCTTGAGCTGACGAAGTTTCATGCGCCATCGACCGGCGGCGGCCCCCAGCCCGCGCCGGCGAATGCCACGGGCATCCGTCACATCGCGTTCCTCGTCGATGACGTCGACGCCGTCCTAGCTCGCCTCCTTGCCCGCGGCGCCGAACTCGTCGGCGAACTCGTGCGCTACCAGGACAGCTACAGGCTTTGTTATGTCCGCGGCCCCGCGAGCGTCATCGTCGAGCTGGCGGAGTCGATTGGCTGACCGCTCGTCCGGCCGCCAGTCACTCCGAGGGTCTCTGATACGACGAAAGGAGCGTCGTCACAACGGCAACGGAAGGCTCTTACCTCTCCCCTCCCTTCCACATCCAATTTATACCAAATACGAAGCCTTCATGAGGCCTCGGAACATGCCCCATAATCGCCCGCCGCAAGCCAGAACAAGGGAAATCACAAGAACACGAAGCGGGTGTTCTTGCCGGATTAACAAGATTGGAGTGTGGCTATGACCGAGTATGCGGTAGTGATCGCCGGGGGCGGTCCAACGGGGATGATGCTGGCGGCTGAGTTGGCGTTGGCGAAGGTGGATGTAGCGGTTGTCGAGCGGCGTCCGGATCACGTGCTCGTTGGCTCACGGGCCGGCGGGTTTCACTCGCGCACGATCGAGGTGCTGGATCAGCGTGGGGTCGCTAATCGGTTCCTCGCGGAGGGTCAGCCGGCTCAGGCCGCGATGTTCGGGACGAGCGTGTTGGACATGAGCGATTTCCCGACGCGTCATCCGTATTCGCTTGGGATCTGGCAGAACCAGATCGAGCGGATCATGGCCGCATGGATCGCCGAACTGCCGGTGGGAATCTATTACGGGTATGAGGTGACAGGCTTCGCGCAAGACGACACCGGCGTAGAGGTCGAGCTGTCCGAAGGTGAGTCGCTGCGCGCGCGATATCTCGTCGGGTGCGACGGAGGACGTAGCCTGATTCGTAAAGCAGCTGGCATCGAGTTCCCCGGGTGGGACGCGACGAGGAGCAACCTGATTGCCGAGGTAGAGGTGACCGAGGAGCCCGAGCTGGGCGTACGCCACGATGACAAGGGCACCCACGGCATCGGCAGGCTGAAGTACAAGATCCGCGACGGCAAGGTTGTCTACATGGATGAGGGACCGGTGCGGGTCGTCGTGACCGAGCAGCAGCTTGGGCCCGACAGCGACCCCACCCTGAGCGATCTCAGCGAGGCGCTCATCGCCGTCTACGGCACCGACTTCGGGATCCACAGTCCCACGTGGATATCCAGGTTCACCGATATGACACGCCAGGCGGCCGCCTATCGCAACGGACGAGTCCTACTCGCTGGCGACTCGGCGCATGTGCATTACCCAGCGGGCGGACAGGGCCTTAGCCTCGGTGTGCAAGACGCGGTGAATCTGGGATGGAAGCTGGCTCAGGTGGTCAGTGAAACATCCCCGGAGACGCTCCTGGATACCTATCAGGAGGAGCGCCACCCGATCGCTGCCCGAGCGCTTCAACACACGATGGCTCAGACCACGCTCCAACGCCAGGACGCGCGTATGAAGGCTCTGGTCGATGTCGTGTCGGAACTGGCGAGCATGGACGAGCCTCGCAAACGACTCGCCGGGATCATCTCGGGGCTCGACATCCACTACGACCTCGGCGAGGGACATCCACTGCTCGGACGCCGAATGCCCGACCTAGACCTAGTGACCGTCGATGGCCCTCTCCGAGTCTTCGAACTACTGCACCACGCCAAACCGGTGCTGCTCAACCTCGGAGAGCCCGACAGCTTTGACATAACTCCATGGGCTGACCGGGTCCAACTGATCGACGCTGAGCATGTCGGCGAGTGGGAGCTTCCCGTACTCGGCCCTGTCACCACTCCCGCTGCCGTACTGATCCGTCCCGACGGATATGTCGCCTGGGTTGGGGACGCAGACAACCTGGAGCTTTCTGAGGTCCTCACCACCTGGTTCGGACCACCCACCAAATGACTGAGCTTTAGGGCGTGATGACGACGCGGCCGAACGCCTTGCGGCTCTCGGCGTATTCGTGCGCCGCGGTGGCATCCGCGAGCGGGAACGATCGATCGATCTCTACCTGTAGCTCGCCATTTGCGACTTGCTCCAACATGTCGCCGATCATGGGATGGACGCGGGCATACTCCGACAGGAGCGCCCCACCGAGAAAGACGCCATGAAGCGAGTTGTTGCGCGTCCAGAGCGACCGCGCCTCGACCTGCGAGCCCGCACGGGCGGCCACCCCCACGCTGACAAGCCTCCCCCGGTAGGCGAGCACACCGACACTGTCGACCAGGTTCTGTCCACCGATGGAATCGAGAACGACCTCCACGCCCCGCGAATCGGTCAGTTGGTTGACGCGCTCGACGAAGCTCTCGGTCGCGTAGTTGATCGGGTGGTCGAGCCCGAGCGCCTCAAGCCGCTCCAGCTTCTCCTCGCGGGATGCTGTCGCGATTACGGTCGCGCCGGCACGCTTGGCTAGCTGGATCGCGGCCATCCCGACTCCCCCGGCTCCAGCGTGGATGAGGACGGTTTGGCCTTCGGTGAGTTTGCCCGCGGTGAACAGGCACTCGTGCGCGGTCCCGAATGCGACCGGCACGCACGCGGCGCGCGCGGCATCCAGTCCGGCGGGGATCGGCCAGGTCATCGCCGCGGGGACCACTCGCTTGGCGGCGTGCGAACCGGCTGCGTTCAAGGCCACCACTTGGTCGCCCACTGCGCGGCCCTCGACACCAGCCGCGACCTCACTGACGGTGCCGGCGCTCAGATAACCGACGATATGTGGCGCCGCAGGCATGTCCCCCGCCGCGCGAGCGAGCAGATCGCCTCCCTCGATGCTGATCGCCTCAGCGTCAACGACCACGCACCCGTCAGGGCACTGTGGGTCGGCCACATCCTCGTAGCGAAGCGCCTCCGGCCCACCGTTCTCGTAGATCACCGCTGCCTTCATCTGCGTCACCCTCTCGCTATCGACACCGCGCCGCCCCAACTTACGCTCGGACCTTGAGCCACGCACGGTAGCGCCCGAGCGCGCATCACTGGGCACTGGTCTCACACGAGTGCCCCGGCCGGTGCTATGCAGATCAGCGGAGTCACGAGGTCTAGGATGACCCTTGGTGCCAGCGCCCTTTCACAGCTTCCACGCCGGCTCCTGAGATGCCCACCACGCGTTACGCACGCAGCGGGGAGGCCACGATCGCCTATCAGGTGGCCGGTGAAGGCCAGCTCGACCTGTTGTTCCTGCCGGGATGGATCTCACAAGTCGAGCAGTTGTGGGAGGCGCCTGTCCTGCGACGCTTCCTCGAGCGCCTCGCCGTGTTCAGCCGCCTGATCCTGTTTGATCGCCGCGGCAGTGGACTGTCGGACGGTCTCGGCGGTGAGTATTCGCTTGAGCAGGAGACCCAAGACGCGCTCGCGGTGCTCGACGCCGCGGGCAGCGAGCGGGCGGGACTTCTCACCTACGGCTTGGGCGGACCGGTCGGCGCGCTGCTCGCCGCCGAGTACCCCCAGCGCGTGGGTGCACTGGTCATGTACGCGTCGATCGCCCGCACCTCCTGGGCGCCCGACTACGACTGGGCCATGACCTGCGATCAACGCTCAGAGTGGACGGAGCTCACAATCGAGTCCTGGGGTGAGACTGGAGGTCCCGCGCTACCGGTGCTGGCGCCCTCCGCGGCTGACGATCAGGCGCTCATGAGCTGGTTCGCCCGTCTGCAGCGCCTGGCGGCGAGCCCGAGCGCGGCCCGCGTGCTCCTGCACGCCTCGGCGGATCTCGATGTGCGCGAGACGCTGCCTCGCATTCGTGTGCCCACGCTCGTGATGCACCGCTCCCAGGACGGGGCTTGGGATCCGCGTCACTCGCGCTACCTCGCGGAGCACATCCAGGGTGCGCGCTATATCGAGATGGAGGGCGCCGACTCGCTTCCGTTTATCGGCGACAGTGAAGCGATCATCGATGAGATCGAGGAGTTCCTTACCGGCGCGCGTAGTGGCGCGGAGCAGGCACGGGCGCTACTCACGGTGATGTTCACCGACATCGTCGGAGGGACCGCTCTGGCCGCCGAACTGGGAGACGGTCGCTGGCGCGACCTGCTCGCCCATCACGACACGATGGTGCGGGAGCAGCTCCTGCGCTTTGGCGGTCGTGAGGTCAAGACCGTGGGCGACGGCTTCCTTGTGACCTTCGAGAGCCCCTCGCAGGCATTGCGCTGCGCGTTGGCGATCACCGCCGCGATGGAGCCACTCGCGCTTGAGCTACGCATCGGCCTACACACCGGCGAGTGTGAGCTGATCGGCACGGACGTGGGCGGCATGGCTGTACACATAGCCTCACGCGTGAGCGCACTCGCCGCGGCCGGGGAGGTGCTCGTATCGGGCACTGTGTTCGGAACGGTCGTGGGCGGCCCGTTCGCCTTCGAGAGCCGTGGATCTCACGAGCTCAGGGGTGTTCCGGGCCAGTGGCCGCTGTTTGCGCTCAGGAATCCATAGGTCGTAGGCCACGCGCGGGCGACTCGACTCCACTCCGAGAGGCGCTTCCAAGTTGAACATCCCTCCCCGCCCAACTACCCTCCTTGATCGATGTCCAAGGGCACTAAACCAACCTGGACAGCGGCACGCCGCACCATTGCTGGGCTGATGGCCGGCTTGGCGCTGGTCGCGGTCGCCGCGGGCTGCGGCTCAAGCGCTGACCCGCCGCCGCCCGGGCTGACGATCGCGGGTCCGGGCCTGCAGACGACACAGCCACCCTGGAAGCCCGAATACGCGCACCTGCAGGAAAGGGCGAAAACGATCGGGCTGCCACCAGTCGGCAAAGAAACCTTCCACATCCACGCGATGCTGCACGTCTACGTGAACGGGCTGCTCTCCCCCATACCGGCACTCATTGGGATCGAAACGAGCAAGGGCCGCGAGACGAGCCTCCACACGCACGATGCGACTGGGATCATCCACATGGAGACAAACCATCGCTACCCGTTTACGCTCGGCGACTTCTTCTCCGTGTGGGGCGTCAAGTTCGGCCCAGCGCAGCTCGGTGGGCTGACCGGGCTCGGTGGCGATCACTTGCACTTCTACGTCAACGGCAAGACGCTGGCGGACCCAGCCGCGTACGTCATGCGCAACGGCGACAGCATCGTGATCGGGTATGGCCCGGACAACAGTTTCCCCCACAAGCCGAACACTTTCCTGCTCTATGAGGTTGAGCATGGGTTGGGCGGACTCGGCTGCTCACCGATACACAAGGGCAAAGCCGCGAAAAGCTGCGCCATCCCCAAGCCTACGCCCGCCGAAAAGAGCGCGAGCAAGAGTTGACGCTCCCGATCCCGGGAGGCTGCCTCTGTGGAGGCGTGCGCTTCGAGCTGGCCGAGATCCCCAAGACCGCCGGGTACTGCCACTGCACGCGCTGCCAGCGGCGCACCGGAACCGCGTCCTCGGTACAGGCGCGTATCGACGGAGACACGCTGCGGATACTGCAAGGCGAGGATTTGCTTACGGCTTGGCGCCCGCCGGACAAAGGGGCCGAAAAGTTGTTCTGCGGCCAGTGTGGTGGACACCTGTTCAGCCGCAATCCCGAAAATCACCACGAGATGAGCGTGCGCTTCGGGGCGTTCGACGGCGACCCAGGCCTGCTTCCCAGCTGGCGTGCGTTCGTCGCCTATGCCGCCCCCTGGGAGCCGATCCCCGACGATGAGCTTGAGCGCTTCGCCGAGGCAAAGCCGCGATGAGATAGCCCCCTCCTTTACTTGCGTTTTACTTGCGCTTGCGTTTTGCTTGCGCTATTGTGATGGCGTGATGACAGTGAAGGATCGCCACGAATTGCTTGACGCGCCATATGACGCGCACTTGCGTGACCTGTTCAACAACCTCGCCCGTAAGGAGATCGCGCAGCTCGGGAGCACTGTGGAGCAGGCGCTAAACGGCGATTCCCGCGCCGCGGTGGCGTATGTCCGCTCATATCGCCGGTTGGCACGCGCGCTGTTGACTGACGCGGCTGAGAGTCGTCCGGAGCTCTTCGTGATCGGCGCAACCGGCCAGGTAGAGCTTCAGAGCCGCTCGGGGGCGCGCGCAGGCTGGATTGGCGCGGCACTGGATCAGAGCGCGGCCGAGGCTCCGTTCTCACGCTGGGCTGCACTGCTCGGTTTGCGCGAAGGCGTGGCGATGCACGCGCTCGCGTCTCTGCGTGCGCTCATCCCGGGCTCCCCCCCACTCGACGCCCCCACCACAGACGACATGCTTCCGATCTCGGATGTCGACGCACGCCGCTTCTTGCGGGGCGTCCGACGCCAACTTGACGCGGACGATCCCCAGCTAGAGCGCATCCAGGAGATCTTTGGGCTCAACAACACCGAACTCGGCGGCTTGTTCGGCGTAAGTCGTCAGGGTGTCAAGGAGTGGATCGAACGTGGTGTCCCCGCGGGACGCCAAGATCGAGTCGCGACGATCGCCGCAATCGCTGACATCTTGGAGCGGAAGCTCAAGCTGGAGCGGATTCCCGGTGCAGCGCGACGTCCTGCGGACGCATATGGCGGTCTCACGATGCTGGATCTCATTCGTCAAGGACGCGAGCACGAGTTGCTCGAAATCACCCGCCGCTCGTTCGACTGGGCGACCGCCGCGTAGTGCCAACGCGTGGTGTTCTTCCCCGCTTGGGCGCCACCACGCGGCGCGGCGGGCGCTACTACCGACTCGCCGACCCTGACTGGCCGGACCCCCTTGACAGCAGCTACAGCCTGACTTACGGCGGCCGGTGGAACGCACCCGGAGCTTTCCCAGTGCTCTATCTCAACGATACCGTCGCGACCGCACGCCTCCAGGTGCTGCACAAGCTCGCAGACCTGCCCTACGGACCAGAAGACCTCGATCCAGATGAGCAGCACGACCTCATCGGTGTCGATGTACCTGCCCACGCCTATCTGGACTGCGTCTCGGATGACGGGCTCACCCGCGTCGGCCTGCCTACCTCCTACCCGCGACACGCCAATGGTCGGGCGATCGCCCATTCCACCTGCCAGCCAATCGGCCAGCACGCATGGGACGACCGACTGCCCGGCATCGCCTGTCGATCTGCGGCCACGGGCGCGACCAAGACAACTGAGGAGCTTGCATTTTTCGACCGTCCTCGCCGAACACGACCCACTATTCAAGCGCGTGCATCGTTCGCGGACTGGTGGTGGAAATTCGACTAGCCCGCAGCATCCGGACCACCCGCACAAGCCCCAGCGCTCCCCCAACACTCCCCGCCTTGCCCTTGCAGAAACGCCACATCTTCAACTCTCCAGCGGCGTTTTCCGCAACCACGCGCTCGGGGGCCATTCGGCTGCGAGGGGCGCGCGACTAACGCGCGACTAATCTTCCTCACGTTCGACCGCGCGGGCGAGCTCGACGAGCGTGACGCCGAGCCCTTCTGAGATCTTGCGGACGGTGCTCCAAGTCGGATTTGCCTGCCCTTGCTCGATCCTGGAGAGAGATCCAGCGGTGAGCCGGACGCGGTAGCCGAGGTCTTCCTGGGTTTCGCCGCGCTTGGCGCGTAGGCGCCGCAGGACGGCGGCTAGAGCCGGATCTGTATCGGGAGAACGGGGTGCCATTGAGTGAGAAACACTCTCACGCCACGGGCACCCAGGTCCATGCGGCCAACAATCTGTGGTCTACCACGGATGGTTTGCGTTGTTATGATCTGCTGACCGAATGCCCATTCGGCAGTCGGGCCGGCGCCGCTCCAGCGGCGTCGGCCCTTTTTAAACCCTCTGCTGTGCCTCAGCCGCGAGAAGATCGCGACCGGCTGGGACGCGGAGCGCGCGCAACTGCAGGAGCCTTCTTGGCTCGCGTCGAAGGCTTCTTTGCCGGCTTCTTCGGCGCCTTGCCGGGAGCATCGGCTTCGCCCCTGATGCGGGCAAGGCTCTGCTCCAGCGCCCCCATCAGGTCGGGCGCGACCGGACTCGGCTCCACCGGCTTCTTCTTAGTCACCGGCACCGAGATCTTCCGGCCCTTCTGCTTGCGCCGGATCACATCTTCCAGATGAGCACGATGCTCGTCCCTGTATCTAGCTGGCTCAAACGGCACTTCAAGCTCGCCAATAATCGCTATCGCGTTCTCGATCTGCTCGGGGGTTGGGACCGCGGCGCCGTCGATCCCATCGGCGATGTCTCCACTGGATCGCACCTCATCGTGGAAGCGCATCGTGGTGAGCGTAAGCAGCTTCCCGCGAGGCCGGATGCTCACGAGGTGCTCCTTGGCGTGCATCACGAAACGCCCCAACGCCACCTTCCCCGAGCGACGCATCGCCTCGCCCAGCAGCGCATAGGCACGCGCCGCGGCCTCGTCGTTGGGCACAAGCAGGTACGGTCGGTGCAAGTAGATGGGGTCGATCTCCCGCTCCTCCACGAACCGCTCGATGTCGATTGTGCGGCTCTTCCGTGGCGCCGCGGCAGCAAGATCCTCGTCGTTGAGCAATACCCACCGCCCGTCCTCGAGCTCATACCCCTTGGCGATCTCACCCCAAGGCACCGCGCGACCCTCGTGGGCGCACACCCTGCGGGTTTCGATCGGCGACCCGTCGGGGGCGTGGAGCTGGTTGAAGTGCAGGTCACGGTCGCGAACGGCGCTGTGGAGCGTCACAGGCACGGTCACCAACCCGAAGCTGAGCGACCCCGTCCACAGCGAGCGCGCCATCAGTGGCCTCCCCGTGTGCGTGTCGGCTTGCGCGCCTTCGTCGACGTCGTCGACTTGCTCTTGGTGCGTGAGGAGCGACGCTTGCCTGCCCCACTGCCCTTCAAGCTCGCCTCCAGCGCCGCCAACAGGTCGCCCCCAGGCGCCTGTGGCTGTCCGTCAGGCGCCTCGATGGCCTCGCCGCGTGCCTTGCGCTCGATGACCCCCATAAGCGCATCGCGGTAGGTGTCCTCGTAGCTGTCGGGCTCAAAGCTCGAATCAAGCTGGGAGATCAAGAGCTCGGCGGTGTCCACCTCAAGTTTGGAGGGCGCCTTTGTGGTCTCCCCCATCTCCACCTCCCCCTCGGGGACAAGCTCGTCGGCGAAGCGCATCGTGTGCAGCGCGATCACGTCCTCAAGCGCGCGAATCGCCACAAGGTGGGCCTTGTTGTGGAACACAAACCTCCCTATCCCCACACGGTCGGAGCGCTTCAGGGCGGCGTGAAGCAAGCGATAGGACTCCTCCCCCAGCTTGCCAGCACTGAGGTAGTAGGCGCGCTCGTAGTACACCGGGTCGATCTCACCCACGCTCACGAAGTGCTGAATCTCCACCACGCGTGCGTCCGCGCCGTCGGCCACCGCGATCTCCTCCTTGGAGAGCACCACGTAGGCGCCTGACGCCACCTCATAACCCTTCACGATCTCGCCGTAAGGCACCTCCTTACCCTCCTTCACGCACACACGACGGTGTTCTATGGCGGCGCCATCGGTGGCATGACGCTCGCGAAAGGCGATCTTCTTCGACTCCGTTGCGGAGTGGAGCTTCACGGGCACGCGCACCAACCCGAAGGCGATCGTGCCGTTCCAAAGGGAGCGGGGCATCGGCATTGTCTACCCACCATACGCCCCGAAAAGCCTCGACGCACGTCGCGGGGATGGCTTTGGGCGCGGTCTTGCAGCCACTCGTCAGAGGGCGAGCAATTGCCCGCATAGAACGCCGGGGATGTGGGTAGAGGCCTTCTGAGAGGTTGCGGGCGAGGACGTCGCCCAGCACTACTACTCTAGGAGTCAACGGACGGAAACGGACGGAGGATGGAGATGGTGTCCACAAAGACAGCCACGCCTACTCTGCGCCAGAGTGGCGCCGCCACCGATGATTTGCGCCTGCTGTTCGAGCGGTGGCAGCAAGATCGTGACGAGGGCGCGCGGGAGGCACTGGTGCAACGGTTCATGCCGCTCACACGGAACCTCGCTCGCCGCTACGACCGCTCATCGGAGCCTTTCGAGGACCTGTTGCAGGTGGCGTCCGTCGGACTGCTGAAGGCGCTCAACCGGTTCGACCCTGGGCGGGGCTGTTCGTTTCCCTCTTTCGCGGTACCCACCATCCTCGGCGAGATGCGCCGCTACTTCCGCGATTGCGGTTGGTCGGTACACATGCCCCGCGGAGATCAGGAGCGTGCACTGAAGGTGCGCGAAGCTCAAGAGACGCTCACCTCCGAGCACGGTCGCGCGCCCACGGTTAGTCAGATCTCCGTCTACCTGGAGCTCGACCAGGAGCAGGTAATCGACGCTTTGCAGGCCGGCCAGGCCTACGACACGCTTTCGCTGGACGCTCCGCGACCTGGAGCTGAGGAGGACGCGATGAGCTACGGCGATTCGATCGGAGAGACCGACGAGCGCTATGAGCTCGTGGAGCTCGACGCGACGGTGGTGGCGGCGCTCAAGCACATACCGGCGCGTGAGCGGGCGATGCTGCGGATGCGCTTCGTCGAGGACCTAACCCAGACGGAGATCGCGCAACGCGTAGGCATCTCACAGATGCAGGTCTCACGTCTGTTGCGCCGCTCGCTGTGTCAGCTGCGAGCGTTGACGCGGGATGCGGCAAGCGGGGCCTGAGGGCCCCGCGCGGGCGTTATCTTCTTTTGCAAGCGACGCTCGAGAGGCGAAGAGCGCCATCCGCGCGATCTCTCACAGGTCGTCAAACCCCGATGGCTGAGCCACCCGCAAATGTTCGCCTGAGCCTCGCCGCAACCGCGGAGAACGTTGTGCTGGTGCGCGAGATGCTCGCCGGGGTGGCAGACGGTGTCGGGCTCGACGAACCCCACTTGAACGACATCCAAACCGCCGTCACCGAGGCGTGCAACAACGCCGTGTTGCACGCCTACGGCGGTGAGCAGGGGCCTCTTGACGTGGAGGTGCGTCTTCGCAAGGGGACGCTTGCGGTAGGGGTGCTGGATCGAGGGGTCGGGATGAGTGCGCGAGAGGATGTCGAGGAGGGCGAGGGCGAGGGGATCGGCTTGCACGTCATCCGAACGCTCGCGCGCACGGTCGAGTTCGATCTTCCATACGGCGGCGGCACATTGGCGCGGATGGAGTTCGACGCCCCCAAAGCCACCCTGCTTGAGCCCGATCACAGCGGATTGGACGCGTACACGCTCAAGCTGAGTGAATCCCCCTCCACGACCACGGTCAGCATCACACCCATAGCGCTAGCACGCACGGTCCTTCCTCGGCTCGTGAGCGCATTGGCCACACGCGCACACTTCACCACCGATCGCATCTCCGACGTTCAACTCCTCGCCGACGCGCTCGTCGCCCACGCGAAGAGCGCGTTGAGTTGCGACCGTCTCGATGTCGGCGTGGACGTCGGGACGCGGGCACTTGAGTTGAATGTCGCGCCAATGAGCCTCGGCAGCGCTCAAATTCTCCTGAGGGAGTCCGAGTTCGACGGCCTTGGAGGGATCATCGAGAAGCTCACCGACCGCCGAGGGGTGAACACGGTCGGCAAATACGAAACGCTCACATTGCACATGACAGATCCGCGTTAGAACGGCGAGCGTGAAAGGCCGGCCACGGTTTCACTGGATTGGGATC
Source organism: uncultured Solirubrobacterales bacterium (assembly GCA_963695305.1). Classification (GTDB taxonomy): domain Bacteria; phylum Actinomycetota; class Thermoleophilia; order Solirubrobacterales; family Solirubrobacteraceae; genus Palsa-744. Next base: position 1,967,653 of record OY968774.1, on the reverse strand, counting down.
GTTGCCGTAACTTTGACGATTCTCAGACGCCTTGTGAGGGAATAAGGATTGCTGGCCCCTGTGGCTACGGCCGCCCGCGGTGGCGCCCTCACGGCCGGCGCTGCCGCGACGCCGTAATCGCGGTTAACCACGTCACCTCGGTTAGACCAGACGGGCAAGGGTAGTGATGAGCTTGCAGACGCGTGAAGCGTCGCTTTTGACAGATGGAGGATTAAACATGGTTGCTCTAGTCGCTCTTGTACTGATCTTGGCTCTACTCGGAGGACTGGGCTTCGCCGTACACGTTCTCTGGTATGTGCTGATCGTCGCGCTCCTGTTGTGGGCGATCGGCTTCTTCATAGGCGGCGCTCCCGTCGGCGGCGGCCGGCGCTGGTACGGACGTTAGCGGGCGAGGAGTTGATGTGCCTGCAATAGTTCTCGCATACGCTGCACCCGGCGGATTCACCTCCGCCGGGTGGCATACTTACCACATGCGAGACGAGGCCACGGAGGGCCGCGATGCCGTGGAAATGCGGTTCACAGCTCGGGAGTTGAGAGACGTGCGCCAGGTCGTATCGAGCTTTGCCGAGGACTCACTCGGCAAAGCCCGCACAGATGACCTGGTGTTGGCTGTTAACGAGCTGGCAACCAATAGTGTCCGCCACGGTGGCGGCACGGGGACGCTACGCATGTGGACGCACGAGAACGTGTTGGTGTGCGAGATTCACGACGCCGGGCACATCGTCGATCCGCACGCACGCCAAACCCCGCCCACGCCCGACCAGCCGAGTGGACGTGGACTTTGGGTGGTGAAACATCTCGCCGATCTCATGCAGATTCATTCGAGTCCGGCGGGCACGGTCGTGCGAGTGCACATGCAACTGCCCTGAGGACCAACACCGCGGTCCCGGTTCAAACAGTTCGGCTGCGATACTGGACAACGCTCGGCATCGCGGCTTTTGACCGCGAGCAAATGTCAACCGTGCCGGGACCTGCCATGGGAGCCAAAGGAGGGGAGTCGAGCAGCGCAAACGCCCAGCCCATGGGAGACGTTGCCGCGAGCTTGCTGATCGATGCGGGCGCGGTGCTTGCAAGCTCGCTTGACCCAACCACGACGATGGGCCAAGTCGCACGTCTGACGGTGCCGCGGATCGCCGACCTGTGCGTGATAGATCTGCGCGATGAGGACGGCTCGATTCGGGATGTCGCAGTGGTCTCAGCCAACGCGACAATCGCGCGCGAGTTGGAGAAATTGCGCACGGCCTATCCGCTTGACCCCGAAGGCGAGCATCCGGTCGCTCGCGTGATCCGAAGCGGTGAGCCGGTGCTGCTGCCCGAGATGACAGACGCCCTGTTGAGCTCGTTCGCGCAGGGGTCAAAGCACGCGGAGTTCATGATCGAACACGGATACCGCTCGGCAGCGGTGGCCCCGCTGCGCGCTCGCAACCGCACGCTCGGCGCGCTCTCGCTGCTGCGACTCGGCGAGGGCATCCGCTATCGCGCGGAGGACATGGACCTCGCCTGCGAGCTGGCAAGGCGAGCGGCGCTTGCGATCGACAACGCGCGCCTGTTCTCTGACCTGCGCCGCGCGGAGCAAAGATTGGAAGCTGTGCTCGTCAACCTCGCCGAGGCGATCACGGTGGTCGATGAGCAGGGACACACGATATTCGCCAACCAGGCCGCCGCCGATCTCCTGCAGGTGGAGAGCCCAGAGGATCTGATGAGCGCGGAGCCGGGGGCGATTATGCCCCGTTTCCTCGTCTTTGACGAGCAGGGCCGCGAACTCGACCTGGAGCAGATGCCCGGCAGGCAACTCTTCGCCGGCGAGCATCCCGGGCCACTGCTGGTGCGTAACGTGGTGCGGGCCACTGGTGAGGAGCGATGGATCATCGTGAGGGCCTCCCCGGTCACCGATCCCGAGACGGGACGAATGCTGTACGCGGTGAATGTGTTCGAGAACATCACCGCGGTCAAGCGGGTGCAACTCGCCGAAAGCTTCATGGCGGGTGCAAGCCGTGTGCTCGCCTCCTCGCTCGACTACAGCGAGACGTTGCGACGTGTCGCCCGCCTCACCGTCCCCCAGCTCGCGAGCTGGTGCGCAATCGACCTGCTCAACGAACAGGGCGAGATCGAACGCGTGGCGGTCCACCATCCCGACCCGGCGATGATGGAGCTCGCGGCGCGACTCAATCGCGACTACCGTCTATCTCGGGATGAGCCGTCGGGCGTACCCGAGGTTATTCGCACCGGTGAAGCACGTGTATACACCGATATCCCCCCTGACGCGCTTGCGATGTACGCGCGCGATAACAAGCACCTGGAGTTGCTGAGCGCGATCGGCGCCACCGCGGTGATCATCGTGCCGATGATCGGCGCCGCGGGCACGATCGGTGCGATCACGCTCGTATCCTCGGGCGAGGATCGCAGGCTCTCACCAGAGGACCTCCCGCTCGCCGAGCGCCTGGCCCGCCGTGCGGGGACAGCGGTCGAAAACGCGCGGCTGTACACAGAGCGCACGAGGATCGCGCACACGCTCCAGAAGGCGCTGCTGCCGGAGTCGCTGCCCGAGATCCCGGATGCAGACGTGGTCGCTCGGTATTGCGCGGCCGGGGAGCTCAATGACGTGGGAGGCGACTTCTACGACGTATTCGACTACGGAGCGAACCGCTGGATGCTGGTGATCGGGGACGTGTGTGGGAAGGGTCCACGAGCTGCGGGGGTAACCGCTCTAGCGCGCCACACGCTGCGCGCCGCCGCGATGAGCGAGCAGTCCCCCGCAGAGATGCTTGCGACGTTGCACCGCGCGTTGCTCCGCCAGCCGGTCGGCGTGGACCTTTGCACCGTGTGCCTCGTAGCGATGGAGCAGACGCTGGAACACACACGTTTGACCGTGGCGTTGGCCGGTCACCCGCCGCCGCTGTTGCTCACCGCCGACGGGGAGGTGAGCCTCGTAGGCGAGCACGGGACGCTCCTCGGGGTACTCGATCCGATCGAGGTGGGGCTTACGAGTATCGAGCTCCAACCAGACGACACGCTGCTGCTTTATACGGATGGCCTCCCCGACGCGGGCGGCGCGGGCATGCAGCTGGGCGAGGCAGGGATGGTTGAGCTGTGTCGCAGAGCCCCACGAGCGAGCCTTGAGGGGATGCTCGAGTACATCGAGCGTGAAGCGGTCAACCATGCCGAGGGCAGTCTCCGCGACGACCTGGCGCTGTTGGGGATACGCGTTTCACATCGGTGAGCTACGGCGGTAATATCAACGTCGTGGAGCCCGTGGGGGAGCATCTTGGAATCGATGTGCGAAGCGAGCCCGACCGGGTGGTGCTTGAGCTTCACGGCGAACTCGACCTGCTCGCGTCACCGGTGCTTGAGCAGGCGATCGAGGACGTGGAGGCGGGCTCGCCCGCGATCATCGTCCTGGATCTGCAAGACCTCCAGTTCGTCGATTCCGCCGGGCTGCGCGTGATCCTCGCGGCACACGAGCGCTCCCAACACCAAGATTGGGACTTCGCCCTCACGCGTGGCACTGAGCAGGTGCAGCGGCTGTTCGCGATCGCCGGTATTGGCGACCATCTGCGCATCATCGCCTCACCCGACGAACTGCTCGTTTAGCTCGATCGCTTGACTGCGCCTGCGCTGGCGGGCCTATCACGAAGAGCGTCTCTTTAGAAATCGCCGGATACCGTCGCATCCGAGCTATAACGTCGTGTCGATGGCAGACCCACGCAACGGGATCGAAGTGGAGGGCCTCGTGAAGGTCTTCAAAGGCGACGTACGCGCGGTCGCGGGGATCGACCTGCGTGTGGCGCCAGGAGAGATCTACGGCTTCCTTGGACCTAACGGAGCGGGCAAGTCGACAACTGTGCTCGTGCTCACCACGCTGCTGCCCCCTACCTCTGGCAGCGCACGCGTGGCCGGTCTCGACGTTGTGCGCGATGGTCCCGCTGTGAGGCGGGCGATCGGCGCGTCGCTACAGGAGTCGGCGCTCGACCCGTTCCTCACCGGTCGGGAGCACATGCGCTTGCAAGGCTCCCTGCACGGCCTGCCTAAGGGCGAGCGGGATACACGCGGGAGCGAACTTCTCGCCCGCGTGGGCCTCACAGAAGCCGCCGACCGCAAGGTGAACGGTTATTCGGGTGGCATGAAGCGGCGACTCGATCTCGCGTTGGCGTTGCTACATCGCCCGCGGCTGTTGTTCCTCGACGAGCCAACTACCGGTCTTGACCCACAGAGCCGCGCAGCGCTCTGGGACGAGGTCAGGCGCCTGGCTGGAGAGGGCGTCACCGTGTTCCTCACAACCCAGTACCTCGAGGAGGCGGACGTTTTGGCCGACCGTGTGGGGATCATCGACCACGGCAAGATCGTCGCGGAGGGAACCCCAACCGAGCTGAAGGCCGAGATCGGCAGCCAAACCGTGGAGGCGATCCCCCAGAACCCAGCCGACCGCGAGCGACTTGCGGGTGTACTGCACCGCTTCGGCGAGCAGAGCCCGGCCTCAGCGGGCGGCGTGGCGGCGCAGCTCGCCGAGGGCGCCGCGGATCTAGCCGAGATCGTGCGTGCGCTTGACACCGAGGGTATCTCGGTGGCCGATCTGAGACTGCACTCCCCCACGCTCGACGACGTGTTCCTGGCCAAGACGGGCCGATCGCTTGAGGGAGCCGCCGATGACAGCGCCGGGGAGGATGCCGACGAGCAGCCCACCGAGTCCGTGGCGGCGTGAACGGGGCGCTCTCCACGCAGGTGTGGGCGCTCGCGCGGCGGTCGATGCTGAAGACGCTGCGCCAGCCGTTCCAGATGTTTCCGATCATTTTCTTCCCGGCGATGTTGCTCGCCGTGAACGCGAGCGGATTGCGCGCCGCGACGCACCTACCGGGCTTCCCGACCGATTCTTACATCTCCTTCGCGATCGCGGTGGCGTTCATCCAGGGAGGAATGTTCTCGCTCATCAATACCGGCACGAACCTCGCGGAGGACATCGAGAGCGGTTTCTTTAACCGGCTTGCGCTGACACCGATGCGACGGGTGTCGCTGATCGGGGGGATGCTGCTCGGCGTGGGCGCGCTCGGCGCGATCCAGTCGACCGTGTACGTGGGACTAGGGTTCATCGCAGGCGCCCACATCGACGCAGGCGGGTGGGGCGCGCTCGTGTTGATCGGACTTGGTGCGCTCGCCGCCACCGGCTTCGGCGCGATCGGATGCTTCGTCGCGCTGAAGACGGGTTCAGGCGAGGCGGTGCAGGGGATGTTCCCGCTCTTCTTCGTGTTCATCTTCCTCTCCTCCAGCAATCTCCCCCGCAATCTGCTGCAAACCGGCTGGTTTCACACGGTGGCGACGTGGAACCCGATCTCCTACCTGATCGAGGGCTTTCGCAGCCTGTACATCATCGGCTGGGACACAACGGCGCTCGCGCGCGGTTTCGCCGTCGCGGTGGGCTTGCTAGTTGTCGGCCTGGCGCTCGTGGCGAGTGCGATGCGAGCAAGGTTGCAACGGACATGAACGTCGAGGCGCATACACACGAGGTGTCCACAACCCCACGGTCGCCCGCTGAGCCGGGACACGCAAGCGCGTGGGGCGTGGCGCAGGCGATCGCGTGGCGGGGGCTACACACCTACACGCGCCGCCCCGACCTGTTCATCCCCTCGCTGGTGTTCCCACTCGTGTTTTTCGCCAGTTTCGCAGGCGGACTTTCAGCGCTTGGGTCGATCCCGGGCTTTCACTTCCCGGCGGGATACACCGCGTTCCAGTTCGTGTTCGTGATGCTGCAAGCAGCGATGTTCTCCGGGCTGTTCACTGGGTTCACGATCGCCTTTGACTTCGAAAGCGGATTCGCCCGTAGGTTGATGCTCGCGGCTGAGAACCGCCGTGGGATCGTGTTGGGGTACGCGCTCGTGGCGCTCTCACGCGCGGCGATCACGCTCACCGTGGTGACCGGGGTGGCATTGATCGCGGGGATGCAGATGACAGGCGGCGGGGTGGATCTCTTCGGGTTGTATGGCCTCGCGGCGCTGTTGGTGCTTGTGGGATATGGGTGGGCAGCCGGCGTGGCGTTTCGCTTCCGCTCTATCCAGGCGGGCCCACTGATGCAGACGCCCGTATTCTTGATCCTGTTCCTCGCGCCGGTTTACGTGCCGTTGGCGCTGTTGAAGGGTTGGATACACGCGGTGGCGAGCGTGAACCCGGCGACCGCGTTCCTCGGGGCGGGGCGTGGGCTGATCTCAGGCGCTCACGATCACACCTTGCTCGCCTACGGGTGCGCGGTGGGGTTGATCCTCATTTTCTCCGTCTGGACCTTCGCCGGTTTGCGGGCCGCCGAGCGCTCGTAGGCGGAGAGACCCCGATCCCTCCTTCCCCGTCAAACGGTCCTTCCGCTTCCGCTTCAGCGCGGCGGCGACGACGCTCAGCCGCCTTCACGACAGCGCGCTGGGCGGTGTCGAAGTAATCGGCGAATCCCCGCTTACGGGCGACGTGAAAGCGGTTGGGGAGCGGGGCACGCAACTCGTCTCGCACCGCCCGCTTAAGTTCAGCCGCCAGTTTTCCCTCCAACAGACTCGAGCCGGCGTCGTTGCGCAACTCCATGCGCCCAGCAGAACTCGAGTAGTCATACAGCTCGGTTTCCCTACGCCCAGCAAACTTGATCGTGCCTGGGGCGAAGTCGGAGTAGACCGCGTACTTCGCTTTAGGGGTACGCAGCGCGACGACGTGCAGCGGCGCTTCGGCCGCATGGGGCTCCATCGCGAACTCGGTAACCATCTCGTCGGTTGCGTGCAACACGTACGGCCTCCCCGGCGCAGAAGGGTCGGCAAGCATCGAGGCCATGTCATGGCGGGAAGCGAGAATGGGAGTAATGAGAGTCGCCCCTCCACGAGGAGCTCCCGGTGGCGATGTCCAAAAGCAGCGGCGCGACATCAACGCTTGAGGTCAACCCAGTACGTTCAGTCCGAGGCGCGCTCACAAGCTGTTCGCGTAGGTCACGCACCATCAACGGCACGCGGATCGCCTCCTCGTAGGCTCCCCCACCCTTGCCACGCATCCCGTGCGAGGCCCCATACTCGCCATGATCGGAGGTGAACACAATCACCGTGTTCTGAGCCACATCCGGTCGCGAGGCGAGCGCGTTCAGCACCGACCCGATGTGGCCATCGACCTCGGCGAGCAGCTTCAAGTAGAGATTCATGAACGGCAGCCATGACTCGGCGACTTCCGAGCCTTCGTAGGGGACTTCACCGAAGGACGCCTGTGCCGTGTCCTGTAGCGAGCGCTGCAACGCCGGCTTGCCCCGCGCTTCCATCTCTTCCGGTGTCTCGAAGTTCGGGGGCAGCGAGCTCACGATTTCAGGGGTCTGGGCCTCCGCCGCAAAGCGGCTGCTCCAGCGGTACCACCAGGCGATGTCGTGCGGGTTGACCAACGACACGGTGGTGCACCACGGCGTGCCCTTGGGGGCTCGCGCGAGCCAGTTTTCGTACTGGGTGACGATATGGGGATCGACCCTCCACCCCTGCCCGGGCGCCCCGTCGGGCGATGGATAGGTGCCACCGGCGAACCCGTAGGGCTCAAGCGCGCCCGCGTCTTCGTGCGCGTCCCACAGGTTGTCTCCGTGGGTGAGATGCCACTTCCCGAACCAGTGCGTCCGATAGTCCAGCTCGCGCAACATCGTCCCCCAGGTCGGAAACCCCGGGTCAAGCGTGGAGCCGCCCGTGATCATGCACCCTGTCTGATGGGTGTGGAGCCCGGTGAGCAGGGCCGCGCGGGCGGGGGTGCAGTCGTTAGCGGCGGTGTAGTGGTTTGAGAACGACGCCGCCCCTTCGCGCAACCGGGCGAGGTTCGGCATCAGTTCTGCCGCGGCGGGGCTACCAGAGAACCATTGGGGGGTACGCAGCTGATCGACCATCACCACGAGCACGTTGGGGGCCTTGTAGGACTTGGATGTCGGTACCCCCCTCGAACTGTGCTTTGAGGCTTGTGCGCTCACCCCCGTGCCTTTACCGTCGGTGAGCTTGGCCGCACGAGCCCCTGGCGAGAGACGGCTCGGCTTTGAGATGAGATCCGCGAGCGCCGCCCCCCCACCGGCAAGCGCGCCGCCCGCGAGTAGCCCGCTCTTCAAGAGCGTGCGGCGGTCCACCAGCTTCCCTCGCTCGTCCCGCGAGGGATGGCCTGTGGTGTCGTCGTCCTTAGGGGGTGGGTTGTGCTCTGGCATCGTGAAACTGTAGGGATCGCACCGCACGGCGCGTAGCAGTCCCTCGCGTCAAAATAGCTGTCTCAATGTTGGGACGCGATCAAGCTTCTGTGAATGTGCGGCGTGCTACGGACGCGGACGTGCCGCAACTGGCGCAAACGCTCGCGCGCGCCTTCCTCGACGACCCCGTCGCCGAATGGTCATGCCGGCCGGACCGACTACGGCTTGCAATGCTGGAGCGCTTCCAGTCGATCCGCCTACGCCAGCTGATCGCGCACGACGAGATCTGGACGACCGACACGCTGGGTTGCGCCGCGTTGTGGGCTCCACCGAAGCGGTGGAAGAGCACGCCGCGCGAAGACCTTCAGATCGGTCGAGTGCTCGCCCATCCCCGCCTAATCTGGCGACTCCCCTTGCTCACGGTGGGCTTCGGCGGGATGGAGAAGGCCCACCCCCACTCCCCGCCCCACTGGTATCTGGCGGTTCTCGGCACCGAACCAAACGTGCAGGGCCAGGGCCTTGGCTCGGCGGTACTCGCCCCCGTGCTTGAGCAGTGCGACAACGACGGTGTCGCCGCCTACCTCGAGTCCTCAAAGGAGCGCAACATCGCCTTCTACGCCCGTCACGGTTTCCGCGTGACCGGCGAGATCCACCTGCCACGCGGTCCAACTATGTGGCAGATGTGGCGCGAGCCGCGATCCTAGCGCCGCTCAACTACGGCCCAATGGGGCCGCGACCCCGGCCTCAGCCGCGGCGCTCCTCGCTGAGCGGTGTGCCCTCATCGTCGGCCGCCTGTTGGGGCGGCCACGGCCCCAACCAATCATCGCGGGCGCCGTCCATTGTGATGACCGTCCCCGAGAAGAACTCACCCGCCGGGGACGCGAGATAGGCGACCATCCAAGCCCACTCTTGCTCTGTCCCCATCCGCCCCAACGGGATCGTGTGGGCGATGCGCTCCACGATCGCCTGCGGATACTTGGTGAGCAGTGTCTGTGTCTCGAACTGTCCCGCCGCAAGCGCGAGCAGGCGGACCCCGAAGCGCGCCCACTCCACCGAGAGCGTCCGCATCAAGTTCTCCACCGCCGCACGAGCCGCCCCCGAGTGAGCCATCCCGGGCATCCCATTGTGGGGTGAGAGCGTCACGCTGAACACCTTCCCCCCACGACCGGAGGGGATCATCGCCTTCGTCGCCACCGCGTGGGTCATCAACCACGTACCCTCCACGTTGAGACGGATTACCGTGCGAAAGCCCTTGGGCGTGATCGACTCAGCCGGCGCGAGGAACTGGCCGCCCGCGTTGTTCACGAGCAGGTCGATCCGGTCGTGTCGGGCAAGGACGTCATCCACGAGCGCGTCCACCTGATCCTCCTCGCGGATATCGCACACCCGCGCCTCCACCAGCCCACGGGGATCCGCGGCGACGGTCGCTTGCAGCGGCTCCTCGCGCCGGCCGCAAACAATCACCCGCATACCGCACCGCGCCAACTCAAGCGCGGTCTCGCGGCCCAACCCACTGCCGCCACCGGTGACGACCGCCACCTGGCCGTCGAGCAGAGAAGGCGAGAACAGCTGTGAGCGCTCTCCCTCGGTAGCCATCGCGTGAGCTTAGGGAGTTGGCGCCCCGGAGGGCGTGTGGACACGCTGAGCACGTACGTCTATCCCTTATAGAAAGCTGACAATCCGCCGATGACCGATATACGGAGCCCTTAGCGGGTAGACCATTGTGTGCGTGATTGCGGAGCTTTTGGCCTTCTGGCGGGTTCTCAACTTGTGGGAAGGTCGCCATGCGGGAGGCGTCGAACCAACTGGAATACACATAGACCGACAGGAATGATTGACAACGCAACTATCGCGGCGTATAATTCCGACTCCAAGCATCGGATTACGAGGGTGGCGCAGCCGACCGTAGGTCGGCGAGCCGAGCCCCTCGACATTTAATAGAGAGACGCGCTTATGCCAGACACCGCCAAGAAGTCCCCCACAACCCTAGATTTGACCGCCGAGAGCTTCATCCCGGAGTCGGTCGACCAGCTGCTCGCCCACTCGCGACGCTATCCCCTGCTCACCCCCGAACAGGAGATCGAGCTCGCGCAGGAAATCGAGCGCGGCGACCTCCACGCCAAGGAAAAGCTCATCAACTCCAACCTGCGCCTCGTCGCCTCAAACGCGCGGCGCTACCAGAACCAGGGCCTCCCGCTCGCCGACCTCGTCCAAGAGGGCATGCTCGGATTGATCCGCGCGTCGGAGAAGTTCGACTGGCGCAAGGGGTTCCGCTTCTCCACCTACGCCACCCTGTGGATCCGCCAGGCGATCCAACGCGGCCTTGAGAACTCCGGTCGCACGATCCGCCTGCCCGTGCACGTCGCGCAACGCTCCCGCAAGGTTGGCCGCGTCGAGCGCGAGCTGTCGGTTCGTTTGGGCCGCGAGCCCACCCTTGAGGAGCTCGCCGAGGAGACCGGCCTACCGATCGACCAGGTCGAGGAGGTACGCCACCAGCGCGCCGCCCTCGTCTCGCTCGACCAACAGGTCGGCGACGACGGCGACACCGCCCTTGGCGACCTGCTCCCCTCCGACGCCGAGGCGCCGGAGGACACCGCCTGGGACAACGAGCGCGAGCGCATCGTGCATTCGGCCATAGCCAAGCTCCCCGACACCGAGCGCACGGTGCTCACGCTGCGCTTCGGTACAGGACGCGAGGAGCCGCAAACGCTCACCGCGATCGGCAAGCGTCTTGGCTTCTCCGCCGAGCGTGCCTCACAGCTAGAGCAACGTGCCCTGAAGAAGCTCGCCGAGTCTCCAGAGCTGGCCGCGCTCCGCGAGGCCGCCTAAACAAGTTGAGTGGTTTGACCCCGCCGGCATCTTTGGGTCGGCGGGGTCTTTCGCTTGTCCTGAGATAACGCGGTGGCGGAGGAGTGTTGTTACTCCGTTTATGGGTGACTCGCGCGCGCGTATAAAGCGGAGCGTTTGCGCTACCGCCATCACTTCACGACCAACGTCCCTTCCATGCCGGCCTGCCGGTGACCGGGGACCGAGCAGTAGAACTTGTACGTCCCGGGTTTGAGGTTGAGCGTAAGCACCTTGCTCCCACCCTGGAAGGTCGGCGTGGCCCCCACGGTCGAGCCGGACGAGGATTCGACCGTCACGTTGTGCGACAGCGGCGCGTTATTCGTGAACGAGATCGCCACGCTCCCCGCCTTGGCGGTGAGCGATGTGGTGTTGTATTTCAGTTCTCCCTGGGGATCGGCGGCTAGACTGAGCGCGCTAGCACTGTTCGACGGAGCCGCCGTCGAGGTTGTGGCCGCCGGCGTCGTGGTTTCCGGTGCGGCGGCGGGGGCGGTGGAGCTCGTGCTTTTCGATCCCCCACACCCACCCAGGACGATCGCCCCCAGCGCTAGCGCCAGCAGCGGAACTGTGGATATACGCCAACGGCTCATGTGATCTGCGCTCAGGTGCCTCACGGCTGTCCTCCGTAGATAGTGGGCGGTCAAGTCTTATGACTGCGCTCCCAGTAGATCCTTCCCCGGTAGAGCGTTCCACATGCGCGAAACCACTGACGTCCCGCCACACACATACCTATCCCGAGAACCGTCGTGGGCGACCTCTACCCTGGTGGTTCACGCAACACAGGTCAGGGAAAGGGTGAGAGCGCATGACCATCGACACAGGTCCGAAGTCATTGTGGGAGCGCACGGTCGAGCTAACCATAACCATGGGCGAACGCATTCTCGCGCCGATCGAGAGGTTCATCGGCAAACGCTCGCTCGTGGGGAACGCCACCTTCTTCCCCGAGAACCGCTTCCCCTGGATCGAGCACGTTGAGCGCAACTGGCTCACCATCCGCGAGGAGCTGGAAGCGGTGATGGCCGACCGCGACGCGCTCCCCAACTTCCAGGACATCTCCAAGGACCAGATCGAGATCACAGACGATGACCGCTGGAAGACTTTGTTCCTATACGGCTACGGCTTCAAGGCTAAGCTCGCCACCGAGCTGTGCCCCAACACCGCGGCGCTGATGGAACAGATCCCGGGCATGACTACCGCAATGTTCTCGATCCTCTCCCCCCGTAAGCACATCCTCGATCACCGCGGCCCCTACAAGGGTGTCCTCCGCTACCACCTTGGCTTGATTGTTCCCGAGCAGGCGGCGCAGTGCAGGATCCGGGTGGGCGATGACATACGTCACTGGGAGGAGGGTAAGAGTCTCATCTTCGACGACACCTTCAACCACGAGGTGTGGAACGACACCGACGACACCCGCGTGGTGCTGTTCGTGGACGTCCTCCGTCCCCTCCCCGCCCCCTGGTCCACCATCAACAACCTGATTGTCAAGGCGATTGGTTACTCCCCGTTCGTGCTCGACGCCAAGCGCAACAACGAAGCGTGGGAAAAGCGCTTCCTGGAGCGTAAGGCCGCCGCTGCCGATAGCGTTGTCACAGGGACCGTCGCCGACGGCGCGACGCCCGATAACGGAACCAACGAGGCCGAGGTCACTCCCGCGCCCGCACCGTGATCTCCGCCACCTCTGGGTGCTCCGTTCGTAGGTGGCGCGCCAACGCCTCCGCGTCCACTCGCGTGGTGCCCTGTTGCAGCCGCAACACGAGCTGCGCGCTCAAATCTCCCAGGTCCTCCCCCGGTGGGACGCGATCCATGAGTGCGTGCACGCTACGTCGCATCAGCCGCCCGGCGGAGAAGAGCGCGAGCCCCGCCACCAACAGCGCCGCGATCGAATCCGCGTCGGGATAGCCAGCCCGCACGAGCAACAGCCCGATCAATACCGCCACCGACCCGATCAAATCGAGCGTGAAGTGAAGCGCGTTCGCCCCCAACGCCGCGCTTTCGTGGCTGTGGGCGCCTCGGTGTGAGGCATACGAGCGGGTCGCGTCAATCGCGATCACTGCCAACAGAACCACGAACGTGTACCACCGCACTTCCACCGTCCCCCCCTTCCCAGTGAGGCGTACGACCGACTCCGCCGCGATCGCGACGCTCGCCAAGATCAGAATCACGCTCTCCCCAAGCGCCGAGAGGTGCTCCGCCTTGCCGTGACCGTAGGGGTGGTCGCGATCGGCAGGCCTTACCGCCACCCGCACCGCGAAGAGGGTCAACAACGCCGCCGCCAGATCGGTCGCTGAGTGAATCGCCTCCGCGAGCACCCCCAGACTGTTGGAGAGCAACCCCACCACCAGCTTGATCGCCACGAGCGCCGCCGCCGCGACCACCGAGGCGAGCGCGATGCGCTGTGGAGATGGGGTCTTACGCTCTGTCATCCACCCGCGAGCCTACCCCCCGGGTGCGACGACGGGCTCAGATCTTTGAGACGTTGAGCCCAGTGCCTTCCAGCAACTTGTTGGCTTCGGCGTTGAGAATCGTGAACTCTCCGGTGAGGATGAGCAACCCGAGCGCGATCATCACCGCTCCGCCCACGCCTACGATCAGAGGGAAATGCCGCTTTACCACCGCCAACGCCCCAGTCATACGCTCGAACGCCACAGCTATGAGCAGGAACGGGATCGCAAGGCCGGCGGAATAGAAAGCGAGCAGCAACGCCCCATGGGCGGCCGAGCTCGACACCGCCGCCTGTGTGAGGATCGCGCTGAGCGTGATGCTCGTGCACGGGGTCCACGCGATCGCGAACGCCGCTCCAGCGAGCATCGGCCCGCCCCGGCCCGCAACCCGCATCAGCGACTCCGAGTGCCACTGGAAGTTGAGCGCGTCGACAAAAGGCGTCATCAAGAACAAGACACCCATCGCCACGATCAACACCCCACCGGCGGTACGCAACAGCGAGATGTGATCGTTCAACAGCGACCCCACCTGCGTGGCGGTGAGACCCAACAGGATGAAGATGAGCGAGAAGCTCGCGATGAAGAGCAGGCTCGGCACGAGCACCCGCCTCGTGCCCGCGTCCTGGATATCCGCCGGCGCCACACCGATCACAGTCGAGAGATAGCCCGGCACCAGCGGCAACACGCACGGCGAGAGAAACGACACCAAACCCGCTGCGATCGCCACGGGGATGCCCACGCCGGTGGCGGCGTCTGACGCTTGCGCCACCGCAAATATCAATGGCGCCTGAGTCATCGCTCGACGAGAGCGCTACGTAGCTCGGCTACTTCTCGCTCCAACCGAGCCACACGGTCGTGCAGATCGTCGGATATGTGCACTGGCGACGGTGTGACATCCAGGGGCGACAGGGGCGACGTTCCGTTGGTGATGTCTTCTTCCGCCCCAAGAAGCTGCTGGTAGCGCTCCTCCTTCTGGCCCGGCCGACGGCCCATGCGTGCGACCAGACCGCGCTCGATCAGACCGGCGAGCGTGTCGTGTACCTCTTCGAGACCCTCGAACGCGTGTATGCGCTCGCCGCGCTGCTTGAGCTCACCCGGGGTTTGCGGGCCGCGAAGCATCAACACGCACATAACCGCCTGCTCGCCGCTTGACATCGGCAGCGCCTCCGCCAAGAGGTGGCGGTACTTCGCCGCGCGGCTCGCCCCGGCCAGACGCGTGTATCCGCGCCGCTCCAGCCGGTGCAACGCGTCGCGGAGGACCCCATCGTCGTAGTCCACCACCGGGTCGCGGTTGGTCGACTGGTTGCACGCCAACCTCAGCGAGTTCAGCGACAGCGGGTAGTGATCGGGGGTGGTGCGTTGCTTCTCAAGCAAACACCCGAGCACCCTAATCTCGGCGTTGGATAGGTCCACATCATCAATCCTACGATCCTTGGCCTCCTCTCGCTGCGCCTGACACCCGCGCCTTGGCCCCTAAGATCGACGGGTGAGAGAATCTAGGGCGGTTGCGCCCCCGGTAGACGCAGCGGCGCCACATGTATCGCTGCGACGCATAAGCGCCCTCTTCAGGCCCTACCGCCTGCGCCTCAGCGGCTTGCTCGCCTTGATCTTCGTGGCGGCGGGCCTCGGCGTCGTGAGTCCGTTCCTGCTGCGCGAAGTGATCGACACCGCGATCCCCAAACACAACACCCAACTGTTGACCGCGCTTGTGGGCGGCATGATCGCGCTGTCGGTTATCGGCGGCGTGATCGGGGTGGCGCAAACCTGGATCTCAAACCAGGTGGGCCAACGTGTCATGCACGACCTACGCGCGAGCGTCTACGCCCACCTACAAAGGATGTCGCTTGCCTTCTTCACCCACACCCGCACGGGTGAGGTGCAATCGCGTATCGCCAATGACATCGGAGGAATCGACAGCGTGGTGACCTCCACCGCCACCTCCATCGTCCAAAACGTCACCACGGTGGTTGCGGTGGTCGTGGCGATGATTCTCCTGGATTGGCGTCTCGCCGCCTTCTCGCTGTTCCTGCTCCCCTTCTTCGTGTGGCTCACCCGCCGTGTGGGCGAGGAGCGCCGCCGTATCCAGTCGGTGCGGCAGGGTCGCCTCGCCGATATGTCCACGCTCGTGGAGGAGTCTCTGTCGGTGTCGGGCATCCTGCTTGGCAAGACGATGGGCCGCTCCAACGAGCTTGTGCGCCGCTTCTCCGACGAGTCCGGCGAACTCGCGGACCTCGAGGTGAGGGCGCGCATGGCGGGCCGTTGGCGGATGGCCTCGGTGCAGATGAGCTTCGCCATCATGCCCGCGGCGGTGTACTGGTTCGCCGGGTACTCGATAGCTCACGGCTCCGCCGCGATCTCGATCGGCACCGTGATCGCGTTCACAACGCTGCAGACGCGGGTTCTTTTCCCGATCCAATCTCTCTTGTCGGTGGGCCTCGAAGTACAAACATCTCTCGCGCTCTTCGGCCGCATCTTCGAGTACCTCGACCTCCCCGTCGACATCGAAGAGCGCCCCGACGCGCGCGAGCTCGAAGTGCACCCAGGGGGAGGTGCGCTTGCGGGACATCTGGTTCAGCTACAGCGCCGAGGGCGAAAACAAGGTTGCGGGCACAAGCGCCGACAGGCAGGCCGGCAACGAAAACAAGAGCGCACGCGCGGTCGCCGGCGACGTCACGGGCGAGGACAGCGCCAAGCGAACACGCTGGACCCTGCGTGAGATCGACGCCGACATCCCCGCCGGCACGCGCACCGCACTCGTGGGCGAGACGGGCTCGGGTAAGACGACCCTCGCGTATCTCGTCGCTCGCCTGTACGAGCCTCAGCGCGGGCGGGTGGAAATCGACGGGGTGGACATCCGCGACATGACGCTCGCCTCGCTTGCCTCCACGGTCGGGCTTGTGTCACAGGAGACCTACCTCTTCCACGCCTCCATCCGCGAGAACCTCCGCTTCGCCTGCCCCGAGGCAACCGACGAGGAGATCGAAGATGCGGCCAGGGCTGCACAGATACACGACCTCATCTCCTCACTCCCGGAGGGCTACGACACCCCCGTAGGCGAGCGCGGGTACCGCTTCTCGGGCGGTGAGAAGCAGCGCATGGCAATCGCCCGCACGGTGCTTCGTAACCCGCCCGTACTGATCCTCGACGAGGCGACCTCCGCGCTCGACACGGAGACAGAGCGCGCCGTGCAGCGCGCGCTTGACGACCTATCGCGGGGCCGCACCACGATCGCGATCGCCCACCGCCTATCGACAATCCGCGACGCCGACCAGATCCTCGTGCTCGATTCCGGACGCATCGTGGAGCGCGGGACCCACGAGGAACTCTTGGAGCTGGGCGGCCGCTACGCCGCGCTTCTCAGCGGCGCGACAGTCGCCGAAGACAATCCAGCCACCGATGCACCCGCGGCGCTCGCCTGAGCTGGCTCCGCGCCGGCCATTCTCCACTCCGCTTCGGTCAGGACCCGGCAGCCTCAGCCAGCTCGGCAACCACCCTTGAGAGCTGTCCTCCCTGCCACGCGATCGGCGACTTACCCTCCTCCTCCACCACGAGCTTCGCGCCGGGGACCGCCGCGGCGTATCGCTCGGCGACGGCGAGCGGGTGGCTTGGGTCGGGCTCGTCGCGGCTCCCCACAACCATGGTGGGGACCTCAATCGCGGTCAAGTCTTCCCAGCTTGCAAACGGCTGAGAACGCGGGACCGCTTCCAACGCATCGGCGACAGCAAGCGGATGATCGTGGGCGGAGAGACGTTGACGCAACACCGTTACCACTGTCCCCCTGAAGCTCTCTGGGACAGCGTCGAGGTCGTAGGCGGCGACGAACCCCTCCACTCCCCCCTCTCTAAGCCCACACGCGAGCCGGTCCCACCCAACATAGGCGTCCGGCGACGTGGGCGCCTCGGGATCGAAGGCGGGCGTTATCAAGCCGAGCGCCTCCACCCGTCCTGGGTGGTTGAGCGCGAAGCGAAGCGCCGTCTGCGCGCCCATCGAGGCGCCCACGAGCACCGCCCGCTCGATGCCCAACCCATCGAGCACCGCTCCCAAATCGTCCGCGAGCACGTCGTAGGCATACGCATCGGGCGTGGCCGCAGGGGACGAATGCCCGTGACCACGAGCGTCGTACGCCACAACCCTATGTCCCGAGCGCTCCAACCCACGCGAGCCCATCACCACGTACCGGCGGGTGGCCGTGAGCCCGTGCAGCAACACAACCGCCGGCCCCTCCCCATGCTGCTCGCCGGACACGCGCACCCCGGCGCTGACGTCAACCGTGAAGTCGACCTGCCGCTCAGGCATTGACGACGGCGGCGTGCTCTCGCACCAGTTCCGCCGAGCGCTGCGGGTCCTCCCAGAAGAACAGGTGGCCAACGCCCTCAAAGATCTCCAGTCGCGCGCCGGGGATCAACCCGGCGATCATGTGACCGTTCTCCACCGGGAGCATCTCGTCGAGCGTGCCATGTATGACAAGCGTCGGCAACGCCAACTCGGGCAGCCGGGCGCTCGTGTCGTGGCCTGTGATGGCCCGCATCTGCTCCATGATCACCGGCACCGCCACGCCGTATCGGAGACCGTTCTGGAGGAAGGTCGCGTACACGTCCTCCTTCGCGGCGAACGTGGACGACACGTTCACCTCCCACGCGGTACGGATCGCCCGTTCGCGATCTCCGGAAGCCATGCCTTCGGCGAGGCGTCGCATCGTCGCTTCGCTTGAAAGCCGACTGCCCTCGCCGCCGCAGTAGGTGCAACCAAGTGTCAACGAGCGGATGCGGTCCCCATGGGCGAGCGCGAGCTCTTGCGCCACCATCCCTCCCATCGATATGCCCGTCACGTGCGCAGAGTCGATCTCCAGCGCCTCCAACAATCCAGCGGCGTCGCTTGCGAGGTCCGCGATGGTGAAGGTTTGACCCGTCTTTGAGGAGTCACCACAGTCGCGGTGATCGTAGGCGATCACGTCGAAATCGCGGCGGAGGTCTGAAAGCAGCGGCTCGCCCCAGTGGTGCTTGGTACCGCTCATCCCCATGATGAGCAGCAACGGCGGCCCCTCGCCCGCGCGCTCGTAGCTCAGCTCGATATCCCCGACTTGCGCGAACGGCATCCCGTAAGAAGACTACACCGGCAGCTCAAGCTGGTCAGTGTCCGCTTTCGCTTTCGACACATCATCGGGGGCGTCGCGTCGCGTGAGCCCGGCCACTCGCACCCCCAACAACCTCACCGGACGCGACGGGGAGTACTCCTCAAGCAGTGTCAGCGCCACGCGCGACACCTGCTCAGGATCTGCGGTCGGCGCGGGAAGCGTGCGCGCGCGCGTCACCGTGGAGAAGTCGTCGAGACGTACCTTAATGCCGATCGTCCGCCCGTGGTTCTCGTGCGCGGTGAGGCTCTCGCACAACTCCACCGCCATTTGCGCAAGCGCTTCGCGTAGGCGCATGGGGTCGTTGACGTCGTAGTCGAATGTGCGCTCGCGCGACTCAGACACCACCTTGCGCGCCTCACTCACCTCTCCATCGTGCTCGAAGCGGGCGCGGCGGCGCAGATCGCGACCGTGGTTGGGGCCGAAACGCTCCATCAGCAACTGCTCGGGGGCTCGCGCGAGATCGGCGAGCGTGCGCAACCCCATCGCCGTGAGCTTCTCTACGGTCTTCGGTCCGATCCCTGGCACAAGCCCTGGCGGGGAGCCACCGAAGCGCTCGCACGCCTGCTCGCGCGTGAGCACCACAAAGCCGGCAGGCTTCTCCGCGTCTGAGGCCACCTTCGCCACCAGCTTGTTGGGTCCAATCCCCACCGAGCACACGAGCTGCGTCGCCTCCTTGATGTCCGCCAACACGCGCCGCACCGCCGCCCGCGGCGAGTACAACCCCGTCAGGTCGAGATAGGCCTCATCGAGCCCCACCACCTCCACCCGCTCCACGTGCGAGCGCACGATCCCCATCATGCGTCTCGACACCTCCCGGTAGTGGGGGAAATCAGGCGGCAAGAACACCGCCTGCGGACACAACCGCCGTGCTCGGGACGCGGGCATCGCCGACCCCACCCCGAAGCGCCGCGCCTCGTAGCTTGCGGTGGTTACCACAGCACGCGGCCCGCTGCCTGAGACGACCACCGGTAATCCCCGCAGCTCGGGCCGGCGATTCAGCTCGACTGAGACGTAGAACGCGTCGGCGTCGAGGTGGGCTACGCAGGGCTCGGGCGCCTCGCCGAACGCGGACATCTCGGGCACAACGGACTCAGCGGCGATAGTCGACACCAAGTCGAATCTAGCGCCGCGCGCGGCGGGCGCATTGTGCTACCTTGATGTACATGAGCACCACGGTTGGAATCGCGGAATTGCGTCAGAACCTCAGCCGCTACTTGAGGCGTGTGGAGCGCGGCGAACGCTTGGTGGTAACTGACCGCAATCGACCGGTTGCCGAGCTCGGCCCACCGGCGACCACGGGCGCCGCTCTTGACAGACTCATCGCGGAAGGGCGCGTCACAAGGCCGATCCGTAGATCTCTTCCGCGACCGTTGCGTCTCCCGGGCGACCCTCGAGCAATCAGTCGGGCACTGGACGAGACGCGCGGCGATCGCTGAGTGGCGCTCTTCTACCTCGACACTTCCGCACTGGTCAAGCTGGTCCGCGAGGAGCGAGAGAGCGAGGCGTTGGGCGTCTTCTTGGAGGAAGCGGACATTGTCTCCAGCGAGCTCGTGCTCGCCGAGTTGCCACGCGCGATTCGCCGTGCGGTAGCCGACGATCCGAAGCTCTCACTCGATGAACTGATCGAACAAGCCAGTGACGTGCTAGACGCACTCGCGACCGTGCCAGTCGACCAAGCCACACTCGTTGCCGCAGGCGGGCTCCCTGAGCCCGTTCTACGCACTCTCGACGCGATTCATGTCGCGACAGCGCTCACGCTGTCCCCCGTGGACGGGTTCGTGAGCTATGACGAACGGCAGAGCGCCGCCGCGCGCCTCGCCGGCTTGCGTACCGTGACACCTTCGGAGCCCACCATCCAGCCTGACACCGACGAGGTAGTCGAACTCTCCGAGCCGGCCGAGGTTACGGTCCGCTCGATTCGCGACCACGGCGAGTGAGCTTAAGCCACCGCGTCGATGTTCAGCCGCACGTAATCGACGACAACCGGCTCGCCAAGCAGATCGAGCACGTCGTCCATAAACGGTTCGCGCAACTCCTCGGGCAGCTGCTGCACGTGCGGGCCAAGCACGATCGTGGACAAAAACTCGCGTGGGTGGTCGGGCTCGCGTGGCGCCGGGGTCAGCCAGCACTCAGCCGAACTGAACCCTGCTGTGAGCAGTCGCTTGCGGGTCTCATCTGGCCCGGCATAATTCCAAGGCGGGCGCCAGTCGGCGAAATGCACGGCGTAGGGCTCGACAGTCAGCAGCGTGGCTACGTGGCCGCGAAGGATGTCAATGTTCCCTTCTCCCCCACACTGCGCCACCATCCGTCCGCCTGGACGTAGTGCAGCGTGCAGGCGGCGGAAAAGAAGATCGTGGTCAGCGATCCAGTGAAATGTGGCTGTCGAGAGGATCGCATCGACAGGCCGCTCAAGCTTTAGCTCCGTGAGGTCGGCTACACGCAGATCGGCCGCGGGCCCCAACCGTTCTCTCGCGGACTGGATCATCGAGGCCGACTGGTCCACCCCGATCACATGCCCCTGTGGTAGCCGCGCGATCAGCGCCTCGGTGATCCTCCCTGACCCGCAGCCGGCGTCGAGCACAGTCTCGGCGCCTAAGAGGTCGAGCCGGGCGAGCACCTCCAACCCGAGCGCCTCCATCGTGCCGGAGATGCGGTCGTAGCTTGCCCCGTCCCAGTCGCGTACCTGTGACATATGAGCGTACGTTATCACATACGCTCAGGCGTACTCCTCGTCCCCCTTCGCTCTCCCGAAGAGCCGGCGAACCACAGCCGGCGGCCGCAGCGCGATGACCGGGAGTTGCTTGTGAGGAGCGCGAACGTATCGGATTTCACCTTCGCCCGCATACGGCAGATCACGAAAGCCGTGTCGAGAGAACAGCTCCTTGCTGCGCTCATTCCCCGGAGTTACGAGTGTCGACACATACGGCATGCGACAGTCGCAGGCCAGCTCGATTTGCTCTAGCGCGCCACCAAGGAGAACATCGCCCGGCCGGGAACCATCTTCCAAGCGCTGCCCGTGATAGTGCCTATCGGTGCCGATTACGTGAATGCGCTGGGCGTCGCCCATGAACTTGCCGAGCGAGTGCGGGTGAAACGTACAGACACCGATGAGTTTGCCGGTCGCATCCTCCAGCACCACAACCGTCTGGGCCAGTGTTTCCTTACCTAGATAAAGATTCCGCACACAGTCGTTGACCAACTTTTCCCAGTAGTTGCCTTTGCGTCCACATGAGAAATTTCTCATGGAATGGTACTTCTTTGGGTTTGCAAGAATGCGAACGGGTCGTAGGGGCTCGGCGATTTCAGGCATGATTTGGGCACGCTTTCGTCCGGCTCCGCCTTCCCGGGGGAGTCGTTAGGTGTTTTTTGCGGTTGATATCGATGAACCGTTAATAAACCCATAATCAAAAAACGGGACTATTCGGTTCTATCGAATGTGCGTCAACCGCAAGTGTTACAGCACCGGCTGCAGGTGTCAAGAAGCGCGACGCGAATGTTTCCAGTGAATGCGGAGAAGCACCGAGTACGACCCTACGGGCCGTACTAGACCAACAGTGGCGCCAGGCGCGCGCGTTGGCGCTTTGCGCCACCGAGCAGAGACGCGTCCAGTAGGGCGCGCTTGTAGAGCCAGTGAACGTCCGCCTCCCAGGTGAAGCCGATACCACCGTGGGCCTGAATAGCTGAGGTGGTGACCTCCACTCCGGCGTCGGAGGCGGCGGCCTTGGCCATCGCCGCGGCCTCCCCCAGCCGCTGTGGATCGGCGTCCGCCGCCCACGCGGCGAAGGCGGTCGTGGAGCGTGCCTTCTCAGTGTCGAGCAGCATTTGAGCGCAGCGGTGCGAGACAGCCTGGTAGGAGCCCACGGGGACGCCAAACTGCTTACGGTCCTTCACGTACGCGACCGTCATCGAGAGCGCCTTACCGCATACGCCGACGAGCTCGGAGGAAACAGCCACCAACGCGCGATCTACGGCCCGGGCTACGTCACCAGGGAGCGCCTCACCTGCACCCTCGGACACGCTCACGCAAGCGGCCGGTCGGGTGGGGTCGATCGAGTCGACCGGCTCGACGGAGACACCCCCATGCGATGGGTCGTACACCCGCGCATGTGCGAGACCATCCTCGACAAGCACCAGTAGGCCCGCAACAGGCGCTCCCACAACCATCTCAGCGACCCCATCACGCAGGACCCCGAGCGCGCCAATCGTCTCGCCGCTCGCAAGCCTCGGCAGCCAGCGCTCTTGCTGCTCCTCGGAGCCCGCCAGCTCGACCAGCGTGGCAGCAAGCACGGTGGGTAGGAACGGCACCGGCGCAACGGTGCTCCCCAACTCCTCGCAGAGGATCGAGAGCTCCACGCAGCCGAGCCCCTGACCGCCGAAGCGCTCCGACACGGCGATCCCCGGCCAGCCAAGCTCGCACAGCTCGCGCCACAGTTCGTCGTCGAAGCGGCGACCCTCAGCTTGTGCGCGGACCCGCTCGAAGCGGGAGCGCTCGGAAAGCAGCTCGCGCGCCGTGGACTGGATCTGGCGCTGATCGTCAGTAAGGCCGAAATCCATTAGCCAAGCGCCTTCAATCGAGGGAGTCCGAGCACACGCTCGGCGACGATGTTCTTCAACACCTCGGTGGTGCCCCCCTCGATCGTGTTGCCGCGGGCGCGCAGAAGCTCGTAACTCCAGCTCGTACCGGACGTAAGCGCCTCGGGGCCGACGATCTCAGCCGCTAGCTGGGTGAGGCGTTGGTTTGTGTCAGACCACAACCACTTCACAAGCGACCCCTCCGGGCCGGGCTGGCCGTAGCGTTCGATGTCGGTTAGCCCCTTCCAGGCAAGCAGGCGGATCGACTCGCAACGTATGTGAAGGTCAGCGAGCGCATCGGCGTAGAGCGGATCCTCAAACAGCCCACGCTCCCGCGCGACGGCGATCGTGTCGTCGAGCAGTTGACGCAACCGCACCTGCAATACGAACCCGAGCCCCGCGCGCTCGTTCATGAGCGTGGTGAGAGCTACCTTCCAACCATTCCCCTCCCCGCCGACGACGTTCTCGTCGGGAATGCGGGCCTCCTCGATGAACAGCTCGTTGAACTCCGCCTCGCCTGTGATTTGGCGCAGCGGGCGCACCTGGACCGCCTCTTGGTCCATGTCCATCAGGAAGTAAGTCAAGCCCTTGTGCTTAGGCGCATCACCATCGGTGCGCGCGACGAGCATGCACCACTTCGAGTACTGCGCGCCACTCGTCCATACCTTCTGGCCCGTCACCACCCACTCATCACCGTCCTTGACGGCGCGCGTCTTCAACGACGCGAGGTCAGAGCCGGCGTCGGGCTCTGAGAAACCCTGGCACCAGATCTCCTCGGCGGAGAGGATCGGAGCGAGATAACGGTCCTTCTGCTCGGGAGTACCCCACACCATCAACGTGGGTCCGCCCAGCAACAGCCCCAACACGTTGGCGGGAAGCGGGACGCGTGCGAGCCCGATCTCCTCGAAGTAGATCGCCGACTCCGTCAGCGAGGCGCCCCGCCCGCCGTACTCGACCGGCCACGCGGGGGCCGCCCAACCCGCGTCATACAGCCGCCGCTGCCAATCGCGCCGCCACGCATACTGCGCGTCTTCGCCTCCCTCGGCGGGCTCCGCCGCGGGGCGGTTCTCAGCGAGCCACGCCCGCAACTCCTCACGGAACGCGGTCTCGCGCTCGTTGAAGGTCAGGTCCACTGGGGCGCTCCTCGGGTGGTGGTCACAGACGTGTATTCAACTACGGCTGTGCACAACAAGCTCGTCGACCTCGAGTCGGCCGACTTTCGCCTTGGCGATATCAAGCCGCTTCACCGCCGCACGCTTGATCGCCAGGTTGCGAATCGCCACGGCACCAGCCGCAACGGCTCCGAATGCGCTCGCGCCGAGCGCGAAGGAGCCAACCGCCACCGCTCCAACCGACAACGCGCCCGGCTCGCCGCGCTTGCCACGCGCGCCGGAGCCGCGACAGCGACGTTTCTTGCGTCGCTGCATGCGACGGGCGACCCGAATAGCGGCGAGGGCAACCGCGAGAGCGCGCTGGCGTTCACGCTGACGTTGCCGAACCCGCTTCTTGGACGCCTTCTTCTTCGTCGCGGAACTCATGGCTCACATCATGACCGATGACGGTTGTCGCACATAGAAGTAGTGCCCGTGGGAGGCTTGTCGCAAACAGATCACCGGGTGCTCCACACCTCCCCCACCCCTTCAAAGCCAAGCGCGCGCTTCGTGGCTTCGGTGAGGTCGAAGTCGCGTCCGGCGACATACGGTCCACGATCGATGACCGGCACGCGCACGGTGTGCACGCCGTAGCGGATCGTCACGAGCGTGCCACAGGGAAGCGTCTTGTTGGCGACCCCCATCGTGGAGCTGGTGAGCTGACCACCACAGGCAAGTCCGCCTCCGCCGCCGTACCAAGAGGCGCCGGCGAGCCGATAGACACGCAGGGTCCCCACGTTACGCCCGACGCGTAGATCGGAACGGTCACCAGGGAAGAGCACACGCACCCGCTCTGTGAGCAGGCGATGCGGGGTGTAGTGCAGCGTGAAGCGACCACGCGCGCCTGTCGAGCTGTGCGCGATCGTGCGCCAGCCGTGGCGGGCGCGCCGTTGTAGGTCGACTGGTCGTCCAGCGAGCGAGGGCCGTAGCGTGCCGGTCACTGTTGCGGTGCGTCCGTCGAGCACGTCGAGCGTCTCTCGTCGGATACGCAACTTCAGGTGCGCGGGGACAGCCGGTTCAACCGACTGGGAAACCGGGACGTCAACGGGCACGACGGGTCCCGGGAGCAGGGGTAGCAATAGATCTCCTTGGTATCCGCCTACGGGGTTAGCTGTCGGGCTCACGTCCGCTGGCACGCGTCCACACGTGCTTCAGTCGGGCGTTACGGCGGCAACAGCCACCGATTCGCCCCATCCAGGCCTCTGTAAGACAGGCCAGGCAGTGGGTCCCCCGCTCGCCTCCAGGGACGGAGACGACTCGGCAGGGTCAGGCAGTGACAATCACGCTAATGGACGAATAGCGACTATCCGTGTGCGGTGGGACACACACGCTAACGGGAGCTTGTGCTAGTCGCTCTCGCCGCGACTGACCCCGCCAAGCCGGTTGAGCATCATCGCCTCGGCCATACGCAGCAGGCCGATCGTGGTGTGCGGACGCGCTTCGCTTGAGCGCACCGAGACGTCAGAGCCGTGCGGACCGAGCACCTCGACGATCGTGCACACGTTGCCGATCTCGCAGTCCTCGCCGTAGCGCCCTTCAAGCGCCTCCATCTGCGCCGCGACTACCTGGCCGATCTTGGATTGGTCAAATGTCATTTTCGTACGCCCTCCTGGTTCGGGTGGTTGGTTAGACGATCCCTGATCGACCACGAATCAGCAGGCCGCTCAAGCGCGACCGGCTCCTTCAGGCGGCGTCAAGATATTCACGCAGCGCCTTGCGGATGACAGCGGATGTGGTCTCACGATCGCGCTGAGCACGCTGAACCAGCGCTTCGCGCAGCTCCGGCTCAAGACGAACCGATTCGACACTCGATGCACCGGATCCCATGGGTGGGCGCCCGACACGGCGATGAAGCATCTTGTCGACATCGTAGCCCGCCTCCGCCTTGGCGGCGAGATCATCGATCATCTCCTCGGTGATCGGGACGCCGTCTGTTGTCTTTCCGTAGCTGTGCTTCGCCATTTCAGCCTCTCGGGAGCAGCCGTCGATACTTGCGGCGCATCTTCATCGCGTGG
The DNA here is from genome assembly GCA_963695305.1 of uncultured Solirubrobacterales bacterium. Taxonomy (GTDB): domain Bacteria; phylum Actinomycetota; class Thermoleophilia; order Solirubrobacterales; family Solirubrobacteraceae; genus Palsa-744. The sequence goes on along the minus strand of OY968774.1, from coordinate 1,941,344 downwards.
ATCGCCAGATCGGGGTGACCCTCACGCACAACCGTGACCACCTCGAGAAGGGTGGCATCACGTGCCGGTCCGATGTACAGGCGGGTCCTGTCGGTTTCGCCATCAATCGCAATTGCGTTGTCCACCGCGTGGTTGATGTCCTCATCCGCCACCGCGTGTCTACGCGCCGACGGATGAATCTCTACCGGAGAATTGTAATACGAAACCATGGGATCAGCTAGCCTCGACTCGCCAGACGGCCCTAATGAGGATCATTGTCCGCATGTTAGGCCCGTGCTGCGACGGAACTCCGCAGCCGCTACCAGGCGACGTGAGCGCGCAACGCCGAATACGATCCTCGGACATGCCCATCGACCCGCCCTTCTCCAACTACGAGCACGAGATCTACGTCGCGGGGATGCTGGGTGGGCGCAAGCCGGCGAGGCCGCTGGACTGGCGGGAACTGGAGCGGGACGCGTACGCGATGCTGCCACGAGGTCCCCGGGGTTACATACAAGGCGGAGCGGGACTCGGCGAAACTATTCGCGCCAATCGCGAGGCGTTTGACGAGTGGCGGATCGTGCCGCGGATGCTGCGGGACGTGTCTGAGCGGACGCTGGAGCGCACTGTCCTTGGAACCAAGATGCAGGCGCCGGTACTGATGGCGCCGATCGGGGTGCAGACCGTGGCGCACGAGGACGGGGAGCTGGCGAGCGCACGCGCGGCGGCGCACGTGGGGGTGCCGTTGATTGCAAGCACGGCGGCGTCGCACACGATCGAGCAGATCGCTGAGGCGGCGGGAGAGCAGAGCTGTTGGTACCAGCTGTACTGGCCCCGCGATAGGGAGCTCGCGCGCAGCTTCATCGACCGCTCGGAGAAGGCAGGGTATGAGGCGATCGTGGTGACACTAGACACGTGGTTGTTGGGGTGGCGCCCGGCGGACTTGACCGACGGCTTTCTCCCCTTCCTGAGGGGCGAGGGGAACGCGAACTACCTGCAGGACCCAGTGTTCCGCGCGGCCTTGCCGAAGCCGCCTGAGGAGGACCTGCCCACGGCGGTCGCGTATTGGGCGTGGCAGTTCTCAAACCCCTCCGTGACGTGGGATGACCTCGCGTTCCTGCGGGAGTGCACGGACCTGCCGATCGTTTTGAAGGGGATCCAGAGCGCGGAGGATGCGAAGTTGGCGGTGGAGCATGGGATCGAGGGGATTATCGTGTCCAACCACGGTGGCCGCCAGGTGGATGGTGCGATCGGCGCCCTACAAGCCCTCCCAGGCGTCGTGGAGGCGGTTGGGGACAGTTGTGAGGTGCTGTTCGACAGTGGGATCCGCTCCGGCGCGGATGCGCTGAAGGCGCTCGCGTTGGGCGCCCGGGCGGTGTGCCTCGGCCGCCCCTACGTGTGGGGACTCGCCCTCGGGGGCGAGCAGGGAGTCATCGAGGTCTTGAGGGCCTTCCTCGCCGACCTCGACCTCAACATGGCGCTCTCGGGACACGCGAGCATCGACGAGGTGGGGATGCATACGCTTACGGGGGACTCGCGCGCACGCGCGTAAGTAAGGCTTGCTTAACGCGCGCCCGCGCGCGCACTCGCGCGAGTCACCCCTGAACGCAATACAACAACTCCTCCCCTTCAACATTGACGGGACGTCCGTGACCCGCGACAATCGACCATAGATGGCAAACCCCGACCGCTTGACCGGGCTCGACTCGGCGTTCCTGCACCTGGAGGATCACAGCCCCGCGCACATGCATGTGGCGTCGGTGATGGTGTTCGAGGGGAAGGCGCCCAAATACGAAGAGTTTGTGGATCACATCCTCTCGCGGTTGCACCTCGTGCCGCGGTATCGCCAAAAGCTGGCGTTCGTGCCGTTTGGGCAGGGAAGGCCGGTGTGGGCGGACGACCCCCACTTCAACCCGCGCTACCACATCCGCCACACGGGGTTGCCACAGCCGGAGGACGAAACGGAGCTCAAGCAACTGGCGGGTAGGGTGTTCTCCCAGCGGCTGGACCGCTCCAAGCCGTTGTGGGAGATGTGGTTGGTGGCACACATGGCGGGGGAACGATTTGCGGTGATCGCAAAGACCCACCACGCGCTTGTGGATGGGATCTCGGGGGTGGACATCACGACCGTGTTGTTCGATGCGGCGCCCGAGCCGCTACAGCCCCCGAAACCGCCGGCGCCGTGGGTGGCGCGACCGTTGCCGGGTCAAGCGAAGCTGCTGGGGGACGCGCTGGTGGAGCGCTCAACCGTGCCGGGCGAGATGTTGAGGGGAACGCGAGCGATGCTGAGAACACCACGCAAAGCGCTCGCGCACCTCAAGGAGACGGTGATGGGTGTGGGCGCGACGACCCTCGCGGGCGTGAGCGCGCCGGCGCCTCCCAGCCCGTTTAACGTGGAGATCACCTCGCACCGGAGATACACCTGGGTGGACGCCGACCTCGCACAGTTCAAGGCGATCAAGAACGCGCTCGGGGGGACGCTCAACGATGTGGTGCTGGCTGTGGTGAGCCTCGCACTCGGTAGGCACATGCGCGCACAGGGGCTCAACACCGAGGGGTTGGTTTTGAAGGCGATGGTGCCGGTGTCGGTGAGGGCGGATGTGGAGCGCGGCGCGCTCGGGAACCGTGTGGCGGCGATGTGGGCGCCACTGCCGGTCGGGGTGCCAGACCCCGCGGAATGCCTCGCGCAGGTGAGGTTGGAGATGGATGGGCTCAAGCATTCCGGACAGGCGGTGGGCGCGGAGGTGTTGACGAATCTCGCGGGGTTCGCTCCCCCGACGATCTTGAGCCAGGCTGCCCGTCTACAAGCACGGCAACGGTTCTTCAACCTGGTGGTGACGAACGTACCGGGGCCCCAGTTCCCGCTGTACCTACTCGGGAGGAAGCTGAAGGCGCTCTACCCGGTGGTGCCGTTGGCGCGTAAGCAGGCGTTGGGGATCGCGGTGATGAGCTACGACGGTCACCTCGGGTTCGGGTTGTTGGGCGACTACGACGCCCTCCCCGAGCTTGAGACGATCGCCTACGAGCTTGAGCGGTCGATCGCGGCGCTCGCTGGCGCCGCCGGCGTAGGCAGTCCCCGCAAGCGTCGGTCGCCGCGCCCACGCACAGCGGCGACACGGTAGCTTGCTGCGCGTGAACCTGGAGGGCCGAGCGGCGGCAAATCCACGCACGGGCGTTAGCGCCTCGATCAGTCGAGCTGAGGACAGATGAGTCCAAGCTTGCGCGTAGCGCTGTGCCAGATGAACGCGACCGTAGGGGATTTGCGCGGTAACGCGGAGAAGATTCGAGTAGGCATCAAGCGGGCAAAGCACGAGGGGGCGCAGTTGGTGTTGTTTCCGGAGCTTGCGTTGACCGGATACCCGCCCGAGGATTTGTTGTTGCGCGAGCACTTCCTTACAGACACGGGCAATGCGCTCGAAGAGCTGGCGTCGAGCGCTGAGGGGATCGTGGCGATCGTGGGCTTCCCCGAGCGGATCGAGGGCGCGCGGCGTGGTCCTGCGCCGGGCTCCCCTGGGCCGGTGGCAACGGTGGTGCACAACTCCGCAGCGGTGCTCGTAAACGGGAAGGTAGGAAGCGTGTACCGCAAGGTGCATCTGCCCAACTACGGGGTGTTCGACGAGCAGCGGTACTTCAAGTCGGGTGAGCCCAATGGGACTGTTATCGAGGTAGCGGGCCACAAGGTGGGCGTGACCGTGTGCGAGGACCTGTGGGTGGCGGGCGAGCCGGCGAGCACGGAGGCGAGCAACGGAGCGGAGTTGATCGTGAACATCTCCGCCTCGCCCTACCACGCGGGCAAGGGGTTGGAGCGGGAGCGGTTGTTCGGCGAGCGAGCACGCGAGACGGGCGCGTGGATTGCCTTCTGCGCATTGGTGGGTGGGCAGGACGAGTTGGTGTTCGACGGGCATTCCTTCGTGCTTGACCCAAGCGGGAGGACGGTGGCGCGAGGGGGGCAGTTCGTCGAGGACGTGGTGATCTGCGATTTGCCTCTGGGAGATGAGGGGGATGGGCCGCGTGCCCACGTGGTGAGCGCGGCCGGTGGCGAGCCGGGTCCACCACCGCCGGTCAGCGAGCGCGTGGTGGAGGTCTATGAGGCGCTGACGCTCGGATTGAGAGACTACGTAGAGAAGAACGGCTTCTCCCAGGTGGTGTTGGGGCTCTCGGGTGGCATCGACTCCGCGCTCGTGGCCTGCTTGGCCGTGGACGCGTTGGGAGCGGAGCGGGTGAACGTAGCGGTGATGCCCTCACAGTGGTCCTCAAGCGGCACACAGGGGGACGCTCGCGAGCTCGCGAGGGCGCTCGGGGCGCACGCGCACGAGCTTCCGATCGAGGGCGCGATGGAGGCGTACTTGCAGACGTTGAGCAAGGATTTCGCCGGATTGGAGGTGGACCTCACGGAGGAGAACCTGCAGGCACGAGTTCGCGGGAACCTGTTGATGGCGCTCTCCAACAAGTTTGGGTGGTTGGTGCTGACCACCGGCAACAAGTCGGAGATGTCGGTGGGGTACACCACGCTGTACGGCGATCTCGCAGGTGGGTTTGCGGTGATCAAGGATGTGCCGAAGACGCTCGTGTACGAGTTGGCGCGGTGGCGCAACGGCGCCGAGGCGGCGGACCGTCTCAGCGGCGGGCCGGGGGCCCAGGGAGAGCGCGTGGTGGCGCCAATACCGGTATCGATCATCGAGCGGCCCCCGTCGGCTGAGCTGCGTAAGGATCAGGTGGATCAGGACTCATTGCCGCCATATGACGTGTTGGACCGCATCTTGCACGGGTACGTGGAGCTCGACCGCAGCCGCGAGCAACTGGTCTCAGACGGGTTGCCGCGGGAGGACGTGGAGCGAGCGACGCGGTTGGTGGATGTGGCGGAGTACAAGCGCCGGCAAGCGCCCCCCGGCATCAAGATCACCGAGCGGGCGTTTGGGCGCGATAGGCGCATGCCAATCACGAACGCGTACCGGGGATGAGCGTGCGCGAGGCAGCCCGTGAGTTGGCCCTGTCGCGCGTTGGGTCGAGGCGAGCGGCGGCGGCAGCGCTTGCGGGACTCTGCACAGTGGCAGTGGGCGCGTGTGGGGACACACTCCAGGATCAACCGATCGCGCCGCAGGCGTTGGAGAGCGTGATCGTGAAGAGCCGCTTCCCGGTGTACTGGTTGGGATTCAAGTTTCAGGGCATGAGGATCACCGGCGTGACTATCGACCCCAGCGGAGCGGTAACCATCCGCTACGGGGACTGTTTGGTGGGTGGGCAATACACCTGCGTGACCCCGGTGTCGGTGGTGAGCTCACCCGACAACAGCTTCGTCCCGGGCGCGACGGCGGGAAGACCAGTGAGCGTGAGGAGCGCGAACATGGTGTCGTCACAAAGCGGAAGGACGCTCGCGATGGGAACTGGGAGCGTGGTGGTGAGCGTCCACGCCCGCGACCCCACACTCGCAAGCGCCGCCGTGACGACGATGGCGCCGCTCAACAAGGTGGGCTTGCCGTTACAGCCGCTCCCACCGGCGGCGCCCAACACAGGCTTTGACCGCGTGCCGATACCGAGCGAGCTACCCCCGGGCGCGACGATCCCGCGTCCTCACCGCGGCACGTAGCTCAGGGCTGCCGCAGAGGCCTAACGGCGATAGTCATGCGCGTGATTGCGCAGGTGCGACCGTCGTCGTCTGTGATCGTGACATCCCACATCCAGGTGGTACGGCCACGGTGAAGGCGTGTGGCGTGCGCGTGAACCGTCCCCGCTGTGATGGGACGGAGGAAGTTGGTGTTGTTGGACATCCCCATCGCCACGTTCCCTTCGGGGAGGACGGCAAGGCCGGTAGCGACCGAAGCGACCGCCTCGGCGATCGAGGCGTACACCCCTCCGTGCACGAGCCCTGCGGGTTGCTTGTGGTCGTCGCGCACAACAACCTGTGCGCGTACCTCGGTGTCTGAGATCTCCAGGAATTCGAGCCCGTAGAGGCGGTCGAAGCCGTGAACCGCAGCGTTGATATCGGCGACTGCTGGCATTGCCATCGGCGCGCCACGATAGCCTAAGCCTGTCGCGACAGCCCCAAGGGCTCGCGGCCTGGACATGACAGACCTCCACTCACTCCCACCCGACCAGCGAGCTGTGCTGTCGCTCGTGCTCGACCGTGGCAAGAGCTACGGAGAGGTCGCGGAGATGCTGGGAATCCCCGAGAGCGCGGTCAGAGACCGCGCACACAGCGCGCTCGACGCTCTTGGCGGGGGGCCAACCCGCGCGAGCGCCCCACGCTCCACCCCACAGACACCCGCCGCTACGTCGAGCGCCCCACCCCGGCCGCCGCTTGGTGGAGTGTCCGGACCGAGACGCTCTCCGGCAGGTTCCCGCTTGGGCGGGGCGCTGTTGCTCGGTGGCATCCTTGTGGCGGTAGTCGTGGCAGTGATCCTCCTAACCACTGGAGGAAGTAAATCCTCGGGTAGCGGCGCAACGACGTCCGCCTCCACTTCGACCTCCACGACCGCAACCCATACGACCTCCACTTCGGCGTCGGCCGCCAAGCCCAAAATCGACAAGAAGATCTCGCTTGAAGCGGTGGAACCGTCGTTGAAATACAGCGGCGAAGCGTATGTGCTCTCGCAGGGCAAGCGGCGGGCTTTCTACGTGACAGCGCATGGTCTGCCGCCGTCTCAGGGCTTCTTCTACGCCGTGTGGTTGTACAACTCACCCTCCTCCTCCGCGCCGCTGGGACGCTCTCCCACGGTGGGCACGGACGGCAAGTTGGAAGGCGGCGGCCCGCTCCCCTCAAACGCCCGCGACTACGCGAAGATGGTTATCTCGCGTGAGACTTCCACCCACGCCACCCACCCCACGCAGATCGTGTTGAGCGGAGACTTCGCGCTTCGCTAAGGCAGCAACTTCCCCGGGTTCATGATGCCGTCCGGGTCAAGCTCTGCCTTCAGCGCGCGTAGCGCTCGGATGCCGTCGCGCCCCACCTCTGCCTCCATCCACGGTGCGTGGTCGCGCCCGACCGCGTGGTGGTGGGTGATCGTGCCTCCCCCCTCCACGATCGCCGAGCTCGCGGCCGCCTTCACCGCCTGCCACTGCGCGATCTCCTCCCCCTCTAGCTGACGCGCGATGAGGGTGAAGTACAACGATGCCCCCGTCTCATAGAGGTGGGACACGTGGCACATCACCAACCCGGGGGTGCCACATGCGCACAACGCCTGATCTATCGCCTCCCCCACCTTCCCGTGCAAAGCCTCCACGTTCGACCACTGTGTGGCGGTCTCCAACGTCTCAACCATCACGCCCTGGGTGAGCAGCTCATCGCGCAGGTACGGCGCCGAGAAGCGTGACTTCAACCACGCCTCTCCCGGTGATTTCCCCACGGGCAGGCCCCCGTGGCTGCGCACGATCGCCTTGGCGCGGTGCTGACGCACCGCCACCTCCTCCATGTCACCCTCGAAGCCGAAGATGGCAAGACACCCGCCCCCGTATCCACGTATGCCCAGATAGGCCCGCCCGACGCGGCCCTTCATGCCCCCTGTGCCCGCCAACGCGAGCGACATGCGTGTCTCACCCTCGTCTGAGAGCCGCGCCACATCCGGCGCCGCGTGGTGCTGGGCGAGCTCCCGCAACGCCCGCGCTCCAGCGGCGAAGCTCTCGAAGAACACCCCCTCGTATTTGCGCTCGGCGGGTGCTCTACGGACGCGTAGCGACAGCTCGTCGATCACCCCCAATGTCCCCTCCGAGCCCACTACAAGCTCCCGCAACGAGGGGCCCGCGGCGCTCGCCGGCAACGCGGCGAGGTCGATGTCCCCAGTGGGAGCGCACATCCGCAAGCCCCTCACCATCCCCTCGAAGCGGCCATACCCGGTCGACGCCTGCCCCGCGGAGCGGGTCGCCGCGCACCCCCCAACCGACACGTACTCGAAAGACTGTGGGAAGTGGCCGAGTGTTAGCCCCTTCTCAGAGAGCCAACGCTCAAGCTCGCGCGCCCGCATCCCCCCCTCCACGGTCACCGTGAGCGAGGCTTCGTCCAGGTCAACCACGCTCCCCATCCGGCCCATGTCAAGCGCCACCACCGCTTGGTGGGGTCCACGCAAGGGCTCCACCCCACCCACCACGCTTGTGCCCCCACCGAACGGAACCACCGCCACCCCCAACCTCCCGCACGCGGAGAGAAGCCCGCCCAGCTCTTCCCGCGAGCCGGGGTACACCACCGCGTCGGGCGCTCCCTCAGGCGTGCCCGCGCGTAGGCGCACGAGGTCGGGGTAACCCTTCCCGGCGGCGTGCCACACACGCTCGCCGTGGTCATCACGAACGTTCTCCGCTCCCACCACCTCGCCCAGCGCCCGCACCGCGTCAGCGGCAAGACCGCTTGCCGGCAAGCTCACGTGTTCGAGCGCCACCGGCGGACGGGGGATGTCGGCGACCCCCACCGTCTCGCGCAAAAACCCCAACGCGTGAGGAGGCAACGCGGATGGGTGCTCGGGGTCCCCCCACCCCCACCACCTCATCGCTGGGTGGGGCTCCAAGCTCGCCTCTGACTGCGGCTCGGAGTTCATCGCCGCAGGAGCTTCCCGACGCGCGAGCATGGGAGCGTGGCGCTCACATTCATGCCACCGTCTCCCCGCCAGCGATCCGCTCCAACCCCTCGAACGCCTCATCGATCGTGGAGGCCGCCGCTCGCCGCACGAGACGGCTGCCGAGGCGCGCAAAGAACCCCTGGGTGGCCTGCCTCATCTCGATCGTCACTTCCGCGAGCGGCCCGTGGGCGCCGTGGCCGTCCACCAGCCGGATCTCTGTCTCCGCGCTCTTCAAAACTCTCGCAAACGGCGTGTTCTCAACCTGCTGGCTCCACACCACCCTCCACGGCTCCGGAGTGTCAAGCAGCTTGAAATCGGCTCTCACCATTTTCCCTTTGGGGCTCATCAACACCTCCGTGAACGCCCCGTCCTCGACCGCCTCCACTCGCTGCACCCGCGGCCACCAGCGAGGGAGGTGGTGTGGATCGCCCACCACCTCCCACAACTCCTCGGGCGAGACGGCGATGGTGCGTGTCTTCTCGACGGTTGGCACGCCCCCAGCTTACGCGCCGCGCGAGATCGGCTCAGCGAACGATCTTGCGCAGGTCACGCACAAGCAGCAGATGCTTCAAGTGGGTAGTCACCGCCGCGAGGTTCTTGAGCGCCTCCACCGCGTCATTGCGTCGCTCGGGGTTGCGTGAACGCAGCGCCGGCGCGAGGATCTGCTGCAACAGACTCGCCTCACGGTCGGCGGAGGAGCGGAACACCCTCAGGTTGCGCCCCCCCACGCCATACCGTGCGAGCTCTGACACCGCGCTCACGATCTCCCGCTCGGTCTCATCGAAGTAACGCACCCCCCCACGCATCTCCCCCTTCACGACCCCATACTCGTCAAGCTCGCGCACGAGTTTCTCATCGGCGCCCGTCTCCTCCAACACGTCCTCAAGCGAATACAACGCGCCTGTCCCCTCACGGACGCTCATGCTCGTGCGCCACACCCGCTTTCCCCCATCGTGCGCGGGGCGTGGCACCGCGGCTTCGTCGGTCCGCCCCGCCGCGAGCTCCTGGCGGATCACTCGCAAGGGGAGGAACTCGTCGCGTTGCATCCTCAGGATCGTGCGCAACCGCGCCACGTCGTTCTGCGTGTACAGCCGGTACCCCCCAGGAGTGCGTCTCGGGGTGAGCAGCTTCTGATCCTCCAGATACCGGATCTTTGAGATCGAGATGTCGGGGAATTCCTGCACCAACGCCTTACACACAGCGCCGATCGTGAGCGCCTTCTGGCGGTCCTTCCCGCCACCCCCCTTCTCCGGCGGGGTTGGATCGGCGACTTCGACGTCGCCCTCACGCGGCTGGGCTTGCGGAGAGGTAGCCATCAGCGTGCGTGGTAGGTGAGCTTGTACTTGCCGATCTGCACCTCATCGCCCTCCTGCAACCGCTGCGACTCGATCCGTGAGCGGTTCACGTACGTGCCGTTGAGCGACCCGCAATCGTCCAGGCACCAGCTCTCGCCCCGTTGCACCAACAGCGCGTGGTCACGCGAGACGGTTACGTCGTCGAGGAACACGTCGCAGTCGGGGCGTCTCCCGATCGTCATCCGCTCCCCCCCAACTGCAAAACTCTCACCCGCGCGACCCCCGCCGGCTCGGATCACAAGCGCGGGCCCGCTCGCCGTCACCTCCCCTGGCTCTACCGCCACCAGCTCGCCCGCGTCATCGATCCGGTAAGTAGCGGTTACCGGCTCCCCGCCCGGACCCTCCCCGCGCGGCAACAACGCGCCACAACGTTGACAGTAGTTGGCGCTCTCGTCATTGACGAAACCACACTCTGAGCAGTGCAAAGCCATCGCTCGCTCCCCGTCTCTACACCTCGTCGGCCGAGGCTCCGCCTGCACGGTTGGCAAGGATGTCGGTCAACCGCTTCACGTCATCCCCCGAGATCGAGACCTCACCATCTCTGTGTTGATCTCGCAGACGGCTCACCAACTCGGCGCGCAGAATGTCGATCTTGCCGTGCAACAGACGCCGCTTGTAGGAGATCTCCATCTCCTCCTCGGTGAGTTCACGGATGACCTCCTTGAGCTCACTGTCTGTCATCGAGCCGAGGTCGGGAAAGGTGTCCATCGCGGGCGATCTCCTCTTGCGCAAGGATTCAAGGACGGGAATGCCTGATACTGCGATGCTGCCGCTTCAGTATAGACCAGAAGGTAAAGTTGAGCTTGAGACTCTTGGAGCAAAAGACACGGGATGAACCCCGAGCCGATCGGCTCCACCGGATGAGGCTCCCCCTCACCCGCTCCCAAGCGCTCGCGCTCGGCCTCATCGTCGTGGCGATCATCGCGGGCGGAATCGCGCGAGGAGAGGCGATCGGCTCCAACACCCACGTCTCCGCCGATGAGAACGGGTACGTGGCGAACGCTAACCGCATGCTCTCCGGGGAACGGTACGCGACCTTCAAGTGGCCACCCGTCACCTCGGTTGCTTTCGCGGTCGCGACCCGTCTCTCCGGCCACCACTCGCTGAAGCTCGCCATGCACGCAAGCGGGCCCGCCCAGTACATGCAGCTTGCCATCGGGGTGGTGACGCTCGCGCTTGTGGCGGCGCTCGCATGGATCCTCGCGGGACCGTGGGTGGCGGTAATCGCCACCGCCCTTGTGGCTGGGTATTGGCCTCTGGTGGTCGCCACCCGCACGTTCCTCTCCGAGCCGCTCGGCGCGCTCGTGCTCGTCGCGGCCGTGGGCGCCGCGGTGCTCGCACGCGGGCGCTTTGGCGAGAGTCGCGAACTGCTCGCGATCGCCGCCGCGGGAGTGGTTGGTGGGATCGCATGTCTCACCCGCGGTGACCTCGCGGTAGGCATGGGCGTGATCGCGCTCGCGTTGGCGCTTGCTGGACATCCGACCTGGCGTAGGGGGTTGCTGCGCGGGGGGTTGTATCTCGCCGCGCTACTCCTCACGCTCTCCCCCTGGCTTATCTACGCATCGAGCGTGGAGGGCCGCTTCGTACCGATCACAACAGCGGGGCCCCACGCCTTCTTCATCGGCACCTACCTCCCCGGCAAAGGCCTACTCGTGCCCACCGAGGAGCAGCTAGCCCCCGAGGTCTGCCACCACTTCCCACGCGATTGCGGACGCTACTGGGAGCACAGCGCGGCCCCCGTCTTCCGTCTTCTCGAAGCGCGCCACCCAGACCTCTCAGCCACGGCCGCGGTGAACAAGGAAAACGTCGAAAACGTCCGCAAGTACGCGCTCGGCAAACCGGCCGCGTTCACTTCGATGCTGTGGAGCAAGTTCTGGAAGATGTGGGTCAACGTGTGGAGCGGGGGCAACGGAACCTACAACCCCTCCACCAACCAACCCCAGCACACGATCTACCTGATTCTCGCTTGGGTCGGTCTGCTCGCGGGGGTCGCGCTCACACGCCGCTTCGCCCTGGTCGTGAGCGCCGCCGTTCTGCTCTCGATCGCCGCGCTCGCAACGCTCTTCAACGACCAACCCCGCTACAACGTGAGCCTGATGGCGCTGCTGCTCTGCGCAGGCACGGCGGGCACGTGGTTGGCGGGCGCACGGCTCCTCGCTCCTAAAACCTAAAGGAGCGCGCAGACATATTGTTTTTCAGCGGTTGCTAATAGAGACTACTATATGTAGTTACTATTGTGAATTACAGAAAAAGGATATGTCCACTCGGCTCTTTATCTAGCGCTCCTACGGTGCCCGCTGCAGCTGGCCTATTTGGGCTCGTCCCGCGCGCACGTACAACACGCTGGCCGCGAGAGCCAACGCGAGCCCGGCGTAAAGGAGCACCTCGGCAAACCCCCCAAGGCCCGTCATCGCAAAGAAGAGCGCACCCATCAGCGGCGCCACCGACACGCGGCCAGGCCAGTTGATGCGCAGCTCCACCCCCCGCTTGAGGGCATACCGGCCGAGCGCCACCATCGAGAGCTCGCGTGCGACGAGCACCGCGAGCGCCCACCGCGGGAGCAGGTCAAAATGCCAACACACCACCACCCCGCTCACCACGAGCAACCGGTCGGTGACCGGGTCCATCAACGTCCCCAGGCGGGAATACTGGGCTGTGACGCGCGCCGCGATCCCGTCCGCGTAGTCGCCCCACCCGATCACAGCGAACAGAGTCGCCGCAAGTGCGTCCACCCCGTCGTCGCTTGAGAGCGCCACCACCAGGAACACGGGGATCAACGCGAGCCTCAGAAAGCCGATCGCGTTAGGGATCGTCCACGGCCGCAGCGGCTGGCCCGCGAGAGTCTGTGGCGGCGGGGGCCCCGAGCGGTCGAGACCAACCAACCGTCGAACGGTGAGGCGAGGCATGGGCGACATCCTATGCGGAGCTTCGATGACGGAGACGCGCGCCGTTAAGGGCGCACGTAGGCGGGTAGCGGCCCTTTGATAGAACCATCGAGCAGACCCGCGACCTACACATAAACCCCGACAAGGAGCCCCAATGGCTTACTCCGTACCGCCGCTGCCCTACGCGTATGACGCGCTTGAGCCGCACATCGACAGGCTGACGATGGAAATCCATCACGACAAGCACCACCAGGCGTATGTGGACAAGGCCAACGCCGCGCTCGCCGGCACCCCTCTAGAGAACGCTTCTGTCGAGGACGTGTTGCGCGACCTCTCCCAGGTGCCGGAGGACAAGCGCACGGCTGTCCGCAACAACGGGGGCGGTCACTACAACCACTCGCTCTTCTGGGAGTCGATGTCCCCGAACGGCGGCGGCGAGCCCGGTGGCGCGCTCGGCGACGCGATCGCCTCCACTTTCGGCTCGTTTGCCGACTTCCAAGCGAAGCTCAAGGAAACCGGCGTCAACCAGTTCGGCTCAGGCTGGTCTTGGCTCGTCCACGACGGCTCCGGCCTCGCCGTCATCGGCGCCCCCAACCAGGACAACCCCATCTCCACCGGCTCCACGCCGCTGCTCGGCGTCGATGTCTGGGAGCACGCCTACTACCTCAACTACCAGAACCGCCGCCCCGACTACCTCGACGCATGGTGGAACACGGTTGACTGGGAGAAGGTGGCTGAGCGCTTCGCGGCCGCCGGCTGAGCAGCTCAGCGTCGGGAGCGGGGCCACCGTCCAGCCCCGCTCCGGGCACAATATCGAGTGGCACGTATACGGAATAGGCGCCTATTTGGTAGACTCACTTCATGAGCACCACGATCAGGGTAAGCGCACCGACACGGGATCGCTTTGCCAAGCTGGCGCAGGCCACCGGTCGGCCCATGAGTCGTCTACTCGACGAGGCCGCCGACGCGCTGGAGCGGCGCGTGTTCTTCGACCAGTTCTCCACGCGCTACGAAACGTTGCGCGATGACCCAAGAGCGTGGAGTGAGATCGAGGCAGAACGCACCGCGGAGAGCGGAGCGTTGCGCGACAGCTCCACGTGAACGCTCACCGTGGGGAGACATGGCTGGTCGACTTTGGCGACCCGGTCGGACGGGAGCAATCAGGTCGGCGGCCTGCGGTAATCGTCTCGGCCGATCCACTTAACGAGAGTCGGGCGGGCGTCGTGATAGCGGTTCCCGTGACTACCGCGCATCGTGGCCTTCCGTCTCACATAGAGATCGACCCGACCAACTCGGGCCTCGACGAGATCAGCTACGCCAAGTGCGAGGACGTCAAGTCCATCTCCGAGCAGCGACTCATCGGGCGCCTCGGAGCCGTGGACGAGGAAGTCCTATTTCAGATCGCCCGTGCACTGCGTTTCCTCCTCGATCTCTAGCAAGCGGTAATTCCGCGAAAGGCGGCGCCGCTCAGCTACGGCTGAAGCGCCGGCCGGCCACTGGGGAGGCCGACTCGTCTAGAGCGATCCCGGCGCCACCGGACGTCGCAGGTGTGAGCATTGACTCGAGTACGGCGTCTGCCTCTGTTTCCTGCTCGGCGGCGGCGGCCTCAAGGGCCGCAAGTTTCTCCGGTGTCATGGCCGTGGCGTCCTCATTCTCCGCAAGCCACTCGCGTGCCTCGGCGGCGGCGCGCTCGTCACGCTCCACCGTCTTCCCGGCGGCGTAGTACCGGTCGATCTCCTTGAAGAGCTCGTCCACGAGCTGGTCGGTGGGGACCTTCTTGAGGGGCTCACCCTTGGAGTAGATCATCCCCATGTCCTTCGCTCCGGTAATGCCGAAGTCGGCGTGGCGGGCCTCGCCGATCCCGTTCACCGCGCAGCCGAGCACCGACACCTCGATCGGGTCCTCATACGCTTCCAGACGGCGCTCCACTTCGGCCACCACGGTGTCCATATCGAACTGCAGGCGTCCGCAGGTTGGACAAGCGATCAGCACCGGGCCGCGCTCACGGAGCTTGAGCGCCTTGAGGATCTCCCACGCCACCTTCACCTCTTCCTCCGCGTGGAAGGTGGAGAGCGAGATACGGATCGTGTCGCCGATGCCGTCGGCGAGCAACGTGCCGAGTCCTACCGCGGACTTCAGCGACCCCGACCACTTCGTGCCCGCCTCGGTGACGCCGAGGTGAAGCGGGTAGGTGATCCGCTCGGAGAGCAACCGGTTGGAGGCGATCGTGTTGGGGACTGAAGTCGACTTCATCGACACCTTGAAGTTGTGGAAGTCAAGGCGCTCCATCAGCTCGACGGTCTCTAGCGCCGCCGTCACGAGCGCCTCGACCGGGTTCTCGTACTCCAGGTCCCGCAGGTGCTTGGGGAGCGAGCCTGAGTTGACCCCCACCCGCAACGGCGTTCCGCGACGCTTGGCGAGCTCGATCACCTCGGCCACCTTCTCGGGGCCGCCGATGTTGCCTGGGTTGAGCCGCACACAGTGGGCGCCCGCTTCGATCGCCTTTAGGGCGAGTGTGTGGTTGAAGTGGATGTCGGCGATGATCGGGATCGGCGACTCCACCACGATCCGCTTGAGCGCCTCCGCGTCCTGCTCACGCGGGACCGCTACACGCACGATGTCGGCGCCGGCCTCGGCGACCTTGTGGATCTGGGCCATCGTTGCCGCGAGGTTCGCGGTCTCGGTCTTGGTCATCGTTTGCACCGCCACAGGTGCGCCACCGCCGATGGGGACGGGGCCGACATAGATCTGACGCTCGGAGGCCATGTCCCGCCATTGTATGGCGAGGCATTGACTCACCCCGGCGTGGGGCGCCACCGTGCGCCTGAGCTCACCCGGCGCGGGCGGGTGCGCGTAAGCTGCGGGCTCGCATGCCCCGCTCGCGGTCCTCCTATGGCGATGTGTACGCCACCGCCCCCCACCCCTTCGCCCGGATCGCCTCACCACTGGCGGCGCGCGCCCGCAGGCGCCGCCACGAGCGCTTCTTCGCGCTCACCGGTCTACCGCCCGGGGCGCGCGTGCTCGACGTGGGTTGTGGGCGCTTGGGTTTGCGGGCGTTCGAGCCCGACCTTGACATCACCGGGGTAGATCTCGCAGACCAACCCGGATATCCCGGCCCGTTCGTGCGTGCCGACGCGACCTCCCGTCTACCGTTCGCGGACGGGGAGTTCGACCTCGTGTACTGCTCAAGCGTCGTCGAGCACGTAGGGATCGAGCACCGGAGCGCCTTCGCGGAGGAGCTGCGGCGGGTGGGGCGTGGCTGGTTCGTACAGACACCATCGCGGTCGTTCCCGATCGAGCCACACGCGTTGCTCCCTTTCGTGCACTGGCTACCGGGGCCGTTGAGGCGTGTCTACTGGCGCCTGGGCGCGGCCAACGCTGACGAGGAGATCGCGCTGCTCTCGCGGCGGGAGATGGAGCGACTGTTCGGTCCCGCGCTCCCCGAGCGGGTCGGACCGCTGGTCAAGAGTTGGGTGTGCGTGCGAATAGCGTCCACGAGCGCGACCACACCGGGATCGGCGGCGCCCGCCTCTGTCGCCGAGCCGCAGACCGGCGGTTCAGCCCCCAAGCCGGCCGATGTCGTTGCTGAAACCGTTCGCCACCAGGAAGATCAAGAGCGCGATGCCGACCGAGCTGAAGCGCCACATGGCGATGAGTGAGACGCGCCTCCCACGCAGCTTCTCCGCGACCGCCCACAGCACATGGCCACCGTCGAGCGGGAGGAAGGGGAGCAGGTTGAGGACGGCGAGGATGAGCGACACGTAGCCGATCACCACAAGCGCCCGCCCGGGGCCGGCCGCGACGGCCTGCTCGGTGACCTGACCGATGCCGACGATGCTTGAGATTTCTTTGCGTTGTTTCGAGCTCGTGAGCGCCTTGCCGAGACCGGAGAACGTTTGGGTGGTCATTCCCCACATCTCACGTACGGAGACGCCCGCGGCAGCGAATACGCCAAACGGCTTGACCGGTGGAGGCGCGAACCGGAAGCCAAGCACCATGCGTTTGACTTCCTTTTCAGCGTTGTACTGGGGGTAGATCGAGAGCTTCACGTGCCGCCCGCCCCGCTCCACGGTGACAAGCGCCGGGGTGGCCCCACGACACCCGGCAACGGGGGCTCTCGCACAGCGATGGGCGGAGACGGCCTTTACGACTGTGGACAGCGTGGCGGAGCGCCCGTCGACGGCCACGATGCGATCTCCGTGGCGCAATACCCCAGCGGCTGGCATACCACGCTGCACCGCCTCCACTACTGCCCGTTCGGGGCCGAGCGTGCGGACGCCGGGGTTGACCCCTTCCAGCGTGATCGCGCCGTTGAGGCTGCCCGCGAAGAGCACTACCCAGAACAGGAGGAAGGCGATCAGGATGTTCACTCCAGGGCCGGCGAGGATCACGGCGACGCGCTTCCACGGCACCTGGTTGTAGTAGGCGCGACGGGCCACCTCGGGCGAGAGCTCCTCGATCTCCGCCGGGTTCATGCCGGTAATCTTCACGTACCCGCCCGCTGGGATCGCGCCGATCATGTACTCGGTCTCGCCTCGCTTTACACCGACGATCTTCGGCGGGAAGAACAGCGAGAAGCGCTCCACCCGCATCCCCACGAGCTTCGCCACGGCGAAGTGCCCCGCCTCGTGCAGGACGATCAACGCCATGATCCCGAGAATCGCGATCGGCCAGTTCATGCGCTCCAGTTTGGCAGGCCGACCACCGGCAGCCCGCCGGTCGAGGCTCTCCCCGCCTTGCCCGCGGCGCGGCTCAGAGAGCGTGCAACTCGACCCTGGGGTCAGACAGCGTCGACATCATCAGAGCAACTCTCTTTGAGCACTGCGTCAGCCCACCTATATGCCTCGGGACTGGGAACTCCGTCTTCAGCGATCATCTCGGCCACGAGATCGGCAAGGGCGTCTCTCTCGCGAACTGACCCGCGCTGGCGTTGGGTCTCTCGCTCAACGTCTGCACCGAGGACTTTGTCGAAGACAATTGTCATAGACGTATAGTACCGCGCACAACGGTGGAACGCAGCGCAAGGACTAGCCGGCTACCCCGCCAGAACGGGACACTTCATCCGCCACCACCCGCGCCTCGCGGTCGGCCTCGTACAGCGACTCGAACGCCCTGACAGGCGAAGAGCCGAGCCGCTCAAGTGTGCGCTCTATGACCTCGTCTATCGCGAGGAATGGGAGGCGGCCGGCGAGGAAGGCGTGTACGGCGACCTCGTTGGCGGCGTTGAGTACGCACGGGGCGGTGCCTCCGGCGAGGGCGGCTTCGCGTGCGAGGCGAAGGCAGGGGAAGGCGACGAGGTCGACCGGCTCGAAGGTAAGCGCGCCCAATTGTGAGAGGTCTAGCGGGGCTATTGGGAGATCGACCGAAGTGGCGTTGTGGAGCGCATAGGAGATGGCTATGCGCATGTCCTTTGGTCCGATGTGCGCGAGCATCGCTCCGTCGAGGAGCTGAACGACACCGTGGATGAGAGATTGGGGGTGCACCACCACGTCTATGTGGTCGTAGGGAGTGCCGAACAGGTGGTGGGCCTCCATCAGCTCAAGACCCTTGTTCATGAGCGTGGAGGAGTCGATCGTGATCTTCCCCCCCATCGCCCACGTGGGATGGGCGAGCGCCTGCTCGACGCTCACGTCCGCAAGCTCGTCGCGGGTGCGCCCGCGAAAGGGCCCACCGCTGGCGGTGATGGTAAGCCGCTCCACCGAACCCGGCGGTTGACCGGAGAGAAGTTGATGCAAAGCGGTGTGCTCGGAGTCGACGGGCACGATCTGCGCACCGGTGGCTTCAGCTAGCGCGACCACGAGCTCACCACCCACAACAAGCGACTCCTTGTTGGCGAGCGCGAGGTCGATGCCCTCGCCGAGTGTGGCGACCGTGGGACCGAGACCAGCAGACCCCACCAAAGCGTTGAGAACCAGGTCAGCTCCGGACTCGACCACAAGTCGCACTAGCCCCTCCGCGCCGCTGAGCACTTCACCCTCAGGCCACTCACGCGCGGCCAGCTCCGCGGAGCGCTCGTCGGCGAGCGCGATGCGCCCTACCCCATGCGCGCGCGCCTGCTGCACGAGCGCCTCCCACGAGCGCTCGGCCGAGAGCCCCACGAGCTCCATCTCCTCCCTCCCACGGTCAAGCACGTCAAGCGCTTGGGTGCCGATGGAGCCGGTAGAGCCGAGGATGAGTAGACGCTTAGCCACTGCCAACGCCTCCGAGGAGAGCCCGTTCAAACATAAGCCAACCAGATGTAATAACCGGCGACCGCCGTGAACAGCACCGCGTCGAGCCTGTCGAGCACGCCGCCGTGGGCGCCTAGCAGTGTGCCAGTGTCCTTTGTGCCCGCTTGGCGCTTAACGAAGGACTCGAACAGGTCTCCAATGGGAGCGAACACCGCCACACCGAGACCAAGCACAAGCGCGTGGGTGCCGGGGAGCCAGTCTTGGTAGCGCCCCGCAAACCACACCGCGAGCACCGTGAAAGCCATTCCGATGAGGAGACCCTCGACCGTCTTGTTCGGAGAGATGGTGGGCGCGAGCGGACGTTTGCCGAACAACCGACCGCCGAGATAGGCGCCGGTGTCACCGAGGAATGTACCTACGAGCACATCGATGACGATGCCCTCCCCGTGAGGGAGCCCACGCAGGAGCACAGCATGGGCAAGCCCGAACCCGATCCAGTAGATGCCAAGCAAGGTGAGCGCCATGCCGCCCACGCTGGGGTGTGGTTGGGCGAGCGTCAAGCCAAACAACACCGGCAGGGCGATGACCGCCGCGAGCAGCACCTGCGCCTGACCGCCGTAGAGAGCGGCCACGATCAAGCCCACCAGGGCGAGGAATCCGGCGAGTCGGACGGGATTGGCGCGCTCGTACATGCCGTAGAGCTCGTGCATACAGATCAGCCCGAGCACGAGTACACCACCGGCAAACACCTCGCCGCCCTCGATGACGAGGAACAAAGCGAGCGCGATCAGCGGCAGCGCGAACAGCACACGCGAGGCGAGGTCCGAGCCGCCCGCGCGGGATGCGAGCGTGGAAGTAGAGGTGGGGTGTGAGTCGTCCATCGGCCTCAGCGGCCGCCGAAGCGGCGGCGGCGGGCGGAGAACTCGGCGAGCGACTCTTCAAGCGCGGCGCGAGAGAAGTCGGGCCACAGCTCGTCACGGAAGATGAGCTCGGAGTAGGCGGACTGCCACAGCAGGTAGTTGGAAAGGCGGCGCTCGCCGCTCGTGCGGATGATGATGTCGGGGTCGTGCATTTCCGGTGCGTAGAGGAGTTTGCGGAAGTCCTCTTCCTCGCCCCCTTGGAAGGAACGGGCGGCGTCGAGGATCTCCGCTCGCCCGCCGTAGTTGAAGGCGACAAACAGGGTGATACGTGTGTTTGCCTCGGTGAGTTCCTCCGCCCAGCTCATACGGCCGACCAGCGCGTCGGGTAGGCCGTCGCGACGGCCTATGAAACGCATGCGAACCCCTTCCTCGTGCAGCTCGGGGGTTTCCTCGGCGATGCGGAGGTCGAACATCTCTATGAGACCCTGAACCTCCTCGGGTGGGCGCGACCAGTTCTCGGTGGAGAAGGAGTACACCGTGAGCTCCTTTACACCAAGCTCCGCGGCGTCGCGCAAACGGGCCTTTAGGTTGTCGGCGCCCGCACGGTGACCTTCGTTGACCGGAAGGTCGCGTAAACGTGCCCAGCGGCCGTTGCCGTCGGTGATGATCGCAACGTAGCGCGCCCGTTGGGCGTCGTCCTTCGAGATCGCGGAGGTCGTCATCGGGCCTGGAGGATCTCCCGCGCGCAGGCCATCAGACCTCGAGGATCTCCTCCTCCTTGGCCTTCAGGATGGTGTCAAGGTCGGCGATACGCCCATCGGTGAGCTTCTGCAGTTCCACCTCCGCGCGGTGCTCGTCGTCGGATCCCGCCTCACCCTCAGCCTTGAGCTCGCGTAGGTGTTGCATCGTGTCGCGACGCACGTTGCGGATCGCCACGCGGCCCTCCTCGGCGAGGTTGCGCACCACCTTCACGAGATCCTTGCGGCGCTCCTCGGTGAGCTCGGGCACCACCAGTCGGATCAGGTTGCCGTCGTTTGACGGGTTGAGCCCCACGTCGGACTCGTTGATCGCCTTCTCGATGTTCTTGATCGAGGACTTGTCGTAGGGCTGCACTGTGATCAGTCGCGCCTCGGGCGCGGAGATCGTGGCGAGCTGATTCAAGGGGGTGATGGCGCCGTAGTAGTCGACCATCACCCGCTCAAGCAGCGACGGGGAGGCGCGACCTGTGCGGACGGTGGAGAACTCGTGTTGGGTGGACTCCACCGACTTGGCCATACGCTCGCGGGCATCCTCGAGTAGGGCATCGATCATCTCAGCGGCCACGTTGAACTCCTCTCCTCGAAGGACATCAGGTCGGTTTGAGTCGTCCTCACGTGCTCACCAGCGTGCCCACGCGAGCGCCCGAGATTATCCGTGCGATGTTGGTGGGGTCGTCCATGTTGAAGACGTTGATGGGCATCGTGTTCTCCATGCACAACGCAAGCGCTGTGGAGTCCATCACACGCAACCGACGCTCGATGGCTTGCATGTGGGTGATCTCTGGTATGAACTCCGCGGCGGGTTCAAGCGCGGGGTCGGCGGTATAGACCCCTTCAACGCCGTTCTTCGCCATCAGGATGATTTCCGCATGAATCTCCGACGCACGTAGAGCGGCGGCGGTGTCGGTGGTGAAGAACGGGTTGCCGGTACCGGCGGCAAAGATCACGACGCGGCCCTTCTCCAGGTGGCGCATAGCGCGGCGACGGATGTAGGGCTCTGCGACCTCGGAAATGCCAAGCGCGGATTGCACGCGCGTGTTGGTACCCGCCTTCTCAAGAGCGTCCTGGAGGGGTAGGGCGTTGAGAACGGTGGCGAGCATCCCCATGTAGTCGGCGGTGGAGCGGTCCATTCCCTCCGCCGCGCCCTTCATGCCCCTGAAGATGTTGCCCGCGCCGACGACGATCGCAACCTCCACCCCCTGGTCGCGCACGGCGGTGACCTGGCGGGCGACAGCGGCGACGCGGTCGGGGTCGGTGCCGTACTCCAGGTCACCCATGAGGGCCTCGCCGGAGAGCTTGAGCAAGATGCGTTTGAAAGCGGGGGGGGACATCGACGCCAGAGCCTATCCGTTCAACCCGCGATCGCCCCTCGCGCACACGCGCGAGGGGGTGTGGAAATGATTATTGTCCGATCCTCGGCGCCCGCGCGACGGAGTGTGAAGAGCGCTATTGCCCGACCGCGAAGCGCACGAAGCGCCTTATCACGACGTTCTCGCCGGTCTTGGCGGTGAGCTCGTCGCGGAGCTGCTGGACCGTCTTTGAGTCGAACTTGGGGTTGTGCATTTCTTGCTCAAGCAAAACGATCGTGGAGTACCAAGAGTCGAGCTTGCCCGTGACGATCTTCTCGCGGATGTTCTCGGGCTTGTCTGCCGCCTCCTGCTCGTAGATACGGGCCTCGGCGGCACGAGCGTCCTCGGGGACATCCTCGCGCGAGACGTACGCGACGGTGGGGGTGGCGGCGATCTGCATCGCGATCTCGCGCGCGAACGTGACGAAGTCCTCGTTGGAGGCGACGAAGTCGGTGTTGCAGTCGACCTCGATCAACACCCCCACCTTCGCGCCAGCGTGGATGTAGGCCTGGACGGTGCCCTCGGTGGCTGTACGTTCGCCGAGATCCTGGATCTTCTTGCCCTGCTTGAGGCGCAGGATCTCGATCGCCTTCTCGATGTCCCCCTCTGACTCCGTGAGGGCTTTCTTGCAGTCCATCATCCCCGCGCCAGTGCGGTCGCGCAGGGCCTTTACGTCCTTGGCGGAAATGTCGGTGGCGCTCATGGTGCGGGAGTCTCCTGTGGGGGTGTGTCGGCGGTTGTTTGTGCGTCTGGGGCGGGTGCGTCTGCCGGCGCCTCCTCCTTCTCGGGGGACTCGGCCTTTGCCTCGGCAGCGGGCTCCGACGGAGCCTGTGCCGCGGGCTGCTCTGCAACCGGTGCGGGGGTAGGCTCGGCAGGGGTGGCCTTCTCCTCCGGCGGTGCCGGGGTGGGATCGGGCGCAGGAGCCGCGGGTTCTGCCGGAGCAGCCGCGGCGGCGGGAGGCGCAGGAGCGGCGGGCTCGGCCTGAGATGAAGCCGCGGGGGTCGCCTGGGCGGGAGCCGCCTGCGCTACGGGCTCAGCCGCCGGAGCGGCCGCCTGGGCCTGGGCTGCCGCGGCTGCGGCGGCCGCTGCCTGCTTCTCGGCGGCCTCCTTGGCGGCGGCTTCCTCGGCCTCGCGCTTGGCACGGTCCTCCGCCTCACGACGGGCGCGCTCCTCAGCTTCGAGCTTTGCCTGCTCAGCGCGTTCCTGGCGCGCCTTCTCCTCTTGGGCACGGAAGACGGCGTGGCCCTCGGCGATGACATCGCCCAGGGCTTTGGTGATGAGAGCACAAGAGCGCATCGCGTCGTCGTTGCCGGGGATGACGAAATCGATGCCGTCGGGGTCGCAGTTGGTGTCGACGAGTCCGATGACGGGGATGCGTAGGCGTTGGGCTTCGCGCACGGCGATCGCCTCGACGTTGAGGTCGATCACGAACAGCGCGTTGGGGGTGCGCTGCATGTTCTTGACGCCACCGAGGTTGGAGCGGAGCTTGGCGAGGTCGGCAAGCGCGCCCATACGCTCGCGGGTGGGGAGCAGCGCGAGCTGACCCTCAGCCTCATAGCGCTCAAGATCGTGGAGGCGGCGGATACGGAGGTTGATGGTTTGGAAGTTGGTGAGCAACCCGCCGAGCCAACGGTTGTTGACATAGGGCATGTCAGCCGCCTCGGCGGTGTCCTTGATGGCGTCGCGGGCTTGCTTCTTGGTGCCGACGAACAGCACGGTGCCGCCACGGTGGGCGATCTCGGAGGCGAACTCCTGTGCCTGGCGCAGAAGCGTGTCGGTCTTCAGCAGGTCGATGATGTAGATGCCGTTGCGCTCGCCATGGATGAAGCGGCGCATCTTCGGGTTCCAGCGGCGTGTTTGATGGCCGAAATGAACGCCGGCCTCAAGCAGATCCGCGATTCCTACTTGGCTCACGGGGTGCTCCCTTATGTTGATGTCGATTGTCCGTGGTTGTGCTCGCGGACCCGAATCATGCGCCTTGGTGGCGTGAGACGGGCAGGGCCGCGATGCACAGTGGCACGGCGTTTAGGTTGAACTACGAGGGGCTCAGGATAGCCGAAGGCCCATGTGCCGGTACTTTGGACCGTGGCATCGTGCTCGGCGCGCGAAGGCAAACCAACGCCTACAACTCGGCGGTGGTACCCCCTGCCCGCTCAAGCGCTTCGCGCAGGTCGGAGGGAAGCGGTGAGATGACCTCCACCTGCTCGTGGGTGATGGGGTGCGGGAAGGAGAGACGGGTGGCGTGCAGGAACTGACGTTTCAAACCAAGCAACCCGGGGGTTCCGTACTCAGGATCGCCGGCTACGGGGTGGCCGATGGCTTGAAGGTGGACGCGGATCTGGTGGGTGCGGCCGGTGTCGAGGCGTAGACGTAGCAGCGCGGTGGCGGGGAGACGCTGCAGCAGCTCGAAGTGGGTGCGGGCTTCGCGCCCGGAGGGGTCGACCGCCATGCGGGTGCGGATGCGGGGGTGGCGGGCGATGGGGGCCTCGATCGTGCCGGTGCGGGCGGGTGGGAGCCCCTCGACAAGTGCGAGGTATTCACGCTCGATTAGGCGGTCGCGCAGCGCGGCTTGGAGCAGCGCGTGGGCAACCTCTGAGCACGCCACCACAAGCAGTCCAGAGGTGTCGCGGTCAAGGCGATGCACGATGCCGGCACGCTCTGGCTCTCCTCCGGCTGCGGCGCCAGCAAGAAGTTGAGAGAGCGTGCCCTCGCGGTGGCCGCGGGCGGGATGGACGACGAGGCCGGCGGGCTTATCGACCACGAGCAGGTGCTCGTCGCGCCACACGATGTTGAGGCCGCCGGTCATCCGGCGTTCGGGCCGCCGGTCAATTCGATCCCCCGCCCCGCGCTCACTCGCGGCGCTCCGCAAGCACCAACAGCAGGAGCACCCCCACGGTGATGGAGGTGTCGGCGAGGTTGAAGGGGGGCCAGCCGAGGGGGAGCTTGACGAAGTCCGTCACCGACCCGAAGCGGATGCGGTCGAGAACGTTTCCGAGGGCCCCCCCGATGAGCATGCCGGTGGGGAGCCAGATGAGGGGGCGGGTGTAGTTGCGGGAGAAGTACACGACGAGCACGAGCAGCGCGACCGCGACGAGTATCGACACGGCGAAGTGGCGGCCGGGGAGGAAGCCGAAGGCGACACCTCGGTTGCGGGTGTTGACGAACTGCAGGCCTGGGAGCACCGAGTGGGTTTCGCCGGGGGTGATGGAGTGGCGGATCGCCACCTTGGAGAGCTGGTCGACCAGGACGACTACGGCCGCAACGAGCGCCGTGTAGAGCCACGCGCGGGCGAGGGAAGCAGGGGAGCGCATCGCGGCGCTCAACCGTGGATGACGCTAACTATGAGGTTGCCGACGAGCGAGAGCACGAGGATGGCGACGATGGGAGAGAAGTCGAAAGCGCCCACCATCGGGATGAAGCGGCGGAAGACGCGCAGGTAGGGCTCGCAGACATCGCGTAGGAACGTGAGGACGGCGTCAGAGACACGTGAGTAAGGCGGTCGCACGCCGAAGGCGAAGAGGAGCTGGACGACGATGTAGACGATGATGAGCAGCGTGTAGATGTAGATCAACGTCGAGAGGTACCCGGCGATTTCGGTGCGGGCGGAGGCGAGCAGGAGCGTCACGCGGAGCCCTCCGCAAACGCAGCTCGCGAGGCAAGGATGGTCATCGGCCGACCCTCGACCACACTGCACGGTGGCGCGTTGGAGTGGAGTGCGTCATCGGTTGCGCTCCCCCACGCTCGTCGCGGCGCATCATTTATCGCCCTCCCCGAGTACGGCGTCGAGCGCATCGGAGAAAGCTGCGCGGATGCCCCCACGCTCAAGTGCGGCGAGTCCGCGGGCGGTGGTGCCACCGGGTGAGGTGACCTCGCGGCGGACGGCGAGCGTGTTGTAGTCGCGGTTGCGCAACAGCTCCGCGGTACCGGCGAGTGTCTCGGTGACGAGCGCGGATGCTTGGGCGGGGGGGATGCCACGGCGCACGCCCGCATCCACCTGGGCCTCGGCGACAAGCGCGACATAGGCGGGGGCGCAGGACATCAGCCCCATGGCGACGTCCACGAGCGAGTCATCGAGTGTCACCAGCGTGCCCAGCTCAGCGAACAGGTCGCGCACTTCGGTGTCGATTGTGTCGCCCCTACCGAGCGTGGGGTCATGTTCGCGGGAGGGATCGGCGGCGTGGACGATCGCCCCCCGGCGCACTTCCGCGGGGAGCGAGGGCAGGAAACGGTGGACAGGGATAGAGGGATAGGCGTGCTTGAGCGCGGTGAGGGGGGTGGCGGCGAGGATCGAGGCGACCGCCGTCGCGCGGGGAGCCACCTCGTGCGCAACGTCAAGAAGTTGGGCGGGCTTGTGGCAAAGCACTACGAGATCGGCACGCTCGGCGACAGCGGCGTTGGATGCGAGCGCCTCCCCTCCGGTCTCCTCGGCTAGCGCCTGCGCGCGAGCGGAGAGGGGGTCGAAGCAGAGCACGGGACGGCCCCACCCGCGGGCCATTGCCCGGGCCATGTTGCCGCAACCGATGAGACCTACGTTCATGGACGCTCAGGCTACCGACCCGGTGGGGTCACGATTGGTTGAAGAAGCCCTTTTCGATCAACCGTGCACGCTCCTCGGCTGAGATCTCGACGTTGCGGGGGGTGAGCATGAAGACCTTGTCGGCGATCCTTTGCATACCGCCGTCGAGCGCGTAGGTGAGGCCGGATGCGAAGTCGATGAGCCGCTTTGAGAGCTCGGTGTCGGCGCCCTGGAGGTTGAGGATGACCGGGATCGAGTCCTTGAACTTGTCGGCGATCTGCTGAGCGTCGTTGAAGGACTTGGGGATCACGAGATGGACGCGGACGTCTCCGTTGCCGCGGTTTACGGGCCGAAGCACCGTGGTGGGACGTCGTGGCTCATCCTCGGCGAAGATGTCGTCGAACTCGTCGCGACGGCGACGTGGGGAAAGACGGCGCACGTTCGGACGCTCGCGGTAGCGGTCGTTGAGGGCCTCCTCGTGGGGGGGCTCGTCGTCGTAATCGTCGTGGTACTCCTCGGCCAAGCCGAAGTACACGAGCGCACGGTGCCATGAATCGCGAAATGCCATTTGGGGGATGTTCGGTGAAAGCGGGACTTTCCCTGCTCATCCTACCCTTTACGAGTAAAGCCGTGTGCCTATACGCACAATCGTCGCGCCCTCTTCCACGGCGACGGGGAAGTCCTGGGTGGTGCCCATCGAGAGCTCCCTCAGCCCGTGCTCTACCGCAAGCTCACGCATACGGCGAAACCAGGGGCGGTTGAGACCGGGATCCCCGCCCACGAGCGGGGGCATCGTCATCAGCCCCACCACCGGGAAGGGTGAGCGGTCGATGAAGTCGGGGAGCCGCTCGGGGGCGATGCCCTGCTTGGAAGGGTCTCCCGCGAGGTTCACCTCTACGAGTACCTCAATCCCGGGCCGCGCACGGTCGGCTTGCCGTGCGAGCTCTCCCAGCGCCGACTCGGTGGCGAGCGAGTGGATGAGGCGTACGTGGGGAATGATCGCGCGGACATGTTTTGACTGGAGCGTGCCGATGAAGTCCCAGGTGAAGAGCTCTCCATGTGCGGCCACCTTCTCGGTGAGGGCCTGAACGCGGTTCTCGCCGACCAACGTGACCCCCGCCGCCGCGAGCACGGGCAGTTCCTCGCAGGGGACGTACTTGCAGGCAGCGAGGATGTCGATGTCCCCCTCCTCGCGCCCCACACGCTCGGCCGCCGCGGACACCTCAGCACGGACGCGCTCCAAGTTCGCGTGGACCTGCTCGGCGGTCAAGCCGGTGAAAAGGTGTGCCATTGAAGCTCTACCGCTCTTCGATCCACGCCAACGCCGCTTGCCGTCCGGCGCGGTCGCCTTCGCGGCGGTAAGAGAAGTAGCGCTCGTCACAGATCGTGCACGCCTCCACATCCCTCACCTCGGCGACGCCGGCCGCGAGCAGCCGTTCGCGGGCGATCGCGCGGAGGTCGATGTGGGAACCATGACGGTGAACGCCGTCACGATCGACGCCGTTACGATGGGCGCCTTCACGATGGGAGTCGTGGCGGTGGGCGCCGTCACGATGGGCGCCGTCACGATCGACGCCGTCACGATGGGAGCCGTAACGGTGGGCACCATCGAACGCCGCGTGCACCTCCTCGCCGACCTCGTAACAGCACGCGCCCGCGCATGGACCGACGATCGCCACGATGTCTCCGCGCCCGCCCACATCGCGCAGGGCCACCACACCCTCCTCCAGCACGCCCGCCGCCAACCCACGCCAGCCCGCATGCAGGGCAGCCACCGCCCCCTCCGCGCCGAGCACGACCGGGATACAGTCCGCTGTGAGCACCATCGCCGCGACCCCGCTCGCGGCGACCGCGTGACCGTCAGCCTCAAACATCGGTTGGGCCTCCCCATCCTCGGGCGGTGTGAAACCCTCGCGCACGCGTCCCACAACCGTGCCGTGTACCTGGTAGCCACGCACTACCCCGCTTACCCCAAGCATGTCGCGGAGACGGTTGCGTGCGACCAACCCATCCTCGGAACCCTCCCCGCCCACACTCGACAGGTTGCCCTGGCGGCGTGAGGAGAACACCGCGTGCGCTCCACCGGGCAACACATGGACGACGGGCACGACCCTCGTATCCTCAAATCTTTGCGTCAAGCGCAGCCCTCAACTCGGTGTCGCGTCCGGGGGCGATGCGTTCTTCGAGCAACAGCTTGTAAGACTCTTCCAGTCGCAACCCCACCTCCGGTCCCTCAGGTATGCCCGCGGCGATGAGGTCGTCGCCGGTGACTTGGAGGGTGACGTGGCGTTGCTCGCGGATCCATTCTTCGATCACGATCCTCCCGTAGGAGTTGGGGCCGTCCTCCATGTCGCGCAGCGCGGCGGCGAGCGCAAGCGACTCCACGGGCGCTCCGTCGGTGAGCTCAAGCAGATCGGCGGTGGTGTCCGCGCCAACTACCGCCTCCGTGACGAAGGCGGCGCTCACCGCGGCACCGAACACACGGTCACCCTCGCCTGAGGGGAGCTCGAGGGCGTAGATGAATTCCCTCATCACCGACTCCGTCTCCTCCTGGTCGAGCTTGTCGGCGAGCTCAAGCATCAACGCCGCCGCGAACAGAACCGACTTGGAGCCGTCCGGGGGCATCACCTCAAGGGCGGTACGCACCACGTGCTCGTCGAAGCTCACCCCCTCCTCCCACGCGGTTAGCACACCAAGCCGGTCGAGTTCCGCAAGCGCTCTCACCGGGTCGGGCTCGGCGAAGGCTAGTCGCAGCTCCGCGCCGAGACGTTGACCTGAGACGGTCTTCAGCGCGCCCGCCTCTATCGCGCTGAGGGCAAGCGCGGCGGTGTGTGGATCGACGTCGAAGGAAAGTCGGGTGGCGTACCGGTAGAGACGCAGGATGCGGGTGGGGTCATCGTGGAAGCTCAGGTCATGGAGCACACGCAGACGGCGCACAGCGAGATCCTCAAGCGCGTTGCTCGCCGCCCTTACCCCGCCCGGATGCTCGCCCGCGAGCGACACGGCGATCGCGTTGACAGTGAAATCACGCCGCAGGAGATCATCCTCGGGCGAGCCGAGGTGCACGTCGGGGAGAGCGCCGGGGGCGGAATAGCTCTCGGCGCGGATCGTCGCGAAGTCGATGCACGCCCTGGGAGAGCGCACCACGGCGGTGCCGAAGCGCTCGTGCAACGTCATCTCGCCGTCTAGACGGAAGGCAAGCGCTTGTGCGACTTGCTCAACTTCAGAGCTAACGATCGCATCGAGCTCGCGCGGGCTCTCCCCGAGCATGAGGTCGCGCACGGCGCCCCCCACCAACTCGATCCCCCCACCCCGCTCTTCGGCTAGGGAGATCAGCTCGGCGCCGCCGGGGTGTAGACGCAAACGCTCCAACACCACCCCACCCTCAACCGTGGGCTTTTCCCTCAGCGCGGTCAATCTGTGCGCACCGGGATACCGGCGGCGGCGATGTGGGCCTTCGCGTCGGCGATGGTGTGACGGTTGTAGTGGAATATCGACGCACACAACACCGCGTCGGCTCCCGCGCGAAGCGCCTCAACTAGGTGCTCAAGCTCGCCCGCGCCCCCGGAGGCGATCACGGGGACATCCACGGCGGACGACACCGAAGAGGTGAGTGGGAGGTCATACCCGTCAGAGGTGCCGTCGCGGTCCATTGATGTGAGCAGGATCTCCCCTACCCCACGTTCCGCCCCCTCACGCGCCCACGCGACCGCGTCGCGCCCGGTGGAGGTGCGACCGCCGGCCACATAGGCCTCCCAGTGGGGGCTCTGCGGGGGCGCGGGTGTGGAGCCGTTGGAGCCGTTCTCGCTCACGGGGACCGCCTTCGCGTCGATGGCGAGCACCACACACTGCGCCCCGAACACCTCCGCCAGCTCGTCGATCAGCTCTGGGCGGGCGAGTGCGGCGGAGTTGACCGACACCTTGTCAGCGCCCGCGTCGAGCACCGCCTGGGCGTCCTCCACGGAGCGGATCCCCCCGCCGATGGTGAACGGCACGAACACGTCATCCGCGGTAGACCGGGCGAGCTTGACGATCGTGTCGCGCCGCTCGTGCGTGGCGGTGATATCGAGGAACACAAGCTCGTCCGCGCCCTCCCGGTCGTAATGGGCGGCCAGCTCCACCGGGTCGCCCGCGTCGCGGATGTCGAGGAATTCGACGCCCTTCACGACGCGCCCGGCATCGACGTCAAGGCATGGGATCACGCGCTTGTAGTGCATGGGCTCACGGTAGCGGGCCGCGACCGTCGTGGGAGCGCCCACATTTGGGGCGGCATCTCAGACGGGGAAGCCGGCATCGTGGTTGAATGTCTTCCGAATGGCCAAACCGTCCTTGTCAGTAGTGGCGCTTGTCGTCGTTTCGGTGGTCTGCGGCTGCAGCCAAGGACACGGGACGAACCCCTCGACTTCGACGACCGAAACGGTCGTGACCTATAAGGGTCCGGCGCCCGCGTCGGAGACCCGTCATGTGGTGGTGAAGCGCGTGCCGCACTCAGGTTTGGTTCTGGTCGATGGCAAGGGGTATGCCCTCTATGGGTACCTGCCCGACCGCGGCGGTTCTGTGTGCGTCGAGGAATGTGCCCACGTTTGGCCGCCTTTTCGGTTGACCCCCGCCAATGTCCTCGACACCTCACCGGCCCTTGCCGAGGAATTAATTGCGGTGGTGCACGATCCTAAAGGCGGAAGGATGGTGAAGTACGGAGGGTGGCTACTTCACAGCTATACGGGTGACACCTCGCCGGGCGCCGTCAACGGTCAAGGGATGAGCAGTTACGGTGGGCACTGGTACCTGATCTCCCCCTCCGGAGCGTTGATCAAGTGAACGTCGCGGCGTGATGACCAGCGGAACGCAAGGTCGGTTTGAGACTAGGGCAGGCCGATCGTGAACATCGTTTGCATCTTCCATTCGGCGCCTTGACGGTGAACCAGGAAGTACGGTTCAGGGCGTTTGCCGACGTACACCATGACGACTCCTTTGGCGCCTTCGGTGCGAACCCTCGTGACCTTCAACCTCCGCCGTTCGCGAATCGTCTGGGTGCGCCGCCTGGCGAACACCTTCGCCATAACCTCGCTGCAGGTGTGGCCTTTTGCTTCCGGTGACTGTTCGTAGTTTTCCGGGATAGCCTCTGCGACGACGTTGTAGATGAGTAAGCAGGTAGCGGGCCCGTTGGCCGAGGCCGTCGCGTCATAGAAGCGCTTGACGAGGGTCGCGATCCCCTTCTGGTCTGCCGTGGATGCCTCATTGCCGAAGTCGATGAATGGCTCGTCGTCGTTGCTTCCCGCGTCGTCGTCTTTGTCGTTGGTGTCCCTCACGATCGGTACGCCCGGTTCTTCGTAGTGAGACTTTGCGATCGCTTTGGGTCCGCTCGCCGCAACCGTCGAGGCTCCCTTGATTTCCGCGCCCGGGAGAGGACCCCCTATGAGGGTGCCGATCTTCCACGTCCCGAGTTCACGCTGCAGAGGAATATCACCTTGGGGCATCGCCTTGGAGCGCAGCAGCGCAAACGCTTTCCGTCCATTGACACGCACTCCGGTCACTTCGGTGGTGGCAAGCACAGCAGAGGACTGGCCCGGCACCTGGCGGAACAGCTTGGACATGACGACCTGGCAGGTAGTGCCAGCAAGGCTGGCGGACGCCGGGGCCTGACCGTAGTCCTCAGCCACAGATTCGGCGAGAGGCGAGTAGATGAGCGAGCAGGCTGTCGCTCCGTCGTCCGCGGCGGCGGCGGCGTAGTAGCGGTTAACTAGCGCTGTGATCGCCTGCTTGTCGGCGGGCGAGGCCTCGTGGCCGTATTCGGTGATGACCTTTGCCTGGGGCGAGGGGGCATGGGTAGAGACCGTCGCCGAGGTAGAAGAGTTGGAGGCAGTAGTGGAGGCGGGGTTTGCGTCTTTGTTTGCGTTTCCACACGCGCTTACAACGACACAGATCGTGACGGCCGCCACCAACGCGCACGCCTGCCTCATCACGTCCTCCCCCTTTACGGTCGTAGCTGCTGCCTTTCGAAGCGCCCGAGGGTAGCAAGCGTGCCGATATTCGAGACGGGGCAGTCGTCAGTCGTCAAGCACGGAGAGCGCCTCGGCAACGGTAAACCGCCGCTCGTAGAGCGCCTTACCGACGATAACCCCGCCAAGTTGGGGCGTTTTCAGAGCCGCGAGACCCTCCAGATCCGCCAGCGCGCCGATACCACCGGAGTAGATGAGCGAGCCCTTAACCACACGGGCGATGTCTCCGACTTCCGCCAAATCCGGTCCGCCGAGCATGCCGTCGCGGTCGACGTTGGTGTAGACGAGGTCCGACGCACCCTGGTCCCACAGCCGCTCCACGACCGCGTTAGTGGTGAGGTCGAGCGTCTCCGTCCAGCCGGCCGTGGATACCTTCCCGCCGCGAGTGTCCACAGACACGAGCACCTTCCCCGACCAACGCACGAGTGTTTCCGCGAGGAACGCGGGGTCGGTAAAGGCAGCGGTGCCAAGAATCACGCGAGCAGCACCGGCCTCGAAGGCATCCGAGACCGCATGGGGAGTGCGTAGGCCGCCGCCGAACTGCACGGGTACTCCCAGCTCAGACGCGATGCGGCGGAGATGATAGAGATTGGCGGGAGCGCCCTGCTTGGCGCCATCGAGGTCCACCACGTGGAGGTAGCGCGCACCTTCCTCCACCCAGCCGGTCGCAGCTGACAGCGGGTCCTCGTCGTAGACCTTCTTGGCGTCGAAGTCGCCCTTCACCAGCCGCACGGCGTGGCCGCCGAGCATGTCGATCGCGGGGTAGAGCTTCACGAGGAGACGACAGCCGATACGGCGGCGGTGGAGCAGATGTGGGCGAAATTGACGAGCAAACGAAGCCCAGCGGCAGAGGACTTCTCGGGATGGAACTGTACGCCGTAGAAACACCCGCGGGCGACGACCGACGCGAACGAAGCGCCGTAGACAGAGGTGCCGACGATGTCCTCGTCGTGGGTCGGCTGCGGTGCGAATGAGTGGACGTGATAGAAGGCGCACCGCTCGGGGAGACCCTCGGTTAGCGGCGAGGGCACACGCAGGGTTACCTCATTCCAGCCAATGTGCGGGAGCTTCAGCTCCCCGCGCTCAAGCACGTGTACCTCCCCAGGGATCACACCGAGCCCTTCAGCACCGCCCAGCTCAGTGGTGCGGTCGAACGCGAGTTGCATCCCAAGGCAGATGCCGAGCACCGGAACGCCCCGCGAGAGCCGCTCACGCAACAGCTCGTCGAGCCCGAGCGCCCGCAGATTTGCCATCCCGCGGGGGAACGCCCCGACACCCGGCACAACAAGGCCAGCGGCAGCGCGCAGACGATCATGATCGGCGGTGATGAGGACGTTGGCGCCGATGTGCTCAAACGCCTTCTCGACCGAACGGCGGTTACCCATGCCGTAGTCCACGATCGCGAGATCTATGGGCTCCTTTACTAGATTAATGTCGCGACGTGTCGCCCCGAAGTCCATCATGAGGTGAGTGTTCCCTTCGTGCTTGGCACACCGCTCTCCCCAGGGTCGATCGACACGGCTTGACGGAGCGCGCGGGCGAACGCCTTGAAGGCGGCCTCGATCATGTGGTGGGCGTTCGTGCCGGCCTCGACTTCCAGATGAAGGGTGAGCTTGGCGGCGTTTGCAAGCGCGCGGAAGAACTCCTCGGTGAGCTCGTGGTCGAACCCACCCGTCGAGCCGGATGGGAGGTTGGCGCGAAAGAGCGTGAAAGGGCGACCGGAAATGTCAATTGAGCAGCTAGCGCGAGCCTCATCCATGGGGACCACGAAGAATCCGTACCTGTTGATGCCGCGGCGGTCACCGAGGGCGCGGTCGAGCGCTTGGCCGAACACGATGGCGGTGTCCTCGGCGGTGTGGTGAGCGCCGGTCTGCAGATCGCCTTTGACTGTGACGTCGAGATCCATTTTCCCGTGGCGAGCAAGTAGGTCGAGCATGTGGTCGAGGAAGCCCACGCCCGTATCGCGGGTGCCCTCCCCCGTACCGTCGAGGGTGAGTGAGAGGCGCACGTCGGTCTCGGCGGTTTTGCGCTCGATCGAGGCGGCGCGCGTGGTTGTATCAGCGGGTGTGCTCATCAGAGCCTCCATTCTCGCGCATCGAGGAGATCTCGCCGATGCGGGCCTCCATCGAGAGCGCGTGCAGCGGAAAGCCCTCCGCGCGTGCGACCGGACCGCCGGCCCGCGCGAGCTTCACTGCCGCCTCCTTCCCAACCTCCACCACCGACATGCGTCGGCGGAAGTGGCGGGGAGAGAGCGTCGACGCAAAGCGCGCGGCGCCGCCCGTTGGGAGCACATGGTTGGAGCCGGCGCTGTAGTCGCCGAAGGCGGTGGCAGACGACGGGCCGAGCAACAGGCAGCCGGCGGCGCGCACCTTGGGAGCAAGCGCCTCCTCGGCGGCGCCAACGAGCTGGAGGTGCTCGGGGGCGAAGGCGTTAGCGAACTCGATCGAGGCTTGAGGGGAGGCGGTCTCGACCAAAACGCACGCGTCGGGTTCAAGCTCCGGCCAGTTGACGATCTCGCGGTCGATCTCAGCCGCCACAGCGTCGAGTGCCTCGCGCGAGCTCGACACGGCCGCGACGAGCGAGCCGACACCGTGCTCGGCTTGGGCGAGCAGGTCGAGTGCGAGCAGCCGTGGGGGCGCGTCGGCGCCGAACACAACCATCAGATCGCTCGGACCCGCGAACCCCTCGATTCCCACGAGATGGGAGAGCCTGCGCTTGGCTTCCTGGACGTAGATGTTGCCGGGGCCGACGACCACATCGACGCGGTCCACAGACTCTGTACCGAAGGCGAGCGCGGCGATGGCTTGGGCGCCGCCCATGCGATAGACGCGCTCGACCCCACACAGGCGGCAGGCAGCGAGAATCGCCGGGTGAGCCTGACCGTCGGGTCCGGGCGGCGTGCAGACCGCGACGTCAACCACACCGGCCGCGCGAGCTGTCACAACTCCCATAACTACGGTGCTGGGATATGCAGCGCGCCCACCGGGGGCGTATATCGCGGCCGCGGACACCGGTAGCTCGCGGAGGGTGACCTTGTGGCCTTGAGGTAGCTCGACGGCCACCTGATCCGGCCCGATCGAAGCGTCGGCGACTTGGGCTACGTTTGAGATCGAGACCTGTAGCCCCGCGACCACGTCGAGCGGCATCCGCTCAAGCGCTTGGTCCAACTCCTCCGGGGCGACCCGAAGCTCGCGTGGCTCGGCGCCGGCAGTGTCGAAGCGGCGGGTGTATTCCCTGACGGCCTCATCGCCCTCAGCGCGGACGTGGGCGACGATCGTCGCGACGGCCTCTTCGACCTCTTCCCCCCCACCCCCGATCAGTCGGCGCAGCTGGGCGGCCGCGGCAACAGGCGTGTCGGCGCCGTCGGTGAGTGCCAGCCGCTCAACGATCATGCGAGGAGGCCTCCCCGCGAGCCACCCACGCGCCGATCGCCCTTCTAAGCTCAACGATCACGTAGCCGCTCCAGCAGCCCGTCGATGGCCTCAGCGCGGAGCTTGTGGGCGACTGGGTTCGCGATGAGGCGGGCAGTGCACTCGACTATCTCCTCCCGCACGACGAGGTCGTGTTCGCGCAGGGTGGTGCCGGTGGCGGTGAGGTCCACGATCGCCTCCACCATGCCGGTGAGGGGGGCGAGCTCGACAGAGCCCTTCACCTCCACGATCTCCGCCTGCCGGCCTGTCTCCTCCAGATGTTGGGCGGCGATGCGTGGGTACTTGGTGGCTACGCGCATGACCCCAAGCCTGCGGAGCGCCTCCGCGGCGGGATCTGGCCCGGCCTTGGAGGCGAGTACCATCATGCAGCGGCCGTAGCCGAGGTCGAGCAGCTCATAAACGCCCCGTCGCCCGATCGCCCCAGCCACGTCGGTGGCCTGCTCAAGCAACACATCCTTGCCTGTGATGCCGATGTCGGCAGCGCCCGACTCCACGTAGGTGGGGACGTCGGAGGGGCGCATCGTGATGACTCCGATGTCCTCGAAGAGGAGCTTGCGGTCGTTGGAGCGCAGCTCCGTGGTGTCCATGCCGAGCGCGGCGAGCATCTCAACCGTCTCTTTGAAGAGGGCCCCGCGGGGGACGGCAATGGTGAGGCCGTTCGTGGGTGAGGCGCTCATAGCAGCGTCCCCTTCCCCCGCTCCTCCCCCATGAGGGCGATGTGGAGGCGATCTACGCCAAGCGCGAACCCGACTGCCGGCAGCGAACGACCGAAGCGGGAGAGCAGTTCGTCGTAGCGTCCGCCGCCGCCGATGGGGGCGCCAAGCGCGGGGTCGTAGACCTCAAAGACGGCGCCGGTGTAATAGCCAATGTTGCGGATGAGCCCGAAATCGAAGATCACGCGGGATGCGACAGCGGGGTCGAGCAGCTCATGTACCTGGCGCATGTTCGCCGCCGCGTCCGCCACCGGCCCGGTGGAGGCCGCAAGTACGTCCGGACCACCGCGACGTTGGGGGACGTCGAGCAGTAGCTCACGATCCCCTGAAGTCAACGACAGTAAGGAGAGCTCTTGCTCAAGCCCCACGAAATCCCTGCTCGCAAGCGCAGTCAGGAGCGCGGGACGGGCCTCCTCCGGAACACCCAAACCAACCATCAGGGATGGATACAGCGAGGCGTCACCGAGGCCGATGCGATAGCCCTCTAGGCCCACCGTGTCGAGGGCGGCACAGAGGACGGAAAGCGCCTCGGCGGTGCCCTGAGGGGCAGGGGCTCCGATCAGCTCGATACCGGCTTGGAGCATCTCGCGTGGTTGACCGCGCTGGGGGCGAATACCGCGGTAGCAGTGAGCTAGGTAGCAGAAGCGTAGTGGTGGGTCGACGTTGGGGTAGCGGGTGGCGACGACACGGGCGATGGGGACGGTCATGTCGGAGCGCAGCACGAGCGCGGCGCCCGACTCATCAAAGACACGGTAGGCGGGTTGGGTTTCGCCTGGCGCGGAGAAACCGGCACGGGCAATCACGGACTCGTACTCGAGCGCGGGTGTATACACCTCGCCGTAGCCGTGGCGCTCAAAGACGGCGCGGAGGGCGTCGGTGATGGCACGAACCTCACGGGTCTCGTCGGGGAGCACATCGCGGGTGCCGGATGGGATGGGATGGATCATGGGTTTGGATTCAAGCGGACGTGTGCGACGGTACTCGGCGCGGAGGGTGGGGTTGTTCAAAAAATGGGTGACTCGCGTGCGCGCGCGGAGAAAGGCTAACTACGCGCGCGCGGGCGCGAGTCCCCCCCAAAAGTGCACCACCCCTACCTACGCGTGGACGGGTTCTGTGGCGACCCTCTCGATGTGGGCTCCGAGCTCACGGAGGCGCTCGTCGATGCGCTCGTACCCACGGTCGATTTGGCGTATGTTGCCGATCTCCGAGCGCCCCTCAGCGCAAAGGGCGGCGAGCAGCATCGCCATACCGGCACGAATGTCGGGCGACTCGACGCGCTCGCCCCGGAGACGGCGGGGGCCGGTGACGATGGCGCGGTGGGGGTCGCACATGACGATGTCGGCCCCCATGAGGATCAGCTTGTCGGTGAAGATGAGGCGGTTCTCGAACATCCACTCGTGTACGAGGATCGAACCATGGGCCTGCGTGGCAAGCGCCACCGCGATCGAGGTGAGATCGGCCGGGAACGCGGGCCACGGGCCATCTTGGATCTTGCCCTTGTAGCCGCCGACATCGGCTTGCGCTACAAGCTCCTGCCCACCGGGGACCACCACGTCATTGCCGTCCAACTGCGAGCGCAACCCCAGCCGCTCAAAGATGAGTCGGATCATGCGAAGGTCTGAGGGGACGGTGTCCTTGATGCGGAGCTCTCCCCCTGTGACCCCGGCGAGAGCCATGAATGAGCCGATCTCGATGTGGTCGGGGGCGATGTGATGCTCACACCCACGCAAGCGCTCGGAGCCGGTTACGGCAAGCAGGTTGGAGCCAATACCTTGGATGTCGGCGCCCATCTTCACGAGCATGCGGGCGAGGTCCTGGACGTGGGGCTCGCAGGCGGCGTTGCCAATGATGGTGGTGCCGGGAGTGAGGGCGGCGGCGAGCAGAACGTTCTCTGTGGCCATCACCGAGGGCTCATCCATGAAGACGTCGGAGGGACGCAGGCCCGACGGCGCGGAGAGAACGATGTCGCGTGAGCATTCGACGGTGGCGCCCATCGAGCGGAAGGCGTCCAGATGTGGGTCGAGGCGACGCCGGCCGATGACGTCACCACCAGGAGGGGGCATGACGGCTCGGTGGAACCTCGCCAGCAGCGGACCAGCCAGCAGGAAGGATGCGCGAATGAGCTCGGCGAGCTCGGCGTCGATGTGGACCTCGTGAACGTGGGCGGAGCAGAGCACGATCTCGTTTGGTCCACGCCACTCTGCTGAGACGCCAATGGCTTCGAGGATGGACACCATGGCATCGACGTCGCGGATGCGGGGCACGTTGGTGACGGTGATGGGGTCCTCGGTGAGCAGGCACGAGGCAAGGATGGGGAGCGCACCATTCTTGTTGCCGGCAGGGGTCATCGTGCCGGATAGTGGGGCGCCGCCCTCGATTACAAACTTCTCCATAGGGACAATGCGCCTGCGAGGAGCCCAAGAGGCGGGCTCTTGGATAGGGCGCGTAGCTAGCGTAACAGCCATCTCGCTAGAGAAGTTCGAGCGGGGCGGCCGAGAACCTGCCCACCTCCGGTACGGCCAGCGGCCGAGTCCCCAACGCAGAGCACGATGCAATTCTCCTTGCAAGTCCTCTGGGCGCCGATATCGCATAGGCAAGCCATTTCCGACCATCCTGAAGCTAAACATGACCATGACGTACATGTGTTCGCATCGGGTCCGTCCGATGGCGAACCTACAGTACGAACATATGTTCTCTTCAATCCGCCGCTCGCAGCGCCGAAGGCCACTTGTGAGGCGCCTATCTTCGGCGTTGCTGTTGATCCGCTCGTTCCTACTGCTCGAGGACGACTACGACGTCGACTGGGAGGTCGACTGGGACGACGGGACAAAGTTCGTGGGACCAGACACGAATGGGCACGCCTCCGTTGCCCTCCGATCCGAATTGGGCGGGTCGGAGGGCAACAGGCATCCCCACCGAACGGCGCTACAGAGCCGTCTGGGGCACCGGCGACCAGGAGAAACGGCTGTACAGGAGACGGTCTGCTTGTGTCCGGTACACCGGCCGGAGCGCCGTCCGGTCGAGACAGGTCAGTTGGGTTCGAGGATGAGCACCGGCAACGTCCGCGTAGTGATCGAGCGGTAGTAGTCGTAGCCGGAGTACATGTCGACGAACCGCGGCCATAGCTCTTCGACCTCACTGTTGGTGGCGGGTCGTGAGCGCACATGATGCGTGGCCCCGGCGACGTGTGCGGTAGCGGTGGGTTGGGCTTGTAGGTTCAGGTACCAGGCGGGGGGTTTCGGGGAGCCCGCGTTGGAGGCCACAACCGCGTAGTAACCCGAGCCCTTGAGGTAGAACATGGGTGAGTCGCGTGGCTGCCCAGAGCGACGGCCCGTGGTGGTGAGCGTGAGCACGTCGGCGCCAAGCAGTCGCGAGCCAAGCCGCCCACGCGTGAGCTTGTGTAGCCGCGCATGGAACCGAGAGGCGGCTGTGCTGCCGGGCATCTGGGCGAGCTTGGGGCTAATGCGGGCGTAGGCGCCGGCGATGCGACTCATGCTGGGCATCGTATCCCTGACCGGCCGCGGACGACCGCGAGCCGCCCGGGTGGGCGGCTCGCGTGTGTTGCGAAGAAACCGGCGGCGTCCTACTCTCCCAGGCCCTTGCGAGCCAAGTACCATCGGCGCTGAGGGGCTTAACTTCTCTGTTCGGAATGGGAAGAGGTGTTTCCCCCTCGCCAAGGCCACCGGAAAAACGTGAGAGACCACGCGTCTCGGGGTCCTTCAAAACTGCACAGCGCCACAGCGGGTACCACTTCAAACATGCACATGTTTGAAATCAAAAAATCCGTCAAGCCCTCGACCCATTAGTACCGGTCTCCTTCAGACGTTACCGTCCTTCCAGATCCGGCCTATCAACCTGGTGGTCTACCAGGGGTCTTACTCCCTCTAGGGGATGGGAGAACTCATCTTGAGGCCGGCTTCCCGCTTAGATGCTTTCAGCGGTTATCCGATCCACACGTAGCTAGCCTGCTATGCCCTTGGCAGGACAACAGATACACCAGAGGTGCGTTCATCCCGGTCCTCTCGTACTAGGGACAAATCCTCTCAATTCTCCAACGCCCACGGCAGATAGGGACCGACAGTTTTGTTACCATCGACTCTCCAACGGAGTCGCGTGGGCCAGGTCATTTCTGCCTGACTCTGCATGTCGCCATGCAGCTCGGACTATATCTTCACAGAGGCATCAATTCTCTGTGTTCGGCGTATAGTCTCTGAGGATTCCAACCAGACAAAACTAGTTGGCCTTTCCTGCTGATTGTCCGCACCGGACGCATTGTCACTGCCTCACTAGAGGCGAGTAGCGCCGGATACTCGGGTTTTCCAGCATATAGCCGAATTTATAGACAGCAACGGTTAACTTACTGTCTCACGACGTTCTGAACCCAGCTCGCGTACCGCTTTAATGGGCGAACAGCCCAACCCTTGGGAGCGACTTCACCCCCAGGATGCGACGAGCCGACATCGAGGTGCCAAACCGGGCCGTCGATGTGGACTCTTGGGCCCGATAAGCCTGTTATCCCCGGAGTACCTTTTATCCGTTGAGCGACGGCACTTCCACTTGCTACCGCCGGATCACTAAGACCTACTTTCGTACCTGCTCGACCTGTCGGTCTCGCAGTCAAGCTCCCTTGCTACCTTTGCGCTCTACGCACGATTTCCGACCGTGCTGAGGGAACCTTTGCGCGCCTCCGTTACATTTTGGGAGGCGACCGCCCCAGTCAAACTACCCGCCTGGAACTGTCCAGCACCCGGATTCACGGAATGCTGTTAGAAACCCAATACACCAGGGGTGGTATCTCAAGGTTGGCTCCACACAAGCCGCAGCCTGTGCTTCAAAGCCTCCCACCTATCCTGAGCAAAATGCACCGAATTCCAATACCAGGTTGTAGTAAAGGTTCACGGGGTCTTTCCGTCTAGCCGCGGGTACTCGGCATCTTCACCGAGACTGCAATTTCACCGAGCCCATCGTTGAGACAGCGCTGAAGTCGTTACGCCATTCGTGCAGGTCGGAACTTCACGTGATCTCTCGTTATCCGAGAGCGCAGACTATCCCTTCACCTCATCCAGCACCTTTAGGAGCGTGGCCTTCGAGTGACGCCGCTTGCCGAGGTTTATTTCGTAAGCGATGCCAACTATCTCTCTCAGACCGTCGCGCTGCAGATGATCTCCTTGTTCGATCATCCGGCAGACACGGGAGAAGCCTGCACAGCTTCTCGCCTTGTCTCCCCGCAAGGGGTAACGCTCAAAATGCGGCAGGATACTTGCTCGTGAGATGTCCGATCGAACGCGCCTCGTACTTGAAGGTGCGATCGCTCTTTGACTCACGGATCCAGCCACACGCAAAGAACGTCTGCAGATCTTCCAGCAGTCGCAGATCCTTCTCGTTGAGCGAGAGCGAAAATGACGGCCTCACCTCGAGGCCGAGACGCAACTTCGCACGGATGGCTAGCGAGACGCAAAAGCATCCCTCACCATCCGCAAGACCTGTGACATACCAGGGATCCAGCGGTACTGCTACTCCATAGGCGCCTTGTCTTTCGATGAGGGCCGGCGTATTGCGCGTCACATAGATTTCCGGACTCTCCGGAGCGTGACACGCCTCTCCTTTCGGATCAGTCGTTAGGGGGTCACTAGGACTTCCCTCGGGATTGCCCTTTGTCAACGTCGACATTAGGGTTTCCCCGATATGAGCCGGTTCTCGATCGCCTCTCGCGAGGCGGTGGGGCAAGTGTTGTGCTTACCCGACAAGGAATTTCGCTACCTTAGGACCGTTCCTACTGTTACGACTTGGACCGAAGTCCAAGCGGTCGGCACATTTCTGGCCGACTCTCATGGTCGCCCATGAGAGCGGACTATCTCATCCCACCCTCGGTTTGGAGTGTGGGCTTGGCGTATAGTCTCTGAGGATTCCCAGCGCTTTCTACGCCGCTCAGGACACCGTCGAAACGGCAAACCGTCCTGACACGACTCGACTCTGGGCCTTTCCTGCTGATTGTCCGCACCTGTCACATTTTCACTGTATCGCCTGATTCGGACGGAATCTGACGCTACGAGTAGTGCAGGATACACGGGTGTTCCAGCATATAGCCAAGTTTTACAACTACCTCGGTCAACTGATAGTTACGGCCGCCGTTTACCGGGGCTTAGCTTCGCTGCTTCGGGTCAAGCCCTAACAACTCCACGTAACCTTCCGGCACCGGGCAGGCGTCAGCCCCTATACGTCGTCTTACGACTTAGCAGAGACCTGTGTTTTTGGTAAACAGTCGCTTCAGCCTATTCACTGCGGCCCCCTCGGGCTGTGCTCGCGAAGAGCCTTCACCCTACTGGGGCGCCCCTTATCCCGAAGTTACGGGGCAATTTTGCCGAGTTCCTTAACGATGGTTATCTCGATCACCTTAGTATTCTCTACTTGCCCACCTGTGTCGGTTTTGGTACGGGCACGCGCTTCCTCCCTAGAGGCTTTTCTCGGAGGTATGGCGTCAGGGACTCGCCGGCTTAGTGCCAGCTGGCATCGCACCTCAGGTTATGCGGCCCCGCATTTAACATGGGCCACCCCTACATGCTTACCCCAGGACAACCATCGCCTGGGTTCCCTTAGCCTTCCTCGTCCCCCCATCGGTCAAACGGAAGCGACGTGGTACAGGAATATCAACCTGTTGGCCATCGACTACGCCTTTCGGCCTCGCCTTAGGTCCCGACTAACCCTGAGCAGACGAACTTTACTCAGGAATCCTTGGGCAATCGGTGGAAAGGATTCTCACCTTTCTTTCGTTACTTATGCCGGCATTCTCACTTCCCATGCCTCCACGGCTGGCTTACGCCGCCGCTTTACTGGCATGGGAACGCTCTCCTACCGCGTGATCGGTCCGAAGACCTCACACACCCGCAGCTTCGGTGACTAGCTTGAGCCCCGTTACATTGTCCGCGCTCGAACACTTGACCAGTGAGCTGTTACGCACTCTTTCAAGGATGGCTGCCTCTAAGCCAACCTCCTGGTTGTCTATGCACTCGAACATCGTTTCCCACTTAGCTAGTACTTAGGGACCTTAGCTGGCGGTCTGGGCTGTTTCCCTTTCGACGCTGAAGTTTATCCCCCAGCAACTGACTCCCGGAGTAGACGTAGTGGTCTTCGGAGTTTGCCTGAAATCGGTAACCTGGTAGGGCCCCTTATCCAAACAGTGCTCTACGGCCACTACGTAATTTATCCGAGGCTATACCTAAATATATTTCGGAGAGAACCAGATATCACTGAGCTTGATTAGCCTTTCACTCCGACCCACAGGTCATCCGCCCAGTTTTCAACCTAGGTCGGTTCGGCCCTCCACGAGGTCTTACCCCCGCTTCAGCCTGCCCATGGGTAGCTCGCTCAGTTTCGGGTATACCGCCTACGACTATGTCGCCCTATTAGGACTCGCTTTCGCTACGGCTCCGCTCATCGCTTAACCTTGCCGCAGACGAGTAACTCGCCGGCTCGTTATGCAAAAAGCACGCGGTCACAGAACAAGTCTGCTCCCACCGCTTGTAGGCGCGCGGTTTCAGGTACTATTTCACTCCCCTTCCGGGGTACTTTTCACCTTTCCCTCACGGTACTAGTCCGCTATCGGTCACCAAGGAGTACTTAGCCTTGGAGGGTGGTCCCCCCAGGTTCAGTCCGCGTTTCACGGGCGCGGACTTACTCAGGAACGTCTGACGGAAGACCATGCAGTTTCGTCTACGGGACGGTTGCCCTCTATGGTGCGTGGTTCCACACGCTTCGACTACCACATGATTTTGTAACTTCCGCCGGGCCGGACACGACCCGGAACAAACGCCCTACAACCCCCAACAGACAACGCATGTCCGCTTACATCTGCCGGGTTTGGGCTGATCCCTTTTCGCTCGCCACTACTCAGGGAGTCTCTTTTGATTTTCTTTCCTCGGGGTACTGAGATGTTTCACTTCCCCCGCTTGTCTTCGCCCGGTCTATGTGTTCAACCGGGGATAACGCCGCATTACCAGCGCTGGGTTTCCCCATTCGGGAATCCAC
Organism: uncultured Solirubrobacterales bacterium; assembly: GCA_963695305.1. Taxonomy (GTDB): domain Bacteria; phylum Actinomycetota; class Thermoleophilia; order Solirubrobacterales; family Solirubrobacteraceae; genus Palsa-744. The sequence continues at coordinate 1,896,761 of OY968774.1, read as the reverse complement.
GGGTCATAGGCTATTCAGCGCCTAACCGTGGCTTATCGCAGCCGTTCACGCCCTTCATCGACTCTTGGTGCCAAGGCATCCACCATGCGCCCTTACTATCTTGACGGTGATCTGACCGATTTCGACTACATCCCTTTGCGGGGATGTGGGCTCCATCGGTCCGGTGATACCCGTTATTCAGCCGCCGCTTATCGATGGCGGCTGATGTGGCTTCTGTGCAGTTTTCAAGGACCGTCGAGAGGCATATCGCCGGCCGACGGTGGGTTCATGCGGGCGCGCTCATTGCGCGTCTGCCCCACCACCGGCGGACGCCGGTCTCTCAAAACTCAACAGCATGCTGGCGTTGTTTATGGACCCGCGTCGAATCGAACTCCAAGTAGTCAGGAGATCTCATCGCGCGTTTCCACCCAGCCAGGTTCGGTCGACATGCTAGGCCCGAGTGTCTGTCACCGACAGGATCTCAAGACTCACGAGTGAGCCAGGGACCTGACGGCCGTTACGCTCGGGGCACTGTTATGTGCTCCCTAGAAAGGAGGTGATCCAGCCGCAGCTTCCGCTACGGCTACCTTGTTACGACTTCACCCCAGTCACGAGCCCCACCTTCGACGGCTTCCTCCCTTGCGGGTTAGACCACCGGCTTCGGGTGTTGCTCACTCCCGTGGTGTGACGGGCGGTGTGTACAAGGCCCGGGAACGTATTCACCGCGGCAATGCTGATCCGCGATTACTAGCAACTCCGCCTTCATGCAGGCGAGTTTCAGCCTGCAATCCGAACCGAGACGCACTTTAAGGGATTCGCTCCACCTCGCGGTATCGCAGCCCTCTGTATGCGCCAATGTAGCACGTGTGTAGCCCTGGACATAAGGGGCATGATGACTTGACGTCATCCCCACCTTCCTCCGGTTTGTCACCGGCAGTCTCGCATGAGTCCCCAACTAAATGCTGGCAACATGCGACGGGGGTTGCGCTCGTTGCGGGACTTAACCCAACATCTCACGACACGAGCTGACGACAGCCATGCACCACCTGTGAAAGTGCCCCGAAGGGAAGCCATGTTTCCATGGCGGTCACTCACATGTCAAGCCCAGGTAAGGTTCTTCGCGTCGCGTCGAATTAAACCACATGCTCCGCTGCTTGTGCGGGCCCCCGTCAATTCCTTTGAGTTTTAGCCTTGCGGCCGTACTCCCCAGGCGGGCAACTTTAATGCGTTAGCTTCGACACGGGGGGAGTCGACACCCCCCACATCTAGTTGCCATCGTTTACAGCGTGGACTACCAGGGTATCTAATCCTGTTTGCTCCCCACGCTTTCGCGTCTCAGCGTCAGTCACGTCCCAGCGAGCTGCCTTCGCCATTGGTGTTCCTCCTGATATCTGCGCATTTCACCGCTACACCAGGAATTCCACTCGCCCCTTCCGGACTCTAGCCCGACAGTATCCACCGGCATTCCAGGGTTGAGCCCTGGACTTTCACAGCGGACTAATCGGGCCGCCTACACGCTCTTTACGCCCAATAATTCCGGACAACGCTTGCACCCTACGTATTACCGCGGCTGCTGGCACGTAGTTAGCCGGTGCTTCTTGTGAAGGTACCGTCACCCCACGCGGCTATTCACCGATGAGGCTTCGTCCCAACTGAAAGGGGTTTACAACCCGAAAGCCTTCTTCCCCCACGCGGCGTTGCTGCGTCACGCTTTCGCGCATTGCGCAAGATTCCCCACTGCTGCCTCCCGTAGGAGTCTGGGCCGTGTCTCAGTCCCAGTGTGGCTGATCGTCCTCTCAGACCAGCTACCCATCGAAGCCTTGGTGAGCCGTTACCTCACCAACAAGCTAATGGGCCGCGGGCCCATCTCGATGCGGAGGCCGAAGCTTCCTTTCCCCTTGCGGGCACATCCGGTATTAGCCCGAGTTTCCTCGGGTTGTCCCGGTCATCGAGGCAGGTAACCCACGTGTTACTCACCCGTTCGCGGCTCTGCCCCAGGGCAAGCCCTGGTTCGTCGCTCCACTTGCATGTGTTAAGCACGCCGCCAGCGTTCGTCCTGAGCCAGGATCAAACTCTCCGTGAAGAACTTCACGAAAAGCTGTCATGGGTGGTAGGGACCTATACACCGTGGTCCCCTCCATGACGGGGTACTTCTCTACTTGACTCTTTGCCGTCACCGGGTACGCCGAAGCATTCCCGTGACGGGTCGAACCTGGACGCACACCATGATCGATTCTCGATCAAAGGTGCGCATGCTGTTGAGTTTTCAAAGACCGTCGTAGCCTCGTCGAGAGGACTTCTCTTGGAGGAGACCGCTCGGCCCACGCCCAGAGGCGCTTTCAGGCCGACCGTACAGTATAGCGCCCGTCCCAGGGCCGTGACGTGAGCGTAACTCACCGCCTCGGTCGCAGAGCCGAGCTGCTGTGCCGGAGCACTATAGGGGATCTTGCGGACAGGCGTCGCCAGCCGCGCGAAGCCTGCGGAAGCGGCGCTTGCCGGCACGCAGCACAGCACCGTCGAGACGCGCCACGGGAAGGTCGTAGTCGGCCGTGGAGAGCGGGGAGTCGTCGAGCGAGACCGCGCCCTGGTCGATCAGTCGGCGTCCCTCAGATCGAGAGACGCCGAAGGCGGCGGCCACAACCCCCGGCACATGAGCGACTCCGTTGGGGGCCTCAAAGGCGAACTCCTCAAGCTGCTCTGGAGCCTCGCGGTCTACGAAGACCCGGTCGAACTCACGCTCGGCCTCCTCAGCCGCGTCAGGCGAATGGAGCCATGCGACGAGCTCACGGGCGAGCTCTCGCTTGGCCTCACGCGGGGGCACCTCAGGGTCAAGTTGACGCCCAAGCAGCAGCTTGTAGTACTCCCCCATCGTCTCGTCGGGGATTGAGAGGGTCTTGCCGTAGATCTCCCCGGGTGTGTCGGTGACGCCGATGTGGTTGCCAAGCGACTTGGACATCTTCTGGCGACCGTCGGTGCCGACGAGGATAGGCATCGTGAGGATGGCTTGCTCGGGTTGGCCGTAGGCGCGTTGGAGGTCGCGGCCGAGCAGGAGGTTGAACTTCTGGTCGGTACCCCCGAGCTCGATATCGGCGTGAACGGCGACCGAGTCATACCCCTGAAGCAGTGGGTACATCAGCTCCAGCATCGAGATCGGCTGTGAGGCGCTGAAGCGTTTGGCGAAGTCGTCGCGCTCAAGCAGTTGGGCGACCGTGGTGGTGCGTACCAACGTGAGTAGATCTGTGATGGGCATGTCGAGCCACTCGCCGTTGCGGCGCACCTCCAGCCGCTCGGGGGAGGGGTCGAGGATCTTCAGCGCTTGGGATTGGAAGGTCGCCGCGTTCGCCTCGATCTCCGCCTCGGTGAGGATCGGGCGCAGTGTGGAGCGGCCAGAAGGGTCGCCGACACGGGCGGTGTAGTCGCCGATGATGAGCACCACGAGGTGACCTTCGTCCTGGAACTCTCGCAGCTTGCGCAACACCACGGAATGCCCCAGGTGGATGTCGGGGGCGGTGGGGTCGATGCCGAGCTTGACGCGTAGCGGACGACCTTCCTCGCCGGCCCGCTCGAGCCTCTCGGCTAGCGCCCCGGCGGGCAGCGAATCGACCGCGTTGGCGCTCAGGCGTGCGGCCGCGTCGAACGCCGCGCTTCGCGGGCGTGTGGCCGACGGCGGGTCGCTGTGCTCGCCGGCTGAAGCGGGACGGTCCTCAGAGGCGGCATTCGGCATGGGTCCCAATGCTAGACTCTCGCGTCCCGGTGGAGCTTGCGGTATCGCCTGCCCGGCGCCAGACGCGTTTGAAGAGGTTGCGGTTTGTGTCGATCCTCTTCGCTGTCTTGCTGCTCGGGCTCATCTCGTTTGTGTTCGGCATGTTCATGGCCGTGGCGTCTACGCTGCCGTCGCTTGACAACCGGGCGGAGTTCGACAACGCCCGCAACTCGGTTCTGCTCGACGACCTTGGACGGCCGCTGGGTGTGTTGAGTCGCCAGAACCAGATCTTGCTGACCCCGAAGCAGATCCCGCCGATCGTGAAGGAGGCGGTGATCGCGATCGAGGACAAGCGGTTTGAGGGCAACTCGGGGATCGACATCCGCGGGATCGCACGGGCGTTCTTCCAGGATGTGGTGCGCAAAGGGAGCCTCCAGGGGGCCTCCACGATCGAGCAACAGTTCGTCAAGAACGCGCTACAGGCCCAAGCCCACAGGACCCTGTTCGAGAAGCTTCGCGAGGCGGCGCTCGCGTATCAGCTGGCGCACAAGTGGTCGAAGCAGAAAATCATCACGGAGTACCTGAACACGATCTACTTCGGCAACGGGGCTTACGGGATCGAGTCGGCGGCGCGGACCTACTTCGGCTCAGACGTGAACCACCTCGGGTGTGGGACGCCGGGACACAAACTGTGCGTTGAAGAGCTGGAGCCTTGGGAGGCGGCGCTACTGGCGGGGATCATCAAGTCACCCACGTTCTATGACCCGGTGACCAAACCTGAAGCGGCGCGAACACGACGGAACCTCGTGCTCCAGCAGATGCTCCAGCAGGGGTATATCCGACGACTGGACTACGAAGAAAGCGTAGACCAGGCGTTGCCGGCGCCGAAGGACATCGCACTACCCCACCAGGCGCTGGTGGAAGGGGTGGACGCGGGGTACTTCACGAGCTGGGTGCAACAACAGATCATCGAACGGTATGGGGCGACACGGGCGTTCGACGGGGGTTTGCGGGTGAAGACCACACTCGACCTCGACTTGCAGCGGTCGGCCGAACAGGCGGTGCGGGGATACCTGCCGGGTCCGGAAGGGCCGACGGCGTCGCTTGTGGCGATCGAAAACTCCACCGGCGAGGTGAGGGCGATGGTGGGTGGGCGCAGCTACAACGAAACCCCCTTCAACCTGGCCACCGAGGGCGAGCGCCAGCCGGGTTCATCGTTCAAGGCGTTCGATCTGGCGGCGGCGCTTGAGGATGGGATTTCACCCGAATCGACGTGGTCGTCGCGGCTGAAGATCTTCACCGTGCCGGGAACGAGCGGGAAGGAAAAGTTCGTGGTGCACAACGACGAAGGCGCCTACACGGGCACCGACACCTTGACCGGGGCGACCGCATTCTCCGACAACTCGATCTATGCGGAAGTGGGCTTGAAGGTGGGCACCCACCGCATCGCCCACCTCGCCCACCGGATGGGGATCACGACGCCGATCTCGACCAACCCGGCGATGACGATCGGCGGGTTGAACGTGGGTGTGACACCGCTCGACATGGCGCACGCGTACGAGACGATCGCCCACGGCGGAGACCGTGTGAGTGGATCGCTCGCATCCGACTTCCAACCAGTGGGGATCCAGGAAGTTGACGCGGGTGGACGGACCCTCCCGGACGGACACCATCACGACGTAAACGACGTGACCTTGAAGCGGGTGTTGCCGCCGGAGGTGGCAACCACTGAGACGTCGATGCTCGAGACGGTGCTTGCGTACGGGACGGCGAAGGCAGCCTCGATCGGACAGTTCGCGGCGGGGAAGACCGGTACGACCTCCAACTTCGGCGACGCGTGGTTCGTGGGGTGGGATAAGAAGTACACGGTGGCGGTGTGGGTGGGGTACCCCGACAAGCTGATCCCGATGACGACCGACTTCGGCGGGAAGCCCGTGTTCGGCGGGACCTACCCCGCCTTGATTTGGCACGACTTCATGCTGGCGGCGATGGGGGTGGAAGCGGCACGCGCTAACCACGTAAAGCCGAGAGCCGGCACCACCGAAGGTAATGGCTTGCCGTCTGAATCGACGTCGGGCAGCGAAAGCGGGAGCGCGCCTACGGGTGGCGCCAAACACACCGGCGGAGGCGGGGAAACGCATGGGGGCGCAAGCGAAGGTGGAGAACCGGGCAACGCAGGTGGTGGCGGCGACAGAAACAGCGGCGCTCACGAAGAACAGGCGCCTGCGACACCCGCACCGACTCCGACACCGTCACCCACTCCACCGACACCGGCGAGCCCGGCGCCCAGCACCAAATCCGCCGGCGAAAGCACGACCGGCGGCGTGAGTCCCGGGGGCTAGGACTGGTCGATCGCGATTTCCGAACTGGGCGCGTCGCGGCGTGTGCGACCTCCGGGCCGGCTCGCACGCCTTATCCCTCGGTCAAGTCAACAGGTGTATCCTGATGATTCGGATTCGTCTCATTGGGCTGTCGAGGGTCTGCGGAAGAGGTAGGTGGTCGATGAGGGCTTTAGTCGGGGCTAGTGCGGCCGCGATACTCACAACTTGCGTGGTGGCATGTGGGGGCGGGAGCGGGACGCCGCACCCCGGATCGCTACAGCGTCTTACCAGCGCCGCCCATGACACCGCACAGGAAACGAATCCCGGCGCAATACTCGCTGTGGCGGCGACCGTGCGACGCTATTACGCGGCCCTTTCCGCAGACGACGGATCCCTCGCTTGTTCCATGCTCACGCCCGGTCTCGCAAGATCGGCCGCGGTTGACTATGGGCGGGCGCCTGGGCCTTCTTTCTTGCGTGGAGCCAAGACGTGTCCGGGGATCATCACCCTACTTGTCAAGCATAACCGCGCTCAACTCGCGAAACCATTCGTGGTGTCAGGAGTACGCATACAGGGCGACCACGCGTTTGCGATCCTTAGCTCTAAGGGGTCGGCCGTCCGCGATATCACCCTGATGAACATTGGTGGGAACTGGCGAATGGTGGGGCTGATCGCGAACCATGACATCGATGACGCCACTATTATCGCGTTAGTTCGCGCCGGTAATAGTGGCTTAATATTGAAGGCGCAAAGCAGGGGTGGGACGACTCGTCAGACACTGACAACGACGACCGCGGTCCGCGCTGCTCGCCCAGTACCAGACAAGTCGCTTACCAGGGTTGGACACGCGGCCAACAAAGCGGACATGCACGAGATCGCTGCGCTAGTCAAGCGCTACTATGCCGCCGCCGGAGTCCTTGACGGTGCTAAAGCCTGCGGCCTGCTCACCGTCGCCATGGAGAAGTCGATACCCGAAGACTACGGTCAACCACCCGGCCCCGCTTTTCTCCGCGGAAAGACCTGCCCTGTGGTGATGACAAAGCTCTTCAAGCATCCCCCTGACAACCTGACCACCGCCGACCTGGCAACAACCAGGACGATCGGGGCGCGCGTGAACGGAAACCACGGGGTCGCGCTACTGCGCTCCAAGGGTATGCCTCTGGGCGAAATGGCAGTCAAGCGCGAACACGGCGAATGGCGTGTGAATGTGACTATCGGGAGCGTGAACTGACGGCGCGGAGCCGGCGCGGTGGTCGAACTGGCCAAGGCCGCGAGACGTGGGTGCTACCGGCAAGGCAGAAGCGCCACGGCAAGTCCACCGCCTTTGTGATGCCGATGCGCGGGCCGGTAGAGATGACCGGAGAGTCGGCGGGACCGCCGAGGGTGGGCGCGTGAGGGTCCGCGTCACAGCGAAGGCCCACGTCAAGGCGATCTCTAGCGTGGATCGTGACCGGGCCAGAGACCAGAGAAGTGCGGTTCACGCCAAGTTCGACGCCAAGCGCCTGGGTCAACTTGCCCGGCCCCGAGCAGAGCTCGCGCTCCTGGGTGCGTGAGCGGCGTGCGCGCATCTCCTCGACCCCGTCGAGTGGCTCCAGCGCGCGGATCAGCACGGCTGCAGCCACCCCACGCGACTCACAGACCGCGTTGAGCAACGAGTGGATGCCATATGAGCGGTACACGTAGGCGGTGCCGGGCTCTTCGTAGAGCGTGCGGGTGCGGGGGGTGACGCCGACGAAGGCGTGGCAGGCGGGCTCTGACTCGTGGTAGGCCTCCGTCTCGACGATCAGGCCCGACATGCCGGCGTGTTCCACCACGCAGCCGATCAGGTCATGGGCGACGTCGAGGACGGGGCGGTCGTAGAAGTCTGCGGTGAGCACGTCTCGCGCACGTGCGCGCGCGCGCGAGTCCCCCTTTGAGGGAGAACCCACAACCCCCGCCGCGGGGCCAGCGACCATCAGGCTGAGGGGGGGTGGGCGAGCACGACGCGCGCGAGCTCAAGCTGCTCGCGGACGCGAGGCAAGGCCGTCCCGCCCATCGAGACCTTCGATTCAAGCCAGGAGTCGCGAGAGAGCACCCTGTAGTAGTCGGCGCCCGGCGCCTGGCCCTCGGGGGGAGCACCGTTGGGGCCGAGCAGGAGCAAGCTCTGTGCGGAGAGCTCCTCGGGCGTCAGCGCGGACAGCGGGCGGCCACTTTCGACGGAGATACGCACGAGCGAGGCGACGACGCCGTGGGCCTCACGAAATGGCATGCCGCGCTTGACGAGCAGGTCTGCGACGTCGGTGGCGGCGATGAGCTCGTCTGACGCCGCCTCTTCGAGCCGTGAGCGGTGGAAACTGACGCCCGAGACCATGCCGAGCGCGGCGGCGAGCGCGAGATCGAGCGTGTCGGAGGCGTCGAAGACGTGCTCCTTGTCCTCCTGGAGATCCTTGTTGTAGGTGAGGGGAAGCGCGTGCATGACGCCGTGAAGGCCGGCCAGATGTGCCACAACCCGCGGCGCCTTCGCGCGGAGCAGCTCGGCGGCGTCGGGGTTCTTCTTCTGGGGCATGATCGACGACCCTGCCGACCAGGCGTCGGGGAGCTCGCAGAACCCGAACTCGGCGGAAGACCACAACACGAGCTCCGCCCCCAGCCGCGAGAGGTGGGTGGCGCAGGTGGCGGCGGCGTTCAGATAGTCGAGCGCAAAATCGCGGTTGGCGACGGCGTCGATCGAGTTGGGCGCGGGCTCGGAGAAACCAAGCTCGTCGGCGACGAGCTGGCGGTCCGTATCGAAGTTGACACCCGCGAGCGCACCCGCGCCGAGTGGGAGGCGGGAGCATTGGCGCTCGGCGAAGGCGAAACGGTCGCGGTCGCGGCAGAGCATCCAGAAGTAGGCGAGCAGGTGGTGACTCAAATACACGGGTTGGGCGCGTTGGAGGTGGGTGTAGCCGGGGAGTGGCCAGTCGAGGTGTTGCTCGGCGCGCTCGATGAGGGCGGCCATCAGCCGCGCGATCGCATCCTGCGCGGCATGGGCGCGATCGCGGACGTACATGACGAGGTCGGTGGCGACCTGGTCGTTGCGGGAGCGGGCGGTGTGGAGCTTGCCGCCGACGGAGCCGACGACCTCGGTGAGGTGGCGCTCGATAGCCATGTGGATGTCTTCGTCGTCGGCGACGAAGACGAAGTGGCCGCCGCTCAGCTCCCCTTCGACCGTGTCGAGCCCGCGCAGCAGCACATCGCGGTCAAGCTCGGAGATGATGCCCCGCGCGGCAAGCATCTTGGCGTGGGCGCGGGATTGGGCGATGTCCTGCGGCCACAGGCGCCGGTCGAACTCGATCGACGTGTTCATCCGCACGAAGTCGGGGTGTTGGGGCTCTGAGAAGCGGGACACCGAGGCCGCAGTGTAGTTAGCATGCCATGGCTTTGTTCACCGCTTGGGTCGCGTTCCCGCTGGTGCTGGGACTGCTGGGGTTTGGGTGCGGGGCGCTCGTGGAGCGCGCGGCGGGACGGGAGCTGCCGCTGAGCGTGCGCTTGCCCTGCGGGGTGGCGTTGGTGATCGGGGTGCTGGACATCTTCACGCGCTCGACCTCGACCGTGGACGCGGCGATCCCGGCGGTGTGTGCGGTAGCGGCCGGCGGCCTTGTGTTCCGACCCCCCTGGCGCTGGCGTCCGCGCGACCGGGCGTTGATCGCACCGGCGATTGTGTTCGCTGTGTACGCGGCGCCGATCGTGCTGTCGGGGAGCGTGACTTGGGCGGGGTATGTGAAGCTCGACGACACCGCGACGTGGTTGGCGCTCGTGGACCGCACGCTGAGCGTGGGACACACGCTCGCGGGTCTCCCCCCGTCGACGTACATGGACACGTTGGCGAGCTACCTCACGAACGGGTACCCGGTGGGATCGTTCCTGCCGCTCGGGCTCGGCCATGCCTTCCTCGGGACGGATATCGCCTGGCTGACCGACCCGTGGATGGCGTTCACAGGGGCGATGCTGGCGCTGTCGCTATACCGCATCGCCGGCCGTGCGCTTGGAAGCGACGCGCCGCGTTGGCAGGCCCCGGCGATCGCCGCTGTCGCCGCCCAGCCGGCGCTGCTGTACGGCTACTACCTGTGGGGCGGGATGAAGGAGATGACCGGCGCGATGCTGGTGGCGGCCTTCGCGAGCACGGTCCCCTTTATATGGGGCGCCAAGCAGGATTCGAGTCTTGTCGCCCGTGCCAGAGCGGCGATCCCCGCGCTCGTGGTGGTTTCGGGGATGCTCTCCGCCCTCAGCGGGGGCGGGCTGGTGTGGCTCGTGCCGGGCGGGGTACTGGCGTTGCTGACGCTCTCGCAACGAAACGGCCTGCGCCTCCCCCCAACGCGCGTCCTCGTACGCGGCGGCGCGGCAGTGGCGGTAGTAGCCGGCGCGGCGGCCTACCTGGCTTTGCGTCCCGGCGGCTTCGTGGAGACCAACCAGGCCGTACTGACCGGCGGCAAAGAGCTCGGGAACCTACTCGGGCCATTGCACCTACGCCAAATCGTGGGCATCTGGCTATCTGGCGACTTCCGCACGATGCCTTCAAGCGCCCTCATCACCGACCTGCTGATCGTAGTAGCGGTTGTCGCCGCGCTGGCAGGGCTGGTGATGGCGATCCGCCGCGGACGGGCCGAGCTGACCTTGTACGTGCTCTGTTCGCTGGCGGGCGCACTGATCGTCTTCTGGCTCGCCTCGCCCTGGCTCGGCGGCAAGGCGCTCGCAACCGCCTCACCGGCGATCGTGCTCGCCGCGCTCGTAGGTTGCGCCATGTTGCGTTCGAGACGAGCGTTCGGGGCTGCCGCCAGCGTGGCGATCGTCCTCGGTGTCCTGTGGTCGAACGCGCTCGGCTACCACGACGTTGCCCTCGCGCCCCGAGCTCAGTTCGCCGAGCTTGAGGAAATCGGCGAAGCGATCGGCGGGGAAGGGCCGACACTAATGACCGACTATTCCCCTTACGGCGCCCGCCACTTCCTGCGCGAATCCGAAGCGGAATCCGCCTCAGAGCTGCGCTCGCGTACCGACCCGCTGCTCTCCGGCCAGCCGCTGGAGAAGGCAACGACAGCGGACATCGACCAGTTCCAGACCGGCCCGCTGCTCGTGTACCGCACGCTCGTGTTGCGGCGCTCACCCGTGGCGAGCCGCCCCCCATCCCCCTACACGCTGAAGCTACGCGACCGCTACTGGGAGGTGTGGCAGCGACCGGCGCAAGCCTCCCCGACAGTGCTCACCCACCTCCCGCTCGGCGATCCCGTCGAACCGGCGGGGGTGCCGTCGTGCGCGGCGGTGCAGCGCCTCGCACGCACGCCCGGGGCGACAAAGCTGATCGCCGCCCCCGCGACGAACCCGCTCGTGGTGGGAGCAGGCGAAGGGACCCACCCCCAAAGCTGGTCGCACGGGCGCGAATACCTCTCGCTGAAAGGCAAAGGCACCGCGAGCCTACGCGTGACGGTCCCGCAAGCGGGGCGCTACGAGCTATGGCTTGGCGGCTCGATGTCAGGGCCAGTGAAGCTCACCGTCAACGGCACAGAAATCGGCACCGCCCGCTACGAACTGCAAGAGGACGGCCAGTACGTGCCGTTCGGCTCGATCGGGCTGGAACGGGGAAAATACGAAGTCACGATCTCCTACGACGGTGGCGATTGGCGGCCTGGGAGCGGCGGCCCGGCGGCCACGGTCGGGCCGCTCATCCTTCAACGCGCAGCCCCGGAAGCCAAGCTACTCGACATCCCACTCACATCCGCCCGCACTCTCTGCGGACGCACGCTCGATTGGATCGAGGCGGTTTCCTAGACGGGCGACGCCAACTCGTCCAGCTCCAGCACCTCAAGCATCGAGCGTAGGTCGCTGTCGCCGATCTCGCCGCCGCGGCGCTCGGCCTCTAGCACCCATTCAAACATGACCACGAATGCCATCGGCGTGTCGAGGTCGTTGGCCAGCGCGTCGCGGAAGGCTTCTACGTGGTGGTGCATGTCCGGCGGGGAGGGCGTGTCGCGCGTCAGCTTGGCGAGCACCTCGCGGATGCGCTGAGCGTGCTTTGAGCCGGTCACGAGCCCCGCGTGGGCGTCGCCGAGCGGGAGCGAGTAGTGGGTGCCAAGCAGATAGAGCGCCACAGCCGGGTGACCGAATGTCTTCAATGCGTCGCTCAGCAGGACCCTGTCCTTGGGCTCGGCGGGTGGCCACTCGTGGCCTTCGCGGTCGGCACCGAAGCACACGTTCACCCACCGCTCGACGTCCGAGCGCGAGATCTGCACCACTCCTTCTTCCTCGTCCTCGCCACAGCCGTCCCCACTGGAGTCCTCGTTGGGGTCCTCCTCATCCTCGTCAGAGAGCTCGTAGAGCATGTCATCGCCGGTGGGAGAATCGAACAGAAACCTCGTGCCGAAGCCTTCCCGTTGCAGGAACCGCTCCAGGAAGCTGAACAGCACGAACGGCCGGGTGGAGGTCACATCGACCGCGCCTTCGGTGCCGACAGGGGCCGTGCGAACCTCGACGCGGATGGCGTCGCCGGCAGTCACCGGCACGAGTTCGCCGCTTAGCGAATCGTAAAGGCGTATTTCACGCACAGGGTAGAGAGTACACCCGTCAGCGATGGAAGCCTCCCGCCCGCGTGCGCCTGCGTCGACGCCTGCGCCGCGCGCTGCGGCGACCGTGCATACGGGCGCAGGGAGACTCCTCGCAGCGGATATCCCACGCCGGCCTGCGCGGAGCGCTGCTGCGGGGTGCACCATCGCTTTGATACCAGTGCATCCACTGCCAGCCGTAGCGACTCCGTCTACGCATCGCAGATCACCCCTTCTCGCCCTGTGTCACGCGCGTGCCCACTACGCCTGTGACGCCCATCTCTCGCAAACATCACGTATCGCGTCCTTCCCGAGGGGTTTTGTACCGGCGCCAGGGTGCGCGTCTTCTTCAGGTCAGAGACACCCCGGCGCCGGACGGCCTGGAGGGCCGTGTGGTTCCTATCACGCACCACCACCTCACGCAAGCGCAGATCGCAAATTGTTTCCCACTTTTTCACGACCTGGTTGACGGTTAAAACCCGCTGCCCGTGCGGTATTCCGTGTCTCCTGGGTGTCTCTCACTTTCGCGTCACATTCGCTATCCTCGGTACATCCTCCCTCGATATTGAGTAGCTGCATGACAACCAACCTTTTTGACTATTTCGAGGATGTTCACGAGGGGCCACACGAGCCCCTGCGGGCTCGTGCTGGGCAGGAGGGCGCGCGGCCGGACGTTCCAGAGGGCACCGTTGCCCCCTGGGCTGCGCGTGCGCCGCGCATCCCCAACGGCCGCTTCGACATCAAGCTGGTGCCGCGCGCGCCCGACTGGCAGAAAGATCCCGCGTCGCTTGAGGCGCTGGAGCGGATCGAAGCGCAGCCGTGGGCGGACACCGTGACCCGCAACGAGGGCGACGTGGAGTTGCGCCTCTCCGACAGCTGGATCGAGACCACCGGCGCGGCGCTTGAGGCCGGCGGCGGGGCGGAAGCGGAGCTCGCGGACCTCGTACGGGGTGAGCGCTACGCGGTGCAGTTCTGGGACGCAAACGCCACCAAGGCGCTCCACGTCGGCCACCTCCGCAACCTGGCGATCGGCAACGCCCTGGCCGCGGCCCTCGAACAGGGCGGCGGCGAGGTGGAGCGCCGCTCGATCATCTCCGACGCCGGGCGCTCGATGGGCGAGGCGATGGCGGGCATCATCCGCTCCGGCAAGCACACCCAGTCCTGGCCCGACGGCGACCAGAAGGCCGACCACTTCGTGGGGCTCTGCTACGCCGACTACGTCGCCGCCGGCGGCTTCTCAGAGAACGGCGCCGACGAGCGCGAGGACTCGCTCACGCGCGAGCTGCGGATGCAGAACGACGCCGCCGACGAGCTGCTCAAACGGGTGATGGCGGGCGAGGGCGAAGCGCTTGAGTTGTGGTTTAAGACGCGTGCCTGGGTCATCTCCGGCCAACGCAAGACGCTCGCGCGCCTCGGCGTCGCGTTTGACCGCGTGTTCTTCGAGTCGGATTTCTTGGACGACGGCCACGAGTTGACCGCCCGTGGCCTGCGCGAAGGCAAGCTCACCCAACGCGAGGACGGCGTCGTCATCTACGCCACCGGCGTCGAGGACCTGGAGGAGATGCCACTGCTTCGCTCCGACGGCCAAACCACCCAACACATGCGCGCCGTCTCCTACTGGATGGGGGCACCCGGCCTTGAGGGCGTCACCACGCTGCAGATCTGCGGCACCGAGTGGGTCTCCCACGCCACCTGCATCCGGCTCCTTATGAATGAGTTGACCCTGGGCGCGAACGGCGGCGACGGGGGGAAGGCAGTTTTGGCTGGGAACGGCGAGGGACCGGGCGGCCACGGCGACGCTGCCGGAAACGGCGCTATGAGCAGGGGCATCCACCCCACCCACGACATCTTCCACGGCATGGTCGCCCAACAGAAGCGCGCTGTCAGCTCCAGTGACGAAGGCGGCCTCTTGATCGACGACCTGATCGAGTGGGTCGAGTCGCAGGTCGACGGAGATCTCACCATGCACGAGATCAAGCGCCAACACCCCGCCCCCGAAAGGATCCCCGCGCAGGTGGCGCTTGGCTACTTCCTCCCCTACCCGGTCACGCCGAGGGTGGAATTCGACACCGACAAGCTGCTGCAGGGCCGGGAGTCGCTCGGCTGGGACCTCGTCGCCGCTCGCGCCCACCGCGGCACGCTCGCCACGGCGCCTGGCCACCGGCCGGCCGAAGACCCCGATTACCGCTGCGCGGTCGTCCAATCTGAGATCTACCGCCGCCACCTCCGCCTCGCGGTCGAGCGCTACGACGTGACCCCGCTTGCCCTCTACCTACGTCACCTCGCGCGCTGGTACATGGAGGCCGAGCGCTCCTCCCATGTCGAACGGGTCATCCACACCCTCCTCGACCGCTCCGCCCGCGGCCTTGGACTCGAAGCGGGGCGCTAATGACGACGCTCCTCGTAGACAACTACGACTCCTACACCTACAACGTCTTCCATTTGCTGGCGGCGGCGTCCGGCGAGGAGCCGATTGTGGTGCAGAACGACATGGTCTCCTGGCGTGCGCTCTCGCGCTGGGACTTTGACGCGATCGTCCTCTCCCCCGGTCCCGGCCGCCCCGACCGCTGGCACGACTTCGGCCTGTGCGGTGACATCCTGCGCTTCTCCGAGGTCCCGGTGCTCGGTGTCTGCCTTGGCCACCAGGGCCTCGGCCACGTGCTGAAAGCGACCGTCACCTACGCGCCGATGGTCATGCACGGCCGCCTTTCCCCCGTCTCCCACACCGCCACCGGCCTGTTCGATGGCATCCCTCAGGACTTCGAGGTGGTGCGCTACCACTCGCTCGCCGTCTCCGGCTCGCTTGGCGATGAGGGCCGCGAGATCGCCTGGACCGCCGACGGTGTGGTGATGGGCATCGAACACACCTCCCGCCCACTGTGGGGCGTCCAGTTCCACCCCGAGTCGATCTGCACCGAATACGGCCACCGCCTGTTCGAGAACTTCTACCGCCTCGCCCAAGAGCGCAAACCACCGCGCACCGGCCGCCTCAACCGGCCCTCCGTCCCCCCCAGACGGTGTCGCAAGCGGGGCGCCCACGAGTCGAAGGCACGCATCCATGTGCGTGAGTTCGAGGGTGAGGCCAACGCCGAGCTGCTGTTTGAACGCCTCTTCGGGGACGAGTCCCACGCCTTCTGGCTCGACTCCGCCGAGCACCCCACAAAGCTCGGCCAGTGCTCATACCTCGGCTCCTCGCTCGGCGAGAACCGCCTGGTGTTCGAATACGACGTGGAGTCTGGCATCACCACCCGCCACGACGCCAACGGCCAAACCACCACCAACGAGTCGATCTTCCAGGCGCTTGACCGCGAGATCGAGGCGCTCTCAATCGACTCCCCGCGAACCCCTCCCCGTGGCCTCGCCGGCGGCTTCGTCGGCTATCTCGGCTACGAGCTCAAGGCAGATTGCGGCGCCTCGAACGCCCACCGCTCCGACATGCCCGACGCGGTGCAACTGCTCGCCAACCGCATGATCGCGATCGACCACGCCTCATTGAAGACCTACGCGATCGCCGTAGCCGTCGGCGACGAACCCGCTGCCGAGCTGTGGCTCGACCAGGTGGCCCCCACCATTAACGAGGCCCTCGCGCCAGCGCCACCCACCGACCTCACCCCACAGGGCACGAACGTAGATCCCCCAAACGGACACGTCACCTTTCGCGTGGGCCGCGGTCGCGAGCAGTATCTGGCCGACATCGCCCGCTGTCACTCCGCGCTTGCCGCCGGGGAGTCATACGAGGTGTGCCTCACCGACCAGATCCACACCGACGCCTCCCCCGACCCGTGGCATCTCTACAAGGGGCTACGCCGCTCCAACCCCGCCCCCTTTGCCGCCTACCTGAAGCTGGGCGAGAACGCGATCGTCAGCTCATCGCCTGAGCGTTTTCTCTCCGTCGACCGCGACCGCAAGGTGATGGCGCGCCCGATCAAGGGCACCGCCCCCCGCTCGGAGGATCCGGTTCAGGACGAGGCCACCCGGCGGGAGCTCCAGGACGACGAAAAGACTTTCGCCGAGCACCTCATGATTGTGGACCTGCTGCGCAACGACCTCGGGCGGGTGTGTGAAGTCGACACGGTCCGCGTGCCTGAACTGATGGTCATCGAGCAGTACGCCACCGTCCACCAGATGATCTCCAACATCGTCGGCACCGTCGAGGCGGGCAAGTCCGCCATCGACTGCGTCCGCGCCTGCTTCCCGGGCGGCTCGATGACGGGCGCCCCCAAGCTCCGCACGATGGAGATTATCGACGACATCGAGCGCGAGGCGAGGGGCGTTTACTCCGGTGCCATCGGCTGGTTCGGGCTCGACGGCACGGTCGATTTGTCGATCGTCATCCGCACGATCGTGATGCGACCGGGGGTCACTACGATCGGCGCGGGTGGCGCGATCGTGATGCAATCCGACCCCCAGGAGGAGTTCGAGGAGATCCTGCTGAAGGCCCGCGCCCCGATGGCCGCCATCGCCCGCGCCGTCACCGGCTCCTCCTCGCCCGAGGCCTGGACGGTCGAGTTGGAGGCCCAAACCGCCCTTGCGGGGACGACCTCGTGACAACTACGATGTCGCATCGGTTGAAGAGGGCAGGAACGCAGTGAGCGGGACCACGCCGATGCAGCCGAATGCCGGGCCACCATCGGCGCTTGCAACCTGGACGATCCGCGAGGCCACGCTTGGAGACGTCGCAGCGATCTCATCGGCGGTGTCTGACCTGCTCGTGGAACTGGGCGGCAAACCCGCCCCCATTCCCGAGCTTGAAGAGGCCACGCGTGTGGTCGTGGAAAACCCGGAGGTGGGACTGCTGCTAGTCGCGGTCGTCGACAACCCCGACAACCACACAACCCCCGGGGTGCAGTCAAACGGCGCGCTTGCGGGGGTGCTCGGCGTGAGCTTTCAACACGCGATCCGCATCCCCGGCCGCTACGGCTCGATCCAAGAGCTTTGGGTCCACCCCGCCTGGCGCGGCCGCACAGTAGGCGGCGACCTCATCGTCGCGCTCTTCAAGCGCGCCCGCGACCGCCAAATCTACCGCCTTGAGGTAGGCCTCCCGAGCGAGAACTTCCCCCACCTCGCCGCCACCGAGGCCTTCTACCTCAACAACGGCTTCACCACCATCGGTTTGCGCATGAAGCGGCTGCTCTAATGACGCGCGCCACCCCTCCTCATCGCTTCCCTCGCCTGCGCCAGCAGGCGAGGGGGAGATTTCAATGAGCGTTTTGCTGATGGTCGAGCAACGCGCGAATGGGGCCGGCGACGGCGCTCCGTTCATCCTCGACCGCCATGGCAACAAGACCGAAGGCCACGACGACGGCCGCCGCACACGTGAGTTGCGCAACGGGTTGACACGCCACGAGGGGGTGTTCTCAATCGAAGCCGATACCCCCCTTGAGGACGTGGAGCGCATCGTCGGGGCGCTCCACACCCGCGAGTACCTCGATGCGCTGCGCGCCGTCACAAACGAAGAGCCCCGCATGATGCCTGAGTGGGCGCCCCCCGGGCTCCCCGCCGACTCGCCCGTGTGGGCGGGCGTGGTGACCACGGCTTTTGAGGGCGCCCGCACGGCGATCACTGCGGCGCAGCGCATCGTCGGGGGCGCGAGGTTCACATACGCGCTCTCTCGCCCCCCCGGCCACCACGCCGGCCCTGCGTGGTTGGGCGGGTATTGCTACCTCAACACCGCGGCGGTAGCCGCGGTTGCTCTGTGCGAGGGCGGCGTCAAGCCGGTGGCGATCCTCGACGTCGACTTCCACTTCCCCACCGGCACCTCCGCGATCGTGGCGCCCCACCAGAACATCACTCTTGGCTCGCTACACGCCTCCACGCTTGCGGAGGTGCCGTGGCGGATCATCGAACCGGGAGACCGCGAGTGCTTCGTTGAGTTCGCCCAAACCCCGGATGTCGACACCTACCTGCAGACGCTCTCTGAAGTGGTGGACGAGCTCGCACGTAGCGCCGCCGCGATCGTGCTCTCGCTTGGGTATGACACGGTTGACACCGACCCCCACGGCTCGTGGGACTTCCCCCCGTCGGTATTCGCCGACATGGGCCGCATACTGGCAGCATCGGGGCTCCCGATCTGCGTGGTGCAGGAGGGCGGGTACTCGCTTGAGGCGCTTGCGGAGTGCAGCCACGCCTTCGCCACGGGGTTGCTCGACAGCGGCGCTACAACATCTACCGGGCACACCCTCAGGGGCGCAAGCAGCTCAACACAAGGAGGAGCGCGATGAGCGACGGTAACGGCCTCCAACCCTTCCGCGAGCGGTTGGACGTCCTCGACGAGCAGATCGCACGGTTGCTGGGCGAGCGCTTTGACGTGTGCCGCAACGTCGCCTACTACAAGCGCGCACACGACATTCCGATGATGCAACCCGACCGCGTGAAGCTCGTACGCGAACGCTACCTCCACCGCGGCGCCGAGGTGAACCTCCCCGAGGACTTCACCGCCGCACTGTTCGAGCTCCTCATAGGCGCCACTTGCAAGCTAGAGGACGAGTTGATCGCGGAGCCGACAGCCACAGGAGACGGGGGCGCCCAGCCATGACACCCACCCCGTCTCCCACAGCCACTTCTTTCACTGCGTCCCTAACCCGATGCACCAGCCGGGGCTCGAACCCGGATCTGCGGATTTTAAGTCCGCCCCTTTCACCGCTTAAGGTACTGGTGCAGGTCGGCCGGACACTACCAGATAGCCACCGGAACGCAAGAACAATTTCTCGGGAATGTTCCAGTGGATAGAAAAGTGAGAGACACTTTGCCCCCCGGTCCAAGGATGCCCGCGACGCTACAGGCTGTGGCTTGGGCGCGGCGCCCGTTGGGCTTCCTGGAGCGGTGTCAGAAACACTTTGGTGACACGTTCACGATCCGTGTCCGCCACGCCGGGACATGGGTGATCTTGGCAGACCCCGAAGATGTTAAGAAGGTGTTCACGGCAGACCACGCCGTACTCGGTGTGGGCCTCGCAAACTCTGTCCTCGGCCCCCTGTTGGGCCCTCGCTCGGTGATGCTCTTGGAGGAGCCAGAGCACGTGAAGCGGCGCAAGCTGATGCTGCCGCCCTTTCACGGCGAGCGCATGAAGGGCTACAGCGCCATGATGGAAGAGGTCACGCGCAAAGAGGTAGCCACCTGGCCGCAAAACAAGCCGTTTGAGCTGTGGCCGCGTATGCAGGAGATAACACTTGAGGCGATCATGCGGGTCGTGTTCGGGGACGGCGACCCCGAGCGGATGGAGCGCCTGCGCGTGTTGCTACGCGGCCTCACCAACTGGATGAACGACCCCCGGCGGTTGAACCTGCTCGCGGCCGCCGGCCCCACCCGCTTCGCCGGGAACAACGACTACAAGGCGATGATGGGGCCGGTTGAGGACGCCGTGCTCGAGGAGGTCCGCTGGCGGCAGCGCGAACCCTCGATTGGCGGGAGGGATATTGCTTCGATGCTGGCTGAGGCGAGGTATGAGGACGGGTCTCCTATGACGGAGCAGGACCTGCGGGATGAACTTGTCACGCTGCTTACGGATGGGCCCACGTCTAGCTTGCTTTCGTGGTCTTTTGAGCGCTTGCTTCGCCATCCTGAGAAGTACGCTCGGTTGCGTGCGGAGGTCGATGCGGGGGAAGAGGACGCCTACCTGGATGCGGTTATGAAGGAGACCATGCGGCTTTGTCCTGCTGCGCCGATCGTTGTGCGCAAGCTGCTTGAGCCTATGGAGCTTGGTGGGTACACGATCCCCGCCGGCACCACGGTTGCGCCTTGTGTGCATCTGGTGCACCGCAATCCCGAGATCTATCCCGACCCACGGGCGTTCCGCCCCGAGCGGTTCCTCGAGCGGCCTGCCGGGACTTACACCTGGATTCCATTCGGCGGCGGCGTCCGGCGCTGCCTAGCGGCGCCGTATGCGCAGCTGCTGATGAAGCAGGTGATCGCTACCGTCGTGAAGGATGTAGATCTACGGCCTGCCGAGCCTCGCTCGGAGCGGCCGAGGAAGAGCGCTATTGCTTTTGTGCCTCATCGGCATGCGCTGGTCGTGGCAACGGCGCGACAGCCCGCGCGGCGCGGCGCGGCGTTGCAGCTCGCGGGCTAGGGCAACTCCGTGTCGAGCGGCGCGCCGATCTTCCACGCTCGACCCTGACGGGCGATCGCCAACTTGCGTTCGTGCCTCGTCGTGAAGCTGAGGATCGCAAAGCCTGTGCCGCCGCTGACGCGCACGGCGCTTACGTGAAGCGAGCGGACCTCCTCAGCGAGCGCACGATGATCGTTCTTGAAGAGCCTTGACATGTCATAGGCGCAACTCTTGCGCACCGTGATCCGCGAATGTGGCCCCGGGCTGTATTCGATCGGGATATCGCGGATCAAATTCTCCATATTGCGCATCCTTGAGGACAAGAGGCCACAAGCCGCAGGGCCGTCGCTCCGAGCGGCGGCCCTCAGATAGCCCGTGACGAGCGTGCTGACCTCTAGCCGTTCCAGATCCGACGCTGGGCGCCCGTAGTCAAGCACGGGCAAGTCGTCGTAGTCGTCATAGGTGTCACCGTCGCCGTCTTCGTCACCACGCAGATAACTACCGCTCCCAGCAGCGACGGTGTCGGGCTTTCCCGAATCGCCTGGCGCCGTCGCTGTCGAAGCGGTCAGAAACGTATTTCCACGTTGCCGCCCAGCGTCGCCACACCCAATCACGACAGTGCTGAGCGTCATTGCACCAAGCCCCACTAGTAGAAATCCCGAAATCCCGACTTTCATCGGCTTCTAGGCGCCAAATTTGTCGTATTCTTGCGCGATTCGCACCCCACTAGACCCTCCAGAATGTATAATTTGATCTAAACATTGTAGTACTTAAACCAACCACTTGGAGGGATGACAATGCGACGCACAACCATTGCCGCGCTCGTGGTGAGCGGGGCCACCCTGATCGCCTCGGGCTGCGGGGAATCGACGAAAAGCTCGTCGAAATCGACAACCGCCGGTTCGGCTGTGGGCGGCACTTCGGCGGCGACCGAAAACACCGCACAATCGGGCAAGCCACTGACCCGAGCGCAGCTGATCTCTGCCGCCAACGCGATCTGCGCACGGGTGAATTCCCGGCGAGCAGCCACCTCGATCGAATCTATAAGCGACTACGTGACATTACTGCCGGCGCTCTCGGCATACGAGCAGTCTGCGGCCGCGGAAATGGCGAAGCTCACCCCACCGTCCTCGCTCGCCCACACATGGCAAAAGATAGTCGCCGGCAACGAACTGCTCGCTCACAACACCGCGAGCCTGGGCGAATACGCCAAGGCCAACAACCTCAAGGGGGCGCAGGGTCTTTACGTGGCAAATCACCAGACAGAAATACAGGTGACCGTCGCCGCCCGCAAGGCAGGCCTCCACAATTGCGTGCGGTCCTGATGAAACTAACGCATCCTCGCCCATGCGCGACGATGCCAGCGCTCGTCATCGCGAGCGCCGTGCTGCTGTGGGTGGGCGCCATCGGATGCGGTGGCGCCCACAATCCCAGCGACACTGTGTCACAAACCGACCCGAGCGCGAGCCGAACGACGGGTATCCCGAGCGACCCCCACAACAAGCAGGTCTTTGGCTTCGGGAAAGAGGCGACACCGGCGCAGAGACAAGCCGTCACGGCACTCGTCACACGCTATTACAGAGCGGGTGCCGCGGCCGACGGCGCCACAGCCTGCTCGCTCATCGTGCCAAGAGTGGCCCGCTCGGTTCCCGAAGACTACGGGCGTGCGCCGGGACCTCGCTACCTGCGCGGCGGAAAGACATGTCCTGCGGTCATGTCGCGCATGTTCACACACCTCAGCAAGCGCATGAAGGCCGAGTGGGCCACGCTGAAAGTGACTCGTGTACGCCTTGGTCCACGAGGCGGCTACGCCGTCCTGCGCTTCGGCTCGCCCCCGGAACGCGAGCTCACGGTTGTGCGTAACGGCGGCGCTTGGCACGTGTCTTCACTGCTTGACAGCGCGTTGTTCTAGCGCCGCCACCACCGTAGAGCGCGAAATTGGGGCCGACCTCAACGGCCGACCCCAATTGTCTCGTTTATCGCGGTTCGTGCCGCACTTGATGCCCGACTAGCCTTCTTCTGCGGCTAAGCTAACTGCTAGCGCTAATAATTCTTCGCCGCCTACTTCTTCGCTTAACGCGTGGAGCCAGCCACTCCCAACTACTAACCCCTGTTCTTTGCCGCCGATGGTGCAGTTAGCCCGTTCTACTAGGACAACTTCTTCGGGGAATTCTGCCAACACTAACCCATCTTCGGTGTTTGAGACGTTTACCTTACCATTGTTAGTCGTGCACTTATCCGTCAGGGGGAGACCGAAACATGATGTTGCTTTCATTTCCCAACCCGGCGCTTCAGTTTCCGGATTTAATCCAGCCCCGGCCCTAATTTGGTCTTCGATTTTCCCGCCTGGACCTTCCACCAGTAACGTTAACCATGGGAGATTAAGAGCCACGACGGTGACTCCGGTGCAAATGCCTTTCATATCTACCGCGCCAGTGCATGTACCCGTTTCGAGTTCATCTTCACCGTTTGGTAACAGCCAACCTAACCCTGCAGGAAGACATAAGATGTCCGGTTCCCCGACTGCATTCATATCTTCAAATAACAGGGTGTTGCCTTCGGGTAACAGTTCGACGTGGAGCGTGGCTCCTAACGGGATCACGAGCCCGTCGTCTAACCACTGCCAGATTTCTGCCGCCGAAGCCGATGCCACAGTAACGGCGCTAACCGCGCAGACCGCAATTGCCACCAGTCCAGCTATACGGAGATTCTTCACTTTGACCTACCTTTCCCTCACGAGGCCCAGTCGTCCAAGCCTCGCCGAGGCTTGCTCTAGCCGGCCGCAACTCGCCTTCATTCAGGTCAGAGTGCGCAAGACCCGGCTCGAATGAACTTCACGGACTGCGAAAAGGACGCTCCCCTTGCGACAACCCGTTGAGCACCCGAAGTCCATATATGGATATCGGACGTAGCGCACTATGACACCCCCGACTACCAAAATCAAGGCCTAAGCCAGCGTTCGGCTCTAAATCTAGGGAAGCCAGCCAGGAGGACTAGCCTACTCCAAACGAAACATTGGGGCCAGCCTCGACGACCGGCCCCAATATCTGCTGCGGTCCGACTAATACTTCGACGCCTTTCTAGACTTCTTCTGCCGCTAAGCTGGCGGCAAGCGTTAATAATTTTTCGCCGCCGGCTTCTTCACTTAACGCGTGGAACCAGAAAGCCCCGACGATTAAACCTACTTCTTGCCGCCAAGAGTACAGTTAGATTGCTCGGCTACCGGGACTGCTTCGGGGAATTCGGCGAACACTAAGCCGTCTTCCGTATTGCTTACATTTACCTTACGCCTACTAGTCGTACACTTATCTGTCACCGGAAGCCCAAGGCATGTCGCTTTCCATTCAAAGCCGAGCGCTTCCGTTGTTTTATTTACTCCAGCCCCCGGTAGAATTAAGTCTTCGATCACTCCACCAGCGCCTTCCACCAGTAAGGTTAACCATGGCAGGTTAAGGACTTTCGCCGTAACTGCCGTACATACCCCGTGTCGTCAACGGCACCTGTGCAGAAAAGTTGTTCCAATTCCCCTTCACCATTCGCCAGCAGTCAACCTAACCATTCAAGCGAGCATAAGATATCTGGTTTTCCAGGTGCGCTCATGTCTTCCAGTAACACGAGATTGCCTTCGGGTAACAATTCGAAGTGGAGTTTGGCACTTAACGCAAGCACGTTACCGTCAGGTAACCATTGCCAGATTTCTACCGCGAGCGCCGATACCGCCGTGACGACGCTGAATGCACTGACGGCGAACACCGTCAGCCCAGCCACGTAGAGCTTCTTCATTGCGACCTACCTTTCCCTCGTCCAAGGCCCAGTCGTCCCAAGCCTCGAATCGAGACTTGCTCTAGCCGGCCTGCCACTCATCCTTCAGGTCAGAGAGCGCGGGTTCCGGCTCGGCCCACTATATGTGACAGTTCTACGAGCCCTTGCCCGGATGGCGGCGAGCTGCCGACCATCCAGGCAAGGCATTTTTCTATTCCGCTGTCACCGCCCAGGTGCCGGCGTAGTTGACGAGAGCGGCTTCTTCGGCGAAGGCTTCCAGGCCGAATCCGTACTTGTCGGCGTTCCCGGTAGACGTCGCGAGACACGCGCCTCCCGTAGAGTAAGCACATACCAGGGGGATGATCCCATTGCCGAATACGACGTGGGGTGCTCCTTCTTCGCTCGATAGGTAGATGCAAAGGCTGCCCGGTATCGCGGTCGGGCTGCCCACGGTACCTGTGCAGCTCGTCGAGACTAATTCTTCGACGATTTCTTTTTCGGAGTTATAGAAGGGTTCCTTGCCGTTCGACCATATGATATGAGCTTTAGGAGCTTTTTCGAGGGGCACGAGGAAGCTCACAGAGGTCGATACGAGATTGAAGGCCCCGGCGTTCCTGATCAGGCTCCAGTCCCCGGTCAGGGTCTTACCGGACGGTAGCGCTTTCCCAAGCCAGGATGCCCCTTCCGGCCCCGTCGAGCCAGGTTTACCTTCGGGTCCGGTGGCACCGGCTTTGCCGGTTGCGCCAACTTTTCCTTCGAGTCCGGTAGGGCCGGCTTTACCGTCGGCGCCGGGATTGCCCTGGGCGCCTTGCGGACCTTCTTTGCCGTTGAGCCCAGGGGCGCCGTCTTTCCCGTTCGCTCCCGGCGCGCCATCTTTGCCCGCCGGACCCTGCGGTCCGGTCTTACCAACCAGTTGTTTCAGCACACTCGGCTTAATCTGTTTCGTCGACGTGATCACGTATTTCGTCGCCGCGTAGGCACCACCGCTCATCGCGAGCAGCATGGCCACCGTCACGCCGACGTTGGCGTATGTGAGGCGACTGCGTAGGTTCGATATGAGACGCACGATTTGCTCCTCCCAGTTGTTGACTTGCGTCGCGCGGCCCTGTACCAGGGTGGATGCGCGGCCGGCTTCTGTTCCAAATGAGGCAAAGCGATCAGTTCCTCTTCCCGCCTCCCCCTCTCGTACGTCCGCGCCGGTGATGCGCGTTCTTAGCCTTCTTGACCTTCGGGCAACCCGTCACAGTGATCGCCGTCGTCTGGTGGATGGCCATGCCGTTCTGCGCCGTGAACGCGATCGGCATCTTCAGCTTCGACTTGCACAGGTTGCCGATCGCCGCAAGCGCCGAGTTGGGTCCCTGTGGCAGGGTGAGCGTGAAAGTGTTCACCGGCTGGTCGGGGACCGTGCGGAACGTGCTGCTGGTGATACCCGTCTTTTCGTTGATGAACGTTTCTCCGTGCAGGTAGATCGTGACGCCGTAGCCCTGCAGCACGATGACGAGTTCGGGGAACTTGGCGCCGCCGTTGCTCACGAAATAGGCCGGGCCGGTGAGCGGAACGGGGAGGATCGGTGTCCTGGCGGTCGCGCTACCCACCCGCGATTCAGCGGGACAGCTAGAAGGGTTCGCGTCGAACACTTCTTTACGACAGGCTTTCTGCAGCGTAGTAAGCCGCGAGGGCAGTTGCTTGGGCAAGCTGACCTTGACAGAGCGGATATTCGCCTGCGACCCCTGAGGCGCCACAGGATAGGACAGTGTTGCCGTCAGACTGGCGCCCTTCGACCTCGACGTCTTGCTCGTGGTCGACACCCTGAAGGCGGGTTTGAACGCAAGGTTCCTACAGTTGGCCGCCTGGAACGGGTCAAGGACTGTGACGGGAACCTGGTCCGCTGGGTTGGCAGGATCGGCGCCGGCTCCGACTACGGTTGCCGCAAACATCATGCGGGCGCAGCTCGTCGGATTCAGCGTGAACGCCGGTCGGTCGACATACACCCGGATATCGCGCACGTGCACGACAATCCCCCTGATGATGTGCGGGATCGGATCGGACGCCGTCCCGTCAACGGTCACGTCTGCTGTGTTCGGGTCGATCCGCAGCGCCACGCGCACCACGACGGTGCCAAGGTCGAAGGGACCCACCTTCGCCGAGGTGATCGCGACAATCGAGAAGGGCGCGCCGTTGTAAGGCCCCGCCATGTAAACCTTTCCGCCCGCCTGAGCCAGGACCGACCCAACCCCAGCGCCGACGAGGGTGTGGCCGATCTCGCTCGCCTTGGGGCACGACGGTTCGGCTTCCTCGCTCGCTCCCGTCTTGTCGCGTGCGAGCGCGATACTGGCGTCTGAGCAGAAGGGGACACCGGTTAGGTTCGCGGTGAGGCCGGGCGGCAACATCGCGGAGAAGCGCGTTATCTCCTGTTC
The DNA here is from genome assembly GCA_963695305.1 of uncultured Solirubrobacterales bacterium. Classification (GTDB taxonomy): domain Bacteria; phylum Actinomycetota; class Thermoleophilia; order Solirubrobacterales; family Solirubrobacteraceae; genus Palsa-744. The sequence goes on along the minus strand of OY968774.1, from coordinate 1,869,981 downwards.
GCCGTCGCCGCGTACGACCCGCAGGTACATCGGGCTATAGGAGCCGGCGACATTGTTTTCCGTGCCGGCGATCACAGATGGCGCAAACGGCGGCACGCCGGGCGGACACGGCCCGCCGTCGAAGGCGCTTATGATCGAGAACGGCCGCAATTCGGGCGTCAGCGCCAACATCGGCGCCGACCAGGGGCTCAACTGCGCCGTGGCGGCATAGCTGCCGCAAAGCGGCGGGGTGACAAGCGGCGAGGTAGTGCCCTGGTGGAATCTGAATGTGAAGTCGCTGAACGGGACCGGCGGCAGGCCGTCGAGGCCGGGCAGGCCTCCGAGCGCCGACTGGCGTTCGAACGTGGTCACAAGCCGGCCCGTGTGTTCGTCTGGTGTGACCCTGCCCGCGATCTTCGCGATGATGCCGCGGTCGGGGAAGCGCACGACGACATAGACCGCGAGCAACGAATCGAACGGGTTGCGCCCCGCTTCGCCGTTGGGCGCAGGTTCGGCGAGGAACACCGAGCCTTCGCCCTTCTCCTTCAGCGACGGCGTGACGACGGTAACGGTGCCCAGCTTCGAGTTGTTCGGACAACCCCTGCCCGCGACTTCTTCGAGTGCTTCTTCCGTGTACTGGGCGAGACTGCACGCGCCCAGACCGGCGCCTGCCGACGGGTTCACCGTCATACCTTCAGGTAGGGTCACGACCGCCTTGTTGAGCGTGGAGGTCGCAAGGCCTTCGGGGTTTTCGTACGTCTGCGTGACGCCGAGGTCGACGTTAAGTCCCGTCGGCGCATCGGCGCTTTCAGTCGTGGGCACGGCCGTAAATGTCGCCGGCAGGGCGAGGCGGTCGCAGCCGACGATCGGGCCGAACAGCATCCCCGCCCCCACGAACGTCTCAGGGTGCTCCCACGAGTTCAGTTCGATCGTGGTCGTCAGCACGCTCCCGCACGAACTGGGATTCGTGAAGAATGGGACGGGCGTTATTTCGGAGGCGACGCCGAAGTGGCTTTTCGCGTGATCTGGTTCGAGCTTCCAGCGCCACGTGTCGTGAATCGCCGCGGCGGGAACCCCCCAGACCGTCAATGAGACGGCGTCGAGATCCGCGCCCGACTCGTTGGTGTCATGGAAGGACACCCTCAGGCCATAATCGCCGGGACGCACCGCCACGTTGCCCTGGATGTCGAAGTTGTGCAGGACCGGGAAGCCGAGTTTCGCGACTTCGCCCGGGTTCGGCGTGAGGTTGTACACCGGCACGGTTTCGTGCCTCGGCGTCGTCTCGGAGAGGTACAGGACCGTGATCGTGGCGACCCCGATCTGGGTGTCCACCGGACAACCTTCGGCGGAGAACTGAGAAGGAAGGCAGGTCGGCGTATCGACGAGATCGCCCGCGAACCCGGAGGGCTCTTCAGTGGTCACATCCTTGGGATGCCCTGCGAGCGAGCCCTTGCGATTGACGGTGTTGAGCGCGATCGCGGTCGTGAGGTCCGGGTGCGCTCCCGCCTGCGGACTCGAGAGCGCGGTCGCAGCGCCGCCGGAAGCGACACCGAACTCCGTTTCTTCGACGGCGGTCACTTCGTCGTCGAAGACGGCCGAAGGTACCGAGACCGAAGCGTCCGGCGCGCCACCGCCTGCGACCCGCACCACGTTCGTCACCTGCGAGGGCGCACTTGGAGACACCTCCACCGGAACTGTCACGACTAGCGTGTCCTCGGGCTCTACCGTCGCCGTGAAGGTGCAGCTGTTCAACACGCACGCGAAGTCCGCGCCAGGCGCGCCGGCATTCGTCGCCAACCTGAGTCCGTCGATCCCCGAGAGGCCCGCCGGTGCAAGCGACAGCCCTTCTGGCAACTCGTCGCTGATCGTGACGGGTCCGCCGTTACTGGCGGCGTCACCCGTGTTCGTGACCTGCACGCGATAGGCGGCTTCCGCGCCTCGCGCCAAGCTCGTAGGCGTGGAGACTGCTGTGACGGTCCACTGCGCGCCGGGCACGAGCGCGGAGGCAGGCTGGGGAGCGGACGCCGCTAGGCAGGCGAGCACGCTCAAGAGACCCGTGGCGATCGTTGTAAGCCGTTTCATTTCCCGGCCCTCCCGGTCGTGGCGGCGGCTCGTCGCGAGCGCGCCACCGGTTTACCTGGCCTGCTCGCGCCGCCCTTCGCCGCCCCATAGCGCTTGCGCGCCGTCGCCTGGCAGCGCTTGCGCTGCCGCTTGGGCTTGTGCACGCAGGCCTTGAGCGCTCGCGCGAGCTTCTGCGCTCTGGTGAGCACGGCCTTCTTCGGGGTCGGGCTGGGTTCGCTGACCGCCACTTCATCCGCATGGAACGTGAACGAGCCCGGCGTGGCGTCTATCTGCGCCAGCGACGGGTTCTGGCACGCGTCGCCTTCACAGGCCCCAGTCTTTTCATGCACCGGGAAGCCGCCCCCGATGCGCGCGTCGTAGAGGTCGCCGGCGTTGTCTGTGTCCTGCTTGACGAGCCGCGCGTGCGTGCCGAGGAAAACGTTTGCGCCGTCGGCGCTCGCTCCGAGGAAGAACGTTGGGGCGGCGTCCACGCCGGAGCTGAGCAGCCGCACACAGCCCTGCGGCAGTCCGCACGCGCTCGCTCCAGCCGGCGGGCTCGTCTGACAGCGCCCACTCCCCTGCGCCTCCCACTCGTAGACGTCGAGCGTGCCGTTGCCGTCCATCGGCACGAGTGGATCAGCGCTATCAAAGAACGCGCACTGCCCGTTCGTCGACATCGCCCGCACGCCACCGCCCGCCGGCGCAAGCGGGCCAGCTGCGTGACCGAAGAAGCCGTCGGACGCGGGGCGTTCCCCGCTCGGGTCGCACGACACGCACAGCGGATTGTCCGTGACCCCCGCTTTGCCCTCGGACAGCGGAAGAGCGCTGTCGTAGCGGTATACCTCGGTGCACTGCGTGCCCTGTGGGTCCTGCACATCCAGGATCGGGCAGTCAGAGGGGGCAGCCTCAGTGACGTCGAAACCGCTCAGCTTGCTCGTGGTGGCGAACAGCAGGTAGCGACCGTCCGGTGTCGTGTACCAGTTTGCGTTCGTCTCGAGCGCGACCCCTTCCAGCAGGCTGGAGGTGGCATGCGTCCACCATCCTTCGCTACGGTTCGATGGATAGTCGTGGCCATAGATGCGTGCCACGTACGTCGTGGTTTTCGCGACCGTGTCGTAACGGTAGAGGTTGATCGGCGCTCCTTCAGGCGCGCTAGTTGGAAGCGAAGATGCCCCTTCCGCCAAGTCCCCGAACGCGGTGAAGTAGACCGCAGTGCCGTCGGTAGAGATGGCAGGCACATTCAGCACATGGGCCGGGCCGCCCGCTTCCCCCGCGGATACCCTCGTGAGCTGCCCGTTTGCGGCGTCGTACTCGTACAACTCTGGGTCGTGGAGCTTATGCGCCGCCGCTTCCGAGGTCAGCTCCGTTTCGGTGAGGAAAAACGCCCTCGCGCCGTCTTCCGAGGCGCCCACGAAGACGGCCGCATGCTGAACTGGCGCTTCGCCAGGTTCGACCGACCCTTCTTCTTTGACCCCTTCTTCGGGCGCCGAGACCTGGATCGTCGCCCCCGACGTTCTCATGTAGAGCTGTGGCGCGTGTGCTCCAGTGGCTCCGTCCCAGCAGCCCCTGCTCGCATCGGGCGCAACCACGTACGGGTCGGGGGCGGTGAAGAAAACCGCTGAGCCGTCAGTGGACACGGCGCTGTGCCTGGTCCCTGGCTGGCGGCCCAGGCCCAGCACGGCCCCGCATTCCAACGGCGTGCCGTCTGTGCCCACGCTAACCATGGCGAGGCTTCCCGAGTCCCATTCGTAGAGAGCGCTACTGCCCGGGTACTGTTTCGGCGCGAGCAGCGACGGCGCTTCCGTTTCCACTATGTCGCGTGTCAAGTCGCGCGATCCGCCAACCGGCAGAGCCGATTTCGGCTGGTAGCCCGCCGTTTCCGACTCGGAAGCCATCGTTTCGTACGAAGTCCCCGACGGACCGCCCCCAGGTGGTCCCACCAGGCCGAGCCTGGTGGCCCCCGCGGGGTTGGTCGGCGAGCCGACGATGTCGAGGATCGAGACTCGCGCGAAACTCGACGGGTCGAGCGCACCCAGCAGGACGCCCTGCACTCCGAGCGAGGGAGAGGCAAGCGACGCCAGCGGCCAAGCGCTCGACGCGCCGTCGCGGTGGAAGACGTAGGCGTTCTGCCCGGAGGCCGCAAACGGCCCGAACGCCGCTTTCGTTTCGAGCAGAAATTCCTGGCCCGATTCAGTCGGGTAGCCAAGGCTCTCGTTGGAGAAGCCGTTGTGTAGAGCCGACCGCGAGACGAACATGTCTTCGGCGCTGCCCTTGTTGGGCGGCGTGAGCAGCTCGTAGGCTCGATCGTCGGGGAGCCGTTCGCTACCCGATGGCAGGGTCTTGAATTCGCAGTCTGACTGAGCTTCGCCACCGCAGATGGCCCCGAACGTGGTGCCGCTGGCGTTTGTGGCGACAACGCGGAAGTAGTAGACGGTGTCAGGCGTCAACCCGCCAATCTGCTGCAGAACGCTCGCGTCGGCCCCGCCGCTGGATCCGCCCGAGCCGACGTCACCGTCGGGCACCGGGACGCTGACACCATGCTGTTCGCTGTCAGCATATTCGCGTGTGTCGTATTCAAAGTGGTACGTCGTATCAGCGCCGAGCGGCGCGATACTCGCACGCAACTGCGCGAACTCCGACGAGATGTTTTCGGCTGTAGTGGAGTCGATCCGCGGCGGCGCGGCCGCAGTGAACGCGAGCGGCTGACTTGTGCCGGTCGCGCCAAGGGCGCCTTCGGTCGAGGCGAGGAGCCGATAGCGATATGTAACACCGCCGACCAGATTCGACAAAGAGGCGTTCACTTCGTGGTCTTTGGAATCTGCGGGGATGCCACTCGCCGCAGGCACGCACGGCACAGAGCCGCCCGAGGAGAGGTCAAAGAAACCATCGCCGTGAGCGCTTGAGTTGGCTTGGAACGCGGCGTTTGTTACATACTCGAAATGGCAATCTTCGAGCACCGGCCCTTCACTTGAGACGTTTACCAACCCGTTGACTACCGCGCTTGTCGCGGTTGAGTCAGACGCCCCCGTCGCGCTTACAGCGGGCGGAAAATGCCGCAGTTCGAAGACATCGATCGCGTGCCGTTCCACCCAGTAGAGGTTGCCGCTCTCGTCGAACGCGATGTCCGTCACGGCGCCGCCGAGGCGTTTACCGGCGGAGGATTCGGCTATCTTCCCCACAAACTTGCATTCCCCGCCTTCGATCTTGAATTCATCAATCGCTCCTTCTTCAGCATTCTCCACAGCCACCAGCACGTTCCCGCTGACCGGGTCAACCGCCACAGATCTCAAACCTTCTGCCTCGGTGCCCCAGCCAACCAACTCTGCACCCAGACCAGGATTTTCTTCGCCTGTGCAGGCACTCAGGAACACGCCTTCGGAATTGAACTCGACGACCGCCCCCTGCGGCTTTTCGGGGTGGGCGCTGTTGTAGGCAGCATCGACAGCGTAGATGTTCCCAGCGGCATCAACCGTGATGCCCCGCGGCGCTAACGCGCCTCCCGCATTGAAGCTCGAACCAGGTATACCGGTAAGCTCATCTTCGGCGATGTAACCGCATGCTTCTATGGCGCATTTGGCGGCCCCGCCGAAGACGACGGGTTCGCCGTCGCTATCCAGCTTCTGTATCCCCGCAGGTAAGCCGTCTCCATTTGGAGATGCGGGATCCACACTGCCGTGCGAGACGTACACGAAGCCGCTCGAATCTACTGCTACGTCGGCAGGTTCTCCGAATTTCTTGGTGGCTTTCCAGGTCGGTACGTGGGCACCCGCGTCATCGAACGCTTCGACGAAGGGGTTCGTGATTTCCCGACTGCGTTCCCCAGAGACGAAGAAATTGCCCGTCGCCGGGTCGAAGACTAGATGCTGGGGCACCGTCAGATTTTCCTGCAGCAAGACCGCCTTTTCGAATTTGTTCCCCATGTCGCTTGGGGAGAACTCGTCCAGCTTGCCCGGTGAGGGGACGTCGACGATCCACAGATCCCCAGATCCGTCGACTGTGACTCCACCCGCTTCGCTGAAGGGCCCGTTGAACTGACGCACGAACTTACGGCCCGAAGCCGCAAGCGCGCAAGACGGGACTGACAATAGCGAAGCAAACATAACTGCAAGCAGCAGGCGGAACGTCAGGCCGACGCGAAGGGGGTAATAAATCCGTCCGCGCGGACGGATGACAGCCTCGACCCGTGGTTCCCCGCCGCGCCTGATGCGTCCCAACTTCATCTGCCCACCCCTCCCGTCAAATAACTTACCGGCCCTAATCGGCCTTTACCAAAACGGTGGTATGGGGGCCCGCAAGAGCACCCCATACCACTCGACTATCGCTTCTGTTTACTGCTTATTACTTGGTATTGCGTGCAAAATCCGTCTTAGACTTCTTCTGGGGCTAAGCTAACCGCAAGGGTTAATAATTCTTCGCCGCCCACTTCTTCGCTTAATGCGTGGAGCCAACCGCTTCCGGCGACTAATCCCTGTTCTTTGCCGCCAACAGTGCAGTTAGCCTGTTGTTCGACCGGAACCACTTCGGTGAATTCGGCGAACACTAAACCGTCTTCCGTGTTCGAGACGTTTACCTTACCCTTATTCGTCGTACACTTATCGGTTACTGGCAGGCCAAAGCATGTCGCTTTCACTTCCCAGCCGGGCGCTTCCGTCGTTTCGTTTAAGCCAGCACCCACCCTGATCTGATCTTCGACTACCCCACCTGCGCCTTCCACGAGTAAAGATAACCACGGCAGGTTCAGAGCGGTCACCGTTACTCCGGTACATTTTGAAGTTGAGTCATCCACCGCGGCGGTACACGCACCCGTTTCCAGTTCGTCTTCACCGTTAGGCAACAGCCAACCTAAACCTGCCGGGGTGCATAAGATATCCGGTTTCCCGACGGCACCCATGTCTTCCAGTAACAGCGTGTTGCCTTCGGGTAACAGTTCGACGTGAAGTTTCGCGCCTAACGCGAGCACATTACCGTCGGCTAACCACTGCCAGATTTCTGCTGCGGACGCCGATGCCACAGTCACAGCGCTAAACGCACAGACCGCGAACATCATCAGCCCAGCTATGCGGAGCTTCTTCATTATGGATCTACCCTTTCCCCCATCCGAAGCACGCCAAAGCGCGCCTCATCCGAGGATCGTTCTAGCCGGTCTGCTACTCGCCCATTAGGTCAGAGAGTGCAGCGTCCGGCTCGATTATTTTGTTACGACCAACTAAAAGAGCTGCGGTCAGGAACCCCGCCTTGCCACAACTCTCCGGAGCCAGTTCGTGCTCGAGGCCCTGAGACGGAGAGCCGAAGCCCTACGTCCGGCCAAGCCGGATTTAAGGCCCAGTTCCGGGGGCCATGAACATCGCTATTCGCGACTTGGTCATGCGGTCGACCCGCCTTTCATACTCAGAGGCTCTAACTCAAGTACGATGGCCGATCTGACGTGAAAGCCTGGTTGATTTGACTCTCAGGTCCCTACGACCCTGCTCCTAGGCTCAACATCCGTTCTGAATGTCGGACCGTGGGGCGACTATGGCAGGCGTCGGTGCGTTTGTCAAGAGCTGCGTCAGCAAGCGTCTCTACGCTAGTGCTCTAGACACACGCCCTGTGGGACCTAGCGCCTCGATACTACCGGCCTGCGCTCGCGGGATGCAGATCACGGATGTTTCTGATCTGTTGACCTAGAGGGCGCCGTCGAGTACCATTTGCCCCAGACGCTGAAGGGCATTGGATGCTATTTCAGCCGTCTTGAGGGAAGTGGACTCATGGCCTACCGAGCCTCGCTCGGAGCGGCCGAGAAAGAGCGCCATCGCCTTTGTCCCACACAGGCACGCGGTGGTGATTGGCATAAGTCGCGGGTGTGCGCCGAAGCCTCCGTGTGGGGCCAGCGGCAGTGCTCGACGATCGAACTAGTGGCGACGCGTAGCGCGTAGGCGCTGACGCCGAGCTTTGCATTTCGTCAGTCACGAGATCGTCGATCCGTGCACACCAGACCAACTGCCCCCGGAGGGACCAGAAATGTTATACACGCACGTAATCGCCCTTGCAGTTATGGGCACCGCACTTGCCGCGTCAGGCTGCGGCGAATCGTCCAAAGGGACGTCCACGGCCTCCCAGGCCACCAGCGCCGCGGCCACAGGCTCGACAGGCGCGCGCATAACAGTCGCCGAAAAGCCCGGCAAGCAACTATCTCGCTCAGAGCTTGTCGCTCAAGGGGACGCGATCTGCTATCGCCTCAACACCAGGCGCTCCGCCATAACTATGAGCAGGCCGGGAGACTACGAACGATTCGTGCCAGCCCTTGCCGCCTATGAGCTCGCTGGTGCAACCGAAATGGGCCGGCTCGTGCCGCCTGCTTCGATGGCGGACGATTGGCAGAAGATGGTGGCGGGGTCACGCACCGTCGCCGATGCAACCGGTCGCTTTCGCACATATGCGGAAGCCAACGCCGGCAAGCTGGCGCATACCATGGACCTCGTTCTCGGAAAAGGCATTGACGAACTGACCCACGCCGCTAGGCACTCCGGCTTCAAGGAGTGCTCACACTTCGCATGACGTTGGGCGCGCCAAGGCCACCGGCCAACAGTCGATCGCGGGCTCGGCCTTGCCGGCCGCTCACGCTCGTGGGGACAACCGCCGTGGCCTTGGCGATCGCGGCATGTGGTGGAGCGGGCAACGACGCGGGTAGATCGAGCAACGCGCCGAGCGCCGCAACCGGTCATAAGCCGACCGCCGTGCCTACATCGTCGACTGTGCCCGAACCCAGGCGCGACAGAGACCACGATCGCGACAACCCGACCGACAGTTATTACGATAAGGACGACGACGTCTTGCACTACGGTCGGGTCGCGACGGGATCGGTTCGGACGACAATCGCATCGCTTGTCGAGCACTATCTCGCAGCGGCCGCGATTGCGGATGGAACAACGGCCTGCGGCTTTCTCTACTCGCTTCTGGCCGAAGCCATCCCTGAAGACTACGGCCACGCAGCGGGCGCGCCCGCTCTACACGGAGACACATGTCCGGTCGTGATGTCCAAGCTGTTCACGCAGAATCGGCGGATTCTCGCCGGATACCTGCGCTCGCACAACATCAGAGCAGTTCGGGTGAAGGGCGAACGCGGCTTCGCGCTGCTCGACTCAGGACCGTCGAATCCTCCGACGGAACTTCAACTTCGTCGTGAAGGACGCGCCTGGCGGATACACGACACGCTCCCAAACATCCTCCGCTAGCCACTTGCCCTCGCTTTGCCTCTTCCCGAGATCTCACACCAAGGCCGTCGCCAGGAATGCGTCGACCGTCCAACCTCCATGCTCGCGCTCAAGCGCAAGTTCGCTTTCCTGGTCGGCCGTGTAAATGAGAATGGCTAACGCGTGACTACCGTCGACCCGTGTTTCGACAACCCTAACACTCGCAGCATCCATGGCCAGTTGATGGTGCGCCGGGTCGAACACAAGCGAAGCAATCTCAGCACAATTCTTCCCCTCAAAGACCGACGAGCCCGGCCGCGGAGCGTATTCTCGCGGCACGATCTTGGCATAGTCCGATGCATCCGCAAGCCGTAAGTCCATGAAACTGCACGCACGGACTCCGTCGCGGGCCACGGCAGCCGCATAATAAGCTTGGACGAGCCTTTCGACCGCCTTTGCTTCGGATGCGCTCGCCTTGCGCCCGTAGTCTCGAGTTTCGATGTCGTCGCCGTCTGCGCCACCGTTGTCATCGTCGTCGTAGTCGCCTCGTATGTAATGACCGACGGGTAGCGGAGGAGAGACGCTCGCAGGCGCCCTCTTTGCCTGGCTAATCGCCGGCGTGGCCTGGCGCGCAGGGCTCGGCACTTTGTCCGCGCCGCACGCCGACATATATATACTCACGACGGCAACAGCCGCTGCAGTCACAATACCTTTCATTTAGGTAAGTGGCTCAACATACATTTCGGCGATCTTCCAGTGGCCGCGCTCACGACGCACCAAAAGCTTATGTTCGATGACGCTCCCGGCTCCCATAAGCACAAGCGCCTCCCTGCGCCTGACCTGTACTTGCATGACACGAAGTGTCTTCTTCGTGTCGATGACTTTGCGCTTGTGGGCGAACCTATACAGCCACTCAACGACCGTTAGGCACGTCTTTTTCTGTGCTCCCAGCGGATGATGGAAGTCTTCAATCACGCCTTCCCTCAACTCCGAATAGAGCAGCCTGCACGCCATATGACCGTCGCTTTTGGCTACCGCAATATTATAACGCCCGACAAGGTCCGTAACGGCCTGCCGGTCCGCGCCGCTCGCGGGGTACCCGAAATGAAGACTTGCAATGTCGTCTTCATCATAATGTCCCCCAGGTAGCGCTTTTGTCGTATATGCACCCTCTATGTCCCCATCGACATGCTGCAAAGGCTGCCGTTTGGTCGCCGCGCTCTGGGACGTATCCGTTGAGGACGTGTAACCGACGGGCGCGCCGCTCCATTGTGTGACTGGCCGAGGCTCCTGTTTTGCGCTACCGCAAGCACACAGTCCCACGCTGAGCAGTACCGCCGCTATTGGCCAATGTTTGTGGCCGTATTTCATCTCTCATTTCCATTCTTACGAGGTGGTTGGTTGGTTAGACAGGGCGTTCTTGCCTATTTTCTCTTGTTCCTGCCTTTGGCTACCGCAAACTTACTCCGAGCCTTCCTGGCACAGCCCGGCCGCTGCCTCTTCGGCTTCTTCTTGCACACTTTGAGCGCTCTCGCGAGCAGTTCTGCTCGCGTCAGTTTTGGTTTCGGCGCTTCAATATGAGGAAAGTGGATGGGCGGGACCGGCAGCAACGCAAGTGCTTCCGGCGGGGGAAGGACTACAGGCAGCCCAGCCGTCGAGAACGTCACGGTTGCACCAACGGCTGCGCCAAAGCCGCTTTTGATCATTATCCTGTATGCGTATCGCGTACCGGGCTGTAGTCCTGTCAAGACGAAGTTCTCCCCGACGAACGTCGTGCCCGCGCCGGCCGATCCGGTGGAAACGCGTTCGTATTGCGTCGCACCACCTTTATCGAGTCCCATTTCAAACGAATATGTCGAAAGCTGCCCATCTGGATTGACGGCTCCCGCGATCTTCGCGCTAGTAGTGCCAATAGCATTCACCGGTTCCGTGCTCGCTTGAGGCGCAGGTGCCAGCGCCGTCTTAAAGTCGCCCTCTAAGATTTCAGACCCACCGTTTTCGTCTACCGCATGCTGGCCTTCTTCGTTGGTCGCTGCGACACGGTAGTGATACCACGTGTCGGGCTGCAACCCTGTGGCTTCCAGTATCACGTTAACCGCAGAATATGCGGCCGAGTCACCACCCGTTGTTTCGGCGGCGTACGGTGAGGTGGCACAATTGACCTGTTCATTTTTTTCGCACGGCCCAAACTGGAACTCGTACTGAGTGTCCACGTTCTCAGGGTTCAGCTTGCCGGACATCACGGCGGACGCGGATTTTATGAACGCCACATTCGGTTCCCCCAATACCCGAGGAGGCACCGCCGGGGCTCTCGCCACGGCCACTTCGCTTGTGAGCAGTTCGGGCGCTATCACGTAGTGATCGTAAGCCGCAAGTCGGTAAAATAGGGGGTCGTGCGGTCGAACGCCACTAATTGCGACTTCCGGACATTTCGCTTCGTGTCTGACGTTATGTTCGCCCACGTGTTCGACACACGGCGGGTTCGGCGTTTCTTCAACACCCTCGCTGCCCTGTTCGTTTGGCGCCGGTTGGGCTGGTGTCTTTTCACCCAGAGACGCTGACTTTCCCCATTCAAACCAGACTTCGGTCTGCGCTACGCCCCACGGGTCAACTTCGCCATTTAGAATACAATCGAGCGTGACAGACGTTCCATTGACCCCACCTTGTGTGCATGCAATGTCCCCGGTCAACAGTTCAGCAACAGGAACCGGTCCGTAGCCAACCATTTCACGCACATTGCTTCCTGCGCCGTACAGTTCGTCGTTTCCGTTGAAGGCGACGTCGTCTATCATGACGACAGAGGCGATTTCAGTAAGAAGATGGAGTTTGCCAGCGACCACTTCGTAGAGGTAATAGTGTGGCACACCGCTATCACTCTCGACAGCCGCTAGTCTGCCGGCCCCGTCTATTGCCAAACCAAGCAATACCGCTTTGCCGACCAAGGGGAATTCTTTGATTTCTTTCCCCACTTGGTCAAACTCACGGATTGTTTCGGGCGGATTGCAGCCGCAGCCCACCGAATAGCCCAGATATATCGTGCCTGTTTTCCCAACCGCGATACTTGTGACCGCGCTTGCCGGTGAGGACGCAATGCTCGACAGACCACTCTCAATCGCTTCGGTTTTGATCAATGGTTCGCCGGTCCACGTGCCGTCGGGCCTAAACTCTTGGACGGTGTGTTCGTCGCCGACATACAGGTGGTCTTCCGGGCCGCCGACCGCCAGAATGTTCCCCTGACTCGGCGCAAATGCAAATGCGCCAGGTTCATGTGCGGCGCTGTTGCCCGGCCCCTTGCATTTGGCGATTTCAGTTTGAGCGCAGAAGTTCCCTTTGGTTGTTTCGTTGACTTCCTTGCCGATCTCGAAAACGAACTGGCCGGCTGCCGTGAACTTCTGCACCCGCTCGGTACCTGAAACTTGTTCTGCCACGTAGAAGTCGTCGTTGGTCGGATCGACTGCGATGCTTTGTGGCAGGGCGAACAGTCCTGCGGTCGCGCTTTCCACGCCAGCCTTACACGTTTCTCCAGCTAGACAGATGTTTGTTTTGTTGGTATTTACTTCCTTGCCGAACATAGCGATGAACTGACCGTCGGCCGCGAGCTCCTGCACGCGATGATTGTTGCTGTCGACGGCGTAGACGTGTCCTTCCGGCGCACGCCCGCCAGCGACACCGAATACGCCCGAGAACCCGCCGGCTTCGCTGCTCAGAACCGCGGTCTTGCATTTGTCTCCTGAAGTCGTCGAGCACACGGGCCCTTTTGTCAGTTCGTCCGCTTCCCATCCGATCCGGCTGTTGACTATCTCCTTGATGGGCGGTGTGCTCGCGACACCGATAGATGGCGACGTGAGCGCGAACGTGCCTGTTAGAAGTACAAACAAAGAGACACAACGACGGCTATGGCGATGCATCATCGACCCGCCCTCCCGCTTGTGTGGATACTCGGTTGGATGCCACGTCGCCGGGATCTGGCCCTTGTGGATCGAGCTTTTACGCGACAGCCGGTGACCTGGATCTTCGTACTCTGCTTGAGCACCAGACCGTTTTGGGCGGTGAATTCGGTTGGCATGACTAGCTTGTCAGCAGGTGTCTTGCAGAGGTTCCCGTTCGCAGCCAGCGCCGAACCCGCGCCTTGAGGTAGGTAGAGCTCAAAGCTACCCACCGGTACGTCCGGAATCGTCTTGAACGTGCTGCTCGTGATTCCTGCTTTGTTGATGAAGGTCGTGCCGGTCAGGTCAACCCGCACGTTGTCGCCTTGCAACACCACGACCAAGGATGGGAACGCTTCTCCACCGTGCGAGACGAAGTAGACAGGACCGGACAGCGGGACCGGCAGCAGCGGCGTGGACGCCCTGACTATCCCCACGACCGAGGCTTTGGGGCAGGCTGCGGGACTTGCCTTGAAGGTTACCGCCGGGCAGGCCTGCTGTAGCGTGGTCAGTCTCGACGGTAGCTGCTTTGGCAGCGACACCTTGACTCGCGCGATGTTTGCCTGCTTACCGAGCGATCCGGCTGGATACGACAGCTTGGTGTCCAGGCTCGCGCCGAGCTTGCGGCTTGTGTGCCCGTTGGTGGCCACTGTGAACTTGGGCTTGAACCCCAGCGTCTTGCAGCCGCCAGCCGCAAACGGAGTCGACACCACGGCGACGGAATTCTGGGACCCGGCCACATCTGCCGTGATGTGCGACTGAGCACAGTTAGTCGGGTTGAACATAAAGCTCGGCCGGTCGATGTTGACCGTGATCCGCTGCAAGCGAACCGGCACTCCAAACACGATCTGCGGTACCGCGTGTGGTCCCGTTTCGTCGGTCGTGATCGTCAACGTCGACGTTTCTGGGTCTACATCTATACGGGCCCTTACGACCACCACGCCCAGATTGAATGGGCCCGCCACGACATGGGTCACCACGCTCAACCCGAACGGCGCGCCCGCATATGGGCCGGTGAGGAACACGTCTCCACCGAGTTCAAACGGATGCGAGCCGGCGCCGGAAGCGACCCTCGTCGTGCCGATCTTCGAGGAGTCCTGGCATGTCCCGTTCTCCGCATCGGGTTCACCGCACAGCTGCACATTGGCTAGAATGCCCGACAGCCCGGGGGGCGTGTGTATCTGTATCCCCTTCACGTACTGTTCCCGGTCCTGGCGGGTGAGGTTCATCGTGAACGCGCTGAACTTACCTGCCTGAGGGATCACTGTGCCCGCTAGAAAGCCCGGGCTGAATGGCGGTGTAGCCGCGCATCCGGTCACATTGAACGACGACGACGGCGTCGCGTCAGGCGTACCGGCCACGGACAAACCAAGAGGCGTCAACCCCGGAGCGCTCCAAGGCGTGAAATCTGACGTCGTCACGGCCGGACCGCACACATTGGGAGTGTCCAGAGGAGCGCGCGGACCGCCGTTAAAGTGTAGCTTCAGTTCGCCGAATGGCGCCTGGGGCGTATCCTTTACTGTGCTGGTCAACTGGCCCGTAGCCGTATTGGCATGCGTTTCCAGCGGCACCTTGAAATGTATGCCTGTACGAGCAAGGTCACCGGTACCGCCCAATTCGAGATACAGGCGGTAGAGTTTTCCGTCGCGCGCGTCTTCTTCGGTACAAGCGGACTGCCCGACGCCACCGCATCCCGGTCGCGCAAGATAGACATGTCCCTTGACGGGTTCGGCTAGGAACGGCGTGAATGCTTCGGCCGTCCCGACAATCGAAGCGTCGGGACAGTGGCCGGGGGCGAGCTGCAGTTCTCCATTCAAACCAACTTCTTCGGATTCAGGACCGGTGATGTCGATACCTTCAGGTCCGAACTCGTCGCACGCCTGGATACCATCGATGACGCCAGGCGATACAGACACGCCCTCCGGTAGCGTCAGGACCGAATTGCGAATCTGCGGAGTGACGTTAGAACCCACCGCTTCATTCAGCGGAACATGAAGATTCACGCCCAGACCGACCGGCTCGTCCGCAAGTTCTGTGTCGGGCTCCACGCCGATCGTCGGGTTGAACTGCAGCACATTACAGCCGGTCACGGCCGGCATCTGTGCGGATGCTTCCACATACCCTTCGTATTCCTGCCCGGGCCGCACGCGACCCGGCTCCTCCCATGAGTCTGCATGAATGCTCGCGCTCTCCGATCCGGCCGCACAGTCGGTAGGCATGCTCAAAAACGGCGCACGTCCTACACCGCTGTGTTCATTGCCGTCCTGACATGTCAACAAACCGATCGATCCGACCCTGCCGCAAAACAATCCGCGCATCCGGTCGTGGCTCGAGTCCGCTGGCACACCCCAGAACGTAGTTTCCACACGCGACAGTCCAACAGTCGGTACACTTGTAGCCTCCACGGCAAAGCCATACCCTGCGCCTGTGCGCACCAAATGCCCCGTCAAAACCGCCGCTACTTTTGCCGTATTCTCAAGCGCAAACTCGGCCGACTGGCCCGGTTCAGGCGTCACGTTGACGATGGGCGCAAGTTCCTCTTTGCCTGTGAACCATCTGACGTGGTACACGCCAACCTGCGTTGACCCCGGGCAGGCGCCTTCGTTGATCGCCACGGTCAACGGACATGAGGGTACCGCCTGTGGGTCACCCAAGAGCCCTGGAGGTAGGTCAACCACGACATCCTTCGGATCGCGTGTCGGCCTGTTGCGAGGGTCTGTGGGGTCGCCTTCGAACAGATAATCTTCGTTGGTGAATTCCACAATCGAAGTCAACCCCCACGGATGGCCCCCTGCCTGCGTAAATGCAGGCACGTACGGTTCGTTCACGATTTCCGTTTCACCTTTATTCCCCGGTAGTGTCGTCACCCGCGTCGACTTTGTTGCTTCGAGAGCGAATTTCACGATACCAAACGGGCCTGGTCCGTCGGCCTTGACCGTCACTGGAGCCACGACATCTCCAACCACCACTACCGTCAACACGACGAGTAGCGACCGCAGAACGCCTATAACACTACTGCGGGTCAAATTCATCACCGTATCGTCCCCCTGTCACTTCGTCTTGCCCGGCGCGCGTTCCGATGCCGCTTTCCAGCCTTGTTCTTTACTTTCTTCGACTTCATCGCCTTCTTAACTGTCTTCCTTTTCGACGGCGGGGGAAAGTCTTCTCCGGCTTCCTGAACCGCGCTACCAGGCACCAGCAGCGGGACGGGGGTCGTCAACGGTCCCTGACACGCGTCACCGGAGCATGGCTGGCGTGGCTTGACCACATCACGGAACCCACCGCCGACACGTGCGTCATAAATATCGCGCAAACCGTCTTCGTCTCCTTCCGCCAATCCCTCTGCGGTAACGAAGAACACGTCGCGCCCTGACGGTGAGATAGTCGCCGATTCGTCATCCGTAAGTGACGCACCGCCGGACAACAGTGACACCGCCCCTCCGACCACGCTACTCTGGTCGGAGTGCCATTCATATATGTTCAGCAGCCCATTCACCGCACGGGGCGAAAGGGGGCCCGCCGCAGAGAACACGACTTGGCTTCCGTCATCGGTCACGACGCGAGACCCTAGTTCTAATCTCTGGGCAGCTGTGTTCCCAACCCCGATACCCCCAGGTGTGATTGTCGCGTCGGATTCGTCATTGCCGTTGGCGTCATAGCCGCCTTCCCCGACAGATATTCGGTCCAATAATTCTGTCACGCTGTCGTACCGGTAAATATCCTTTGCCGAATCGGCATCGTCTTCAGTCAGCCTCCCGTAACTGGCAAAGACCAGTACGCGTCCATCGCGTGTCGACTGAACTTCTTGAACCCCGCTCCACAAGCGCGAATCGCTCCGCGTCGCACCAAATTCAGACGACAGGTCCACCGGACACGCCACGTCTTCTACCGATCCCGACAGTATTGGTCCTGAGCACAGATCCGCTACAAACGTCGTCCTTTCGCTGTCGGCGTCATAGACGTACAAGTTGTTCGCGCCATTCACAGGCGCTCCCCCTTCAGCGTTCGGGTCCTGACTCAGGACACCCCGCGCGACGAAATACGCCCGGGAACCGTCGGACGCAATCCTCAAAACACTCACGACTTCCGCTGATTGTCCCACCACGGCATCTTGCGACACCTGCCCGAGAGATACGACCTGGCGTTCTGATACTCCGCAGTCCGGTTCACCTTCACCGCAGCCCATCTTCGCCAGATATAGGTCGTTGCCCACGTCTTTATCGCCTGCTACCAGAGGCGCTCGAGTCGTGAAGTACACGTCCGAACCATCTTCGGAGGCACCCTTAAAGTTTGCACTCGCTCGAATTAACGCTCCTCCGCACGGGACTTCACCGCAGGCTTCGGCTAGGGGCTTTGATACTTCCACTGTATGTTCGCCATCAAGTCGCGCAAATACCTGATGTGTTTTGCATCCTGCATTCCCTACACTAGTGGTGAAGAAGATCATGCGTCCGTCCGACGTCATCGTATTGAATGTACTTTCCTGTGGGTCTCCGCCACTGGCGGCCGATTCCGCATAGGTTGGGCCCGCCCCAAGATCAACTCCGCATTTTAAGTCAATAATGTTCCCCGCATTGTCAACGCCCACAAGCCGCAAGCCCGCCGTGCTACCGTCGCAGTTTCGGGACATATCATAAATTTGACCTTCTGTTTTTTCCGCCTCAGGCAACAACGCACCACTGGCGGCGTAACCCAGGACCAGATGGCACAGGTCACCGCTCTCTCCCACGCTCTCACCAAAGAAGGGTTTGCCGTCAACCGCTAGCAGCGTCATGCCACCAAAAATTTCCCAGTTTGCTGAAATATTCGGTAAGTCCGTACTATGTAGCCCATACTGAGTTCCTGCTCGCTGCGCCTCGCCGCTCGTCTTCCCGGGGTCAAGCGTTGCCAATACGTACTCAAGCCCTGACGAGTAGTTATCGAGTTCTCCGATCGGTGGCGGCTGCAGTGACGTAGTTGTCCAACCTACTCCTTCCACGCGTTCGGCCAAATATCCGTTTGCGAGCGAATCCCACTGAACTCCTCCAAAAACGCCCAATGAGTCAAATGCGGCCTTTTCGCCATTTGCGGACACCATCCGCAATGTCCCTGCACCGTACCCCCCCTTGTAGGATGGGCTGACCTGCTCAAGGACCCGGTTAGACGCACCAAGCGCTACGCCGTCAAGGACGAAAAGGCAAGCAACCATCACCGACATATCGATCAACCACTTCCACCCACCACACCGCCCCAACACATTGCACCTCTCCATCGGACATGACTTCCAACACGACACCGACAAATTTTTCCAAGACGCCCTGTCGGGCGAGGCCAATTCAGGCCCCGCCCGACAAGCGCACTTTTCCTAGTAATGCGAGAGCACTACAGCTCGCTTACGTCGGTTTCTAACCTTTCTAATTCGGCTCCTATCGCCCAAGTAATACCTTTTCCAATAGTACCGGCGATTAATTCCCCACCGCCGGCCGTTTTGCATAATCCGAATCCTGATGCTTCATTGAATACTCCTGGTGATCCTTCAGCGACTGTCCCAGGCCACGTACCTAAGATTTCAGATACGACTGCGCTCGTGTTTGTTTCGCATAAGTCGGTCGCTTTGATGCCAAGTAATACGGTACATTCGACCTCATAGCCCGGTAAACTACCTTCCGCAGCACCAACACCGATAAGGTCTAAAATTTCTGTACCGGTTAATTCTAGTGCCGTTTTCCAAGGCAGGTTTGCGGGCCATACTGTCGCTGACCCAGCTGCCCCTACTTTGCAGAACGTTGCATCCCCTGCGTCCTGAGTTACTTCGCACGCGAGACCCGGACCCGTTAAGGTTGCGCCGTCGTTACCCACGTCTTCCATATTGGCGTTTAAGACTAAGGTAATTTCGTCTGTACCTGGTTCCGCACCAGCCGGGTTTGTGATAGTTCCGTCGAAGACCCCGGCACACTTTATGTTCCCCTGTTGTTCTCCGCCTTCTTTGTTTAAGCGGGTAAGATTCAGTTCGCCTTCAGTTTCTACATTTGTCGTACCCACAACCGCGGCGCCGTTGACTAACCATAACGGTTGCACCGCAAACGCCGACGTCGCGGCGACCGCGAGGAACGCAAACATCGCGACAAGCGCAATCCCTACTATATGGAACTTCCTCATTTTTTACTCCCTTTCCCTCATCCAAGGCCCGGTTACCCAAGCCTCGATCGAGGCTTGCTTAGCCGACCCGCCACTCGCCCTTAGGTCAGAGAGCGCGGAACCGACTCGGATTGACTTCTGTCCAACATGAGCCGTGGCTCTGCACGCGCATCACCACGACTCGCGGAACTCTCGTTCTTGAGCTCTCGACGGTGAGCCGAAACTGACCGTCCTGTCGAGCCGATCTAAGGACCAGATTCAGGGGCCCTGCATATCACTAGCAACATGGTCATACGTTCGACCCGCCTTTCATACTCAGAGGCTTAACTCAAGTACGGCGGTCGACCTAGCGGGATAGCCCGTTATCACTTTGAGCTATCCAGGCCCTACGACCTTGCTCCTACGCCAGATATCACAGAACTGCATATCAAGCGTGAATTTACTATGACATGTTCTGCGTCAAAAGTCAAGCGGCAAAAGCAGTGATCGTTTCCATAGCTGCTAGATCTTGCGAGTTTCCATACGCCGATTAATTCGCCGCCGCCGGCCGTCTTGCATAATGAGCGCGGAACCGACTCGGATTAGGTCATGACAAGAGCAGTTGCTCTATTGCTTGCTTCCTGCGACCAATCGCGCCTGGCGTGGATGTCCACGCCAGGCATTATTATGGTCTCAGCCGGTCACCGCCCACGAGCCGTTGACTTTGAAGCCTTCGCCGCCTTTGCCTAGCGCGGATACGTCGAAGCCGAACGCTGTAGCGGTATCGGGTTCCACTCCCGCTCCACCTTCGCCACCTTCTGTGTCGACTATCACGCCCCACTTCCATAAGCCTTCCCAGAAGAACTCGTTGAATACCGATTCGGTCGACACTTCGTTTTCAACATGCGCGTAAACACAGAGCGCCCCCGAAGGCGCAGTCGGGCTAGCAGCCGTGCCCGTGCACACCGCAGATGTCTGTTCGCCGGTGGGCGTAAGTTCCTTGTTACCTACGTTGATGTAGTGGACCGTGGGCGCGGAAGCAAGCGGAACACCAAAGCTCAATGCGTCGGCGCCGATGCCAGCAGAGGCGACGGCTACAAACATGCCGTACTCCGAGGAGCCTTTCGGCAGCGTTCCACCCGCAGTCCAGGGCGATCCGTTGCAAGCGGTAGTTTTTTTGGCTTCTGCGGCCGTGAATTCAGAGCCACCGTCGGTGCAGGTCGCGTTGCCGACCGAGAGTTTCACGCTCGTGACGCTGGTCCCGTTCGTTCCGGGTGAGCCGTCTTTGCCCGCGGCGCCGTCTTTGCCATTGCTCCCCGCGGGCCCCTGAGTTCCCGCCGCTCCCGCAGGTCCGGCGGGTCCAGGTGGTCCCGTCTTCCCTTTCAGCGACGCAAGCACGCTCGGCTTGATCTGGCTTGTCGAGGTGATGATGTATTTCTTTGCCGCGTAGGCCCCCCCGGTCATCGCGAACACGAGGGCGAACGTCATAAGGACGTTGGCGTACGTGAAGTGCTTGCGCAGTCTTGAATGCATTCTCCTGTCCCCTCCACTATTGATTGCAGCGCGCCGTCAGTCGCTGCCACGTAGCTATGTTCCTTTGGCACTCCTCTTTAGGTCAGAGAGCGCGGGCGGTCGGCGCGGATAACGATCTTGTCCTGTACTACGGCCGATCCAGCGAGATAGCCCGTTTGTGGACTACCAGACCACTACGACCTTGTTCCTACGTCCGCACATCACAGTGGATGCCGGACGGTGAGCGCACTATGACACGACCGGCTAGCCACGTCAACCCTAAGTCAGTATTTGTTTCCAAAGTCGAGGCGGACGGGCTTTTCTACGGAAAAGCCCTCATACGCCTCAAGCCGCCGGCAAAAGCGTGGCCACCTCAGGATGCGCCCCATCCGCCATCAACAGCAACACCCCAGTGACCTCTCCCCCAGCCGTAGCCAGCGGCAAAACCCGGACCCGACACTGAAAACTCTTCCCGCGCCGGTTGACAGCCTCAAGGTCAAGGGTGGCCGACCGCGCAGACGCCCCAAGCGCCCCAGCAAGCGGGACCTCTAGCTCAGCAACAGGCAGCCCAATGTCAAGCTCGGTGAGCGTCTTGCCTTCCACCTCGTCCGCCCGCAACCCCCACAGCTCAGCGGAATCCCCGTTCCAGACCTCCACTTTGTGGGTTCGATCGAGCACGATGACCCCCACCCCGAGGCTCGTGAGTATCCCCTCCAGGAACAGGTTGACGCGGTCGAGTTCGGTGGCGTGGGCGAGGTGCTCGCGGTTCATCGTCTCGAGCTCCTCGTTGGTGGAACGGAGCTCCTCGTTGGTGGTCTCAAGCTCCTCATTCGTGGATTGGAGCTCCTCGTTGGTGGTCTCAAGCTCCTCATTCGTGGATTGGAGCTCCTCGTTGGTGGTCTCAAGCTCCTCCACCGTGGATTGGAGCTCCTCGTGGGCGGTCTCTAGCTCGCCCTTGCTTGCCTCGTGTTCGTCGGATAGGCGGGTGAGTTCGGTGATGTCGGAGAAGGAGATGGTGACTCCGAGGGGGAGGCCGTCGGGGCCGGGGACCACGCGGACCTCCACCTCGAGCACGCGGTCGTCGCCGTCTTTGGGGGACCAGGGGACGCGGTCGAGGGTGATGGTGTCGGAGGTCTCATACGCGCGCTCGATCGCCGAGCGGAGATCGACTGGGCGGTAGGAGATGGAGAGATCGTGGAAGGGGCGACCTACGTCTGAGAGGGTGCACCCGAACAGCTCGCGCGCGCGTTGGTTGACGTCCACCACGAACCCGTCGTGGGACACCATGATCTGAGCGTTGGGGGCGAGCGAGAAGGCTCCCCCTCGTAGCTCCAAATAGCGCTCGGGCTCGCCGAGCAGAAGTGGGTTGAGCCCGTTGCCGCCGAAGGCGAGTCTTTCGCGCATAAGCACGCGCGGGATCTTTTGAAAAACGCGCCACTTGAGGTTGTAGGGGGTGAAGAGGCCCCCGTGAGTGGTGAGCATTCTCAGAGCGCCCCAAGAACATGAACCCGCGATCGGAGAGCGCGAAGTTGAAACGCTGGAGGATGCGGGATTGGGTGTCGGGGGTGAAGTACATGAGGACATTCCGACACAACAGGAGGTCCACCCGCGAGATGGGGGCGTCTTGGACGAGGTCGTTGCGCCCGAAGATGACCGCCCTGCGGAGCTCGGGCATGAAGGAGTAATTCCCCTGGGGGGTGAGCTCGAAGTAGCGGGAGAGCATCTCCTCCGGGACACCCTTCACGGCTTGGGGGGTGTAGGTGGCGTGGCGGGCGTGGTTGAGCGCCGACTCATCCGCGTCGGTGGCGTAGATCTTCACGCGCTCCTTGAACTGCTCCTCTCCCAGCGCCTCGGCGAGGAGGATGGCGATCGTGTAGGCCTCCTCGCCGGTGGCACAACCCGCGCACCACACGCGGATGGGGTCAGAGCCAGGCGAGGCGACGAGTGGGGGGATGACTTCCTCGGCGAGGTAGGTCCAGGCGGGGCGGTCGCGGAAGAAAGAGGTGACGTTGATGAGGATCGTGTCGAACAGCTCCGCGAACTCGTGGGGGTTGACCTCCAGGTAGTCCTGGTAGTCAGCGGGTGTTTCTATGCCAACTTCGTGCATGCGCTTTGAGAGGCGGCGTTGCAGCGAGGTGCGCTTGTACCCGGAGAAGTCAAAACCGCGGGAGCGGTGGATGAACTCGAGCAGGCGGCGAAGCTCCTCGGGGTCGAGCACTGTGGTGTCGCTGTCCATCACGCCTCCTCGGGCGGTAGGTCATCACGGTTGGTGGGGGGTGGATCTTTGCCCACGAGCTCGACGAGTACAGAGGCGATGCGGTCAAGGGGCGCCACGCGATCCACGTGGGTGGAGGCGATCGCGGCGATGGGCATCGCCGGGTACTTCGCGTCGGAGGGGTCCTGCACGACGGCGAGCCCCCCGGAGTCCTT
Organism: uncultured Solirubrobacterales bacterium; assembly: GCA_963695305.1. GTDB lineage: Bacteria > Actinomycetota > Thermoleophilia > Solirubrobacterales > Solirubrobacteraceae > Palsa-744. Next base: position 1,846,805 of record OY968774.1, on the reverse strand, counting down.
GACGGCGGCGAGCCCGTCGGCGCCGTCGCGGAGCAACCCGGAGAGGACCACCCCGATGACACGGGGGCCATAGACCTCTGCGGCGGAGCGAAACAGGGGGTCGATGGCGGGACGGCACCCTTTCTCGCGGGGCCCATAAGTAAGGCGGATCCGGCCATCTTCGAGCACCATGTGGACGTCAGGTGGGGAGACGTAGATGTGGGAGCGGGCGATGGGCTCGCCGTTGAGGGCGGCGGTCGCGATGAGGGGGCCGGAGCGGGAGAGGATGGGGGCGAGCATCGAGCGACCCCCCATCAGATGAAGCACCACGAACACCGAGGCGGGAAAGTAGGGGGGAAGCCCCCGCATGAGCGCTGAGAGCGCCTCCACCCCACCCGCGGAGGCGCCCACGACGACGATGTCGTGGGTGGATGTGGCGCGAGCGGTGGAAGCACCGGGCGCGCTTGAGGCGAGGGCGGCGGTAGAGGGTTGGTTGGGGGCTTGAGCCACACACACAGCTTACTTCCCACAGAGACAGAGTTTGATAGGGGCGTGGCGGTTGGCGTGAGACCTCGTAGGTGGCGAGACCCGGGACGACCGTCGTCAACCGGGCGCGCAACGTGCTTGGACTTGAATTCTGAGCGGTATCGGATACGATATCGGTTGTGTCCTCGAAGATCACACAGACGAAGACCACCCACATGCATCAAACCACCGTGCGCTTCGGGAGAGACCTGTGGGAGGTGTTGGAGCAGGAAGCGGAGCGGTTGGGGGTGAGCGCGGCGCAGTACATCCGCGACGCGACGTTGGCGAGGTTGGCCTACGCGGCGGCTAGCCAACAGGAGGCGATCGCTTCGCGTGAAGCGTTCGAGTGGGCCGGGGAGGCGCAGCCGACGGAGAAACAGCAGGTGCCCCCACTGGCGCCGCTTGAGGAGCGGGTGCAGGCGCAACTGGACAGCGCCGCGGCGCTGCAGGCGCAGGGGAAGCTCGCACGCGACAAGGCGGAGCGGTTGCGGGTGGAGGCGGAAGACCTCAAGAAGCGCAAAGAGACGAGGAAAGCGGCGGTGAGGGAGAGATGAGCGTGGACGTAACGACAACCAGGGCGGAGGCCGAAAACAACGGGCACGCCCCAAGCAAGGGCGAAGCGCTATCGGCGATCTCCCGCAGGGTGGTGGGACTGCTCAAGGAACACAGCGGGAAGGGCCCCGTGAAAGCCCGCGCCTACTACTGGAACGATCTGTTGGTGGTGATGATGACCGACGGGTACACCACCGTCGAGAACACCCTCCTCTCCCAGGGCAGGAGCAAGACCGTGATGGAGCAAAGGGCGGAGTTCCACGAGGTGATGATCCCCCACTTCAAGCTTGTGATCGAACAGGAGCTCGGGCGCGAAGTCGTCGCGTGCATGAACTCAAGCCACTACGCGCCGGATCTGAACGCGGAGCTGTTTGTGCTGGCGCCGCGGGATGCGGCTGATGGGCCAAGTGAGGGGCAGGGCATGCTGTCGAGCAACGGAACAGTCGGTTAGCCATTTACGGCAGCGGAACGGGAAGCAGATCTTGGACCTTCCAGGCGCCCCCTTCCCTCTTCATGAGAAAGTAGGACGCTGGCGCTTGGCGAGATCCAATCGTCACTAACGCCTCCTGACCTTCAACACGCACTCCGGTTACCGCTACCGGGACTGCTAGCACAGTGTGCTCGTGCTTGAGCAGACGGGACATTACCGCTGGACACGTGCGAGCCCCGCGGAGATAGATCGGACCAGGCGTCCGGCCGTACTCGTCCGGCACTGCGCCAGCAACACCCGCCGACAGCATCCCGCACGTCCTCGGGCCACTGCCACCGGCCGCAGCCTTGTGATAGCGCATAGCAATCTCGCTCAGCGTTTGTGCGTCGATCGTGCTGGCGCCGTGCCCATAGCCAAGCGCTTCCCAGTCGTCTTTGTCGTGATAGCCCTTCTTGGCATTGTCCGCTCGATCATTGTCCGTGTCATTGTCGCCGTCCGCTGTCGTCCTGCTACCCCCTGTGTCGCTTTCGACGTCATCGTCGTCTTCGTCACCCTTGAAGCCGCGCGTCGTAACCACCGGCAGTGAAGCCGCCGCTGAGTGGCGTGTACCTAGCGCATCGCTTTGTTGACGCATGTTGCTACCGCATCCCATCACCAAAAACAAGGAGCACACGACAACCCATGCAGGTAAGTATTTGATTGTGTACACCCTGTACATTCGATGCCAACCAGAGATACGGACTTTAGGCCGGACAACCCAAAGGACGCCCGGCCTAAATCCCAAGGTTATTCTACGGTGTAGTAGATACCGCTAGCGACGATCCGTCTAATGTTAAAGTTAAGACTTCGCCGGTAACTTCACCTGTTTCTGCTCCGCCTTGAGTGCAGTTCGCTAGTCCACCAATCGCGGCGCTGAATAACGCCACAACGTCGCCTTCTGTCGTATTGTCGATATCCGCCGACGTTTCTGCCTTTGTGCATGTGTCAGTTATATTCAGGCCGACTACTAAGCAGTGGACCGCCCACCCTGTGCTTCCTCCTGTACCAACGATATCGTCTAAGTTTTTGCCTCCGACTAATAACAGTTCTGTTAACCAAGGCAAATTGACGGCTTCGATGGTGGGAGGGGACGAGCTTTCACACGGGCCTTTAGCGACGAAGGTACATGGCACAAGGTTAGCGCCGCCTAAGCTCGTGATTTTAGTGATTGAGTCCTTTGCGCCAGGACCGACAGTCCCTTCGTTCAGCCCTTCGCATGACAGGATGACTCCCGTTGCGGTGTCCTTGAGTGTAAGTGCGCCGATACTTTCGCTATCGACCGATAACGCTTCGGCCGGTACGACACCGCCTTCTAACCAGACGGTTTCTTCGGCGAAGGCAGAAGTCGTAACTGCCATCGCACTGAACGCGAGAACCGCAAACAATGCGGCCCCGAGGATCTGAATCTTCCTCATTTTGATCTACCTTTCCCCCATCCGAGGCCCTATTGGCCCCATCCGAGGCTTGACATCAGCTGGCCCGGGCACTCGTCCAAGGTCAGAGAGCGCAAGGCTCAGCTCCAATGTGCGTCCATATCTCCCGGCTTAGCCTTAGCTCCTCCGGCGATATGTTTGAGCATCCTGTTCGCTCGTCACCCTCCAGCCAACATTTTGACTATCGGACTCGATATCAGTCTGCCAGATAAATCTGACAAAGTCAAGCAAAACAGTAACGCACTCCCGGTGGGAGTACACCGCGCATCGATGCGGGCGGAGCCGCATGCCCCGCCCGCAAATTCGATCACTATCGACCCTCAAAGTGCCGACTCATGTCACTAAGACGTTTGTCGTCTTATACTTCCTCCGTGCCTATCCAGCGGTCGCCCACGTTCCTGACGCAAGGACGGATTCCGATTCGCTGGTGGGCCTTACAAGGAGAACTGCTCCAGTCTTCCCGGCTTCGCCTTCTTCCCCCGTTTCAAGCGACTTGGGCGTGACGCTTTCGACGTTGATCTCACCTTCACTTTCGAAGATGCAGAGATTGCCTGGCATCGCACCTGGTTTATCGACGCTGCTCGTCGCCGGGCAGGTCGTGCCGTCCCCGTTCCCTCCTCCAGCTATTACGTGTACTTTGTCTGCTTCCAGTCCTGCTTTCAGCGGTATCGCGAAGGATATCGGCGCAAACGCGAACGCGAAGTGGATGACTCCTCCAACGACGTATTTTCCTGGAGGCGCGGCAACGCCCCATGTGCCGGTCTCTGTCACCCCAGCCGGCAACGTGCAGTTAGCGGTAGAGCACACACCTTCGGGTCCAGTGGGTCCTGCTGGGCCGGTGCTTCCTTTCGGGCCCGCTGGACCTGTGGAACCCGTCGGACCAGCTTTCCCTTCCGGCCCAAGCGATCCCTGTTTGCCTTCGACACCCTGTAGCCCCTGCTTACCTTCTACACCGGGCGCACCATTATCGCCTTTGGCGCCCGCGGGGCCGACCGGTCCTGCATTACCCTTGAGTTCCTTAAGCACTTTCGAGCTGATTTGGCTCCTAGATTTGATGATGACCTTGCCTGCCGCGTAGGCACCGCCGCTCATTGCAAACACGAGCGCAAACGTCACCGCGATGTTTGTATAGGTGACGCGTTTGCGAAATCTTTCAAGCATCTTGCTGCTCCCTCCCTGTTTTAAGGCGCACAACGCCTTTGGGTCGTGCGTAGATTGCATTACGGACTGACTGAACCTTCTGACACTCCCTTCTACTTCGTTCCCTGCGCTGTTTTTGTCTTATGGGAGCTGTACTTCGCCCGCGCCTTGCGGTCACACGAGATCCGTCTCCTCTTAGGCTTCTTCCCGCAAAGTTTGAGCGCCTTCGCCAGTTCTTCGGCCCGCGTCGCTTTCTTTGGCGGTTTCGGGAAGGGCGTGGCCGGAATTGCAAGCTGCGTCGGCGCCTGCGGTGAGGAGAGCTCTTCTGGCGGACCTACGGTCATGAATGTCTTTACATCTCCCTGAATCGAGTGACTCGCGGTGGGGACATACCCGCTCGAGACCGCAATGCGGTATGCGTATGTCGTCCCCGGTTGCAGTCCTGAGAGCGCAAGATGCTCCTGGACGAACCCGCTGCTCGAACCCGCAGGCCCGGTGAACACAACCCCGTATTGCGTGGACGCTCCCTTGTAGACGCCCAGTTCAAACGAGTATGTCGCGGGGAGACCGTCCGGATCGACCGCCCCGGAGATGGTCGCCGTCGTCGTACCAACCACACTTGCGTCTTCGGTTACCGCTCGCGGAACCGGCGCGATCGCGGTCACAAACTGACCTTCCGCTCCCGGCCGTGGTCCCGCCATACTCGTGAGCTGTTCTGTCTTCTTCAAGTTTTCATCCTTGGCGAACAGGCGGTAGTGGTAGACAGCGCCAGGTTGCAATCCCGTGGCTTCGAGCGTCACCCCAAGCGGACCATAGACGCACTGGACTTCGCCTCCTTCGCCCGGTTTGGGCACGAAGCAGGATGCGCGCGCCACCTTAGTCGCGGCGACACCGGGACAGCTTTCCTCCCGGAGACCCAACGGACATTCACTGAGGGCCGTGCCAGTCGCATATTCGAAGTAAGATTCGGTATCAGCGTTCTCGGGATTCACTTCATCGAACATCACGGCCGATGACGCTCTCACAAACGAGACGCTCAGCGCACCGATGACTTGCGGCGGGACGATCGGAGTACTAAAGCTTATCTTTTCAACGCTCGTCAGAATTTCGCCCGAAGTAGATGGGACATTTTCGTCGTTGCCCGCGAGCTGATAACAAATTTCCTGACCGTTTGGCCTAAGACCTTCGATCAAGGCACTAACTTGTACGGGCATATTACCGGTAGGGACTTCCATCCGTGGTGTTAATGACCCTAGTTCGCACGTGTTACCCCATTCGAACCACACTTCTGTCGAAGGCACATTCTCAGGGTTCACCAATCCGTTGAACGTACAATTGACGGTGGCATCCGTTTCCAGTTCGGGTCCCGAAACGCAATCCTGTTTCTCAACCGTCAGTTCGGCCACTGGTAAAGGGAGATATTGAAGCACTTCATCCCCCGTTTTGGCAATCGAGTTGAACGAAGCCGCGGCATACAGTTCGCCGGTTTCGTTGAACGCTATGCCGCCTGGACCCGGGCCCGTGAACAGCGTGATCCTGTGACCTGTACTGACTTCGTATAGCGCCCCAAAGAATTTGAAGGAGAAGAGTTGCCCAATTTCCTCGGCACCAACCGCGAGGTGACCGGACGGGTCCACGGCGAGCGTGTCCACTTCGGTCGTTGCTTCTCGTTCCGAGGACGCGACCGGGATTTCAGCAAGCGCTTCGCCGTTCGGCCCCAGCTCTCGCACTATCCCCGTACCGGCCGGGTACGCCACGAACATGTCCCCCGTGCCATCGACCGCCAGCGCGCCTACACGATCGCCCGGCGTTGAGGGGATCGACGCAAGTGAGATTTGACGCAACCAGGAACCATCACCTTTCAACTCCTGCACACGTCCGTCGTCCCCGACGTACAGAACGCCGGTCGGTCCCACTGCGAGCAAATTACCTGTGGCGATGAAGTCGAAAGCGTTGTGTTCGCCGGCTCCGGCGACGCCAGCCGAGCCGCCTTTGCAGATGTCTCCCGAGGCTGCCGTGCAAAGGTTCTCTTCTTCGAGTTCTTGCTGTGTCGGCGTACCGCCTTTTGCTTTCACGGCGATAACCTTGGTTTCATCGACTTCCTTACCTGCTGTCCAGATGAACTGCCCTTCCGCTGTGAACGCGTCCACGCGTCGATTGCTAGCCGATACCTCCTGAACGTATATGTCGCCGGTGCCGGCGTCGATCGCAATGCTATACGGGTTGGTGAGCTGACCGGCAGCAGTTCCCGAGACCCCGCTCGTACAAATATCGCCAGACGCGGCTGTGCAACGATTCTTTTCCGCCTGTGTGGCTCCCGGTTCGCCGTCCTCGGTCTGGTTTACGTCCCATCCGAACATTGCCACGAACACGCCGCTGGAGGTGAGCTCCTGAATCCGGCTCGCAGCCGTGTCAGCCACGTATACATTCCCTCCAGGAGCGACCGCGACATCGTGAGGAGCGACAAATGAACCTAAGATCTGATTCGAGAGGACCAGCTTGACGGGCGCTGCCGCGGCCCCGGCCACGACGGTGAGCCCGCATGTAATGATTACGATAACGGTCAGGAACCGGCCTACGGCTTTCATCGTCCTGCCCTCCCCCGACGCACGCGCGTCGATCTTGCTGCCTGTGTCCGCACCTTGCAGCCAGTGACCGCGATCTTCGTGCTCTGTTTCACGACCGCGCCGTTCTGGGCGACGAACTGGGTAGGCATCCGCAGCTTCTTTGCCGCCTTGCAGAGGTTGCCGATGGCGGCCAGCGCCGAGTACTTGCCCTGCGGCAGGTAAAGCTCAAACGAATTCACCGGTACGTCGGGCACGGCGCTGAACGTGCTACTGGTGATACCGGTCTTTTCGTTGATGAAGGTAGTGCCGCGCAAGTCGACTCGCACGTTGTCTCCTTGAAGCACGATAACCAATGATGGAAATGCCTCACCGCCGTGTGACACGAAGTACACGGGACCTTCGAGCTTCACCGGCAGCAGTGGTGTGGTCGTCCTCGCAATTCCGACGATCGATGCCCCCGGGCAAGATGCCGGATTACTCTCAAATGTCGCGGCCGGACACGCCTTTTGAAGCGTCATCAGGCGGGATGGAAGCTGCTTCGGCAGGTCGACCTTGACCTTTGCTATGTCTGCTTGACTCCCCATCGCGCCCGCGGGATAGGACAACTTTGCATCTAGGCTTGCTCCCTTGCTGCGACTCGTGCGACCGTTAGTCGTGACAGTGAACTTCGGTTTGAACGCAAGGCTCCTACAACCGCCTACCGCGAACGGGCTCGACACGTTCGCGACCGTGCCCTGAGTGCCTGAGATACTGGCGGCGACTCGTTGTTCGCCGCAGTTGGTCGGGTTGAACATGAACTTTGGCCGGTCGATGTCTACGGTCACGCGCTGTAGTCGCACCGGCACTCCATCTACGATCTGCGGTACGGCATGTGGCCCCGTTTCATCCGTGGTGACTGTCAGAGTCGAGCTTTCTCGATCCACTGCAATGCGAGCCCTTACGACCACCACGCCGAGGTTGAACGGCCCAGCCACCACATGCACAACGACGCTCAACCCGAACGGGCTGTCACGGTAGGGACCCGTCAGGTACACGTCGCCTTCAATTTCGAATGGGTGCGAACCGGCGCCCGACGCGACACGCGTTGTGCCTATCTTCGACGCCGCCGAGCAGGTCCCATCGTTCGCGTCCTGTTCGTCGCACAGAGGTACGCTAGATAGCATCCCGAGCATGCCGGGTGGCGTGCGAACCTGAATCCCCTTAACGTACTGTTCTCGATCTGCGCGCGAGAGGTTGAGCGTAAATGAGCTAAACTGGCCAGCCTGCGGTGTGACGGTACCTGCCACAAACCCAGGTTTGAATGCTGGCGGATTTCCACATCCCTGCACTTCGAAGAACGACGAAGGCGTAGCATCCGGAGTACCCGCCACCAGCGCTCCTTCGGGCGTCTGCCCCGGGGCGCTCCACGGAGTGAAGTCCGAGGTCGTCACAGCTCGCCCGCATGCAGCGGGGTTCGCAAGTGACGCGCGTGGACCACCGTTCAATCGGATCCGTAGTTCGTTGAACGGTAGCTGTGGCGTTTCGTCGAAGACCGTCGTCAGCTGTCCAGTCGCGGGGTTTGCATCAACTCTCCCACGGACCTTGAGATTGACCCCAGTTTCGGCCAACGCGCCCGTACCGCCAAGTTCGAGATACAGTTGATAGAGGTTCCCGTCAAGCGCGTCCTGTTCGGTGCAGGCGTGTTGACTTGGACCGCCGCAACCCGGCCTCGCAAGGTACACATGACCCTTCACCGGCACTGGCAACAGCGGGGTTTCGGCTTCGGCGGTTCCCACTATCGAAGTGTCGGGACAGTGGCCGGGAGCAAGCTGCCGTTCCCCGTTTAACCCCACTTCTTCGGATTCGGGGCCGTCGAAGTTTATCCCGCTCGGACCCGATTCGTCGCAGGCCTCGATTCCGTCGACAATCGCCGGATCGACAGACATTCCCTCGGGCAGCGTCACGACAGAATTGCGCAACTGGGGCGTAGCGGCGGTTTCCGGCGTCTCCGACTGCGGCACCTTCAGGTTCACCCCGAGACCTACTGGCTCATCCGCCAACTTAGTATCGGGCAAAACTTCGATCAATGGAGCGAACTGAAGAAGATTGCAACCCGTGAATCCTCCGTGACCGCCACCGACCACAGTGGGCAAAGGGGCTTCGGCCTGCTTTTCGACATATTGTCCAGGTTCCTCCCATGAATCGGCTCTCATCGTCCCACGCTCCGGACCATCGCTACAGTTGGCTGGCATAGTTAGGAAAGGTATCGGTGTGATACCGCTCGGCGCGCCCCCTTCGCACGCCAGAAATAATATGGGCGTGTTGGTGTAGCGAGCTTTTGAACAAATCAGGTTACGCTGCAGATCGTGGCTCGGATCGGCAGGCACACCCCAAAATGTAAGTTCCGCTTCTAGGAGTTCCACCATCGGGATCTCATTGCTCACGACGGTCAGCCCATAACCATGGGCGGTTCGTACTACGTGCCCTGTCAACAAATACGTCAATTTAGTTTCGTTCTCGAGCCCGAACTCGGCCGATTGTCCCGCTTCCGGAGTCAAGTTCACAATTGGGCCGGCATCTTCTTTTTCCCCAAAGAGACGCAATCTCGCCCAGCCAACCTGAGTAACGGCAGGACATAGTTCTCCCTTGCTCACGACTTTCGTCAAAGAGCAACGCGGAACGGCCTGCGGATTGCCCAAGAGGCCGACTGGCAGGTCCACCGCTATGTCCCTAGGGTCACGGGTAGGCGCCGTCGGGTTCCGACTACTTTCTTCATGGGATTCGAATTCGTCGCTCGCAAACCTGATTGTCGTCGTAAATCCCCAGGGATGACCGGCAGCCTGGGCAAACGTAACAGGTTCGTTTACAAAACGGCACGACCCTTTCTCGAGATGCACAGGGAACGTACAGTCGCCTTCCTCACGCGTCGGCGCGGTCGTCTGCATCGTGAACTGTTCTACTTCGAGATGCTTCCCGTCCGCAGCGTCCGCAGAGGGCGCCAGCCGATATCCATTGGCAATGCAGAGCATGCCCACCAAACAAGTCAAGTAACGAAACACGGTCGCCCTCATCAGTCGCGCCCCCCCTTGCGTCGCCTGTGCGACGAAGTAACGCGATGAGAAGTAGTTGCGTCGCGTCCTTTGCGACGGCGCGACACCTTGCTGTTTTTGCGCTTGTGCCTACTCCTCTTCAACTTTGCTTTCTTGACGGGCTTTTTTACCTGAGGCACGTTATCGCCAGGCGGTTGAACCACGCTCCCGGGCACCAAAAGAGGAGCGGGATTCGTCAGTGGACCTTGGCATCCGTCTCCTTCGCACGGCTTGCTCGGCGCGGGCGCAGGCGGAAAACCTCCGCCCATCCTCGCGTCATACACATCGGGTGCACCGTCGCCGTCTTGTCCTACCAACCCCTGAGAGGTCACAAAGAAAATATCCCGGCCAGACGGTGAAATGACAACGTCGTCGACTCGTTCAGTCGACACTCCCGTGGAGACGAGAGAGACTCGACCGCCGGTCGCGCCATCCTCCCATTCGTACGCATTAACAAGTCCATTACTCACCTGTTCCGACAGGGGCGCGGCAGTCGTAAAGACGATCCGTGAGCCGTTTTCGCTGATCGCTCGCACAGGCATATCCGTCTGCTCGAACACGCTTGGATCGTTGCGGGTATTACCTTGCACGGATGCATCGAATGCGTCGTCATTGCCATTGGCGTCGTAACCGTTTTCGCCTTCGGACACACGTACCAGCGTACCCTCCACCGCGTCATAACGATAAACGTCCATCGCCGTGTCCGTGTCTGAAGGCAATAGACGTGCAACCGCGCCAAAGACCATATACCTGCCTTGCACGCACCCAGCCGACGCCGCCGCACAATCGTTGAGCTGCGCCTCCGGTGTGCTACTCGACCACAATCCTGCGTCGTCTTGCGAAGTCAGCGGACACGTTGAATCAGGGACACTTCCTGAGGTCCCGGGCCCAGAGCACAACTCTCCTATGAAAGCTGTATCGGTCGAATCCTTGTCATACATATAGAAGTTGTCGGCCCCCGCGACGGGCACGTTGCCTCCTGGGCCTGGCACATTACTCAAGACACCTCTAGCAACCAAGTAGACCCGCGATGCGTCAGCCGGGATTGCCACCACGCCCAATACTTCCGCGGCTTCGCCGATACTCACATTCCGCGAGACGCGTTCAAGCGAAATAACTTCGCGTTGTCCCGCGCTACACGCGCCTCCGCCGGCGCAGCCCAATTCGGCCATATACAAATCATTACCTTCATCTGTGTCTTCACTTACAAGGGGCTGACGAGTCGTAAAGAACACGCGAGAGCCGTCTTCAGATGCTCCTTGAAATTCGGCGCGCGCCTGAGGAGCCGAACTACATGGCGCCGGAGCTACGCATGTAGCGGCAATCGGCGTAGATATCTTGACCGTTTTTTCGCCGTCAAATCGGGCATAGAGGATCGCCGGATTCAAAGGTGCAGTCACTGAATCTGTAGCATCGCATTTGATCGTTTCGGTCCTGTTTGCGTTCGTAGTGAAGAAGATCACGCGGCCCTCGTCCGCTACGGCATTTGACTTGCTTTCACCACCGGAAGCGCTACCCAGTAAAGCTGGACAATACGGATCGATAAGTTCAGGTGCCCCATTGGGGCCAAGATTGTTCCCAACGGCCAGGAGGCGCAGCGCTGGTTCCGCGCCTAAAGTGCCCGTCGCGAGATCGTAGAGTTGTTCCCGCGCAGGTTCAGCTTCGGGCAGCAAACGGGGTTGGAGGGGCGCAGTGGCGAAAAGGACATGAGAAAAGTCGCGACTCGCACCGTTATATGTGTATGAGAGTGGCTGGTTTTCCGGATTTTTAAGGACAAGGCCGGCCAATTCGAAGTATTCGGCGGTATCCGGGGTAGCGGTACTGTGTATGAGAAACCCGCTTTCCGGCGAGCTATAAGTACCAACACCTGCGCTCGATCCGAATACGGCTAAAGATAGTGTGTGGTCGAGGCTTGGTGTGTAATCGACGATCTGGTGCCCCGCAGGCGCTACCGACGCCGGGGGCATCGAGGCAACAGTCGACCATTCCGAATGCGCCTGATCTCGACGCGCAAGGTAGTGGTTAACCGCTTCGCCTGAACTTGCGGGCGCGCCCGCGAACGCACCAAGCGAGCTAAACGCGAGACTTTCGCCATCCGGTGCGACCGCGAGAATGGTATTTGCACCATATCCTCCCTTGTAGACAGGGCTGACCATTCTCATAAGCCCGGTCGGGCGATAGGGCCCGGGATTCCGGAACCGAGCCGGTAGAAGACCACATTAGACAAAGCATAAAGCTGGCCGCCAGCCCGATCCCGTGACCTGTTCGTACCCGATCCCTCATCCCATCCCCTCGTTTCTTCAAATCCGCATCAGCGCGGCCAAGAGCGCTGGCCGAACAACCTCGATAAGTGGTCCGGCCAGCGCAGATTACGACGTTACGACATCTACGGAGTAGTAGATACCGCTAGCGACGATCCGTCTAATGTTAAAATTAAGACTTCGCCGGTAACTTCACCTGTTTCTGCTCCGCCTTGAGTGCAGTTCGCTAGTCCACCAATCGCGGCGCTGAATAACGCCACAACGTCGCCTTCTGTCGTATTGTCGATATCCGCCGACGTTTCTGCCTTTGTGCATGTGTCAGTTATATTCAGGCCGACTACTAAGCAGTGAGCCGCCCACCCTGCGTTTCCTCCTGTACCAACGATATCGTCTAAGTTTTTGCCTCCGACTAATAACAGTTCTGTTAACCAAGGCAAATTGACGGCTTCGGCGCTGGGAGGGGACGAGCTTTCACACGGGCCTTTAGCGACGAAGGTACATGGCACAAGGTTAGCGCCGCCTAAGCTCGTGATTTTAGTGATTGAGTCCTTTGCGCCAGGACCGACAGTCCCTTCGTTCAGCCCTTCGCATGACAGGATGACTCCCGTTGCGGTGTCCTTGAGTGTAAGTGCGCCGATACTTTCGCTATCGACCGATAACGCTTCGGCCGGTACGACACCGCCTTCTAACCAGACGGTTTCTTCGGCGAAGGCAGAAGTCGTAACTGCCATCGCACTGAACGCGAGAACCGCAAACAATGCGGCCCCGAGGATCTGAATCTTCCTCATTTTGATCTACCTTTCCCCCATCCGAGGCCCTATTGGCCCCATCCGAGGCTTGACATCAGCTGGCCCGGGCACTCGTCCAAGGTCAGAGAGCGCAAGGCTCAGCTCCAATGTGCGTCCAAGTCGCCGGCTAAGCCTTAGCTCCTCCGATGACCCGTTGAGCATCCTGATCGGTGTCAGTGACTAAGTCCAGTGATGTTTCCCATTGGGGGGATACCCGGTGCCGCAGCACAGCGCGAGAGGCACATCCGTCGCCACTTCGCCTCCAACAACTGCATTCCCGGCTTCCCTCCGTCGGTCTCAGTACAACGCCTCACAGGTAGCTCGTTAGCCGTCTAGCCAAAATTTCGGCTATTGGGCTCATGGCTACTGTTGCAGATCCCCCGATGTATGTCAAGAGAAAAGGCAGTCGTCGTTTCCAACGCGGCACCCCGTATCTCGTGCCAGATCGCCGGGGCAGGCATCGTCGCCCGGCAGACCCGTACTTCGGCCTAGGGCCCGGTCCGTTCCCGCCCGATCAACACGCCGAGCCTCCACGACTGTCCCCAGCGCTTGACGAACAGCTCTCCCTTAGGCATCGTCTTTGTGCGCAGCTCCGCGAATCCCTGTTCTTTGTAGAGACGCACGCCAGTTACCGCGGGCATGGTGAGCTGATCGGGATTGTGCCGAGCAAGATGCCTGAACAGCTTCGTCATGACAACGGGGCAGGTCTTTCCGCGTTGATATGCCGGCGCGGGGGCCTCGCCATAATCTTCCGGCACCGACACTTCCAGCGTGGGGTAGAGCATCGCGCACGCCTTCGCTCCGTCATGCGCGGCGGCGGCCACGTAGTAGCGCTCGACGAGGAGGATCACTGCCTGCGTGTCCTGGGGCGAAGCCTCGTGACCGTACGCAGGAATGTTGTTGTCGTTCCCGGGATCCCGAGCCGCGGATGCCTTCGTCGTCTTTGCGGTCATTCCACTTGACCCTCCACATGCGATGACTCCCAGTCCACACGTCACGGTCGCTAGGCACGCCAGCACAGATCTCCCGACGTAGACATAGCGAGCCTTGAGCATTGTCTTGAAGGCGGGTTTCATCTCAACCAAGGGCTCCGTCAAGCAGATCATCGATCCTCCAGGCCCCGTGTTCCAGGTGCAGCCCGATCTCGCGGACAGGCGGCCTGCCGAAGTCGAGCAGGGCAAGACCACGCAGACCCTTGACACGCACCACCGTGACCCTGAGCGCGGCAAGCTCGCTCGTCAGGCGTCTATGACTTTGCTTGAATACTTTCGACATCACCTCGGCGCAGGTCTTACCACTCAACGCAGGCTCGCCGGGCTGTTCGCCGTAGGTTTCAGGTATTTCTTCGGCAAAGATCGAGTAGATCAGAGGACACGCTCGTGTCCCGTCGCCCGCGACTGCTATCGCGTAGTAATGCTTGATGAGCGTTGTGACGGTTGCCTTCTCCGCCGGGATAGCCGCCCTCCCCCACCTGCTGTCGTCAGCGCCATTATCGCCATCGTTGTCGTCGTCCGGCTTGGTAGCGCCGACCGACGAGACGGTCGTCGGTGGCCCCGAATGGGTGCTCACAGTCGCCGAATCCGCGACAGGCCGGGCAGGCTTCGCTGTCTCGTTCCCGCCGGTCCCGCAACCTACAACGCATGCGCAGAGCAGGGCTGCGACCGCCACCGGCGCGCGTCTTGCCATCGGATTGAGCATCTCGTCAAACGGCCTTCGATGTACAGGTTCAACCTTCATCTTCCGACCTTCGCCTAGATGACGCCAGCTGGCGTCATCTTATGTTCTTGCGGTTGTTGGCCAGTCAAGCTAGCCACCCGATATCCCGCTTAGGAGCCTATATCGAACGTATCTCAACTCTTGCAGACGTCGTCAGGCTCGTCAAGGCTACCGTAAACATCTGTTTCTTATTGGTTGACTGCCGGGTCGAGGCTGCGGTAGAGTCCAGAATCTCCCGAGCATACGGATTCGGGACCTTCATACAACCAACCTGGGAGGGACCACGATGTCACAGAAACATCATGCGGCGCTTGTCGTGACAGCGCTTGCCTTCGCGGTCATCGGTTGCGGCGGATCGAAATCGACCGCCCAAACCGAGTCCACGTCCGGAACGGGTGCAAGCGATGTCTCCAGCGTCGCGTCGACCGGACCACTAACCAAGGCAGAACTGATCGCCAAGGCTGACCTCATCTGCAAGGGCGTCACTGACAAGCTCGAAGCTACCTCGCTCGGTTCACAGCAGGCTGTCGCAGAATTCGCTCCAAAGATGGCCGCTTACGAGCACGCCGCGGTCGCGGAAATGAAGAAGCTGACACCAGGAGCAGATCTAACCAAAGATTGGAAACAGGTCGTCGCAAGCATGCAAATGCTCGCTGAAAATACCGATAAGCTCAGCGAAGCCGCAAAGAAAGTAGGCAACTTCGTGAACTCCGAGCGCGTGCTCGGGTCGGTCAATCTCGACTCTCGGCGTCCGCTGCTCGCAACCGCCAAGCGTGTCGGCTTCAAGGACTGCGCAGAAGTGCTGTAGACAACTACGGAAGCCAGTCAGAGAATTGTTGCCAGTAAGGCCACTGTTCGCACTGCTCGCGATCGCGCTAACCGGCGCGGTCGTGAGCGCGTGCGGCAAGGGGAGCGCGGCAGCCCCCACCAGGACCGCTGCATCCGACAGGGCAACGGCGCTCGACTACGACGTCGACAACGACGTCGACAAAGGCAGCAAGCACGACAACGATCTCTACTTCGGCCACCCGGCGACCGCGTCCGAAGTGGCCGCCGCGGGCACCGTTGTCAGACACTACTACGCCGCCGCGGCAAGGGGCGATAGCGCCAGTGCGTGCGGGCTACTCCGTGCCCGGCTTGCAAGCGAAGTGCCGGCGCTCTACGGGCGCCCCCCGAGCGGACCGCCGAGCTTGCGTGGCGATACATGCCAAGTTGTGCTTTCGAAGATGTTCAGACAACGCAGACATCAACTGTCCCTCGACAGCTCGACGCTCAAGGTGACAGGTATGTTTGTGCAAGGGCGGCGTGGACTGCTGCTGCTGCGTTTCAAGCCATTGCCCAACGGACACATCTTCCTATACCGCGAAGGGCTCGCGTGGAGACTCGACATATTGCTCGCAAATGGACCACCCCAGAAATGAGCGACACGACGCTGCCTCGCGTGATACTGCGGGAGTGGCAAACCGCCTAGATGCTTATTCACGGCCCGGGTGCGCATTCGAAAGCCGCGGACGTTTCGCTTTCCGCCCCGCCCCCGCACGGCACAAGCTGCGCCAGCAGACTCACAGCCGGCGTAGGCTTGTAGATCAACACTTCGCTACCCGTGTTCGCGAACGCGTTCGTCAGAGCAGCCGCATACAATACGGTGCCGCCGCCGAAGGTCGCGCCCGAGCGACCCCACCCGGGGAATCTGCCAACGGGGTGATTGCTGGCGGTGTCGTAGATCAGCCCCGTCCACCTGTACATCTGATGGTTTACGATTTCCTCGACGCTAACTACGAGAATGATCGGACGCGTCTAGTGTCAGCGTGCCAATTTCTATTTCCGCGCCAGGATCGCTTATAGCCACAGGAAACTCTTCGATCTGCTTCCCGGTCCGGTCGAATATGCGCACGACATTGGTGTCACGACGGTAGACGACATATACACGGGCGTTGCGATCCACCGCGAGCGCCGTGACCCAGCTATCCGGCGCCCACGAAATGGCGGTAAGCGGGATTTCCCGTGCCCAAGTCCCGTCAGGCCTGAAAACCTGCACACGCATCTGGTCGCCGACATACAAAAAGCCTTCCGGTCCCACGGCAAGCAGATCGCCGTGGGATTGGATGAATTTGAAGGCCGCCGGCTCGGTGCTCCCGGTCGCAGCCGGGACTCCCGCCGTACAAACATCCCTCGAAGCAGCGGTACAAAGGTTCTTCTCAGACGGCGGGACGCCTGCAGCGAAGTCCCTGGTCTGGTTGACCTCCTTGCCTGCCATCCACACGAAGCGTCCGCCCGCGGTGTATCTGTCCACCCGGAAATCGCCGGTGTTCAACTCCTGTATATAGAGGTCGCCGCTGGCCGGATCGATGGCGATGCTGTAGGGAAACGCGAACTGTCCGGCCGACGTCCCCGCCACCCCGGCCCTGCATCTCGCTCCTGCAGCCACTTCCCTTGCCGTGCATACGTTCTTCTGCGCCTGGGTGGTGCCTGCCTCCCCATCCTTGGTGGCGTTAACGTCCCACCCGAACATACTCACGAACCGTCCGTCGGCTGTCAACTCCTGAATACGCTGGTTGATGGTGTCGGCAACATAAAGATGGCCATAGTGAGGGCTCGAGGGATCAGTCTCCACAGCCACCCCCCTCGGCGAGGCGAAGCTACCCGGTTCTCCACTTTCGATCCCGCGTCTACATACACGATGAGATTCGACAGAGCAAATACCCCCGCCGGAAATTTCGTCGACTTCCCAACCAACGTGTCTCCACATAGCCTCTGTGACAGCCGCCTCCGCCCAAGCTCGTGGCGTTCCTCCAAGGGTTCCTCCACTCGCTGTAAACACGACAGCGCCTACACAGGCAAAAAGGAGACGGCGAAAGCATCGTGCCCTGAGGCGACTTTGTATTGCGTATTTCTCCACAACCAATGACTACCTAGTCTGGCCTGGTCTCAAGCTGATCAACTGGCGCATAGTCGTCGCGCAGTGGCTTGGCGCCGCCTACGAGACGAGAAACGGCAGACAGCTCAAACACGCTGGCCGCACTGGCAGGTGCTCGCGGCGGCAATGGCAGTGGCCCATCCGATGCCAACAGAACGGCATTACCGCCGACTGGCCGGCCGCCTGCGCTCGCGCGCGTGATCAGACGGACGTTGCGAAAGCTCCCAAGCAACGTCGCCGCCTCCGCCCGCAGCAGCGCGAGCGGAGGGTAGTCGATCATGTTGAGGATATATAGGCCGCGTGGCCGCATCACACGCTTCACCTCATGCAACCACTCCGTGGTCATCAACTGCCATGGCACCGTGCGGCTCGAGAAGGCGTCGCCCACGACCACATCCACACTCCCGGACGGTTCTCTTTGCATTGTTAGGCGAGCGTCTCCGACAGTCGCACGTAGGTCTGCCGACGTGCGCAAGCCGAGGTGTTGGCGATCGAATTCCACGAGCCCACCGTCGACCTCGAGCACGTTGGAGCGCGAGCCTGGACGAACCGCCTCAAGCCAGCGCGAGAGCGTGAAGGCGCCCCCGCCAACGAACACCGCGCGTAGCGGAGCGCGTGCGCTTCCGATCGCGGATATCGAACCGCCGATCCACTTCTCATACGTGAAGCCCAAGTAGCTGGGGTCGCTCGGGTCGATGTCCGAGTTGTAGCCCCGATCCAGCAGCAACACTTCCGCCTGAGGGTTTTCAGGGTCGGGTTCGACCTGTACGCAGTAGTACGCAGTTTCCGCTTCGCATGGCGAATGTTGAGCGAGCGCGAGCGCGATCAGCGGAACCGCTACGAGCGTAGCCCCCGTTGTAGCGATCGGCTTGAAGACCCGCATGCGGACACCAAGCAGGAAGCCCACCAGCACCAGCACGATCCCGATAGCCAGTACCGAGGTGCTCACTGGGAGCAGTGGAACAAGCACGAAACCCGTCCCGAACGTGCCAACGAGCGCCCCGGCGGTCGCCCACGCCGACAAGCCCCCCACCGTCGTCCCGCTAGCCCTCAGATCCCGCAGCTGCAACCGCGCGACCGTGGGGGTCACACCGCTCAGGACGGCCGCCACCGGGACCAGCGCCGCGAACGTCACTCCCACCGCGGCGAGGTTCCCGCCTTCGCTTGCCGAGGGCCCCAAAGCACGCACGATCGGGACGGTGAGCAGCACGAGCAGGCCGCCTCCGATCAGCAGTCCCACCACCAGACGGTGTGGATCCATGCGATCGGCGAGCCTCCCGCCTAGCGCCGCGCCTACCGCTATCCCGGCCAGCACCGCGCCGATGATCGAAGTGGTCGTTTCCAGCGTCAGCCCCACATAGGGCGCGAGCAGCCGCACGGAGAGGATCTCCAGCACGAGTACCGCGCCGGACGCCGCGAACACCAGCCCCGCGGCGAGTGGGTATGGGAGAGAGCCGGTTAGGGTCTCGACCGTCTCAGGCGCCTGCCTCGCAGGCCGCGAAGATGTCCTCGACCCCATCGGTCAACCCCTAGTTTCCCCTAACCGAAAACCCATCCATTCAAGTTATCGGACAAGCGGGAACGACGCCCCGTAGGACGCCGTTTTCCCACGTTGATGTCATTGTCTGTTTCTGACTCGACGCTGTAGGGCGGACACCACCCTCACGGACAACCCGCCCGCGGATGGCACATCCGCGCCAACACCGCCCGCCGGCGCGCCTGCTCGCCGAGCCTTACGACAACGGCCTCCCCCAGCCCAAGCCGTTGGATCAAAGCGGGGTGGATCTCGCGCTCGTAATCCCGCCTACGAGTCCCCCTCCCCGAGGCCCGCTGGCCGAGCAACCCGTGCTCGGTCCCCTGCGTGGTGACCCAGCCCGCCGTCGACCCGGCGATGTTAGCCACCAACTCCGCGGAGTCAGGCACGTTCTGGCGGTGGGCTATCAACGCGTCGAGGTTCCCCACCACCTGCTTGCACAACGCCTGCCCCGCCGCCTCCAGGTCGGCGAACTCCTGGGTAGCCAGGACCAAACTCATGCCCGCGCCACGCGCTCTCCCGAACAACCGGGCTATGTGGCTTGCCCCGATAGCGGCGAACTCGTCGACCAGCACGACGGTATCTATGGGGTTGTGCTGGTAATAGCTCGACACCACCACCAGATCTGTGACTATCGCCGCGCCCAACATCTGCGTGAGCAGCGGCATCCGGTCGGATTCCAGCGCGAAGTACACCACCGCCCTCGACTCGATCGCCGTCCGCAGGTCGATCGCCGGCGCCCGTGTCGGGTCCAACCAGCGCCCGAGGTCCGACTCCACGAGGATCGACAACCTGTCGCGCACTCCCCCCAGGTCCCTCCTCCCGCGGTCGCCCAACGAATCCAGGTACCCCTGCACTGCCTTCGCCTGCCCCTCCGGGAGCAGGCGGCCGGTCACCTCGAGGCGGTCGGGATCCAGGTGCTCCATCAACGTCACCGGCGTAACCACGATCTCCGCCGCCCGCATCGCCCTCACTGCGTGCCCCAGATACCGCTGCGCCATCCTCAGATAGTGGGGCTCTGTAAACACCTCCCCCGCGAGCGCCTTGTCGGCGATCTCGCTGTCGGAACCATACGCATACGGGTTGTACGCACACGGCCCACCGGGCGTCCACTCAAGGAACTCCCGCCCCTCCGATTCCGCCGCCCGCTTCAGCTCCTTCCGCAACATCCCATCCCCCTTGGGGTCGATCGCTACCGCCCCGTGCCCGTTACGGATGAGCCGCGAGGCGATCCACGCCTCACTCACCGTCTTCCCCGACCCGGTCGCCCCCACGATCAACGTGTGTGCCCCTTCTCGCTCCTTCACCGGGATCGACACGGGAGAACGATGCCGGTCGTGCCCCACCACCAAGCCACCGTCGTGGACATAGCCATCGACCGCCACCCTCCGCCGGCGAACGGCACGGCGCACGGCGTCCCCGATCCCCAACCGCGCACGTGCCGCCTCCGCGCGGTCGGCTCCCTCCGCGAGATCCGCCGCGTGCCACACCACCCCCACGAAGCACCCCGCCGCACTCACACTCCCCTCCACAACCGCGAGCAGCGGCGACACGCCTGCAAGCACCCACGCAAGCGGGAACCCCAATAGGCCCCACGTCCACCGCCGCGCGGAGAGACGCAACGCGATCGCGAGCGCGATACCCCCGAGAAGCGACACCATCCCGAGCTCCAAGAGCTTCGTGAAGATCTGTTCAAAGGCGAACATCTGTCGCCTCCTTTCCTGCCAACTCCTGCACCGCCGGGACCGCCGCGCGCTCAATCGCGAGCTCCCGCTCCGCCAAGCCAGCGGTGTCCTCAACGGGGAGCACCCATATGCGGTCGCACGCGTTCGCCTTCTTCGCCGCCCGTTCCACTGTGGGCGCGACCCGCGGCGCGGCAAGGTAGTAGATGCCTTCGACGTGCCTCGCTCTGGCCCACCCCTTACAGATCGTGGTGAGCCTCGATATGCCCTTGTTGGTTAGCTCCACCTCCACCGGCACCACACGTCCGCTCGGCGACACCAACGCGAGATCCGGCCAACGGAAATGTGGGAGACCGTGGATCTGCCCGACCTGCGCCGAACCGCGGAACTTCTCGTTTTCGAGTTCGATCGCCCTGATCTCGCGGTCGCTCACCACCTCCCAATCCGGGAGCCTCAGATGGAGGTCGACCGCTGCCTCCGCCACCTGCCACGCGTGCTCGAACCCACCCGGTCTCACATCGCGAACCTTCATGAAGTCGAGCCCTTGCCAGCGCAATCCGGCTCGCGTCGCCGTATAGATGGCGGGACGGTTCCACAGCACCAGGTGACGTTCGAGCAGCCCGTCCTTCGCGAGCGACGCCAGCCGCACCTTGGCGGTCTGGGGATGAATCCCGAACCACCGCGCCACATGCTCGACACCTGCCGCGCCGATCCGGCAGATCCAATCGGCGATCTTTGCGTCTCGTTCGGTTTGCATCATTCTTTCCTCCTTTGAGGTTGGGTTGATGCATGCATGTCGCCGCCCGCCCTGGATAGACCCCCCTCCCAATTTCGAGCCGACAGCGTCTCGCCGGGTCGATGTCAGCCAATGTTTCTGACTCCGGCGTGCCGCGCTTGGAACGGAGACCTTGCACGACGTCTTTCCCGGCCTATAGAGGGACCTGTAGCCAGGTCTAGGCAGGGGTAAACCGACCCTGAGCCGTCGAGGCGGCTCCAAATACTCCACTTGCTAAGTTAGACTCTGTCTCCTCAGGCGATCGTGCCGCTGAAGCGAGGCGAACCGACATGACCAACCCAATCCCTCACCCACATTGTTCCTAAATATGGATTTTGTGTTGAATCTGGACTTTCGAGTCATTTTCGTGGACACGGGTCCACAGCGGCAGTACGGTTGGTGGCGCAGTCCACCTGAGAGAGTGGGGGCGCAATGGCCGTGAGTGCACAGGGTGACCGGGCGGGGGGGCGACTCCCGCGCGGTCCACACGGGTTGGAGCCGGAGGAAGTGGCCGCCGACCAGCGAACGCGCCTGATCGACGCGATGGTTACGCTCGTGTGGGAGCGTGGCTACACCGCCACCACTGTCGCCGACCTGATCGACCGCGCGCAGGTCTCACGCAAGACCTTCTACGTCCATTTCACCGACCGCCACGAGTTGCTGTTGGCGGCCTTTGACACGGTCGCCCCCGATGCGCTCGACCAGGCCAGAGAGGCCTCTCATCGCACGGGAGGCGCCACCCGCCGACTGGAAGCGCTCATGCGTCGCCTCTGTGCGGTTGCGCTTGAGAGTCCCGGCACCATCGCGATCTCCACGATCGAGGTGGCTGCATCCAACCCCTCCGGCCTCAGGCGCCACGACAAGTTGATGGGTGACTTCGGCGAGCTGATCGGCGAATGCCTCTCCTCTGAGGATCACGAGGACCAACTGCCCCCCACGCTTGTGCGCGCGCTCGCCGGGAGCACTTACCGCACGATCGACGCGCAACTGCGAACAAGGACCATGCGCGACATGAAGGAACTCGCTCCCCAACTCGCGCGCTGGACACGCGGCTATCACCCGATACCCGCCGGCTTCGGGGTGGAGGACCCATCGTCGCCGCCCGCAAAATGCTCCGCCGGGCTAGTCGGCGGTCGTGCGCCCGGAACCCTCACGCTCGCCCCAACCGACTACCAGCCGCCAATCGGAAAGCAAGCCAAGGGGTTCATACAACAGTCAAACCGCGAACGCATCTTCGACGCCGTGGCGCAACTCACAAGCGAGGGCGGCTATGACGCACTCACCGCACAGAGGATCGCCGAGCGTGCGGACATCTCAGAACGAGCGTTTCTCGCTCACTTCAAGAGCAAGGACGAGGCGTTCGCCGCCGCTGTGGAGCTCGGGCACATGAAGATGCTCGCGCTTGTAGACCGCGCACGCGCAGACGCCTCCAACTGGGGTGAAGGGGTGCGCAACGCCGTGCACGGATGGCTTGAGTTCCTCGCCTCCGAGCCCTATTTCGCGCGGATGGCGTTCGTGGACGCCCCACTCGGCGGACCGGCGATGACACGCAGAGCCCACGAACACGCACTGGGGTACACACGACTCCTGCTCGACGGAGCCCCCCAACGCCGGCGACCCCCTCAGGTAGCGCCCGAAGCGGCTGTGCAAGGCATGTTCGAGCTCGTCTTCCACTACGCCATCCAACACAAAACAGCTGAGCTATTGGGTGTAGCGCGCGAGGTCACCTACCTCGCGCTTGCACCCTTCCTTGGGGTTACCGAGGCGGCTGAGGCGTCGAGGTAGCGCGGCTTTCAGGGCATCGCGGTTGCCGAGCAGGCCCACGATCCCCTATACGTCACAGGCTCGGGGTCCACACGGCGAGGGCTTCACACGCGCGTTTGGGAGGCGAGGTAGGTGTCGTACATGTTGGAGACAGCGCGCACGAAATCAACCCTTAGCGCCATACGGGCGTGCTCGTCGGGCTCAAGGTCACCGAGACGCTCGATAAGGTCATCAGCCTGCTTCCAGGCGCCGATGTGGCCGCTTGTGTTGCCAACGCCCATGATGGGGTCTACCACGAGATCTATCGCCTGGAGCGCGGCGTCGTCGAGATAGCTTGCCCGACGGATGGTGGGGTCGCGGAGGATCCCTTCGAGCTCGCTCACGGGGGGTAGCCCTCTGATCAGCTCGATCCTGCTGGGCTCTAGTGCCTCATGCTCGTGCCGGACTCTCGCGAGCAGCGCGCGGGCGAACTTCTTCCATTCCAATTTGGGGACCCGAAATTGCGGCGCGAGGCTTTGGCCGAGATCGTCGAGCGCCTTCATGATGGTGCTCTGGGGGATTTCGAAGTCGAAGTTGATCCAGCGGGCAACCGACACCTGGTCGAGGCCGTCGGCGAAATAGCGCACCGCCGGCCAGAAGTAGGGTTGGCGCAGGATCCTTGTGTCTCTGGTGAGCAGCGAGTGGACGCTCTCACGCACTCGTTCCCGTTCCAGGTGGTCGCGTTCCCGCGCGCGCTCGATATCCGGAAAGATCGGAAAGTCGCAGTGGACCTCGGGGTCGAAGTCAACGGCCTGCGGTAGGCGTTCGCGTTGGATTTCGAGGAATTCGGGTAGGCCCTCCCGGAAGCGCTCGACGTCGGGGATGTCGAGGTCGGCCTTGCTGATTGCCGCACTCGCTCCGTGAGCGCGGATGAGCCCGATGACGTCCTCACGCACATGGGCGGTGTAGGCGATGGGCACGCAACGCTCGCGCAGCCGCGGGTGGCGATGGATCGTGTCGATGACGCGGTGGCCGGAATAATTGTTGTCGGTACGGTCGTCGGAGACAAGGTCTACAAGCGCGACAACCGTGTCCTGTGCCGTGTCGATTGCTTCGCATAGCTCGATGCGGTTGGAGAAGAGGCGTAGTTGGGGTGCGCTGAGGCCATACATCGCGAGCTGGCGACAGGCAAACTCCAGGTCGGCGGGGTCCTCGTCGTAGAGGTAGATCCAGCTCAAAGCGTCGCCAGTGCGGTGGTGGGGAGTGCGAGCGTGAGCATGTCCAGGGGACGGCGCGGCATGATGCGTCCGGAGAGCCGCCCCACAGCCGCCTCAAGCGCCGGGGAGGCCCCATCGAATTGTGTGTCGCACGGGTGGGGTTGCAGCGACACGCGCAGTTCGCAGTCGTCCAGCGGGGACATATCGACGTGGAGCGCCTCCAGGCGGGGGCGCCCGCCGATGGTGGGTGGAAAGAGCGCGAGCATGTGGTCGGCGAGCTCATCGGCGAGCGCCACGAGCGCAAGGTGGTGGCGGGCGCGCTCAACCGCCACCGCGCTCGCTCGTTGTGAGGTGAAGCGGGGGCGCGTGCCACCGATGGTGACGACTGTGGGGGCGAGGCGCAGCTGGAGATGGTCGCGTAGGTCAGCGATGGGGTCGGCGACGACGATGCGGCCGAGGAGCCGGCGCGTGAGAGCGTCGATGTGCCCGGAGAGCTCGAGCAGGCGTTGGCCGTCGGCGCTTTCCATGATGTTCTCCTCGTACCAGGCGCGGGAGCGGCGCAGAGGCTTGATGAGATCGTGGTGGAGACGAATGGCGCGCGCGAGCAGCTCGACCAGCTCCGCGCGTTCGCGCAGCCCGAGCGAGTCGCGCTCAGCCTCTTCCAGTAAGCGACGGGCGTAGGCGGCGGCGACGCCGGAGGCGGTGCAGACGACCGGGAAGGCAATATTTTCCACCAGGCGGGCCTTCTCGACGGTGCGCCTCACGCGTGTGGCGGAGAGCGTGGTGCAGGCGAGCGCGAGCATCCCCACCCCAAACGCCTCTCGCGCGCGGCCGAAGGCACCGAGGGAGACGATCTCAAGGCCCGCCCAACCTGTGGTGGGACGGGCGCCCGCGGGCCACAGCAGGCTGACGGCGGGGACAATCGACCGAGCACGCCAGGGATCGGTTTGGCGGCGGCGGTTCCAGCCGCGGTCGGCGGCGGCGAGGGCGGTGAAGAGGGCGGCGTGGGCCACGCCGGAGCGGCGGTTCGGGGCGGTGAGGCAGCATGTGAGGCCGTTAAGCCATGTGGCAGGCCGGATGGTGCGGGCGCAACGGAGCAGCGAGTCGTCGATGCGGGGACCGAGCTGGAGACCGTCGAGCGGATCGGGGGCGGGCGGGTGCGATGGGACACGGACGACGAATTCCACGCCACGAGAGGTGGGGAGCAAATCGATCGTGCCGCCCATGGTGTGCATGTGGGCGTGGGTCTCTGAGATGCCTGTTCCCCACTGGCGGGCGTTGGGTGGGGAGCCGCCTCCGTCGTCGCAAATTCGCAGCGTGAGCTCCCCGTTGCTGTCAAGGGTGAGATACGTGTGGATGGTGGTGAGGGTTTTGGTTTGGTGGTCGTGGCTGTTGTCCAGTGCGACCTTCGTGGCGCGAACGAGTGCGCCCGTGACGCGCGGGTGAACCGTCGTGCCCGGTGGGACTTGTGGGTGGAAGGCGATGGAGACGCGCTCCTCGCGCCAACCCTCGCGGTAGATGTCGAGCACCGCGTCGAGGGTGGGGACGAGCGGTAGGGGCTGCTCGTTGGCGGCCGCCACAAGCAGGGGTGCGAGCTGGTGGTGTTGTATCTCGCCGCGAATGTCCTCCACGGCGGTTTGGACCTCGCGCGAGGAGGGATCTGTGCGGGAGCGGCGGGGGGCGGCGATGCGTAGCAGCGTTTGCTCCAGCTCGGAGGCCGAGCGGCGGAGGTCACCGGCGATATGGGACATAGAGAGGCGACTCCCGTGGACGGGGGCCTGGAGCGCGTCTTTGTCGCGCTTGCGGGTACGTTCGATGCGTCTCACCGCGAGCGCGAGGTCGCCGAGCTCGCCGCCGACGGCGGCGAAGGCGAAGAAGAGCGGAGAGGCGCCGAAGTTCCAGAGCAGACGTGGGTCGGGGGGTTCTCTCTTCAGCACGCGGGCGGTGACCACCACGACGGGGTAGGCGGTGGCCGCGGCGGCGGCGAAGAGGGCGCTGTGGGTGGGCTTGGCGCGGGCGAAGCGGACGCGTCCAAGGCGTCCTCCGCCAAAGCCGGTGAGGATGAGGGAGGGGTAGAACATGGGAGAGCGCTCCCCGCCCGACACCGCGAGTGCAAGCATCCCCCGCAAGGGAAGCACCGGAGGGGACAAGCGGCGGCGGAGCACCGCCGCGACCTCGACGGGTTCGAGGATGTGACGGGCGCCGAAGAGGGTGGTGGCGAGCGTGGCGGCGATCCCGAGGCGTCGCTGCAGGCGGGGGAGGTCCTCGAAGAGGGCCATGAGCAGACCGAACCCGCCCGCGGCCATCGCGATGTAGCCACCGGCGGTGTAGACGCCCAGAACGTCGATGTCCTGGTCGGGGTCTACAGCGACCGCGTCGAGCTCGATCGGCGTGGTGAGCATCTGCCGCGATTCCACTGGTTTTCAATGAGAAACGCAAGCCCTATTTCTCACTGGGGTGAGAGTTAATCCCCAGGTATTTACCCCGATTCACGGAAATGGTGGCGAATTAAACACATTCTTAGGGTTGACGTAGTTAAGCAACCGCAAATCCGAGCGTGACGTCACCTGCCGGGGTGGGGGAAACGGTGAGAGCGCTACCCGACCGGGCAGAGCCCGCCGTCGAGGTTGACGGCGGCGCCTGTGACATAGGAGGCGCGGGGGGAGAGCAGGAAGGAGGCGAGCGCGGCGTACTCCTCCGGACGGCCCACACGGCCGAGGGGAATCCGTGTGTTGGTGACCATCCGTTCGTAGTACTCCGGCGGGGTAATGTCGGCGGCGGCGGCAAGCGCTTCCAGTTGGGCGCTTTCGACGACTCCGATGAGGATCGCGTTGACGCGGATGTTGTGGGGGGCGAGCTCGCGAGAGAGCGCCTTGGTGAGCGCGAGGCCGGCGGCGCGGGAGACGGAGGTGGGAGTCGAGAGCGCCTCGGGGGCCTTGCCGGTGATGGAGAGTGTGTTGAGCACGACGCCCGCGCCCGATTTGCGCAGCGAAGGGAGCGCGAGGCGGGTGAGCCGCACCGCAGACATGAGCTTTAGCGAGATGTCGTCCTCCCAGACTTTGTCCTCGTGGAACTCGAACTCCCCGGCGGAGAGCGTGCCGGCGTTGTTGATAACGCCGTCGAGGCGACCGAATTGCGAGAGGGAGGCATCGAGGAAGCGCTCGATGTCACCGGCGCGGCGGACGTCGCCCGAGAGCGCGAGCACCTCTCCCCCAGCCTCTCTCAGGGTGAGTGCCGCGGCGGCGATCCGCTCGGGGTCGCGCGCGAGGATCGCCACACGCGCCCCCTCGTCCACGAGCTGGCGCGCAAGCGCATACCCGAGCCCCGTGGAGCCGCCGGTGATCATGAAGGCCTTCTCTTGCAGCTGGAGATCTATCTCTACAGTCCCTCAGGAGTACGGCCGTCGTGGCCCACATAGCCATCCTTGCCGCCCGCGCACACGTAGATCGTCTCACCCGGTCCGAGCACCTTGATTTTGCGCGGCGTGGAGGCATCGACGCGGGCGAACGTGCCCTCGGTGAGCAGATGGGTGGAGCCGTCCGCGAACTCCATCTCAATCGAGCCACGGTGCACGAAGTAGAGCTCCTCCTGGATGTCGTGGTAGTGCCATTTGGTTTCGTATCCGGGAGGCCGCACCAGCACGTTGACCCCAAAGGCGGTCACACCGAGGCCTTTGCGGGCTTTGCGAAAGCCGTACCCTCCGCCGAGATCGTCGATGTGGCCCACGGCGTAGCCATCGCCGACGGTCACATCCGGGTAGATGAGACGGTCGACCTGGCCCGCCTCGGGAGGTATCCCGTCTGTGGAGACACGGCGGCTTGAGATGGGGATAACGTCAGCGCCCCCCTCGTCGTGGGCGCTTGCGTCGGCGTGAGGCTCGCGATCCTCGGTCATACGCGCTCAAGCGGAGCGCCGAAGAACTCCGGGATCCGGTTGCCGATCAACTCCCCTTCGTAGCGACGGCGGGTGCCGTAGACAAGCCAAGTGGTGTCGACCTCGCCGTAGCGATCGACCACGCGAAGCTCATCGGGGTGAGACTCGCCGAACTCCACGAACGTCACGCCTGCGTCGTACTTACCGGCAAGCAGTTCCCGCGCGACAATCGGGTTCGCGGGCTCCTGCGTGACGGTGTCGAACTGCGTTAGGTCGGGATAGCCCATCGCCGCCGGAACCACCCCCAGCGAGCGTGGATCAGAGACATCGCGGCGCACGATGAGGCCCATTTCCTTCGCGGGGAACATGAAGGTGTCGATGACGAACACCTCCTGGCGGTAGCGCTCGGTGGCGTGATGCACGTCTGGGTGGGCTGAGCACTGGACGAGGTAGGAGTTGGGCAGCTCGCGCACTCGCTCCAAGCCTTCGAGCAAGTCGGGTACGAGCTCTACTTGGGCGTCTTCGAGACCTTGGAACTCCAGGTAGCGCAGCAGGGCGTGCTCATGGCACGTGCCGGTGGGGCCGAGAGTGATGAAGGTCGGGGGAGTCATGAAGCCAAGGCCGGACATCGAACTTTCGGAAACGGATCATAGCATCAGTGCGGATACGTAGGACGATGGGAATCAGCACATTTTGGAGGCTAATCTCAAGCTCGGAGCACCAATCACCCTGGTAGGCATCGGAGAACGACACTAGTTTCATCTTCATCGCTACCATCACACAGCAGCGCACCTGTCATGAGACCATCGAGAGGGATCGGACTGTATCTCAATACCTCCTTGTCCCCCGTCGCCGCGACATACAATTCATCACTGCCGTTGAACGCAATACCGTAGTTGCCGACAGGTACTTCGAATTCCGATATCCGCTTGCCGCTATCCCCATCGTAAAGCGCGCCTAACAGCATGTACGTCTCAAGATCACGACCCTTTTCATCACCTTCAATCAGCCCTTCTTCGCCCCCGATCACTGCCAGCAATCCATTGGCATCTATCGTTAGACCATGGATCGTGACAGTCGCACCGGCTTCTCTGGCATCAATGACAAACTCGGCAACCTCTTCCCCCGAGGGCGCAAGCTTGTGGACAACGTTTGCTACAAACCCAAATTCGTAGGGGAGCGTCACAACAAACAAATAGCCAGCGACGTCTACGGCGAGTGCAACTACGCTCGTCGCCGTTGGACTGGGAATCGTGACTTCGCGCTTCCATTTCCCGTCCGACGTGAACTCTTGCACACGGCGATCGTCGGCTACGTACAGGAGATCTTCTGGACCGCCCGCGACCATCTCATTCCCGTTGCGGGAGGAAAACTTGAAAGCACCATGAGCGCTACTCCCACGCAAGCGTTCGGTGCCCGCCAGACATCTAACACTAGTCATTTCGATTTCACGCTCAGCGCAAATGTTGCCCCCAGTCCTGCCATTGACCCGCCCACCTATCATCCATATAAAGCGTCCGCTGGACGAGAACTTGTCGACACGCTCATGACCGGGATTGACCTCCGCGACATAAACATCTCCAGTCAGCGGATCGACCGACACGCTCGCGGGATAGTTGAATTGCCCTGCCCGAGGCCCTCGAGCTCCTGCTGTACAGATGTCACGCGACACCGCGGTACAAACGTTCCTTTCCTCCTGGTCGCTCGATGGCATACGACTCTTTGTCGCGTTCACGTCCCAGCCAAACATCAGGATGAAACTACCTGTAGGGCTCAACTCCTGCACACGACTGTTGACGGCGTCCACCACGTATATATTTCCCGTCCGCTGACTGACCGCAACGCTGCTCACCGCGGCAAACCCACCGCCCTTATCGCTCTGCATGCCTTCGCCACACACATCTTCAGACGCCATAGCGCAAATCTCCCCTCCCGTCGTCATATTGACGTGCCATCCGATTTGACTCGCCAGTACGAGCTTCATTGATCTACGACTTTGCGCCTCCGGCGCGACAGTCATCGATACCCCTACCGCAGCTATGATTGCGATAAGGACAGAGCAGGCTTGATTTGCAATGCAGCGAGATCTCATGGACATGGTTGATATACGCATACGTGAACGAGGGCAAATACGCAGCATTTGTATACCTTCCTCTCGATACGCTTGCCGCTCACGCCGCGTGGTTGCATGTTATCGGAGCGATGCAAACCAGATATACAAACGCGGCTAGATGTTTCTGACTCAGTTGACCGAGTAGTATCCTAGGCGCTAGGATCCCCTAAAACCAACCCACCCAAGACCATAGAGGGGACTTATGATGTTAGGGATAGGGCCCGCGGCGCTTTTGCTTGCCGCAATCGCCTTTACGGCATGGGGATGCGGAAGCTCATCCTCACCCCAGCGGCCTACGACACAGACAGCTTCAGCGCGTGTCAACGCAGGCAAGACCTTGTCGCGCACAGAATTGATCGAACGCGCGAACGTCATCTGCGCCCACATAAACGCAAAGCGCTCTACAACTCACTACACTAGCCCAGCGGACGTCGTTAGACTTGCTCCTGCATTGTCTTCATACGAACAGGCAGCTGCTACGGAAATGGCCAAATTGGCAGCGCCTTCGTCGATGGCAAAGGATTGGCACCAACTGGTACATCTCGTACAAACGGTCGCTCTCGATACTCTAAAGCTGGCCGAATACACAAAGTCGAACGATAGCGCCGGTGCAGAAGCCGCCTTTGGCACCCTCCGTATTAATCACCAAGAACTGGTTTCAGTGGCGCGGGAAAACGACTTCACCGAATGTACGAAGCCATACACGTAATCCGGCCCTCCTCGGTGTAGGCACGATATACGACATCTTCCGATGTGCAAACGCTGGGAGGTCCCTAGGTCACGGCCAGCAAGAGGGTCACTCACCGGCTTTCTCTTGGCTGCCTTGGCTTTGGCCGTGGTCCTCCTCTCCTCCCCGGGATCGTGCTCTGCGCTCATAGCTCCCTCCGCGCTGCCCATGGCCCCGACCGTGCTCATCCCCACGCTCTACATCGGGTGGCGGGCAGACGGAGATGCGCACGGCATATGTACTCCGGCCCCTGCTCGCAGATGCCTGTCAAGCCCGGCAAGTAGCGCCGCTGGAGGGTTCCGCTACCCCACGAGTGTCGCGGTCGATCCTCGCACAGGAGATTTCTATGTTGCCGACTTCGCCAACCATCGAGTACAGCGATTTACCAGGTCCGGCAAATTCGTTCTGATGTTCGGCAGAGACGTCAGCGGGGATCAAGTCCTCAGAAAAGGAACTAACCCCGCCCTACACGACGTGTGCAAGGCCAACGCTCGGAGTCCCTGCCGCGGCGGGCTCCCTGGGGGCGACGCCGGTGAGCTCTTCTACCCGGAGAGCGTGGCCGTAGACTCGAGGACCGGCGCGGTGTATGTGGTTGAGGCAAGCGCCGGTGGAGACCGGCTCGACAAGTACACCTCGACAGGAGAGCTCTTATGGATCGTCGGCAAGGGAGTCAACCGAGCCACGGGTGGGAATGTGTGCACGGAGCGCGACATCCGCCTGCGGGCGACCGACTGCCGGAGGGCAACCGCAGGCTCGAACACTACCGTCGAACCTGGCGAGTTCAAATTCGCTCCTCGATCTGGCGATCTGCTGGCCGTCGGCGGGCCCAACAATCTGGTCTACGTCGGCGACGAACACAGGATCCAGGAGTTCGACGCAAGCGGACGTTGGACGGGCGAAATCTTGCTCGTCTCGGCCTCCTCGGCTCCGTTCAGCGCGGTAACGTCCCTCGCGGTCGATCGGCTCGGCGACCTCTACGCCGTATACAAGGTCAACGAGCAGGGAACGACCACGCAGACAGAACACGCGAATGTCATACGGTCCTTCAACCCTTCAGGCGAGCAGATCTCCCAATTTGCAGTCCCCCTAAGGCTACCCGATACCGAAACACATATAGACGGGATCGCGATCGACTCCGCTCACAGGCTAGCCGTGATTGGCGTCGAAACAGGTACTGGATTCTATAAGCGCTTCGGCTTTATATACCACGGCGCCAATGGCTATGTCACCGGCGAATTCGATCCTCCGCCGGACAACGACGGCTTGGCGTTCGGACCCAACGGCTCTCTCTACGTCGCGGCGACCGATGACCAACAAGTCGTCGCATACGACCCGTCGCTGCCCGCGCAGCTCGTCGCCAGTC
The DNA here is from genome assembly GCA_963695305.1 of uncultured Solirubrobacterales bacterium. Lineage (GTDB taxonomy): Bacteria > Actinomycetota > Thermoleophilia > Solirubrobacterales > Solirubrobacteraceae > Palsa-744. The sequence goes on along the minus strand of OY968774.1, from coordinate 1,814,363 downwards.
CCGTTTCGTGCGTGTCGGGTTACAGGTTGCAGCAACCGACTCTCGATTTGTGCGGACCTCCCGCCAAATAGACCGGCACCGGGTGTGCCCGGCGACCTAACGCCGCCGAGCACACACCGGCAAACCCCGAACCTGGCGCTAGGGCGCGGTGACAGCCCAGGTACCGATTCCCTGTAGTGGTTGGGGTTCCTGTGGTACAAGGAAGAGCACTGCGCCGGCAGGTACTGCGCCCGCACCCGACGCCAGTTCCTGGAACTGGATGAATTCGCCTCCCAGGTGGACGGCGTATACACAAAGATATCCGGGTTCCGCGGATGGTTCCGAGCCGCTCCCGGGGCATTCCGCGGTTGGGCTCGTGACGAACTTGGCGTGCGCCTGGTTGATCGCGGCAGGGAGCGGAACGTTGAAGGAAATCGACAGCTGCGTGGGCAGCGTGGTTATGCCAACAGCCCAAGTACCGGTCTCCGTCTTGCCGGACGGGAGAGTCCCTCCGGCAGTCCAGGGCGATCCGTCCGCACCTTTAGCTCCTTTAGCTCCTTCTTTTCCATTACAGGCAAACGTCGTGACGCCACCCGCCGTGAATTCTCCGCCGCCGAGTTCACTGCACGATGGATCACCCACTTTCACTTCTTTGGCCGCGACCCCACCGCCGGGAGCGCCGTCCTTGCCGTTCAACCCGTCTTTGCCGTTGAGCCCATCTTTGCCGGCTACCCCATTTGTGCCCGCCGGCCCTCTCTTGCCCACAAGTGCCTTGAGAACCTTCGGATTGATCTGTTTGGTTGAGTTTATGACGTATTTGCTTGCTGCGTATGCCCCACCGGCCATCGCGAACACAAGCGCCACGGTCGCGACCAGATTGACATAGGTAATTCGTCTGCGTACTATGGAAAACATGATTTCCTCCCCTTTTATCTTTCTAGATATCTCTCGATGTTAGGTAGACATCCCGAGTGATGTCTACTACACAGTCTCCCCGCCTCTACGGACCTTTCCACACGTAGGCGGTCATTTCCCTTTCTTACGCGAGCAACCGGTCGCCTTGATCGGCGTCGTCCTCTTGATCGTGGCGCCGTTCTGTGCCGTAAATGCAGTCGGCATAACCAGCCTCGACTTGCACAAGTCGCCATTTGCCGCCAGTGCCGAGTCGGGTCCCTGTGGTAGCACCAGACTGAAACTTGTTACCGGCTGGTCCGGGACCGTGCGAAATGTGCTGCTCGTTATGCCCTTTTTACTAATGAATGTTTCACCATGCAGGTCGATCGTGACTCCATACCCCTGCAAGACGATGATCAGTTCGGGGAACCTCGCACCTCCATGGCTCACGAAATATGCGGGCCCACTCAAGGGCACCGGCAGGATCGGAGTCCTGGCAATCGCCATCCCCACTCTCGAGGCGGCCGGGCACAACGCTGGATTGCGGTTGAACGTCCTGTCCGGACATGCGTGTTGCAGAGTGGTCAACCGCGATGGAAGTTGCTTTGGTAGATCAACCTTGACCGACCTGATATTCGCCTGAGTGCCTTGGGGTCGCCTTGGGTAGGTCAACATCACCGACAAGCTCGCCCCACGCGTTCGCGAGGTCTTCCCCGTTGTAGACACCGTGAAGCTTGGGGCGAAACCGAGGTTTCGACAATCCGCCATTTGAAACGGCTCCCGTATCGTCACCGCCGAGTCATCAGCGATATCGGCGAAATCGGCGCCGGCTCCCGTGATCGTATTTGCAAACACCATCCGGCTGCAGTTAGTCGGATTCAATGCAAATGCGGAACGATCGACATATACGCGTATATCGCGTACGTAGATGACGATTCCCTTGATGATGTGAGGGATCGGATCCGAAGCCGCCGCGTCCACGGTCACCTGCGCCGTGTTCGGATCGATGCTGAGAGCCTCCCGCACGACAACAGTCCCGAGGTCGAACGGACCGACCTTCGCGGTAGTAATGGCGACTACCGAGAACGGGGCGCCGTTGAAGGGTCCTGCCATGTACAGCTTCCCCGATGCATAGCTGAGGACCGAGCCCACTCCCGCCCCGACTAGCGTGTGCCCGATCTGACTTGAGGCGGGACACGAGGGCGAGGCTTCCTCGGCAGCACCGCTCTTCGTCTTTGCCAGGGCGATGCTCCGCTCGTCGCAAAAGGGAACTCCGGACAGGTTGGCGGTCAACCCCAGCGGTAGCCTCGAGGAGAACCTCGTTATCTCCTGTTCGCCGTCACCACGCATGATCCGTATGTAAAGCGGGGTGTACGCTCCAGCGTTGTTGTCTTGGCTTCCGGCCAGGACTTGGGGAGCGAACGGTGGCTTACCCCCTGCAGGGCATTCGCCACCATCGAATCCCTGGGTGATCGGGAATGGAGCTATTTCGGGGCTCAATGTCAAACCGGGCGCCGACCACGAGGTCAGTTGCGCCTCTACTTTGTACAACCCACAGCTCGGTGGCGTCACAAGCGGGGAAGTCGCGCCCTGGCTGAAGTTGAATCGCAGAACGCTGAACGGCAACGGCGGGAGATCGTCGAATGTCGACACAAGTTGGCCGGTGAACAGGTTTGGCACGACCCGTCCAGCCGCCTTGACAACCAGGCCCCTGGTCGGGATGCGGGCGACTACGTAAATGGCAAGCGTACTGTTGAAGGGGTTTCGCCCCGGTTCGCCGTATGGCGCAGGCTCCGCCAAAAAGACAGAGCCCTTCACCAGCTCGCGAATGGCTGGCGATTCTATGGTCACAGTGCCGATCTTCGACTCGTTCGGACAACCTCTTTCGAGTGTCGGATAAGCGCCTTCTTCTTCATACTCGGCCTCCGTACAAGCCGCCAGTCCGGCTCCCGCCGAAGGGTTCACAGTCATGCCTTCGGGGAGCACTACCGTCGTGCTCTTCAAGGTCGATGTGGCCAGGGCTTGGGCGTTATCGTAGGTTTGCGGGATACCCAGCGTGAGGCTCAACCCGGTCGGTGAATAAGCACGTATGGTGGTGGCTTCGGCCGTGATTTCCGGATTCATCCTTACGCGGTCGCAGCCGACCATCGGTCCGAAGCTCATGCTTGTATCCGGCGGTCTCATCGCGGGACCGGGCTGCTCCCAGGACGTCACGGAAAAGACCGCGTGCAATGATTCACCTGAGCAAGCCGTCGGATTGGTCAAGAACGGGGCTGGCAAGGCACCCGTAAGCGACGCACCGAAACTACCGACTTCTTTGCCTGCTACCCCCGGTTCGGCAGGCCGCCAGCGGAGCGGGTCGTGTATCCCCGCCGCCGGCACCCCCCAGATAGTCAGGGAGACATTGTCAAGCTCTGCAAGCGTCTCGTTGGCGTTGTGAAATGCCGCAGAGATCCCGTAGTCGTTGAGCCGCAGGGATACCTCTCCCTCTATTGGAATGCCAGTCGCCGCGAAGAACCCGAGCTTTGCCAACTCACCGGGATTCGGGGTCAGGTTGTAGACAGGTTTGGTGAGTCTCAACCTGCCGATGCCCGTCGGATAATGCACCGTCGCCGTCTCGACTCCGATTTGCGTGTCCACCGGGCATTCATCCAGGGCAAACAGGCTGACAGCGCAGGCAGGTGTGTCCACGAGATCTCCCGAAAATCCCGGTGGAAGATTGTCCGTCGTGTCCTTGGGATCTCCCGCCAACTCTCCCGTCCTAGCGACCGTGTTGAATGCGATCGAGGTTGTCAGATCGGGGTGAGCGCCAGCTTGCGTGCTGGATAGAGCCGTCGCCGCTCCCCCCGGAGATATACCGAAAACGGCGTCTTGCGTGGAGATGCTCGTCGGCGTTGTCCTCGATGCGTCGTCAGCGCCGCCACCCGATACGCGCACCACGTTTGTGAGCGACCTTGTTTCGCTCGTCGTCACATCGACTGGGAATGTGACGATCAAGACGTCGTCGGGGACGACGACGCCGGTATACGTACAAGTCTCGAGCACGCAACTGAAGTTCGTTTGCGCCTGGTGATGTTCTGCCGATAGCTGGTCTTCGCCGATTGCACCGGATGGAGCAATCGCAAGTCCTTCCGGCGTTTCGTCGGTGATCTGCACCGGCGATCCGTCACTCGGAGCATCCCCCGTGTTCGTAATCGAGACTACGTAGGCAGCATCGCCACTGGTGTCACCAGGACGTAGGTTCGTCGGGCGCGAGACAGAAGTTACGGTCCAGATCGGGCCTCGCGCGTCGGCCCTCCCAGCGCCGGGCCCGATCCACCAGACGAGACAACAGAGGAGGGCCAGCGCGAGCGACAGCTTGGCTGCGGCGTCTCCAAGTGCGTGCCGTCGACTTGGTTTGAAAATGGGACCAACAGTCACACTCTCGCGAGCGTGGTTCCCTCGGTCGCATTGATGTAAGATCACGACTTTCTCCGTGCTCGATTACTCGCGCTCCCCTTGGAGTGCTTCTTTCCATAGCGCAATCGAGCCCTCTTTTCACACGCCCGACGGTGTGCCTTGCGTTGCTTCTTGCACTGCACCAAAGCCTTCTTGAGTCTTTGTCTGGCCGTAGCCGACGCATGCTTTTCCGCTTCTGCCGCCGCGTTTTCCGGACCCGAAAACGTGATCGAGGACGGAGTCTGATCGATCGGAGTGACCACTGAGGCATGGCACGCGTCGCCTTCGCACTGTGCTCGTTCGGCGGATGGTTGCTCGAAGCACGCTCCACTCGTGGAAGTCCCGCAGATCCTCGCGTCGTACAGGTCTCCTGCGCTGTCGGTGTCTTGTGGGACCAGCCGAGCGTGTGTGCCAATGAATACATCCCCGCCGCTCGCGCTCGCACCCAGGAAGAACGAGGACGCTAGGTCCTGACCCGAGCTTATGAGCGCGACGGATTGCCTCTCCGTAGTCTCATCTTCGTGCCACTCATAGACGTCCAGCGTGTGGTTCTGATCCTGGGGAACCAGGCCATCCGCCGTATCGAAGAACACATAGGAGCCATCGTCGGACATTGCTCGCATCGGCCCGCCGGATCTGTCCGTCGGTGCAGACCTACTGGCGAACTGCGCGTTGGAGCCCGGCTGAGCACCGGTCGAGTTGCACGAGACGCAGAGGACATTTCCATTGGAGGGAGCGGCGGGATCGTAGTGGTAGCGATAGACCTCGGCACAATGACCAACGAGACCGCTCCCTCCGCCGCTTGCTTTCAGCGGGCAGTCCCCGGGTTCGGCTTCGACAGTTCGGTAGCCCCCGATTTCATTCGCAGTTGCGAACAAGAGATAGTTACCGTCGGGCGTCGTGTACCAGTTCGCATCGATGCTCAGAGCCAGTTCGCGGAACCACCTCTGGCTGGAGGTCAATCCCGTCACGTAGTCGGATTCGTCTACGGTGGCTACATATCCGGTTACATGAGTGCGTGTATCGTAACGGTACAGATAGACTTCACCTGTCCCCAGTGGAGAAAGCCCATCGACCAGTTTGCCGAACGCCGTGAAGTACACGGCTCCCCCGTCCTCGGATATCGCCGGTACCGTCAACACCGAGCCGGCGGCGGTACCTGTTTCACCGGAGGATATGCGGGTAATGGTGCAAACCGGAGTTTCACCTTCGACGCTGATTTCACACTCGTACAGCTCCGGGTCTCCTATCCCAGCGTCGTCTTTAGTGAGTTCCGCTTCGCTGAGAAAGAACACCTTCGAGTCGTCCTTGGACGCTCCTACGAATACGGCGGGCTTCGCAAGTCCCGCCGGAGTCCAACCCTGTTCAGGCGCCGATAGCTTTACGATTGAAGACCTTATGCGCATATAGATTTGCGGGGCGTCCTTTGACACGCCATTCCAGCATTCCTTTGTAGCTTCGATCGAAGCGCTCGTTTCCGCGTTGTAGATAACGTAGGGATCCGGAGCCGTGAAGATCACCCTGGAGCCATCCGCGGACACCGCATTGTGGCTTGCCCCGGGTCCGCGTCCTTGTCCAAGTACCGCGCCGCAGCGGCTTACTAGGCTCCCTTCACCGTCGCCATTGACCAATTCCAGGCAGCCGCCTGTGTCGGGCAGGAACGTCTGGGCATTTTTGTTACAGCCCGCCGTCCCGAGCTTCGTCATTCTCATAGAGGGCGCTTGTAGCCGGATCCTGGGTTGTGTCCCCTGGGGTAAGCGTGTGGTTTTGGCTTTCCAAGATCACGCGACTTACATCCGCTGAGCCCGCGACCAGTTCACTGCGTTCGAGATCTTCAGGTTCTTGATTGACCGGCTGGTCCCTATGCAGGGTCACATAAGGACCACCCGCTTTCCCAATCAGACTCGTCGCGCTCGCCCCTTCTCGGCTGGCAAAAGATCCGACGATGACGTTGAAAGCTAGTTCGCCGCTGAACGCAGAGGCGTCTGACACTATTCCCCCCACGCTTTGCACTCCGAGGGCGGGCGAGACCAGTGAGGTGTAACGCCATTCTTTGACGGTTGCGTCGCGCCGGAAAACATAAGCATCTTTTTCAGACGCGCCGAAGGCGCCGAAATTTGCAAGCGTATTCGTGAGCAGGAATTCATCGCCCGCGTCACTGGAATAGCCCACGTCGGCATTGGTGAAGACTTTGGCGGTGCCAAACATGTCGCTCGCGCCACCCTTGTTGGCGGGGGTGACGAGTTCGTAGGAGCGATGATCTGGCAGGCCCGGGACCACCTGTGGCAAAGTCCTGAACGTCTCGTCCTCCTGACCGCCTCCGGCGCCGCTTACGGTACCCTTCGCATTGGTGGCTATGACGCGAAAATGGTACGTTGTATCAGGAGCCAGATCACCGATCTCCTGAATGACCTTCGCGGCTACATTGCCCGCCGCCCCACCTTGCCCTATGTCCACCGGGGTGCTCGGCGCCACGTGACCGGCGCTGTACGGATCGGGGTCTTCCGGTGCGTAGTGCGTATCATCGACGTACTCAAACTGATACGACGTATCGGCGCCAACCGGATCGATCGTGGCCCTCAGATCGACAAACAACGAGGACAAGTTCGTCGCTGAGACTGAGAGGATCACGGGAGGCGCCGGGGTCGTAAACGCAAGCACCGTGCTCACGCCGCGACCGCCGAGCGAGCCGGACGTGATCCCCGTCAACCGATAGCGATAGGTGGTTCCCGCGGTAAGATCTGTAATTTCGGCTTTGACCGCGTTGTCGATCGAGTTGGGAGGAATCGCGCCCGCTGACGGTTCGCATTGCGCTTGCCCACCTGAGCTGGTATCCGCAAATCCATCACCCGCGTGAATCGCCTGGTTCTGGATGTACGCCGCTTCGGTGACATACTCGAAATAACATTCGCTAAGCGACTGCCCTTCGGGGTTCACCGAGCCGTTGAGCACCGCACTGGTTGGTTCCCTTTTTGTGGCTTGCAAGAGCTTCAGATTTGGAAAGAACTTGCCGGGTCCGTATACGTCAATTGCCGCTTCGTTGGTTTTGTTGCTCGCGCGATCCACTACGTATAGATCGCCCGTGGAATCCACCGCCATGTCGTACGCACTCTTTAGATGCGAGGGTTCGAGGATCCCGACGGGCCTTTCGATTTCGTTGTGGGTGATCTGCTCGAGGAAGCGCCCAGTGCCGTCGAACTCGTCTACGGCGGCTTCGTCGTTGAAGTAGTTCCTGACCGATACCAGGAGATGACCGCTTACCGGGTCGATCGCGAGACCGACGGGTTCGCCTCCAAAGCCATGATCGTCCTGGTGGTCTTCGCCCAGCCCCGGGGTTTCGTGCCCGTCGAACGACCGTATCAAGACCCCTGCCGGGGAGTACTCGTTGATCTGGGCGGCCGTAAGGAAGTTGTCCAGTCCGTAGACATTCCCTTCCGCGTCAATCGCGAGACTGGATGTCGGGGGTCCAAACTCTGCGAGGAAACCGCCTGTAGCCGTAAACCTTTCGATCCCAGCTTGACGGCCATTCCCGTTGGGCGAGGGCGGGTTGGTGTCCATATGGCCGACGTACACCGATCCGGCTGCGGGATCGAAGGGATCGGTGGAGTTGTCGACGGCAAGCCCAGAGGGGCGCCCGAACGCAAGTTTCCATTGTTCGACCAGAGCACCACCTGAGTCGAAGACTTCGACGTGAGGCGAGAAGGCAAACGACTCCCGTGCCGCAATGGCTACGTCATAGACATTACCCGTAGCGACGTCGTACGCCAGGTGTTCAGGCGAAACAGACGAAGCTTCGTGTTCCAGCGTAGGGAATTTCAGGGGGAGCGTGGTTATGGGCGCACCCGAGGGGTCGAACTCGCTGATGGCCTGTTCGCCGTTGCCCACCCACAGGTTCTCCGCGGAACCTATCGTCACCCCACCCGGGCTCGCGGAAGTGAAGCAGGTCGCATTTCGAGGATTTTCCGCCGAGCAGGACAGGCCGCTGTTCACTCCCGTCCTCGTTATCTGACGCAGAAACGGTCGCTCGAACTCAGCGTTTGCAGTGGATGACCCTAGGGAGAGCGCGATAGCCCCAGCCAAAATGACGCTTGCAGAGACCCATATGCGGTATCGCTCGCCCTTTCGTCTAACCACTGTGCTACCCCCTCCTTATTCGCCCGGGCTCAGTCGCATACCACAACGGAGCACTATGGCGAATCATTGACAGGCGACACGGGGGCGCAGCGCGCCATCCCGTGTCACCTTGCACCATTTACTAGTTACTTGTCAACAACCTACTAACTGACAGCTAGAGCTAACCCTTCTAACGCCTGAACTAACACTTCGCCGACCACTAAGCCTTCACCAGCACCACCCAGGTTGCAGTTGCCTGCTTCTGAGAGCGTCGCCGAGAAGATGCTTAAGACATCCGCCGGCGTTTCCGTGGACATGTTTTCCAGCCCGGTGCTGGTCTTACCGAGGCACGCGTCGTGGAAGATGCCGAAGCACGTGACTTCGTAGCCGGGTTCTCCACCCGTTCCGCCTGTGATTAAGTCACGGAATGCTCCAGTAGCTAACGAGATTTCCGTAGTCCAAGGGAGATTTAAGGCCACCGCCAGTGGGCTTCCGCAGGTGCCTGCAAGGGTTTTGCAGCTAGTAGCCACAGCTTCTTCTTGTATGTCTAATCCGCCGTTTAGAACAACGCCTAACCCACTTCCGCTACATTCGACCGTCGTTGGGGATCCTTTGCCCATGTCTTCGAGTATTAGTGTGCCCGTCATTTCGACATGGATTTTTTCACCGGCGAGAACGGGCGAACCGTCGACTAACCATTCACTTTCGGCGAAAGCCGCGCCTGCGGCGATCGCGCTAAACGCGAACACGGCGACGAGCGCCAGTCCGAGTAGATGGATCTTCCTCATGGTGATTGATTACCTTTCCCTCGGCCAAGGCTTGGTTGAGCCCCTCCCGAGGCTTGATATGGCCGGCCGGTGCACTCGTCGGTAGGTCAGAGAGCGCTGGGTCGACCCTTATAACACTGCGATGAGATCCGATCTATGGGATCTCGCCGCGAGCGTAGCAACCACGTTAGCGCCGTGTCAAGCAAATGTGGAGAGGTGTTTCCCACTCGGAGGTGGCGATGTCTATCGGTGCGGATGGCCTCAGACCTCTAGGCTGGCGCTGCGGATCGGGGGCCCTCCAGGGAGCGCCTTCTGAGAGAGGCTCCGAGACTGCCCCCGATGCGCCAGGCCGTAGATCGTTCGCGGCAGCCGGTCATTGAGCTTGCGCTTATACGCGCACGAGGGAGAAGACAGGATACGCGCAAATGGCCCGGCCGGGGCCACTCCCTAGCACCTGAGAGCGCCCCGGCCCGAGCCTGCCCATTCAAGGTCCCGTGCCGGTTGGCAGGAGCCTTGGGCGTAGTCCTATCAGAAGGAGGCGGTCCGCGCCAGTCTAAATCAGCTTTTTGCCGACAGAGTGGAACACATCCAAAGATAAGGCAACGTGTGTTTTCCCTGCATTTCCACGCTTTTCGCGGTCCCGTCTGTGAGTCAGAGACAATCGCGGTGTAGACGGATGATCGAACCCATCCTACCCCTCTGGCTGGACGGCCAAACCGCTCTTCTGCGATCAGTGGCCCAAGACCGAGGTCAACGCCTCCACTACCCGCGCGACCTGCCCCTCCTTGAGCGCCGGAAAGAAGGGGAGCGCGAGCGAGCGAGCGGCGACGTCCTCGCAGATCGGGAACTCCCCGGGCCGGTGGCCGAAGCGCTCGCGGTAGAAGCTCATCAGGTGGATCGCCGGGAGATACGGCTTGCTCTGGATCCCCCGTTCGAGCAGTTGTCGCACCACCCCATCGCGATCGACCCCGCGGGGAAGTTGGACAACGAACACGAACCACCCCCGTTTCTCCCGCCCACGGTCCCCGCAGGGAAGCGTAAGCCCGTCGAAGTCCTCAAGCGCCTCCTTGTAGAGCGCGGCCACACGCGCCCTTTCGGCCAACATCCCCTCCAGCCGCTCCATCTGCGCGATCCCGATCGCGCAGGCGACGTCAGACAGCCGGTAGTTGAACCCAAGTCGGTCGTGGTCCAACCAACCCATGTCGGGAGCTCTTCCCTGGTTGCGCTCGGAGTCGATGCGCGTCTTGATCGCCTCTGACCCCACCGTCACCATCCCTCCCTCCCCTGTGGTGAGTTGCTTGTTGGCGTAGAACCCAAACACCGCCGGGTGTCCCCGTCCGCCGACCTGCGTACCGTCGGCGTAGGTGGCCCCAAGCGCCTCACATGCGTCCTCCACGATCCCGAGCCCGTGACGCGCCGCTACCGCCTCGAAGGACGCCATATCGGCCGGAAAGCCGAAGATGTGTACCGGCAACACCGCCCGCGTGCGCTCCGTCACCGCCGCCTCCGCGGCCGCGGGATCCAGATTGAGAGTAATCGGGTCGATATCCGCGAACACGGGCCGCGCGCGCTCGTACAACGCCACGTTGGCCGACGCCACGAACGACAGCGGGCTCGTGATCACCTCGTCCCCATCTGAGACACCTACAGCACGAAGGGCAAGGTGAAGGCCGGCGGTACCGCTGGAGACCGCGGAAGCAAACGGAGCGCCAACGCGCAACGCAAAGAGCCGCTCAAAGTCAGGCACGCGAGGTCCAAGCGAGAGCTGACCAGATTCGAGCACCTCGTAAACCAAGCGTTGCTCAAGCTCTCCCAGGACAGGCTGGGCCAGCGGGATTAAGTCGCTCTCACCCAAGGCAGGGCTCCAGAGGGAAGGGGGAACCGATCGGCGGCCACCGACTGAAAAAGAGAGTCGACAAATCAAGCAAAGCGAAGGTCCCCGCCGAGCGGCTCCCCCTTCCCTCGGGGGCCCGCACTACAAGAGTGAGCATCAGGAGACCGTGCTCCGTGCCTGCACCCCGAACTCAAGCGAGTCGACCAGTGCGTCCCATGATGCCTCTATTACGTTCTCAGAGACTCCTATCGAGCCCCACACCCGCTGGCCGTCGGAGGCGTCGATCAGCACGCGGGTGACAGCGCCGGTGCCCTTGTTCTCATCGAGGATTCGCACCTTGAAGTTGACCAGGTCTATGTCGCGCAAGTGTGGATGTGTTTCCCCGATCGCATCGCGAAGCGCGCGGTCGAGCGCGTTGACAGGGCCGTTGCCCTCGGCGGTGCGCACATACCGCTCGCCCTCGGGGCCGGGCGGCGCCCAGATCTTGATCGTCGCCTCCGTCTCTACCTTCCCGTCCTCGCGCTTCTCCACCAGCACGCGCCACGACTCAAGCCGGAAAAGCGGCTCGTAGTCACCTGACTCCTTACGCATCAACAGCTCGAAAGAGCCGTCCGCCGCCTCGAACTGGAAGCCCTGGTGCTCCAGCTCCTTGACACGCTCCACCGTGCGGGCAGCGGCGGAATCGTCGAGAGCGATACCCGCCTCTTCCGCCTTCTCAACCACCGTGCCGCGGCCCGCGAGCTCTGAGATGAGGATGTCACGCGAGTTGCCCACCAGTTCGGGGTCGGTGTGCTCAAACGTCGAGGCGTCCGCACGGATGCCGGCGGCGTGCAAACCCGCCTTGTGTGCGAATGCGTGCTTTCCCACGAAGGGCTGCGCCGCGTTGGGGGTTCGGTTGAGCAGCTCATCCACGAGGTGCGCCGTCTCCGTCAAGCGCGAAAGCCGCTCGCCAGCCAGGATTTCGTGGCCCATCTTCAGCTGAAGGTCGGCGATGATCGTCACGAGGTTCGCGTTCCCGGTGCGCTCGCCGATGCCGTTGACCGTGCCCTGCACCTGCGTGGCACCCGCTTCGACAGCGACCAGTGTGTTCGCGACAGCGCAGCCCGAGTCGTCGTGCACGTGGATACCCAGTGGCGTGTCAGGGAGCGCCGCTTGGACCTCCTCCACGACCTGCTTGACCCGTGTCGGCAACGAGCCCCCATTCGTGTCGCAAAGCACGACGCGCTCTGCCCCCGCAGAGGCAGCTGCGCGCAGCGTATCGAGCGCGTAATTGCGATCAAGCACGTATCCGTCAAAAAAATGCTCCGCATCGAACAACGCACGCTTGCCCTCGCGCACGAGGAACCCAATCGAATCAGAGATCATCATGAGGTTCTCCTCCGGGGAGACGCGCACCACCTTCTCCACGTGCAGCAGCGAGCTCTTGCCCACCAACGTGCACGCCGGGGCGAAGGAGTCCACGAGCACCCTCAACCCCTCGTCCGCGTCCGCCGCGACATCGCGCCTGCGGGTCATCCCGAACGCCACGATCTCCGACACCGCGAATGACTCCCGCTCAAGCAACCCGAACAGCTCAAGCTCCTTTGGGTTGGAGGAGGGGAAGCCCGCCTCGATCAGGTGAACGCCGAGCGCATCCAGCGCATGCACGACCCGCAGCTTCTCCTCGGCGGTCAGGCTCATCCCGCCACCCCCCATCCCGTCACGGAGGGTCGCGTCGTAGAGCTCTATGTGGCTCATCACCCGGTGGGAGTCGGCGCAGACGGCGCAGACGCGGACACGCTCACCACGTCCAACCATTCGTGGTAGCGGGGCGCCCGGCCGTGGATCGCATCGTCGAACGCGGACTGCAGCAGCCGTGTTACCTCGCCGGGCTTGCCCGATCCGATCTTGTGGTCGTCCACCTCCACCACCGGCACAAGCTCCGCCGCGGTGCCCGACATGAACACCTCTTCGGCCAGGTACAACTCCGCGCGCGCGATGTTGCGCTCCACCACCTTGTACCCGAGGTCGGCCGCTAGCTGCATGATCGAGCGCCGGGTTATCCCGTCGAGAATCGAGTTGTGATGGCCCGGCGTCACTATCTCCCCGCCCGCCACGATGTAGATGTTCTCGCCCGTCCCCTCACACACGTGCCCGTGGTCATCCAGCAGGATCGCCTCCTGGTACCCCGCCTTCATCGACTCCACCTTCGCCAACACGTTGTTCAGGTACTGCCCCGACGCCTTCGCGTGCGGGATCAGCGAGTCAGGGGAGATCCGCCGCCACGAGGACACCTTCGCACGGATCCCGTTCGCCATCCCCTCCTCGCCCAAGTATGTACCCCACTCCCAACAGGCGATCGTCACGTCCACGGGGGCATCCATCGGGTTCAGACCCATCGAGCCGTACCCGCGGTACACGATCGGGCGTATGTAACAGGACCGCAGATTGTTGTTCGCCACGAGCTCCCGCGCCGCCGCCTGCAACTCAGCTGCCGTGTAGGGCACCGGCATGTAGTAGAGCTCTGAGGACTGCAACAACCGTTCCATGTGCTCCCCGTTACGGAACACCGCCGGTCCAAGCTCCGTGTCGTAGCAGCGGATCCCCTCGAACACGCCTGTCCCGTAGTGCAAACCGTGCGTCAACACGTGGACCTTTGCATCCTCCCAGGCGAGGAACTCTCCGTTCATCCATATGAGGTCGCTTGTGTCCATCGGTCTTCTCCTGGTTTGCCTGGCTCGTCTTGACAGCCGATTCTACAGCCCGCGGCTTGTGTTCCAAGGCCGCAAACCCCCGCTAAGTCGGAATCCACGGCCTGCCAACTCGGAATTTCGGCCGCGCTAACTCGGAATTCTGCGCGTCTTCGCGTGCCAAGTTGTCCTAAGTGCGAGTGCCCGTCGGATAGAGAGCGTAAGGCCATGTCAACGCTCGAGCAAATCACCTACGACGCCGGCCGCCACGCGCTGGCCGACCAAGAGGCTTTCGTCGCCAGCGTACGCCAGCGCACGGGCACACTCCTGGCAGCTCACGCCCTCGTGGCGTCGTTCCTGGGCGGCGCCGTGCTCAGAGAGGGTGGATCCTCGGCGCCGACATGGGTGGCTTTGGCGGCCCTCGTCGCGGGCCTCGTCGTCGCAGCGATTCTCCTGGCTCCCTGGCGACTTCGCTTTGCCGCCGACGCGCGCGACCTTTATCGCGCGCTTCAGGACGCACCCCCTGGGCCGGGCGCCGCCAGCTATCTCGCGGGCGCGGGGTTCGCGTATCAGGAGCTATATACGAGCAACGTGACCAGGACTCAGCGCATGTCGTCGCTGCTGGCAGTCCTGGCCATCCTGATGGTCGCACAAACACTCTTTTGGCTGACGGCACTCGTGATAGGATGACGACAATGAGCAACAAGCCACTCCCAATTGAGCAGATACGAGTCCCCTCGATCGACATCGGCATAGAGGAGCTTCGCGGGCAGTCCGTGCGGCGCGAAAATATTCGTCTGGAAGAGCGGCTACGCACATGGACTGAGAGCCCCAGCCGCTGGCGGAGACTGTACGGACGGCTGGTGGTGTCGCGCCTCCACTGGTAGCGATCCGCTTCCGGATCGCCGCTTCGAACGACCGGCCGTCAGAGCGCTGTCAGTACAGCGCCTGTCGCTTCGGCCGTACTCGCCTCACCGCCAAGATCGGGCGTGCGCAGGCCGTTCGCGAGCGCGCCCTCGACCGCCGCTTCCACAGCCGCCGCCTCGCTTTCCAAGCCCAACCCGTGCCGGAGCATGAGCGCGGCGGAGAGGAACATGGCTAGTGGGTTGGCGATTCCTCGGCCAGCGATGTCTGGGGCAGAGCCATGAACCGGCTCGAATAGGCCGGGGCCATCGGCTCCCAGTGACGCGCTTGGGAGCATGCCGATCGACCCTGTGATCATCGCGGCCTCGTCGGAGAGGATGTCCCCGAACATGTTCTCGGTGAGGATCACGTCGAAGGACGAGGGCGCGGAGACCAGCTGCATCGCAGCGTTGTCCACCAGCACGTGCTCCAACTCGACGCGGGGGAACTCGCGCACGTGTAGTTCCGTTACGACCTCACGCCACAGCCGGGACGTCTCAAGCACGTTGGCCTTATCCACGCTTGACACCTTCGACCGTGCCGCGCCGAAAGCGGTGCGGGCGATCCGCTCGATCTCCTCGGTGGAATAGGCGCACACATCGGACGCATAGGTCTCCGTGCGCGTCTTCTCGCCGAAGTAGATCCCCCCGGTGAGCTCGCGCACTACGAGCAGGTCTGTTCCTTCGATCCGCTCGCGCCGCAGGGGCGAGGCCTCATAGAGGGCGGGCAGTGGCTTGACAGGGCGCAGGTTGGCGTAGAGGCCGAGTCCCTTACGCAAGCCGAGCAGCCCCTGCTCGGGACGCGGCGCGTGCGGATCTGTGGTGTCCCACTTCGGGCCGCCCACAGCAGCCAGCAGCACCGCATCTGCCGCGCGGCACGCGGCGAGTGTCTCGTCGGTCAAAGCCGTGCCGTGCATGTCGATCGACGCCCCACCGAAGGGGTGTGACTCGAACTCGAACTCACCCATAGCGCGCAACACCTCAAGCGACGGGGCAAGGATCTCGGGGCCGATCCCGTCGCCGGGAAGGGTAACTATGCGGTGTGCCATTTCTCTCCTGTGAGGCCGTTTTGGGTGGTGGCGCGCTGCCGGCTGGTATGCGGCGATCCTGACAGCTACAGCGCCGTAGTGACCGGCCCGCCTCGTTCGCGCGAGCCTTCGTACTCGACAATCGCCTGCTCCTGCGTGAGCGTGGCGCCAATGTCGTCCAGTCCCTCAAGCAACCGCCTACGGATCTCGTGGTCGATCTCGAAGGGGACTTCCCGGCCTGCGAAGCGGACCTCCTGCGTAGTGAGGTCGATGACCCCCTCCCCCGCGCGTGCCAACGCCTGGCAATCCTCCTCGGAGAGCACCACCGGGAGCAACCCGATCTTTGTGCAGTTGGAGTAGAAAATGTCGGCGAACGACGGCGCAACTACCGCCTGGAAACCATAGTCCTGCAAGCCCCAGGGAGCGTGCTCGCGTGAGGATCCGCAGCCGAAGTTGCGACCCGCCACAAGGATGGGGTTGGCCGGGAGGTCCCAGCCCGGCTCCTTCGCCCAGTCGTAGAAGAGGAACTCGCCGAAACCGGTCCGCTCCACCCTCTTCAGGAACTGCTTGGGCATGATCTGGTCGGTGTCCACGTCGGCACGGTCGAGGTGGGTGACCGGTCCGGAGATAGTGCTGATGGGGTCCATGATGTCCTCCTAAGACCAGTCGCGGATATCGGTGAAATGACCCTCTATGGCGGCTGCGGCAGCCATCTGAGGTGACACAAGGTGTGTGCGTCCCCCCCGCCCCTGACGACCCTCGAAATTGCGGTTCGAGGTCGACGCGCACCGCTCGCCCGGAGAGAGGATGTCGGGGTTCATACCCAAACACATCGAACATCCCGCCACACGCCAATCAAAGCCCGCGGCACGGAACACCTCATCCAGACCCTCTGCCTCGGCTTGGGCCTTGACCTGCTGGGAGCCCGGCACCACCATCGCGTTCACCGACGACGCTACTTTGCGCCCCTGGATGACCTCCGCCGCGGCACGAAGATCGCCTATGCGTGAGTTCGTGCACGAGCCGATGAACACGCGGTCGATCGCGATCTCCTCGATCGGGGTGCCTGCCTGCAGGCCCATGTAGTGAAGGGCACGCTCGGTGGCCTCACGGTCAGCGGGACTGTCGAAGTCCTCGGGCGAGGGCACCGACGCGCTCACCGGCGCCACCATCCCTGGGGTTGTGCCCCACGTTACCTGGGGGGAGAGCGCTGCGGCGTCCACCACAACGTCGCTGTCGTACGTGGCGCGCTCGTCTGAGTGCAACGAGCGCCACTTCGCGATCGCCTCCTCCAGTTCCGCCCCCTTCGGCGCACCCGGACGCTCCTGCTCAAACCACGCGAACGTGGTCTCATCGGGTGCGATCATCCCTGCGCGACCGCCTGCCTCGATCGTCATGTTGCAGACGGTCATGCGGCCCTCCATGGTGAGCGCTTCGATGGCGGGGCCGACGTACTCGACCACATGTCCGGTCGCACCTCCAACACCGATCTGCCCGATCGTGCCAAGGATCAGATCCTTCGCGGTCACCCCGAACCCGAGCGCCCCCTCGTAGCTGATGCGCATCGAGCGGGGACGGTGCTGCACCATGCACTGCGTAGCCAATACGTGCTCCACCTCGGAGGTGCCGATGCCGAACGCAAGCGCACCGAACGCCCCGTGCGTGGCCGTGTGGGAGTCACCGCAAACAACCGTCATACCCGGCTGTGTGACACCCAACTCAGGGCCGATCACGTGCACGATTCCCTGGCGGTCCGAGCCGAGCGAGTACACCGGCACACCGAACTCTGCGCAGTTGCGCTCAAGCGTTTCCACCTGCACGCGCGAAAGCTCATCCTTGATGCGAGCCGCGACGGGCGTCCCGTCGGTCGGCGTGTTGTGGTCGGCTGTCGCCAACGTCCGATCCGGCCGCCGCACTTTGCGCCCAGCCAGCCGCAACCCATCGAACGCCTGCGGTGAGGTCACCTCGTGCACCAGGTGCAAGTCGATGTACAACAGCCCATCCGCAACCTCATGGGCCTCCCAAATCTTCTCGAACATTGTCTTTGGTGTGCTCATAGGTCTTAGGTCTCTCTAATTGTCTGGACCCGGGGGCCCAACGGGTGGTCTTAGGTCATTTCTAACTACCTGGACCCGAAGGGTCCAGGGCGGGTGGGTGGGAAATAATCAACTTCTTCGTAGGCCAGCGGAGACCACCGCAAGAAAGGCAGCTTCCGCGGTGGTGGGGTTCTCGAAATGGTGGGGCAGGTCGGCGTCGAACGTGACGCAGTCGCCCTCGTGTAGCTCGTAGCGCTGGCCGTCGCAGACGAGCACGACAGAGCCCTGCTCGACAAGCGCCGTCTCGCGCGAACCAGGCTCGTGCATCGGCGGATCGTCGGGCGCGCCCGTGGCGCCGGCGGGAGCGAGCGTGTGACGTGAGAGCTCAGAGCGCTGACCGGGCTGTGCCGGGGTGAGCACCTCGAAGCTGTGGCCGCGCTTGGCGTTGCCGCCGCCCGAGCGCTCGGAGGCGCGCACGATCGTTACCGAGCCACCCTCATCGAGGCGGAGCAACTGCGAGAGCCGCAGGTCAAGCCCGGCTGCGATACGCGCAGCGACGGTGAGCGTCGGGCTTGTCTCCCCCCGCTCGACCTGCGAGAGCATCGGCGCGCTGACGCCGGAGCGCTCGGCAAGATCACGCAACGATAGAGACGACGCCTCACGCAGCGCCTTTACGCGTGCGCCGATGACGGCGGAATCGAATGCTTCCCAGCGGGGATCTTGCGCTTCGACCTGCGCTCGCCTGGTCTTGGCCTGTGGCATACGAGCGTACGTTATCACAGACGTCGCGCACGCTGTGGCTTACTCACCTATGCGTAAACCCGCCGGGAGGGAGAAGAAAGGCCCTCCCGGCGAGAGCAAACCTCCTCGGGCCTCCGAGAAGGGGAAAGGGAGACCAGAGCGAGAAACATCGTTCCACGATCCCGGTCCCACACGAGCTTCGCACAGGAAACAGTCGTTGTCAATACTGAGGCAGTTGCTCGGGTTTCGCGGCTAGTCGAAGGGTTCGGGATTCGGGCCAGATGCGACGAAGGTGGCCAGGTGTTCCTACGCCGCCGTCTCCGGCAGCCCCAGCGGGCGGTCGCCCTCGCGGGCTCGTAGGACGCCGATCGATAGTGCGCGAACGTAAGCTCGTGCTGCCGCCTCGATGATGTCTGTGGAGACACCCTGGCCGGCACCGGTTTGGCCTTCGACCTCGACCACAACGGAGACCTCGCCAAGCGCGTCTTGGCCCTCGGTGACTGCGTCGACGCGGAACTCGCGCAAGGCTGCCTCCACACCGGTGGCGGCGTTGATGGCGCGGAAGATGGCGTCGACGGGGCCGTCGCCTGATGACTCGCCCGTGCGGATCGCGTCTTCGACGTTGACGTTGACACGCGCGATCGGGGGTCGCTCCGAGGAGGCGGACACCTCGAAGTCGACGAACGCGTAGGCGGCGACGTCATCGGAGCGCAGCTCGTCTGTTACAAGCGCCTCCAGGTCCATCGCGGTGACTTGCTTCTTGCGGTCGGCGATCTCCTTGAAGCGCTTGAAGGCGGTGTTGAGGGTCTGGCCCTCCACCTTGAAGCCCATCTCCTCCAGCGCTTGGCGCAGGGCGTGGCGACCGGAGTGCTTGCCAAGGACGATCGCGTTCGACTTCAACCCCACGGTGGTGGCGTCCATGATCTCGTACGTGGCGCGCTCCTTCAGGACGCCGTCCTGGTGGATGCCGGCCTCGTGGGCAAAAGCGTTGCGTCCGACTATGGCCTTGTTGGGTTGCACGGGGTAGCCAGTCAAACGCGACACCAAACGGGAGGTACGGGCGATCTCGGTGGTGTCCACGCCTGTCCACAGCCCCAGCGCTGGCTCGCGGGTGCGCAGCAACATCACGATCTCCTCCAGGGAGGCGTTGCCGGCGCGCTCGCCGATGCCGTTGACCGCGCACTCCACCTGGCGGCACCCGGCTTGGACGCCGGCCAGCGAGTTAGCGACCGCCAACCCCAAGTCGTCGTGGCAGTGGACGGAAACGACCACGTTGCGCAGGTCGGGCACCAGGCGGTAGAGCTCCTCGAACATCGCCGCGTACTCCGAGGGCATTGTGTAGCCGACGGTGTCAGGGACGTTGATCGTGGTGGCGCCCTCATCCAGCGCGATCTGGATGACCTCCGCCATGTAGGGAATGTCAGAGCGGGAGCCATCCTCGGGAGAGAACTCCACGTCGTCGGTGTAGGACTTGGCGTGGGATACCGCGGCGCGCACCTGCCCCTTGACGTCCTCGCGCGTGGTCTGCAACTTGCGCTCGATGTGAATGTCGGAGGTGGCGATGAATGTGTGGATGCGAGGACGCTCCGCATCGCGCACCGCCTCCCAGGCCGCGTCGATGTCCTGCTTTGAGGTACGCGCCAACCCGCAGATGACGGGTCCTTCGACCTCGCGGGAAATCGCCTGCACCGACTCGAAGTCGCCGGGCGAGGTGATGGGGAAGCCGGCCTCGATGATGTCCACCCCCAGCCGTGCCAGCTGCTGGGCGATCTCAAGCTTCTCCTGCTTGTTCAGGGAGATCCCGGGCGACTGCTCGCCGTCACGCAGGGTGGTGTCGAAGATCCTGACGCGATCGTGCTCGTCTCGATGTGGTGGGTCTTGATGTGCCATGTCGTCCTCGCTTCCTAAGTTCTCTCGCTTACCGGCTTCTCCTTGGGTATGCGGCTACGCGGCCGCCACGCGCTATTCCCCCCGAGGGGGGAGCAGGAGAAGTCGAAGCGAAAGAGAGAACGACATGTGAAACGCAGGGTAGCACCCGACCCGCCGGATGTGGAGCCCTCGCACGCCCACACGGGCGCGCGGGCCAGTGGGCCTTTACTTCAGGGAACCAACACGACCTTGCCGATGTTGCGGCGTTCGGTGAGCATGTCCTGCGCGGCGCCGGCTTCGGCGAAGGGGAAAGTGGCGGCGATCACCGGATCGATCGTGCCGTCGTCCATCAGCTCGCGGAGCGGCTCGATCCAGGGGGAGAGCGTGCCGCGATCCTGCCACAGGCTGAGCATGTTCAGGCCGATGACAGCCTTGGATTCCGACATCTGCTTGATGAGCGAGAAGCGGGGCATACGGGCGACGGTGCGCAGCGCTGAGACGAGGTTGCGTTTGCCACCTGACACGACACCGGAGGCGCCAAAGGCGATAACACGGCCGCCGGCGCGGAGCAGGTTGTAGGAGGTGCGAATGCTCTTGCCGCCGAGGGGGTCGAGGATGATGTCAAAGCCGGGAAGCCCGGCCTTGGTGTGAACGTCGGAGTAGTCGAGCACGTGGTCGATGCCAAGCTCGCGAATACGGGCGTGCTTTGAAGAAGAGGCGGTGCCGTAGATCTCACCGGCGCCGAAGCGGCGGGCGATCTGGATGGCGGCGATGCCAACTCCCCCACCGGCTGAGTGAATGAGTACCCTCTCCCCCGGTTGGATCGAGCCGTAGCCGACAAGCCCGGCCCAGGCGGTTGCGTAGTTGACCGGGATCGCCGCGCCCTGCTCGAAGGTGAGGTTGTCCGGGAGCACAACGACGTCGGTCTCCGGGACACACACCTGTGAGGCGTAGCCGCGGAACTTCGTGCCCGCGAGCACGCGTTGGCCGCGCTCGATGTCCTCCACGCCTTCGCCGAGGTCGATGACGGTGCCGGCGACCTCGTAGCCGACGACACAGGGCGGCTTGGGGGCGTCGGGGTAGACACCGATGCGCGCCATCACGTCGGCGAAGTTGATGCCACACGCCGCGACGTCGATGCGGACCTCACCGGGAAGCAGCGGCGGGTCGGAGCGTTCAAACACCTTGAGGACACCAGGTCCCCCGTGTTTGGTTATTTCGACCGCTTGCATCGGTCGATGAGACTACTAGAGAACGACGGACCAGCCGGAGACGAAGCCGTCGGAAGCCACGATCTCAGAGACGACCTCGGGTGGGACCGGGGCGTCGGTGGTGACGACCATCGCGGCAAGCCGCTCGTCGGCGCCATCGGCGGTGTGGCCGATGGCGGCGGAAGAGATGTTTATGCCGTGGGCGCCGAAGATGGTGCCCACGCGTCCGATCATGCCGGGGAGGTCGGCGTAGCGGAAAACGCAGACATACGGGGTGAGCTCGATCGTCAGACGGCGGCCCTGCACCTCGACCAGATGGGGTACGCGGTTGGGGCCGATGCCGGTGCCGGCGACCGCTACCTTCTCGCCACCGGAGACGACGGTGACGCGGATCAGCTCGTTGAAGTCCTGGGCCTCTGAGACCGACTTCTCCTCAAGCACGATGCCACGCTCCTGAGCAACTGTGAGCGCGTTGACCAGGTTCACGTCCTGCTCTGTGCGGCCTTCAAGCGCGCCGCACACGACAGCGAGCGAGAGCATGCGCGTATCGAAGTCGGCGATACGGCCCATAAAGGCGGCCTCGATGCGCTCCACCGATGAGCCGGCGGCAAGCTCCATCGCGAGGCGACCAAGCTTTTTCGCGAGCGGGAGGAAGGGTGCGAGCACCTCCATGTCCTCCGCACCGACTGAGGGGATGTTGACCGCGGTGGAAACCACGCCGCCGGTGAGCGCGGCGACGACCTGCTCGGCCGACTGGAAGCCGGCGCGGTCGGTGGCCTCGGCGGTGGAGGCGCCCAGGTGCGGTGTGACGACCACGTTGGGGTAGCCATGGAAGAGCGGGTAGTCGGTGATCGGCTCGGCGGGGAATACGTCAAGCGCGGCGCCGCCCACCTTGCCGGAGTCAAGCGCATCCTTGAGAGCCCCATCGTCGATGAGACCGCCACGAGCGACGTTGAGGATACGCACGCCGTCGCGCATCTTGGCGAACTGGGAGGCGTCGAGCCACCCTTCGGTCTCCGGGGTCTTGGGGAGATGGATCGTGATGAAGTCGGCTTGGGCGCACACCTCATCTGAGGAGGCGGCCTTCTCCACGCCCAGCTCCTTGTAGCGCTCAGCGGAGACAAACGGGTCGAAGGCGACGACGCGCATGTTGAAACCGCGCGCCCGCTGTGCGACGAGCTGGCCGATACGGCCGAAGCCGAGGATGCCGAGCGTCTTCTCATACAGCTCGACACCGGAGAACTTGGAGCGCTCCCACTTGCCGGAGGTGAGCGAGGCGTGGGCTTGGGGAATGTTGCGAGCCAGCGCGAGCAGCATCGCCATCGTGTGCTCGGCGGCGGTGACGACGTTAGATTGAGGCGCGTTGGCGACGACGATGCCGCGGGCGGTGGCGGAGGGGACGTCGACGTTGTCGACCCCCACCCCGGCGCGACCGATCACACGGAGGTTGGTGGCCTTTGCGATCAGCTCGGGGGTCATCTTCGTGGCGGAGCGGATGAGAATGCCGTGGTAGTCGCCGATGCGCTCGCCCAGCTCCTCGTCTGACCAGTCCACGCCGAGATCTACCTCGAAGTGCTCTTCCAACAGTTTCACCCCGGAGTCGCCGACCTTCTCCTTGACCAGGACCCGCAAGCGCTCAGGGTCCCCCGCGGGGGCGCCGGTGGATGTGTGGGTATCGGTGGCGCTCATGAGGCGATCCTTTCTACCACCCAGTCGATAGAGGCGGTGAGCGCCTGCACGTCTGCGGGATCGATGGCGGGGAACATGCCGATGCGCAGCTGGTTGCGGCCGAGCTTGCGGTAGGGCTCGACATCCACAATCGAGTTGGCGCGAAGCGTAGAGGCGAGCAGCTTCGCGTCGACAGTGTCGTCGAAGTCGATCGTGCCCACCACCAGCGAACGGTTAGCCAGCGCGGAGACGAACGGGGTGGCGAACGACGAGCGCTCAGCCCACTCATAGAGATGGGACGAGGACTCGCGCGTGCGCGCGACGCAGGCGTCCAACCCGCCCAAGCCGAGCATCCAGCGGATCTGCTCGACCAACAGGAACAGGGAGGCCAGCGCGGGGGTGTTGTAAGTCTGGTCCTTGAGCGAGTTTTCAAGCGCGATCGGGAGAGAGAGAAACGCGGGCGTGAAACGTCCGGTCGCGGCGATCTTCGCGATGCGCTCCTGAGCAGCCGGGCTGAGCATGGCAAGCCACAGTCCCCCGTCGGCGGCGAAGGCCTTCTGGGGCGCGAAGTAGTAGGCATCGGCTTGGGAGAGGTCAACCGGAAGACCGCCGGCGCCGGAGGTGGCATCGATCAGCACCAGCTCATCGCCCGCTCCCGCGGGTCGCAGCACCGGCGCCATCACGCCAGTGGAGGTCTCGTTGTGAGCCCAGGCCACGACGTCGACCGGATCGCCGTCGATCCCCGCGAGCGCGGCGTCAAGCTCCTCGGCGCCGGGCGCGCTGCCCGGGTCAGCCTTCACGACCACCGGGTCCTTGAGGAACGGCGCGTCGGAGGTGACAGTGGCGAACTTCTGTGAGAACTCGCCAAAGGAAAGGTGCAGCGAGCGCCGCTCGACAAGGCCGAAGGACGCGGCGTCCCAGAAGGCGGTCGCGCCGCCGTTGCCGAGCGCGACCTCGTAGCCCTCGGGCGCGGAGAACAGCTCGCCAAGCCCGGCGCGGATCTCGCCGACAAGGCTCTTGACGGGAGCCTGCCGGTGCGATGTCCCCATGATCGCGGCCCCTTCGGAGGCCAGCCCGGCCAACGCCTCGGGCCTCACCTTGGAAGGCCCACAACCAAAGCGCCCGTCCGCTGGCTTCAGCTCGCCTGGGATAACAAGCTCGGTGCTGGCGTCTATCGGATTAGGTGGCGTCATCGGGGCATCCTCAGCATGTCGGTAGAAGAAGGATGCCCAGGCGCGCGGCTCAATGCCTCGCCGCTCCCCGGTGGTTCACTCCACCTGAAGCGCCAGTCGCGACGAGGAGGACCAGTGTAGCGAGTCCCGCTACGCCAGCGTTCGACCAGATCAGACGTGCTCTAGGCGGTCGCTGAAGAACCGCTCGAAGCCGCCATCGACGGTGTTGAAGTAGCTCGAATGCGTCTTTTCGATGGTCGCCCTTGAGTCGGCGCCAAGCAGGACAATGTCGAGGTCGTCCCGCCCGAAGTTCTCCTTCTCTATCGCCTCGTAAGCCGCCAGCGCCTCGTCGTAGTCAACGAACTCGGTCACAGCTGCCTTGGCGGCGGCGATGTCATAGACCACAAGGAAGTGGCGAATCTCATCAACGTCCATCGTCGCTCCTTGCCTCGGTTGACAAATAGGACTTCGCCAGGCTATACCGCCTGGTGAGCTCGACCATGAACTCCTCGGACGGCTGTTCGGTCGCTTCCCGCATCATAAGGAACTTGCTCATAGCCACATAGTAGGCATGAACGACCTCAGACCCATTACCCGACTTGAAGTCGACGCGGAGATACCGAGAGTCGAGCTCGACTTGGTTGGCCCAGAGATCCTGGAGCGCAGTTCTGATCTGTAGCTCTATCTTCACGCCCTTCTTGACCACGATGAGGTGCAGCGCCCGGTAGCCCGAAGGCTTGGGATCGCGCACATAGTCGCGATAGCGATGGACTGTCCAGTTCTTGCGCAGCCGACGAGCAACCTCGTCGGCCGAGTGTTGGCTGGGGAGGATTGCTCTGACGCCTCCCACGTCCTCCATGCGAGTTAGCTGCATCTTCGGATAGCGATCCAGCTTGTCGAGAATGGTTGAGAACTTCTTGAGCCGCTGGGTAACTGAGACATTGGCTGACGCGCTCGACGAACGCGGTCGAACGTAGTGGCGGAGGTTCGCGCTCGTCGCACGGAGAGGCGCTGCGTGCAGCTCTCGCCAGCCCTCTACGAGACCCATGTCGGCTATCGATTGAGCAACTTCATCACGCCCAGGCGTGGCCCCATCCAGCAGTTCCGCGCGAAGCTGCGCGAGCCGCCTCGCGGCCTTGTTTACCTGGCTTGCCGTCCCCGCTCGTGGTTGGACAAATGCCAGTCGAGACACGGCTAGATCCTAGCCGTCGCCACTTTTCCTATTTCTATCCGACCCCGAAAGGGCCAGATAGGCACATCTCATCCTTTCTATCCGGCCCGCAAGGGCCGGATAGGGCGGGTGGGTGGGTCAAAAAGTGGTTTTGATCCAGTCCATATGCGAGCGCAGCTCGCCGCCGACGTGCTCGACTTGGGTGTCGGCCTGCTCGGCGCGCATGCGTAGGAAGTTCTCTTGGCCGGCGCGGTTCTCGGCTATCCACTCGCGGGCGAAGTCGCCGTCCTGGATCTCCTTGAGGATCTGACGCATCGCGGCGCGGGTCTCGTCGGTGATGACGCGCTTGCCGCGCGTGTAGTCGCCGTACTCGGCGGTGTTGGAGATCGAGTAGCGCATGCCGGCGAGGCCCTTTTCGTACATGAGGTCAGCGATCAGCTTGAGCTCGTGCAGGCACTCGAAGTAGGCCATCTCGGGGTCATACCCAGCCTCGACCAGCGTGTCGAAGCCGGCCTGAACCAGCTCGGAGGCGCCACCACAGAGGACGGCCTGCTCGCCGAAGAGATCGGTCTCGGTCTCGTCCTTGAAGGTGGTCTCGATGACGCCGCCACGGGTGCAGCCGATGCCCTTGGCGTAGGCGAGTGCGAGCGCGCGGGCGTTGCCGGTTGCGTCCTGGTTGACGGCGATCAACCCTGGGACGCCAGAGCCCTCGGTGAACTGGCGCCGCACGAGGTGCCCGGGACCCTTGGGAGCCACCATGCCGACATCAACACCGGGAGGGGGCACGACCTCGCCGTAGTGGATCGAGAAGCCGTGGCCGAACAACAACATGTTGCCCTCGGCGATGCCGTCCGAAATTTCATCCCACACCTGGTGGTGGAGCTCGTCGGGGACCAACATCATCACGAGGTCCCCCCGCGAGGCGGCCTCGACTGGTGAGAGCACCTCCAGCCCTTGCTCGCGGGCCTTGGCGGCCGAAGAGGAGTCAGGGCGCAGGCCTACGACCACGGACACGCCGGAGTCCTTCAGGTTGAGTGCGTGGGCGTGGCCTTGGGAGCCGTACCCGAGGATTGCGACGGTCGAGCCGCCGCGCCCCCCGGACGGGGGGTCGAGAAGCGTGAGGTTGGCGTCGTCGTCGTAGAGCATGGCGGCAGGTTATCCCACAAGCCTCTGAGGCGGTCGGTCCGTGGATGGGATCCGCCGCAACCGATTGGGAATCGACGGGATTCCCAATCGGCCAGCGGAGGCGTGCCGGGGGCACGTCGAGCATCGGGGGTGGCGGAGACCGCCGCGGAACGGCCGCCTCAGGCAGTCCCTACTCCGGCGAAGGTGCTCATCGGAATCTCCATCGAGCCGTCGGCGGCGGTGAACTCCCCCAGGCGTTTGGCGAGCGAGGCGCGGATGTCGGCGATCTCCGCCTCGGGGCGGGAGAGCACGGCGTCGTGGAAGTTGCGGGAGAGGTCGAGCGTGGTGTTCCAGAACTCCTCGAAGCTCGCCACTTTTTGGGTGAGGTCGAGCCGTTGCACCCACACCTCCTGGAAGCCGGCGTGTTCGAGCAGTTCGCGGATACGTAGCTTGTCGCCGAGCGCGAACGGGCCGGGTGCACCCGCGGGGGGTGGCTCGGTGAGGCCCCGTTCGACCAGCTCCGCCGCGGGATGCAGCGCCCACGGGTTGTGGTCGAGTGAATCCCACACCGCAAGCGCTACATGCCCTTCGGGGCGCAACACTCGCCGCGTCTCGACAAGCGCGGCACCGGGGTCCGCCATCAGCATGTAACCCCACCGGCAGAGCACGATGTCCACAGAAGCGACGGGGAGGTCGATCCATTCCGCGTTGAGCACCTGAAACTCGACGTTCGTGAGCCCCAATTCGCCCGCGCGTTTGCGGGCACCGTCGAGCATCGCATCAGCTTGGTCTGAGCTGATGACCCCACCGACGGGAGCAACGAGTTCCGCGGCGAGAAAGCCCGTCTCCCCCAGGCCGGCGGCGAGCTCAAGCACGCGTTGCCCCGGCTGTGGGTCCACGGCGTCGATCATCCAATGGGAGACGGGGGCGGATATGTCGCGCAGCGTCTCCTGCCGCGCTACCCACCCGGAGGCGGCCTCTTCCCAGTGGGTGAGACTCGCCGCGCGGTGCTCGCGAGCAGCGTCGTCTCCGTGTTGTTCCTCAGGTTGAACCACGGTCATCCCAACATCCCTTCATAGCTCCCTGCGGAGTAGCTTGCCAGAGCGCGTCCGTGGGAGCGGTGCGGAGGCAAACTCCACGCGCTTGGGAACCTTGAACGGGGCTAGCCGGGAGGCGCAATGCGCGCGCAGATCGTCCTCCTCCACGGTGACTCCGTCGGTGGGAAGGACGACAGCCACCACCATCTCCCCCCACTGATCGTCCACACGTCCAACCACCGCCGCCTCGGAGACGGAGGGATGCGATTCGAGCACCCCCTCCACCTCACTCGGGGCGACGTTCTCACCACCCGTGACGATCGTGTCGGAGACACGGCCGCTCACGTGCAGGTTTCCACTCTCATCGAGATATCCAAGGTCTCCGGTGTGCAGCCAACCGTCGGCGGCGAGGGCGGACCTGGCAACCGTGGGTCCCCCCACCACGATTTCTTCCTGCTCGATGGCGACCTGCGTGCAGAACAACGACGGACCGTTGGTGGTGACTTGGGAGCAGGCCTCGGTGAGTCCGTATGTCGGGGCGACTAGCACGCCCGCCCCGCGCGCACGGGCGATCAGCGTGTCGGGAACGGGACCGCCGCCAGTCAGCGCGTACCGCAGCCGCGGGGGGTTGGAAAGGCCAGCATCGAGTAGCCGCGAGAGCGTGGTGGAGACAAGCGACACGAGCGTGATGTCCTGCTCCAGCAGGGCCGTGAGCGCCCGCTGGGTGTCAAAGCGCTCGTGGATCACCGCGGTGGTGCAGTAAATGGCGGAACGCACGAGGATCGAAAGCCCACCCACGTGAGAGACGGGCAGCGCGGGACACAACCACCGCTCGGAAGGGTCCACCCCAAGCGCAACTCCGGAGCCGAGCGCACTCCAGAGGAAGTTGCCGTACGTCAGCTCCACCGGCCTGGGAGCCGAGGTGGTACCCGAGGTGTAGATCACAACGCAGGTCGCATCGAGGTCGTGGGTACGGGCAACGGTCAAACCCTCCAACTCGCCCCCACCGACCCCGCCCGCCCCCCGCGAATGCCCGCGAGAGAGGGGAACCTCGACCAGCACGCGAGCACCCCCCGCGACCTGGTCGCGCTCGGAGGCGGTCAAACGTAGGTCGATTGGTACCGCTACCGCCCCCAACAGGAAGCAGGCGTGCAGCGCGCACGCGAAGTCCACGCCCGGCGGAAGCGCGATCGCCACGCGCTCCCCCCTGCGCGCGCCGCGCGCCTGTAGCTCGGCAGCGCCCGCACAGGCGGCCTCGAACAGCTCCGCGTAGGAGATCCGCTCCTTGGGTGTCTCAACCGCCGTAACCGTGGGCGCGGAGCGGGATGCACGGTGCAACCATGCCTCAACCTGCATTGCCCATAGGCTAGCTGCCGGGAGGGCCTGAGCTTTGTGGCTAAGAGCTAGCCTTCGCATGCGTACGCGCGCGCGAGTCACCCCTTTGCGAACACCCCCACCCCGCGGATGTCGGGAGGACAGGAGAGTTTGGAGCCTTGACCACCACTTGGATCGACGCAGGCAACTACACCGACATCCGCTATGAGACCTCCTCCGAGGGCGAGGGGGAGCCGTGCATCGCAAAGATCACGATCGCGCGCCCGGAGGTGAGAAACGCCTTCCGCCCCCACACGGTGATCGAGCTCTCCCAGGCCTTTGAGCAGGCGCGGGAGGACACCTCCGTGGGCGCCATCATCCTCACCGGGAAGGGGCCATTGGCGTTCTGCTCCGGGGGAGACCAACGCGTACGGGGAGACTCTGGATATCTCTCCGAGGACGAGGCCGGGAAGGCCGGCGTTGGGCGCTTCCACGTGACAGACCTCCACGTCCAGATCCGCCGGTTGCCGAAGCCCGTCGTGGCGATGGTGGCGGGGTACGCCGTCGGTGGGGGCCACGTGCTGCACCTCATCTGCGATTTGACCATCGCCGCTGAGAACGCCCGTTTCGGCCAAACCGGCCCACGCGTGGGGTCCTTCGACGGGGGCTTCGGCGCGGGGTTGCTGGCGAACGTCGTCGGCGTGAAGAAGGCGAAGGAGATCTGGTTTTTGTGCCGTCAGTACGACGCCCAGGAAGCGCTCCAAATGGGGCTCGTCAACACGGTTGTCCCGCTTGAGCGATTGGAGGAGGAGACCGTGGGATGGTGTCGTGAGATGCTCGCCCTCTCCCCCTTCTCGCTGCGCCTGCTGAAGGCATCCTTCAACGCCGCCGAGGACGGGTTGGCGGGGATCCAACAACTCGCCCACGACGCCAACCTCCTCTTCTATGGGAGCGAAGAGGCCAAAGAGGGACGCGAGGCTTACAAGGCCAAACGCACCCCCGATTTCGGCCAGTTCCCAAGACGGGCATAAAACGATGAGGATTATTTGCCCGTACTCTCTGCCTCGAAGGCGTGGTTCGTGAGTTCTTTGCAGGGCATCAGCCGCAAGCCCGCCTCCGAGCGGGCGCGGAGCACCGTGCACATCTGGCTGATGGCGGCCCGCCTGCGCACGCTCCCCGCGGCGGTGGCCCCCGTGCTCGTGGGCACCTCGCTCGCGCTCGGCGCCAACCACTTCCACCCGCTCGCCTTCGTGGCGGCGTTGCTCGGAGCGATCTTCATCCAGGTGGGCACCAACTTGTCCAACGACTACTCCGACGCCCGCCGCGGCGCCGACACTGAGGACCGCCTCGGGCCCGTGCGCGTCACCGCCGGCGGGCTCGTACCCCCTGGGAGGGTGCTGTTCGCGACGTATGTCACCTTCGGACTGGCGGTGTTGTGCGGGGTGTACCTCGTAGCGGTCGCGGGATGGGAGCTGATCGCCGTGGGTGGCGCCTCGATTCTCGCGGGGGTGCTCTACACCGGCGGCCCCCGCCCCTATGGGTACGAGGGTTTGGGCGAGCTGTTCGTGTTCCTCTTCTTCGGCGTGGTTGCAGTCACCGGGTCCTACTTCGTGCAGGTGCAGAACCTCCCATGGGAGGCCTTCGCCTGCGCGGTCCCCGTGGGGCTGTTGGCAAGCGCGATCCTCGTGGTGAACAACGTCCGCGACCTCGA
Source organism: uncultured Solirubrobacterales bacterium (assembly GCA_963695305.1). GTDB lineage: Bacteria > Actinomycetota > Thermoleophilia > Solirubrobacterales > Solirubrobacteraceae > Palsa-744. The sequence goes on along the minus strand of OY968774.1, from coordinate 1,783,684 downwards.
CACCGACCGCCGCGCGGGCAAGCGCACGCTGGCGGTGCGCCTGGGTCGGGATCGCACGCGCGTGCTCTACGCGGCGATGGTTGCAGCCGCGTTCGTACTCGCCCCACTGCCCTGGGTGCTCGGGTCGATGACCGCCTGGCTTTTCCTCCCCTGGCTTGCGATCCCACTTGCGCTCCCGCTCGTGAAGGTGGTGCGCACGCGCGTCGACGGCCCCACGCTCAACGGCGCGCTCGCCAAGACGGGAATGCTGCAACTCGTCTTCTGCCTGCTCTTCTCTGCCGGCATTCTTTTGAGCGGGGGGATTGGGTCCTGAGCGAAGCATCCACGAGCCTCCGTCCCAGCCTCGGCCCACGCGACGGCGCATCTCCCACCCTCACTCCGGCGGGACACTGCCTCGCGTGAGTAGGCGACCATGAAGATGAAGGTTCGCCGCTATTCCCTGCGCATGCGCGAACCGCTGCAGACCGCGTTTGGCACAGTGAGCGAACGCGAACTGTTGTCGGTGTCGCTCACCGGCGAGGACGGGGTCACGGGGTACGGAGAAGCCGCCCCAATGGAGCCCTACGACGGCGTGAGCATCGCTCGCGTGGAGCAGGCCCTGGAGCGCTACCGCCCTCTGGTGGAAGCCTCCAGCACGATGAACGGCGCGGAGATCGTGGACGCGTGCCGTCGCGTAGACGACCTCCCGGAGGCGTTCGCCGCGATCGACCTCGCGCTGTGGGATCGCGCCGGCCGGCGCGCGGGACGGCCGGTCGCCTCGCTGATAACCGATACCCCCGCGAGTACGGTGAGCGTGAATGCAACCCTCTCCGCGCTGGACCGCGCCGGCGCCGGGGAACAGGCACGACAAGCCGTCGAGGAGGGCTTTGGCTGCCTGAAGGTGAAGGTAGGCGTCGGCGACGACGCGGGACGGTTGGCGGCCGTGCGAGCCCTCGCCGGTCCCGAGGTCGCGTTGCGGGTAGACGCCAACGGCGCGTGGGACGTGGAGGAAGCCGTGAGCGCCATCGAAACGCTCTCCCCCTGCGGCTTGGAGCTCGTGGAGGAGCCGGTGCACGGTCTGGCAAGGGTGCGCGAGGTGCGCGACCGCGTGGCGACAAGAGTCTCAATCGACGAGACCGCCGCCGAGCACGGCGCCCTCACCGCCGGTGTCGCCGACGCCGTCTGCCTGAAGATCTCCCGCTGTGGCGGCATCGGCGGCCTGCTCGCCGCAGCCACGCTTGTGAGGGCCTCGGGCGCCGAGCCGTATGTGGCATCCACACTCGACGGCCCACTCGGCGTGGCCGCCGGCCTTCATGCCGCAGCCGCTCTGGCCTCGCGCGGCCCGCTGCCTGCATGCGGCCTTGCCACGCTTGGCATGTTCGCCGGGATCGCTAACCCCCTTGCGCCGGTGCGCGGCGAGATCGCGGTGCCGGACGGGCCGGGGTTGGGCGTCGAACCGCTGTAGCCCAGAACCATCGGCCGCCACTACGGTCCTGCCTAACGGGCCTACACCGCCCGGATTGAGAAACAGCCCTTGATCCGGGGGCGATCCACAGAAACCATATATTCCGACTGTCGCGATGATTTGGTTTGACCGGCAGTCATAAGAATCCATACGACCGGCCGGACACCACCGCTCTCTGACAGGGACGAAGTTGCCCGGACCCGTCGAATCTCGGGCCGAGGCCTACCGCCTCGGGTGAGGGAAAGGAACACATGAAGAAGATCCAGATGCTCTGGTTGGCGCTACTCGCGACGTTCTCGCTCAGCGTCATCGTCGCGACACAAGCCTTTGCGGCCGCTGAATGGAGGGTCGAAGGAAAACCGATCACCGAAGCGGAAGGCCCCTTAATCGTCAGAGTGACCGGCTTACTCGAACTGACCGACTCAGAAACAGAATTCGGCGCCATGACCGTCAAATGCGAAGACATCCTCGATGGTACGGTCGGACCCGGCAAGGAAGACTTAATCGAAACAGTCTTAAATCTCGCCGGAGAATTAATCAATGAATTCGGCGAAGCGCCAGAATTACCTCTGCATTGCGAAAGCGTCGCCGGCTGCGAAAAAACGACTGAAGCGGAAGTATGGCCAAAGAACATCTATCCCAACGGATGGAAAACGCAACTTGAACTCATGTCATCGGAACCCGAATTCTTAGACCATCTCTTCGCAGGCGGGATCGGAAAAGAACCTGGGTATGAGATGCGCTGCTTAGTCGGGGGCGTTAACAAGACCGACTTCTGCGAAGGCTTAACGACAGCCAAGGTAGAAAACATCACTGCCGAAAAAGATGTCTTAGAGATCTTCAACCCAGCGGCGCCCATATCCTCCCAGCTGGGAAGCTGCGAACTGGGTGGTACCGGCGCGGGCGAACTCTTAGATGAATACTTAATCTTCCTTGAATCGGGTTTAGAATTGGCCATAGGCGCCCCGCCGGCATGGTTAGTGGACGGCAAACAAATCGTGGAAACAGAAGGGGCATTAGCCGCCGAAATGGAATGGTCGCTGGTATTCGCGGACTTAAAAGGCAATCTTGGCAGTCCTGCCAGCGTTAGTTGCGAAGGATTCTTTACAGGTACCGTAGGCCCAGGTGGCCTATCCGAAATTACTGAAGTATTAAACTTAACTGGTGGAAAAATCGGGACTGCCTTAACCGGCACTTCGCTTAAATGCGAAGGCGGAGAAGGGTGCGCACATGAAACCGATATTGAACTGTGGGTAGATAATCCACCCTGGTTAGGCGAAATTGAATTAATGTCCTCGGCACCGGAATTCTTAGACCACCTATTCGCTGGTGGCGCAGGGAAAGAATTGGGCTCCGAGTTCTTATGTTTAGTTTTTGGCCTTAACATAACCGACTTATGCGAAGGATTAACAAGTCTCAAGCTGGAAAATACCGGCGAAGGTGATGTGTTAGCATTCTTTAACCCCGAAGCTCCTATCTCCTCGGAGAAAGGCAATTGCGAATTGGGGGGTGCAGGCACAGGCGATATGACGGGTGAAGGATTAGTGTTACTCGTCAGTGGTAAAGCGCTATCTGTCTCGTAGCCGACGAACGCTGGGCGCTGACTGCCGGGCGAAGCGAGAGCTTTGCCCGGCAGTTACTAAGTTGGACCGCAAAGCACAGTGCTAGGCGATCGCCGCGGCGACCGCCTGTGGGCTCTCCAACGGCAGGACATGACCGCCGGCGACGATCGCGAGTAACGCACCGGAGAGCAGTCCAGCCATGCGCCGTCCGGGCGCGTGGAACTTCGTGTCCCGCTCGCCCGCAAGGATCGCCACGGGCATCGTGAGCTCGCCCAAGCGCCCCCACAACGGTCGCATCTCACCGGTGCCTACACCGCGCAGCGAGGCGGCGATCCCGTCGGGGCGGTTACGCAACTGGTCTGTGCGGGCAAGCGCATCGACCTCGGCCGGGTCCTCGGCGAACATCGGCTGCGCCCGCCAGCGGTCCACGAACTGCTCGATCGTCCCCTCTTCGATCTCGTCGGCGAACTGACGGTCGCGCTCGCTCCGCTCGGCACGTTCGACGTCGTCTTCGATCCCCGCCGTCGCGGACACGAGCACAAGCCGGCTGACCCGCTCGGGGGCTGCCAGCGCGACGTGCAATGCGATTCGCCCGCCCATCGAATACCCGGCCAGCGCAAACCGCTCAGGGCTGCGCTCAAGCACGCTCGCCACGCAGCTGTCGAACGTGATGGGTCGCGCCACGTCCACTTGATCGCCGTGCCCAGGAAGGTCAAGCGCCAGCGGGCGATAGCGCTCAGTAGGCAGGTGCGCGACGACCTGATCCCAGGCACGACGCGTGCCGCCGAAACCGTGCAGTAGGACGAGGGTGATCGTTGAAGTCTACGACAACTCGCAACCAAAAACAACGGAGGGTATTCACGTATTTGTTCGGTGCAATTAGTTTGGTATCAGTCGCACATTTAGGAAGATGTTCGGTACAATTGGATCATGCCTCAACCGAACAAAAACGCGCAGAGCGGTCGCGGCCGACCTACGCGAGCTGCCGTCTACGAGCGGCTGCGTGTTCAGATCGGCGAATTGCGTGACCGGCTCGGTGGTCTGCCCTCACCTGGCGAAGCAGATGGAATCTGGCGCGGGATATGGCTGGAGGAGGCTCACCATTCGACTGCGATCGAGGGCAACACGCTCGTGCTCAAGCAAGTCGAGCAGCTGCTCGAGGAGGGCCGAGCAGTTGGCAACAAGGAGCTCAGGGAGTACATGGAGGTGCGTGGCTACGCCGACGCCGCCACCTGGATCTATGGTCAGGCACTCAACCCCGGCGCATGGTCAAGCGGCGAGCTTCTCTCGCTGACCGAGCTTCGACACATCCACCGACTCGCGCTCACACCCGCGTGGGATGTCGCACCACACCCAAGCGCCAGCCATCGCGAGCGTCCGGGCTCATTCCGCGAGCACGACATCCAGCCGTTTCCAGGCGGAATGCGCCCACCGCCGTGGCCCGAGGTCACCGCCAAGGTCACCAACTGGATAGGCGAGGTACAAACACTGGGTCGAGAGAGCGAAGGCATCGACCCCGAAGCGCTAGCCAAGGTGCATGCGCGCTTCGAGCAGATCCATCCATTTCTCGACGGCAATGGGCGCACCGGCCGACTCGCTCTAAATCTGCTCCTGGTCAGGCTCGGCTATCCCCCCACGATCATCTTCAAGGGCGACCGCCGGCGATACCTGACCGCACTCCAGAGCGCCGATCGCGGCGACCACGGCCCGCTTGGAGAGCTGCTCGCCCGCGCCATCCTCGACAACCTCCACAGGTTCGTAGTCCCCGCCGTCGCCGGCCCATCGCGCCCGGTCCCGTTGCCTGCTCTGGCCTCCGAGGAGATCTCGGCAAACGCGCTACGCGTGGCCGCCACGCGGGGGCGTCTCAAGGCCTCCAAGGCCGCCGACGGCACGTGGCGCAGCACGCGCGCATGGGTTGAGGAATACCTAGCTGGACGCTACGAGCGCGAGTCCCGCGACAGAAGCCAATAGCTCGCCAGCCGGAAGCGAGATAGCGTTAGCCACGCTTCGCCCGAACGTAACCATGACCGCAGCCACCGACACCTACCGACTACTTGGCGCCTTTGTGGACGAGTTGGCGCGCTGTGGGTTGCGCGATGCTTGCACTTCGCCCGGGTCGCGCTCGACGCCGCTGGTGCTGAGCCTCGTGGGTGATGAGCGGTTGCGCTGCCATTCGCATGTGGACGAGCGCTGTGCCGGGTTCTTTGCTGTGGGGCTTGCGAAGGCGTCATACCGGCCCGTGGCGGTCACTTGCACTTCGGGGACGGCGGTGGCGAATCTCCTGCCTGCGGTGGTGGAGGCGCGCGAAGCGAGAGTGCCTTTGATTGTGTTGAGCGCCGACCGGCCGCCTGAGCTGCGTGATGTCGGCGCTGGGCAGACGATCGACCAGCTTGGGATCTTTGGGAGCTTCGCGAAGTGGTTCTTCGAGGTGGGCACGCACGAGGCGAGCCCCGAGCGCATCCGTTGGATCAGGACGCTTGCGTGTCGCGCCTTCTGGACGGCGCTTGAAGGTAGGCCGGGTGTAGTGCACCTCAACTTCCCGTTGCGCGAGCCGCTGGTCTGCGACGAGCTGCCGGACAGGACCGAGCAGGGCCGCCCTGACGGAACTCCGTATGTGAGCCGTCCCCCGCAAGCCGATGACTCAAACGCGGCAGCGCGAGCGCTGCGCGACCTCATTGGTGAGGCTCGACGGGGCGTTCTGGTGACAGGCCGCCACGAGCGCGACACGCCGCTTGGAGAAGCCGCGGCCGCCTTCTGCGCCGCCGCGGGCTGGCCGCTGCTGGCCGACCCTATGTCGGGCGCACGGCGCGGGGACACCGCAATCGCCCACTACGACGCCCTGCTCCGGGAGCCTGACTTCGCGCGGGAGCACGTGCCCGAGGTCGTGATCCGGGTCGGCGACCTACCGGTGTCAAAGCCGCTGCGCACCTGGCTTTCGGGGTTGGAGGCGATACCTCAGATCGCGCTCGACGCGGAGGGCGCTTGGCAGGACCCGGCGAGCGTTTTGGCCGACTCAATCGCGGCAGAGCCGACAGCCGCCCTGCACGCGCTCAGCTCGATGCTCGACGCCTCGGCCGAACGCTCGGGACCCACGCTCGCCGGGCCGTCCACCAAGTCCGCCGGGGGCGTCGACACCGACTGGCTGGCAAGCTGGCGCAGCGCCGACGAGCGCGCCGCCGAGGCGATCCTTGGCGTGCTCGCCTCAAGCGGGTTGAGCGAGCCCTCGGTCGCCGCCGAGCTTGGTGTGCTCCTGCCCGAGGAGGCGACGTTGTTCGTGGCCTCCTCGATGCCGATTCGCGACATCGAGACGTTCTGGCCGGTGCGACCCGACCCTCCACGCGTGGTGTGCAACAGGGGCGCGAACGGCATCGATGGCACCGTCTCAAGCGCCTTCGGCGCGGCCGCCGCCACAGCCGGACCGGTGGTGCTGCTGATCGGGGACGTCGCGCTCGCCCACGACCTCGGCGGGCTACTTGCCGCCAAACGCCTTGGACATAAGCTCACGATCGTGCTGCTCAACAACGACGGCGGCGGCATCTTCGACTTCCTGCCAATCGCCGACTCCCCGACGGCGCGCACACCGGAGAAGGTCTCAGCCGACGGCGGCGATCCAAGCGGCAAGGACACGTTTACGCGCCACATCTCTACGCCCACCGACCTCGACTTCGCACAAGCGGCGACGCTTTACGGGCTGGTGCACGAGGCCGTCACGGACGTCGCGAGCTTCCGCGCCGCCCTGGAGCGCGCCCTGTCCGATCCCCACTCCTCAATGATCGAAGCGCGCACGGAGCGAGCCGCGAACGTCGAGCTTCACCGACGCGTGTGGAGCGCTGTCGCGGGCGCGATTGTCAACGGTTCTTAGGGTCCGGCAGATTTAGGGCAGCCTACGGAAAGCGGCTATGTCCTGCGCTGGCGTTTCGTTGCCTTGTGGCCGCGTTTGTGAGCGGACGCTCTATGTCTTGGCGACCGACACTTCAACTTGCGCTTCGCTTTCTTCCGATGCCGAGCGGAGCAACGTCGAATCTTCGTCGGCTTGCCCACAGCTCTCTTCTTGGCGGTGTTGGTATGCGTGACAGTCGGGACGGTTGACGGCAGAATGCCGACAGACGGTCCTGGATCGGAGGCCGGGGGCTTACAACCGGCGGCGGGTAGCGTAGCGGTGATCGGCGCCGATGCTTCCTCGGTGCTCGTAGCGATACCTTTGAGGACGAAAGGTTCGCACGTGATTGGGTTGACTTCCATTTCGCCTGCTTCGAGCGCCAGCGACACTTTGCGTAGGTGCAGTGGAATACCAGCGATGATCGTCGGGAGTAAATCGCTGACGATGGTGGCCTCCCCGCTTCCCGCGTCCACCTGGATCGAGGCCCGCACGACAAGCCCGCCAAGGTCGAACGGTCCCGCAAGCACGGGAATTGCGATCGACAGTCCAGCCTGACCGTTGCGATATGGACCAGTCAGGGAGAGAGACCCTGGAAGTTCAATGGGATGCGGCCCGAGCCCGGCCACCAGGACGGCTTCCCCGACCTTGCTGGCTGGAGGGCATGTGCCGTTGTCGGCTTGAGCGTCGCCACATGGTTGCGCTTGCGCCACTGCGCTCTCCACAGTCGAAGGGATGGCGACTTCAAAGCCTCCCAATTCCTGTTCTTTGTCACTCCGTGCCACGGTCAACCTGATGGTCTTGTCGGTGCCGTTCGGGTTGCTGGTCGCCGCCGCTTGAAGGGATGGCTCAAATTGAGTGGAGCAGCCAGTCACGGAGAAGAAACTGCTGGGGGTGGCCGGCGTGGTGCCGGTCCACGGAGTCATTTCGCTGGTGGACGTAGCCGCGCCACATACCGAGGGACTCGTGAAAGGCGCTCTTGGCCCTCCGTTGAATCGCAAATGCAATTTACTCAGAGGTAGCTGCGGCACCTGTTCAAACACGAGCGACGGGCGCCCGGTGCTTGGATCTAGGCTTATCTGTCCCGCAAGCTTCAATACGACTCCGTCGCCTTCTGCCGCCCTCGTCGCAACTACGTACACCCCGATGAGCGAGTGAAACGGGTTGGCATACGGTTCGGCGAGGAAGATGTGTCCAACCGATGGGGAGGCAAGCGAAGGTGTCGAGATTTCGACAGTTCCCAGAATTGAAGCGTCGGGGCAGGCAGCGGGGCTATCCGATTGCAAGCCAATCTCGCCTTCGGAACATGCGACGAGACCCGAGGTCATTGGCGGGGAGATGCCAACTCCTTCGGGGAGCGCCACCTTCAACGTCTCAAGCTCAGCGGTAGACAACCCCAAGCCATCTTCCTGCTGTGGAATCGTGACATCGACGGTGTACCCCGATGGCGAATCTGCTTCAAGGATGTCGGGAATGACGCCCAGTGAGGGCGCGAAAGCGACCGCTTGACATTCGGTGAGCATCTGGCCGGGCGAGAACGTATTGTCGAAGACGCCTTCGTCCGCCCACGAGTCGACCGACAGGGTGCTTGCCGATAGAGCACCGAGGCACGTGTCGGGATTCGTCAGGAATGGAGCGGGTTGAACGGCGCCGGAGGCGCCGAAGTGGGCGCCCGAACTAGTGTGATCGACGCCGTAACCGTCCTGCTCGGCTGGAACCCCCCACAGCGTCGTCGTCATCGACAGCAGGTCCACCTCCGGCAGGCTCTTGGCGTCCAACCGAAACCTATAGTCGTTTTCGGGGCCGAGAGTCGCGTCGAGCCAAACCGGGACTCCCGCGAGGGTGAAGGTGAAAGCGGCAGGCTCGTTCTGCGTCGGAGCCATGCTGTAGAGAAGACTCGACTCCCACGTGGGCGGTCCGCCAGACCCGGAGCTCTCCTGTGAGAACACAACGCCCACGGCCGAGGCCTGCGGGCAGTCGAAGGCGAGCGCCTGCGCAGTTGAGCATTGCGGGACCGCTTGAGTGTTGGCCACCACACCCGTTGGCAGTTCAAGCTCGATGTCCTTGACGCTTCCAACCGGACGTGGTTCACCGCCTACCAGGGCCTGGCTAAATGCTATGTCCGCAGTGAAGCTTGGGTGGCCAGCCGCTCGGGCGTCGCTCCAGGCAGAGTCGAAGGTAGCCACTCCAAAGGCCGGTGTGGTCGAGCCGATGGTTGTTGGGTCGCTGCTGAGCGCTTCGCTTGCCGCACCTCCGCCGCTCACAGTCGCGGAGTTGAGAGCCGGGGAGACAGCCGTGAGTTCGACATCCACCGCGATCCTTATCTGGAGTACATCGCCAGGCGCCACTTCGAAGCCTTCGTAAGAACACCCGAGCTTCGGCGTGAGCGCGCACGACAGTATGTGTTCGTTGCCGAGATCCTCGCCCGAGATGCTTGCCGCCTTGACCCCCGCGGGCAACGTGTCTGAGACTTCGACCTTGCTCCCATCGCTGACGTTGGAACCACCGTTGACCACCGTAACCACATATGCGTCGTCACCGCTTTCATCTCCCGCAACGAAGTTCGTCGGCGAGGATGTAGACGTGATGGTCCATACCGGTGTCGCATAAGCAGACGCCGCCGTAGCGAAGAAGCTCGCCGCTAGCACGGCGCCAAACGCCGAGAGCCACCGTCCCCTAGATACCAGTGCTTGGCGCAATTCGAGCAGTATGTTACTTGCGCCGAGCTACGCGGACAAGCGAGGACGCTGGAGGCCCGACCTCAGCTCGACAGCAACGGCAACAACGCGGCCAACTTGATCTCTGTCTCCCCCAGCTCGGTGACGGGAACCGAGTCGCGCACGATGCCGTTGCCGGCGTAGCAACGGGCGACGTTTCCGCGCAGCAGGGCGCAGCGGAGCGCCACACAGAACTCACCGTCACCGGCGGCGTCAGTCCAGCCGACCGGGCCTGTGTACCAACCGCGGTCCAAACCCTCAAGCGCCGGTATCAAGCGCAACGCGGGGGCTGAGGGCTCGCCCCCCACCGCCGGCGTGGGGTGCATGAGGCCGGCCAATTCGATCGCCTCCATCGGCGCCGCGAGCTGCGCGCGGATGGGGGTGGCGAGGTGCTGGATGTTGGCGATCCGCACGAGCGTGGGCTCGGACGCAGCGGCGACCCAGATCGCGTGGCGGTTGAGGGTGCGTTCGATGCGGCGCACCACGATCGCGTGCTCCTCTTGGTAGCTCTCGTCGCGCATCAACCGCTCTCCGAGGTGGGCATCGACGGCGGGGTCCGCGCTGCGACGGGTGGACCCGGCGAGGGCGATCGTTGCAGATGCGCTGCCCCTCACGGCGCACCAACAGCTCGGGGGAGGCGGCGATGAACGTCGCGTCACCTCGCCCCACGCAGAACACGAAACAGGAGGGGAAAGCGTCGCGCAGCACGCCGAACACGGCGGCGGGGTCGTATTCGGTGGGCGCGTGCACCTGCACTTCGCGGGCCACCACGATCTTCTGGATACCCCCCGCGCGGATCGTCTCGGCAGCGCGCGCGACAGCCGCTTCGTAGTGCTCTGGTGGCATCCCGCTTGAGACCTGGAAGCGCCCGGTCGGGGCGGGGTCGAGCATCGGAAGCGGCGGGTCAGACAGCTCTCTTAGGCGTGCGTGAAGGCGGGCCAGCAGATCCTCGGAGGTGTCGTCAGGCTCAGCGAGCGCCGAGAGGATCAACCGCGTGTCGCGCTCGCCGGAGCGCTCCTCGCGCGTGATCGCCACTTCGGGGACAAGCATCGAGGCCGGCTCGTACCCCCGCCACGCCAGGTCGGCGCCGCCGTCCGGGGCGAAGGAAAAGCCACCCACCGCTACCGGCCCCCCACCATCTGGATCGCCAGGGGAATCGGCCACCGCCGCCGCTGAGAGCGTGCGCCAACGGTCGGCCACGCTCGCGAAGCGATTGGGACCGGAGTCCTCCAGCGAGACCACCTGGCCGAGGCCCGCGAGCGCTGAGGCGCCGCGGTCAGGCTGCTCGAAGACGAACCACGGCTCCCCTGGGCGACGCGAAGCGCACACCACCGCGGCGGGATCGACATCGCCGGCTAGAGCACAGGTGAGTGTCGCGAGCGTGGACCTTCCTGAGCGACGCGCACGCTGAAGCGCAAGTACGAGGCGAGCGCGCAAGCGCTCCTCATCAGAATCTGTCAGCGTAAACGGCGAGCGCTCGCCCGTCGTGACGGTCACAGACTTACCCTAGCGGCCAAGGAGGCGACCACCGGCTTCCTAGACGTCCGTTGGGCAAGCGAGACAAGGACGCTGGCCGAAACGGGGATGCGAGCCAAAGGCGAGTGTCCCCCGGCTTCGGTCCGCAGTGTGCTTCGCACATAAGGGAGGGAGGACGCAGTATCGCGCCGCCCAACGGACGTCTAGGTCTCGCCGCGGCCTCGGGCAATCGCTATCTCGCCGGTGCGCATCATCTCGATCAGGCCGAACGGGCGCACCATGTTCTCGAAGGCCTCCACCTTCTCGGTGGTGCCGGTGACCTCGACGATGACTGAGCGCTTAGTGACGTCCACGACCTTGCCGCGGAAGATCTCCGTGATCTGCATCAACTCGCCCCGCTGGGCCCCGTCGGCGGAGATCTTGAAGAGCGCCAGCTCGCGCGCCACCGTGTCGGTGGGCTCAAGGTCACGGATCTTCAACACGTTGATGAGCTTGTGCAGCTGCTTCGTCACCTGGTCGATCGGGTGGATCGCTCCATCGACTGTGAGCGTGACGCGCGAGATGTGGTCGTCGTCGGTGGGACCCACCGTGAGCGTGTCTATGTTGAAGCCCCGCCGTGCGAACAGGCCCGCGATGCGCGTGAGCACACCCGACTTGTTCTCCACGAGGATCGAGAGGACGTGCTTGCGCCCCGAGCGCAGGTTGCCTGAGGCCTGTAGCTCCTCAAGGCTGAGTGGCTCCTTGGTTGCCGGTTCACCCATACCGATCACCCCACCATCTCGCGGGCGGCCTGCCCTGCCGGGATCATCGGATAGGTGTTCTCCTCACGGGTCACCTTCACATCCACCACCACAGGACCGTCTGTGGCGATCGCCCGCTTCATGTCCTCCACGAGCGTCGTCTTGTCCTCAAAGCGCATCCCTGTCGCGCCGTACGCCTCGGCGAGCTTGACGAAATCGGGATAGTCGCCCATCTCCACGTGCGAGTACCGGCCGTCCCAGAAGAGCTCCTGCCACTGGCGCACCATGCCCAGATAGCCGTTATTCATGATGAACACCTTGATGGGGATTTTCTCCTGCGCACAGGTCGCGAGCTCCTGGGCGTTCATCTGCACCGACCCGTCGCCTGCGACGCAGCACACCGTGCGGTCAGGGCACCCCACGGCGGCGCCCATCGCGGCGGGCAAGCCGAAGCCCATCGTGCCGAGCCCACCCGAGTTGATCCAGCGGCGAGCCTTGGGGAAGTCGTAGTACTGGGCGGTCCACATCTGGTGTTGACCGACGTCGCTTGAGATGATCGCCTCTCCCCCAGTCGCCTCATGCAGCGCCTGGATCATGTACTGGGGCTTGATCTCGTTGTCTGTGGAGTCCTCATATCCAAGCGGGTGCTTCGCGCGCCACCCTTCGATGCGCTCCCACCACTCGTCCGTGCGCTTGGGATCCGCGCTGAGCGCGCGGTACTCCACCACGAGCTTTGAGAGCACGTGCTTTGCGTCGCCCACGATCGGGATGTGGGCGGGCACGTTCTTTGAGATCTCCGCCGGATCCACGTCGATGTGGATGAACTTCGCCTTCGGCGCGAACTCGGAGAGCTTGCCGGTGATGCGATCGTCGAAGCGAGCGCCTACCGCACAGATCAGGTCAGCCTCATCCATCGCGTAGTTGGCGGCGCGGGTGCCGTGCATCCCGAGCATCCCCAACCACTGAGGGTGTGGCGCGGGGAAAGCGCCCAGTCCCATCAACGTGCATGTCACCGGGAAGCGGTCTGAGGTGGCGAACTCCACGAGCTCCTCGGAGGCGTTCGCGTTCACCACTCCCCCACCCGCGTAAATGACGGGCCGGCGAGCAGCCGCGAGCGCCTTCGCCGCCTGGCGGATCTGCTTCTGGTTTCCCTCAAGCGTCGGCTGGTAGCCGGGCAGGCGCACATCCGCCACCGGCTCGTACGGGATCTCCGCCCGCGAGAGGTCCTGGGGGATATCCACCAGTACCGGCCCGGGACGGCCGGAACGAGCCACGTAGAAGGCCTCGTGGATCGCCCGCGGGATTTCAAGCGGGTCCTGGATCATGAAGGAGTGCTTGACGACGGGCATCGTGATGCCGATCGTGTCCGCCTCCTGGAAGCCATCGGTGCCAAGCAGTTCGGTCCGCACCTGGCCGGTGATGAACACAACCGGCACGGAATCCATCATCGCGTCGCAAATCGGGGTGATCAGGTTCGTGGCACCCGGGCCGGAGGTGGCGAAGGCGACGCCCACCTTGCCGGTGGCCTTCGCGTAGCCCTCGGCTGCGTGTCCCCCGCCGGCCTCGTGGCGCACGAGGATGTGGCGGATACCGCCGTCCACGAAGGCGTCGTAAGTCGGGAGGTTTGCGCCACCTGGCAAGCCGAAGACGACATCCACGCCCTCCGCCTTCAGGCATTCCATGACAGCGTCTACTGCACGCATTTCACCGACCTCCTTTCCTTCTATATCCGGGGACACGAAACCGCGGAGGCCTCGGTGGATGCCCCCACGTTCAGTAGAGCGAGTGTACCAGTGGGATTTCGCCCGGCCAGCGCCCACTCCTGCCCAGCAGACGTCGCGCAATGGACGCCACGCGGCTCACGCCGCGCGGTGCTCAGGAAGAGCCGATGGCGACGCCGATCGCCAGCACGATCGCGCCGGCGAGCGTGACCACCACGAGCGAGGAGCGCAGCGACACCTGCAGGAAGCGCTCCCTGACCCACGCGATCACGAACAACTCCACCGCTACCACGATGCCCGCCACGATCAAGGCGTTGTGAGTGTCCTTGATGAGGAACGGCAGCGTGTGGAAAATCCCGCCCAGCGCGGTCATGCCGCCGGTGATGGCCCCACGCACGACGGGGGAGCCGCGCCCGGTCTGTTCGCCGGTATCGGACAACCCCTCGGAGATACCCATGCTGATGCCCGCGCCAAGCGCTGTCGAGAGCCCCACCACGAACGCGGTGTGGGAGTTGGAGGAGACCGCCGCCGCGAAGATCGGTGCGATCGAGGAGACCGTCCCGTCGATCATCCCCACGAGCGCGGGCTGAACCACGCGCAGGATGAAGGAACGCTCGTCCTCGAAGCCCGCACGGCGGATCAGGCGTCCTACGGGCGAGGCTGGTGGGTTGGGGGCTGTCTTTACCTCTGTGCTCATGGCTGTCTTGACAGCCTATGTGAAGGATGCGCTTAGGACGGCCTAAATATGCGCGGAACTAGACCCTGAACACAAGCGCCCCCCGCCTCCAAAAAGAGACGAGGGGCTATGAGATTTGGTTTGGGTCAGCGCTACTTTGCGAGAAGGTCAAGCGCGCTCTGGTTACGCTCGACGGCCGTCCTGAGACGCGACTGGAAATCCTTGTCGGCGCGTCGCTTCTCGATGCGGTCGGAGATCGCCTCGCGGATCACGTCCGAGACGGTGGTCTCGTCGGCCATCGCGAGCGCGTCGAGAGCGCGGGCCTGCTTGTCATCTATGCGGAGGCTTAGGGTCTTCATGATGCTCGCTATCTCCTAAATAGGGTCCTACCACCCTACCACCCTATGGGCCTATTTGTCAAAAAGCTTTATAGGTAGCTTGATATCATGCTATGTTGATGGTTATGTTAGGGATCGAGGACTTCCTGCTCACCGCAGAGGCCGTGCTCAGCATCGACGCGAACGCCATCGCCCGCGTCACCAAGATCCCCCTTGCAGAGTCGGCACTGGCCGCTCCCTTCGCGAGTTTCGGTGGGCACGACTTTTACGAGCACCCCATCCAACAGGCCGCGATCCTAGCCTCGCGCATCATCCGCAACCATCCCCTACCGGACGGGAACAAGCGCGTCGCACTGCTCCTCATGGATCTTTTCCTAGAAGAACACGGCTACCGCTTCACCGCGTCACCCGAGGAGATCGACCGTACCTTCCGCGCTCTCGCCGCGCGCGAGATGACCGAGGACTACTTCGCCGTCTGGCTCAACTCACGCACCGAACCGATAGACAAGTCCCAGCCGCACTGAGCCGAGAAGCTGTTCAGGCCGTGCCCGTGGGGGCTCTGTGCGAGGCCGATTCTGGCGCGAGCAGATTATCGGGATACTCAAGCTCCTCGCCGCAGCGGGTGCAGAGGGCGTCATAGGCCTTCGTCACTCGTCCGCATTTCGGACACTGGCGGCGGGGCTCGTCGCGGTCGAAGCGGTAGGCGATGGCTGCTAGCAGACCGAAGATGGGGACGGCCGCGGAAATCAGAAACCAGAGCAGGAACGAGCTGCCCTTGATGCGCCCGACGATGCCGCCGGCGAGGCCGAAGCAGAAGGCGATGACCAGGTAGGCCATCAGAGAGCTTGCCGGCCGGCCATCCGCGGGCCGATCGCTAGAAGAGGGTGCGCCAGGCCCAGATGAGGGCGAGCACGCCGAGGATCAGCGCGACGGGGACGGCTATGGCAAGCGCGATGCCGATCACTACCTTCAGCAGCAAGTAACCGACGACCACGAGCACCAGGACCGCAACGACGGTCTTGCCGAGGGAGCGCCCGGCGGATTCGCTTTGTGGGGCTTGAGCCATATTCAGAGCGTAGCGGATGACCGTGATGCCATCGCCGGGAGCGGAAACCCGCCCTTGCAGGGCAAAGCGAGGGCGCTGAAAGGAGTGCGCGGCCGGACAGGCTGAGATCCTGTCCGGCCGCGCCCAGTCACCTCGGGGAGGGGACCCGGGGTGAAGCTTGTGGTGCTACACGCCACCCGCTCGGATCATGTGACCCGCGGCACATTTCCCGAACAGGGCGCCGGTGGGCGGTCAAGGCCGTGGGAACGTCCAACGCTGGTCAAGCGGTAGCGCCGAATGCGAATCCCCTGGCCGGAAACCTCCGCGGCGTCCTCCGGCAGCAGGAGAAACCGCCGGGGTGGAGTCATCGAGCTTGAGGCTGGCCTGTTCATGGTCCACATATTGGCGTTACACGGGCCTGCTGCCTTTGGACCAAAGTCCAAAATGTGCGCCGAGGTGGTGTCGCGAGTGCGAGTTTTCCCAACCGTAGGGGGTCAGGAAACGCCGAGCTGCTCGTTTACGAGCCGTGTCACGTCGCCGCCGTCGGCGCGGCCCTTGGTCTCTCGCATCACATAGCCGACGATCGGTCCGATCGCCTTGGGGTTGCCGGCGCGGATCTTCTCCGCCGCGTCCTCGTTGGCCGCGATGGCGGCCGCTACGACTCCGGCAAGCTCGTCTCCCCCATCGAGCGCCTCAAGGCCCTCCGCCTCGACGATCGCAAGCGGGTCGCCGCCGTCCGCGACGAGGCGGTCGAGCACCTGGCGGGCGGCGCCTACCGAGACGCGCTTGGCGGCCACCAGCCCGCACAGCGTCGCCAGAGCGGATGGCGTGACCAGTGAATGACTCGGATCCCCGTCCGCCCCCTCGACGTCCCCCAGGCGCGCGAGCAGGTCGGCCACGATCCAGTTGGCGAGCGTCTGCGGAGGGACGGCCGGGTCCACCTTGGCGGCGAGTGCCTGCTCGAAGTAGTCGCCGAGCTCCGCACGGAAGGCAAGTCGTTGAGCGATTTCCGCACTCAAGCCCACCTCCTGCTCGAAGCGCTCGGCGCGAGCGGCCGGCAGCTCCGGCATCGCGGCCTTGGCGGCGTCGAGCATCTCCTGGTCGACCGCGATCGGCACGAGGTCGGGCTCGGGGAAGTAGCGGTAGTCGTGCGCCTCCTCCTTGGAGCGAAGCGAGGTGATGCGTCCGGAGTCGGGGTCGAAGTGGAGCGTCTCCTGCGTGACTCTCCCGCCGTCCTCCAGGATCGCTTCCTGGCGGGCGATCTCCGCACGGATACCCCGTTCGATGAAACGGAAGGAGTTCATGTTCTTGAGCTCTGTCTTGGTGCCGAGCTCGGTGGTGCCGGCGGGGCGGATGGAGATGTTGGCGTCGCACCGCAACGACCCCTCCTCCATGTTCACGTCGCTCACTCCGAGCTGGCGCATCGTCGTGCGAAGCAGCCGCAACCACTCTCCAGCCTGCTCGGCGGTGTGGATATCGGGCTCGGTGACGATCTCCGCAAGTGGAGTGCCACCGCGGTTGAAGTCCACGATCGAGGCATCGGAGGCATGGATGCGTCCGGACGCGCCCACATGCACGAGCTTGGCAGCGTCCTCCTCCAGGTGCACGCGGTGGATGCGCACGTCCGCGAGTTGCCCACCGAGACAGAGAGGCTCGTCGAACTGGGAGATCTGGTACCCCTTCGGCAGGTCGGGATAGAAGTAGTTCTTACGATGGAAAATCGACCGTGGCGCGAGCTTTGAGCCGACCGCCAGCCCGATCATCAGGCCGAAGTGGATCGCCTGGGCGTTTGCGACCGGCAGCGCACCCGGGAGGCCGAGGCACACCGGACACGTGCGTGTGTTGGGCGGCTCGCCGAAGGAGAGCTCGCAACCACAGAACATCTTCGTGCGGGTCGCCAACTGGATGTGTATCTCAAGGCCGATTACGGGCTCATAGGTGGTCATCGTTTGACACCCCCCTCGCGCGCGGACTTAACGTTAAGTCCCGCGCGGGCGCGCGAGTCACCCCTTTTTGGAACACAAACAACCCAGGTCATGCGCGTGCTGGAGTCGAGTCGAAGGCGAGCGCTTGCTCAAGCGCGTAGGAGGCATCGAGTATGCGGTTCTCGCTGAACGCGGGGCCGGCGAGTTGGAGGCCGACGGGAAGGCCCGCCCCACCCGGCCCAAGACTCTGCTCGGCGCCTGCCAGCCCACAGGGAATCGAAATCGCGGGGATCCCCGCCAGCGACATGGGGACCGTGCAGAAGTCGTTGAGGTACATGGAGAGCGGGTCGCCGGTCTTGGCGCCCAGCTCGAAGGCCACCGTGGGGCTCGTAGGCGTGACGACGAAGTCGACCTGCTCGAAGACAGCGCGGAAGTCCTCCACGATCTTTGTGCGCACCCGCTGTGCGCGGCCGTAGTAAGCGTCGTAGTAGCCCGAGGAGAGCGCGTAGGTGCCGAGCATGATGCGTCGCTTGACCTCCGCCCCGAAGCCGTCGTGGCGGGTTTGCGTGTACATGCCCGCCAGGTCGCGTACGCCCTCCGCGCGCAGCCCATAGCGCACGCCGTCGAAGCGGGCGAGGTTCGACGAGCACTCGGCGGGAGCGATCACGTAGTAGGCCGACAGCGCGTGGGGGGCGTGCGGGAGGTGGACCCGCTCGACGGAAGCGCCCAACGCTTCAGCCTCGCGGAGCGCCGATTCAAAGGCACTCAGCACACCCGCTTCGATGCCCTCGCCGGTGAGCTCCTCGGGGACACCCAACCGCACACCGTCGAGGCGCTCAGCGGAAGGCAGAACGATCTCTTCCGGGAACTGGAGCGAGGTGGCGTCGCACTCATCGCGGCCCACCATGTGGCGCAGCATCAGCGCGGCGTCGGTCACATCGCGAGTCAATGGACCCGCCTGGTCGAGCGAGGAGGCGAAGGCAATCATCCCGTAGCGCGACACCGCGCCGTAGGTGGGCTTCAGCCCGACGATGCCGCAGAGAGCTGCGGGCTGGCGGATCGAGCCTCCCGTGTCGGTGCCCAGAGCCCAGGGGGCGAGGCCGGCCGCGACCGCCGCGGCACTACCGCCGGAGGAGCCGCCGGGGACGCGCGTGGGGTCCCATGGATTCAATACCGGTCCGTAGGCGGAGTTCTCGTTGGAAGACCCCATCGCGAACTCGTCCTGGTTTGTCTTTGCGAGCAGCGTCGTCCCGGCCGCCTGCAGCCGCTCCACGGCGGTGGCGGTGTAGGGCGGGAGATAGCCCTCAAGAATGCGCGAGCCCGACTGAGAGGGCACGTTCTCTGTGCAGAAGAGGTCCTTCACCGCCAGTGGGACGCCGCCGAGGGTCGAGCCGGACGGGGGCGCCGGCGATGGGCCGTCCGCTACCCAGGTGAAGCAGTTCAGCTTGTCCTCGCGCGCCCGAGCGGCGTAGGCGTCGAACAGCTCGGCGGCCTCAATCTCCCCGGACACGAGAGCGCGGGAGGCCGCGGCGGCGGTGAGGTCGAGGAGGTTGGTGGCGCTCATGCCGATCCCGTGGCGCACATGCGAAGCGTTGCGGAAATCGAGTCCATCTCAGGCCTGGGGCGAGGGGACGAGAAAGCCCTCGCCGCTGACGGCGGGCGCTTGCGATAGCACTACCTCGCGCGGGAGCGAGGGGCGCGGCTCATCGGCGCGCAAACGACCCGTCACCTCGGCTACGTGGGTGGTGGGCTCCACACCGTCGAGGTCTAGCTCTGAGATCTTCGCCACATGGTCGAGCACAGCGGAGAGCTCACGTGCCATCGGCTCAACCTCCTCGTCGGCGAGCTTCAGGCGCGCGAGGCGCGCAACGTGGAGAACTTCGTCGCGGTCAATCATGCGCGGGGCATTCTAAGAGGCAAGGTGGCGCGGATCGGGGGTTGCCGGTGGATAGCGGGAAGTGCGTTCGTCGCGCATCGACTGCCACGAGCCGGTGGCAACTAGCAGCGCGCCGACGAGTGCGAGCCAGGCCCCCGCGCAGAGCATGGTTGCATTGTCGGGCCGCTCAAGCACACGCACGACCGCGGCGATGAGGCCAACAATCCCGAACAGTGTGCTCCACACCGCCGCGGCTACCGGAAAGGCGGGGGAGCGCTCGGTGACGGTGGCAAGCGCGAGCCCGAGTCCGCCCACCGCGGCGAGCATCACAAGGACGACGGCGGGGCCGAAGGTGGACCAAGCCGAGAGCTTTCCTTCGAGGTTTTCATACCAAGGGAGGGTGAGCGCGACCACAATGCAAACTGCGCCCGTGAGCGCCGCTATCTCCCCCAACCGCATACGCGAGATCTTCATCGTGCCCCCTGCGCCGTCGCGGACAGGTCCTGCTCGTGGCGGGCGCGGGCCGCTTGCAGGGTGTTGTGCAGAAGCATCGCGATCGTCATCGGTCCCACCCCGCCGGGGACGGGGGTGATCGCCGAGGCGACCTCCTTCGCGGCCTCGAAGTCCACATCGCCGACCAGCCCGCTCTTCGTGCCGGCCTCCTCGGGCGTGAGGCGGTTCATGCCGACGTCGATCACGACGGCGCCGGGCTTTACGAACTCGCGTGTGACGATACGGGGGCGGCCGACGGCCGCGATGAGGATGTCCGCACGGGCGCACACCGCGCGCAGGTCGGCCGTACGGGAATGGCAGACCGTCACCGTTGCGTTGGCCTCCAGCAGAAGTTGAGCCATCGGCTTACCGAACAGGTTGGAGCGCCCCACCACCACCGCTTCGGCGCCCTCAAGTCGCGTATCGACACTCGCGAGCAACTCCATCACCCCCGAGGGGGTACAGGGCCGCAGACCCGGCCTTCCGAGCGAGAGCAACCCGGCGTTCACGGGGGTGAGACCGTCCACGTCCTTGCCCGGGTCGATCCACGACGTGAGCGTCGCACCGTCGAGATGGGAGGGGAGCGGAAGCTGCAACAGCACACCGTCCACCTCGGGGTCGGCGTTAAGGGTCGCTAGCCGGTCGGCAACCTCCTGGAACGTGGCACGCGCCGGAAGGCGGATATCGAACGGCCGCATCCCCACCTCTACGCAGGCACGTTGCTTTCCGCCTACGTACACCCCGGAGGCCGGATCATCGCCGACGAGCACGGTTGCGAGACCAGGGGGGCGGCGTGCACCTTGCGCTGTGAGTTCTGAGACCTCGGCGGCGACCTTCGCGCGCAGGCTACGGGCAACGGTCTTCCCATCGATGAGGGCGGCTGTCATCGCCACGGATCGTATGGGTTAGCGGCGGGCGACAGGGGCATAGTCGGCCATCAGCTTGCGCTCCGTACCATCGCTTGCGAAGCGCACCACGATGATCCCTCCCGGCTCAACGCCCGTGACGACGCCCTCGCCAAACGCGGCATGGGTGACATCCTCTCCGAGTCTGAAGGTTGCGGCGGTGGATGGTGTGGATGACCGTTGCCATGACCCACCGCGTGGTTGTGAGCCACCGTTGGTCGGCGCTAACACTCCGACTCCGATCCCGCCACCCCCCAACCCCATGCGCGCGCCGCCGGGGCGTGGCATGGGCAGCTCGTCGCGTTGTGTGAGGTTCGCCGGGATCTCATCCAGGAAGCGGCTGGAGAGGCCATAGGTTGAGGCGCCGAACACGGAACGGCGGCGTGCGTAGGTGAAATACAGCTCGCGCATCGCCCGGGTGACAGCCACGTAGAAGAGTCGCCGCTCCTCCTCCAACCCCCCTTCATCGAGCGCACGCTGGTGGGGGAACACACCCTCCTCGCACCCCGCCACGAACACGATCGGGTACTCCAAACCCTTGGCGTTGTGGAGCGTCATCAGGGTTACCAACCCCTCCTCGTCGGAGCGGGAGTCCGCGTCTGACTTGAGCGCGAGCTCCTGCAGGAACAGCTCAAGCGTGTCCTCCTCCGCCTGCATCGAGGCGTCGAACTCGTGCGCCACCTCCACCAACTGCTGCAGGTTTTCCAGCCGACCCTGCGCTTCAAAGGCCTTCTCACCCCCGCCTACCGACTCCGACTCCAGGGCATCGGTGTAGCCGGAGCGTGAGAGCACCGCTTCCATCAGGTCGCCTACGGGGACACCGTCTCCGGCAAGCGCGGCGAGTTCCTCCATCGTCGACATGAAGCGGTTGAGCGACTTGATCGCCGCTGCGCCGAGGCCGGGGATGCGATCGGCGGCCGCAACGACCTCCCACACCGACTGCCCAATCGTGGCGGAGTGGGCCACGATGCGCGAGAGCGAGGTCTGGCCGAGACCCCTCCGTGGGGAGTTCGCCACGCGCTGGAAGCTCACCACGTCGAACGGGTTTGCGATCCACGCGAGGTACGCGATCGCGTCCTTGATCTCCGCCCGCTCGTAGAACTTCGTCCCCCCGATCACCTGGTAGGCGATCTCGCGCCGCACCAACATGTCCTCGATCACCCTCGACATCGCGTTCGTGCGGTAGAACACGGCTACCTCCGCCCGCGAGGCCCCCTCATCCACGAGCCGCTCGATCTCCCCCACCACGAAACGCGCCTCCGCGTGCTCGTCCTCCAGCCCGTGCACTCTGATCGGCGAGCCCGCACCCTTCTCCGACCACAGGCGCTTGGCGATGCCACCGCGGTTGTTGGCG
Source organism: uncultured Solirubrobacterales bacterium (assembly GCA_963695305.1). Taxonomy (GTDB): domain Bacteria; phylum Actinomycetota; class Thermoleophilia; order Solirubrobacterales; family Solirubrobacteraceae; genus Palsa-744. The sequence goes on along the minus strand of OY968774.1, from coordinate 1,761,536 downwards.
ATCACCGCGTTCGCGGCCGAGAGGATGTTTTGTGTCGAGCGGTAGTTCTGCTCCAGCTTCACCACCCTTGCATCGGGGAAGTCGTCTGTGAAGTCCAATATATTGGATACGTCGGCTCCACGGAACCCGTATATTGACTGACTATCGTCTCCCACTACCGCCAGGTTGCGGTGACCGGGGATGTTCACTCGCTCGCCCCGGGTGGGCGCGCGGCGGCCGCCGCCCACGAGCAGCTGCAGCAGCCGGTATTGAGCGTGGTTGGTGTCCTGATACTCGTCCACCAACACGTCCTTGAACATCTGGGCGTAGCGCTCGCGAACGTCCTCGTAGAGCTCGAACAGGTTCACCGTGCGCAGCAACAGGTCGTCGAAGTCCATCGCGTTCATGCGGTGGAGCTCACTTTCGTACAACTGGTACACCTCCGCCACTACCTGCTCGAAGGGGGAGCCGATCGCCTGCGCGCACTCATCGGCGGAGAGCAGCTTGCTCTTGGCCTGGGAGATCTGGCTGTGGACGGCTGCGGGGGCAAACCGCTTGGGGTCCACCCCCACCTCCTCGATGCAACGCTTCACCATCCTGCGCGCATCGGCCTGGTCGTAGATCGTGAAGCGCTTTGTGTACCCCAGCCGCTCGCCGCTCGTGCGCAGGATGCGGGCGCAAGCAGCGTGGAAGGTCATTAGCCACATGCCCCTTGTGCTGCCACCGAGCAGCCGCTCGACGCGGCCGCGCATCTCCTGCGCAGCCTTGTTCGTGAACGTGATCGCAAGGATCTCGCTCGGGTGCGATTGGTCCGTGAAGATGAGATAGGCCACGCGGTGGGTCAGGACGCGCGTCTTGCCGCTCCCGGCTCCCGCGAGGATCAGCAGGGGGCCCTCCCCATGCGTCACCGCTTCGCGCTGGGGCTCGTTGAGTCCTTCCAGCAGCGTCTCCACGCGCTCGGCTTGGTCGTTGTAGGCCACTCACGGAGCATAGAAGTGGGGTCGGCCGCGAGCAGATGGCTGCGGTACGCCCGCAATCGTCATACGGTCGTAACGTTCACACCATGGCCGCCCCGACCCTCACCGACGAGGTCCGTACCACCTGCGCGCAGATCGCCGCGCGAGCGCAGCACGTGCGCATCGACCTCGACGCTGCCGCCGAGGTGCGGCCCACCGACCCGCCAGCACTCGACCCCGAGCGCCACTACCTGGAGGGGGATCCGGCGGACGTGGCCGACTACATGCTCACTCTCGACACGATCAACTTCGGGTCGGGCTGGTTTCCGACGTTGCACAAGCGCACCTCGCACGGCGAGCCGGTGAGCGGGTACTTCACGGTGTCGTGGAACCTCGCCGACCACGTCCGCACGCACGGACCACCCACGAGCACTTGGCTGTCGCAGGTGAGCACCGGCCAGATCGCCGCGATCCTCGGTCAGGCGCCCGACAACGAGCTGATGAGCCTATACGCGCAGGCGTTGCGCCAGTTGGGGCGATTTCTGGAGAGCGGGAACGGGGCGGCGAGACCCGCGGGATCCAGGAAACGCCCGCGACGAGCACTCGACCTCGTGGCCGACGCGGGAGGGTCGGCCGAGCGCATGGCCGAGATGCTCGCGCACGGCATGGCGATGTTCGACGACCGCGGCTTCTACAAGCGCGCCCAGATCGTCGCCAACGACCTCACCTTGGCCGGCGTCGCCGAGTTCCGCGACCTCGACCGCCTCACGATCTTCGCCGACAACCTCGTCCCGCACGTCCTGCGCTGCGACGGCGTGCTCGTCTACGACGACGAGCTGGCGGCACGCATCGACGTGGGTGAGCGCCTGCCGCTGGGAGGCGCCGAGCGAGAGATTCGCGCCTGCGCCGTCCACGCCTGTGAGCTCATCTCACAGCGCACAGGCGTCCCTGCGCGTCAAATCGACACGTGGCTGTGGACCCGCGGCCAGGCGCCGGAGTACAAGGCCCGCCCCCGGCATCGTTGCCGGACTGTGTTCTATTAGCCCGGAGACGGACCGGGGGCCGAGCGACAGACATTTACAACGACTGGTTAGACCGCCACCCCTGGAATGAACAGCGAGCGTATGCCCTGCCAGGTCACAGCTTCAATGTAGGGACCCTCCCGCTGGTCAGCTATCTCTTCGATCACTGGCCAGCTATGAACAAGTAGCCGCAGCGTCTCCCATCTTGTATAGCTCCCTGCGCTCGTCATGCAGAAAGTGCGCACGCCGCTCTCGACGAGTGCTGCGCGCTCGGCAGGGCGTTTCCTGATCTTCTTGTCCCTATGGATCACGACCCAGTTGTTTGACCCGGCAAGTGGCAACCACTCGTCATCACGCGAATCCTCAGCCGGCGCATCGGGACCTCCGGCGTAAAGCACGTCGTCTCGCACCGACGCAACCGCTCGACGTACATCCAGCGGAATACTTGCGTCGATGTAGTAGACGATTAAGCTGCCTTCCGATGCTCCCAATCGACGGCCGCTTTGACATCGGCGGGGGTCAGACCCCATGAGCGCGCAACCGTAGCCTCGGAGTCCCCAGCATCAATCGACTCGGCTACCAACTCAGTTCGTATTCCCCTGATCTGAGGCACCCCGAAAGCAACGCTTGGGTCAATAACCACCGGAACATCCTTGCCCTGAGGCCAATAGCGAACCGGCACGCCATCCTCATCAAGCTCTACTCGTTCTAGGAACTGAAGCATCGGCGGAGCAAGTGCCGTCTGACCGCCCTCGAACTCGACCAAGTACATCTCGCGCGGCAGGCTGGTTTCAACCTGAAGGTCATACACAAGCTTGCGGCGACCAGGATCAACAAGTGGGCGACAGTGCGCAAGCGGGTATGGCACCTCAAGCTTGGCCCGCATCCCCTCGATAAACGGACGCATCTTCTGAAGCGAGACTCGTTTCTGCCGGTAGCCCTTAAGAAGCCTGGCCTCCACGAACTCGCCCCACGTGACAACGTCTACGCCGGTCGGCTCCGGTCGGATCACGGGTGGGTACTCGGTGCTGCCACGTACGCCGCCCTCTAGCCACCACCGCAGCGTCGCAGACGAGAGGTCAAGCAGCCGCGCAGCTTCGGCGCGCGAGTACAGCGGACGATCAAGAGTCACAATCTTGGCCATCACACAATCCTATTCTTTCGACAGGCGGCCCGATTTGCAGGGGTTTTCTAGCTGGTTGGCCCGTTCCCTTCGACGCAGCTCCTGCCCGGTGTGCGACCGTGTTCTATTGATCAGCAGGCCATTCGCGGGCGATCCGGTCTCTTACCTCCGCTGACACAGGACCGAACTTGAGATCATCGGCTGCAAGAAGCTCGCGGCCGTCAGCGATCCTGTATTCACGACACAAATCGTCCGTCTCACGCCCTTCAGAGCGTGTGTCCCGAGGCTCAGAAGACACGATCATCCGCCCGCCGGGCTCGGGCCCTTCACCGTGCGCAGCACCCTGACCTCGGCAGTAGGCTCGACTGGATCTACGTGCTCGCCGGATAGCTCGGCTACCGTGCGCTCTAGCGCAGAGATGCGACTGGCGAGGCCCTGGATCGCCTCGGCTATCGGGTCTGGGAGGTGGATCCAGTCGGCGTCGGGACCCTCGGGGCGGCGGCCGTCGATTCGTACCGGGTGGCCGGGGTTGCCGACCACGGTCGAGTTGGGCGGGACGTCGGTGATTACGACGCTGTTGGCGCCCACCTTCGCGCCGTGGCCGACCGTGATCGGGCCGAGTAGCTTCGCTCCCGAGCCGATCGTGACGTTGTCTTGCACTGTGGGGTGGCGCTTGCCGGTAGCGAAGCCGGTGCCGCCGAGGGTAACGCCCTGGTAGAGCGTCACGTTGTCGCCGATCTCCGCGGTTTCCCCGATCACGACCCCTGAACCATGGTCGATGAACAGGCCCTTCCCAATGCTCGCGGACGGGTGTATCTCGATCCCCGTGAGGGCCCTTGACACGAGCGCGATCGCGCGTGGGAGCAGCGGCACCTCAGCGGCATGCAGGGCATGGGCGACGCGGTGGGCGAGCAGTGCTTGGATGCCCGGCCAAGTCGCGACGATCTCGAACGTCTGCACGCCGCACGCCGCGGGATCGCGGTCGCGCGCAACAGCCACGTCCCGGCGCAGCTCCTTTGCGACCCGAGCGACAGTGTCGATGCCGAGCATGGAGAAAGCGTAGCGGGCTACACACCGGCACCGGTAGAGCGACATGTACCTGTCAGAGCGGCTGTCCCCCGGGCAGACCTACACGAATCGATGATCCCGGGCGGACCTACACGGGCGCGAAGAACGCTTGCGATATGTAGCGCTCGCCCGAGTCGGGCATGATCGTGACGATGCGCTTGCCGGCGTGCTCGGGACGAGCGGCTACCTGCAGGCTTGCCCACAATGCCGCTCCGGAGGAGATCCCGGCAAGCAGGCCCTCGCGCCGTGCACACGCCCATGCCGTTTGGATGGCGTCGTCGTCGGTGACCGGGATCACCTCGTCGATGATGTCGCGGTTGAGCACCGGGGGAACGAAGCCCGCGCCGATGCCCTGGAGGCGGTGCGGCCCTGCAAGCTCGCCCGAGAGCACAGCCGAGGAGCGCGGCTCGACCGCCACGACGTGAAGTTGCGGGTTGCGCTCGCGCAGATACTCCCCCACGCCGGTGATCGTGCCCCCGGTACCCACCCCGGCGACGAGCACATCAACCCGCCCCTCAAGCGCCTTGTCGATCTCGGGGCCGGTGGTGCGGCGGTGGGCCTCGGGGTTGGCGGGGTTTGAGAACTGGTCGGGCAGGAACGTGTCAGGTTGGCGCGCCATCGCCTGGGCAGCCTGCACCGCCTCGCCCATCCCCCCGAGCGACTCGGTGATTTCAACCTTTGCGCCGTACAGCTTCAAGAGAATCTCGCGCTCGCGACTCATACCTTGGGGCAGGGTAAGCACGAGGTCATACCCCTTCGCCGCGCACACGAACGCGAGCGCGATGCCCGTGTTCCCGCTCGTGGCCTCCACGATCGTCGTGCGCCCCGGCTCGATCTTCCCCTCCGCCTCGGCCGCCTCGATCATCGCGACGCCGATGCGGTCCTTCACGCTGCCGCCTGGGTTGAACGCCTCTAGCTTCGCGTAGATCTCGACACCGCTGTCCTGCGCGGGTGTCCCCTGCAGCATCCGTGTGAGCCGCACAATCGGCGTATCCCCCACAAGCGCGGCAATGTTGATCGGGATTGAGCCCATCTCTCACACGACAATAGTCGTCGTGGGGTGCGGGTGCTCACCAACTCCCGCCACACGCGCTGAGCGAGTACTCAGATGTGGTACATCGAGGCGCCCGCCTCGCGTGCCTCGCGCTCGATCACGTCGGCGATCGTTGTGGCGGCGAGCACGTCACGGGCGGCCTTGGAGGCGTCGCCGAAGACACCCTCGGAGTCGCGACCGAGCGGACCGTCGAGCAACTCCACGATCTCAAGCACCGTCACCTCGGCGGGGTCACGGGCGAAGCGATAACCACCCTTCACGCCACGTTGGGAGCTAACGACACCGGCACGGCGCATCACCGCGAACAGTTGCTCCAGAAACTGCACCGGCATGTCGCGGCGCCGCGCAAGCTCACCGATCGGTACAGGGTCGGCACCGCTTGAGCGCCCCAACTCTGCAAGCGCGGCCACTGCGTAAGGAGACTTGCTTGTAATCGAGATCATCGCGCACGCGCGATGCTACGCAACCTGCCTGCTGGGCGGTGTTCCGACCAGCCACCCCAACACGCGCCGGGCGAAGCGGGCCTGGCAGAAGGGGGAGATCTGACTGAGCATGGTGGCGCTTTCGAGGAAGCCCTACAACCAACCGCGCTCTGTGGCGATCAGAACCGCCTGTGCGCGATCGACAGCGCCGAGCTTGCCGTAAATGTTGTGCAGATGGGTGCGAACCGTGCTCGTGGAGAGCGTGAGCTCGTGGGCGATCTGCTTGTACACCTTGCCTTCGGAGAGGCGTTGCAGCACACCGAGCTCACGTCCTGAGAGCGGACAGGGATCGACCGCCCTCTGGCGTTGCGCTGGCGTGTTGGGAAGCTCGTACATCACACGGCGCAGTTCCTCCGGCCCGAGCCCGAGAGCGCGAGCGCAGGAGAGCATCTCCGCGGGGGATACGGGCGCGCCGTGAGCGTAGTGGGCGAGCATGTCAGCGAGCCGCACGAACGCCGCCTCACCCGTCGCGTCTGCGTTGTGGTGGCGCTCGATCACCGTGGCTATCGCCGGGGGGAGCCCCCAACGGCGAGCCAACACACCACCGACGAGAGCGTGGTCAACACCGAGCTCACGACGTTCCTGGTGGATTCGCTTCTCGGGGGTTAGAGCGCCGTTCTGCACCTCCGCGACATACCCCGGGTAGGCGTGCATCAGCACGAGCTTGCCGACGTCGTGCAAAAGGCTAGTGACGGTGAGGCGGTCGCGGTGCTCGTACCCAACCTCAGCGGCGAGCCTGTCGGCGGCCTGCTGGGTAGCGAGCGCGTGCAAACGGAAACGCTCGGGCGCTGTGTCCCAGCCGCTTGAGCGCTCGAAGAAGTCGAACGTACGCACTCTGCTGGCGAGCCCCTGTACCGCCTGTGGGGTGAGTTGCTCCACGGCCTCCACCACCGTCTCCACGCGCTCGGAGGAGCCGCGAGCGTGGTTGGCGAGGCGCATCACCGCGATAATCAGCGCCACGTCAGACTCGACGGCAGTGACGATGTCGGCGGTAGCGACGTTGTCCTTGGAGATGACCGCGAGCAGACGCTCCCGCGACTCTGAGAGAGCGGGAAACGCGTCGAGCGCCTCGAAGGCGAGCATCAGACGACGGCCGTGACCCTCGTTCTGGTGGCGCTCACCCGATCCGTTTGAACCAGAGGCACGGTCGATCGTGAGCGGATGTCGCTCCCCGTCGCTTCCGTGCGTTGGCTTGATGACTGTTGCCTGCGTTTGCATGAAACCTGCCTTGACAAGGGCGGCATCCGAGCCAACCCAAAGTGCGTGTCAGGGGTCCTATCGGCAACTTGGATGCGATGGTTGAGCGTGATTTTCCACGCACACCCAGCGCCGGGGCTTTATCGGGCTATCACTGCGTCTATCCGGCGCAGCGTCTCATCGCGACCGAGCAACGCCACGCTCTCGAAAATGCCGGGCGAAACGGTGGTTCCGGCGATTGCTACCCGCACAGGTTGGTACACCTCGCGCGGCTTCACCTCGCGGCGCTCCACCACGCCCGAGAGCGCCGCTTCCACGCCACCAAGGTCAAAGCTCGCCGCCGCTGAGAGCTGTTCGCGGGCGTCGCTTAGTACCGCGAGTCCCGTCTCCCCCAGCCACCGCTCACGGGCGCCGTTGTCCTCCTTGGCGATACCTATGAAGAAGAAGCGCGCGAGCGGCCAGAAGTCGGCGAGCGTTTGGATCTTCTCCTGGCTGATCGCCACCGCGCCCTCAAGCAACACACGGTCGGCCTCCACTGCGCTCGCCGCCTCGGGGTCGACGATGCGCAGGTACTCCACCAGACGGTCAGCAAGCTCGGCAACGGGAAGCGAGCGGACATAGATGCCGTCGAGCCAACGCAACTTCACCTCGTCAAAACGAGCGGGGTTACGGCTCACGCGCGAGAGCTCGAAGCGCTCGATCAGCTCCTCGGTGGAGAGTACGGTGGCGTCGTCCCCCGCGCCCCACCCGAGCAGCGCCAGGTAGTTGCGCACGGCTTCGGGCAGGTAGCCCGCGTCGCGCAACTCCTGCACGGAGGCCGCGCCATGGCGCTTTGAGAGCTTCTTGCCGTCGGGGCCGTGCAACAACGGCAAGTGTGCGTAGATCGGCTCGGGCGCGCCGTCACCAATCCCGACAGCTTTGGCTGCTTGCAGCACGAGCAGTTGCTTGGGGGTGTTGGAGAGATGGTCCTCGCCGCGTACCACGTGGGTGATGGCGGCGTCGAGGTCATCGATTGCGACCGCGAAGTTGTAGAGCACCGAGCCGTCCGCGCGGGCGATCACGGGGTCGTCGAGATGGATGTGCTCGAAGATGGTGTCCCCGCGGATCGCGTCGTGCACGACCGTCGACTCGCCTTCGGGGACATGTAGCCGTATCGCACCCTCTGTCTCTGCCTCTCCGCGAAAGCCACGCTCGGCGCCGTGGAGGGCCTTGTACGCGGCCACATGGACGGCGGTGGCGTTTGAGCGGTAAGCATGCCCGCTCTCGATCAGCGCATCGAGCGCTTCGCGGTGGCGACCGGCGCGCTCGCTCTGGAAGATCGGACCCTCATCCCAATCGAGCTCCAACCACCGCAGCGCCTCAAGGATCTGCTCGACGTTCTCGGGCGTCGAGCGCTCGCGGTCGGTGTCCTCGATGCGCAACACGAACGTCCCGCCGTGGTGTCTGGCGAGCAGCAGGTTGAACAAGGCGGTACGAGCGCCGCCGATGTGCAGCGCCCCTGTGGGTGATGGTGCGAAGCGAACCCTCATAAGATCTCGCGCCATGCTAGTCGGCCTGACCCCACACGCGAAATCCCGCCTCTCCCCGATTCGGCTCGCGCCCTCGGCGCGGTTGGCGCGGGGATGTGAGCCCACGTGCTGATCGGCGCCCACGTATCCCCCTCGGGGGGATTGCCCAACGCGATCGAGCGCGGGTTGGAGCGCGACTGTCGTGCGATCCAGATCTTCAACCAGTCGCCGCGCATGTGGAAACCCACCGTGTTCGCGCCTGAGGCCATCGCGGGCTTTCGCGAGGCGATGGCGGCAAGTCAGATCGGCGCGGTGTTGATTCACGCCGTGTACTTGCTGAACTGCGCAAGCGAGGACGCCGACATCCGCGCGAAGACCCTCACATCGCTTACCTACTCGCTGCGTGTGGGCCACGAGATCGGCGCCGCGGGTGTGGTGCTCCATCCCGGCTCCGCCAAGACGGGAGACCCGGCGGCGGCGGTCGCGCGCGCCGGCGAGACGATCAAGGAGGCGCTCGCGGAAAGCGAAGGCTGTGAGCTTCACCTGGAGAACACAGCGGGCGCGGGTGGGACGCTCGGACGCTCGATTGACGAGCTCGCGGCGCTGCTTGAGGCATCCGGCGGCGGCGAGCGGCTGGGGTTGTGCCTTGATTCCTGTCACCTGTTCGCCTCGGGCTATGACATCCGCACCAACGCCGGCATGGACGCCCTCACCGAGGAGATCGACGCAAAGGTGGGGATCGCCCGGGTCGGATCGCTGCATCTCAACGACTCACAAACCCCGCTTGGCTCCAACCGTGACCGTCATGCCAATATCGGCGAGGGCGAGCTCGGTGAGGATGGCTGCACGGCTTTCCTCTCAACGCCCGCCTTTCAGGATCTGCCCTGCGTTCTTGAGACCCCGGGCGAGAACCGCTCAGGCGCCACCCGCGAGGAGGTCCAGCTCGCGGGTCGCCTGCGCGAGCAGGGCATCCGCGCGCGCAAGAAGAAGCGTTAGCCGGTCGCGGCCAGCGCCGTCCGAATCAATGGATAACCGCTCAGCCGGTCGCGGCCAGCGCCGTCGTGGGCGCTAGGGCCGCTTCAAGCTCGGCGCGTACGAAGGGGGTGTGTTGCACGCGGTAGCTCTCGCCGAGGCGCAGGATGCGGGTGCCGGCGCTTGTAAGCATTCTCGAGCACCACTTCGGCGGCGCCGCGGTGGGTGTCGATCACGTCCTTCAGGTCCTCGATCGCGCTCGCGGGGAGGCGCGCGGCGTCGACCTTCAGTCTGACCGGTTCAAGCGCCGCGGATTGCGCGATCGACGCCGCCTTGGCCTGGCTGTCGGCGCGCGCCATCTCCTCCTCGGTGGGGGCGAACGTCTCGACCGACTGCACCACGAGCGCCGTCTTGTTCGCCTCCTTGTGGTCCACCCTCCCGCGCACCAACACCACCTGGTCGACCGCGAGCGCCGCCTCGTGCTCTGCGAGCGCCTTGCCGAACACGAGCATCTCAACCGACCCTTCGAGGTCATCGAGCGTCGCGAACATCATGTGGTCCCCGTTGCGGGTGCGGATGCGCTTTGACTCGGTGATGATCCCCCCCACCGTCACCCAGTCCTTGTCGCGACGGTCAGCCAAGGCGGCGAGCGAACAGTCGGCCTTGGCTCGCATCGCCTCGCGCATCGGCTTGAGTGGGTGCGCGGAGATGAACAACCCGATCGCCTCCTTCTCCACCGCGAGCAGCTGGGGTTGGTCGAACTCTTCGCTAGGGATCAGGGGGTGGCTCGGCCTGAGCAGGCTTGAGCCCGGCACGGCGCTCCCGCTCGCGCCCTGCGGCGAGGCGGAGGCGTCGAGGTCGAAGATCGACCCCTGCCCCACAAGCGCATCCTGTTGTGCCTTCTGGCCGGCGGCTTGAGCGGTTTCAAGTACTTCCAACATTCCCTTACGGGTCGCCCCGGTGGAGCCGAGCGCACCGCACTTGATGAGCGCCTCAATCGCCTTCTTGTTGACAGACCGCGAGTCCACACGCTCGCAGAAATCCCATAGCGAGGTGAATGGGCGGGCGGGGACTCCATCACGGGCCAACTTGATCGCCTCGACCGCCTGGTAGCCCACGCCCTTGACCGCGTCGAGACCGAAGCGGATGTTGCCCATTCCCCCGCCATCGGGTGCGTGAACGGTGAACTCGTGGTCTGAGAGGTTCACATCGGGCGGCAAGATCTCGATCCCCATCTCCTCGCACCGCGCGACGAAGAAGGGCACCTTGTCCTTCGTGGACATGACCGAGGAGATCAAAGCCGCCATGTACTCCGCCGTGTGGTTCGCCTTCAACCACGCCGTGCGGTAGGCGATCAAGCCGTAACAGGCGGCGTGTGACTTGTTAAAGGAGTAGTCGGCGGATTTTTCGTTCGTCTGCCACAGGAACTCGATCGTCTCGGGGCTGGTTCCCGACGCCTTACAACCCGCCACGAACTCGGGCTTCAGCGCAGCCATCGCTTCGCGGTTCTTCTTGCCGATCGCCTTTCTCAAATCGTCGGCCTTCGCTCCGGAGAAGCCAGCGATCTCCTTGGAGATCTGCATCGCCTGCTCCTGATAAAGGATGACTCCCTTGGAGGACTCGAGGATCGAAGCAAGGCGCTCATCGGGGTAAGTGATGCTCTCCGGTTTGTGCTTCCCCTTCGCATACACGGGGATCTGATCCATCGCACCAGGGCGATAGAGCGCGTTGAGCGCCACGAGGTCGTTGAATTCGTCGGGGCGCACCTTCTTCAGCGCCTCCCTCATCCCCTCCGACTCGAACTGGAACACCCCGATCGAGTCGCCCCGGGCGAGCATCTCATACGTGCAGGTATCGTCAAGCGGCAGCGTCGACATGTCGGGGCGCTCTCCACTTGAGCGCTCGATGATGTCGAGCGCATCCTCGATCACATCGAGGTTGCGCAACCCCAGGAAGTCCATCTTCAAAAGCCCGATTTCCTCGATCGGCTTCATCGAGAACTGGGTGACTGTGCGGTAGGAGCGCTCGCCGTCCTCACCGGTGCCGGCGTCCGCGAGCTGCAAAGGCACGATGTCGGTCAAGGGCCGGTCGGCGATCACCACGGCGGCGGCGTGGATCGAGGAGTTACGCACGATCCCCTCCAAACCCTTTGCCGTGTCCACGATCTTGCGCGCGTCGGGCTCCTCGTCGTAGGCCTTGCGCAACGGTTCACCGTTTTTTAGGCAGTCGTCAAAGGACGGTGAGCGACCCATGATCGGGTCGGGGATGAGCTTCGCCAGGCGGTCACCCGAGCCGTAGTCGTAGCCGAGCACCCTCGCCGCGTCGCGGGTGGCGGCGCGGGGGAACATCTTGCCGAAAGTCACGATCTGCGCGACTGACTCGCGGCCGTACTTCTCGGTGACATACCGCATCACGCGCTCGCGTCCACGCACGGAGAAATCGATGTCGATGTCCGGCATCGACACGCGCTCGGGGTTCAGGAAACGCTCGAACAGCAAGTCGTAGCGCAGCGGGTCCACGTCGGTGATGGCGAGGCAATAGGACACAAGCGACCCCGCCGCCGAGCCACGTCCCGGGCCGACAGCGATGCCGTTGCTCTTCGCGAACTTGACGAAATCCCACACGATCAGGAAGTAGGCGTTGAAGCCCATCCGGTCGATCACACCCAACTCCATCTCCATGCGCGCCACCGCCTCCGCCGGTGGCGGGTCGGAGTAGCGCTCGCGCAACCCGAGTTCCACCTGCGAGCGCAACAGCTCGCGCTCGGAGACACCCTCGGGGGCGGGGTATTTGGGGATCAACTGCTTGTCGAGCTCCAGCTTCACGTTGCAGCGCTCGGCGATCTCCAGCGTACTCGCGATCGCCTCCGGCCACTCCGCGAACGCTTGCGCCATCTCGGCGCTGTCGCGCAAATAGAACTCGTTCGTGTCGAAGGTCATCTTCGGCGCCGCGAGCGTGCTCTTGGTCTGCACGCACAGGAGCGCCGTGTGGTGGTCGTAGTCCTCGCGCCGCAGGTAGTGCACATCGCCGGTGCCCACCAGCTTGCCACCCATCTCCCCCGCGATCCTCACGATCCCCTCGTTGCACTTGTCCTGCTCCACGAGGCCGTTCTTCTGCACCTCGAAGTAGAGGTTCTCGGGGCCGAAGATGTGCGCGAGGTCGTCCGCGTGCGCACGCGCATCATCCGGCCTGTCGTCGAGCAGCCGCTGACAGAAGCGCGAGGCGAGGCACCCGGTGAGCGCGATGATCCCCTCGGATTGCCGCTCAAGCTGGGCGAGGTCGAGCGTCGGCTTGCCACGGTGAAGGCCCTCGAGGAAACCGGCCGAGGAGAGCTGCACGAGGTTGCGGTAACCCGCGTCGTTAGAGGCGAGCAGCGTGAGGTGGTTGCGCTCCACCTTGCCCGGGCCTCGTGCGGTGTGATCGTCGACCAGGTAGATCTCACAGCCGAAGATGGGCTTCACGTTGTGCTTTGCGCAGGCCCGGTGGAGCTCCACCATGCCGTTCATCACGCCGTGGTCTGTGAGTCCCAGCGCGGGCTGGCCGAACTCCGCCGCACGCTTTGCGAGCGCCTCGATCTTGCATGCGCCGTCGAGTAGCGAGTACTCGGAGTGGACGTGCAGATGGGCGCAGGCGGGAGAGGTCACCGGTAGGTGATGTTATGGGTCGGGGCGGCGGAGCAGGGGTGGGGGCGCGACCGTCTCAGGCGGCCGCGAGCGACAGCCCTTGTGCGCGCGCTGTCCACTGCAGAAACATGTCCACCGAGGTCGCGTCGCCGGTCACGAGCGACGTGTGCTCGGGGGCCGCCGGGGCGCCTGCCAGCAGGCAGATGAGGGCGTGGCCTGAGAGCGCGATCCTCGCCACTGGATGGCCGGACGGCGCGCGGCTGACGTGCACAGGCTCGCCGTCGCACACACGCACATAAATGACCAACCCAGGCTGTCCCTGGATCTCGAACGCAAGCTCGAAGCGACGGCCCGTCGTCCACGATGGGTCGATCGCCTCTGACATCGCCAACAGCAGCAGCCCCGGCCATACGTCCACATTGGAGGCTGCGAGGTCGGCCAGTGCGATCGGCTGGCGTCGAAGCTTCATGAAGCGCCGCGCGTCTCGCCTGCCCTTGCGTATGCGAAGACCCTTCTGCCTGCGCGCCGCGCCGCCCGCAGCGAGCTCACTGAAGGCCGCCACCGAGCCCTCGAGCGAGAAGTCCACCGGACCGGCCGCTTCCCTTGAGATCGTCGCGTGACCGGGATCCAGCGTCACGAAGAACGCGCCCAACTCGTGGATGTCGATCTCGTAGCTCACGGGCTTCTCGACGATCTCCGCCTGCGCGGGAAGCAGCTCGATCACTAGTTCCGCCGCCAGCTTCGCGTCGCGTTGCGCCGCCAGGCGTCGGATCGCCGGCGCCAACCAGCTCACCCGCTTCTTCGGCACCGTCAGCGGCCGTGACTGCAGCGCCACGGGCTCGGAGGTCACGACCCGAGATGTGACCGCAACGCCCTTGCCCAGGTCGCTATGCGGCTCGTCCTCGTCCGGCTCGTCCTCGTCCGGCTCGTCCTCGACGATTTGCGCCTCCTCGACCACAGGGGGCTCCTCGACAACAGGCAGCGCCTCGGGCGCGAGCGAGTCCTCCTCGGGCGGCGACACCATCTCGACAGGCGGCTCAACCGCGAGTGGCTCCTCGACCGCCGGCTCGACCACGACGGGCTCCTCGACAAGCGTCTCAGTCAGGACGGGCTCCTCGACCGGCGGCACGGGCGCGGCGGGCTCCTCGACCGCCGGCTCGACCTCGACGGGCTCCTCGACAGACGTCTCAGTCAGGACGGGCTCCTCGGCAGGCGGCGCGGGCGCGGCGGGCTCCTCGACCGCCGGCTCGACCTCCACGGGCTCCTTGACAGGCAGCTCGGGCGCGACGGCTTGCGGCTCGGGCGCGACCGGCTCCTCGACCGCTGGCTCGACCTCCACGGGCTCCTTGACAGGCAGCTCGGGCGCGACGGCTTGCGGCTCGGGCGCGACCGGCGCTTCGGCCGCCTGTTCCTCCTCGACCGCCTTGACCTCGGCCACGCGGGCACGTAGGCGTTCGACCGCGGCGACGAGCGCGTCGGCCATCTCGCGGCGGTGGATCGCCTCGCGCTCTGACTCTGGCTCGGTCGTGTGCTGGAGCAACGCCGGGGGCGGCTCCGCTGCGAGCTGGGCGCGCAGGTCGTCGGCCGTGCGGGTGAGCTCGAAACGCAGATCCTCCATGCGGTTGCCCATCGCCGTGAGCTCGCGCACGTAGGTCTCGCGCTCCCACGTAACCTGCTGTTGGAGCTCCTCACGCACGGCGGCAAGCTCGCGCTCGAAGCCCGTGCGCAGGCCCGCCGCCACCTCCATCAGCTCGCGCACAATCGGGGTGAGGCGGGCGTCGCGCTCGCGCAGACTCTTCAGCTCGGCGTCGAGCTCCCGCACGTGGGCATCTGTCTCCTGTAGGCGCGTGCTCAGCGCCTCAATCTCGCCGCGTAGCTCTCGTTGTAGGCGCTCGCCTCGCTCCTCCGCCTCAACGCGCATCTGTTGGGCGGCGTACTCACGCTGCTTGACCTCGCCCACGTCGGATTCGCGCTCGGCGAGTTGCTCGGCGATACGGGCGCGCTCGCGCCCCACCTCCTCCAGCCTTTGCTCTAGCGCGGCGAGGTGTGTCTCAAGGTTGCGCACCGCCGCCTCGGCGGCCTCGGCCCGCCTCATGACCGCGGGGTCGCCCTCCTGCGCGCGCCGTGCGCGCCGCTCGGCCAACACGTCCGCGGGCTCCACAGGCGTGCCGATGTCGGGCGTCTCGCTCTCTTCGATCATCGGCCCCGGAGCCTAGAGGTGCTCCCGGACGGCGCCTGGCGGCGACGTCCGGTGAGGAGTTGGGAGGTTTGCGACGGCGCCAGCGGGTTGCTATGGCGTGGGCGCCGCCGAGGGCGGCGGGGTCGGCCGGACGGCGCGCTTCAGCTGTTGCGCAGACGCCAGGCCATGCGCGACTGCAGCGACCACAGCTCGATGAAGCCGGGGGAGGCTGTCTGTGAGAAGAGGCCGCCCGACTCGCCGAAGGAGGCGAGCGCCTGGTCGTAAACCGCGTTGGGGGAGGAACGCGTGACGACGCGGGCGTGGCCCTTGTACAGCTTGACGCCGATCGTGCCTGTGACCTGGGCGTTGACCGACTCCATGTAAGCGTCGAGGTCTTGACGCAGCGGCTCCCACCACAGGCCCGCGTACACGAGGTAGGCCCACTGGCGATCCAGACCGGCCTTGAACTGGTTCTGGTGGATCGTGCACACGAGCTTCTCAAGCTCCTGATGGGCCGGCAGGATCACAGCGGCCGCGGGGGTCTCGTAGATGTCGCGCACCTTCAACCCCACGATGCGGTCCTCGATGTGGTCGACGATGCCGACACCGTGGCGGGCGGCGATCTCAGCCGTGCGTTCGAGCAGCGCCACCAGCTCCATGCGCTCGCCGTTGAGGCCCACGGGGACACCGCGGTCGAACTCGATCTCAACCGTCTCCCCCTCCTCGGGGGCGCGCTCGGGTGGCGTGACGAGCTGAAAGACATCGTCGTCGGGGGCGTGGTCGAGGTCCTCGATCCAGCGACCCTCCGAGGAGCGGCCCCACAGGTTGTCATCGATCGAGTACGGGGCGACCTCGGTTCCCCCCTTGACGGGGATGCCGTGCTCGCGGGCGTAGGCGATCTCCTCCTCGCGGCCCATCTGCCACGAGCGCACCGGCGCGATCGTGCGCAGCTCTGGGGCGAGCGTGGCGACCGTGGCCTCGATGCGCACCTGGTCGTTGCCCTTGCCGGTGCAGCCGTGGGCGATCGTGTCGCAACCGCTCTTGCGCGCGTAGTCGACTGCGAGCTTTGCGATCAGCGGGCGGCCGAGCGCGGTGAACAGCGGGTAACCGCCGCCGTAGAGTGCGTTGGCCTTTATAGAGGGGGCGACGTACTCGCGGGCGAATTCCTCGCGGGCGTCTACTACGTAGCATTCGAGCGCGCCCAGGCGTCGTGCCTTGTCCTCGATCACCGCGTAGTCCTCCCCGGGCTGGCCGAGGTTGACCGTGAGGCAGACCACCTCCGCTTCGTAGGAGTCCTGGATCCACTTCAGCATCACACTCGTGTCGAGACCGCCGGAATACAGCAACAGCACGCGGTTGACGTTCTCGGGGTCGGCCTCGTAGGAGGCCGTCGGTGGCGGGAGGTTGTCGGGGAGCGGTGTCACGGCGCGGAAGCCTATCCGGCCAGCGCCATGCCGAGGCGGGCGAGCGCCTCGTCCACATCGGCGGAGGTGATCGTGAGCGGCGGCAGCAGCCGCACGGTGGCGGGGCCGGTGGCGTTAACTATTAGTCGCTGGTCGAGCAATGCACGGCGCACCACCTCGGGCGCGGAGACGTCTATCTCGCAGGCGAGCATCAACCCGCGGCCATGCACCGACAATACATGCGGCAGGTGGCCGAGCCCCTCGGCGAGCCGTTTGCCCTGCTCGCGCACGTTCATCAGCAATGCCTCGTTGTCGGTCTCCTCAAGCGCGGCAAGCGCGGCCGCGGCGATGACCGGACCGCCGGCGAAGGTGGAGCCGTGGTCGCCGGGTTGAAGCACGTCAGCGAGACGCGGGCTTGTGATGAGCGCACCCATCGGCAGGCCGCCGGCGAGCCCCTTCGCCGAGGTGATCGCGTCGGGGACAACATCGGTCTGCTCGTAGGCCCAGAGCGTGCCGGTGCGGCCCATACCGCACTGGATTTCATCGAAGATCAGCGCCGCACCGTGCTTGTCGCAGGCCTCGCGCGCACACGCGAGCAGCTCATCGGAGAGCACATTCACGCCCGACTCCCCCTGGATCGGCTCCAGCAGCACAGCGGCGGTGCGGTCGTCAACGGCAGCGGCAAGCGCCTCAGGCTCCGCCGGGACCGCACGGAAGCCGGGCACGAGCGGGGCGAACGGTGCCTGCTTTGACTCCTGCGGGGTGGCCGACAGCGCGCCGTACGTGCGCCCGTGAAAGCCGTTGTGCACCGTCACGATGTCGCCCGCGTGCTTTGCCTTGCGCGCCAGCTTTATCGCCGCCTCGTTGGCCTCCGCGCCGGAGTTACAGAAGAAGACCTTGCCGCCAAGGCTCGACTCCGACAGGCGCTCGGCGAAGCGCATCGCCGGCTCTGTGTAATAGAGGTTGCTCGTGTGCATCAACTTGCCCACCTGCTCGCGCACGGCCGCCACGACCCGCGGGTGACAGTGGCCTAGTGAAGTGACTGAGATGCCACACAGGAAATCGAGGTACTCGACGCCATCGGAATCCCACAGCCGGGTGCCCTCGCCCCGCACGAACTCGACCGGCAGGCGCGCGTAGGAGGGGATCACATGCGCCCGCTCCAACTCTTGTAGCTCGGTGAGGCTCACCCTTCCGTCACCTTGCTCCGCACGGGCACGCAGGGCAAGCTGGGCAAGGACGCAGCGAACGTGGCGTGCTCCGCACGCGAGTGAGTGAGGACGCAGATCCAGCGCAGCCATGCGTGTTCGTGCGCGGTCACGACGAGGCCTGGATCTTGGTGCCGATCCCCGCGTCGGTGAACAGCTCCAGCAGCAGCGAGTGGGGGATGCGGCCGTCGATGATGTGGGCCGAGTTGACGCCGCCATTGATCGCTTGCACACACGCCGCTAGCTTCGGGCGCATGCCTCCCTGCAGGGACGGGAGCTGAGCGTCGATCTCGGCGGCCGTCGCCTGCCCGATCAGCGACTCGGGCTTCTCCGGATCAGCAAGCCAACCGGCCACGTCGGTGAGGAAGACGATCTTGTAGGCGCCGAGCTCAGCAGCGACCGCGCCGGCGGCCTCGTCGGCGTTGACGTTGTAGGAGTTGCCATCGCGGTCTGCGCCGACCGAGGCGATCACGGGGATGTAGTCGAGCGCGACGTGATGCAGCACGTCCACGTTGACGCGCTCGACCGAGCCCACAAAGCCGATGTCCTCGCCGTCTGGCCCCTCACGGCGACTGACCCTGAGCAGTGAGCCATCGTCGCCGCACAGGCCGACGGCCGGCTGACCATGACGGCCAAGCCTCAGCACGATTTCCTTGTTCACCTTGCCGACAAGCACCATCTTCGCGACCTCCACGGTCGCGGGGTCGGAGACGCGCAGACCGCCAACGAACTCAACGGGCAGCCCGAGGCGCTCCATGTAGGAGGTGATGTCGGGGCCGCCGCCGTGCACGACGATTGGGTTCAGGCCCACGTACTTGAGCAACACCACATCGCGCGCGAACTCCTCGCGCAGGCCGGGGTCCTCCATCGCCGCGCCACCGTACTTGATGACTACCGTCTTGCCGTGGAACTCTCTGATGTAGGGGAGCGCCTCAAGCAGGGTGGCTACATCTCTCACGAGGGCCTCCTCCATGATTCATTGCCTGCCGAAGGCAGGCAATGGGTGGGTGGGTGGGAGAAATTCATGTCGTGTAGTCGGCGTTGATGGTCACGTACTCGTGCGATAGGTCGGAGAAGAAGACCTCGGTCTCTACACCGTCGCCGGGGAGCGTAATCTCGTACTCGACTTCCTTGCCCTGCACGGCCTCGGCGAGCACAGTCTCGTCGCACTCGATGGCCGCGCCTCCGGCGCAGACCTGAATGCCCTCGATGAAGACATCGAGTGCCAGGTGCCCCCCACCAAGTCCGCCGCCACCGAGGGCACCGCCCACTGCCTGGACGATGCGGCCCCAGTTGGGGTCCGCACCGTGTAGGGCGGCCTTCACCAGTGGCGAGTTGGCGACAGCGCGGGCAGCGGTCTCGACACGGCCTTCCTCGCCGCCACGCACAACCACACGGGCGATCCGTCCCGCGCCCTCACCGTCGGCCACCATCAAGATCGCCAGCTGGCGCATGAGCGCGTCGAGCGCCTCGCCGAAGCGCAGCTCGTCCTCGCTCTCGGGGACGATCGCAACGCCGCTTGCGCCAGAGCAAATAAGGGCCGCGGTGTCGTTGGTAGAGAGCTGGCCGTCGACAGAGCAGCGGTCAAACGAGCGCTTCAGGCACACCGACAGCAGCAGCTCGGCCGTCTCGGGAGCGATCTGGGCGTCTGTCTCCACGAAGCAAAACATGGTCGCGAAGCGCGGGGAGATCATCCCGGCGCCCTTGCACTGCGCGCTCAACCGCACCTCACCCGAGGGCAGCGAGAGCGAGAGGTTGGCGCGCTTCTCAAACGCGTCGGTGGTCTGGATCGCCTGCTGGAAGCTCGTGTCGCCGGGCTGGGAGAGCTCGCGGCTCGCGGCCAAGATCCCGCGCAGAACCTTGTCTACGGGGAGGTAGTCGGAGATGCCCCCGGTGGAGCCGAGCAGCACCTCGGAGGGATCAATGCCCAGCGCCATCGCCGCCGCCCCCTGGGTCTTGGCCGCGTCTTCCATCCCCCGTTTGCCGGTCGCGGCGTTGGCGCAACCGGAGTTGGCGAGGATCGCCCGCAAGGCGGAGAGCGTGCACCGCTCGCGACTGAGCATCACCGGCGCCGCCGGGGCTGCGGTATCGGCGAAGCATGCGGCTGACACGGGGTTCTCGGCGTCGCAGATCAACAGCCCGAGGTCGGGGTTGCCGGAAGTCTTGATCCCACACGCGACACCGGCCGCACGGAAGCCCGCGGGGAGTCCCGCGTCAGGGCCGAGCTCTGCGACATGCGCGGGCGCATCCACCCAGCGCGAGTGAAAGAACGGCTGCGGCGGGCCGGCGGCGGACTGATCGCCCCTGATCTCGGTGGCGCCACTCACAACAACCCCGCCGTCTCATCGAAGCCGAACATCAGGTTGAGGTTCTGCACAGCCTGCGAGGATGTCCCCTTCCACAGGTTGTCGATCGCCGACAGCACCACCACCTTGCCGGTGTGGGCGGAGGCGGCGACGTGGAGACGACAGATGTTGGTTTCGCGCACATCCCGCACCTCCGCTGGCTGCGGCGCGATCTCCACAAACGGCTCACCGGCGTACGCGTCCTCGTACATCACATCGAGCTCGTCCTGCTCAATGGGCCTAATCGGCGTTACGTAACAGTTCACAAGCTCCCCCTGGTCAAGCGGCACGAGGTGGGGCGTGAACTGGACGCGCAGGTCCGGACGCCGCGGGTCGAGTTCGTCGAGCTGCTCCTCGATCTCCGGTGTGTGGCGGTGGTGGACAATGTTGTAAGGCAGGATGTTCTCGCCGCTGTTTGAGAAGTGGGTCTGCCAGGTGGCGCTCCGCCCTGCGCCTGAAAGGCCCTGCTTGGCATCGATGACCAGGTCTGCGATCAACCCCGCCCGCGCGAGCGGGGCGAGACCGAGTAGCGACGCCGTCGGGTAGCAACCGGGGGTCGCGACAAGGTCGGCCGCCGCGATTGCCTCACGGTGTAGCTCGGGCAGCCCGTAGGAGGCGTATTCGAGTAGCTCCGGGTGCGGATGCGGGCCGTACCACCGCTCGTATGTCTCGACCTCCCCGAGCCGGAAATCGGCGGAGAGGTCCACCACCCGCACACCCCGCTCGCGCAGCGCGGCGACGACCGGCGCGGACGCCGCGTGCGGGTAGGCAACGATCGCCGCTTCCACGTCCGCATGACGGTCGAGGTCGAGCTCCTCCAACATGAGCGGCACGCGATAGCGCGGGTACATCTCGTTCAGCCGCTTCCCCGCGTCGGCGCGAGCGGTAACCGTCCGCAAATCGAACTCGGGGTGGCGCCACAACAGGTCGGCGGCAAGCGCCCCCGCAAAGCCCGTCGCCCCGGCGACAAGAGCGCTAGGCACGCAACTCACCCCCCAACTCTTCAAGCGCCTGCACGATCCGCTCGCGCAGCGGCACCACGTCGCCATCGGTCAAGGTGCGGTCAGCGGCGCGAAAGGAGAGCGACAGCGCCAGCGAGCGCTTGCCCTCCCCCACCTGAGCACCGGTGTAGACATCGAACACTTCAACCTCATCGAGCAAGTCGCCACCGGCGGCACGCACGATCTCGATCGCGCGCGCGGCGGGAACTTCTGTAGGCAGCACGACCGCCAAGTCAAGGCGCAAGCCGGGATAAGAGATCACGTCTCGATAGAGATTTTGGCCAGTGGCATGCGCGATAAGTAGATCCAATGAGATCTCCATCGCCGCCGCCCCCTCGATACCCCACTCACGCGCGACTAGCGGGTGCAGCTCGCCAAGCCAGCCGATCTCCTCACCCTCACACTTGACGGCCGCGGCCCTCCCGGGATGCAGGAACGGCTGTGTGGCGGCCTCACACTCGACCTCCACCCGCAAGGCGTCGCCCAGCGCTTCGAGGATCCCCTTGACGGCGAACAGGTCGGCCTTCGGCGGGTCCGCCGCGCCCCACGTCGCGGGTGTCACGCGCCCGCTCAACAGCACGCCGAGCATCCGACCCTCCACGACCCCTGTCTCCCCCAGGCCACGCGCGCCCACGGCTGCGGTGGCTTGGTCGGTGTCGCCGGCGGGCGTTGACTCGCCGCCAAGCACGAAGCAGTTCCCAACCTCAAAGATGCGCACATCCGCCATTCCGCGCGCCGCGTTGTGCGAGGCGACGTCAAGCAGCGACCCGAGCAGCGTCGTGCGCAAGGTCGATTGGTCCTCCGAGAGCGGGTTTTCGAGTGTCGGCGCTCGCCGCCGCTCGTCCCCCTCGGGCAAGCGCAGCCGGTCGTACATCCCGGGTGGCGTGAACGTCCAGCCGACCGCCTCGTACAACCCGCGGCCCACGAGCGCATCCACCGCGCGCCGGCGCAACTGCTGCTCGACCGAGAGCCGCCCGTAGGCGCCCCGCCGGGCGGGGAGGGTCGTCGGCAGCGCCTCCAACCCGTGGATCCTCGCCACCTCCTCGATCAAATCCGCCTCGCGCGTCACATCCTCGCGCCTGACCGCCGGCACGGTCACTTCGAGCGCCGCCTCCTCCAGCTCCACCACATCGAAGTCAAGCGCCCTCAGAATCTCCGCCTGGCGCTCCCGTGGGACTGGCATGCCAAGGATCGCCTCCACCCGGTACTCGCGCAGCTTGATCCTCTGGGCTGGCTGGGGCTCCCACGCCACGTCGATCGTCCCCTCAAGCACGCTCGCGCCGCACAGCTCCACCATCAACTCCGTCGCCACGGCCTGTGCGTGCATGCACTGCTCGGGCGCCAACCCCTTCTCAAACCGTCCTGACGCCTCGCTGCGCAACCCGAGCGCCCACGAGGTGCGGTGGATATTCGGCCCGCTCCAGTTGGCCACCTCCATCAACACGCGTTTGGTGTCCGCCTGCACCTCCGAGCGCTCCCCACCCATGATCCCCGCGATCGACGTCGGCCCGTCCCCATCCTCGATCACCACCATCTCTGAGTCGAGCGTCCTCGTTTGACCGTCGAGCGTTGTCACCTGCTCGCCTTCGTGTGCCCTACGCACCGTCAGGGTCCCGCCCGCCACGCGGTCGAGGTCGAAGGCGTGCAATGGCTGCCCCGTCAGCAACATCGCGTAGTTGGTTATGTCCACCACGTTGTTGATCGGCCGCTGCCCCGCCGCGCTCAGCCGCACCTTCAACCACGGCGGCGAGGGGGCGATTGTGACGTCCTCGAACACTCTCGCGGTGAAGCGCTTGCACAGGTCGGGGCACTCGACCTTGACGGTTGCGGGGAGGTGTTGTGGTTGTTCGTTAGGGGGTGACTCGCGCGCGTGCGCGGGACTTACAGTTAAGTCCGCGCGCGAGTCCCCCCTTGAGGGAATACCCACAACCTCTCCAGCAGCTACGCCACCCGGGGGCGTCTCGGCCGGCACAGCCGGCTCATCCGCCCACGGCTCAACCGCCAATGGGGCACCGGTCGCGGCGTGCAACTCACGCGCCACTCCGTACACGCCGAGGCAGTCGGGACGGTTGGGCGTTATCTCAAGCTCGATCACGTCGGTCGAGATGGCGAGCACGTCCTCAAGTGGGGTGCCTGCCGCAAGCTCGATGTCCGGCAGGAGTTCGTTCAACACCATGATCCCGCTGTGGTCACTGTCGATCTGTAGCTCGTCCGCCGCGAGGATCATCCCCGCCGAGGGCACCCCCCTCAGCTTTGCCGCCTTGATCTTCGTCCCGTCCGGCATCCGCGCCCCTGGCAGTGCCACCGCTACCGTCTGTCCCGCCGCCACGTTCGGGGCGCCGCACACGATCCCCGCGGGCTCGCTCTCGCCGATGTCCACTTCGCACACCCTCAGCCGGTCGGCGTCCGGATGCGGGGCTACTGCCAGCACCTTTCCCACCACGAAGTTCTCGATCGACGGCACCCCGTGATGGAGGATCGTCTCCACCTTCGTCCCGGTCATCGTCAACCGCTCCTCGATAGCCGCCGTGTCGAGGTCAGGGGAGCAGTATTCCCGTAGCCAGTTCAGGGGCACCTTCATCCGTCCGTCTCCTTCGGAGACGGCGCGGGCATTGTGAATGGGTTGGGGATCATCCGAACTGCTCCAGGAAGCGCAAATCGTTTTCGTAGTAGAGGCGCAGGTCTGGGATGCCGTGCTTGAGCATTGCGATCCGCTCTACGCCCATTCCCCAAGCGAATCCCTGCACCTTCTCGGGGTCGTATCCGGGGGCGTTTGCGTCTGTGGTGGGCACGTAGGAGTACACATTGGGGTCAACCTCCCCTGCTCCCAGTACCTCAAGCCAGCCCTCGCCCTTGCACAGCGGGCAGCGCGAACCGTCTTTCATGAAGCCTTTGCCGGAACAGTTAAAGCAAGAGACGTCCACCTCCACCGAGGGCTCGGTGAAGGGGAAGAAGTGCGGCCTCAACCTCACGTCGCGCTCTTCGCCGAATACGGCCTTTGCGAAGGCGAGCAACGTGCCCTTGAGGTCGGCGAGCGTTATGTCCTCGTCCACCGCCAACCCCTCGATCTGGTGGAACTGGGGCGTGTGGGTCGCGTCGCTGTCGGGCCTATACACGCGGCCGGGGATCACCACGTAGAGCGGTGGCGGGTGTGCCTCCATCGCGCGGATCTGCATCGGAGAGGTGTGCGTGCGCAACACCACCCCATCGGACACATAGAAGGTGTCGGTCTTTGCCCGCGCAGGGTGGGTGGGTGAGTGGTTTAGCGCGTCGAAGTTGTAGTGCACCGTCTCCACCTCTTGACCGTCGAGCACGGTGAAGCCGAGGCCGAGGAAGATGTCCTCCAGTTCGCGCATCGTGGCCGTGAGCACGTGCAACCTCCCCACCGGCTCCGCGGGGGAGCCGGGGAGGGTCACGTCCACCCTGTCTGCCTTCAACCGCTCGTCCAGCTCGCTTGCGTCGAACTGGGCCGCGCGCGCCTCGATCAACGCCTCAAGCGCCTTGCGCGCGTCGTTGGCGGCTTTGCCGACCAGGCCGCGCTGCTCGGGCTCAAGCGAGGCGACACCGCGCAACATCTGCGGCAACTCGGCCTTGCGCCCGAGGTAGCGCACCCGCAACTCCTCCACCACCTCGCTTGAGGCGGCCGCCTCAATCTCGCTCTGTGCCTGTGCGCGCAGCTCTTCGATCCGCTCGATCATGACGCCCGCACCCTAGTCGAGGACCGTGTCGTCTCGTAGAGCGCCACCGTCGCCGCCATCGCCGCGTTCAACGACTCCGAAGCGATGGGGATGTGGGCGGTGTGCTCGCAGGCGCTCACCACGTCGTCGGGCAAGCCCTCACGCTCGGCTCCCACGAGCAGTGTCACCGGGGGCCGGACTGGGTCCGCATGCCCGTCCGTGTCCGAGTCCGTGTCCTCACCGGGTGCGTCTTCGCCGAGCGTCTCCACGACGCGCGCCAGCGGATCGCCGGCGTGGCCAACCAGCGCGATCTTCTCCCCCGGTAGCTCTCCCACACCCTCCACGCGGACGATCGCAACCGCGAAGATCGCACCCATGCTGGCCCTCACCGCCTTCGGAGAGTGCGGGTCGGCGCAGCCCTCCCCAAGCGCCACTGAGGAGGCGCCGAAGGCGAGCGCAGAGCGCACCACCGTCCCCACGTTGCCGGGGTCAGACACTCCGTGCAGATACACGCACAACGGCCCCACCGGCTCGCTGTAGCGCTGCTTGTACACGCCGATCGCCCGTGTTCCTGACCCGAGCGTCGAGACACCCGCGAGTACGTCCGCCTCAACGTCCTCGAAGCTGGGACCCCCGATCGCTGTGCCCGTCAGACGGAAGCCTTCAACCGCCGGCCTCCCCGCGGCGATGGCCGCCGCGATCAGGTCCTCACCCTCGGCAAGGAACAGCCCCGTCCGCGCACGGTCGCGGGCGCGCTGCAACTTACGCAGTTCCTTGATCCTGGGGTTTTGTTGTGAGGTGATCATTTGTCGTTCATTGTCCTGTGCGGGTACGACGGTTCTCGGCGCGCCCCCTCTTGGCAAAAAAAAGGGCGCCGGTCCCGAAGGAGCAGCGCCCGAGAGGTTCCTCTGTCGATTGCCGTCAGGCAGCCGACGCCTCGCGGGCGGTCTCCACAAAACGTCGGAAAGTATCGGCGTCGCGGACGGCGATATCCGCGAGCACCTTGCGGTCGAGTTCCACGCCGGCCTTTGCGAGGCCGTGCATGAGCTGGGAGTAGCTCATCCCGTTCTGGCGGGCTGCAGCGTTGATGCGTGTGATCCACAACCTGCGGAAATCGCGCTTGCGGTTGCGCCGGTCGCGGTACGCGTACGCGTCCGCCTTCATCAGCGCCTCCTTGGCGCGCTTGTAGTTGGAGTTCGCTTCGCCGCGGAAACCCTTAGTCAACTCAAGCGTCGCGCGACGCTTCTTCTTGGCGTGAACCGACCGCTTGACGCGCGTCATTTGCCTGCCCCCAACAGCTTCTTCACGCGGGGCGTGTCGTGGTCGGAGAGCATCAGCGGTTTGCCAAGGTCGCGCTTGTGTTTGGGCGACTTCTTCTCAAGGATGTGGCTTGAGAAGGCGTGCCGCGCACGCACCTTGCCGGAGCCGGTCACCTTGAAACGCTTCTTCGCGCCGCTGTGTGTCTTCATCTTGGGCATGACGAGCCGATGATTATGACACGGCGGGGTCAGACACGCCGTTCGGGCTCTCCACAGGAGGCGCCGCCGCCTCAGTCTGGGCCTCGACCTCGCCATCGGGCGACGCCTCGACAGGCGCGGTCGCCACGGCTCCATCAGAGGATGGTGCGGCGCCGTCGTCGACATGCTCGGCTCCGTCCGCCTTGCCGGCGAGCACGGCCTTTGAGGGGCCGAGCATCATCGTCATATTGCGCCCGTCCTGTGTGGGGCGTTGCTCTACCGTGCCGAGCTCTGAGAGCTCCTCGGCGAGGCGGTCGAGGATCATCACGCCGCGCTCGGGGTGGGTGACCTCGCGGCCACGGAACATGATCGTGATCTTGACCTTGTCCTTGTGGCGCAGGAACCGTTCCACGTGGTGCTTCTTGGTGTCGTAGTCGTGCTCGGCGATCTTCGGCCGGAACTTGATCTCACGGATGGTGATCTGTTGCTGGTGCTTGCGTGCCTGCTTGACCTTCTGGGCCTGCTCGTACTTGTACTTGGAGTAGTCGAGCACCCTGCACACGGGCGGTTTGGCCTCGGGAGCCACCTCCACGAGGTCGAGGTCGCGTTCCTGGGCGAACTTGACAGCGTCGGGGGTCTTCATCATCCCGACCTGGTTGCCCTCGTCGTCGATCACGCGCACCTCGGGCACACGGATGCGCTCGTTGATCCTCGTGAGGTCCCGCTCGGGGGGACGTCGGTCGAACCTGCGTGGAACGGCCACTAGCTTGTGGGGGTGCGCGTCAAGTCGAGACTACGCGCTGCGCCGTGATGGAAGCGGAGGATTCAAGACAGTGGAGTATAGCCGGATGAAGTCATCCACGGAAATAGCGCCCTCCTCCACCTTGCCGTTGTCACTCGCGCCGCCGTGGGTGCGCAGCGAGACGCTGCCGTCCTGCGCCTCGCGGTCGCCTACGACGAGCATGTGGGGGATCTTGCGTAGCTCCGCCTCGCGGATCTTGCGGCCCACCGACTCACCCCGGTCATCGAGTTCCACGCGCACGCCCGCGCTCCGCAGGCGCTCCTTCACCGAGCCCGCGTAGTCGTTGAGACGGTCGGAGATCGGCAGCACGATCGCCTGTACCGGCGCCAGCCACAAGGGGAACTCCCCCGCGTAGTGCTCGATCATGATGCCGATGAAGCGCTCGTAGGACCCGAACAACGCGCGGTGGATCATCACGGGGCGGTGGTCTGTGTTGTCCGCGCCCGTGTAGGTGAGGTCAAAGCGGGCGGGCATGTTGTAGTCGAGCTGCACCGTCCCAAGCTGCCAGGATCGCCCCAGCGAGTCCGTCATGTGCATGTCGATCTTCGGGCCGTAGAAGGCTCCGTCGCCCGGGTTCAGCTCGTAGTCGAGTTTCTGCGAATCGAGCGCGTTCGTGAGCGCCTGCTCGGCGCGGTCCCACAGCTCGTCGTCTCCGACTCGCTGCTCCGGGCGCGTGGAGAGCTCCAAACGCACATCGAAGTCGAACAGCTTGTAGGTGGCGAAGGCGAACTCCAGGCACCCCGCGACCTCCTCCTGGATTTCCTCCTCCGCGCAGAAAATGTGGGCGTCGTCCTGGGCGAAGTGGCGCACGCGCAGCAGCCCATGCAACACACCGGAGGCCTCGTTGCGGTGCAAGAGACCGGGCTCTGAGTAGCGCACGGGCAGGTCACGGTAGGAATGGCGCGAGCTCTTGAAGAGGTGGGCGTGACCGGGGCAGTTCATCGGCTTAACACCCATCTCGCGCTCCTCCACCTGCACAGTGAACATGTTCTCGCGGTACTTGCCCCAGTGGCCGGAGGTCTTCCACAGCTCGGCGTCGTAGATGAGGGGGGTCTTCACCTCGGTGTACCCACGCTCGGAGCCCATCTCGCGCGAGAGGGCCACGAGTTGGTTGTACATGCCTGTGCCCGCCGGCAACCAGAACGCGGCGCCGGGTGAAACGTCTGAGAAGTGAAAGAGGTTCAGCTCGCGCCCGAGCTTGCGGTGGTCGCGAAGCGCGGCCTGCTCCAAGCGCTCCAGGTGTTCTTGTAGCTGGGCCTTCGTGTGGAACGCGGTTCCATAGATACGGGTGAGCATCGTGCGTTTCGCGTCACCACGCCAGTAGGCGCCGGCGACCGACTGCAACTTGAACGCGCCGACCGTCTTCGTTGTGGGGGCGTGCGGCCCGCGACAGAGGTCGGTGAAGGGGCCGTTCGTGTACAGCGAGACGGTTTCTAGCGGTGCCTCGGCTGGGGCGGCGGACACGAGGTCGTCAATCAGCTCCACCTTGTAGTCCTGGCGCTCGGCCACAAACCGCTCGCGCGCCGCCTCTGATGAGACGTCCTCGCGGTCAAAGCTCTCCCCCGCCTTCACGTGCTCCACCATCTTGGCTTCGATCGCGGGGAAATCATCCTGGGAGATGGAGACGCCCTCGGGGAACTGGAAGTCGTAATAGAAGCCGTTGTCGATCGCGGGGCCGATCGAGATCTTCACTCCGGGGTAGAGCTCCATCACCGCTGAGGCAAGCACGTGGGCGGCGTCGTGGCGGATCAACGCCAGCGAAGGGTCGCCGCTCTTGGCGGTGAGGATCGCCACATGGGCGCCATCGGGGAGCGGCCTTGCGAGGTCCTGAACCTGCGGGGAACTACCCGTCTCGGGGTGTGAGAGCTCGATCGCGAGCGCTGCTTTCGCAAGGCCCGGCCCGATCGCCATGGCGGCGTCGGCGCCGGTCGCGCCGTCATCGAGCGCGAGCGCCTTTCCGTCGGGGAGGGTCACCGTGATGGGCATGAGCGTCCGTCAGACACTATCTTTCGCCCGCGATACATGCGGACCGTGCGAAGCCGCCTCCTACACGTCATGGCTTCAGCGATGACATCCCACACACGCGACGAATACGAAACCTTGTATTTTTGGATAGGCCCTGGACTCTGCCGCGCACGGCGGCATGGCGGCACGCCCACCGCACGGAAGATCCAACCGACAACCAACCCCCGGTAGGAGCACGCCATCCGTATCGCATACGCGAACCCATTGCCAGACCGTGACGGAGAACACGACGACACCGTCGACGGACGATTCGTGCGTGCCCCGGTCGCATCCGCGTACCTGGCGGGCTACCTCAACCACCGCCGCGGAGACCTCGACAACCACGACGTGATCGACAGCAGAGACCTACTCGGAGCGTCGAGCCCGCCGCAATTGGCGAATCTCCTGCTCCGTACAGACCCTGAGCTCATCGCCCTCAGCACTTATGTGTGGAACGCTCGGACGGTCGCCGAAACCGTTTCCGAGCTGCGGCGTCGCAGCGACGCGATCGTTGTGTTGGGAGGGCCTGATGTGCAGCACACCCCCGAGCTGGCGCTTGAGCGCTTCCCGGCGGCCGATTTCATCTGTACGGGCGAGGGAGAGTTGGCACTACTCGGCCTCGTCGAACGACTCCTGGCGTCTCGCAAACGTACGCTTGAAGATCCGCCTTCGGGAGTCGCCAGTCATCTCGGTGACGGCGGGCCGGCACCTCTGGTTGCCGAGCTCGACACGATTCCCTCGCCCTTCCGGGACGGGATCGTGGAAGTCCCGGACAGCGGATGGGTCGATCTAGAGACCGTCCGCGGGTGCCCCTTCACGTGCTCGTTCTGCCTTTACGGCAAGAACCTTTCAAGCGTCCGCTCGTTCTCACTCGAGCGTGTCCGCGCCGACCTCGGCTGGCTTCTCGACCATGGCGCGACCGACATCTACTTTCTCGATCCGACATTCAACCTCCCGCGCGAGCGCTGTCATTCGATTCTCGACATGCTTGGCGAGTTCAACGAGGATCGCCGAGCTGGCATCTACGCGGAGGCACGTGCCGAGGCCATCGACGAGGATCTCGCGGACCGCATGGCCGCCGCGGGCGTTAGATCTGTAGAGGTCGGCCTACAGGCGGTGCAGTCCTCGGCGCTCAAGCTCATGCACCGTGGCCTCGGCCGCAAGGGCTTCGTGAGAGGCTGCGAACGGCTGCGCGACCGCGGCATCCGCGTCGACATCGGCATCATCCTCGGTCTCCCTGGGGACACAGCGGAGACGATTCGCGAGACCATCGACTACGCGACACAGGACCTTCTCGGCGAGGTGTCCGCCTATCGCCTACGTGTACTCCCCGGTAGCGACTACTGGCGGCGCGCGCGTGAGCTGGGCCTCGACTACGCCTACGAGCCGCCTTACTTCGTCCGGCAGACGCCGCTTCTGTCAAATCACGCCCTGAGGGCGATAGAAGCCGAGACCCACGAGCGGCTAGAGCCGCACAACAGCGCCTACATGGACCTGATCGGGCGCAACGCCACGAGCCTCGTGGCGAAGCTCGGGGCGACGAAGGCAGCCAAGACGAGTGCCGGGAGGGAGTCGCTCCAAGCCAAGAAGGAAATGCTCCACGCGAAGAAGGAAGCACTTCAGACAAAGAAGGAATCACTTCAACCAAGGGAACCAACCCATGGCCTCATCTAAGACCAGCGGCAACTGCTCCGATCGATTACCCACGGCGACACCCACAAGAAGCGCACCCTCCGGCTCCAGCAAGCGCACGAGCCGCCGATCGACACCGGCCCGCCAGACGAACGCGCCGGCCCGAGGAACGGGAACCCAGAGGACCACGGCGGTCGCGGCCGACCGCGACGGTGACGCCGGGACAACCTTAACCCCGGATCCCGTCTTCGCTGGACTACTCGAGCGAGTCGATTCCCTCAAAGAGGAGATCACCGCCGCCATCACAGGCGAGATCAACCCAGCCCTTGCGGAAATCGAGGACGATGACCTTCGCGAGACAGTCGCCCTACTACGCTCCGAAGCCGACAAGCTGATCAATCAAGCGAGGCAGAAGCAGTACGTCAGGTTGGCCCTGGACGATCTCTTCAATGTAGTCATCAATCTAACCCCGAAGTCTCAGAAGATCGAGGCTGTCGACTTGGAGATCCACCGCTGGACGACTGACCGTCGTTCAAAAAGATACTTCGACAGGAACCTACTCGCCCTTCAAAACGGAGCGAAGATCAACCGCGTATACGTGATCTCCCCTCGTGTCACCAAGGACATGATGCCAGACATTGAGCGGACGCTCATACGTCATCTTTCCCGCAACGACGAGGAGGAAGTCAAGCGCAAAGAAGGGCAACTCACTATAGCCGTCATCTACCATGAGGACCTTCCAGACCAGAATGAGCTACGTGATTTCGCGATATTCGACGACACCAAGGTATTGGTGGAGGATTTTGGCTCCAACTGGACCAGTAAGTACAGTGGACAACTGAGTACTCACCAAGTCTATGTCAAGGAGAACCACAACTATTTCAACGAGTTGTGGGAGGCGGCCGAACAGCTTGACTCGGCCGACGATGTCAGAGAGTGGGCGACAAGAATACGCGAGCGTATGTCACGCGAGGGCTTTAAGGAGGATATTTTTCTCGGTTATTGCAGCTCGGCGCAGTCAACCGCCACTCAGATCAAAGAGTTTATAAAAGAATCTGGCTATACGGTCCGGGACTGGAAAAAGTTCTATGCGGGACCCGCTCTTCTGAGGGAAATCGACAACGCCTGTCGCGAGTGCCAGCTTGGTTTGTTCCTATTCACCGGAGATGAACTTGTACCGGGCAAGCCCCCCGCCCCCCGCGACAATGTGGTCTTCGAGTGCGGCTATTTCATGTCACGAAAGGGGGAAGAGCGGGTCGTAGGAATCTGGGAGGACCAGGTGAAGCAACCGACCGACCTAAAAGGGAACATCTGGGTTCACTTGAAAGACCGCGACGACATCAGCACCATCCACACGCAGCTGCTCGACTGGTTGAAAAGGCAGCTCGGCGAGCCGCGCCCCGCCACTACCTAACCGCCAGACTCAGCAAAGCGACCGTGTCTCCGGCAGCCGCAGCTCACCACGCCGCTGCCGGAGTAGCCTGGCCCGATCGCGATGGCGGGGTCGGCGCCCGTCGCGCCGTCCTCTAGCGCGAGCACGTTTCCGTCGGGGAGGGTCACCGTGATGCACATTGGTTGCAGGCTGCCCGCCGCACCCGCAAACGCGCCGCCGGGCGGCCCGCAAGCGCCCAACTCCGCCGGCAACCCGGCGCGATGGCGTGCCCCGGCATCGCCACGAGCGTGGATCCGCAGTTCTCCGCTACCGTCGGGCGGCCTACTGCGGATGCCGGAGAGCCCGGTGAGTGGGAGCCTTCTAGGCACAGTCCAACGGAGGCTCACAAATGACGGCAGTTGTCATGGACGACCCACCGAATGACAAAGGCCACAAATGCGATCCACCTCTGATCTACCTGGACCTTCCTCACCAGCAGCCGAGCGTGCTCCCCAAAGCCGGCACGCTCGGCGGCATGGTGCTCGCGGTCGTCCACGACGAACCCGGTGCGGTGATGCGGCAAGCGGTTGGGCGGGAGTGAGTGGAGCAATCGTGGTCACGGTCGTGGGTCACACAAGGCGGTCCGGTGCAGATCCTGGCTGACGGGCCTGTGCGCCCGCGGGTCGCGCTGTTCGCGCCCCACCCGCTGCTGACCGTGACGATCGAGCTTGAGGGAGAGGACCGCGAGCAGATCACTTCCACGCCGGCGAGCAGGGCGCCAGGGTAGCGCGCATGGTGGCGCACATCGGCGCCACCCCGTTTCGCTGCCGCTTGAGATCTACGGCGCCCTCGTGGCCGACGCGAAAGCGAACGGGTGCCACACGCTCGTGGACCTCTCCTCGCCGCGCATGGACAGCTCGCTACGGGGGGAACCCTACGTGGCGAAGCTCAACGATTGGGAGCTCTCGGAGATGGTGCAAGGGCCCGCCTCAGAGCCCCAGGATCTGCTCGTGGCAGCCGCGCACCTGCGCGAGCTGGGGGCGCGGGCACGGTGATCGTTACGCGTGGCGAGCAGCCCGCGCTCGTGCTGAGCGAGGACGGACGTGGTTGACAACCCCCCGCTTCGAGCACGGCTACCGCGAAGGGTGTGGGGACGCGATGATGGGCGCGATGGCTGCAACCTGGGCGTGTGG
This sequence comes from uncultured Solirubrobacterales bacterium, assembly GCA_963695305.1. Lineage (GTDB taxonomy): Bacteria > Actinomycetota > Thermoleophilia > Solirubrobacterales > Solirubrobacteraceae > Palsa-744. Next base: position 1,728,279 of record OY968774.1, on the reverse strand, counting down.
GAGAGCGTCGCCACGCGAGCGGCGATCTCGGAGATGTGCACGTCGTGGTCGTGGCGGATGTGCGGCGTCGCGCACACCCCCTCGATCCCGTCTTCGGCCGCCTGACGCGCCATCGCCACGCTGTCGCCAATCGAGCGCGCACCGTCGTCGAGTTCGGGCAGGATGTGGCAATGGAGGTCGATCATCTTGCGATCGCCCAACATGGACGATCAGTTACGGCAACGGTCAATACCCGCTTAGGAAACTCAAGCCGCCTTGAGATCCTTCGCCGCCGCGTCAATCTCCGAGTCGAGCTCTTTGGCGTCGGCCTTCAATTCCTTTTCGCTGGTCTTCTGCGCCCGGGCCGCCGCCTTTTCGATCTGCTCGCCGAGCCTTGAGCGGCCGACCACGATCAACGTCGCCTGACCCTCGTCGAGCAACTCGCCAAACTCCTTCAAGTCACCGCGGGAGAGACCCCGCCACAGGTGCCCCATCACGCCGCCCGCGGTACCACCGACGATCGCGCCCGCGATGATCGTGGGCGGGAAGAGGATTCCCGCGAGCGCCCCCACGGCTATCCCCGTCCACGCACCATGTTGGGTGGGCTTCTCGGTCTTGTGCACGCGGACCTTGCCGTCTTCGTTCTTCTCCACCACCGCCGCGTCGAACGTGCCGATCAAGCCCGCCGCGTGCAACTGGAACACCGCCTCGTAATCGAGCTCCGCGTCGGGGATCGTGTCGTAGGCGGCCAAAAACACGAACACAGGTTGATCTGCCATTGGAGGCTCCTCTCGCTGGGTGGTCACCACCGACGCTAGGCCGGGAGGGGGCTGGGCGCATCATCTGGATCGGGTGATAGGCCGCCAAGCCTCGTAGAGTGTTCGCGAATGACGAGCCCCTACGAAGACAACCAACCGCCCACGCGGGCAACCGACGCTGCTCCCGTCATCTCGTTGCGGGGGGTGGTGAAGCGCTACGGGGAGATCACAGCCGTGGACGGTCTCGATCTGGAGGTACCGCCCGGTGTGTGCTTTGGCCTGCTGGGGCCCAACGGCGCGGGAAAGTCGACAACGATGCGGATGCTCACCGCGCAAACGCTCGCCGACGAGGGGGAGCTGTCGGTGTTGGGGTATCAGCTCCCGCGCGAATCCAAGCAATCGCGCCTTGAGATGGGAGTGGTGCCCCAGCTCGACAACCTCGACGTGGAGCTCACCGTCCGCCAAATCCTGATGGTGTTCGCACGGCTCTACCGCGTACCCCGTGGGGAGCGCCACGCGGCGGTGGACCGGGCGATGGAGATCGCGAACCTCGTTCCCCGTGCCGACACGATCGTGAGAGAGCTCTCGGGCGGTATGCGACGGCGGTTGTTGGTGGGGAGAGGATTGATACATCGGCCCCGCCTTGTGCTGCTCGATGAGCCCACCGTGGGACTCGACCCCCAGATCCGCCAGGAGCTCTGGACACTGATCGACGGGTTGCGAGCCGAAGGGGTAACGGCGCTTATGAGCACCCACTACATCGAGGAGGCCGAGCGGCTGGCGGACACCGTCGCGGTGATGAACCAGGGAAAAATCATCGCCCAAGGCACACCCGCGGAGCTCGTGAAGCAGTATGCGGGCGAGCAGGTTGTCGAGGTGTACGGCACACCCTCCCACCTCGCCGAGGTGAGCGAGCTGGCGGCTACCAAGGGCTGGTCGAGTAGGAAAAGCGGACCCGCGGTGGCGATCCTCCGCGCGGAGGCACTCAACGGGGAGGCGCCCGAGGGCGTGCGCCGCCCCGCCAACTTGGAGGACGCGTTCGTGGCCTTGACAGGAGAGGAAATCGAATGAACGCTCAAGCGCAAGCCGTGGACACAGCCGCCGGTGCGTCGCGGCGCATCCGCCGTCTTGAACCCGCCGCTTTGGCGGGTGTGATGAGCCGCGACGTCGCGATCTTCGGCAGGTACTGGAAGGCCACCACCTTCTCCTCCATCGTCCAACCCACCATCTACCTACTCGCCTTCGGGATCGGCTTCGGGTCGCTACTCCCTCCCCTCGCGGGAGTCACCTACGAAGAGTATGTCGCCACCGGCGTCGTCGCCACAGCCGTACTGTTCTCCTCCGCCTTCCCCGGCATGTTCAACACGTTCGTCAGATGGCAGTTCCAGCGCACCTATGACGCCATCCTTGCCGCCCCCGTCGACACGGAGGAGCTCGTCACCGCAGAGATCCTGTGGATCTCGATCCGTGCCGGTGTCTACGGCATGGCTCCGCTCATCGTGGGATTCGCGTTCGGGCTCGAACCCACCCCCACGATGCTGCTGGTGCCATTTATCGGCTTCATCACAGGGTTTGGTTTTGCTGGGTTCGGTGTCACGGTCGCCGCCGTCGCCAAGACGATCGACAACTTCAACTACGTAACGAGCGCCGTGCTTACGCCGATGTTCCTGGTCGCCGGCACCTTCTTTCCGGTGTCACAACTCCCGGTCGTGATGCGCACCATCGCGAAGGTCAACCCGCTTTATCACTGTGTGCAGTTGGTGCGCGATGCGTCGCTTGACCGGCTTGTCGCCGCCGATCTGGTGCATGCGGGCGTGCTGGTCGTGTTCGCTGTGGCGATGTGGCGGATCGCTATTTGGCGACTTGGGATGCGGTTGGTGGATTGACGCTGGACCGGCAATCGGAGATGCGGGCCTCTAGCGACTGTGCCTTCTTTTGGAAATGTATACTCGAGAAGGCAGACTGACGCTGCCATCTTGAATTTAGTCGTGGTAGTGCCGGAGCGCATAGATCATGTGGGCGCTACTTCATGCTGTCGATCCACGACCCCATTTCACACATCGTCGCTTAGCGATTCAAGCAGACGAACGTCGTCGAGATCCTGAGGTCGGCCCGCGGCTCGCTTCATCCGCAGCAGATCATTCTCGATGGGCTATCGGAACCGTGAGATCGCCGAGTACAACCTCGTGAGCACGCGCGCGCACATCGTCGAACGAGCCGAGATGCACGGGCAAGGTCAGCACGTCGAGTAGCCCGTGGTCTGTCACCAGATGCCACTGGTCACTCGAACCGAGCAGCGATGCACTGGGGACCGACCGCGACCGTTGGCCGTTCGATCCAAGGATTCGAGCATCAAGATCAACAAGCGCGGCGGCGAGTCGGGCCACATTCTCGGTCGATGTGGCGATCACCACATCCAGATCGCGTGTCATCCGCTGCCCCCCGTAAGCCTGGATCGCGATACCGCCGACGATCACGTAGTCGACTCCGTGACGCGAGAGCGCCCTGAACTGCTCGCGCGCATCGAAACGTTGGTCGGCGCCGTTCACTGAGTCGGCTTGGTGGTACCGATGATCTTGCCCAAACCAGCACGCAGTTCATCAGCAACCATGTTCCAACTCAGGGCAAGCTCCAAACGCTCTGACATCGATCGCCGGCACGCCTCCAGCACCGCGTCGGGCCTGGCGAGCGGATCGCGTGCGGACGTCAGGACCGGCCGATCGGCGGGCTGTGCGGATTCGTCCATGACCTGTCGGCGATACCGGGCTCGCACCGCTGGCTGGGGGTAGCTCCCTTTTGTTCGCTGGGGCTTGATGCTCTCAACTTAGCTGGAATTTGCTCGGAATGGAACGTTGGAGCGCGCATCCTCAAACTCGCCGTCGCCCCTTCCACACCTGTTGGGCCCCCAACGGGGGATAGCTTGCCCGGATGATCCTGAGAGGACGCGTTCCAACCAATCGGGCTGCTGCTGGCGGACTTCGGGACATGGCGAGGTTTTGCGGAGCTTTCGCGGTGACCCTCCTCGCCTTCACAGCCGCCACCCTGGCCGAGACCGAGACGGCCTCGGCTACGTCCTTGCCCCCTGTACAGTCGGTCGCGCTCGGGTTGAACTCGGGGCTCGCGTTCTCCACCGTGCTTGACGAACTCGGCGCCAAGGGCACCGCACTGGAGGGCAACGACGCGACCATCAGAGTGATCAACGACTACCGGATCATCAGCGACCCGCCCGATCGCCGGTTCCACCGACTTGCGACGCCGCGCGCGCCTAAGCTCCCGGCTCTGCCCTCCTGCGCCGCAATACCTAACGCTGAGGGGAGCCTGTGCGCGAGTCTCCGCACAGCCGAGATGGCGATGCTCACCGACAGCGCAAGAGCCGACACCATCACCGACGCGCTACTCGTCACCATGAACCGTGACAGCACCGCCATCCGCGCGCGTGACTATTCAGCCGCGCAGCGCCAGTATGTCCATTTCAGGAGCCTCCACAGCGAATTGAGACGGGTGCTCAAGAGCAAGGGATCAAATGGAGCCCGAGTCGCCGCGGTCCTTCGCGGCGCCAACGTGAGCGGCATTCTCTCAAGCGCGCAGTCTGCCGCCGCGATCAGCGCCGTTGAGGTGAACCTGCACCGAGCGCGAATTCCCGCCGCGAGGCTCGGCTCGCTCGCCGCGGGCGCGCTTGAAGCCCACGAAACGGATACTCTGGAAAGCCTCGCCAGCCCAAAGGGTTGACGTCTAGAGAAAGAGGAACAACGGTGCGCAGATACCTAACCGTCGCGGCAGTGCTAGCCGTCAGCTCGGCAGGCTCCATCCTCACACCCACGGCGGGCGCGGCCGCGCTCAAGGACTGCGGCAAGCTCACCATCGTGAGCGGCTTCGGAGGCGGGCTCCCGCATGGCGTGCCGGCGGGATCCAAGCCGCGGCTCGACGGGTTCAGGGCCAGCGGCAAAGTCAAGTGCGCCGTCGTGGTGCACGTCCTGAACGCGTTCGAGGCACATGCGAGCGATGCCGAACATCTCAGCGATCCTCCCGCACCGGGCTGGTCGCCATGCAATTTCATCGTCGGTTCCGGCTACGTATGTAGGAAGGCGGGCAACGTGATCCTCGCCGGAATCGTGTGGGTGAAGGGCGGGCACGAGGTCGGCCCGAAACCGCATGCACCGGCCCCCGGACAGGATCGCCCGTCGGCTATCTCGGTGGCGTGCAACTTCATCGTCGCCACAGCCACCGACTCCTGTACCGCGACCGTGCACGACGCAGGCTCCGGGGGGCGATCGACGCCGAGCGGCTTCGTGAGCTGGACGAGCGCCGGCGGCGGCGGCTTCACGAACGGCAATTCCTGCTCCCTCGCGCCCACCCAAGTCAACGGGGTGCCGACGCTCGGCACGGCGAGCTGCGAAGTCCAGTTCAAGCCGCCCACGACGACATCCTCGACAGTCACAGCCACCTATATAGGCGGCCCGAAACACCTCGGCAGCCAAACCACGTCGAACACCCTCGTTCCAGGCAACGTCCACTAGTCGCAGACGAGCAAGCCACGTAGTCGCAGGGCGTTGGGAGTGGGCGATACCGGGCTCGAACCGCTCGCCGGGGTTCGGCTCCGGGGCCTTTCGCGGAGTAGCGCTGCTGAGCCATAGCTGTCTAGGCCATCAGGAGGCAATCAACTTGAGCGAGGTAGGCCGGGGGCTGTCCCGTGCGTCGACCATCCATGTCAAGCACTACCTTGAGATCATCGAACCCCAGCAAACAAAAGGGCCGACCCTCAAGGTCCGCCACCGCCCGGTCTAACCTCCGAAATGAAACGGGCTAATAGATCCCGGCGTCGGACATGTCAGTTACCTACCGGATGGACTCTCAGCGACGGGACCATGAGCCGCGTCGCAACGCCTGATTGGCCGAACACTACGCCCAAGTCGGCACGGTCACTAGACGTGCGCCAGCTGACGCATCTCCCGCACCGGATGACGTCCCAATGTGCTCGACGTTGCGTACGCAGCGATATGTCCATGTGGCCTGTGCGTGACGCGCACACGAACGCACCCACGCAGCCGGTCTACGACGCTGCGCGGAAACGGGATCAACATCAACTCGGTGTCATCGTCCACAACGACGGTGGCGCGGCACTCATCGGCAAGATTGCGCCACACGACCTCGTCAGCCCAGTCTTGGTCGCCAGGAACGAATGCGACATCGTCCGGGTAGCCGAGACTATCGTCGCTCAGAGTGGCGGCCATGAACAACTCGTCGGTCTTCTTGTCGATAGCGCTCATCGCGTTGACTCCCAGTTACGAACGATATCGCTCCAGCTCGTCAATAGCTTGATCTCTGCTGCATGCATCGCATCATTCGGCGGACCATACGAGACGACCGGGGGCTGCTTGTCCGATCCCACGTATCGGTGCTCATGGTGCTCATCGGGCGCATGTGCGTTGTCGAAGGTACGCACCGCCTGCCACATGCCATCGCGTTCGACCAGCAGCACAATTGCGTATTCCACGGGATGAGTGCTTGAGCGCTCAACGACGATCTGCACATCCCGAGCCAATCCGCGTCGCCGAGTCCGATCCTTCGTCACGGCGCCGATGATTCCAAGCCAACCGGCGACAACAGGCCCAAACCTGACTGGCCACGTACCTGCGTCGACGCACCGTCGAGGTCGCCGAACGCACGATCAACGTCTCGCTACCGCGTCGCGGTACCCACCAGCATCTCGCACGGCCCGGAAAAGCCATCGGCGTCCTCGAACTCGCCGAGCGCCTCTCCGACCTCCCGCCATGCCCGCTCCCGACCATCCTCGTCCAGTCCCGCCAGCATCTGGTGAAGGGCGCCAAAAGACTCGCTCGAAGCGCAGACACTCGGCGGCCGAAGTCATACGCAACGGTGAGGGTACGGCCTGGACCTGAACGTCGCGAAAGCCGGCTTGTTCGTAGGCGGCTGCGAGGATCCCCTCGCCTCCCAAACTGAACGGTCCCGGCTGGCCGGGCAGCGGCGGCCCCAACTCGGCCCGCCGCCGGATGATCCCGACCGGCACCGAGAAGAATCGATTGCTCTCGGGCGTGGAGTAGACGACGGCTGAGACCCGCCCGCCGGGGCGCAACACACGCCGAATCTCCGCCAACGCGCCCTGCTGATCGGGGAAGTAGATCAACCCTACGCGCGATATGACCGCATCGAACGACGCGTCCTCCACGCCGGCGAGACTCTCACCGTCAAGCTCCCGGGTCTCCACGTTAGCCAAACCGGCATCGCGCGCGGCGGCGGCGGCATACTCAAGGATGGCGGGTGAGATGTCGGTGGCCAGCACATGCCCATCGGGCCCCACGCGACGCGCCGCCGCCAGCGTCTGACCTCCGGCGCCCGCAGCCACATCGAGCACGCGCGCGCCGGGTCGAACGCCGGCGTCGTCGAGCATCGCCTCGGTCGCCGGGCCCAGCCAGTCCTCCAGCGTCGGACCCCAGCGGTCCCAGGCCGCAGCCGCCTCCTGCCACTGCTCCCGCGTAGTCGCCTTGAACTTGTCCGGGTCAAACGTTGGTGTCGCCACGACTGCCTCCTCGAATAAAACGTAGACATTGCGCGGCGGTCAGATCGAGCGCACCTCACCTAGCGCGGCCGAGTCTATTCACGATCGTCGCTCGTAAAACATTCTATTCGGGTTCGCGCGCCGCCCCCAGAGAGAGCCGTGCGGATGAGTATCCGAGGTTTCCTAAACGGAACGGTAGGGTTGATCGGCATTGGACTATTTGTCTACGCGACGGCCCACCTCGTAAATCAGGTGTTCGTATCGAATCTAAGCCAGTTCGGCAAGAGCTTGATCTTGCCAATGTGGTTGAATCTGACCTTGATTCCTTTCAGCTATCTGGTTGCTGTTTGGATGGTCTACGAGAGTACCTTCCTGTTCCTTGGATTTGCGCCAAATCAACCCGCGAGAGCCTACGCCGCACCAAGGTAGCCCTACTTCTCGACGTTGGGCTTCGCGTGCACACACTCGGAGACTTCGGGCCACCATGGCCATACAGATTCAGTAACGCGAGGACACTAAATGAGGCCAGGCACCTAGCCAAGGCCTTGCGAACAGAGCGGGCCGCGCTCACGGCCGAGTAACGATCTTCAGCGAGAGCCTAGTAACCTCGGATCGAGCGGCTTCGAGTCTCGATCGACGCCTAGCTGAGCGCTGCGGCCAACTCTCCCGCCTCCACCCGAACCGAGTGTGGCACCGTGATTGTAAGGTGCCCGTCGCGCTCCAGCAGCCACCTTGCGTTGATAATCGTCACGCCGATCACGTCGCCGTCAGGGCCGTAGCGGACGCCGTGACCCTCTGGCGTTAGAACGGCATCAGTGGCCATATTCGATTCGCCGCGCGTGAGATAGAGCACGTCGCCGTCCGCGTCGTAGTTGGCGCGCTCGAATACTAGATCGTCGATCTTGACCTTCATGTTGTCCATCCGCTTGGTGATTCTCCGTGTCCGTAGCCGAGAGCGGTCACGATGCGTGGCGGCTCACTTTCAGAGTCTACGACCACCATCAGCCACTTGCTAGGTCCGACACCTTGCTTGAAGAAACGCTCGCGCGACGGGCGCGGATCGGGCTCGCGATGATCGGGGTCGGGAAGAACTGCAAGAACGGTGGCGAGATAAGGCTCAAGCTCGGGATGCCCCTGTTGGGGGAGCAGGATGTGGCGGAGCCAGGTGTCCTCGAACAGCACTACTCGCGTGCCCTCGGGCGTCCACGTCTCAGCAAGTATCGGGCGCTCGCTCATCGACGGTCCGCTTGTTCCAGGCACACGACCCGCGCCTCTTGGTGGATGACTGACGATATTTGTACACGAGGCTACCTACGGCCCCGGACCCCTGAAAACGCGATCCACCATCTCGACCTCGCGCTCATTCGGCGCATAGTCAGCGTAGCGCTGGGTCGTGGCGAGGTCGCGATGGCCCATCCACTACTGCGAGGTCCGCATAGGCACGCCTGCCGCCGCCATCACGGTTCCGAAGGTGTGGCGTAGGTCGTGGAAGCGATGGGGGTCGATCTTGGCTGCCTTGAGGGCTCGGCGGTAGCGGCGCATAAGTGCTCCGCGCCGCAGGACATCGCCGGATGCGGGCTCGGCGAACACCAGGGCGTCGGGGTCACGCCAACTCGTCGTGCGCTGCCACGCACGAAGCTCGTGGACAAGGGCCACTCAGCGGCACGCTGCGGACCGACCTCCGGCTCTTGGGTGTGTCGAACTGGCCGAGAACGTGGTTGCGCGTCACTCTGATGCGTTTGCCGGTCCCAGTCGATGTCACACGAAACGGGGAACGACCTCCGAGAGACACTGCGGCCCGCCGCCCTTCGCGCCAAACGGAACCTCATTGGAGCCTTGACGGCGCTTCAGAGGCTCCAAAGCCCCGCAAATAGGGCGTTCAGGCGATGGGCGATACTGGGCTCGAACCAGTGACCTCCGCCTTGTCGAGGCTACAGGAAAAGCCCTGCAAATGAGCACTTTTTATGGCGTTAGCAGGGCTTTCGCTTGACCGAGCTCGGCCCGGCTTGATCCGGTTTGACCCGGCTCCGCCCCTTTCTACGCGGTCCCCTGCGCGGTCTGGCTAGGCGTCCAGCCCTCGCGTGCCTTATTTAGTCGCCGTTCTAGGGCATCCTCAACCGCTTGTAGCTTTGCGGGGGCCCGGTAGAGGTAGTCGAGGATGGCATCTGCGAACTCCTCGATTAGCGGTACGTCCTCCGGCAGTACATCTGTATCCCCATCATGAGCGCCCCAATTCCCTAGCTTGCGAAGCTGCCCTGCCATGCCTGCAAAGACGTCGGGCAGCTTACCGTCGGCGACGAGGGCCGCTATCTGCTTCTCCAAAGTTCGCCCCGTTGCCCCCTGATCTCGGCAGACCGCCTCCAGCATTCGTCTAATCCCAACGGCATAGAAGCTCGGCTCGATGACCTTTACGCGGTGCGAAGCGTCTACTTGCTTCTGAACGCCAGGAGGAAGAGATCCATTGTCGAGCGGAGTCGGATAAACCCGTTCGAGGGTTGCGTCCTCGGGCTCCATGTAAAGAGGCTCCACCCAAATATACGATTCTAGAGTGGGTCTCTCACAGTTCGGACATCGAGCAAGCGTCCATATCTTGCTGATGGTCAACTCGGCATAGCCATCGGCGTCTTCCGTCGATTCTTCCGCCGTGACCTGGCCCTTAGTGTCGAGCTCGCCCTTGAAACCACAGTGACCGCACCCGGTGGCCATGTCGGACATGCTATCCGCCCATACACGCTTGCGGGCTTCAAGATCGCCCGGTTGGCGGGAGGGGCAGTGCGTTGGCTCGTGCTGAGCGTCGAAGAAACGCGGAAAATGCAGGAGACGATGGGGCAGCTTCGTATCTGACTTGCTAGAAGTGCCACACCGTCGCGAGCCGCGTCCAAAACGTTCCCGCGACGGCATGACAGCACTTAGGGCGGCCACTTGTGGCCGCCCTATCTATGTCCGGCAGTTGCCGTTGCGCTCCTTGTCCTTGCACTCCTCGCACAGGTCCCAACTCGGACGCGTGGTCTGCGTCTTCTTGGGCGCACTCGGGTACTTGGAGCAATTCCGGCACCAGTGCCAGGTGTTTGAGTTGCTCTGAACGTAAGTCGCCATGTCAGCCTTCCTCCTTTCCGGGGGTGCGGAAATTTGCCCTTGCACACACGCATCCAGCGTGCGGCTCGGCGCATGAGAACACCTCCCTCGGACGTCAAAGGGCGGAATCAGGCCATAGACACAGTGTTAGAAATTGTCAAGCTCGGAATTTGCGACATTTTCCTGCCTGACTGAAGTGCGAAATGAACATACACGGAGGTCCGGCGGCAAGAATCCTTGCATCGAGCTACAGGGTGACGCCGGTGTCGCGGTGTTCGTATGCCTTGCGCCAAGCGGCGAGGGTTCCGCTAAGCGCCTCTAGCCACTGCTTGCGCTCGCGGGCGTCCGGGACGACCGATAGCGCTGTGATGCAGGCAGGGCCGACCGCCCGCCACCACGACATGCCGGCGCGACGAGCCAGCGCCAACCCCTCGCGGAATACCTCTAGCGGGTCGCCGTGAGCTCCCTCGATCACGAACAGGTCATCCGGCGCAGGTAGGTGTCCTTCGCGCAGACGGCGCTCCATGCGTTCCTGGTGCGTCTCCTTCTTGGGTCGAGGCGCGGCTGAGAGCGCGGCGCGTTCGCGTTCGCGTTGTTTGCGGAGGGGTCTACCGGCCATCACGCGCACTCGTGGGCGGACGGAAAACAGAGAAGGTTGGCCGCGCTCAAGAGCCCATTCTCTGCTCCGCCCGCCCACGACTACGCGCCCGCCTCGCGCAGCCAGCCGCATACCTGCGCAGCACGCAGCGCCGGTAGCGCTCGCTCGGCAGGCAGGTCATACACGTCATCGAGGTTGCCGCCGGGCGGGAGAGCACCGAGCAGCGCCTCGACCGCGCCCCACTCCCGGCGGCGCAGATCGCGTTGAGCGTCTAGGCACGCCTGCGCAAGTAGCCGGTCCTCGACTGAGCCGGTCTGAAAGAGTCCGACGTCCTCGGGCTCAACCAGCGGCGCGGCTTCGGGGTACTTGCCCGCGTCGAAGTCCGGCAGCGCCTCGAACACGCGCAGGGTCACGCGCAGCCGCTCGGCGCGTAGCTCTGTCTGCTCGGTGCTCATCCCCACGCCCTCCCGAACAAGGCATTGCGCTCGCTGGCCTGCTGCTCGCCCTTGATCGCCTCTATGTCCTGGTGCGCGCAGGCGAGGCGCTGCGCGTCGGTCCCTGCCTCGTGACGTGCGCGCTCGGCCTCCGTCACCGGGACGTAGCCGCAGGACGGGCATATCCATCTAGACACGGCAGCGCTCCACCGCTCGCGCGCACGCCTCCGCGAATGCCTCATCATCAGGGTCATCGGGCAGCGCGGCGAGCTCGTCAGTGAACACGTCCATCACGGCTAGGCGGCGCGCGGTGCCCTCGTCGGCCTGCTCGATGATCTCGCGCTCGGGATCGGTGAGCAGGACGGGCAGCCCAACCTCGTGACGGAGCATCGCCCGCTCCCACCGCTCGGTGCCTTGACGATCATCGTTTGGCGCGTTGCCTGCGAGCCGGGCGAGGCGCGCTGTCACCTGCTGCGTGTCCTCGGCCAGGTGCTCAACCTCCGCCACGGCCTCGGCTGTGCCTGGCGGCGCGTGCTCGATCTGGTAAGCCCACGCAGGGTCACGCCGCACCGACGCCCGGCGACCGTCCGGCAGCGCGTAGTACATCGCCGCCAGGCGGTCAGGATGTAGCGCGCCGAGCACGTCCAGCACCGCGCCCGGCGCGCTTCGCCCGAGTGAGCGAACTGCGTGACCGCACAGCCGGTCAAGCTCGCTGGTGTGCAGGAGTAGCCCACGGTCGAACTCGCCGACCGCAACCTGCGCCGCGAGCATTCTCTCGATCAACTCCGCGCGATTGGCTGTCAGGTACTCCGGGCGTTCACTGAGCAGCCGATAGCGCCGCGCCATAAACGCGATGCGATAGCTGCGCTCCATCACAGGCCACCGCTGATGACGCGCCCTGTCCGGCCCTCCCGCGCCGCCGCGATCCGGCCACGCTCGGCCCTGCTGAGCGCCGAGTCGTCGTACACCTGCGACGCCGCGATCTGCTCCGGGTGAGGGTCGGGGTTCCCGGCTGGCCCGGACGCAAGCGGCTCGGGGTACAGGCCGAGCTTTTCAAGGTACTGGCGCGTCTCGACGGGATCGGCCTGCCAAAGCACCTTGTAGTGAGCGGCCATGTTCGCGCCGATGATGCCCTGGTGAATCGCCTGGTCGATCGCCTGGTCCGCGGTCAGTGTCGCGTTGGCCTTGGGGTGTAGTTGCCTTTCGGCTTGGCCGCAGCAGCCCGCGCCGCTCGCGCCGCACTCCTACCTGTCATCCGGTCGGCCGGTGGCCCGGAGAGCCGCGCGGCCGGTGGTCCCGCGACTAGCGGAGGAGCCACCATCCGCGCCTGTGTGAATTGTCCGCCTCTCATACTGTTGCCTTTCCGCTCGTGGTGATCTCACTCAATGGTTCGAGTACGTCGGGGCGAGGCGCTTCCGCGTTGGCGACGCGCTCCGCCTCTATCAGTCGCGCGGCCATATCCGCCTCTCCCTCCGCCGCGCTCACGACCTGCGCCGCCGGGGGCTTGGGCTGGCCGTCAAAGCGCCCGCAACCCATGAGCCAGTCCACGAGCTCGTCGTCGTCCAGGTCGCTCAACTCGACGGTGTGATCCTCGTCGTCGGTTACTGTGGGCCGCTGGCGACGGGCGGCGTCGTCACGCTGCTGCAACTCGCGCGCCTGCTCCTCAGTGCCAGGCTTGTCCGGCGCGATGCCGCCCGCGTAGCTGGCCTCCATGAAACCGCGCAGCCGCGCCGCTTCCTCGACAGGGTCGCCGGACAGAGGCAGCCCAATCTCGGCGAACGGAAAGTGATAGGCGGGCATCTCGGCAGCGTCTACCGCCGTGCGGTGAATCCAGTGCTGCAACCGCCAGTAGTTGCCGAACTTGTTGCGGAGCTCGCGGGCCTGCGCCAGCACCGCCTCGATTTCGTCCTCAACGCTCTCGTTGAAAGCGGTGATTGCGCCAAGCCACTCCTGCCGGTGCTCGATCACAAGGGCGATGGTCGAGTTGATATGAGAGAGGAACGCTGACGACGCGGCGTGCGTGTGCTCCTTCGCCTCGGCCAGTTCCGCCGTCAGCTTCTCGGCATCGCCCTCGGCCTGCGGGCCGTCATCACCCGCGAGGATGGCGTCACGCAATGACGCCTTGCGTTGCTCCTTGCTCGCCTCGATCTGCGCTTCCAGGTCACGCTGCCTCTGCCCGGCGGCGCTCCACACGTCGCGCAGGCGCAGGTACTGCGCTCGCGCCTCCGTCAGCTCGGGGAACACGTCAAGGTCGGGGAGCCAGCCGGGTAGCCAAACCGCCGGGCCGGTCTCCATGCCGGTGATGCGCGCGAACTCCTGCTCCGTCACTGTGTCACTCATTTAGCGCCTCTCAATGGTGTTGGGTCTTACCTCTAACCCTTACGCTACGCCACTTCGGAGTGCAAAAGTTTCTAACTTCACACAATTACGCAAGTTAGAAACCATGACTGACTATTTCCGAGCTAGGCTATGAGTCATGATTACCCCGGAGCAGCGCGACCAAGTACCCCTCTGCGGCGCGCGTAAGAAGAATGGTGAACTGTGCCGCGCGTTCGCAGGCCAGGGCACTAACCACACGGGCACCGGCCGCTGCAAGTTCCACGGCGGCTCAACACCGAACCACGACAAGCGCGCCGTCACCCTGGAAGCTAAGCGGCGCATGGTGACACTGGGCGAGCCGGACGAGGACGTAACGGCGCTCGGTGCGCTGCTCTCCGAGCTATATGCGTCCAGCGGTCACGTCGCCTGGCTGCGCGCGCAGATCGCCAACATGACACCGGACGACCTAGCCACCATCGAGGGTCAGGCCATCATCCGGCTATACGACGGCGAGCGCGACCGCCGCACAAAGATCGCCAAGATGTGTACGGAGGCAGGCGTGGATGAAGCCGCCGTTCGTGTTGCGGAGCACCAGGTGACGATCCTCGGCCAAGCCCTCGCCCGCGCCTGCGACAGCGCCGGGGTCAGCGCACCCATGCGACAGCGCATCGGCGCAGCCCTCCGCGACGAGCTCGCCCAGGCGCAGGCCAAGCCTCAGCCTGCCCTTTCAGCCGGGTAGTCAAGTTAGAAGCCCGCTCGGCCAAAAACCGGGTATAGTACGCCGCAGGCGTTCAACGCTAACGTGCCGGCCTGCGAGAGCAGACGATTCTGCGAAAGCAGATGATGTGCAGCGGATCGGCCGTAACGCCAGGCGAGGTTCCCTAGACCCCGTTGATCTTCGAGGGTAGCGCTCAACCACCGATCTGCGGGCAGGCAGCAGGTACGGCGGTTGAGTTCAGACGCCTGCTCGGAGATTCACTATGAGCAAGACAGCAGCAGCACCCAATCCGAAGCGGTCAGGGCGACCCCTGCTGGACTTTGAGGGCGCGGCCGAGTATCTGGGTTTGCCAGTGCGCTACGTGCGCAGGCTTACCGCCGAAAAGCGACTGCCCCATATCAAGACGAGTTCTAGCCGTACAGGACGCGTCTACTTCGACCCGGACAGGCTCGACGAGTGGATCGCCTCACGGGCTATCCCCGTGGACGCATGATCCGATGGCTAAGAAAGGGAGGCGCGTCCGACGTCGGTCGATAGACGCCGCACGCTCCAGTACACCAACACCAAAGCCCGCCGATGCTGAGAGGTCAGGGGCTACAGCCAATAATACCGTAACTGACACAGCCGAGGCATTCGATTTTGAGTGTCCGCTATGCGGCGAGGTAAAGGGCCGCGCCAACGTCAGCACTCGCACAGGTGAATGGGTGGTTAGCTGTTGGTCCTGCTCGCAGGGTAGTTACCTGTTTGACCTGGCGCGAGCCATCGGCCTGCGCGACCCCTTCGCGTTGAAGGAATATCCTCACCGTTACCTCGCGCCGTACATCAGGCGGCATAGGAGCAGGCCCACCAAGCCTGACCCGCTGCCGTCAGAGGACGACTTGCGCGCCTGGCGTCGGATGCTCCGTAACGACTCTGACGTTATGCGCTACCTCCTGGCCGAGCGCGGCCTGAGCAAGCGCGTAGTCGAACAGACACGGTTGGGCTTCGACGGGCACGCAATAACCATCCCGATCTACGACGTGCGGACGCGCGAGCTCGTCAACCTGCGTCGGCGCTTCCTCAAACCGCCCGTCTCCGGCGCCAAGTACCGAGGGCTAGCGGGCCGCACCATCGAGAACGGAGGCGTGACGGTGTACCCGTTCCTAACGCCTGGCCCGCTGATCCTAGTGGCGGGCGAGTTCGACGCGCTGGCGCTGCTGTCTCATCAGCTACCCGGTATCAGCGTCACGACCGGCGCGGCTACGCGCTGGCGGCAGGAGTGGGCCTGGATCGCCAAGGGCAGGCGCATGGCGGTGATCTACGACGCACACCCACGCGAGCAGGAGCAGGCCGTCAGCCGAGCGGCGGAGTTGCGCCGGGAGGGAGCCGACGCATGGCCGGTGCGCCTCACCGAGGCAGGACTGAGCAACGGCGAGGACGTGACGGATTGGTTCGTGAAGTACGGGCGCACGAGGGCCGACCTTCTCCGCCTCATCAACCGCGAGCGCGGCGTACGTCGCAGGAGGAAGGCGGCATGACCGAGCCAAAGAAGGTCCGTGTCAGGTCACGCTCAAAGAAGCAGGCTGAGGCAACCGAGCAGGTGGCGGAGTTCCTAGAGATCAGCGACCTTGGCGCGTACATGCGCGGCGAGATCGCGCCACCCGACATGCTGTTGCCGGACTGGTTGCAGAAGAACGTATTGCATTGGGCACAGGGCGAACCCGAGGACGGCAAGTCGTGGGTAATGCTGTGGTGTGCGGTTCAGCTTCTCGAACTAGACGACGAGGCGCGGGTACTCATCATGGACGGTGAGATGGGCTCCAAGTCGGTAGCCGAACGCCTGCGTGTGCTCGGCCTGGACGCCGGCACCGCCGAGGCGCGCGTCACCCACGTCAACCTGTCATCGGTGCCAAGAGAGCACTTCGACAAGTTCGTGGTGTGGGCTACGGTGATGCGCTTCGACCTCATCATCTGGGACCCGATCGCGCATCACCTAGCGGGCGCAGGTATAAATGAGAACAACAACTCAGAAGTAGCCGAATGGATAGCCTACGTGGTGAATCCATTGCTGGCGCAGGGGTCAACGGTCATCGGCGTAGATCACATCGTCAAGTCCGGCGACGGCAACGGCTATGCGCGTGGTGCTGGCAACAAGAAGGCGCGGGCGCGAGTCGTGTACGAGTTCGACAAGAAGGTGACGTTTGACCGTGAGACAATCGGCCACATCATCGTGCGCGTTGAGAAGAACTCGGACGCCTCCGACATACCCCGCGAACGGGAGATATTCCTCGGAGGCAACCCCACCGACGGGCGCTTTGAGTTCCGGGTGAGCGAGCGCGAACCAGTGCCAAAGGTAGACGGTCGCCGAGAGCAGGCGCGCAGTGTCGTAGACAAGGCCGTCGCCATTCTGGAGGGTCTGCCGGATGGCGAGACTGAGATATCCGAGGCAGCGCTACGAAAGCAAATCGGCGGCAACAAGGCCAAGACCCTCGACGCGCTACGGGAGGCCGCGACCGTAGGCGCAGGAGCCTACGGAGGACGCCTAAGTCAGCGCGTGGAAGACCTGGGCCAGCGGTCATTTACCTACTACTCGCTGAGGCGTGACGATGATATTCGGTAGCTGTAGGTGGTACCAACGCCGGGGTACGACCCCGCCCAAAGGGTACGACCCGGTACGACCCTCCCCATTTCTGGCTCTACTACTGGCGTTAGGGTGGTACCTAGTGCTGGGTACGACCCGGTACGACCCTGGCATTTGGGGCTGGTGGTACCGACCGACCCTACACCCCCGTAGGGGGTGGGGGCAGGTACCACCCCAAAGAGGGCACAGGTGGGCAGCCAAAAAATACGACCACCCCAACCGCGCGCCCTGCTGCCCGGCGGCACATACGAAGGGTCACGTTCACACGACGAGTCATCGGAGGTCACATGCTCACCAAGCGCACCGCCCTTGCGGGATACCTGCTGGTCCTGGCCGTCACCCTGCTAGCGCTGCTGCGCTGAGTAGCGCCTAGATAAGGCGGAGGTCTTACACAAGAAATCCCGCGCTATTACTGACACAAGGAGAAAGATTTACGTCGTGGACCGCGTAGAGGACCGCGCAGGTGAAGAATCGAGCTATAGTTTCTTTACTACGAACGTATGTTCGTGTTCACTCTAACAGGAGGCAAGAATGCCAGCCGTCAAGAAGTTCACCATCACACCGCTGAAGTTTGACGCCAAGCTGGCCGAGGACGTGACGCGCAGGCGCACCGAGGGCGAGAGCATTACCACAATCGCCAAGGCGCTGAAACTAGGCGCAGGCAAGGTTGCGATGGCTGAGCTAGTGGGCACAACCGAGCGCGTCACCCACACCGACCCGGCGAAGCTGGCCCGCGCCATCACCAAGGACCGCAAGGCGGGCAAGTCGTGGGGCTACCTGGCCGCGCGCTACGGCGTGACGGAGGGCACCGCCAGGGCCGCATACGTGGCCGCTACCGGCCAGCCGTTCACCGCCCTTGACTACCGCCGCAAGGCAGGCGCGTGATGCCAGGGCACATCAGGAACAGGGGCAAGCGCGAGGACGGCACGACGCGCTGGCAGGCGCGCTGGACAAACCCCAACAACTCGCGTGACCGCAAGGACAAGACGTTCCGCGACAAGGACGTCGCCCGGCGCTGGATCGTCCGCATGGACGCCGAGGCGCACGGCGCGATGTTCAGCCAACCAACCAACCCTGCGCCTGTGCGCCTGTTCAAGGAAGTGCGGGCGATCTGGGAAGAGACGTGCTGGACCGGCCTCGCGCCGAGCACCACGGCCAGATACGGGCAGGTGGTGAGGACTCACCTGGAACCGGAGTTCGCCAACCTCCCCATCACGGACATGACGCGCGAGGTTGTGCGCAGGTTCTTCGCCAGGCTCACACGCGAGGGCATGGCACCTGGCACCGTGCGGAAGATTCACACGGTCCTGTCGGCCATCCTCAGCGAGGCGGTGGAGTTGGAGCTACTGCCGGCCAACCCCTGCACGAGGATGCGCGGCCTGCCAACGGTGCGCTCTGACGAGCCGGTGTTCCTCAACGCCGAGCAGGTGCGGACCCTGGCGGAGGCGATGCCGCAGCACTACCGCCTGTTCATCTACACGGGCGCGTACACCGGCCTGCGTGCTGGCGAGCTCGCGGGACTGCGCCGTAAGGACGTTGACCTCCTGCGCGGCGTGGTGCAGGTGCGCAAGCCGCTCAAGGCGCTCGACGCGAAGCTCAAGGACGGCACGCGAGGGCCGGTGTTCGGTGCGCCCAAGAACGGCAAGCCGCGCACGGTCACGTTGCCGAAGTTCCTGCGCGCCATGCTCACCGATCACCTTGCCGGGCCGATCCCCGGCGGCGCAGGCGCTGATGCGCTGATCTTCACGTCGCCAGAGGGCGGCGTTCACCGGCACGGCCTGTTCATGCGCCGCGTGTTCAAGCCGACGATCAAGGGCGACAAGAAGCGCAAGATCAACCCCGCGCTCCCGGCGGAGCTTCACGCCCTGCGCTTCCACGACCTGCGGCACACCTGCGCCTCGCTGCTGATCGCGCAGGGCGCGCACCCCAAGATCATTCAGGAGCGGTTGGGCCACGCCAGCATCACCACGACGATGAACCGTTACGGCCACCTGTTCGACGGCCTGGACGCCACGCTGATTGACGGCCTCGACGCCGCGCACGACGAGGCAGCCAACCCGCCCGACAACGTGACGCGCCTGCGACCAGACGACGAACAGGACGCCGCCGCCGAGGGTTGATGACGGTCGCAGGCGCGGTCCCTGCGTTCGTGGGAGGGCGCGAGGTCAAGCCTGCCGGGGCTGTACGACAGGCTGACCTCCGCCTTGACGGGGCGGCTACGCCACCGCACCATTCTTCCGCCGGACGCCGCGCTAAGTTGTTCGTACGGTAGCCGCGAGTGGCTACCGAGGCACGCCGGGCGCGACGCCCACCTGCCTAGCTCTCCCAGGGTCCACGGGTGACGGATACAGGGGAGTGAAGCTGTAGTAGCTACGAAAGTCACCCCGGCGAGACTAGATCTAGACCCCGGAAGCCTTCCAAAAGCGACCGGGGTTTCGTCGTTCTAGGCTCAGAATGAGATCGCCTCGGCCTTCATCGCGGACAAGGTTGCTCGCCATAGGCCGCCGTCCCGCGACGCCGCCAGGCCATAGGCGACGAGCAGCCAGAGCGCCACCACGACTTCTTCCCGTTCGTCCCGAACCTGCGGATCGCGCTCGGCTTGCACACAGACCTCATCAGTGGTCAACGGCTTCGGATCGTGTCGGATTAGATCGCCCGAGATAACGCCTGCCAGGGCGTTGAGGTGTTCGACGTCGTAACCCTGCTTACCATCTGGATTGGGCATGGGGAGGTTCTGTCTCCTTGTGTCCGGAGCCGCGCGGCGCGTCAATCGTCGCGCGGCTCACTTTGTAGGATTTGTCACAAGCAAACGCTACGTGTCTCACCGGCGGCCAGATGCGGCTCTGGAATGCGCTAACGAGCCATGACCCGAAGCCGCCCAGGAGTCATTGTCCGACCGCTGCGCAACCCTTACTCGGTGCATTGGGCCGACTCTGTCTTTGGGGACATCACCGCGAAGCTAGTCCAGCTTGGGCTGAAGGAATGCAAGGTATGCGGGTCTGAGACGGGCCTACACGCCAACAAGCTGCCGGTCGTCCTGCCCTTGGGCGGCATCCCAGAATCCCGTCTCAAGGATTCGGAGACGAACATCGCCTACATGGTGCAAGTCGAGTGCATCGTCTGCGGCCACTCGCTCCTGTTCAACAGCGAGCGGTTCATCACCGGGGATACCCCGGCGCTTGAGGTCGCCAAGCCTCAATAGGCACCGCGCGGCCCTCCCGCCGCCCCCACGCAGGGCACACAGCGCTGGTCCGTGCCGTGTCGATTTGGGCCAACCCACCCTACCCACAGCCTCGGGCTTTCGCGGTGGCTAATGGGGTCCAGGCGCAGCCCCGCCCTGCTACGCGGTCCCTGGCGCGGTCGCTGCCCTTTTGACCTCCGCCTTTTCGGACCCCTGAAACGCAAAAACCCCGCCATTAGCAGGGCTTTTTCGTGATGGGCGATACTGGGCTCGAACCAGTGACCTCCGCCTTGTCGAGGCGGCGCTCTCCCAGCTGAGCTAATCGCCCTGGGAACCCCACCAGCCTATCAACGCATTGCGCCGGTCGGATCGCCCGCGAACCGCCCGGCTCATGGCACGATTACGACCCCACCTTCCCTTTCCGCGCCGCCAGATTCGACTTCGGCGGGGCCCATCGTAGGCGGGCTGGCTTCGCCGTAGCCTTCGCTGCCGACGCGACCATTCGGTTCGTAGCCATATGGGCTTGCTTCGCGACGTTCTTCGCCTTCTTGGCCGCCGGTCGTCGGTGACCCTTCGCTCTGTTGGGGCGATTCCTCGCCCCCATATGGCGGGGTTTCGGTCCCTCCGCGCCCAACCTGAGATTCGCCTTCCCCGCTCGCTCTCGCACTCCCACCACCCGACTCGATCCTCTTCACCACTTCCGACACGGTGTTCGAGGAGATCGCGAAGCCCACCCCCGTGCTTCCCGGCTGTGACCCTTCGCTACGCGCCGCCTCGCTTGCGATCTGCGAGTTCACCCCGATCACATCGCCCTCCGCGTTCAGCAGCGGGCCACCAGAATTGCCAGGGTTCAGGGGCGCGTCCGTTTGGATCGCTGACTTGATCGCGGCGCCGTCCGGAGCCGCGATTTCGCGGTCAAGCGCCGAGACGATGCCCTTCGTGAGCGTCTCATCAAGGCCATAAGGGTTGCCGAGCGCGTAAACCGTATCCCCCACCTGCACCGAACTTGAGCTCACCAATTTCAAAGGCTTCAGGCCGAGCCCCTCGGGGTTCACCTTGATGAGCGCCAGATCGCTGTTGGGATCTGCCCCCACCACGCTCGCGGTGCTGCTCACACTCGACGACGTCCCCGGGCTCACCATAATGCTCGTTCCTTCGGAAATCACGTGATTGTTGGTGAGGATGAGGCCCTCGTTGTTGAGCACAATCCCCGTTCCGCTGTCCCCACCCTCGGCGGTGACGGCCTTGATCGACACTACGCCCGCCGCGTCGCGCTGATACACCTGGGTAGCGCTTGGCGTGGTGGCCGACACGTCCTTACGCACCACTCCCGTGGCGGTGGTCGGCACGGCGGCAGCGGTGTGAACCGGCGCACTTCCACCCGACCCATGTGACGCGGCAAAGAACACGCTTGCGCCAACAGCACCAGTAAGCGCCGCCAAGACGATGGGAAAGAAGAGACGCTTCACGAGGACCTCCTATTTGGGGTGGCCTCAAGTGTGTTCGCCCTTCATCTCCCAGCGCTAAGGCAAATCGAAATCGACGCTAACGACCTCCGAAAGAGTTCATAACGAACAACACCCAGCCGACGACAACTCCATGTCGCGACCGCCACCCGACGGCAGCGATGGGCGACGGCAGGCCACCGAAGGCCTCGCCGTCGGCGCAGGTGAAGAGCACCACACGCGCCACCCATCGCGGCTAAACGATCGCCGCTACGCTACGCAGTGCCTTGGCGACGTGGCGGAGTGGCTACGCAGCGGCCTGCAAAGCCGTCTACACCGGTTCGATTCCGGTCGTCGCCTCTTTGAGAAATGCCTGCAAAACAGCCATTTTGGCGTCCGACCCATTCCGCCCGCAGGGCCTGAATCGGGCCAAGGCTGCCCATAGGCTGCCTAAAGACGAAACGCGGGTATCTAAAGAAAAGGGGCGAGACCTCGCGGCTCGCCCCTCTCCCGGCTCCTATTTCGCTCTCTCAGGCGGCGTGACGCAACGGGATCACCTCCGCTCCGGGACCCGACTGGTCTCCCCCATCTCTTGCTCCCCACAGCCCGGTGAGCTTCGCCGCACCGTCCGGATCGGGCGCGTAGTGCAGGTAGCGTTCTGTGGTGGTGATATGGCGGTGGCCCATCAGCCGCTGCACCTCGTGGACCTTGAACACACGGATCGCCTGGGTACCGAACGTGTGGCGCAGATCGTGCAGGCGCAGCTTGGGCAGTCCGGCTCGCTTCGCCGCTTTCACGAACCGACGGGAAAGACCGGTACCGCAGATCGGCTCGCCCGTCTTGGCGTCGTGTTCGAAGACGAGCCCGTCTGCGCCCTTGCCCTCGCAAAACGGGAGCAGCGCCGCTCTGACGTTGGCTGTCATCGGAACCGAGCGGACCCGCCGGCCCTTGTTGCCCGCGTGCCCGCCACTGGTCGTGTAGCCGTCCTCGAAGCGCAGCACACCGACCGTGAAGTCCACGTACGGACCTTCATGCCACGGATCTCACTCAGCCTGGGACCGGCCTCCGTCGCAACCGTAAAGATCGCCTCATCCATCGCCGAGTACGCCTCCGCGACGAGCTTGGACACCTGCTCGGGCGTGTAGAACTGCAGCTTGCCCTCGCTCTCGGCCTTGTGGGCCATCCACGGCCAAGCGAGAGCCGGACTGCTCGGACCCGTGCCGAAGATGCCACGTATGACGCGCCGGTAGTGATTGATCGTGTCGGCGCTGCGGTCGGCAGATACGAGCGCCCGACGCACAGCGAGCAGGTCTTCGTCGCCGAACGTGTCCAGGGGCCGGTCGGCCCACGTCAACTCGCCGCGCCACGACCGGGCCGCCAGGCGCTCGCCGATCTTGCGGTACTCGTGCATGGTGGAGCCTCGCAGCCCCTTCTCCTGGGTGCAGTAGCGAACGAACGAGTCGAGCGCCGCGCGAAACGACTGGCGAGCATCGGGTGTGTCCATGGCGTGCTCAGCGGCGAAGGCCTGCGCCTTCATTCGTGCTTCTTCTTCGGTCAGGTGTCCGTGCGGCGGCCGTCCTCTCTTCCTCCACGCGGGACCGAGCACTTGCCTCGACTGCTTTCCCGACCCGAGGCGGTAGCGCATGACCCAAACGGGGGTTTGGCGCGGCTTGCCCTTGTAGGTGGTCGACAGCGACACATGGACATACGCGCGCGCTTTATGAGCTTGCATCGGGACTTTGCCTCCTGATGTAGGGGGCCGAGGGGCGCTACTAACCGCCGCTCGGCCGACGTTCCGAGTGTCTCCGGGGTACCAGCCCCGGGGACACTCCCTATCGGTTCGCGGCATTCTATGGCAGCCAACGGCTGGGTCATGAGCCCCGCCGCTGGTGCTCCAGCCACGCCTCGATATCCGGCCAGCGAAAGCGTCGGTAGCGACCGATGCGAACATGCGGAAGACGATTCGCTCGCGCCGCCTTGTTGACCCAGGAGGGCTGCACCCCCAACCGCGAGGCTAGCTCGTCGGCCGTGAGCAGCCTTGAGGCAACTGGCGTGTGCTCCACCTTCGTTGTCGAAGTACCTGTCATGGATATATGTCGAGAGAAAGAGCCTCTTTCCCCCCAACGAATTCAACGAGTTTGTCCAAGGGCGGTTCCAGATTGAGGACGCCACGCCAACGTTGCGGTTTTGGAGAACCACGAGTTCTGCAGATTGATGGGCTTGTATCCGTTCGGCTACGTGCCGTTGCCGTCGTACCCTCGAAGAAATGCCTTCCCGGGCGACCGCAGCGACACCGCCACAGCACCGGGTGCTGCTCAGCAAGAAGCAAGCAGCAGCCGCGCTCGCCATGAGCGTCTCGCATTTCGAACGCTACGTGCAGCCGAGCCTACCGTTAGTCCGCTCCGGCCAGCTCACGCTGTATCCAATCAGGGATCTGGAGCAGTGGGTAGACGATCGCACCACCACCCAGCGGGTGTCGCCCGAACAACGCGCTCGCAAGAAGGACGGTCGCCGTGCTGACAAACGCACTCGCTGGCCGTGTGTGGTCGTCCGCCACCAGGCCGGATGTCCCGCCCACGAAGGCAAGCGCTGCCGCTGCAAACCCGGCTACGTGGCCCGGGTATGGGATCCAGAACGCCGCCGACCGGTGCACTCCCCCACCTTCCGTACCCCATCAGACTGCATCGCATGGCAGCAGGAGATGCGAGCCACGCTAAAGAGCGGACGCTCTGCCTCCATACGGAGCATCAAGGTCAACGAGGCCTGCAACCGGTTCCTCCTCGCGATCAAAGATGGCACCGCATTGAACAAGCGCGGCAAGCCGTACAAGAAGAGCGCGACGCGCACGATCGAGGGCGCTCTGAGGGGCCACATCGAGCAGGAACTCGGACCGCTGCCGCTCGACAAGGTGCGCCGCGGCCAGGTACAAACGCTCGTAGACGAGATGGTCGCCGAAGGGCTCTCCGGCAGCCGCATCAGGAACGTCCTGAACGCACTGCGATCGCTCTACACCTACGCGATCGCACGGGAACTCGCACAGAACTCACCAATCAACAATGTCCTCCTGCCAGCGGTTGGCGAGTCGCCGCGAGACCGCGTCGCCACGCCCCTCGAATTCCACGAACTACTACTCGCGCTTGACCCGGCCGACGCCGTACCGTTCGCGCTCGCCGGGTACTCAACGGCACGAAGCCAGGAGATCCTCAATCTCACATGGGCCGAGGTCGACTGGGCGGCAAAAATGGTCTACCTCGCAAACGACGAGGAGTACGCCAAGAGCGACGCTGCCACGCGAGCCTTCCCGCTCATTCCGCGGCTAAGGAGAATCCTGCGAACCGAGTGGAAGCGCCAGGGACAGCCAACCGAAAGACAGCTAGTTTGTCCCGCTCGCAAGCCCCGAGTACCCAGCGGCGGCAAGCTCAGCCCAAGCGCCCTGTACGCCCGCGCCGACAAGGCATGGGACGCCAAGAAGCTCACACCCATCCGGCTTCATGAGTCCCGACACACCGCTTCTAGCTGGCTGCGAGCAGCGGGCATCGACCTCAAGACACGAAGCGTGCTCATGGGGCACGCGAGCACCGCCACAACCGACAAGGGGCACGGCTCGATCACCGACGACCGCTACACGCACCTACTGCCCGGCGAAATCGAGGCGGCCGGCGAACAGTTCGCGGCATATTTGACCGCGTGGCAACGGAACAACCATCCGACCACAAAGACAGCGGAGCGCGTTGCCAGCCAGCCGTTTCCGCACGCAATCTGAACTGCTACGCTGTGTAGCAACTATGGAGAGTCGCACCATCCCACAGCGA
Source organism: uncultured Solirubrobacterales bacterium (assembly GCA_963695305.1). Lineage (GTDB taxonomy): Bacteria > Actinomycetota > Thermoleophilia > Solirubrobacterales > Solirubrobacteraceae > Palsa-744. The sequence goes on along the minus strand of OY968774.1, from coordinate 1,702,823 downwards.
GAGCTGCGCAACAACATCGCGGAGGTTCTTCGAGATGCTGAGTCCGGCACGGAGTTCACCATCACCGTGCGCGGCCGCGCCGTGGCTCGCCTGGGTCCCACTGATCGTCCCCACGCGCGCCGACTGGATGTCGATCGCGACACCTTCCGCGCGATCCTCGCCGACACACCCGTCGACGGGGCCTTTGCAACGGACGTCGCCGCGATGCGTACTCATGAGGAGCCGGTCGGCGATCCTTGGGATCGTCCTTGAGCGGAGCGCTGCTCGACACGTCCGTCGTCATCGACGGCTATACCTCACTGCAAGTCGATGACGTGCCCGAGACGGTGGCTATCTCGGTGATCACGTTGGGCGAGTTGCGAGCGGGTGTGCGGCTCGCAAGCGATCCCTCGACACGCGCCGCACGCCAGAGACGCTTCAATGCAGTTCGTGACGCTTTCGAGCCGATCCCGGTCGATGAGACCGTCGCTGAGCACTATGGCGACGTGCTCGCCACGGCACGCTCCGCCGGGCGCACTACCAAGGCAACCGACTTGTTGATCATCGCTACGGCCGCCGCCACCGGCCGCGCGTTGCACACGCTCGACGCGCGCCAGGCGAGTCTCGCTGTAGAAGCGGGCATCTCTGTCCGACCGATCACATGACACCTCGGGGAACACCCAGCCTCACCCTTTCGTTTGATCCACACCTAGGCCAAGTGCGAATCCGTTCACTGGCTCGCGAGAGACATGGCACGCTCAGCGACGGGAGTTCAGGCTGCCCGCCCCCTGAACTCCGCTTGCTGGCGACAGCGTCTGCCGGCGTCCACGGCGAGCATCCGCAAGGGTACGCTTGAGAAGCGCAGATCGGCGTTGTGCTAGCTGCTTGAGCTCCCGCTCGAAGATCCGAGCGCGATCGGACCGTCGCGTCGCCCGCTCACTCCCAACGACGTGGTCGGCCACCCACTTCTCGGCTTCCTTATGGATATGTAGTTGCCAGCGAATGCTTGCAAGATCCTTTTGGCTGGCGTCGGACTCCGGCGCCACGCTGAGGGTCGCGCGTAGCGGATGCATATCGAGCTCAAGCAGTGCGGCATACACCCAGATTTGGCGCTCTTCTAGGCCCAGTGTCTCAAGCTCCGGCAGAGTCGAAAGCCACAGCTCCAGGGAGTGTGACTCCTCGCTCGGGTGATCCTGAGCCGCACGCACACCTTCTACGAATTCCTTGACAGCATCGGGCGGCCACCCGCGCGGCCAGCCACTGCGAGCACTCCACAATCGCGGAATCAAGGCTTCAGCGGCCGTACGCGCAGCTTCCCGGCGCTCCGGCTCTGAAGCATTCTCCGCTTCGCTCAGGTGCTCCGCAAGGCGATGTGCAATCCACTGCGCCAGTAGGCTCGGCCCGTCGCATTCCTCACCGAGCTCGCTGACAATGTGCTCGCCTAGCCTCGATAGGTCCCTCCACCGTGCTGAGTCCTGCGTCAGGGTCGAAGAGGTAGACTTTGTGGTTCGCTTTTTCACTTTCTTCCTCCTCATTGCGATAGCGGTCACTGCGACGTCGCCTTGCGCTTGCATACAGAATCAGGAGCATCCCTGTCGCGCGCAGAAGTTGAGACAGGGCATCGCGACGGACATGGGTCGCGCGCCCGCTCGTTCCTTGCGGATCGGACCGCCTGGTATCCGTTTTGGCTAGGTCGCTCCAGGCATACTGCCAGGCCAATAGCTTCCCGCCCGGCTCACGAACTCGCCACCCTTCGTCCTTGATCTCTCCGCCACATGCCTTCAGAAACGCAGTTCCCGGTCGGGTAACGACCGGATCTATCCGAGCCAGCGGGTCATGCCGCTCCAGATCTTCTCGCTGGCGCCGCTCTTCCCACAGCCAACCCTCTAGGCGGAATTCGCCCTCCTGAACGTTCGTCTCCTCATTGCGCCAAAAGCCGTGCTCTATCGGCAGTGGAAAGCCGTGAGATTCCTCGTTGCTTTGTAGAGCGCGAGCTAGAGCCGGAGCCGTGTCACGACTCACGAGGGCGCTCGTGACGTATGTGGTGCCATACCCGAACCTCGCCGAGAACTCGATGCTCGCGTCAATGATAAGCGAGTCTGCCTCCCAAGCTCCGATCGCGTGCTCCAAATCAATGTCGGTCAGATCCGGCCAATCGTTCTCGTCGAGATCTGTCATGAGCAGCGCTGGGACCGGAGGTACAGGCTCCCGCTCGTCGGCAATCCAATCGTGCTCTCTGCTATCTAGGTGCTCGCTAAGCCACTCTCCCCATGGGTCGGACGTATCAGCGTCCGGACCGACCACGACGGCCGCGCCCTGGTCGCACAATTCTCCGGCAACAAGTTGTAGTGCGTGATACTCAAGCGCCTCGTGCCAGGACTCAACACGCGGCGAGGATCCATGGGAGTTATCGCGTAGTGAATAGTCCATTCGTTCAACGCGGGGGTCACCGACACGCTCGTCGGAGAAGCCCAGCCCGTCTATAATCCAGTGTTCGGCGCGCTCGCAGATCTCGTCTATATCGAGGCCAAAGCGTTCACCAAATGGCCCATACACGTACGGCAGCGTGTCCATAGCATCAAAATGGAATCGCTCGGTCTCATAGTCGCGGTTGCCGTGCCCGGTGCGGTAGTAGCGGCGCTCACGCTTGAGTTTGCATGCGCGCGGAGCATTAGCAAATCGCAACTCCGCCACCTCATCAACCGACAGCGCCCCTGGTACGGCCTCGGATATGCTGAGCGCGCCGAGTCGAGCAAACTCCCGCACGCTGGCGTGTGGCCAGTCGCGGTCGCGCGCAGTCGACGCCAGATCAGACGCTAGGGTCGCCACCTTAGATGGTGTGTCGCGTGCGACGCGTGCGATTGTCATTAGTGTCCATACTTGCGCCGAATGCCAATAGAATGGGAGCCCTGGAGCCGTGAATGGGCCCCCCTTGTGCGATCTCGTGTGCCGATAAAGCGCCCGAGCGAGTTCTTCGTCATCGCTTACTAGTAGACCTCGAGCTACATGGGCCGCCCGCCAACGCGTCGCCTTGTCTGGTGCTGCGAAAAGTGACCAGAAAAGCCCGGCAAGCACATCCTGCCTCTCGTCAGGCAACGGGGGCGCGATGATCGGCTCACCCTGCATCTCCTGTAGCGACCAGGACAGAAGCTCGGCTCGCTCCTCTCGCTCCAGCCCAAGCGCCAGCTCTGAGGCTGTCTCATAGAGCGCGACCGGTGGAAGCCTCTCCAGGCTCGCACCGACGACGCGCATGACGAGCGCCGCAGGATCGGCAAGGCAGTCCAGTGCGAGCACTCTGGCGACCACCCTCTCAGCCTGTCCGCGATAGCGCATCATCGACTCTATCTGCTTCTCGACCAGGCGTTCGATGGCTGCGGCGCAGCGTACGCGAACTGCGGTCGAGGCATTCCATCTAGAACTCATTTGCACGAGCGCATTGAGGATCTTGTCGGCGTGACGATCAGTGAGTGTGCCCGTGACTGGCAGCGCGGCGAGCGCGTCCGCCAGCTCGCCACGTCGTGAGGGGATGACCGCGTCTGCGACAGTTTCGAGGTAGCTCGATATTCGCGTCCCATCGGATAGTGCTGCCAGCTCGTGCAAGTCGCAGACCACGCGCTCAGGGTCGCCCTTTCTCGCACGACTGAGGATCTTCTTCGCCGCTCGCTCTCGCTCGTCGCGGTCGCTTGTCACCGAGTTCATCCACGGTCGCGAGCGCCTCCGCTCCTCGGCGCTTTCTAGCAGCGGTTGCAGCGCTCGTACCGCATCGACGTCTGCGAGCCCGTGCGAACCAGCCCACTCATGTAGTGATTGGGCGGCCCATGCACGAGAATCGGGTAGCAGATCGCGCCGGATGCGCAGGCTGAGCTCAGACAACGCTGCTGCGCGTGTGGGTCCTTCGGGTATCAGTTCGAGAATCGCGGTCGCCGAGGAGACCGGGTTTGCTTCCTCGCCCGCCAGCACCTGAAGAGCCAAGGCCTCGACCGGCCGTAGGAAGCCAGACTCTGCGAGCGCGGGTGCCGCGGCCGGAACCGAACTGCTCAGCCCCAGGTGCCCTTCGTCCTCCCAGCGTCCCACAAAAGCAACGCCGGTCTGCGGATGCAGAAGTGTGATCGCCCGAAGCGTGTCACGCCATGGAAGGTGTTCCTCGTCACTCACACGACGACAGTGCCGGACGAGCGTATGGCCCGTACGCCAGGCGAGTTCAGCCGCCGCTGGCGTCCCGGTGAGCTGCGAAGCAATCCGAGCGTGCAGTTCAAGGCGCCCAATGCCGTCGTCGTCCATCCCCTCGGCCGCACGTATGGCGCGCGCGTGCAGATCCCGGGCGTGCTCACAGTCGACCGGGTCTGCAATCGCGCATGCGCCCAGGAGCGCATCAGCCTGTTCGCTCGCCGGCAGCTCGCGTTGTTCGGTCAGCGCAGCTGCGTGCTCCAGAATGCGTAGGCCCTCGTCGCAATAGCGCTCGTCCTGCACGAGCCTCCGGGCAATTGTCATCAGGCAGGCGTGCTCCCCAACTCCCGCTGTCGTACCCGCCCCGGCTGCAGCATTGCGGATAAGGTCGATGTCGGTCCCTTTGCATGCGAGCAATGCATCGGTAAAAGCGGCGAGCCACATCCGATGGCCGAAGTCGGACTCGCGGCGATGCTCCCTCGTGTGCAACCCCTTCGCGATGGTCTCCTCGAACTCCGCGCGCAGCTCGTTCACCGCCGTGTGGTGCAGCAGCGCGCGGGCACGACGCGTGAAGACGGGCACATAGCGTCCGACGTTCTTCTCTGTAGATCGTCGCTCCGAGTCGACATCGGAACGCTGGCGTGAGTCCTCCGCGTGGTCCGTGACGCTTGCTGGCATCAGGTCCTCAAGGTCAAGATCGGATCCCGTACACGTCGTTCGCAGAGCAGCTATGCGCAGCACGTCGCGGTAGCGCCCGAGCCGTTCATAGCGGTGTGGAGCGGTACGTGGACGGGGTAGATCGAGCGCGTTCAAGAGTTCGAGCACGCGCTCTGAGCCCAACCCGACGATCGCACAGAGCTCCGAGAAGCTCGCAACCCACCAGCCATCCTCGGGCCCCAGTTCAGGTGCCTCCTTGATGAGCAGCCCAGCGACGGCCGCGACGTCCTCGCTCTCCGCCAATGCTCCGGCGCCAAAAGCCGCAGCCAGCAGACGAGCACGGAGTGTCGCTGGCAGATCCCGTCCTGCAATCAGCGCGCCGAGGCGCTGACCAGAAACGCTCCGCGCGAGACGGCGTACGAGCGCAACTGCGGCGCTCGCGACAAAGCTTGTCGGCCTCCATCGCTGAAGTTGAGCTGCAGCGGCATCCGGCCCCCGGACATGGAAGAACGCCTCCGCATAGGCAGCAACATCGTCCGCTTCGACGTCCCACTGGCGCTCCTCCTCGGTCCAGCGCAGGAGCCAAGCGTCTGCTTGACGTACCTCGATGCGCGCACGATCATGCTCGCCAGTGCGGGCGAACAGGGCCGCGAGCTGCATGTGAACTGGCCCTTGCCACTCCGGGTTCTCAGCCTCCGTGTACACGCGCATGACGGCCTCGGGGTCGCCGTAGCGCATCCCAAGGTCCGGACGCCGCCGCAGGATCTCGGTGACAGCCCGATTCTGGCGGGCGGCCTCCCCAGCGAGTACAACCAGGCGACATGCGGCTGCTGGCTCGGCTTCCTCAGCTGCATGTCTAAGGGCAAGAGTCAGTCGCCGCCGGTATACCTGTTGGCGCCCCAGCGGTTCACGGATCGCCTCGGGTGGTCCCCCCTCGAGTGCCAATGTCACAAGGTCATTTCCCCTTCCGGCATTGTGCAAGTGGTCGGCGACTACGAGTGCGGCATATGGGTCTGTCTGCTGTTCAAGGAACAGGTCGGCTAGGCGGTTATGTGCAGCGACTTCCTCCGCCTCGCCGATAGTCTTCCGTAGGAAGTGCGCAAAGTCCTCGTCGCGAAACGCGATTACATTTCGGTCCACCACAACTCCAGGCACAAGGCTCTCGCAGAAGTCGCGCACACGTTCCGCTGCGAGGCCCGAGACCGAGCGAAACCGATCACTCGTCAGGGGCTTGGTGAGACATAGGAGCTCCGCGAGGCGCTCCTGAGCTTCGCCGCCGACTGGGGCGTGCGCGACCGCTGCATCGAACAGGCTCTGAAAAATGTCCTCTGGCGTCTTCTGCGCCTGCTTGACGGCCTCGTCGAGGTCTATGGCTGCGTCTGCGCGCTCTTGGAATAGGACGTAAAACTGCACACGCGGATTGCCGCCGCTGCGTTCGTGGAAAGCCCGAGCCTGCTCCTCCCCAGCCTCCGGGAAGCGGGTCCGCAAGTATGCTCCAGAAGCGGCCTCGTCGAATCCAAGCAGCTCGACCTGCGCGACTTCGGCCGGAGGCGCGACCGTGTCGCGTCGGCCGGTGCGACATGTGACGATGAGGCTTACACCGGGCGGAATCGGCAGCGCCCAGAGGTAGCTCAGGAAAGCCTTCTCCGCGAAATACTTGCCCGCCAATGCACTGTTGTCGGCCGCGTCAACGACCAGAAGCAGGCGGGCTCCCATGTTCTCCAACAGTCCGCCCGCCACAAGCAGTCGGCGTTCGAGCTCATGCCAAAGGTCATGCACCGATCGCGACGGGCGGATCAGCATCGGTAGCCGGCAACGGGCTGCGAGCTCGTTGCAAATCTGAACCCCGAAACGCACGGCGAGATGGCGAGCGGCACCCGGATCTTCATAGTCGCCAGCACCAAAACAGTCGTAGGTCAGAACGACTGAACCCTCTGGCATCTCTTCCTCAAGCGCCAGTATGGTTGTGGTCTTGCCGACGCCCGCCGATCCGTGAGCAAGGACACGCCGGTCCGGGGTCTCAGCCAGGGCGGCGAGAATGCGCTTGGCATCCGGAGTTTGTAGACAGTGCGTTGGGCGCGAAAAACGTGGCGGTGCGGGCAACAAGTCGATTTCTGAGTGCACTTCGAGCGCCGCGAGTAGATCGGCTCGCTCTATCGGGTACCCCTCACCCTCCGGCGCACCCCGCTTACGCACGAGATCCGCGAGCGCCAGCGACGCGTGTCGCAGATCATCCATCACATGTCTTGCCAATGCTTGCGTGATCGCAAGCTCCTGGTCAGCGCGGCCGTCAACGCCCATGTAGCTCACATCAAGGACGCGCAGGAAGTCCGTAAACGCAAAGCTCCCAAGCCCGCTCGCTTTCGAGAGACGCTCGAGCTCCACTCTCGATGAAGAACTAACCGCCGCGAGAAGGTCGGCCCGCCGCGCTGGCTTCTGGCGCTTCACAAGCCACTGCTGCGCAGCTCCGAGAGCCGCAGCCAAACGAGTGCCGCAAGGCATGTTGCTAACCACTCTGATCTCTAGTCGCGAAAGGAGCTCTTCGCGGGAGACCGTTCGACTCAGACCCGTGTATATGTCGGCGAGACGCGCGAGGACTCCCTTCTGTCCACGCGAACCGACTTGTGCGAGCCGTGCTGCCGTCCATGATCGGTCGGGATGCCGATGACTATACTTCAGTTGCGACACCACGATCCGTTCCGCACTTATCGGATCGATCCCTCCATAGAACTCCGTCAGGTCCACCCCGAGCAGCAACTCAGGGGCAACCCCGTCGGGCGGGACAGGCGTCAGATCCTCCATTACGATTCGCTCCAGTGCGCTGTCGGGATCCAACAGCCCGAGCGTGCGTCGCACGGCCCAGAGGACATGAAACTCGTCGCCTGCCGACGACTCCCGGGCACCATGTATACGAGCGTTAGTCACAGGCCAAAACTACAGTCGTGCTGGGACGTTCCCTCGATCGGTCGGACCCTTAGATACGCGAAAAATATATCTTGTGGAACCATACGGCAACGCGCTCTCCACCGAATGCCCCGCCGGGCGGACCACTAAGGCGACCGATCTGTTGATGTGCCGTCCAATCGGGCAACTGACATTCCGGTCTGTAGGATGGCGCCTGTCTGTAGGATGGAGCCTGAATCTCTGGGTCTCGCAAGTCGGCGACGGCATTTTACGGCACTAGCATCAAGGTCGCGAGATCGACCCATCGGGCAAACAGCGACCACGCAGCCAGTTGCTCCAACGCCTCCTGCTCGGTCATCTCGTGCTGACTGTCCGGCAGGTGCCCTACCGGGTTACGGATCGCTAGAAAGCATCCCACGCCGAAGTTCAACGCACCCTGCGTAATCGAGTCGCGTGTTTTGTCGTCCTCGATACTCGGAAAGCGAAGCCGTGGTCTCCCGCTCGCTGGCGGGTTCTTTGAGAATGCCTCCTGCACTAGTACCACCTCTCCGATGTCGTAACGAGTCAGCTTCGCCTTCAGCATCGAGTTCACCGCCTTCGATGCGGCCAATACTGCATCGTGCAAGTGATGCGCGGCCCATTGTGGCGCTGCTGCTTCCCAGACAGATGGGTGCAGATGATCTCCCCGGGGTGTCGGAGAGTTGGAACCGTCGCGAACTCGCCGCACGGGCTCCCCGATCACGAGGCGGCCGTCCTTTACGAACCATCCCTGTCGGGCGAGATCACGCTCGATCTTCTCGCGCTCCGCGTCAGAAGGACCGGTATGTAGCCCGTCGTCAAGCCATGCGCCGAGGAAGATCCGTAGCTCGCGTCGCTGGCCACTCGTACCGTTCGCCAGTTCGTGGAGCACATGCCTAACCATGGCGGACCCCTCCAAGACGACATCCTCGAACGAGAAGTCGTCGATCGAGACACCCGAGTCCACCAGCAACTGCACCACCTGAACCGGTGAATAGGCCGCGCCAATTATCTCTGCTATTCCTTCCAGCGTCAACGCTCGGATCATCCGGCCGTCGTCCTCGGACGGATCAGGAACGGGGATGTGAACGATCTGCCCACGTGCCCGGTCCCGGCCCTTGATCGTCAGCGCAAAGTCGCGAATGTTGTTGAGATAATCATTGGGATCATCCGGCGTGATCGGTCGTACTCGACCGACCGATGACAGAACCTGCCACGTTACGAGGCCGTCGGAGTGCAAGACGAACAGCTCACGGATGAGTGATCCGTAATCGTCGTTGGCAAAACTCACACCACGTTCAGCAGCGAGCGCCTGAGCCAAAGAAATACCGCTGTGCGCACCTCCGCGTTCGCCCCTCTCGCAAGCGTCGATAAGTCGGAGAATCTCGAAGTCGTCCCAGAAGATCGTCACGGCGGCAGCCTATCGGCTCGACGACTGGAGCGATGAGACGACCTTGCATTGCGTATGGCGTCCTCACGACTGCGATTAACTGGGGAAGGGTCCCTTCCGCTGCCGAAGCCATGATCCCAATGCTTGAATACGCATCATGCATGACGAGTGCCTCGACACCGCCGTTCATACAGTCGGTACGACGCCGCGCTACGGGACTAGCTAGTATCCGGCGCCATGCCAGTTCAGACACCGCCAAGACCCCAACCACTCGTACTGGTCGTCGACGATGACGAGCAGGCTCTGGAAATCGCCAAGGAAGCGTTTAATGACGCGTCTTGCGCCGTGATTCCCGTCCGAGACCCTGAGGACGCAATCCGCCAGTTGCGAGCCTCACCTGGGGTCGACCTCGTGTACACAGATGTGAAGCTGACGCCGAAGCAGGGGGACACGTCAGGAATTTTTCTAGGGGATTTCGTTAAGGCGGAGCGACCAGAGGTCCCCGTAGCGATCTATTCGATCAACTTCCGCGAGGACGAGCTGAACTCAAGGCTGCACGAGGTGGCCATGTCGCAGTTCGATCTTGTCCTGCCTCGTGGTGGATCACCGGATGCGGAGTTCCCCGAGCAAATCGCCGAATGCGTTGCGCTGGCGACCAACTACCGCGACGCGCGCTTCAACGCTTCTATCAGCCAGCTAGCGGACACGCCGGACTCGTCGCCCGAGTTCTCCGTGGTACGCGAGTTCACGATCGGCTGTGGTGCACCTTCTCGCGCGGAGGTTGCGCTGCGAGAGAGTGGCTACTCGCTGAGAATCCTGTCGCTATACATCAACGACGACAAGCACCGGTCGGTGGTGACGTGGTTGCTGGAGTTCGACGGTCGGTTCGCGGCGGAGGTCTACGAGGCGCCGCATCTACACGCCATGGGCGACACCGCCGAGGAGGCGCTCACACGGCTAGTGTCGACGATCGCAGAGTCCCCGCCTGTAGCGTTTGCTGGCGGGGAAAGCAACGAAGCTATCTCGCGCCTACTGCTAAGTCTCGGCGGTGACCCTGCGGATCTCGCCTAGTGGCGAGTCTCCCCGAATCGCGATGACGACTTGGCCATCGGTGTGATGACTCGGGTGACTCGATGTTCGGCACGATCCTGATACTCGTGCTCGCTCTCGTCATATCCTCGGATGCGACGCTACTGTTCGTGGCGGCGCTGATCGTAGGCATGCTCGCGGCCGTGGTACTGCGAATGACCGCGCAAGCGTTCGGGATCCGACCTCGCCACGAGCCTCGCCACGATCAGGAGTCGACCGAAGTTCCTGCGGCCGTTCTTGAGAGCGAGCGCAGGATTATGGAGCTGCTGGAGCGAGTGCTACCAAAGCATACTGCTCGCTATGTGATGCAGCGCAGTGAGGCCGAGAATTCTGACACCGCCCAGACGGTCCGTATGGCACTGAAGGTCGCCCCCGAGGAAGTCTCACCCGAGATCGAGGTCGCCCTAGTCTTGGCGGAGCTGCAGGCCCAAGTTCAGCAGTCCAACACCTCCGTGCAAGCACTCGAACAGTCTACGGCGTCGAATTTCGATCGGATCGAGATGCTCAGCTCCACCGCGATCACACCCGAGCGGGTGACCGTCATAGCCAGCGGCATGGCGGTCGGGCTGGTACTGCTCCTGTGTACTTTCGGTAGTTTGCTGGTGGCCGCTCTGAATCTGGCCTCTTCGCAGAGTGCCGCCACCACGATCCGGGATCCCCCGCAGAGCACCAGCACTAGCGCACAAGCGAAGGGCTCACCCGATGCATCCACAGGCTATTGTTTGACCAAAGTGCACAATGGAATATTGATCCGCGCTCGATCGTCCGGTGGGCGATGTTAGGACGGTTGGGCAGTGTGAGGATTGATCGGAGATAGAAGGACGGGGCGAGTGCTGTCAGCGCCCCGACGTGCGGCCTCTGCGTGAGCTGGTCTTCGGCGGCGGCAGCGGGGACACAGCAGGCACCGGCAGCTCCAGCGAGAAGGTCATTCCACCGCGGTGGTCCACAAGGTTGATCGAGCCTCCGTGCTCGGTCATGATACTCCGTACAAGCCACAGCCCATATCCGGTGCCAGTCTTCTTTGAAGTGACGCCCTTCTCGAAGATCGCCGCCTCGGCGTCAAGTATCGGGGTGTCGTCTGAACGACTCAGCTTGTGGGGTTGGAGTCCACCAGCGTTGTCGCTGTACTGGAACTGAACCTTGGTTGCCTTCGCGGTGACCCCATCGATGCGAATTGTGATCTCTCGCGAGGACGGCGATGCACGACGTGCGCCATATGCATCGAGGCTGTTGAGCAACAGATTGACGATCACCTGGCGCAGCCAGTCGCGGTAGACGAGCACCTGCGTATCCGGGCCGGTCACCATCGGGCGACTGATCCCGCGTTGGGCGAGGTTGGCGCTCGCTGTAGACATGGCCTCCTTGATTAGAGCATGCAGTCCGATGCGCTCTGAGGTGCGCTTGGGCGGAACCGTGATGAGCTTTAGCTGGTCGAGGGAGCGATACAGGTCATTTACATCGAGCTTGAGTTTCTTCAGCCGTTCATGGCCAACCGCGGTCTTACCTTGTTTGAATGAGGTGCCAATAATGTCGATACGGGAGGTCACGTTTGCGACCTTGAGCTTTGCGTCATGCCGAACCGCGGCTGCGACCTCGATGCCTGTAAACGCCGCTGCGGTCTCTGTCAGCTCAATGAGCTGTTCGCGCTGAGTCTGTGCACTGCGAAAGTAGCTCAGGCTCACCGAGACGTGGCGGGCAAGGTTCATGAATCCAAGTGTCTCGGTCCCCGAGTATTCATACGCATGATCGGACGCCCCGCTGACCACACCCACCGAATCGCCTTTGGTCTGCAAAGGCGCGACCATGAAACTCCTGACGTCGCGCAGCTCCTCGATCTCGTGGAGTGCGCGGATCTCTGATCCTGCTGTGTTCGAGAGCGCGACGGTGTCTCCCCGCAGGGCTGCCTGAAAAGATGGAAAGCGCTCCAACGCCTCAAGGTCATAGCGGCTGAGATCACGGTCGTTAAGCCCGTGTACAGATAGGGTGACCAGAGATGATGCGGAGTGGTCGAACTCACGGATGGCAACGAACCGCATCCGAGCGGAGCGTGCTACGTGGGCGGCGAGGCTATCGTAGAACTCCTGCGGCGAGCCGCGGAAGTCCAGGTTGATCTGTGGTGTCTGCAGCAGCTTGTGGACATGCTCACGGTCATAGGCAACCACTATCGCATTGCAGATCGACTGACAAATGGCCCCGACCAATGGATCCCGGCCATCCAGAGTTTGTTCGCCAACATGCTCCTCGACGATCAACAGTCCTACGCAGCTATCCCCGCGCATAGCCTGCCACACGATCCCCCGCTGGGCAACTTCCGGTCTCGGGCGCCTGGCACCATGTTTTGGCTGGAGCGCCGCCCCAACGTCATGGGGCGAGGACAATGCATTCTGCCCCTGATCGGGTATGGCTGGAGTCGGCAGCTCCCAGTCCGCAAAGCGAGCGACCGCCTGCGTATCGAACGGCACGTGGGCACCCGTAAGACGGTCGCGCAACCAGATCGAGGTCTGTGCCTTGGCAAACACTTCCGAACCAATCCGGACAAGGGCGTCACACAATTCTAAGGCCGATTGCGGAGTGCTGCACGCACTGAGGATGTCTGCCACCGCAGAGGCCGATAAGTTCACCAGATCGTACAGATTAGATCATCGTGAGCCGCTGTTCGTCTTCGCGCCGTCGGTATGCATCGACGTCTTGGGACGACCACTCCGGTGGGAGCTGTGTTGACCTGGCAACGCATCCGAATGGCTCTGCTAACGCGAAGACACGCCCGATCACCCAACGCGCACTGAAGTCGCCCTCAACCAGGTTGGGCTGGGCGCAGGCGCTCGCCGGGCGAGGCGATGCTGCTCGAGCACGCGAACATGCCGCCCGCGCGCTCGAGCTCTCGCGCGAGCACGGCTACGGCGCCTTCGAGGGGCTAGCAGCGACTCTAGTCGAGGCGTAGTCGGCGGCCGAGACTGACCGGCGATGAGAAGCGTCGCCGGCGCTGCTGCTCTGCGGGCTTAGCGAGCGTCATGCAGCGCGCCGACGGCGTGCCTGGTTTGGACGAAACCGAAGTATCTCGACGGTCGGCGACCGCACGCCTCCTCCCATCCCAGGCGAGAGCTTGGCGCCTCGGACTGGATGCTCCCGCTCTTGGTCGGCGGCGGCAGTGAGCAGCGCGGCGGTCCCAGCCATGATCCTCGGCACAGCAGAAGAGGCCCGGCCGCTCCACCCTGTCTAGGGCAGCGGTGATCTGCGGCCTGAATGCGAGGATTGTCTGATGGACGCTGACGAGCGACTGCGTGCTGGCCGTCTGGCGGCGCAGCGGCTGACGCCGGCAACGGCGTGCAAGAGCGCCGAGGAAGCGGCGTTGGCTGTAATCGGCGTGCAGGCTCAGGATCTGCGCGCCGCGGCTCTTGCACTGCGCTCGCGCGTGCCCGGCCTCACCCGAAGCGCCGTCCGCGCCGCGCCGCTCCTGCGCACGTGGACGGTCCGCGGCACGGTGCACCTGATCGCGGCATCCGATCGCCCCTGGCTGCACGCGCTATTCGCCAGGCGAAATGCCCGCGTGTTCGGCGTGCGCTTCGCGCGCTTCGGCATCGTGGAGGAGGTAAACGCCATGTGTGGGGACGTCGTTGAGCTCTGCGGCGAGCGCCCCCGCGACCGGCCCTCGCTGCTGCGCGCGCTCGTCGAGCGCGGCCACCCGTCGCTCGAGCAGGGTCCGATCAACACACTCGTTCCCTGGCTCTCGACGCAGGGGCTCATCGTCACCGACACTACCGGCCTGCTGCACGCGGCCGATCCGCCCCCGGCGGTCGACCCCGACGAGGCACTCGCGATCCTTGGCGCCCGCTACCGCGCAGGCTACGGTCCCTGCGACGCAACCGACCTCGCGAAGTGGTCCTCGCTGCCCATCACACAGGCGCGCCGGGCGCTCGAAGCCGCCGGACCGCCGAGCGACGTTGACCTGTTGCCCACCGATGACACACCGCCCTGTCTGCTGCTCGCCGCCTTCGACACGCTCATGCTCGGCTACCGCACTCGCGAGCCATTCGTCCTCGCCGAGCACGATCATCATGTCCTGAGGGGCGGTGGGATGCTCAAACCCGTCGTACTCAATCGCGGAGCAGCAACGGGTACTTGGTCCATCGAGAAGGGCCGTCCCGAGCCGGCGTGGTTCGGACGGCCCACGCCCGCTCCGGCGCTCGCCCGCGAGACTGCGGACATCGAACGCTTCCTTGCATCGTAGCTGCCTCTAGCTCCATGCGGCAGGTCGCGCGGCTCCCGCTTTCGGGGGAAGTGCGAGTATCCGAGCAGGTGTCACGCTCACGCATACGGTGGACGAGTCTCAGCAGTGCCGCCCCACGAGCCGAACACGGTCGCTGTCGCCGGGCGGAGCAAGAGCGCTTCCTTCACCGCCCTGGTCTGGCTGATCGGCTCAGACCTTGAGATAGGGCTGCATGGCTGATGGGTGTCTTCTAGCGGATTCGGTTGATGGCATTGGCGATGTCTTTGGCGCTTGCGAAGGTGGTGGGGTGGTGTTGGTGGGGGAAGGTGATGGCTTCGCCAATCGAGCGTTTGCAGGCTCGGTGCACGGCAGACGCCTGATGTAGCTCTGAGAAGTCATACGTCGTTGTCCCATGCTCGCCGGGTAACTCGTAGAAACCCAGATTAACCGGTGGGCAAGTCAGACCACGACCGCGTCGTCGTCAGCAAGGACCAGCCCAACCATCACTGAGATCCGGCTCGGCGAGCGCATGCCAGTCGAAGTTGTTGGGCGTATATGTTTGGATGAGCGCGGCATCGAGAATCCGCGTCGCGTCTGCGGTCAGGCGCGTGATGCGCGGTGCCTGGTCAAGGAGCGCCTGACTGACGGTCGCCGGTCGGTAGATCAGGGCCGCAGCATGGCCACCGTACTCATCGTGGCCTTCTGCGCGGCCGTCGAACAGCACGGGCTCGACCTGTGGTAGATACATGAAGCCCTGCAGCGTGTATCCGTCCCGGAGCTTGCGCAACTCGTTGTTCTTCATGCCCCATTTCTTGAGCGTCCCCAGCGAGACGATCGGCGCGATGAGCCGGAACTCGTGCGCATAGCCACCGGTGCCGGGGGGCTGTGCCGTAATGCCACACGTGTAGTGCAGCACGACTCCGAGGCCGTGATGGGACGTGACGACCGCCTGGTCGGGGTCGGCAGCGTCCGGGCGCTTGCGGGCTCCGGCAGCCTCGAACTCAGGGGAGAACATCGTCGCATGCACGAATGGCACACCGGCGTGGATGTCGCCCTGAGCCGTGTGGCTCACCTCTCGCTCGGCATAGTAGTCCTGTGGATCGTCCAGCTTCACAGCGCCAAGGCTAGGCGCGGAGGCGGACGGGCATCACATCTCAGGGGTCAGGGCAGACGGCTCTGCGCTTGCTCAAGCGTGTCGAGCTGCCGGGGAGGAGCCGTGGGCCCACCAAGCTCGACCGCGCGGACGGGCACGCCGAACATCTCGCGCGTGCGACGCTCAACAGAGTCCAACATGACCTTACGACGGCCCGTTGGGCTCATGTAGCCCTTCAGGATGCCGTCATCAAACCATGCCCGCACGGTGTTCTCATGGACACCCAAGCGAGCCGCCGCATCCTTGATCGAGATCGTGGGTGGAGCGAGAACGATACTCATGATGGAGGAATTGTAGCATTTGTGGATATCGTGGTCAATGTAGATCTGCTGGCCGCGGCGTGGCGACGCGCGAGAGGGCCTAGCCACGAAACGTATCGCCGGCCACTCCACGCCAAGCCACAATCAGGCTGCCCAACAGGCAGCCCAATAAAGCGTTTTCTGAGAGCATCTGAGAGCACCGCAGATCCCTAAGAACCGCTTAGCTAAGCCAAAAACCACCCTTCTGGGAACCCTGCAAAGCCGTTTACACCGGTTCGATTCCGGTCGTCGCCTTTACGAAGTGCCTGCAAAACGGCAGTTTTCTTCGCCCCTCCGATGAAGACGCTTGTCACGGCCCTAGGTTGGCGGGGGCCTTCAGCCGACAGCGGACTCTGTCACTTCCTACAACGCTGGCATGCCCAGGATCGCGCGCGTTTCGTTCGTGCTGTTGGTAGCGGGAAATGCCTCGTTCGGGACGGCCACGCCCAGCCGCTCGCAAATCGGCTCCCAGCCGTCAGACACCGTCCACTCCAGCAGACGGTCTGCGGGGACGCCTGCTCGCACTTCAGCATTGTGGCGCTCGAACGCTTCCATCATCTTGGTCGGGTTTTCCAGATCGTCGGAGAAGCGCTCCTCGAACATCTTGTGGAGTGTCGCCCCAAACCACTGCTCAAGTCCAGGCGGAGTACTGGCAACAGGCTGGAAGATCGTGTTGGACGCACTGCGATACCAGGCGTCCGGCTCGCGGGTGGAGAGCAACACCAGCGCCTCGGGATTCGCCGCGGAGATCTCACGCCAGAAGGAGGCTCCCGGCCAATCAACCTGTGCGACGTAGCCGCTCAACAGCTCCCCCCAATCGACATCACGGCCATCGACCGCGTCGGTCCACCCAGACGCCTGGGCGGGATCGCCGATGATCTCAACCATGTGGTGGCAACGACCTCCGAGCAGCTGCTCAAGCGCGAGCTTAAGTGAGTGGGTGCCCGTCCGACCCACCCCGGCTCCGACTACCTTAAGCGGCATCTGACCCCCTGTTTGTTAGCCCACCAAGAATCTGACTGGAGGCGAAGCCTACCGCTTCAAGCCAGATACGAACGCGCGCGGGGCGCGACGTCAGACGGCTGCTCAGGACGAGACGCGCACGGCAACCTCTCGATACCTTCGATCCAGCGTTCGTCTAGACAGACACCGGCCGGGGCCCGCTGCACATCACCCTCATCCACACAACCCTCCCGGCCTCCTCGCGTAGGAACGCCTGCTGCTCAAAGACAAACGGACCGCTCGCGTCGGTCCCGTACACGCGCCACCCCACGCGCACTGTGTCCTCGACCGCTCCGGGCTCTGTCGGCTCTACACGCTCGACCTCCCGCTCGGGATGCTCGAACCAGGCCCGCAACACCCCCTCCACGCCTTCGGGGTCCTCCGCCTCCCACGTTCGCTTCGGGGTCATCGCCCGGAAGTCCACTTCAGGGTGCATTACAGCTTGGGCGCGGGGGAAATCTCTCGCCACGATCGCGTCGAGGAGGTCTGTTGTCACGCTTGCCGGTATCTGGGTCATGGCGGGAGTTTCTCACTCCCGGCCCTCCCGGTCAACGCCCGCCTGCGGACGCTCGGGACTTGAACGGCCCACTACATCCCCGCTACGGCATTCAACGGTTGCGGCCCCCCGCCGCCGGGGTAACTTAGGGTCAGATTCCTACAAGGGAGAGCCCGATGAACCCCGACCCCCCATACGAGCAAGAGGAGACCGACGAGGCCGCCCGTGAAGCCGCGGCTATCGGCGGCCGTGGCGGGTCCGAGGAGCGCGATCCCGCGCTCCGCCCCCTCAGCGAGGCCGGCGGCGGGGAGGCCGAGGGCTTCGAGGACGCCGAGCGCGCACTCATCGACCACGCCTCCCACGGCGACCAACATGCAGCCCACGCGATCCTCCACGACCAAGGCCGCAAGGAGGAGGAGAATGCCACGAGCGAAAACGGCGAAGCCGATATGGAGCGCTCCTCCGAGCTCGACTGATCCCACTCTAAGCCGGGCGAGCCACCGCTACCAGCTGCTTCCTCCAAATCGGGCACCGAGCGGCTACCTGCCCTACGCCCCCTGAATCAAACGCGCCGCGACACCCTCCAGCGTCTCCTCCCCATACCCCATCGACGGATCACCGCGGGTCAGCACCGCCATCGCGAACGTCTCCTTCCCCCGCTCCAACCGCGCCACCTGGTTCACCAACCCTTCGATTTCCGGCAACCACCCTCCCTTGAAGAACACTTCAAACTTAGGACGCGCCGCCGCCGGTATCCCCCAGCTCTCACTCGCTTCGATGTGCGAGAACAACCACCTCGCATACCCATCGAAGCGGCGCGGTATCAACCTGTCCTGGATGTAGAAGAACCGCGCCATATCCGCCGCGGAGATCTCGGTGAAACCCCACACCCCCTCACCCGACTCGTAATCAACCATGTGCGCCTCCCTCGCCACCCTCGCAAGCCCCCCCTCCCCCACGATCGCGAAGATCGCCGACGCCGCCCCGTTGTCGGAGGAGTGAATCATCGGATACATCAACCCCTCGCTCCCGCTATCCAAGCGGCGCTGTTCCCCTCCCAACTTTTTCAAGTACGCCACCAACAACATCGACTTCACCACGCTCGCCGAGTGAAACCGCTCGTGCACTTTCACACCCGAGATTTTGTGCTTGTTGCTGTACACCGCAAACGCCTTCTCCCCCTCCCTCCCCGCGAGGTAATGAGCGGCTGAGATCACCCCATGCGAGCTGGGGAATCTCGACACCGTCTTGGAACGGTGTGGCACGCGCGCCCGTCTGACGGGGGACCTCACGGCGACGCGCAGCGTCGCCGCCGAGGGCGCCGCCATTCCGCTGAGCACGACCGATCCCCCAACACCCCCACCCAGTACAACAACCAACACCAGCTTGCTTACCGCCGCACGCGATCTCCAGTGAACGTGTCGCACGCGTGCAAAATATTCGACCCCCCGGCGGACTCCCTCAGCCGCCCACCGACGCAATCGCGCGCTTCAGCGACCGTTCGCTCTGCGGACCCCTCAAGGTTCCCCTCACCCTCCCCTCCCCGTCGAGCACAAACGTCGTCGGCAACACCCTCACCCCGAACTTCTGCCCCGAGGTCTCTTCCGGGTCGCGCAGGTTGGGGAAACTCCACCCATACCGCTTGATGAACCCCCTCGCCGACCCCACCGACGTATCCCCCCAGTTCACCCCCACCATCGCCCCCCTCCCGTTCAAACTCCGTGCGAAGCGCTCGATCGCCGGCGCCTCCTGCACGCACGGTTCACACCAACTCGCCCAGAAGGTCACCACCGCCGGCCGCCCGTGCAGGGAAGCGAGCGTCGCATCCCCCCCCGCGAGTCGCTCTGTCGGGAGCGCCGGCGCCGCCCTCCCCGTCGGCGTGCTCTTCCCCGCGAGCCCCACCACCGCGAACACCACCACCACAGCCACCGCTCCCCCAACCAGGAGCAAGGTGCGCACCGACACTCGCGAGTTCCCCATCAGCCAACGAACCTACCATCGCCGCCGCGCAAACCATCCCATTTACCCCCACACCACCAACACGGACTACCCAACCATGCCCCCCACGGAAGGACGGTCCTGACGCAGATCGACCCGCACTCGGGCGGGTCGATCCGGGGAGGGAACGAGGGAGGAACGATGCCCTCGTACATACGAGTGTTGCCGAAACCCACGGATACCAAACATCGTTTTGCGTGGCTTCTCCCGCAACGAGCGGGGTGCAAGCACGTACAACCCCACCCGGGCTATAAGCACCCGCCCCAGATCAAGCGGCGCCGAGCAGCGGCGCCGTCGCCCCGCTACGCGCATCAAGCACCCTCATCGCGTTCTTCACGCTGTAGAGGTGCGTATCGGCGCGAGCGATGCACTCGTCGAGATCCTCACCCGGCAACCATGTACCGATACCCACCGACCACGTCACCGGCAGGCGATCGTCGCGCAACCGCTCCAACACCGCCACCGCCCCCTCCGGGGACGTCGCGGGGAGCAACAACACGAACTCATCCCCCCCATGACGGGCGAGAATGTCGCCGGCACGCAACCGCTCGCCCCACGAACGACCAAGGTCGGAGAGAAGACGGTCCCCCATCGCGTGCCCCTGAAGGTCGTTGATCTGCTTGAACCCATCGAGGTCCAGCACCGCCACTGTCAACGGGTTACCGGTGCGCTGAGCGATCGCGTGCTCGCGGTTCGCCGCCACCAGGAACCCCGCCCGGTTGAGCAACCCAGTGAGCGGGTCCGTGTCGGCCTGACGGCGGAGGGTCTCACTGAGGTGCCCCATCACGAGGCAGATCGACCAGATCGTCGCCACCACCGTCACCCAGTACACGAACACGTGTTCAAGGCCACCCACGGCGAGCCCCACGCCGAAGCCGACCGAGATGAGTGCGCCCTGGAAGATCACCGCCCGACGGGGGAAGAAGTGAGCCGAGTAGATCGCCACCCACGGATACGCGAACGCGGTGATCATCATCCCCCCGTGCGTCGCCGCGTGGGCGACAGTCCAGCTAGCGGTAACCGAGGCTACCGCCGCAAACGCCTCGAACGCGAACAAGGGCATCCGCGGGCCAATCAGCCAGATCACAAGCCCCGCGACGATCCCCGCGAGACCAATCGCCGCCACCATGTGCGTCGGCTCAAGCGGGCTGATCGGGAACGCGGAGATCCCCACCGCCACCATCCCCTTGAACACAAGCAGCATCGACAACGCCCAAGCAATCGCCGGCCGCCCCGACGTCAAGTGGCGGGGAAGCGAGCGCAAGGGGGTCCAACGGATCGAGGGAGGCGGTGTAGTCGTGGCAATCACCTGTACATCTCTCTTCGGTAAGAACTACCCCACCCTTGAACGTTGATGGCCATCAAACGACGAGTCGCCACCGCGCTACGCTGAACACACGGTGCTCCTCTTCAAAGGTCGCGATATCACCATGGTCGAGCCATCCCACACGCTCCCCGGCCGCGCGCAACCGATGCCGGTCGCCGATCGCCATGTCGTTCTCCACACGCCGCTCCAACTCGACGCCGAGGGCGTCCCCCCCACGGTGCGCCCCGCCATCTTCGGCATGGGCTGCTTCTGGGGCGCCGAGCGCATCTTCTGGGAAGCCCCAGGGGTCTACACCACCGCCGTCGGCTACGCCGGCGGCACCACCCCCAACCCCACCTACGAGGAGGTCTGCTCCGGGCGCACCGGCCACTCCGAGGTCGTGCTCGTCGGCTACGACACCGCCCACACAACCTTCGAGGAGATGCTCCGCCTGTTTTGGGAGGGCCACGACCCCACCCAAGGTATGCGCCAGGGCAACGACGTCGGCACCCAATACCGCTCGCTTATCGCGTGTTTTGACGCAGAGCAGCAACTTACGGCGGAAGCGTCACGCGACGCGTATCAACGCATGCTGAGTGCGTCCGGCCATGGGCTCATCACTACCGAAATCCTGCCGCCCGATCCCCAGCGCAAGTTCTACTACGCCGAGGACTACCACCAGCAGTACTTGGAGAAGAACCCTGGTGGGTATTGCGGGCTGGGTGGGACTGGGGTGGCTTGTCCCGTGGGGCTCGCTAGCGCCTGACGGGGGCTTTAAGCAGCTCGGCCCGCCGAGGCGGGCCGGTTTCGCAAGCGATTGATAACCAAAGGCCAAAGGCGATGCTAGCAACGGCGCGACCCCGCCGAAGCGGGGTCGCGGTTGCCTTTTACAAATCGCCGGTTGGGCCGCGCACAGAGGCGGCGCGGCCCAACCGGATTCCTTCGCCCCCTACGCCGGGCTACCAGCCGGCTCGGGCGTCTGCCACCCTGGAGCGTGGGGTCCACCGAGGGTGGGCACGTCCGAGGGGTACACCTCGTTGCCGTGGATCGCGTGGTCGCCGATTTCCAGCTCCTTATCGGAGAGTCGCAGCGGCACGAAGATCCCGACGATCTTCAGCAGGATGAACGTGGCGATACCGGAGAACACGATCACGAACAGCGCGGTCTCCGCCTGCCAGCGCAGGAGTTTCCAGCTGCCGTGAATCGCTCCCGCAACACCTGGGAGGTTTTCCGCGCCGCCGATACCGATGTACTCGACTATGTTCGGATCGGCGAGCACACCCACCAACAGGCCGCCGAGCAGGCCGGCTATACCGTGGGTGTAGATCACTCCAAGCGTGTCATCCACATTCCTGAACACCGGCGCTCGTGAGAGGAAGCGGATCGCCATCCACACGATCGTGGATGCCACCACACCGATTACGATCGCACCGTACCCGTTGACGAAACCGGCGCCCGGGGTGATCGCCACAAGGCCCGTGATCATTCCGTTGACCGAGCCGATCAGCGATGGCTTGTCGCGGAAGATGTAATCCCATGCGATCCACACGAGCATCGCGACCGCGGTGCAGAGGTTCGTGTTGAGAACCGCCGCCGAGGCGTTCGCGCCCGCGTAGTAGGAGTCACCACCGTTGAAGCCGTTCCAGCCGAGCCACAGCAGACCAGCGCCCGCGGCAACCATCAGCAGGTTGTTCGGAGCATCGACCTCTCTGTCTCGTTGAAGTCGTGGCCCGATCACCGCTGCCGCCACGAAGCCGGAGATGCCTGCCGCCAAGTGGATCACGTAACCACCCGAGTAGTCGAGTGCGCCGTGAGCCGCGAAGAAGCCGCCGCCCCAGATGAGGAACGCGTTGACCGTGTACACGAACGTGATCCACAGGAGCACGAACGGGATCCACGCCTTGAAATTGATGCGGCCCAGAACGGAGCCCAACATCAGGATCGGCGTGATCCCCGCGAACACAAATTGGAAGTAAACGAGCGAGGATTGCGGGAAATGGAACGGCGGACCTGAGGAGATCGACGGGATTACCGCCTGCCCCTCCTCCGCGGCGTGACCGAGGACGCTCCCCGGCCTACCCCAGAAGGTGTCGAAGAAGCCCGTGCCTTTCCCGATCGGCGTGCCGAAGCCCATCTTGAACGCCCACAGACACCATGCAACCAGCACAAGTGCGAACGCGACGAAGGTGAGCATCATGCTGTTCACCGACCAGCGCTTCTGCATCACGCCGCCGTAAAGGATGGCGAGACCCGGAACGCTCATCAGACCGACGAACGTCGCCGCGGTCATCTGCCAGGCGTTGTCGCCCGCGTTGAGCCACGATGGGTACGCCAGCCATTCGGCTGTGGCCAAGATGGACATATGCCTCCATTTCCTGTCTTTGAATACGTTTTGGGCGCCATCGGCCCACTTCGGCCGAGGCACCCTCTTTGGGTCGCACCATGAAACCGGGAGAGGGAGGGCGCTAGTAGGGAGACATGGCCAACAGTTGCCACCCTCCGTTTAGACATTTGTCGAGACGTCCCACGGAAGGCCCGTAGGCGGCTTGGAAACGCTAGCCCGCGCGGGCGGGCGGAAGGACAGAAGGGCCGGAAAGATGGCCCTGGAAACGCTAGCCCGCGCCGCCGGCCTGCGCGTAAGGCAAGCCCGCCCGCACACACGCCTCGCGCAACACGCCGTGAACCGCAACCGCCGGGTTTTCCGCCGGATTGGCGCACAACGTACGCGCCTTGGCGCCACACGGATGAATTTCGGCGACGCCGAGGGTGCTGGGGAACGCGACATCGATGCAACCCGGACCGGGGCCTTTACTGGTCTGCACCACCACCGCAACCGTCGCAAAAGCAGCCACCAACACCACGCATGCCGATATCACGGCAAGCCGGCTTGTACGCGTCCACCGCAAGGGCTCTGAGAGCCGTTTGGCTTGGTCCTGCATCACCATTGGGCGCTCAGTCTATTGCTCGGGCTTGGGGTCGAACGTAAGCGCCGCAGAGTTGATGCAGTACCGCTGACCAGTCGGGCCGGGACCGTCGTCGAAGACGTGCCCGAGGTGGCCACCGCAACGGCGACACACCACCTCCGTGCGGCGCATGAAGAGGGAGTTATCGGGGCGGAGCTCCACCGCTTCTGAGATCGCGGGCTCGGTGAAGCTCGGCCACCCCGTACCCGACTCGAACTTCGTGTCTGAAGCAAAGAGGTCGGCGCCACAACCCGCGCACGCGTACATGCCCGAGTCCTTGTTGTAGACGTACTCTCCGGCGAAGGGCGCCTCGGTCCCGGCGCGCCGCAGCACGTCGTACTGCTCGGGGCTGAGCTCCTCGCGCCACTGCTCCTCTGGCTTGTCCACCTCGCGGTCGGCCATCTGAAGCCATGTTCTAGCAGTCACGCCGCTGCGCGAGGGCGTGTCGGCCTCCCGGCCGACACGAAGACAAGTTTTTGGGCGCTGCTATCCTAATCCTTACGTTCACGTCAATTTCAAAAACCCGCCTCGGCGTTCATGCCGGTCACGAGAGCTACAAG
This sequence comes from uncultured Solirubrobacterales bacterium, assembly GCA_963695305.1. Taxonomy (GTDB): domain Bacteria; phylum Actinomycetota; class Thermoleophilia; order Solirubrobacterales; family Solirubrobacteraceae; genus Palsa-744. The sequence continues at coordinate 1,678,635 of OY968774.1, read as the reverse complement.
TGGTGGGCGCTGTCGTGCACGAGCCTTGGGATGCTGCTCGCGGCCACCAACTCGGGCACGTTGATCATCGCCCTGCCGAGCCTTGAGCGCTCGCTACACACGAGCCTGTTGACCCTCGTGTGGGTGATCCTCGCCTACCTCATCGCAGCGACAGTCTTGGTGCTCACCGCGGGGCGACTGAGTGACCTGTTCGGAAGAAAGCGCGCGTACGTTGGAGGTTTTGTTTTGTTCGCGCTCGCCTCCCTGGGGGCGGGATTCTCTACCGACGCGACCATGCTCATTTGTTGGCGCGTGCTCCAGGGCATAGGGTCGGCTTTCCTGTTTGCGAACGCCGCCGCGCTGGTCACCGATGCCTTCCCCAAGGAGCAACTCGGCCTTGCGATGGGCGCCAACACGATGGTGGCGGCGATCGGGCTCGTGCTGGGGCCGGTGCTCGGTGGGGTGCTCGTGGAGATCTCCTGGCACTGGGTGTTCTGGTTCAACGTCCCGCTCGCCCTGCTCGGCGCCGCCTGGGGCGCGTTGATCTTGCGCGAGCTCGCCAAGCCCGACCAAGTGAGAGGCTTCGACACGCTTGGCACCGCCACGTTCGTGGTGGGGCTCACCGGGCTCGTGCTCGGTGTCTCAAAGGGCGGACTGTCCGGGTGGGGCAACCCGGTCGTGATCGGCGGGCTGGTGTGCGCCGCGGTGCTGTTGCCGCTGTGGGTGCTGATCGAGCGGAGCACGCGTGCGCCGATGCTCGACCTCTCGATCTTCTCCAACCGCCTTTTCGCGGCCGCCTCCGCTGCCGCGTTCATCAACGGGTTGGCGCGCTTCGCGTTGATGTTCCTGTTCGTCTTCTACTACCAGGGCGCCCAGTCCAACGATCCGATCACGGCGGGCATCAAGCTGATACCGCTCGCGCTGGGGATGCTTGTGGCGTCGCCGCTCGCGGGCATATACGCCGACCGGCATGGCTCACGCACTCTGGCGGCGACTGGGATGCTCGTGACGGCGACTGGTTTGGCGGCGATGACCACACTGCAAGTGCACACCCCTTACTGGCAGAGCATGATCTGGCTGGCGCTCGTGGGGATCGGGTCGGGCATGTTCAACAGCCCCAACACCGCCGCGATGATGGGCGTCGTGCCCGCCAAGCGCCGCGGCGTAGCCGCCGGGGCGCGCACGCTGCTGCAGAACACCGGCGCCGTACTCTCGATCGCCTTCGTGCTCGCGATCGTCACCTCCGCGGTGCCGAAGGCGACGTTGTTCGCCGTCTTCTCAGGCGTCACACGGGGGCTCTCCACGCAGAAGCTCGACCCCTTCATCGCCAACATGCACGTAGCTCTGTGGGTGCTGGTGGCGACCTCGGTGATCGGCGCGTTTGTGTGTCTATTGCGCCCCCGCCAGGCCCCGGCGCTCGCGAAGGAGCCCAAGCTGGAGGCGCTTTCCCTTGAGCGTGTCTGAGCAGAGTCTGCGCATCGGCGATGTCGCCAAGCTCGCCGGCACCACCCCCCGCACGATCCGCTACTACGAGGAGATCGGGCTGCTCCCGAACGCTCCCGGACGGCCATCGGGCGGCCACCGCCTGTATACGCAGGAAGAGGTGGAGCGCCTGCGCGAGGTGATCAGGCTGAAGGAGCTGCTCGGGGTGACCCTCGACGAGCTAAGAGACCTGCTCACCGCCGAGGAGGCCCGCGCGGCGGTGCGCGCGGAGCTGCAGCGCGAGGACGTCCCCCCCGAGCGCCGCCGCGCGCTGCTGGAGGAGGCGCTCGGCCATATCGACCTCCAGCTCGAACTGGTGGACCACCGCGCCTCCGAGCTCGCGAAGTTGCGCGAGGAGCTGTCCGCGACCCGCAAGCGCGTGCGCCGCAAGCTACGCGAGCAGGCCCACGACGGCGAGGAACCACCGGGTGGACGCGCCCCGGGTATCGGGGGCGCTCCGACCGCCATCGCCCCCGCGAGCGGAAAGGACTCCGGAATCTCCGCAATCGGCGCTAGGGTCGAGTGATGGAGCGCAAGTGGTGGACATTGATCGCGGTGTGCATCGCGATTTTCATGCTGCTGCTCGACATCACCGTGGTGAATGTCGCGCTGCCGTCGATCCAAAGCTCGCTGCACTCTTCCTTCCAGGACCTCCAATGGGTGGTGGACGCCTACTCGCTCACGCTCGCCGCCTTCCTGCTCACCGGCGGCGCGCTCGCCGACCTGTTCGGGCGCAGGCTCCTGTTCACGATCGGGCTGGTCGTGTTCACCGCCTCCTCGGTGGTTTGCGGGCTGTCGGGGACCCCGCTCACGCTGAACCTCGCACGCGGCGTGCAGGGGATCGGCGGGGCGCTGATGTTCGCCACCTCGCTCGCGCTGATCGCCCAGGCCTTCCAGGGCCGCGAGCGGGGCACGGCGTTCGGGATCTTCGGCGCGGTCACCGGCGCCGCCGTCGCCGCCGGGCCGCTGATCGGGGGCATCATCACCTCCGCAATCGGCTGGGAGTGGATCTTCTTTGTGAACGCCCCCATCGGCGTTCTCGCGGTCGCGCTCACGCTCACGAAGGTGTCCGAGTCGCGCGACCCCAACGCCACCGGCGTCGACTGGGCGGGCCTGGTCACGTTCTCCGGCTCGCTGTTCCTGCTCGTGTTCGCGCTCGTGCGCGGCAACACGCTCGGCTGGGGCTCCACCCAGATCGTCGCCATGCTGAGCTCCGCCGCGATCCTGCTCGTCCTGTTCGTGATCGCCGAGCGCGTGCAGACCCGCCCGATGCTCGACCTCTCGCTGTTCAAACGCCCCGCCTTCGTCGGCGCGAGCCTTGTCGCTTTCACGCTGTCGAGCTCCGCGTTCGCGATGTTCCTGTACCTGACGCTCTACATCCAGGACGTACTCCACTACTCGCCGCTTCAAGCGGGCTTGCGCTTCCTTCCCACCACCCTGCTGATGTTCGCCGTCGCGCCGCTCTCGGGCAAGTTGAGCGTGCGCGTCCCGATCCGCCTGCTACTCGGCGTCGGCCTGCTGTTTATCTCCGGTGGTCTACTCGCGATGACGCTGGTCACCCCCACCTCCGGCTGGACAGCGCTGATCCCGGGCTTCATCCTGCAGGGGATCGGCGTTGGCATGGTCAACCCACCGCTCGCCTCAGCCGCGATCGGTGTTGTCCCTGCCGCCCGCTCCGGTATGGCCTCGGGAGCTAACAGCACCTTCCGCCAGGTGGGCATCGCCACTGGGATCGCCGCGCTCGGCGCGATCTTTCAGCACGACCTCGGCGTCGGCGCCGCGGTCCAGAATGCGAGCCGCACCGAGTTCGTGGGCGCGTTCACGAACATCCTGGAGATCGGCTCGCTTGTGGCCTTCGTGGGAGCGGTGGGAGCGTTCGCGCTCATCCGCTCCAAGGACTTCGTCGCCTCCTACGCACCGGAGCCCGTGGAGGCCTCAGTCAGGGAGCCGCTCATGGCCGGGGCAGGCGAGCACCGGTAGGCGTGGATAGCGCACATACGCGGGATCTGTGCGCGAGCGGGTGCACAGCGAGAACACCGACCCCCGCGTGTTGGGCACGAGCTGGCGATGCACGCACGTGTCGCACAACCCGGCCTGGGGCCCACGGGGGACGGCGCGCGGCTGACTCTTCTCAGGGGGCACAAGCCAAGCGTAGTGGGCAGCGAAACCTGCGTTTTCTCGACACCGGCAGATCAGGAACCGCGGGTACGGGCAACGGTCCTAAAAACATAAATCCCACCCGGATGCCATAATCGTTGACTAAGCAACTATGACGATCTTCTACCGACTACTTGGATTTCTGCGCCCTTACCGCCGGGGGGTGATCGTATCGGCGGCACTAGCGAGCCTGGCGATGGTGATGACAGTGCTGCTGCCGGCGCTCACCGGAAGCGCTGTTGAAGCGATCCACTTGGGAGCCGAACACGCCAAGCACCACCAGGGGACGCTCAAGGCGGAAGACCGCCACAAGCTGCTGATGCTGGCGATCGCGATCGTCGTTGCGGTGCTCGCGCGCTGGGCCCTCACCTACTGGCGACGCATGATCGCCGGAAAGGTGTCGCTGGGCATCGAGTACGACCTGCGCGAGCGCCTCTACAGCCACCTGCAACGCTTGGAGCTCGGTTTCTTCGACCGCCAGCAAACGGGGCAACTGATGTCACGCGCCACCGTGGACCTGCAGGCAGTCCGTTTCTTCCTTGGGTATGGGCTCGTGTTCATCATGCAATCCGTGCTCACGATCTCGCTCGCGGGAATCGCGATGCTCGTCACCAACCCCGGTCTCGCGCTTGTGTCGCTCGCGCCGGTGCCGTTCGTGGTGCTGATCTCCTACCGCTACGGCCGCCGTGCGCGCCCCGCCATTCAGGAGACACAGCAGCGCATCGGCGAGCTGACGGCGGATGCCGAGGAGAACATTTCCGGCGTGCGCGTGGTGAAGTCCTTCGCGCGCGAGCCCCGCCAGCTCGATCGCTTCAGCGGCAGCGTGTCGCGTGTGTTCGACCAGGCGATGGTCGCCACCCGGCTTGAGGCGCGTTACAACCCGATGATCGGCTTCCTGCCCCAGCTCGGGCTCGCGGCGGTGCTGTTGATCGGCGGCGAGAGCGTCATCCACGCCAACCTCAAGCTCGGCGAGTTCACAGCCTTCTACCTCTACCTCAACATGCTCGTCGGGCCAATGCGCTCGCTCGGCGTGACGCTCAACCTGGCCCAACGCGCCACCGCGTCAGGAGCGCGCATCTTCCAGCTCCTGGACCGCGAGCCACGCTTGACCGAAGCCGAGAATGCTCCCAGCCTGCCGGCCGGTAGTGGCCACGTCGAGCTGATGGATGTAACGCTCCGCTATGACAACGACCACGAGTTCGCGACAAGCCCCAATGGGCAAGCTTTCGGGGCGTCGCCCGTCGTAGCACCCGCCGGCGCGAACGGCTCCATCTCCGGCAATGGGAGCGTCCCATCGACGAAGAGCAGCGGCCGGGCGGTACTGCGGGGAGTGAGTCTCGACGTGCCCGCCGGGCGGACGATCGCCCTGGTGGGCGCCACCGGGTCTGGCAAGACGAGCCTTGTGTCGCTGATATCGCGCTTGTACGACGTCAGCGGCGGCCAAGTGCTGCTTGACGGCGCTGACGTGCGCGAGCTGAGCTTGCGCTCGCTGCGACAGGCGATCGCGGTGGTGAGCGACGATCCCTTCCTGTTCTCGGCGAGTGTGGCGGAGAACATCGCCTACGCGCGGGCGGGCGGGCCTCCGGTTCCTCGTGAGGAGATCGAACTTGCCTCACGGAGGGCGCAGGCGCATGAGTTCGTGGAGCGCTTGCCCAAGGGCTATGACACGGGAGTGGGCGAGCGTGGGCTGTCGCTATCGGGCGGTCAACGCCAACGTTTGGCGATCGCGCGCGCGCTGCTCGCCAACCCGCGAGTGTTGATCCTCGACGATGCAACCTCGTCTGTGGACGCCTCCACCGAGCAGTCGATCAAGCTGGCGCTCGCCGAGGCGATGGCCGGACGCACCACGTTCGTGATCGCCCACCGCCTCTCCACGATCGCGCTCGCCGATGAGATCGCGGTCTTGGACCACGGGGAGATCATCGCCCACGGCAGCCACCAAGAGCTACTCGAACGCTCAGAGCTCTACCGCGAAATCGTGGAGAAGGGCCTACCAGAGAGCGTGTTCATGACCAAGGACACCTGCGAGCGTGAGGTGAGCAGCCTGTGAGCCGCGATTGGCGTGCAAACGCGGGAGCATCCGCAAGCGGACGCTCCCCATGGCAAACCGGAACCCCCACCCCCGTGCGAGCGGGAGGTCTGGCATGAGTGCGCACGGCGGCGGGCGTGGCGTTGTTACGGGCCGCTTCGGTCCCCAGTGGGACGGCGAGCGCTCAAGCCGCCAGACGCGCGGGCGCAACCTGCGCGGGCTGATCGGATTGGTGGCGCCATACAAGGCGCGTGCCGCGGCAATGCTGGCGGCGCTTGTGGTGGGCACCGCCGCCTACCTCGCCCCGCCGCTGCTCGCCAAGGCGGCGATAGACAGCGGCATCGAAAAACACGACAGCACGGCGCTCGTGCTGATCGTGATCGCCTTCCTCGCGGTGGCGGTGGTGTTTTGGATCATGACCTACGTTCAGACCTACCTCGTGGGCTGGGTCGGCCAGAGAGCGCTCGCCGACCTGCGCATACGCATCTTCACCCACCTGCAAACGCTCCCCATCGGCTTCTACGAGAGCCGCCCCGCGGGCGTGCTGATCTCGCGCATCACCAACGACGTGGAGGCGCTCGACAGCCTCGTAACCGACTCCGTGGTCACGCTGTTCCAGGCGGGCCTCACGCTGGTGGGCGCTGTCGTGGTGCTGCTGTTCCTAGATCTGAAGCTGGCGCTGCTCACGTTCTGCGTGGTGCCGCTGGTGGCCGCCGGCAGCCTGTGGTTCCGGTTGGCCTCGGCAGGAGCGTTCAGGCGCACACGTGAGACGATCGGCTCGATCACCGCATACCTGCAGGAAACGCTGTCCGGGATCCGGGTTGTGCGCAGCTTCAGCCAGGAGCCCGTCCACAATGCACGGTTCGCCGAGCTGAACAACGACAACCGCGACGCGAACATGGTGACCGTGCGCCTGAACGCCAACTACTTCCCGGCCGTGGAAATGATCTCGGGGGTGGCGCTCGCGATGATCGTGCTGTACGGCGGCTACCAGGCGATCGACGGCAACATCACCCCGGGCACCGTGGTTGCGTTCGTGCTCACGCTCTCATACCTGTTTGAACCGATCCAACAGCTCTCCCAGCTGTACGCCACCTACCAGTCGGGGATGGCGGCGCTGGAGAAGATCTTCCAACTGCTCGACGTGGAACCCGACCTGACGGACAAGCCAGGAGCGACCGAGCTTGAGCGGATACGTGGCGAGGTGAGCTTCGAGGGCGTGTCCTTCGCCTACCGCCGCCACGGCGCAGGCGCGCCCGTGTCCGCGGACGGTGACGGTCCGGTCGAGGTGTTGGCGCTCGACGGCATCGACCTACACATACCCCCCGGCCAAACCGTGGCCCTCGTGGGCGCGACGGGCGCAGGCAAGTCCACCTTCGCGAAGCTCGCCGCGCGCTTCTACGACCCGACGGCGGGGAAGGTGTCCATCGATGGGCACGACCTGCGTGACGTCGCGAGCGGGTCGTTGCGGTCGCAGATGGGGATCGTGCCGCAGGAGGCGTTCCTCTTCTCAGGGACGATCGGCGAGAACATCGCCTTCGGCAAGCCCAGCGCATCCACCGAGGAGATCGAAGCGGCCGCGAAAGCCGTCGGTGCCGACACGTTCATCGAGGAGCTGGAGCAGGGCTACGACACCGAAGTCGGCGAGCGCGGCGCCCAGCTCTCGGCAGGCCAACGCCAACTGATCGCCTTCGCCCGCGCCCTCATCGCCGACCCCCGCGTGCTGATCCTCGACGAGGCCACCTCCAACGTCGACCTCCACACCGAGGGACGCATCGAGGACGGCCTGCGCCGCCTGCTCGCGGGCCGCACCGCGATCGTCATAGCCCACAGGCTCTCAACTATCCGCCAGGCCGGGCGCATAGTCGTGTTGGAGCACGGCAGGATCGCCGAGCAGGGCACCCACGACGAGCTGATCGCCGCCGAGGGGCGGTATTACGACCTGTACCGAGATTGGGCGCTTCACGCGGTGGCCTGAGCGGCCCGTTCACTATGCTTGCGGTGCCGTTCCGGGATGGTGTAATTGGCAACACGCGTGCCTCTGGAGCACGAGTTTGGGGTTCGAGTCCCTGTCCCGGAGCCTGCTGAACCCCTCCGTCCGGCCTGCGGCCGGACAGGATCCCCGTAGGGAGTTTTTACGCCTCGGCGCGAGAGCCTGTAGGCGAGAAGAACGCCGTGATCGCCGGCTCAAGCCCCGGATCGAGCACGAGCAGGACCTCGTCGCCGGCTTCGATGACCGTATCGGCCTTCGGGACGAAGCCGGAGCCGCCACGGAGCACTGAGATGACGAGCGAGCCCTCGGGTAGGTCGATGGCGGCGACGTTCTGGCCGACGACGGGAGCGTCGGCGGAGACCTCAAGCTCGATGATCTCCAGGCGCTCCTCTTCAAGCGCGAGCAGGTGGACGAGCCCGTAGCGGGGGACCTCATGCTCTATCAGGCGCAGGATGAGGTCGGTGGCGGAGACCGCAGGTTGGATCCCGAGCAGCTTGAAGTGATCGTAGTTGCGGGGGTTGTTGACGCGGGCGATGATGCGCTCGCAGAGGTACTTCTCCTTGGCGACCTGACACACCAACATGTTGTCCTCGTCGTCGCCGGTCACCGCGATGACGAGATCGGCGCGTTGGATACCGGCGCGCTCCAGCACCCACAGCTCGGTGGCGTCGCCGTACTGGACGGCGTGCTCGTACTCTTCCTCCATCGAGAGGTAGCGGGGACGGGAAGACTCGATGATCGTGACCTCGTTGCCCTTGGTGATCAGCTCGCGAGCGAGGTTGCGGCCGACCTTGCCGGCGCCGACGATGATCACGTACACAACGTCACCTCGCAGGGGGAAGCTGGGTGGGTTGTGAGGAGACGTCGCATCGGGAGCCTTAAACGACGGGATCGGCGGTAAGCGCGCTTTCGAACATTTCGATCGCGTGCTTTGTGGGGGAGATCGTGTGGAGACCCTGTTCGCCGTACCAGGCAGCACGAGCGGGGTCCATGACACGGACCAATACCTTCTTCACACCGAAGCGCCGCTGGGCGATCTGGGCGATGATGAGGTTCGTGTTATCGCCGTCGGTGGAGGCGATGAACACGTCTGCGCGCTCGATGCCGGCCTGGATCAACGCGTCCACCTCAAGGGCGGTTCCGAGCGTGAATATGCCGTCGGCTTCCTCCCAGCTTCGCGACTGCCCCGCGTCGAGGCGCTCGTGGGAGAGCTGGTCCTCGTCGAGCACTGACACTTCGTGGCCGGCGGCGAGCGTGGACTTTGCAAGCGCCGAGCCAACGCGGCCGGCGCCGACGATCAGGACGAACACAGAGTGGTGAGCGTGAAGAAGGGCACGGCCCGGAGATTAGACGATGGGAGGGTCCGCGACGGGCTCCACCGGGGAAAGCCCGGAGGGATCCTTGGGCGTGGCGCCCTCGCCGTTGGCGATAACGGTGTCGCGGGCAGCGGGAGCGGTCACGATCACGCGACAGCGAGCCTTGGCGATGACCTGCTTGGTGGCCTCCCCCACGAAGTTCTCCATCGGCCCACCCCGCCCGCCGAAGCGGGAACCGCCCCGGATGCGGGAGGGCTCCTCCGCGCCGAGCACAATCGCCTCCACCCCACGTCTACGAGCCTCCTCGAGGATCGCCTGGCCGGCCCGTCGCGCGCGGATCGTGGCCGTGGCGACTTGCACTCCCGCGTACTCCTCCCCCACCGCCTTCGCCCGCGCGAGCGCCTGGCGGGCGTGCTTGACTTGGGCGTCAGGCAGGCGGGCGTCAAGCGGTAGCGACATCGGCATCTCGAAGATCCACACCGCCTCAATCGTGGAGCCATCGAGCTCGTCTTCGGTGGGCTCGCCCGCAGCGAGGAGCGCGGCGGTTTGGACGATGTCCTCATCAAGCGGGGTTCCGGTAAGGGGCACGAGGATCGAGCCGTACTCACGCTCGGGGAGCTGCGTCGCGCGCAGCGCCTCCGCGGGCACGGTGACACGACGCAGGAGCGAGGTTTCGTCGGCGCGACGGTAGATCACGTAGAGCACGATCCCGGCCAACATCCACCCCAACCCGACATAACGGGCGGGTTCGTGGACGATCATCGTGGCGATCCACCCAGCCGAGCAAGCGAGCGCGCCGAACACGGCAAGCAACGGCAGGTCGCCGCCGCGCAAACGCACCGAGAACGGGGTGCGGTAGGGACGGTTGGCGAGGGGCTCGGAGTAGCGCATCTTCACAACTGAGAGATGAGCGATCGTGAAGGCGAGCATCGCACCGAAGGCATAAATACCTACGAGGAAATCAAGGCTCTCTGGGATCACGAGCGTGGCGGCGAGCAGCCCCGCGAGCAGGATCAGCACGTAGGGAGTGGAGCGTTGTGGGTGCAGACGGCCTAGTCCGCTTGGGATCTGGCGGTTGGTGGAGAGCGAGTACGCCAGGCGGGAGAGCCCCAACATCGCCGAGTCGGCGGCGGCGACCAACGTGACGACCGCCACCCCGCTTATGGCGTAGACGAGCACCTGGGAGAGCAGATGGGGGTGCAGTTGGCGCATGATGTCCACAACAGGGGCGTCTGTGAAGTCGTGGCCCACGCTGCTCGCCGTCGGTAGAGGCAGCGCTGTGACCGCGACAATCGCGACACCTACGTAGGCAATGACGACAGTGGCGGTGCCGGAGGCGATCAACCTACGCAGCGACCCCCTCCCCGCCTTCACCTCGCCGGCCATCCCGGAGGCAGACTCCACCGAGGTGAAAGCAATCGTGGTAACCGTGAGCGCGAAGACGAGCCCTGACCATGTTGGAACCGTGCCGAGGTGCACCTGGGAGACCAGTCTGTGCGCGTCGAAGAACTGGCCCAACCCGATCGCGATGGCTACGAGCTCAAGCGCAAGCGCACCGACGACGACGAGCCCGATGCGGTACTCGCGGCGCCAGTTAAAGCCACGGATGCTCGTGAGCACGACAAAGGCGATGATGGCGACTGAGAGCAACATCGCCTCGCCGGAGCGGCCAAGCGGCGCCCAGAACACCGCCAGATACTGGGTCGCGGCAAACGCGGTGACGGCGATGAGGATGATGTAGTCGAGCAGCATCGCCCAGCCCGCGACGAAGCTCGTGAGCTCGTTGAAGGCGTAGCGGGCGAATACGGTGGAGCCCCCGGGTTCGGGGTGCATAGAGGCGCCCTCGACGTAGGTCATGGCGGTCACCCCGAACATGACCGCCGCGATCAGGAACACAACGGGGGTGAGGCCGAGCGCGTGATCCGCCACGACGCCAAGCGAGAAGAACACCGCGGACGCGAGCGAGGTGTATACGACCGCGAAGAGGATCGGCGAGCCCAGCGAGTGGCGGAGGGTGGTGCGGGCGCTCTCGGTGAGCTCCGCCGCGCGGTGGTGGTCGCCGGTCGTGGTCATGTGTCGCGGCTCCGTATGACCATGAGGTAGATGCGCAGCGATCCCGCGGCGACGAACAGCAAGCCCAACAGCAGCCGCGCCGACAGGATGCCCTGGCCACCGATCGCCTGGATGGCGAGAGCGACGCCGATCGCGACCATCGCCAGCGACAGCACCGTCGTCCCGGCGCGATGTACGTGTTTGGGGCTCGATCTCATCTCTTCAATGAGCTTAGGGGCAGCTCAAGCTCGTCGGCGCGTCCGTATGCGTGCATGGACCAAGCTGGACGGTGCGGGGCGTCGAAGCGCGTGCCGGGGGCACGTGCAAGACGTCACGTGCCGCCCAGCGCCGCGTCCAGGTGCGTATACGGGCGTGCCGATCAAGTGATGAGCGGGATTATCAGGATGGCGACGATGTTCGCCACCTTGATCATCGGGTTGATGGCGGGGCCGGCGGTGTCCTTGAAGGGGTCGCCGACGGTGTCGCCGGTGATCGAGGCGGCGTGCGCCTCCGAGCCCTTGCCGCCGAAAGCGCCGTCCTCGATGAGCTTCTTGGCGTTGTCCCACGCGCCACCACCCGCAGTCATCAGGACCGCGAAGAAGAAGCCCACGACGATCACGCCGATGAGCAGGCCGCCGAGCGCCTTCTGGTCGATGAGACCGACGATCACCGGCAACCCGATCGGGAGCAGTGAGGGCAGGATCATCTCGCGCTGGGCGGTGCGAGTGACGATGTCAACGCAGGTGGCGTAGTCGGGCTCTTCCGTGCCCTCCATGATGCCGGGGTGCTCGCGGAACTGACGACGCACCTCCTCCACGACGGCACCGCCGGCACGGCCGACGGCCTCCATCGAGAGCGAGGCGAACAAACACACCATCAACCCACCGAGCAGCAGCCCGATCAGCACCTGGGGCTCGTTGATGCCGAAGGTGAGAGATTCGATCGACTTGTGACTCGCGTCGGCGAGTTCCTGGCGGAAGCCCGCGAACAGCACCACTGCAGCCAGCACGGCTGAGCCGATCGCGTAACCCTTGGTGACCGCCTTGGTGGTGTTGCCAACCGCATCAAGCGGGTCGGTGACGTTGCGGACCTCCTCGGGGAGCTCCGCCATCTCGGCGATACCACCGGCGTTGTCGGTGATGGGGCCGAACGCGTCAAGCGCCACGATGAGGCCGGTGAGCGACAGCTGGCCCATGACCGCCACGCCAACGCCGTAGATGCCGGTGGTGCCGCCGCCCGCGAGCTTCCAGGCGCCGAAGATGCCGAACACGAGGACAAGCGCAGGCAGGGCTGTGGCCTGAAGGCCGGAGCCGAAGCCCTGGATGATGTTCGTAGCGTGGCCCGTGACCGACGCCTTCGCGGTCTTCTTCACCGGCGAGAAGCGCGTGGAGGTGTAGTAGTCGGTGATGACGAACAGCAGCGCGGTGACTGCGATACCGATGAGCGCACACAGGTAGAACTTGCCCCACGAGGGCGGATTGACCACGTTGCCGACTTGCGAGAACGTGAGCCCCTTCATGAGCCAGTAGGTGACCGGGGCAAACGCCGCGGCGGCGATCGCCCCGGAGACGATCAGGCCCTGGTAGAGCGCGCGCTCGACGTTGCCCGAGCGCGAACGAACCGCGAACGTGCCGATAATCGAAGCGATCACCGCGACACCACCGAGAATCAACGGGTACATCACCACGCGGGTGGCCTCATGGAAGGTGAGCACGCCCAGCAGCATCACCGCGACCGCGGTGACCGCGTAGGTCTCGAACAGGTCGGCGGCCATACCGGCACAGTCGCCGACGTTGTCGCCCACGTTGTCGGCGATGACGGCGGGGTTGCGGGGATCGTCCTCGGGGATGCCCGCCTCGATCTTGCCCACGATGTCCGCTCCCACGTCAGCGGCCTTCGTGAAGATGCCCCCACCGAGTCGCGCGAAGACGGAGATCAGAGAACCGCCGAAGCCGAGGCCGATGAGCGCGACGACCGCCGTTTTCTGGGTTTCGTTGAAGACCGCGGTGAGCAGGCCGTAGTAGCCGGCGAGGCCCATCAGCGCGAGCCCCGCGACGAGCATGCCTGTGATGGCGCCGCCCTGGAAGGCGACCCGCAGCGCCGGAGACACGCCTCCGCGGGCAGCCTCGGCAACACGCGAGTTGGCGCGAACCGAGACGTTCATGCCGATGTAACCGGCGGAGCCCGAAAGGATGCCGCCGATCGCAAAACCGCAAGCGACGGCGATGTTCTGGACGAATATGAGCGCCACGAACAGCACCACGCCGACGATGGCGATAGTGGTGTACTGACGATTCAGGTAGGCGCGCGCGCCTTCCTGGACGGCGCGCGAGATGCTCTGCATCCGCTCGTTTCCGGGCGAAAGCGCCAGCAGGGAGCGCGTGGTGACCAGGCCGTAGATCACGGCGCAGGCGGCGCATACAAGGGCGACGACGACCCCATGGTTCGTCAGAAAGCTGCTCAACAGAAATCCTCCGCGGTCTGGTTGGAGTGCCGCGCGAGGATGTTCGCGCGCACGGTTCTCGCACGGGCAAGCTCGCTGTGAGCCACTACCCGGCGTAAAGGCGGGCGCAGTCTATCGTGTGCAGACACGGAAAGCCGTGTGGAGAGCTATCGCCCCGGAACCCAGAGGCGGCCGCTGGACTCGGCGGGGCCGGGTGCAGGCTTCTCGCCCTCTGCTTGAGGGGCGGACTTCTGCGGGGGCACGGAGGGCTCGCCGGCAGAGGACGAGGCCGGGGAGGGAGCGGCAGGCGCCGGCTCGCGCGCGGCCTGGACCTCGCGGGCGTAGGCCATCTGCAGCTGCGAGACCGCGTCACGGAGAGGCCCGATCTCACGGGGCATACGGCGCTCCAAGATCGGCATGAGGGCACGGACGGCGTCGATGGCGTCGGACACCTGATCGAGGTCGCGCTCACCCCCACCGGCCGGACCGCCACTCGACGCGGGAGATCCGGGTCCGGAGGGAGGGGTCAACCCAAGCCTGCGGCCGCCGATGTTGAGCAGCGAGACCGCCGTTTGCAGGATCATCTCCGTGGAGGTGATGCGATTGAGCTCAGCTTCGTAGGCGGCGCGCATCTCCTCGTCAGTCGGCTGGGTAGCCGTGGTGGAGTCGTGCGAGGGGGTGGGCTCGCCGGGCATCAGACGGTGACCTCCTGTGAGTAGGTGTCGAGGGTGTCGCGGACGGAGGCGGAGTAGACCTCCTCCGGGGTGGCGCCGGCGTCGATGAGACGGCGCTGGCGCTGCGCCCCGTTGCGGTCAGGGAAGACCGGATCGAGGGCGAGCTCGGCACGGACCGGCGCGGTCCAGGCGAGCAGCCGCTCGACTATCGCCGCAGAGGGGTACTCCTCGGCGCGCTCCAGATCGACCATGTGACCATCGAGGCCAAAGCGGATAGCGCGCCACATGTTCTCCTCAACCAGGCGCTGAGCGGGATCGGCAAAAGGAACGCCCTCATCGATGTCGCGGGCGGCCTGGGCGACGCAAGCGACGATGAGCGCGCCAAGCGCGTCGGACTCGGGAGCGGTGGACTGCACATCGCAGATGCGGACCTCCAGGGTGCCGAACTCGAAGTGGGGGCGAACAGACCACCAAACCTGGGTGAACTCGACGATCGAATTCGTGCGCAGCAGGAATTCGATGTAGTCGCGGTAGGAAGACCAGGAACCAAACGGGTCGGGGATGCCACAGCGGGGGAAGTTGCGAGTGAAGGACTGGGTGCGCGCGGAGTGAAGGCCGGAGTCGCGGCCGTCGAGGTAGGGGGAGTTGGCGGAGACGGCAAGCAAAAGCGGGAGGACGGGTCGAAGGCGATCGCAGATACGGACGGCGCGGTCGATGTCGCGGATGCCGACGTGAACGTGGAGCGAGAAGGTGTTGTTGCGCCAGGCCACGTACTTAAGGCCGTCCTCGACGCGTTTGTAGTGGGGGGTGTCGATGATGGGTTGCTCGCGGTAGTCGGCCCACGGATGTGTTCCCGTAGCGCCAAGCGAAGCGCCCTCGGCAGAGGCAAGCGCAAACAGGCGGCGGCGGCGGTCGCGCTGACGGGAGAGGGCGTCGGCGAAGTTGGAGCCAGCGCCGGAGACGATCTCGATCTCCGAGGAGATGAGCTCGCCCGTGATGTGCTCACCGAGCAGGGGATCGCGAACGAGCGCGAGGTCGCGGAGCTCCTCGAAGCGAGGCACGAGGTCGAGCGTGGAGGGGTCGAGGATCGCGAACTCCTCCTCCAAGCCGACCGTGAAGTCGGTGGAGAGCGCGAACCTTTCAACTGCCTTGTCGAGATCCAGGGGGGTCAAGTCAGATAGAAGTACAGCGCATAGAGCAGGTCCACGGCGGGGGAGGATGTGTGGACCGTGACCTCCGGCGGTACGGCAAGCAGCGACTCGGAGTAATTGAAGATGATCTTGACCCCAGCGGCGACGAGTTGATCTGCGAGCGTTTGGGCGGCGGCGGTGGGGACAGCGAGGACGCCGACGACGATGTCCTCATCCTCGACGAGCTGTTGCAGCTCGCGGGTGTGGCGGACAGTGTGGGGGCCGACCTGGGTGCCGACCTTGGAGGGGTGGACATCGAAGATCGCGACGACGCGGAAGCCATGGTCGGCGAAGATGTCGGAGGAGGCGATCGCCTTGCCGAGATGGCCGGCGCCGAACAGCGCGATGTTGTGTTGGCCGGCGGTGCGGAGGATCTTGCGGATCTGGGAGACGAGCGACTCGACGTTGTAGCCGACACCACGCTTACCGAACTTGCCGAAACCTGAGAGATCGCGGCGAATCTGGGTGGAGTTGACGTGGGTGTAGTCGGAGAGTTCCTGTGAGGAGATCGTCTCCTTGCCCATCTTCTTGGCTTGGGTGAGGACCTGCAGGTAGCGCGACAGTCGCGCGGCAACGCCAAGGGAGAGCCGATCGGGCGCGTGAGGATCGTCCTCGTAAGTCGTGTCGATGGGATTCGTCAATTCGTTGAAAACCATAGGGGCCGTGACTCTAGAGGATGCTTGCGAGCCGCTCCCTCAGAACATGCTCTTGCACGAAATATTCGAAGAGCTCCTCACCGTCGAGCGCGACGACTGGGATACGCTCGAAATACGCTCGATGGAGCACGTCGTCGGCGGTGATGTCAAGCTCGCGCAGCTCGAAGGGAATATCCGCGGCAACGCGGGTAAGCGTGTCGCGGGCATCGACGCAGAGGTGACAGTCGGGCTTTGAATAGAGGGTTAGGACGACCACCGGGGATTCCCCTGCGAGCGAGCTGCGCTCCATGGCGGCGTCGAGTGGGAGCAGCCTCGTGCGAAGCTCACCGTGGGCGCTCCCCGGTGGCGTACGCGTCAAGACTCAAATAGTGGGGGTAGGAGATCCGCGCGGAAAAACGAGCGGCGGAGGCGATCATGGCGGCGTTGTCGGTACAGAGGACCGGTGGAGGAACGTGGGTGGTGACGGGAAGCGAGGCGAGGCGGCGACGTAGCTCGTCGTTGGCGGCGACGCCACCGCCGACAGCGAGACGATCGAGGCCGGTGAGCTCAAGAGCCTGCTCGACACGGAGCATGAGGTGGTTCACGATGGCGGCTTGGTAGGACGCGGCGAGGTCGGCGGCGCGTTGTTGGCGCTCCTCGTCGGTGAGCTCACGCAGCTGGTAGAGCAGCGAGGTCTTCAGGCCGGCGAAAGAGAAGTCAAGCGATCGCGCAAACGGAGTGGTGGCGCCACGGCCGCCGCGTGAGCGAGACCCCGAGGAGGGGAACTCAAACGCCTCAGGATCGCCCTCAGCCGCCCGTCGTGAGAGCGCGGGACCACCTGGGAAGCCGAGCCCGAGCATACGGGCGCCCTTGTCGAAGGCCTCCCCGGCGGCGTCGTCGAGCGTGCGGCCGAGCGTTTCAAAGCCGTCGTGATGGGTGACGTGGGCGAGCAGTGTGTGGCCGCCCGAGGCGATGAGGCAGAGAAAAGGTGGCTCGAAGGGGGCTCCCCCACCGTTATCCACGCTCACCTGGTCCGTATCGCCGGGACCCCCGCTCCCCTTTGCTCCGCCCCCCGGCGGCCGGAGGAAGTTGGCGGCAACGTGGCCCTGAAGGTGGTCTACGGCGGCGAACGGTAGGAAACGCGCGGCGGCAAGGGACTTCGCGGTGGAGAAGCCCACGAGCAGCGCCCCTACCAGCCCTGGTCCCTGGGTGGCGGCGACAGCGTCGATGTCGTCGAGCGCGAGGCCGGCCTCGGTGAGGGCTTGATCTACGACGACATTGACGAGCTCCAGGTGATGGCGCGATGCGATCTCGGGGACAACGCCGCCGAAGCGGTCGTGGGCGCGTTGAGAGGAGATGACGTTCGAGCGGATCACGCCGTCACCCTCGACGACTGCGGCACAAGTGTCGTCGCAGCTCGTCTCAAGGGCGAGAATCCTCACCGCACCACCCCCCAGTCACGCCACAGCCCTACCCCCCGCACGATCCCGCCGCGTGTGCTCATACCGGCCCCGGGTTGGGAACGTCGTCAAGCGAGCCGGAAAGGGTGCCCGGCGTGCGCCACATGACCAGCGCGTCCTCTCCGTTGTCCTGGTAGTAGCGGCGACGGAGGCCGGCGGCACGAAAGCCTTCGCGTTCGTACAGGTGGATGGCGACACCGTTGGAGCGCCGTACCTCAAGCGTGAAGCGGGCCGCTTCATCATCAACGCGAGCGTACAGCTCCGCAAGCAACGCGGAGGCGACACCCTTGTGTTGGTGATCGATGTCGACCGCGATGTTCATGACGTGCCAAACGGTGTCGTAGCGAGAGCAGATGAGGTAGCCCACAAGCCGACGTTGATGGACGGCGGCGAGACAGATGCCGGAGGGCTTGGAGAGCTCCAGCACGAACATGGCAAGCGACCAGGGTGTGGGAAAGGCGCGGCGCTCGATCGAGATAACGCGGGGAAGGTCGGCGTAGGCAAGCTCACGCACATCGATAGAGAACGATCCCTCAGTTGTGATCTCAGCCATCGAGGAGCCCATTACGAGGACGCTCCCTGAAGCGCGATCTCCGCATCGGGACGACGGCGGTAATCGGGTAGGACCTGGGCATCCGAGGGGTCGCCCTCCAGGCCCAACTCACAGATGGCGCGGCCATCGACGCGGTGAAGCGGCGAATCATCGTCCGGTACATCCACGCCCGCCAGCTCAAGCTCGCTCCGGTAGCGCACCGCACCATCGCCGAACGCGATCCAGATAAGCGCGCCCGCAAGCATGTCGGCGCGCTCGCGCAACTCGGAAAGATCGGAAGGGGCAAGCGGAGCGGGCGCAATCAACTCGGTGTCGCCCTGATAGACGGCGGCGAAGACCTCCCCGCGGCGGGCGTCGATCACAGCCAGCAGCCCCGCGCTCGACCGCGACACCCCCTCCCCCCCAGCGACGCTCACACCGGCCGGCTCGCTGGCGGGAATCCCATCTCCAACGCCGACCTCCCCAGCTGCGCCGCGAACGGCCGCGTGGGCGAGCGCGCGCAGGCTCGACACGCCGACTAGCTCCACACCGAGCGACTGCGCGAGCCCACGGGCGGTGGCGACGCCAATGCGCAGGCCGGTGAAGGTGCCCGGCCCCACACCGACCGCGATCCGCTCGACATCGCCCCAAGCAAGCCCCGCTTCGACGAGCAGCGAGTCGGCGAGCGGCAGCAGCCGCGTGGCATGACCGGGCCGCTCCTGCCCCTCAGGGTCATCACGAGCCTGCAACAGGGTACCGTCGGCCAACAACAAACCCACCACAGTGGCGCGGGTCGACGTATCGAGTCCCAGCACGATCACGCGTCCACCCCCGTCTGGCCCTCGACCCCTGTCCACACAGCCCCGTCTCTCCGCCCCTGCACGATCTCGATCCGCCTCAGATCGCCACCCAAGTGGGTCAATGTGACCCGCGCACTTGCCCCACCCAGCTCGAGGGAGCCGTCCTCCGGCCACTCCACGAAAGCGATCCTCGTGGGCCCAAGATAGTCGTCGAGCAGATCGGGCTCCTCCTCGGAGAGCCCCCCCAAACGGTAGAGGTCCAAGTGCGACACCGTGACACCCGCGCCCTCATAACGGTGGCCTACCGAGAACGTGGGGCTCGTAACGGGGTCCAAAACCCCAAGCGCGACCGCCGCGCCACGGACGAAAGTGGTCTTGCCCGCGCCCAAGTCACCCCTGACGAGGACGATGTCCCCCGGTGAAAGCGCAACCGCTAGCTCGGCGCCCAACGCCTCGGTTTGGCGTGGATCCGAGGTCTCGACGATGCGTGTCGCCACCAGAGAAGCGTAGGACCTATCGCTGTGGTTTGGCGGTGACCGTCTCCCACAACGAAAAACGGCCGGCTCGCGGGAGAGGAGATCGCGAGCCGGCCGTGGTGCTTGGGAGGATGGAGATAACTGCTCTATCGGCAAGCCACCATGCCTGCTTTAGCGACCTGCACGAAATCCTGCAGGTGGTAATACGGGGGTTCGCCCCTTTTAGATGCATCGGGTAGGACCGCAGTGCGTGGATTGGCGGAACTTGCGTGGATAACCACCACAGCGCTTGCCGCCCCTCAGAAGAGGTCGAGCTGATCCGCTGCGTCCCTCGCTTGCGAAACAGGCCCGTCCTGCGCTTGCGCGACCGGCACATCTTCGGGGAGATCTGGAACGGCCTCCAACACCTCCCCGGGTTGGTCGGGCGCCGGTAGCGCGAGCAACTCGGGAAGACGCGAGAAGTCTTCGCGGAGGGTCTCAAGCATGCGCGGGGTATAGAGCGCAGCGGCTGGATGGAAGATCGGGTAGAGCCTCACCGCGCGCGCACCGAGCGTGAGCACCTCGGGTTGGCCATGCAGGCGCGTGATGCCCGTAGGGTCCTCACGGAGGAGCTTCGTGGAGAAGTTCCCGAGCGAGCAGATAACCCGGGGCTGGATCAGCTCGACCTGGCGGTAGAGATACTCGCGGCAGTTCTCGATCTCAATCGGCTGGGGATCGCGGTTGCCCGGGGGCCTGCACTTCAAGACGTTCGCGATGAACACCTCCGGGCGAGACAGCCCAATCTCCTCAAGCAGCGTCGAGAGGAGCTTGCCGGCACGGCCCACAAACGGAAGGCCCTGCTCGTCCTCGGAGGCGCCGGGGGCCTCACCCACGAACATGAGGTCAGCGTCGGCGTTGCCCGCGCCGAACACCACGTTCTTGCGCGTAGCCGCAAGCTCTTGGCAGCGAACGCAGGTGTTGGCCTTCGCGAACACCTGCTTGAGCGCCTCGCGACGCTGCTCGGGTGACATCGTGTCTGCGGTACTCACAGGCGCGGATGGTATTCCTCGACGGCGAGATTGGGGTGTATGCTTAAGCGAGTCGCGACCGGTATCCCCGATGGGAACTGGACCGAGAGAGATGAACCCGCCGATCTTCACACCGATCTGCCCGTGCCGCCAAGCATGTTGCGGCCCTAGGAGGGTTGCGCTCCCATGAGGGTTGTGCGCTCAGTGGATGAGGTGAGGGCGGGGCTTGACGCGCCCCGGCGCGAGCGGCGCACGATCGGGTTGGTACCCACGATGGGCGCCCTGCACGAGGGGCACCTCTCATTGATCGAGCGAGCGCGTGAGCAGTGCGACGTTGTTGTTGTGTCGCTGTTCGTGAACCCCTCTCAGTTCAACGAGGGTGGAGACCTGGAGCGCTATCCACGCCAAGAGCAGCGCGATCGGGAGCTGGCAGAACTAGCGGGCGCCGACATCTTGTTTGCGCCCTCGGTGGAGGACGTCTACCCGGCCGGCTTCTCAACCACGGTTGAGGTACTCGGGTTGACCGACCGCCTGGAGGGGGCCGTGCGCGGGTCGAGCCACTTCCGAGGCGTCACCACGGTGGTGATGAAGCTCCTGAACATGGTGAAACCCGATGTTGCGTACTTCGGCCAGAAGGACGCCCAACAGGTGGTCGTGATCCGCCGCATGGTGGAGGATCTCAACATCCCAGTTCGCATCGAGGTGGGACCCACCGTGCGCGAGCACGACGGCTTGGCCATGTCCAGCCGCAACGCCCAGCTTGACCCGCACGACCGCCGACGGGCCGTGGCGCTTCACGCCGCGTTGCGCGCGGCCGAGCAGGCCCTTACCGAAGGCAAGCGCTCCGCCGACGATCTCCTCGCCGCCGGAGGACGGGCAATGGAGCATTTTGGAGTGGAGCCTGAGTATCTGGCGCTCGTAAGCCAAGACACGCTGGAGCCCGTCACACAACTCGACGAGTCCGCGTTGCTCGCCGTGGCCGCCCGCGTAGGGGCGGTCCGGCTCATCGACAACACAGTTCTGAACCCCGTTGCGCAATCCAACCCCACAACCCCCAGGGAGACACAAGCGACATGCAGCGTGTGATGCTCAAGTCAAAGATCCACCGAGCCACGGTGACCGACTGCGACCTGCACTACGTCGGGTCGATCACGATCGACCCCGACCTGCTGGAGGCGGCCGACATCTTGGAGCACGAGCAGGTGCACGTGGTGGACGTGGATAACGGCGCCCGCTTCGAGACATACACGATCTCAGGGAAGAGGGGCTCAGGGGACATCAAGGTGAACGGCGCCGCTGCACGGTTGGTGCACCGGGGGGACACCGTCATCGTCATCTCCTACGGCCAGTACGACCGTGCGGAGATGGAGCACTACGAGCCTCGCGTGGTCCACGTGGAGGCGCAAACGAATCGCATCATCACCGTCGACGACGCGGTGGCGACCCTGCTGAGCTCCCCGGAGGCCTCGATCGAGGTCGCGCGGGCGTGAGTTGGGCGTCAACCACGTCAGATAGGAGCCCCACCATGTCATCCCACCCAGGCAATCCCGCCGCAAGCCACCCCACCGCGGCACGCTCTGTACGGACAGGCGCTGTCCCGTCCGACCCCGGCCGCCTACCCATGACCCTGCCGTTGCTCGCCGAGAAGAAGCGGTTGGGAGAGCCGATCGTGATGGTCACCGCGTATGACTATCCGTCCGCCCGTGCCGCCGAGGCGGCAGGCGTGGACCTTGTCCTTGTAGGGGACTCCGCGGCAACCACAATCCTCGGGTACAGCGCCACGACGCCGGTAGATCTCGACGACATGTTGGTGCTTGCGAAGGCAGCCCGCCGCGGTTTGCGCACCCCACTGTTGATCGGCGACCTACCGTTTGGGTCGTATGAGATCAGCGACGAACAGGCCGTGGGATCAGCGATCCGCATGGTGAAGGAGGCCGGTTGTGACGCGGTGAAGCTGGAGGGCGGTGGCCCGGCGATGGCGAGCCGCGCACGCGCGATCGTCGGTGCCGGGATCCCGGTGATGGGCCATGTTGGGCTCACGCCACAGAGCTCCACCGCGCTCGGCGGGTGGAAGGCACAGGGCCGTAACGCGCAGGCCGCCGCACGAATCGCCTCAGAGGCTTTGGCGCTCCAGGGGAGCGGATGCTTTGCGATCGTGTTCGAGGCGATCCCAAGTGGGGTCACGAAGGAGTTGATGCCCCACATCGAGGTGCCTGTGATCGGCATCGGCGCGGGTGGCGACACCGACGGCCAAGTGTTGGTGTTCCACGACCTGCTCGGCATCCGCGACGGGCTGGGCCCGAAGTTCGTCAAGCGCTACGCGAACCTCCAAGAGGAGATGAACGCGGGCGTGTCCGCCTATGCGGAGGACGTACGCAGCGGCCGCTACCCCGGCCCCGAGCACGGCTACTCGATCGACGCGGGAGAGCTCGCCGAGCTTCACGAGCTGCTGCGCTGAGTAGGTTCCCAACACCAGCGGCCCACGCCGCCGGCGTGGGCCGTATCGGGGATCACGAAACGCACGCCGTCAGGCGGGGGCGGCGTGCTCCCCGTACTCGACCTTGCGAATCGCGCGCGCGGGGGCACCCGTGGCGATGGTGAATGGCTCGATGTCTTTGGTGACGACACTGTTGGCGCCGATGACACAGCGCTCGCCGATGGTCACCCCGCTCGTGACGACCACGTTGGCGCCGAGCCAACAGTTGTCGCCGATGCGGGTGGGGCCCTTGCTCTCGAACCCCTGCCACGTGATCGGCTTCTCTGGGTCGTCGTAGCGGTGGGACGAATCGGTGACGAAACACCCGTTGGCAAGCATGCAGTGATCGCCGATCTCCACAAGCTGCTCCGCGGCGACCATCACCCCCATGTTGAGGAACGTCCCTTCGCCGATCCGCACGCAGGCGGTACCGGGCGCGGTAATCCACACGCCCGGCTCGAACAGCGCGTGCGCGCCGATCTCCAGACGCCCATCCCGCAACGCCTCAAGCACGTTGCCGTGTAGCGGCCAGCGGGCGAACGCTTCGTTTCGCATCATCTCGCGGTGGATCGCCAGACGGTTCCAAGGCAGCGAATTGCGCTCGTACCAGCGCCACTTGGCAAACCAGAGCCGCACCTGAGCCGCCGTCACGCGGCAACCTTTGCACGGCGCTTGCGCGCCGCGGGCTTGCGCTTCGGCGCCACCAGATCCCGCAGGAAGTCACCGGTGTGCGACGCGCGCTCGGCGGCTACCTCCTCGGGGGTGCCGGCGGCGATCACCATGCCGCCCTCCTCTCCCCCCTCGGGTCCCATGTCGATGAGGCGGTCGGCGCACTTGATCACGTCGAGGTTGTGCTCGATCACGACAACGCTGTTACCGGCGTCCACTAGCCGCTGCAACACCTCCAACAGACGCTGCACGTCGGCGAAGTGAAGTCCTGTGGTGGGCTCGTCGAGGATGTAGAGCGTGCGACCGGTCGCCACCTTGGAGAGCTCGGTGGCGAGCTTCACGCGCTGGGCCTCCCCACCCGAGAGGGTCGTGGCGGGCTGGCCGAGGCGAATGTACCCAAGCCCCACCGCGTCGAGCGTCTCCAACCGCCGGCGGATCTTGGGGATGTGCTCGAAGAACTTCAATGCCTCCTCCACCGGCATTCCGAGCACCTCCGCGATGCTCTTCCCCTTGAACTTCACCTCCAACGTCTCGCGGTTGTAGCGCCTCCCGTCGCACTGCTCGCACGGCACATACACATCGGGCAAGAAGTGCATCTCGATCTTGATCTGCCCATCCCCCCTACATACCTCGCAACGGCCACCCTTCACGTTGAAGGAGAAACGCCCCGGCTTGTACCCCCTCGCACGCGCCTCCTGGGTCTTTGAGAAGAGGTCGCGAATCACATCGAACAACCCCGTGTAGGTCGCGGGGTTCGACCGCGGCGTCCGTCCGATCGGCGATTGGTCGACGGCGATGATCTTGTCGAGTTGGTCGAGCCCCTTGATCGCACGGTGCGCTCCCGGGCGCTGGCGGGCCTTGTGTAGACGGTTGGCGACCGCCTTGTAGAGCACTTCGTTGACCAACGTCGACTTGCCCGACCCCGACACTCCGGTCACGCATGTCAGCGTTCCCAACGGCACGTGCACGTCGATATCGCGCAGGTTGTGCTGACTGGCCCCGGTGATCTCCACATACCCGGTGGGTGTGCGCCGCTCCGCGGGCACCTCGATCGTGCGTGTACCCGCTAGGAACTGGCCGGTGGCGGACTCCTTCACACGCTGCACCTGCGTGGCGGTGCCTTGCGCCACGATCCACCCCCCGTGTTCGCCAGCGCCCGGACCTAGATCTACGAGATGGTCGGCGCACCGCATCGTCTGCTCGTCGTGCTCCACCACAATCACCGTGTTGCCGAGGTCACGCAGCCGTTCCAGTGTCGCGATCAGCTTCGCGTTGTCGCGCTGGTGCAAGCCGATCGAGGGCTCGTCGAGGATGTAGAGCACCCCCACCAACGACGACCCGATCTGTGTGGCAAGCCGTATCCGCTGCGCCTCGCCACCTGAAAGGGTCGCTGCGGCGCGATCCATCGAGAGGTAGCCGATCCCCACGTTCTCAAGGAACTGCAACCGCTCGGAGATCTCACGCAAGATCAACCTCGCCACGTGCCGATCGGTCTCCGACAGCTCCACCTCGTCAAGCCAAGCGAGCGCCCTCCGTGCCGACAACGCACAGAAATCCTCGATGCGCGTGCCCGCCACCAACACGGCCCTCGACTCGGGACGCAACCGCGCGCCACCACACTCCGGGCACGCTCGCAACGACATGAACTCCTCAATCTTCTCCCGCGTCCACTCCGAGTCGGTCTCGCGGTAGCGACGCTGCAGGTTCGCCACCACCCCCTCAAAACGTGTCCCGTACGAGCGGCTACGCCCGTAACGGTTCTTGTAGGTGATCTGAAGCGGCTCGCCGTTCGTGCCGTGTAGGAAAAGGTCACGCTGCTCCTGCGTCAGCTCCTCCCACGGCGCGCCCAAGTCGACCTTGTAGCGCTTGGCGATCGCCTCGGTCACCTGCTCGTAGTAGTTGGAAGCACTGTTCATCCACGGAGCGATCGCACCTTCCCCGATAGACAGACTTGGGTCGGGGACCACGAGATCCGGGTCGATCACCATCTGCGAGCCCAGTCCCGTACACCGCTCACAAGCGCCGTGCGGAGAGTTGAACGAGAAAATACGTGGCTCCAGCTCGACAAGCGAAGGCCCGTGCTCCGGGCACGCGAACTTCTCGGAGAACGTGAAAAGCGTCCCCGGGACCGGCTTCTGCCCGGGAATTATCTGGAGGGCCGCTGCCCTGACGCCGAGGGCTCCCGAGGAATGCGAACGATCCGTGCCGTCACCGGCTACGCGGCCTTTATCCTCACCCTCTTCGGCCTTTGAACCGACGATCTCGATCTCCACGAGACCGTCAGCCAACCCCACCGCCGTCTCGATCGAATCGGCCAGACGCTTACGGATGTCGTGCCGCATCACGAGGCGATCCACCACCACCGAGACGTCGTGCTTGTAGCGCTTATCCAACACGATCGATTCCTCGAGCATCCGGATCCGCCCGTCGATCTTCACGCGCGCGAACCCATCCGCTCGGAGCTCGTCCAGCAGCTTCCCGTACTCGCCCTTGCGGCCCCGCACAACGGGCGCCAACACCATGAAGCGGGTCCCCTCCCCCAGCTCCATCGTCTGGTCGATGATCTGCTCCGCCGACTGCCCCGTGATCGGACGCCCGCAGATGGGACAGTGCGGCTTGCCCACCCTCGCCCACAGGAGCCTGAGGTAGTCGTAGATCTCAGTGACGGTGCCTACGGTCGAGCGCGGGTTGCGTGACGTCGTCTTCTGGTCGATCGAGATCGCCGGGGAGAGCCCCTCGATCGAATCCACGTCCGGCTTGTCCATCTGCCCCAGGAACTGCCGCGCGTACGCGCTCAACGACTCCACATACCGTCGCTGCCCCTCCGCGTAGATCGTGTCGAACGCAAGGCTCGACTTGCCCGACCCGCTCAGGCCTGTGATCACCACGAGCGCATCCCTCGGCAGCTCCAGAGAGATGTCCTTGAGGTTGTGCTCCCGTGCCCCACTTACGACGATCTTGTTGCTTTGCGCCATCCGCCGTCTATTGTATTGGGGCGAACAGACGTTCGCCTTCGTCAGGCTCCTGCACCTAGTCTTAGTGCAAATCTGCACTATTTTTTAGTGCAACTCTGCACCAAAGCCACGAGCAACCAGAGACGCGCCCCCTTACTCGCCAATCCCTGTCAGCAGCTCCGCGACATCAAGATCGTCTGCACCGGACACCGGGGAAGGCACGGTCGCCCCGTCGCGGAAGACCTCGCAGCAGACGTAACCATCCGGGCCAGGCTCGGTGCGGACCTCGACTGCCCTCCCCGGAACATCGACGAGCCAGTAAGCCGGAACGCCAGCGCGCGCATACATGTCGGCCTTGGCACCGCGATCGAATTTGTGCGAGCTAACAGCCACCTCAACGATCAGCGTTGCCGTGCGGGGATGACGACCGGGCGGGGGCTCATCGACAAGCAGCGCAAGGTCCGGCTTGAGCATCGAGTCTGGAACGACTTCGAGCGGAAGCTGCACTTGTGCCCATCCATCCACCTTCGCAAAATGCCGCTCAAGCCGACGGACGACGGTCGCATGATTTCCTGAGTGTGGACTCATCATGTCTACGATCAGCCCCTCGACAAGCTCAACCGGCCGACCATCGAGCGCGCCGGATTCCACGATGTCGTTGTAAGTATCGACGCTGAGCCGGTAGAGCGGTATGCCGCCGTTCGGATCGGTACCCCACTTGTCGACAAGCAAGCCCTGTACGAGCTCGACCGGCAGACCATCGAGCGCACCGGCCTCAACCATGTGACTGTACGTCTCGATATCGAGGCGATGGATCGGCAGCTGACTGACGACTTGAGTTGCCATAGGGCGATTCTAACGCCGTCTACGCACCCAGCCGACGTCCCAGATCCGACGGTCTCGACCGACACGCCCGACATTCCATAAGGCATAGCGTTGATATTTGTGCAGAGCATTGTCTGCACGATACCCAGCGAGCGCGACGGAACTCGGCGCTACTACCCTTCGATCGCCGCGTAAACCTCGTCAAGCAGCCTGTCGGGGTCTGGCACCTCGAAGTTCTCGGTCAGATAGCGCCCGGTCTCCTCTCGGGAGTCGCCGTTGAGGGCCATGTTGAGCGCTACGAGGCGGGCGCCGTCGAGGTCACCGGAGGCGGGAGAGCCAGTGTGCCGCTCCTCGGGGAACGGGGGCTCATCCTCATTGGCATACTCGCCTGGCGCATCGGCGGAGACTTCAGCGTGCGCGGGACTGTCCAACTCGTCGTAAGGGTCACCCTGCATGCCGCCGGCTGTCTCGCTGAAAGCCTCGACGAACGGCTCGTCGTGCACTTCTGGCTCCGGCGCCGCGACCGGTACGTAGGCCACGTCGCCAGAAGGCGACGCACTTGCGCCCGCGCTCCCACCGCCACGGCCGGCTGCCCCGTCATACAGCGCCTCCATCTCCCCCTCAACCGCCGCGAGATCGCCCGCGAGGCGCCCCGCCCCGCTGCGCAAACTGTCTACGAGCGTCCGCGTCTCGCTATCAATCGACCCCACGCGCGCCTGTAGCGCCTCCGTCGCCTGTGACACCGCCGCCACATGCTGTTGCGCGCGCGCAACCGCCTGCTCACGCGTGCGCTTGGCGTCCACGTCCGCCGCCGTGCGTACCTGGTGGGCCTGCTCGGCCGCGTCGCGCTCGATCGTCTCCGCCGTGGCTTGTGCCGCCTCAAGGATCCCCTGCACCTGCGTCCCCGCAGTCGCCGCCAGCGAATCGCGCCCGCGACTACCCAGCTCGCGGCGCAACTCCTCCACCTCCGCGGCTATCGCCCGCAGGTGCGCATCGACGCTCGCCGGGTCATATCCGCGGCGAGCGATCGGGAAATCGCGTCGCTCTATTCCCTGACGGTCAAGCTCCATGCGGCCCATCCTATGTCACGGTGGGGATGCACTCGCCAGACCCCTCAGGCAGGCGCCTCCGAGGACTGCACGTCGCGCAGCTCGCGCCGCAACTCGCGGATCTCGTCGCGCAACTGGGCCGCGTACTCGAAGCGCAAATCGTCGGCGGCGGCAATCATCTCCTCCTCAAGCTCCACCACCATCCGCTCAAGCTCGTGCTGGGGCATCTCCTTCGCCTTGTCCCGCGTGGAGCGCCTACGCCTACCCTTCGGCACCTTCGACTCGGCTTGCAGGAACTCCGCGATATCGGAGATCCCCTTCACGATAGTCGCGGCGGTGATGCCGTGCTCCTCGTTGTAGGCGAGTTGGATTTCGCGCCTGCGGTCGGTCTCCTCAATCGCCGCCTTCATCGCCTTCGTCTCCTTGTCGGCGTACATCAACACCGTTCCCTTGATGTTGCGAGCGGCGCGTCCAATGGTTTGGATCAAGGACGTCTCGCCACGCAGGAACCCCTCCTTGTCGGCGTCGAGGATCGCCACCAACGACACCTCGGGCAGGTCAAGCCCCTCACGCAGCAGATTCACCCCAACCAGCACGTCGTACTCCCCCAGACGCAGGTCTCGGATGATCTGGATGCGCTCCAAGGTATCGATCTCCGAGTGCAGGTAGCGCACCTTGAAGCCCATCTCGATCAGGTACTGCGAGAGGTCCTCACTCATCTTCTTTGTGAGCGTCGTCACCAACACGCGCTCGTCCACGTCCACCCGCTTGCGGATCTCGTTCATGAGATCGTCGATCTGATTCTTGGTCTCCCGCACCTCCACCTCGGGATCGACGATGCCGGTAGGACGTACGATCTGCTCCACGATCCGCGTCGAGCGTGTGCGCTCGTACTCTCCAGGAGTCGCCGACAGGAACACGAGTTGGGGAGTGATCGAGAGGAACTCCTCAAAGGTCTGCGGGCGATTGTCGAGCGCCGAGGGCAACCTGAAGCCGTAATCCACGAGCGTGCGCTTGCGCGAACGATCCCCCTCGAACATCCCCCCGATCTGGGGCACAGTTTGGTGTGACTCGTCGATGAAGCACACGAAATCCTCGGGGAAGTAATCGATCAGGCAGTACGGCCGCTCGCCCGGCTTACGCCCGTCGAGGATGCGCGAGTAGTTCTCGATGCCCGAGCAGAACCCCATCTCGCGCAGCATCTCCATGTCGTACTGGGTGCGTTGGCGCAACCGATGAGACTCCAGCTGCTTGCCGTCGGCCTCCAGCTGCTCGCAACGCTCATTCAGTTCCCTCCCGATCGCCGCCACGCCGTCCTCGATCGTGCCCTCCTTGACGTTGTAGTGAGTAGCCGGCCAGATCGCCACGTGCTCGAGATCGTCGGCGATCAGCTCGCCAGTGAGCGGGTCGAAATGCTGCAAACGCTCCACTTCGTCACCAAACAGCGTCGCCCGGAACGCGGTCTCAGCGTACGCCGGGAAGACCTCCAACGTCTCCCCCTTAACGCGGAAGCTTCCACGGGCGAGCACCGAGTCGTTGCGGGTGTACTGGATATAGACAAGCTTGCGCAACAACGCCTCACGGTCGATCTCTTCGCCGCGACGCAGGATCTGCATGTTCATCTCGTAAGTCTCGGGCGATCCGAGGCCGTAGATACAAGAAACGGAGGCCACGACTATCACGTCGCGGCGGGCGAAAACCGCCGCCGTCGCAGCGTGTCGAAGACGGTCGACCTCGGCGTTTATCGCCGAGTCCTTCTCGATGTAGAGGTCACGGGATGGGACGTAGGCCTCAGGTTGGTAGTAGTCGTAGTAACTCACGAAATACTCGACCGCGTTCTCTGGAAAAAATGTGCGGAACTCGTTGCAGAGTTGGGCGGCCAGCGTCTTGTTGTGGGCAATCACCAGGGTGGGCTTCTGCACCGCCTCGATCGTCGCGGCCATGGTCATGGTCTTGCCCGTGCCGGTGGCGCCCAAGAGCGTCTGAAAGCGCTCTCCCTCGCCGATGCCCTCAGCCAGCGCGGCGATCGCCTTTGGCTGGTCGGCGGTGGGGGTGAAGGCGCTGTCGAGCTTGAACGGTGGCATCGCCGTCCTACGTTAGCCCGAGCTCACGCGGATAGGCGGAGCGATACTCCCGCTGCGCTTTCAACACCCGCCGCACGTACGCCCGGGTCTCGGGGAATGGGATGTCGGCGACGTTCAGCGCCCCGCCTTCCGAGCGTGCCTTGGCAACCCAGCGGTCCACGTTGGCGAGCCCGCCGTTGTATGCAGCCACCGCGAGCATCTCATCGCCGCCGTAGTGGTTGAGCAGGTAGCGCAGATACCAGCTGCCGTAGGCCACATTGATCCTCGGCGTGGCTAGATCGTCGGTCGTGAAACGGATGCCACCCGAGAGATGAGCGATGTATTCGGCCGTGGAGGGCTCGATCTGCATCAAGCCAAGCGCACCCGCCGAGGAGGTACGTGGTTCGAACTTCGTCTCGGCGTAGATCACACCCGCAATCAACGCAGCGTCTAGGTGCTTTGCGGCGGCCTGTTCGCGGATCACCGCCGCGTCGGCGAGCGGTAGCCCGCTGCCACCCGAGCCGTGTTGCACGCGTGTCGCAACCACAATCACGAGTGCCAAGATCACAGCAACCGCGCCTAGCGCTCGCAGTATGCCGCCGCCGCTGCTCACGGACGACCGCGATCGACGGCTCCCCCGTGCGCGCGGCGCACTTGAATAGCGCGTGTAGTTCATCTTCCTACCCCAAACCCCATGCCCCCGACCGGGGGGATGGCCTTATGCGGATGTAGCTCACCCAGACAGCTTGGCAAGGATGTCGGCTAGCTCGCGCCGCATCTCGGCCACGGTGCCATCGTTGTGGACGACATATGTCGCACGTTGGGCCTTCTCCTCTTGGGAGAGCTGGCGGGCGGCACGCTCGTCGGCGAGCGCGTGGCCGCGTCCGGCGGCACGCTCCCGGCGGGTGTCCTCATCGGCGACTATGGCGATGGTGGCGTCGAAGCCTCGGTCCATGCCGGCCTCGAACAGCAGCGGAACCTCGACTACGGCCGCGCGTGGCGCAGGCGTGAGCGCCCGCACATGCTCAAGCCAACCAGCGATACGAGCACCAACCAGGGGCCAAAGCAGGCTCTCCAGCCACCGCCGCTCATCATCGCCGCCGGAGAAAGCCCTAGCCGCGACCGCGGCCCTGTCGACCACACCGCCAGGGGCGACGTCACCCCCCCAGCGCTCGACCACAGCCTCGCGTACCCGCTCATCGCTGTAAAGCTCGTGCACGACAGCATCGGTGGAGAGCGTCTGAGCGCCCAGCGCCCCAAGCTCCCGCAGGGCGGTTGACTTGCCCGCCCCCATGCCGCCGGTGAGCCCGACGAAAGGCACCACCGGCGTTTACCCGCGCTCGTCAGTCTTGGGATTGATCGCCCGCCGGCTGCTCGTCGGGAGACTCTTCGGCCGGCGGCTCCTCAACGGGAGCCTCCTGCGCAACGGTCTCCTCGACCGGCGCCTCAGCGGCAGGCTCCTCAGCAGCGGGGACCTCGACAGCGGCCTCAGCCGTGGGCTCCTCTGATGCGAGCTCCTCGGCGGCCGGCTCCTCGGGCGCAGGCGCCTCGATTGTCGCCTCAGCGGCCGGCTCCTCGGGCACAGGCGCCTCAATCGTCACCTCGGCGGCGGGCTCCTCTGTGACAGCCTGCTCGGCAACCTCGCCGACGGGCTCAGTGGCAGCCTCCTCACCCTCGACCACAGCGGCGGTCGGCTCGGCGGCCCCCTCCGCGCCGGCTTCCTCGACGGCGGGCTCGGCAACCGCCGATTCAGCCCGCGGGAGCGGCAGGATCTGATCCTCGACACGCTTTGCGGACAGAGACAGGCGACGGCGATCGGAGTCAATCTCAAGGATCTTCACGCGGATCTCGTCACCCGGATGGACGATCTCGCGCGGCGACTCGACGTGGTGGCCGGCCAGCTCTGAAATGTGGACAAGGCCCTCGACGCCGTCGAGCACCTCGACAAAGGCGCCGAAGGTGACGACCTTCGTGACCTTGCCGGCGAGCTCGTCATTGACGTTGTAGGTGTCCATGATGCGCTGCCAGGGGTCTTCCTGGGTCTGCTTGAGCCCCAGCGAGATACGTTGGCGGTCGCGGTCGATGTCAAGCACCTTGACCTGGACGGTGTCGCCGATGTTGAGGATCTCCGAGGGGTGGTTGACGTGCGACCAGGAAAGCTCTGAGATGTGGATAAGGCCGTCGATGCCATCAAGGTCGACGAATGCTCCGAAGTCCACGATGTTGGAGATCTGGCCCTCTACGACAAGCCCCGGCTGGAGGCGGTCGAGGATCTGCTGACGGACCTCCTTGCGCTCCTCCTCAAGCACCGCGCGACGCGAGAGCACCACGTTGTTGCGGGAGCGATTGAGCTCGATGACCTTCGTCTCGATCTGCGTGCCGAGGTACTCGTCGAGGTTGGGGACGCGACGGATGTCGACAAGCGAGGCAGGCAGGAAGCCGCGTACCCCGAGGTCGATGATGAGCCCGCCCTTGACTACCTCAATGACGGAGCCCATGACCGGCTCGCCGGACTCGGCGGCTGCCTCGATGCGACGCCACGCCTTCTCGAAGCGGGCGCGCTTCTTGGACATGATGAGACGCCCGTCCTGGTCCTCCTTGGTGAGGACCATCGCGTCGACCTCCTCGCCGAGCGACACCTCCTCACGCGGATCCACCGACTTGCGGATGGAGAGCTCGTTGGCGGGGATGACCCCCTCAGACTTGTAACCGATGTCGACGAGGACCTCGTCCTTGTCGATGCGTACGACGTTGCCGGTGACGACCTCGCCCTCCTCGAAGGGCTGCATCGTGGCGTCGTAGTTGGGGACTATCTGCCCGTCGATTTCAAGCAGGAGTCCGTTGGACCCCTCGACCACGTGGGCCAGGGGATTCTCGATGAGTGTTTGCACCGGTCGAAGCCTAGCGCAGGGGCATCGCCGGACGATGCGAGCCTCGCGGAGGGTCGTGGGAGTTGCCACGACGAGCGGTATCCAAGCCACCTGGCGAGGGCGAGCCGACCCCGCCTATCATTGCGAGTGCATGCCTGTAAGAGCCACGAAGCGCGGAGCGGAGCGCACGCCGCTGCAGCGCGACTGCGACGTGTTGGTGTGTGGCGCTTCCTTCGCCGGGTTGGCTGTAGCGCGCGAGCTGGCAGGTACAGGCGCACGAGTGATCGTGATCGACCGCTATGAGATCGGCGAGCGTCAGACCTCAGCGTGCGGCATCCCCACGACGTGGTTGGACGCGCTCGACCTGGGAGGCTCACTGAGGCAGACCTTCGACGAGCTTGTGGTACGCACGCCGTGGACCACGGCACGATGGAAGCTGCCATGGAGCTTCTCGACCTTCGATTACCGCGAGCTGTGCGCGCTGCTGTGGAGCCAGGCCGACCCAAATGAGGCGGAGTTCGAGACGGCGATGGTGAGCGGGCGGACTGGAAACACCGTGCACACAGATCGAGGGGACCTGACGGCGCCGTTGATCGTGGATGCACTGGGTTGGCGGAGGGTGCTTTCCAACGCGCCGGCGATCCAACCGCCGAACGCGCGTCTCTCGCGGGGCCTTGAGGTGCATCCGCACGGTGCAGGGGAGGAGCTTGAGCTATGGATCGACCCGAAGTACGTGCGGGCCGGGTATGCGTGGAACTTCCCAGCCGGCGACGAGTTGCGCGTAGGCGTGGGCTCGTTCTGGCCGTCGCACCACGTGAAGGAGCCGACGGTGAGATTGGCGGGCGATTTGGGGCTGCCACCGGAGGGGTATCAGGGCAATTGGATCCCCCACCAGTTGCGAGCGGCTGTCGAGGACGGTGTGTTCTTCGCGGGCGACTCCGCCGGGCACTGTCTGCCTCTTACGGCGGAGGGCATCCGCACGGCCCTCTACTTCGGCTTGGCGTGCGCGCGCGAGCTGAGGCCCGTGCTCGCCGGCCACTCGACCCGCGAGCAGGCCTTGAGCCGTTACGGCGCCTTCTCGGACACACACGAGCGCAAGTTTCGCTGGCTGTTGAATACCCAGCGCGCCGTGGGGCGCTTGACGCCGAGCCGTGCGATCACAGTGATGACGCGCACGATGGCAAACGAGCGGTTCTGCGCATGGGCGTTTAACCACTATCTCGACATCGCTCCGCCATCGTTCGTGGACGCGGGGCCATCGCGTGCAGGGAGGCCGGCATCTGTGCCGACCCCGGTCTGAGCTACTCGCGCTCGTCCCAGCTCCCCGGAACGATCTCCAGGTAGCACATGTCGATGCGCATGCGGTCGAATGTCCACTCAAAGAGCGCGCGACCGAGCCCGTAGCGGCTGACCAGCGCCTGCTCGGCGACGTGCTCGCGCTCGGGTGGGACCACCGAGGCCGTCGCCTCCAGCGGCGCTCCTAGTGGCTTGCCGCGTACGGTGCATGGCGCCACGAGCACGCGCGAATCGTTGCGCAGGCGCTTGAGCTTGCCGGCTGTGCGCTCGCTGCGGACGTAGAAGTGACCATCGGCCTCAGCCGCCCACACCGGCGTGGCGACCGCGACCCCGCTGCGGCGGAACGTAGCCAACAGCGTGCGCTTGTGCGCGCACAGCTCATCGATGGTGCCGGTCCGCGGGACCTCAGCTATCGAGCGCAACCCAGCGGGGGCGGTTCGCGCGGCAAAGCGAGCTCCAAAGAGGGCCCCGGGCGGGCGTCGTCCCGGTATTGGACGCGCGCTCGCACGAGCCTTCGATCCTTCAACGTGACTTGCCATTGCTGCTCCTCTCGTTCGACAGAACCTCGCCCAACCTACGGATGCCCTCCTCGATCGCGGGCTCGCTGAGCCCGGCGTAGCCAAGTATCAGCGCGTCTGTATCGCTTTGGGGGCTGATCATGTGTGTGGCGAGTGGATAGACGCCGACAGAACGCTCCATCGCCCGCTCAAGAAGTTGTTGAGAGTCAAACGGGGTGGGAAAACGCACCAGCGCGTGCAGGCCGGCGGAGACGCCACCGACCTCCGCACCTGGGAGATGGCGAGCGACCGCCGCGATCAGCGCGTCCCTGCGATCGCGGTTGCGACGACGAGCCTTGCGCAGATGGCGATCGTATGAAGCCGTGTCGATCAGTCGGGCCAACGCGAGCTGCTCAAGCGTCGGTGAGCCGAGGTCGTCGAGCGTCTTAGCCTCGATCACAGGACCGAGCAGCCATGAGGGAAGGACGAGCCAGCCGAGTCGCAGTCCTGGCGCGAGCGTCTTCGAGACTGTCCCGAGGTAGACAACGTGCTCAGGCGCGAGTCCTTGCAGCGCCCCGAGCGGCGCCCTGTCGTAGCGGAACTCGGCGTCGTAGTCATCCTCGATCACCAGACCGCCCGCACGTGCCCACTCCACGAGCGCGGCACGCCGCGACGGCGATAGGACGACGCCCGTGGGACATTGGTGCGCGGGTGTGGTGAGTACCGCTGGAGCGTCAATCGCTTTGACCTCGATTCCTTGAGCGTCGACAGCCACTCCCCTCAGTTCGAGCCCCGCGTACGCGAGCACGGCGCGGTGTGGCGGCAAGCTCGGATCCTCGACGGCGATTTGGCCCATACCCCGGCGAGCAAGAACGCGACCCAGCAGCGCAAGGCCTTGGGTGGCTCCCGAGCACACCACGACTGAGTCGGGGTCTGCGACGACGCCGCGCACACGTCGCAGATAGGCGGCGAGCGCGTGACGCAAAGCAGGCGCACCGCGCGGATCGGGATAGGCGAAAGCCGTCGGGGGCGTTCCCGAGAGGACGTCGCGTATCGCTCGCAGCCATAGCGAACGCGGGAACGACGCGAGGTCGGGGGCGCCGGGAAAGAAATCGAAACTCAGCGCCCTCGTGTCCGGCGATTCAGGCGGCGGCTCACGAATCGCGGCGGCGGCGGCGACGAATGTGCCTCCTCCCGGCTTGGCCCGCAGGTAGCCCTCCCCGAGTAGCTGCGCGTAGGCTTCGACGACGAGCCTGCGCGACACCTGCAGATCGCTCGCGAGCGCCCGCGACGAGGGTAGGCGTGCCCCGTCGGGGAGCGTGCCGTCCCGTACGAGCTCGCGCAGGCGATCCTCAAGCTGCGCGCGCCGGCCGCCTTCACCAGTGCCGCTGTCGCGCAAGCCGATCAACAGCTCCGGCCCTATACTGGTACCCATATTTTGCGTCATAGTGGTCACTTTTGGGGGTCCACCTATGAGTAGAGTAGGCGGTATGTCAAGCGTCCCGATAGACAC
Source organism: uncultured Solirubrobacterales bacterium (assembly GCA_963695305.1). Classification (GTDB taxonomy): domain Bacteria; phylum Actinomycetota; class Thermoleophilia; order Solirubrobacterales; family Solirubrobacteraceae; genus Palsa-744. The sequence goes on along the minus strand of OY968774.1, from coordinate 1,642,198 downwards.
CGCCTCGACCGCGACGGGTTCAGGATCGAAAACCGCCGGGGCCGCGCAACCGTCGTCGCACTCGGACACGATCGTTCGATTCGGGGTGGCGACACTCGCCCTCTACCACCTCGTGCTGGCCGCGCTGATGGTGTTCGCGCCGGGAACCTTCTTCGAGGACATTGGGCCGTTCGGTGTGCGCAACGATCACTACCTGCGCGATACAGCCACCTTCAACATGGCGTTCGCGGTGGCGTTGGCAGTCGCCTACCGGCGACCGTCGTGGCGGGCGCCGGTGCTCTGTTGCGTGGCTGTGCAGTTCGTGCTGCACTCCATCAACCACCTAGTCGACATAGGCGACGCTCACCCCCATTGGTTGGGCCCGGCAGATTTCATCTCGCTTGCGATTGGCGCGGGGATCCTCGTGTGGCTCGCGGGCAAGTCACTTCGACAAACGGAGGTATCGCCATGAGTCGTATCGAAGGCGCCAAAGCAGGATGGCGCAAACCGTTGCTGGGGTTCATCTACTCGATGACGAGAAGGCACATGCGCGACATCGCCGAGAACCAGACAGAGCGTGCGATCGAACCGGCGGAAGTCTATGGTCACCTCCCCGGCGTGCTCATCGGCTACGGGATGTTTGTGGGGGCCGCCGAGAAACAGAGCGGTGTCGACAAGCGCTTGAAGGGCATGGCGACGGTCAAGTCGGCCACCTTGACCCACTGTGAGTACTGCATCGACATCGCTTCCTCGGCGGCGCGCAAGTCGGGGCTCCGCGACGCACAGTTGCTTGCTCTGCCCAACTACCGCGAGAGTGACGAGTTCAGCGAGTTGGAGAAGCTCGTACTCGACTATTCGGTCGCGATCACGCGTACCCCGGTGGAGGTCTCAGACGAGCTGTTCGCGTCGCTGCGCGAGCATTTCGACGAGCGCCAGCTAGTGGAGCTGACGAGCGCGATCGCTATCGAGAACCTTCATGCGCGCTTCAACGCCGCGCTCGACATCGGATCGGCGGGCTTCACCGAGGGCATGGTGTGTGCTGTACCCGAGACCAACGGCGCCATCGCCAACGTCGGCTAACAGCCCGTGAAGGCACCGTTAGCGGCGCACCACCAACAGCGCCCCGACGACCAGTAGCACGAGCCCGACGATACGGGAGGCGCCGATTGGTTGCTTGGTAATGCCGAGCAGACCGAAGCGGTCAATTGCAACCGCGGCAACGAGCTGGCCGGAGATGACGATGACGGTAAGGCCTGAGACGCCGAGCGTTTGCACCGTGAGGATGGCGACCGTGACGTAGACGGCGCCGAACAGGCCACCGATCCATGCCCAGGCAGGCGCTTTGCCGACATGTCCGAAGCCGCCAAGGCCGCCGTAGAAGAGCGTTGCCACGAGCGCTAGCCCGATCGTGCCCACGATGAAGGAGAAGGTTGCGGCCTGAACGCTGCCGACACTCTTGCCCAGGCGCGAGTTCACCGGCGCCTGCATACCGACCAGTACACCCGCGACCGCCGCCAGCGCCACCGCGAGCCCGCGGGTCACTTCGCCTCCAGCCAGTTGTGGCCAACGCCAATGTCGACAGCCATCGGCGGGGAGTGGGTCCACACCGAGCACATCTCCTCCTCGATCAACAGACACGCGGCCTCACGCTCCTCGGGGGGCGCTTCGAAGAGCAGCTCGTCGTGAATCGTGAGGATCAGGCGGGTGGAGAAATCACCCCCTGAGAGAGCGTCGTGGCAGCGGACCATCGCGAGCTTGATGATGTCGGCGGCGGTGCCTTGGATGACTGTGTTGACGGCGAGGCGCTCGCCAAGCGTGCGCACCTGGTAGTTGCGTGCGCGCAACTCCGGGATCTGACGACGCCGACCCCAGAGCGTCGTCACGTGGCCCTCCTCCTTGGCCCGTTCGATCGTGTCGGCCATGAACTGGGCCACGCGAGGGAAGCGGGCGAGGTAGGCATCGATGAACTCTTTGGCCTCCTCAAGGGGGATGTTGAGACGATCCGCCAGGCCGTAGTCGGAGAGCCCGTAGACGATGCCGTAATTGATCATCTTGGCCTTCGCGCGCATGCCCTGGTCGATTGCGTCAGGCGCGACCTCAAACACCTGTGAGGCGGTGGCAGTGTGGACGTCCTCGCCCTGCTCGAAGATCTCTTCCAATACCGGCTCGGAGGCAGCGTGGGCGAGCACGCGCAGCTCGATTTGGGAGTAGTCGGCGGAGACGAGCAGCCAGCCGTCCTCAGCCTCGAAGCAGCCACGAATCTCGCGACCAAGGGCGGTGCGGATCGGGACGTTTTGCATGTTGGGGTTGGTGGAGGCCAGCCGTCCTGTCTGTGCGCCGGCTTGTAGGAAGGTGGTATGTATGCGCGAGCGCGCGTCCACCTGGTCGGGGAGCACATCCAGGTAGGTCTTAATCAGTGTGGAGAGCTCACGCCAGCGCTCGATACAAGGCACGATCTCGTGCTCCTCGCGGATCGCCTGGAGCACACGGGCGTCGGTGGAGAAGCCGGTCTTGCCGCGGCGCTTGCGTGAGAGGCCGAGCTTCTCGAACAGGATCTGCCCGAGCTGTTGGGGGGAGCCAATCGTGAACTCCTCGCCCGCGAGCTCGTAGATTCGGCGTTCCAACTCGTCTATCTCCGCGCGCACCCGTCCGGTTATCTCCTCTAGGCGTCCGACGTTGAGGCGCACGCCGAGCAGCTCCATCTCGCGAAGCACCGACACGAGCGGAAGCTCGACGTCGCGCATCAGGCTGTCGAGGCCGCGCTCTGAGATCTGCTCACGTTGCCAGGCGGCAAGTGCGGCGAGCAGCAGCGCGTCGCCGGCGGCTGGGTCCTCGACGTCTGCGACCAGGCCACGCTCTTCACACAGCTCCGCGAAGGGATAGCCACGGCGGGCGGGCTCCAGCAGAAAGGCGCCAAGGAGAGTGTCGTGGGCAAGCCCCGGCGGCACGACCCCAAGTGTCTTTGAATCGTGGGCGACCACGGCGGTGTCACCGCACGCCGTCACGACCTCACCCGGGTTGGCGCAGTCGCCAACGAGCACACCGGCGCGCGAGACGCTTGCGGCAACCTTCTTTCCCTGAGTGACCCCAGCGGGGGGTGGGTCGGGGGTAACGGCGAAGCGCCACGGCGAGCCGGCGGCGAACAGCTCGCCCTCCTGCACCTCTGCCGCGCGCACGGCGACACACAGCTCCTCGGGCTTCGTTCCACTCGCGGTCTTCAGGTTCATGATGTCCCCCACACCACCGCTACGCACGCGCCCTGTGAGAGTGATCTCGTCGGAGGAGCCGGACTTGGCGAGCTCGGCCTCGCCGAGCGCCTCTTCCAGGCGGCGCAGTGGGTCGCGTAGCTCGTGGCGGCGGAAGACCTCGCGCAGTTGCGAGCGCTCCGGTTCGCGCGCGGCCTCGCTCTTGAGGTCGAACTCCACCGGGAGGTCGCGCTTCACCGTGGCGAGGCTCTTGGACATGCGCGCGTCCTCAGCGTGGTCGATGAGGTTCTGGCGACGCTTGGGCCCACCGATCTCACGCACGTGCGAGAGCACTCCCTCAAGCGTTCCGTACTTCTGGATCAGATCGCTCGCGGTCTTCTCACCGATGCCGGGGATCCCCGGGATGTTGTCGGAGGTGTCTCCCTTCAGGCCGTAGAAGTCGGGGATCGACTCGGGGGGCAGACCGTAGCGGTCGATGACGGCCTGGCGGTCATAGAGCTTGGTCTCGGTAATGCCGCGGGCGGTGGCCATCACTTGGACGAGCCCCTGCTCGTCGATCAACTGGAAGACGTCGCGGTCGCCGGTGACGATCGTGACGGGGACGCCCGCGGTGCGCGCCTGCTCTGAGAGCGAGGCGATGACGTCGTCGGCCTCGTAGCCCTCAAGCTTGACGTTGCGATAGCCGAACGCCTCCACAAGCGGTTCCATCGCCGGCCACTGCATCTTGAGCAGGTCCGGCCGCGAGCGCCGTCCCGCCTTGTAGTCGGCGAACAGCTCGGTGCGCCCGGAGCTACCTGCGTCCCAGGCCACCATCGTGGGCTGGACGCCGTAGTCGGTGACGATCTTGACCAGCATCGAGGCAAACCCGAAGATCGCGTTCGTGGGTTCGCCCGTGGAGGTCGCGATCGACTCGGGCAACGCATAGAAGGCCCGGTAAACGAGACTTGGACCATCGATCAGAAACAGGCGGCGCTCCACAGCCGAGCACTCTATTAGGACCCTTAACGGGATCGGAGCGGGGCGGAGAGCCGCGAGCAAATAACATGCCGGACCGCCCCGCCGATCCGATCGGCCTATCCAGGAGTTTCATGCAAGCGAGCGTCACCCCCAGCGCGCAGTACCGCCTGACCATCCGCGTCAAGATCGACGAGGGCCAGAACATGCTCGGCAAGGTGACCGACATGATCGGCGAGCAGGGCGGGATGGTGATCGCCGTGGACCTTGTGGAGGCGGGGGCGGACCACAGCGTGCGGGACATCGTGGTGGATGCGGGCAACCGCGATCACTGGAATCGCATCCTCTCAGCGATCGGATCGCTCCCCGGGGTGGAGGTGATCGACACGACCGATCGCACCTTCCTGTTGCACCTGGGCGGGAAGATCGAACAGCGCAACAAGCACCCTTTGAAGACGAGGGACGACCTCTCGATGGCGTACACGCCGGGTGTGGCGAGGGTGTGCACGGCGATCAAGGACGACCCCGACAAGGCTTTCCAGTACACGATCAAGCGCAACACGGTCGCCGTGGTGAGCGATGGCACAGCGGTGCTCGGCCTCGGTGACATCGGGCCGGCGGCAGCGATGCCGGTGATGGAGGGGAAGGCATGCCTCTTCAAGGAGTTCGCGGGCGTGGATGCGTTCCCGATCTGCCTGGACACCAAGGACACCGATGAGATCGTCAGAGCGGTGAAGTTGATCGCGCCGTCGTTCGGGGGGATCAACCTCGAGGACATATCGGCGCCGCGTTGCTTTGAGATCGAGGAGCGGCTCAAGCAGGATCTCGACATTCCGGTGTTTCACGACGACCAACATGGAACCGCTGTGGTGGTGATGGCGGCGCTGCTCAACGCGGTGAAGCTCACAGGGAGGAGCCTTGCGGACTTGAAAGTCCTCGTGATCGGCCTCGGAGCGGCGGGGGTAGCGGTGACGAAGATCCTCCTGGAGGCCGGGGTACGCAACATCGTGGGCGCCGATTCGCGTGGTGCGCTGAGCACGCAGCGAGAGGATTACCTCGATGGCACCATGAACTCGGTGAAGCGGTGGTACGCGGAGTCCACGAACCGGGAAGGCCGAACAGGCACTCCAGCCGACGCGATTGAGGGCGCCGACCTGTTGGTGGGTCTTTCCGGAGCGCGCGCGCTGCCCGTGGAGGCGCTTGCGAAGATGAAAGGGGACGCGATGGTGTTCGCGATGGCGAACCCCAACCCAGAGGTGATCCCCGAGGAGGCCGCTCCGTACGTACGGATCATGGCGACCGGTCGCTCCGATTATCCCAACCAGATCAACAACGTGTTGTGCTTCCCGGGCATCTTTCGCGGCGCATTGGATGTGCGTGCGAAAGCCATCACCGAGGAGATGAAGATGGCGGCCGCGCGGGCAATCGCGGAGATCGTCAGCGAGGAGGAGTTGCGCGACGATTACATCATCCCCTCGGTGTTCAACCGCGACGTTGCGGCTGCCGTGGCGGCGGCGGTCGCCGACGAGGCGCGAGCCAGCGGCACGGCGCTCGCGGGCGCGGAGGTGGGGTACGCGCAGAGCGATACTCTGAGCGGGATGGGCGAGCAGCGAGCACGGACCGACCAGTAGGTCCAATCCATGAGGGTGGTAGTCACGGGCGCGACGGGTTTGATCGGCCCGCGGCTGGTGAGGTCGTTGCAAGCACGTGGAGACGAGGTGACGGTTCTTTCGCGCAATCCCGAGCGCGCGAAGGCGACGCTGCCCGGTACGGAGACGGTCCGCTGGGATCCCATGAGCGAGCAGGCGCCTACCGACGCGCTCAAGGGACGTGAGGCGGTGGTGCACCTGGCGGGCGAGAACATCGCCCAACGGTGGACGAAGGGGGCCAAGCGAGCCATCCGCGAGAGTCGCGTGAGCGGCACAAGAGATCTCGTGCGGGGAATCGCCTCGCTGGCGGAGGAGGAACGCCCGAACGTGCTCGTGAGCTCCTCGGGTGTGGGCTACTACGGCGCGCACGGGGATGAGCCGATCGACGAGGAAACTCATGCGGGTTCTGACTTCCTTGCCCAGGTGTGCGTCGCATGGGAGGAGGAGGCACGAGCGGCGGAGCGACTCGGCGTGCGCGTGGTGAGGTTGCGCACGGGCGTGGTACTGGACCCTGGCGGGGGAGCGCTCGGCAAGATGCTACCGCCCTTCAGATTGGGCGTGGGCGGACCTGTGGCGGGCGGAGAGCAGTACATCTCCTGGATCCACGTGGACGACCTCGTGGGGATAGCGATAGCGGCCATCGACGGCGCGCAGTGGCGTGGCGCGGTCAACGCCACAGCACCCGAGCCGCAACGCAACCGCGATTTCTCCGCGGCGCTCGGGAAAGCGTTGCGCCGTCCCTCGCTGCTGCCGGTGCCAGCTATAGCTTTGCGGCTCGTGTACGGAGAAATGGCGGCAATCGTGACGCGGGGAGCGCGCGCTCTTCCCGCACGGGCGCTCGTGAACGGGTACGAGTTCCACTACCCCCAGCTCGATGGCGCGCTGCGCGCCGCGCTCGCCTAAGCGACTCAGGCGGGCGGGTGAAACGCGCGCCAGTAGACAGGTACGCCGTGGGCGATGCGATAGATCGCATAGCTTGAGAGGGTCGTTTCTCCGTTGGGCCGGATCGAGTAGCTCCCGAGCACCGAGTGGCGGTCGTGAGTGGCGAGGAGCTTGTCGATGACCGCCTGGCGATCGTCGCCGTGGCTGCCCGCATCGCGTATCGCGGCGAGGACCACGCTCATCGCCTCATAGCCGTAGAGCACGTACGGTTCGGGACGGGCGGCGAAGCGCCGTCGATACTGCATCAGCACGCGGCGAGCCGGGGCCGGGTAGGAGCTCACAGGGAGCACCGGCGAGCCGATCGTGCTCGCACTTTCGGCCGCGCCGAGGTTGGAAGTGAATAGTGGGTTTTGCAATGTGCTTGATGCGAGCAGCGCGAGCTGTGGGTTGGCGGCGTGCAGTTCGCGGAACAGATGTGCGGCTTCGCTCGTGGCGGTGGCGCTCACGAACACAGCCTGGGCGCCACTTTCAGCGATCTTCGCCACCTCCCCGGTGAAGCTGGCGCCACGGTCGATCGCGATCGTGTCTTCGCCCGACACCTGGATGCCTGCTCGGCGGGCGTCGCCCGCCACAATCTGAGCAAGCGGACCGTCGAAGGGGTCTTGGTCGGCGAGCACATAGACGCGGCGCACTCCCTCAGCCCGCAACAGTGCGACTTGCGCGGCGGCCTGGACCTGGTCGCCTTGGGCGATTCTCCCGAACGTGCGCTTGCCTGTGGGGTAGAACCGTTCGGGCTCGTCCTGGCCGGCGTCTAGCGCTGAGGTGAGACCGACGTATGGGCTCGATGGGCTGACCTGGAGGATGCCGGCGGCGTTGACGAGCGGCAGCGAGACCGCGGTGGCGCCCGAGTTGTAGTCGCCGAGGTAGGCGATCGTGGTGGGGTCCTGGACGGCCGCCTTTGCATTCGCGGCTGTGATGCCAGGATCCCACTGGCCGCTTACGGGGCTCGAGTCGTCAAGCGAAACGTAGCTGACCGTGAGTGAGCCGATACGACCGCCGGCGTCGGCGAGCGCGAGCTTCTCGCCACCGACGATCTGCTTTGAGATGCCGGCAGACGGACCTTGAAGCGGGAGACCCGAGTAGATCGTGAGTTGCTTACCGACGTTGTCGGCGGCCGGGGAGGTGCTCACGCCTCCACAACCCGCCAGCGCCGGCGCGAAGAACAATGCGGCTAGAGCGGCGAGGCACGTCCGGCGCGCAACCACCGGCTAGTGGTCGCGGTGGCCAGGCAGGTAGCCGGCGATGATCTTCATGCAGGCGCCTACGAGGATGATTACCGTGGCGAGCATGAAAGAGTCGAACCCCTTGGCGCCGAGCGCCCAGAGCACGATCCAGATGATCAGACCTGCGGTGACGGTGAGTACCAGTCCCATAGCGCTCGCAATCCTATAACAGGGCGGCGGCGAGTTCGGCCACAACCTCACCGACAGCCCCGGCCGGGTCGTCGGACTCGGCTGCGGCGCGCACCAGGCGGGTGCCCACGATCACGCCGTCGGCTCCGGCCTCGGCGGCTTGGAGGGCCTGCGCGGGCGTTGAGATCCCAAAGCCGAGCGCCACCGGCGCGGTTGTGGATGCCTTCGCATGGGTGACCACCTCGGCGAATTGATCGGAGAGCGCAGCACGCTCGCCGGTGGTGCCGACGACGGACACCGTATAGAGGAAACCGCGCGTCCGCGCACCGATCGCGGCCAGACGCTCCACAGGGGTGGTGGGCGCGACAAGCGGCACGAGCGCCACCCCGTGGGCGTCGCAGGCCACCAACACCTCTGGGGCCTCCCCGAAGGGGAGGTCGGGCACGATCAGACCGCTCGCCCCTGTTTGTGCGAGGCGCTCTACGAAGACGTCCACGCCCGGCGCGAGCACCATGTTGGAGTAACACATCAGCACCACCGGGACGCTCTGGGAGAGGGCGCGCGCGACCTCGAGCACGCCGACGATGGTCGCGCCGGCCTCAAGCGCGCGGGTGCCCGCTTCGTGGATGACGGGCCCGTCGGCAAGCGGATCGGAATATGGAACGCCCAACTCGATCAGGTCGGCGCCCGCGTGCACACAGGCCTGCCCGATGCGGATCGAATCCTCCAGCGTAGGAAAACCGCCCATCAAGTAGGGCATCAGGGCGGCACGCTTGCCGCTGTTTGCAAATGCACGAGAGATCTTGTCAACGCCGGTTATGGCAACGGTATTCACTGTGCGAGCACCTCTGAGAGGTCCTTGTCGCCACGCCCGGAGAGACACACGAGGTCGAGATCGCCCTCTGACCGCGCGAGCGTCCAGGCGAGCGCATGGGAGGTCTCAAGCGCGGGGATGATGCCCTCCAGGCGTGAAACCTCCTTGAAGGCTGCGAGCGCCTGCTTGTCGGTAACTGCCTCGTAGCGGGCGCGACCGGAGTCGCGCAGGAATGCGTGTTGGGGCCCGGTGCCGGGATAGTCAAGACCGGCGGAGATGGAGTGGGCTTCGATGATCTGGCCCTCCTCATCCTGCATGACCGCGGAGAGCGCTCCGTGCAGGACGCCGGGGCGTCCAGCCACCGTAAGAGGGGCCCCGTGGCGAGGAGTGTCGATCCCCTCCCCCCCGGCCTCCACACCGATCAGCTCCACCTCGGGGTCGTCGAGGAAGGCGGTGAAGATGCCAAGCGCGTTGGATCCCCCGCCGACGCACGCGATGACGCGTCCCGGGAGGCGCCCCTCGCGCTCCAGCAGCTGGGCGCGGGCCTCGTCGCCGATTACGCGTTGCAGGTCGCGCACGAGCGCCGGGTAGGGCGCCGGTCCGACAACCGAGCCGATGATGTAGTGGGTGTGCCCCACGTTCGTTACCCAGTCGCGGATTGCCGCGGAGGTGGCCTCCTTGAGTGTGCGCGCGCCGGCGTGGACGGCGTGGACGGTGGCGCCGAGCAGTTCCATGCGCTGCACGTTGGGGGCCTGGCGGCGGGTGTCCTCAGCGCCCATGTAGATGACGCACTCAAGGTTGAGCAGCGCGCACACGGTGGCGGTGGCGACCCCGTGCTGGCCGGCGCCGGTCTCGGCGATGATGCGGTGCTTGCCCATACGCATTGCCAGCAGCGCTTGGCCGAGCGCGTTGTTGAGCTTGTGGGAGCCTGTGTGGTTGAGGTCCTCACGCTTGAGGTAGACGGGACGGCCGACGCGCTCTGAGAGCCGTTCGGCACGGTAAAGCGGCGTGGGGCGGCCGGCGAAGTCCCGCAACAACATCTCCAGTTCGGCGCGGTAGCCGGGATCCTCGCGCGCGGCGGTCCACGCCAGCTCTAGCTCCGCGAGCGCCGGCATGAGCGTCTCCGGGACGTACTGCCCGCCGTAGCGCCCGAAGCGATGCTCCACGCCCACACGGGGCGCGCCGGGAGCCGTGTCGTGTGCGCTCACGCCGGTGACCCTACAGGCGGCGTCCCCTCCGCAAGCGAGTCCGGCTCGGGGTTCGCCCGAGGTGTCTGCTCGGCATGCACGGGCAGAGCGAACGCGGCACTGTTGACCGCCGCGAAGAAGTCGCGCAGCTTCTCGGGATCCTTGAGACCGGGCGCTAGCTCGGTGCCACTGGCGGTGTCGACCGCAAAGGGGCGCACGCGCTCGACCGCCTCACACACGTTGTGGGGACCAAGGCCACCGCTGAGGATGAGCGGGACTTTCGAGCGCCTCCCGGCAAGCAGCTTCCAGTCAAACGTCTCCCCCGTGCCACCGCGCAAGCCCTCATGGCCAGGAGTGGTGGAACGGGTGTCAAGCAGGTGGAAGTCGGTGTGGTAGCGGGAGGCGTCGCGGATATCGCCGGGGCCCGCGACCTGCAGCGCCTTGATGATACGAGCACCGGTGCGCCGGGCCGCCTCGCTGCAGAATGAGGGACCCTCGTCGCCGTGGAGCTGTAGCAGCGTGAGGCCGAGCTGCTCGCTGACACCCACGATTTCCTCCATGGGAGCGTTCACGAACACGCCACACAGCTCCACCTTGCGGCGCAGGGCGGTGGTGATCGCCTGGGCCTCGGCGAGTGAGCAGCGGCGGGGGGAGGGTGCGTAGAAGACCATGCCGACAGCCCACGCTCCCAGCTCGACCGCCAACTCGGCGTCGGGAAGTCTGGTGATCCCGCAGATCTTTACCTGTGAAGGGGCGTCGGACATGCCCCAACGGTAGCGTGCGAAGAGAGCTTCTTACCCTTCGGGGGTGTTGGCGCTCTTGACCGAGTTGGGACGGCCCGCGAGCGTCACTTTGAGGGTCTTGTGGTCGTAGCCGCCACTGCCGTTGGCGCGAATGACTTCTACGGAGATGGTGTCGCCCGGTTTCTTCGTGGAAATGAAGGTGGAGAGATCCTCGGCGCTTGTGATCGTCTTGCCGTCGGCCTTGACGATGATGTCGCCGCCGACCGCCACCTTGCCGCTGGGGGTTTGCGCTTCGATGTTGCCCGCCTTGATGCCGGCCTTGGCGGCAGGGGTGCCCGCTTCGACGGTCTCCACCAACGCGCCGCTCTTGACGGGGAGGTTGAAAGCGGAGAGCGAGCCGTCGACCGTGAGCGTGGACACACCGAGGTAGGCGCCGCGAACGGTGCCGCCTTTCTCGAGCTGGGAGAGCTCTTTCTCGGCGGTGTTGATGGGGACGGCGAAGCCGATACCGACGCTACCGCCACCGCTGCCGCCGGTCTCGATCTGGGAGTTGATGCCGATCACTTCGCCCTTCGCGTTCAGCAGTGGACCGCCCGAGTTGCCGGGGTTGATGGGGGCGTCGGTTTGTAGGACGTTGTCGATCGTGAAACCGTTGGGGGAGGTGATCTGGCGTTGCAGAGCGGACACCACGCCTGTGGTGAGGGTGCGGTCGAGGCCGAAGGGGTTGCCGATCGCGAGCACCGGGTCGCCGACCTGAGCCTTGCTCGAATCCCCCAGCGTGAGGGGGTGTAGCGTGAGTCCTTCTGTGGGGATGCGTAGCACGGCGAGGTCGTTGGAGGGATCCTTGCCAACCACTTTCGCTTCGACGGCCTTGCCGTGTTCGAAGCTCACCATCACCTTCACGGCGTTCTCGACGACGTGGTAGTTGGTGAGGATGGTGCCGTCTTTGTTGATGACAAAGCCTGAGCCTGTGGCGGTGCCCTGCTGGGTCTGGCTTTCGCCGAAGCTGAAGGGGGATTCGGTTTGGCGCACGATTGTGGAGGTGATGAAGGCGACCCCGGGGGCGTCCTTCACGTAGATCTGATGCGGCGTGAGGCCCGTGCTCTGCGCGGAAGCGTTGGACGGAGCGATCGGCGAAGAGGACTGCTGGATGACCGTTACCGTCTTGGTCGAGGAGCCGAGCCCGCTGGTGGCGGCGATCACGGCAACCACCAACCCCCCGCCGACGAGGGCGGAGATGAAGGGGATGAAAAACGTGCGCTTCATGAAAGGAAGGATTACCGAAGGCGATCAACGAGAACTAAAGAAAGCCATCCGACTCTATAAAAGGTTGTGAGCTCCGCGCGAGCAGGTCTACGAGCGCCTCTTGGGGGTGGGGGGCGCGCATGAGGGTCTCCCCCACCAGCACCGCCGCCACCCCACCACGCTCAAGCTCGGCGACCTGCTGCGCATCGACTATCCCCGACTCCGACACGACGATGGCGTCCGTGGGCATCGCATCGAGCAGCTCAAAGGTGCGTTGAACGTCAACGGAGAAGTCGCGCAAGTCTCTGTTGTTGACCCCAATCAAGCTCGCCCCCGCGTCGAGGGCGCGGGAGAGCTCATCGCGGTCGTGCACCTCCACCAGGACATCAAGCGAGAGGGTGGTGGCAAGTTCATGGAGCGAGGTAAGCGTGGGTTGGTCGAGCGCGGCGACGATCAGCAGCACCGCGTCGGCGCCGGCGAGGCTTGCCTCATAGAGCTGGTAGGGGTCGACGACGAAGTCCTTACGCAGGATCGGCAGATCGCACGAGGCGCGCGCAAGCCTCAGATCATCAAGCGAGCCGGCGAAGTTTGGTTCCTCGGTGAGCACCGACAACGCGCTTGCCCCGCCGCGCTCGTAGGCGACGACGATGTCCTCGAGCCTGGCGTCCTCCCGGAGCGCGCCGGCGGAGGGGGAGCGGCGCTTGAACTCCGCGATCACACCGATGCCAGGGCGCGAGAGAGCTTCGCGAAAGCGTGGGCGCCAGCCATTTTGGGAGACCGTTGCCATGACCCGCGTTTCCAGTCCTTCCAACGGGAGGGTTAGCTTGCGCCGCGCCACCACGTCGCGCGTTTCGGAGAGGATGCGGTCGAGCACAGTCATCCGGCGAGCTGTGCCGGGGCATGGGTGTTGCTCGCCTGCACGTAGCGGTCAAGCGCGGAGGCGGCGGCGCCCGTGGATATCGCCACACGTGCCGCCTCGACACCGTCGGTGATGCTGCCGGTGGCGCCCGCTGCGTAGATGGCGGCGCCCGCGTTGATGAGGACGAGATCTGCGCGCACGCCCTGCTCACCACTGAGCACCGCTCGCGCGACCTCGGCGTTCTGCTCGGGGGAGCCCCCGTCCAGCAATGGATCGGAGGGGTCGGCGAGCGCGATCCCGACGTCCCCGGGGGTGAGGGTGTAGCGGGAGATGTCATCTCCGTTGACCTCCACCACGGTTGTGGCGGCGGAGGTGGAGACCTCGTCAAGGCCATCCTCGCCGGAGACGACCAGCGCGCGGGTGACGCCCAGGCGGGCAAGCGCGCCGGCGATCGTCTCCAGGAAGCTCGCGTCGGCGACGCCGATGAGCTGGTGGGTAGCGCCCGCGGGGTTGGTGAGAGGGCCGAGGAGGTTGAAGATCGTCCGCACGGCGAGCTCGCGGCGGACAGGGATCACAAAGCGCGTGGCTTGGTGATGGGCGGGAGCGAACATGAAGCCGAAACCGGCCTCCGCGATGCACTTAGACACGCCGGCGGGATCGAGGTCGATGCGGGCGCCAAGCGCCTCCAACAGGTCGGCTGAGCCGGAGGAGCTTGTGGCGGAGCGATTGCCGTGCTTTGCGACAGCGCAACCGGCGCCGGCGGCGACGAGCGCGGCGGTGGTGGAGACGTTGAAGGTACGCCGTCCCCCACCCGTGCCGGCGGTGTCGAGCAGCTCGCCCCCCTCGGTGGTGACGTGGGCGGCCAGCTCGCGCATCGTGTGGGCGAGCCCCGCGATCTCATCGACGGTCTCCCCCTTCGTGCGCAGCGCGATCAGAAAAGCGGCGATCTGGGTCTCTGAGACCTCGCCGTGCATGATCTCCGCAAGCACGTCGGAGGTCTCCTGGGAGGAGAGGTCGCGGCGGGAGGCGAGCGCGTCGATCGCGCGCGTGAGGACGGCGTTTGGCATCAGCCCTCAGCTCTCGATGCGAGCGGCTCCGTGGCGCGAGCGCCACCGTCAGTCGAGGCGCGGCCGGTTTGGTCGAGGAAGTTTGAGAGCAGGTGCTTACCCTCGTCGGTGAGAACCGACTCGGGGTGGAACTGGACCCCCTCAGCGGGAAGCTCACGGTGGCGCAGAGCCATCAACACCCCGCCACCACGCGCGGTGGGTTCAAGGCAGTCGGGCAGATCTTCCTCGACCACCAGCGAGTGGTAGCGACCGACGGTGAGCGGTGAGGAGAGCCCCGCGAAGATGGTGCGGCCGTCGTGCTCGATCGTGGTGGCCTTGCCGTGGACGGGTGCGTGCAGGATCACGCTCCCACCGAAAGCTTGAGCCATCGATTGGTGGCCGAGACACACACCGAGCGTGGGGACCCCCGCTTCGGGAAGCCGGCGCGCGACCTCTAGAGAGATGCCTGCCTCGTTGGGTGTACACGGCCCCGGCGAGATCACGCAGCGCTCGTAGTCTTCGCCCAGCAGCTCATCCACGGTGGCGGCGTCGTTGCGAACCGCGTTGACCTCCGCGCCAAGCTCCCCCAGATACTGGACGAGGTTGTAGGTGAACGAGTCGTAGTTGTCGATCACGAGGACCCGCACACTCACCCCCAGTCCGCCTGACGACAAGCCAGCTCAACCGCGCCCAAAACGGCCTTAGTCTTGTTGACCGACTCCTCGTACTCGTAGACGGGCTTGGCGTCGGCAACGGTGCCACCGCCGGCCTGGACGTGGGCAACACCGTCCTTGACGACGACGGTGCGGATGTGAATCGCGGTGTCGAGGTCGCCGGAGTAGCTGAGGTAGCCGATCGCGCCGCCGTAGCCGCCGCGCTTGGTGGGCTCAAGCTCGTCGATGATCTGCATCGCGCGCACCTTGGGCGCGCCGGAGAGTGTGCCGGCGGGGAGCACGGAGCGCAGGGCGTCCATCGCGCCGACGTCCTCGCGCAGCGTGCCGGACACCGAGGAGACGATGTGCATAACGTGACTGTAGGTCTCGATCTCCATCAGCTCGTCTACGACGACGCTGCCGTACTCGCACACGCGACCGAGATCGTTGCGGCCCAGATCTACAAGCATCACGTGCTCTGAGCGCTCCTTCTCGTCTTCGAGCAGCTCACCGGCGACACGACGATCCTCCTCAGGGGTCGAGCCGCGTGGTCGGGTGCCGGCGATCGGGCGGGTGGAGACATGGCGGCCAGTGACGGTAAGCAAGGGCTCGGGGCTCGCGCCCGCAACCTGGAAGTCGCCGAAGTCCAGGAAGTACATGTAGGGGGAAGGGTTGACTGCGCGCAGACCTCGGTAGATCGAGAACGCTTCAACGGGGACCTCCGCCGAGAAGCGCTGTGAGGGCACGACCTGGAAGGCGTCGCCCGCGTGGATGTACTGCACGATGCGCGAAACCATCGCTTCAAAACTCTCGCGTGTCATGTTCGATTCGAAGGTGGGCGCCTCCCTGATACCGGCCTCAGGACCTAGTGGGACGGGCCCGGCGAGACAGGCGCGCACTTCGGCGATCGTGCGAGCTGCCGCCTCTCGTGCCCGTTCGGGGTCGGGTTCGGCGTCGAGGTCGGCGTTGGCGTTGATCGTGATGGTGTGCTTGAGGTGGTCGAAGCAGACAAGCGCGTCGGTGAGCATGAGCGCCATGTCGGGAAGTCCGAGCGCATCTGGATTGGGATCGCCGAGGGGCTCGACCGTGCGGACGAGGTCGTAGCCGAAGTACCCGACGGCGCCACCGGTAAACGGAGCCTCACCCTCCCCATCCTCGCCTGGCGCCTGACGGCAGCCGGCTACCGCGGCGGTGGCAAGGGCATAAGGGTCGCCGGGGTCGCCAAGCGACCAGCGCAGCACCGAGCGGGGGCGGAAACCAATGAACGAGTAGCGGCCCATGCGCTGACCCTGCTCTGCGGACTCCAGCAGGAAGGAGGGCTCGCCGGGGGCGAGAGCGCGTAGCTTCAGGAACGCGGACACGGGGGTCTCGCAGTCGGCGATGAAGGTCTCGCGCAGCGGGATCAGGTTGTAGGCGCCCGTAGGGGCCTCGGTTGACGCGCTACCCGTGACACTCATCGCCGGGCTCCGCTCGTCGTGAAGCGGGCGACGCGGCGCCGTGCGGTGCGCTTCACGCGATGCTCAGCGGCGGCGGCCATCGAGCACAGCCTCCGCGTCTGACAACGAGCGCCCACGAGAGCGCAACAGCACGAGCAGGTGGTAGAGCAGGTCGGCGGCCTCTTCGTCCACGCGGAGGTCTGTCTCCTCGCGGGCGGCGCGAGAGACCTCCTCGGCCTCCTCCATCACCTTTTCGCCTATGAGCGTGGGGTCTTCGAGTAGCTGAACTGTGTAGGAGCCCGCAGGCCGCTCGTGGACACGTTGCTGGAGCGTGCGCTCAAGCGCGGGAAGAGTCTCGTAAGGAGCACCCGGATCTAGCTCCCCGCGGTAGAAGCAGGTGCGCTCTCCTGTGTGGCAGGCGGGGCCGGCGGGCTCCACGAGCGCCACGAGCGCATCGCCGTCGCAGTCCACGCGTAGCGCGCGCACGGCTTGGGTGTTGCCGCTCGTGGCTCCCTTGTGCCAGAGCTCCTGGCGGGAGCGGCTCCAGAGGTGAAGCTCGCCGGTGGCGCGTGTCTGCTGGAGCGCAAGCTCGTTCATGTAGGCCAGGGTGAGTACCTCGCCCGTGTTCCAATCCTGCACCACACACGGTACGAGTCCCCGCTCGTCGTAGACGAGTAGCCGCTCAACCGTGGCGTCTGTAGTGGTGGTCATCAGCGGATTGTAGGTTGCAGAGCGACAATGGCACTACTGGAGCGCAAGCTGATCGTCGTGACAGGCAAGGGGGGCGCCGGGAAGACGACAGTGGCGTGCGCGCTCGGCATGATGGCCACGCGGTCGGGGCTGCGCACGATGGTTGCTGAGCTCGGCGAGCAGCACCGGCTGCCCACCCTCTTCGGCATCCGTGAGATGCCAGAGCCCGGTGAGGAGGTGGAGTTGGAAGAGGGTCTATGGAGTATGTGCATCGACCCTGATAAGGCGTTGATCGAGTGGTTGCGGGTCGTGAGCGGACGCATCTCGGCGCGGGTGCTGTCTGCAAGCAACACCTTCCACTACTTTGCCGCCGCGGCCCCAGGCGCGAGGGAGCTCGTGAGCTTGATCAAGGTGCGCGAGTTGTGCGAAGGGGGACGCACGCGCAAGCACCACAAGTCATACGACCTCGTGATCCTCGATGCGCCCGCCACCGGGCACGCACTGGCACTGCTTCACTCACCGCAGACCTTCGGCGCAATCGTGCGCATGGGTCCCCTCTCAGAGCAAGCCAGGAAGGTGCGAGAGCTGCTCGGCGATCCACAGCGCTCCAGCTACATCGCGGTGGCGCACGCGAGCGAGATGGCGGTCACTGAGACGTTGGAGCTGGAGGAAGGGTTGCGGGTTAGCCTCGACCGCGACCTCGACGCGGTGGTGGTGAACGGAACGGTCAGCCGCCGCTTCACCCGCGAGGAGATGGCGCGCATCGAGAGCGCCGCCGAGCCAGCCGATGGCTCACTCGCCCGCTTCGGCGACGACAGTCCACTCGTGAGTCGTGCGGCACGCGTGGCGCACATGGCCTACGAGAGCGGTCGCGTGCAGCGGAGCCAGATCGCCAGATTGCGCCGTCAGCGCTTTGCGGAGGGCAAGCCGCCGAAGGTGCTGACGGTGCCGTTCCAGTTCACTTCAGGGATGGACCTCGACGGGGTGCGAAAGGTCGCAGGCCGGCTGGCTGGCAATCTGTGAATCGCGGTCGCCTCAGGTGATCCCCAGCCGGTCCAGCAGCCCCTCGTCGCCACGCCAGTCGCGGCGCACACGGACGGACAGGTCGAGATGGACGTGGCAGTCGAGCTCGCGCTCGATCTCCTTGCGGGCGGCAGAACCGATTGCCTTGATCATGCGACCGCCCGAGCCGACCACGATGCCCTTTTGGGACTCGCTCTCTACCCAGATAAGCGCACGCACGCGTACCAGATCCTCGCGCGGATATTCCACCTCTTCGACCATGGTCTCAAGGGCATGAGGAAGCTCCTGGAAGGTGCGCCGAATCGCGGCCTCGCGTATCAGCTCCGCAAACAGCAGAGAGAGCGGCTGGTCTGAGATGTCCTTGGGGGAGAACATGAAAGGACCCTCAGGCATCTGCTCGAAGAGGTGGGCTACGAGCTCCGACACACCCTTACCCGTGCGGGCGGAGATCGGGAATATCTCCTCCCCCACCCCCAGCTCCTCGGCGGCCTGGAGCACGGCAACGGTAGCCATGCGGTCGAGCCGATCGACCTTGTTGACGGCGATCGTGACGGGCGTATTTGTGTCGGTGAGCGCGGCGGCGATGAACCGATCGCCGGGGCCCACCCCCTGCTCACCGTTCAACAGGAGTAGCGCCGCGTCGGAGCCTTCGAGCTCCTGGCGTACACGCCCCGCCATGCGCTCGGTGAGAACGTCGCGGGGGCGCTGCACGCCTGGGAGATCCACCAGGACGAGCTGACGAGGTCCGTCGGTACGCACGCCGCGGATCGCACGCCGCGTGGTTTGAGGGCGGTCGGAGACGATCGCGACCTTCCCCCCCACGATCGCGTTGACGAGCGTCGACTTGCCAACATTGGGACGACCGGCGAGCGCGACGAAGCCACTGCGCCTGATCTCCTCGGCGGTGTCCGGCGCATCCAGGTGTTCACCGTCAGCGCTCGTCACGAAGTCAACCCCCCGCATGAGGGAGTCCTGCAGCGCAAGCATCTCACCGTCGTCGGTCTCGTGGTCCATGCCGATGAGATGGAGCGTGCCGTGGACGATCGCCTCGCGCAGGTCGATCGTGTGGGTAGGGCAGATGACGATGTCGCCCAGCTCGCGCGGGATGGCGTCGTTACCCAACGGCTCAAGTTCGTCGATTGGGAAGGAGAGTACGTCAGTAGGTCCCTCTTTCCCTCGAAACTCCCGGTTCAGTTCCGCGATGCGCTCGGCGGAGACGAACTCGACAGCGAGATGCCCATCCTCTATACCGGCGCTCTCAAGCGCCCGTGCGCACAAGCGCTCTATCTCACCAAGCGGAAGCGAAGGCTCTGTGAGCTCGCGGCCTAGGACCTCGACTTCAAGCACGCCGGTCTGCGACCGAACGGTCGCGCTCTGCGGGGCGCAGCTCGGGGGCCTCGCGGCGGGAGTGCTCGTCGTAGGCCTCGACGATGCGTTGGACAAGCTTGTGGCGCACGACATCCTCGCCGCCGAAGCGGACGAACTCGATGCCCTCGATCTCATCCAGCACCTCCCCCACCGCGACGAGCCCGGAGCGCTGCTCGCGGGGGAGGTCGACCTGGGTAATGTCGCCAGTGACGACCATCCTGGAGCCAAAGCCGAGCCGGGTGAGGAACATCTTCATCTGCTCGGGGGTGGTGTTTTGCGCCTCGTCGAGGATGACGAAGGAGTCGTTGAGGGTACGACCGCGCATGAACGCGAGCGGGGCGATCTCGATGACCCCCCGCTCCAGGTGAGCGGAGACCTTCTCGGGGTCGAGCATGTCGTGGAGCGCGTCGAACAGTGGGCGCAGATAAGGATCGACCTTCGCCATTAGATCACCGGGGAGAAAGCCGAGCCGCTCGCCCGCCTCGACAGCGGGGCGGGTGAGGATGATGCGGTTGACTTCGTGGCGGGCGAGCGCGGAGGCCGCCATAGCGACTGCGAGAAACGTCTTGCCGGTGCCGGCGGGGCCGACGCCGAAGGTGACTGTGGAGGAGCGGATCGAGTCGACGTAGCGCTTCTGGTTGACAGTCTTTGGGGCGACACGGAGGGAGCGGTGGCGCCAGATGACGTCCTCGAGCACGTGGGCGGGCGATTCGTGTGCGTCGAGCGCCCCGGTGACGGCCGAGATCGTGCCCGGGGCGATTTGGTGGCCGCGAGAGATGAGGTCGGAGAGCTCGTGCACGACGCGCTCACCGGCGCGGGTGTCGTCCTCCGAGCCGTCGAGCGTGAGCAGGTTGCCCCGTAGGAAGACCTTGCACTGGAGGTGTGACTCAAGCGCGCGGAGTACCGCGTCCTGGCTTCCCGCGAGCTCCGCGGCGACCTCATTGGGTAGCTCGAGTTGGGTTCTCAACGGCCAAACCGGACCGTGAGTGAGGCGGCGAGTGCGGCGTGTCGGGGCGAGCTTGCGCTCATCCGGAGAGCGCCGCCTTTACGAGACCTGAGACCCGCTTGCCGTCAGCACGACCTCCAACAACCGCCATCGCAGACTTCATCGCCATACCCATGTCCTTCGGCGAGGAGGCGCCGCTGTCGGCGAGCGCCTGGGTGACGATCGCCCGCAGCTCCTCGTCGGAGAGCTCGGCGGGTAGGTATGTGGCGATCAGTTCCGCTTCGGCCTCCTCGGCGGTAGCGAGATCGTCGCGGTCGCCGTCACGAAACGCCTTCGCGGCCTCGACGCGACGCTTGCGCTCACGACGGAGCACCGCGAGCTCGTCATCGGAGCCCTCCTTGGAGTCCTTCTGCAACTCGGAGAGGATCATCCGCAGTGCGCCCACGCGAGCTTTCTCGCCCGCGCGCATCGCGTCCTTGAGATCGGCTTGGACCTGGTCGACGATTGCCATCCAGTCAGGATACGCCGACGGGGGGAGACTTTTGTGTCGATTCGGCGTTCTCGGCGGGCTGAAGGGGTGTGGGTGTGCCCAAACGACCGGGCGAGGAGGGGTCGCGACCGAACAGCAGCGCTACGTTCCAGTCGACGAGTAGGCGCAGCTTTCGCCCCAAACCGGGCATCAACAGCAGGTGGTAGGTGCGAGCGATGAGCCACGCGGGGAGCCCACGCCAGCGCACGCCGAGGGTGATGGCAACAGCCTTGTTGTGGCCAAGCTCGGCGACGACTCCTGCAGTGCGGTAGCGAAACGGGCGCAAACGCTCCCCCTGGAGGGTGGCGGCGATATTGTGCGCGACAAGCCGCCCTTGGCGGATCGCGTGCTGGGCTGTAGGCGGGCACGGTTGGTTTGACCGCGCAGGGTCAGGGACGGCTGCGCAGTCACCGATCGCCCATACCCCCGGATGACCCGATACACGCATCTCCCTGTCGGTGAGGATCCGCCCACTGGGATCAAGCGGCAAGCCAAGCGAGGAAACGACCGGAGCAGGTTGCACACCGGCGGTCCACACGAGGGTGCGCGTGGCAACCTCTTCCCCGTCGGAGAGGTTGGCGCGGTTCGCGGTGAGCGAGGAGAGCGTGGTGTTGGTCTTGATCTCGATGCCTCGCCCCAAGAGCTCCCGTGCCGCGAACGAAGAGAGGCTCGGAGGCACCTCGGTCATAATGCGGTCGCGGGCCTCGATGAGCACCCAGCGCATGCCCTCTGCGCGGCAACGGGGATAGAGGTCGATGGCTTGGGCGGCGAAATCCTGCAGCTCGGCGAGCCCCTCGAGGCCGGCATAGCCGGCGCCGACGAACACGAACGAGAGGTACTCGGCGCGCAGCGCGGGGTCTTCGAGCGACTCGGCGATGTCAAAGCAGGTGAGTACACGGTTGCGCAGCGCGGTGGCGTCGGCGAGCGACTTCAAGCCGATCGCGTGGTCGGCGAGGCCGGGAATGGGGAGCATGCGAGAGATCGACCCGAGCGATACGAGCAGGTGGTCGTAGCCGAGCTCCAACCACTCCCCGTCGATGCGGCGTACACCGAGCGCGCGCCGCTCGGGGTCAAGGCCAGTGACAGTACCGATGAGCAGGTCGGTGTGGTGCAGTTGGGAGCGCAGCGCGACGACGACATGACGGGGGTCAAGCGTGGCCCCCGCGGCGCCCGGAAGGAGCGGGGTGTAGAGCATGAAGTTGGCGTCGCTTGCGAGCGTGACCCGGGCGCTGCGGATAGTGGAAATACGCTCAAACGCACGGGCGGCGTAGAAGCCCCCAAAACCTCCGCCTACAATGAGGATACGTGTGGGCATGACACTGACACACTAGCCTCGTAGAGCGGTTGAGACCAATGTTACAAACGTGTCACAAACTATGTGGATAGGGCGGCCTCAGGGCCGCCTTGCATCGTGCTGAGCGCAACGAGCACGCACGATGGGGCAGAATGAGTTGGGTATGAGCGCCTCTATCTACGCTGACGCGATCGCACCGTTCCTCAAGGACACCGCGCGGCTGAGGCCTGACGGGGCCGAAGTGTTCGACGCGCACACCCACCTCGGTTTGGACGAGGATGGCCGCTCGCTCGACCTTCAGACCCTGCTCGCACAGCTCGACGCAGGGGGCGCGAGGAGAGCGTGCGTTTTCCCGTTGCACGATCCCGATCGAAGGCCCTCGTACCGGGTACCCAACAATCGCGTGTTGGGTTGGGCTGGGGAAAGCGATGGGCGGTTGATCCCCTTCTGCCGACTCGACCCGGCGGAAGCGCCGGTAGTGGAGGGGGAGCGTTGCATCGAGAAGGGGGCGCGCGGGATAAAGCTCCACCCACGGGCACAATCTTTCTCTTTCGACGGGCCGGAGATGGATGGAATCTTTGCGCTCGCGGGAGAAGCGGGGGTGCCGATCTTGATTCACGCCGGACGCGGGATGCCCCCGATCGCCGACGGGTTGGCCAATCTTGCGTTGCGCCATCCGGAGGTGGTGTTGATCCTCGCGCACGGGGCGATCTGCGACCAGGGGATCCTCACCTCGCGTTTGAAGGACCACCCGGGGGTGCTGTACGACACCTCCTGTTTCTTCCCGCTGGACGTGATCGAGTTGCTCGCGCGCGTGCCGGCTGAGAGAGTGGTGTTCGCAAGCGACCCCCCTTATGGGCTCACATCGAGCGGGTTGTACCTCGCGCTGCGAGCGGCGGCACACGCTGGGCTCGGGGAGACCGCCACAAGGGCGATCCTCGGCGAGACGATGGCGGGGCTCGTGGACGGTCGCGGACTACCCCCCGTCTCCGCGCCTCACGGCGGTGAGGAGATCACGTTGAACGGCCGCTTGGCGCGCGCGTACGGCTACGGGAGCCTCGCCGGGCCAGCGTTGTTTGGTGGGGCGATCGAACAGGCCCAGGGGATGCTCGACCTCGCGATCGCGGTGTGCCGCGACCCCGACCCGGGCGAGATGGGAGAGGCGCTTGACGCGATCGGCGCGGGCTTCATCGCGGCGCGGGCGCTGCTCGACGTAGAGGGGGGTGTGAGAGGAGCGCTCGACCTGCTGTTCAGGTCGGTGGTACGGGCGGCGACCGAGCGGCTACCTTCAGCGGCAAGCGGCTCGACCGACGGCGCCGTGAGCCTCTCGGGCGCTCAGCTCAGCCGCGGCTGAGATACAGAGCGGCCCATTCGCCCCGCTCGCGACGGTCGAACTCGCGCAGCCCGAGGCGCTCAGCGAATGCACGGGCAACCTCGTCGGCTTGCTCGCACAGCAGACCGCTCGCGATCAGATCAAGCCGAGCCGGAGGGTTCGACGCGGGCATCGTCTCGGCGAGATCCAGCAGCAACGGTCGCAACAGGTTCGCGAGCACCAATGTACGCGCCGTGTCAGGCTCCTGTCGCTCGTCGCCGGGGGGATCGGAATTTGCGCTAAGCACGATGCCCGTTTCCCCTCCTCCCGCAAACCATGGCAGCACCTGCTCGCGCAGATCGAAGCGCCGAGCGTCAACCTCCACGCCGTTGAGGGCTGCGTTGTCGAGTATCGCGCGCACGCTCTCGCGGTCGTGGTCAAGCGCCAGCACGGGGGCGTAACCGAGCTTCGTGGCGGCGATCGCGAGCACACCCGAGCCGGCGCCCACGTCGAGCACGCCGCCCCGTGCCCCCTTCGTGGCCGTGATCTCCAACAACAACTCCAGGCAGAGTCTCGTGGTGGCGTGCGCGCCGGTGCCGAACGCCTGAGCTGGATCGATCACGATCTCAAGCGCACCGGCATGGTCGGTCGGAGACTCCCACGGAGGACGCACGTGAAGTGCGGGCACATCCGCGCTTGGCCCGGAAATCAGCACAGGCTGGTGAAACTGCTTCCACCGCTCCGACCAGTCGTCGGGAACCTCGCTCGTAGAGACCTCCACCAGCGCGCCGCCCGCGGCGACTTGGAGGTCAGGCAGGTTAGGGAGCTCCCCTGGGGCGCCATAGACGGCGTACTCCACGAAACCCTCTCCCCCATCGGCGGAGGGCAGGTCGATCTCCTCCACGCCTGAGGGAGCCAGCTCCAGCAGGTCGGCCAACACCACCTCCGCGTCGCCGCGCTTGACACGCAGCGCGAGACGAATCATCGCGCTCTCCTCCCTCCTCGCGCACAACGGCGTGTCCTCACGCGGCGTGGTGGCGAAGCGCTCGTCGCAACTTTGCGAAAACAGATTCCTCGGAGCGCAGGTTCTCGTCGGTGAGCGTGGCGTTCAAACGGGCGATTAGATCGCGCTGCTCCTCGTTGAGGCGACGGGGAACCACGATGTTCACCACAACTCTCAAATCGCCGCGACGGCCACCGCGTAGAGAAGGCATCCCCTCGCCGCGCACCGAGAGCACTTCACCGGGCTGGACGCCTGCGGGCACCTCCACCGAGGTGGCGTCGTCGAGCGTGGGGACTTCAAGCGTGGCGCCGAGCGACGCCAGTGGCGCGGATACATCAAGCGCGGTGATGAGATCGTCGCCTTCGCGCACGAAACGCTCGTCGGGGGCGACCCGCACGAGCACGTACAGGTCGCCCGCGGGGGCCCCACGCTCGCCGGCGTGGCCACGTCCACTCACACGGATGCGTTGACCGTCGGCGATTCCCGCCGGTACCGCCACCTGCTCGCTGCGACGCACCGACCTTTGACCGCGACCGCGACACTCCCCACAGGGTTGGGTGGGGAGGCGACCGTCCCCGTGACAGGCGTCACAGATCATCGTGCGCACCATCTGGCCGAATGGGGTGCGACTGACACTCTGCACCTGCCCAGCACCGTCACAGCGAGAACATCGCTCGATCGGAGTGCCGGGCTCGGCGCCGTTTCCGTGGCAGTGCTCGCAACGGTCTATCGCCTCGAACGTCACGTCAACCTTGTTGGGGGTGGAGGCTTCAAGCAGGGTCATCTCGACGCTGACGGCGATATCCCCGCCGTGCCCTGAACCTGAGGGGGAACCGAACCCGCCACCACCGCCGAAGAAGGCGTTGAAGAGGTCGCCGATCGACCCGAAACCGTCGAAGTTGGGGGCGTACCCCCCAGAGCGCAAACCTTCGTGGCCATAGCGATCATAGGTCGCGCGACGCTCGGGGTCGGAGAGGATCTCGTACGCCTCAGCGGCCTCCTTGAACTTCTCCTCCGCCTGGGGGTCGTGAGCGTTGACGTCGGGGTGCAGTTCCCGCGCGAGTCCGCGAAACGCTTTCTTGATGTCCTGCTCACCGGCGTCTCGGGGGACGCCGAGCACCTCATATGGATCTCGTGGCGCGGTTGTGCTCATCGGCGTCGGGAGACCCTAGCGCTCGGCGTATGCGTCTTCGACGAAGCGGGAGAGCTCGTGGGCGGCCTCCCGCACTGTGGCGATGGCGCCGGCATAGTCCATGTGGACCGGCCCGATCACCGACACTGTCCCTAGCTTGCGCCGCGCTAGACCGTAACCGGCCGCCACGAGCGCCACCGAACGCATCGCTGGGATCTCATTCTCACTTCCGATACGCACGTATACGTCTGACTCGCCGAGTGCAGCACTGAGCACGCGCAGGAGCAGAGCCCGGCGCTCAAGCAATGCCATCAACTCGTTAATCTCGGTGATGTCGTGGCGACGACCGTGGGAGAGCAGGTGCGCTGTACCATCCACGAAAAGCGTGTCCTCGCTCTCACACGCGAGACTCCCAAAAGCGGAGGAGAGCCGCTCGACAAACGCCCGCTCGCGGGCGCCGAGCCCTGGGTCCTCGAGACGCTTGGAGAGCATCCGGGCGCCGAGACCGTAGCCGACGAGCCGCTCGTTGAGATATTCGCCCGCCCACCCCACGAGGCCGGGATCGACCGGAGTTTCGAAGGTGGTAAGCATCTTCGAGACCCCGCCGGTGGAGGTGATGACTACAACCATCACCACCTGCGGCTGAAGCTCCAGCACCTCTACATGGCGAATCGTGGCAGTGTTCAACGATGGTGCTGACACCACCGCGAGCAGGTTTGTAACCCTGGATATCGCGGTGCTCGTATGCCGCATCGCCTCCTCCACCTCACGTCGAGTGAGCGAGAGAGAGAGCGAACGCGCGGGCTGCAGGCTGCGGCCCGCGCCGAGCAACTTGTCAACCACGTAGCGGTGGCCGGCATCTGTGGGCACCCTCCCAGCCGAGGTGTGTGGGTGTGCAAGCAGGTCGTGCTCCTCCAGCAGCGCAAGCTCGTTGCGCACGGTGGAGGGTCCACAGTCAAGACCAGGGTCAGCGGCGATCGTCTTGGACGCCACCGGTTGGCCACTCTGCAGATAACCCTCCACCACCTTGCATAGGATCAGCTCCTGCCGGGGGGTGAGCATCCGATGATTGTAAGGGCGTGTGCCCTGGGCTCCGCTTGGGCGCCGGCCCACAGCAGGGACGGCGCCCTAAGGCTTCTTCTAGACCTGAAGCTCGGCCTCGGCGTTGCGGATGATCTGGTTGCCGGCTTGCTCGGCGACGGTGTCCACGATCACACGACCGTCTGAGACCTCACGCACGGTGCCAGTGACCATGACCTCCTGCTCAGGGACACCCATACCGCGGAACTGCACAGACAGTCGCTTCAACGTCTGCGGGCCGCCCGCGGCCTCGGTTTGAGCACGTGCCACCTGCGCCATCGACCATAGCCCGTGCAGGATCCGCCCCGGGAGCCCCACAGCGCGCGCGAACTCCTCGTCGATGTGGATCGGGTTGAAGTCACCGGAGGCGCCCGCATACCGAGCGGTGAGGTACTTGTCAGGAGTCACCCGCACCTCGGGAATCTGAGCTCCCACTGAAAGATCTGCCATTTCAGACTCCTCTGACGATGTTGGTCCAGGCTCCGCGACACACCTGCTCGCCACGCTGGTTGACCGAGACGGACTCGAACACGTAGTAGCCGCGGCCGTCTCGTTCTGAGATGTCCTTGACCGACGCGGTGGTGGTGATCTCATCCCCCGCCACCACAACCGGCCCCCACTCGAACTCCTGGCCGCCGTGGACCATCATCGCGAAGTTCATTTCCACCTCTGGGTCAAACAGCGAGGGGGCCACCGACGGCGAGCTGTACACGACAGCGAACATCGGGGGGGCCACAACGTCGGCGTAGCCGGCGTCACGCGCAACCTGCTCGTCCAGATGGAGGGGGTTGGTCTCGCCCACCGCTCGGGCGTACTCCTTGATCTTCTCTCGCCCGACCGCATAGGTGGTGGGCGGGTATGTCTTGCCGATAGCTTTGGTGTTAACTGGCACCGAACAGGGCTCCTTGTGGGCTTAGGTGCTGGGCTTGAGGGCAGCCGCCTTTGAAGCGACGCCGCGGGCGGCAGTTTACGCGAGGGGGGCCGACGGTGGGATGTGGAGCTCCGACATCCCACCGCACCGACACACCGCTCAAAAGACGAGGTCGTCACCCGCCCCGCCGGAGCCGACACCGACCAGCTCGCGCTCCTCGCCACCTTCGATCGTGTCCAGCGAGTCCTCCGAGTCGTTTGAGCCCTCATCGCCGCCAAGACCCTCAGAGTTGCCCTGAAGACCCCGTCCGTCGAGGAACTGGACCTTGTCGGCGACGATCTCGACCGCCTGGCGTTTGGCTCCCTCAGGGGTCTCCCACTCGCGCCATTCCAGGCGTCCATCGACCGCTATGCGGCGACCGCGACTCATGTAACGGTGCACGGACTCGCCCATCCCCCCGAAGATGGTGACATCGAAGAAGTTGGGCTTCTCCGTGTACTCACCGTCGGCGTTCTTGCGCAGCGAATGGCTCGCGAGCCGCAGACTGCAAACGCTCGACCCCGACGGGAGCGCCCGCAACTCGGGGTCGGCCGTGAGCCTGCCCACGATCACGATGCGGTTGATGTTCGCGTAAGACATGAGGTTCTCCTTTGCTGTTGGGCTCGCCCCCAAACGAAGCTACGCGGCGTCTGCGACGGTACTCGGCGCGAACCCTCCAAAACCGCGATATTGCCCGTCGTTACTGGAGAAATTCGATGGCGTAATTCCTCTAGATCAGGCGGTACCCCACGCCCCACACGTTCACAACCAACCCACTAGCACCGGCCGCGTCGAGCTTGCGGCGCAGGCGGCTTGCGTGGCTGTCAACCGTCCGCGCGCCCGACTTCGAACGCTGACCCCAGATCACGCGAAGCAACTCCTGCTTGGAGCACACGGTGTTGGGGCTTCGAGCAAGATGGACCAGCAACTCGTACTCCAGACGACAAAGCTCGACCACGGCTCCGGCGAAGCGCACGTAATGCGAGTCGGTGTCGATCTCAAGCGCGCCGACCTGCAGCAGCCGCCCGTGTGTGGGGCGCTCTGTTCGTCTAAGTACCGCCCTCAGCCGAGCGCGCAGCTCCAGGTAAGCCGGCGGATGCGCGAGGAAATCGTCGGCGCCCATCTCAAAGGCACGCAGAAGGTCGAGTTGGGTGGCTGAGGGACTGAGCAAGATCGCCGCCAGATTTCCATCCCACACCCTCCCTCCGGCAGGTCGAGGCGAGCGCAGACCACGTATCTCCTCGAGCAGGTCGAGCGCTCCACGAGGAGTGTCGAGCGCGCCAAGCACAACCGCCCTCATCGTCTGGCCGCGCGCGAGCACGTGGGCGTGCTCCGCGCTACGCGCGTGTACCGCTGTGAAGCGGTCGGCACGCAGTTGCTCAACCAACTCCCCGCCGATGTCGGCGTTTGCCTCAACCACGAGAATCGCAGAGTCGAGCGGACGCTGACAAGCATCCGGCCAGATCAATGTGTCGGCGCTTGCGCTCACAAGCCGAGACGCCCACCTACGCGGTTCAGGTCACAGCAAAGGCTCACTGGAGTTCGACCTCGCGTGGGCTGACACCAAGGCCCTTACGGGCGATCATCGCGAGCACGTCGGAGTGGACCCAGGGCGTGATCGCCCGCTCTCCCCCTTCGGGCATGAGCCCGATTCGCCGCGCCACCCAGCTCGTCTCACCACTTGTCCTGCCACGCCGGTCACGCTTAACCATCCCGCAGCGAAACGCGATCTCGCTCATGCTCAGACCGCGATGGTCAATCGCGTGCAGCACCGCTTCGCGCAACCCTCGGTTAAGCACGACGGGGCTTTCGCACAAGCGCTCGAATTCGTTGCGCAAGCGTGTGACGACGAGATCCGGATCGTCACGATTACGGGCGATAGCCCGCTCTGTGAGCGTTCGCATCGGCTCATAGCTTTCGAACGCGGCGATGACATCGCGCAACGCAACTCGCTCAGGGGCCGCGCGGGAGGCGCTTGAGGAGCGTCGGCACCAGCGCAACTGAGCCCTGGCGTGCGCTTCCGAGAGCAACTCGATGCTGTAGACGTCGCTGTTCTTGTCGACCACGTAGCCGGCCGACCCAGACGGACCGGACGCCAAGGCGCCATCGGTGTCGAGAGGGTCGACCAGCAGGTCCTTGGGTTGCACGCGCCGACACCAGCGCCCCCTCATATCCCGCAGATAGAGGTCGCAGACAAGGGCGGCGTTCTCCACCGGCTCATCGGCGGCCAGATGCGCAACGAGGCGTCGATCGCAGAGCGTAATGGCGTCGCGGTCGAGCACAAGCACACTCCCGCCATAGGCCGGGAGGGTCAGTAGCTCACGCCGGCGACCGCCGCGGTCGAGATAGGAGGCGAGCGGACTCGTGGCCGCGGTCCGCTCGCCTCGACGGGCGGACTTCGCGCCCACGGAGAGCCGTGTGCGGGTCGTGGTGGGTGACGGAAGTGGACGTCGAGTTGGCGATGCACAAGATGCGATAAGCGGCATGGCGCTTGCTCCTGACGGTCGGGTAGCTCCATCTCGGTCGGCTGGATGGGAGCCTCGGTTGCGGGCTTCTAGGGGCACTCCGTCGGATCGTCAAGACCTGGACACAATCGGGGTCGAGGCTCGCGAGGGTTGTCCGAGGCCCCTATAGGGGCCTCGGAACCTCGGGATCTCGCCAGGAGTCGAGAAGAAAGTTGGCCGAGAATCGCTCACAAGCGAGACTCCGAGGTATGGCGATCCAGCGGGCGCCGGCTTGTCTCTGACTCTCCTCCCGAGCCGCTCACTTCTGAGGCCGGGAAAACGTGTCACCCAAACGAGCTCGGGTCCGGCTATCCGCGGGTGGGCGCAGGCCGAAAAGAGCGCAGCGACAGTAGATTCATGATCATTTGGTCGTGAACCTGCAGGTATATACGTCTGACAAGAACTAGACGCCGGAGTGAGCAGTTCGCATGAATTGCTCGGGCGCGTCACAATGCGAGTTAGTGAACGACATCGACGGACCCACCGTAGATATATCGCCGAGCCGCAAGCCGGCGCGCCGTAAGACGCGCAAGGGCGCCCAGATCGCGATGGATCCTCGCGGGCGGATGATCGATGCGATGCTCGCCTGCATCGGCGAACAGGGGTACGCGGCGACCGTGGTCGCAGACGTGATCTCCAAGGCGGTGGCCTCACGCAAGACCTTCTACGAGCACTTCGAGGACAAGCACGCTTGCTTCTTGGCCATGAGCGATGAGGTGACCCATGAATGGGTGACACGAGTACAGAGCGCAACCGAGAGCGCTAGCGGGCCAGCTGAGACGATCGAAGCGTTGGTGAGCGAGCTATTCGAGCTAACCCGGAAGAGCCCACCGGCGCTTAGGGTTCTCGCGGTCGAGCTCACCGCCGCGGGGCCCGCGGGTATGACCCGCCGCGAGAGCGCGCTTCAAAATATCGCCAAGCCAGTGGAAGACGCACTCGGCGGAGACTCGCCCGATCGGGCGCTGCAGGCCCGAGCCATCGTTGGGGCGATCGTGCGCGTCCTCTACGCCCGCGCTCGCCGTGGCGCAAAGGTGCGCCGCCCTCGTCGGGGTGAGATGGTTGCACTCGCGCCGGAAGTCACAGCTTGGGCGTCTCGATACACACTTGAGCCAACGGTCAAACTGAGTTTGGGCAGCTCCACACCCACGCTGTCGTCCGCGGTTGGGGGTCGCGCGCCCGGGACCCTGTCACTCAGTTCGCGTGCGATAGAGCGTCGAGGATTGCCACGCGGCGAGGGGAACGTGTCACGTAGCTTTGTGGTCCACAACCAGCGAGAGCGTATCCTCGACGCGCTTGCGAACCTTTCAGCCGCAAAGGGCTACGGCGCGACTACGATCCCAGAGATCGTTCGCGAGGCTGCGGTGTCGGTGCAGGCTTTTTACGAGCACTTCTCCGGCAAGGACGATGCATTCCTTGTGGCTTACGAGATCGGCCACCGTAAGGCGCTCGCGATCGTTGAGCGGGCATACGAATCCAGGGAGGCCTGGCCAGCCGCCGTAAGCGCCGGTGTTGCTGCCCTACTCGAATTCCTCGCCTCTGAGCCAGCCTACGCTCACCTCGCGCTCATCGACGCGCTTACCGCGAGCCCCAAGGCCGCGACGGTCGCTCAGGAGGGAATGAACGGGTATTCAGGCTTGCTCGAGCCCGGGTTGGAACTGGGCGACGGCGATCAACCGCCAACCCCGGTTGCGGTGGAGGCCACCGCATGCGTCCTGCTCGAGCTGTGCTTTGTCTATGTGGCGCAAGAGCGCGCCCGTGAGCTGCCGGCGCTGGAGGAGCTCGCATGCCACTTGACGTTGCAACCTTTCACCGCCCTCGAAGTGCATCGAGCTCTTTCGTGAGCTTGTGGGGGTGCAATTGTGGTGTTTATTCAGTGGCTCTTTTGTAATCAGCCGTGAATGATGCGGGCATGGCTGCAGCGGACAGAGCGAAGATCGCCGAGCAGATCCTTGCGTTTGGCGGCAATCTGCGCAGAGCCCGCGGACGGGCAGGCCTGACACAGGCTCAACTGTCGGCCTCGGCCCCCCTGGACCGTGCCGCGATCAGCCGACTGGAGTGCGGTGAGCGAGCCCCCGACATGCCCACCTTGCTGCGCTTGTGTCGCGCACTCGACGCGACTCCCACTGAGCTTTTGCGTGGCGTGGGGACAGCTAACTCAGCACGTGGGACGACGCGTCGCGAGGACGGAGCCTCAGGCAGCCCGGCAGCAGCGTTCGGCACGAACCTGAAGTGGGCGCGAGCCCGGGCGGGCATATCTCAGGAGCGACTCGCGCTAGACGCCAAAGTCGACCGGGCGGCGATCAGCGTTTATGAGAACGGCGGCCGCCAGCCCAATCTTCGCACCGTGCTGAAGCTCGCACTCAAGCTGGAGGTCCGGCCAGCTGCGCTTCTACGCGGCATCTCTTTGGACGCCGAAAACCAATAGGCGGATCCCGCACGGCGAAGTGGCATCAGGTCATGCCGCAAACGCCGCACGGGACCGTGCTCCGACGCGAATTGAGAAATGTCGCGCCGAGCCTGCTCGGATCGCAGCGGGGGCTGGCTGCGAGATCTGAGCCCTCTTCCCTTGTCCGCCCATTCGGTTCCTGGGAAGTCTCTAAACCCTCCACCCTCGAAAACAGGACGCCAATCTGCGTCTCATACCGGGGTTGGTTTCACCCAAACCAACCCTTTCCCGTCTCGATCCACATTCCGAATCTTGGATCGAGCGGAATGGTGGCACAGCCCTCAACCCATGTCAAGGCACCGTAACTGTTCTTTACACGACAGAAGACCGACCGGGACGGCGACCGGAGCCGGGAGGCCTCCGCCGGCTCTGACGGTCGCGCCCAGTCGGCCCTCTGTGAGGGTTGGCCGGCCACTGGGACGCTAGTCCGCAAGACGTCCCGGGTCGGGCCAAGCCGCCCACGCGCCGGCGACAGCCGCATCATCCTCAAGGCCTGCCGCGTTGTCAAACCCCTAGGGACAATTCTATCTTTCTGTCTCCAACTTCTTGCGTAAAGACCAAACCCCGGCCTCATCAGCCGCGCAAACCTGCGTTAAGAAGAAGGACCGGCCGGGGAGGTCGAGCCGTCCGCGAGGCTTCCGCCAGACGCATCGACCACGCCCAGCCGGCCTTCCGGGGGGGTGGTTGGCCCGGGATCGGAGCGCCCGTCTCTGGTCAGAGGCGCCCCGTCTCCGTGTCGTTCAGACCCGCAGCACGGGCCTGGCCGGAATTCTCAGGGCCTGTGCAACGAGTGTCAAGAAAAGCTATCGAACCTCGGGGAATTGTTTCTGATGCCGAAAACCCCTGATCCACGTGTCAGGATTCTACCGTTTGCTGATTTTTGTACTCATAGCAATATGTGTGAAAAATCCTACATAAATGAACCCATCCACAGGCTCTACGGTCGATCAGTGGGAGCCGCCGTGGTGGCGGCTCGCTCGCGTTCGGCTTGACGAGAGGCATGGTATGCCATGCGTTGCGTATCGACGCAGAGCGGGAGCGTACGGGCGAGGAACGGCGCCTGGCGACCAGCGAGCGTCACCCAGCTCACAACGGCGCTGTGGCGCGGCAGATGCAAACGCACGTCCGGTCTTCCTAGCGCCGAGAGGTTGCGGATGTCCGGGCGGACAACATCGGAGAACTCCGCCATGGTCAGCCTCGCAGCGCTGCGGGCATCCTCGATCGAGGATGTGGCGAAATAGACGCGATGAACAAACAATGCATCAAGTTGACGCCGCATATCACGGTCCGCCCACTGGGCGTCGGTTTGCCAGCACGCGACGAGCTCAACGCCTTCGGAAGACTTAAGCGTGGTCGTTTCCAGGAAGTCCCGACTCAGCACAAGCGACGCCTCGTCCACCTTCAGCGCCACCGGACAGCGCTGTCGGCCCACGACACCCTCTTTGCGGCGCGCAACAGCGGCATCGAGCATCCTTAGGGCCAATTCCATCAAGACGCTCGTGTGCGCCACGCCCATTCTCCCAAGCGCGCCCTTCACGACCAACACCTCGCCGTTTGCGATGACCTCGTCGAAGCTCACCCGTAGTGAGCCATTCAGCAATGCGCCGGTGATCAACGGTGAACCCGACGGCCGCCGCATCTCAATCGCGGCCGCGTCAACCTCCCGCGACGGAAAGCCGCAGGAGGGATGGGCGAGGTCGAGTAGCGTGCATGTGCGCTCACGCGGCACAACGCTCAAAACCGCGTCGGAGACCTCCCCCGAGGGATCGAGAACGATGACCGCGCATCCCTCGCGACGGAGATCCTCAGCGACAGTCGCCACGAGATAGCTCGACTTGCCTTGCCCAACGCCGCCCGACACGCCGGTGTTCTGGCAACGCAACCCAGGGTGAATCGACACCATGCCGTGGGCGTCGCGCAGAACACCTCCTCCCCCAGTCGGGCGCAGAATCGCCGGTGAAGCGGGAGCGAGCGGCAGGGAGTGACGCTCCAGCGGAACTATGGAATAGTCAAGAGAGGGGGCGTGCCAGAGGCTCGCGAGCTCGGTAGAGGCGAACACTCCCTTGCGAAAAGAGGGCAGCGGATTACCCTCGCCCCGAGCAACCCTCTTTGTGTAGAGGCCCAACCGGCCGTGGCGTAGCGCGGTACCCCGCTCCACGAGACGGTTCTCCGCGCAGTTCGCGCGCAACTCCGAGGCGATCCGCTCGCACACTCCACGGCCCTCAGCTATGACGCGCAAGTCGCAGAAGAACAACGGTCGGTGCTGCACATCCAGGCCACCCACGAGCTCGGCATCCTCGACACGGGAGCGGTCAAGCGGCGGCAATTGCAGCTTACGCTCACGCGAGAGGCGATTCTCGTGACGCTTATAGGAGCGCTTGGCGTGAGCTTCAAAGAGACCCGGCACAGGCGTGAGCGCGACCTGGACGAACGCGGGCGCCTGACACGCCTCCATCGCAGTGATCAGACGGTTGATCGGCGGGGAGCGGTCATGCTCGTAACGGTCAACCCGCTTAGAGCGCTTCGTGAAAGCGGAGCGCTTCTTCAAGCGCAACACGCAAGGCGGTACGCCGGGAGCGGGAGCGTCCTGCTCCACAAGCACGTTGGGGTAGGCGGTGCGAAGCGCAGACTCCACGAGCAGCTCGGCTCCGATCGGGCAGGTGAGCGAGAGCCACGCGACACGATCGCGATGGATCTCGAGCGCGATGGACGGTTGACCCCAGAAGAGACGTCGCCACCAGCGACGCAAGAGCCGCTTGTGAAGCGCCTCGTACATGCTCACGATGCCATCCGCGGTGGGATCGTCGCCACGGTAGGGCACAACCCGGAGACGCACGTATCGCCGGGCTCTGCGGGCATGTACTCGACACACGAGGATCGCGATCGAGATCACAACCGCAAGGAGGGGTACACCGATGAGGGCTATCTGAACCGGAGCGGGAACAAGCTGGGTCGTAAGTTGGTGGTGCACACCACCTTGATCCGACGAGCCTCACAAAACGGGACAGCCGCTCGATCAACCATCCACGCGGGCAGCCACGATTGCAACATCGTCACGCAGACGCCCCGCGCCGGTGGACAAGGCAAGGCGCTCAAGCTGTTGCACCAGTAGATGTGGCGCGGACCCGGCGTAGCCGGCGAGCTGGCCGCACAGCTCAACGGGAGTCAAGCCACGTCGAGGGGCACCGGCATCGAGCAGGCCGTCTGTGTAGAGCACAAGCGTGGATCCCGGATCGAGCTCGACCTCAACGTCAACCACGTTGGAGCCCGGGCGGACGCCGAGCATGGTGCCGCGAACCTCCGGGCAGTGAGCTGGACCATCGGCCCGCACAAGCACCGGCGGGGGATGGCCGGCGCCCGCCATCGTCGCCTGGACCGGCGTAGCAGTGAGGTCCATGCGTGCCACCACGACCGTGGCGAAACGCTGAGCGAGAGCATGGCCCAGCATCACCTCGTTGACGGCGCCCAACACCTGAGCGGGACTCGGACGGACGAACGCGAACGCACGAATGCTGTGGCGTACGAGCGCTGTCACCGCCGCCGCCTCTGGCCCCTTGCCACAAACGTCACCCACCACCAGCCAGCAGCCAAAGGGAGTGGTGAACACATCGTAGAAGTCGCCACCCACCTCGTTACCTTCGCCTGCAGGGTGATATGCCGAGGAGAGCGCCATACCGTCGAGCATGGGTAGGGTCTCTGGCAGCAGGCTGCGCTGGAGAGTGCGTACAAGCTGGGTTCGCGCCACATACTGGTTGGCGTTGTCGATCGCAGTCGCCGCGCGATCCGCGAGGTTGGAGATCAAGGCAAGCTGCTCGGGCTCGTTGGGGGCGGTGTCGCGCAGATAGAAAAAGGCCAGCGCACCCAGAAGCCGACCCCGAGCGATCAGGGGGACCGCGACGACCGACCGGTGACCGCTCCATTGGAGGAACTCGCGCAACTCGGGCTCTGGGGCAACCCGCTCAAGCGTAGGGCTGTCGGCCAGACAATCGACCACCACTGGCTCTCGTGCGCGAATGGCGCGAGCCACAGGGTGCTCGCCATCGAGGTCAAGCGGATGGGCGACGCGAAGCAGCTCCAAGCGCGACCCGACCTCCTCGCGCGCGGACAACGCAATCGTGTCGCTGATCGTGGCGTCCTCGCCGAGCAGGTCGATGACGCACATGTCCGCGATCTTCGGCACCGCTATGCCCGCGATCGCTCTCATCGTCTGGCGAGGGTCGAGCGACAGATCGAAGACGCCTCCAGCCGCGGCCAGCAGATCCCTGGCCTCGTGGCCCCTACGACGCTCGCTCCGTCCCTTCCACAGCACCGGCACTCACCCCCAAGTCGTGCGCATCTTGTGCGTCTTCAAGGTAGAGCAGTCGACGCCGCGACGCCTTGAGGTTCG
Source organism: uncultured Solirubrobacterales bacterium (assembly GCA_963695305.1). Classification (GTDB taxonomy): domain Bacteria; phylum Actinomycetota; class Thermoleophilia; order Solirubrobacterales; family Solirubrobacteraceae; genus Palsa-744. The sequence continues at coordinate 1,605,509 of OY968774.1, read as the reverse complement.
CCTAAGCCGAACAACTGTCGCGTCGACTTGGCGTGCTTTTCACATCGGTCTCGTAGCCCGCTCCACGCGCTCGCCGCGCTCGGTGAGGCACCACTCGTTCGGGGCACCCTTGGATTGGGTTTGATCGACGTTTTCGATCAGGGCAAGCCCCTCAAGCCTGGAGAGCAGCTTGGAGATCTGGCCCTGGTCAGCGATGCCGGCGCCGTTTGCCACTTCCCGGTTGCTGGCGCCGGGATGCTCCTTGATGGCTGTGAGAACACGCACCGTGCGATAGGTGAGGCGCATGTCCAGCCCAGCCATCGGGTCCTTGCCGACGCCCGGCTCGGTCTTCGCACGCCGACGCACCTGCGGTGCGGGACGGGCGAGTTCGCGACTGGCGGCGCGGGCGCCCAGGTAGGGAAGCACGATCATGCTCATCAGCGCTCCATGCAACCCGATGTAAGGCTTGGGGTTTCGTTCGAGCAAGCGTGTGTGGATGACCGCGAAGACCGCTCCGATGACGCCTTCGGCGGTGACGCCGGGGGGCTCGCGTCGACCCGCTCCGGCGCTGCGACCACCATCGATCGCCTTGCGCAGCTGGGCCAGCACCCGTGCGCGCTCCTCTAGTACCCGCGTACCTCCCCCAAGGGCGTCCACGACACACAGCCGCGCCAACTCTGGCTCCTCATCGATGAAGGTGAGCAAAGCCGCCAGTCCCGCGCGAACGCTCTCGCGCCAGGACGCTTCCTGCTCGTAAGCTTCGGCCACTCGCACGCTCACCTGCGAGAGCGTGCGGTCGAATACCGCCAGAAAGCAATCCTCGCGATCGTCAAACAGATCGTAGAAGGTCTTGCGGGAGACTTTTGCGCGACCGATCACCTGCGCGACGGTGAGGCGGGCATAACCGTTCTCCTCGATCGCCTCGACGGCCGCGCTAAGCATCCGGGCGCGCTGTATCTCGGTTACGTGACCGCGAGGCAACCCGTCGCTGCTTGGACGTCTTATCTGAGCCTTCGAGCGCGTGTCATTGATGGAAGCCATGTTTCCCTGCCTGGTAGGTGCTGTTCACGTTGAATCGGATCCCGTCGCCCATTGGCTCGGCGCTAGCTCGCAAGTAGGACACCATCCGCAGGTCCCGATCTTGTTCGTGCACCGCATACAGAGGTTCATGGTTTCGAGCGCTCAAGTCGAGCCGTGTCTCCTACTCCGTCTCTGAGCGGTATCGCGACACACACGACACCTGGTCACATCCCAGACCCCACCCACTCGCACCATGTGGCCGGCGAATCTGACGATTCGACACCTTTGCCGCAAGCAAAGCGCATGTTTGGGGACGAAAAGCCCGTAATCATGGGGCTTTGGCCCTAACAGAATGTCTCTGACCGGAGGGCGCCAAAACCCTCTCAAAGCAGGCTCCCGCGCGCAGAAAGTGACGTTCTAGAGTCGGTGCGCAACACCGACCCGGCGACGCGGCCCACACCGGCGATCGCCTAAGAAGCTCAAATCCCGCAATTTGCAGGCATTTCGTGAGGGTGAGCGACGGGATTCGAACCCGCGACCGCCGAGACCACAACCCGGAGCTCTACCAACTGAGCTACGCCCACCATGCCGGTACGGCGGAAGTCTAGCGGGAGGTCAGCCGCGCAAGAGGTCTTCGGCGAGCGCGAGGCATTCGCTCGGCGTTCGATCGGGGTGGCGCTCAAGCGCAAGCTGCCAGGCGCGCAGGAGCGGGGTTGGATCGTCTCCGAGCAACGCGAGCAACTCACCGGCCAGACGTTCTGAGTCTGATACCTCCCGCGAGTCGGGAGCGCCAGTGGCGGCGATATCCCCACTCGGGAGGGAATCGGCGTTTGACGTAGGGACACGCGCCGAACTAGCGGCGGCGAGCAGTTCGTCTGTGACGTCCCGGCATTGACGCTTGGCGTTGCGCCACCCCCGCCCCATCGAGAGCTGTTGGAGCGGAAGCTCGGGACCTTCGAGCACGGTGAGGGTGGCCTGGTGGGGACTCCACTTGCGTTCGCCGAACTCGATCCACTCGCCCCGTGCCCAGGCATCGAGGATCGTGGCACGAAGCTCGCCCTCAGTGAGGTTGAAGCGATTGGAGTTATGAGGAAATTGGCGCAACTCGACGTGGTACATGTCGGTAAGCCTCGCAAATCGGCTGTCACGACGAACGTTTGCGCTCAACCATGCGACTCGAATAGCCGATGGGCAGCACATGCGGTCCATGGACAAACCTCTCCACCTCCCATTTTCGGCTGCACGAAGAAGGGCCTCTGGGGTGGCGGGTTGGATCGTGTTGGGCCTTCCCCGCCCGCGCAAGAGCTCCCCTCGGTCGGTCAACACCGGCAGCGTGGTACGCGGCTGGGGCGCCTGGTGGGGGCACCATCAAAAGCTGCTCAGAATCCTCGCGACCGTGACGTTGTGCTGGGCGGCGGCGTATCTGGCGTGGCGAGTGGGCTGGAGCTGGCAACGCTCGAATGCGGCGCTGTGGGTGTGCCTGCTGGTCGCCGAGCTCTATGGGCTCTGGAATCTGGCGACGCTGACATGGCTCACCTGGGACGTAACCCCCCGCAGGCGACCGCAGCCCTCACCCGGACGGAGCGTGGACGTGTACATCTGCACATACGACGAGCAAACCCCTGTGCTGGAGGCCACGCTCGCCGGATGTGTGCTCATGACCTACCCCCACACCACCTGGTTGTTGGACGACGGTTGTCGGCCTGAGGTTGAGCGGCTCGCAAGGCGGTGGGGAGTGCGGTACATGACACGCCCGGACAAATCGCATGCGAAGGCAGGCAACATCAACCACGCACTGCCGAAGACCGAAGGCGAGTACGTGTTGGTGCTCGACGCCGACCATGTACCGCTCCCGGACGCATTGGACACGCTTGTGGGCTACCTGGATGACCCGAAGGTGGCGCTCGTACAAACCCCCCACGACTTCTCAAACCACGATTCGATCCAACACTACGACCTCGGGAGACACGAGCAGTCGGTGTTCTTCTCGGCGATATGCGTGGGCAAGGATCGTCATAACGCCGCCTTCTGGTGTGGCTCGGGAGCTCTCATCCGCCGCGAGGCGCTGCTTTCCGTCGGCGGCGTGGCGACCGAGACAATCGCCGAGGATTTCCACACCACGATCAAGCTCCACAAGGAGGGGTGGCGCACCCACTACGACGACCGCGTGATCGCTCAAGGCCGTGCCCCCCACAACCTCGCCTCCTACCTTTTGCAACGCGATCGTTGGGCGAGAGGCAACCTTGCGGTGTTCACCACCGCTGAGAGCCCGTTCCGCGCGAGGGGATTGACCGCGCGCCAGCGCCTGAGCTATCTCGCGAGCCTCACCGGGTATCTGGCGGGGCCAATGCGGCTGTTGATGTTGGGAGTGCTCGCGGCGGTGCTTTGGACCGGGGCGCTGCCACTGCGGATCGCACCGCTCGCATTGGGGACACTTTGGGCGCCGGCGACATTGCTGATGGTGCTCGCCGGCTCAGCGCTCTGCCGCGGCCAGCAGGGCAGCGGGGAGGCAACGCACTACGAACTTTGCACCGCGGAGATCTTCACAAGGGCGTTGCGTTGCGTTGTGCGGCCCGGGCGCACAAGCTTCAAGGTGACGCCCAAGGAGGGGATCGATCGTGGTGGCTGGGAGGCGGTGCGTCAGTTCCGTCTCCTGATCTCGCTTGCCGTAATGCTGACAATGGGTCTGTTGCTGCGAGTAGCGGAGGACTTCGGCGCTGGACCGCTGCCAGCCATGCACGGCTTCGCGGCGTGGTTCGTGCCGGTGCTGGGAGCAGTGGAGCTGCGACGAGTGGGTCGCACATTGGTTCAGGTGGGCCGGCGCAGACAACTACGCGGGGAGTACCGCACGCCGCTCACCGCAGCGGCTGTGTTGGTACCCGCCGGCGAGACGAACGAGGCCGGTCCCTCGCTGTTGGCGCGTATGTGCGACATGACGACGAGCGGCGTGGGGTTCGAGCTGTCGCGACCCCTCACCATCGGCACCCACGCGAGCCTGACAGTGCAGCTTCCCGGCGTGGACTCGCAGTCGATTCCCACGCGCATAGAGGTGGAGGTGCGCTCGTGCATGGCCCACGCGGACGACTGGCGCATAGGAGCGACCATCGTCGACTGCGAGGAGAACGACCGGCGACGGGTGCTTGCCTACTGCAACGTTGTGTGGCCTTACATGCGTCTTCGCGGCGAAGGCGAGGAAGCCCCGTCCATCACCGGCTTGTCACGCGAGGAAGCGGCTCAGGGGGAGTGGTCAGGAGAAGCGGAGCTCGCTTCAACGAGCTAGCGGATGAGAGCCACTTGTGGGACAGAAGTCCGCGCCGACAGAAGCGGGGGACCGAGGAATCGAACCTCGAGCAAGGGTTTTGGAGACCCCCATGTTACCGTTACACCAGTCCCCCAAAATGACCTGTTTGCAGGTTATTTTGGCTGTTTGCGGGGCGACTACCCACGCGCATATACGACTATATGACAGTGGCGGAAGCCAGGGCCTTCGGACATCGCACACACTGACCGTCTCTTAGGATACCCTTGGCTGGGATGCTGGGACGCTTGGGGATCGTCGGTGTTGTGCTCGCCATCTGGCTAACGCCGGTCGGCCAGCTCGACGACGCGGTCGCCTCCTCCCAGGACATCGCCTCCACGCGCGCCTATGTGGTCGCCGGGTACGCCGCACTACACGCCACAGTCACAACATGGCCAACCGTCGAAGCGAACATTCGCAAGCTCAACCACAAGTTCCATGCCGAATGCCCCGAAGTAGGCGCCGGGTCTCCTCAGAGCAACGAAGAGCAGAAGCTAGCTACTGAGACGGCGGGTGCGCTGTGGGCGACCGGCTATCACACGGATGCGAACATCGTGCGGAAGTTCGTGAAAGCGGTGAGCCCCTTGCGGTGGAGCAACCCCAAGATCAATCGCGCCGCGCGTAGGTATCTCAAGGGGCTCCAGGAAATGGTGGCGTTGAAGGTGCCTGACCTCTGTGGGGATGTGCGCGCATGGAGTGCGGGCGGTTTTGGCGCCGTAACGCCTACCACCACGCAGTACGCGCGCCACGTGGAAGACATCGAAGTCAAAGAAATCCCACGCAACCTGTTGCGACCCTTCGTACAGCCCGCCGACAAGAGCCTTGTCGCCAAAGCGGAAGCCCTCGCCTTACGCTTCGAAGAACTCGAAATCGGTAGGGGCATGGAAGATTGGGACATGCTGCTTGAAACGTTGGATCTGAGCCAGTAGCAAAGCTCAAGTAAGCGAGTCGTCTTGCCGACACCAACGGTGTCCCGGTCAGACACTCCAATGCTTGTAGCTTTTTGCACAAACCGCCGAAGGTCGAAGCCCCGATGCGTGAGCTCGGAGGCAGGCTTCACGCTGATCGAGACGCTGATGGCGGCTGTCATCCTGGTCGTCGGTCTCGTCGGGCTGCTGGGCCTAATCGACATATCCGTCAAGGCGAGCGCGACCACCCGCGCGCGCGAGGGCGCCACAGGCCTGGCGCGCGAGATCATCGAGGACGCACGCACCGTCCCCTACGCGCAGGTCATCCCGACCTCGATCGAAAGCCAGCTACAGGCGATGGGGGGCTTGGCCGACAGCTCTTTGACAACGGGCTGGCAGATCGAACGGCGCGGGTACGCATACACGGTGAAAGTGATCGAGTGCGCGATCGACAACCCCAAGGACGGGCTTGCCGAAACCCACGGCAGCACGTTCTGCGAAGAACAGCCAAAATGGAAATCGGGCGAAACTGTAGACACGGCGCCGGAAGACCTCAAGCGGATAACCGTCGAAGTGAGCTGGACCTTCCGCAAACGCGTCTCCACCGTCAAACAGGTCGCCACCCTTACGGCCGCAGGGCAGGCGATCGGCCTGACCGCCACCAAACTGGAACTAACCACCCCCGCGTGTCCGAGTGTGGGCTGCGTAGGCGAACCAACAGAACCGGTAATCACCGAAGCGGCGGTGAAAACGCTCACCTTCACGGTGTCCTTCCCGGAAGGCACCACCGCTGTGGACTGGTCGCTGGAAGGCGCCAAGCAGGAAGAGCTGACCCCCGCCGGCAAAGCCACGTCGCTGACATTTTCGTGGACGATCAACGAATCCGTGGCAAAAATCTATGTCTCCGACGGCACCTATCAGGTGGCCGCTCAGACGGTCAACTCCACCGGCGTGATCGGACCTCCGATCTCGATCCCGGTGCGCCTGATCCGCAGCGTGCCTGCGGCGCCCAGCGGGATCGTGGGCGGCTTCAACACCGTCTACAAGGCCGGCGTGGCAAGCGAAGTGGCCGAGTTTCAGTGGAAAGCCAACACCGAGCGCAATGTGATCGGCTACCGGGTGCTCGGTCCGAACAAAGAACTTATCTGCCCCGAAAGCCTCGAATCGCTCAACACGACCACGTCCTGCACAGACCTCGCCCTGCCCGCCGAAAAACCCTCCGAACGCGCGTACTCCGTCGTCGCACTCTACCGCAACGCGGTCGAAGAAATACAGCAGAGCGCCCCCGGGCCGATCACGATTAAACGGGCCGAAAGCACGACGCCAAACGCCCCCACGAAACTCTCGCTCACAAAGAACGCCGATGGATCCGTAACTCTGAAATGGGAAGCGCCCAAAACCGGCTCTACCCCCACGTTCTACAGGATCTACCGCGGCTCGACCAACTACACGAGCCGCTACGGCGAAACGACGTCGACCGAATTCAACGACACCGACGCGACCACCACCCACGAATACTGGGTCACGGCGGTCGGATCGCACCTGACCGAGTGGACCCTGTGGACCTCGCAGTTGCCACCATTCCTGGGAGCGGTGACGGGATGAGGCGTGTTGGCGACGAGCATGGGTTCACGCTGATCGAGTTGCTCGTGGCGATGGCGATCACCACCGTCGTATTCGGGTCCACGCTGTCGGTCCTTGACGTCTTTCAGAGCAACAACCGCTTCGATCAGTTGCGCAACGAAAACCAGGACACCGCCCGCACCACCCTCGACCGCCTCTCGCGCCAGCTACGCAACATCGTCGCGCGCACAACCTCCACGGGAGCCGTGCCCGGCGCGCTTGAACTGGCTGAACCCTACGAAATCGCGTTTGAGACCGTCGATACCACGAAAGCCACGAGCGGCGCCAACAAAGTCAACGCCATGCGCATTCGCTACTGCCTGAACTCCTCAGAACCCGAAAATGAGATCCTGTGGGAACAGGTCCGCCGCTGGGAAACCGCTGAAGCGCCCGCCCTGCCAAGCTCGAAATCGTGCCCGGACAGGACCAAGGAAGGTACCTCCGAAGCCGACTGGACCACCTCGACGCAGGTAGTCCAGCACGTCACCAACCGCAACGGCGGCCAGGGCAACCCGGCCAACAAAGCAGAAGAAGGCCGCTGGTTGTTCACCTATTCGGCCAAAGAAACCCCCGAGATCCTCTCGGTCAACGCCAACATATTCATAAACATCAATCCAAAACAGACGCGACCGGGTGAGAGCCAGCTCACCAGCGGCGTCGCGCTGCGCAACGCCAACCGCGTTCCGGTCGCGGTATTCACAGCGACGGCGGAAGGCAACCGCCAGGTGCGTCTCAACGCTTCGGCATCATACGATCCTGACGGGCTTTCGCTCACCTATAAATGGTGGGACAACAACGAAGAACTCACGACGACCAGTCAGCAGTACCTCACCAAAGTGGAATGCGCAGCCAAAAAAGAAGCTGGGTTCTGTGCGAACACTACGCAGAAATTCAAGCTCAAGGTCACCAACCCGGGTGGCCTTTATGCGGAAGCCGAAAAGCCGGTGACGATCAAATGAGCCGCGCACGCGACGAGGAGGGATTTGCGGTGGTGGCGGCGATCGTGCTGCTGAGTGTGATCATGGCCCTGGGACTGGGGCTGCTGCTGTTCACCGACAGCCAGCAGAAGGCGTCCGCCCGCCAACAGGCGAGCGAGGCCGCCTTTAACGTCGCCGAGGCGGCGCTCAACGCCCAGGTGGGCCAGCTCTCGCGCAAATGGCCCCAGAGCGAAACAGAAATGCCCAAAGAATGCACGTCGAGCAGCACCGGCAACGAAACCAACGACTGCCCCAGCGCCACTGACCTGAAACTCGATCCCAACACGAGCTCGACAACCTGCTCGGGCACCGAAGCGTGGGGAGGCTCGCTCAGCAACCAGTGGACCACTTATGTGCGGCGGGACATAGGCGAAAGCCCGCTGTTCAGCTCCACGGAAGAGAAATCGCAGCTCTCCTACGCCGAATCGGAAGGGGGAGCGCTTTGGGTGCGCTCTGTTGGCGTCGTCCAGTGCCATCCCGTGACCGTGGTCACACTCGTCACCCGCCAGCGCGTCTCCCTCGTCGTCCCAGAAGACGCGATCGTCGGCAACTGGTTCAAGACGACCAACAACGGCCGCAAGGTGATCGTCGACCGTAGGGGCAAAGCCTCCGAAGCGGCGCAGGTCGGGATGCGCTGCGAACCGCCGCGGTCGCGAGCCTCCGGCACGTGCGAAGAATACGAAGCGGCCAAGGAACAGATATCCCCGCCGATCTCCGAACACCCCGTGACCTCGGCTACCACGCTGACCGCCAGCCAGCTGGCGACCCTCAAGTCCGAAGCGCAGTCACACGCGACGTTCTACTCCCCCACCTCCCCCTATCACTGCCCGACGAGCATGACCGAACTGGAAGGTCCGGCTTTGTCGAGCAGCACAAGGGCGCCCGTATATATCGAAGGCTGCGGAGCGGTGAACGTCAAAGCCAACGGGACCGCGAATACAGAAGGCAATCCCGGGTTCATCATCATCGCCAACGGCACGTTCGAAATCAGCGGCACCGCCACTTACTACGGCGTCATATACGCCGCCAATCTCCAGAAAAGCGCGGAAGCGATCGTCAAGCTGCAAGGCAAAGCAAACGTCATCGGGGGCATCATCGTCGACGGCGCGGGCGGCATCGAATTCGGCTCGAGCGGGGAGAACCTGGAATTCGACTCGCTCGCGATCAACAATCTCACGATCTCCGCCGGGGCGGCGTCGACGCGCAACAGCTTCAGGATCCTGCCCACCGGTCAGTGATCGCCGAGGCCGCTCGCGGCACGCCCAACCGCTCCGTAGTGTAGTTTCAACATGTGGCGAAAACACCACACAACGTGGACGCCCCGGACCCCGACTTGCTCGCCGCGGTGGCGCTACACACGCTCGTGTGTGAAGGCCGCGACGGGTTGACCGGTGCGCAGATCGCCGTCGCGTGCGAGCGCAACCCGCTCGACCAGGCAGACGTCCGTGAAATCGAGACGGCGCTGGCGATCCTGCTCGACGACGGGCTTGCAAGGCTTGAGGACGGGCGTCATCGCCCAACCCGCGCCGCCATCCGCGCGGCTGAGCTGAGCTTCTGAGCCTACTCCACGCCGTCGAGCAGCGCCGTGGGTCGCATTCCCAGCGCCCGCGCGAGCTTCAGGACAGTGCGCAAGTTCGGCCCTCGCCCTCCACGCTCATACACGCTGATCGCGGCGCGGTCCACCTCCGCTTCATACCCGAGCGTTTCCTGGGAGAGGCGGGCTTGGATGCGCGCAGCGCGGAGGTTCGCTCCTAGCCGAGCCGCGGGCTCGGCCGATATGCCCTCGTATGAGGGCCTCTCAAACCGTCTCGTCCCCTCCCCCACACCCTTGAGCAGCTCAGACGGGGTGACGCCGAGGGCGCGACCCACGCGCACAAGCGTCGATAGGTCCGGACAACGCTCGGCCCGCTCAAGGAAGCTGATGGCGGCACGGTCGAGTTGGGTAGCTTCCGAGAGCGCCACCTGGGAGAGACCGGCGGCCGCTCGCGCCGCACGCATCCTCTCGCCGAAGGCACGCACTTGCTCGTCGATCTCGGGGTCCTTGGTGTGCCTCACGAGCGCATCTTCCCGACTCGCCTACAGAAACACCACGGTGAAAACACAACTGAGCTCGCTCCGCCCTCCAGGACCGGCCAAGAGGCGCTTCGCGGCGTCGCCAAGCGCCACACGCCGCACCTGCGCCAGCCGGCACGATGCTAAGTTCCCGGGGTGATTTGGGATGTTCGATGAGACGCTTGACGATGCGGTCACCCATGAACGCATCGCCAAGGCAGAGCGCCTGCGCAAGCGGGGAATCGAGCCGTTCCCGCACATCCGTGCGGGCGAGCGCACGGACATCTCGGAGCTGCAGGCAACCCACGACCCGACGGAACTGAAGCCCGGCGAGCACCCGCACTTCGAGTACCGCATCGCTGGACGCCTCATCTCAAGGAGGGGGCACGGCAAGACGACGTTCATGGACCTCCGCGACTTCTCCGGTCAGATCCAGCTGTGGGTGCACGAGGACACGCTTGGGGAGGACGCCTATGCGCGCATGCTCGATCTGGACGTGGGGGACATCGTGGAAGCCCGAGGCCCCATCTACGTCACCCAGCGCGGACAGCTCGCGTTGAGTGTGCACGAGGGCACTCTTCTCACAAAGACGCTACGTCCCCCGCCCGCCAAGTACCACGGCCTTGGCGACACCGGCACGCGCTACCGCTACCGCGAGCTCGACCTGCTCGCAAACGAGACGACCCGCGAATTGTTCGTGACGCGAGCGAAGACGATCGACGCACTACGAGCTTTCCTGGGCGAGAAGGGGTTCATCGAGGTGGAAACCCCCGTGCTGCAAGCGCTCGCGGGCGGCGCATCGGCGCGACCGTTTCTCACTCACCACAACGCGCTCGACCAGGAGATGTCGCTGAGGATCTCGGTTGAGCTCTACCTCAACCGCTGCCTCATTGGGGGCCTTGAGAACGTGTATGACCTCGGCAAGTGCTTCCGCAACGAGGGGATCTCCTACCGCCATTCCCCCGAGTTCACGATGTTGGAGTGGTTGATGGCGTACGCCGACCACACCGACGTCGCGCGTTTCACCGAAGAGATGGTGGCGTATGTGGCGCAGCGAGTACTCGGCACCACTCTCATCGAACGAGGGGGAGAGCAGATAGATCTCGCGAAGCCGTGGCGTACCACAACCATGAGGGAGGAGATAATGCGCGTGGCGGGCGTCGACTTCCTCGCCAGCGGGCGAGACGAGCTGGCGAAGCTGCTGGATGATCGCGTCCATCCCGACGCAACGTGGGCGCAGGTCGTGCAGGCGGTGTACTCAAAGCTGGTGGAGCCCACCCTCAACCAGCCCACGATGGTGTACGACTTCCCGCTCGACTCCTTTCCCATCACCAAGGCCCACGCCGAGATTCCGCGCGTGGCGGAGCACTTCGACGCGGTCATCGGGGGGATCGAGCTCGTGAGCGGCGACTCCGAGGTGACAGACCCCATCGAGCAGTGGGAGCGCTTCGTCGCGCAGCGTAGGGAGCGGCGCGCGGATGACGACGACGCCCCCCACCCCCACGACGAGGAGTACGTCAGAGCACTGGAGTACGGACTCGCGCCGTCTGCCTCCGGTGGCATGGGCGTGGACCGCCTGTTGATGCTCCTCACCGGCCACGACACCCTGCGTGAGGTCGCTCCCTTCCCCGTCATGCGCGAGCTGCGCCAAGCCTCCACAGATTCCGCCTAGACGACAGCGGCTGGAAAGCTATAGTCGCGTCAGACCTGAGCGATGACCAACGGGGAGCAAAACTTCGAGGAGCTGCATTTCGCGCCCGCGCCCGCGCTTGACGGCGAGGTGCCCGGACCCCGCTCGCGCGAGATGCTCGCCGAACAGGACGAGTTGGAGTCAAGCGCCCGCTCCTACCCCCGCGCCGTGCCCGTCGCGATTGAAGAGGGTCGGGGAGCGACGATGAAGGACGTCGACGGCAACACGTTCATCGACTTCTTCGGGGGGGCGGGAGTGCTCAACGTCGGCCACTCCCACCCGGCGGTACTGGAGGCGGCGAGCGAGCAGGAGAAGAAGCTCGTCCACGCGCTCGACTTCCCAACACGCCCGAAGCTGCGCTTGATGCGAAAGCTCCGCTCGCTGCTGCCTGGGAGGCTGGGCGAGAGCGGGCGCTTCCACTTTGGGGGTCCCACCGGATCGGACGCGATCGAGTCCGCGCTGAAGCTCACGCGGGCCCACACTGGAAGGGAGGCTGTGATCGCCTTCCAGGGCTCCTACCACGGGATGACCAAGGAAGCGTTGTCGCTCACCTCCGACACCTCCTTCGGCGGCCCCACCACCACGCCGGTGCATTTCATGCCCTACCCCTACTGCTACCGCTGCCCGCTCGGGCTCAAGCCCGACTCGTGCGAGATGGCGTGCGCGAAGTTGCTCGATACGTCCCTCTCAGACCCCCACACCGGCATCCCCACGCCCGCGGCGGTATTGATCGAGCCGATCCAGGGCGAGGGCGGCACGATCGTACCCCCCGAGGGCTATCTCACCGAGGTGCGACGCATCACCCGCGAGCACAATGTTCCTTTGATCTGCGATGAGATCCAGTCGGGGTTCGCCCGCACGGGGAAGATGTTCGCCGTCGAACACGACGGTGTCACCCCAGATGTGATGACTCTCTCCAAGGCGCTCGGTGGGATCGGGTATCCGCTCTCCTGTATCGCCTATGACGTAACCCTCGATACCTGGACCAAGGGCGCCCACATCGGCACTTTCCGAGGCCACCAGGTGGGGATGGCGGCGGGGTTGGCGGCGATCGAGTTCATGCAGGAAGTCGATCTCGCGGGCCATGCCGCCACGCTCGGCGAGCTCACCCTGCGGTTGCTTCGCGATGCCCAAGACACGCTCGCCTCGGTTGGGGACGTGCGCGGACGGGGACTTATGATCGGAATCGAGATGGTGAAGGACCGCGATACGAAGGAGCCGTGGCCGGAGATGGCGGCGCAAACTCGCACCGAGTGCTTTCGCAAGGGGGTCATCATCGAGGTGGGGGGCCACTTCGGAAACGTCGCCCGCTTCCTCCCCCCGCTCGTCATCACCCGCGAGTTGCTGCTCGCAGGCGTTGAGATCTTCGTGGAATCTGTGCGAGCCTCAGAAGAAGCGCTCGCCCGCCCCGCGACTGTGCTCGCCAGTTGAGCGTCAAGCGCCGCCGTAGGACACGACGAGATCGGTGGCGACGCCGAGCAGGAACCCGGCGGAGATCATCCACATGCCGAGCGTACGGTGGCCGTAGCGACGCATGCCGTTCCAGATCTCCCCGATCACATACAGCACCGCTCCACCGGCGAGCGCGTAGAAGAGGAGCTCCAGCGGGTCTGAACTGACCTGGTAGCCGACGAGGGCACCGAGGAAGGTGGGTCCGCCGGCGACGAGCCCAGCGAGCGCCAACCACTTCCAAGACGGGCGCACCCCGCCAAGGGGACCCACGATGCCAAAGCCCTCGGTGGTGTTGTGCAACCCAAACCCGATGATCAGCACCGTGGCAAGCCCGATGGCGCCGGCTTTCGCCGATACCCCGATCGCGAGACCCTCGGCGAAGTTGTGCAACCCGATCGCGATCGCGATGGTCATGCCGACGTGGAGCGCCCGCCGGCGCGCTTCGAGCGCAGCCTGCTCCGATGGAGCAGCGCCTGCAGATGCCACTCCGGGCGCAACCACCGCTTCGGTGGACCCTCCCGCGATGGGAGGGGGAGCGAGCCGGCCCCGTAGACGCCGCTCGATGGCCGAGATACCGCTCACCCCGGCTGTGAAGCCCACCGCGAGCAGCGCGAACAAGCCGAGTACGTGCCCGAAGCTCGAGTGGTGGTCCTTGAAGGAGGTGAGCGCGTCGGAGACGATGCCCTGCGCGTTGGAGGTGACATCCATGAAGATGAACGCGAGGATCCCTACCGAGAACATCGCGAGCCCAACCCGCACGCGATCGTCAAGGCTCTTCAGGCGTCCCAACGGCAGCCCTATGAAGATCGTGAATCCCGCTATCGCGCCCAACGCGGCGGTCTCGGCAAAGCTCATCCAGCTCTCCAGTACTCGGTAGTCGAAGTTAGGGTCCCCTAATTTCTACCACAGCGGTCGGGATTGCGTCGCGATGCGGAAAATCTCCCTGCACAACGCGGCTTTCCACGCTCTCCCTCCCGCTTCGCGCCGCCGAAGTGCTCGTAGAGAGCCATGCAACACGCCCTGGAATCAGGTCGCGGTGATGCGAACGGAGGGACTCGAACCCCGGATAGACATCGTGACCCCATCCCGGGGGTCACGGGTTTGAGCCGAAAATAGTGCGGACGGAGGGACTCGAACCCTCAAGGGCGTAAGCCCACTGGCTCCTAAGGCCAGCGTGTCTACCAGTTCCACCACGTCCGCTTGATGCGTTGGAACCCCACAGGGACCGCCTGAGATTGTATGGTCAAGGTGCGATGTCCACCACTCCGGGGAGCACCAGACAGCCAGGCGTGATCGTGACGCACCCGAACCGGCGCAAGCCGGTGGTGCAAGCGACCCGCCTTACAGTGGTGTTGCTGTTGATCGCATCGGCGGCGCTCATCCTGATCGTGACAGTTGGTGGGTGGGGAACACTCTCGGGGGACATCCCGATCTTGCTCGCCTGGGCGATCATTTACCTGCTGATGGCGTACTTCGCCGCGCGCTGGAGCCGCGGCGTGTTGCCGATGGCGGCGGCGCTCGCGCTGCTCATGTTCGTGTTCGCCCTCGTCGCCGCCCCCAGCTGGTTCGACCGCGACAAGGCGGGGTTCGCCGAACCAAACCTCCCCGCGGGCCTACTTGGCGTGATGACGCTCGCCATCATCCCCGTCCAGCTCCTACTCATCGCCTTCGCCATGCGCGGCTTCTCCCAGGGCTGGAACATCGAGATGGAGCAGCTCGACCCAGACGCCGACACTGGCGTGCTCGCCGGTTCTGCGTAGCCAGCCGCTCCTTCTCCGCGACCAACCCCTCGGATCTCTGGCTGTCGCGGTGCCGGGACCCCAGCCGGGCACGAGGCCGCAGGTCCAGCCAACCGCACCGAGGTCTAGACTGTGTGGGCGCGCGGCGGTGGCGAAATCAGGCAAACGCGATGCTCTCAAAAGGCATTGTCCGTAAGGACTTGTGGGTTCGAGTCCCACCCGCCGTATTCAAATCATGCGCTCGAACGCGGAGTACGCCAAAGTGAAGGACCTGCTCGGTCAGGGCGCGAACGACTGCGAAATCGCCCGCACGACGGGGGTCCCACGCACGACAGTCCGCGACTGGCGCCGGGGCAGCACCGCGACGCGACGACGCGACGCACTCGTCGCGTGTACGCGTTGTGGACATTCCAAGCACGACTTCAGGGCGCTGCCACGAGCCAGCTATGCGTACCTGCTCGGTATGTACCTTGGGGACGGAGACATCTCGCGGCACGCACGCACCTGGCGCCTGAGGATCACTCTCGACATGAAATGGCCGGGCATCATTTCCTCATGCGAAAGCGCGATGCGCGCCGTCTTCGCACAGAATCGAGTCGGGTGCAGTCGTCCAAATCGAGAGGCGCATTGTGTCGTTGTAGGTGTGTACTCAAAGCAGGTTGTGTGCCTATTTCCCCAGCATGGCGACGGTCCCAAGCATCTCCGCCACATCCACCTCACCGCCTGGCAGCGCCGGATCGTCCACGAAAGACCCGAAGACTTCATTCGAGGTTTGATTCATTCTGACGGGTCTCGGTTCATCAATCGAGTCCACGTCAACGGCAAGTCTTACGAATACCCTCGTTACAACTTCACGAGCGCATCGGATGACATCCGCGTGTTGTTCACCGCGACTTGCGACCAACTCGGAGTCGAGTGGCGTCAGATGAACCGGCGCAACATTTCAGTGGCCCGCCGCGCCTCCGTCGCCCGGCTCGATGAGTTCGTCGGACCGAAGGCCTGACGACACCCCCGGCTCAGCCAACAAGTTTCGAGAGCGGCTCAACAAGCGCAGGCACGGACGCCATCACCCCAAAAGGCAGCCCCTCCTGCTCAGGCAACTCAAGCACGCTGAGTCCGGCCCGTTCGCAGACCAGCGTGCCCGCCGCGATATCCCAAGGCTTGACGGTGCGCTCGAAGTAGGCGTCGTAGCGACCAGTAGCTGTCCATGCCAAGTCAAGCGCGGCGGAGCCGAAGCGGCGGATGTCGCGGACGCGTGGGAGCAGGTGGGCGAGCACCTCGGCTTGGGCGGCGCGTACGGAGGCGTCGTAGGCGAAGCCGGTGGCGACCATAGCGGTCGCCAGGTCCGAGCATTCGGAGGGCACGAGAGGTGTCCCGTTGAGCAACGACTCCCCGTGGCGGGTAGCAGTGAAGAGCTCGTCGCGGCAGGGGTCGAAGATGGCTCCCGCGAGGACGCCCTCGGCATCGCGAACAGCGACCGAGACGCACCACTGGGGAATGGAGAAAAGAAAGTTGACGGTGCCGTCGAGCGGATCGACGACCCAGGTGAGTCCGGAGGTGCCCGCCTCTCCCCCGCCCTCCTCGCCGAGGAAACCATCGTCGGGACGCGCATTGGCGAGAGCGTCGCGAATAAGCCGCTCGGAGGCAAGATCAGCCTCGGAGACGAGGTCGGTGGGAGTGGACTTGCTTTCAAGCGCCTGTTCGCGACCGGAGTCGAAACGCTCAAGCAGCAGCGCGCCAGCGTCGCGGGCAACGGTAGTGGCGAGATCGAGAAGTTCCATCTCGGGGAGATCGGAGTCAGCGTCGCGGCGGCTTGCGTCTGACGACGTGGGTTCTAGCGGGGGCGTCACGAAAACGCGGCGGGGCGGTCCTGCGCCCACGGACGCTCGGCCTCGATCTGGCCGGAGAGCGAGAGCAGGGTGGCCTCGTCTCCTGGGCGACCGACGATCTGAACGCCGCGGGGAAGCCCATCCGCGCCGAAGCCGGAGGGAACTGAGGCGGCGGGCTGCCCAGTGAGGTTCCACGGAGCGTTGTAGGGCACCAGGGAGATGACCCCGTTCAGCGTCCAGAGCCCGCCGCGGCCGTCAAATTGCCCGATGCGGGGCGGGGGTTGGGCGGTCGTGGGTGTGAGCAGGACGTCATGGTCTGAGAGCACGCGGTTGAGCTTGTCGGCGAGCACGTGCTCGGCGGCACGGGAGCGCTCCAAGAGACCGGGCGGGACAAGCGCGCCCATGGAAGACATCGAGCGGGTGCGGCGGGATAGCCGCTCGGGGTGCGGGAGGGCTTGTGCTTCGTCGTGGATGCCGCGCAGGAATCGCATCAGAACCGAGGGCATCGTGTCGAAGCCGTAGTCGGGGTCTTGCTCTTTGACCTCGTGGCCGAGCGAGCGCAAAAGCTCGACCGTCTCCTCAAGCGCACGACGGGCATCGGTGTCGAGGCGGGCGATGACAAGCGGGGGAATCTTCGTGGAGTAGGCGATGCGCAGCCGCCCGGGAGGGGTGCGGGCGGATGAGAGAAACGACTGCGTGGGCGAAGCGGGGCGATCGCGATCGACGGGAGCCGACCCGGAGGCGACGTCGTGGAAGAGCGCGGTGTCGGTGACCGAGCGGGAGAGGACCCC
Source organism: uncultured Solirubrobacterales bacterium (assembly GCA_963695305.1). Lineage (GTDB taxonomy): Bacteria > Actinomycetota > Thermoleophilia > Solirubrobacterales > Solirubrobacteraceae > Palsa-744. The sequence goes on along the minus strand of OY968774.1, from coordinate 1,588,151 downwards.
GTTGACCGATAGGCCGTGCCACCCCTCGGGTTTAGGCGCCATCGAGATGCGCCCACGTTGGGGCTTGAGCCCAAACAGCCCACACCATGCGGAGGGGATGCGGATCGAGCCGGCGCCGTCAGACCCAAGCGCGGCGCCCACAAGGCCGGCGGCGACCGCGGCGCCACTCCCACCTGAGGAGCCTCCGGGAGCGCGTTGGAGATCCCAGGGGTTGCGGGTGGCGCCGAACGTGGGGGTCTCGGTGAAGGGCCAGATGCAGAGCTCGGGGACGTTGGTCTTGCCGATGACTATGGCCCCGGCGTCGCGCAGCCGACGCACCACCTCGGCGTCTGTGGAGACGGGGCCGGCGTGAGCGTTGGTGCCAAGCGCTGTGATCTCTCCGGCGACGTCGATGTCATCCTTCACCGCCATCGGGACGCCGAGCAGCGGACGGTCTCCCCCGGCTCCCCGGCGCGCGTCCGCCTGGTCGGCTTCAAGCAGCGCACGTTCGGCGAACACAACCCGGCAAGCGTTGAGCTCGCCGTCGAAGCGGTCGATGCGCGTGAGATAGAGCTCGACGAGCTCGCGCGAGGACACCTCACCCGCCGCTACCAGCTCGGCCTGCCGAGCTATACCCGCGAACGCTAGATCTGTGGCGTTCATCGAGGTAATCCTAAACCGGGGTCACAGGGTTGCGCTTAGAGGGCCACTCGCGACGCTTGGCGGCGGAATGGGCGAAGCGTTGGATCAGGTCGGCGCGCAGCGCATCGGGCTCGACCACCGCGTCGATTACCAGCTCTGAGGCGAGATGGAGGAGGTCGATATCCGCCGCGTACTCCCGTCGCAACTCCTCCGTCTTCTCAGTCCGAGCCGCCTCATCGCCGATCGCGAGGAGCTGGTTGTAATAGACCGCATTGATGGCAGCCTGGGGACCCATTACCGCGATCGAGGCAGACGGAAGCGCGATACAGCAGTCGGGGTCAAATGCAGGCCCGGCCATGGCGTAGAGCCCGGCGCCATAGGCCTTGCGCACCACGACTGAGATCTTTGGGACCGTGGCCTCGGAGACGGCGGAGATCATCTTCGCGCCGTGGCGGATGATGCCCTGGCGCTCGACCTGGGTGCCGATCATGAAGCCGGGGACGTCGGCGAGAAAGAGCAACGGGATGTTGAAGGCGTTGCAGGTTTGGATGAAGCGAGCGGCCTTGTCGGCGGAGTCGGAGAACAACACTCCGCCCTTGTGCTTTGGCTGGTTGGCGACGATCCCGATAGCGCGGCCGTCCAGGCGGGCGTACCCGACGATCAACTCCTTTGCCCAACGGGGGTGGATCTGGAGCAGCGAGCCCTCGTCGACAACGGCATCGATGAGGGTGAGCATGTCGAACGGCTTGTTCTCGTCGGCGGGGATCAACCCACCTATGTCACCCCCGTTAGGGACCGCGGCGGCAGGCGCGGACAGCGCGGAAGGAGCGGAGTATTCCCAGTTCGTCGGCATGTAGGAGAGGTAGCGGCGCGCGAAGGCGATGCCCTCCTCGTCGCTCTTTACGAGTTGATGGCCACACCCGGAGACCGAAGTGTGCATGCGCGCGCCACCCATCTCCTCCAGGGTGACGTCCTCGCCAATCACCATCTGGGCCATGCGAGGCGAGCCGAGATACATCGAGGCGTTGCCGTCGCGCATGATCACGATGTCGCAGAAGGCTGGGATGTAGGCACCACCGGCGGCGGATGGTCCGAACAGGACGCACACCTGTGGGATCACCCCTGACATGCGGACCTCGTTGAAGAAGATACGTCCGGCGCCGCGCCTGCCAGGGAACATCTGGACCTGCTCTGTGATGCGCGCTCCTGCGGAGTCAACGAGGTAGACCATCGGGATGCTCAGGCTGTACGCACGCTCCTGGATGCGGAGGATCTTCTCGACGGTCTTCGGCCCCCACGAGCCGGCCTTGACGGTGGGGTCGTTGGCCATGAGCGCGACCGGCCGTCCTTCGATCGTTCCGACACCGGTGACGACACCGTCGGCGCCGAGGCCATCGCCGTCCCAGTTCGCGAGCAGCGCCTCCTCAGAGAAAGAGCCCTCGTCGAGCAGCAGCGCCACACGCTCGCGCACGGGCAGCTTGCCCTGCTCGAGCGCCTTCTCCCGGTGGCGCTCTGGCCCGCCGGCGAAAGCACGGTCAACCGCTTCATGTAGATCGGCCATGGGTTGGTGAGCCTATCGGTAGACCCCGGACGGTATGCGTCCTACGGCAACAGGCGACGGTACCTGGAGCGGCGGTGGTCACGCGCGAGACGGCGCTCGTGGCGAGCCTGCAAGCGTGCCTCGACCACGTCGATGTCGGAGCCGGGCCCAAGCAGGCGCCAGCTATCGCGCAGCAGGGGAAGCAGGGTGAAGATGATCACCCAGATCGGCCAGAAAGCGCCGGTAGCGCCGCTTGCGACCCAGATGGCGACGCACACGAGCGACGCGGTCGCCGAGCCACCGGCCTCCTGGACCAGGCGGCGGCGCAAATGCGACTTGCGCTCCACGAGCGCGGCACGAGCGGCGACAGTGCTGACGGGCAGGTCGGTGCGCAGCGCGTCGAGATCGGCGCGGGTGCGCGCCGCATAGACGGCCTCCAAGCGTTCCTCATACTCATCGGCGGTGAGTCTCCCCGCGACCGTATGCTCGTGCAACTCCTCCACCAGCCGCTCGCGATCGGCATCGGATACGCGTATCTGCCCAGGATCGGCCATAGTCGAGAATGTAGTTCAATCGTGGACCCGGGGAAAGCGCTCGACGGTCGAGCCAGACGAAAGGAAGGCTCGTATGAGCATCGTGATAACCGAAGACCGTGGACATGTCCGCCACATCGTGTTGAACCGGCCGGAGAAGCGAAACGCGATGAGCCAGGAGTTGCTGCGCGCACTTGGGGCGGCGCTGCGCGAGGCGGCGGTGGACGAGTCGGTGCGATGTGTCGTGCTGCGCGGCGAGGGGCCAGTGTTCTCGGCTGGGGTGGACTTGGTGGAGTTGGCGGCCTCCTCAGGCCAGCCTGGCGTTCTACGACCTTTCCGCCAGGTGTTCCTCGACTGCCCAAACGCAGCCGAAGAGATGACCAAGCCGGTCGTGTGCCAGATCCACAAGACATGCGTCGGCGGAGCGCTTGAGGTGGCGCTCGGGTGCGACCTGAGAATCGCATCGAGCGACGCGCAGTTCAGCTTGCCCGAGGTGAAGTTCGGGATCATCCCGGACGTGGGTGGCTCGACGCGACTACCCGCGGTGGTGGGTCTGGGGCGCGCGAAGGAGCTGATCATGACCGCGCGCACGATCGACGCCGCCGAGGCGGAGCGAATCGGCTTGGTCAACCGCGTTGTGGCGCCAGATGAGCTGGAGCAGGCGACGGAGACACTGGTGGAGGAACTGCTCGCGAACTCGCACGTCGCCGTGGGCAGAGCCAAGCGCGTGATCGACGCCTCGGCGAGACCAGCGCTGGCACAGACGCTGGAGATGGAGGTATCGGTGCAGGAGTATTGCGTGGCGGCGATGCGCGAGCACGCGCGCGAGGCAGAGACAGCAGCGGCGTCGAGCTAGCGCCAGTCCACCGGCCCCGCCACAAGCGTGTGGGAACCAAGCGAACGGCCGAGCACCTCCTGAACACGCCGTGAGCAGGTAAGCAGGGCGTCGAGGTCGATGCCGGTGGAGATGTTCATCTCATGCAGCATCGAGACAAGATCCTCCGTGGCGATGTTGCCTGTGGCGCCCGCCGGGACCGGGCAACCACCTAGCTCGCCGAAGGAGGACTCGAAGCTCGTGATGCCAGCCTGAAGGGCGGCGAGCACATTGGCGAGCCCCTGACCGCGAGTGTTGTGGAAATGCGCCGTGAGCTGAATGTCACCCAACTCCGTCAACCAGCGCGTGAACAACTCTCCGGCCTGAACCGGGTTGGCCATGCCGGTGGTGTCGCCGAAACCGATCTCCTGGGCGCCTGCGTCGCGCAGGCGGGTAGCGATGTCGAGCACGCGCTCGGGTGGTACGTGCCCCTCATAGGGACAACCGAACGACGTGGAGATAACGCCCTCGCAACGCAGATCCTCTCTGCGCGCACGCACGAGTACCACTTCCAGGGCAGTAAGCGACTCTTCGATCGAGCGGTTGACGTTCTTGCGGTTGTGAGTCTCCGACGCTGACAGGAAAACGTTGATCTCATCGAACGCGGGGCGTGAGCGGGAGATCCGGTCGCGCAGCACAAGCGCCCGGTCGAGTCCCCGCTCGTTTGGGATCAGGACACTGACCGCCACATCCTCTGGGACATCGATGCCCTCCAGCACCTCGGCAGCGTCGGCAAGCTGTGGGATGACGTCGGGACGGACAAAGCTTGTGACCTCCAGCCGCTGAAGGCCCGTGCGAGCGAGCAAGTCGATCAACTCGACCTTGCGCTCGGTGGGGATGATCTCGGGCTCGTTCTGAAAGCCGTCGCGCGGACCCACCTCGCGGATATGAACCGATTGCGGCATCTCAACCATGGCACTCAGATTGCCATAAGCGCTCTGTCATGGCTCAACAACGCGGAGTGGCGCGTGACTCGCGATAGCGTTGAAATCGGCGTCGAGGTGCAACAGCGGCGTGTCGGCGCGAATCGCGATTGTGGCGATCAGCAAGTCGGGTGGGCGACGGATCGTGACACCCTCGCGGCGGCAGGCGCGAAAGAGGGCCGCCGCGGCCTCATGGTCGGACGGTTCTTCGCAGGCAAGTAGCTTGCAGCGGCCGAGCAGACGCGAGAGCTTGCGGGCATGGGACTCGTCACGCGCGCCGGCGAGCACCTCGAGCATGACGACGCCCGTTGTGGCGAGTGGATGCTTGTCTTTCAACAATCCTCGGAGACATAGATCGACTGGACTATCGGTCGCTCGCAGATACTCGATCCAAGCCGAACTGTCGACGAGGATCAGGGGGAGTGCGGCAGCCATCCAGAGCGCTGCTCGTAGAGGTCGCCTTCCCATCCGCTGCCACGCATATCGAGCGCCTCGCGTGTGCTCATCGGCTCCATGTCGAGACGTCGCAGCGCCAGATCGATCGCCGCCCGCTTGGTCTTCAGGCCATAGCGGCTCATCACACGTCCTACAAGCCGCTCGTCAACCTCGACATTTGTGCGTGCCATGTGTAGAGCTTACACCTTGCCTGCACCCGCCCAAGAGATCGGGCTGTCTCACCACATTGAGAGGCCACCGCTGACGTTCAGCGTCTGGCCCGTCACATACGAGGCGTCCTCCGAAGCTAGGAAGGCGATCGCGGCGGCGACCTCCTCGGGCTCGCCGGAGCGACCGAGGACCGTCTGGTTGACCATCCCCTGCTTGAGCCTCTCCCCCAGCTCGCCGAGCAGTTGCGGGGCGGCGTTGAGCAGCGGCGTCTCGATCGGGCCGGGAGCGACCGCGTTTGAGCGGACGCGGTAGCGCGCCGACTCGCGCGCGATGGCCTTCGTGAAGCCGATGACGCCCGCCTTGGCGGCGGAATAGATCGAAGAGCCTTGAGAGCCCACACGCCCAGCCTCACTGGCGACGTTCACAATCGAACCGGCACGGCGTTCCTGCATACCGGGGAGGACGGCATGGGTGACCGCAAGTACCCCACGCAGGTTGACCCCGAGCACGAAGTCCCACATGCCCTCGTCGGTATTGACGAAGTAGGAGAAGAGGTCGGTGCCGGCGTTGTTGACGAGCACCCCGACCGGGCCGAGTTGCTCCTCGATCGAGGCGACGGCGGCGCGCACAGAGGTGGTGTCGGTGACATCGAGCTTGCAGCCGAAGCCGTCCAACTCGCCGGCCACCTCACGGGCGCCCTCCTCGTTGACGTCACCAATCGCCACACGTGCACCTTCGGCCGCGAGCCGGCGAGCGGTTGCCGCGCCGATGCCGGAGGCTCCGCCCGTGACCAGCGCGGTCGTGCCGTCGAATCTCATCGACAGAGCGTAACCGGGTACGGGGTGCGGCCGACGCCCGACCTCGTGGCGGTCGCTCATATACTCCGCCGCCGTGGCGCCTTCCCCACAAGATCCCGTTGCAATCGTCGGCGCCTCGGGCGCGCTCGGCTTCGGCTTGGCGGTGCGCCTCGGGCGAGTGGGCGTGCCTGTAATTATCGGCTCGCGCGACGCGGGCCGTGCGGTGGAAGCGGCAGAGCGTGCCCGTGAGGCGGTGCCAGAGGGCGCGTTCAGCGGCGCCGAGAACGCCCAGGCCGTGGAAACCGTGGAGATCGTGATCTTGAGCGTCCCCTTCCGCAGTCAATCCGAGACGCTCAAAAACCTGAAGGGGTCACTGAGGGCAGGCCAGCTCTTGATCGATGCCACCGTGCCACTTGCGGCGGCCGTTAGCGGGCGGGCCACGAGGATGCTCGGTGTATGGCAGGGATCGGCCGCGCAAGCAGCACAGGAGATGGCGCCGGATGGCGTGAAAGTGGTGTCGGCCCTCCACACCGTGAGCGCGGCCTCACTGACAGACCTCGATTACGACCTCGGTCAAGACGTGCTCGTGTGCGGTGACTCGCGCGAGGACAAGCGCCAAGCGGCGCTCTTGATCGAGAAGATCGAGGGCTTGCGCTGCGTGGACTGCGGCAAGCTTGAGATGGCGCGCATCGCCGAGTCGATGACAGCGATGATGATCTCGATCAACACCAAGCACAAAACGCACGCGGGCATCAAGATCACCGGCCTGCCCGACGACTCGTGGGAGTAAAGCCACCCAGCTCGTCCGCGTCACCGGCCGAAGGCGGCGCGGCGACCTCGAAGGTGGTGGTGCTGGCCGGGGGCACGGGCGGCGCGAAGCTCGCCCGCGGGATGCTCGACGTGGTCGGACTGGAGGAGTTGGTGGTGATCGCCAACACGGGCGATGACATCGACATCTACGGCGGTCACGTCTCGCCGGACCCCGACCTCGTCTCGTTCTGGCTTGCCGACCTGATCGATGAGCGCGGCTGGGGGCTCGCTGGCGACACGTTCGCGGTGATGGACTCACTGCGCGAGCTTGGCCACGATGTCTGGTTCAATCTCGGAGACCGCGATCTGGCCTGGTGCCTCAAGCGGCGATGGATGGAGGACGATGAGGAGCTGAGTCCGACACAGGCGCTTGCTCGGCTGAACGAGACGATCGGAGTGCGCGCGAGAGTCCTGCCGGTGAGCGACGATCCCCTCTGCACATGGGTGTGCACGGCAGAGCGCGAGTGGCAGTCCTTCCAGGAGTTCATGGTCAAGGATGGCGCGCGCGGCACCATCGAGGCAGTGCAGTTCCGGGCGGGGGATGAAACTGACTTGCCCCCTCAGATGTGGTCGCTTGCACCCGAGGTGATCCAACCGGAGGAGGTGATCGAGTACGACCAAAGGGCAGCCCCATCGCAGAAGGTGATCGCTGCCCTCCACGACGCGCGCGCGATCATCGTCGGGCCGAGCAACCCGGTGATCTCGATCTGGCCAATCCTGCACGTGCTGGACGACGCGCTCGATGGTCTGAACACACCGATTGTATGCGTCAGCCCAGTCGTGGGCGGTGAGATCGTGAAGGGCCCAACCGACGCGTTCCTTGCAGCCTACGGCCAGCCCACGAACACGGCGGGCGTGGTCGCCTTCTACGAGAAGGTCCACCCCGGCCTGCTCGGCGGCGTCGTCGCCGACGAGCCGGTAGCGGAGATGCAGGCGCTTGAGATCGACGTGGCGATGCCCGACGCGGCGCAACGGCGCAGAGTGGCCCAGCAGACGCTCGCGTTCGCCGAATCCCTCTCCGGATAGCCTCTGAGGTCAAGATGCGCACCGCCGCGATCCTCCCCGTCAAGCGCTTCCCGATCGCCAAGCAACGGCTCGGCGAGAGCGTGGTCGAGTCCGTGCGCGCAGACCTCGCGCGGGCGATGGTGGGAGACGTGTTGAGCGCGCTACGCGACTGTCCGGCGATCGACGCGACGATCGTCGTGACATGCGAGCCGGCCGTAGCGAGGGCCGCCGCCTACATCGGCGCGACCGTCGTGGAGGACGTCGCGGAGGACGGTCAGAGCGCAGCCGCCTCGCTTGGGTTGGAGCGCGCACTCGAAGATGGCTTCGAGCGGGCGTTGTGCGTACCGGGTGACTGTCCCACGCTCGACCCGGCCGAGCTGACGGCACTGCTGGAAGCGGAGACCGCGGGCGTCGTGATCGTGCCTGACCGTCACGGCAGTGGGACCAACGGCCTGTTGTTGACTCCACCCGACGCGATCTCCCCCAGCTTCGGCCCAGACAGCCGCGAGCGCCATGAGCGACTCGCGGACGAGGTGGGAGCCGACCGGCGGATCGAGCGGCCGGCTTCGCTGCTGCTCGACATCGACACAGGCGAGGATCTGGCTGTCCTGCGCGAGCGCCTGGCGGGCGAAACGGTGCGGGCGCCCCGTACACGCGCAGTGCTCGGACAATCCATAGAGCACACGCCTGACCAGGACGACACGCCCGCAATAAGGGGCCGACGGGCCGCGGGCGCTTGACCTCGTGAGCGAGCTCAGCGCGCGCAGCCTCTCAGGACTGCCGGAGATCGCCGCCGGCGCGGACCTGGCACAGCTGATCACCGACGCACTCGACGCTAAGCAACCATCGCGTCCACTGCGGGACGGTGAGATCGTGGCGATCGCCCACAAGGTCGTGTCGAAGGCGGAGGGCGCGGTAGTGGACTTGCGAGGTGTCACGCCAAACGAGCGCGCAAGAGCCATCGCCGACGAGCAAGGCAAGGACCCGCGCGCCGTGCAGGTAGTGCTCGACCAGTCCGCGGAGGTCCTACGCGAAGCGAACGGGGTGCTGATCTGCCGCACCCACCACGGCTTCGTGTGCGCGAATGCAGGTGTGGACACCTCCAACTCGACAGGCACAGGGACGTTGATAACCCTCCCCCGCGACCCCGACGCCTCCGCACGGGGCATTCGCGCTCGCCTGCACGAGTTGAGTGGCGCAAATGTGGGTGTGCTCGTCACGGACAGCTTCGGGCGCGCGTGGCGTCATGGGCAGTGCGACGTGGCGATCGGGTGCGCCGGGGTCGCCCCGCTCGACGACTGGCGCGGCCGGGCAGACAGCACGGGTACGGAGCTGCGCGCGACATGGCTCGCGGTGGCAGACGCGATCGCGGCGCTCGCGGACCTCGCGCGAGCCAAGGACTCGCGCGAGCCGGTGGTGATCGTAGAGGGCTTGGAGCGCTTCGTCGACGACGGGGACGGGGACGGCGCGGGCGCGCTGCTACGGCCCTTGGACGAGGACCTCTTCCGCTGAGTTCGGCCGTACCCGGCGCGAAAGCGAGCGACGTACGTTGGCGAGCATCGCAAGCGGGATCCCAGTGGCGAACATCCGCAACGGTCCGATGTTGCGCGAGCCAAAGGCCTCGAAGACCCTGGCGGTGCGCTCGTCGTTGGCGGCCGCCGAGAAGAGCATCTTTTCCCCGCTGTTCATCTTGCGCCCACTGGCGTACTCGAGGATCACGCGGGTATGGCCGCCGAGGCCGCGCGCGTGGCGACGCCGGTAGCGCTTGAGGCCCTTCTCCAGGGACTCGGCGCCCTGCAAGGCCGGTGCGACGGAGTCGGCGAGCCATTCGGAGCTTTGCAGCGCGAAGCCGCAGCCCACTCCGAACAGCGGGTCGACCGCGCTGGCGGCGTCTCCGACGAGAGCGAGGCCGGGGGCGGTAGGGGTGTGTATGACGTTAGTCATATCGATCTTGCCCTGCACCTGACTGACCAGACGCGACTGCGCGATGGGCGGCGCCTCGGGGATGGTTGACACCAATTTCTCAAGCGCCGCCTGGGGATCGGCGCGGAATTCGGGCAGCCGCGCCTTGCTGGGCATCGTCGCGTAGAAAATGAGGCCGTCATCTGTGGGGAAGGCGGCCGCCATGTCGGGGTCGAGCAGCCACAGCGCGGCGTCGGGAGCGGTGACGGGCTCCGGACCTTCGTAGTAGCCGCCGTAGGCGATGCGCCCGTGGGGGGCCGTTTTGGTGGGGACGCCTGAGAGCTTGGCTATCTTCGAGTCGCGGCCGTCCGCGCCGACGACGAGGCGCGCGCGAAGCTCGACGGCGTGCTGGTGGGAATCGTGCGCCCGCACACCAGTGAACCGCTCGCCCTCGCGCAGGAGTTCGTCGACGGTGTGCCCGAGCATCAACTCGACACCGTGCGTTTGCGCGGCCAGCTCGCGTATCAGCGGGTCGAGCTTCTCGCGGCGGAGGTTCACCCCGGCCGGGGCGGTAGTGTCGGAGGGGGGCGCGATCCAACCCCAGCGAGTCCAGAGGCGAGCGTGTGCGCGCAGGGCCCCTGCGCGCATCATCGGCTCAAGCAGCCCCAGCCTTTCAAGGGTGGGGACGGCCGAGGATTGGATGTAGTGCGTGCAGATGCGCTTGAACGCATTCGGATCGGGGGACTTCTCGACCAGCGCTACGCGTGCACCTGTGCGAGCGAGCATGATCGCGGTGGCGCAGCCAGCGAGGCTCGCGCCTACGATGGCGACGTCGTACTCCTTCACGGCCGGCACAGAGGGCGGCGGAGCGGCTTGGGAGGATGGCTCGCGGGGGTCCGAGCCTTCGGGGAGGATGTCGTGGGAATGCGGTTGATCGGCCATGGGGGAAGCTCCTCGCGCAGGCGTACGCCCTTGGGGATGGCGACGCACTCTCTATAGTACGAGGCGAACTATACAGGACGAACTATGGAACGCAAGCCGATCCGTTTGACCACAACCTCATACGCCGTGCTGTGCCTGCTCGACCTCGCCGGAGAGGCGACGCCGTACGAGCTCAAGCAGATGCTCATGAACTCGATCGAGCACTTCTGGCCGATCCCGCACACGACCTTCTACGACGAGCCAACGCGCCTGGCGAAGGCGGGGTATCTATCGGAGAGCCAAGAGCAGGGCGGACGCAGGCGCAAGCGGTACGCGTTGACCAAGGAGGGCAAGGAGGCTTTGAAGGCGTGGACGGACGCGCCGGGGTCTCCCCCATCGCAGTATCGCGACGAGGCGATGCTGAAGGTGTTCGCGGGCGCCAACCCGGAAGCGGCGTTCGCGGGCAGGATGGAGTGGCATCGCGCGCAACTCGCCGAGCTGGAGGGCTACCTCGCAAACCTGAAAGAGGGCATCGAGGGACGGCGAGAAGACGAGTGGAGGGGTCCGGAAACGACGGTGCTCGGGGGTATCGAATATCACAGGCAGATGCTCGCGATCTTCGAGCGCCTCGCGGCGCTCGAAGCACGTGAAGCTCAGGCGCCCGCAGCCAGAGCAGGTGTAATGCCCGGTGCGCCCTCCGCAGGCGCAACGCCCGACCCATCGCCGCCCAACGGATAGCGACGCCTGATGTCGTAAAGCGTCGTGCGCTCCGCCGCCGGCCGTCCGGCCGCGTGCGCGGCCGCCACGAGCTGCTCGGGGTCGAGCTTGGTGCCGTGATAGGAACCGGCAAGCCGGGAGATCGACTCCTCCATGAGCGTGCCGCCGAGGTCGTTGACACCCCAGCGCAGCGACTCGGTGGCGGCGTCGAGGCCCATCTTCACCCACGAGGCCTGCAGGCTCGGGACGGAGCGGCCGAGCGCAAGGCGGAACACGGCGGTGTGCTTGAGGTTCTCCTCGCGCGAGATCTCCTCCACCCCGTGGGTGCGCCCAAGCAGGGTTTGGAATGGGATGAACGAGAGCGGCACGAACTCGGTGATGCCGCCGGTGCGCTCCTGAAGCTCGCGCACGACGCGCATGTGCTCGGCGAGCTCCCACGGCTCCTCGATGTGGCCGAACATGACGGTGCAGGTGGAGCGCAAACCGACGCGGTGGGAGGCTTCGATGATCTCCACCCAGCGCGAAACGGGCAGCTTGTTGGGTGAGATGCGCTCGCGTACCCCGTCGTGCAGCACCTCCGCGGCCGTGCCTGGAGTGGAGTCGAGGCCGGCGTCGCGCAGGCGCGCGAACACCTCCACCGGTGGAAGCCCGGAGATGTCGCACATATGCGAGATCTCCATCGGCGAGTAGGCGTGTAGATGGATTGAATTCCCACCCGCCCCACCGGCGTCCCGAGCAGTTGTCTTCGCCAGCCGCAGCCAGCCCAAATAATCGTCGAGGCTCCAATCGGGATGGATACCCGACTGGATGCAGAGCTCCGTAGCGCCATAGTCGATCGCCTCGTGCACGCGCCGCACGAACTCGACCTCGTCGTGCTCGTAGGCGTCGGGCGAGCGCTTGGATTGGCCAAAGCCGCAGAAGGCGCAGCCGACGGTACAGACGTTTGAGATGTTGATGTTGCGATTCACCACGAACGTGACCGTGTCGCCCGCCATCTCCGCGCGCAGCTCGTCGGCGGCGACGCGCATCTGTTCGATCGCCTCCGGGCGGGTCTCGGCAAACAGCGCTGTCAACTCCTCGGCGTCCAGCGACTCGCCGTCGCGGCCCTTCTCGATCGCCTTGCTCACCAGCTCCGGGCGGATTGGTCGCGGCGGGTCGGTACGGCCGGAGCCCTGCCTGGGGATGAAGCTCCAGTACTTGAGCTTGATCGTGTCGAGCACACCTTGTGCGACCCACTCGGGGGAGATGTACTGCGGGTAGACACACAAGCGCTCGGTGAGCGCGTAACCGTCGGCTTGCAGGCGCTTGCGCACCTGGTGAGGCGAGGGGAAGGGGTGCTCGGGGGAGATGTGGTCGCCGTTGGCTGAGAGCCCACCGAGATCTGTGGCACCGGCCGCCACGAGCTCGCTCCACCAGTCGGCGAGGTTGGGGGGGATCTGGATGCCCACGTCGGGCATCAAGCGCCTGGTTTCGCCGACCAAGAGCTTCATGTCATCGATCGAGACCGGTCCCGCTCCCTCCGTGGCCCACTTCGGCAGCGGCACATCGGGGCGGTGGTCGGAGACTCCCGTGCGCCAGTACTCGCGAGCGGCGGTGTCGGCGATCTGGGCGGGCTCCTCCCCGTAGTAGCTCTGATGGGAGACGAAGTTCTGGAGGATCACCTCCTGAATGTGGCCGTGCTCTGCGTGCAACGCGGCAAGCGCCTCCAGCGAGGCGATGCGCTCCTCGAGCGTCTCGCCTATGCCGACGAGGATGCCGCTGGTGAAGGGAATACGAAGCTCGCCGGCCATACGAATCGTCTCCAGCCGTCGTGCCGGGTGCTTGGTGGGCGAGCCCGCGTGAACCGTTTGCATGAGACGCTCGGAGGCCGACTCGAGCATCAGTCCTTGTGAAGCGGTTACCTCACGCAATCGCATGAGGTCGTCTCGCGAGAGCACGCCGAGATTGGTGTGTGGCAGAAGCCCACGCTCAAGCGCCCGCTCGCACGTCCACACGACGTACGCGGTGAAGTCATCGTGCCCGTAAGAGACGAGCCGTTCACGCACCTCGGGGTTAACCTCCGGGTGCTCGCCGGTGAGCACGAGCAGCTCCTTCACCTGTCTGCGTGCGGCCCCGTCGAGGATCTCGAGCACCTCCTCAGGGGCGTAGAGGTGCGCCTTGTGGGTGGCGAACGCGCAGTACTTGCAGTAGCAGCGACACGTGCGCGAGAGCGACAGCGTGAGGTTGCGCGAGAAGGTGACCCGGCGGCGCATCGTCTCAGTGTATGTCCGTCCGATGCGGCCCATAAGTTTCGGGCATGTCCGAAGATACCTTGCGTCGCGCCGTGGCCGAGATGGTCGGCGCTTTCACTCTCACCTTCATAGGCGCCGGCGCGGCGGCCGCCGCTGGCGCCATCTCCGACACATCGCTGATCGGCGTGGCGGTCGCAAACGGCTTGGCGATCGGCGTGATGGTGTGCGCGCTGGGACACATTTCCGGCGGCCACTTCAACCCGGCGGTGACGTTTGGATTCCTGATCACACGCAAGATCAAGCCGGCGCTTGCAGGCGTGTACTGGGTTGCGCAGTTCGGCGGCGCGGCGCTGGCGGCGCTGTTCGTAAAGCAGCTGCTCCCGCGCGCCACCACCGAAGCGGTGGGACTCGGCGTGCCGGCGCTCGGGCACGGTGTGAACGCCAGCTCCGGCTTCCTGCTTGAGGCGATCCTCACGTTCTTCCTCGTGTTCGTAATCTTCGGTGCGGCGGTCGACACGCGCGGGCCCTTCAATGCCGTCGCGGGTTTGGCGATCGGCTTGACGATCTCCATCGACGTGCTCTTCGGAGGTCCCTTCACCGGCGCCGCGATGAACCCATCGCGCGCGTTCGGACCGCAGCTCGTTGGCGATCATTGGGCGAACGGATGGGTGTGGTACGCGGGACCGCTGCTCGGTGCCACGGTGGCGGCGTGTGTGTACGCGTTCCTCTACCTGCGCAAGCCCGAGCCCGCCGCAACTTGAGCCGTGTGTACCTGGCCCGCCACGGCCAGACCGCTTACAACCTGGAGCGCCGCTTCCAGGGGCACCTGCCTGTGCCACTGGATCAAACGGGACTGGAGCAGGCCACCGATCTAGCCGAGCGCGCGAGCGGGCACGAGTTCGCGGCGCTGTGGTGCAGCCCTCTCTTGCGGGCGCGAGAAACCGCTGACATCGTGGCCGCGCGCATCGGCCTCGTTCCGCGTGAGGAGCCGCGCATGATGGAGACCGACGCGGGCGACTGGACCGACCGGCTGTTCGTGGACGTGCAAGCCGAAGATCCCGACGGGTTCGCCGGCTTCATCGAGGGCCGCCCCGGCTTCGCGTTCCCGGGCGGAGAGTCGTTCGACCAGCAGGGCGTGCGTGTGGCGGCTGCCCTAGCCGACGTCGAACAAGGCGATCTTCCAGCACTCGTGGTGTGCCACGGCGTGGTGATCCGTATCGCCCTCTACCAACGCGCGGGCCACAAGGTAGCTCTGGCCGAGCGAGTCCCCAACGCTGCCCTCGTCCCGCTCGACCCGATCGAGGCTGAGCACGCAGACCTCGGTGGCGGCGAGGCGCTGCCACCGAGCTGACCAACGGCAGTTGAAAATCGGCTACCGCGCCGAGTACCGTCGCATACGCCGCTCACAATCGCCGGATGCGTTACGCGACTGTCAACGTTTCGACTCTCCCCGACACGCTCACGATCGTCGGCTCTGCCGGTACCGTCTTGGGCGGAGTGATCGGCGCGATCGCAGGATCATCAAATTGGCGTCAAGCCTTCGAGTGCTTGGCACTCGGGGCGGCGGCCGGAGGCGTCTTGAGCTGCCTAGCTGTGTTCGTCACATATATGGCTGCCCGCGCCCTCGGGTGGTAGAATGCAGACAATGGAACGCATACGTCAGATAGTCATATCGCTGCTCGTGTTCAGCTCAATCGCATTTCTTGTGGACCTCGTGCTCATCAGCCTCGGCGCCCCACTAGGCCTGTGCTACGGCGTGAGCCTCTGCCTGACCGCACTGACGGTGTATCGAATCGTGTCTCCGACGCGCCCAGCGACAACTATCCGGTCCCATGCCCGCCGCGGGAAGCGCGACCGCGACGATGAGCATCTGCCACGCCCCATTCACTGACGCTGACCGCCCACGAGCCGCGCGACCAACTCGGGGCCCTCTCGCGCCATGCGGGAGCGGGGAACCACCAGATCAAAGCCCGCGTCCTCGGCCAGGCGCTTGGCCTCCACATCCACGTGGGAGTAAAAGGCAAGTGTGTGCACGCCCTCCAAAACCTCACGTGGGAGTGACTTGAGAAGCCCGGCACGACGCGCACATTCGTCAGTGAGATCGATTACGAGCACCGCCGCTCCACTCAGGGCGCCGACCACGCGGTTTTCATCCCCAATCAGATCCACCTCGTGACCGGCTGCTCGCAGGCTGCCCTGCACCTGTGAGCCGAACAGGAGATCCGGGATATATGCCACGACGCGCGCCATCAGCGACCGGCGTAAAGGCGCTACTGCGCCCGTAGGCGCGCGAACTCCTCGCGCACCGAATGCGGGCGGCCCCACATCTGAGTGACCTCCACGCGACCCACCCGTTGCTCGCGCAAGACGAGCTCGCCCGCGATGCCCGCTTCGTCGAGCAGGCGCAACGCTCCGTGCGTCGTGGGAGCGGAGGCGGCGTGACCGAAGCGGTGCGCCACCAGCAGCCGCCAGTGCCAGTCGTGGTGGGAATAGGGGCGTGCGTTGCACGTGACGAGGTACACACACGCGTCGATGTACCGCGACTCGTCCGCGATCCTCAGGTCGAACTCGAGGTCGGTCCAGTCGTCGGGCATCGCATCGACGATCTGCTGGAAGGCGTCAGCGAGGGCCATTTCCTGAAGCCTACCGTGGCGATACGCGGACTTGGCGTGGCTATGCTCGAAAGCACTGTGGCCGCCACCGACACAACCACGCTAGCGGGCGAGTATGCGACGTTGACCGAGCGCTGCGGCGTAGTGGACCGCTCCGAGCGCGGCAAGCTCGCGCTCACAGGCACGGGAGCCGTCGAGTTCCTGGGCGGTCAAGTCACCAACGAGCTCGTCGGTGTCAAACCCGGCGAAGGTCGCTACGCGGCCTTCCTCACCCACAAGGGCAAGATGCTCGGCGACCTACGCATCCTCCTCGTGGGCGACGACCCCGAGGGAGAGCCACACGAACTGTTGCTCGACACCGAGCGCTCGACCCTTCAAGCGCTGTTCGACATGATCCGCCGCTTCAAGGTGGGCTACGAGGTAGAGCTCCACAAGCGCACCGTAGAGTGCTCGCTCATTTCGCTGGTCGGACCCACCGCCGACGCTGTGGCCGTCAACGCCCTTGCCCTGGACCCCGGTGATCTTCCCGCTGAAGAGCACGATCATCTGCTCGTAACACTCAACCAGGCCGGGATACGTGTGATCCGCACCGACATCGGCCTCGACTTGCTCCTCGACTCCTCGGCGCTCGATGGGGTGCGGAACACCCTCTTTGAGGCCGGCGCTGTCGAGGTCAGCGAAGCGGCGGCTGAGATTGTGCGTGTTGAGCACGGACGACCACGCTACGGACTCGACCTCGACGAGAGCACGATCCCCCAGGAGGCGGACTTGAACGAGCGCGCGGTGAGCTTCACCAAGGGGTGCTATGTCGGCCAGGAGACTGTCGCTCGCCTCCACTACAAGGGCAAACCCAACCGCCATCTGCGCGGACTACGCCTCTCAGAGCCCGTCGAGCCGGGCGCTGAGTTGCGCCTCGGGGAGCGCGCGGTGGGGCGTCTTGGCAGTAGCGTCCTCTCCCCCACCCTCGGGCCGATCGGACTGGCGCTCGTGCGGCGCGAGGCACAGCCCGGCGACCGACTCACCGTGGGTGAGGGTGACACGACGGCCGTAGTGAGCGAGCTACCTTTCCACTAGAAGAGCTTTCCGGCCGGCTCTACGCCCAGGCGAGCCGCGCCGGGTAGGATTTGCGACCTTCCCCCTGTCCCCTACACGCGAGGTTCAGACGCACCGTGGCAATCGATCTTCAACGAGTTTCAAAGGTGGACGCAGAGCCGGGCGAGCTGCCCTCCACAATGGCCGCCTGGGTCATCCGCGAGGAGCGCCAGGGCGAACCGAAGGACGCTTTCCAGCTGGAGGAGATCGACGTTCCCGAGCCCGCCGCGTTCGAGGTGATCGTGCGGGTGATGGCGGCGGGGGTGAACTACAACAACGTGTGGGCCGCCCTCGGCAAGCCCGTGTCGGTGATGAAGTACGGCGACCACCCCCAGTTCGGCCACCACATCGGCGGCTCCGACGCCTCCGGGATCGTGTGGAAGGTGGGGCCCGGCGTCACCCGCTGGAAGCCCGGCGACGAGGTAGTGGTGCACTGCAACCAAGCATCCTACGAGGACCCCGAGGTGCACGGCCTCGACCCGATGGCCGCCCCCTCGCAGAAGATCTGGGGCTATGAGACGACCTGGGGGTCGTTCGCCCAGTTCACGAAGGTGCAGGCTCAGCAGCTGCTCCCGAAGCCCCAAGCGTTGAGCTGGTCGGAGGCTGCGTCCTACGGGCTCGTGTACTTCACCGCCTACCGCATGCTCATTACCCGCTGCAAACTCCAGGCTGGCCAGAAGGTACTCATCTGGGGCGCCGCCGGCGGGCTCGGGGTGTTCGCGACCCAGCTCTGCGCTGCCGCCGGCGCGCACTGCGTGGGCGTCGTCTCCTCCGCGGAGAAGGGCGAGCTTGTGAAGCGTCTCGGCGCCGTCGACTACATCGATCGGGCGGAGTTCGCGGGCATGATGCGAAAGGGTGGGGAGACCCCCGAGGAGGACAAGACCCGCTTCCTCGTCTCGCGCGAATTCTCAAAGCGCGTCAAGCAGATCCTCGGAGACGCCCCCGACATCGTCTTTGAGCACGTCGGACAAGCCACCTTCCCCACCTCCGTGTTCACCGTGAAGCCGTTCGGCAAGGTCGTCATCTGCGCCGGCACCACCGGCTTTAACCTCGATTTTGACGTGCGTTACCTGTGGATGAAGCAGAAGGAGATCCTCGGCTCCCACTTCGCGAACGCGTACGAGTGCATGAAGGCCAATGAGCTGATCGAGTCAGGCCAGATCCGGCCGGTCCTGTGGCGCACACTCGGCTTCGAGGGCGTCGCCGAAGCACACCAGTTGATGCTCGAAAACAAGCACCTGGGCAAGATCTCGATCCTCGTCGGCGCGGAGTCAGAGGTTGAGGGCAAGACCGCCGACGGTCCGGGAGCAATCCACGCCGAGGTTGGAGGTTGATATGGCGGGCACTGTGATCGTCCCCTGGTACGCCACGGGCTTCAGGGGAGACGGATTCGAAGAAGCCCTCAACGAGGTTGCAGCCGTGGCGCTGCGCTACGGCGCGAGCTCCTACACCGTCTATCGCGCCAAAGACGACCGCTACCGCTTTCAACAGCTCGCCCATTTCGACAACCACGCCGACTGGGAGCGCTTCTGGGACGGCCCTGAGAATGACCGACTTCCGCACCCGCCACTCCGGCTGGTACCAGATCCCGGTGCTCTACGGCTGGTGGGACCGCACGGTTGCGGGCAGCATCAACGGCGAGCGCGCTACCACCGAGACACCCAACGGGCACTCAAACGGCGCGCCTGCCGGCAAGCCCGCCTGACGCGCAAGCCCGCGGGGTCCCTGTTCGCCGTCGGCGCCCAGAGCGAATCAGGCGCGTCACGGTTTGATCGGTATGACCGTGCTGTCGAAGAGGTTCGTAACCCACACGGAGCCGAGCCCAACCGCGATCGCGCTCAGTTGTCCCTCTACCGGGATCGGCTTGCCGAGGATTTCGCCGGAGCTTGGGTTTATGTGGCTGACGCTTCCGCTCGAGTTTGCGACCCAGATCCCGTTTGACGCCGCGGCGATTCCCTTGGGGTGAGGCTCCACCGGGATCCTCTTAATAATCTTGCCGGAGTGAGGGTTGATCCAACTGACGGTATTCTCGAGCGGGTCGGTCGCCCAGATGGCGTCGTCTCCGATCGCGATTGATTGAACGCTGCGTCTGACGAGGATCGTTTGCGTGACTTTTTTTTCTTCGGGATCGATCCGCACGATCGTGCGGCTTCCCGAGCAAGCAACCCAGACCGCACCCAGTCCCACCGCGATGCCGCTGGCATGCCTCCCTGTCCCTTCGATCGTGGTGACATCATGGGGGGTGCGGAGATCGATCCGGCTGACCGATTCATCCCCTGAGTTGGCTACCCACGCCGCGCCCAGCCCGACAGCGATGGTGTTCGGCTTGCTGCCCACAAAGCGCTGGTCCACGACTTTGTGCCCGCGAGGATCGACCCAAGCGACTTCCCCTTTTTCCTTCAGGAGCGCTACCCAGACATATCCGTTCGGGTCAACTGCAACCGAGTTGGGGTCTTCTCCTTCGAGGTTGGCCTCCCTCCGGACAGCGCCGGTATCCGGATCGATCGAGCTCAGCGTGCCGACGTCCGAGCCCGTGACCCAAACTCGACCCTGTCCCACCGCGATCCCCACCGGGCTGCGTCCGACTGAGATTGCCCGCCCGACGCTTGGCCCCGAACCGCCCGAGAAGACTCCTGCAATCGCCAGCACGACAACTATGACCGCAGCGAGCGCCGCCACGAAGGCACCGACCTTTGGCGACAGATCTTTGGCGCCTCGGCCATCCTTGGGCTTGCCAACCGTGGGCTTGTCGTCCTTGGACTTGTCGTCCTTGGACTTGTCGTCTTGGTCCCCGTCGGGGTCAGGCTCGGTTACAAGCCCGACTGGCTGGTGGCCGTCCAAGCCAACGTCGAACAGGCGCCCGTCATCGACGCTCGTGAACAGCACCGGGGTTGCCCACTCCAAGCCGTGACCGTCGGCGAACATCCCGCGTCGCGCGTCGGCAAGCGCCTCGTCGATCGGGCGGCTTCGCGCCACCGACCCGTAGAAGTGCGCGGCGAAGGAGATCGCCGCCTCGTCGCTGATCTCAAACTGCATGGCGATGACCGCGGGCAGCCCGTACTGCATCAGGTTCGCGGCTATCCCGTTTGAGTCGAGCGCCACGCGTGCACCCTCGCAGGCGTTGATGACGGCAAGCCGCAGGGTGTGCTGGTCGGCGAGGATCGTCCCAAGCTCGACACCGGTGACGCGGTGGCTGCGACCCGCCCGACCCTCGAACAGAAGCACACCGTCTTCGGCCTGCTCGTCGAAGTCGCCATGTCCGATGAAATGGAAGATGTGGTGGTCGCCTTCATTGAGCATCTTCAGCAGGCCGCCGAGCGTGGCATCTTCGACCCAGTCGATCTCCAGCAACCCTCTGTCTGTCAGCGAGCGGCAGGCTTCCGCGAGGTGCTCCCGCTCGCTCCCGGCGTCAAGCGCGGGCATGTCGCTTGGACTGCTCACCATTCCGAGAATGCGCAGCGGCGGGGTCAGCGCCAACGGCAGAGGTCGTGCGGGAATGTCCACGTAGCGCAACACCGGGGTGTACGCCGATGTGGAGATGAATCTGGGCGAGTCCCACAACAGCTCCCACGGCACGTTACGCAGCTGTGGAGCCCCGTCAAGCTGGAGCAGCAATCGCAAGCCTTGGTTGTCGCGACGCGTTTGCGCTAAGGAAGCCCTCCCACGGCGCGCGCGGTGTCTTTGAAGATCAGCTCGAAGAGCTCGCCACCGAACTCGCGCGCACGGGCAGACTCGTCGCTTTCTATCCGCCGTCGGGCAGACCGCGGGCGGCTTACTGCGGACGCGAGTGCATCAAGGTCGCCCTCGCCAAAGGTCAACTCGAACTCGACCTGTCCGTCGCCGTCGGGCCCCCTCACGATCGCCTTGTAGCGGTCTCCGTAGAGCGCCTCGATACGCACGTTCAAGGTGCGGTAGTCGATCACTGCCTGTCACCGTCCCGCGGACGCTCCCAACGGACGAGCACGCGGAAATTGGCCTCCGCGCCCGCGCGCGCGACCACCATGCCCGCTTCCCCTGTGAGCTTCAAACCCAGCTCGACCTCGATCTGGCTCAGCTCGGTGGAGACTCCACGCAGCTTGTCGAGTACCTCTTTTAGCGCTGGGGCGATAGTGCCAAGGCTGTCCTCCAACGTGCGACCGCCCCGCTCGACCAGATCAGCACCCCGATCCCCCCCACGCATCGTGCGCCCACCCGTGGGTTCGTCCACCTCCACGGTGATCGATCCGCCTGTCGATAGAGGTACTTCGATCAACCGGCTCATCGAGAGCGCACCGCCTTTCCAGGTCGCCTGATTCTTAGAACACAATCAGTTCTGGTCAATGGACTCTATAGGAGTCTGCTAGCTCTGTCATACCGGTAACGTGTGAGCGTGCGTTCTTACCTGGTCGCGGCCGTCATCCTTCAGTGTGCGCTCTGCGCCCACACCACTGCGGTGGGCGCCCAGAACCCCAAGACAAGCAACCCCTCGCACAACCGGCGACCAAGTCGAGCAACGTTGATCGCTTGCTTGACGCGCGCAGGCAACAAACACAGCTGCGACTCCCACGCCCTCGCCGATATCTCTCGCGCGCGCCGCAGCGAACGGCTACCCCCTATGTCCTTGCCAAAGGACTATGGCTCGCTGCCTATGTCCAACCGACTGCTGGCCACCGCGGATCTCGAGCGCGTCGACCGCGGACTGCCGCCTGCGCTGGGACTGACCCGAGCGCTCGACGCCGCGGCCCACCAAGGGGCGTTGCTGGAAGGCGATCCGATCGGTCCCGACGGGTATTCATGGGCAAGCAACTGGGCCGGTGGCTCACGCTCGCCGCTGTTCGACGATTTCGTGTGGATGTACGACGACGGCGAGGGTTCGGGAAACCTCGACTGCACACATTCCGGAGATAGCGGTTGCTGGGGCCATCGCGACAACATCCTCGCCCAATTCCAAGCGCCGCTGGCCATGGGAGCGGCGATCCACGCCGCCAGCTTCACCGAGCTGTTCGTAGGCGGCTATCGACCCGCCCAATCTGGGGGCTCCGACCCGCTGTTGGCGCCGGCTTGGGCTCAAATAGCCCTTACGCGCCCTGGGCGCGCTGGACACTGAGCGCCTACCGCGACAGTGAGGTCGCGGCAGCCGCCACCGCCTGTGGGTGCGTATAGGGCGCCATGTGCCCGCCCGGCACCATCTGCAGCTTCGCGGCGGGCACGCTTGCCGCGATACTCCGTCCACACTGCGGCTTGACAAGCTTGTCCTGCGCCCCTTGGATAACGACAGTAGGCACACGCAGGCCCCCAAGACCGCGATTGACACCGTCGATTTCTTTGTTGGCGTGGAGCACCTCCCCGGCATAGGCCTCCAGGTTGCCATGCTTGAGGTTGATCGCCAGCACGCGGTGGCGATGCTTTGGATTGACTGGCGCAGGCGAGAACGCTTCGCTCTCCGCCGGCTCAGCCGAGGCAGTGCGCACCAGCTGAGAGAAGGTGACATCGGCGACCTGGGCGATGCCCGGCAACTCGATCGCTTGGATGAAGCGAGCTTGCACTCGGGTAAAGGCATTGTCGTGGCGCGAGCAGTCGCCGGCCGCGGCGTCCACGAGCACCAGGCCACGCACCGCTCCCGGATGACGCTCGGCGTAGCCGAGCGAGATCGTCCCCCCGTAGGAGTGCCCCACCAACACAGGCTTTCCTAGATGAAGCTTTTCGATCACTTCTTGCACCGCCTGTAGCTGACGGTTGAAGCTGAAGTAGCCGCCCGTGGAGAAGCCGAAGCCGGGCCGGTCGATCGCGATCGTGCGATGCCCCGCGATCAGCGGCGTGACGTCTTCGAAGTCTTCGGCGGTGCCTGGGAGGCCGTGGATCAGAAGCACCGCTGGTTCCCGTCCCGGTCGTTCGAGGTAGCGCAGCTTCACGCCCGCGAGCTGCACAAAGCTTCCAGTCGGCTTGGGTGTGATGGGCAGCCGTCCCCACGTCCAGTTGAGCACCACCACGATCGCCGCGAGCGCGAGCACACCCCACAACAGGATCTTGCGAATCGATGGCCGCGTGCGTGTCACGCGGTGAAGGCTATAGAAAGGGTCTCTAGTACGGATTGCCCGTACCAAATGGTACGCTTATCCCGTACCGTCGACCCAACGACCATGCCTAACCCCTTTACCTACGATCGGCCCCTCCCGCCAAGGACCTCATCGACCGCGACGAGGAGTTGGCGTTGCTCGTTTCACTCGCCGACGCGGGCCAGTCGGCACGACTCACCGGGCCGAGGAGGTACGGCAAGACAACGCTCATCGGTCGCCTGGGACAGACGATGAGGAACGACCACGACTTCGCGGTGGCATATGTCGACCTCTCCCGAGTGACCGGGATCGAAGACGTCGTGCAACGCGTCGAATCGGCCTACGACGACGCCTTCACCGACGGACTGCGTCGCGCTTGGCATGCTGTGAGACGCCGCATCGAACCATCCGCGACGCTCGGAGTGCCCGGTGTGGCGAGTGTTGGCCTTACGCCCTCCACAGCACAAGCCGGCTCGCTCGGCCGGCTGCATGGGCTGCTCGAGGCGCCCCAACGTCTACATGAGCGAACCGGCAGTCGCTGCCTGATCGTCTATGACGAGTTCCAGGAGATGCTCACCGCACAGCCGGACCTCGATGGCGTGTTGCGCAGCCATATCCAGCACCATTCAGGCGCTGCCTCCTACCTGTTCGCCGGAAGCCATACAGGCATGATGGATGCCCTCTTCGGCGACCGCCGGCGCCCGCTCTTCGAGCAAGCCCGTGCGGTGAAGATCGGACCACTCATGCCCGCCGACATCGCGGAGTACGTGGAAGGACGATTCGCAGCCGCGCACCGCACTTGCGAGCCGGGGATTCCGGACACGCTCGCTGCCCAGGCCTGCGGTCACCCGCAGCGAGCGATGATGATCGCTCACTTCCTGTGGGAACAAGCGGCGGACACCGTCGCGGTCGGTAACTCCGAGCTTCAAGCTGCCCAAGTCGCGGCGCTCGCCGAGGCATCGGATGGGCTACAGCGAACGTGGGACTCACTTTCGACGAATCAGCGCAGGCTCGTGAGAGTGCTTGCTGTCGGCGAATCACATCCGCTCCGCGTGACTGCCCTCGCGCAGGCTGAGAATGCCAAAGAGCTCGATGGTGGACGCCCGCGAACAACTAACCGCTCAAGGAGACCTGTTCGTCCACACAGGTGGTCGCGTGGAGCTCACCGATCCCTTCCTGGCTGCTTGGGCGCTTCGCGGCAGCCCAGCGTAAAGGGCGTCTACCAAACCCTCAGCACTGCTCAAGCGGAGCCATCGTCAGCCCGGCACCCTTCAACAGCTCCCAGTAGTGCTCGGCGGGCTCCTTGTGGCCGCTGAAGACGATCGCCTGACCAGCGTTGTGAATGATGCCGGCGATCTCGTGACCGCGCTCGAGTGTGACGCCCGGGATGAAGCGGGCGAGCGTGCGGGCGACGTGATCGAAGGTGTTGTGGTCGTCGTTGCGGACGATCACACGCCACGAGCCGCCCATCCCAGTGCCGGGTCCTCCGGTCCGCGGCAGCTCGATCGTCTCGCTCATACCGCGCCAGGATAGACCGCCACATACAATTGACGCGGTGAGCGAGCATTCCCCCCACCTGCCCGAGCGCGATCGTCCATGGATGATGCGCACGTACGCGGGGCACTCCACCGCGAAGGCATCGAACGAGCTCTACCGACGCAACATCGCCAAGGGCCAGACCGGACTCTCGGTCGCCTTTGACCTGCCGACCCAAACCGGCCACGACCCCGACGACGAGTTGGCGCGCGGTGAGGTTGGCAAGGTTGGCGTGCCGGTCGTCCACCGTGGCGACATGGAAGCGTTGATGGAGGGGATCCCGCTCGGGGAAATGAACACCTCGATGACCATCAACGCCACGGCGGCGTGGCTGCTGGCGTTGTACATCGTGGCGGCCGAGGAGCAGGGAGTCGAGCAGAACAAGCTCCAAGGCACTACCCAGAACGACATCATCAAGGAGTTCCTCGCCCGCGGTACCTACGCATTCCCACCGGCCCCGTCGATGCGGTTGATCGCCGACATGATCGCCTACACGGTGGAGAACGTTCCGAAGTGGAACCCCATCAACATCTGTTCCTATCACCTGCAAGAGGCGGGGGCGACGCCGGTACAGGAGATCGCCTACGCCATGAGTAACGCGATCGCCGTGCTCGACGCGGCGCGCGAGCGGCTCGGCGAGCGCGCAGACGAGCTGATGGGCGATGTGTTTGGGCGCATCTCCTTCTTCGTCAACGCGGGCGTAAGGTTCGTCGAGGAGCACGCCAAGCTGCGCGCGATGGGGATCCTCTGGGAGGAGCTCGGCAGGGAGCGTTATGGCGTTGACAGCGAGCGACACCTGCGCTTCCGCTACGGAGTGCAGGTGAACTCGCTCGGCCTCACAGAGGCTCAACCTGAGAACAACGTGCAACGCATCGTGCTTGAGGCGCTTGCGGTGACGCTAGGCCGCGATGCCCGCGCCCGTGCGATCCAACTGCCGGCGTGGAACGAGGCGCTCGGGCTGCCGCGCCCATGGGATCAGCAGTGGTCGCTGCGCATCCAGCAGGTACTTGCGTATGAGACCGACATCCTCGAGTACCCCGACATCTTCGAGGGATCGAGGGTCATGGAGGGGTTGGTGGAGGAGTTGCTGGATGGCGCCCGCACTGAGATGGCTGTGGTGGCCGAGCACGGCGGGGCGGTGCAGGCGGTGCCTTACATGAAGGCGGCGCTCGTCGATTCACACCGCAAACGCATCCAACGGATCGAGTCAGGCGAGCAGATCGTGGTCGGACAGAACCGCTTCACCGAGAGCGAGGAGTCGCCCCTCACCGCTGACGCCGAGGGCGGCATCCTCGTCGTTGACCCCGCCGTGGAAGCGGAGCAGATCGAGGCCGTGAGGCGCTGGCGAGCCGAGCGTAACCAGACAGCGGTAGAGGAGGCGCTCGCCGAGCTGGCTCGTGTGGCCGCATCGGATGACGCACAAGAGAACCTGATGGCCCCCACCATCGCCGCGGCGCGAGCGGGGGCCACCACCGGCGAGTGGGCACACACGCTACGGGAGGTGTTCGGCGGCTACCGCGCCCCCACGGGCGTGGGCGAGGCAACCGCGGCCCCCGCCGACGAGGATCTCTCTGAGTTGCGCGAGGAGGTGGCGCGCCTACAGGAGAAGCTAGGACGCCGGCCAAAGATCCTCGTGGGTAAGCCGGGCCTTGACGGCCACTCCAACGGCGCCGAGCAGATCGCGGTGAGGGCGCGCGACGCGGGGATGGACGTGGTGTACGAAGGCATCCGCCTCACCCCCGCCCAGATAGCCGCGTCGGCGCTGCAGGAGGGGGTCCATGTGATCGGGTTGTCGATCCTCTCCGGCTCACACCGCGAGCTGATCCCAGCGGTAATCGACGCTCTGCATGACGCTGAGGTGAGCGCCCCAGTGGTGGTTGGCGGGATCATCCCCGAGCAGGACGTCGCGTCATTGAAGCGAGCGGGGGTAGCCGCCGTATACACCCCGAAGGACTTCGACATCAATCGCATCATGCGCGACATCGTTGGGATAGTGGGCGCCGGCACGAACGGACACGGCTCCTCCGCAAACGGCGCCGCGTGAGCGAACAGGGAGCCGTCCTCGGCGCGCGTTTGCGCGAACGCGACCTGAGCGCGGCGCCTGCCGCGTTGAACCTGCTGGAGAGCAGCACCGCCGCTGACCGCGAGCAGGCGGTGGCGCTTCTGCGCGAGGTCTCCCCCGCGGTCCTGGGCGGTGAGGCGGAGGGTCACATCGTGGGCGTCACCGGCCCCCCGGGGGCAGGCAAGTCGACGCTCCTCTCAGCGCTGCTCCACACCTGGCGTGCACGGGGCAAGACGGTGGCGATGCTCGCCGTGGATCCCAGCTCGCGCCGCTCGGGAGGTTCACTGCTCGGAGACCGTGCGCGCATCGAGTTCGACCCCTCCGACAAGGGCGTCCTGATCCGCTCGACCGCGGCGGGCGACCGCCTCGGGGGCCTCGCATCGGCGACGCGCACCGCCGCGCAAGCGCTCGCGGCGGCATTCGATGTTGTGGTGATCGAGACGGTCGGGGTTGGACAAGCGGAGACGGAGGTAGCGGACGTCGCCGACACGGTGGCGGTTGTGGTGCAACCTGGAAGCGGCGACGTACTGCAGTTCCTCAAGTCGGGGATCATGGAGACTCCAGACGTGCTCGTAGTCACCAAGGCTGATCTGGGCCAGATAGCGCTCGCCACCAGGCGCGACCTCAGCGCGGCGTTGCGGTCACTCGGGGGAAACGACACAAAGGTGCTAGCGGTGAGCTCACTCCCCCCGTCGCAGGGAATCGAGGAGCTAGTGACCGCGCTCGACGCCCATCGCCAGAGCCTCAATGTCACAGAGAGACGCCTGCGGGCTAGGCGGGCCGGCGCACTACTGGAGTTCGTCGGCGAGCACGGAGAGCGGGGACTGCGCGCCCTTGGCGGGCGGCGGGCGGCGGAGCTCCTACTCGAACAACAAGACCCTAAATTGGACGCGCAGGCACTTGTGAACACGCTCGAACAAGCCGCGTCGGGGAACTGAGAACCGTGGCGCGTGACTTGGCGACGATGTTCGGCGCGTTCGTGCTCGTCTCCGCGCTCGCCGGTGCGCTCGGCGCGGTGAACCTCGGTACGGCGCTCGCGTTCGGTCAGATCGGGTTCGCGGCGAGCGTCGTTTACGTCATGGTCAAGCGCTGACACGGCGCGTGGGTGGGGAGCCTAGTCGTAGGCTCTACACACGATGCTGATCCTGATCTGTTTCGCGGTCTTGGCAGGCGCGGGCACAGCGCTGTCACCATGCGTGCTGCCTGTGCTGCCGGCGCTGTTGGCCTCCGGCGGCGTGGGCGGCCGGCGTCGGCCGCTGGGCGTGGTGATCGGCTTGACCGTGACCTTCACCGTGACGATCGTGGGGATCGCAGACGTGGTGGACGGTGTGGGTCTGGGGTCCGACCCGCTGCGCGACGTGGCGGTGGCGGTACTCCTCGCCTCCGGTGTGGCGTTGATCGTGCCGGGCCTTGCCGATCGCTTGGAGGCACGAATGTCGCGAATCGCGGCATTCGGGTCGGGCGGGGCTCGAAACCGAGGGGATGGTTTTCGCTCAGGCCTGCTCGTAGGCGGAGCACTCGGGTTCGTGTACACCCCGTGTGCGGGACCGATCCTCGCGGCGGTGATATCGGTGAGCGCGGCGAGCGGACGGACGGTAGTGGTGGCGATCGCCTATTCCCTCGGAAGCGCCGCGGTCCTGTTCGCCTTGACGCTCGGAGGAAGGCGCCTGTTCGATCGTGTGCGCGCAGCCGGCCGAGGGCCAGCACTGCAACGCACGCTTGGAGTTGTGATGCTGGTGACCGCGCTTGCGATCGTGGGGGGTGCGGATGTGAGCTTCGACCAGTACGTAGCGGAACACATCCCGCAGGTGAACCTAACGGCGGGTCTTGAGAAATCGCACGCGGTGGAGAGCCGTCTGCCGCAGCTCACGGGGCACGGCGCTAAGTTCGCGCAAACCACAAAGCCCAAGGCGGCACCGAAGAACGCCAGCGACGCGACCCTCCTTGCGGATGCACGCGGGCTCAGGGATCTCGGGGAAGCACCCGAATTCACCGATACCGAGCGCTGGTTTAACACCCCCGCAGGTCGCCCACTGACCCTGAAGTCACTGCGCGGGAGAGTGGTGCTCGTGGACTTCTGGACCTACACGTGCATCAACTGCATCCGCACACTCCCCTACTTGAAGGCCTGGGACGCGAGCTACCGCAAAGACGGGTTGACGATCGTAGGAGTGCACACCCCAGAGTTCGCCTTCGAGCACGACGCGGGGAACGTCGAGAGCGCAATACAGCGTTTCGGCTTGCGCTATGCGGTAGCGCAGGACAACGAAATGGGCACCTGGAACGCATACGGGAACGAGTACTGGCCCGCGGACTACCTAATCGACGCCAAAAGCCATGTGCGCTACGCGGCTGCGGGCGAGGGCGACTATCAACAGACGGAGACCGCCATCAGGGCACTCCTGGCGGAAGCAGGAAGCAATGTCGGCGGTATGAGCCGGCCTGAGGATGTGGTGACGCCGAGCGAAGTAGCTACCCCTGAGACCTACCTGGGCACCGCGCGCGCGCAGGGCTGGCGGGACGGACCGCACGGGGGTATCCACGACTATGGCGCAAGTCCACCGCCGAAGCTCGGTCTCAATGAATTCGCATTCTCGGGTACCTGGAACATCGGCGATCAGCCAGCGAGGGCCCTGTCAGGGGCAGGCGTGGATGTGGAGTTCGAGGCTAAGAACGTGTACTTGGTGCTGAGCTCAGAAGCTGGGGAGCCACGTAAGGTGCAAGTGGAGCTCGACGGGAAGCCGGTCTCCGCTCGGGACGCGGGAGCGGATGTCCACGGTGGCGCGGTGACCGTGACTTCCCAGCGGTTGTACTCGTTGGTGTCGCTCTCTGGCGACCAGCAACACCGCCTTACTCTGCGCTTCGCTCCGGGCATATCTGGCTATGCATTTACGTTCGGTTAGGACTAATGCGGGAGGCAGGCATACAATGAGCGATATGGAGGGACCTGCCCCCGAGACGACCGCCCGTGCGTGGCTGCGTTGTTACCGCTGTTGGTCGCAGAACCTTGAGGTGCAGGTGCACTACGAGGGAATCCACAAGATCGACGCCGACACCGGCGAGCGCTCGGAAGTGGTTGACGAGTTGCAGGAGGCGGTGGTGCAGTGCTTGGATTGCATGCACGACCAACCTCACCTCGGTTTCTCAAACGGCAGAGTCGAGCCGATCGAGGACCGCTGGGAACGCATGATCGCGGGGACGCCGTGGGTAGCGTCGTGCACCGTAACCGTAGAGGCCGACGATGTGGAGAGCTGCTCGGGGCCGGAGGCGGGTGACGCACTCTCCTATGCCGCGTTCGGGGAGTACGGAGTGAGGGAGTTCTTCACCCACGTGCGCTTCCACAAGCATGAGGACGACCAAATCGTGGTACACCTGTTGGTCGAGCTCTACGCCCGCTCGCTTGAGGAGGCCACCGAGGTTCTGGAGTCGGCGGCAAGGGGCGCGCTGACGATCACCTCGCTCGCCGAGGAGTCACGTCCACCAGCATCGGCGGGGGAACCCCACGAACACGAGTAGCCGGTCATTATCTGACCGGTGAGCGTGCTTGCGGCGAAGATCCTGCTGGCGCCGACATTCGTGGTGGGTGCTTCGCTGGCGGCGAGGCGCTACGGCGCGAGGATCGGCGGGCTCGTCGGCGGATTGCCGGTGGTGGCGGGCCCGATCTTGCTTGTGTTCGCGCTGAGCCACGGACGCGCCTTCGCGGCGGATGCCGCCGCCGGGACGTTGCTTGGGATCGTGTCGTTGCTCGCTTTCATCGTCGTGTATGCGCGAGTGGCTGGCAGGGTGCAGTGGGGCGCGAGCCTGATCTTGGGATGGGGGGCGTTCTTCGCGATGACAGCGATACTCAGCACGGTTACGGTTGGTGTCGATCCAGCCCTGGGAGTGGTGCTTGTGGGAGTCGCCTTGACTTTGTTGATGCTGCCCCAGGTGAGGGGCAGTCAACTCAGCGCCGCCAGCCATCCTGTCTGGGACTTGCCTTTGCGGGGCTTGAGCGCGCTTGCGCTGGTGCTGGCTTTGACAGCACTCGCGGGTCAACTCGGCGCGAAATTGAGCGGACTGCTGGCGCCCTTTCCAGTGATCGCAAGCGTGCTGGCGGTGTTCACCCATGCCCAGCACGGCGAACAGGATCTGCTGCGGATCATGCGTGGGTTCGTGGTGGGATTGGTGGCGTACGCGTTGTTCTGCTTCGCGCTCGCGGTGTCGCTGGAATCGCTCAGCGTCGCCGAGAGCTTCCTGCTTGCGGCGGTTGCGGCTCTGGTTACCCAGGGGGTGGCTCTCACCCTCACATGGCGCAGGCGCGAACCGGCGGCTGAGCCGCTTTAGGCCGAGAGTCGCCGGTCAAGCGCCTCTAGCTGTTCGTTCAGCTCCTTGGGCAGACGGTCGAACTGGCTGAGGTGTTCACGGAAATAAGGCAGCTGCGCCTTCCACTCGGCGACGTCAACGCGCAGCAGCTCCGCGACGTCCTCGTCTGAGATGTCGAGGCCTGATGTGTCGAGCCCTTCGGGGCCCACCGGGGGCATGACGCCGATCGGCGTCTCCACGGCCGCGCCATGGCCGACGCAGCGCGCGAACACCCAGGCGAGCACGCGCGAGTTCTCGCCATAGCCCGGCCACAGGAATCGGCCATTCTCGTCCTTGCGAAACCAGTTGACGTAGAAGATCTTCGGCAGCTTCTCTGGATCGGCCTTGCGCCCGATGGCAAGCCAGTGGGCGAAATAGTCGGCCATGTTGTAGCCACAGAAGGGGAGCATCGCGAAGGGATCGAAGCGCAGCTCGCCCACCGTCCCAGCGGCGGCGGCGGTCTTCTCCGAGCCCATCACCGATCCGAGGAAGACACCGTGCTCCCAGTCGATCGCCTCGGTGACGAGCGGCACGACAGTGGAGCGCCGTCCACCGAAGAGCATCGCGCTGATGGGCACGCCGGCGGGGTTCTCCCACTCGGGCGCTATCGCCGGGTCTTGGGCGGCGGGCACCGTGAAGCGCGCGTTGGGATGCGCCGCGGGTGTCTCGGAATCTGGCGTCCAGTCGTTACCGCGCCAATCGGTGAGGTGCGCGGGGGCGTCCTTTGTGAGGCCCTCCCACCACACGTCGCCATCGTCGGTGAGGGCGCAGTTGGTGAAGATGGTGTTGCTCTCAACCGTGCGTACAGCATTGGGGTTGGTGTCCTCGCCGGTGCCGGGGGCTACGCCGAAGAAGCCGGCCTCGGGGTTGATCGCGTAGAGACGGCCATCATCGCCGAACTTCATCCAGGCGATGTCGTCGCCGACGGTTTGCACGTCCCAGCCGGGAAGCGTGGGGATGAGCATCGCCAGGTTGGTCTTGCCGCAGGCGGAAGGGAATGCGGCGGCGATGTACTTCACGTCCTGCTCGGGCGAGGTGAGCTTGAGGATGAGCATGTGCTCAGCCATCCAACCCTCGTCGCGGGCCATCACCGAGGCGATGCGTAGCGCGAGGCACTTCTTGCCGAGCAGGGCGTTACCGCCGTAGCCGGAGCCGTAGGAGGTGATCTCACGGGTGGCGGGGAAATGGACGATGTACTTGTTCTCGGCGTTACAGGGCCACGGCACATCCGACACTCCATCCCCCAACGGCATGCCGACCGAATGTAGGCAGGGGATGTAGTCGCCGTCCTCGCCGAGCGTCTCCAGGGCGCCCGCGCCCATACGGGTCATGATGCGCATGGAGACCGCCACATAGGGCGAGTCGGTGAGCTGCACCCCGATCTGACTCTTGTCGGAGCCAAGCGGGCCCATGGAGAACGGGATCACGTACATCGTGCGACCGCGCATGGAGCCGGTGAAGAGCTCTTTGAGCGCCTCCTTCATTTCTGCGGGATCGCGCCAGTTGTTGGTGGGACCGGCTTCCGACTCATCGGGGGAGCAGATGAATGTGCGGTCCTCCACGCGGGCGACATCACCGGGGTCGGAGAGCCCGAGGTAGGAATTGGGGCGCTTGGCGTCGGAGAGGCGCTTGAACGTGCCGGAGTCCACGAGAACCCGACAGAGGCGGTCGTACTCCTCGGCCGAGCCGTCGCACCAGTGGATGGAGGCGGGCTCGGTGAGCGCTGCGATCTCCTCGACCCACGTGAGCAGGCGCTTGTTCTCGGTATTGGGTGCGGCGGCGGTGGTCTCCATGACGTGCGAGCGGCTCCTAGGTGTCGCGGGTGGCGGACGCCCGGCGGCGCCGCCGCCGGGTGGGTGGGATTTGATTCCCGCCAGGGAACGGAAAAACGCCCTTTGGGGGCGCATACTTGCAGCGTATCGCACCCTGCGGAGACGTTTCGTCCGAAGCGTGCCCCACGAGAACGCGAGGCACGCCCAGGTGACCCTACTCGACGTTCCCCTCGGCACCGGCGGAGCCGGGTTCACGCCGTGGGACGAGCACCAGTCGCTTGAACTCCGCTACGAGAACGCCGTCCTGGTTGTAGACGCGTGTGTGCACCTTCACGGTGCCGCGGTCGGGCTTGGACTGCGACTCGCGCTTCTCAAGCACCTCCGACTCGCAGAAGAGCGTGTCGCCGTGGAAGACAGGCGCGGGGTGCTTGAGTTCTTCGGTGGCGAGGTTGGCGATCGCCTTGCCGGAAACATCGGAGACTGACATGCCGAGCGCGAGCGAGTAGACCAGCGGGCCCACGACGACGTTACGACCCTGCTGGGATTTGGCGGCGTACACGTCGTTGATGTGCAACGGATGGTGGTTCATCGTGATGAGGCAGAAGAGATGGTCGTCTGACTCGGTGACGGTCTTGGCGGGCCAGTGCTTGTAGGTGGCGCCAACCTCGAACTCCTCCAGGTAGCGGCCGTAGGGGTGGGCGCCCGATGACTCGCGGGAGGCCTGGTCGGTCTCGACGGTGGGTGTGTCGCTCATGGGTGGGGTGGGTCTCCTGTGACGCGGGATGGGTGTTGAAGGGAGGGGAACTCTAGTGTGGAGCAACCCGATAGCGTTCATAAGTGCACTTCAAAGCGGCGCCGGTACCGCGCCGGAGACCAGGAGACCGAACCTTGCGCAACCCCAGAGCCTTCGACAAGCCCCTCGCGATCGGCGCACCCGAGCCGGCACGGGAGATCCCCTTCAAGCCGTCCCGGATGATCCATTTCCTCGACCTCTCGAACGAGAAAATGGTCGAAAAGGTGCCCGCCATCGCACCAACTGTGGACATCTTGCTCGGCAACTTGGAGGACGCTGTATCGGTGGACCGCAAGGAGGCGGCGCGCGCCGGGCTCATCAAGGTGGGACGCGAAATGGACATGGGCGACACGGCGCTGTGGACGCGTGTGAACTCGCTGGAGTCGCCGTGGGTATTGGACGACCTCACCGAGGTGGTCACGGAGATCGGGGACAAGATCGAGGTCATCATGGTGCCGAAGGTGGAGGGTGCATGGGACATCCACTACGTGGATCGACTCCTCGCTCAACTAGAGGCGAAGGCGGGAATCGAGAAGCCGATCTTGGTGCACGCCATCCTCGAGACCGCACTTGGGGTGGCGAACCTTGAGGAGATCGCCGCCGCGAGCCCGCGCATCCAGGGGATGAGCTTTGGTCCAGCGGACCTTGCCGCGTCAAGACGCATGAAGACCACCCGCGTGGGCGGCGGCCATCCCGGGTACCGCACGATCGCCGATCCCGACGCAAACGATCCCGGGCTGCCCCGGCCGAGCTACCAGCAGGACCCCTGGCACTACTCGATCGCACGCATGGTGGACGCTTGCACCGCCGTAGGCGCCCTCCCCTTCTATGGCCCCTACGGGGACATCAAGGACGAGCTCGGTTGCGAGA
The DNA here is from genome assembly GCA_963695305.1 of uncultured Solirubrobacterales bacterium. GTDB lineage: Bacteria > Actinomycetota > Thermoleophilia > Solirubrobacterales > Solirubrobacteraceae > Palsa-744. The sequence continues at coordinate 1,553,558 of OY968774.1, read as the reverse complement.
CACAGTTCCGCGCGGCGTTCCTGCTGGGGTGCGTGGGCGCCTGGTCATTGCACCCCGTGCAGATAGGGATCGCCAAGAAAGTCTTCTCACCGGATCCCGAGGAGGTGATCTTCGCCAAGAAGGTCATCGGGGCGATCCCCGACGGTCGCGGTGTGCACATGATCGACGGCAAGATGCAGGACGACGCCACCTGGAAGCAGTGCCAGGTGATGGTGAAACTGGCGGAGATGCTTGCGCGTAAGGATCCTGAGCTGGCTGAGGCTTACGGGTTCGTGCCCGCGGGGGCGTAACCAAGCTCGAAGATGTTCTGAAATCCGCACACCGTGCGCCCTAGGGCGCTAAGTGCGAAAATCAGCACATAGCAACGATTTGTGCTAATGTGAGGATATGAGCACATCTACCTCACTGGACGAGCAGCCTTTCCGTATCTACACCACCGCCTCCCTAGGACATGCGATCAAGCACTACCGCCAGCAAGCCGGCCTCACCCAGGAGGAGCTCGCTGAGCAGGTCGGAATAGACCGAACCTACCTTTCACGGCTCGAGAAAGGCGAGGGAACCGAGCAGTTGCGCCGCGTCATCGTGCTCCTACGCCGCTTGGGAGTGCGCGCGACCCTGCAACACGCAGACTGGTGATGAGTGACCGTCTGGCCATCTGGCTGTATGGCACGAAGGTCGCCACCGTCGAGCAGGAGCGCCGGCGTATGCGCCTTCATTACACCGACGATGCGATCGAGTTGTTTCCCGCCGGTACCCCATTGTTGTCGCTACTGCTCGGCGTCAGACAGGAGGGATTCCCAAATGGAGCAGTTCGCTCGTTTCTGGACGGCCTCTTGCCCGAGGACGACTCAAGACGTCTGATCGCCCAAGACCTCGGGCTTAGAGCAGACGACACATTCGCTATGGCCCGAGCGCTCGGGCGTGACTGTGCGGGAGCGCTCGTAATCCAGCCCGACGAGGACGAGCCCCCACCGCCGGCTACCACGCTGACCGCTGAGCCGCTTGGTGAGGATGAAATCCAGCGACTGGTCGAAAACCTTCGCAGCGCACCGCTCGGTGTTGACCAGCGGGTCCGGATCTCACTCGCCGGCGTCCAAGAGAAGCTGCTGCTCACTCGTCTGCCCGACGGAAGATGGGGCAGACCGGTCGACGGCACGCCCTCGACCCACATCCTCAAGCCGGAGATACGCGACTACCCGCAGACCGTCGAGAACGAGGCGTTCTGCATGCGGCTCGCCAAGAACCTCGGCATGGATGTCGCCGGCGTCGAGACGATCACTGTTGGAGGACAGCAGCTGATCGTCGTGTCGCGCTATGACCGCATTGTCACCCCGGCGGGCGAGGTCGAGCGTGTCCACCAGGAGGACTTCTGCCAAGCAACGGGGATGCTGCCCACGCAAAAGTACGAGGAGGACGGCGGTCCCTCGTTGCGCAAGCTCGCGGGCATCCTCAGCGAGGCCGATCCAGACTCACTGGAATCCCTACTCCGAACGGTGACGCTCAACCTGGTCATCGGCAACGGCGACGCCCACGCGAAGAACTTCTCCTTGCTGCACGATCGCGCTGGCGCGCTGAGCCTCGCTCCGCTGTACGACCTACTTTCCACACTCATGTACGGCGACGATCGGCTGGCGATGTATATCGACAACGTTCGTCGAACCAACCGCGTGACCTTCGACCGTTTGCTCAACGAGGCCGCCACATGGGGCCTTTCCCGCATCAGGGCTGAGGCGATCGTCACCGACCTGCTCGCTCGCCTGCCCGCGGCCGGCGAGCAGGCGACACGAGAAACACCGGGCACCCCCTCCGAGATCTTGGAGATCGTGGCGTCACAGCTCGATCGACTACGCCCGATGTAAGACGTCGGCGCAGACGCGGAACCATCCCACTTTGCTATTGTTAACCATATGGCTAACAATATGGTGCTCGACCCGGCCCTCGACCGCTCGTTTGCGGCCTGCTCGCACCCGATCCGCCGCGGCATCTTGGAGCGGCTGAGCGAAGGCGAGTTGACCGTTGGCGAGGCGACGCGTGACTTCGGCGTGTCAAAGCCCGCGATCAGCAAGCACCTGAAGGTGCTGGAGGAGGCGGGGACGATCACGCGAGTGATCGACGGCCGTACCCACCGCCTACGCCTACGCGAGCAGCCACTGGAAGACGCCTACGCGTGGATGGCAAGGCAGCGCGAGCTGTGGGAGCGCAAGTTCGACACCGTCGAGCAATACCTGCGCGAGCAGCGAGAGCAGAAAGAACACAAGGGCCCACAAGCGGCGAGTGACAATCAAGACAAGGAGGCGAGACGATGACCGAGACGATCGACACCGCCGACGCGGTGATGACGAGTGAGACCAGCCTGCGCGTGCAGCGCAGCTACAACGCTTCCCCGGAGGAGGTGTTCAACGCTTGGACCAACCCGGAGGTGTTGCGGCGCTGGTGGGCGGTGCACCCTGAGGGCAGCACGCCGATCGCCGAGGTGGACCTGCGCGTTGGCGGGCGCTACCGCCTGTCGATGGAATCGCCCGAGGGCGAACGCCACACCGTGCAGGGCGAATACCTTGAGATCGACTCCCCGCGCCGACTCGTATACAGCTGGCAGTGGGAGCTAGACGCTGGTGGCCTCGGACCCGCGAGCACCGTGACGGTCGAATTCCACGAGCGAGGCGAGCGCACAGAGGTCGTGCTCGAACACGCCGGCCTGCCCGACTCCGCCTCGCGTGACCGTCACGCCCACGGCTGGACCACCTGTATGGACATCTTCGGCGAACGCGGGTTCTCCCGAGCCGCCTAAGGCGCGCAGACGGCTTCGCCGGCCTGCACCCAAGACCAACTCACAACAGATCAAACACCCGAATAAGGAGAAGCAAGATGGCGAACTACCTGCTGGCATACACCGGCGGCGGCATGGCCGCAACCGAGGCAGAGCGCGAAGCCGCGATGGCCGCTTGGGGAGCATGGTTCGGCAAGCTCGGCCCAGCGGTCGTGCAGCCCGGCAATCCGGTCGGCGCATCCACGTCCGTGAGTGCGTCGGGAAGCAACGGCGGCGCGGCCTCCGGCCTGACCGGCTTCTCGGTCATCAAGGCCGACAGCCTCGACGCAGCGGCGGCCCTCGTCACAGACTGCCCGATCATCGCCGGTGGCGGCAAAGTGGACGTGTACGAGACGATTGAGGTGATGTAGCAGCCACGCGTCTTGGGCCGGGACGGTCGCCTCACACACATGCGCGCGACCGTCCCGGTAGGGTTCCCAGCCGCTGGTCGACCCAGCGAACGCCAACCCAGCAACGACCCCAGGACGCGATACCCGAAGGGCACGATGTGAGATTCTTTGAGTTTGAGGCGCGCGAGGTAGTCAAGCGCGCCGGCATCCCCGTAACGGACTACGGCTTCACGACCGACGCGACCGAGGCCAAGCAGATCGCCGAGCGCATCGGCGGCCCCACCGTCATCAAGTCACAGGTGCTCACCGGCGGGCGCATGAAGGCCGGTGGCGTGAAGTTCGCCGACACGCCCGATGAGGCCGAAGCGTACGCGCGGGACATCCTCGCGCTTGAGATCAACGGACACATGCCGCGTGGCGTGCTCGTGGACCCCAAGGCGGAGGTCGAGCAGGAGTACTACGCGGGCGTCGTGTGGGACGGCACGCGCAAGCAGCCGGTGATGATCTTCTCGCCTGTGGGGGGCATCGACATCGAGCAGGTCGCCGAGGAGCAACCCGACAAGGTTGGGCGCAGGCACTTCTCGAACATCCTCCCCCTCAGCGACTTCCAGGCCAAGGAGGTGATCGCCTCCACCGGCGTCACCGGATCGGCCCTCAACAAGCTCGTGCCGATAGTGACGCGTTTGGCGAAGCTGTTCGTGGAGAACGACATGACGCTCGCGGAGATCAACCCGCTCGGGCGCCTTAAGGACGGATCTTTCGTAGCGCTCGATGCCCATATGGACATCGAGAACGAGGCGCGTGGCCGCCACAAGAAACTCCTTTCAGACCTCGGCGTGGGCGACGAGGAGACGCGCCAAGCACGGGAGGCCACCCCCTTCGAGCTCGCAGGCGAGGAAGTGGATGCCACCGACCACCGCGGCGTGGCGGGGAACGTGACCGAGTTCGACGGCAACCTCGGCCTCGTGATCGGCGCGGGCGGTGGCTCGCTCACGTTGTTCGATGCGGTTCGTGCCCACGGGGGCAAGCCCGCCAACTACTGCGAGATCGGCGGCAACCCCTCCGTCGCCAAGGCCTGCGGCCTGGCGAAGCTGGTGCTGCAGAAGCCCGGAGTGGACAAGATTGCGGTGATGATGTCGATCGTGTCCAACACGCGCGTGGATATCGTCGCGCGGGGGGTCATCAAGGCTTGCATCGAGCTCGGCATGGACCCAGCTGAGAAGATCGCCATCTTCCGCATTCCCGGCGCGTGGGAGGAGGAGGGCTTCAAGATCCTCGAGAAGTACAAAGTGGACTATGCCGACCGCTCCGTCTCGCTAAACGAGGCCGCACGACGAGCCGTCGAGAAGATCCAAGGAGCGGCCGCATGAGCATTCTGATCGACGCAGAGACAACTTTCATCGTCCAGGGCATCACCGGCCGCGAGGCGGTCAACCTCACACGTGAGTGCTTGGACTACGGCGTCGGCGCGAAGGTCGTCGGCGGCGTGACACCGGGGCGCCTCGGACGCGACGTGCACGGCGTGCCCGTGTTCGACACCGTCGCCCAAGCGGTCGCCCATCACGACTCACCGATCTACGGCTCTGTCGTGACCGTCCCCCCCGCCTTCACCAAGGACGCTGTGTTCGAGGCGATCGAGAACGGGATCCAGCTGATCGTGATCGTCACCGAGCGTATCCCCCGCCGCGACGTGGCGGAGATGGTCGAGCTCGCGACACTCCGTGGAGCACGCATCATCGGACCGAACTGCCTCGGGATCATCGTCCCCGACGTCATCAAGATGGGTGGCATCGGCGGCCCCGCACGCAACGCCGCGCAGGCCTATACGCCCGGCCCAATCGGGGTTATCTCCCGCTCGGGTGGCATGACCACCGAGATGTCCTCCACGCTTTCCGCCGCAGGGCTCGGACAGTCAACGGCGGTGTCGATCGGCGGCGACGCGATCATCGGATCGAGCTACGCCGAGTTGATGCCGCTGTTCGAGGCCGATGAGCAAACCCAGGGCATCGTGATCTACACCGAGCCCGGCGGACGCATGGAGGCCGAGCTCGCACGGTGGGTCACCGAGAACAACTCGCGCCTTCCGATCGTGGCGTTCATGGCGGGCCGCTTCATGGACGAGATGCCTGGTATGAGCTTCGGCCACGCCGGCACGATCGTGGAAGGCAAGGAGGACACCGCCGGCGAGAAGATCGCGCGTCTTGCCCAGGCGGGTATATCCGTGGCTGAGCGGATCGAGGACATCCCGGAGATGATCAGCGCGAAGATTTCTGAGAGAGCAGGCACAAAGGAAGGGAGCCCGGCATGAGAGCGGATGGGATCTTCATCGCCGTGGAGGTGTCTGATGCCGCCTGCACCGATGCGGCGCTTGCCGCCAAGCTCAGCGAAGCCTGTCCGGTCGACATCTTTGCCCAAGCAGACGATGGGTCACTGGAGCTCGTGGAGCGCAATCTCGACGAGTGCGTGCTCTGCGGCCTGTGCCTCGCAGCTGCGCCAGAGGGCACAGTCACGATCATCAAGCTCTACGACGACGAAGCGGCACTAGTTCCCGCCTGAGCTCGCGGGCTCTTAGCCCGAGCTTACGGACAGCGCCGAAACTTCCGGTAAGGCCGCTATGTTAGAGACGCTAACCGCGCCCTAACCGTTCCCAAAGCTCGGGCAGGTGAGCTTCCCACCCGATGGACTCAAGTCCCAACGTGACATGGCAAGACAGCTCCCTCTCACGCGAGAGGCGCTGGCAGGCGCTGGCCGCTCGCGGTGCGACGATCTGGATCACGGGCCTGCCCTCCTCCGGCAAGTCAACGCTTGGTGCGGCAGTTGAGGAGCGGCTTGTGGCGCAAGGTCGCGGCGCATACCTGCTCGATGGCGACAACCTCCGCTGTGGCATCTGTGGCGATCTCGGTTTCAGCATGGCCGACCGCGAAGCTAACGTCTCGCGCGTAGGTGAGCTCGCTCGCCTGTTCGCCGACTCGGGCGCGGTGGCGATCGTGGCGCTTGTCTCACCCCACGAGCGCATGCGCACAGAGGTTCGCCAACGTCACGAGCAAGACAACCTCCCGTTCTTCGAAGTGTTTGTGGACACGCCGGTAACCCTCTGTGCTGAGCGTGACCCCAAGGGCCTTTACGCCCGCGCGCTCGCTGGCGACCTGGATGGCTTCACGGGGATCGACGACCCCTACGAGACACCACGGCGCCCTGACCTACAGCTCACTCCAGACCTGCCGGTACCCGCGGCGGTGGACGCAGTGGTGGGACTCCTGGAGGGAGACCTCACACCGACTGCCCTCACCACTGCAGCAGCATCAACCCAACGGTAACTCCAGGACCGACGGTAACCATTAGCCCTAGCTCCCCGCGCTCGGGCTGGCGACGGTCGAGCATCGTCTTCATCACATAGAAGATCGCGGGCGTGCCGATGTTGCCGTGCTCTGAGAGCACCTCATAGCTGTCAACCACCTGCTCGCGCGAGAGCCCAAGGGCTTCCTGGATGCTCTCGATGATGCGCCGCCCACCGGGATGTACCAGCCAGTGATCTATCGCCCCACGCTGAACGCCATACGCACCGAGGAAGTCGTCCACCAGCTCGCTCAGACCGTCAGCGGCGAGGTCAGGCAACTCGCGGACGAGATGCAAGTAGCTGTCATCAGGCGAGAGCTGCATCCGCACCGCGTCGAGGGTCCCCCCCACCTGGTGAACCTTCGAGGCGATCACCGCCGGGCCCACGGGGTCCGCGGTGGGAGCGTCATCAAGCTCAACCAACGCGGCGGCGCAACCATCGCCGAAGATCGACGAGCCAACCGTCTTACTGCGCTCGTCGTCTTCGGTTGCGCCCATCAGGATACCCGCCATGCTCTCGGCGGCCACCACCAGCGCCTTCTTACCCGGGTGCGCGGTAAGCGTCTGCGAGGCGAGCCTCAGAAGCGGCACGGCGCTCGCGCAACCCACCCCCACGACGTGGTACTTGTCGGTGGAAGGATCCATCTCGTAGTGCTCGACAAGTCGGTGTGCGATCGTGGGACCGCCCAACGAGTAGAGCGTGGCGCTGAGCACGACCCCGATCTCGGCGGGATCGACCCCGAGCTCATCGACGGCTCGTATTGCGTCGCCGAGGAGCTGTTCCTCGATTGCCGGCGTGCGACCCTGCACCGTGGTTGAACGAAAGTCCTCGCCTACGTGGAGGCGACGACGGTGGACCCCGCAACGACCGAAGATGCGCTGCGCGAAATCGTCATCTGAGAGCCCCAACAGCTCCAGCACCTCATCCTGGGAGAACGAGGTCTCGGGGTGCGCAAGCGCGAGGCGGGCGATGCGCGGACGGCAGATCGTCGGATCGTCGGCGAGCGTCGGTGTCGTCCGCTCCCAGGCGGGAGCGTCCGGGCTTACCTCGGATTGGATTGGGTGTAGCTGCGAAACTGTGGGGAAGTCGACGCCTATTGCTTTCAAGCTGGCCCTTCCGGGGTCGTTTTGATCGTGAGGGCGGTCTGTCGGTCGAACCCGAGGATATTTGAGCAACCCGTCGGCATCCGCGAAAGAGCGGACGTCCGTCGGATTTCCTTCATAGACTCTTCATCCTATCGACACGCTTCTTCATCAACTCTTCGACAGGCGTCCATGATTAGCCTGGAGGAACTACGACAGCTATGAGCCTGGAGGGACGAGGATGAGACTAATCGGCGCCGGCCTGCCGCGAACGGGCACGCTTACACAGAAGGTGGCACTGGAGACGCTCGGCTTCGAGCCGTGCTACCACTGGGTCAACGTGATCGCCGACCTCAACCAGGTGGGCGTGTGGAACCGTGCGCTCGACGGCGAGGGTCCATGGGATGAGGTCTTCGACGGCTTCCAGGCTACGGTTGACTGGCCGGGTGGGTACTTCTGGAGCGAGCTGATGGACTACTACCCGGACGCCAAGGTGCTGTTGAGTGTGCGTGACGCAGAGAAGTGGGAGCCGAGCTTCCGCGAGACGATCTGGAACATGTGCTTCGGTGAGTCGCTCATCCGGTTGATCTCAAGCGCCCGCGGCCAGGTCGACCCGCAGTGGAGTCGCTACCTGGAGCTTGTGGACCGCATGTTCTGGAGCGGCAAAGGCACGTTCGCCGCTGGGCACGAGACACCCGAGCAGTTGATGGAGCAGTTCGAGCGCCACAACGATCAGGTCCAGGCGAACGTGCCCTCCGATCGGTTGCTCGTGTGGAGCGTTACCGAAGGGTGGGAGCCGTTGTGCGAGTTCCTGGAGGTACCTGTACCGGCTGAGCCTCTCCCCCACGTCAACGACCGCGAGACCTTCCTCGGGCGCGTGCTCGACGGAGGACTCGCTGCGCTGCAAGCATGGCGCGCCGCCGAGGCCGAGGCGCTGGATCCAGCGACGGCCTAGTCGGTGTCAGGTACGCAGTCGTATTCGGCTCGCGCGGTGCGCGAGGGCCGTCCCGAATGAGTAGGACACGCCTTGCCCTCGCGCTGGTTGGCGTAGCGACGGTGATTGCCGTGATCGTCGTGTTGGCGGTGGGCACATCGGGAAAAAACTCCCCGAGCGTCGTCGCCTCACCGGCGTGTCTGCCCACCACGCTCAACCACAGCGCAAAGCTCGCGAGGATACCCATCGACGTGTCGCCCGCCCCGGAAACCGGCACCGCCAACCCTCACACGCAGATCAGCTTCCTGGGAGCGCCTGCGACCGACATCCACGGGGTTTCTGTCACCGGCGAGCGCAGCGGGCCGCATCCAGGTCACCTCGATAGCTACACACAGGGTGACGGCGCGAGCTTCGTGCCCGACGCCCCCTTCGAGGAGGGGGAGCGTGTGACTGTCCACGCCACCGTCGGATCGGCCGCGAACGCCAAGCCGGTCGCGTTCGGCTTTCGCATCGACACCCCCTACTCAACGGCAAGCGTCCCCCCCTTCCCCAACCCACAGGCGCCTCCCGGCGACTACCAGAGCTTCTCCACGCTGCCGGGCGTCCAAGCTCCGATCCTCAGCGTGACTGTCGGCGACCGCGATCCGGCGGCGGGAGACATCCTCACCAGCAACGGCCCCAGCGCTGGAAGGTACGGCGCGCTCATCTACACCCCTGAGGGCCGCCTCGTCTGGTTCGACCAGTTCTCGGGCGATCTCAGCGCTGAGAACTTGAGCGTGCAGCGCTACGAAGGCCGACGCGATCTCACCTTCTGGCAGGGAAAGGTGCTCTCGCTGGGCTTCGGTCAGGGCGAAGACGTGGTGCTGAACGACCGCTACCAGACGGTGGCGCGGGTCTCCGGCGGTAACGGCCTTGAGGCAGACCTTCACGACTTCCAGATCGCCCCACACGGAGTGGCCTACACGACCGCATATAACCCGATCCGCTGCGACCTGTCAGGGGTAGAAGGGACGCGCGAGGGCACGATCCTTGACACCGCGGTGCAGGCGATCGACATGAAGAGCGGGTTGGTGCGCTGGGAATGGCACAGCCTCGACCACGTGGGCGTGAGGGAGTCTGAGACCACCCCACCGAAGGGGTCGCCCTGGGATTGGTTTCATCTCAATTCGATCGACCCTCAGCCCGACGGGAACGTCTTCATCTCGGCGCGGAGCACATGGGCCGGCTATCAGCTGCAAGCGGGCAGCGGGAAGATCCTCTGGCGCCTTGGTGGGCTTGAGAGCTCGTTCAAGATGGGGCCGGGCACGAAGACCGCATGGCAGCACGATGGACGCATCACCCCCGACGGAGACGTCACCTTCTTCGACAACGGCTCCAACCCCCCAATCCACCAGCAGTCGCGGGCGGTGAGGATCGCGCTCGACGTCAAGACGCACCAAGCGCGCCTGCGGTCCGTGCTGACGCGCCCCAACCCCTTGCTCTCAGTGAGCCAGGGCAACATGCAGACCATCTCAAGCGGGAACGTGGTGGTCGGTTACGGCGCGATCCCCGAGATCAGCGAGTATGGGAAGGACGGGACGCTGCTGTTTGACGCCCACCTCCCCTTCGTGATGTCCTCATATCGCAGCGTGCGCCAACCATGGAGCGGTCGTCCATCGAGCCCTCCGGCGATAGCCGCCGAGCTCAACAACACCCACGAAGAGACGGTCGTACACACGAGTTGGAACGGCGCCACCGACGTTGCCTCATGGAGGGTGCTCGCCGGGGATCGCCCCGGCGCCTTGCAAGCGCGTGCCACGATCCCGGCAAGCGAGTTCGAGGTCTCGACAATCCTGCCCAAGAAGTACGCCTACGTGCAGGCTCGGGCGCTCGACCGCGCTGGCCGCGTACTCGGCAGCTCACCCGCCGTGGGGGTTCAGTAGGCCGGTGCGTGGGAGGGCTGCTTATGCGTCGTGCTCGTGGTGCCGGTGTTCGTCGAGGTGCTCGTCGATTTCCCGCCGCACCCCGCTATCGCAACAGTGGCGGCAAGGGCGGCCAGTAGCGTTAGCATGGCGGCCAGTGGCGCTCGTCTCATCGGCCGGTCTCCTGTCTTCGTGTGCTTGCCCGGCCCGCATAGGGGCCCGGATGGGTGCGAACTTGGGGGCCCACCCTACCAACGCACTCGCGCACAGGCAGAGGTTGGCATGATGAGGGACCTGACATGAGCGCCGTGGCGTCCACTAGCTCCGGTGCGACCGCTTCGCCCCCGGTGGATCACAAGCCAGTCTCGCGCACAGGGTGGCTGCTCGCGGTGTGTTGCGCGGCGCAGTTCATGGTGATCCTCGACCTCAGCATCGTCAACGTGGCGTTGCCCTCGATTCAGCTGGATCTCGGCTTCTCACCGCCCGAACTTCAGTGGATCGTGGACGCCTACGCGATCACGTTCGCCGGCTTCTTGATGCTCGGGGGACGCGCGGCGGACCACTTCGGTCAGCGTCGTATGTTTGTCCTCGCACTGCTGTTGTTCGCGCTCGCCTCACTGGCCGGAGGCCTCGCTGTGGACCGCACAACGCTCGTGATCGCCCGCGCCGGCCAGGGTGTGGGCGGCGCGCTGATGGCGGCGTGCTCGCTGGCGATCATCACGTCTTCGTTTGCACCGGGCCCCCAGCTCAATCGCGCAATCGGGGCATGGGCGGCTATGAACGGCCTCGGCGGGGCTGCCGGGATGCTGTTCGGGGGGATCATCACCGAAGTGCTCAGTTGGCGGTGGGTGCTGCTCATCAACCCCCCTATCGGGATCGCCGCGGCGGCGGTGGCGTACGCGGTAGTGAGTGAGCGGCGGAGAGCCCCTGGGCGCAGTTTCGACATCGCCGGAGCGCTAACTCTCACGATCGGCCAGATGGTGCTCGTGTTCGGGGTCGTGGAAGCGGGATTGGCCGGCTGGGACACGGCGGCGGCGCTCGGCCCGATCCTTGGCGGGATCGCCCTGCTGGCGGTGTTCGGGGTGATCGAGACTCGCTTTGCCTCTGAACCGTTGATCCCCTTCAAGCAGCTGACCAAGCCGCTGAAGACCGCCAACAACATCGTGTTGCTGTTCAGCGCATCTCTGTTCCCGATGTGGTTCGTGAGCTCGCTCTACTTGCAACAGGTGTTGAGCCTCTCCCCGCTCGATACGGGCCTGATCTTCCTGCCGATGACGGCGATGATCGGCGTGGTAGCTTCGCGCACCGGCAAGCTGGTAGGCCGGTTCGGAGTGCGTCAGGTGCTTGGTGGCGGATTGATCATGCTCGCCGGCGGAATGCTGTTGCTCGCGCGGATCGGATCGAGCGGGAGCCCGATCGTGTACATCATGATCCCCGGCCTCTTGACGGCTGCGGGGATCGCGATGTCGATCGTGCCCTCGACGATCGCCGCGACCCAAGGCGCGAAGGAGGGCCAGGCGGGACTGGCCTCCGGACTTGTCAACACGTCACGCCAGATCGGCGGGGGTCTGGGGCTGGCGATCCTCGTGACACTCGCCACACAGCGCACTTCGCACCTGATCGGCACGGGCGTGGGGGTGCCGCAAGCGCTCACCGACGGCTTCCGGCTCGCCTACCTGATCGGCGCGGGGTTGGCCGGGGCGGCGGCGGTGGCGACTTTCACCACGATGGCCAAGCCCGCCACCGCGGCAGCCGGAGCACAGCGCTTCGCGGCGGCTATCGCGGTCGTCGTGGTGGGCTTCGTCGCGATCGACCTCGCGTTTGCGGGCTCGCATGGACCCCCGGTTGGGGCCTATACGACCGACGGCGCCTACAGCTACGTCTCCGCCCCAAAGCTGCACCCCCCGATCGTGAGGCGCACAGATCGCACGGTGGCCGCGGGAGCGCCCGCGCCTGGGTACATCTTCACAACGAACTTCTACTCGCTCAACGAACCGCCGATAATTGGCCAGAGCGGACCGCTGATCCTCGACCGTGGCTTGCAGCCGGTGTGGTTCCAACCAGTGCCCGAAAGTGTCGTGGCGTCAAACCTGAGCCTGCAGGCTTATGAAGGCAAGCCGGCGCTTGCCTGGTGGCAGGGGGTGGTCACAAAGACCGGCCAGACAGAAAGCGGCGAAGACATCGTCGTGGACCAGCACTACCGGCAGATCGCCCGTCTGAAGGGGGCCGACGGCTGGATACTCACCCTGCACGAGATGCTCATCGACGGCGAAAACGCGTGGGTGACCGCCAACAAGAACATCGCGATCGACCTGTCGAAATACGGAGGCGCTTACAACGGGGCGATGATCGACTCGGCCGTGCAGGAGTACAACCTGAGGACCGGCAAGCTGTTGCGCACGTGGGACGCACTGGATCACATTCCGCTTGACCACTCATACGCGACCCTGCCCACCAACGGGTTCCCGTGGGACGCCTACCACGTCAACTCCGTGCAGTTGACCGGCAACGGGCGCTTTCTCGTGTCGATGCGCAACACCTGGGCCGCCTATCTCGTGAACATCCACACCGGCAAGATCGAATGGACGCTCGGAGGCAGGCACACGAGCTTCAAGCTGGGGAGGGGCGCGGCTTTCCAGTGGCAGCACGACGTGCAGCTGAGGTCTGGAGGGACGGTGACGATGTACGACGATCACTGCTGTCAGCTCACAAGCGGCGGGACCAACGTCAAAGCGACGGGTCCCTCGCGAGGGCTGGAACTGAAGCTCGATACACAGCGATACACGGCGACGCTCGCAGCCCAGTACGTCCGTGAAAGCGACTTCGCCGCCGACTACATGGGCGACTCCCAGCCCCAACCCAACGGCGACGTGTTCGTCGGATGGGGCTCAGAACCGTACTTCTCGGAGTACACCCGCTCAGGCAAGCTCCTACTCGACGGGGAATTCCCATGGCCGGACCTCACCTACAGGGCGACGCTTGAGCGGTGGGTAGGCCTACCGCTCTCCCCACCTGCCGGCGCTGCTATCCAAACGGTCGGCAAGACAACGGTGTACGCAAGCTGGAACGGCGCCACCCGCGTCGCCTCCTGGCGGGTTCTTGCCGGCGGGTCCACCGGTAGGCTGACGGCCGTGAGGAGTACCCCCAAGTCCGGCTTTGAGACCCAGATCCCGATGCCCGCAAGCTACAAGCGCTTCGAGCTTCAGGCCCTCGACAGTGAAGGCCACGTGATCGGGGCTTCACGACCTTTCAGCTCCCAGACCGCGCGATGACGATCCGCGCGAGCTTGTTGGCCGCGTTGGCGGTGTGTGTTGGTCTGAGCGCGTGCGGCGACGCGGGATCCTCCGCGGCCGACACGATCACGCCGGCGAAAGAGATCGCCGAGGCGCGCGCCAACTCGGTGGCGGTGTCGCCGCTGCCGGGCACTGAGGACGCGTCGCCCTCCACTCAGATCAGCTTTCTCAGCGAAACGGGCACGAAGGTGGCGAACGTGAGCGTGGTGGGATCGCGCAGCGGGAGCCACGCGGGGAAAGTAAAGCCCTACTCGACTGGGACGGGCGCGAGCTTCGTACCCAACAAGCCCTTCCAAGCCGGCGAGCAGGTGGCGGTGCACGCGCTCGTGGGCATAGGGACACCCAACAAGCCCGTCACGACGGTGTTCACGATCGCCCGTCAAGCATCCGTCAGCCAGGCGGAGTTCCCCAAAGAACCGGGTAACAAGCATGCGATCCAGCACTACGCCTCGGCGCCGAGCCTGACCCCTACGACGGTCAGCGTCACGACGGCGGCAAAGCCGGGGGCGGCGAGCGGCGACCTCTTCATGGCGCCCTACCAGGGGGAAGGCGCACCGGGACAGATGATCTCCGAACAAAACGGAGCGCTGGTGTGGTTCCACGCGCTGCCCAAGGGTGAGGAGTCGACCAACTTCCAGGTACAGCAGTACGAAGGCAAGCCGGTGCTCACGTGGTGGCAGGGCCGCATCCTCGGGGTTGGATTCGGCCAGGGCGAAGACGTGATGTACGACAGCTCCTACAAACAGATCGCGACGATAAGGGCGGGGAACGGCTACAAGGCAGATCTACACGAGGTCAGACTGACGTCCCAGGGGACGGCTTGGATCGACGAGTTCGACCCGATCCACATGAACCTCAGCTCCGTGCACGGCGCCAAGAACGGGATCCTCACCGATGGGGTGGTGCAGGAGATCGACGTGAAGACAGGCCTTGTGATGTGGGAGTGGCACGCACTCGGTCACGTGCCACTCACCGACTCGACCCTCAAACCGTCCAATAGCACGTATCCCTGGGACTACATCCACGTCAACTCGATCGACCCCGGGAACTTCAAAGACGTGTTGCTCTCCTCGCGCAACATGTGCGCGTTGTATGACGTGGACATCAAGACGGGTGGCTTCAACTGGCAGCTCGGCGGCAAGCATTCCACCTTCAAGCTGGGACCAGGGGCGAAAACGTACTTCCAACACGACGCTGAGTGGCAGCCCGGAGGGTTGATCTCGGTATTCGACAACGGCGCGTCGCCCCCGAAGGAGAAGCAGTCGCGAGGAGTATTGTTGAAGCCGAACTTCGCGAACAAGACCGTGACTCTCGCGAAGGCGTACACGAACCCAACCCACAAGCTATTGGCAGTGGCACAAGGCAACATGTTCGGTCTCCCCGGCGGGGACTGGTTGATGGGGTATGGCAACCTGCCCAACTTCACCGAGTACAACTCAAGCGGCGAAGTGCTGCTCGACGGGACGCTCGGGAAGGGAGTGCAGAACTTCCGTACCTACCTATCCCCGTGGAGCGGACACCCGACGACGCCGCCGGCGATCGCGGCGACGCGTGGGGCCTCCAGCGTGACCTTGAATACAAGTTGGAACGGCGCAACCGACGTGGCCTCCTGGGAATTCTTGACAGGCGAATCGCCGAGCGTTCTCGTACCGATCGCGACTGTGCCCAAGACCGGTTTCGAGACGGCCACAGCGCTCACGACCCCCGTATACGTGAAGGCCGCCGCCCTCTACGTGGAGAGCCGGGCGCTGGATGCGAACGGGAACGTGCTGGGCGGTTCCACCGCACTGCGCGTCCCCTGAGCCAACGGGAGGCCGCGCGCAGCGCTATCGTATGGGGACCGTGAGCGAAAACTTCTCACTCATCGTGATGTGCTTCTTCATGCTCGCCTCGCTCGCGTTCTTGGCGCAACAGATCCTTGCCTACCACTAGAGGACCCGTCGTCGTAACGGGGGCTTAGGAGTGCTTGCGAGCAGTCTTCAGGCGTTCGCGTTCCTGTTGCTTGTCAACGACGGTTGAGATCAGCTTCAGGAACTGTGAGGGGCCGGTGGCCTTAGCCTTGCCGTAGGTGAAAGCCTCGATCCAATCGGGGACCTTGCCCTCCGCGGCCATGATGTTGAAGAACTCACGGCGCATCTCGACGTTGATGCGGGCGTCGTCGGCGGGACCCTTCGTGACCCCGAAGTCGGGCATCTCCAGGCGGAAGAACTGGACGTCGCCGCGCCCCTGCAGTTCGACCCCGACAACGAGCTTCATCGGGGCGAGCGCGGGGACTTCCTCGACGAAGCGCCGCGCCGCCTTCTCGATGAGTGCCTTGGCGTCCTCAGACATCAGTGGTCCTCTCCTCGGTCTTCTCCGATGCCGCCGCGGGCATCAAATCTTGTGGCGCTGCAGCAACTTCTTCCCGATCACCATGCGCTGAATCTCCGAGGTGCCCTCACCGATCAAAAGCAGTGGAGCGTCGCGGTAGAGACGCTCGATCTCGTACTCCTTGGAGTAGCCGTAGCCACCGTGGATGCGGAAGCACTCCTCCACGCAGAAGCGGCCGGCCTCTGAGGCAAACAGCTTGGCCATGCCTGCCTCCAGGTCGGAACGAACGCCTGCGTCCTTCAGGCGAGCGGCGCGGAGCGTGAGCAGGCGCGCGGCGTCGACCTGGGTGGCCATGTCGGCGAGCTTGAACTGGATCGCCTGGTGCTCGGCGATGGGCTTGCCGAAGGTCTTGCGCTCCTGGGAGTAGCGCAGGGCGAGCTCAAGCGCGCGTTGGGCGATACCGACGCCGCGGGCGGCGACGTTGACGCGGCCGACCTCAAGCGCGTCCATCATCTGGGAGAAGCCCTTGTTGAGACCGGCGTCCTCGCCGCCAAGGATGTTCTCTGCGGGGCAACGGTAGCCGTCGAAGACAAGCTCTGTGGACTCAACGCCCTTGTAGCCCATCTTTTTGAGCTTCGGGGGAACGGTGAGGCCGGCGTAGTCGCCAGTGTTCTCCGAGACGCCACCCTCCTTCTCGGCAATGAAGCAGGTGAAGCCCTTGTGGCGGGGTTGGGCGTCGGGGTCGGTCTTGACGAGCACGAACACGAGGTCGGACATGAGGCCGTTGGTGACCCACATCTTCTGACCGTTGATCTCGTACTTGCCGTCCTCGCCCTTCTTGGCGGCGGTCTTGATGGCTTGCACATCGGAGCCGAGCTCGGGCTCAGAGAGCGAGAAGGCGGCGCGGATCTCGCCGGTGGCCATGCGGGGGAGGTACTTCTGCTTCTGCTCCTCCGAGCCGAACTTCATCAAGAGATAGGAGCCGATGAAGTGGGTGTTGATGACCCCGGAGATCGAGATCCAGCCGCGGGAGAGCTCCTCGACGATCATCGCGTAGGTCGTCAAATCGAGCCCCATGCCGCCGTACTCCTCGGGGATGGTGACGCCGAACAGACCGAGCTCCTTCATCTGCTCGACTATGGGCTCGGGAAAGAGGTCCTCGTGGTCGTAGTGCTCGGCGTTGGGGAGGATCTGCTCGTCGGCGAACTGGTGGACCATCTCGGTGATGGCCTTCTGCTCGTCGGTCTTATCTGTGTAGGGGGCGGGGGCTACGGCCATAGTCGAAACGCTCCAGGAGTGGGAATCGGTCTTTCGGATTGGGTCACCGCAGGATACTGGGGAGGGGGGAGGTGGCAGACTGCGACCGCGTGAACTTCGCCAGAGACGTACTCCAAGACAAGCCATCACACGGACTCGCGCTGGTGGAGCTGACCCGTGAGGGGGAGCGAAGGGAGTGGACGTTCGGCGAGGTGGAGCAGCGGACGGCGGCGATGGCGAGGGCGCTACAGACGGTCGGGGTGGGGCGCGGGGATGTGGTGTTGACCCTCATTGGAAACCGACCCGAGTGGGTGGTGACGATGATGGCGTGCTTTCGCATCGGCGCGGTGGTGTTGCCCTGCACGGAGCAGTCGCGGGCGAAAGACCTGCGGTTGCGACTGGCGGTAGCGCGACCGACTCTGATCGTGGCGGACGAGCGCAATCGTGCGGAGCTGGAGGCGGCGGCGCCCGATTGCTCGGTGGTGTGGGTGCCCGACGAGTCGCTGTGGGATAACACCCCCAAGGGGGGACTAACGCGCGGACTTGACGTTAAGTCCCGCGCGCGCGCGCGAGTCACCCCAAAACAGAACAACACACCCCACCCCGGCAGCGTCTCCCCGACCGACCCTGACCGTTACTCCGGATACGTGGACCTCGCAAGCGACGAGCCTGCGCTGATCACCTTCACCAGCGGCACGGCGGGAGAGCCGAAGGCGGTGGTGCATGCGCAGCGGTACCTCTACGGGCAGCGCACACAGGCCGAGGAGTGGTTGGGAGCGCGCGAGGGAGACCTCGTGTGGTGCACTGCCGCGAGCGGGTGGAGCAAGTCGGCGCGCAACGTGTTCATCGCTCCCTGGCTGATGGGGGCAGGCGCACTCCTGCACGACGCCCGCTTCGACCCCACCGAGCGGCTGGATCTGATCGAACGTGAGGGCGTGAACGTGCTGTGCATGGCGCCCACCGAGTACCGGGTAATCGCCAAGCGAGTCACGTTGCGAGCGCTGCCGTCCCTGAGAGGAATGGTTGCGGCCGGAGAGGCGCTCAATCCGGAGGTGCTCAAGGCATGGAGAGACGCCACGGGACTTGACATCCGCGACGGCTACGGACAGACCGAGACGGGACAAATGACGGGCATGGATATTGGGATAGTTGCCCGTGCTGGGTCGATGGGAAGGGCGCTCAGTGGAGTCGAACTAGAGGTGATGGATGGTGAGCTCGTGGCGGACCCAACGACCGTACCGACGTTCTTTTTGGGGTACCTGGGCGAGGGCGTGCGGCGAGCCACAGATGGGAGCTGGGCCGTGGAGGATCGTCGAGACGGTGGGCCGTGGCACACGGGGGATCGGGTATGCGAAGACGAGGAGGGGTACCTGTGCTTCGAGGGACGCGCGGACGACGTGATCGTCTCAGCCGGGTATCGCATCGGGCCGTTCGAGGTGGAGTCGGCGCTCGTGGCGCACCCGGCGGTGGCGGAGGCGGCGGCGGTGGCGGCGCCCGACGAGGAGCGGGGGGCTGTGGTGAGAGCAATCGTCGTGCTCCGTGACGGATACGAGCCCTCGGGCACGCTCGTAGGCGAGCTACAGGCGCATGTGAAGCGCGAGACTGCGCCCTACAAGTACCCGCGCATCGTGGAGTTCGCGAGCGAGCTGCCAAAGACGGCGAGCGGGAAGATAAAGCGGGCTGATCTGCGCGGGGAGCAGACGTGAGCTACGGTCTCCCTATGCGCGCTCGGACCTCGCTGACGGTAACCGTGCTGGCTGTCTGCTCGCTTGCCGCTTCGGCGGGCGGATCGTCAGGCGCCACGTCTGCCAAGGTCAAATGCCCGATCAAAGCCTCGGGCTCCTCCACCCCGGTGGAATGGGCGTTTACGGAGTCAGGGGCGCCGAGCGGAGCACACAAAGGCATCGCCTCCTCCTACACCCACGGCAAAGGCCGGTGGCGGGGAGGCAAAGCCACAGGGACTGTCTGTCACGCGGATAGCCTCACGGGCGGGAAAGGCTCTCAAAATCTGGTGCTCGCAATGGCCGGCGCCTCCAAGCTCTCGCCGCACGTCACACGCCTGGGACTGTTTGGCGTGGAACTGGCGCTGAAAGTGAAGGTCTCGGCAAGCGACGACATTGCCTGTCCGGTGGGGACGAGCGGCACAGTGAGCATGTTCGCGAGCTACTACTCCGTGCACAAAGACTCGCTCACGTTGAGCTTCAACGGCGGTTGCGCAGACCACAACCACCGCTATGGCGGGAGCTCTTTGCACGTGTTGATCACGCGCAAAGGCGCGCAAGTCAACTCGGCCTAGACCTTCAACCCGGCTAGCTCTCTATAGCGACGATCGCGTCGATCTCGACCTGAGCGCCGCGCGGGAGCGCGGCCACGCCAATCGCAACGCGGGCGGGCGGGGTGTCGGGGAAAAACGACTCATATACCTCCCCCACCTCGGCGAAGGCCGAGAGGTCTGTCATGTAGACCGTGAGGCGCACCGCATTGGGAAGCGAGGCGCCGGCGGCGTCGCAAACGGCGGTGAGGTTGAGCAAGCACTGGCGCGCCTGCTCGGCAGCCGTGGTCCCGACGATCTCACCGCTCGTGGGATCGAGTGGGATCTGGCCAGAGCAGAACAGCAGCGAACCTGAGCGCACAGCGTGGCTGTAGGGGCCGATCGCGGCTGGAGCGTGGGGTGCTGCGATCACTTCACGATCAAGGGCCATCGGGCGAGCCTACACCAGAGACGTATCGGTGCGGCCAACCACTCTCATACGTTAGATTCCGATTGGTGCGACGACGAGCCAGGACACTCACAAGCGCGATCCTGGCGTCGATGGCTTGCGCGGCGGTCGCAGGCGCCACTGCACAAGCAAGTATTCCCTGGAAGCCGTGCCCTGACTCCAACAATGTGGCATGCGCCAAGCTGCCGGTTCCGCTTGACCCGGCCGACCCCACGCAGGGCACGATCACGCTCTCCCTGCGACGACATCTCGCGCCTGTGGGGGAAGCGAAAGACGCGGTGATCGCGCTTGCCGGGGGACCCGGCCAAGCGGCACTCCCCTTTGTGAACCAGTTCGGGGGGTTGTTGGGTCCTATCCTCTCCACGCGCGATTTGATTGTGTTCGACCAGCGCGGGACCGGCCTCTCCCACCCGCTCTCCTGTGCCGCGTTCGAACACGTCAAAGGCGGGCTCTCCCCCACCGCAGTGGGAATCTGCGGCGGACAGATCGGAAGCACGCGCGGCTTCTACACGACAGCCGACACGGCAGCCGACATCGAGGCGATCCGCCAGGCCGCGGGCTATGAAAAGCTCGTGTTGTACGGCACCTCCTACGGCACGAAGGTGGCTGAGCGCTACGCGCAGGACTACCCGAGCCGCGTTGAGGCGCTCGTGCTCGACTCCGTGGTGCCACCGAACGGTCCCGAAGCGTTCGACGACACCACCTTCGCGGCCGTGCGTCGTGTGCTGAGACAGCTTTGCTCAGGCGGAGCGTGCGCGCACATCACCCACAACCCGGTGCGTGATCTAGCGCGGCTCGTGGAGCGCATGGGTGGCCGCTCGGTGCGGGGACGCCTGATCGACGGGAAAGGCAAAGCGGAGACCACCCACGTCTCCTCCAACGACCTCCTGTCGATCCTTATGGAGGGCGACTTCGACCCGATCTTGCGTTCCGAATTCCCCGCCGCGGTGCGCTCGGCGGTCAGGGGGGACGACGCGGCGCTGGCCCGTCTTGCCACCCGAGCCGAAGGTGGGGAAGAAGGCGAAGAAAGCGAAGAAGGGTTGAAGGAGGGCTTCAACGTCCCGCTCTACTTCTCCACGATCTGCGACGAGACCAGCTTCCCCTGGAACCGTGCGGTGAATGGGAGCAAACGGTTTCGCGAAGCGCTCACCGCACTCAAAACCGCCGGCTCCAGCGTGTTTGCGCCGTTCACCGCCTCCAACGCGCTCGCGCTGAGCGATGTGGCGGACTGTGCCGGCTGGCCGCTCACCGGGGGCCCGGAAGTGAACAGTGCTCCGCTCCCGAACGTGCCGACCTTGATCTTGAGCGGCGCCAATGACCTGCGTACACCGACGGCAAACGCCCGTGAAGTAGCCACCCAGATACCTGACTCCAAACTGTTGGTGGTGCCCTACACAGGCCATTCGGTACTCGGCGCTGACCCCACCTCATGCGCGCACAATGCACTCCAAGCGCTCTTCCGGAACAAGCCGGTGACACCCTGCAAAGCGACGGCGCCTCCCTCGCCACTGCTGCTGCCGACGCCGTTGCCACCGCGCAAGATCTCAGAAGTTCCCGCCGCCTCACACAACCATGGCCTAGCCGGCCGCACCGTTGAGGCCACGGAGATGACGCTCGGCGACTTCAACCGCCAGATGTTGCTCGCGGTCATAGAAAACCTTGGCGAAGTGTTGTTCGGTTCTGGTTCGGTGCAGGTCGGCGGACTGCGAGCCGGGTGGGGTGGGTTCCTCCACGGACACCTGACGTTGCACGGCTACTCCTACGTCCCGGGGGTCACTGTGTCGGGCAAGATCTCAAGCACCGGCCGCAGCACACTGCGAATCGGCGGCTCGGCCGCGGCGGACGGAACAGTGAGGGTGAGCGCCAACGGCGCGCTCAGCGGTGTGCTCGGCGGGCGACGCGTGAGCCTGAGCGGGGCGCAAGCGACGAAGGTCGGGGTGGAAAGCTCGGCTGCGTTCGCTCCATCCCGTTTGAGTAGTCTGGTGGCGAGCCCTAAGCGGTTGGCGACTCTATGGTCACAAGGGCCTGCATCGCTCCTGCGAGAAGTACCCTCTCCGAGCCGCTGAGATCTTGTCGATAACGTCTGTGCGAGTGGCACGGCGGATCCGGATACTGGCGTTGGGCGGCCCGGTCGCCTCGATGGTGGTTGCCGCGGTGTACGTGTCGTCGGCGACTGCGCTCACGTTCACGCCGTGCTCTGATAACCATGGGTTCTCCTGCGCCACCCTCACGGTGCCGCTTGACCGTGGTGGCTCTGTGGGCGGCACAGTGACGCTGAAGGTAGAGCGCCTTCAGGCCGCGACCACACCAGGCCAGTCCGCGGTGGTGGCGCTCGCGGGGGGACCCGGCCAGGCGGCGATTCCGCTCGCAAGCGACACGGCGACCGCGATAGCGCCGGCCCTCGGGGGGCGTGATCTTGTGATGTTCGACCAGCGTGGCACCGGCGCCTCCGGGCCGCTTGCGTGCAGGGCGCTCGAAGGCGAAGGTGGGCTCGCCACGATCGGGGAGGCGTTCGAACGGTGCGCGCTTCAAATCGGAGCGACACGAGGTTCCTACACGACCTCAGAATCCGTCGGCGACATAGAGGCTCTACGGCAGGCGATGGGGTATCAGAAGCTTGTGCTGTTCGGGGTGTCCTACGGCACGAAGGTGGCGTTGCGCTACGCCGAACGCTACCCCCAGAACATCGAATCTCTGCTGCTCGACTCGGTGGTGCCACCGGAAAAGAACGACCCGTTTGCACTCGCCACTTTCGCCGCGATGAAGCCAGCGTTCGAAGAGCTGTGCGCGGGAAGGGCGTGTGCCGGTATCACCGGCAATCCGCTGGCGGACCTCGCGCGGTTGACGGCCAAGCTCCACAAACACGCCCTCAACGGGTACGTGTACGACGGGTCGGGAAAACGGCGCCGCACGGCGATGTCCGACGTGGGCCTGCTGAACCTGATCGCGGCCGGCGACCTGAACCCGGCCTTGCGAGCGCTGCTACCCGCATCGGTGCAGTCGGCGCTGCGAGGGGATCCTGATCCGCTGCTACGGCTCAACCTGCTCTCGGAGGGCTTGACGCCGAACCTGCCGGGGACACCGACGGCGTCTGCCGCCGGTTCCAGCCAAGCGACGAGCCGCGCGGATGAGAGTTCAGATGGGATCGACGAAGCGTTGTTCATCGACACCACGTGCGAAGAGATGGCGTTTCCCTGGCAGCGCTCGGCCGCCCCCGGGACGCGTGTGGAAGAAGCGTTAGGAGCGTTGCGCGCCCTCCCGACGTCGGCTTTCTACCCGTTCAACCCGAGCGTGGAGTGGACCGACAGCGTGCTTCCAGGGTGTGCTCAGTGGCCTAACGTTGCGCCACCACCACCCGCGATCGCACCGCTACCAAGCGTGCCGACGTTGATCCTCTCGGGCGCTCAGGATCTGCGCACACCGACGACGGGCGCCGAAACGGTAGCGAGTCGCATCCCCGGGGCGCAACTCGTGGTGGTCCCCTTTACGGGCCATTCGGTTATCGGCGCCGATTTCAGCGGCTGCGCGCAGACGGCCGTGAAGGCATTCTTTACGACCGGCGTAACCACACCTTGCACCACAGCCCAGAACCCATTCTCGCCGACGCCGATAACGCCGCGGAAGCTCGCGTTTGTGAAACCTGTGGGGGGCGTGAGGGGCCGCGTGGGAAGCACACTCGCGGTGGTACTCGAGACGATCGTGGACCTCGAACGGCAGGTGATCGGGGCGACGCTCCAAGAGGCGCACGCCCTACCAAGCGGATCGAGCTTCGGTGGTTTGCGGGGAGGGTATGCGCGCATCAGCTCCTCCTCGTTGCAACTGCACCGTTTCTCGTTCGTGCCGGGGGTGCAGATCAGCGGGAAGTTCACGATCGTGGGGGGCCACCTACGTCCCGCCATCCTGCGTGTCGAAGGAACGCTTGCGGCGCGGGGAAGCGTGAGGGTGGGCGCGCCCAAGGTCACTGGGACGCTCGGCGGTCATCACTTCAGCGTGGCGATCGCCAAAGTGCGCCTCTCGCGCGCGGGCGCTCCGGTGGCGGGCACGCTGCCATTGAGTGTGCGCTTCCCCCAGCCCATGCTCGCCGGCGTGCGCTGAGGGTCTCGCCCCGACACTCGCTCTCCACAACGACCCCGCACGCCGACATCGGCGCGTCTAGGCTGAACGAATGGCAAACGCGCTCGCCCAAGAGAGCTCCCCCTACCTGCGCCAACACGCCAACAACCCTGTTGACTGGCTGCCGTGGGGTCCACGAGCGCTTGAGCTCGCACGCGAGCGCAACGTGCCGTTGCTCGTATCGATCGGCTACTCCGCCTGCCACTGGTGCCACGTGATGGAGCGGGAGTCCTTCGAGGACGAGCAAACCGCGCGGGCGATGAACGAGGGGTTCGTGTGCGTGAAGGTTGACCGGGAGGAGCGCCCCGACGTGGACGCGCTCTATATGGAGGCCGTCCAGGGTATGACCGGCCACGGTGGGTGGCCGCTGAACGTGTTCCTAACGCCGGAGGGGTTGCCCTTCTACGGAGGCACCTACTTCCCGCCACAAGAGCGTCCCGGTATGCCCTCCTTCACTCAGATACTGCTCGCGGTGAGCGAAGCGTGGGGAGAGCGCGGCGAGGAGATCCAAGCAAGCGGCGAGCAGTTGCGTGAGCGTCTCGCGGGTGGCGCGCTGTTGAAACCCGCGACGGAGCCCATCGAGGAGGCGATGCTCACGGCGGCGGTGGGGCGGCTGCGCGACTGCTACGACGCGATCAACGGAGGTTTCGGCGGGGCGCCGAAGTTCCCCCAGGCATCGGTGCTGGAGTTTCTGATGTGCAGAGCCACCGCCGAAGGCCACGGCGAGGTTGAGTCGCAGATGGCGCTGTACACGTTGCGGTCGATGGCGGGTGGTGGCATCCACGACCAGGTAGGCGGAGGGTTCCACCGCTACGCGGTGGACAACACGTGGACGGTGCCGCACTTCGAGAAGATGCTTTACGACAACGCGTTGCTCGCTCGCGCGTACCTGCACGGGGCGCAGCTTTGCGGCGATACGGAAATGTTGCATGTGTCCGTAGACATCCTCGAGTGGGCGCTACGCGAGATGAGAGGGCCCGAGGGGTGTTTCTACGCGGCGCTGGATGCAGATTCAGAGGGGGTTGAGGGACGCTTCTACGTGTGGAAGATCGCCGAGCTGGAGGAAGTGCTCGGCGAGGACTCAGACGCTGCGATCCGCTGGCTGGGCGCAAGCGGGGAGGGGAATTTCGTGGACCCGCATCACCCTGAGCCCGGTTTGAACGTATTGGAGGACCGCGGCCCTCGACCTGACGCGGAAACCCGCATCCGGATAAAGGAACAGTTGCTTGGGGCGCGCTCCGCTCGTACGCGTCCGGGGCTAGACGATAAGCGTTTGACGAGCTGGAACGCACTGATGATCTCCGCGCTGGCGGAGGTCGGAGCTCACCTGCTCGCGACTTCCTCCAAGCCAAGCCCCTCGAAGGACTCGGCGCCAGAGCCGTCCAGCTTTCCTCTCGATGTCCGCGAGCGGGGCCAAGCGTTCCTCGACGCCGCAACTGAGTGTGCGGAGTTCGTGCTGCACGACATGCGCGACGGAGAAGGAGGACTGCTGCGCACATACAGCGACGGCCAGGCGAAGATTACCGCCTATCTGGAGGACCACGCCTTCTTGCTGGAGGCGTTGATAGCCCTGTTTGAAGCTACTTGCGAGGAGCGCTGGCTCACCGAGGCAAGCGGGTTGGCAGACACACTGATAGAGCGTTTCTCAGATCCCGACAACGGCGGTTTCTTCTCCACCGCAGCGGATGGCGAAGAGCTGATCGTGAGGCGCAAGGAGCTTGAGGACTCGCCCATCCCCGCGGGCGGGTCGAGCGCCGCGATGGGGTTGCTGCGGCTCGCTCAGCTCACCGGTGAGGAGCGGTACGAGCGTCATAGCGCTGGTGTGATCGACCTGCTGAAGACGATCGCGCCAAGACACCCAACGTCGTTCGGGCACCTCTTGCAGGCGATGCACTGGCAACTCTCCCCCATGCGTGCGATCGCTTGCGCGATCCCCGCTTCCGCCCCGTCTCCTAGCGGACCGCGCGGACCTACTGGCTACCGCTGAGGCCCTTCAGTTCGGCCAAGTCCACCGAGTGAGCCGGCGCTTCGATCGTGACCGGCACGTTCCAATCGCTGAAGGAGATCCTCCCGCTTTCTGAGCCCCCCTTGGAGAGCTGGAGCGGATAGGGCTTGCCGGTAGTGGCCACGTAGAGGGTCCCACCCTTGGTGCTATCGGTAACCGCTATCGCTTGCTGGCCACCCACCGTGGAGGTGGAGCCCTTCTGCAACGCCCCGTGACTTGAGAGCGTCGTGTCGAGCAGCTTGCGCATGTTCGTGAGCGAGCTGAACGAAGCAAATTCCCCGGTGTTCACCGGCACCTTCAACCACTTGCCGGCAAGCAACGAAGCCGCGGCCGTACCACCGAGGTGCTTGTAGAACGAGGAGCCGCCGCTGATGTACGCGGTGTCCCCGAGCAGGATTAGCTTGAAGGTGTAACCGCCCTGGGAGATTTCTCCCTTGCCGCCCTTGCCCGACTGAAGGTTGAGGTCGAGCGTCACGGGGGCGCCGGCGCTCTTGACCGAGCCCGACACGTGCACCGAGCTGGCGCTATCGGCTGCGCTCTTCGCTTCGTTGACGATGTCGGTGGCGCTCTTGGAGGCCACTCCGTTGCCGGATGAGCTCGAAGAGGAACCACCGCAACCGGCCAACACCACGGCCACGAGCACAAGCAGCGCGCAAGTCAGCTGGAGAGGTCGCAAACGCACGATGTCGGCATCCTAACCACTCCCACGGACGGGAGCCGACTTCAATGCGCCCAGCACGCGTGGGCAATCCCCTACAGGATCGCCAAGTACCGGTCTAGCTCCCATTGGGTGACCTGTACGCGGTAATCCTCCCACTCCTGGCGCTTGATCTCGACGTAGCGGTTGAACATGTGCTCGCCGAGCGTTCGCAACACCAGCTCCGACTCCGCCGTTATCTCAATCGCCTCACCCAGCGATTCCGGCAGCTGCTCGATGCCGAGGCGCCTGCGCTCCTCGGCGGCGAGGTGGTAGAGGTTCTTCTCCATCGGGTCGGGTAGCTCGTAGCCCTTCTCGATCCCCTCAAGCCCGGCCTGTAGCAGCGCGGCGAAGGTGAGGTAGGGGTTGCAAGCGGGGTCGGGGCAACGCAGCTCCATCCGCGTCGCCTGCTCCTTGCCGGGGTGATACAGCGGCACGCGCACCAGCGCGGAGCGGTTGCGCCGCGACCAGGCGGCATACACGGGCGCCTCATACCCCGGAACCAACCGCTTGTAGGAGTTCACCCACTGGGCGAAGATCGAGCAGATCTCCCTCGCGTGCTTGAGCTGACCGGCGATGAACGCCTTGCCCACATCGGAGAGGAAGTACTGGTCATCGGGGTCATAGAAAGCGTTCTTGCCGTCTTTGAAAAGCGACTGATGGGTGTGCATGCCGGAGCCGTTCTCGCCGAAGAGGGGCTTTGGCATGAAGGTGGCGTGCCACCCGTACTTAACCGCGTACTCCTTGACGGTGATGCGGTAGGTCATGCAGTCGTCCGCCATCTTCAACGCGTCCGCGTATCGCATGTCGATCTCGTGCTGGGAGGGACCCACCTCGTGGTGGGTGTACTCGACATGGATACCGAGCTGCTCAAGCGCCAGCACTGTCTCGCGGCGCACGTCAGTACCCGCGTCGAGCGTGGTGAGGTCGAAGTACCCGCCTTCGTCGAGCACCTCCGTGGACTTGGAGTCTTTGAAGAGGAAGTACTCGAGCTCGGGGCCGACGTTGAAGGTGTCAAAACCCATCGCTTTCGCACGGTCGACGGCGCGGCGAAGCACGTGGCGGGGGTCGCCCTCGTAGGGGGTGCGCTCGGGGGTGATGATGTCGCAGAACATCCTCCCCACCCCCTGCTCTTCGGGGCGCCAGGGGAGCACCGCGAAGGTGGAGGGATCGGGCATCGCGATCATGTCCGACTCCTCGATCGCGTTGAACCCGGTGATGGAAGACCCGTCGAAGCCCATCCCCTCCTCGAACGCGTCGTCGAGTTCCTGGGAGTTGATCGAGAACGACTTCAACTGCCCCAAGATGTCGGTGAACCAGAAGCGGATGAAGCGAATATTGCGCTCCTCCACTACCGCCTTCACGTCCTGCGTGGTCTTCGCGTGCTCGGTCCCCGCCATGTCAGGCGGAGCGTAGTGGATGGGCGTGGTGCCCGCCTTGGACGGATGGCCAAAGACTCGCTGGCGATCCAAGCTCGCGGCCCTCGAATTCGTGGACTAACGGCCCTCGAATTTGTGGATTAGAGGCGCCGTCGATCAGCCGTGGGCGCTGAGAATCGCCGCCAGCACCAACAGAAAGCCAAGCGCGACCGCCCACGCCGCCACGCGATCCGGGCGCGGGCCTATGACTTGGACGACACGCCTGCGCGGGCGCCTCCGGGCATCGCGAGACAAGGGAGCCACCGCCGTGTCGCTAACAACCACGAGCCGCCGTCCGGGCCGTATCTCGCGCACCCCTCGCTGCACGGCAGGGGCCGCAGTTGGGCGCGCGTTGCTCTGGGCGCTGTGCTCACGCTCGCGGCGACGTTCGATCCGTTCGCGCACATCCTCGACGTCGACCCACCACTCGCGGGCCTCGGCTGCTCGTGGCATCGACGAGCGATCCTAACAACGGCCTCGGCGGCAACAACCCGCATGGATTCTTGCCTTCCCCCATTTTGGGGGGAGTGTTTGCGAGCAGCCGGAAAAGCCTCAGTGACCGGCGACGGCAGCCAGGAAGTCGGCGATAGATTCCGCGTCCTTGCCCTGGTAGAGAAGCGCCGGCATCTGCCCGAGGCCACGAGCGCGGCCTTCCTGGATCGCGCTCAACACGAGCGCCTTGCGACCGGCTTCGGTCGCAATCTGCGATCCGAGCCTGGTGTCGAGGTTGGGTCCGATGTGTCCCTCGGATTTCGTGGCGGCGAGTGTGTGGCACACCGCGCACGACTCGGAGAAGAGCACCCTCCCGTGCTGCGCCTGCGCGTTGAGGTGCACACCGCCGGACCCCACGGACGCCTTGTTGGCGCCGTTGAACGCCAACACGAGCGCGGGCACAACCAGCCCGAAGGCGAACACGATCGCCACGAGCACCATGATGGCCCGCTGGCCTGCCTTCGCGTCGGTGTGAAGCGACTCGCGGGCGCCGCGCGGTCCACCGCGCATCGCGATGAAGAACACCGCGAGGCCGAGAACCACCCAGATAATGATGAAGCCGTAGATCATTGGCGCGCGAGACAATATCGGAGCGCTACCCTGACATGACGTGTCCGGGTTTCTGCGCCGTATCCCGCTGTCTCGCCTGCTGCTCCTTTGCGGCGTCGTAATTGCCGTGGGGATTGGCGTAACGGCGCTTGCGGTGGCCGTGAGTTCGGGCCCCACCCCGCCCCCCAAGCCGCTTGCCGAGGCGATTCACGACGCGGCTTCAGCGCCCAAGGTGGCCGGGGTGAGCGCGCGCATCCAACTCACCAACCACCTCCTCGAAGGCGCGAACCTCGCGAGCGGCGGTGGCGGAGAAGCGAGCCAGCTCTCCGCAAGCCCATTGATCTCAGGCGCCTCCGGGCGGCTGTGGATCGGGACGGACGGCCGCGCGCGCCTGGAACTCCAGTCTGAAAAGGGGGACACCCAGATCCTTTATGACGGGCAGAACGTGTCGATGTACGACGCCTCGACGAACACGCTCTACCGTCTAAAGCCCCCGGCCGGCTCCTCGTCAGGCCCCAGTGGTTCAGACACGAAGGATCCCGTAAGCATGGTGTACGCGCCGAAGCCCAAGGCCCCCACCGTGGCGGAAATCGAAGAACACATCACCCGCGCGAGCAAGCACGCGGACATCTCCGGCGCGACGCCAACCGACGTGGCTGGCCAGGCGGCCTACACCGTGCGCGTGTCACCCAAGGAAAACGGTGGGTTGATCGGTGGGGCGGAGCTGTCGTGGGACGCCGCACACGGGTCGCCGTTGCGCGCGGCGGTGTACTCCACCACAAGCTCATCGCCCGTGATCGAACTCGCGGCCACCGAAATCTCCTACGGACCGGTGGACAGCTCCACGCTCGACTTCAAGCCCCCTGCCGACACGAAGGTGCAAGACGTCACGCTGCCCGCCAAGCCTTCGACCAAGCCCGGCTCGACAAACGGGAATGACAAACCGAAGGTGACAGTCCACGGCAAGGGACTGGGCGCGATCGTACTTGCCGAAAGCCCGGTGAAGGCCGGGAGCAAGGAATCCGGCGCGTCCCAGCTCGAAGGGCTACAGCAGGTGGACATCAACGGGTCGAAAGCCTCAGAGCTCCCCACACAGCTCGGCACACTGTTGAGCTTTGAGCGCGCGGGTATGCGCTATCTGCTCGTTGGCTCGGTGACGCCCTCCGCGATCGAGACGTTCGCGCGGGGCTTGTAGCGTGAACGACGTAGGAGCGCCGCCGGTCAAGGCGCGTGCGCTAGTGAAGCGTTACAAAGAGGTTCTCGCCGTCGATCACATCGACCTGAATGTGCAGGCAGGGGATGTGTACGGCTTCCTCGGGCCCAACGGCGCGGGCAAGACCACCACACTGCGCATGGCGCTCGGTTTGATTACCCCGACGGAGGGCACGGTCGAGCTGTTCGGCCGCGACCCACTGCAGGAGGGGGCAAGAGCCCTTGAGGGCGTCGCCGGGTTCGTGGAGGCGCCGCGCTTCTACCCCTACATGACGGGGCGTAAGAACCTGGAGATGCTCGCCGCACTCGATGGTGGGGGCGCTTCCGAGCGGATCGAGGAGGTTCTGGAGATCGTGGAGCTCGCTCCGCGCGGCAAGCACAAGGTGGGGGGCTACTCGCATGGGATGCGCCAACGGTTGGGGATCGCCGCCGCTCTGCTGCGCAGGCCGCGATTGTTGATCCTCGACGAGCCCGCCACCGGCCTCGACCCGGCGGGAATGCGCGACATGCGCGCACTCATACGGCGGCTCGCCGGAGAAGGGATGACCGTGCTGCTCTCAAGCCACCAACTCCCCGAGGTGCAGGAACTGTGCGACCGGGTGGCGATCGTGGACAGTGGCAAAGTGGTGTACGAGGGCGCGCTCGCCGATCTACGCCGCCAAGGTGGCGCCGGCTACAGGCTGCGTACCACCGACAACACGATCGCACTACCGGTGGTGCAGGCCCAGGAGGGCGTGACGCACGCGACCGCGGGCGAGCACGGGTTGACCTTCCAAGCCGACGAGCACCACGTCGGCGCGCTCTCGCTCGCGCTCGGGCAGGCAGGAATCGGCATCCTCGCGCTGACCCCCGAGTTGGCGACGTTGGAGGACCTCTTCTTCCGCTTGACCGAGGGCGCCGGCGCCGAGTCGGCGCAAGTCGACAGTGGGCCGCCTCCGCCGCCCGGCTCTTTGGTTGGCGCGCAATGAGCACCGTCGCAGCCTCCCCCTCCCTACCGCAGCCCGCCGCCGTGCACGCGCGACGCCCCTCGACGTTGACGGTCTACCGCTGGGAGCTGCGCAAGCTCGTGTCACAGAAGCGCACCTACATGGGTCTCGGCCTCGCGGTGCTCCTGCCGTCGATCTTCCTGGTGGTGCAGAACATCCACCAAGACCACAATCACGGTCGTGGCAGTGACAGCATCTTCGCGGCGCAGATCACCCAGTCGGGGCTGGCGACGCCGGTGTTGATGTTGCTGTTCGAGTCGGTGTTCTTCCTACCGCTGATCGCGGCGCTCGTGGCCGGTGACATCGTCGCAGCCGAGGACGGGAACGGGACGCTGAAGACGATCCTCACGCGCTCGGTGAACCGAGGGCAAGTGTTCGCCGCAAAGACGCTCGCGGCGCTCACCTACGGCACGATCGCGGTCTTCCTCTCAGCCGCCGTGGCGACCATCGGCGGCGTCGCGTCGTGGGGCTTCAACTCGATCACCACCTTCTCGGGCAGCGTCGTGTCGGCCTCCGAAGGGCTGTTGCTCGTGTTCGCCGCAAACGCCTGCTACCTAATCCCCCTGCTCACGGTCGTCTGCATAGGTGTCCTGCTCTCCACCGCCACCCGCAACAGCACCGCGGCCGTCGTCGGCACGATCGGCTTCACGATCCTGCTCTTCATCATCTCCGGCATCCCCGGCCTCGAAGGCATCAAGCCCTACCTACTCACCGAACAGTACGAGAACTGGCACGGCCTACTCCGCACCCCAACCGACTGGGCCCCGGTCCTGCACTCGCTGTGGGTCTGCGCGCTTTACGCGGTGCCGTCGCTGGTCGCGGCGTATCTCGTTTTGCTGCGTCGGGACGTGGCTGGCGGATAGTCGAGCGCTAGGCGAGAACTACCGCACACGCATCCTCGCTGGAGGCCACAAGCACATTGGCACACGCCGTGTCGCTGTTCAGCCGATCAGCGCTTGAGTTCAAGCTGAGCTACGGGCACCTGGACGAACTCCAGGGCCTTGCCAGTCTCACTTGCTACCTCGACGAGGACCACCTCGCCGTAGTCGCTAACGACCGTGCCGACGGTGCCAGCGGGCCAGCCGTGAACCGCGTCGCGGAACCGCACGACAGAGTGCTCTGAGATTGCATGGGCAACAGCCATGCTCAGCCAACCTCAGCCGGCAGCTCCACCGCCCCGACCTCGACCTCGCCCATGAGCCGGCGGGCCTCCTTCGGGTCGATCAGCCCTGCCCCTAGACGCCCAGTGGACTCGGCGCCACAAGCAACGCCAAAGCGCAGGCACTGATCGGGCGAGCGGCCCTCATAGCGGGCGGCTACGTAGCCGGCGAGGAAGGCGTCGCCGGAGCCGCGGCGGGCGATGGGCTCGCGGGGTTCGGTGCGGGCGCGACGGAGGGAGGACTTGCCTTCGACTAGGACATCGGCGACGCAGCCGTCGGGCATCGTCATGATGGCCTCGCGGGGGCCGAGCTCGACGATCTCGCGGACGGCGAGGAGGCGTTCCTCCTCGGAGGCGAACTCGTGGCCCACCAGCTCCTCGGCCTCCAGGACGTTTGGAGAGACGACGTCGGGCTCGGCGCGGACCGCGTGTAGGAGGGGGTCACCGTCGGTGTCGATGACGGTTGTGACGCCAGACTTCTGTAGCTCGCGGATGAGGGTGGCGTAGAGATCTAGCTCGACGCCGCGGGGGAGCGATCCGGCGAGCACGACGATGGCGGCGCCGCGGGCGAGGTAGAGGAGCTTCTCGTGGAAGAGCTCGACCTCTTGCTCGGAGACGGAGGGTCCGCGTTCGTTGATCTCGGTTTGCTCGCCGTTGGTGGGGTCAAGGACAGAGGTGTTCGTGCGTGACTCGTCGCGGATGCGGACAAAGTCGTTGAGGATGGCCTCCTCGGTAAGTTGCTCGACGACGTGGGTGCCGGTGGCGCCGCCTGCGAAGCCGGTGGCGATCACGGGTTGTCCGAGCGCCTTCAGGGCACGGGCGATGTTGACGCCCTTGCCACCTGCCATGGTGCGCTGCTCGACGGTGCGGTGGCGGCGTCCCATCCGAAAGTTGGGGACCGAGAGCGACTTGTCGATGGCCGCGTTGAGAGTGACGGTGATGATCATCTGTATGTCACCTCGACCTTCCTGCGAGAGGGGTCACGCCGGAGGGGCGGTCGCTCACGCTCCCCAGAGGCTAGCGGAAGGGACGGGGATGGGGATAAGAACTACTTAAGTCTCCAGGTTAGATCGCGCAGACGCTCGGCCTCGGTACGCGCCGCGACGGCCGGATCGCGGGAGTGTCCATCAGCGAGATATGCGTCCGCGATCGAACGGGAGGCGGCGACAAGCCCGCCCGCTCGTCCAGGGAGGAAGGCGGGAGCGAGATCCTCGACACGGCCGCCCTGGGCACCCACACCTGGGAGCAGGAACACGGCGTGGGGCATCAGCTCGCGGGCACGAGTGAGGTGGGCGGGAACCGTGGCGCCCACCACAGCGCCGATGTCGCTGAGCCCGGACTCCCCCACCCCATCGCCCCCAAGCGTGTCGAGGAGCGAAGCGATTCGCTCCCACACAGCGCCACCACCCTCGACCTGGAGATCCTCGATGTCGGCGGCACCAGGGTTGGAGGTGCGGACGAGCACCAGCAAGCCTGCACCGACTTCGCGTGCTGTAGAGACAAACGGCTGGAGCGCGTCGGTACCCATCAGAGGATTGACGGTGACCATGTCGGCGGCGAGCCCCCGCACCGAGCCAAAGGGGGTATCGAGCGTGCCCATGAGTGCACGGGAATAGGCGAGGGCGGTGACGTCGATATCGCCGCGCTTGGCGTCGGCGATCACCAGCAGCGAAGACTCATGGGCATAGGTGATGACCTCTTCGAGCGTGGCCCACCCGGGGGCACCAAGCGCCTCGAAACGGGCGAGCTGTGGCTTGACGGCTACACATGCGGGGCCGGCGGCGTCGATCAGCGCACGGCAGTGGGCGAGCACGGAGGCGGCGGCGCGCTCGGCCACAGAGCCGTCCTCCTCGACGTGTGTGCCAGGCCACAGCGCCATCGGATCGGGGTCGAGGCCGAGCACGATCTGCGACTCGCGGAGGCCGACGTGGGCGGCAAGTCGATCCCCGAACGCGACCGTAGTTGGGGAGGAGGTAGCAGGTGCGCTCACAACAGGGAAGAATACGTGAGGCATGGAGATCTCCCGCGTGGCGTGGATCGTGACGGTGCTCGTGGCGTTGGTCACAGCTGTGTTGCTGCTGCTCTCCGACTACACCGGGTACGCGGCGTTGAGCGTGGCTGTGGGGGCGTCGGCGGCGATCAACCTGACCTGACACTGACCTGACAGTAAGTCCGCGCACGCGAGTCACCCCCTGACGGACATACCCCCCGCCAGCCAGGCATGAAGCGCACGGACCGCTCGTCCGCGATGGGAGAGCTCGTCCTTGCGCTCGTCGGAGAGCTCAGCCGCGGTCATCGAGGGGTGCTCATCCGGGAGGAAGGCGGGGTCATAGCCAAAGCCACGCTCGCCCCGCGGACGGTCGGCGAGACGACCGGTCCAGCGTCCCTCGAAGACACGCTCGACACCACCGACAGGGTCGACGTAAGCGAGCGCGCAGACGTAGGCAAGCGGACTTCCCGTAGGTGCCTCCGAAAGTAGCTTGGCGAGGTTCCGCTCGTCGGTGGCGTCAACGCCGGCATAACGCGCGGAGCGCACACCGGGAGCGCCGCCAAGAGCCTCAGCTTCGATGCCAGAGTCATCCGCGATGGAGACGCGGCCGGTGGCGGTGGCCGCGGCGCGGGCCTTGCCGAGCGCATTCGCCTCGAACGTGTCGCCAGTCTCAGGCGGGAGCGTGACCTCATCAGGAAGGAGATCCACGACAAAGCCAGGGAGCAAGCGAGCGAACTCGCGGCGCTTGTGATCGTTGCGCGTGGAGAGGAGCAACGAGGAGGGATTTGCCGCGTGCTTCGCGGGGAGAGGATCGCTCGGGGCTTGCGACATGACCGCCTCTTAGAGATCGCGTAGTGCCTGCTGCTGAAAGTCGCGCAAGGCGGCGATGCCGTCGGCGGCAAGCGCGAGCAAGTCGTCGAGCGACGCACGCGAGAGCGGGGTGCGCTCAGCCGTGGCTTGCACCTCGACAAGGCCTCCGTCGCCAGTCATGACGACGTTGGCGTCGACCTCAGCGGTGGAGTCCTCGCCGTAGTCGAGGTCGAGCATGGCGCGGCCCTCGACGATCCCACAGGAGACCGCGGCGATGGAGCCGGTGAGCGGGGAGGACTCGATGCGCTCCTTGCGCTTGAGCTCCACACAGGCGAGCGCGAGGGCGACATAGGCGCCGGTGATGGAGGCGCAGCGGGTGCCGCCGTCGGCTTGGAGGACGTCGCAGTCGAGGTAGATCGTGCGTTCGCCGAGCAGGTTGAGGTCGATGACGGCGCGCAGGGAGCGGCCAATGAGGCGCTGTATCTCAACGCCCCGTCCATCCTGGCGGCCCTTGGAGATGTCGCGCTGCTTGCGGTCACCGGTGGAGGCGGGCAGCATGCCGTACTCGGCGGTGAGCCAGCCGCGGCCCTTGCCGGCCATCCAGCGAGGCACCTGCTCCTGGGCGGAGGCGGTGCAGATGACGCGGGTCTCCCCCATCGAGATGAGGGCGGAGCCGGTGGCGGTGCGGACAAAGCCCGGCTCGATCTGCACAGGGCGCAGGTCTCCCACGCCACGGGCGTAGCTGCGTTTGCGAACGCCAGGCACTGGCGTCTGGATGTCGGTGCTCACGCGAGCATTCCAGCAGTTTGGGGGTCTACGTGCTCGACTTCCCCTAGCGGCATCTGTAGAAAGCGGGTGCCGAGCTCACGGAAGGTCTCGGTGTCGCTGGTGCAGAGGAAGCGGTAGTCGCCCTCGCCGTCTTGGCGCGGGTTCGACAGTGATCGAGTGGAGAGGGCGTGCTCGACTTGGCGCGCGAGCGCTCCGCCGGAGCTCACCAGCGTCACTGCGGGCCCGAGCATCCGTTGGAGCATGGGGCTGATGAGCGGATAGTGGGTGCAACCGAGGATGACGGTGTCGACCCCGGCAGCGCGTAGCGGAGCGCAGGCTTCGCGGACGGAGGCGACGGCGCGCTCGTCGAACTGGTGTCCCGCTTGGATGATGGATGCAAGCTCGGGACAGGCGACCGGGTGGAGCGTGACGTGAGGGTCCACCGCGGAGACGGCACGCTCATAACTTCCGCTCGCAACCGTGGTGGGCGTGGCGAGCAGGCCGATGCGGCCGTTGCGCGTGGCAGCCACCGCGCGTAGCGCCTCTGGACGGACGACGCCGAGCACGTCGACGCCAAGCGTGGTCTCCATCATGCGCCGCTCAAGGATGGGAAGCGCGGCGGCGGTGGCGGAGTTGCAGGCGATGACGAGCAGCTTTGCGCGGCGACGCAAGAGCTCCTCGGCGATCTCCGAGGAGAAGCGCGCGAGCTCCTCGGGGGTGCGCTCCCCGTAGGGAAAGCGGGCGGTGTCGCCGAGGTAGACGAAGTCCTCGTAGGGCAGGCGCACGAGCAGCTCGTGCAGCACCGTGAGCCCACCGACGCCCGAATCGAACACCCCGATGGGGCGGGCACGCGGGTCGGCGGCTGCCGGGGCGTGGTCGCTCGATGGGAGGTGCGTCACGCAGGCCATCATTCCAGAGCTATAACGTCAGCGCGGATGCGGGTGCTCGTGGTGTCGAACATGAAGGCGGACGAGAGGCATCCCGAGCGCGGGAGCTTTGTGCGCGATCAGGTGGACGCGCTGCGAGCGCTGGCGGACCTGAACGTGGAGCTGTATGAGTTCGCGCCGGGTGGTGGCGGGCTCGCCGGCGCGGCGCGCGACCTGCGTAAACGCTACGGCCGAGAGCGCTTCGACGTGGTGCATGCCCATTTTGGCTTGACCGCTTGGCCGGCGCTCGCTGTGGGGGCGCGAGGACGGGCTTTGACTGTGCACGGCACGGACCTGAGTCACCCGCGCACGAGGATGGTGACTCGCGCGGTATTGCCGAGGATCGGGTTGCTTGCCGCGGTGTCACAGTCGCTTGTGCAACAGATCCCGGGGAGTCGTAACCGGGCACGTGCGGTGGTGCTGCCTTGCGGGGTCGACATGGAGCGCTTCAAGCGGACTGCTCGTGAGCAGGCGCGCGAGGCGCTGAAATTGGAGCGGGATGGGCGCTACCTGTTGTTCCCCGCGGACCCGAATCGCCCGGAGAAGCGCTACGACCGCGCACAGGCGCTCGCGCAGGCCACCGGAGCGACCCTGCTCGTCCTCGGGAGTGTGGCGCCGGAGCGAGTACCTCTGTTCATAAACGCGTCGAATGCGGTGCTAGTGCCCTCTGAGCGAGAGGGTTTTGGCTTGGCGGCACTGGAGTCATTGGCGTGTGATGTACCCGTGTTGGGCACCCCTGTGGGCGTCCATCGCGAGGCGCTCGAGGGTGTCGCTGGGACGTTGTGCGCGGAGTTCGACGTGGGAACTTGGGGAGCGGCGCTGGCCCCGCATCTGGCGGCCACAGACCCTCGCGTGGAGGGCCGAGCGCACGCCGAGCGGTTCTCCGCGAGGGCGATGGCGAAGCGGGTAGCGGAGGCATACCGCTCGCTCGTCGCTGATGCCGGATAGCATTGGAGTCGTGGCAGGAGCGGACGAAGCTGGGCAGATACCGCAAGCACCTGCTCAGACCGCACAGGCGCCTGAGCAGAAACCGGGGGAGCCTGTGCCGGCGAGCACGCAGGGCGAGCAGCCCACAGAACCGGCACCTCAGGCGCCCGGGTTCGGCGAGCGTGGGCGGATGCGACGGCGGGCACGCTTCCTGCGTAGGGCACGTGAGCTCGCCTATCGCGACCTCGGCGGGCTTGTGTTCGACCTGCACCGCTTCGGCCAGCGCAACGACCAGGTGGTGTTGGCGAAGTTGGCCACCCTGGGCCACATCGATGCCGAGTTGCGCGCACTCGAAGGGGCTTTGCGTGAAATACGGCCTGTCACGGTACTGCGGGAAGCCGGGATCGCAGCGTGCCCGCGGTGCGCGGCGATCCACGGCAGCGACGATCGCTTCTGCCCGGGGTGTGGGTTGGCGTTCGACATGAGCGCCGACCGGCCGCTGTCGACCGCCCCCGTCACCGCGCCCGCTCAGGTGGCCCCCGCGACCGCCCCGGCCTCGCTCACAGCGCCTGCCACCGCGACGCCGGCTACGCGGCCGGCGGAGCTGTCGATCGGCCGCCCTGAGACGGCCGCCGAGGTCGCGACGCCCGCAAAGCCCACGGCAGCGCCAGGCGAGTCGGCGCCGCCGGTCAAGCCCACCGCAGCGCCGGTGGCGGCAAGGCCTGCCTTCCCAGCCTTGTCACGTCCGTCGCCGGGCTCCACCCCCGAGCCGGCGAAGCCTGACGCTGAGAGCACACCTCGCGAGGGCGCGCCCGCAAGCGCTCCTCCCCCCTCTTCGACTCCCTCACCATCGTTCACCGACAACGGCGAGCAGAAGCGGGAGCCGGAGGACGAGCCGACGCAGATCTTGCGGCCGCCGGCGAGGGGCGCGTGAACGCAACTACGCCGCTGCCGACGCCCGCGAGCGCAGAGGGAGGGGTGGAGCGGGAGCTGTGCCCGTTGTGCGGCGCCCCGTTGAAGCGTGAGCAGGACTGGTGCATGCGTTGCGGAGCCGCGGCGCGTACGCGGTTGGCGGCACAACCGAAATGGAAGGCGCTCGTAGTAGCTCTGCTCGTTGTGGTGCTGCTCGCCCTCGGGGTGCTTACGGCGGCGTTGGTGAAGCTCGCGGGATGAGCTCCACCGCGGGGGGAGGCAACGGCCACGCCGATGTCGACGTAGCGGTGGTGGGAGCGGGCGCAGCCGGGCTGTATACGGCTCTGTGCGCGGCGCGTGAGGGCGGTAGCGTGGCACTGTTGTCGGCGATGCCGCTGGCGCAGACGGCCAGCTACTGGGCGCAGGGGGGGCTCGCGGCGGCGCTATCGCACGACGACAGCCAGGAGTTGCATCTAAAGGACACCGAGCGCGCGGGGCGCGGAGCGGTGAGACGGTCGGCGGCGCAAGCGCTCGTGAGTGAGGCCCCAGATTGCGTGCGCGACCTGGAGCGGTTGGGATTTCACTTCGACGCGGATCGGCGAGGACGCTTGGCGTTGGGATTGGAGGGTGGACACTCCGTCAGGCGGATCGTGCACGCCGGGGGGAGCGCGACGGGAAGACGGTTGCTGCGAGAGCTGTCGGCGCTGGTAGTGGCGCACGAGCGCGTGAGCGTGATCGAGGGCGCTCGGGTGTCGAATCTGCTGCTGGGCGATGAGGGGCGCTGCGTTGGCGTGGAATGCGCTCCCGCCACGCATGCGAACGGAACGCAGACGACGGCACAAACGTTGAGGGCGCGGGCGGTGGTGCTGAGCACCGGGGGCGCGGCGGCGTTGTGGTCGCGCACGACCAACCCACCCGGCTCTGTGGGCCAGGGTCTGCTGCTGGCGTACAACGCGGGGGCGACGCTGGCGGACCTTGAGTTCGTGCAGTTCCACCCAACCGCGGTGATCGGGGTGAAGGGCAGGGAAGGCTTTCTCATCACCGAGGCGATCAGGGGCGAGGGGGCGACGCTGCATGACGAGAGCGGGGAGCGCTTCGTGGACGAGTTGGCGCCGCGTGATGAGGTCTCACGCGCGATCCAGACCCGTCTGCGTGGGAGCGGTGGCCGCTCGGTGAGCCTCGACATGCGAGCGATCGACCCAGCTCTTTTTCCGAACGTGGTGGGAGCGCTGCGGGACGCTGGCCTCGATCCGACGCGTGAACTCGTACCGGTTGCACCGGCCGCCCATTACACGATCGGCGGAGTGGTGTGTGACCTCAACGCGCGCTCGGGTGTGCCAGGGCTTTATGCGGTGGGGGAGACGGCATGCACCGGTCTGCACGGGGCAAACCGGCTGGCGTCGAACTCGTTGAGCGAGTGCTTCGTATTCGGTCGGCGTGCGGCGCTTGCGGCGTTGGACGAGCCCTTGCCCACAGGCCCGTCGGCCTCCTCCTCCACGGCGCCGCGACCGAGCCCGATCGTGGGTGTCGAGCGCGAGACGCAGACGGCTCTGTGGGAGCACGCGGGGATAGAACGCTCGGAGGAGGGGTTGAGGAAGTTGCTCGACGACAAGCACCCGTTGGCCAGAGGGATCGCAAGAGCGGCGATGAAGCGGAAGGAGAGCCGGGGCACGCACGCGCGCACGGATCGCCCTGATCGAGACGTGACGCTCGACGCAAAGCACGTCATGACGGTAGGCGCCGGCGACGACCTTTGTTGGGAAACCTGGGAATGAAAGCTAACCCAGGCTTAATGAATTACTTCTGTGGGCCTTAGGAATGGCTTGGATACTCGACACACCCGGTCTTTTGCGACTGCGCCGGTGTTGAGTAGGAGTAAGCCATGTATCAGTTCAGCCGAGCCATTTACAGAGAGTTGGCGCCGTATATCGCGGAGGGACGGGTGGATGCCGAGCACGTGTCCAACCACAAGCAAGTGTTGGACGCGTGCGAGGCGGCCCTGGAGCGGTTGGCGACCGACCGTCACTACTTCGCCAAGCCCGCCAAGACCCTGTTCTACGACATCAGGACTTATTTCCCGATGAGCGCGCAGGAGCGGGTATTGCAGACGGTTGTCCGCTATATCGGCCTCGCACAGAGATTCTTGATCGAGAATCCCGTAGCGGCGCACGCGGCGTTCACCGACGAGCCGCCCACCTGCAGGGCCACGACCCGCAAGGGTTCAGGCTGCCAACGTGTGCCATTGCCACACAACGGCTATTGCCCGTCGCACCAGCATCTCGCAGACACCGAGCACACAGAGCGCCTTGCGGCTGCCTGAGTAAGGCGCACACCTCCCAGCCACACATCTTTGCCGGTCCCCAATGG
Organism: uncultured Solirubrobacterales bacterium; assembly: GCA_963695305.1. Lineage (GTDB taxonomy): Bacteria > Actinomycetota > Thermoleophilia > Solirubrobacterales > Solirubrobacteraceae > Palsa-744. Next base: position 1,512,237 of record OY968774.1, on the reverse strand, counting down.
GGCCGGCATTTACTCTTGGAGGCGATGCTGCTTGGGGTTGACGTAGGTGGGACTTTTACCGACGCGGTGCTGGTGGGGCCCGACGGAACCACATACACGGCGAAGGCGCCGAGCACCCCTGGGGAGCAGCAGATTGGGGTGATGGCTGCGGTGGAGTCGGTGTTGGCGCAGGCGGGGGTTGACGCCGACCGGGTGGAGCGCTTCGCACATGGGATGACTGTGGCGACGAACGCACTTCTGGAGATATCGGAGTCCCGCCCGCCCGCACGCACAGTGTTGGTGGCAACCGAGGGATTCACGGACATCGTCGAGTTGGGCAGGCAGGCAAGGCCAAACCTGTACCGACTGTGTGAGGCAGGACCAAGGCCGTTGGTTCCAGCAGAGCTGCGCTTTGGCGCACCCGAGCGCATGGGCCCGGCGGGGCCGGTGCTACCTCTGGGGCAAGAGGAGGCGGAGGCTTTGGTGGAGCGTCTCGTTGAAGCTGAACCGGAGGCGGTGGCTGTAGTGCTGCTGCACTCCTACGCGCACCCCGAGCACGAGCAAAGACTTGGCGAGTTGATCTCGATGCGCTTGAAGGACACTCACCTGTCCCTCTCACATGAGTTGGTGGGGACGTTCAGGGAGTACGAGCGGGCGTCTACCACGGAGATCGACGCGGCCCTGTCGCCGCTGCTGGCGACTTACTTGACCCGACTCAGAGCGAAGGCGACAGAGCGCGGCTTGCCCGAGGCGCAGATCATGCAGTCCTCCGGTGGACTCACCGACGCCCGCAGGGCAGCGGGACACGCGGCTTTGACGGTGCTCTCCGGACCGGCTGGAGGTGTGGGCGGAGCGCTTCTGCTGAGCGGGGCAGCGGCGGTGCGGGACGTGCTGTGCTTCGACATGGGCGGCACCTCGTGCGACGTGTGCGTGATCGAGGGAGGCAAGGTCGCGGAGACCGCGGAGCGCAAGGTGGCTGGTCGTCCAATGGCGCTGCCGGCGCTCGACATCCACACGGTGGGTGCGGGCGGCGGGTCTATTGCCTGGCGCGACGAGGGTGGGGCGCTGCGCGTGGGACCCCAGTCGGCCGGCGCCACCCCGGGGCCCGCGTGCTATGGCTTGGGCGGAGAGCTCGCAACGGTGACAGACGCCAACTTGGTGCTCGGCCGGCTGCTCGCGGATGCGCCACTTGCGGGCGGCGTGAGCCTCGACCGCGCCGCCGCTGAGCGTGCCGTGGGAGCACTCGCGCGGGAGCTAGGGATCGAACCGATGACATGCGCCGAGGGGATCGTGAAGGTGGCGGAGACCGAAATGCACAGGGCACTTGGAGTCATGACGATCGAGCGAGGCATCGACCCACGCAAGTTCGCGCTGATGCCGTTCGGCGGCGCCGGCCCGCTACATGCGGCGGCGATGGCGGCGGAGTTGGGGATCACACGCGTGCTGTGCCCGCGAGCATGTGGAGTGCTCTCGGCGCTCGGCCTGGCGTCCGCGGCGCCGCGACGGGACGCGTCGCGTACAGTGATGCTCAGCGGCGAGACGTTCACAAGCGAGCGCGTGGGGGAAGAGCGCGGCGCACTGATCGAGCGAGCCACGAGCGAGCTCGGCCGCCCCGCTGAGGCAAGCGGACCGGCGGCGGAGCACATCGAGACGCGCTATGAGCTGCGATACAAAGGCCAGTCGTTTGAGCTGAGCGTGGAAGCCGACATCGATGATCTGCGATCGGCGTTCGAGGACGCCCACCAGCAACGCTACGGCTACCGCGACGAGGAAGCGGAGGTGGAACTGGTGAACGTGCGCGTGTCGGCGTGGGGAGCGCGCCCGCCACTATCCCTAAGAGCCGTCGACGGGGGACCGCCTACGCACGCGACCACGCACGTAGTGTTCGACGGAGAGCGCGTCGAGGCGAAGTTGTGGCGTGGCGAGTTGCCCGCGGGCACGCGAATAGAGGGGCCAGCGTTGTGCGCGATGCCGGAGTCCACACTGCTTGTGCCACCCGGATGGAGCGGAACGGTGGACGAGCACGGGACGATCGGCTTGGAGCGGGGGGGAACAGACAGCCCGGAGGCTGGCAAGCGGTACTTAGGTCAGGATCCCGCCTCATGAGCGCACTAGACCCAATCGAGCTGCAGGTGATCGTGGGCGCGTTGAGAGCGGCGTGCGAGGAGATGGGCGCGACGCTCGTGCGGTCGGCGCACTCGGCGAACATCAAGGAGCGACGCGACGCCTCGACCGCCCTGTTCGACAGGAATGGTGAGATGGTGATGCAGGCCGAGCACATCCCGGTGCACCTTGGCTCGATGCCGGCGGCTGTGGGAGCAGTCGTGGGCGAGGAGCACAACGAGGGAGTGTCGTGGTTCTTGAATGACCCCTATGAGGGCGGGACCCACCTGCCGGACATCACCGTCGTGACACCGGTGTTCGCGGGATCGCTGATCGGCTTCGCGGCCAGCCGAGCACATCACGCGGATGTCGGCGGGCGCGTGCCCGGATCGATGCCGGCAGACAGTCGCAGCCTGGAGGAAGAGGGTGTCGTGATCTCACCGCAGCGGATGACCGCGGAGGCGATCGAGCGGATCGTCGAGGCGATGCGCCAGCCCCAAGAGCGGCGCGCCGACCTGCGCGCGCAACTTGCGGCAAATCGCACCGGCGCTCTGCGCTTGGCGCAGCTCGCAACGCGCGTAGGCGTCGATCGATTGCAAGCCGCGACCGACGCCGTGCTCGACTACGCCGAGCAACGTACACGAGCGTGCATAGCCGCGCTTGAGGACGGAGTACACGAAGCGCACGACGTGCTGGAGGCCCTCGACGGAGACCTCTATCTGCAACTGAAGGCGACCGTAGAGGGCGATCGCTTGACGCTCGACTTCACGGGCTCAGCCGGGAGACACGACGGCAACCTCAATTGCCCGCTGGCGGTGACGCTTTCGGCGTGTTGGTTTGCGGTGAGGGTGCTCACAGACTCCGACATCCCGCCCTGCTCGGGTGCATACCGACCGGTTGAGGTGATCGTCCCAACCGGGTGCCTACTGAACGCGGAGCCAGGCGCGGCGGTCGTGGCAGGCAACGTGGAGACCTCCTCGCGCGTCGCAGACCTGGTGCTCGGGGCTTTTGGAAAGGCGTTGGGTCAGGGAACGATGAACAATCTGACCCTGGGCAACAACGACTTCACCTATTACGAGACGCTCGGCGGCGGTCAGGGGGCGTGCGATGACGCGGACGGACCGAGCGGGGTGCACGTGGCGATGAGCAACACTCTCAACACGCCGGTCGAGGCGCTGGAGCGCGAACTGCCTCTGCGAGTCACCAAGTACGCGCTGCGGAGAGGGTCGGGCGGCGCGGGTGAATACAGGGGTGGCGACGGCGTAGTGCGCGAACTGGAGGCGCTGAGTGAGATGACCTTCTCGCTGATAGCCGAGCGCCGACGTCATGCTCCACCAGGAGCGAGGGGCGGAGAGGATGGGAAGACCGGCCGTGACACGCTGATCGACGCCAACGGCGATCCGCAAGCGTTGCCCGCGAAGACGACGGGTAGGCTTCGAGCCGGTGAGCGACTTCGCATCGAAACTCCAGGAGGCGGCGGGTATGGCGTCCCTGCCGCCCCACAATCCTGAATATCGAGCACGAGGCGACTGGGAGCGCCGCAATGGCTGAGCGCGTCGGATTCCTGGGCCTCGGGATCATGGGGTCGCGCATGGCCGCCAACGTCACCAAGGCGGGGTATGAGCTGACCGTGTGGACCCACACGGACGGCAAGGCCGAGCGGTGGGCGGCTGAGCACGGCGTCGCGGCCGCGGGCACACCAGCCGAGGTGGCGGTGGCAAGCGACATCGTGGTGAGCATGGTGGTAGATGGCGCGCAGGTGGAGAGCGTGCTCTGCGGTCAGGGGGGAGCCGTCGAGGGCGCGAAGGAGGGGTTGTTGTGCGTGGACATGTCGACAATCGCGCCGACCGACACGCGTCGCATCGCAGAACGCCTCGCGGGGCGGGGTGTCCGCATGATTGACGCGCCCGTGACGGGTTCCTCGCCGCGTGCGGAGGCAGGCACGTTGACGATCATGGTTGGGGGACCAACAGAGGACTTCGAACGGGCAAAGCCCCTGTTTGAGTCGATGGGTGAGTTGATCGTGCATGTGGGCGATTTGGGGCAGGGAGAGATGTTGAAGCTCATAAACAACTCCCTCGGCGCGGCTAACGCGGCTGCTGTGGCGGAGGCATTGCTGCTCGCCGACGCGACAGGCGTAGATCTCGACGCGCTCGTGGCGGTCACCCAGAGCGGCTCGGGGGCGTCCGCCCAAATGCAGATGAAGTCGGGGCCGATGCGTGAGCACGACTACACGACCCTTTTCAAGACGGAGCATCTGCTCAAGGACGTGCGCCTCTGTCTGGAGGAAGCCCAGGCCGCCGGCGTACCGTTTCCGGCCGCTGCGCATGCCCGCGATGTGCTGGCGGCGACGATGGGACGTGGCCATGGGGCCGACGACTATGCGTCGCTGATCGAGGCCGCCGAGGGCCTCGCGGGCCGGCGCCTGTGAACGTCTCGTAACCAACAAAATCCCAAAAAAACCCGCCATTTGCAGGGGATTTGGGATTTTCGCTCGGATTTCGTATCTTTAACGGAGCGAGACCCCGTGCCATCGGCCTGTTTGAGGCAGCACGGACGGGGTAGCGCGGTTTTCTGACGATCCCTCTTATTCAGGTCATCCCAAAAATGCCAATTGCTCTCAAGGAATGGGCGGTCACCGTCCGCGCTCTCGCCGAAGGCGAGCAGCTAATCACGCTGCGCAAGGGCGGTATACGCGAGCCCGAAAAGCATTTCAAGCTCGAGCACGACCGTTTCTTCCTCTACCCCACGTTCGACCACCAGCGCAACGACCTCGTGCGCGAATCCCACCAGCCCGAGTTGCGTAGGGCATTGGAGGAAGGTGTGTGGAACGACGGCGAGCCGCCAGTGCAGGCGTTCAGCGTCGAAGGGGGCATCCAGCAGCCAGAGCGCGTGCGCATCAGGGCTTGGGCGGAAGTGGCGGGCCACTTCACGATCTCAGATCCCCGTGCTGTCGATGCCCTGTCGCCGTTCTATGTGTGGACCCCCGATTACGCGGAGAAGCGGTTGGAATGGAAGCGGCGTCATCCGCTGCACGTACTGCTGCTCCGCACATACCGCATCCCCCGCCCGGTGACCGTGAAGGTTAGGGACGAGTACGGGGTGTGCAGTTCTTGGCTTGAGCTCCAGCGCGAACTGCCTTTCGAGGGCACGCCGGTGCTCTCCGACGGCGAGTTCGAGCGCGCCGCCGAAGAGATCGAGGCGATCACGCGTGAAGCCGGCCAGCCGATGGGCCAGCCGGTCCTGGTCTAAGCGACCTTCTCAGGCGAGTAGTTCGCGGGCGCGGTCGGCCTGCGAGACGGGGACCAGCACGTCGCGCGGACCCGCGGCGATGAAGTCTGGGATGTCGAAGCCACCGTTGCGCTGCACCATACTTGGGATGTGCTCCTGGCGCAGGAGGCTCTGGATCAATTCAGCCTCGGGAAGGTTGTTCGCATAGGCCACCTTCACAAGCTGTAGCTCGCCGGTCTTCGCCAACTCGCCGGCGACCGCTGTATCGCCGCGCTCGGTTCGATCAGACTGTGACTGTCTCCAAGGCCACTTCACGGACAACCCCCTCCTCGATCAGGTAGGACCGCAGCTGGGGGCGTTCGGTGTCGGAGAGGCCGACGATGATCCACTCTACTCCCGGCCAATTGGCGGCGAAGTTGATGTCGGTCTGGGAGGGGTAGGGGGCGGTATGGGTGTGGGAGTGGTAGATCGCACCGATCTCCCACCCCTCGGATTCAAACTCGCTCATCGCGGCCAACACGTCGCGACCGTCAATCTCAAAGCGCTTGGGGGAGGCATGCACGTTGCGGGCGGGGCGCACGCTCATCGCTCGCGCCTCCCCTACCTCCGCGCCCTGCGCCACCGCGACCACGCCACAGCACTCGTTCGGAGCCTCCTCACGCGCGTGGGCGACTATCTGCTCCAGCTGTTGCGGGGAGATGTCCATCGCGGCTCACCACCACACGGTGGCATCGAGGTTCTCGATCTCGTCGACCGGGAGCGTGTAGATGCCGCTCGACAGGTACTTCCAGCCATCGTCGGCGACCACGAACACCACATTGCCCTCATCCAGCTCGCCCGCGATGCGGACCGCCACACGCGCGATCGCGCCTGAGGAAACACCCGCGAAGACGCTCTCCTCGTCGAGCAGCTTGCGCGTCCAGATGATGGCGTCGCGGTTGGTGACGAAGATCTTGCGATCGAGCAGCGAGATGTCGATGATCGGTGGGATGAAGCCATCGTCGAGTGAGCGCAACCCCTGCACCGGCTCGCCCTGCATCGGCTCCGCCGCAACGATCTTGCAGGCGTCGCCGAACGTCTCCTTCAGGCGCCGGCCGTTACCCATCAGGGTGCCGCCGGTGCCGAGGCCCGCCACGAACGCCGACACCTCGTCCAACTCCTCGAGGATCTCGAGCGCCGTGCCGTTGTAATGGGCGTTGGGATTGGCGACGTTGCCGTACTGGTAGGGCATGTAGTAGGAGGAGTCGGCTTGGGCCATGTCGAGCGCCTTCTCCACTGCCCCGTTCGATCCCTTGGAGCCCTCGGAGTAGACGATCTCCGCGCCATACATCTGCAGTAGCTGGGTGCGCTCGGGGGTGACGTTCTCGGGCATCACCACCTTCAGGCGGTAGCCCTTGCGCGAGCAGATCATCGCCAGCGAGATTCCCGTGTTGCCTGAGGTGGGCTCAAGGATCGTCTGGCCGGGCATGATCGCGCCCTGGGCCTCCGCGTCCTCGATCAGCGCACGGGCAACGCGGTCCTTGACCGAGCCGGTGGGGTTGCGCGACTCAAGCTTCGCCCAGATGCGGACGCCCGGCTTGGGAGAGAGACGCGGAAGCTCCACGAGCGGCGTGTTGCCGATCGACTGGATGATGTCCCCGTAGCGCCCTCCGCAGGGCTTGTTACCAACCCGCTCGACAGCCATTACTTCACGGAATATAGCGGCGTCTGGCCGAAGCGCCAAGAAGCCAATATGCTGATAGGCGGGATGTCAGGGGACTTCGACTACGACTGGCTGGTGATCGGCTCCGGCTTCGGCGGCAGCGTCTCTGCGTTGCGCTTGTCGGAGAAGGGCTACAAAGTGGGCGTACTCGAGTGTGGGCGCCGTTTCGCCGACCACGAGTTCCCTGAGTCCACGAGTGACTACAAGCGTTACTTCTGGCGCCCGAAGATCGGCTGGAAGGGCATCTTCAGGCTGACGACCTTCAAAGACGTCTCCGTGGTGAGCGGGTGCGGTGTGGGCGGTGGGAGCCTTGGGTACGCGAACACGCTGTACGTCCCCCCCAAGCCCTTCTTCGAGGACGCACAGTGGTCGGGGATCGCGGATTGGGAGTCGGAGCTCGCTCCTCACTACGAGGAAGCGCAGCGGATGCTTGGCGTAACGATGAACCCTTACGACGACCCCGCCGACGCGCTGCTGCGGGAGCTCGGCGAGGAGCTGGGTGTCTCTGACACCTACAAAAAGACTCCGGTGGGCGTGTACTTCGGCGAGCCTGGCAGGACGGCAAGCGCGGTCAACGGTGAGCCGGGCGAAGCCACACGCGATCCCTACTTCGGCGGCGAGGGCCCCGACCGGACCCCCTGCTCGTTGTGTGGACGCTGCATGGTGGGGTGCCCCCACGGGTCGAAGAACACGCTTGTCAAGAACTACCTGTACCTGGCTGAGAAGCGTGGGGCGAGGGTTAGCCCGGAACGCACCGTCATCGACGTTCGGCCGCTCGGCGCCGGAGACGGAAGCGAGGGGTATGAGGTCGAAAGCATCCGCTCAGGCTCATGGGTACGGCGCGAGCGCCAAGTGCACCGCGCGCGTGGGGTCGTCGTATCGGCCGGGCCGCTCGGCACGAACACGCTGCTGCAACGTTGCCGTCTGGGCGGCTCGCTGCCGCGCATCTCCTCGCGGCTGGGGGAGCTGGTGCGCACCAACAGCGAGGCGATCCTCGCGGTGACGGTCCCCGAGGACTACCCGGAGAACCTGATCAAGCGGGTGGCGATCACCTCCAGCATCTATCCCGATCCCTACACCCATATCGAGACCGTCACCTACGGCAACGACGGCGATTCGATGCACCGGCTCAACACACTGCTCACCGGCGACGGGACGCGCGTCACGCGGCCGCTGAAGCTGCTCGGCCAGATCGTTCGCCACCCAGGGCGCTTCATGCAGGTGGTTCGCCCCAAGAACTGGTCGCGACGGACGATCATCATCCTCGTAATGCAGACGCTTGACAACGCGATCGCCCTGCGCCCTAAACAGGGACCGTTGAAAACACTGTGGCTGAGCACCGAACAGGACCCCGAGCGCCCGATTCCCACTTTCATCCCGGTGGCTAACAAGGCGGCCGAATGGTTCGCGCAGCGCACCGGGGGTGTCGCGCAGAGCTCGATCACCGAGGCGGTCTTCAACATCCCAACCACCGCACACATCCTTGGCGGCGCGGTGATCGGCGCAGATGCAGAGCACGGCGTGGTGGACGCCCACCAGTGCGTGTTCGGCTACGAGAACCTGCTCGTGTGCGACGGCTCGGCGATCCCCGCGAACGTGGGCGTCAACCCCAGCCTAACGATCACAGCGCTCACGGAGCATGCGATGAGCCACGTGCCGGCGGCCGGCATGGCCAGCACAGAAGACGGCACTCCCGTGCGCGTCGTTGCCGCCTGACCGAGCGCTACGGCTTCATATCGCCGGACCGGAGGCTAACCGACCCCAGCCGGTCGATCAGGCCCTGTAGCGCACGATCACCTTGTTCGTGCACCCGACCAGCTTCCAAGGACGGTTGCGCGGGAGGTAGCGCATAACGAATGTCTTGCGGCCGGGTCCGTCGCAGTCGACGATGCCGTGACCGTAGACGAGCGCGACGTGGTCTTTGCCGGCGCCGGTCCAGATGTGGTTGTAGCCGTGACTGGCGTATAGCCAGTCTTCACCGGGTCCTCCGTGGAGACGATCGACCTGGCCGGTGGGTTGGTCGCCGGCGTGAGAGTCGCCCCAGATCACGTCTCCCATGTTGCCTGCGTAGATCGTGTCGCTTGAGGCGCCGCCGAGCAGCTCGTTGTGGACGCGCTTCCACCCACGCATCGTGCCGCTTTCGTTGCGGGGGTGGCCTTTGTGATGACCGATGCGCGGCCAACCCGTGTGGTCGGCCATGCCGGCAGCCAGACCACAGTAGGCCAGGACGAGGATGCTCGTTAGGAATACGAGCACTCGGAGCCGTGTGATTTGCGCACGCAATCTCATCGTCTCTCCATGTATCGGCAATTCCCCGCAGCCGCTGTACAGCGCTTTGTCACGTCCCAAGTGACGGCGGGCGAGCCTAACCGCGCGACCGCTTCAAGCGCAGTTAAAAACCCGCAAATTGCGGGGAAAACAGACCGTTTGGGGCTCTGTTAGCGTCCGCCGGCCATCGCCGGCAGGATGACGACGGTGTCGCTGTCGCCCACAGCCGTATCCAACCCGTCGAGCACGCGAACGTCCTCGTCGTTGAGGTACACGTTGACGTAGCGGTTGAGCTCGCCGTCGGCGGCGAACAGCTGGTCGGCGGTGGCGGGATGAGATCCGGCGAGGTCGCGCAAGATCTCGCCGACGTTCTCGCCGGAAGCTGACACCTCGCGCTCGCCGCCAACCGACGCGCGCAGAACCGGGGGGATCTTGATCGTCGCCATAAGCTCGCGGCAGACTACCCTGCGGCCGCGCAGAATGCCTCGTAGTCGGGGAACACGCCCATCTCCTCGTCGGATATCTCATCCGGCGGGCGCGAGCAGATCGGGCACTCGGGGTCGCGGTGGACCTTCACCTCGCTGAGCGTGGCGGCAAGCGCGTCGTAGAGCAGCAAACGGCCGATCGCGGGATCGCCGATGCCGAGGATCAGCTTCACGACCTCGGTGGCCTGCAGGAGGCCCATCGTGCCGGGGAGCACGCCGAGCACGCCGTTGGCACCGCAGGAGGGTGCGAGCTCAGCCGGGGGCGGCTCGCGGAAAAGGCAGCGGTAGCAGGGACCCTCATAGGGCTTGAACACGGAGAGTTGGCCGTCGAAGCCGAGGATGGAGGCTGACACCACGGGGATCTTCAAGCGCACAGTGGCGTCGTTGAGCAGGTAGCGCGTGGGGAAGTTGTCCACGCCGTCCACGATCACGTCGTAGCCCTCGATGATGTCCATGATGTTTGAGGCATCGAGGCGCACCGGGTACTTGACGACGTTCACATCGGGGTTGAGCCCGTGGATGGTCTCCTCGGCGGAGTCCACCTTGGGGATGCCGATGCGCTGGGTGGAGTGGATCACCTGGCGTTGGAGGTTTGAGAGGTCAACCTCGTCGTCATCCACGATCCCGAGCGTGCCCACGCCCGCCGCGGCGAGGTAGAGCGCGGTGGGCGAGCCGAGGCCGCCGGCACCGAGGAGCAACACCTTGGCATCGAGCAGCTTCTGCTGACCGTCTGTGCCGATCTCGGGGATGAGCAGGTGACGGGAGTAGCGGTCGCGCTGCTCCGGCGTGAGCGTGCGGGGCACGTCCACCTCGTAGCCACGGTCCTTCCAGAGCGTGATGCCGCCCTTCATCGACTCCACGTGCTCGTAGCCCATGTCCTGTTCGAGCGTACGGGCACCGTAAGCCGAGCGGTTACCCGATGCGCAGTAGAGGATGATGTGCGCTGAGCGGTCGGGCACGATTCCCTCGATACGGGTCTCCAAATAGCTGCGCGGCACGTGCCTTGCGCCAGGGAGCAGCCCCGAGGAGAGCTCCTCGGTCTCGCGCACGTCCACAATTACGGCGCCCTCCTGCAGGAGCTCCTTGACCTCGGATGGATCCACCTCATCGATTTCGCTCTTCACCTGACGCAACAGGTCGGCGCTTGACGGGCTCATCTGGAAACTCCTGAATCGCGGTCGGAATTCATGGGACTTCAGAAAGTGTAGCGACGATGGCGCGATATTTGAATGGGTGGCCTACGCTGCCTGCCGATGCGTCTCCAACCGCTTGCGGTACTTGCCCTCGCGTTGCCCATGCTCGCGCTTGGCGACTGCGCGGGAAGCCCTCCTGCCACACACGTCAACTTCGACGGTGCCGCCTACCCGCCGGGCATCATGGCGCCTGACTTCAAACTGCACGACGAGCAAGGGCATACCGTCTCTTTGAGCGAGTATCGCGACAAAGTCATAGCGCTGAGCTTCCTCTCAAGCGACTGTAGGACGTGCACGCTCGTAGCCCAGCAGATTCGAGGCGCGTTGGACGAACTCGGATCTCCACCTGGGGTGAGCACGATCTTCGTGAGCACCGACCCCCGCACGGACACATCGGCCGGCGTCGCGCGCTTCCTGGCGGCCACATCGCTAACCGGTCGCGCCATCTACCTAACCGGGTCCGGACACAGCCTGAAGGCGGTATGGCGCGCCTACCACGTGACCACAGGCGAAGACGGGATAACGGTGCTGTTGATCGACCGCACCGGGGTCGAGCGTGTGGCATTCGGTGTCGAACAGATCACACCCGAAGGGCTGAGCCACGATATCCGCCTGCTCGATACCGGCTGATACCTGCGTGCCCTCCCCATCTTCGCCCACCCGTGGCGGGCGGATCGGGCTTCAAGGCGCCTGATACCCTAGTCGGCAGGTAGGTATTTGAGCGATGATGTTCTCGACAAAGGCCGAGTACGGCGTGAGGGTGATGGTGGAGCTGGCTCGGCGAGCCGGCGAGTGCACCGACGGCACCAAATCGGTGGTACCGCTCGCGGAGATCGCCGAGCACGACGGAATGCCGCTGGCATACCTCGAGCACCTCGTCGCGCGGCTGCGCAAGGCTGGGTTGATCGACAGCCGTAGGGGCTCGCGCGGCGGCTATCTGCTGGCGCGACCAGCCGCGGACATCACGATGGCTGAGGTCGTGGAGGCGCTGGAGGGTTCGATCGCCCCGATCGAGTGCATATCTCAAAGCGCGGATGGCAGCATCGTGTGCTCGAGGGAGTCCGATCCCAACCATGTGTGCCCCACCAAGCTCCTGTGGACGCGCGTGAGGGGGTCGATCGTGCGGACGCTCAAGGAGACGACCCTCGCCGACCTGCTCATCACCCGGCTCCCCTCCCCCTCCGCAGCATCGATCGCAGCGCCGCTTGAGCCTCTCCCCGCATCTCCCGCCCTGTCCGCATCTCCTTAGTCCCGTAACCGCTCACCACAAAGGAACCATGGCTGACCTCGAAATCACCAATCTGCACGTGCGCACCGAGGATCGCGAGATCCTGAGGGGCGTAGATTTGACCATCGACAAGGGCGAGATCCACGCCCTGATGGGCCCTAACGGGTCGGGCAAGTCGACGCTCGCCAACACGCTCCTGGGTCACCCTTCATACGAGGTGACCGAGGGAAAGATCGTGTTCAAGGGCGAGGACATCACCGAGGCCGAGCCGCACGAGCGAGCGAAGTCGGGACTGTTCCTGGCCTTCCAATACCCCGTATCGATCCCCGGGGTGTCGGTGGCGAACTTCCTACGCATGGCCATCAACGCCAAGCGTGAGGAGCCGATCCGGGTGAAGGAGTTCGGCCAGCAACTCCAGCACGCGATTGAGCTACTGGACGTGGACCGTGCGTTCACCTCCCGCCACCTTAACGACGGCTTCTCCGGTGGCGAGAAGAAGCGCGCGGAGATCCTCCAGATGGCGATGCTCTCGCCGGATGTGGCGATCCTCGATGAGACCGATTCGGGCCTTGACATCGACGCGCTGCGTACCGTCGCCGAGGGCGTGCAGAGACTCCACGACGAGCAGGGACTTGGCGCTCTCATCATCACCCACTACCAGCGCATCCTGCACTATGTAAAGCCCGAGTTCGTGCACATTTTGATGGACGGACGCATCGTGCTCGAGGGCGGAGTGGAGCTTGTGGAGAGACTGGAGCGCGAGGGCTACGACCAGATCCGCCAGGAGGTGGGCGCCGGTGCCGCCTGAGACCACCGCTGTCCCCGATACCGCCACCAACGGCGCCACCCCCGTAGCTGTCAAGCCGGGACGCCACCGCGAGGCGTCGCTCTATCACGCGCTGGCCGGCGCCGGCGCGGGCGGCGGGCGAACGCTTGCCGAACTGCGAGCCGACGCGGAGCGTGCTTTCACGGCAAGCGAGCTTCCCGTGTGGCGTAGGTCAGGCTTCTGGACGACGACCTTTGCGGAGCTCGACCTGGACGTACTCGCCGGCAGCACCCATGCGGGCACATCCCTCGGGTCACCGGCGGACGAACGCGCGAGCGACGGGGGCACTCCCGAGTTTGTGACTACCGCGATCCCCGACCGTCCCCGGGCGGGCCGGATCGTGCAGCTCGACTCATCGACGGTGCACGTCGAGCTCGACCCGAAGCTCGCCGAGCAGGGCGTGGTCCTGTGCCCGTTGGAGCAGGCCGCAAGCGAGCACAAAGAGCTGTTCGAGCAGTGGTACTCCAAGCGCCTCACGATTGACCGCCACAAGCTCGAGGCCGCCAACGCAGCCTTCTGGAGCGGGGGAGCGTTCCTCTATGTCCCCGACGGGCTCGTGGTGGAGGACCCGTTCGAGATCGTGTACGCGATCTCCGGAGCGGGCGTCGCGCAGTACGGCCGCACGCTCGTTGTGGGGGGAGCCTCAAGCGACTTCAAGGTCCACGAGCACGACCTCGCGGCTGACTTCGAGGAGGGCCAGTCCCTTCACGCGGGTGCGTTTGAGCTGTACTTGCAAGACAACGCCCGTTGTCGCCTCGCACAGGTGCAGGACTGGGGTACCGGTGACGTGTTCGACGCCTCCACCCGTTTCGTGGGGGTGGGTCGCGACGCGTACTGTCACTGGTTGCCGGCGCTGTTGGGCGGCCACCTCGTGCGCCACCACCTCGAGCTGGCAGTAATGGAGCCGGGCGGAGACATGGCATTCAGAGGCCTCTTCTTCACCGAGGCCGAGGAGCACCTCGATACGTTCGCGGTGGACCTGCACGAGACCGGCCCCTCCGGCGGAGACGTGCACTGGCGAGGCGCCGCGACCGGCCAGAGCCGGGCGAGCTTCGAGGGTTTGATCCAGATCGACCCAGGCGCGCAAAAGACGCATACCTACCTGCAGATCCACACGCTGATGCTCTCGCCGAAGGCGCGCCTGGACGCGATCCCCTCTGTGCTGGTGTCCGCGGATGACGTGTCGGCCTCACACGGAGGCACCGTGGGCGAACTGGACGAGGCGTCGATCTTCTACATGGCCACCCGCGGCCTCGACCGCCCCTCCGCCGTGAGGCTGCTAGTCGAGGGCTTCTTCGAGCCGGTGCTCGGCCAGCTCGAGGACGAGCCGCTGGAAGATCTCGTGCGCACGAAGATCGCCGCGAAGTTGGCGGCCGCGCGCGAGGACATCGAGGCATACGCGACGGCCCGATGAGCACCGTTGAGCGTGAGAGGCGACAGGCGACCGTGACCGCGTTGAACGTGCGGAGCGACTTCCCCATCTTCTCGCGCGAAATCGACGGCAAGCCACTCTCCTACCTCGATTCGGGCGCAAGCGCGCAGAAGCCGAGAGCGGTGATCGACGCGATGTCGCGGTATATGAGCGAGCACTACTCGAACGTGCACCGCGGCGTGTATGCGCTCGCGCAGGAGTCAGACGCCGCCTATGACGGCGCGCGAGCGAAGGTCGCGAAGTTCGTCGGGTGGGAGCCGAAGACGACGATCTTCACAAAGAACGTGACTGAGGCGATCAACCTCGTCGCCTACTCGTGGGGGCGCGCGAACGTGGGTCCCGGCGACGCGGTGGTGACAACGCAGATGGAGCACCACGCGAACATCGTTCCGTGGCAGCAGCTGTGCCGCGAGAAGAACGCGCAGCTGCGCTACCTGGAGGTGGACGAGCGCGGGGAGATCTCACTCGAACAGCTCGACCGCGAACTGGCCAAGGGGGACGTCAAGTTGGTGGCGTTCACGCATGTCTCAAACGTGCTCGGCACGATCCTTCCCGTCGCGGAAATGACCGCGCGCGTGCGCGCCGCCGGAGCGGTGTCGCTCGTGGACGGCGCGCAAGCGGTGCCCCACATGCCCGTCGACGCGCAGGCGCTGGGCGCGGACTTCTACGCGTGGACCGGTCATAAGGCGCTTGGGCCGACGGGGATCGGCGTGCTGCACGGACGCGCGGAGATCCTCGATGAGATGGAACCGTTTTTGACCGGCGGCGACATGATCGCCTCGGTGGACTTCGACGGCGCGACGTGGAACGAGCTGCCCTACAAGTTCGAGGCGGGCACCCCGCCGATCACCGAGGCCGTTGGGCTCGGCGCCGCCGTCAGCTACCTCGACGCGCTCGGGATGGAGCGCGTGCGCACACACGAGCGCGAGCTCACCAGTTACATGCTGGAGCGTCTGCAAGATGTACCCGGATTGAGCTTCGTAGGCCCCCCCGAGGCCGAGAACCGTGGCGGGCTCGTGTCGTTCACCATCGAGGGCATGCACGCGCACGACATCGCCGAGTTGGCAAACCGCGGCGGGGTGTGCATCCGCGCGGGCCACCACTGCGCCCAGCCGCTCATGCGAAAGCTCGGCGTCCCCGCAACCGCCAGGGCAAGCGTCGGCGTGTACAACGAGCGCGAGGACGTGGACGCATTGATCGACTCGCTGCTTGCCGGCGTGAAGGTGTTCGGTTTGTGATGGACGACCTCTACCGCGACTACATACTCGACCACTACAAGCGTCCGCGCAACTTCGGCGAGCTCGAGCCCCACGACATGGAGGGGTTGGAGCACAACCCCCTGTGCGGCGACGAGTTGGGCGTGCACATCCGCGTGAAGGACGGCAAGATCGAAGACCTGCGCTTCCACGGCCACGGCTGCGCGATCTCGCAAGCCTCCGCGTCGATCGCATCCGAGGAGCTCGTGGGAATGGCCGTCGAGCAGGTAGCCGAACTGGACGCCGACTGGGCGATCGAGCTGCTCGGGATTCCCGTCTCGGCGACCCGCCGCAAGTGCGCACTGCTTGGCTTGAAGGTCGTCAAGGGCGCTGTCACAGGCGATAACAGCTGGCCCGTGAGCGCGACCGGCTGACCTCGATACAATTCCTAGTCCACAGCACAGGATTCTCAAAGGGAGCCATATGGCGACGCTAGACCGCACCAAGATCGCAAAGCCCAGCCCCATCGTCGAGGACGAGCAAGGCCAGCTTCTGGCGCGGAAAGGCATTTCGCGCGAGGTGGTGCGTGAGCTCTCCAAGGTCAAGGGCGAGCCCGACTGGATGGCCGAGAAGCGCGTGAAGTCGCTTGAAATCTACGAACGCAAGCCCGTCCCCACCTGGGGTCCCGACCTCAGCGGCTTGAACCTCGACGAGCTCGTGCTCTACTCACCGCCCACCGCTGGGCGCTTCAACTCCTGGGACGACGTGCCGGAGGAGATGAAGAAAACGTATGAGGACCTTGGTATCCCCCAGGCCGAGCGCGAGCACCTCGCGGGCGTGGTTGGCGTTTGGCGCCAAGAGCCCGTGTACGAGGGCCTGAAGGAAGAGTACGCCAAGCTCGGGATCCTGTTCTGCTCTATGGATACCGCCATCACCAAGTACCCAGATTTGGTGCAGAAGTACTTCATGAACAAGTGCGTCCCCCCGCAGGACAACAAGTTCTCCGCGCTCCACGGCGCGGTGTGGTCGGGCGGGTCGTTCCTTTACGTGCCCAAGGGGGTCAAGGTGGACCTACCCCTGCAGGCGTACTTCCGCATGGAGGGCGCCGGCGAGGGCACCTTCGAGCACACCCTCATCATCGCCGACGAGGGCTCTGATGTGAACTACATCGAGGGCTGCACCGCCCAGACCTACTCGGTCAACTCGATGCACTCCGCCGTGGTTGAGATCTTCGTGCACGAGGGCGCCAAGGCGCGGTACACCACCGTGCAGAACTGGTCGAAGGACGTCTACAACCTCAACACCAAGCGCGCCGTGGTGGACGCCGAGGGCACGGTCGAGTGGGTGGGCGGGTCGATGGGCGCGAAGTACGTGATGCTCTACCCCGGCTCCTATCTGATGGGCGAGGGCGCCCGCGCCGACCACCTCAACGTGGGCGTGGCGGGGAAAGGCGTGCACAAGGACACGGGCGCGAAGGTGGTGCACCTGGCGCCCAACACCACCTCCAACATCCTCGCGAAGTCGATCTCCAAGGACGGCGGCATCATGGGGTATCGCGGTCTCGTGAAGATGGGCCACAACTCCGCAGGCTCCAAGGCGAGGGTGCAGTGCGACGGCTTGATGATGGACGGAGAATCGCGCTCTGATACGTGGCCTGACATCCAGATCCAGAACCCCAACGTCGCCGTCGCCCACGAGGCGACCGTGGGTAGGATCTCAGACGACCAGCTCTTCTACATGGGCTCACGCGGCTTCACCGAGGACGAGGCGGCCGCGATGATCGTAAACGGCTTCATCGAGCCCGTCACGAAGGAGCTCCCGATGGAGTACGCCGTCGAGCTCAACCGTCTCATCCAGCTGGAGATGGTTGGAAGCATCGGGTAGCGCGACGCAACCTTGCGCGCCCCCGTCGACACGATCGCAGCGCCGCTGTTCCCCACGAAGCTGCCGTGGATAAACACGAACGGATCCCAGGCAAGCATCCTCAAGCGGGGGCAGCCGATGCTTGTGGAGTTCTGGGATTTCTGCCGCCCCAACTCGATCCTCACCCTTCCCTACGTGAAGGCCTGGCACAAGCGTTATGTAGAGAACGGGCTGCGCGTTATCGGAGTGCACTGCCCTGGCTTTGCGCCTTCCCACGACGAGCAGGCTGTGCGTGACGCCGTGGAGCGCCTGGAGATCGGCTACCCGGTACTCATCGACAGCGAGTTCGAGGTTTGGCAGGAGTACGAGAACAAGGGTTGGCCCGCGCGGTACCTGTTCGACGGGAGGGCCCGCCTGTTCGACTACCACTATGGCGAGGGCAGCTACGAGGAGACCGAGTTAGCGATCCAAAAGCTGCTGGGTGTCGAGCGCGAGCCGCTTGAGCCGTTGCGCCCGGAGGACGCGCACGGCGCGAAGCTAGCGATGCAAACGCCCGACCATGAGGGCACCTGGTCAGGCGAGTACGAAGCGGGTGGTGTATGGGCCGTGCTTGACGGCACAGGCACGATCACAGTCAAAACCCTTGCGGGCGGGGACGGCAACGCCATGCTCACTGTTGACCACCCCGGCGCCTACAGGCTCGTCGAACACGAGCGCCACACAGCCGGGACACTGGAGCTTGAGGTGGGCGGTGGCGTGGAGTACCTCGCGACATGCTTCACGCCGGGATTGGCTTGAGCCACAAGCAGCCGGCTCACCCCATCGCCGGGGCGAGCTCCTTATTCGAGCAGTGATCGAGCAGCCGTCGCAGTACCGGCGGGCCGTCATTCTCGACGAGCACCGCGCCGCCCGGCCAGTAAGGGCTCTCGCCTGGCTCTCCTCGAACGAAGTAACCGTCATATGTCCAGCAACCGGCATTGAGCAACCGCGCGCCGCCAGGCCCTTGCCACTCAGAGCCGTCGTCCCCTGATCGCGGCCCTGCGCGGTGGGTGTGACCGAAGATGACGTGGGCGTTGTTAAGCCCGAGCCGGGACGCCACCTCCCCCATCGCGCGTAGCCCAGCACGTCGTAGCTCGTCGGTTGAGATGTCGGCTTGGAACGAACCCAACCCAGCACGGTTGAGCGCGGCGATCGCGAAAGGAAAAGCGCCCGCGATAGCACGCAAGCGCAGGTCCCCCCAGCCACGACCGTTCTCACCGCGATCACCCACGATCGCGCGCCAGGCGCGCACCGTGGTCTGTCCGTTAAGCGTCGAGCCGGTCGGGGCCTGGCGTGCGACGGCATCGATCCATGCGAACACGGGAGCGGTGACAGCCTCGTAGTCGCCGACCGATGCAAACGCGTCCGCTGGACGCTTCATCGCGCGGGCGGTCATGCCGATGCCGAGCCTCTCCATCGTGGGGATCGTGAGGTGACAGTCGAGATAGTGGCCGTGGGTGGCATACACGTCCTCGCGCAACCACAACCCCGGAAAGGCTCCGGTGACCTGGGCAGGTGCCGCCCACGATGCGAGTGTGGCGAGCATTGAGGAGGCTTCCTGAGCGGAGAAGCGCTGCTCCAGATCAAGCGACTCGGGGTGGGGACTTTCGTCGCGATCACGCAACCACAACTCGACCAATGCATGATCGTGATTGCCTGCGACCACCACGATCTCACGATCTGCGAACGAGCGCCCGAGTTCCTCGAAGAACGGCCGCGCAACCGCTAGCGCGTCGCGTCGCGGACCGTGACGCAGCTCCAAGACATCACCGAGCAGGACAAGCCGGTCGACATCGGCAAGCGCCTCGATCAAGGCCGCTCGCGCGGCCGGACGGCGGAGCACATCAGCACCCGAGCCGGCGCCGAGATGAAGATCTGAGACGACGAGCGTGCGCGTCAAGACGCCGCAGCCACAGCCTCGCGGATCGGCTTGGGCAACATGAAGCGGACATCCTCGCGCACAACGTGGAACTCGGAGATGTCCTCGACACCACGGGCGCGGAAGAAGTCGAGCAGGTCCTGGACGAGATCGTCGGGAGCGGAGGCGCCCGAGCTCACACCCACCACATGCTTACCGTCGAGCCACTCCTCGCGCACCTCGCCCGCATGGTCAATGAGGTAGGCCTCGGTGCCGCAGTCGCGGGCCACCTCCACGAGGCGCACCGAGTTGGAGGAGTTGCGCGAGCCGATCACCAACATCAACTCGCACTTGCCCGCCATCTGCTTGACGGCCATCTGTCGGTTGGTGGTGGCGTAACAGATGTCGTCGGTTCGGGGACCCGTGATCTTGGGAAAACGCTCGTGCAACCGAGCGACGATCGCGCTCGTCTCGTCCACCGAGAGCGTGGTTTGCGTGACGTACGCCACTCGCTCGGGGTCCTCGACCACGAGCTCGTCCACGTCCTGCTCGTTCTCCACGAGCACAATGCTCTCAGGGGCCTCCCCCATCGTTCCCTGCACCTCCTCGTGGCCCTCATGGCCGACAAGCACGATCGTGTAGCCGTCCTGTGCGAAGTGGACAGCCTCGCGATGCACCTTGGTGACAAGCGGACAGGTGGCGTCGATCGTGTCGAGCTTGCGCGCCTGTGCGTCCTCACGCACCTTCGGCGACACACCATGAGCCGAGAAGACCGTGAGGGCGCCCTCGGGGATCTCGTTGACATCGTCCACGAACACCGCACCGCGTGCCGCGAGCAGCTCGACAACGTGCTTGTTGTGGACTATCTGCTTGCGCACGTACACCGGCGGCCCGTGCAGGTCGAGCGCCCGTTCCACCGTCTGCACCGCGCGATCCACTCCAGCGCAATATCCGCGCGGCGCGGCGAGCAGCAGCTTCTCGACAGTGTTCGGCGCTGTTGCCGTGTCAGTTGGCACCACACATATTGTAGAGGCGGCGCTACGCCAGACCCGCTCGGGGGTACATCCGGCACGAACGCCGGCCGCTTGGCGAGTACCCTTTGGCAAATGCCACAGCGTCACCTCGACAGGCTCACGGCGGTCGATGCCTCCTTCCTGCACCAGGAGGGAGAGAGCTCGCACATGCACGTCGGCGGGCTCACGCTGCTTGAGGGACCTCCGCCGGAGATGGAGGAGTTCCTGGAACAGATCCGCCGCCGTCTTCACCTGGTGCCGCGCTACCGCCACAAGCTCGCCTACACCGCGCTCGACAGCGGACGGCCCGTGTGGGTGGACGACCCGAGCTTTAACCTCGAGTTCCACGTGCGCCACACGGCGTTGCCGAAGCCAGGCAGCTGGGAACAGCTGCGCAATCTCACGGCGCGCGTCTTCTCGCAAGCGCTCGACCGCTCCAGGCCCTTGTGGGAGATGTGGTTGATCGAGGGACTATGGGACAACAAGTTCGCGTTGATCTCCAAGACCCACCATTCGTTGATCGACGGCATCGCTGGCGTCGATCTCGCAACGGTGCTGTTTGACCTCTCCCCAGATCCGCCACCGCTGCGTCATTCGGGGCGACCGTGGAAACCCAACCCGGAGCCTGACACGACCGAGCTCGTGGCCGCGGGTTTGCGTGGGGCGGTTCGCGCCGGCGTGGAGATGGTTGGAGGAACTGTGAGCGCGCTAACCCATCCCGACCGTTCGCTTGAGCGGGCACGGGAGGCGGCCGAGGGCATCGGCGAGATCGTATGGGCGGGCCTAAACCCGGCGCCCGCCACCCCGCTGAACGTGGAGATTGGGCCGCACCGGCGCTTCGTCGGCGTCGCGGCGAAGCTCGACGACTTCAAGCTCGTGAAGAACACGCTCGGTGGCACGGTCAACGATGTCGTGTTGGCGGTTGTCACAGGGGCGTTGCGCTCATTCCTGATTGCCCGCGGGAGACGCACGGAGGGTCTTGAGTTGCGGGCGTTGGTGCCTGTTTCTGTGCGCACGGTGGGCGAGCGCCACGAGGGAGGCAACCGCATCGTGGTGATGAGGGGACCGCTTCCGGTGTACATCGCCGACCCGCTGGAGCGGTTGCGTTTCGTGAAGCACGCGATGGACGGCTTGAAGGAGTCAAAGCAGGCGCTCGGCGCCGAGGTGATCGCGGGGGCTCAGAACTTCGCGCCGCCGACAATCCTCGCCCAGGCTTCGCGTCTGAACTTCTCCACGCGGCTGTTCAACCTGATCGTGACCAACGTGCCGGGACCCCAGTTCCCGCTCTATGTACTGGGACGTCGCATGGAGCGCGTATTTCCGGTGGCGTTCCTACCGGAAAACCACGCGCTGGCCGTCGCGATCATGTCCTATGCGGGTGAGATGAACTTTGGGCTGCTCGGCGACTTCGACGCGCTTGCAGACATCGAGCAGATCGGCGACAGTATCGCCGAGGAACTGGCGACGCTCGTGGAGCTTGCCCACGAGAGGCAAGGCCAGGAAGCTCAGACGAGCAAGGTTTCAGAGAACGGCGACGCAACCAAAGGGGCGTCTAGTACCCCAAAGCGAACTTCGCGTCCTCGCTCATCTTCTCGGGCGTCCACGGAGGCGTGAACACCATCTCCGATTCAACCGACGCGACGCCTTCGAGTTCGCCCACGAACTCTTCGATCTGTTCTGTCACCTGAGGACCGATCGGGCAACCGGGGGTCGTGAGCGTAAAGGTGACCTGCACATCTCCCCCACTCACCTCGACGCCATAGATGAGGCCTAGCTCGACAAAGTCGAGCCCAAGCTCGGGGTCGATCACGTTGGACAGGGCATCCATTACGTCATCGACGGTAACAGTGGGCTCAGGCATAAGCCCAGTCTAGTTGTATGAGCCGAGTCGGTCCCACTGGTACAGCTGGATGCACTCCTCGGCCAGGTCTATGGCGCGCTCACGGGAGAGGTGGGGTAGCACCGTGTCGAGTGCCGTGTCCTCCGCAACCCCCGCCTCAAACGCTTCCTCACCCTTGAAGCCGGCGGCGATCTTCAGCGCCTCGCGGCGGTTTTCACCAAGGCTCGGGAATACCCCGACGAGGAAGTCGGTGTTGGGGATCGGCTGGCCCACCTCAAGCGATGCGTGCCAGGCCGCGAGGAGCTGCAGGTCGTCGTCGTCGAGGTCGGCGATCGCGCGGGCATAGTGCAGTGAGAGCTCTTGATCGGGGAGGTCGTCAACCCAGGCACGCACCACCTCGCCCAGGAGTTGCCGTCGGGCCTCGCGGCCGACGGAGTCCGCGATGACTCGGATGGCGTCGTGGGGCTCTATGAAGCACAGCGGCATGGCGGCTCCCTGGTTTGCGCGAAACGAGGACATGACACGCAGGACTTTAGGCGTCGGTGTGGACGGCAAAAACGCCGGACACGAGTGCACGCGCGCACTCGCTCTTGCGCAGCCTCAAACAGGCCATAACCTGCCCCCCCCCGTCTCGACGGCCCGCAGACTCAGTCAGAGGAGGTGGATCGGACTTCGAGCGCCACCTCGGCCCGCTCGATGGCATGGACATCGTTGGTGTCGGACGGGAAACCGAGTGTCACACGCTCCTCCGCGGACCAGTTCGCGAGCGCCAGGTCGAGTGCTTCGATCGGTGTTGAGAGCGCCTGCGCGAGCGTAGTAGCGCGACGCTCGATGTGGATCGGGTCGCCGATACCGAACACGCGCTTGGCGGCGGGCGGCGTGGGATCGGCGGTAAGAGCGGAGGTACGCGTGCCGAGGTGTAGCGAATCGGCGCGCATCTCGTACAACCCGAGCCGTCCGAGCGTGATCAACAGGTCGTAGCGCCCCATGCGTCCGAAACCCGGCAGCGCGAGCCGCTCGAACAAGCGCTCGAAGCGCCGCTGAGGCGTCCACGCAGGCTCGCCTGTGAAAGCGGCCTCCTGGGAGCCCGCATGCTCGGCAAAGCGTCGGTAGGCGATCAGTGTCTCGGCGCCGCGAGAGGGATCATGGGAGGTGCGCGGACCGAGCGGAACGTCCTCCAGGTCCGGGACAGTGCCCGACGCCCAGCTAGAGAGCAACGCCTGGCGAGGGCCCACGAACGATTGCGTACCTTGAAGCGGGGAGAGATAGGCGGCCAAGAAGCACATCCATGTCGCCTGCTCGATATCCCCGCAATCCCGCGCCTCGGCGTACAAGCTCGGCGGAGCGGCGGTGAGCGTGAGCAGGCGCCCGGAGGCGAACCCGATCTCGCGAACGAGCCGCTTCGCGTCCTCTGAGGAGTGCACACCCGGGATGAGATCGCTGCGATAGCCGTCGTCGACAGAGCGCTGCTCGCGGAGCACCTTCACGTCCGTGGAGCGACGTGCGGAGCCACGCCCCGCGGCCGTGCGTGAGGTCGTGCCCCCACCCGATCGAGCACTGCGAGCGCCCGCGCTGGTCTGCTTCGAGGCTTTGGCGGCCGGCCGCGCGGGCTCAAGCCCTGGTACGGTCTCGCGGCAGATCGGGCAGCGCTGGACGAAGCGGTTGTGGCGGCAGAACGTCTGTGTCACACGCTTAACGCTAGCGAGCGAAAGCGCTGTCCCCGGCGGTCTGGTGGGGTGGGATCGGCAACGCATACCCAAATGCCCGAGCCCGCTCACCCCCAGCGCGGCGCTCAGCGGCGAGCGCATGCAGGTAGTCGTTGAAGTCGACCTGGATCGTGTGGCGCTTGGAGGCTACGTAGCGTTTGCGCATGGCGGCTTGGTCTGAGGCGATGTCGCCGCGCACCTCGGCTGGCGACGGCAGCGCGTACTCGCCGCGCAGGTGGTCGCCGATCCATGCGCTCTGGGCCTCGGCAAGGGGCATAATCGCGCCGAGCGGCTGCAACAGACCGATGAAGTAGAGGCCGGAGATGTCGGGATGGAAGACGCGCCGGAAGAGCTCGATGTGGTTGTCGGGCGCGGCGAGGAAGTCATCGTCGAAGAACGGGAATGTGATCTTGTAGCCGGTGCAGTACACCACCACGTCGGCATGCACCTCGCTACCGTCGGTGAAGCGCGCTCGATCTCCCTCTAGCGAGGCGATGTTCGGCTTCGGGGCGATCGTGCCGTGAGCGATGCGGTCGAGAATGCGCCCCGAGACGGTGGGGTGTGACTCGCCGAACTTGTGGTCGGGCTTGGGTAGCCCGTAGCGCTCGGGCGGGCCGGTCATCGTCTTGATCGTCTGGTGGATCATGCGCTGACGGATCGCGAACGGCACACGGGGATTGTTGGGCAACTGATCGACCGGCTTGCCGAACACGTACTTGGGGATGATCCAAGCCCCTTTGCGAGCCGAGAGATAGGTATTGGCGGCTACGTACGAGGACTCCACGGCGATATCCATCGCGGAGTTGCCCATGCCGAGGATCACGACATCCTTGCCGGCGAAGATCGAGTTGTCGACGTAGGAGTGGGCGTGGAGTTGCTTCCCCACGAAAGTGTCGGCCCCCGGGAAGGCCGGTTCGGGCCAGCGCGGGTCCCAGTGGTGGCCGTTGGCCACGAGCAGCGCATCGTAGGAGCACGTCTCACCGTTGTCGAGCTTGATCTCCCAGGTACCGTCCTCGCGCTTGCTCGCGTGCTCAACACCCGTCTCGAACGTGATGTGCTCGCGCAAGCCGAAGTGATCGACGTATTTGTCGAAGTACTCCTTGATGTGCGTGTGATGGGGGAAGTCCGGATAGGAGCTCGGCATCGGGTAGTCCGCGTAGGCCATCCGCTCGCGCGAGACGTTGATGAACAGGTCCCGGTAGGCCGCAGACATCCCGTTGCGGTTGCCGAACACCCAGTTGCCCCCGACCTGGTCGGACTTCTCGTAGCAGTCGAAGGGGATCCCGCGGTCGAGAAGCGCCTTCGCAGCGGCAATGCCGGATGAGCCAGCGCCGATGATGCAGGCGCGCGGCAGGGTGCTTCCCGCGCTGTCGTCATTGCTCGAAATCATGCGTCCGTTATCGGTGGGGCTGGCCACGCAGCCAGTCTACCGTCTTGGCTCAATAGCGGTGGCGTAAACGGAGCTAACCTGTGCAAGAAATGCCGTAAGTTTGAACTCATCTAGCTAGTTGCACTGATAGGGTGCGCACGGCAGCCAACACGCACCGACCACCCCAAGGAGGATCGGTAATGAGCGCAGCTTCGAGTCCGCTTGACTCCATCAAGCACATCGTGGTGCTGATGATGGAGAACCGGTCGTTCGACCACATGCTCGGCTACCTGGGATTGCCGGGCGGCGTTGAAGGCGTGGACGGTATTCAGAACGCCCAGGCCAACTTCGACGCGGATGGGATCGAATACAAGCCGTACGCCTACGGCCCGGGCGAAACCGCGTTCCACAAGCCAGGCGAACCTTTCGACGAAAGCCTCGACCCCTGCCATTCGCCAGACTGCGTGGCAGAACAGCTCTCCGAATCCCACGGTGTCAAGCCGGGCGGGTTCGTCAAGAACTTCATCGAGCAGAAGAAGCCACCGGAGGAGTGGCGACGGCTGCCGATGGGCCACTACACCGCCGAATCCGTCCCCGTCTACGACTTCCTCGCCCGCCAGTTCTGCGTGTGCGACCGCTGGCACAGTTCTATCCCCGGCGACACGTGGCCAAACCGCCTCTACTCACTCGCCGGGAAGGAAGGCCCCAAAGTCCATTTCGGCCTACTCGAAGAGCTGGCCGACCTTGTCACCGGGAAAGTGCCCAGCATCCCGATCTTCGAGGTCGAAGCCTTCACACGCCTGCTCGCAGACGAGCAGTGGCGGTGGTACTCCGACGACCCCTCCACGCTGCGTGGCGCAGACAAGCACTACCGCAGCTTCGACTTGCATCGCGACAACTTCGCGTTCTTCGACCGCAAGCTCGTGAGCGAGCTCACCCAGGTGCTTGAGAGCCCGATCACCTCGCACGCGAGCTTCATCGACGACGCCGCGACCGGGGCTCTGCGCGAGGTCTCGTGGATCGACCCGAACTTCGTCAACCTGCACACGCTCGATCCCGCCTCAAACGACGATCACCCGCCGTCAGACATTCTCGCCGGCCAAGAGCTCGTGCTGGAGCTGTACGACGCCCTTACGAAGACCAGAGATTGGGACGACACGCTGCTAGTCGTTTGCTACGACGAGCACGGCGGCTTCTACGACCACGTTAACCCCCCGCCGGTGGACGACGGCTCGGCTTACTCCACCTATGGGGTGCGAGTACCAGCGCTCGTGATCGGACCCCGGGTCAAGCGGGAGGTGTCCCACCAGTTCTTCGACCACACCTCGCTCATAAAGACGATCCTGTTGCGCTTCGCCGCCAACCCGCAACAGGCGCTCGCGCAGATGCCCGCCCGGGTGCAGGCGGCTCCTGATCTCGGCGTACTCCTACAGGACGAACCCCGACGCGACATCCCCGCACACGACGACCTGCACGCGGTCATCGACGCGTGGCGCAACAGGTCGCGCGCTGAACGGCGTGTGAGTGCCGCAGGCGGCCCGTCGAGCGCCGCCGACGGCGCGGGACACCGGCTCGCTCTCACCCACATCCAGAAGGAATTCGCCCTGTTTGTGAGCGCTCTGCGAAAGAAGGGCCTGCCCGCCGGGCGGCCATGAGCCCTACGCTCGGCTGGTCTGCTCGGCTATCGCCCCCTGCACCGCCTGCCCCTTCTCGGTGAGCGCCCACACGTTCGGGGCGCCCCTGAGGCCATTCACGCCGACGTTTACGATCAACCCGAGCCGGCAAAGCCGCGCCAGCAGCTTCGAGGTCTGGCCCTGGTCGGTGATCCCGGCGGCACGCCCGATCTGGCTGTTCGAGCTGCCCGGGTGCGACGCGATCGCCACGAGCACTCGCACGGTGCGATAGGTGAGGCGCGTGCCGAGATGGTTCAGGGGATCGGCGTCTCGCCGCTCGGCCTGCCGTCGCGGTTTGGGCGCCGGGCGCTCCAACTCCTGCCGGGCCGCGGTAGCACCGGTGAACGGAAGCACGATCATGCTCATCAGCGAGCCAGTCAGCTCGACTAGCGGACGCGGGTCGTCTTCCATCAGCCGGGCGTGGAGGACGGACAGCACGGCTCCGATGATGCCCTCCGCCGTCACAGGCGCAGGGTCTGCCTTCGCCTTGCCCTCTGCCCGCCCTTCATCCACGACGGCGATGACGGGCGCAATGACCCACGAGCGACGCTGGAGCGCCACCGGACCCGCGCCAAGCGACTCCACGATCAGGAGCCGGGCCGTGCCGTCGTCGCCATCGAAGAACGAGAGCAACGCGACAAGGGCTCCCCTGACCCTGTCCCTCCACGGAGCGGTCGGCTCATACGCCGCTATGACGCATTCTGACACTCGCTCTATCGCGTCTTCAAGGGCAGCCAAGAGACATTCGTCGCGGTCGGCGAAGACCTCGTAGAAGGTGCGGCGTGAAACCCCGGACCGGGCGACGACTTGCGCGACGGTCACATTGGCGACACCACGCTCGACAGCCTCGTCCACCATCGCTCGCAACATGCGGGCACGTTGAATGTCGGACAAGCGCGCCCGGTCAAGGCCATCCGCCACCTCCTGTGCGGCCTCGTGCGCCGCGATACCCGACAGTGCTTGTGCGATGGAGGACATGTCTTTTCGCTTTGTGGTCTGGTGACGGGTTCCCCGGGCGGCGGGAGGAGCTTTGCGCCCGGGGAGTCCGCCTCGCCTACTTCTTGCCCTTCTTGTGCTTTGTCTTGTGTTTGGGGCACCCGGTGGCTGTGATTGGTGTGGTCTGGTGGATGACCATCCCGTTCTGGGCCGTGAACGCCGTCGGCATCTTCAGCGCGCTGGTGCAGAGGTTCCCGTTCGCGGCGAGTGCACTGCCGGGTCCTTGGGGTAGTTTCAACTCGAACGTGCTCACGGGCACATCGGGGATCTGGCGGAATGTGCTGCTTGTAATCCCCGCTTTGCTGATGAATGTTTCCCCGTCGAGTTGGACTGTGACGCCGTCGCCGGAGAGCACGATCACGAGTTCTGGGAACTTCGCGCCACCATGCGACACGAAGTACGCCGGTCCCGTGAGCGTGTCCCCAAGGATCGGTGTTGTTGCTGTCGCCGATCCGATCCGTGATGCCGCGGGGCAAGCGGCGGGGTTAGCGTTGAACGTGCTATCAGGGCAAGCCTTCTGCAGCGTCGTCAACCTCGACGGCAACTGCTTGGGCAATGCCACCTTGACGGCCTTGATGTTCGCGTACTTCCCAAACGCATTCTTTGGGTAGGACAACTTCACGTCCAACCCAGCACCGTTGACCCGCGACGTCTTACCTGTCGTTGAAACACTGAACCCGGGTTTGAACGCGAGGCTCGCGCAGTTCGTCACCTGGAAGGAATCCGTTACCGTCGAGGACAAACCTTCGACCGCGGTCAGCGAACCCACAATCGACTTCTTTGCGCAACTCGTCGGGTTGAACGTGAACTGCGGCTTGTCGATACGAACGTTCACCGCTTTCAGCTGGAGCGGGATCCCATCCAACATCGACGGCAGTTGCCCGCTCACGACTCGCAACTGTGCGGTGTGTTCGTCCACGAAAATCTGCGCACGCACCACCACACTCCCTGTCCCGTTCGTCCCCGACAATGTGTACGGACCCGCGACAGCAGGGACCACAATCGACAAGCCGTACGGGGCACCTCCATAGCCCTTCGTCAAGTACACGTGACCACCAGAGACGAGAAACGGGTTCGCACCCGGACCCGTGAGTGCTTCCACCGTCCCTATCTGGCTCGCCGCATCACACGAGCCGGCTATCGCTTGCGCTTCCTCGCACAGCGGGATCCCCGCGATCTTGCCCAACAAGCCCGTGGGCATCGTCGTCGTCAACTGGCCGAGATACTCATCGTTGTCTGAGCGGCCGAACGCGAGCGTGAACCCGCCGTACGCGCCAGCCTGAATGTTCGGCATCCCCGCCACAAACGACGGTTTGAACTGGGCGCCGAAACAGTTCTGGTTGATTTCGAATTCATAGGATGGTTTGGAGTCGGCGACCAACGCAGCTTCGCCTGGAGCCTCAAGGATGCTCCACGGCTCGAGATCGCCGGTCGCCGTTATCGTCCCGCACTTGCGCGGGTTCGCCAGCACCGATCGCGGTCCGCCCGTCAACTGAAGCTTGAAATCGCTGAACGGTAGTTGCGGGTTTTCATCGAACACGGTCGTGATCTGACCGGTGTGCTGGTCGATCGTGGCGTGCCCCTCAAGCTTGACGACGATCCCGCCTTCGCCTTCGCTTACCATCTGCACATAAAGACGGACCATCTTTCCGTCTTCCGCGTCCTGTGGTGAGCAGGGTTCGCATTCTGGACGCGCCAAATAGACCTCGCCTTCCAA
Organism: uncultured Solirubrobacterales bacterium; assembly: GCA_963695305.1. Taxonomy (GTDB): domain Bacteria; phylum Actinomycetota; class Thermoleophilia; order Solirubrobacterales; family Solirubrobacteraceae; genus Palsa-744. The sequence goes on along the minus strand of OY968774.1, from coordinate 1,482,520 downwards.
GGCTTCTTCAAGCGCGGGGGTCTTGACAGACACCCTCCCCACCTGCGCTTCACGGGGACATTTCGCCACTGCCGCCGGCTGCTGGGAGGGATGGTTGGGCCCGTAGAACTCCGCGGCCGAACACGCTTTCAGACCCCACGCCGCGGAGGGATTGACAACCACACCTTGCGGTAGTGTCAAACTCACTCGCTTGACCGTCGAATTAGTGGGACTGTCTGGGCCGGTCTGCTGGTTGACGTGTAGTTTGAATTCGTAGCCTGCGGGCGCACCGGCTTCAAGAGTGTCCGGCAGCAGTGTAAAGGAGCTCCCAAACGGTACTTCCAAACAGCCGTTGAGCGAACCCATATTGAATTCTGTCGCGTGGAGCACGCCGGGGCTCCGCCAGGAATCGGCGTTTGCGACACCCGACAACGGCGTACACCGTGTCGGACTTGACAACATCGACGTCCGCGAAGCCGCAGCGTTCGGGGAACCTACCGTGAATACTCCGGCCCTTTCGTCGAAGATGACTTCGATCGGACCGGGACCCTGATGATCTGCTGGCACACCCCAGATCGTGATGTAGGCTCCAAGCGCCGGCTCCGCCTGGATGAGATTCCGTGCACTCACGCGCACACCGTAGTTCCCGTTCGAGAGCAGACTCGTATCCAGGCGTACCGGATAGAACGCGAGGGAAAACATGAATGCTGCGGGCTCGCCTGGGGCCGGTGCGACGTTATAGACCGGCATGACAAACGTCAGCGAGAAACCAGGACCGAACGTGTAACGCACCGTCGCAAGGCCGACTATCGTGTCCTCCGGACAGTCCTCGCTAGTAGCTTGCGCGGACGGGCATGTCGGCATGCCAACGGTGTTCCCGACCAGACCGGGCGGCAGGTCGAAGGAGACATCCTTCGGCGTCCCCGCCGATACTTCCGGAGCGATGGTGTTGACCGCAAAGCCCGTGCTCACGTTGGCATGTGCACCGGCGCGCCGCGAGGACACAGCACCGAAAACACTGCCTGGGGCGAGCCCGAAGCCCGCCGGAGTGCCGCTTACCGTTATCGGCGCGTCGACCGACGCTTCTTCCGGTGCGCCGCCACCGCTCACCGTCGCGTGATTGACGACACTCGGCGGAGCGCCGGCTTCCACTTCCACCGCAATGTTCACAAGGAGTTGGTCTCCCGGCGGGACGACAGCACTGCGTGTGCACTGCAGGCTTGGCGTCAGCGTGCAGGCCATCGCCGATTTCGGTGTGTATTCCGCGATCGAACCGCTGGCAAAGACGTCATAGCCGGATATTTTCGTGGCGACCAAGCCCGCGGGCAGAATGTCCCCGATCGTGACCGTGGCGCTGCTGGTAGCGGCCCCACCGACGTTCACAGCGGCGACGACAACTTCTCCACTTCCTCCGGGGGGGAGATTCGTCGGGGTCGTGTAGGACGTGACCACCCATTCAGGTCGTTCCGCCGCAACCGCCGGAGAAGCGGCGAGGGTCGCAACAATCGCGACTAGTGTCGCAACCGCCCCGGCGAGCGCCGGGCGGCGAACGGCCAACCTGCGGCTAGAGAACCCGATCATTATTTACCCCTCCCGTTGAGGTCAACTTTGTGCTTGACGGCACGCACCGCGCCCGCTCCCTTAGCCCTATACTTGCCGCGCGCCCGCTGTTCGCACCGTCTGCGCACAAGCCGATTCCCGTGGCTCCTGCACGCCCTCAACGCGCGCGCCAACTTCTGCGCTCGCGACAACGACCTGTCGGCGCTGCGACCGGGCGGCACAGGAACCAGATTCCCGGCGCCGTTGAATGTTTCGCTCGCCGGTTGACCCAACAACTGCGGCACACTCGGCGCGCCCTGACACACCGCACCATCGCAAGGCAACTCTTCCGGCGGCGGAACATCCCCCGGACGCGGGACACGAGCGTCATAGACATCGTAAGCGCCATCCCTATCGCCCGCGGCGATCCCGTCCGACGTCATGAAGAACACGTCCCCACCAGTTTCGCTGATGCCGGAGAGGAACGACGACTTCAGGCCGACCCCGGAGGAAACCAGGTAGATCGTGCCATTCTCCCACTCGTAAACGTCGACCAGTCCATTCACATCCTGCGGCACGAGCGCTTGGCGGGTTTCGAAGAACACCCTCGCCCCGTCTGCAGACACGGCCCTCCCGGGACTCGTCACTTCGGCCCTGCCTGTAAACGACTCAGCGTTGAACTGCGCCGTCAATTTCGACATGATCCCGTCACCCGACGGCGTCACACCTTTCGGCGGACAGGACAGGCAATCCAACTGTTCGCTACGAGAATCGTAACGGAAGACCTCACGGTTCGGGATTAGGCCTTTTTCCGTTAGCGGCTTTTCTCCTTCCAAAGGACCCGAGTAACCATAGTGGCTACCACCGTCGTTGAAGCCGGGGATCGGAGCCTCCGTTTCAAACACAGTCACCGAGCCATCGCTCGACGTATACGCCGGACCGACGCACACCACATTTTCGCCACACACATGCGGCGACACAGACGGGAGCTGCGCGATCGACGTCACACTACCTCCGCCCGGACCCATAACCCACCGCTCCAACCTGTGGGGCGTGCTCGATGTGTTCTCGAACACCGCCGACGAACCATCGTTGCTGACCGTAACGATCGAGCCATCGATCCCGGGAACATATTCGAGCGTCCTCGTATCCAGATTGAAGACATACGTCTTGACGGTGCCGTCTTCCGGAGCCATTTCCGTCAACCGATCCGTACTCGAAAAGAACGCGTGCGAGCCATCCGGCGACGCAAATACGTAGGACGGCTTGCTTTCCAGGCCAATTTCCTGGCCTATATATTCAAGGTATTCTTGGTGCGCCGCCATCCACTCTGTCGTCGGCACAGCTTGGGGTCCGTGAGCAGACGGTTCGCCGAGAATGTCCGGATCGTTGCGACTGAGAGATCAGCACAGTGCTCTGCGATCCATCGGGAGCCGTAACCCGTGCGTACAACTCCAACGCACCGGCTTTGTCCGTGCGCGTAAAGAAGATCCGCGAGCCGTCCGCCGACACCTCGTTGTCATAAGCCGCCGCAGACACAACACTACGGAATTCGGGTCGGTCCGATTCAAACCAAGGTTGCGCGGCGGGCGCAGCTATACCGGTGCTGGTTTCTCCACCCGGCAGGACACCCGCGTCGCTCAGGACGCCATCCTTGTACTCGTACAAGTCAGATGCGCCCGCAAAGAGCTTAGCTTCGTAGAAGAAGTAAATTGTCTTCAGATCAGGGGATGCTCCCGCGATCCGCATTTCACTGAAAAGCCCGTGGCTTTCCAATCCTCCGGGTGCGCCTTCGATCAGGGACCGTCCAACCCATTCGGGTTCCGCAAACGGATTTGAACCCTCAAGATAGATTTTGTTTGAGAGCGCGGGTTCGTCCGGCGCGCCGACATACGGTGCGTCCCCCCAAGTGCCGAACAGCAGCCGCGACATATCTACTGAAGGCACCTCCGTGGTTGGCAACGTGCCGATATTTACATGTTCTTCGGGACTAGTAGAGCCGACCGTGGGCAGCGGCATCGCCGACCGGGTCGTCCAACCATGACTGGTACGTTCAGAGACGGAAATGGGGCTGTAAGCGCTGTTGGTCGGTTCTTCGGCCATCGCACCCGAGCCGCCGTACATGACGGCTTGCCCATCGGCGGCCACGAATGTGGGAAAGCTGTACATCGTCTGATTGCCATACTTGTTAGCGGGCGAGGCCTCTTCGTAGATACGACCGTCGGGCAGGCCCGTCGGACCCGGGCTAGGTTCGGCTCCCGGGGTCGCTTCCGCGGCGGCCGACCCGGGCAGCAGCGCCCCGATACCAAACGCGCAAAGGACTACTACGGGCCAAGCGGCCTTACGCGTCCAACCAACCGACACTCGACTGGACAAGCGAGAAGACAAATACGGAAGCCTGCTCATCAAACCATCCCCTCCCATGAGGAACCCACGTGACAACGCACACCCGCACGCGGGCAGCACAAAACCGCCACAGGCCTGCGGCCCGTGACGGCACGAGAACAAGAAGCCGAAAGCGCGCCTACAGCGCGCGAATAGCCAAGCCGGCTGTTACGCCCGGCAAACCGCGCAACCCTGCCGCGGCGAGAAGGCCTAGCGGCTAGAAGCCGGCTCGACCAGAGAGAGAGAGAGAGAGAGAGACGCGTCAGCGACGCTGACGCGTCCTATTACGGACCAGTGATCGGCACAGCGACTCTCAAGCACGTTAATCCCCAAAGCAGACACGCGAAAAACAACTCCCTCTCGAAACGACCCGGTCCCTCTCCCAAGGGCCCTGCTGAAACCGGTTAGTGTCAGACCGCAGGGCCTGACCCGAACCCGACCTTATGTACGTGGGTGAGCCTTATAGCCAACCCGTCCAGGCCATGTTATACGCGCACCACTGCAATTGTCAAGCCCCAATGTGAAATGGGCTAGGGATGCTCGGCGCGACGCCAACCGGGCGCAGGCTCGCGCGATCTTTTTTGCCGGGCCTATTCGGCGGGGACGCCGGGCCCTACGTGCTGCGGTGGGCCCTCGGGGCCTTCGTCGGCGTCCGCGTGGCCGGCGATACCGCCGTCTTGCGGTCCCGAACCGTTGTCGGCGGCGCTTAGCACCTGATCTGTACGCAAACCGACCAGGTAGCGATCGACCATCCGGGCGCACTGGCGGCCCTCGTTGATGGCCCACACGATCAGCGACTGGCCGCGGCGGGCGTCACCGGCGGCGAATACGCCGTCTACAGAGGTGGTGTAGGGCTTGACGGCCTTCACGTTGCCGCGGGGGTCCTTCTCCACGCCGAACTGGTCGAGCAACGGCTGCTCGGGGTGGAGGAAGCCCATCGCGAGTAGCACCAGTTGGGCGGGCAGCTCGCGCTCGGTCTCGGGCACGGCTGCGAACGGCGGCGCGGACTCGGCTTCCGCGATGTGGAGGGCGGAGACAGCGCCGTGCTCGTCGCCTGAGAAGCGAGCGGTGGTGACGGAGTAGTCCTGCTCCCCCACTCCCGCCGTACGGGCCTCCTCCATAGCGTAGGAGAGGCGGTACTTCTGCGGCCACTCCGGCCACGGGGTGCGGTCGTCGGGACGACGCTCGGGCGGCTCGGGGAGAAGCTCTAGTTGGACGATCGAGAGCGCGCCCTCGCGCAGCGAGTTTCCGACGCAGTCGGCGCCGGTGTCGCCGCCACCGATCACCACCACGTGCTTGCCCTTCGCGGTTATCTGCTCGCCAACCGCCGGTTGCGCGACCGTGGGGGCGGGACCATGCTCGCTCGCCACCCAGCGATTGCGTTGGTAGAGGTAGTCCATCGCGAAGTGGATCCCCCCCAGCTCGCGGCCGGGAGCAGGGAGGTCGCGCGGTACGCGTGAGCCCGTGGCGAGCACGACAGCATCGAAGCGCTCGCGCAGCTCCTCCACCGTGATGTCAACGCCGACGTCCACGCCACAGCGCAGCTCCACACCCTCGGCGACGAGCTGCTCCACACGCCGCTCCACGACAGTCTTCTCGATCTTGAAGTCGGGTACCCCAAAGCGCACAAGCCCTCCGGCTGCCTCATCGCGCTCGAACAGCGTCACCTTGTGCCCTCCGCGACGTAGCTGCTGGGCAGCGGCCATACCGGCGGGGCCCGACCCGACAACCGCCACGGAGTGACCTGTCTCACGGCGAGGCGGCTCGGGCTTGACCCACCCTTCCTTGAAGGCTCTATCGATGATCGAGTGCTCGATCTGCTTGATCGTGACCGAGTCGCCCTCGCGGATCTCAAGCACACACGCGGCCTCGCACGGGGCGGGGCAGAGCCGACCGGTGAAGTCGGGGAAGTTGTTGGTTGCGTGCAGCTGGGCGATCGCCTCCTGCCAGCGGTCGCGGTAGACGAGGTCGTTCCAGTCGGGGATGAGGTTGCCGAGCGGACACCCGTTGTGGCAGAAGGGGACACCGCATTCCATGCAGCGCGCGCCCTGGTCGCGTAGCTCCTCGACCGGTCGCTCGGCGACGAACTCGCGGTAGTCGCCAGCGCGCTCTCTCGCGTCGCGGTAAGTGACGCCGTGGCGCTCGATCTGAAGGAATCCGCCGAGCTTGCCCATCAGACAACCACCGCCTTCGGCGTTGGCGTCAATTGACAGTGGAAGGGGGTCATGCCACCACTTCCTGGGAGCGCTCCTCTTCGGCTTCGGCCAGTTCGCGCAGGACGCGCTTGTAGTCGTGGGGCATCACCTTCACGAAGGCGCCCGCGGCGAGCAGTGCGTCGAAGCGGTCGAGCACGTCGCGGGCGACCGGGGATTCGGTGCGGCGGGCGTGCTCCTCGATCGTCTCCCTCAGCTCGATCGCGTCAGCTTGCGAGATCTCATCGAAGCCCACCATGCCCATATTGCAACGCGAGGGGAACTCGCCGGCCTCGTCGAGCACGTAGGCGATCCCACCGCTCATGCCGGCGGCGAAGTTGCGGCCGGTAGCGCCCAGCACCACCACCCGCCCGCCCGTCATGTACTCGCAACCGTGGTCCCCTACGCCCTCCACCACGGCGGTGGCGCCCGAGTTGCGCACAGCGAAGCGCTCGCCGGCGAGACCCCGGAAGAAGGCGCGGCCTGATGTCGCGCCATAGAGGACGGTGTTGCCGATGATGACGTTCTCCTCCGCTATGAAATGCTCACCCACATCGCGGGAGGGGCGCACCGAGACTACGCCGCCAGAGAGACCCTTGCCGGTGTAGTCGTTGGTGTCGCCCTCCAGCTCGAAGGTGACGCCCGGGGCGAGCCAGCCGCCGAAGCTCTGGCCGGCCGAGCCGCGGAAGCGGACGTGAATGGAGTCGGGCGGCAATCCCTCCGCCCCGCGAGCACGGGCGATATGGCTTGAGAGGATGCCCCCAACGCAGCGGTTGACGTTGCGGATTGGCAGGTCTATCTCCACGCTCGCCCTCGCGCGCGCGCGCGAGTTGGGTGGATGGGGACTCGATTCAACAACACCATCTGCCGACGTCTCCACTTGCGCCCCACTACCTTCGATGACCTCGGTCGAGCGCTTCACGAGCTCCCAGTCGAGCGCGTCGTCAAGCACCGCCGGGGGGGGCTTGATGCGGTGACGGGGAGCTCCCTCGGGAAGGTCTATGTGGGCAAGGATGTGGGTGAGATCTACGCCGCGCGCCTTCCAGTGCTCAATCGCGTCCCGGGCACCGAGCAGGTCAACGCGGCCGATTGCCTCGTCCAACGTGCGCAGCCCAAGCGAGGCGAGGATCTCCCGTACTTCCTCGGCGACGAAAAAGAAGAAGTTCACGACGTGCTCGGGGCGGCCCTTGAAGCGCTTGCGCAGCTCGGGGTCCTGCGTGGCGATGCCCACCGGGCAGGTGTTCAGATGACAGGCGCGCATCATGATGCAGCCGGTGGCGATCAGGGGGGCGGTGGAGAAGCCCATCTCATCCGCACCGAGCATCGCGGCGATGACGACGTCGCGGCCGGTCTTTAGCTGGCCATCCGTCTGCACCACGATCCGTGAGCGCAAGTCGTTGAGCAAGAGTGTCTGTTGGGTCTCGGCGAGTCCGATCTCCCACGGCACACCCGCCGCCTGGATCGAGGAGAGCGGCGATGCGCCGGTGCCGCCGTCGTGGCCAGCAATGAGCACGCGGTCGGCGTTGGCCTTGGAGACGCCAGCGGCAACCGTCCCCACGCCTACCTCGGAGACGAGCTTGACCGATACCTGCGCGGAGGGGTTCGAGCAGCGTAGGTCGTAGATGAGTTGCTTGAGATCCTCGATCGAGTAGATGTCGTGGTGGGGCGGCGGGGAGATCAACCCCACACCGGGGGTGGTGTGGCGGATCGAGCCGATGTAGGCGTCCACCTTGTGGCCGGGCAGCTGGCCGCCCTCCCCGGGCTTTGCCCCCTGGGCCATCTTGATTTGCAGCTCGTCGGCGTTGACTAGGTAGTGGATCGTGACCCCGAAGCGGCCGGAGGCGACCTGCTTGATCGCCGAGCGACGGCGGTCTCCGTTGGGGTCGGGGGTGAAGCGTGATGGGTCCTCCCCACCCTCGCCCGTGTTGGAGCGCCCGCCGAGGCGGTTCATGGCGATCGCGAGCGTCTCGTGTGACTCACGGGAGATCGAGCCGAGGCTCATCGCACCGGTGCAGAAGCGCCGCACGATCTCCTTCGCCGGCTCGACCTCATCGAGGGGAATTGCATCCCCACCCGCCCCGCGTCCCTCGGCGCCGATACGGAGCAGGCCGCGCAGCGTGGCCTTGCGGGCGGCGTCGTCGTTGACGGCGGCGGCGTATTCGCGGTACTTGGCGAAGGCGGGACTGTCGCGTACCTCGCTGCCGGCATCCGCGTCACCCTCAAGCGCCGCCGTAACGTTGCCGTTGGCGGAGCGCACCGCGTGTTGCACGAGCGCGATCGTCTCAGGGTTCCACATGTGGTGCTCGCCGTCGCGCCGCCAGGCATAGACGCCGCCCACGGGCAGCAAGTCGTCGTGGGGGGCAGGATAGGCACGCGCATGGCGCTCAAGCGCCTCGGTAGCGAGCACGTCGATCCCGACGCCGCCGATGCGTGAGGCGGTGCCCGTGAAGTGGCGGGAAATCAAAGCCGGCTCCAACCCCACGGCCTCGAAGATTTGGGCCCCTCGGTAGGACTGGATCGTTGAGATCCCCATCTTGGAGATCGTCTTGAGCAGTCCCTTGCCGATCGCCTTTACGGTGTTCTGGGCTGCTTGCTCGGGCGTGAGGCTCACCCGCGAGCCGTTCTCACCGCGCGTGATGTGGCCTTGCGCGACGAGTTCGTCGAGCGTCTCAAGCATCACGTAGGGGTTGATGGCGCTCACGCCGTAACCGATGAGGGTGGCGAAGTGGTGGACCTCGCGTGGCTCACCGGACTCCAGCACGATGCCTGCGCGCAGGCGGGTACCCTCACGCACAAGGTGGTGGTGAACCGAGGAGACCGCTAGCAGCGAGGGGATCGGCGCGCGCTTTGGCCCCACGAGACGGTCGGAGAGGATGATGATGTTGACGCCCTCGGCAATCGCCTCGTGAGCTTCGCGACAGACGCGCTCAAGCGCCTCAGCCATACCGGCCGAACCGTCGGAGACGCGCCAAGTGATGTCAAGCGTGCGCGAGGAGAAGAGGTCGTGGGAGATATGGCGCAGGGTCTCGAGCTCGCGATTGAGCAGGATCGGCTGGTCGAGCTCTAGCTTGTGGGCGTGCTCGGGGGTCTCGTCGAAGAGGTTGCGCTCGGTGCCGAGGCTCGTGGAGAGACTCATCACGATTTCCTCGCGGATGGGATCGATCGGCGGGTTGGTGACCTGGGCGAAGAGTTGCTTGAAGTAGGAGAACAGGGGGGGCGCCTGGTCGGAGAGCACCGCGAGAGACAGATCGTTGCCCATCGAGCCGATCGGCTCGGCGCCCTCGCGGGCCATCGGCTCCAGCAGCACGCGTAGGTCCTCCTGGGTGTAGCCGAAGGCACGTTGGCGAGTGTGGAGCGGCTGGTCTGAGAGGGTTATCTGCTCGGAGGGCTCCATCTCTGAGAAGCGCACCGCGTTGCGGGCATACCACTCGCCGTAGGGCTTCTGCGTCGAGATGCGGTGCTTGACCTCGCCGTCGTCCACCACGCGACCCTGCTCCAGGTCGACCAGGAAGAGCTTTCCGGGTTGTAGGCGTCCGAGCCGCACCACGTCTTGCGGTGGGACGTCGAGCAGCCCGGCCTCCGAGCCGAGCACGACATGACCGTCCTTGGTGATGACCCAGCGGCCGGGGCGTAGGCCGTTGCGGTCGAGTGTGGCGCCCACTACACGACCGTCGGTGAAGGCGACCGACGCGGGCCCGTCCCACGGCTCCATCAGGCAGGAGTGGAAGGCGTAGAAGCCCTTCAGCTCATCCGGGAGGTCGTCCCTGTTGCGGTAGGCCTCGGGGATCATCATCATCACCGCGTGCGGGAGTGAGCGGCCCGCAAGCATCAACAGCTCAAGCACGTTGTCGAACGTGGCGGAGTCGGAGTTGCCCTGGGTGACCACCGGGAGGATCTTCTGGAGATCGTCGCCGAACAGTTCGCTTGAGAGCTCGGACTCGCGGGCGCGCATCCAGTTGACGTTGCCCATCACGGTGTTGATCTCGCCGTTGTGGCAGATGACACGGTAGGGGTGCGCGAGCTCCCAGCTTGGGAAGGTATTGGTGGAGAAGCGGGAGTGCACGAGCGCAAGCGCGCTCTTGCAGCGCTCGTCCTGGAGGTCGGGGTAGAAGGCGGCGAGCTGGTTTGAGATCAGCATGCCCTTGTAGTTGAGGGTGCGCGAGGAGCCTGAGGTGACATAGAAGCCCCCGTCCACGTCCTCGGAGGCGTGGACCGCCTGCTCGCATACACGACGGATCACGTACAGCTTGCGCTCGAAGGCGTCCTGGTCGAGCCCATCCTGCGCCCCCACGAACAGCTGGCGCACAACCGGGCGGCAGGCGGCCGCGGTGGCGCCGGTGTGCTCCGGGCGGACGGGCACGTCGCGCCAACCGAGCAGACGTTGGCTCTCCTCGACCACGGTCCGCTCAAGCAGACCCTCGACCCGCTCGCGTGCGGGGGTGTCGGTGGGCAGGAAGCACATCAACACCCCGTAGGCGCCAGCTGGGGGCAGTTCGAAGCCCGTTACCGCCCGCAACAGCTCGTCGGGCATCTGCATGAGGATCCCCGCGCCATCGCCGGTGAGGGGGTCGGCGCCGGAGGCGCCGCGGTGCTCGAGGTTCTCAAGCGCCCGCAACGCACGCGTGACCACCTCGTGCGTTGGGAGGTTGTCAAGGCGCGCGACCATCCCCACGCCGCACGCGTCGTGCTCGTAGCGAGAGTCGTAGAGTCCAACGGCCTGTGATGGCAATGTTTGCGAAGTCATATGAGTGCTGCCTTCGAGCGACGCGTCCCCGGGGATCGCGGCGCCATCTCGGGCATGGGGGGTCGGCACCTGAGGCGGAGAGGAAAGGGTAGCATCGCGACGACCCCGGAAGTCAAGTTAGAGGTGTGAAATCTGTCCGTGGCGGGGATCATTATTGGCGAGACAGCAAGCCACATCGGCAAGGCAGAGCGCCGCGGAGAGGCAATGACGCCGGACATGGAGCTCGCGCTATCGGCGCGGGCGGAGAACATCGCGATAGTTCGGCACGCCCTCGGCGGCTTTGGCGAAGCCTTCGCTGTCTCAGAGCCCAAGCTCTCAGACATAAGGCTGGCGGTTACCGAGGCTTGCGCGAACGTGGTGGTGCACGCCTACCCGGGCGGTGAGGAGGGCCCGATGGAGGTGCTCGCGAGCATGGACGAGGGGGAGTTGACCGTGCTCGTACGTGATTGGGGAGGCGGGATCAGGCCGCGCTCGGACAGTCCAGGACTCGGCTTGGGGCTGTCGTTGATAGCGGCGTTGGCGGAGACGGTGCAGCTCGGCCGTGACGACGAGGAGCACACTGAGGTGCGGATGACCTTCGCGCTGGAGGACGTTATGTCCTTGACGGCCGAGGCTATGCCGAGCATGAACGGGCAACCTGCGTGAATGGGTCGAGTACGCACGAGCGAGAGCGGCGCGCCACCGGCGGTGTGACTCGGCTGCGCCTCGCGAGCGGCCCCGCTCTAGGCCCGGTGCTGCGTCGTGTCGTGTCGATGGCCCTCACCCGCGCGGATTGGCCGGTGGACCGGCTCGACGACGCGATCTTGGTGTGCGATGCGTTGTGCGCCCACGCGCCTGTTTACGCGAGCGAGGGGCGCCTCACGTTCAGTCTGCAGGCCGACGAGCGGGAGGCGGAACTGCGCGTTCACGATCTCGACCAGGAGGGCGCGGAGGCGCTCCTGCGCGACACGATGCTGCCGGTTGTGGGCAACGTGCTTGAGCAGGTCGCGGATCGCGTGTGGGTACAGCCCGACGAGGATGGCGCAAGCGCTCAGATCGTGATCGCGCTCAGATCGACCTAGCGGCGTGGACGGGGTCCTCGCCTGAGCGTATGGAGGCCTTCTCGAGGCTCGCTTCCAGCGCCTTCATCAGGTCTCCGGATTCGGGGGGTGGCGCGGGGTTGGGTCCTAGTTGCAGTGGCTCGCCGGCGGCCTTGCGGTCGATCAGGTCGAGCACGGCCTCGCGAAAATCGTCCTGGTAGCGGTCGATTTCGAAGGGCGCCGCGACCGAGGCGACAAGCCGGCAAGCGACCTCCAGCTCGCGCTCGTCCACCTCGCCCTCCACCGCCTCAAGCTCGCGCAGGCCGATCGTGGGGTGGACCTCTTCGCCGTAGCTCATCGTGAGCAAGAGCAACGCGTCTCCTCGCGGACGAATCGCTACGAGCCGTTCTTTGGAGCGCATCACGATACGCCCGATCGCCACCTTGTGAGTGTCGCGCATCGCGTGGAGCAGCAGCCGGTAGGGGTGGGCCCCACCGGGGCCGGGCACCAGATGGTAGGGGCGGTCGAAGTAGATCGGGTCGATCTCCTCAAGCTCCACGAAGTCCTCAACCTGGATCGTGCGGGTGAAGATAGGTTCGAGCGCGGCGAGCTCACTCGCCTCGACGGGGACGTAGCGGTCGGGGGCGATCTCATAACCCTTGACAATCTCCTCCAGGGGGATCTCTTCGCCGTCGAGCGAGCACACATGCTTCTGGTGGATGCGCCCGGAATCGAGCGCGTGGATCTGGTGGAAGCGAACCGTCTTGCGTGTGACGGCGCTGTAGAGCTTCACTGGGACGCTCACCAAGCCGAAGCTGAGCGTCCCCATCCACATTGCTCTTGGCATCTGGGTACATGTTGACCCCTGGATGAGACGATGTCAAGCCTTATCGTCAATGTCGACCAGGCACAACAGGGTCAAGCGGCAGCGTCGGCGCCCGCCCGCAGGCGGGAGAGGGCTTGGCGGATGAGGCGGGAGACCTGCATCTGGGAGACGCCTATGCGCTCGCCGATCTCCGCCTGGGTGAGATCGTCTGAGAAGCGCAACCGCAGTACCGTGCGCTCACGCTCTGTGATGCCCGCCATCAGCGGCTCAAGGGTGGCGCGTTCCTCCGCGCGGTCATAGCCCTGATCTGTCGATCCGATCGTCTCGGCGACGCTTTCGCTCTCGTCCTCGCGCGAAGAGCGGGGCACGTCGAGCGAGGAGGCACGGTAGGCGCCCATCGCCTCAAGCGCCTCAAGCACCTGCTCCTCGGAGGTTTCCACCGCGCGCGCCACATCACCCACCGACGGGGAGCGGCGGTAGCCGAGAGACAGGCGGGTGACGGTTTGGTCGACGCGTAGAGCCAGCTCCTGGAGGTCGCGGGGAACCCGTACCGACCAGGTGCGGTCGCGGAAGTGGCGCTTGAGCTCGCCCAGGATGGTGGGGACGGCGTAACTTGAGAACATCACCTCGCGGGTACAGTCGAAACGGTCGACCGCCTTGAGCAAGCCGATGGAGGCGACCTGTATGAGGTCCTCGATCGGCTCGTCGGTGTGCTGGTAGCGGCGTGCGAGACGACGCGCAAGCGGCAGGTAGCGGTCGATCAACAGCTCGCGAGCGCGGGCGTCCTCACCGGAGTGCATACGGACGAACAACTCACGGTCAGGCAGTACCGACGGCGCTTGGCTGTCTGTTGGAGTTTGCCCTTGTGTGGCTGTAGCCATCCACTCCTCCTGCCTCGTGAGCTACGCCTGATTACCCAGCTCTGCGATTCGGAGCTTTGAGCCTACCCCCTTATCCGCCGGAATCCAATGGGGTGGAACGCGCAGTCAGAGTGCGGGTTTCCCCCCACGAGCACAAACCGCCGCGACCGGGGCACGTGAGGCAGATCTCCCTGTGTGGGTCTGGCGTCACCGCAAAGCCGAGCGCGCGCACTCGCTCTATGCGTGCGAGCAGTTGTTCGCGCAACTCGTGTCGTTCGCCTGAGCGGAAGCGCGCCGTGGCCCACCGCGCAGGGCGCTCCAGAAACCAGTGGGCGACCTCCACCTCATAGGCGCCGTCTTCTATTGCGGCAAGCGCATAGAGCAAGCGTTGGAAACCATAGTCGCGCTCTACGAGTGCCTCGATGTCCTCGCCTGGAGAGAGCCTGTCGCTCTTGTAATCGACGATCAGCACGGTCCCACCGGGTTGCTCGACTATGAGGTCGAGAAAGCCTGTGACCAGCGGCTCAGAGGGGGAGAGCGAGAAGGCGAAGGGGTGCTCCCGCCGGGCACGCCTGACGGCCCGCAACAGCTGAGCGGGCTCGGCGGCGAGCGCTCCAGCGATGAGAGTGACTATCTCCTCACGCTGCTCGGTTCCCACGCGTACGCCAAGGCAGTCGGCGACACGCGCGACGTCGTCCACCGAGGGCGCGATGGGCCGAGCGAAGTCAACCGCCTCAAGCAGGATGTGGACGATGGTGCCGCGTATGCGCGCCTCCAACCCGTCCTCACCTTCCCCGGCACCGGCAACTGAGCGCCTCTCGGGAAGTCGTAGGACACGTTCGAGGTAGTAGCGGTAGCCGCAGCGCTCAAGCTCCGCCAGCGAGCTGTAGCTCATCGTGCCGTCTGGGTCATCGAGCGGGATGGGTGGGAGGCTCCCATGCGTAGCTTGCCCCTCCCGCCTCGCCCCGAGAGGGTTCGCGGTGGCACGCAAAGGCACGAGACCCACCGAGCCCGACTCGCTCGCGGCGGGTGTGGTCGCCTGCGCCACGGGCGCGAGAGGCGGTGGGGAATCTATGGTCACCTCGCGGGGATCGAACAGCGGAGCCTGATCGGTGGGGGTGGGTGCGACAAAGACGCAACGCACGCGCAATCCCTCCTCCAAATCCACCGTAAGGGCGCCCGGGCGCCCGGCGGAGGCCGCAAGCGAGGGGGCGTCGGGTACAAGCGCGGGGGCAAGCCAGGCGATGGGGGCGACCCCCGGCCTCAGCGTGGGCCAGCGCTCGAATGACACCGCACCGCTCAACAACAAACGGTTCTCGGCGCGGGTGCAGGCGACGTAGAGCACCCGGTCCTCCTCCTCTTCCTGGGCGGCGCGACGCTCCTCGCGCAGTTGCTCGTAGTGAAGCGCGGGCACGGGCTCGGGGTTGGTGAGCGAGAGCAACCGCAACCCCACACGGTCCGTGGCGGCGTCCACCAGTAGGTCGGGCTGGCGCAGGTTGGGATCGCGGCCGAGGTCGGCGAGGCACACCACCGGGAACTCCAGCCCCTTCGCCGCGTGGATGCTCATCAAGCGCACCGCGTCGAGCTCGCCGTCGGCGACGGGGGCATCGGGCTCGCGACCGCCAAGCGAGCCTTCGATGTGGGCGATGTGATCGAGGAAGCGGCGCAAATCGCGGCCCTCCCGCGCTTCGAAGTCGCGCGCGAGACGAATTAGCTTGTGGACGTTCGCCAGCCGACGCTCCCCCCAGTTGAGGGTCAGCACGTGCGCCTCATACCCGGTGGCGGCAACAACCCGTCGCAAGAGCTCGGGGAGGGGGTGCAGCGGAGCGTTGGAGCGCTCAGCGGCGAACAGATCACGGAATGCAGCCACGCGGGAGGCGTCTTGGGGCGGGAGCGTGCGGTCGATCGCCTCGGGGGAGTCAACCATCACCTGCCACACCCCTCCCCCCCTCTCGCGCGTAGCGCCGGCGATGAGCGCGAGGCCGTCGCTTGAGACACCCACAAGGGGGGAGGCGAGCGTGGAGTAGAGCGCGAGCTCGTCGAGTGGGTTTGCAAGTGCACGCAGCCACGCAACCAGGTCGCCCACCTGTTGGTGGCTCCAAAAGCCCCCCACCCCCGCGAGCGTGCGCAGACCGAGCCGGCGCAGCGCGGTCTCATACACGGGCATGTCGGAGAGCGCGCGCAACAACACCACGATCTCCCCCGCGCGCGCCTCCCCGGCGGCGACCAGCTCGGCGACCCTCGCCGCGAGCAGACGCGCCTCCGCTTGGCGCCAGGGGGTGGCGTCCGGCAGGCCCTCAAGCTCCTCGTCAACCGGCAGCGACTCCCAGCCGCGCTTGTCAGTTAGCAGTAGCTCGACGATAGGAGGGTCCCCTTTTTCTTGGGATACACGCATCGTGCGAAGCGGGATGAACCTCTCCCCCATGCGCGTTGCGAACAGACGATCTACGGCGGTGAGGATCGCCGGGCGACTGCGGAAATTGGCGGTGAGAGCGAGGCTGGCGCCCCGCTGCTCAAGCTGAGCGCGGCGCTCACGAAAGAGGCCCACGTCGGCGTGACGGAAGCTGTAGATCGACTGGAGCTCATCTCCTACGGTGAAGAGGTTGTCGCGGTCGAGCGCCCTGAGGATCTCAAGCTGGCGGGGGTTGGTGTCCTGGAACTCGTCCACCATCAACAACTCGAAGCGGGTGGCCCAGGTCTCGCGCACGTCCTCGCGAGAGCGGAGCATGTCGCGGGCGAGCAACTCCAGGTCGTCGAAGTCGAGCACCCCCCGTACGTGCTTACGTTGGATGTAGGCCTCGCCGAAGCGCTCGACGAGCTCGCCTATCAGCGCGCACGCGAGTATCGCCTCCTCACTGTCCTGCTTGCCGTCCACCTCCTCCCCAGGGGGCGGGTCCTCCCACAGCCGGGTCTGCGCTCGATCGTCCTCAGGCGCCGTCAACCCCTCGCCGGCGATCGCTCCATCGGATCGGGGGTTGGGGAGTCGTGGTTGCGCCTGCCCCTGGGAGCGCAACTGGGTGTAGGCGCCCATCACCATCGTGCGCAGCGGGTCGGGACCGTAGGCGGCCACCAGATCTACCGCCTCGGGGGGGTCCCCCGCGACGAAGCCCGCAAGCGCGTCCGCAAAGGCGAGTGTGCGCAGCCGGTCGGCGAAGCTCTCCTCCAAGATCTGAAAGCCCGGCTCCACCCCTGCCTGGAGCGGGTGGATGCGCAGCAGCCGCGCGCAGAAACCGTGGAAGGTGGACACGAACGCCGCCTCGGCGTCGCGTGCCGCCTCGCGCTCACCCAACTCCAAGAGGCGCGCCCTGACACGCTCGCGCAACTCCCCCGCGGCGCGCTCTGTGAACGTGATCGCGAGGATCCGCCCGGGCGAGACCCCGTCGATACGGACCGCCCGCACGAAGCGCTCCACAAGCACCGAGGTCTTGCCACTGCCCGCTCCGGCGGCAAGCAACAGCGAGCCATGGCGACGCTCTGCCGCCAGCTCCTGCTCGTCAGTGAGCGTACGGGCGCTCACAGCTCGCACCTACAGATGGTGGGATAGGAGCAGCCGCCGTTGTAGGCGCAGCTGTCAGGCCGGGGCTCCAGGCCCCCCGCCTTGGCCTCGGCGGCGGCGGTGCGAGCGGCCGCGACACACGCCTCCAACAACTCCTCCACCTGCTCGCGTGGGAGCTTGTCGGTACGTACCGCCTCAAGCTCCACGTCGCTGTCGGCGTCGAGCACCCCCCGCGCCCTCAGCTCCCTGCCGGCAAGGGGCTGGTAGAAGCCCCCCACCATCTGCGCTCCGAGCAGTTGCTCGACCGCGCGCATGTAAAGCGCCACCTGGAAGGCGCCATCGCTAGCCCACTTCGCGCCGGGCGGGGCAGCGCGGCCCTTGTAGTCATAAACCACCGCCTCCCCCCCTGGGCCCATGTCAACGCGGTCGATTCGCCCCCGCAACATCACCCCCTCACCGAGATCAAGTGGCGGGAGATCTCCGTCATCGAAGCCGAACCCAAGCTCGAGGTGGGTGGGCTCAAGCGGGCTCGCCTGCTCGGCGGCGTGGTCGAGGTAGCGCTCAAGGTCCACCCCGAGTCTCCTGCGGGCGCCCGCCAGGCGCTCGGGCGCCCGCGTGAGCGGGTGTTGGGGCTCCAGCTCCACGAGGGCATCGCGCAACAGTCGCTTGGCTGTGCCCACACTCGCGGGGGTGATCCGTGCTGAGCCCGTGAACACGCGCAATTGCTCCAACGTTTGCTTGAGAGCAGCGTGGGCGAGCGCGCCGCGCGCGATCGGCTCGGGGTCGGGGTCGATGTCGGCGAGGCGCAACCACCGCTCCACGAACCACTTCACAGGACATCCCGTCCAGCTCTCAAGCGATGAGGCCGACCACAACGCACGCTCTCCCAGAGCGCCGAGCACCGCATCGTGGCGCAAAGGGTCGATCGTCGCGGGACGCACACCCTGTGATGAGCCCGTAGCCTCGCGTGCGGCCATCGCCCCAGCCGGCTCGCCCGGCCCCGGCCAACCGGCGGCGCCGGCGTGACGGCGCTTGACGGTCTCCCTCAACGTGGGGTCGAACAGGTCGCAGATGTCGTCCAGGAACAGTGAGGGGCCAAGCGGCATGCCGTCCTCCCCTGCGACGTGCCAGCTCAGCGTGAGCCGCTCCTCCGGTCGCGAAGCGAGCGCGTACAGCAGATACCGCTCGGCGGCGAGCGTATCGGGCTCCCCCCGCAGCACCAGTCCCGAGGCTTCCGCGAGGCCGCGGCGTTGCTCGTCGACGAGCAACGGATGGGGAGTGGCGGGCGCCGGGAACACGCCCTCCCGCATCCCGCACGCGAACACCATCCGCACACGGCGTGCCCTCAGGGAGAGTGGATCCACGACCGCCACCCGCTCCGCCCCCGGGGGCTCTCCCCCATCGAGCTGCAGGCGCTCCAGCGCTTCGACCAGTTCCCCGGTCGTGGGAGCTAGCTCAGGCGCGGCGCGGGCGATGTCGCGCAGCTCTTCGAGCGCCCGTCTGCCCCCGGTGAGTGCACGGGCCTCATACAGCTCGTCCTCGTCGCAAAGCACGTTGGCCGTGGAGCGACGGGGGGCCTGGAAGAGTCGCTCAAGCTCTGCCGCGAGCACTTCGGTAAGCGCGGGAATGCCTGCTTCAGAGGCCTCACGCATGCGGTCGATCCGGTCGAGCGGCCAGCGCTCTTGCTCCCACATCTCCCGTGCGCGCTCGGCCGAGAGCACGCCCGCGCGCCGTGCGCTCGCCTCCAACCTGTCGGCGAGCTCTGGGCGGTCGAGTACACCGGGGGCACGTAGCCACGCAAGCAGGTCAGCCGGCTCGCCCTTTTTGGCGGCGCACCGCAGCAGCCCGAGCAGCGCGCGCCCGATCGCGGTGTCGGCGAACCGCACACGGTTGTGCATCGAATAAGGGATCTCAAACGCCGCCAACACTTCGCCGAGCAGCCCCGCGATCTTCTCCGGGGAGCGGTGGACGATGGCGATCTCGGCGGGTGGGACACCGTCGTCGAGCAGTGCGCGAACCTCGCCCGCGACCAGCTCCAGCTCGGCTCTCGGAGAGCCTCCCTCCAAGAGCCGTACAGCGTCCCCCGGGGCCACGCGTATGGGGTCATCGGTGAGCAATGACCGCTCGATGTGGTGAAGCGCCTCGCGTGAGCGCTCAGCGTAGTACTCCACGTGTGGCTCAAGCTCGGTGTGGACGTCGGCGAGCGGACGCAGCCGCTGAAACGTGGCGGCGCGCCCGGCGAACACCACCCTTCCCGGCTCGTAGGCGAGTGACACCGTGACAGGCGCCCCCACAACGCTGCCAAGCGTCTGGATCGCGTCGAGTTGCAACTCGGTGAGATCGTCAAAACCGTAGAGGAGCACTGGGGTGGCTTCCCACCGCATGGGCTCGCGACGCAGCGCATCAAGCGCACGGGTGACGCGCAGCTCGCGGTCGGCACGGCCCATCTTGAAGAGAGCCTCGTGGTAACGCTCGTAGACCTCGCACACACGCTCAAGCGTGGTGGGAGCGTTGCCGCCTGGCCCACCGTTCGCCGTCCGCGCGCTCGTCTGCCGCGCGCCGTCCGTCACGCCACCGACAGATCTCCACGCACGCAGCGCACCGCGTAGGCGTGCGGGCGTAACGCGCTGGGTCTCTAGCTCCGCGACCAGTCGAGCAAGCGCGCTCGCAAGGCCTGGGCGGGCGTCTGAGAGACGTGCGAGCAGGCGCTCGCGCGCGAGCTGACCTATCGCCGTTTCAGCTAGTCCAGCCCGGGAGACGAGCTCGCGGAGCAAACCCTCAAAGCGCTCCACGCGCACTCCGAGCGCAAGGCCCCCTTCGGCAAGCTCGCGCCGGTAGCGGGCTTGATCGGCGTAGGTGGGAACAACCAGCAACGGAGTCTCGCCGTGGGCGACGTGTGCGCGCACGGCCTCCAGCACGACGTTCGCCTTGCCGGCGTTGGCGGGTCCCGTTACAAGCGCGATGGGCACACAGCCCATCCTCGCGCACCGCCCCGACGGCGCCGGATCCGACCAACGGTGCCTGAGGCGCACCGCCCGTCGCGTAAGTCAAACACGGCCAGGCTAGGAGCGCCCGCCAAGCCGTCCGGCCCAGCCTGGGCTACGCCGCGTTCGCGGCGACCGCCTCCTCGCTGCCCGAGTTCTCAGCCACGGCCTCCGCCTCGGTCTCAGCCTCGGCGTCCGGCGGCTTGGCGCCCTCCTTGGCCCACGGCTCGTTGAACTCGACGCGCCATTTGCCCTCGGGGTCCTGGCTGAGCGCAAGGTGAGCGCGGAAGGAGCGGCCCGAGCGTGCTTTGAAGCCGGTAACCGCACGTGCGGTCTGGCCGTGGGCGATCAGCTCGCGGGCGATCGCGATCGAGAGCTGCTTGCCCGACTTGCCCTTCCAGATCACAAAACCGCACCCTGGATCGTCACGCGCCCAGCAGGAGTAGCCCTTACGGTTCTCTTTGATGTCATGCCCACACACCGGGCACGGCCCAAGGTTGGCGCGCGGGATACGCACGTCCTTGAGTTTCTCATCGAGCTCTTTAACCGTGAGCTCGGCGAAGCCCGCGATGTCGCTCATGAACTTCTCGCGCGAATCCTCTCCCCGCTCGATCTTGTCCAGACGATGCTCCCACTGGCCGGTCATGTCGGGTGAGGTGAGGGCGTGCTCGCCGAGCAGCCTCACGACGTTCAGCCCCTTCTCGGTGGCCACGAGCGCGCGAGCCTCGCGTTCGATGTAGCCCACCTGGATCAACCGCTCGATGATGGCGGCGCGGGTAGCGGGGGTGCCGATTCCAGACTCCTTCATCGCCTCGCGTATCTCATCGTCGTCGACGAGCTTGCCGGCTGTCTCCATCGCGCCCAGCAAGGATGCATCGCTGTAGCGGCGCGGAGGCTTGGTTTCCTTGCGCTCGGAGGCGATCTGGAGCGTCTGCACCGTCTCGTCCTTCTCAAGCTTCGGGAGCTGCTGGTCGGCGCCCTCGTCTTCCTCGGCGGCGGACTTCGCCTCGGAGGGCATCTGTCCGTACACGCCGCGCCAGCCGGGCACGAGCAAGAGCTTTCCGCGCGTGCGAAATACACAGCCACCCGCGTCGGCGCCCGCCGGCAGCACGGTCGTCTCAACGCGCGTGTTCTCAAACACAGCCTCGGGGTGGAACACAGCAAGGAAACGCCGCGCCACCATGTCGTAGACACGTTTGTCGTCGTCACCCATGCGATCTACGTCGTGTTGGGCCTTGGTGGGGATGATGGCGTGGTGGTCGGTGACCTTCTCGTCGTTGACCACCCTCGCCAGTGGCAGCACGTCCAGGCCGGTGACGTAGGCGGCGGCCTTGGCGTACTCGCTCTGGCCGCCCACGAGCTCGACTGTGGGCTTGATCTCCTCCACCATGTCGGTGGTGAGGTAGCGGGAGTTGGTGCGGGGGTAGGTGAGCGCCTTGTGCTCCTCATAGAGTCGTTGCGCGGCGGCGAGGGTGCGGCGCGCGGAGAAGCCGTAGCGCGTGTTGGCATCACGCTGGAGGCTTGTGAGGTCATAGAGCATCGGCGCGCGCTCGCGTTGCTCCTTCTTCTCAAGCTTGGTGATTGTGCCTTGCTTGCCCTCACACGCCTCGACGATCGCAAGCGCCTCCTGCTCGGTGGCGATGCGGGGCTTTGCGCCCATGTGGAAGCGGCCCTTGTACACGCGGGCGCCAGCGCCATCGCCATCGGAGCCGTCGCCGTCGGAGCCGTCGCCGTCGGAGGCCTCGCCGTTGGGTGGCCCAGCGTCGAACTTGGCGTCCACCAGCCAGTACGGCTCGGGCACAAACGCCTTGATCTCTTCCTCACGGCGGGCAACGATCGCGAGCGTGGGCGTTTGCACGCGCCCGAGCGACACCGCCCCGTCGAAGGAGGATTTCAGCCGGATCGTGGCGGCGCGGGTGGCGTTCATGCCGACGATCCAGTCGGCCTCAGAGCGCGAGCGAGCGGCCTGCTCAAGCAGGGCGTAGTCCTCGGCCGGGCGCAGCGCGTCGAACGCCTTCTTCATGGCGGCGGTGGTCATCGAGTTCAGCCACAAACGCTGGACCGGCTTCTTGGATTTCGCCTTCTCGTAGAGGTAGGCGAAGATCAGCTCGCCCTCACGGCCGGCGTCGCAGGCGTTAATGACCTGCTCCACGTCCTCGCGGCCAAGTTGGGCGGTGACTACCGACATCTGCTTGCGCGAGCGCTCGTCGCGCACCACGAGCTTGAACTTCGATGGCACGATCGGCAGGTCAGGCATCCGCCAGCGCTTGTACTTCGCGTCGTATTCATCGGGGTCGGCAAGCTGCACCAGATGGCCCACAGCCCAGGTGATGACGTGGTCGGGACCCTCAAGCCAACCTTCTTGCTTGGCGAACGGACCCGTGAGCACGCGCGCGAGGTCGCGCCCCACCGAGGGCTTCTCCGCGATCACCAGCGTCTTTGACATGGCGCCCAGCGTAGCGGGCCGCGCAAGGGGGCGGACTCGGCGGCGCGCGGAGACCCTCTGCTCAGCCGCCGATGGGGGTGCGTGGACTGGTGCCCCAGAAGACCTGAGTTCCAAGCATCCCGATGAAGGTGACGAGCACGAGGTTGAGCACCATCGACTTGGCGGTTGCCCTGCCCACCCCCACTGGACCGCCCGAGGCGTTGTAGCCGTAGTAGCAGGACACCAGCACCACGGCAGTCGCCATCGACATGGCCTTGATGACGCTGTAGAGGTAGTCGAGCGGGTTCTGGTACTGCCAGAAGATCAGCAGGTATCCGCCTGAGGAGACCGAACCGACCTGCTTCACGACCGCGATGTAGGACGCTAGAAAGCCAATCCCGATGCCCGCTACGTACATGAAGGGCAGCACCAGCCAACCCGCGAACATGCGTGTTGCACATAGGAACACCATCGAGTCCACCCCCATCACTTCCAGGGCGTCGATCTCGTCGTTGATGCGCATGGCGCCAAGCTCGGCGACGATGCCGGTGCCCACCTTCGCCGCCATCATGTAGCCGAACGCGTAGGGGATCGCCTCGCGCAGGTCGCACCAAGCGGCGAACGCCCCCGCCACGCTCGGTGCTCCCTGGGCTTGGGCGAAATAAGCGCCCTGGATCCCGCACGGGCCGAGCCCGATGATGAACACCATGATCCACAGCACAGCGGTTGAGGAGACGATCATGAGTCCCGCCTGGCGTGTTGACTCGCCAAAGAAGCGCAGCACGCGCAGCGTCCACACGTCGCGCACGATGCGACCTGTGAAGCTCGCTATCTCGCCCGTGGAGGCGAGCCATTCGCGCAGGCCGGGCGCAGCCTCCATCAGCGGATCGCCCCCTCGCCATTCCCAAACCCATATCCCCGTACGGGGATATGACCATCTTGGAGATAGCTGCACCTCATCGGATGGCGATCAGGTTGGGGTGCGTGGCGAGCAGGAGCTGCGTGAAGATGTAGTTGAACGAGCCGAAGGCGATGAACGAGGCGACGACGGCCTGGTTCACCGCGCGGCCGACGCCCTCGGCGCCGCCAGAGGCGGTCATGCCCTTGTAACAGCAGATGATCGCGATGATGGCGCCGAACACAGCGGTCTTCAGGGTTGAGCCCCACAGGTCGGTGGTGGAGGTGTTGGAGAAGAACGTGGCCCAGAACGGCCCCAGCGGCTGTCCGTGCACGAGGGCGGCGAGGATGCCACCGAAGATGCCGAAGAGGACCGCATAGATGTTGAACAGCCCGGTGACGAGCATCAACGCGAGAAAGCGCGGCGCGACTAGGTTCTTGACCGGATCTACCCCCAAGACCTGAAGCGCGTCGAGCTCCTCGCGAATCTTGCGGGCGCCGAGATCGGCGGTAATCGCGGTACCGGCGGCGCCGGCCAGCATCGTCGCGGTGATGAGCGGACCGATTTCGCGCACCACGATCAGCACAAAGAAGCCGCCAAGACGATCGAGCGACCCCAGCACAGTCAGGAAGTTGGCCGCCTGCAGGCCGGGCGCCCCATAGGAGATCGCGAAGGTGGAGACCAGCAGCGGCAGCCAACAGACCCGCAGCGCAAACAGGAACTGCCACACGAACTCCCCGCCATAGGGGTATGGCGGTCTGAGGATGGCGGACACGGTGCGACCTGTGAGCAACATCATGTCGCCGACTTCCTCAAGCATGTTCCGGGCGGGAAGTAGCGCCCGCTTAACGAGATCCGTCCCGGCCGCGCCGATGCCGTCCGCCCCGAGCTCCTCGCTCGCTGACCCGTTCATAGGCACAATGTACTAGTTCACTAGCACTTTGTGTTTTTGGGCGTGGAAGTAACTACTCTTGAGGTGTGACTGGAGCAGAGATAGACCTCGACGATCTGAAGATCAACCGCGACGGGGAGGTACCGATCGGGGTGCAGCTCGCGTGGGCGCTGAGAGCGCGGATCGGCGATGGACGCCTCGCCCCCGGGCAACGGCTACCAGGCTTGAGAGAGCTGGCGGAGCTCGTGGGGATCAACGCCAACACGGCCCGTGCGGTCTACCAGCGCCTGGAGCAGGAGGGGTTGATCGACAGTCGACAGGGCACCGGGACGTTCGTCGCAAGCGTCACACAGGAGCCCTCGGCGGTAGGTCAGATCGCGGCCGACGCCGCCCGGCGGGCGCGCCAGACCGGTGTCGACCCGCGTGAGGTGGCTGCCGCGCTGTACATGACGGGAGAGACGGCCGAGGATGCGGCGGTTGCGAGCGAGCGTCGCCGTGAGCTACGCACCCAGATCGCCGCGTTGGAGGGGACGCTATCTGAGCTACTCGCCCTCAATCCCGGCTTGATGCCCGTGCCGGCAAAGCCCTCAAGACGGGCCGGACCGCGCCTGTTGAGCGTGGAGGAGCTGGAGCAGGTCCGAGGTCAGCTCATTCGGCGATTGGCGGAGGCGGAGTCGCGGATCGAGATGCCGGCGAGCCTCGACCCGGCAGACGGGCGAGCACGGTCCGGCGCCGCGGCGAAGGGCGCCCAGGCCAAGCGCGCCGACTCGCCGAGCAGCTCAAGGGCGAGCCGGCCGAGGCCGAGCACACGCCCTTCGACGGCTTGAGGCAAGAGACGTCGCGCCGGTAGTAGTAGCGGCTGCGGTTGCCGGTGAGCCGTGCAAGATCACCCGGCGCTGCATTCGCCGGTGCCTACCATGCTCCCAGCGTGGGAGAGGACGTCGGCGACGGTGGCGTTCGCGACCCCATAGCCCCCGGGCTTACCACCGCCGGTAGTGGAGGCGAACACAGTGGTGAGAACCGTACCCGTGCGATCCACTAGCGGTCCCCCGGAGTTCCCGGGTCGCACGAGCCCGCGCAGGGGCGTGAGCAGACGCGAGACCGGGCCGCGGCCATAAGCGTCGTCGGTGACGATGTGCTGGGTATCGCCGATACGCGCCGGACGTGCGTCGAAAGGGCCGTTCTCCGGGTAGCCAAGAACAGCCCCGGCACGCCCTGACGGTGGATTTGAGGCGAGCGAGAGAGTCGGGAGGTCGAGGCCGGGGACGCGCAGCACGGCAATGTCATCGGTGGGGTCGAAGGCGATCGCATAGGCCCGCAGCGAGGGTTCGTGGCCGAAGGGCTCGACGGTTGTGTCGTGCTCCCCGGCGACAACGTGGGCGTTGGTGACGACCACCCCGGGCGCCGCGACCCAACCTGAACCCTCGATAGCAAGACCGCAGGCGGTGCCGAGCACTCGCACGACGCTACGCGAAGCGCCGCGTACCGCCGGATCGTGGGCGATCGCGGCGGGAGGGGGGCCCACGTTGGGCAGCGGCCCGGATATCGACGGCAGCGGGTCAAGACTCGCGAGCACGTTGAGGATCGGCCCGGTCGGGGGCAACAACTGGTTGAGCTCGCGCAGGATCTCAGAGCGCTGGATGTCAGCGCGCAACCGAGCGGTGGGCCTCGCCTGGAGCACCACCGCGGCGAGGATCCAGGCGATGGCCAGGCCGAGACCGGCGCTTAGCAGCGCACCTAGCACACCATCGACGACCCCCAGCCCCGGCAAGACGAGCGTGCGGCGCAGCCGCAGGCCCACACCCTCAAAGCCGGTGGCGAGGATCGCTCCCGCGAGCAACGCGCCGATCAGGCCGAATGCGGGGGCGTACGTCGAAGCGTTTCCCTGTGAGAGCAGTAGAGGACCGAGCCGCGTTCCGATGAATGAACCAATGGCGAACCCGCCAAAGGAGAGCGCGGCGACGATGAAGCCGCGCCGAAAACCGAAGAAGGCGAGCAGGACCGCGAACACGACGATGATCCAGTCGAGCCGAGACACTTCTCATGTTCTACCGTCCCGGGCTGTGGAAAGCCCCAGTGAGCGTCGTATGCGCGCCCGGCGCCTGGCGCCCGTGATCGCTCTCGCCGCGGTCGCATTCGCGCTGGGCGTGGTATTCGGGTCGGGACACAAAGGCTCGCCGCGACTACGAGTGGCTGAGAACTTCGCGAAGGCGTGGGCAAGCGAGGACTACGTCGCGATGTACGCGGACCTCGATCCCTCCTCCCAGCGGAAGCTGCCGGCGAGCGCCTTGGCGGGCGCATACCGAGAGGCGTCGCGAACCGCCACAACAACCGGCATGGCGGTGGTAGGGGGAGCGCGCACTCAGGCCGACGGCACGATCGCGGTGCCAGTGCGCGTGAGGACACGACTGTGGGGAGAGCTCGACGAGCAGTTGCGAATACGGGTGGTGGAAGGGGAAGGCGGCGCCCGTGTGAGCTGGTCGCAGGCGCTCGTGTTCCCGGGCTTGAGAGCGGGCGAGACCTTGAGTAGGCAGACAACACTTCCCCCCCGCGCGGCGCTAGAGGCGCGCGACGGCTCAGTGCTGGCAGAGGGTGAAGCCACTGGAGCCGGCACAAGGAGCTCACCCCTTGGTGTGGCCGCGAACGCTGTGATCGGGGAAGTCGGGCCGATCCCGGCTTCGCGAAACAAGGAACTTGAAGCCGAAGGTGTCCCCGCTGATGCGATCGTGGGCACCACCGGCTTGGAGCGTGCGCTCGACGCACGTCTGCGCGGAGCGCCCGGTGGCGAGTTGCTCGCGGGAGGACGGGTGCTCGCGAGCGTCACGCCGAAGGCGAGCACAGCCGTGCGTACCACCATCTCGGCGCCGCTGCAACGCACCGCGGCGGCCGCGCTCGGGGGTCAACTCGGAGGGATCGTGGCGATGAACCCGACCAGCGGCGACATCCTCGCGGTGGCGGGCCTTGGCATCGACGACCTCCAGCCGCCGGGGTCCACGTTCAAGATGGTGACGGTGACCGCGGCGTTGGAAGCCAAAGCGGCGAGCGTGAAGAGCGTTTTCCCTTATGCCACCTCCACGACACTCGACGGGGTAAAGCTCGAAAACGCAAACGGGGAGTCATGCGGAGGCGGCTTGACGCTTGCATTCGCGGTGTCGTGCAATTCGGTGTTTGCCCCCTTGGGGGTAAAGGTTGGCGCCGCTCGCTTGGTGGCGACGGCCGAACGGTACGGCTTCAACCACGACCCAGGAGTGGGAGGCGCGATCGAGAGCACACTGCCACAACCGTCGGAAATACAGGGTGAACTTGACCTCGGGTCGACCGCGATCGGCCAGGGAGAGGTGCAAGCGAGCGTGCTTCAGATGGTGACCGTCGCCGCCACGATCGCCGACGGCGGCAGACGACCCACACCGAAGTTCCAGGCAGGAGCGTCGCCGCGCCCGCGCGTGGTTACGGCGGCTACCGCCCGTACGGTGAGACGTTTGATGATCGACGTGGTGCGCGAGGGCACCGGCACCTCCGCGGCGATCGCCGGGGTGACCGTGGCGGGCAAGACCGGCACGGCCGAACTGGGCGAAAAACACTGCCCCAAGAGCGAATCGGGCTCCGAAGAAGGCGAAGCGGGGAGCACCGAAGATACGCAGGGGGCGTCAAGTGAAAACTGCGTGAGCGGGAGCAAAGACCCGCAGAACACCGACGCCTGGTTCGCCGCGTTCGCCCCCGCGTTGAAACCGAGGATTGCGGTGGGCGTGTTGCTGGTCAAAGACGGCGCGGGCGGCGACACCGCCGCACCGGTCGCTCGCGAGGTGCTCGAAGCGGGCTTGCACTAACGACGCGGCCTCCCGCTTGCGGACCGGGGACTGCGTTTAGACGTCGAGCTCGGCGGAGGCCGACTGTGTGGGGTCGAGCGGATCGACGATCTTCAACTCGAGTGGACGGTTATCGAGCGAGACGATTTTGATCTTGTAGAGCAGCAGCGCACCCTGGGTGGGACCGTTGGCGGCAACCGTGTTCAACTCGGGGATGCGGGCTTTCGGAGCCAGTAGACCGCCGCGGTAAGCGAATTCGTTGGTGAGAGCGGGAACGATCGGCGTGTAGACGTTGTTCTGGGTGTCGCGGATCGTGAGGCTCGTGGCCGCCGGATGGGGAGCCGAGCTTTCGTTGTAGACCTGCAAGAACACCCCGAACCACTCTTCCCCGTGCCCGAGCCTGCGCTGGGCAATGGTGAGCCCGGAGAGGTAGGAGGCGTCCTCGGTGTCGTGGGGATTGAGCTCTCGCGAGAGCTGCACCTCGTAGATGAGCGGACCCACGTTCAGATACGGAGCGTTCTGGCCTGACTCCCCGGCGTAGGTGCCGGTCGTGACTCGCGTATGCGAATCGTCGGAGCAGGCGCTGAGCCCCACCGCCAGCGCTGCAAGCCCGATGAGTAGCGAAAGCCTCACCAGCGCGCGGGCTCCGTGCCGGCGAGAAGTTCGTTGCGGGCGTGTCGTTGTCACTTGGTTGGGGGTCGTCATGCGAGCGGCAGTCTATCCGCCCGCGAGGCTGACACGCTCTCCGCGGCCCTGACCCCGCTCGAGGATCGAACGCAAGCGACGCATGGCCTTCTCGTTCTTGCGCTTGAGCCATGCACGCCCCCCAAGCGCCTCTTGCAGGCGGTCGGAGAGCACAGAGGCTTGGGTCTCGATCGTGAACTGCACACGCGTAGCGCCACCAGGAGCGGGCGCAAGCTCGTAGACGCCCAGGGTGCGGATGCGGTTGGCCTTGCCCGTGCGTCCCACCTCCACGATCCGGTGCGGACGGACGACCTCGGTGAACGTGGCGTCACCCCAGCTGAAACGGCTCCCCGGAGCCTTCACGCGGAAACGGGCGCCGGCGCCGCGACCAACGGAGTCCTCGCGTGTGAGATGCCAGTCCACGAGATAGTGGTCTGTGAACTCGGGGTGGTTGGCGATGTCCTGCAGGTAGTCGAACACCTGCTCGCGGGGGGCGCTGATGATGGTGGAGACTGTGACGGGGTCCACGGCGGGGCAGTCTATTAGTTGATGCCCAGGCGTCGCGGACTCGGCGCCGACTCGGGGCGCCATATTTCCAACGGCGCGCGAAGAGGCCTGCGCTCAGGCAGCGCGGACGGTGAGGCGCACTGTGTGGCCGAACTCTGAGTGGCGCACGATCTCGGTGGCGGCGGGCTCGCCACGGCGTAGTGGGCGGCACAGCTCGCAGACGATCCCTGAGAGGCGCCCGTAGAGGTGGACACGCTCTCCCACCAAGGGCGTACGAGCGCAATCTACGCAGCGATCGCGATCGGCCGTAAGAGAGTGGACCCCACGCCTGAGCAGATAGCGCTCGAACTGCTCGACGTCGGCGTGGGGGGCGGCCATGGGGTTACTTTCGGCGGCGCTCCTCGGGCTCCTGCCGACCGATGTTGGCGGGATACCACTGGTTCTTTCGCCGGGCCAGTTTGACCGCCTGTAGGGCCGGGTAGGCTCGAATTACGCAACCTGAGGCGTGCGATTCGGCTGGGTCAACGCCGAATGGCAAATTCTTAGCAACTTCTGCGATTCGATGGTTATGATGGCCCCCAGATTCCACCCTGTAGAAAGTTCCCGCGGATGCGGAAGCGAGAGGAAGGGGATGCGCTGCATGGAGTCAGCCACTTCAGGCACGATGGCTGGGACCGGATCGTTTCGCTGTCAACGATGCGGATATGTTTTGACGCTCACCTCGCTGGACGCGCTGCGCGACTGTCCTGGATGCGGGGGACGCGACTTTGCGAGGGCGTCGTTGTTCAGTGCGGCCCGCGCCAGCGCCGAGACGCCGAAGCCGCAAGCCGAAGAGCCTGAGCCAAGCCGCGATTGGCTGGAGGACGCGAGGACCGCGCTGAGAGCCCCCGGCGAGTATGTGCTCTATGAGGACGGCCAAGACATCAAGGCGGTGGCGTTGACACGCGAGTGGACGCGTATCGGGCGCAGCCTCGCCGCGGATGTCCGCTTCGACGACCCCACCGTGTCGCGGCGTCACGCGCTTGTGGTGCGTCAGGCCGATGGTGTGAAGGTGCTCGATGACAGGAGCCTAAACGGGGTGTTCGTCAACGGCGAGCGCATCGAGTGGAGGGCGCTGGAGGACGGCGACGAGATCCTCGTCGGCCGCTACAGGCTAACGTTCGTGAGCCTTCGCGCCCCGAGCCCCGTGCCGGAACCAGGCGCTCCGGTTCAAGCCGTCGGCTAAGCCCACGGGCGAGGCTTATGGCTGCCACCGGCGGCGGTTGTTCGGCGCCGGACGGCGCCTGGCACCACGAGAAGCAGCATTCCCCGTACTATCGCCGCAATGGCGCAGACGATCGCGGTGCTCTCACAGAAGGGTGGCACGGGTAAGACCACCACCGTGCGGACGCTCACGGACGTGCTTCGGAGGATCGACGTGCGAGTGCTTGCGGTCGATCTCGACCCCCAGGGGAACCTCTCGGACTACTTCGACGTGCCCCCCGAGAGCGAGCCGACGATCGCAGACGTACTTGGGGGAACGGCAACGGCGAGGGAGGCGATCCACGGCGACGTGATCCCGGCGAGCCTGAACCTCGCCGAGACCGAGCTAATGCTCGGGGGAAAGATGGGTCGCGGAGATGACCCTCCGTCGCGCGCTCGCTGCAGTTCAGAAGGATTACGAGATCGTGCTTGTCGACTGCCCTCCGTCGCTTGGCTTGCTCACCGTGAACGCGCTCGTGGCGGCCGATCACGCGCTCGTTACCGCCGAGGCGCAGTACTTCGCCCTCCAGGGTGTGGAGCAGGCGATGGAGGTGATCGAGGTCGCCCGCGACAGCCTCAACGACGAGTTGGAGTTGGTGGGGGTGTTGATGAACCTCGCGGACATGAGGACCGTACACTCGCGCGAGGCTAAGGTGTCGCTTGAAGAGCGCTTTGGCGAGAAGGTGTTCGACACGGCGATCCGCTCCTCGATCGCCTACGCCGAATCGGCCGAGCGGGGGGTCTCGATCATCGACTACCGCCCCGACCTTGGCGCGGATTATCTAGCGGTGGCCGGTGAACTGCTTGAGCGTCTGCCCGGTATGACCGCAGCACGCGAGCGGCTTACGACGTTGCGCTGAACGCCCATCCGGCAAAAGTACGGGTTTGCCGCATAACGGCGCCCCCGGGCCATGCCAAGATGGAAAGATCGTGCACGCGACCGATGCGACTCCCAAAGGGGGTTTTGCGACGGGGCCACCATGGCTGACCCGTGTCGCGGCGGTCGTGGCGCTCCTAGCGCCGGTCGCCATGGCCATCATGGCCGCGATTGCGCTGGCCGGTGATCTCGCCATCGCTGCACTCGCGGTAGTCCTCGTGCTCGTCGCCAGCGCCGCCATCTGGTTCGCTCTGACTCGTCGCGGCCCTCGGCGAGCGGCGGGTGCGGTTCTCGCGGGGTTGGCCAGCGCCGGCCTGATCGTGGTGTTGGCGACTCACTGGCAGGGCGTGCTGGTGCTGGTTGGGCTGGTGCTCTTGCTCGCCTTGTTTGGCATGGCCGCCCGCTATGCGCTGCGACAGGCGGGGGAGGCGGGGCTTCACGATACGACGGCAACACTTGTGTCTGTGGGAGCCGCGGGATCGGCGGCGCTGATCATCAACCTGAAGTCGGGCGGAGGGAAGGCCGAGCGTTTCGACCTCGCCGCCGCGGCTCGGCAGCGGGGTGTGGAGCCAATCGTGATGCAGCCCGGCGATGACCTGCTGACGCTCGCCGAAGACGCCATTGTCGGTGGCGCGGAGGTGATTGGGATGGCAGGAGGCGACGGCTCGCAGGCGCTCGTAGCGACTGTCGCCGCACGGCGTGAAGTTGCCTACGTCTGTGTTCCCGCAGGGACACGTAACCACTTCGCCCTCGACCTCGGCCTCGACCGCAATGACGTGGTGGGTGCACTCGACGCTTTTACAGACGCGGTCGAGCGACGCATAGATCTCGCGCGTGTCAACGACCGTGTGTTCGTCAACAATGCGTCACTCGGTGTGTATGCGAAGGTCGTCCAGTCCGACGCTTATCGCGACGCCAAGCTCGAGACATGGACGGGAATGCTGCCCGACCTGCTCGGACCCGACGCCGAGCCGATCGACCTCGAGTTCACCGCGCCGGACGGGAGCCTCTGCGACGACGCGCCGCTCGTGCTCGTCTCCAACAACCCGTATCGACTGACGAGCCTGGCCGGCGCCGGCACTCGCGAACGGTTTGACACGGGCCTACTGGGAGTGGTGGCCGCGAGGGTGCGCACCACAACGGACGTTTCAAAGCTAGTCGCGCTCGAGATGGTTGGTCAGGTGGGGCGCTTTGCCGGCCTCATGTCGTGGCGCACGATGGAGTTCGAAGTACGCTCCAGCCATCCCGTGGAGGTGGGGCTCGACGGCGAGGCGCTCGTGCTGCAACCTCCGCTGCGCTTCATGTCGATGCCAGGCGCGCTGCGCGTGAGGCTACCCCGCGCGGTCGGCCTTGGTCCTGCGGTCCACACCGCGGCGCTGACCGCGAACAACCTGAGTGCACTGCTACGGGTGGCTGCCGGCAGGTGAGACTATCCGTGGCACGTCTGGCGCTCGGCCTGCCCAGGCGTATCCAGCGCCTGGACCAACGTCTGATGGGGCGATCGCTTCGAGCCCGCTCATCCGGGCTTGACCGTGCCCTCGTCGGTATCACGCGAGCGGCCAACTACTCGAGGCTCTGGTTGCTCGTCGCCGGCGGCATGGCTGCGTGGGGCGGCCGGCGGGGACAGAGAGCCGCCGGGCGCGGAATCCTCGCGATCGCGATCGCGTCCGCTGTGGCAAACGGTCCCGCCAAGCTGCTCGTGCACAGGCGTCGTCCGTTGCGGGGATCGCTTCCCACGCTCATCCGCATGCCCGGCTCTACCTCGTTTCCCTCCGGTCACAGCGCAGCGGCGTTTGCGTTTACCACCGGCGCATGCGCGGAGTTGCCGGTGTTGGCGCCGGTACTCGTGCCTCTGGCGGGTGCCGTTGCCTATTCCCGTGTCCACACCGGCGTCCACTACCCGAGCGATGTCGCCGCGGGCGCAGCGATCGGGATCTGCTCGGGCATTCTCGTGAGCCGCGTGTCGCGTTGGGTGCGCCACCGACAAGCTGCCTGGAACGAGCAGGCGGATGGCGAACCATGACCGCTGTGAGCTCATCTCGGTCTGAGCGCTGGGTGCCGGGCATTCGCCTGGTCCGGACGTATCAGCGAGCCTGGCTACGAGCGGATCTGATCGCCGGTGCAGTGCTGGCCGCGATCCTCGTTCCACAGGGCATGGCTTATGCCGAGCTGGCCGGACTACCGGCGGTGACCGGTCTGTACACGACGATCGCCTGCCTGGTCGGCTACGCGGTGTTGGGCCCCTCGCGAGTGCTGGTGCTCGGACCAGACTCTTCCATCTCGCCACTGATCCTGGCTGCGATCACGCCGCTGCTAATAGCGGGGAATCCTGCGACCGCGGTCGCCCTGGCTGGAATGCTGGCGGTAATGGTGGGGCTCACCGAGATAGGGCTCGGACTCGGAAAGCTCGGATTCGTAGCCGACCTCCTGTCAAAGGAGGTGCAGGTCGGATACATGAACGGCCTTGCAATCACGATCATCATCGGACAGCTGCCGAAGCTATTCGGCTTCTCGACACACGCCGACTCGTTCCTCGGGGAGATCCGCGCATTCGTT
This sequence comes from uncultured Solirubrobacterales bacterium, assembly GCA_963695305.1. GTDB lineage: Bacteria > Actinomycetota > Thermoleophilia > Solirubrobacterales > Solirubrobacteraceae > Palsa-744. The sequence continues at coordinate 1,448,609 of OY968774.1, read as the reverse complement.
GACAACCTCGACCAAACGCAAACGACGACGCTCCTAGTTGGGGTCGCCGTGCTCGTCCTTCTTTTGGTGCTCCCCCGCATTACGACTCGACTGCCGGCAGTGTTGGTTGGGGTCGCCGGCGCCACCGTGGCATCGGCGGTGTTTGGGCTCGCCGAGCACGGTGTGGCTACGGTCGGCGCTCTACCGCAGGGTGTCCCCACGCCAGCGTTCCCCTGGACCACGGCGAGCGATGTCGTTCCCCTGCTGATCGCCGCGATAGGTATCACGCTCGTGTCCCTCACCGACACGATCGCAACGGCGACGAGCTTCGCGGCACGGCGAGGTGAGGAGGTAGAGCCCAACCAGGAGATGATTGGCATGGGTGCCGCGAACATCGCCGCGGGTCTATTTCAGGGCTTCGCTGTATCGACAAGCGGTTCGCGGACTGCGGTGGCGGAACAGTCTGGAGCCAAGAGCCAGCTCACAGGCCTGGTGGGCGCCGGTCTAGTGGCAGTGCTCCTGCTGTTCCTCAACTCGCTACTTGCAGATCTCCCGCAAACGGTGCTCGCCGCAGTGGTGATAGTCGCCGCACTGTCGCTGACGGACGTGAGTATCCTGCGCCGCTATCTGCGTGTACGAAGGAGCGCCTTTGCGGTGTCGTTGGTCGCGACTGCCGGCGTAATGCTGCTCGGCGTACTACAGGGGATCGTTGTCGCCGTCACCCTGGCGATCCTGCTGTTCTTTCGCCGCAACTGGTGGCCACACGGAGCCGTGCTTGGCACGATCGAGGGCGTCGAAGGGTGGCATGACGTCGACACGCAACCTGACGCCCAACAGATCCCCGGCGTGGTTGTGTACCGCTGGGAGGCCCCTCTGTTCTTTGCCAACGCCGGCACCTTCCGCCAGCAGATCCGTCACTTGGTGCGTGACCGCCAACCCGAATGGGTGGTCATACAGTGCGAGGCGGTCACCGACGTCGACGTCACAGCCGCGGAGATGCTGGAGCAACTTGACAACGAGCTCAATGCCGCGGGAATTCACATGGCGTTCGCGGAGATGCGCAGCCGCCTACAGGATCTCACGCTGCGCTACGGCCTGTTGGAGACCATCGACCGCGACCACTTCTATCCAACGATCGAGGCCGCTCTCGATGAGATCGATGCGACTCGGCGGTCGCTGCGCTAGCCGACGAGTTGCGGCGTGGGCTGTCCGTTCTCGATGCGGCGGCGCTCGGTGGCGGCGACCATTTCGAACTCGGGGACGCAGGAGCCGTGGGTGAGCGAGCGGGGGGCGAGCATGCGCGCGAAACGACCGGAAGCGAGCACGGCGGCGCAGGCCGCGCGCTGGGCGGGCGTGTAGGTCAAGCCGTAGAGCTCACGCACGCGGGGCGGGAGCGAGCCGAGCATCACGAGGTCGTGCACAGACTTGGCGGGCCGGCGGTTTGAGGGCATCGGGATCTCAAACGCCGAGGCATACCCCATGAAACGCGCCTCACTGGTGAGGTGGAGATCGTCGCCCGCGAGCTGCCCGTCGTACCACTCGCGGAACTCCCTGTAGGTGGGCGGGGCGGCCGAGCGCGGCATCTTGAAGAGCTCGGCGAAATAGATGTAGTCCTGCCACAGCGCTTCGCGCTCATCGTCGGTGAGCGGTCGCACGAGCCGGTTGTAGAACCACTCGGCTGAGTCTGCGATCACGGCGACGGTCCACAGCATCAGCTCGGGGTCGAACGCCGAGTAGGGCGTACCCGCGGGGTAGTGAGTCCCTGCGTCTTCAGGCAGCTCACCCAACACCCGCTCATGCATGACATCGACGGCGGCAAGCACGCGGTCGGCTTGTAGACGGGTACCGAAGAAAACCGCCTCGAACATCCCGCCCGTGTGGGTGATGCGGCGAAAGGGGGTCCGCTTGTTGCGAGTGTGTTCGCTCGTGCCAACGTAGTTGAGCGGCTTGACAGCTCCAACGCAGAGCGCGCGTTGGCCGTACATGAGTCCAACAGCCTTCTCTTCATGGACCATCCGCAGGATGGAGGTATCGCGCGGGAAGTAGCCTTCGTCGTGGGTCATCGCTTAAGGCTACATCTCCGCGACGTAAGCGCCCTGCAACTCGAAGGGGGCTCGCAGAAGGGTCGCCCATCCCTCGATGGCGGGAGCGAGCGCCTCCACGACGGCGCCGGTTTGCTCATAGAAGCACCACACAAGCACTGTGGGTCCCGCACCGGAGATGGTGGCGCCGAGCGCACCCAGTTCGGGCGCACGCCGCGCAAGGTCGTAGGAGCGAGGGAATAGGTGCGAGCGACGTTGCTCGTGCAGGCTGTCGTGAAGCCCTCGTGCTACGAGGTCCCAGTCGCCACGGGCGAGGCCGAGCGTGAGCAGGGCGCCATGGGCGACGTTGAAGACTGCCTGCTCGATCGGTACGCGTGCGGGCAGGGCGCGCCTGGCATCGGCGGTGCGGACGGCCTGTTCGGGGACCACAGCCAGCGCCTCAAGGCCTGTGGGCGGGTCGAAGCGTGTGGCGCCGCCGTCGGCGCACACCACGAAACCGCCGTTGATGGCGGCGGCGACGTTGTCGGGATGACCCTCGATCTCGGTGGCGCACGCAAGCAGGTCGATGTCGAGCTCGAAAAGGTGGTCGGCGGCGAGCAACCCCGCGACGATCGCCGAGGCGCTGGATCCAAGCCCGCCGGAGAGCGGGATGGAGGAGCTAATCCGGAAGGTGAAGTCATCGGGGGGATGTAGCGAGGCGAACGCGCGCACGCATAAGTTCTCAGGTCCCCGCGCCACAGCCAGGTCGGTCTCTACGGCGAAGCTGCCGGTCTCGACCACCTCCAGCTCCAGATGGAGACCTAGCGCGGCGGCGAAACAGTCATAGCCGGGGCCGAGATTTGCCGAGGACGCCGGGACGCGGACGACGCGCCTGCGGATCACCCAAGAACCGCCTCTTCTATGGCTCCCATCTCAGGCACACAGGCGATGACGGCGCCGTCGTTGTGCTCGATCGCGGTCTCCGGGTCCTTCAGGCCGCGGCCTGTGAGCACGCACACGACGGTGGAGGCGCCATCGGCGCCGTACTTCAAGAGGCCAGCGACCGAGGAGGCGGAGGCAGGCTCGCAGAACATCCCTTCCTTGGATGCCATCAACCGGTAGGCAGCCAGGATCTCCTCGTCGCTCACTGCTCGGATCGAGCCCCCCGACTCGACAGTGGCGGCTAGCGCCTGCTCGCCGCGAGCGGGGTTGCCGATGCGAATCGCGGAGGCGACCGTCTCGGGGTGCTCGACGCGATGTCCGAGCACAAGCGGGGCGGCGCCCTCAGCTTGGAAGCCGAACAGTCGCGGGGAGACACCCATCTCGCAGAAGCCACGCCAGTAGGCGCTGATGTTGCCGGCGTTGCCGACAGGGATGCAGAGCAGATCTGGACCCCCCGCCATATCCTCGATCAGCTCGAACGCGGCCGTCTTCTGGCCTTCCAAGCGAAACTCGTTGACGGAGTTGACCAGTGAGATGGGGTGGCGCTCCACCATCTCGCGCACGAACTCCAGCCCTCTATCGAAGTTGCCGGCGACCGACACGACGCGGGCACCGTGGATCAGCGTCTGGGCGAGCTTGCCCATCGCGATCTTCCCCTCGGGGACGATCACCGCGCAGGTGACACCCGCGCGGGCCGCGTAGGCGGCGGCGGAGGCGGCAGTGTTGCCGGTGGAGGCGCAGATGACAGCCTTCGCGCCCTCCCTGACGGCGGCAGACACAGCGCATGTCATGCCCCTGTCCTTGAAAGAGCCCGTGGGGTTTCCTCCCTCGCACTTTAGATACACCTCGGCCCCCACCATCTCCGAGAGGATCGGCGCATAGGCCAGCGGGGTGGCGCCCTCGCCGAGCGTGATCACCGGGTCATCGGACTCGAACGGGAGGTGCTCTCGATAGCGATCGATCAAAGATGGGCGGGACTGAACAACTGTCACATGAACTCCTCTTCGATTACACGTATGGCCCGGGGGGTGGAGCGCAAGAAGTCGAGCGCGGCTATGCGTTTGAGCGCCTCGCGCACGCGAGATTCGGCAAGCGGGTGGATGACCATAACGAGGCGTGCGTGCTCGCCAAGGCCGCGTTGCACCACCGACTTGATGGAGGCGCCGTGTTCGCCGAGCACCTGGGCCACCGCCGCAAGCGCGCCTGGCCGGTCGGCTACCTCCATGTGGATGTAGAAGCCGCTCTCCACGTCGCGCACGAGTGGGAGCGGGTCGATCGGGGGTGGGGACACTGGCGGAGGTAGCATCGCGCTGACCAGGTCGCCGAGCACCGCGCTCGCCGTTTGTCTCCCCCCTGCGCCGGGCCCGGACATGGTGATCTCGGTGATTGCCTCCGACTCGACGGTGACGGCGTTGAACGGCCCGTTGACCGACGCGAGGGGATGACCTGAGTAGAGGAACGCGGGGTGCACCCGCACCGACAGCCCGCCGTCGCGTCGCTCCGCGGTGCCGATCAGCTTCAGGCCGAGCCCCAGCTCGCGGGCGTACTGGATGTCGTCGGTCTGCAGGTGTTCGATGCCCTCGTGGGGCACGTCGTCGAGGTGGACGGGCGTGGAGAACGCAAGCCGGGCGAGGATCGCCATCTTGGCGGCGGCGTCGCGACCGGAGACGTCTTCGGAGGGGTCGGCCTCGGCAAAGCCCTGGCGCTGTGCCTCGGTAAGCGCTTGCTCGTAGCTTGACCCTCCGGTCATCTCGGTGAGGATGAAGTTGGTGGTGCCGTTGACGATCCCGTGCACGCGCTCCACATGGGCGCCGGCGAGCGACTCTGAGAGCACACGGACTACCGGGACGACACCAGCTACGGCGGCCTCGAAGCGTAGTTGCGCGCCTGCGGCGCGGGCGGCCTGGAAGAGCTCCTCCCCGTGCTGGGAGAGCAACTGCTTGTTGGCGGTGACAACGTGCTTGCCGGCGGAGAGCGCGGCGAGCAGATACTCGCGAGCGGGCTCGATACCGCCGATTAGCTCCACAATCAGTTCAGAGCTGTCGAGGATTTCTTGAAAGTTGCCGCGACTCGTGGTGAGTGTGCCGCTCAGCTCGGGTTTTCGCCCGGTAATGCGCTCGATCTCCCCGGCACGCTCCTCCAGCAGCGCGGCGAATGCCGAGCCGACCGTGCCGTAGCCGAGCAGGCCCACTTTGAAGGGCCCAGTGGCGGCGAATGCGCCGGGACGTATGGCCTCCGCTGAGACCTCGCCGGGTGGGGTTTCGCTAACCGACATCGCGCGCAGTGAGGTCCTCGAAGCGCTCGCGCCTGACCACGATGCGAGCGTCACCGTCTTTGCAGAAGATCACCGGAGGGCGGGGCACGCCGTTGTAGTTGCTCGCCATCGCAAAACCATAAGCGCCGGTGGTGGGGGTCACGATCACATCGCCCGGCTTTGGATCGTCGAGCAGCGCCTCGCGCACGATCACGTCGCCCGACTCGCAGTGCTTGCCGGCGATCACGCAGCGCGTGGCGTCTGCGCTGTCCACCCTGAAGCGGTTGGCGATATGCGCTTCGTAGACTGCCCCGTAGAGCATCGGGCGGAGGTTGTCGGACATGCCGCCGTCCACCGCCACCCAGGTGGAGACGTTGCGCTTGACGGACTCCACCGTGTAGAGCGTGACCCCGGCGTTGGCGGTGAGCGCACGGCCGGGCTCGACCAGCAGACGCGCATCGGCGGGGATGCCGGCTTCGTGGGCGGCTTCAACTACGGTGGCTACCCACTGCTCTATCTCCGGTGGGCGCTGGCTCTCGCTATACGCCACACCGAGCCCCCCGCCGAGGTCCCACACCGGAAACCGTCCGATCTTGGCGAGCGCGGCGGCCTCACGGCGATACGGCTCCAGCTCAAGCAACTGTGAGCCGATGTGAGCATGGATTCCCTGCAGGTCGAGTCCGTCGATCGCTTGAACCCGCTCAATCGCGGCGGGAATGTCGGCCATCGAGAAGCCGAACTTCGAGTCGGCCTGCCCGGTTGAGATCTTCTCATGGGTGTCGCCACGCACATCGGGAGTGGCGCGGAGTAGGACTGGCTGACGCTGGTTATCGGCCCTCTCCCCCATCTCCTCCAGCCGATCGATCTCGTCGAAGTTGTCGATCACGATCAACCCGATCCCTTGATCCAAGGCCATGCGGAGCTCAGCCAGGGACTTTGCGTTGCCGTGCATGAGGATGCGCTCGGCCGGGAAGCCCGCGTTGAGCGCCAAGTGAAGCTCGCCGCCGGAGGCCACGTCGCACCACAAGCCCTCCTCGGCGAGCAGGGCGAGCACAGCAGTACAGGGAAAGGCCTTGGAGGCGAACACCACGTGGAAGTCCTCGTGGCCGACATGGGGACCCGCCTGCGTGAAGGCACGCGCACGTGCGCGTAGATCGTCCTCGGCGACCACATAGGCGGGCGTGCCGAACTCGCGCGCCAACTCGATCGTGTCGCACCCCCCCACCTCGACGTGCCCGCGCTCGTTAAGGCGACTCCCTAGGGGGAAGACATGCGAAAGGCTCGTGCCGGTGGCCATGTATGGATTATGGCGGCTAGCCCACTGAGGGCGAAAGCCGGGCGCGCGGGATCAGCGCAAACAGCAAAACCGCACCGACGACCATCAGCGCCACGCTCTCCACCTGCGGCGCGGTGAGACCCGCGAGCACCTCTTTGTTGCGGCGGATGAACTCCACCAACAGACGCTCAAGGCCGCTGAAGAGCAGGTACAGGCCGAAGATCACGCCAGGGCGCACGCGGTCGCGTAGCTTCCACAAGAAATAGGCGAGCAAACACATCGCGAGCGTCTCGTAGATCGGCGTCGGCTGCACCGTCACCCCTGCGGGTGTGGGGACCGTCCCGTGGGGATAACCCATCGCCCAGGGCAGTTTCGAGGCGATGCCGTAGTCGCCGTCACCCGACACCTGGCAGCCGATGCGACCGATGCCGTAGCCAAGCGCGAGCACAGTGGCGCACATGTCGACCGTGATGAGGTTGAGCGCCTTGCGCCACACCATCCAAGCGATCACCCCAATCGCGCCACCGATCGCGCCGCCGTACCAAACCAAGCCGGAGCCCGAGAAGATGGAGCCGATCAAGTCTCCCTTCACCTGGTTGTAGTTCTGGATGAGGTAGTACGCGCGGGAGCCCACCAACCCGCCGATGAGCGCGGCGAACACGATCTCATAGGCCCAGTCGACCGGCTCCTCCAGCTCGCGCAGGCGCCGGGCGATGACCATGCCGCAGGCGAGGAAACCGAGCGCGAAGGTGACCCCAAACGTCTTGATCGAAATGCCGAAGACGACGACTTCCGGCTTCACGAGAAAGCTCCTGGTGGCGACGTCGGCACCGGGTGACTCTACAATCAACTGAGATGGCGAAGCGGCGATCCAACTTCGGCAAAGACGGCGGCCTACAGGCGCGGATGCTGATGACGATGTTCCTGCTGGGGCTCGTCTACGTGGTGTTCATCGGCGTCCTCTTCGCGTTGGGCGCCGCGGCCGGCTTCATCATCGTGATCGCGGTGTTCATGCTGCTCATGCAGTTCTTCGCGTCCGACAAGGTGGCGCTCTCAACGCTTGGCGCGAAAGAGGTCACCCCGGAAGAACAACCGGAGCTGCACGGGATCATCGAGCGGTTGTGCGTCCAGGCCGACCTACCCAAGCCGAGGGTGTGCGTGATGGAGACATCGATGCCCAACGCCTTCGCGATGGGGCGCTCGCAGAAGAAGGCGACCGTGTGTGCCACCACGGGCATCCTTGAGATGCTCGACACCGCGGAGCTCGAAGGGGTGATGGCACACGAGCTCACGCATGTGATCAACCGCGACGTGATGGTGATGACGATGGCGAGCTTCTTCGCCACGCTCGCCGCGCTGATCGCCCAGTTCGCGCTCTTCTTCGGGGGCGGGTTCGGCGGTGGGTATGGGCGCTCAAGCGAAGAGGAGGAGGACGTGATGATCGTGCTGCTCGTGTCGGTGCTGGTGTACGCGATCTCCTTCCTGCTCCTGCAGGCGCTCTCGCGCTACCGCGAGTTCGCCGCCGACCGCGGCTCGGCAGTACTCACCGGCCGGCCGAGCGCGCTCGCCTCAGCGCTGTTGAAGATCAGCGGGACGATGGAGCGCATCCCAAGCCAGGACATGCGCAGGGCGGAAGGGATGAGCGCCTTCTTCATCATCCCCGCACGCACGAAGAAGTCGTTGATGAACCTCTTCTCCGACCATCCTTCGCTTGAGAAGCGCCTGGATGCGCTCAGCCGGCTGGAGTCACAGCTGCAGAGCGCCGCCTGACCCGTGAGCCTCAGAGACATCCTCACTGGACGCCACGAAGTCAAAGGCCCTGCCCCTGACAGACTGTTTGCGATCTCAACCGCTTATGTGGCGCTTCAAACCGAGCACCAGATCGAGCCCGCCGGCGCGGCGGCGATCGTGTTCCAGGCGCTTCAGACGAGCGAGTTTGAAGCCACCATCAAAGAGATGGAAGAAGTGGTGGTGGCCACCGGAAGCGAGAACGACACGAAAGTGCACACCGAGGATGACTCCTTCGGTTACCGCTGGATGGTGTTGCACGACAGCTCGATTGAAGACCTCGCGGTGGGCATCAACGCCGTGTCCGGCTCCATCGAGACGGCCGGCCATGGCGAGCGACTGTTGTGCGCGGTGTTCGCCTTCAAGGACGCGAAAGGGCGTCCTGTGTACTTCATCTACAACTACAAGCGCGGATATTGGTACCCGTTCGTGCCCGCGTCGGGGACGGCCACGTCGAGCTCGACGCAGCCAACCGAACGCGCCACCGAGCGCGAGCTGCAGCTGAAGGCGCAGATGGCCTCCGAGCTGCCGATCGAGCCGGAACTGGAGCGTTGGTTCCCCCTCTGGGGAATACCTATTTAGTCCGGGATCAGGCCCTCGCCGGTGAATTCGGCGGCGGCTTCGGCGAGCGTGATGTCATCTGGAGGCAGGATCAGGTCGGAGGTGGCGATCTCATCGTCACCGACAAGCGAGCCGTTGGCACGAACGAAGCCCAGTAGGTCCGAGAAGGCGGTTGTGAATGCCGCTTCGTCGCCGGAATCCACGGTCGCAAGGACGGCGGAGTCGAGCTCGTTGAGCTGAGTGTGGAGGGAGTCCTCCAGCCGGTACTGATCCTCCCCTGAGATGCGTACGATCATGCCGACTTCTCCTCGGATGCGTCCCCGCCGCCGGAGCCGAGCTGTGGTCCCCCACCCGCGGGGGCTCCGATTTCCGCCTTCATCTTCTCGAGGTCGTCGTCGACGGCTGACTTGGAGGAGAGAGATTTGAGCTGGCGGTCGATGTCGTCTTCGCCAGAACCAAGCGCAGTGACGTCATCGAACGTGCCAGCGGCTTCCAACTCCTGCACAGCGTCGGCGCGGGCCTTCATGTTTTCGGTCTTGTCGACAGCGCGTTGCATGGCGAGACCAACGTCGGCCATCTGCTCGCCCACGCCAGTGGCGGCTTCGGAGATCTTCACCTGAGCCTCCGCGGCGGAATACTGAGCCTTGATGACCTCCTTCTTGGTGCGGAAGGCTTCGATCTTGGCGCGTAGCTTCTGCTCGGAGTCGGTGAGCTTCTCCTGTTGGGCTTCGAGTTCTGAGACCTGGGTGTCGAGGCCCTGCAGCTCAGTCTGGGCGATGTTCTTGCGTTCCAGAGCGGTCCGCGCGAGGTCTTCCTTGCCGGCCGATACCGCTTGGCGGGCTTGGGTGTCGAGCTTCACCACCTGCTGCTGAAGCGTTGTCTCCTGCAGTTGCAGGCGCTTCTTGGCGGTGACTACATCGGCGATGCCCTTCTTGACGTTCTGTAGCTGTTCAACCTGCTTCTGGTAGCTGTAGTCGAGCGTCTCGGCGGGGTCTTCGGCGCGATCCAAGAGCTTGGATACCTTGGCCTTCACCACGGTTGACATGCGCCCGGTCAAACCGGCCATCTGATCCTCCTGTGGGGCGGGGACGTGAGCTACAAGCGTAGCCGACGATCGGCTACAGGGCAGTCGGGTGGCGAACCCTGAAGCCGCTGTTGGCGGGCCGCAAAGGGCGCCAGCGGGGACCCTGCTGATTGGTGGGGTCATCCGCGGAGCTCGTGTCGAGACGCAGCCCGGCGACCGTCATGTAGGCATGGCCGGCGTTGGAGAAGATCGTGACCCACGTCCCTACACCGTGAGAGCCGAAGCCCATGAATTCGGAGGAGTCCTCGGGAGTGGAGAGCAGATGGCCGCCGTGGAGCGCGAAGGAGACGGTGCCCGAACAGTCGTACCCGGGGGAGCTGAACGATGCGTGGCCCCCACCCCATATGTAAGGGAGCCCGACGATCTGATTGCCGGCCCAGATGATCTTCTGAATGGCGAACGGCGCGGACATCGGAGCGGCGGCGAGACCGCCGACCAGGCGGCCGGTGTGGCCTGGGACGAGCAGCTCCGGCTTGGTGGAGCTCGTCGTTCCCGCAACGGCGCCGCCGGTAACCGACTTCAGTTCGCCGGAGGCTTGAGCGGAGACGTAGGGAACGACCTGGCCTGTGGGGGTCTTCTGGTAGACCGGGCCGTTGTAGGTGAGATTCGTCGAGTTGGAGGTGACCGGGGCGGTCTGGGGCTTCTTTACGGGTAGCTTGCCCGTCGGAGCCGCTCCTCCGGCGCTGGAGGAGGTGTGCCCGGCAGAGCTCCCGCCGGCTGAAACACCACCGGTGGTGGCGGTCGCCAACGCTGGCGCGCAGGCCAGGACAAACATGCAGAAAACCGCTGAGCAAATAGCTCGGAACCGCACAGCGTCAACCTCTTTCGTCGGCCTGCGGGGTTAGCTGACGGGCTAGCGCTGAAAGAGCCTGCGCTTCTCACGGATTACCGCGCGATTCGCCCCAACAATTTGGGTCCCCCGTTCCTTGACTTCTGGCCAAGGATTCGGCGTTCGGGGCGGCACGCTATCAAAGTGCAATGACGGTTGCATGGGTTGCACCGTCTCGCCCTGCCCGCTCGACCCTCTTCTTCCCGCAAACACGGCCCTTTTTGAGCAGTCGTCGGGATGGATGGGTAGCGTGGCGAGGATGCGCACACCCACCCGAGGCGTAACCACAGTGATCGCGATCGCGTGCACGGCCGTGTACGGCTGTGGCAAGGGGCTGCCCGCGCACACGCCCGAAAACGGGAAAGGACCCGTCGCCGCGGTGGGAGAGCACGGAGCTGGGGGTCTCTCCACGAAGAACACCACCCGACTTGGGGGGGCGACGAGCGTTGTGGACGCGGCGGCGGTGGCAGTGGCGGTGTACCCGGGGCTGACCCCGGCGACCCGTCCCCAAGCGGTGGTGCTCGTAGACCAGGGCAACTGGCCGGCGGCGCTGGCGGCTTCAACGCTGGCGGGGCGGCCGCTGCACGCGCCGCTGTTGTTCAGCCAGGGAGGCGTGCTTCCCGAAGCGTCCGCCAGGGCGCTTAGAGCGATACGCCCAACCGGCGCGGGCGCGCTCGAAGGAGCACAGGTGGTAGGAGTGGGCCAGACGACAGCACCGACGGGCTACGTGGCGCGAGCTGTGACGGGGGGTAACTCGGCGGCGTTGGCTGTGGCGGTGGAGCAGCTTGCGAGCAGCCTGCGCAAACGCACTCCCCGGGAGGTGATCGTGACCGCCTCGGATGGCGCTCCCGCGATGACCTCACCCGCGGCGGGTTTGGCGGCGCAGACGGGAGCGCCGATCCTGTTCGTGCGGCGGTCGAGGGTGCCGAAAGCGACCGCGAACGAGCTTGAAAGGCTGGCAAGGCCCTCCATGTACGTAGTGGGACCGAGCAGCGTGGTGAGCGAAACGGCGATGAGAGAACTCGAAGGTCTCGGCAAGGTGACCCGCATCGAGGGGCCTGGCCCCTCAAGCAACGCGGTTGCCGTGGCGCGCTTCAGCGACGGTGTGTTCGGTTGGGGAGTCGTGGAACCCGGGCACGGACTGGTGTTCGCCAACCCACGCCGACCGCTTGACGGTCCTGCGGCCGCGCCGCTGGCGGCAACCGGAGACTACGCGCCGCTCCTGCTGCTTGAAGGCCCAGCGCGACTGGGGTCGGCGTTGGGGTCATATCTCACAGACCTACAGCCCGGGACGCCGCCGTCAGGGCCTGTGCATGGTGTTTACAATCACGGCTGGGTGATGGGCGATGAGAGCGCAATAACCGCTACAACTCAGGCGCGAATCGACGCGACGCTGGAGATATCGCCCAAGGAAGCAACCGAACCTACGCCCGCCTCGCAGACAACGGGCGGCGAACCGACGGGACCGTGATGAGCCAGGCAGAGAAGCCGAGCCGTTTGCAGAGAGGATGTGCGGGAGAGGTGAGCGTGGAGGACGTGCGCGAGTTGATGGGCGCGTCAACGCCCCACTTCGCGTTGCAGCTACGCAACCGCATCGCGCGCTTGATCGCGGGTCTCCCTCTGGGAGACCCGGCGAGGGTGGAAGGCGAGCAGGAGATCGCTCGCCTTGAGCGCCTTGGGGTTAGCGGCGAGACGCGAGGTGAGGGCGGCGCCGAGAGCGAGCGCCCGCTGGCGTCGCTTAGCCTCTGACAGAGGCGCGTGCGCGAGCATCCAGGAAGCGGCTGCGAAGCAACCTGAAGAGCAGCACAAACAGGGCTATGTCCACCGCGAACATGCCGACGTTTACGACTTGAGAAGGTTTCGCGACGAATGCCCATCCCAGCACGACCGCGGAGTGCAAGACGATGATGGGGAGCAGCGCAAGTAGGAGCGTGTGCGAGCGAAAGCCGCTTGAGTGCTCGCGCCAGGTTACCTCCAGGGTGCCGAGTGACACGGCGGCGATGCCCGCAAGCAGCAATGGTCCAGCCGACGTGGGGCCCTTGTGCAGGCGGGAGACGGCAAGAACGAAAGCGACGGCGCCCGCCAGGATCAGGATCTCCGAGAGCGGTAGTGGATGCCAGGGCGCATTGGGGCGCTCCCCGAACGTCCTTTGCGGGGACACAGGAGCCCGAGGCGCGGACCGAGGGCGATCGGCTGCCTGGGCGGGCGGACGGGGCTTGCGGGAGCGGCCACGGGGACCCCTAGTGTGACTTGCCATCGTTTATGGAGCGAGTCGAGATCTGCTTGAGGGCATCCACCCGATCCTACCCCCACAGCGGTTAAGCTGGCCACGTTATGAGCACGCAATCGAGCACATGGGAGCGCCTCGCCGGACTGCCGCTAGAGATCGACTCGTATGAGTTTGAGCCGCTTCAGGCGGTTGTGTCAAGCGAGTTCGAGCGCAAGAGCACCGTGATCCATCTGAGAGGCGGTGGAGAGGTGGGTTTGGGCGAGGACGTGACCTACGACGCTGTCGATCACGAGAGATTGCAGGCGGCGGGTCCCGATCTGCCCTTGTCGGGAAGCTGGACGATCGGGTCGTTCTCCGAGCGCCTGGGGTCGCTCAACCTGTTCCCCCAGGAGCCCGAGCGTGAGGTGTCGCGGAGGTATCGGGTTTGGGCGTATGAGTCGGCCGCGCTCGATCTGGCGTTGAGACAGGCGAGCACTACTTTGCACGAGGCGCTCGGACGCACACCGCAGCCGGTGCGCTTCGTGGTGTCTCTGCGTTTGGGAGAGCCACCCAGCATCGAGCCATTGCGACGGCGACTTGAGATGTACCCGGGATTGCGTTTCAAGCTCGACCCGACAAGCTCCTGGAGCGAGGAGCTGATCGCTGAGATCGTTGGCACGGGGGCAGTTGAGTCGGTGGACTTCAAGGCGTACTACTCAGGGTCGATCGTCGATCAAGCTCCAGACCCAGTGCTCTACAGACGCGTGGTTGAGGCATTGCCCAACGCTTGGATCGAGGATCCCGCGCTTACGCCTGAGACCGAGGCGGCGCTTGAGGGCCACCGCGAGCGCTTCTCCTGGGACGCCCCAATCCACTCCGTGGAGGACATCGAAGCGTTGAAGTATCCACCGAAGATGGTGAACATCAAGCCGTCGAGGCTCGGAGGTTTGCGCAACCTGCTCGACGCCTTCGATTTCTGCGCGGCGCGCGGCATCGGCAACTATGGCGGTGGTCAGTTCGAGCTAGGCGTGGGGCGTGGACAGATCCAATACCTTGCCTCGCTGTTCCACGGAGACGCTCCAAACGACGTGGCGCCTACCGGATACAACCTGCCCGATCCGCCACCTGATCTTCCCGATAGCCCGCTTAGACCCAGCCCATCGAGAGTTGGGTTTCGCTGGGGCGAGACCAACCCCTGAACTGAAGCAAACGCCCAAGCGGTGATACCTGAGCGTGGTCGAGGCAGACTTCCAGGCACCACTCTCAAAAAGGCCCCGCCACATGTCGTGACGGGGCCCAATGCAGTTGGTTCTATCTCAAAATATTACTAACGAGTAGAGCCGTTATTCACTAGCTAATACCGATTCGGATGAAGCCAGTTCCTGAAAACCGTTCAGGATCGCCGTGTTGTGTCCGGAGGCTGACGGAAGCCCGAGCTGGGAGTCGACCGCTGAGTCGATGATTCCAGTGAATATGCCGAACAGGATCTGGGAGCCGCAACCTTCGGCCACGGGCGCCGCAAACGTGTTGTTCACGAGCGAGTTTTTGGTGATGACGAGAATTTGTCCTTCAGCTTTGGTACCCACTTCGCCAAGGGCGCCGGTAATCGGCGTGTTTGGCGGGGGCGGGCTCGTGGTACCGGTCGTGAGTTCGACGACCACGGGGTGCGATGCTGACCCTACAAAGCATTTGCTGCCAAGGAACCCGTTTTCGAGATGCACCCTCAGCGGGAGAATCAGCCCTGGGCCTTCTTTTGTGAAGAGAGCGGTTGGGTTGATTGTACCTTTCGCGACGAGTTCAGCGGTCGCGGTTACGCCCGTGATGCCTTTGTTGATGAATTCGTTGAAGATTTTCGACAGAGGTTCGCCGAAGAACGACGGCGCGAGGATTTTCAGCAGTCCACCCGGGACAGTCTGCGGTGTTTTGGACAGCGTGTTGCCGTCGGTGGCGCCGATGATGTCGCCGGTTTCGCCATTGATCCCGCCCTGCAGCGTGACCGTTTTTGCGAGCGGCACTTCCGTCGAGCCGATCTTGAATTCGCCACTGGTGGTCTTCGCCAACAGGCACGTCGATACAGACGGATTGGTCACCGGACAGTCGCTGAAAACTACAAATTCCCCTTTGGGGGTGGCCAGCGCCGAAGACGCGAACGCAAGTACGGCAAGCGACGCAAGCGCAGCGGTGAGAAGAGAAGCAAGGAGTCGCGCTCCCCGCCTCTTGTGAGTGATGCCCGTAATGGTCATCTAGATCCATCCTCCTGGGTTTGGTAGGACGGCGCGATCATCGACTATCACGACACTCCCGCGAGCAGCACAGCACCCGTCGGGATTCAGGTCAATACCGCGACGTCATTTCGCCTAACTCACGATGCGAGTTGGCTTGGTAATAGCCTCCGCCGCGTTCCTTGCTATCGATCTACATGTGCGGCAGATCGCATCAGTCAGAACACGACGTGACTCTGCGGTTCTATACGAAAGCGCTGGGTATGTCAAGCGAAAAATACCGAAACCATCGAATTCCAATAACACGAAATCGTGCGTACAATCGAACGCAGGGCATGAGAATCGACTAGCTGACACGTCGGCCAGGCATAAAGCCCGTGAAATCGGGACATGGTCTCAAACGCAACTTCCCTGTCGCCTGTCGGTTGGGGAGGCCAGAGGCGCTAACGTCGAGCGTCTCCGACTCAGGCCCGTGTTGAGGCTGCGCGCTCGTAAGGCTCCAGGCTCAAGCGGGCCGAAGCGAGAACCCGGAAAGAGCGAGCGTCTTGGTAAGAACAGCAGCCCACAAGCGATCGAGCCCTGGATGCAGGAGTGCCCTCCTGACGTTCAGCCTGACATGCTCGATGCTGGCTCTTTTCGTCGTCGGGGCGGCGGGGAGTACGGGGGTGGGTGGCGCCCAGGCGCCGGGACACACTCCGAAGCCTCCCACCACAGCTAGCGCTGGCACGGTGAAGATCTCAAGCGCGACGTGTATACCGGCGATCCATTGCTCCACCAACCCCCATCAGGTGTCGTTGCGGGGAGAGCTGCTAGTCAAGGGCAGATCTGTGCGCAAGGGGATGGTGGTGGCTTTCCCTAACAGCTATGGAGCGCGCATAGCGCGCAACTCGCCCACCGCCCACATATCAAGCTCAAGCATGGGGCTCCTGGTGCACGTGCCGAGCAGCGCCCACTCCGGGCGCATCATGATCCTCCTCGGCCACAGACGCCACTCCAACTCCTACGGCCCGATCCAGGTGGTGCGCTATGCACTACACCCGCCCTCGCCTCCGGCTGGGCCCTCAACGGTCGCGCCCAGCGGAACGGCGTTCGACGGGCAGGGAATGTGGATCTGGTACGTGAGTCAATCCGACGGCGGCAATCTTGCCGCAATCGCGGCCCAGGCCCATGCCGCCGGGGTAAACACGCTATTCGTGAAGAGCTCCGACGGGTCCACCAACTACTGGAGCCAGTTCAGCGCCGCACTGGTGCAACAGTTGCACGCAAGTGGCTTGAGGGTGTGCGCGTGGCAATACGTCTACGGCACCAACCCAGTTGGCGAGGCAAGCCTCGGCGCTCGTGCTGTGTCAGCAGGGGCCGACTGCCTCGTGATCGACGCGGAGGCGGAGTACGAAGGAAAGTACGGCGCCGCCCAAACGTACATCGCCGACCTCAGAGAAGAGATCGGGGCAGCGTACCCACTCGGATTGGCGTCGTTCCCCTACGTCTACTACCACACGTCACTTCCCTTCTCGGTATTCCTCGGCCCAAACGGGGCCCAATTCGACGCGCCACAGATGTACTGGAAGGCGATCGGGAACTCGGTGGATACGGTGTACGCCAACACGTACATCTCAAACCGTCCTTACGGCCGCGTGATCGTGCCGCTTGGGCAGACCTACGAAAACCCCTCCTCGGCGGATCTCCTGCGCTTCCGCGAGGAGGGCCCGCTCTACGGCGCCAGTGGGTTCTCCTTTTGGGACTTCCAGGAGACCTCCGCAAGCGGATGGAAGGCTCTAGGAGCACCACTCGCTCAGCTGACCGACGTCACGCCCGACCCGGACTGGTCAGAACTGTCCCAGGGCAGCAAGGGAGACACGGTGTTGTGGATGCAAGAGCATCTCGCGAGTGCGATCCCTGGGCAGGCGACCACCGGCATCTTCGACTCCACCACGAAGGCGAACCTGGAGCAGTTCCAAGCCACCCGTGGGATCCCCGCAAGCGGCCACACCGACGCGGCCACCTGGCAAGCGTTGCTTGCGTTGGCGCCGGTGACAGTCGATTGGACTGGTAAAGGGCCAAAGGGATAGCTCCCGACCCTTCCCCGCGAACCTCACCCACCGTGGACAGGCGCGGGCAAAAAGAGAGCCCGGCTTGCGCCGGGCTCTCTGGGCGATCAGCGTTGGCTCCTGCCAACCGCCACGATCAAACTCGCTGAATAAGCGTACCAGTGCCAAGGCCCCCGCCACAGCACATCGTGACGAAGCCGATCTCCTTGTCAGAGCGCTCCAACTCGTGCAGAAGCGTGGTGATCAGCCGCGCGCCGGTAGAGCCGAGCGGGTGGCCGAGCGCCATTGCGCCACCGTTGACATTGACACGGTCCATGTCGGGATTGTGCTCGCGCTTCCAGGCGGCCACGACGGGGGCAAACGCCTC
This sequence comes from uncultured Solirubrobacterales bacterium, assembly GCA_963695305.1. Taxonomy (GTDB): domain Bacteria; phylum Actinomycetota; class Thermoleophilia; order Solirubrobacterales; family Solirubrobacteraceae; genus Palsa-744. The sequence continues at coordinate 1,431,029 of OY968774.1, read as the reverse complement.
GTTGATCTCGAACAGGTCGATGTCGTTGATGGTCATGCTGTTGCGCTCAAGGATCTTCGCGGTGGCGGGGATCGGGCCCTCAAGCATCTTCACCGGGTCACAACCCACAGTCGTCTGATCCACAATTCGAGCACGGGCTTTCAGACCGAGCGCCTTGGCCTTATCAGCCGACATCAAGAGCACCGCCGCCGCGCCGTCGGAGATCTGAGAGCTGTTGCCCGCCGTGATCTTGCCGTCGGGCTTGAAGGCGGGTTTGAGCTGGGAGAGCGCCTCGAGATTGGTGTCGGGACGGATGCCCTGATCTGTGACGTAGGTGTCGCCGTTGACAGCGAACGGCACGATCTCACGCTCGAAGCGACCCTCCTCAGTGGCTTGATGGGCGAGTTTGTGCGAGCGCACCGCCAGTTCGTCGAGCTCTGAGCGTGGGATCTCCCACTGGTCGGCGATCATCTCGGCGCCAAGGCCCTGGCCGACGATGTTGTGCTTTGCCATCAACTCGGGGGTGAAGGCGAAGCCGAACTCCTGCTGGGTCTTCATGCCGGCGGCAAACGGGAAGTGGCCCATGTGCTCCACGCCCCCACCAATCATCGCGTCGTGCACGCCGGCGGCGATGAGCGCCGCTGAGAAGTTGACCGCCTGCTGAGCGGAGCCGCACTGACGATCGACGGTCGTGCCGGGGGTCTCGATCGGAAGGCCCTCCTGGAGCCAGGCGTTACGAGCGATGTTGAAGCCCTGCTCGCCGAACTGCTGCACGCAGCCGGCTACGACGTCCTCGACTACCCCAGGCTCAATACCGGCACGCGAGATCACCTCGGTGTAGACCTTGCCGAGTAGCGCGTTTGGGTGGGTGTCCTTGTAGTAGCCCTTCTCCAGGTGGCCGCGACCGATCGGTGTGCGAACCGCCTCGACGATCACGACCTCACGGCCGTCTGCTTGCCTCATGATGGAAGTCCTTTGCTCGTCTGTTGCAGGTGTGCCGCGGCTCGGAGCCTGGCTTGGGGATGCGAGACGGCCGGAGCGCGATCTCAGGAACGCGGACGGTGCTCGCTCCCTTTACTGTATCGCTCAGCACCCATAGATTGACTGGTCAGTCAACCAAACGCCCGACGCATCGTCACAGGAGCGAGGAACCTTGAACGAACGCATTGGAATAATCGGCAGCGGGACGATCGCCTGCGGCTTGGCCGCAACCGCAGCCCATCATGGGGGTGGGCGGGATTCGATACTCCTGCTAGCCCGCTCAGAGAGCTCGGCTGACCGCGCGAAGGCAACCGTCGAGAAGACGCTCAGCCGCATGGAAGCCGAGATCGACCCAGAGCACATTCAGGTCGTCACCGACGTGAGCGCACTCGCACACGTGTCCTTCGCGGTGGAGGCGGTGGTTGAGGAGCACGACATCAAGGCTCCAATACTCGCCGAGCTAAACGGCATCCTCGACCCCGAGGCGATCATCGCCTCGACCACGTCCTCACTTTCGGTGGAGCGTCTCGCCGAGGCTAGCGGCCGGCCCGAGCGGTTCCTCGGCTTGCACGTGTTCAACCCGGTGACCCGCATGAAGCTCGTTGAGCTCGTGTTCCCGGCGGCCGCCTCCGCTGAGACGCGCAGTCGCGCGCTGGCGTTGTGCGAGGCGTTCGAGAAGACCGCGGTGGAGGTCCCCGACGTGCCCGGGTTCGTAGTGAACCGTCTGCTCTTCCCCTACCTCTTCAACGCCGTGAGGCTGCTGGAAGAGACGGGAATGGACGCGAATGACATCGACACCTGCATGAAGCTCGGAGCTGGACACCCCATGGGTCCGTTTGCGCTGCTCGACCTCGTGGGGTTGGACGTTTCCAAGGCGATCGGGGAGACGATCGGCGAGCCGATCCCGCCACGGGTGGACGAGTTGATCACAGATGGAGCGCTCGGGCGCAAGACGAAGCGGGGGTTCCTTTCTTACTGAATGAGATTTCATTTCCGCTGATCTGACTTTTAGGTGTCGTTGATCAAGACGGAGATACTTGGAGGTGCGACCTAGTTCGCATGCACTCCCGCCTCCTCCCAGTGCAAACGTCCGGCCCGCACCCCCCGCGGGCCGGACGTTTAACCCCCCGAAGGGGCTTCCCGACGGAGCTCCTCGACACGGTCCTCGTCGCGCGCGCGAACAGGTCGACGCTCGCGGATGCGGACCGCCTCGACGCGGTTGTGGTGGACTGACTCCACCCGGATCGAGAAGTCGCCTGAGCTGATTGTGTCGCCGCGACGAGGGAGACGTCCAAGCTCTGCGAACACGAACCCGCCGACGGAGTTGTAGGCGTCGCTGTCTACCGGCAACTCCACCCCGTAATCGAGCAGGTCGGCTATGGAGACGTGCCCGCGTACGAACAGGTCACCGTCGGCTAGGCGACGAACCTCGCCCGAGGCGGAGTCGGTTTCGTCGGCGATCTCCCCCACCACCTCCTCGATGATGTCCTCGATCGTGACGATGCCCACCACTCGACCGTACTCGTCGACCACGACCGCCAGGGAGGTGCGCCGACGTTGAAGATCGGCGAGCAGGTCGTCCAGCGGCTTCGTCTCCGGGACGATAGGCGCATCGTGCATGATCGGCTCAATCGAGGCATCTGGACCATCGTGCATGAGTCGACGGGCGAGCGAGCTCGCGTGCACGAGCCCGCGTACGCGGTCGCGATCGTCGCCCTCGATCACGATAAGTCGTGTGTGGCCGCTTGAGATGCATAGCTCAAGCGCCGTTTGCACGTCCTGGGAGACGTCCACGGTGACGACGGCTGGGATGGGGGTCATCACCTGTCGGGCCTCCTGCTCGTGGAGGTGGAAGACGCCTGTGAGCATGCCTGCCTCGCCGGGATCGAGGTGACCACCGGCGTATGACTCGGCGATCAACCGCTTGAGCTCGTCCGGGGATCCTCCTTCACGCTCACCACTCATCTCCACTCCGAACAGCCGCAGGATGCGCCCGGAGACGACAGTGAGGCCAATGATGACCGGATGGAAGAGCACGCTGAAGGCCTCCAGCGGTCGGGCGATGCGACGGGCGATGGTCTCCGAGCGGTCGATCGCGTAGAGCTTTGGCACCATCTCGCCGGCAATCAGCTGTGTGGCTGCGATGAGCAGGAAGGCCACGATCACCGATATGGCTATCGCGGCGTCATGGCTGGGGGTGTCGCCGAGAGCCCCTTTGAGAATGTCGGCGAGCGCAGGCTCGGCGAGCGCGCCGATGGCGATCGAGGTCATCGTCACACCGATCTGTACGGCGGAGATGTATTCGTTGATGCGGTCGAGCTGACGCAACGCAAGCGCCGCTCCGCGAGACCCTTCCTCGCGCATAACCTCGAGTCGAGCTCTGCGGGAGCGCACAAGTGCGTACTCGGCGGCGACGAAGAAGGCGTTGATCGCGACGAGCACGACCGCCAGGATGAGCTTTAGCCCATTCACGCTGAACGGGCCAGGAGACCGGCCGAGCTACTTCGGGGAGGTTTGTCGTCGTCTTTCATCGGTTGCCGACCGCACAACCGTAGCAGGAGGGCTGGTCGGCATCGCAAGCGCCTCAAGCGAGATCGTCGAAGCGGGCCGCCATCTCGAAGTCTGCCTGAGTAAGGCCGCCCTCGGAGTGGGTGGAGAGCTCGAGGCGAACCTTGTTCCAGCCGTGAACGTGGATATCGGGATGGTGGTTGAAGGTCTCTGCGACGTCGGCGACGCGACTGACGAACTCCATCGCCTGCCCGAAGTCCGCGAACTCCCACTCGCGTGCGATCGTCTCCTGCTCACGACGCCAGTCGGTGGCGGCGAGTCTGGCGTCCAGCTCTTGGTTTGAGAGGAGTGTCACGAGCAGGGGCTACCCAGATCGGAGTCGTGCTAGCCGCCGGGGATCAAGATCTGTTGCGGGACGCCGCCTGTCACCTCGCTGGAGTGAACGGTGATCTCCGACGCCGCCACAAAGGCCACGCTGAGCGCAACGCATCCCGCGACAGCCAGGGCGAGCGAATTGCGCCGATCCGCGAACTGAAGCACAAGGCCCGCCAGCGCTCCCCCGATCAAGCCGCCGATGTGGCCACCCACAGATATGCCTGACGATGTGAAGCCGATCACGAGGTTGAGACCGATGAGCATGCCCAGCCCGCTCTCCATGACGGAGATGTTGCGTGAACGCATCTCGACGACCGCGCAGCCCGCCACACCGAAGATGGCGCCGGAGGCGCCCACAGTGAACGCATGGGGCGTCACGAGGAGCGCCCCGAAGGCGCCGGCGAACAGCGAGACGACATATACGGCGGCAAACCGCACGGGGCCGATCGCCGGCTCTAGCATGCGCCCAAGCCAATAGAGGATGAGCATGTTGAAGCCGATGTGGAGAAGGTTGGCGTGGAGGAAGCCACCGGTGACTAGCCTCCACCACTGACCGTACGCCACACCCTCTTCGATACCGGGCACTTCGGGGCTGCCGAGGAGCGCCCCCTTGAAATAGAGCGTTTCTCCGCCTCCAAAGTGGATCCTCTCGATGAGGTAGACGATCACGTTGAGCGCGATCAGGGCATAGGTGACACGAGGGATCTCAGCCATGCCGCGCATCTGCACCACCTTCGTGCGCTGTTTGGAGCACTCCGGACAGCGCATCCCCACCGAGGTGACCGTCATGCAATCGGGACAGATGGGACGCCCGCAGGAGGAGCAGGCGACGCCCGTCTCGCGCGAGGGGTGGCGGTAGCAGGTAGCCATGGGGCTCGCAGACGCTAGCAGCGCCACGGGCGCGTCCAGCAGTGGATCAGATAGTGGCGGGAACGCTGCTCGCCATCTTGCGCAGACCGAGGCGCATGCGTCCCTTGACGGTGCCAATTGGGGTATCGAGCATCGTGGCGATCTCGGTGTGGGTGTAGCCACCGTAGTAGGCCAGGGTGATGACGCAACTTTGCTCGGGCGGCAGCCCGTCGAGGGCGGCGAGCAGTTCGCGCGAGCGCTCGCGCCGTGAGACCTCACTGTCAGTCAGTTCCAGTGATGGAACGACATCCTCCACACCGTTGTCGGTCGATCCAGAGATTTCCTGCGCGACGCTCTGGCGTAGCACGTCGATGGCGCGGTTGCGCACGATCCCGAGCACCAATGTCCTCACGCTGCCACGTCGGCGGTCGAAGTGGCGACGGGAGCGCCAGAAGGAGAGGAAGGCCTCCTGTACGACCTCCTCGGCGATGACCGCCCTCGGGCACATTTGCATGGCAAGCGATGCGGCGGCGCGAGAGTGGCGGTGGTAGATGAGCGCGAATGCGTGCGGATCGTCGTCGACTACGCGCGCCATCAGCGCGTCGTCGGCAAGGCTCCCAGCCTTGATCGCTTTATCGTCCAAACGTTCCATTTGCCTGACAATCGGAATAGTTCCGTAGTCCACACTGTGAAGGCTACGTCGCGAGATTGCAAGCGATATTGCGGGGTTGAGCCCGCTCCCTGCGGAAAACCGGACGGAATCCTGGGAGCTCGCCGACCAGTCGTTGAGAAGGGGCTCAGCGGTCGCCGAGCAATCTGCGCGTTTGCTCGCGCAGATCGCCTACCGCACGCTCCGCGATCGTGCGGGCGCCGGCTAGGCCGCTCTCCTGCGCACGGGCGCGTTGACGGACACGCAGCAGGACGAGCGCAGCGCCGGCGCTTCCTCCCACCACGACCGCAGCCGCAGGGCGAGCCCAGTTGCGCGGATCACGCATCGCCGAGAGCTCCCATGCTTCAAGCTCCTCAGCGGCGCTCTCGGTGATGCTCACAAGCGTGCTCTCCAGCCGCCTGCCAAGGTCCTCCGGCGGCTCGACCGGGGAGAGAGCTTGGTGGAGCAGGCCCTCGAATGATGAGGCGTCACTCATCGGTAGACCCCGTTCCCGACACATCTACCATGTCCTCCAGTTGCTTGATGGCGCGATGGATGAGCACCTTTGTGGCGCCGTCAGAGCGACCCATTGCACGGGCGATCTCGCGGTTGTCCATGCCAAGCGCAAAGCGCATAATCAAAGCCTCGCGGCGGTCGTCGGGGAGGCGTCGCACCCCGTCGAGCACGCGGGAGAGCTCGTCGCGCCCCTCCACGAGATCCTCGGTCGTGTGAGATGCCATGAGCTCTGAGGTGTCGTCGATCGGCGAGGCCGGACGCCGCGAGCGATCGCGATAGAGATTGGCCGCGAGGTTGTGGGCGATGCGGATGAGCCATGGGCGCAACGGCCGACCGTGGGACTCGCGCTGGGCTCGCTCGAAGTGGCGATAGGCCTGTAGAAAGGTCTGCTCGGTGAGGTCCTCGGCATCGTGGTGGTTGCCGACGCGGTAGTAGGCGTAGCTGTAGACATCCCGCAGATGGGCACGGTAGAGCTCTGAGAAGTCGGCGTCGAGCCGCGCCTTGGACTCCGGCGGTTGCTGGTGTGCCACTCATCGCACCCTACCCTCCCCATGATCTGGTCCACGTCCTCAGGCCGCTCGTGTACGGCGCTCGGAGGAGTCGCCGAGTGTCTCCTCGGCGGTGGCTGGACCGATTCCGCCGAGCCATTCCCATTGAAGGCTCACGCAAGCCCATATGCGCTCGGAGACGCCCAGCGCAATCGACGGTGACGGGCGCTCGCTCATCGGGAAGCCGAGCGGAGGCCCGCAACGGAGCGTCACCTTGCGCGGTCGGATGCGCCAGCCGCGACGGACATCCTCGGTGCCCATCACAGCAATCGGGACTACCCGTGCGCCTGTTTGCAGCGCCAGTCGGCCCACACCGCGGTGGGGGCGCCCGAGCGGACCCGGCCGCACGCGAGTGCCCTCGGGGAAGATGACAACGCAATCACCCCGCTCAAGGATGGTGCGGGCGGTGTCCATCGCGTGTTCATCCCCCGCTCCCCGATCCACCGGGAAGGCGCCCAGGCTGTTGAGCAACCACGCCTGCCAGCGCCGCTCGAACAGCTCGCGCTTGGCGATGTAGTAGACAGGCCGCTTGGTGAGCGCCCCGATCACGAACGGGTCGAGAAAGCTACGGTGGTTGGCCGCCAATAGGACCGGCCCCGAACTAGGCACGTGCTCACGACCAAGGCGGTCGAGGCGGAAGTAGAGCAGGAAGAACGGCAGTAGCAGCGTCCTCACTACGCGATAAAGGACGGGATTGACGCCACGGGCAAGCGACCGCTCGCGGAAGGCGTTCAGGCTCGTCGCGTCTGTTGGTGCGGCGACGTCACTAGAGGACCCGAGGTCAGCCGCGACGGCCGAGGTGACAGGCGACTTGACCGGTAGCCCGTCCTCGGCTCCGTGCCAGGCCGTTGGCAAGCTTGGCTCCATACAAGGGGATACCCGTGCGGGCAGGGCGCGTTACAGCCAATCGAGCGCACCGCACCCGCCAGAGCCGACGGCCGGAATCGAACCGGCAACCTCCGCTTTACAAGAGCGGCGCTCTGCCAGTTGAGCTACGTCGGCAGATGGGGTCTAGGAATCGTAGCGTCGGTCGCCCGCTCAGGATCTGCCACCTCCAGTTTCTGGATGCCCTCACGCCGGCCCGGCCGCTGCAGATCTACTTTCTCCTGGAGGTGCGCCACACGACACAGGCTGGCGCTAGAGTTCGGCTGGTCATGGCCTCGCAGTCCCCTCACCCAGGCGACCCTCAAGTGCAGGGGCCCAGTAGTGGGTTGAGCCTGAAGGTTCTACTCGCATTGATCGTGATCCTCGTCATCGCGGGTGGCGTGGCGTTGCTGACAACTGCAGGTGGCAACAGTTCGCACCCGAGCGGCGGGATTGCTCACGGCGTCGCTTCGTCCCGTTTCAGCGGCTCGCTCGCCTCGCCGGCGCAGCCCGAGCCACCGCTTCACTTGCGCAATTACAAGGGCGAACCCGTGAATATCGGACAGTTCCGTGGCAAGGCGGTTTTCGTGACATTCCTCTACACAAAATGTCCCGATGTTTGCCCGATCATCGCTTCAAACCTTGGGGTCGCGCTGAACTTGATGGGGTCCGCGAAGGCGTCGCGGGTGCAGGTTGTCGCGGTGTCGGTGGACCCACGTGGGGATACTCCCAAGGCTGTCGGGGGGTTCCTGCAGCGCCACGGTATGAGCGGACGGATGCAGTATCTGATCGGCTCCACGCACGAACTCGCGCGTGCCTGGCAGGCATGGGGCGTTGGCTCTGAACAGGACGCCCAACAGCCCCAGTTGGTCAACCACACGGGGATTGTGTATGGCGTGAGCGCAAGCGGGAAGGTCACGACGGTGTACGCGGCGAACCTCACGCCGCAAGAAATCGTCCACGACGCTCCACTGCTTGCATCAAGCTAAACCAGGGCGATGCGCCTCACGCGAGACGGCTAGCCGTTCTGCGTGGGTTGCCGCGGGTCGCCCCGCTTGCCACTTCTGCGGATCGCTAGCCCGGCGATGATCAAAAGCACTACCGGCAGGCTGAACAGGACCGCTGTGGGTGGCCCATGATGCGCAACCGGAGTGGCCTTGGGCACAGGTATTGGCGCGAGCTTGTGTCCGTTGGCGCGGGCGAGCAGCGTCACAGCTCGGATCGCAGTGCGGGTCAGGCCGTATGTGCCGTGGTGAGCGTCGATGGTGAGGTGGGCAAGCGCGGAGCGTGGGCCTACCGAGACGAGTCCGAAGCCGGAGGGCATCACGACGAGCAGGGGTTGGGGTTTGTTGTAGGAGATCTCTAGATGGAGAAATTCGGCGTACTTCTGGGGGTACCTGAAGAAGGTGGGTACCGCGCCGAGGTCTTCACGTGAGCCGATGATCGCAACCTTCAGCGGCATATGTTCGCGCGAGGACGAGGCCAGGAGCGCATTCAGAGCCGCTTCCAGCTTCGGCGGTACAGGTGGCTGATATGGGTAGAACGCGTTTTGGGCCAACAGAACGTCGCTTGCGGGATCGCCGTCTCCGCGCGCCGATCCAACGACGGCGCCTAGCAGCGCCGCGGCGATCAACGCGCAGGCCACAACGCGAGACGCAAGGCGGCCTGAGACGGCGCGAGAAGCCAGTTCGTGGACCGGTCGTGCGCTCGCGCTCAAGAGCTGGTCCAGGCGAGCGAGGGGAACATGTATTTTGAGTGCGGTCGCACGGGAGCACCCACCTCGATCGTGACTTGTGCGTGGCGAGCGAGAGGAGCCTTCCTGGGAGAACCCATCCATAAGCGCCCGTTGATGAAGACGGAGACATTTTCGTGTGCTGATACTCGGAAACTCGCCATGACGGTGCTGCTGAGGGGTTGTCCCCAAAGGTCGAACAGGTCACCGAGCGTATATGGGCCTCCCCGGTCGAGCAGTACCAAGCCTGTGGGGTCCATGGTGCGGAGAGGGTAGGCGCAGCGCCAGCCACGGACGAAGGCGCCTCGTATCCGCAACGGTGGCATCAGTCCGATACCGGCGGGTACGATCACGACCCGGTTGTGGGCGAACAGCTCGATGTGGGCGGCGGAAACCCCGCGCGATCGGGCTCGACAGCTCATACCGTCGACCGGTAGTCCGTGCCTGGCGCGAAAGCCGTGCGATGGCGGCCTGTAGCGCGGCCCGGTACCCGCTCGGCGCGCGCTTTCGATGTCGCGCGCGAACATATTCGTCCGGCCCGAAGCCAACCTGTCGCGCCCGATTGTCTGACCTGCGCAGCCTCCCGCGAGTGCGTAGCTCGACGCGACGAGCACGAGCTGCGCACGAAGCATGCCCGTGCATCGAACAAGTTGGTGGCGACGATGAGATAGTGGTTGCATAAACTGACCGGCCGCATGATTCTCCCGCGTCGTCTGCTGCCACACTTGCTCGGTGGCGTAGGTCTTGCGGCGCTGGTGTTCCCGGCGGCGGCGCAGGCGCACGGGATTGTCGGGAAGGCGGACTTGCCGATCCCGGTGTGGCTGTTCAGCTGGACCGCGGCGGTGGTGCTGGTCGTCTCGTTCGTCGCGTTGTCGACCCTGTGGCGGACACCGCAGTTGCAGAGCGAGCATCGCACGGCGCTTTTCCGAATGCCCGCTGCCATCCCATGGGTGGCGAGCGCGATCGGTGTGGGCCTGTTCGGCTTGGTGCTCTACAGCGGTTTCGCCGGCGCGCAGGTCGCCAACGCGAACTTCTCCGTGACGTTCGTCTACGTCGTTTTCTGGGTGGGGGTGCCGGTCGCGAGCGTGCTGTTCGGGGACGTGTTCGCGGTGCTCAACCCGTGGCGCTCGTGCGCACGGGCGATCCGCTGGGTTGGACAGCGCGTGGCTCCGGGACTGTTCGCCCGGCCGCCAGTACGCTACCCGCCAAGACTCGGCGTATGGCCGGCCGTGGCGTGCTTGATTGGGTTCGCGTGGCTTGAGCTGGTGTATGTAGCGCGCGATGAGCCCTCTACACTCGCGGGGCTGTCGCTCGGCTACTTCCTGGTGATGCTTGCGGGAATGACGCTGTTCGGCGTTGAGGAGTGGTCGACGCGCGCGGATGGGTTCAGCGTGTATTTCAACCTGCTTTCGCGTATGTCGATCCTATGTCGCGATAAGCTCGGCGCCGTATACGCACGCCGACCATTGAGCGGTCTGGCGGATATGCCTGTCCTGTCGGGCACGGTCGCGCTCGTTTGTACGGTGATTGGGACGACGACCTTCGACGGTCTCAGCAACGGAGGGGTGTGGCGCACCAGCGAGCCGCACCTGCAAAGCCTGTTCTCGAGGCTTGGGTTTCATCAGACACCCTCACTTGAGCTGGCGTACACAATCGGCTTGCTGGCATCCGTGGCGCTTGTCGCCGGGATTTATAGGCTCGGGATCGCCGGGGTGCGCAGCGTCAGTGACCACTACGGCGCAGGAGAGCTGTCACGGACTTTTGCGCACACGCTTGTGCCGATCGGGTTCGCCTACGTGGTGGCGCACTATTTCTCACTGCTGATCTGGCAGGGACAGGCGATCGGGTACCTGGCGTCCGACCCGCTCGGCAACGGCGCGAACATTTTCGGCACGAGTTCGTATCAGATCGACTACGCGATCATTTCCTACGCGGCGATCTGGTACGTACAGGTCGTCGCTCTCATCGGTGGTCACGTGAGCGGACTCGCGCTCGCGCACGACCGTGCGCTGAGCATGTACCGCGACCCCCAGGAGGCGATCCGCTCCCAGTATTGGATGCTCGCGGTGATGGTCGCCTTCACGAGCTTCGGCCTGTGGTTGCTTTCCGCGGTCGGCACTTGACACCAGCTCAGCTCTAGGGGTTCGACTACGTCCTGCCCTGTGAGGATCTCGCGCTGGAGGCTCACGCGACTGGGCGCAGGAGGTACCATTGCACTCGTTATGCGTGCGCCGGAGAACGCAAGCACTCAGAGACCGCGACGACACGGTTCGTTGATAGCGCTGCTCGGCTCCATCGCACTGGTGAGTGTTGTGGTTGTCGCTATGGACCCGACCGCCTTGTGCCTCCTGCCGGCGCTCGCGTTTGCGATACCACTTTTGATGCGCCGTTATCCGGGTGAGCGGATGATCGCCGCCTTGTCCCGCTCAAGACCTCGGCGCTGGGCGCATCCTCGCTCCAGCGTGCCGCACACACGACACGTCGTACGGGTAGTTGCTCGCGGGGGACTGTTGCTGGCACATTCGTTGGCGGTCCGTCCGCCACCGACCGCCATCCTGGCCAGCAGCTAAGGACGAACGCCGCCACGCGGCGACTGCCGGCCACGGTCTACGCGCACGCGAATTCAGCGTGCGAGATATACGCGTCCTCTCGAATCCCGTACAGCGAGGAGTCTCCATGTCCCGTCGTCTTGCAATCTTCCTGCTCGGCGTCGCGTTGCTGGCGCCAGCGGGCGCCGCGCGTGCCGCGAGCGCGCCGGCTGAGAGCGGCAACCCGATCAACGATCAAGGGAGTAGCTATCACTACCGCACCTACATAACGACAATCACGCCGCACAAGCAAGGGTTGAAGGTAGAAGTGCTGGAGTTCGCGGATCGCCTGTTGTTGCGCAACAACACCGGACAGACCGTCACGATTTATGGGTATTCCGGGGAGCCGTACGCGCGGGTTCGGGCCGATGGCACCACCGAACAGAACATGCGCTCACCGGCGGTGTATCTGAACACCAACTTCTACGCGAGCGTGGCGGTGCCGTCCTCGGCGAGCGCGAGCGCTCCACCGAAGTGGGTCATTGTGGACCGTACGGGCGAGCTTGAATGGCATGACCATCGCATCCATTGGATGAGCCCCGTCAAGCCTCCCCAAGTCACAGATGAAGGCAAGCGCACCAAGATTTTCAACTGGAGCGTCCCGATCAAGGTCGGCGGACAAGCGGGCACGATCCACGGCGAACTGTTCTGGGTTCCGCAAAACTCCAAAACACCGACTGGCGCGATCGTCGCGTTGGTCGTGATCGTGCTGCTTGGAGCGGTGCTCGTCTTTGCGGTGCGTCGCCGCCGAGCGGGCTCCTCCCCACCCGGACCAGACGCTAACGATGCTAGTGAGCCGTCGGCGCGCAAAGAGGCGTGGTGAATCTCCAAAGACACGACGCAACCGCACGTCGCTCCAACCGCTGCTGGCTGGGTCTGGCAATCGCGGTGATAGTCAGCTGCGCTTGCCTACTGGCCCAGGCGCCCGCGGCGTTCGCGCATGCACAGTTGCTCGGTACCTCGCCCGCCGCGGGCTCCACGGTGCAAGCCCAGCCACGGGAGGTGATCTTCGAGTTCAACCAAGCCGTCGGCGGGACAGTCGGCGCGGTTCGGGTCTACGACGCGCAGGGCAACGAGGTGGACAACCTGAACGTCTCGCACCCATACAGCGATGAGCACTGGATGGGCGTTGGGCTAAAGCCGCATCTCCCGGATGGGACCTACACGGCTACCTACCGTGTGATCTCCGCCGACACGCACATTGTCTACGGCGGACTGGTATTCAACCTGGGCCACGCGGGCGCCGTGCCCAAGCTCACGGTCGCTGGCCTCATCGCAAAGAACGAGAGCGGCAAGATCACGCGGGTCGCGTCTGGGGTGGTGCGTGGGCTTGACTATCTGACGATTGCGTTGATGATCGGGGGGTTGGCGTTTGTATTCCTGGCCTGGCTTCCCGCTCTTACCAGGACCGCGGGTGTCGAGTTGCGCTGGTCGACAGCCTCAAAGGTGTTCGCGTCGCGTTTGTGGAGGCTGCTCTGGATAGCGATTGCGCTGGGGACGATCGTGAGCGTTCTAGGGGTCCTCCTTCAAGGCGCGAGCGCGGCGGGAGTGTCGCTGTGGAGTTCGTTGAAGAGCTCAATAGTCAATGACACCCTCCACAGCCGCTTTGGCGAGGTGTGGGAGGCTCGCACGATCGATTGGGTACTGCTCGGCGTGTTGCTCTTGGCGTCAAAGGCAACAGGCGCGACCGTGATCCCCGTGCTTGATTCGGACGCGGGCGACTCCGGCCGGATTGCGCAAGTTCGACGACCGGCCACGGCGATTGTCCTGCTGCTCGCCATGGGGAGCGCGTATCTTGCGATCACACCCGCGCTTGGCGGCCACGCAAGCGTCGAGAGTCCAACAGGTGCGTTCTTTCCCGCTGACACACTCCATGTGCTGGCCGCGAGCGTATGGGTTGGAGGAATCGCTTGCCTGCTGACAGCGCTTCCCGGCGCCACCAGACAGCTCGAGGGGGCAGAGCGGAGCCGATTGCTGCTGGCGACGCTCGCGCGGTTCTCGCCGCTGGCGCTCGGCGCGGTCATGGTGATAGCGGCGACCGGCGTCATCCAGGCGTACATCGATGTGCGCAGCCTCAACGGCCTGTTCCACACGACCTATGGCGAGCTCGTCATCGTCAAGACCATCCTCTTGATTGCGTTGATCGGATTGGGGTGGGTGAACCGCGCAAGAGTGATCCCCACGATGAGACAAATCGTGGGTGACGGCAGCCCACCCGGCGGCATGGGGGTATTGGCCAGACGCACGATGCGTAGTGAGCTTGCGCTGATGATCTGCGTGCTCACCGTCACCGCCGCACTGGTCAGTTACACACCGCCGATCGACGCCGCATCGGGACCATTCTCGACCAACACGACAATCGGACCGGCCGAGCTTGAGATGACAGTCGAACCGGCCAAGGCTGGGCTGAACACGATTCACCTGTACCTGATTGACGCGAAGACAGGCGCGCAGTTTACCTCCACCAAGGAACTCACCGTCACCGCCAGACTGCCCTCCAAGAACATCGGCCCCCTGCACTTGAAGGCGAATCCCGCGGGACCGGGGCACTATGTCCTCAATTCAGCCGTACTCAGCCCAGATGGCTCCTGGGATATCGAAATCGTAGACCGCGTGTCTGAATTTCAACAGTACAACCGTGTAGTGGAAGTACCCATCCAATAGGTGTGACCGTCCTCATGCCGCAGCCCAACTCATTTACTCAGGAGAACACGAAACCATGAAATCCAAGGTCGCGATTCTGCTTGCCGCGGGAGCGCTGCTAACCCCGGCAACCGCCCAGGCACATATCAGCCTGCACCCCAACACGATCCCCGCTGGAGCGTTCGCGACTCTTGATGTGCGAGTCCCAGGCGAGCAGGAAAGCGCATACGTCAAGAAGGTGGACGTGCTGTTCCCGCAAGGGTTTACGGGTGTCGATTACGAAAACGTTCCGGGTTGGAGAGTGAAAGTGATCGAAAGCAAACTCGCGAAACCGACCCAGAGCGACGACGGGCCGATCGACACCCAGGTGGCTCAGATCGTGTGGATGTGGACCGGCCCGCTGGGCAAGGTGAACAACGGCCAGTTCATCAACCTCCCCCTTTCGGTGGCGATCCCTGAAGATGCAGCCGGCAAGGCGCTGGAATTCAGGACCGTGCAGACCTACAGCAACGGCGAAGTTGTGCACTGGATCGAACCGTCGCTGGGTGGCGATCATCCCTCACCGCGGATCAACGTCACGACCAAGGGCGGCGTGATCCAGGACGTCGCGGGTGACGAGGCAGGCCCGCAAGCCTCCCAGATAACCGCAGGCCCATCCGCCTCGGCGCCCGCACCAGCGACCGTAAAATCAACTAGCAGCGAGGCGAGCAAGGGCCTTGGCATCACCGCGCTGATCCTCGGCGCGCTCGGCCTTGTCGCGGGCCTAACGGCACTGGTCGCTACGCGGCGAGCGCGCGGCTCCGCATAGAGGACTCGGCGTAGGCTGAACAGCAGATGCCCGCACCACCCCTTGCGCACCTCGGCCACTGGTATGTGTCGCTGCCGGTATTCATGGGGCCTGTGCTGGTGCTGGTGATCGCGCTCAAGATCCAGACCTGGCGCGAACGTCACCACGGACCCGACACATCAGGCAAACGCTCGACCATCACGACGAGCCACGGGGATCACGGCAAAACGACGATCACCGTGACCGGCCCATTGGACTATCCGGCGGTGCTTGAAATCGAAACCGAACTCGGCAAGACACTCCCCGATGCGGAGATCCTGCTCGACCTGAGCCTTATCGCCGGACCCGACCGAGAGGCTGCGTGGAGCCTCTGCGACGCCATCGGTCACGCACCAGTCGGCGACCGCATCACCGCGCTCGTTAGCCCTGACCCGGCAATGCAGGCGCTGAGAGTGGTGTTTGCCGAAGAAGGGATCAAGCTGATGGAGGTGGTGGCCTCCAGTCGCTGACCATCGACCATGGTCTAACGATGGGAGCATAAATGCTCATGGTGCGGCGCTCTGCGTGCACGCCGTGAGTTGGTGTATGTTGCGGGTGCTTGCGGTGGCGGAACTCCGGTGTGACTCCGGGGCTGACGCGCAGCGGTGTGGGTGACGAACGGATCGTGGTTCCACTGAGCCAGATGGCTTGGGAAGGAGATCCGGGAGGTCGATCCCGAGCCCGAATACGCCCTGCTTGCAGTGCCAAATGGTAAGCCTCGCGTATAGGCGGCCGGTGCGCCGCCTATGAGTGCGTGCGTGTCGCCGCCCCTAATAAGGAGACGGCGACATGAATCACCCCCTCAGAGCCAAGGCGCTCATAGCTGCGGTGCTCGTTCTTTTCGGGTTTGCTGCATTTGGCCAGGCTGCCTCGCCCGCTGGCGCGGCGGTGACGGAAGCCGAAGAGCACGCTGCGGCTAGGCACGGCGCGGAATGGATCGCTTTGTTGCAGGAATCCGACGGCGAACTGGGCTCCTTCGGCGGAGACTGGTCAATGGTCGCGCTTGCGTCTGTGGGCATAAACGCGGCGGACGTGCGCATATCGCCGACTGAACCAAGCGCTCAGGACTTCTATCTCTCGCTATGGACGGGCGAGCCCCCGGCGCTGTTCTCGGCGACGGATTTTGAGCGGGCGATCCTCAGCGGCTACGCGGGTGGCCTTGAACCCTCGCGCCTAGACGCCAAGACAAACCTCCTCGCCGACCTCGCCGCCCAGTTCAACGGGCACGAACTCGGCGAAGCGGGGGCAACCAACGCGAACGTCTTCGGTGTGTTGGCGCTCGCGGCGATTGGGGCACCGGATGATGTAGTCAAGACGCTCGCTCAGGCTGTCCGTGAACAGCAGGACGCCGATGGTGGTTGGAATTTCGCCGCGGGCGCGAAACATTCGGAAGCGGACATGACAGGCGCCGCGATCGCGGCTCTGTGCACTGCCGGGACGGACAGCAAAGACCCGGCGATCGTCAAAGCCGAGAGCTACCTGCATACCGTTCAGGACACCGCCACAGGGGGGTTTGGCAACCCCTCAACCAACACGGACTCGACTGCGTGGGTCGTGAGCGGTCTTGATACCTGCAAGATCGACCCACAGGGGCCTGAATGGATTACCACGGAATCGAAGACGCCGATCGGCTTCCTGATTGCTCAGCAGAACGAAGACGGCAGCTTCCAACTCCATCCACACGACGAAGAAGAGGACTTTTATTCCACACAGGACGCGGTCCGAGCGCTGAGCGGTACGGGGTTCATTGCGCCCCCGGCGGCCCGTAAAGAAAGCGGCGACCCGAAGACACGGCCCGCTCCAACGGTTACGGTTGGCACGCCGGTGCCGATGACACTGGTGATCGACAGCGCCGGGCACATCACGGGTGGTAGTTCGATCCGCATGTGCAAGGTGATCGCTGCGGCGGGATCCACCGTCGCACAGATGCTCACGGCCGCAAGCGAAGCGTCTTCGCCCTCGTATTGCGTCAGCGACATATCGCTCAAGGATGGCCGGATCGTGCGACTCAACGGCGTTAGCGCGGAGCCGGGAAAATCCGCATGGGAGGTCCGCAGGGAAGGCGGTGACAGCGAAGCCCAGGCCACCGGAACGGTTGGGTTGGGGGCACTGGTACAAGCGCAACTCGTAACAAACAGCGAAACGCCGCAAACGCCTCCCCCATCGCCGTTCGCCACCACCAGCGCAACATCCGCTACGCCCAAAGGAACCCCCGTCTCGACAGATGTAGGCGCACACGTGCGCCTACAAGTGGGGCCGCTTACACGGGTACGCCATGGCCGTTTGACTGTGGCGCTTCGGTGCCTGCCGAAGGCCGGCGCCGGTGGGTGCTCCGCGGTCGTGCGTATACGTATCGCATTGGGGGCACGCCGGGGAGGCCCTGTGCGTCAGCGTGTTGTGGGTGAACGCGAAGTTCATATCGCCCAAGGCGCCACGGGCACGGTAACTATCGCCCTCAACGCGGTCGCCCTAGATGCGCTACGCGCGCACGATGACCGCGTGGCGTGGATCGTGGCAGGCACGCGAGACCGGACCTCCAGCATAAGCCCTGGCGCGAGCGCGTCGACTGTCCTGCGCCGATAGCGGCGAGGGCCGCCAGCGGGACTTGCAGTCACAGCGGGAGAGGCCCAGCACGACATGGCCGCTCCCGGTCGCCCCATCAACTCGGTTTGACGAAGACAACATGAAAGGAATGAGCAATGCAACGAGGACATATCGCGAGTCTCGCCGCTACCGCGGTACTGGCTCTACTCACAGGGAGCACACCGGCAATCGCCGGTACACCCGCCACAGTCAGTGTGCGCGTGGAGGGAGCGAGCTCAACGCTACTGCCGCTGACTACCGTTACCACCAACACAACCGCCACACCCCCACCCGGAAGCTGCCCGGGGACAACCGCCGCCGGTGCGTTGCAACTGGCGACCGAAGGCAACTGGGATCACGAAGAATACATTCAGACGATTCTCGGCGAGACGCATGAATGGACGATGGGCGACCCCCGTTACTGGGCTGTCTGGATCAACGACAAATACGCCGAAGAAGGCGCTTGTGCGCTCCAGTTGAGCGAAGGGGATCGGCTGCTGTTCCTCGTCGATCGTGCGAGCGCCCCAGAATTCACACCAACCGTCTTCCCGTTGGAGCTGAGTGGAGTATCCACCGAAATCGCGCAGGGCGAATCGGCCACTGTGACGGTCAACAAGTACAGCACGACCGGTGTTGGAAGCGCCGCCAACGGCGTTTCGGTGAAAGGCGGAGAAGCGACCGTGACCACAAACGCATCCGGTCAGGCGACGGTGAAATTCAACGCACTCGGAACCGCGCACCTGAAGGGCACAAAGAGCGGGTTTGCACCAACGGCGAGCATCGCGGTATGCGTGCACGTCTCAGGCGGTCACTGCTAACCACCGGTATCCGAGGGTGGTCTCGCCGTTCGGGGCGGGACCACCCTCGCGGAGGACGCCAAGGCATATGCGGACTACGATCGCGATAGCCATGATCGCCACGCTCGCCGGCAGCCTTGCGGTGGCGGGTGCTCGGGCAACCCCAACTCAGGTCAATGTACGTATCGAGGGCGCTAGCGCGACCTTGTTTGAGGGGCCGATCTGGACGGAAGGCCACGACCTGAAGGCATCCTCTGAAGAGCAGGAGCACGCGTGCGATGGGACCAACGCGAAAAGGTACCCAACTCCTGGCCCCACTCCGACCACTGCCGCCGGCGATGCGATGGGGATCGTCGGGGAAACGTTTGATGGTCAATGGTATCCGGGGTTTGAGGACTACTTCCTCACGCGATTGGGACCGGACCAACAGAGCTTTGCCAATGGTGTGTACTGGGGAGTCCTCGTCAACAACGTCCTCACTGGTGTTGGGGGGTGCCAGTACGAGTTGGGTACAGGTGACGAAGTCCTTTGGACGTACGACGCGTTCGCAGATAGGCCATTCCTTGCGTTGTTTCCCGCCGGCGATACATCCGGCGCCCGGCCCTTGACGGCGACCGCCAAGCTCGGCAAGCCCTTTGAGGTTGAAGTCCTCGCCTATCCCAGCGGTGCGGAAGCGACACCTCCCTCAACGCCGCAACGCACAGGGTCAGCTCCTATCGGCGGCGCCAGGGTGTCACCGGTCAGAACGTCTTCCAAAGGCTTTGAGACGGTCGAGACGGATGATCCCTCGACGGTAGCCACAAACGAACAGGGGAGGGCGAGCATGGTGTTCACCGCACTGGGATGGCACCGGATCAAGGCGAGTGTCGTGAATGCGCAGGGCGTAGAAGAAGCAGTCCGCTCGAATCGCTTGGACGTGTGTGTTACGGCGGCAGATGAAAGCACTTGCGGCGACCCGCCCCAAGAAGATCTGGTGCGTATCCCGCCACCGGTCAAAGACACGCCATCGAGCCCTGGGGCGGGCGGGCGCGAAGACGCAAGAAACAAGGGGCGACTGGAGGACACCGTGCGGTTCCTACAAGACGCTCAGAACTCCGATGGCGGGTTTGGTGGCGATATCGGCGAGGCGTCAAGCCAAGACTTCAGCGCGTGGGTGGCCTTCGCGCTAGCCGCAGACTCGATCAACCCGCAAGACCAGGCCGTCAAAGGCGGAGTGGACGCCTACACATACCTGAGAACCCACGTTGCGCAAGCCATACACCAAGAAATCTGTAAACCGGCGATTTGCACGACGTCCTTGGAGCGCGAACTGCTCGTCGCGGACGCGGCGGGCACCTCACCACATGACTATGGCGGCATCGACCTCGTCAGCGAACTGCTGGCGCGGGGACTCCCCGACGGGTCATTCCCCTTCGTGTTAGGTGGTCGCGGCGAAATCAACGACACGATCTACGCGATCCTGTCCCTCAGCCCGGTTCGGGAGCCCGCCGCGCAGAAGGCGGTCAAGCACGCCATCGAATGGTTGATCTCAGAACAGAACCACGATGGCAGTTGGTCGGCGCAGAACTCAAAGACAGAAGCCGGAGAAGTGGACATGACGGGCGCGGCGCTCCAGGCGATCAACGCTCCAGGGCAACCCACCCCTGGTGAGCCGCAACGGAAGGCGCTCAATTACCTGCACGGCGCGCAAGAACCCGATGGGGGTTTCCCGGAGAGACCCGGTGAAGGCGAATCGAACGTCGCGTCAACAGCGTGGGCCACGCAGGGCCTGTGGGCGGCAGGCGAAAACCCCGAACACTGGGTGAAGAGCGCAGGCCGTGAACCCTTGGGTTACATGGAATCCCTACAGCAGCCCGACGGTCATATCCGCTATAGAGCACGCGAAGATCTCAATGGGGTGTGGATGACTGCCTATGTGGCGCCCGCATTCGCCGGCCGACCCCTGCCGATACCCCCAGTGCCTCGCTCCACCAGAGGGGTCCCGGCGCAACCCAACCCTCAGACGCCAGCGTCCTCGTCTGGGTCGATCGAAGATGGTCAAGGCGGGGAGTCCTCATCTCAGCCTGGCCGCGGCGTGATCGCCGGCGGCGGTGGAGCGGGCGCGCATCTGTTCAGCCGGCCTCAACCGCAGAGTCAGGGCAAGCAACCCGGCGGCCGGCGACAGCTCAATGGCGCTCAAGAACGCACGGGCCACAACAGCGCACAAGCTCCGCGACCAGCCTCAGCGAGACCAGGCTCGGACGGTTCAAGGGGGATGCGCGCACTACCCGCCACGGGCAACGGCGAGGAGTCGGCGGCTGGAGGGAAGGTCAAGGGTGTGCTCATCGGCGCAGCGAATGGCAAGAACGCTCAGAGGGCACTCGAACCGGGCGCTCCGGGCCTGCATGGTGCAGGGACTGGAGGAAATGAGACTCAATGGTTGGTGTTCGGAATCGTGGGTGCGCTCGCGCTGTCGGCCCTCCTCGGCGCACAGATCGAGCGGCGGCGCTCTCAGGTGATCCTATGAGCACGCTTGCAGTTGCGGGCGGCATCGCTGACGCTCTGGCACGGATAGCCGCGTCGCTGCGGATCCCGGTCCTTGTTCTTGCGCTGGTCGCACTCCTGGTTTGTGCGCTTGAGGTGGGACGCCTCGCGGTCGAGCTTTGGTGTCGAGCACGCGCCGGCCGTGGGGCCCTGCGCAAGCTTGCGCGTGAGGTCGTAGCCAACCCCGAGCAAGCTGGCGCACTCTCAGTTCGTGCACCGAGTTCGTTTGCGAGAGATGCGCTGCTTGAGATAGCCAGGGCGCTCCTCACCGACGAGCGGGCTGGCGTTGAGAACTCTCTCGCCGACTACGAGCTCGCGGCCCAGCGGCGCTTGGATCGGACCCGGATACTCGTTCGCGCTGGGCCGGCGCTCGGCCTGATGGGAACGTTGATTCCACTGGCGCCGGGACTCGCGGCGCTCGGTCGCGGTGAGGTGGGCACGCTTGCCACAGACCTACGCACAGCTTTCGCCGCGACCACGATCGGGCTGTTGGTCGGCACCGTGGCGTTCGCGCTGACGCTCACACGTACCCGCATGTACAGCGAAGACCTCACCGCATTGGAGCGATCTGTCATCGCCGTGGTCTCTCCACAAGTTGGCGGCCCATGAATCGCCGCACGGGGCTTGGTCGGCACGGACACATCGAAGACGCCGCCGGAGACCCGCTCGACGGCCTGGTGAACCTATTCGATATCGGCATCGTGCTCGCCGTTGCATTCTTGATCGCGGGCCTCGGCGTAGCACTCGACCAGCGCACCCACCGCCCGCAAGCGCGCACACCAACCCCCCAATACACCCAAACACTGCCATCACCGTCCTCCAGCGCACCCGCCGCAAGCGGTCATGGCCAGCCAGTAGGCGTCGTCTACCGCCTCAGCGATGGGCGACTTGTGTACGTTCAGAAGCAGCCCTGATACGGGCCCACTGGCCAGAGAGCCAATTTGAGAGTCTCAATGTTTCCGACTCTCTCAAGCTGTCCCGCGGGGGGCAATGCGATTCGCCGATAGGCGGATCGCAAGCATGGGCCTTGCAAACAAGGGGAAGTGTCGCACAGGAGCGTCACCCGCGAGGAGGTCGGTTTCGGCAGAGATGCCAAGGATTGCGGCAGAAAGCAGTCGTTCGGAGACAGCCTTCGATTATTGTCCCTCACTTGCACAAAGTCCATTGGTTCGAAGACGGGGCCGAGACCGGTGTCAGCTAAGCACGCTGTGCTTGGGCTCGTGATCGAGCAACCCGGCTACGCCTACCGGATCGCCTCCGGGGTGCGTAGGCAGTTGCGGTTTGCGGACCTCGCCGACTCCTACCCCTATTGGGCGCTGGAGAAGCTCGAGAACGAAGGACTGGTGCGGAGGGTGGACGAGAACGGCAGGCCGCTTAGGAACGGGACTGCGGGGAGACGGGCCATATACGAAGCCACCCCCAACGGTGTGGCGTCCTTTGAAGAGTGGTTGCTCTCCACAGCCGCGGAGCCCCCTCTGCGCGACGACTTGCATTTCAGGATTGCGTTGTGCCGCCCTCGTGACGCGACGAGGATGATCGAATTGATCCATGGGCAGGAGCTTGTGTGTTTGGGGCGAGTGGAAGACCTAAAGCGCGCGCGCGAAGAGGACGAGGCAGAGTGCACCGAGTGGGATCGCATGGTGACGGTGGTGTCGCGCGACGCGGAGCTCGCGTTTTGGAACGCCCGGATCGAATGGTTGAGGGGCGTTCGCGAGCGGTTGGAAGGACTGCCACTGGAAGTCACCAACACGGCGATTCAGCGCTGAAAGATTCAGAGCTGACTAGCTCGAATGGGTCCAAATGGCCACACTTGTGTCCACTGGAGGGTAAGCAGGGAGCTATGAGTAGGCGAGTGGAGCGCCGGGAAAGGAAGCCCAACC
The DNA here is from genome assembly GCA_963695305.1 of uncultured Solirubrobacterales bacterium. Lineage (GTDB taxonomy): Bacteria > Actinomycetota > Thermoleophilia > Solirubrobacterales > Solirubrobacteraceae > Palsa-744. Next base: position 1,408,188 of record OY968774.1, on the reverse strand, counting down.
GATGACAACCATGTCCCCTATACGTGGAGGGGTTTTGCATCTGCCTACATCTCACGAGGGGCGCTACTCGCAATCGCTTGAGCGCGGGTTGGCGATCCTCCGGGCGTTCACACCCGAGCGTCCGTGGATGGGGATAGCTGAAATCGCCGAAGCGTTGGATATGAGCCGTCCAACGACCCACCGGTACGCGTCGACGTTGGTGGCGCTCAACTACCTTGAGCAAGGCCCTGGGCGCAAGTACAGGTTGGGTATGCGGGCGGGCGATCCGGGACGGTCGGCGGTGGGGTCGACGAGCCTTCGCGACCTCCCCCACCAGTTGCTCGCCGACTTGCGAGATACCAGCGGGTGTACGGCGAGCATCGCGGTGTTGCATGGGAGGGACATCGTGTACATCGACCGTGCGCGCAGTGCGTGGCAGGGACAGAGCGAAGTGGCGGCGAGACTCGGGCGTGGTTCGCGCTTGCCGGCCAGGGACACAGCGATGGGAAGAGTCCTACTCGCCGAGCTATCTGAGCAGGAACGCCGTGAAGCCATCGAGACGGGGGGCTCCCCGGCGACGGGAGACGACGGCGCTTCAAAGAACAAGCTGATGGACGAGCTGAAGCGGGTGGGAGAAAAGGGCTTCTCGATCGCAGACCAGTTGCATGTGAAGGGACAGCTGTGTGTGGCGGCGCCGATCAGGTCGCGCTCGGGTGAGGTGATTGCGGCGGTGGACGTGGCGGCGCTCAAGTCGCGCTACTCCAAGGTTCAGGCGCGGGACAAGCTGGCGCCGCTGGTGGTGGCGAGCGCCGCCGAGATGTCCGCCCAGCTCGGGTTCACACCGTAACGAGAGGCGCGTTCCGTCTCGTGTACGCGTACGCGTGCGCGCGAGTCACCCACAAAAGTGCATCACCACCCGCGCCCACAACCCTCATGCCAGAGGCGCGACGGGGCTCAGCCGTCGAGCAAACCGATGTCCGACGCGCGGGTGACGGCGTCGGAGCGGGAGCAGACGTCGAGCTTGCGATAGACCGCATGGGCTTGGGTCTTGACCGTGTTGGTGGAGACGTGTAGGCGGTCGCCGATCTCCCGGAAAGAGAGGTGGGTGGGTAGGAAGCGGAGGATGCGCAACTCGGCCATGGTGAGTGTGGAGGGACCGGTGAGGGCCTCGCCGGCGGCCGAGTCGACCAGTCCCCAGACTTCGTCGAGCCAACCGGCGAAGAGCACTGCGTCGGGTATCCGGCGCGCGAGCCGTGAGGCTTCGGCGAGCAGCGTTCGGGCGGTGCGGATGTCGGCGAGGCGCAGCGCGGCGCGGGCGAGGATGATGCGCGTCTCGGCCTCATACCAGGGGATGAAGTCGCGCAGACCGCCGAGCAGATGGGATGCCTTACGGGCATGGAGCTTGCCCTCGTCGACCTGGCCGAAATGGGAGTGGACATTCGCGGACACCGCGAAGGTGAGTACCGAGCTTGGATAGGGGGCGAGATCGTGGAGCTCGATTTGGGAGATTGCGCGAGCGATAAGGTCCACCCCACGCTCCCAGTCGCCCTCTTCGGTGGTGATCATCGCCAGCTGAGAAAGGCACAGGGTCTCAATCGGGGGCGCCGCAACCGAGCTACGGTGGATCCCGTCTTCGAGATGCTCCCGTGCCTGGAGACGATCGCCGGTGAGATGGTCGGCGACGCCCTGGAGCAATGAGAAGATCGGGCGCCACGGACTGCCCTCCTCCTCCAGCTCGAACGCTTGGGCGGCGGAGCGGCCCATCGAGCTGAGCCCGGAGCGGGAGACAGCGGCTTCGATTACGGCCACCCCGGCGGGCAGGGAGGCGACTCTCGGGGGGGTGGTGGCGCGTGCGAGGGCCGCGGCGCCGATCTGTCCCCAGTGCTCTGCCTCACGCAGATTGCCAAGCGCGAGAGCGTTGTGGGCAGCGGTAAGCGCGAGGGGTGCGCTTGAGGAGAACTGGTCGGCGGAGAAGCGTCGAAGCCACCCCTGCAAGAGATCGTTGCGCCCAACGGTGACGTAGCTGGGGAGGTGCGCCCACAGGAGCTCGCCGGCGCGGGGGGCATCGTCGGCGGCGACAGCGTGGGAGATGGCGCTGTCGAAGTCTCCCCGGCTGGTCTTGAAGATGCTCGCGCGCCGATGGGCCACTTGCTCGCGGTCGGGATGTGAGTGGCGTAGCTCACCCAACAGCATCTCGCGCAGCAAGGGATGCAGGCGGTAGGTGTCGTGAGTGCGATCGATCGCGGTGAGCGGCAGCGGACCGTCGGCGAGACGATCAAGCGTGGAGGCGGACCCGGTCGTATCGAGGACTGCGTCACAGAGAGGGGCGGAGAGTCGCTCGCAGACCGAGGTGAGCTCCAGGAACTCGACATCCGTTGATTTGAGCTCTGAGAGGAACTCGTCTCTCATGTAGTCGGCGACGAGGTGATCGTTACCGGCGAAACACGCGAGCGCGTGAGAAGGATCATCCTGGTCGCGGGTACAGAGGGCCGCAAGGTACAAGCCAGCCGGCCAGCCCTCAGTGTGATCCAGCAACGTCTCAAGCTCCGACGGCCCTACCGGTACGCCGGCGGCGTCGAACAGGGCGGCCGCCTCGATGGACGTCATCGCAAGATCAGCGGCATCTAGCTCCAGGAGTGAGCGGTGGGTCCGTAGCCGACCCAAGGGAAGCGCTGGACGGGTGCGGGAGGCCAGCACAAGCTGGGATCCCGGCGGAAGATGTTCGGCGATGGTGGTGAGCACCGCGAGCGCGGGGGCAGAGGTGACGTGGTGGACGTCGTCGAGGGTCAATAGGAAGGGATCGACCGTGCGCTCCAGCGTGGTGGAGAGCGACGGGAGCAATGCAGTGAGCTCAAGCTCCGAGGTGGCGGCGTCGAACGCTTCGCAGAGCCCCGCCGGGGCACATTCGAGGTCTTCCAGACAGACGGCGAGGTCGTGGAGGAGGAGGATTGGATCGTCGTGCCATGCGTCAAGCGCGAGCCGGCGGTTGGGACGTGGGTCGGTGGCGGCCAGTTCGGCCAAAATGCTCGTCTTGCCATAACCGGCGGGCGCGACGATCACGACGAGGGGCGCATCTCGTCCTTCTTTGAACTTGGCGAGCAGACGCGGTCGCCGCACGAGCCCCTCCGGGGAATGCGGGTGGCCGCTCTTGACGGCTTGCGGCATCGCTCAAAGGTACGCGGGGGCGAGGTCCGCGTCTATCCGCACTCGGGCGCAAATTGAGGCTATGACTACGGATGAGGAGTAAGTAATTACCACTTAATGACGGTCGCGATGCCCTAGTTTCGAGGATCGCGACCGTCCGTAGGAGGTCAGGAGAGAATGCGGGCCTTCTGGGCGGCGAACTCCTCGTCGGTGAGCACGCCCTGCTTGTGGAGCTCGGCGAGCTCCTGCAGGCGCTGGACGGCCTCCGCGCTCATCCCGCCTGACGCGGCGGGGGGAGGTGGCGGCGGCGCAGCCGGAGGGGGGCCTTGTTCAGGCGGCGGCGCGCCCGCCTGGGATTCGGCGTGGCGCTTGCCCGCATAGTAGGCGCCCCCGCCGACGGCGGCGGCACGCAGGATTGGTCGACGGCGTCGCATAGGCATACGACCACCCCCTATTCGCCGTCGGCTTCGGGCAGCTCAAGCCCGAGCGCGAGCATGATCTCTGGCGCGGCGGCTACGACCCGCGGACCCCCGACCTGCGGCGCCACGGCGCGCAGCACACCTGTTATGTCCTCAGGTGTCGCTCCTTCGGCGAGAGCGTTGGGTACCTGCCAGGCGTAGGAGGCGGGCGGGGAGTCGAGCGCGACAAGCGCGGCGATCTTCACGAGCGCGAACGTGCGCCCATCGAGACCGCTTGCGGCGAGATCCACCTCGCGGAGGCCGACAGCCGTCTCGAGCATGTCAAGCTCACCCGCCGAGATGCCCTCGAGCGTGCGTTGCGTATCCATCGTGACGGCTGCCATGGGAATTCCTCCGTTTCGGTAGTCCTTCGAGCACGACGTGCTCAAACTGTGCGACCCTGACGCCCTCCGTAGGCGACGAGGCCGTAGATGACGAGGATGTCGATCGCGAACATCGCAAGCGCCCCCAGCGGGTAGGCGGGGATGAAGATCAACATGATGATCGAGTTGATTGAAGCCGTGGCGATTCCAACCCAACGCCCCCACTCGACATGTCCGAAAATGGCGACGGCGGCGCAGAACTGGATGACGCCGGTGATCATGATGACCCAACCCCAGGTGTTGAGGTCGCTGAGGATGTAGGTAGCTTCGCTTGTGTAGAAGTGAGATTTGGAGATCGCGGCGATCCCGTAGATGAAGTTAAGGATCCCCACGATGGCGATCATGATGCCCGCGAACGTGACCCAGCCTTCGCCTTCATACCAGTCGCCACCAGAGCCTCGTGACGACCCGGTGGTTGACGGTGTGTCGTAGCCACTGTCCATGATGCGCTGCCTCCTTGTTGTTACCGACAGGCCTTAATGCGGAAGATCCTTCAGTTGTCTCCCGACACTTCTCAAGCTAGGAGTGGTACGGAGTGGGCGCATCCTCCGAAGCGGGTGATCTTCATCCAATTCACCCGCATGGGGTGATGTGTCGCGCACCGGCCGGCCCTAGCGTGATTTGGGCCTCTCAGAGGGGCGCCGGCGCGGGGAGCACCGCGTGGAAGACGTATTTGACAAACACGAGGAGGCCGACATGTCGGATTTGATCGCGATCGGCTACGACGACGAAGAGACCGCGACGAAGGCGGCTGATGAAGTGAGACGCCTTGCGGCTGACCTCATCATCCAGCCCGACGCGGTGGCGACGATCGTAAGGGACAAGGATGGTGACTACCACGTAAGCACCAACCACCACTTCGTCGGTGGGGGCGCCACGTGGGGGATGTTCTGGGGGTTGTTGTTCGGGCTTCTCTTCTTCGTGCCAGTGTTCGGACTGGCGATCGGAGCGGGTTTCGGGGCGCTGTTCGGGAAGATCGAGAAGACCGGGATCGACAAGGAATTTCAGAAGCAGGTACGCGACATGATCAAGCCCGGGAACTCGGCGCTTTTCTTGATCGTTGAGAAGATCACCCCCGACAAGGCGATCGAAGCCCTCAGCAAGTTCGGCGGAACGGTGTTGAAGTCATCCCTTTCCAATGACGCCCAACGCGAACTCCAGCAAGAGCTCCACAGCGGAGCGGTGGCGGCCTGAGGAGTCCTTGGCGATGCAATGGCTGGCGTTGACTCTGTGGGCGATCGTCACCGCGGTTGCACTTCCGCTTTCAATGGGAGCGGCCTACGGAAGGCCATCGCTTGGGGTGCAGGCGCTGGCGGCGCTGGGCGGGCTCGGGCTGACGATCGCGGTGTGCGACGGGGCGCCCTTGTCGCTGGCTTGGTGGGGCGTGGGTTGCGGGGCGGTGGGAGCGCTGTCTGTGAGCGTCGCCGTCGCGGGCCTCACCGCCGAGCGAGAGGGCGCGGTCGCCATCCGGATGGAGGGCGTCGAAGAGCACATGGCTGGGTTGGCGGGGTTGCAGCTCGTGATGGTGGTGACCACAACGGTCGTGACCGCGCTCTTGGCGCTCGACATCGGGGTGGCCGGCTGAGCCGCTAGCCACATAGGGAGTGCGGTAGGCCCTAACCTCTTGTTATCGACAGCGTTGTCGATATGTGAGGCATGAGCGACATCGCGCTCCCCAACAGTGGAGTACCGGAGCTGCCCCGAGCAGAGCGGCTGCTCAGCGACGAGCTGCTTGCGAAGCTCACAGGGAGAGGAAGTGGGCGGGCGTTCGCGACGCTCTACGAGCGCTATCACCAGGCGATCTACCGCTACTGCAGGTCGATCTTGCGCGACGACCACGACGCCCAGGACGCCTTGCAGAGCACTATGACGCGCGCGTATGCGGCGCTCTGCGCGCGGGAACGCGATGTGGCGGTACGACCGTGGTTGTTTCGTATCGCCCACAACGAGGCAATCTCGATAACCCGCAAGCGAGGCTCGCGGGAGACACTCGAGGAAGATGTCGAGCACCCCGTCGGATTGGAGCAGGCGGTGGAGACCCGCGAGCGTCTCGCGCGGTTGGTATCAGACATGCACGAGCTCCCCGAGCGCCAGCGCGCGGCACTAGTGATGCGCGAGCTGACCGGACTGTCGATCGAGGAGATCGCGGCGGCGCTCGACATCTCCCAGGGCGCGGCCAAGCAGACTGTGTTCGAGGCGCGCAGCTCGCTTCACGAGCTGGCGGAGGGGCGCGAGAATGGACTGTGAGTTGGTACGCAAGGCGATCTCGCGTAGGGATGGGCGGGTATTGCGAGGACGCCGCATCGGCGCACACCTACGCAATTGCGAGGAGTGTCGTGCTTTCCGCACGGCGATCAACGTACGGGGCTCCGACCTGAAGGCTCTTGCCCCGCCCCTGCCCGCGGTTACCGCAAGCGCGATGCTCGGACGGTTGCTCGCACACGGTGGAGGGCAGGCGAGCGGAACCGCGGCGTCAGGCGCCACCCTCACGGGGGGACACGTAGCGGGATCGCTGCTCGCGAAGGGAGTCGTGGGGGTGGCGGTGATCGCGGCGGCCGCCGGAACCGTGAAGCTGACCGCGGAACGTCACACGGGGGCGCCAGCACATTCGGGTAGCCACCGCGCAAGCGCTCACCCACACGGGGCCGCCACAAGCTCCCCCACCGCCGGAACGTCGCGACACGCGCAGTCGAGCAAGACGCGACACAACCTGGCCGAGGCGAGTGGCGGCGTGAGCGCCGGCTCCTTGCCGACGGCCACCGCCACCTCACAAGCGGTTTCGTCCACACCCTCTGGGGATGCGGCGCCCTGGAGCCACAACAATGGGCAGGCGACGCACAGTGGGAGCACCCGCGGTGTGAGGACTCATGGCAACGCGCATCACGCGACTAAGAAACCTCCGGCGCACCACGCACACGAACGCCCGGCGAACGCCGGCTCACAACATGCTCACTCCCATCCGACGCACCCCACGCAAGGGCAGGGCGAAAAGTCACAGACAACACACGGACAGTCGGGGACGGCGGGCGGGGGCAGTCACGGCGCTACCACCCCGAGCGAAAGTCACGCGTCACAACGTGAGACCAATGGCGGCGAAAACGCTGGGCACGCGAGCGAAGCGGCCCACGACGCGCCCCGACCGTCGTGATGAGCGACGGGCACAGATACCGCGCGGATAGGACCTGACTTCGCGGGGGATGGAGCGTTGTGAGCTATGGGCCCGTCCCTGAACGGGTTTGGCGGGGCGGGCCCTTTAGATGCGGCTTTATGAGACCGCGAAAGCCACAGCAAGGAGATGCAGATGATTCGCAAGATCCTGCTCGCCGCCGGAGCGGCCGCTCTGATGAGCACGCCGGCGTGGGCGCTTCCCAGCCAGACACCCTCTAACGAGGGAACAAAACACGCGCCGGCCACGACCCCGGTAGGTCCGCCGAGCACGACCCCCAACAACACGAACAACCCGGGCAGCGCCAACCGCCATTCCGGGAAAACGAGTGGAAACGGGCACAAAGGATCGGGGGACGCTGGGTCCAAAGGCAACTCCGGCACCCAGCACGGAAACGGCGGAACCCACGGCAAATCGCACAAGTGCGTCGCCCACAAGGTGGGCTACGTCGCAAGCGGCACGCTCGTGAGCCAGACGCTCACCAAGAACACCGATGGGACCTACAGTGGCGAAGTGGTGGTGGAAGTTACGCACACCAACCACCACGCGGTGGCTGACAAGGGCAAAACTGTGACCTACACTGTCGTGAACGTGCATGCGACGTTCGGCCTTGCCGACACCAACAGCGACGGGAGCGTCGGAATCGACGACCTCATGAAGGGCGATCGCACGCACCTGATCGGCAAGATCACAACGCTTGCAAAGAAGTGCGATTCGACCGAATTCAAAGCGACCACCACGGTCCGCAAGATCGTGTTCCACGCCCCGGCGACGGTTGCCCCGAAAGCCTGAGGCTCCACCCCGACGGTACGCGTGGTGGGACACCAGTAGTCCACCACGCGTACCGGTGGAGTTCTCCGTATGCGAGGACCGTTTGGAGCAAGGAGTATTCGGGCATGCTCCAAATTGGAATGGGGATAGGTTGCTGATGCACCAGCGTGTGCGTTGCCCGCACTGCCATCACTGGACTGACGCGCTGCTCGTTTGGGCGGCGGGTGACTGCTGCCCGAGTTGCAACGCCCCACTCAATCAGCCAAGCCTTGACGCCGACGAGCGATCCGAGGAGCTTGGGTGGCGCCCGCCGGGACGGTTCTCCTCAGGACGGTCCCCCTTGCAGGGACGAGACCGCATCGGCGATCAGTCGTAACCACGACCGGGCTTGGAGCCCGGCCGGGTTACCTGACCTGAGCGAAGTTGCTAGGACTGCCCGTCGGGCGGAACCGTCGAGTTTCCCGGCGCTTCGGGCGTGAGGGCCGCCGCCGGGGCGGGTGTGACGGTGATCGCGAACGGCGGGCTCGCCGCGCCCTGGTTCTCAGGGCCACCGGGGATAAACACCCGCAGCGCCTTCACGCCGGGGTCGTACAGCCGGTGGACGATTGAGTAGGTGGAGCCCGAGCCCACGAAAGACACCTGGATCACGTGGAAGCCCGAGCCGTGGGCGTTCTGGCGTTCTAGGTAGATGACGTGGCCGGTGTGGTCCGGGGCGACCGTCCCCGAGAACGTCACTGTCTGGCCCGCCGGGATGGTGGTGGCGGACACCTGCGCCGTGAGCACGTCCTTCACACCCTCGTAGAGCACGGCCGAGGATGGGAACGGCACACAGTGGCGTCCCCGTGGGTGGCGGCAAACGGGGTTCGACACCACTCGGTAGAAGGTGCTGTTGACCGGTGTCTGTACAGGGAAGCTGTATTCGCCGCCGGCGTTGGTAAGGACCTGGGCGATACGCCCGAAGCCATGCTGATGCCGACCGCGAGCGAGCAGAGTGACCGGCTGGTTGGAGGCGCCGAGGTACTTCCCGCTGATCGTCACGCCTTCGCCAAAAGCGATCGGGTCGGCTGAGGCTTGAATCGTGAGCGCGGAGTTCTGCGCTTGGGAAATGGAGTAAGCAAGCACGTTCGACGTGCTCGGCACATTTCGCCGCTGGCTGCGCACCAACACCCTGATGTTGGCGTCCCCGGGCACTATGAAGCGGTGCACGATCGTGAAGTTCCCGCTCGCGTCCACAACCCCGCGGTCGATGCGGTGCCAGTCGTTACCGGTGGAGGCGTTCTGGCGTTGCAAGATGACCCGCGCGCCCGCATCCGCCGGGGAGACCGTCCCGGTGAAGGTGACCCGGTTGGGGAAGCCCGTGAGGAGCTGTCCTTCGGGGGGACCGCTGAGCGTCACCTGCGCCGCAACCGCCAGGCGCTTGGTGGCGCTACGTGCCCCGAGCGAGCGCACATAGAAGGAGCGGTTGGTTTCAACCATCCCGTCCGCGGGCGCGATCGAATAGAAGCCACTTGCATCGGTTGTGACGCTTTGCACGATGCTAAATCCCCCAATACCGGCGAGGTGGTGGTAGAGCGTCACTTCCCTCCCCGCGGCATCCGTTTGGTTGGCGCAAAGCAACTGGCCAAAGATCACGATTGGTTCGCCCGCCACGATCTGGCGTGGGGCAACGGTCATGCTGATTCTGCATTTTCCGCTGGAGCTTTGGTGCTTGTGCGCGAAGGCGCTCGACGGCAAGAGCGCCAACAGCGAGATGACGGCCGCGACGGCCGGTATGAAACTACGTGAACGCATCGACGCCTCCCTTTGCGATGAGTTTGGTCTCGCCCCTGAGAACACAACGCCCCCACGTTTGATGCGCCCCGCAAAGAAATTCGCTTGGAGCGCCAAGCGACCGGGGAGCGTCTCAGCCTGAGCGCTTAGCTTGTTGCTCAAGCACTTTGCCGAAAGCTCGCTCCACCTGGGTGGTCATCCGCTGCTTGAACACAGCCAACAAGGCCTCTGAGGCAATCGGCCGCAGAGCCTCGATCGCGTGGATCATCTCGTCCCAGCGCTCGTCGGGTTGACCCGAGGCCTCGAAGGGATCCCACAGCTCCCTGAGGAACAGCCTTACGAAGGCCCGCGATATCGACTCGCAGTCGCGACTCACCCGCTCGACCAGCGCGAGCGCCGCGTGTAGGGAGATCCCAAGCGCGGTCACTTCTTCCGCGGCTTTCATGAGCGCGGGCGAGGGCACTTCAAAGCGGTCCTCCCCGAGCGGCACTAGCAGTTTCAGTTTGCGAATCCGCTCCACGGTCTTGGCGTCAACTTCGCCGAACCTCCGTGCGAGCTCCTCGCCTGTGACTACCTCCGGAGACTCGCCCTCGAAGGGTGTGGTCATCGCGTTTCGCAAACCCAACAACCGGCCGGCAGCGCCCCCCGAGGAGCTCATCAGCCGCTCGATCGCGGCAAGGTTGAACCCGTCGGCCTGCAGGTCGAGGATCAATCGCAAGCGAGCGACGTGCTCCGCGTCGTAGTACCCCACGCGCGCGCGTACCTCCGGCGCGGGAAGCAGCCCTCGCGACTGGTGGTTGCGGATGTTGCGCACCGACATCCCCACCTCCGCCGCGAGCTGCTCGATCGTGAGGCCTTCGCCAGAAGCCGTCCCGTCCATGTCAATCGTGGTCGTGGTCACCTCGTTTCAAGATACCAGTTTACATGTACCCTCGTTTGAGGTAACATTGATCCAGGTCAGATGAGTTTGCCAACCGGACCCTCCCCCAAGCCGCTCCCCTTGAGCACCCAGATCGGGGGCGTTGATGGCTGAGCGCGGCGCCCCCCCACCCGTGTCCGAGCGTCGCCGCCGGATGTTGAGCTTGGTGCGGTCGTTCACCTCGCCGTTGCTACCCGACGACTACCTGGAGCTCGTCAACCCACTGTGGTCCACGCGCGAGATGCGCGGCCGGATTGAGCGGGTTGAGCGCGAGACGCACAGTGCTGTAACCGTCACGATCAAGCCGGGATGGGAATGGCAGGGACACCTCCCCGGCCAGTACCTGCGGTTGGGGATCGAGGTTGACGGCGTCCACCATTGGCGCGCCTACTCGCTTACCTCCGACCCCCTGCGAACGGACGGCCGCATCTCGATCACCCCGAAGCTGGTGGAAGGCGGGAAGGTCTCACCGTTCCTCTTCAACCGTGTGCGCCCTGGGGCGATCGTGCGATTGGGTGGTGTGGAAGGGACGTTCGTGCTCCCCCACCCCCTACCCCAGCGCATCCTTTTCATCAGTGCGGGAAGCGGGATCACGCCGATCATGAGCATGTTGCGTAGCATCGCCACACGCGGGCAGATTGAGGATGTGGTCCACATCCACTGCGCACGCACCGCCGACGAGGTCATCTTCGGTAGAGATCTCCGCGAGCTGGATCGCTCCCAACCCGGCTACCGGCTGCATATACGCGCCACCGGAGAACACGGTCGTGTGACGCCCGATCAACTGGATGGGCTTTGCCCCGACTGGGCGAGCCGTGAGGCGTTTGTGTGTGGACCCGCGGGCCTGCTCGAAGCGATGGGCGAGAGGTGGAAGCGCGACGGCGACCCAACGAGGATGCACGTTGAGCACTTTCAGCCTGAGACGAGGGTGGGAGACGGTGAGCGTGGTACGGGCGGCACGATCCGCTTCTGCTCCAGTGGCGCTGAGGCGATGAGCGATGGCGAGCAGCCCATTCTGCAAGCCGGGGAGAACGCGGGCGTGGGACTGCCATATGGCTGTCGCATGGGCATCTGCCACACCTGTGTCGGCCGTTTGAGGGCGGGCCAAGTGCGCGATTTGCGCACAGGTCGTGTGCACGGGCAGCCAGGGGAAATGCTGCGTACCTGCATCAACGCGCCCGAGGGCGCGGTCGAAATAGAGCTTTGATCCACAGACAAGAAGGAGACCGTTCATGTCCACCGCCCAGGCCGAGAAGCCTTCCGTTGCCCCTCACCACCAGTGGGACGCGCCCCGCGGGGACGAGCCCGAGAGCCCACTCGCCCGTCTCTCGCCGGAGCAGATCGAGGAGCTCGGCCGCGAGTTCGACGCCATCCATGACGAGGTGTTCGCCGAGCTCGGCGACCGCGACTCAAGGTACATACGCAGCACCATCAAGCTTCACCGCCAACTCGTGCTCGCCGCACGAGCGATGCTGGTGGGGTCGCCCTACAAGCCGCTGTGGCTGGGCGGTACCGCCGCGCTGTCGGTGGCGAAGATCCTCGAGAACATGGAGATCGGCCACAACGTGATGCACGGGCAGTGGGACTGGATGAACGACCCCGACATCAACTCCCAGAACTGGGATTGGGACACCGCCTCACCGGCGGACGCATGGCGGCACTCCCACAACTACGAGCACCACACCTTCACGAACATTCGCGGCAAGGATCGCGACCTGGGATACGAGATCATGCGCATCGATCCCCACCAGCGGTGGCACCCCGTGTACCTGCTGCAGCCCCTCTACAACCTCCTGTTGATGGGGTTCTTCGAGTGGGGAGTCGCGCTCCACGACCTCAACTTCGACGCGATCCACTCCGGCGAGAAGTCAAAGAAGCAGGTGGCCGGCGAGTTGAAGGCGATCGGAGTGAAGGCACGTAGGCAGATCGTCAAGGACTACATCGCCTTCCCACTACTCGCGGCGGCCGTCGCCGCGGCCGCCCCCGGTGCTCGGAAGACGGCCCCCCGAGCGGCCGTGAAGCAGGGCGGCCGAGGGCGCGCGAAGCGCGCGTTCAAGTCGACGCTCGCCGCCAACTTCACCGCGAACATCGTGCGCAACGTGTGGGCGTATTCGATCATCTTCTGCGGGCACTTCCCAGATCAGACCTACACCTTCAGCGAGAAGGAGGTCGAGAACGAGACCCGGGGAGGTTGGTATGTACGCCAGCTGCTCGGCTCGGCGAACATCGAAGGAGGACCGCTCTTCCACCTGATGGCGGGCAACCTGAGCTTCCAGGTGGAGCATCACCTCTACCCCGACATGCCCTCCAGCCGCTACGCGGAGATCGCCCCGCGTGTGCGTGACGTGTGCCGGCGGTACGGGTTGCCCTACAACACGGGCCCCCTCCACAAGCAGCTCGGCAGCGTGCACCGCACGATCCTCCGCCTTGCGTTTCCGGGCGGCAAGCCACGGGCCAAGCCGGGTCCCTACCAAGCTTGAGGCGAAATGCTCACTCAGCGCGTCCGGTAGCCCACGCGCTGAGTGACCTCAGGAAGCGATCAGGCGCGTGCGTAGGTGCGCGCCCACCTTCCGCTTTACCCGCTGGAGCGCATTGTCGACGGTCTTGGTGTCGCACCCCAAGCGCTCCCCCACCTGCTCGTAGGAGCAACCGTCCAGGTAGAGCGAGAGCACGCGGCTCTCAAGCTCTGAGAGCGCGGTCGACAAACAACCCACGAGCGAGCGCAACTCCTCGGATGAGATCACGCGGTTCACCGGATCGTTGACGGAGGGGCCGGCGATCGTCTGGTCGAGTGTGGGCACGTCATCGCCGGCGGCGGCCGGTGTAGAGGAGAACGACACGTACTGGTTGAGGGGGGTGTGCTTGTTGCGGGTGGCGGTCTTCACGGCCGTGATGATCTGGCGCGTGATGCAGAGCTCCGCGAAGTTGCGGAACGAGGACTCGCGATCTGTGCGGTAGTCGCGGATCGCCTTGTAGAGGCCCACGAGGCCCTCTTGGATGAGGTCGTCGGAGTCGCCACCGGCGAGGAAGTACGAAGAGGCCTTCAGACGTACGAAGCCGTAATAGCGACGCACCAAACGGTCATAGGCGTTGCGATCTCCCTGCTTCGCCAGGGCGATCAAAAAGCCATCATCAACCTTAACATCAGATTGAGGGTTATGGGAGATTCGTGCCACGAGCAGATCCTTTCTTGGCTGTATGCAGCCAAAACGTGCTCAGTGGCGCACTCCTCCCCTGGCGCCAACTGCTATGTAGTCACTCAACCTTAAGTTGAGCGTTATGTGGCGGCAGCTTCGCACAGTTATGGAGCCTTGTCAAGGCGCGCTTCGCGGTCGTGCAAGATTCCGTACAACAGCGCCGACGCGGCGGCAGCCACCCCGAGCGACTCCATACGGCCGTGGAGTGGCAACGCCACAAGCTGATCGCATGCGTCAGCCACACGTGGGCGCAGTCCCGAGCCCTCGCTACCGAGCACCAACACGATCCCTCCCGAGTAGTCGGGGGAGGTGTACATAACACTCTCCGGTCCCTTGGCGGTAGGCGACTCCGATAGCGCGCTGGCGCCATAAGACCAACAGCCCGCCTCGCGCGCCTCGATGAGGAAGTCGGCGACATTACGCACCCGAGCCACACGAATGTGCTCGACCGCGCCCGCGGAAGCCTTACACACCGCGGGCGTCACCTCCGCGGAGCGACGCTCGGGGATGACCACCCCAGTAGCGCCCACACACTCCGCTGTGCGACAGATCGAGCCGAGATTCTGAGGGTCCTGTACCTGGTCAAGCGCCACAATCCAGGGATCCGGCGTGCCCAAGAGCTCCTCAGCGGCGACGTAGGGGTAGCCACCCGCCTCCGCACACACCCCCTGGTGGACAGGTGAGCCACAACGACGCTCGATGTCCTCCGCCCCACACACCCTCACCTTCACGCCATTCAGCCAGGGTTCCTTTGCCGCATTGGCTGTCGCCCATACCTCCGAGACGGCATGTGCGCGCCGGCCACGCAATGCCTCCCGCACGGGGTTGCGGCCGTAGAGAATCACCGCGGGAGCAACTCGAACCCACCGGCCCCATCGCGGACCTCCCACCCAAGCGCGGCGATCTCGTCGCGCAGGCGGTCGGCGGCGGCGAAATCACGCGTGGTACGCGCCTGCTCGCGTGCTTGCGCCAGTTCGTAGATCTCCGCCGGCGCCTGCGCCAGCGGCTCAAGTAGCGCCTCAAGGCCCAGTACTTGGAGCATCTCGCGCAGGTGCGAGTCGCCGACTTCACCGGAACCGGTGGCGTCGCGTAGCCACTCGTTGAGGATTGCAAGCGCCTCGGGCGTGTTGAAGTCGCGGGCAAGCGCCGTGAAGAAGCGCTCGCGCAGCGGGTCAAGGGTGTCGGGGGATTCACCAGGAGATAGCCGCCGTCCGGCTTCGCGGATGCGGCTAACGTTGGCGACTGCCTGTTCAAGCGTTTGCTCTGAGAACGCGAGTGGCTGACGGTAGTGGCCGCTGAGGAGATACAGCACCACCGCGTCGCGACCGTAGCGCTCGACCACCTCGTGCAGGAGTGCGATATTGCCAACCGACTTCGCCATCTTCTCGCCGGTGAACTGGATCATGCCGTTGTGCATCCAGATACGGGCGAGCTCCTCCCCGCGCGCCGCCCGCGTCTGGGCGGCCTCGTTCTCGTGGTGGGGGAAAACAAGGTCAGACCCACCCCCGTGGATATCGAAGCCGACACCGAGCAGGTTCTCCGCCATCGCCGAGCACTCGATGTGCCATCCCGGACGGCCTCTCCCCCACGGCGACTCCCACCAGGTGTCCTCCCCCTCCTTGTGGGCCTTCCATAGGGCGAAGTCGAGTGGATCTCGCTTGCGGTCACTTCCCTCTATGCCCTCCCCCTGATCCATGTCGTCTATCTGACGATGAGACAGCGAGCCGTAACTTGGGTCGGAGCGCACGTGGAAGTACACATCCCCCCCACTCTCGTATGCGTGGCCTGAATCGACGAGAGCGACGATGTAGGCGACGATCGCGTCCATCGTCTCGGAGGCAAGCGGCTCGTGGTCGGGACGGCCGAGGGCGAGCGAATCTGTGTCAGAGACGTAGTAGGCAGTCATCTCGGCCGCGAGCTCCCCGCTTGGGCGCCCGGCGGGGCGAGCGGCGTCGTAAATCTTGTCGTTCACGTCGGTGACGTTCACCACAAGTGTCGTCTCATAGCCCTCATGGACGAGGAAGCGCTTGAGCAGGTTAAAGACGACGAAAGGCCGCGCGTTGCCTATGTGTATGCGGCTGTACACGGTGGGCCCACACGCGTAGATGCCGACCTTGCCGGCGTCGCGTGGCTCAAGCGCGAGCAGCTTCCCGCTGCGCGTGTCGTGTAGCTCGATCTCTCGCATCGCCGGGCAACAGTAGCGCCCGGGGATGACTCAGGAGTCTAGAGCGCCGGTCCGACTGTCCGGCAGTTCCCCGTGCGCGGTCTCAAGGTCGTGAAGATCGACAAGGTCGCGCTCGCGACCTGCGATCCGCTTGAGCGCAACAAGGTCGGC
Organism: uncultured Solirubrobacterales bacterium; assembly: GCA_963695305.1. Lineage (GTDB taxonomy): Bacteria > Actinomycetota > Thermoleophilia > Solirubrobacterales > Solirubrobacteraceae > Palsa-744. The sequence continues at coordinate 1,392,066 of OY968774.1, read as the reverse complement.
AAGCGAACAGATTGGGGCCTCGACACCGTCAACTCGGCGGATCTCGGCCCGGGCGCAAAGCTCAGGGAAACTGAGAGGCGGCATCATCTCCGCAAGTAGGTCAACCTCACCGTGGGGTGTAGCCAGATGAATCGTCCTGCCGGGCGCGACTGTCTCGTCGGGTACAGGTGTACCGTCTGGCCTGGTTGCGGGCCACTCGGCGATCAGCGCTCGCACACGCTCAAGATTCTCAGGCTCTGGAGCAAGAATCGCATCGACATCCCGGGTGGCACGAACCACCCCGTGACGGATCAACGCGATTCCACCGATGAGCACATACCGGACGCCCGCGCCATTTAGATCCTTGAGGATCCTCCCGAAGCCGCTCACCTCTGGATGCGTGTAACCGACGACAGCTCGATCGCACTCCGGCTCAGCGCAATACCCTCAGCGAGTAGCGCTTCAGGGTCGCGAGCAGCATCACGGACGAGGCGATAGGAACGCCATGCTACGCCCGCGGCGGCATTCTCACCTGACGCTTCAGCCTCGTGAGCCTCTCGCGCGAACTCAGCGAGCCGCTTAACTGACCGGTCATCGGACATGGCACGAGGATAGCTCGCCTTGCATTAGTCGGCGATGCGCAGACTCACAACCGCCAATGCGGCCACGCCCTCGCCACGCCCGACAAAGCCGATGCCCTCGCCCGTGGTGGCCTTCACGTTGACACGCCCTGGGGCGATCCCGAGCGCGCTCGCCAGTCGCTCGCGGATCGCCTCGCGGTGGGGTGTGAGCTTGGGGCGCTCCATCACGACGGTGGTGTCCACATTCACCAACTCCAGCCCCTGGGCGACGACGCGGGTGAGAACGGTTTGCAGCAGCTCGATCGAGTCGGCGTCGCGGTAGCGGTCGTCCGAGTCGGGGAAGTGTTCGCCGATGTCCCCCAACCCTGCGGCGCCGAGCAGCGCGTCGATGATGGCGTGGGTGAGCACGTCGGCGTCGGAATGACCGTCAAGGCCGACGTCGCTTGGGATCTCAACGCCACCGAGGATTAGCCTGCGCCCCTCGGCGAGGCGGTGGGAGTCGTAGCCGATGCCGGTGAGCGTCGTCATGCCACACCTGCCCCGTTTGGGTGCCCACCGCGTGGAGGCGCCTGCGCCCTGCCGTCTGGCGCCGACACGTCGGCGTCAGCGCCGGTAGGACAGATCGGCTCCAGGCGGCTCTCGCGGCGGTCGAACACGCACAACTCCCCCACCCCGAGTCGGTCGAGCAGCTCCAGCGCCTGGTCGTAGTCGGCGCCCACGTCCTCGGGACGGTGGGCGTCGCTTGAGAGCGCTACGGGGGCGCCCGCTTCGAGGCACATCTCAAGGAAGGCGGGCGCCGGGTAAATCTCTTGCGCGCGCTTGCGCAATCCAGCTGTTGACACCTCGACGGCGATGCCCGACTCGGCGATGCCGTCCATCGCAAGCTCGTAGTAGCGACGGAGGTCTCCCTCGGGGAGGGGCCTGTCGCGGCCCCAAACCTTCACCAGGTCGGGGTGGGCGAGGATGTCGAACATGCCACTGCGGGCGGCCTCTCCAAGCGTTAGGAAGTACTCGCGCCAAATCTCCTCGGCCGACCGTCCCGTACCCCACACGCTGTAGTCATCCATGTCAAGCGCGTAGTCACGCAGGAAGTGCACCGACCCCACCACGTAGTCGAAGTCACGCGCCTCCAGGAGGTTGGCCATGCGGTCTTCCGCGCCCCGGACGAAGTCGGCCTCGATGCCCAAACGTAGGTCGGTGGACTCGCGCACGAACCCGCAGTACGCGTCGAGATCGTCGTGGGCGTATTCGCGCCACAGGGGGTGGCCCCACACCTCAAGCGCCTGGGTGAAGCGATAGACGTGCTCTGAGACGCCCAGCTCGACGATGCCACGTTCGCTCGCCGCCTCGCGATAGCGCTCCACGTTCGCGGCGGCGAAGTGCTCGGCGGCGGTGGCGGCAACATCGTCGAGGCGTAGATGGAGGTGGTAGTCGGTGAGCATGGGGCAAGTCAAGCAGGGCGACGACGACTATGCCCTGTCGCGGGCGATCAGCAGCTCGGCAAGCGCCAAATCGACGGGAGTGGTGACCTTGAGGTTGGCCTTCGGAGCGGGTACCACCACCACACGCCCTCCCGCCCGCTCCACCAGCCAGGCGTCGTCGGTGGCCTGCGCGAGCACGTCGGCGGGAACCTCCAGCGCGCGCTCCAGCGCGGCGCGACGGAACGCTTGGGGGGTTTGTACAGCCCACAGGGCGGACCTATCGAGCGTACGGCTCACCACCCCCTCACTGTCTGCCTGCTTGATCGTGTCGGTGACTGGAGTGGCGGCGATGGCGGCGTCTACACCATCACGGGCAACCGCTGCAAGCGTGTCCTCGATCGTCTCAGCACTCACCAACGGGCGCGCGGCGTCGTGCACCAACACCGGATCGCCCGGACCGGCGGCCGCCAAGGCGCGAAGTACAGATTCCGAGCGAACGGCGCCTCCCTCCACGCCGACCGTACCAATGGGAGCCTCGGCACCGGCGGGCAGCGCCACGACGATCTGCTCAATTGCGGCGACCGTGGACAGCGTGTCGACGCTCCACTGGAGGAGGGGCCGCCCCGCGAGCTCGACGAGCGCCTTGGGAGAAGAAGCTCCAAGACGCTCGCCGAGCCCGGCAGCAACGATCAGCGCAACAGCCATTCCATCCTCCGCCATTTCCACCCCCGTCCCCTCAGGGGACGGGGAGGATCGCGCGGATCGCTACTTAGCCGCCGCCATCTGGCTGGCGGAAGAGCTCGCGAGCAACTCGTCGAGGTAGCTCTCAGCCTCGTCCTCATCCTTGTCAAGCGCATACATGAGCTCGGAGGCGAGGATCTTCTTGGCGCGCGTGAACATCTGCTTCTCACCGGTCGACAGGCCCTTTTCGCTCTCGCGGAGAGCGAGGTTGCGGACGACCTCGGCCAGCTCATAGATGTCGCCCGTCTTGATCTTGTCGCGGTTGTGCTTGAAACGGCGGTTCCAGTTCTTCGGCATCTCCGAGACCTCGGCCTGGAGTACACCCAACACCTTCTGGACGGTCTCCTCGTCGATTACCCGACGCAGCCCGGCGAGGGCGGCGTTCTCGGTGGGAACCTTCACCGTCATGTCGTTGTGGAGGATCTTGATCGTGAGGTACTCACGGGTGGTACCAAGCACCTCCATGTCCTCCTTGCTCAAGACCTTCCCTGCGCCGTGATGGGGATACACGACGTGGTCTCCGAGCTCGAACTCGATTTGCTCGACCTCACGGGTGGCCTCAAGCTCCTCGATGAACGATGTGGCGTCTTCAATTGCTTGTGCGGGGATGGTGTCCTCCTTCGTCGCGCCGGCAATGGGACCGGCAGGTATGTCAAGTCTGCAAGTAGCGGTCCACGAGGTTGATCTCCTGCAGGCGACGCAGGCCCTCGCGGATGTCCTTCGCCCTGATCTCCCCCACTCCCTCGATCGCCTCAAGCTCTGAGTCCCCAGAGGCGAGCAGCTCATCCAAGCCACCGTACTCCTTGACGATCTGCGCCACCACGAGCTTCGGCAGGCGCGGGATGCGACCAAGGATGCGGTAGCCACGCGGAGCGACTGGGTAGTCGAGCGTGTTGAGCTTGCGGTCATAGCCGAGCAGCTCGGCGATACGACCGAAATCGAGTAGGTCCTGATGGGGAAGGCGGCCGATCTGGTCGAGCGCGGAAGCGAACGCCTCATCGGAATAGTCGGCGAGGTAGTCCTGCACGAGCGCGGCCTTCTCGGCGGCGGTGCCAAGGATCGTCTCCTCCAGTTGCATCTCGATCAGGCGACCCTCGCTACCGAGCTCCACGATGTAGCGCTCGATCTCAACGGCCATCCGTGTTACGAGCTCGGAGCGTTGCAGCACCGTGAGCACGTCGTGGAGCGTGACGCCCCCCTCGAACTCAAGCGCAGTCAAGCGCGTTGAGACCTGGTCGAGGCGGGTGCGGTACTTATCGAGCGTGGCGAGCGCCTGGTTTGCCTTGGAGAGCACCACGGTGATGTCTTCGAGGATGTACTTCATGCCGTCCACGTACAACGACACAACCTCGCGGCGCTGGGAGACGGCGATGACGAGCGCATCTGTCTGCTTTGAGACACGCTCGGCGGTGCGGTGGCGGGTGCCCGTCTCGTGGGAGAGGATCGTGGGGTCAGGCATCAACTGCACGTTCGCCATCGAGATCTTCGTGGCGTTGGCGTTGAGGATGATGGCGCCGTCCATCTTCGCCACCTGGTAGAGGAAGGCGGGGGTGTAGTCGATGTCGAGCTTGATGCCGCCAGAGAAGAGGAAATTGAGCTCTTCGGGGTCGCCGATCACGATCAAGCCGCCCGTGCGAGCGTGCAGGATGCTCTCGATACCCTCCCGCAACGCGGTCCCTGGAGCCACCATCTCCAGTGCCCTGACAAGACCGGGCTCGGGTCGCGCGTCCGTGTCGAAATCTTCGCCGGATCGTGAGGCCACAACTAGACATTCTAGGGCATTTAGCCTTTTTTTATCGTGCGCCTAGGGGAGTCTAAGGAGGCGAATTGTCTTCGAGTCCTGCGACGACGACGAAAGGTTGAATCTGGGAGGCGACCTCAGAGCTAGGCGGCGACCGAGGCCGGTCGTGCCCTGCCTGCCGCCGGGAGCGCAAAGGAGAGCGCCTGGCGCAGTGTGGAGGCCTCGCGTGCCTGCTTGCCACTGCCGGCGGGGGCGAGCACGCCCGAGAGGCCGTGCCTGGACGCCTCCTCCAGGCGGCGCTCGGGATGACCCACCCAGCGCAGCTCTCCGGTGAGACCAAGCTCGCCGAAGCACCCGCACGGAGCACCGTCCAGCGCAACGCCGCGCGAGGCGGACGCAACGGCGAGCGCGATCGCAAGGTCGACGCCGGGCTCGTCCACGCGCACGCCGCCGACGACGTTCACGAACACGTCGTGCCCGCCAACGCCGATGCCTCCGTGGCGACCGAGTATCGCCAGCACCAGCGCAAGACGGTTGCGGTCGAGCCCCGACACCACGCGCCGCGGCTGCTCAAGCTCGGAGGGCGCGACGAGCGCCTGCACCTCCACGAGCAACGGCCGCGAGCCCTCCATCGCCGCCAACACAACACTGCCGGGGGCGCGGGTGGCCTCGGCGACAAAACGGGCGGAGGCGTCGAGCACCTCCACGAGTCCGCCCTGACGCATCTCGAACAGGCCTGCCTCGTTGGTGGAACCGAAACGATTCTTCAGCGCGCGTAGCTCGCGGTAGGGGCGCTCGCGCTCACCCTCGAACTGGAGCACGCAGTCCACGAGGTGCTCAAGCACGCGGGGCCCCGCAAGCGCGCCGTCCTTGGTGACGTGCCCCACCAATATCACCGCGATGGAGCGGGCCTTGGCGAGGTCCATGATGCGGGCGGCTACCTCGCGTACCTGCCCAACCGATCCCGGCGCGCCGGAGAGGTCCACGGAGCGCAGCGTTTGCACGGAGTCGATTACACACACGCTCGGTGCGTGAGAGGCGATCGCATCAAGCACCGCATCGAGGTCGGTCTCCGCCAGCACGGGCACCTCAAGCGCGCTTGAGGAGAGGCGCTCCGCGCGCAACCTGACCTGCTCGGCGGACTCCTCCCCGCTCACATAGAGCGTCTTGTGGCCAGCGCCCGCGATGTTGCCGAGGGCCATGTTGGTGAGGGTTGACTTGCCGATGCCGGGGGAGCCACCGAGCAACACCAGCGAGCCGGGGACAAGCCCACCACCGAGCACTCGGTCGAGCTCACCGATACCGGTCTGTAGGCGTGCCACAGGGGCCGCAGCGACCTGAGAGAGCGGCACGAGCGGGGCGCCCTCGCGCGCACGGGCGCGAGTCACCCCTTTTCGGTCTACACCCACCGCAGCCGGGGCACGCTCCTCGACCAAGCTGTTCCAGGCCGCGCAACCGGGGCACTGGCCGTGCCATTGAGCCGATTGGAGCCCGCACTGCGAGCAGATGTGGAGGGTCTGGGGACGGGCCACCGACCCAGACTACGGTTAGACCCCGACGGTACCGCTACGACGCTCGTAGAGAACGACGTCGCGCCAGCGTCCATCGGGCATCTGGCCGATCCGCTCGTGGGTGCCCACTAGGCGAAAACCGCACCTCTCGTGCAAAGTTATTGACGCCTCGTTCTCAGGAAAGATGCCGGCACGCAATAGCCAAAGCCCAGCGCGCTCGGAGGCCTCTATGAGCGCCAGCAGCAGGATCCGCCCGACGCCCCGCCGGGCGTGAGCGGGATCGACATAGATGCTGATCTCGGCAACACCGCGGTAGACAGGTCGGGTGGAGGCGGCTGTGAGTGCAGCCCAGCCAATCACCGCTCGTGGGTTGTCCGCGCTCGCGGGCGCGGACGGATCTTGGAAGATTTGGCGTGCAACCAGACACGGCTCGGCCAAGCGCGAGGAGCGCCACGTCTCCCACGCGGGCACGACGCTCTCAAAAGTGGCGTTTCCCGCATCGATGCCGGCCTGGTAGATGCGCGCAACGGCAGGCCAATCCTCGGCGCTCATCGGAGCGACTGTCACACGCTCGGTGTCGGTGGAGGCTATGCGGTGAGGAGTGCTCAGCGGTTTGCTCGGCCTAGGACTCGGCCGGGTGCTCGTCGCTGTCGTGGTGCTCGTCGTCGTCGACGGCCGGTAGCTCGGCGCTCAGCTCGGACTCGCCGGCGCCCGCGCCGACACCCACCGGTGTCTTCTGCTTCTTGGGCTTGACGATCGTTAGCCGTACGTCGCGGTCGTCGCCCTCGGGGGCGGGGTCGACCACAACGGTTGCGCCAGGCGTTAGTTCCTCGCGTAGAACGAAGTCGGCGAGCGGATCCTCGATGTAGCGTTGGATCGCACGGCGCAACGGACGGGCGCCCATCGCGGGGTCCCAGCCCTTGTCCACCAGCAGGTCCTTGGCGGGATCTGTGAGCTCCAGTTGTAGCTCGCGTTCGGCCATCGACTCGCGGATGCGTACCAGCAGGAGCTCGACGATTTGGCGGATCTCCTCCTTCTGGAGCTTGTGGAAGACGATGACGTCATCGATGCGGTTTAGGAACTCGGGGCGGAACACCTTCTTGAGCTCACCCATGATGCGGTTCTTCATGTCTTCGTATGTGATGCCGGTCTCGTCCTCAGACACCGCAAACCCGAGAGGGGTGTTGCGCGCGATCTCAGCGGCCCCGATGTTGGAGGTCATGATGACGATGGCGTGGCGGAAATCCACCGTGCGCCCTTGAGCGTCGGTGAGCCGGCCGTCCTCAAGGATCTGAAGCAGAATGTTGAAGACATCGGGGTGCGCCTTCTCGATCTCGTCGAGCAGCAGCACCGAGTAGGGCTTGCGGCGCACGGCCTCGGTGAGCTGGCCGCCCTCGTCGTAGCCGATGTAGCCCGGAGGGGAGCCCACAAGCCGCGAGACGGCGTGCTTCTCCATGTACTCGGACATGTCGATGCGGATCATCGCTTCGTCGTCACCGAAGAGGAACTCGGCGAGCGTGCGGGCAAGCTCTGTCTTGCCAACGCCCGAGGGGCCAAGGAAGATGAACGAGCCCGTGGGGCGCTTGGGGTCCTTCAGGCCGGCACGCGAGCGACGGATGGCCTTGGAGATGACCTCGATGGCGGGGTGCTGGCCGATGACACGCTTGTGCAATTCCTCCTCCATCCGCATCAGCTTCTGGGTCTCGGCCTCGGTGAGCTTGAACACGGGGATGCCGGTCCACATGGAGACGATGTCGGCGATCTCCTCCTCACCGATCGCGGGGCGCTCAGCGGACTCACCGGACTCCCACTCTTCCTCTAGCTCGCGCTTCTTACCTGCAAGCTTGCGCTCCTGGTCGCGAAGCGCCGCGGCCTTCTCGAATTCTTGTGCATCGATGGCCGCCTCCTTCTCGCGACGGACCGACTCGATCTCCTCTTCGAACTCGCGATTGGCGGGAGGGGAGGTCATCGACTTGATACGCATCCGCGAGGCGGCCTCGTCGATCAGGTCGATGGCCTTGTCGGGGAGGAAGCGGTCTGAGATGTAGCGGGAGGCGAGGTCGGCGGCTGCTTGCAGCGCCTCGTCGGTGATTTGCACCTTGTGGTGCTGCTCGTAGCGGTCGCGTAGGCCCTTGAGGATTTCCACGGACTGGTCGATCGTGGGCTCTTCCACGCGGATCTGTTGGAAACGACGCTCCAGGGCCGAATCGCGCTCCAGGTACTTGCGGTACTCGTCAAGGGTGGTGGCGCCGATCGTCTGCAGCTCGCCTCGCGCCAGCGCGGGCTTGAGGATCGAGGCCGCGTCGATCGCGCCCTCGGCTGCGCCGGCGCCAACGAGATTGTGGAGCTCGTCAATAAAGAGGATGATGTCGCCGCGTTGGGTGATCTCCTTCATCACCTTCTTCAAGCGCTCCTCGAACTCGCCGCGGTACTTCGAGCCTGCGACAAGGGCGGCCAGGTCGAGCGTGTAGATCTGCTTGTTCTTGAGCAGCTCGGGGACGTCGGCGTTGGTGATGCGCTGGGCGAGTCCCTCGACCACAGCGGTCTTGCCGACGCCAGGCTCGCCGATGAGCACTGGGTTGTTCTTGGTGCGGCGGGAGAGGATCTGCATGATGCGCTCGATCTCGGTCTCGCGACCCACGACGGGGTCGAGCTTGCCGTCGGCGGCGAGCTTCGTGAGGTTGCGCCCGAACTGGTCGAGCAGCTTCGAGGACTTCTTGCCCTCGCCGGGACCGGAACCCGAGCCGGAGCCTGAGCCCTGCCCCTGGCGACGGCCGCCGGGACCGGAGAGCATGCGGATCACCTCATTGCGGATCTTCTCGGAGTCGGCATCGAAGTCGAGCAGGATGCGCGCAGCGACGCCCTCGTTCTCGCGCACAAGTCCAAGCAGGATGTGCTCGGTGCCGATGTAGTTGTGGCCAAGCGAAAGCGCCTCGCGTAGGGCCAACTCCAGAACCTTCTTGGCGCGGGGGGTGAAGGGGATCTGGCCGGAGGTGACCTCCTCGCCGGAACCCACGATGCGGACGACTTGCGCACGGACACGCTCAACGGTGATGTCGAGCGACTCGAGCACGCGCGCGGCTAGACCCTCCTCCTCGCGGAGCAGGCCGAGCAGGATGTGCTCGGTGCCGATGTAGTTGTGCTTGAGCGTGCGCGCCTCCTCCTGCGCGAGAACGACCACCTGTCGGGCCCGTTCTGTGAATCGCTCGAACATGGGGTGCTTCCTTCCTGTGCGGTCCGCTCGCCTCGCACTGCGGTCCTGTGGCGCCTTTCAGGCAGTCTACCAACCGGCTCTGCGGCCTCGGGGACCGCTCAGTCGCGCATAGCGGGAAACAACACGACCTCACGGATGGAGGTGCGTCCCGTGAGGAGCATGACGAGCCTGTCGATACCCACGCCAACGCCTCCCGTGGGAGGCATCCCATGCTCCAAGGCCTCCAGAAACAGCTCGTCGTGTGGTTGGGTCTCCTCGTCGCCGGCGAGGGCGAGTCGGTTTTGCGCGTCGAAGCGGGCGCGCTGCTCGTCGGGGTCGGTCAGCTCGGAGAAGGCGTTGGCGATCTCCATGCCGCCGGCGAACGCCTCCCAACGCTCGGCGAGACCGTCCTCGGAGCGGTGGGCGCGAGCGAATGGGGAGAGCTCGATGGGGTAGTCGAAGACAAAGGTGGGTTGGGTGAGCGTGGGCTCGACGTACTTGGAGAGCAGGTCGTCGGCGAGTTGGGGCCAGGTGAGCCCGTCGGTTGGCATCTGAAGGTTGCGCTCGGCGATCGCGGCGGCCAGCGAGGGGGCGTCACGGTGAGCGCTCAGATCGACACCCGTGGCCTCCCGCACAGCCTCCACGAAGCGGATTCGCTTCCACGGTGGCGAGAAATCGAGATCGCCTTCGTAGCCGACCGCGGTTGCGACGCCGGCGACCATCGTCTCCAAGCGGGCGGCGGCGTGGGTGTAGTCGGCGTAGGCCTCGTACCACTCCACCATCGTGAACTCGGGGTTGTGCTTTGTGGAGAGGCCCTCGTTGCGGAAGTCCTTGCCTAGCTCATACACGCGCTCAAGGCCGCCCACGATGAGGCGCTTGAGATAGAGCTCGGTGGCGATGCGGAGGTAGAGCTCGCGGTCGAGCGCGTTGTGGTGGGTGGTGAAAGGACGAGCGAGCGCGCCGCCGTAGAGCGGTTGCAGTACCGGTGTCTCGACCTCCAGGAAGCCCTCTGAGTCGAGATAGGCGCGCACGGTGGAGACGATGCGGGCACGGTCCACGAACAGCTTGCGGGACTCCTCGTTTGCGATCAGGTCGAGCTCGCGGCGGCGATGGCGGGTCTCCACGTCGATCAGTCCGGCGTGCTTGTCGGGCGGCGGGCGGAGAGCCTTGCCGAGGACCTGGAAGTCATCGACCCGGAGCGTGAGCTCGCCGTGGCGGGAGCGCAGCGGGGCGCCGTCGACGCCAAGCAGGTCACCGAGGTCAAGCGACTGAAGCTGCTTGAGACGCTCGGGACCGAGCACGTCGGCGCGCGCGTGGAGTTGGATCTTGCCCGTGCGGTCTACGAGGTCGAGAAAGGCCGCCTTGCCCGCGCCACGACGAGCGGCAAGGCGACCGGCGACGCGGTGGGGATCGTCGGTCTCCTCCCCAACCTCTAGGTGCTCGTAAGACGCGCGGACATCGGCGACGGGCTCGACATCGGGGTAGGAGTAAGGCGCGATGTCGGCGCCCGCGTCACGTAGCCGGAGCGCCTTGGCGCGGCGCTCTGCGATCAGCGTCGGGAGGCCGTGTGCTTGTGGCGAATCGCTGGATGAATTTGAGTCAGGCATCCCTGGAAGACCACCCCCTCAGCGGGATACGCACGAAATATAAAGACGGGGAGGGGATTACTTCCTTTTTCAATGCACTACTATTATATATACTATATGTAGTCACCATAGTATTGCACTACTACAGTGACGACAATATGTAGTCATCATGGTAAATCGTTGAAATAGTAGATATATACATCCGCCCCACTCTTCCTGAAATCCGAGACGACCGTTCGAGGCGGTCGAGATGTGCGGCGATCGCCAAGAACCCTATTTCAGCCCGATGTCGATCTTCGTGATCTTCAGCTTGCGGGCGGGGCCGCGGGGGACTTGGACCGCGACGACGTCGCCCCGCTTGTGGCCGATGAGGGCGCGGCCGACGGGAGACTCGTTGGAGAGCTTGGCCTCCTGGGGGTTGGCCTCGGCGGAGCCGACGATCGTGTACTTGACGGACTTGCCGGTCTTTTCGTCCTTGACGTGGACGACCGAGCCGACGCCGACGACGTCGGTGGAGATCTCCTTGGAGTCGATGACGGTGGCCATGCGGAGCTTCTCCTGGAGCGTGGCGATGCGGGACTCGAGCATGGCTTGCTCGTTCTTGGCGTCGTCGTACTCGGAGTTCTCGGTGATGTCGCCGAACTCGCGGGCCTCCTTGATGCGTTCGGCGACCTCGCGGCGCTTGGCGGTGGAGAGGACCTCGAGCTCGTCTTTGAGCTTCTCAAGACCTTCGGGGGTGAGGATGACGTCCTTGGGCATGGGGACTCGGATCCGCGTGGTTGGTAGTGGACCGGACGATGAAAAACCCGCCGTGGGCGGGGGATTCGCAGCGTAAGCGGCACGCGGCGAGCGCAGCAGTATAGCGAGCGGGGTGGCGGTGCCTGAGACGCGCTTTGCACGCGATCAGGCGGGGGTGAGAACGACAGAGAGGTCGCCCGCAAGCAAGGCCTGGACCTCCTCAAGCGAGTCGGCACGCTGGAGCGACTCACCGAGCTGCTTGGCAGGGGCCTTCTCAAGCGCGAGACGGAGGATGTACCACGGGTAGAACTTGCGCAGGTAGCGGGTGGCTCGTTGGACGCCGAGGTGCTCGACGGCGCAATCAATAGTCCAGTCAAGCTCTTGGAGCACCTCGTCGCGCGTCGGTGGGTGCGCGCTAGTACCGAGCACCTGGGCGAACAGCCACGGGTTGCCAAGCGAGCCACGGGCGAGCATGACGGCGGTGGCGCCCGTATGACGGAAGGCGGTGAGGGTGTGCTCGGCGTCGGAGAGCCCGCCGGTGAGAATGACGGGGGCGTCAAGCGTGGCGACAAGCTGGGCCGCGAGGTCGTAGTCGGGGGTGCCTTTGTGGTGGACCGCGGCTGAGCGTGGGTGGAAGGCGATCGCCGCGACGCCTGCCTCCTTTACAAGGCGGTGGGCGAGATCGAAGCCGGAGGTATCGCCGGGGCGGCGGCCGGAGCGGAGCTTGACGGTGACGGGCAGGCCAGAGCCCTCGCGGGCGGCGCGGGCGACGGCGACCGCGACATCGGGGTCGTCGAGCAGGGCGGCGCCGGCGCCGGTCTTGCAGACCTTGGGGACGGGACAGCCCATGTTGAGGTCGATCGCGTCCGCTCCCGCGGCGGCAACCGCCTTGGCGGCGACACGCATGACGTCGGGCTCCTGACCAAAGAGTTGGATTGAGACCGGCCCACCCTCCCGCTCGCGGGGGTCGATACGGAGCATCTCGACACAGGTGCGTTCGTTGTGGTGGAGGATGGCGTGGGAGGAGACCATCTCCGAGACGGCCATGCCGGCGCCGTAGCGCTTGGCTTGCAGGCGCACGAACCAGTTGCCGATGCCCGCGAGCGGCGCGAGCATGACGCGGTTGGGGACCGTGAGCGGCCCGAGCCGCCACGAGTCGGTGAGGCTGGTTGCCATAGCCCCATTATTGTGGGGAATTGCGGCGTGCCCCGTTGGGAGAGGAAACCCGGGGGCCTTGAGGACCGAGCCGCCGTGCCTAGTCGGCGTTCAACTCGTGGATGAGTCGCAGGCCAGTGAGGGTAAGCAAGTCGTCGACTTGCTCGATCTCCTCGGTGAAGGGGACGACGAGGCTTGAGAGGCCGCCGGTGGCGACGACGGAGGCGCGTGAGCCCAGCTCGTCGTAGATGCGGCGCAGGATCGCGTCGATGGCGCCGGCGTAGCCAAACACGACGCCGGAGCGGATCGCGTCGATCGTGTTCTTGGCGATGACCGTCTTGGGCGGGGCCAGTTCGACCTTGGGGAGGCGGGCGCCGCGGGTGGTGAGGGCGTCGAGCGAGACTTCGATGCCGGTCATGAGCGAGCCGCCGATGTACTCGCCCGCTGAGGAGACGATGTCGAAAGTGGTGGCGGTGCCGAAGTCCACGCAGACGGCTGGTCCGCCGAAGCGTTCACGCAAAGCAACGGCGTTGACCAGGCGGTCGGCGCCGATCTCGCGGGGGTTGTCATAGCGGATCGCCATGCCCATCTTCAGGCCAGGGCCGACGACGAGCATCTTGTGGCCGAGGTAGCGCTCGGCCATCGTGGACCATTCGGGCTCCAGGTGGGGGACCGTGGAGGAGACGATCGAGCCGGTGAGGTCCTTGAAGGAGACGCCGCGCAGCTCGAGCAGGTTGCCGAGCGCGGCGCCGAGCTGGTCAGCGGTGGACTCGCGAACGGTGGCGAAGCGCCAATGCTCGACGAGCTCCTCACCGCGGAAAGTGCCGAAGTGGGTTTGGGTGTTGCCGACGTCAACTACAAGCAGCATGGCGGTGGATTATGGGCGCCTGAGCTCCGTGCTGCGTCGAGGCCCGCCCAAAAACTGGTCGGCGAGCCAGCCAGGACGCACGGGAGCGGGGATATACCTATGCTCCATCGCGTGAAGGTGAAGCTGTATGCACTGCCTGGGTCACATCCCTGCGCCGCCGTGGAGGTGGCGTTGCGGTGCAAGTCGATCGAGTACGAGCGAGTAGAGCTACTGCCGCTCGCGCAACTTGTGGTGGGACCGCTGCTCTACGGCGGTCACACGGTGCCCGGGGTGAAGATCGACAAGGAGCGGTTGGCGGGGTCGCGGACGATCATGCGCCGCTTGGACTCCTTGGTTGCCGAGCCCGCCCTGTTGCCGCCTCCGTCTGACGCGGTGGCGCGCGCGCGAGTGCTTGAGGCGGAGCGGTGGGGAGACGAGGTGCTGCAGAGCGTGCCCAGACGCATCCTCGACGCGGCCTTCCTGCGGGACCCCGGCTGCATGGAGAGCTACGCGGGTGACACAAAGATGCCGTTGCCACGGCCAATGTTGCGGCCGGCGTTGCCGTTGACGGCGAAGCTGATGGCGAGGCTCAACAAGGCGGACGATGTCAAAGCGAAGGCCGACATCGAGGCGTTGCCGGCCCAGCTCGACCACATCGACGCGTGGATCGCCGATGGGGTGCTCGGCGGCGATCAGCTCAACGCCGCGGACCTGCAGATCGGCAGCTCGATCCGGCTCTTGATGACGATCGCCGACGTGAGACCGCTGCTGGAAGACCGCCCGGCACTACGCCTCACGCGGTGGTTCGAGCCGCAAGCGGGGGAAGCGCCCGCGGGAACGCTGCCCGCCGAGTGGCTGGCGACACCCGCAGTGGCCTGAGGCACCCCACTTTCGCGCCCTAACGGGCGATTGGCGGATCAAGAGTGCAGGGTGATGCTCCGTGTAATCGCGCTCGCGGTTCCCTGCGTGGGCGTAAGCGTGACGGTCACTGTGAGCGGCAGCGAGTGGCGATGGGCGAGTGCGCGCTTGCCCTGTGCCGTAAGGGGGACCACGAAGGAGAGCTTGCCCGCGGGCACACCTTGACGGACCAACCGTCCGACACGGACGCGCTTGGAGCCCGAGCCGTGCGCCTTTGAGATGAGGACGGCCTTGGTCGTCAAATCGACCTCAAGGCGCCCGCTGGCGCCCGCCTGGCCGACCTCGACCGAGCCGCGGACGGTGGAGGCGTGGCGGGGAGCTGTCAGCTTCGCCGAGCCCGCGAGCAAGGCCGGACCGAGCTTGAAGCCTTCTCCGAGCGCGGGCGGAGTGACGAGTTGCGTGGTGGCGGGCGGCGTCGTCGTCGGTGGAGGGGACGAAGGGGGCGGTTCTTTTTCTGGCGGGGAGCTTGTCTTGAATTCGTGGTCGAGGCCGTCGGAGGGACCGGAGGCGTTTTCCGCAACGAGCCGGTAGTGGTAGACAGTTCCCGGGAGCAGGCCTGTGAGCTGAAGGGACTCCGCGTGGGAGGCACGATCTGTGGCGGCTACTGGTAGTGGTTCGGTTTCGTCGCCGTAGGCGTTCGTTGTACCCCATTCAAACCAGTATTCGGTGGCCTGACCGTTTGGGTTGACTGTGCCTTTGAGTGTGGCTGCGAGTTCGCTGACGGCGCTCGCGGTCGACGTGATCGCGGTGGGCGGACCGGGGGGCGTGAGGGTGGTGAAGGTGCGATCTACTCCTTCTGCGGGACCGCCTTCGTTTTCGGCGACGAGTCGATAGTGGTAGAGCTTGCCGGGAGTGAGGCCACTTAGGCTGGCCGACACCGGCGTACTCGTGCTGCCACCGATTGCGGGAGGTACGGTCGTTTCCTGCCCATAGGCCGTGGTTTCACCCCACTTAAAATGGTATTTCGTCGACTTCCCGTTCGGGTTGACGGCGCCGTTGAGGGTGGCTTCGGTTTCGCTGATTGAGCTTGCCGCTTCGGTGGTCACAGTCGGTTCACCATTAGTCACGGTGATGGTGCCCGTCATTTCAGTCGGGTGGACGGTACAGATGAACGTGTAGGTGCCGGCTTTGGTGAATTTGCATTCGCCTTCCCAGTGAAACGCGCCGATCGGTTCACCGGCCGCCGCCGGGATGCCGGTGCAGGTCGGTGTTTCCCCCGCCGTGCCGCCCGTGAATTTCAGACCGTGGTAGGTGGTGGCGTAGGGGTTTTCGAACTTCACGCCCCCACCGGGAGCGATGGTTGCGGTCGACGGTTGCCAGTAGTGATAGCTGTAGATCCCCGGTTCGTTGAAGGCGGAGATGAGCGGCGTCACAGCGCCCGCGCTTGCCGTAAACCCCATGGTTATCGCCATTCCCGCCACAAGCGTCAGGGCAAGGCGAACTGAGCGCGACTTGGTCTCTCCCTCGTTTTGTCGCATGAGACGCATCACGAGCGCTCCACTACAGAGCGGGTGACCGTTGTGGGTTTGCCGTGGGTCGGCGTGAGCACGATCGAGACGACCAAAGACAGGCGTTTGTGGCGATGCAACGCCCTCCTGGCTTTGGCGGAGAGCTTCACCGAGAAGCTCTGCCGACCAGCTTTGACTGAGGCGACCGTGAAGTGCCCGACTGTGACGCGTGAGCGCGCGACGCTCGCAAGCGAGGCGTGAGTGGCTAGCAAGTTGACCTCGAGCCGGTCGCCGGCGCCGGCCTGGGAGATCTCAAGTGTGCCTTTGACGACGCCACCATGCTGGTTTGCGTGAATCGAGGGGCTACCGACAAGCGGTGGACCTGGTGGCGTTTCACCGGGTGTCGTCCCCGTCGTGGTGGTGGTCGTGGTGGTTGTGGTGGTGGTCCCATTGGGGTTCACCGTGATCGTGCCTTTCATTTCGCCCGGGTGGACGGTGCACACGAACGCGTAGGTTCCGGGCGCGGCGAACGTGCATTGCGCGTGCCAATTTGTGGCGCCGGTTTCTTCGGTTGCCGCGGCTGGGATGCCGGTGCAGTTCGGCGTGGGGCCGCTCGTGAACTTCAAGCCGTGGGGCACTTCGCTTGAGGGGTTTGAGAACTTCACCGTGTCGCCCGCGATCACCGTTTGCAGCGGGTTTGACCAGTGGTGGTAGTAGAGCCCTTCGTTGACGGCTTCGACCGGCAGCGATTCCGAGGCTGCCAGCGCCGGGAGCACGGCGACCCCGACCCCAAGCACGGCCGCGAGTGCCAGGTAGCTCAAGCGCTTTCTCATCATCCCTACCACCTTCCGCTCGATGGACCCCCGGGACGTAGCGCCCCTCCGTCGTGCCCGAGGCACGCCTCATTCGCCAAGGACGCCGGCGCGGTGGAATCCTTCCCGACGATCTCAACAACCCAGGCGGGCGGCGGGGCGCTACAGTCGCATGACGGGATCGAGCGGGATGAGGGCTTCTCGGGGAGCGCTCCAGCCCGCGCCGGGAAACCAAACCCCCGCAAAGCCATGCGCGCCCTGGACCCACAGTCGCTCACGCAGCACGTCGACCGCCTCTATCGCGCGGCTTGGGCGCTGTGCGGGTCGCGCGAGGACGCAGAGGACCTCGTACAGGACACTTTCGCGAGGGTGCTCTCCAAGCGGCGACTCCTGCGCGGTGACGACGATCTCGCCTACTTGATGAGGGTGCTGCGCAATACGTTCTTCAGCTCGCGGCGCACCGCCTCGCGCAGGCCGGTGACGGGGGCCTCGATCGAGGACGTGGCGGTTGCCGATCCACAGCCGACCTTCCAGCCCGAGCAGGCGCTCGACGTGAGAGAGCTGTACGGAGCGGTGGCGACGCTGCCGGAGGACTTTAGGTTGGCGCTCGTGGCGGTGGACATCCTAGGGCTCTCCTACCGTGAGGCGGCAAGCGCGTTGGGAACGCGCGAGGCGACGATCACTACGCGCCTTTTCCGGGCCCGTCGGCAGGTGGTCAAGGCGTTGAGCGACGATCCCGTCCCAGAGAAGGTGGAGACACACGAGAATGGGTTTCGCCCGCGGGAAGGGTCAACCCCCCACAAGCGTCTTACAGAGCAGGGACACCTATGAGCAGCGCTTTACAGGACATAGAGGCTGAGCTTGCGTCACTGGCGGACGGGTCGCTTGACCCCGGGCGTCGCGAGGACGTATTGAAACGTGTGCGCGAATCGCCCGGACTGGAGGCGATGCTGACCGAGCAGCGGCGGGCTGTGGAGATGATGATGGCGGTTGACGTTCGCGCGCCGGCGGGGTTGCACAGGGACGTGGAGGCGATGATCGCCGCCGGTCGCGACCGGCAGGCCCAAGGGCGTCGCGCTTTCCGTAACCCTCGGTTGGGTCTTGCCGCTGGAGCCCTCGCGACAGCGACGGCGGTTGTGGCGGCGGTCATCGTCCTCTCAGGCGGCGGGTCGCCTCGTCTGAGCGTGCAGCAGGCCGCCGCGCTCGCGCTTAGCCCCGCCACGACTCCCGCCCCGGCGGAGAACAAGGCGCACCGTACTCAGCTCTCCGCCTCTGTAGACGGGGTGACGTTCCCCTACTGGAAGGAGCGCTTCGGGTGGCGTAGCAGCGGCGCGCGCAGCGATAGGCTCGCCGGGAGGGGGGTGACCACGGTTTTCTACACCGACAGCCAAGGTCGGCGGATCGGTTACGCGATCGTGTCGGGGGCCGCGCCCACCACAAGCGGCGGCGCCACCATCACTCGCTGGGGGGTGTCCTACCGGGTATTCGCCCACGAAGGCGCCACCGTCGTGACGTGGCGGCGGGGTGGCCACCTGTGTGTGATGGCGGGACGCGGAGTGAGCGCCCGCACGCTCGTGAGCCTTGCGAGCTGGGGCACGAAGAAGCCGCAAGCCGCCTGAGCGGGAAGGCGGGACGGTGGTTCGGCGTCTACCAGGTAAGCGACAGCGCGGGATAGTCCCGCCGAGAGGAGCCTGGAAGATGAGATCCGGAGCAATCGCAGGCACGCTCGCTACGTTCGCGGTGGTCGGATGCGCGGCGATCCCCGCGTTCGCGCTAGCGGGCGGTCACGCGGCGAGCGGACACACGGTGGTAATCGAGCACAGCAAATACATCCCTGGGACGCTCACGATCCGCCGCGGGGACACGGTGACGTGGTCGTGGCGGGACGGAAAAGTCAACCACAACGTGGTGGCGAGCGGCTTTCGCTCGAAAGTGCAGTCGAAAGGGTCGTTCACGGTGCGGTTCACGCGCAGTGGGAGCTTTGCCTACAGGTGCACGGTGCACCCGAAAATGAGCGGCAGGATCGTCGTCAAATAAGGAAGCGCCGCGCGGATAGGGGCACCCGCGCGGCGCAACGTTCGGGGCGGACCCGACCGGGGAGCCAGCCGCCCCCGCTGCCGAGCCGCCCCACCCGGGCCGTTCTTGGCCTCAGGCCTTTGCGAGCGTGGGGGCGCTCAAGACTCGTCCACCTTGGAGCCACTCGGCGCGAGCACGTACCAGTCGGCGCCGAAGCCGTGGACACCCTGGCCGTAGGCGTCGCCGGAGTCTTTGTCCTTGGCGAAGAAGTACAGGGGGTGTCCCTTGTAGGTGACCTGGGTGGTTCCGTCGGCGCGGGTGATCGTGCTGAGGTCGGAAGAGCTCGCGGCGCCGGAGGCGGTAGGCCCGCCACTGGTGGTGACGGGAGGCCACACCGACGCACATGCGCCCGTGCAACTCGACGCGGCGCCTTTGTCGCCTTCGAACATGTACACGGTCATCTTCTCCCCCCCGACCGCCAGAATCGTGCCAAGTTTGGAGGCGTGCTTGACGGTGACCGTCACACCGCCGCCGCTTGCCGGGGTGGTCGTTGTGGCAGGCGTCGTTGTGGCTGCTGTGCTTGCGCTTTTTTCGGCTTCCGACGGATATGCCGAAGCGGCGGAGGTGGAGCTTGAGGATTTCGAGCTGCCGCAGCCCGCCGCAAGCAGGGCGGCGATGCCCAGTACGGCGATCAGGCCGGTTGTTCGTGTCTTCATGAGCGCTCCTCGGTCGTAGACGTCGTACAGGGACCCATCCGCCCGAAGGGGGGGGTCAGCAGGTAAGACGCCGTCTCCACACGATCCCTTCCCGACTGTCGGGACGTGGAGTGCTCGGACTACACCGACAGAGGCGATCCGGCGAAGCGCACACCCTCGCTCACAGGCAGCGCGGCGAGCGCGTCGGAGAGACGGCGGCCGTCGGGAGTCGCAAGCTCGAAGTCAAGCTCAAGCGCTGGTATGAGAACGAAGCGGCGGGCGAGGACCTGCTCGTGCGGAAGCGTCATCCGCTCGTGCGAAAGCTCGACATCCCCAAGCAACAGAATGTCGATGTCGATCGCACGCGGACCGTGGCGGACCTCCTGGCCTTCGCGGCCAAGGTCGGCCTCCAAGCGCTTCACCGCGTCGAGCAAGTCAAGCGGCTCAAGCTCCGTCTCCACCAGCACGCAGGCGTTGAGAAAGGACGGCTGATCAAGCACCTCCCCCACCGGGTCGGTGTCGTAGACCGAAGAGGCGGCGATCACCCGCGCCCCGATGGAGGGCAGCGCATCGACCGCCGCCTGCAGTTGAGCGCGGCGGTCGCCGACGTTGGATCCAAGGCCGAGCAAGCCACTACGTGTGGGCATCGTGGCGGAACGGTAGCGGGTGCTACGCGCGGCTCGGCTCCGCCACGCCACCCTCTCGCAACCCGAACCGCCGGTGCAGGCGACGCAGCGGTCGGGGCGCCCACCACGTCCACTCTCCCAGACGACCCATAATCGCGGGGACGAGTAGAGCGCGGACGATGGTGGCGTCGATGGCGACGGCCAGCGGGACACCGACGCCAAGCTGCTTGACGAAGAAGATGTGGGAGGTGGAGAAGGCGCCGAGCGCGACGCAGAAGAGCAGCGCGGCGGCGGTGACGAGGCGGCCGGTGCGCTCCAGACCGTAGGCGATGGCGTCGCGGGTGGGGCGGCCGTCGTCGTGGGCCTCCTTGATGCGGCCGAAGAGGAAGACGCCGTAGTCGGTGGACATGGCGAAGGCGAGGATGAACAGCAGCACAAGGTTCGACTCCTCAAGACCGCCTATGGAAGTGAAACCAAACAGGCCGCTGAAGTGGCCGTCCTGGAAGATCAATACGAGCAGTCCGGCGGCGACGGCGACCGTGAGGAGGTTCATCAGGAGCGCGACCACCGGGAGGATCAAAGAGCCCGTCATCAGGAACAGGAAGCCGGCGGTGACGAGGGCGAGGATGAGCAGCGCGAGCGGGAGGTGGGCGGAGATGGCGGCCTTCTGGTCGACAAACCAGGCTGTGGCGCCGCCGACAAGCAGGTTGGGCGCGGGACCGATCGTGCGGAGGTTCTTTACGAGCGCTTGGTTGGCGGGCGCGCCATCGGCGCCACGGGGTTGGAGTTCGATCTCCCACACTCCCCCGCCGACATAGCGTGGCTGGCCCTCTGTGGCTTGGGAGCCGGCGATATGGCGGGCGCGAGCAGCAATGGCGGCGACAGGTGCGGTGACAGCGGCGACCGTGACTCGCTGACCTGGCGTCGCCGAGGCTGGAGCGGCCGACCGCGCGACGATGGTGATCGTTTGGGAGGGGTCGACGGGGAACTCGCGGGTGAGGGTCTCCGCCACCCAGCGGGCTTCGGAGGAGGTGGGAAGCACGTGGGCGTCGGCGGGTGTGAGCGAGAGCCGCAAAGAGGGGATCGCGGCCACCAGCAACAGCACGGCGGTGAAGAGAGCGACGAGCCCTGGGCGGCGCATGACACCACGCGCGAGCCGGTACCAGCCGCCCTGCTCGGAGGATTGAGCGGTGCGGGCGGCGGAGCGCTGAAGCCGCGCCGGGGAGAGCGCGTTGATGCGAGGGCCGAGCGCGACAAGCACGGCGGGGAGCACGAGCAGCGAGACGAACCCGGCGGCAAGCGCGACAATGGAGCCACCGATGCCCATCGAGTAGAGGAAGCGGATCGGGAAGACCAGCATCGAGGCGAGCGCGCCGGCGACGGTGAGCGAGCTGTAGAGGACGGTGCGTCCGGCGGTTTGGAGCGTGCGGAGCAGCGCCTCGCGGGTGTCGGCGCCGGAGGCGAGCTCCTCGCGGTAGCGGGCGAGCACGAACAGGGAGTAGTCGATGCCGAGCCCCAGGCCCATGCCGGTGACGAGGTTGACCGCGAACACCGACACCCCCGCGAACTGGTCGATGAGGCGGAGGAAGAGGAAGGTGAGGACGATCGCAAAGCCGCCCACGAGCAGTGGGAGGGCGGCGGCGACAAGGCCGCGGAACACCCAGAAGGAGAGCAGCAGAAGGATCGGGAAGGCGAACATCTCGGCCCGCTGGAGGTCGGAGGATGTCGTTTTGTTGATCTCGTTGAAGGCGACGTCGTTGCCGCCGAAGCGCACGCCTCCACCGGCGACTTGGGTGCGGACATGTTCGACGGCATGGGTTGAGTAGTCGCGATTGGCGAAGGCGGCGAGGACGAGCGTGAGGTGACCGTCGCGGGAGACGAGCAGCGGGAGGTGGGTCTTCGGATAGTCGATCGCCCGCTGGAAGCCAGGCTGCGACGCAAGCAGGGAGAGCACACGAGCGCTCTCACGCTGGGCTACGGGATCGGTGCGAGCGTCTCCCCTACTCGGCACAAGCGCGACGAGACCGAACGTGGCGGTTTGGTGGGTGGCTCCTTCGATCGCCTTCAGCACCTGTTGGTTCTGGGATGCGGGGTCCTGAAAGTCGGAGTTTTCGCTCTTCAGCAACGAAACCACCGGCCCGCCGAGCGCGGCGGCAAGCAGGAACACGGCGCCGGAGATGAGCAAAGTGCGCCGCGAATGCCCCACGGCGAGATCTGTGAGACGTGCTATCACCGGCGATCCTGGCTGTGTGGCCAACCCATTCGCCTCAGATTAGTGACCGCTAACTAATCTGTCAAGGGGGTTGTTCGATTCGACACCGGTCCCGCATGTCGATCGCCAATCAGGTGTCCACGCCAGGGATCGGCTCGATCGGGAGCTCGCCATAGATGGCTTCGAGATCGGTGAGATCCTGCCGATCCTGCGGACGGCCCGCGAGGCGCTTGAAGCCAACGACGCTGGGCAGTGAGGCGACCCGGACAGGCTGCCCCTCCCACTCGGCCCGCTCGGCCCGCTCGGCCACGGTGTCGTAATCCAGCGGAGGGAGCCCGCCACGCATCAGGTCGATGATGCCGTGACGACTGCTGACCCGCAGATGGTGTGAGTCGGATATGTCCTCGCGTGTCAAACGCTTGCCGTCATACAAGCGCGTCGCGTCAGCGCGATCGAGGAAACGAATGATCGCCTCGTCCACCTCGGGACCGTCCGACACCAGCAGGTCGCTGTCCTTGGTGGCGCGAATGTGGCCGTGATAGATCACGCTGAAGCCCCCTATCACTACGCACTCGAGCCCAACCGCATTGGCGTCGGCGATGACGCCCTCGAGGTCAGGACCAGTAGGTTCGTCTTGGGGCATGGCCCGCGCGGATCGAGGCAGCCAAAAGGGAGACCGCCTGCTGGGAGAGCTTCTGGCCCTCAGCGAGCCGCTGGGCTGGACTCAGCGCCATGTTGCTGGCGCGAAGCTGCTCAGCCTCTTCGCGATTCAGTTGCGCCCACTCGGCCTCGTAGCCGGCCCTGAGGGGAGGAGCGGGCGGATGTGGGGGATCGCTCGGGCGCACAGCCATACACAGACTTTATCGCGGGTTCCCGGCGCGTCGGCTGCTCGCGACATCCCGCCAAGCTTGACCTGTACGTCGCTACTCCCCCGCCTCTCGCCAAACCTCCACCGATACATCGTCGACAGGCAGCGGAATAGGGGGCTCGGGCTTCGAAGCCTTGACCCAGACGCCGTCCAACTCGAAGTCGCCGAGCAGGCGGTCGGCGATGGCGGAGCACAGGCGCTCAAGCGTCTTGTAGGAGCGTTGTTGGGCGACGAGGGCGACGAGTTGGCAGACCTCGGCGTAGTCGACGGTGTCCTCGACGCGGTCGGTGACGGTGGCGTCGGTTTCGCCGACGTCGAGACGGAGGTCGATGAGCAGGCGTTGGCCGATCTCGCGCTCGGCTTCGGTGACGCCGTGGTGGGTGTAGAGGGAGAGGCCGTTGATCTCGATGGTGACGGTCTCAAAACCCTCCTCGTCCTCCTCCTCCGAGTCGTAGCGCTCCTCCTCGGAATCCTCGGGGATCTCGTCCTCGTCGGGGGGGTCCTCGTCGCCTGGCTCGTCGTCGTGGTGGGTCACGTGGGGCTCAAGGTAGCAGCCGTGATCGCGAGCGCGGCGGTGAGCGGGGCGACGTCGTGGACGCGAAAGACGGTGGCGCCACGCTCCAGCGCGAGCACGTTCGTGGCGATCGTGGCGGGAAGCCGCTCGTCCGGCTCTCCCCCAAGGAAACTCTTGCGCGAGGTGCCAACTACGACGGGCCTTCCGAGCGCGACGATCTCATCGAGCCGGCGCAGGAGCGTGAGGTTGTGGGTGGGGGTCTTGCCGAAGCCGATGCCGGGGTCGAGCAGAATGCGGTCCTCGGCGATGCCCTCGGATACGGCGAAGGAGAGTCGCTCTTCAAGGAACGACTTCACGTCGCTGACTACATCGCCGTAGGAGGGGGATTGTTGCATCGTACGTGGCGTTCCTCGCATGTGCATGAGACAGCAATCGGCTTTTGCGGCCCCCACGACGCCCGCCATGAGCGGGTCGGCGCGAAGGGCTGTGACGTCGTTCACGAGGGTGGCGCCGGCACGGAGCGCTTCCTCTGCGACCGCCGTCTTCGAGGTGTCGATCGAGATCTGCACGGGGGTGGGTGTCGAAGACAGTGCTTGCGCGAGCCCGGCGATGACCGGGATGACCCGATGCAGCTCTGTGGGCTCGTCGACGGGGTCGGCCCCGGGACGCGTGGATTCCCCGCCGATGTCGAGGATGTGGGCGCCCTGCTCGGCCAGCTCCAGACCGTGGGCGATAGCGCTCTGCGCGTCCAGGTAGAGCCCGCCGTCGGAGAACGAGTCGGGGGTGACGTTCAGGACACCCATGAGACGATAGGAACCCACGGACATCAGCCTATTTTGCGCGGCCTCGGACAGCCCGAGACGCCGACGAGGCTCAGGTTACGGAGGGCCCGTTGGGGTCAGACCCACGCATATCCGCGGTTCCCCCGGCCAGTCCGGGACGGGGCAATGGGCGCGGGGCTTCGCGACCGGGCCGGTCGGCGGGAGTCGGCGGGATCGGGAGCTCTGGTGCGGGGGGCTCCTCGGCGCCGAACACTTCCTGCTCTGACTTGCCGTCGAGCAGCGCGAGGAACTCTTCCTTCTCGATCGTCTCGCGCTTGAGGAGGACCTCGGAGATCTTCGTGAGATGGTCTTTGTGTTCGGTGAGGATGCTCTTGGCGCGCTGGTGGGCGGCCTCGACGATGCGGCGCACCTCGTCGTCGATCTCGCGGGCGATCTCGTCGGAGTAGTCGGGCTCGGAGGAGAACTCGCGACCGAGGAAGGGTTGGCCGTGCTCGTGACCGAACACGCGGGGGCCGAGCTTCTCGGACATGCCGAAACGCATCACCATTTGCTTTGCCGTGGCGGTGACCTTCTCAAGGTCGTTGGAGGCGCCGGTTGTTATCTCCTCGAAGACGAGCTCCTCGGCGGCACGGCCGCCGAGGGTCATCGCCATCGTGTCGTTGAGCTCGGCGCGGGTGGTGAGGAAGCGGTCCTCTTGGGGCATGGAGATCGTGTAGCCGAGCGCCTGGCCGCGGGATATGACGGAGATCTTGTGGACGGGATCGGAGTGCTCCAGGAAGTGGCCGACGATTGCGTGGCCCATCTCGTGGTAGGCGGTGATGAGCCGCTCCCTGGAGGACATGACGCGGGTCTTCTTCTCGGGGCCGGCGATCACGCGCATGATCCCCTCCTCAAGCTCTTCCTGGCCGATCTCGCGCTTGCCGATGCGGGCGGAGAGCAGGGCGGCCTCGTTGATGAGGTTGGAGAGATCGGCTCCCGTGAAACCCGGTGTCTGACCGGCGAGGGCGTCGATGTCGATGATCTTCGCGAGCGGCTTGCCGCGGGTGTGGACCTCAAGGATCTTGGCGCGGCCCTTGCGGTCGGGGCGGTCGACGGCGATCTGGCGGTCGAAACGGCCGGGACGGAGCAGCGCGGGGTCGAGGATGTCGGGACGGTTGGTGGCGGCGATCATGATGATGTTGTCCTTCGCCTCAAAACCGTCCATCTCGACTAGCAGTTGGTTGAGCGTTTGCTCACGCTCGTCGTGACCACCGCCTAGCCCGGCGCCACGGTGGCGGCCGACGGCGTCGATCTCGTCCATGAAGATGATGCAGGGGGAGTTCTGCTTTGCCTGCTCGAAGAGGTCTCTCACGCGCGAGGCGCCCACGCCGACGAACATCTCAACGAAATCGGAGCCCGAGATCGAGAAGAAGGGCACGCCCGCCTCGCCGGCGACGGCGCGGGCGAGTAGCGTCTTGCCGGTGCCGGGAGGGCCGTAGAGCAGCACGCCGGTGGGTATGCGCGCACCAAGGGCCTGAAACTTCTTGGGGTTCTCAAGGAACTCCTTGATCTCGTGGAGCTCCTCAACGGCCTCGTCGACCCCCGCGACGTCACGGAAAGTGATCTTGGGGGAGTCGGCGGAGAGCCGCTTGGCGCGGGACTTGCCGAAGCTCATAACGCGCGAGCCGCCGCCCTGGACCTGGTTGATCAGGAAGAACCAGAAACCGAGGATGAGGACGAGCGGAAGCAGGTAGGTGAGCAGCGAGGGCCAGATCGAGGTCTTGTTCGATTCGACGTTGAACTTGGCGCCGGACTTCTTGAGTTCTTCTTCGAGCTTGGGGACCTGCTGGTCGACGAACCCGACTTCGTATTTTTCGTTTTTGTAGGTCGAGTTCAGTGTGACCGCGACAGAGTTGTCTTTGACCTTCAGGACCGCCGACTTGACCCGGTGGTTGGGGATGTCTTCGGTTACAAGCGTCCTGTAGGAGTGTTCGGGCCCCTTCTGGGTGCTGGGCACGATGAGCTTCGCCGCAAAGAAGGCGATGATCACCACAATCAGGATCGGGAAAGCGGCGCTCTTGAAGAATCGGCTCATGGCTTCGGGCGGAGTGCTCTGATCTCGAGTGCTCTGGCGAGGGATGTACGGGTCGCCGCCAGTCCCCAAGGGTACCACGGGAGGGGTCTCATCCCGCTGTTTGCGGCCTCTGGGCGGGTCCCGTGCGGCGCGCGCACAGAGCGCGACCTCTACCAGATGGTGGCGCGCGGGTCGAAGTCGCGCAGCGCTTTGTCGCTCGTGACGAGTCCCGCGTTCGCGTCGCGAGCCGTCGAGTAGACGATCCGGTCGGCCGGGTCGCCGTGAAAGCCGTCGCGGCCCAATAGAGCGGCGCCAACCGCCACGCTGCTCGTCAGCGGCAGCGACTGCACGCGCGCGTCGGCAAGCGCCTGAGCAACCCACGCACCGATCGGCCTGTCGAGCGTGATACGTCCAGCCTCGGCCAGCATCGCCACCTCCCAGCAGCTGATCGTCGCGACCGCCAGACGCTCGCTCGCGTCGATCGCCTCGCGGGCCCTCTCGCTCAGCTTCTCCGGGGCGGCCATCCACCATAGCCACGCGTGTGTGTCCAGCACGATCACGGCGCGGCGGCGTCCCAGGTCTCATCCAGCGGAGCGATCAACTCCTCGTCGGGCACGTTGAATGTCACACTGCCTCGCAACGACGGAGACTCCTCCAGCGGCGCCACCTTCGCCACGGGCCGTCCGTGCTTGGTAACGACCAGCGACTCGCCGGTCAACGCCACCTCATCCAGCAGTGCCAAGCACTGGGCCTTGAAGCGCGACGCCGTCAACACCCTGGTCATATGACCATGGTAGCATAGTCATTATTCCACTCGGGGCCGCGCATCGTCCCAGCGAAAGCGTTAGTTGGCGGTGCCGCGTCCATGCGAGCCGATCAGCGAGGCGGCGACAACGTCTTCCCGGTCGAGCACTCGCGCGAGGCGCGCCAGCGCCTCTTCATCCAAAGGCGGCACGCGAGAACGCTCGTCGATGATCGTCATGCCCGCATTGTCGCCGATCTCGCGGATATCCCCGACCCGCTGGCGGCTTTCTTCCGCAATTCGAGGAAACGCCCCACTCGGCCAGTGGCTTCTGCCTCCAAAGAGCGCGTCAGCGCGAGGTCACAGCTCCAGTGCGGCTATGTACGGAAGGTTGCGGTAGCGCTCGTCGTAGTCGAGGCCGTAGCCCACGACGAAGCGGTCGGGGATCTCAAAGCCGACGTAGCGCACCGGTAGATCGACCTTGCGGCGGGAGGGCTTGGTGAGCAGCGAGCACACCTCAAGCGAGGCGGGGTTGCGCGAGCCGAGGTTGCGCAGCAGGTATTGGAGCGTGAGCCCCGAGTCGACGATGTCCTCGACGATCAGCACGTCGCGACCCTCCAGCGGCATGTCGAGATCCTTGAGGATGCGCACCACCCCCGAGGAGTCGGTGGCCGAGCCGTAGGAGGCGACCGCCATGAAGTCCACCTCGACAGGGATGTCGATGTGGCGCATGAGGTCTGAGAGGAAGAACACGGCACCCTTGAGGACGCACACGAGCAGGAGGCGCTTGTCGGCGTAGTCGGTGGAGATGGCGGCTGCTAGGTCGCGTACGCGGGCCTGGAGCGCGTCGGAGACGACCAGCGTGTCGCCGATCTCATCGGCCTGCATCCTCTTGTCAGTGGCCACAGCGGCGGAGTCTATCCGCGCCCGTAGATCTGTATCCAGATACTCGACCATCGCCCCCGCCTCTTCATCGGGCGCTCGCTCGCGTCGACCGCGGCGGTTCGCGTTCACACCTCCAACTCTCGGCATTTGCACGCCACGTTTTCCGCATCTGCACGATCCATTCTCCGCGTTTGCACCAACCGCAACACCGATGTCGAAGCGCGCGCGGGTACCCCCGCTCACGCTTGTGGGCTTTGCCACGGGTCGATCAGCGGCACGCCGAGCCCTTCGAAGTGGCGGGTGTTGCGGGTGACGAGGGTCGCCCCGCGCGCGGTCGCGATACCGGCGATCTGGACGTCACGAATCTCGACCGTGAGACCCGCGCGCTGTCGGGATGCCGCGATCGTGCCCGCGGCGCCGGCCGCGGCACGGTCAAACGACTGCACACGACCGTCCAACTCCTCGGCCAGAAGCCTGTCGAACTCCTGCTCCAAGCGCGTTCTACGTCTTCCCTCCGCCAGCAGCTCGATTCCCATCCGCACCTCAAAGACGGTGATCGAGTTGGTCCAGATCGACTCCGCCGACTGCCCGTCCAGCCACGCGACGACGGTCTGGTCCGGCACACGAAGCATCAGTGCGGAGAGGACATTCGTGTCGAGCAGGATCACGGCCGACACCACTGTGGGCGCGCATGGCGGCCTCGCGCCGCGGTGCTCACGGCTCCAGGCGAGCCGGCCGCGCCGACTGACCGCGTAGCTCGAGGATCGGCTCCTGCAGTCCGATGCCCTCGAAGCGTGCCGCGATGCGAGAGCCGAGCTTCACCGAGATCAACTCCTCCTCGCGCACAGCGCTCTTCAAAATCTCGCGCGCCTCCTGCTCGGTACTGTGTCCATGTCGGCGCGCTCGCCGTTGCAGCCTCGCCTTTACGTCCTCGTCGAGCCGCCTGATCAAGATCTGCGCCATACTGAGAATGATATCACGATATCTGCGGATCACCTCCGGGCGCCGGGAAGGGAATCGGCGCCCGCGTTGTTCGCGCCGGCCGCTATTTCCTGCGGTAGCGGCGCCTGCTCGTGGCGGGCTTCTTTGGGTCAGTCAGGATCGCGGGGGGATCTTCACCATGCGCAGTTCGTCCGCCTCGATCACGGCGCCGGCGAGCCCGCCGACGTGAAGCTCGGCTCGTCCGCCGCGCTCGGCGAGCGCCAGAATCTCCGCCACGCGCTCCCCGGCCTGCGGCACGAACGTGCCGGCGGCGGCCTCGGCGAGGCGGATTACCACCAGTCGTGCGAGTGCTGGCGGCAGCTCGGCAAGCCGTGCGATCGCGATACTTGAGCCGCCATTCAGCTCGGCATCGACGAGGGCATCGAGCAACTCTGTCTCCTCGCGCAACAGCGCAGCTGTGCGCAGCACGTTGGCCTGCGCGGCTGGATGAACGGCGTCGAGCGCCTTCGACAGGCCGTGTCGCACCCGCGCGCGGGCGTACTCGGAGCTGTTGTTGCTCACGTCTTCGCACCATGCAAGGCCCCGCTCGGTGCAGTAGACGGCGGTCTGCTCGCGGGTGATCACGAGCAGCGGGCGCACGAGCCGTCCCTCGCTTGCCGGCATCCCCAGCAGCGCCCGGCGTCCCGGCGAAGCCGCGAGGCGGTAGAGGATCGTCTCCACCTGGTCGGTCGCGGTGTGCCCGGCGGCGATGACAGCGCCGTGGCGCTCCGCGAGATCGCCGGCCACGCCGTAGCGCACATCCCGTGCCCAGGCGTGGAGGTTGCCACTCGCCTGCGACTCGCGCTCGGCACGAACAATCTCAATCTCCACCCCCAACTCCCCGCACAGCGCGCGGCTGTGCGCCTCGTCGGCGTCTGACTCCGCACGCAACGCGTAGTTGACGTGCAGCGCCTTCACACGCTCGGCGCCGCACAGCGCCACCGCGATATCGAGCAAGCACACCGAATCGCGCCCACCCGAGAGCATCGCGACAACCGTTCGGTCAGGGGGCAACAGCCCGCCCACGCGTACCAGCTCGCGTACCTCGTCAACCGTCATCGCCTTAGCTCATCACAAGCGGGCGACGACGACACTCCTTCGCCCCCTTGATGCCTCGCCCAGATCTCCCAAAGAGTCGAAATCGGCACGGCGAGCAGCCGGTCACCGAACGGCAGTAGTTCCATCCCAACACATGCTATGATTGTACGTACATTGATATGCACATCTTAGGAGCGAGGCGATGAGCACGATCGGCGTCCGCGAGCTTGCCCGACACGCAAGCTCCGTCATCAACGAAATCGAGCAGAGCAGGGAGCCGGCCTTGGTCACCCGTCGTGGGCGACCTGTCGTCTACATGCTCCCCGTCGACTCAGAGGAGTTCGAGGACTTCGTGCTCACCCACGCGCCCGAGTTCGTGGAGGGCATGGCAGCCGCCGACCTCGAGCTGGCCGCCGGAGAGACCGTGTCGCTTGCAAGCGTCCGCGAGGAGCTTGAAGCAAAAGAGCCGGCGCCCGGCAGCTAGACCCACCGGAGTTCGATCACGATGTATCGCGTCGAGCTGTCAAGGCGCGCATTGCGCGATTTGCGGCGCATCGATCACGGGAGCCGAAGGCGACTGCTCGATCTGCTCGAAAACGGTCTCGCGGCCGAGCCCCAACCAAAGAACCTCGATGTCAAGCCGCTAACGGGCCGGCCACCTTGGCTGCGCCTCCGTCGCGGCGACTACCGCGTCCTCTATCGGCCACTCACAAGCAGTGAGCTACAAGAGCTCTCCGCCCCTGAGCCAACCGGCTTTCTTGTGGAGCGAATCATCGACCGCGGCGACCTTGAACGCGCTGCCGGGAAGCTACCGGACTGATGACGGATCCCGGCCAACCAAGCTTTCAAGCGCTGAACCACACAGAACGCGGACACTGAACCATACGGAACGCCGCGATCAAACCATACGGTCTGCAGGCAGTGCGTGAAACAGCTCGATCGGCTCGGAGAAGCCCTTGAGCCCGATTTCGCCGATCAGCTCAAAGCCCAGCCCGTCCACACCCGCCGCTGTATCGACCACACGGCGCGTGACGAGCACCTCTCCCCCAGCCGCCCGCGCCACCACGCGCGCCGCCTGGTTGACGTCGCGGCCGTAGTAGTCGCCGTCGCGGTAAATCGCCTCGCCGTAGTGGATGCCGATGCGCGGCGCGGGCGCGTGGGGGGCGGTTTCCTGCTGGAAGCCCACCGCCCACTGTGTGAGCGCCACCGCATCCGCACCGATGACCATCACCTCGTCGCCGAGCGTCTTGATGACACGAGCATCGATCGGGAGTGTCTGCTCGACGGCTTCAACGAACCGTTCCACCACGCCCACCGCCTCCTCGTCGCCGCGCTCCTCGGTGAGGCGGGTGTAGCCGGCGAGGTCAGCGAAAGCGATCACTACGCGCATCCTCCCCTCCTCGGGGATGGAGTCTGCGAACTCCGCCTCCATGTGGCCGATCACGTCCTGCTCGATGAAGTGCCCCAGGAAGCGGCCGTGGAGGTAGCGCATGAAGGGGGCCGCGAACGGGAGCAGATCGCCCGCCAAACCCTCCATCGCCTCGGCCATCTCGGCGCCCGGGAGCCCTTCGCGCATCATCGGCTCGTGCACGTAGATGTGGATCAACCGCACCTCCGCGTCGGCGATCTGGGCCATCGTCTGTCCGTACACACGGGCGAGCTGCAACAGCACCGCCTCGGGCATCCCCGCGGAGAGCATGGCGGCGATGTAGCGCACCATCTCCATGTCTTCCTCGCCCATCGAGTCGAGCGAGAGCGCGCTCAAACCGAGGTTCATGTACAGCCGCTCGATCATCGCCGCGTCGATGTCCGCCTCTTGCGCGGCCTGCTCAAGCGTATAGCGACCCTCGGGGGGCGCGAACATGCCCTGTACATACCCCGCGAGCTGGCCGCTCTCCTGCGCGCGGCGGATGTCCTCAAGCGTGTGCCCGCGGTCACGCAACCGCCCCACGATGCGCACCTGGGCGACAGCGGGTGGAGTCCACACGCCTTCGTACTGGGGCACAAGCCCCTCCTTGACCCACCGCCTCACCGTCGCCGGGGTGACACCCGCGCCAGTGGCTACACGCGCGAGCGTCGGGGCGCCCGGCTCGGAACCGACCGGGCCGCCATTCTGGGCGACCGGGCCGGCCAGCTCACCGTTGTCCGGCGGCGATGGCTGCGCGACCCGCGGCGACTCCTCCTCGACACGGTCGTCTCGCCCGCGGCGCGAGCGGCCGCGGCGCCTGGTCGTACGCGCCACTTTGCTCAGACCACCAGGTGGGGGTATGACTCGGCGATCATCGCCCGGTAGCGGGCGTACATCGGTTTGGTGATGGGTATCAGCGCAAGCGACGCCTTGATGTCGCCGCCGGTCTTGATGCGACGGCGGGCGATCGCCAGCGGAATGTTCTCCTTGCCTTGGAAGTACCGGTTGGCGACCTCGGAGGACATCTTCATCTGCACGCGCGGCTTCCACTCGACCTCATCGGTCCACTCCCAGTAGAGGTTTGCATCCTCCCCCTCCTTACGCGCCCGCGCGTTCAACACCAGATCCAGGTCCTCGAACTCGAAGCGTTGCGGCACGTCCGCGTCACGCAATGCCGGCCCCATCTGCTCGTCCTCGCTCATCATCGTGAACAGGCGGTCCATGACCTCCTTGAACTCTTTCGAGGATGCGAAGGGCGAGTCCATGTCTCAAGTGTAAGAGGCCCACCTTCGGGCACGCCTGGCGCGGGCTCTTGTAAAGCAGCAAAGTCCGCGAAGTCCTCTATTCGCACGAACCCTTCTTGCGACGATATTGTCGCAACTCCAAAAATATGCGTTATTGTGACGATATTGTCGCAGTTGGTCATTTAGGTCGTATGTGACAAATACGTCGCAATCTAAGGAGCATAGACATGGTGCGTTGGACCATCCACTCAGGCGCCGACTTCGGCAGAGCCATCGCCGACCTGCGCCGCCGGCAAGGCTTGACGCAGGCACAGCTCGCCGAACAATCCGGGCTTAGTCGCGACTACCTCGCGCACCTGGAGGCAGGGCGCACGTCGAAGTCACTGGACCATCTGATGCGGACGCTGCGCCGCTCCGGCGCCACCGTGACCGTCAGCCTGCCTGAGGACAACGATGGCGAAACCTGAGCCGCTGGGCGTGTGGATGGACGGGCTTCTCATCGCCGAGTTGACGCCTCGCCGCCCGTGGGAGCTGCATTGCCGGTATACCGACGAGGCGCTGGCACGCTGGCAGAGCCTCTCCCCTGTGCTCTCCTGCTCGCTGCCCTTGCAGAAGGGACGGATGAACGCGAGCGTCTTCGCCGACGGCCTATTGCCCGAGGGGCAGCACCGGCAGGCGCTCAGCGCCGATTTGAAGGTGGCGACGAACGACATCTACTCCTTGCTGCGACGCTTCGGCCGCGATGTTGCGGGAGCGCTCGTGATCGCCACCGAGGAGCCCCCGGAGCGCACTCCCGAGGCGATTCCCTACACGGGCGATTCGCTGGAGCAGGAGGTGGTCGGCCTCCCCGACCGCCCGCTCGCCATCCACGACGACAGCGAGCTGTCGATAGCGGGACTACAGGACAAGCTGCTACTTGTGCGGATGCCCGACGGCGGCTGGGGAAGACCGGCACACGGCTATCCGTCAAGCCACATCCTTAAGGTCGACGACCCGTTGCGACCGGGGCTCGTGGCCGCGGAGTCCGAATGCTTGAAGCTCGCCGCCCGTGTGGGGCTAACGACCGTCGAGGTCGAACTCGACATGATCGCCGACCGGCCGTGTCTGGTCGTGTCGCGCTTTGACCGCGGAATCGACGCCGATGCGCGTGTGAGGCGAACCCACCAAGAGGACCTCTGCCAAGCGCTGGCGCGCAGCGCCAACGCGGCGAGAGGGCGCGGCAAGTACCAGGATGCCGGTGGGCCGTCTTTGCGCGAGGCGGCGGACCTGTTGGATCGCTACGCCGCCAAGCCACAGGACCAACTCGACCGCCTGCTCGCCGCCACAACCTTCACGGTGCTGATCGGCAACGCCGACGCCCACGGCAAGAACCTCGCGCTGCTACACCCAACTCCCGAGACGGTCGAGTTGGCGCCGCTGTACGACACCGTCCCGACCGTGCTCTGGCCGAAGCTGCGCAAGCGCGGAGCGATGAGCATCGCCGGGCGCTGGGATCTGGAAGCCATCACAGTCGAGAACCTCCTCGACGAGGCTGGCGCCTGGCGTCACCCGCGCGACCGGGCGCGTAAGGTCGCAACCGTGACGGCTGAGGGCCTACGCGAGGCGGCTCTTGAGCTTGGGACAGGTTCGGAGCTGACGCACTACGTCATCGAGCGAGCCGAGCGCCTGCTTGCCTCATCCGTCTAGGGTCTGGCGCTATGAACCTCCCCGACACGATCCACCTGCACCCCACCGCTGAGCTCGCCGAGCGGGTGTTGCTGCCTGGCGATCCGGGGCGGGCGCTGGCGTTGGCGCAGTTGTTGCTTGAGAAGCCGCTGATGTTCAACCACCATCGTGGGCTGTGGGGGTATACGGGGAAGGCGGCGGACGGCGAGCTCTTGACCGTGCAGAGCACCGGGATGGGTGGGCCGAGCGCGGCGATCGTGTTGCACGAGCTGATCGTGCTCGGGGTGACAAGGGCGATCCGTGTGGGGACTTGCGGCGCACTTGACCCCATGCTTGAGCTTGGCGACCTCGTGGTGGCGCGCGAGGCGATCGCAGCCGACGGGACGAGCGCCGCGTTGGTGGACGCGACGCCTGAGGTGGACGCGACGCCCGAGGTGGACGCGACGCCCGATGACCTCGCGCGCACACGCGCGCGCGAGTCCCTTCTAAATCGAATACACCACGCCCTCTCGGGATACGAGCGAAACGCCCGCAAGGACGCCACGATCGTGAGCACGGACCTCTTCTACGACCCGGACGAGAGACGCAACCAAAAGTGGCGCGCCGAAGGGGCGATCGCCGTGGAGATGGAGACCTCGACACTATTCGCCGTGGGCGAGCGGGCGGGCATCGATGTGGCGTGCCTACTCACGGTGAGCGATACATTCAACGCTGACGGCGACCGCACCCGCATCGAGGATCACGCGCTACTCGAAGCTGCCGAGGCGATGGGCAGAGCGGCCGCGAAGGCGCTCGCCGTGTAGTCAGGCGCTCTTCTTGGCCCTGGACGCCGCGGCGGAGCGCTTGGGCGCGGCACGCTTCGCCGCCGGGCTCTTGGAGGCGGACTTGGGCGCCGCTGTCTTGCGGGTAGCCGCGGGCTTGGGCGCCGCCGAGGCGCCCGATCCCGTCACACCGCCCGAGAGCTTGCCGGAGAGCGTCTTCAGTTGCTCTTCCATCGAGGCGAGACGGCGCTCGACGCCGCCGTCGGAGAGGGCGCGATTGATGCGGTGGACACCGTCCTCGATGCCCTCCAAGCGTTGTGAGACCGAGCGCAGACGGCGGGTGAGGCGCTCGATGTCGGCGGCGGTGGGGATGTTGAGCGCGCTGAGCGCGAGCTCCTGCGCTTGGGCGGCGCGCTCGCGGGCGTCGAAGGCACGGCCGATCGTGCCGGAGACGAGCGGGTTCTCGAAGAGGTCGGTGATCGCCTTGCCGAGCTTGTCCTCTGTGCCGCTGGTCAAACGCTCACGCAAACCGGCCGCCGCTCTGGTGCCATCAGACATCGGCCACAGAGTACCGTGCGGGAATGGGAGAGCGCTTGTTCACCTTCATCCAGATGGAGTTCGCGTGGGAGCTCGGCCCCGCCGACGGGCGCTACCTGCTGCGCAAGGCGGAGGGTGTCGAGGGCAACGAGCCCGAGCATGTCGTGGTGCTAGGCACGGTGGGGGCGGAGCGTCGGGGGAGGTTGCGCAGGCGCGCGCACACCCGACCCACCGACGCCGAGCCCGCATCGGTGCCGGTGGCGAGAGCGACGGTGGTGGACCCTGTGCCGCTGTCGACCGAGGCGCAGGGACGGGCGTGGCTGGGCGATCTCGACCCCGAGCGCGAGTCGACGAGAGCAGTGGGAGCGCTCAACCGGATGCTGTTTTCCCACCGCATAGCCACAGCCACGCCACACATCCACGAGGTGTCACCCCACCAAGCGGTAATCGTGCGAGCAGGCTACGGGGAGGGCGAGCAGGTGGCGGACGGGTTGTGGCGTGACGCGCGTGAGCTCGTGCTGTCGCGCACTCGCAGCGGGAGGAGGGCGACGGTGTTGCGCCCGCAGGAGCGTCTCGCGGTGCTGCTGTCGGGACGCGGGGGGGTGTTGCTGTGCGAGGAGCTGGCGCTGCGCGCGCGTCTTGACCTCGACGGGGGACGCCTCGCGCTCGCGGCAGTCGAGTTGGAGCGCGCGTACACGGCGGCGCTCACCGAGTTGCCGGCGGAGAAACGCGCAGACCTGCGCGATCGCATGGAGGAGCTTGAAGCGCTGCGCGAGGGCGTGGAGCGCAACGCTCGTCTCGCCCTGCCCACGCAGCCACGGGTGGAGCAGACGGTGAGCCCCAAGCCCGCCTCCGCGGCCACCGCCGCGAGTAAGCAGCTACTCGCGGATGAGGGCGAGGACCCGGACATGCAGACCGTACGTCACGCCCTTGAGCGCTTGGAAGCGGCATTGCGGGCACGCACCGCCTCGGGCTTCACCCAGCCGCGCTGACCTGTTGCGAAGCGAGCGCACTCCGGCGCGCTCGTCGTAGAGTGCAGGCGATGGACCCCACGAGAGCGATGATCGGCACCTGGAGCGGCGGGCGCTTCATGCACTTCGGCGAGCCGTTGGAGGACGAGCGCCTGCTCGCGCTCTTGCGTCCGGGCGACGGGATCGACACGATAATGAGCGCCGACGCTTACGGCGCGGGCGAGGCGGACCGCCTGCTCGGCCACGCGATCGAGGGCGTGCCGCGCGAGGACTTCTGCCTGGTGGGGGCGATCGGGCACGACTTCTACAAGGGGGAGCGGGAGGGCGCGAAGGGCTTTCCCCGCTTCACCGACCCCCGCCTGCGAGGCGAGGGTGACTACGCCGACTACATCCGCATGGCCACCGAGCAGAGCCTGGAGCGGATCGGAGCGGACCGGTTTGACCTGCTGATGCTCCACAACCCCGACCGCACCGGCTACACGAGCGAGGCCGTGTGGGAGGGGATGCAGGCTGTACGCGACGCGGGCTTGACCCGCCTACTCGGGGTGGCGCCAGGTCCGGCGAACGGGTTCACGCTGGATTTGATCAGTTGCATCGAGCGCTTCGGGGAGCTGCTCGACTGGGGGATGATCATTCTCAGCCCGATGGAGCCGTGGCCCGGCGAACTGGTTTTGGACGCCGCCAAGCGCCATGGAGTGAAGCTCATCACCCGTGTGGTTGACTACGGCGGCGTATTCCACGGCGACGTGCGACTCGGGCACACATTCGCGGTCTATGACCACCGTAAGTTCCGCCCCGACGGATGGGTGGAGGCGGGAGTGGAGCGTCTCGACCGTATGCGTTTGTATGCGGAGCGTCACGGGCTCACGACGTTGCAGCTCGCGTGCGAGTGGAACCTTGCCCAAGACTCCGTGGAGTGCGTCGCGCCCACCTTGATCCAGGAGAGCGGCGAGGGGGCACGCCCGATCGAGGAGAAGCGCGCGGAGCTGGCGGAACTCCCCGCTGAGAATCCGCTCACCGCCACCGAGGTGGAGGAGCTGCGAAAGATTGGCGACAACAGCGGCTCGATGGTGTTGAAGGGCGCCAACGTCGAATACGAGGGCGATCCGCTTGCCGACCGCTGGGAGCTCAGCGAAAACCTCGAGCAGCTGGCGGCACGTTGGAACATCGTCCCGCGGGTTGACCTCGTCAAGCTCGGTTAGCCACCGCCCCCCGCCTCCTCGCTTGAGAGCACGAGGCATATAGACCAGACGACCAAAGCTCAAGTGGTCAGGTTTGGCGCCTCCTCGACGGTCAGTGTCGACGCTTCAGCCCAGTTCTCCAGAAACGACTCGCATTCAACGACGTCGAGCGGCCTGGCGAACAGGAAGCCCTGCCCGGTATCGCAGCTCTCCGCCCTGAGCAACGAGAGCTCGTTGGCCTGCTCGATTCCCTCGGCGAGCGTCTCGATCGACAACGACTTGCCAAGTTGGACGAGTGTCTTTATCAAGGTCTCGCCCTCGGAGTCCTCGCGCATTTTGGCGATGAACGAGCGGTCGATCTTCAGAGCGTCGACCGGGAAGCGCTGTAGGTATGCGAGCGAGGAGTAGCCGGTCCCAAAATCGTCGATCGCGACGCGTACCCCGAGTTCCTTGATGGCAGCAAGCCTTGCGGCCGTCTCCTCGGCGTTGGCCATGATCGTGGTCTCGGTTATCTCGATCGTGAGCGCCTCCGGCTCAAGGCCCGTGTCGCTGAGAGTTTCGCTGATTTCCGCGACGAGCTCGTCCCTGTCGAGCTGTCGAGCGGCAACGTTGACCGCAACGCCGACTGCACGACCGGCAGCCCTCCACTCGGCGCCTTGACGACACGCCTCGCCCAAGACCCATCGCCCCACGTCCACGATTAGCCCTGTCTCCTCCAGCAAGGGCACAAAGTCGTCGGGCTGGACGACACCGCGCCGGGGATGACTCCAGCGGAGCAGAGCCTCCATGCCCGTAGGGACCATGCTGCGCAAGTCAAACGTGGGCTGATACACCACGAAGAACTCTTCCTTGTCAAACGCGTCGCGTAGGTCCATCTCGAGCTCCATCTTGCTCTGGACGGCATCCTGCATTCCTGACTCGAACACTACGTAGCCGTTCTTGCCCTCCCACTTGGCGCGGTACATGGCGATGTCGGCGTCGCGCAAAAGCTCTTCGGCTGTGGAGCGGTCGCCCATCGCGACTCCAACGCTGGCCGTAACGACCAGCCGCTGATTCTCAGCACCCTTCAATTTGAAGGGCTGCTTCAGCGCCGCGAGCAGGCGCTCGGCGATCAACTCGGGGCCGGCCGCCAGGGACATCCCTTCGGCGACCACAACGAACTCGTCGCCGCCAAGGCGCCCGAGCGCGTCGATGTCGCGTACGACTCCCTCCAGCCGGGCCGCAACGGCACACAACAACTGATCGCCAATGCCGTGCCCAAACGTGTCGTTGATGCTCTTGAAGTTGTCGATATCCACGAACAGGGCAGCTACCGGTGTCTGACTGCGACGCGCACGCACAATCATCTGCTCGACGCGGTCGAGGATCAACGTGCGGTTGGGCAGGCCTGTGAGCGCGTCGTGAGTGGCCATGAAGGCAAGCTCGTCCTGGCGGCGGCTGAGCTCTTCGTGCGCGCGCTGGCGCTCGGACTCGAAGGACTGGCACATGCGCACGAGCGTCACATCGAGGCTTCTTTGCAACATCGAGAGCGCCTGCTCGAGCACTGTTGCCGGCAACGCGAGCTCATCGACCGCTTCACCGACGACGTCAGCGGCGGCGTCACGCCAGCGCAGGCAGCGCTTGGTGACCTCGTTGAGCGGCGCCGCCCGCTGCGCGGCAAGCTGGCCAAAGATGCTCCATGACTCCTGGCCGACGTCGCGCGCAACCTCTGCGCCCTCACCGGCCATCCACCTTGCGACAGCGACGGTGGAGACGGTGCCGACCTTCACAAAGCTCTCTTCGACGATCGGCTCGAGCACGATTCCCGATTCGTCGTTGCGCCTGCGGATCCCGTTGACGACTTCGTCGGTTCGCTCGTTGAGCGTCTTACCGAGGCTCCGCAAATGTCGTTCGAACTCCATGCGAGCAGCAGGAGATGGAGTCACTTGCTCGTTTGAGATGTCCCCCACCCGGCCTTGAG
Source organism: uncultured Solirubrobacterales bacterium (assembly GCA_963695305.1). GTDB lineage: Bacteria > Actinomycetota > Thermoleophilia > Solirubrobacterales > Solirubrobacteraceae > Palsa-744. The sequence continues at coordinate 1,352,256 of OY968774.1, read as the reverse complement.
CCTCGGTTGCCTTGGACGCTTCCCCGCTTGACCCGTCAGAAGAGATCGACATGGACGAAGGTGTCGGCATTCGACTCGAATACCTTGAGCGTCGCCTGCCTATCCTGGCGCCAGGACCTCAGTGGCACAAATACGCGTTTGCGCTAGCGGCCCCGGAAGCGCGGGGCGCGCTTGCCGAGGAAGGCGGAGATGCCCTCCTTGGCGTCCTCGCTTGAGAAGGCGGTGGCGAAACCGCGCTTCTCGGCCTCGATGCCCTCGTCGAGGTCGCCGGCGCCCGAGACGCGCTTGATTTGCTCCAATGCCACAGGTGCCTGAGAGGCGAGCTTGCGTGCCCATGTGAGTGCGGTGTCGAGCAGCTCGTGGTCGTCCACCATGCGGTTGACGAGACCGAGTTCGAAGGCCTCTTCGGCGAGGATGGGGTCGCCCACAAGGTTCATCTCAAGCGCCTTGTTCTCCCCCACCAGTCGCGGCAACCGCTGGGTGCCGCCGAAGCCAGGGATGATGCCGAGCTTGATCTCAGGCTGGCCGAAAGTGGCGGAGCGCGCGGCGATGCGCACATCACACGCCATCGCAAGCTCGCACCCACCACCGAAGGCGAGGCCGTTGACCGCTGCGATCGTGGCGATCCCATCGCTCCCGAATTCGCGTAGCAACGCGTGGGCGGCGTGGATGAGCGCCTCGCCTGAGCTCGCGTCCATCGAGGTGAACGCCTTGATGTCGGCGCCCGCGCTGTAGAGGAAGGGGTTGGAGGAGGCCACCACGAGCGCTTTTACGTTCGTGTCCTTGGCCGCCTGCCACACCTTGCCGAGGTCCTCGATCACTTGGGGGGAGATCGAGTTCATCTGGCCGTTCGCAAGCCACGCGATCGCTACCCCATCGCCGCGGTGCTCCAACTTGACGACCTCAGCGGGCTGCTCGGCGTCGGGTTGGGGGTAGGCATAGAAGCCCTGCCCTGACTTCTGCCCCAGTCTCCCCTGGGCGACGAGGCGACGCAGGATCGTGGGCGGGTTGAAACGCTCGCCGTATCGCTCGGCGGCGTTCTCAAGGCGCTCCAACACCGAATCGAGCCCTTCCACGTCGGCCTTCATGAACGGCGGCATAAGTCCACGGCGGGGGTCAAGGCCAGCGCCAGCCATCATGCCGAAGTCGATGTCGCGGTGGGTGGCTACACCCTCCTCCAGTACAAGCGCGGCCTCCACGAACGTTTTCAGGGTGAGGAGCTCCACGAGCTCCGCCACATCTGGGTCGGCGTCGCCTTTGAGGTTGGCGTCTCCCGTGGGGGAGTACACCCCGTCGCCGCCGGTCTTCGCGCCAAGCTTGCCCTCGGAGACGAGCTTCTGCATCCCCTTGGGCACATAGAAGCGCTCCTCCCCATAGGAGTCGGCGACGTGTTCCGCCACGTGTAGAACCGTGTCGAGGCCGAGCAGGTTGACGAGGAAGTAGGGGCCCATCGGCACCACCCCTGCCGCACCGATCCCCTCATCCATGGCCTTGATGGAGAGTTTCTTCTCCTCCTGCTCGCGCCACAGCTCGGACATGGAAGCCATCAGGATGCGGTTCACCACGAACCCGGGCACCTCAAGACAGGCGATCGGTTGCTTGCGGATCGCCTGGGCGAACGTGAGCGCGGCGGTGACCGTCTCCGCGGAGGTCTCATCTCCCTCGACGATCTCCACGAGCGGCATCACCGAGGCGGGGTAGAAGTAGTGGAAGCCCACCACCTTGTCGGGGCGAAGCGTGGCTTCACCGATCTCCGCGATCGACAGCGAGGAAGTATTGGAGGAGAGAATCGCGTGCCCTGGTGTTACCGCGTCGAGCTCGGCAAACACAGACTGCTTGATGTCCATCCGCTCTGGAACCGCCTCGATCACGAAGTCCACGTCACCGAAGCCCTCGTAGGAGGTCGTGCCATCGATGCGGCCGAGGATCTCCTCGATCTGGGCTTGCCCCTGCTCGGCGGTGATGCGCTCCTTGGAGACTAGCTTTGAGACCTGGCCCTCGGTCACTTTGCGAGCCTCGTCGAGCCCTGCTTGGACGAGATCTTGGTTGATGTCCTTCAGCACCACCGGGAACCCTGCGGCGGCGATCGTCTGGGCGATCTGCCCACCCATGGTCCCCGCCCCGACGACGGCTGCCTTGAACACGAACATTTACTTGTCTCCTAGAGGATTGACTGCTTGAGCGCGAGAGCCTACCGTGCTAGCGTATGCCGTGACGTATACGTTGACGTGCACGACAAAGGTGACGAAATGGCTGCGACGGCAACTGTGCGAGTGACCCCGGAGACGCGCGAGCGCCTGAAGCGACTCAGCCATGATCGCGGGCTGAGCACTCCTGAGCTTCTCGACAGGCTGACACAGAGGGCCGAAGAGGATCAGATGCTCACCGACCACACGATCGCGATCGGGCAGGTCATGGCCGAGCCCGATAGCGGTGCCTCTTATCGCGCCGAGCTGAACGACTGGGATGGAACCCTGCTAGACGGCCTGGACGAAGTGTGAGCGGCTCGGCTCCGGGGGCAAAGCAGGGCGAGATCTGGGACGCCGGACTCGAGCCGGTCGTCGGGCACGAACAGGGCGGGAGCCGCCCGGTGATGATCGTGAGCGTCGATGAGATCTCCTCGGGTCCTGGCGAGATGTGCATCATCGTGCCACTCACTCGCACCGACCGAGGCACCCCGCTACACGTCCGCATCGAACCACCTGAGGGTGGGTTGCGCGCGAAGAGCTTTGCACTCCCCGAGAACGTGAGATCTATCTCCCGCACGAGGCTCGCGCGCCGCAGGGGCAGCGTCCGAGACAGCACTCTTGAAGAGGTGCTGCGTCGTGTGCACCTGTTGACGCGCGCCCCGCGCTGAGCAGTCGGAGCGCATCGGCTGGACTTCTTCGGTGTTTGTACCGAGGCGGGAGCGGTTATCTGTTAGCCGACATCGAGAGGAGCCCGACGTGAGCGGACGAGTTGCCATACATACGAGCAGACGAGCGATAGTGGTCGCGCTGGCGACGGCGATCGCGCTTGCGCTGCCGGCAGTCGCGCAGGCCGCGGCCCCGACCGTGTCCACCGGAAACACGAGCGCGGTGAGCTTTGGCTCGGCGACGCTCAAAGGGTCGGTTAACCCGAAAGGGGCGGACACCTCCTATTACTTCCAGTACGGACTGACCAAAGGCTATGGCCTACAGACCACAATCCTCGGCGCTGGCGCGGGTACGCATGGCGTGCCTGTGGCGATCGCCGTGGGTGGATTGCAACCGCTCACCGTCTACCACTATCGGTTGGTTGCGGTGAACGCGAGCGGCCCTACCATCGGCGCGGACAAAACCTTCCTCACCAAGAAGGTGCCGCTGTCGCTTGCGATCCTCGCCTCCCCTAACCCGGTGGTGTGGGGTGGGACGATCACCGTGCAGGGCAGCCTGTCTGGCACCGGCAACGGAAACCGAGAGGTGGTGTTGCAAGCCAACGCGTTCCCCTTTACCGCGGGCTTCGTGAACGTCGGAAACCCCGAGCTGACCACCCCCACTGGCGGCTTTAGCTTTGCCGTGTTGGGGCTGACCCAGGCGACGCAGTACAGGGTCGTCACCACCACCAACCCACCGGTGATCAGCCCGATAGCCGGCGAGGGTGTGGCGGTGCGCATCAAAGCGCGCATGGGGCGCATAGGCCCTCGCGGGAAGGCGCTCTTCTTTGGCACCGTGAGCCCCGCGCTCGACGGCGTGGGGGTGGCGATCATGCACGAGACGCACGGACGCGAGGTGTTCGTGAAAGGGAGCGTCCTCCGTCACGCGACAGCCACGAGCTCACGCTTCAATCGGGTCGTTTCAGTGAAACGAGGCGGGGTATACCACGTGCTCGTTCATTTCACGAGCGGCCCTCTCACTTCCACCTACAGCGCACCGCTCATCGCCAGGTAGGGAGCCGCAAGAACAGTGCCCGGCGACTGGGCGCCGGGCACTGTTTGCGCTGCATATGAGCCGAGGCTGGTTTGACCGGCCCCGAGACGATCAGACGGCGGCGGGCTCCTCAACACGGCGCGGGAGCAGTGTTTCGCGCGCGATCACGAGGCGCTGGATCTGCGAGGTGCCCTCGTACAGCTGCATGATCTTGGCGTCGCGGAAGAGCTTCTCCACCGGGTACTCCTTGATGAAGCCATAGCCGCCGTACACCTGGACCGCGTCGGTTGCGATCTTCATCGCAGCGTCGGCGGCGAAGCGCTTGGCGTGGGAGGAGACGAGCGTGTTGCGCTGGCCCTGGTCGAGCAGCGTGGCCGACTTCCAAGTGAGCAGGCGGGCCGCTTCAATTTCGGTGGCCATGTCGGCGATCATGAACTGGATCGCCTGGTGCATCGCGATGGGGACGCCGAACTGGACGCGTTCACGCGAGTAGTCGGTGGCGAACTCGAATGCCGCGCGGGCGATGCCTGTCGCCATCGCGGCCACGCCCGGACGGGTGCGGTCGAGCGTCATCATCGCGAGCTTGAAGCCGGCGTTTTCCTCGCCCAGCAGGTTCTCCTCGGGGACCTCCACGTCGTTGAAGGAGATCGTGGCGGTGTTGGAGGCGCGCTGACCGAGCTTGTCCTCCTTCTTGTCGACCACAACGCCCCAGTCGCGCTCCACCACGAAGGCGGAGATACCGCGGTGGCCGGCGTCCTTGTCGGTCTTGGCGTAAACCGTGTAGTAGTCGGCATAGCCGCCGTTGGTGATGAAGCACTTGGAGCCGTTGATGACGTACTTGTCGCCTTTCTTGACGGCGGTGGTGCGCATGCCGGAGACATCCGAGCCGGCATCGGGCTCGGTTAGACAGAAGGAGGCGAGCTTGGGGGCTTCGGTGAGCATGCCCAGGTACTTCTTCTTGGTCTCCTCCGAGCCACCCAACGCGATGGGGGCTGTGGCGAGGCCGTTGCAGCCAAGCGAGGTCTGGATGCCCGAGCAACCCCAGGAGAGCTCCTCCTCGATAAGGCAGCCATCGAGGTAGCCCGCTCCGGGCCCTCCGTACTGCTCCTCGATGTGGGTGTTCATGAGGCCCACATCCCACGCCTTCTGGATGATGTCGGCGGGCCAAGCGCCGTCCTTGTCGTACTCCCAGGCGACCGGCCGAATCTCTTTCTCAGCGAAGTCGTGGGCCATCTCGCGCAGGTTCTTCTGCTCGTCAGTGAGCGTGAAATCGACCATGGTCTTAAGTCTCCTAGGGGGTGTGGCGGGTAGTAGATTGACTGGTCAGTCAATCTCGACCCCTCAAGGGTAGCGAAAGGATCCTCACGCGAGTCCTCTCGCACGCGGACGCGGCGCTACCGAAAAAGGGGCACAATCAAGCGATGGAACCGTTCACGCTCGTGGTGGTTGGCGCGGTTGTGCTGTTTGTACTCGTGGGCGTGGCATCGTTCCTTGCAGGTGGGAGCCTCTACGACAAGATCGGCGAAGGCGGGCTCTCGACCGGAACCCCCACCCACCCGAGCGGACCCCCGAGCGGCTCACCGATGGCACGGGCCGAGCGCGAGATGGAGATCCGCCAGATGCTGCAAGCGCGCAGTGACCGCCAGGTGCGGATGGGCGGGGAGGCGCTCGATATCGACGCGGAGCTTGCGCTGCTGGAGCAGCCGGGTGGGGAGTCGGTGGGGAAACACGACCCCAGTCTCACCGAAGAGGTGCGTCAGCTTGTGATGGCGCGCAACGAACGGAGGGTGCGCGGCGGAGAAGAGCCGATGGATGTCGAGGAGGAGGTCCGTCGGACGTTGGACGAACTAGACCCTGACGGGCGCTGACCGCAGGCTCCGGCTCCGGGGTCAGCCTTTAGTAAGAGATTCCAGCGTGCCGAGGCCGGAGCCAAAGCTCGAGCTGGCGCCCTGAAGCACCCCGACGAGTTGCTGAAGCGCCGGGAGCAGCTGCGAAGGCGACTCGGGATTCGGCGGTGCGGAGATGCTCTGCGGCTGGTTGAGATCTGAGAATTCGAGCTTGACCTTCACTTCAGCGCTCTTCAACCCACCGAGCAGGGCTTCGGTCTGGGGCGTGCCGGCGATCGTGGCGGTGACTTCTAGGCGGCGCAGGAGATGGTCGTCCTTGCCGGTGTAGATGTCCACGTGCGCCGACTTGATGGATTTCCCCAGTTCAGTGACCAAAGTGGACGAGAGCCCGGCACCTCCGGCGCCGGGGACGGCGGAGCCGAGGCCGAGCGAGGTGCTTGCCTGGGAGAGTTTGGTGACATCTGCGAGGAACGCGGGGATGTCGACATTCGCGGTGAGGTGGATCGTCGGGTCGCCGTCGATCGTGGTTTCGCCTGCGTTCGTGGGGTCTGACAACCACTTCCCCGGTTCGATCCCAAGCGAGGCGAACGTCGAGTGGACCTTGGCGGTGGAGCTCGGCTTGGTGGCCTGGGCGTAGCCTTGTTCAATCGCCTTGTAGGTGCTTTCAGGTGTAGAGAACCAGGTGCCGGCAAGCTCAACGTAGAGCGCTGAGCCGGTCGAGGTGGCACCAGCGTCAAGCGTGTGGCCGGCTGCGCCAAGGTCGAGCTTGAGCGAGAAGTGCGGGAGCTTGCCAGGCCCGGCGTCCTGGAAGGGACCTGAGAGCTTGACCGCCAGCGGCTTGGTCGCGCCTTTGGAGCCAGCTGCGGAAATATCGAAGGAGAGGTTGACCTTCCCGCTTTCGATCGCCGTCTTCCCTGAGAACGTGTCGCTCAAGAGCGCCTCGGGACTGTTGGAGGAGCCGCGGCAAGCCACGAGCAGCCCAACGCAGCCGACAAGCGCGAGCAGCGCAACTGCCGTACGGAGAGTGGTGTTCTTCAGGAGTGCCCTCAATGCTCAGACCCGGCCGGTGCTATGCAACAACCGCTGCAGGACCGGACCGGAACGAGCCTAGCATCAGGCGGATGCGCGAGAAGCCGTTGACCGCCCATCCCCCATCGCGGAGGCGCGTCTCCTTGACGGTGCTCACTCTTGTAATCGCGGCTGTGTCGCTCGCGGCGGTGGCGCCGGCCAGCGCGGCGACCAAACGGGTGACCGTTACAGCGGCGCTACAGGGACTTGAGCGGAGCGGGACCATCACTGAAGCCGTCTACCGCCAGTACGAGGGGGTGTACGTGGCGGCAAAGACTTCGCTACGACGGTTGTCGGGGACGCGCCGACAAGAACTAGGCGCGGTACTCGCCAACGTCGAAGCGATGGCGGCGAAGGGACAGCTCATCCCGTCGAGGTTGCCGGTGGTGTTCACGACGGTTGAACGCAACAGGCAGTGGTGGACCACGCAGGCGCTTCCTGGGGGCAGTCAGCGTGTGAGCTTCACCGGGAGCCGACTTGTGTGGGAGTACTACCCCGGCCAGGGCATCGAGATCCAGTGGTTGGGTACGTTTGGGGAGGCGAACGGGTACTACAACTCCCACCAAACCACCGCGCTTCGCGAAGTGCTGAGCGAAGCGATCGCGCTCGCCACGCACCGCGCGGGGGGGATCGCGTGGGAGTACATGTTCCAGTTCGATGGTGGCCTCCCGCCATGGACGAGCGGGCTCTCACAGGGCACGGCGCTGCAGGCGTTCTCGCGCGCGTACTCGCGCACCCACGAAGCGGAGTTCCTGGACGCGGCAAAAGAAGCGCTCGGCATCTTCAAGACCCACCCCTCGACGGGTGTGCGTGTGCCGACATCGGTGGGGGCGCACTACCTGGAGTACACATACGCCCCGAGCGAGCGCATCCTCAACGGCTTCATCCAAAGCCTGGTGGGCTTGTACGAATACGCAAAGCTGACCGGCGACCCGTTGGGACAGCAACTGTTTGAAGCGGGCGACACGGAGGGGCGCGTTGAGGTTCCCACCTACGACACGGGCGCGTGGTCGTTATACGACCAGAGCAGCGAATCGAACCTCAACTATCACGAGTTGCTCGCGGAATTCCTTGAACACTTGTGCGAACGCACGAGCAAGGGCGAGCCCTTGACGCCCCTGGCGGGGCAGATCGCGGGGGATGAGATCTACTGCACAACCGCCAAGCGCTTCCGCGAAGACGAGAAGACGCCGCCGGTGATCGAACTGCTCACGCACACCGTGCACGCGAAGGAACGCGCGGGGGTGCAGATGAAGCTCTCGAAGATCTCAACCGTGAGCATGAAGATCAAGCTCGGCGAAAAGACCGTGTGGACTAACACCGTGACCGTCGAAGGCGGTAAGCCGCGGTTGCTGTGGGTGACCCCGTCGAAAACCGGGCTCTACTTGGTCGAACTACGGGCCACCGATCTGGCGGGCAACGAAGAAGTGGCGAGCGGCACGATCATGGTGAAGACGGCGCCCAAGCGCGCCGGCAAGAGCGCACGAGCGGCGCGAGCGCCAGGGATCTCACCGCCGGCGCGGCGGCTGCCGGAGCTGTGACCGCCGGATCCTTATTTGGGTTACGCGTTAACCACAAATAACGGTGATGGCTATTTTGGGTTGGCGCTGTAGGTTCAAGGTCGGCGCGTCGGCGCCGGTGCGCGCCCCTCGGCGCCCGTCTCGCGCTCGAGTCGGTCGAGAATGTCGAACAACCCTACGCTCTCCCACACACGGTTGCGCTTCCCGGCAGTCGTCTTGCGCAGCACCCCAGCCGTTTGGAGTGCATTGAGAGCCTTACGACATGCCTCGTCGCTGAGTCCGGTGACCTCGACGGCCGTCGCGAGCGCGAGGACAGGGTGGGCTGGGAGCGCCGCGATCAAGCGGCTCGCGGCAGAGCCCGAGCGCGGGTTGCCAGCCTGCGCTCTCCAGTCGGCCTGCAACTCTCCCACCTCGCGGGCGAGCCGCTCAGACGCGCGTGCTGCGTTGGCAACAACGACCGTGAAATGGTAAAGCCAGTCGAGCCAACCGTCGTAGCGGTAAGAGTTGAGACCCTTGATGTAGGAGGCAGCGTCGCCCGCCAACACGAGGCTCACGGGAGGCACGACGTGACTGAGCGCTCGACGGCGCAGCATGATCATGCCGATGAGCGCCCGGCCAGAACGCCCGTTACCGTCCATGAAGGGGTGGATCGTCTCGAATTGGGCGTGTGCGACGGCGGCTTGAAGGAGGACGGGCAGATCACGACGGTTGCAGAATTCACAGAGATCGTCGATCAGGTAGGGAACCTCCTCCCACGGTGGCGGCACGAACTCGGCGGTGCGGGGCGAACTCACTTCCCCCCCGATCCAGTTCTGACGATCGCGTAGAACACCGCTCAGTCGCTCATCGAACGTGCCCGCGAAGAGCGTACGATGAACCATCCGGAGAGCATCCGCGCTGAACGGTTCCTCGCCGCGCGCCCATTCGTAAGCGGCTTCTACAGCCCTGACGTTGCCGAGGACAGATTGCGCAGTGATGTCGTGTCCGGGTCCAGCATCCGCCTTGGCCAGCCGCCGGTTGGAGATGATCAGCCCCTCGATCCGCGACGACGCAACCGAGTCTGCTCGCAACAGTTGACGCGCCACTGTGTCGAGCCCGATCTGGTCAGAGTGATCCTCCAGTCCGCGACACATCCCCTCAGCCTCGGCCATCGCGTTGCCGAGCTCAGCCGAAATCAGCCATTCGCGCTCGGAGAGCAAGCCAGGGATATAGGCTCGGTAAGAGAAGGGACTGCGTGCCGCGCGCGGACCGAAAGCCGCCATGTCTGGCGACCACTGCAGCTCGACTTCCCGATAGTTCGTAACGTTGGGTTGGGAAAGCACTTATCCAAGTTTAGCGAATAAAGTTGGTTATAGATCGTTCGTAGTCCAACTTTCTGTGAAAACTGGAGCTGGTCCGACCGGCTGCCCACCTCAACGCCAGACTAATCCTGCCGCCACGCATAGAATCGACAGTATTCCCGCCGCCACCCCCCAAACCTGGATCCTCACCGCCTCGCCCGAAAACCACGAGGCGACGCGTGAGCACGGCTTCTCGGTGATCGGGATCAAGGAGCGCAATCGGGCGCGGGCGCTGCAAATCGAGCCGGGCGACCGCATCGTGCTCTACCTCACGAAGGTGATGTCGTTCGCAGGCAGCATCGTCGTGACGGGCGACATGTACGAGGACCGCAAGAAGCTGTGGCCGGGCAAGCCCGGCAAAGCCGACGCCTATCCGTGGCGCTTTCCCACCGAGCCCGAGATCGTGTTGGAGCAGGAGGAGTGGGTGCCGGCGGAAACGCTTGCCACGAAGCTCGACCACATTAAGAAGTGGCCGGCGGAGCATTGGAAGCTCGCCTTCCAGGGGCAGCTTCGCACCGTCAACGAGAAAGACACCAAGCTGCTGCTGAAGCGCATGGGCGCCGCAACGGGCGCACGAGCCTGACGGGCGCGTCCTACCTCACGCGGTTACGCCACCACGAGTCTCCGCCGATATCAGAACCTCTCGCACGTCGGCCCCACGCTCGGTGAGCGTCCACATGTTGCGCTCGCCTTTCGCATCCCCTTCGCGGGCGTTTCGGATCAGGCCGAGGTGTTCGAGGCGAGTGAGCAACTTCGAGACCTGACCCTGATCGCGGATGTCGGAGTCGTCGGCGACCTCACGGTTCGAGGCGCCCGGACGACTCCCAATCGTAAGCAGGACCCGAACAGTGCGGTAGGTGAGGCGCATGTCGAGATCGGCCAGCGGGTTCGACTCGGCCCGCTTGGTCGTACTTGCGCTCAACGCAACGAGGCGGTCTAGCTCCTTACGGGCGGCGGCCGGACCGAGATAAGGCAGCACAATCATCGACATGAGCGGATTGAGCAGCTCCACCAGCGAGCCGCCATCGTCTTGTAGGAGACGAGAATGGATCAGCGAGAACGTGCCGCCGACCAGGCCCTCCGCCGTGAGCGGCGGCGGATCTCCACCGGCCTTGCCCTCTTTTCGTCCCCCGTCTATCGCTGCGACGACGTGAGCCAGCACGCTCGCACGGCGCTCGAGCGCCTTGGGTCCCGCGCCGAGCGTCTCCACAATCGCAAAACGCGCCACCCCACGCTCAACGTCGAGGTAGTCAAGAAGAGCAGCGAGACCCGCACGGATCTGCTCTTGCCACTTCGACTGCTCTCGGTAGGCCGGGACAACAGCCGCCGCGATCCGCTCAACAGTCTGGTCGAACGCAGCGAGAAAGCAATCTTCACGATCTACGAAGTGCTCGTAGAAAGTCCGACGCGAGACGCCCGAGCGTGCGACCACGCGCGCGACTGTGGCATTGCTTGCGCCCATGTCCGCGCAAACATCAGCCATGGCCACGAGCAGTCGTGCTCGCTGGATCTCGCTTACGCCCTCGGATTCCAGCCCGTTCGCTCCTGGCGCATGACCACAAGGCGCCGTCCGTGTGGACGGCGCCCTTCCTGTCTCGGACATGTCATCTCTTCTTCTTGTGCTTTGCCTTGTGCTTGGGGCAGCCGGTGGCTGTGATTGGTGTTGTTTGGTGTATGACGAGCCCGTTTTGTGCTGTGAACGCTGTGGGCATCTTCAGAACGCTGGTGCAGAGGTTGCCGTTTGCGGCTAGTGCGCTGCCGGGGCCTTGGGGTAGCTTCAGCTCGAACGTGCTCACCGGCACATCCGGGATCTGACGGAACGTGCTGCTCGTGATCCCCGCTTTGGATATGAACGTTTCCCCGTCCAACTGGACTGAGACGCCGTCTCCGGATAGGACGACGACTAGTTCTGGGAACTTCGCGCCGCCGTGGCTGACGAAGTAGGCGGGTCCTGTGAGTGTGTCTCCGAGTATCGGTGTTGTCGCGGTAGCGGCCCCGATTCTGGACGCTGGGGGGCATGCGGCGGGGTTCTGGTCGAACGTGCTGTCTGGACAGGCTTTCTGTAGCGTCGTCAACCTGGAAGGTAGTTGCTTTGGTAGCGCCACCTTGACAGACCGGATGTTCGCGTATTTCCCGAACGCGTTCTTGGGATAGGACAGCTTCACGTCCAGGCCAGCACCGCTATTGCGTGATGTCCTCCCGGTCGTGGAGACACTGAACGCTGGTTTGAACGCGAGGCTCGCACAGTTAGTCACCTGGAAGGAATCCGTGATGGTCGATGAGAGCCCTTCGACCGCGTTGAGAGTCCCCACGATCTGCTTTTTCGCACAACTGGTCGGATTGAACGTGAACTGTGGCTTATCGATACGGACGTTCACCGCTTTGAGCTGTAGCGGGATCCCATCCAACATCGACGGCAGCTCACCACTCACGACCCGTAGTTGCGCGGTGTGCTCGTCCACGAAGATCTGGGCACGAACCACCACGCTCCCAGCCCCATTCGTCCCAGACAGCGTGTAGGGGCCGGCGACAGCCGGCACCACGATCGACAAACCGTACGGAGCGCCACCATAACCCCTGGTCAGGTAGACGTGTCCGCCGGATACAAGGAACGGGTTCGCACCAGGACCCGTTAGCGCTTCTACGGTCCCGATCTGGCTCGCCACATCGCATGATCCCGCTACTGCTTGTGCTTCTTCGCACAACGGGATACCCGCGATCTTCCCCAACAACCCCGTCGGCATCGTGGTAGTCAACTCACCGAGATACTCGTCGTTATCAGCGCGGCCGAAAGCGAGGGTGAACCCACCGTACGCACCGGCCTGAATGTTCGGCATCCCCGCCACGAACGACGGATGGAACTGCGGACCGAAACAGTTCTGGTTGATCTCAAACGAGTAGGCGGGTGTGACGTCTGGTGTGAATGGGGTGCTCCACGGCGTCAAATCGAGGTTCGATGTCGTAGACCCACACGACCGTGGGTTCGCGAGCACCGCACGTGGCCCACCACCGAGCTTGAGCTTGAACTCGTTGAACGGTAGTTGCGGATTGTTTTCAAAGACGCTCGTGACCTGACCTGTTTTCTGGTCGATCATGCCCTTGCCTTCGAGCTTCACGACGATCCCGCCTTCGCCTTCGCTGAACGCCTGAACGAACAGTTTCACCATCTTCCCGTCTTCGGCGTCCGCGGGACTACAGGGATCACATTCGGGTTCGGCCAGGAACACCTGGCCTTCCAGCGCTTCTTCAAGCGCGGGTGTTTTGATAGCGACTGTCCCTACCTGCGCCTCACGGGGGCAGTCAGCGAACGACGCCGGCTGCTGGGAAGGACCACCAGAACCATAGAACTCGTCGTGCGAGCACGCCTTCAAACCCCAGGCCGCAGACGGATTCACAACCGTACCCACCGGCAGCTTCAACGACACGTTCTTCACGTTCGGCGTCGCCAAACCATCAGGCGCGATGTTCTGCGGCACCCTCAAATCAAAATGATAACCAGCCGGAGCACCCGCTTCCAGCGTATCCGGCACCATCGAGAACGACGAGCTCAACCGCAACTGATCACAACCGGTCAACGTCCCCAAAGACAACGCTTCAGAAGACACAAAAACCCCCGGATTGATCCACGCATCGCCCGTCAGATGCGCGTCAAGCGGTTCAGTGCATTGCTGTGGACTCGTCAACAGCGGCACACGCGCGTCGCTATCGGGACCCCCAAATGGTGTTCCGCCACGGATAACGTTATTAAACGAGTTGTCAGGACCCGGGCCACTGTGATCCGCAGGGACACCCCAGATCGTCACCGTGGCGCCAACCGGCGGTAGCGCCTCAGAGAGTTCCCCACCCGTGACGCGCACGGCGTCGTCGCCGTTTGACAGAACACTGGTGTCCAAACGCACAGGTACACCGATAATCGCGAAGCCAAACGCGGCCGGCTCCCCCGGCGCCGGAGCGATGTTAAACACAGGCACCCCGAACGTCCCCGAGGCGCCATGATTGGAAATCCTCACATGGGCCTCGCCGACCATCGATGCCGAGGGGCACGAGTCCGGTTCGTTTACCCCCCGTATCACTGCGTTCATCGAACAACGTGCCACACCAACGGTGTTGCCAACCACGCCCTTCGGCAGATCGAACCTGACATCCTTTGCCGTCGCCGCGATTGCGTTGACTTCAAACGTGTTGAGCGTGAACGACGTGGTTACGTTGGGATGAGCGCCCGCCTGGGTGGTCGAGAGCGCGGCGACAAGACTGCCGGGGGCGACGCCAAAGGGCACCGCGGTTTCGTTCACCGGTAGAGACGTTTCCACTTCGGCCGCGTTGGCGCCTCCGCCCGTCACTTCGGCTTTATTCAATACCGTGCTTGGGAGACCGCTCCCAAGGCCGAGCGTGATAGTGACAATCACAACATCGCCTGGCTCAGTTGTGCCATTGTACCGGCACTCCAAGGACGGCGCCAGTTCGCATTCGGTGTGACCAAAAATGCCAACCCAATCTTTGTCTTGGTCTTCGCCTTTTATCGCGGTCGCGGTCAGCCCAGCGGGCAGGACGTCGTTCACCGTCACGGTGCTACCGTCGGTCGCGGCGCCGCCGACATTGATAGCGGTAATCGTAAGCGTCGGCGAAGCCGCGCCGGACTTAACAGTTGTGAGCGTCGCACTATGAGAACCACCGGTCAAACCCTGGGGATCGGTGCTTAGATGCGTTCTGTCCGGATAGGGAATATCTAGATTTTGATGTTCGCTCGCTCCGACCCATTCGATCGTGTACGGCGCCGCACCGCCGGGCCCGCCCGTAACAGTCACGTGCGCGGAAGACCCAAGCGCTTCGTTGATGGCGGCTTCCACTTCAGCGGCGGTGGCGTTGTAGGGCAATATGTTTGTGATTTTTTCTGTTTCGGTATCCGTCCTGACGCGAAAGGTGCCCCCGGTCGCATCGACCGTAAGGCTGTCCACCTCGTTGCGGGGACTTCCCGGCAGGAGCCTGGTGGGCGAGGGCACGACAGTCACCGACCACCGCGGCGGGGCGGCGGCCAGCGCGGCGGTCGCACTCAGAAAAACAAGCGTCACAAGCGCAGCGACCACTGTCACCGCCAAGACCGCCAGGCGGTCGCGCCGACCGCTAGATGTGTAACCACGCATCACTTGCCCCTCCCGTTACGGTGGCTACTATCGCCCCCACTCTTACGATTACCGTTATTGCTTGCGATCGCCGCGCCATACCGGCCGCGCGCCCGGCTCTTGCACTTCTTGCGAGCGCTCGCGCCCTTGCGCCGTTCGCAGGCCTTCAATGCGCGAGCCAACTTCTGCTTGCGAGTCAGCGGCTTTGACTTCGATGTACTCTGACCCTGCGAACCAGCCGCGACCACGTTCCCGGCACCATTGAAAAGTTCGCTCGCCGGCGCACCCAGCAATTGGGGCACGCTCGGGGGGCCCTGGCAAACCGACCCTTCACAAGCCACCGACGATGGCGGTAGCTGATCGCCCGGCCTTGGGACGCGGGCGTCATACACGTCATAACCTTCGTCGGTATCGCCTGTGAGGAGCCCTTCGATTGTCGAGAGGAATACATCGTTGCCGTTCGGGCTGTTATCGCCGAAGAACGAGTCTTTCGTGCTCGACCCGGTCGTAAGCAACGAGACCGTACCGTTATCCCACTCATACGCGTCCCGCATCCCGTTCGAGTCCTGGTGAACCAGAGGATCTGGGGTATCGAAGAACACCCGGCTACCGTCCTCAGATATGCCACGGTTCCCCGTCGTGATTCTGTATGTGTTGCTGTTTCCCGGGAACGCATGTGAGAGTTCCGCATTTCCTGTCGCCACAGTGCCGACCGGCGGGCATGACAGGCAGTCGAGAGTATTAAGCGCTACGTCATACCGGTAAACCTGGCTGTATGCGCCATTGCCGTTATTGAAGCCAAAAGCTTCAAAGGGCGCTTTCGATTCAAAGACATAGTCCGATCCTGTCTGAGTGGCTCGGACCACCGTCCCCACGGTTCCGGCGGAAATCTTGCTGATGGAGCCGTCGTGCCACAACGCCACTTCGTTTTCGCGATCGAATATGAAATTTGAGCCGTCCTGTGACGACTGTACGACATGGGTCGTACAATTGCCACAAGGAAGTTGTATGTCGGCGACACCCTGCAGATATGTGAGTGAATTGGTGCGGATGTCAAACTCGTACTCCTTGACCGTGTTTGCGACGGGTGCGTCGGCCGTCAAGCTATCGTCACTCTCAAAGAAGACGCGCGATCCGTCGGGCGTCGCAAACATGTACGTGGCGCTCCCGTTCCCCGCTCCGTGGAGAACACCGTCAGGGGCGCCCGCCGGCAGCCCACCTGTTTCGGGCAACAACAAGTCCCGGGAGACCAGCGCCGTCGTATGAGTACCGTCAGGCGCCGTCTCGCGCACATACAACTCGATCGGGCGACCGGCGGAGAAGGCGCCCGGATCGGGGCTCACAAAGAAGGCCCTATGCGCATCTTTGGAGACCTGGTTGTTGAGCACCTCCGGCGAGTAACCGAATTCGTCGACAGTCGAGGCTGGGGCGGCGCCAGCGGGATCCAAACGCCCATCGGGAAGCACACCCGCCGATTCAAGCGTCCCGTCGTGCCATTCATAGAAGCCGCGTCCCCCACTTTTTTCAGCGCGGGAGATTCCGCCGAGGCCCGGGTTCGGTTCCTGATCGGCTGTCGTCAGTATGCCCGCGTAGCTGAAATATACGGTTTTGAGATCTGGAGAGGCGCCCGCCGGCGATTCTGACAGGGTTTCATATTGGAGTGGCGTTTCGATTATCGGCCTACCAAGCCATTCTATTGTGCCGTCTTCGTTATAGAGATAGAGTTTTGCGTCCGCGCTTTCGATACCCGATTTCTCTCCAGGCACATACGCATCCTCCGCCCCGAACAGGGTCGCGGTCAGATCTGAGTTAAAACCGAGGCCCTGTTGCGGATTGGTGACGAACACAGCTTGTGTCCCATGCCCGCGCGGGATGGCGCTGTGACTCTGCCAGCCCGCCGGCTCGCGCCGCGCGATACTATATTCTGTAAAGCCCGTTGGAGATTCGCCGACGGTGCCGGAGGTGCTGAACACGGCTTCGTTCCCACCTATACCCGTCACGATGAAAGGGGGGTGAAAGACCACCCCGCCGGCTTCGTTCCCATGCTTGTTCTGAGGTGAGACCTGTTCGTAGACACGGCCATTGGGCAGACCCGATGGACCCTGGGTGGGTACCGGGCCAGGAAGAGCTTCGGCCCCCGCGCGGGGTGGGATCGCGACGCCCAGGCCAGCGAGCACACCGACAACCAGGAGAAGCGAAAGCGCCCGCACCGATGACATAGAGCTAGAAAACGAATACGAGAACCTACTCATCAAACCATCCCCTCCCGGAGTGAACACACGTCAGACACGCCCGCACACGGGCAGCAGAAGACCGCCACGCGCACACATCCCGCGCCGGCACAAGAACAAGAATCCGAAGGCGCACCTACTGTGCGCGAGTGGCGATCTCGACCTCGATGCGCACGATGACCGTGCGCATCCCAACCCGCCGAGCGGGTGGGTAGGACCAAAGGCTGTGAGCCCGCCGCGGCGCCTAGAGCGCCAAGACCGGCCCGGCCAGAGAGAGAGAGAGAGAGAGAGACGCGTCAGCGACGCTGACGCGTCCTATTACGGACCGTCTCACGCCGCGCGGACTCTCATCCACGCTATGCCTCGAAAACCGCATGCGAAACTCAGGCTCCCTCATAGAAGCGACCCGGCTCCCTCTCCGATGAATCCCCAACTGGCTCCTGCAGGTCAACCGTGAAGGCAACCCGAACCAGACCTATTTTCTGCGGACGTCCCCCAGGGGGGATGCCATTACGTGAACAACCTTATACCCGAGGGACATCAAAAGTCAACCCCCCTGGGAAAATTTTCTTGACTGAGAGGAACAGCGCCATTTGCGCGGTGTCTATCGCCCCGGGAGGACGCGGCGCCGCCTCGGCGTGTGGGTGTGCTTCGGGCCGGACGGCGGCGACCCCGCGTCTCACGCTGCGCCACGCCATACAATCGACCGATGCCGCACGACGCTCCCAGCGCAGGCGCATGACGCGCATCTCGCGCGCCTGGGGGGCGCTTGCGCCCGAGCAACGCATCGCCTCGATCGCGGCTCTCGCGCTGCTCGTCACGATGTTCCTCCCCTGGTATGACCTGCAGTCGCTGAACCGCAAGAGCGGCGTCATCAACTCCCACTCCATCTCCGCCTTCGGCGACGTCTCGTTCGTCGAGGCCGCCGTCTTCCTGGTCGCCGCCGGGGTCATCGCGCTGCTGTTTGCCCGCGCGGAGCGCCGCGACTTCCACATGCCCGGCTCCGACGGCACGATCGTGATGATCGCCGGTGGTTGGGCCACGCTCTTGATCTTCTATCGCGTCTTTTCCCGCCCCGCCGGCCACGGCTACCCCGTCGGCATCCAGTGGGGCTTCTTCCTCGCGTTCGTCGCCGCGGGCGTACTCACCTACGCCGGTTGGCGCATGCGCGCAAGCGCAGTCCCAGAACCACCGCTTGTGCTTCCACGCAACAGCAGACGGCATCCCCCCGAAGCTGAGGACGTCACCGTAGTGGCGCCCGCACCCCCGCGCGCCAAGCGCGCAATGCCCGTCCCGGCACGCGCCGACCAACTCCCGCGACCGGCCACCCCGGCAGCCCAAGGCGGACATGCTCCACCGAGCACGACGACATCCCCATCACCGACAAACGCGTCCTCTTCCTCGCCGGCCTCCCCACCGTCAGCGCCGGCGCCAAGCCCTACCACGTCACGCAGCCCAGCACGCAAGCGCCCCCGCTTCCCCCCCTCCCCCTCCGACCAGCTCTCCTTCGAGGACCCCCCGCCGGAGCGGGAGCGGTAGAGGCGACCCCTATCATTCCCCCGACGATGCCCTCCGAGGGACCTTTCTCCTCCACCGAAGTCGCCGAGGGCCTGCGCTCCGTCGGCTACCTACCGAGCGACTCCACCGCGCTAGTCGCCTACCTCGCGACAAAGCTCGGCAAGCCCGTCCTCGTGGAGGGCCCCGCGGGTGTCGGCAAGACCGAGCTGGCGAAGGCGCTCTCTCGCTTCCTCGGCCGTGAGCTAATCCGCCTGCAGTGCTACGAGGGTCTCGATGAGGCCAAGGCGCTGTACGAGTGGAACTATCGCAAGCAACTCCTCCGCATCCAAGCCGAGGCGTCGGGCACCGGCTGGGAGGCCGTCCAGGAGGACATCTTCGGCGAGGAGTTCCTGCTCGCCCGCCCCCTCATGTCAGCCATTGCATCCGAGCAGCCTGTGGTGCTGCTCATCGACGAGATCGACAAGACCGATCAGGAGTTCGAGGCGATGCTCCTTGAGGTGCTCTCCGACTTTCAGATTTCCATCCCCGAGCTGGGACGCGTGACTTCCACCACCCACCCGGTGGTGCTGCTCACCTCCAACAACTCCCGCGAGCTCACCGAGGCGCTCAAGCGCCGCTGTCTCTACCTGTGGCTCGACTACCCCGCGCTTGAGCACGAGCTCGACATCGTCAAGCTCCACGCCCCCGACCTACCCGAGGCGGTCGCCCGGCGCCTGGTCGAGGTGGTGGGGATGGTGCGCGAGCTCGACCTCAAGAAGCCCCCCTCCATCGCCGAGTCGATCGACTGGGCCCGCGCGCTGCTGCTGCTCGGCGCCAAGGACATCGACGCCACCACCTTCAACGAAACCATGTCGGTCATCGTCAAGCACCGCACCGACATGGACATCGTCGCCGAGCGCGTCGGCTTGAAGCTGGCCGAGGCCGATGCTCAACCGGCCTGAGCGCGCCTCAACCCGGACCCAACGCCCGCGCGTACGGGTGTCCCCCAAGACATGAGCACCCCCACGCCGCCGAGCACGAGCGCACCCGAGGGCATGGCCGCCCGCCTGCTCGAACTCGGAGAGCAACTCCGCGCCGAGGGCGTCGCAGTCGGCACCTCCGAGCTACTCGACGCGTTTGCCGTGTTGCGCGAGATCCCCTGGACCTCACAAGACGACTTTCGCGAGGCGCTCGCCGCCACGCTGGCCAAGTCCCAGGACGACCGCCGCATCTTCGAGCTCGTCTTCGACCGCTTCTTCTTCCGCGCCGTCGAGCTCGCCTCGGTACGCGAGGGCGTCGAGGAAGGCGACCAGACGGCCGCTGCCGACCTGAGCGAGCTCTCGGAAACCGAACTCGACGCGCTCCGCCGCCAGATCGCCGCCGCCCTGCGCGAAGGCGCGGAGGGGGCCATGCGCGACCTCGCCCGTATGGCCATCGCCACCTTCGGACAACAGGAGCAGGGCTCAGGCGTGATCGGCGTGGACGTGCAACGCATCCGCCGCGCCCTCGGATTGCGCGCCGAGCCACAACCGGAGCTACCGGAGGACGACCCCCGACGCGACGGTGTCCCCCGCGATGCGCTCCGCCGCTTCGAGGCTTTGATGAGACGGGAGCTCGAACGCTCCCAGGTGCAACGCTCCGGGCGCCTGCCCCCCTCGCGACCGCTTGGCGAGATGGACCGCGCGCTGCCCTCCGGTCCGCTCGCCGACCTCGCGGCTGTGCACCGCGTGGTCACCCAACTGCGGCGGCGGCTTGCGACGCAGGGCAAGCAAAACCGGGGGCACCGCCACCACGCCCACGTAGATGTGCGCCGCACGATGCGCGCCTCCCTGCAAACCGGGGGCGTCCCGGTGGAGCTGCGCTACCGCCCCCGCCGTCCCCGCCGCCCGGAGATCTACGTGCTGTGCGACGTCTCCACCTCGGTCACCTCCGCCTCGGTGTTCTTCCTCTCAGTGCTCCACGCCCTCCACGACTCGTTTCGCAAGATGCGCTCGTTCGTGTTCATCGAGCGCATATCCGAGGTCACCGACGTGTTCGCACACGAGCGCGACTTCCGCGCCGTCTCAGAGCGCATCTCCTCCGACGCGGGTGTAGCCGACATTTCCGGCTACACCGACTACGGGCGTGTGTGGTCGGAGCTATTGGAGCTGATCCAAGACGATCTGAACCCCCGCGCCACGATCATCGTGCTCGGCGACGCCCGCACCAACGGCCGCGACCCCCGCGCCGACCTCTTCGGACAGGTCGCCACCCGCGCCGGCCGCACATTTTGGCTGAACCCCGAGCCCCGCCTCTACTGGAACTACGGCGACTCCGTCATCGCTGCCTACGAGCAATACTGCACCGCCTTTGAGTGCTGGACCACCGCCCAGCTGGAGGACTTCGTCAAGGCGCTCACCCGCCCGGTCATCGCCGCCCCGCGCTGACCACCCTCCCCCTTGTCGCGTTAACGCGACAAGGGATCTTATTTCTTCCTCCATCGCCGGCGGGCGATAGCATCGACGGTGACAAACCAGGGGAGCTGGCGGAAGTCGGCTGAGATGGCGTAACGATCCGGCGCCGACCCTTCGAACCTGTGGGGTAATGCCCGCGGAGGGAGCGCAGTGCAGACTCAAGAGAGGGCCCCCCACCACCAAGCGCCTCAGGCAAGCGGTGTGGATGTCGCAGTCAGCGTCAAAGACGTGCGCCGCTCCTATCGCGATCGCAACGGAGCCACGGTTGAGGCGCTCTCGGGCGTGTCGCTTCGCACATCGCGTGGCACAGTGCTCGCCGTCGTGGGCCCCAGCGGATGCGGAAAGACCACTCTGCTGGAGCTCATCTGCGGGTTGCAGCAGCCAGATTCAGGGATGGTGGAGTGCGAGCCTGCCGTATTGATGCCCCAACGCGACCTGCTCTTGCCATGGCTCACAGCACTCGACAACGCCGGGTTGGCTTTGCGCATAGGGGGTGACTCGCGCACTCGCGCGCGCTCGCGCGCGAGCCGAATGTTTGCGGAGCTCGGCCTGCAGGGCTTCGAGCGCGCCCACCCACACGAGCTCTCCGGGGGGATGCGCCAGCGGGTAGCGTTCCTACGCACCCTGCTCTCCGGCAAGCCGGTGCTGTGCTTGGACGAGCCCTTCGGGGCGCTCGACGCGATCACCCGCCAGGAGATGCAGGAGTGGCTTACGGGTGCGCTCGTACGCGAGCCCCGCACCGTGGTGCTCGTCACCCACGACGTGGAGGAGGCGATCGTGCTCGCCGACCGCGTCGCGGTGCTCTCTCCCCGCCCGGGACGAATACTGGCGGAGTTGACGGTCGATCTGCCACGACCCCGCACCCGCACCGACTCACAGGTGATCGCCCTACGCGAGCAGGCGCTTGAGACACTCGCCCGGAGTAGGACCACGTGAGACGCCCCCTCTCGCATCTGCTGCCGCCGTTGCTGTTCGCGCTCGCGTTCCTGGGCCTGTGGGAGATTTACGTAGACGCACGGGGTATTGACTCCCTGCTACTCCCCCCTCCACACGCAATGTTCGCCGAACTGTGGAACAACGCGGGGCTGTTGTGGTCGAACTTCGCGATCACCGCCAAGGAGGTCGTACTCGGATTGACCCTCGCGCTCGTCGCGGGCTTTGCGATGGCTGTGGCGATCCACTTGTGGGGACCGGTACGCCGGGCGGTCTACCCACACACAGTGGGCTCCCAAGCAGTCCCAATCGCTGTGATCGCCGCCCCCCTTTGCTTCTGGTGGGGCTTTGGCATCTTCCCCAAGTTGTTCGTGATCGCCCTGATCTGCTTCTTCCCTGTGGTGGTCACAACCGTGGACGGACTCGCCGCGGTAGACCCCGACGAGCTCAAGCTGTTGCGCACGCTCGACGCCTCCCGCTGGCAGGCTTTCCGCTTCGCCGAGCTTCCCGCGGCGCTCCCCGCGGCGCTCAGCGGCGCGCGGATCGCCCTCGCGGTGGGCGTCATCGGGGCATTCATTGCAGAGACATCCACCCCCAGCTCAGGACCCTATGCGGGTCTCGGTCGTGAGATCACCTCGGATCTCACCGCGCTTCAAACCCCCCGCGCGTACGCCGCCACGGCGGTGCTGTTCGTGTTCGCGATCGCCTGTTTCTACGCCTTGACCATCGCCGAGCGCAAGCTCGCCCCCTGGACCCACCGCACATGAGGAGATCCCACTTGCCCAGACGTCCCTCCCCGCGCCATGCCCTTGTCCTGCTTCTCGCCCTGACCGCAGGGTTGTCGCTCACCGCTTGCGGCTCCAAGCAGGACGCCCTGTCGGCGTCAGGCAGCAAGCCCTTCACCGTAATGCTCGACTGGTTCCCCAACGCCGACCACGCAGCGCTATACACGGCCATCCACGACGGCTACTTCAAGAGCGGTGGGCTCGACGTACGCGCAATCGTGCCGGGGGAATCCGAGGAACCCCTGAAGCTGCTCGCGGCGGGGAAGGTGGATATGGCCATCTCTTATGAGCCCCAGCTTCTGCTCGCCCGCGACAAAGGATTGAAGCTCGTCTCGATCGGAGCGCTTGTACAACGGCCGCTCACCTCCATTATCGCCCTCCCCTCCTCACACGTGCGAAGTGTCGCCGACCTCGCCCACAAGCGGGTGGGCACCGCCGGCATCGGCTACCAGGCGGCGGAGCTTCACACCGCGTTGCTCGCGGCTGGGGTCGATCCGAGCACGGTTCAAGAAGTAAACGTTGGCTTCAACCTCGTGCCCGCGATGCTCTCAGGCAAGGTAGCCGCCACGCTCGGCGGTTTCTGGAACTACGAGGGAGTACAACTCGAACAGCTGCACAAGCGCCCAGTGGTGATCCCAATCGACAAAGCCGGTGTTCCCACATACGACGAGCTGGTGCTAGTCGTTCGCGAGGACGAGGCGGGCGCCCGTGGACAGGACTTGCGTGCTTTTCTGCAAGCTCTCACACATGGCGAGCAAAAGGTGCGCGAAAACCCTCAAACCGCCGCTTCCCTCATCGTTAGCGCCAACCCCGACGCGCAACTGAAGCTACAGGTGACCTCGCTCCAAAAGACACTCCCAGCGACCCTTCCTGCCGAAAGCTCGAAGCCCTACGGCTGGCAAGACCCCAGCGCCTGGGCCGCTTTTGGGCGGTGGATGCTCTCACACGGGCTGATCCACTCAAATCCCAACGGCGCCGCCCTACCTCCATTCACCAACGAGTTCCTCCCAGGCCAAGGGATCTAGACAGACGCGACGTTAACCTTTGCTCGATTATTTGGTGTGACTCAAGTAAGTCAAGCCATCGCGGAAGACGAACGATTTCGGCACCTTGCGAGCACCGAGTGACATAACGTCACACTAATGAAGACAAGCACTTCGCCCGTGATATTGTCAGGCCTGAGGTGGAACAAGCCCGAGATGCAGAACTCTGGGTTCAACAACCTGCTCGCGGTAATCGAGGTCGCCCAGGCGCTCGCATGACAGAGATTCTGGTCGTCGACGACGAGGACGCGCTACGGATCTGGGCCGAACGGGTAGTACGCGAGCGCGGCTACTCCTGCGATTCGGCCGGCGACGCCGCCTGTGCGCGGGAGCTGCTCATCAAGAACTCCTACGAGATCGCGCTGCTCGACGTCAACATGCCGGGCGAATCCGGTATCGAGTTGCTCTCCCACATCCGCGCCGACCACCCAGACACTGCCGTGGTGATGGTCACCGGCGAGGACAACATGCAGCTGGCCACGACCGCTATCGAACTCGGTGCGTTCGGCTACGCCGTCAAGCCTGTCGGAGCGGGCGAGCTGCTGATAAACGTCGCCAACGCGCTTCACCGCCGTGCACTGGAGCTCGAGAGCCGACGCCTGGTGCATAGCCTAAAGATGACCGCCGCTGAGCGCGACATGCGACTTGAGGACGCGCTGGCCGATCTGCACCGCTCAGAGAGCAAGGTGTGGCTCTCCCAAGCGGAGACCATCTTCCGCCTCGCGCGCGTAGTGGAGTTCCGAGACGAGGAGACAGGCCACCACCTGCAACGCATGAGCTCCTACTGCGAGGTGCTCTCACGCAAGCTCGACCTGGGCGCCGAAGACGCCGAGCGTCTGCGCCTCGCAAGCCAACTGCACGACGTGGGAAAGGTGGCCGTACCCGACTCGATCCTGCTCAAGCGGGGCAAGCTCACAAGCGCAGAGTTCGACGTCATCAAGACCCACGCCGCGACGGGCTACAAGATGCTCGCGGGCTCAAGCTCCGAGGTGGTGCAACTTGGCGCGCAAGTCGCCTACACCCACCACGAGCGCTGGGACGGGAGCGGCTATCCGCGTTGCCTGCGCGGCGCGGAGATCCCCGTGGAGGGCCGTATTGCGGCATTGGCGGATGTGTTCGACGCACTCACAAGCGACCGCGTGTACCGCCCCGCGTTCCCTTTGAAAACGGCGGTGGAGATGATGCGAGCCGAGCGCGCCACCCATTTCGATCCGGAGATGTTCGACGCTTTCCTCGACACGCTCGACGAGCTTGAGGGCATCAGACACACCTATGCCGACTAGCGACGCTATGGCCCGCGGGCTCGATGTCAAGCTCCGGCGGAGGCTCGACACTGACAAAGACGATCGGCAGTCCCGGGACGGATGAGGTGCGCTGCCTTGGCGAGCACGGCTCCGATCGGCGCCGCCGGCTCTACCAGGAACATGATCGGCGCTTAGAACCGCTCGGGCGAAGCCGACTTTACGACACTATTCCGGAAGAATGATTGGCGCTGTCATCGCACTTGAATAGTAGCGTATCCGCATGCTTGCAAACTACGGGCTAGTCAAGACTCCGGGGATTGCCGTCGCCACGACGACGAACTGGACGGAAGTCGCCGCAATCGCGCAGGCCGCTTCGGCGGTTATCGCTGTACTCGCCCTCCTAGGAGTGCTCATCCAACTAGCCCAGAACCGCCGCCATGCGCGCGCTGCTCGTGCATACCAGTACCTTGAGCGATACGGCGCTCCAAGCGAGATCGCCATAAACGCGAAGCTCCATAAATTTATCAAGATCGATAAATCTAAAGAGGTCGCCCAGTGCGAACTTTGGGAAAGGATGCCTACAGAAGAACGTTTCGAGATCCTCCATGCTCTCAATTTCTGGGAGGAGCTGGCGGGAATGTACCGTCGACGTCTCGTCGATCGCGCGGTCGTCCGTGACTACTTCGGTGATTCGGCGATCGCATACTGGAACTGGGCGGAGTGGTTCATCTCATATCAACGTGAGAAGCAGCCCTCCGCCGAGCTCATGGAAGAGCTTCAGGATATGTGCTCTCGCATCGCTCGCGGTGAGGCGGCAGCAGCTCGGAGGATGACTTTTCCGTACGCCCGCCAGCGTCGCCGACGAGCATAACGGTTACTAGACTGCGCCTGCCACGCACGACTGCAGGTGGAGCCGGTCGTGGTGGAGGCGAGATTCGAAAGCGGCAGAATGAAGCCGGTATGTATGAAAGCTCGAACCCGCCAGTTCAAACCCACTAGTCACAGATGAGTGATCCTGCGAACGGTGGATCCGTACCGCCCCGCGCCAACATCCGTAGTTTCCCGCGAGTGGCTCCGTGTCTCACGCTGTAGCGTGCGGCACATGACAAACCAAAGCCAGCAAACCGAAGACCAGCCCGGCTCGACCGCACCCAACCAAGACACCATCCGCATCGTGCTCGCTGACGACCACGTGGTGGTGCGCAGTGGGCTGAAGATGCTGCTGGAGAGCGAGACCGACTTCGAGGTGGTGGCGGAGGCGGGCGACATCGAAAGCGCCCAGCGCTATGTGCGGGGCCACCGTCCGATGGTGCTCGTACTCGACCTCAACATGCCCGGCGGCTCAAGCCTTGAGGCAATTCCTGCGATCCGTGAGAGCAACCCTGAGACACAGATTGTGATGCTCACGATGCAGCAGGAGCCGGCCTTCGCGCGCCACGCGCTGAGCGCCGGCGCGATCGGATACGTGCTCAAGGAGGCCGCCGACGACGAGCTGGTGGAGGCTGTGCGCAGAGCGGCGCGCGGCGAGAGCTACCTCAACCCGCGCCTTGGCGCGCGGCTTGCCTCCGAGCCCGCTCCGGGACCACCTGACGACTTGAGCGAGCGCGAGGTGGACGTGCTGCGGCTGATCGCCCTCGGCCACACCAACGCCGAGATCGCCGAGCGGCTCTACCTGTCGGTGCGCACGGTCGAGACCCACCGCGCACACATCCAGCAGAAGCTCAGCCTCTCCTCGCGCGCCGAGCTTGTGGCTTACGCGCTCAAACGCGGACTCATCAACGCCTCCTGAGAGCCCCGCGGGCTGAACACCACGCGTACGCGGCCTCGTGGGAGCGTCATCAGAGCGGCCAGTAGTGTCCGATCTGGGCTGCGGCACGTGAGGTGAGTAGCGCCTCGGGCGCCGCTGAGTGTGGTTGCTCGGGGCCCGTGAGGGCTTCCAGTGTCTCCACCACGCACGCCGCAAGCGTCTGTGGCTCATATCCACCCTCAAGCACGACACCCAACGGGGCGCCAACACCACGAGCCAACTCGCGCACGTGACGCGCCATCTCACCGAAGGAGCTCGTCTCCAGGCGAACGCCGGCAAGCGGATCGTTGCGATGGGCATCGAACCCGGCTGACACGAGCACAAGGTCGGGCTCGAATGCCACGGCCGCCGGGAGCATTACATGCTCGATCAGCGATAGCCACAGGTCCTCTTCCGAGCCCGCGGGGACAGGCAGGTTGATCGTGTATCCCTCCCCCTCCCCCGAGCCGACGTCTGAGAGGGCGCCGGTGCCGGGGTAGATGCCTGCCTGATGGATACTCGCGAACAGCACATCCGAGCGACGGCGGAAGGCCTCCGCGGTGCCGTTGCCGTGGTGGACATCCCAGTCAAGTACGAACACCCGTCGCGCACCAAGCTCGCGGATCGCCAGCTCAGCGGCTATCGCCACGTTGTTGAAGAGACAGAACCCCATCGCACGCGCAGGCTCGGCGTGGTGACCCGACGGCCGCACCCCGCAGAAGCCGAGTTCGGCCTCGCGCGACATCAACGCCCTCGTCATGGCGCACACCCCACCAACTGCGTGCAGGGCCGCGTGATAGGAGGCCTCGCCGACATAGGTGTCGGCGTCGATCGCACCACCGCCTGAGGCGCACAGATCGTGAATCCCATTCACATGAGCGGCGCTGTGAACAAGTTCGAGCTCACGCTCACCAACTGGGGGCGCCTGGCGCCGCTCCCAGCCAAGCCACTCACGGCGCCCAAGCGCCTGCTCAATCACGTACAACCGCTCCGGGGTGTCCGGATGCGCCGCAAGCCGAGCGCTCGGGTCGTGCTCCAGACAGGCTGGGTGATCGAAATACAGACCCGCGCTCATCGTTCGCACATCATGACCGTTGCACCCATGCGGACGCGGGGAATCCCGCAGGAACCGCGTGTGGAAAATCCCCTAGGCGTGCAGGTGGTGCGTGCGGATGACCATCCCGGGCATGACAGGGAGCATGCTTGGCACGAACACGAGAGAGGACCTCAGAGTGCCGGGGCCACCTCAATACCCAATCGAGCAAAGCGGCATGACTCCCTGCGCCCAGACCAACCTCGACCTGAGCCTTCCAAGATCCGGACATGAGCCGGGGAAGGCCCTGCAACTGCCCCGAACGCGCCGTCACGGTCTCAGCGCCGCCCCCCGACCCGAGGGCGGTGGAGATGGCGCATCATCCACCGGGACAGGCAGACGTCCAGCACTCCCTACCTGGACGCCACGGAGACGGTCGTGCGCGGAACCACAGGAGGGTTCCGCGCGCGACCGCTCCTTCTAGGCTGATCGCGTTTCGCGCACGCCCAGCCACAGGCAACCTTTCGCCGCGACGACCTCACTCCGGCAGCAGTCGGTAGCGGCGTGTGTCGGGGTCGCGCTCAAGCAGTCCGGCCGCTACGAGCGTCACCACATAGCGATGCACCGTGCTCGTGTTCAGGTCGAGTTGCTCGGAGATGTCCTTGATCCCAAGATCCATCCCTTCCGGCGGAAAGCAGGAGAGCACGAGCAGGCCGGCGAGCAGCGAGCGCGACAACCGCCTGTTGTCCTGCAACATGCGATACCTCGAGCTCAACGCCACCCTCGCGGAGGAGTGATGAAGACCTGCTCCCGCCACGAGGGCGGACATGCTCGGCGCCGCGCCCTCCCCCAGGGCCGCCCGCACGACGTGATCTACCTGATTTCGCGAGAGGGTCACTGACACCAGAGGCTCCTCAGGGCGCTTCCGCGGCTCCTCGGGGCTCTTGCGCAACGCCCCGTCGGTGGATGGATCGACACTCACACCCTCACCCCCCGGGCGCCGCCCGCCCGCGGCTAGGGAAGTCGACCACGTTGTCACGGCCCGGAGACATCCCCGAGGGGACGAGCAGGCGGCCGTCGCTGAGCGACCCGATCCGGTGCGCGTGCACCATCGAGGGCATGTCGGGCACGGTGAGGAGCACACCGATCCACTCTTGCTCAGCGGTGCTACGAAGCAGCCCCATCACCTCCTCGCGTTGGAGCACATCGAGATTCGCGGTGGGATCGTCCACCACCAACAAGCTCGGCTTGCGCACCATCGCGTGGGCGATCGACACAAGTGTGCGCTCGCCGTCGGTGAGGTCCTCCCAGCGACCTTTCGAGCACTCCGCCACCCCCACCCGAGCCAGAGCCGCGGCCGAGCGGCGTCGGGCACGGCGCAGTGTGTGCTGTTTGAGCAGTGGCAGCGCAACGTAGTCGAGCATCTCAAGCTCATCGCTCTCCGGGCCGGCGCGTCGCGCCCAACCTATCTCCTCGCGCAGGAGTCTCACGAGCGCGGCTTTTGACATACGCCGCAGGTCTTGGCCCCTGAAGCTCACGACGCCCCGCTCAGGCGCCTCCAGGCCGGCGGCCACCTTGAGCAGGGTGGTCTTACCCGAACCGCGTTGACCCCACACCGCGACACACTCCCCCGGATACACCGACAGGGAGATATCGCTCAGAACGGCGGTCTCATGGGGGCCGCGCCAGTAACTCTTGCTCACAAGCTCCATAGAGAGCCATGCTTGGGCGCTCAACTCGCCTCTCCTTCCCGTGCGACGGCCCGCTTCATCGGCGCGGCATCAGGAGTTCCTCGAGCAATGCTCGTGGTGGTGTTCAGCTTGACCATGATTGAGCGCGCCTTCTGCAACCACTCGACCCGGGCCTGCAATTGCTTGATCTCAGCGTCGCGCACCAGCAACCCAGCCACATCCGACCACGCTCTTGGCGCTGTCACCGTCCCTGGAGCCGGACACCGAAGAGCTTGTAGACGAGCAAGGCAATCCTCCTCTTGTGCCTGGGCGAGCTCGATCAGACGGGAGAGATTGTGAGGTTTGGAGAGCGCGAGCTTCATGTAAAGCTCGTCGCGCACGGGCGCGAGCGAGGAGGAGTCGAGCATCCACCGCTCGAAGTGCTCGATCCCCGCCGGGGTAGCTTCGTAGACAACTCGCGTCTTGTCGGCACCGGCCCTTCGACCTGCGCTGCGTACGAGCGCCTCCGAGCTGAGCTGTTCAAGCGCCGAGTAGACCCCGGTGGGCGCAAAGTCAGACGAGCCAAACCTCTCCCGCAAGCGGCGCGCAAGATCGTAACCGTAGCCCGGTCGCTCGATCACCAGTCCCAGAACCGCGTTCTTGGCTGACATCTTCTGCGCTGCCCTTTAGTTCGCACGGTCCGTCGGCATGTTGGACACAGTATGCAAGATCCGCGAGGATAAGTGTTCTTGTACGGAACAATTTCAATGGGCAGGTATAGGACCGCGCGTCGGCAGAGGCTCGCTCACGTCGATCGCCGCTCCCGTGACATGAAATCCAGGAAGTTCAAGCTCGATGCGCGCGCCACCCTGCCCACCGGTGGTCGCTGTGACCCGACCACCGTGGGCCTCAGCGATGGCTCTTACGATCGCGAGCCCCAAACCCGTCCCCCCCGATGCCCTGTCGCGTGCAGGGTCGGTGCGGTGGAAGCGATCGAACACCCGCTCGCGCTGATCCACAGGAATGCCGGGTCCGTCGTCTTCGACCGCGAAGCGAATCCAGCCCGCCCGGGAAACATCTACATGCAAACACACCAGCCCCTCCTCCTGCGCGGTGTGATCGATCGCGTTGGAGATCAGGTTGCGAAGCGCCTGCGCCACGCGATCGGGGTCCGCGCTCAGCACTCCCTTGGGCGCCTCCCCGATCTCAAAGCGGCGAGTGGCGAGCAGGCTCATCCCATCCCACAACCCCCTCACATACTCGGGTAGATCTATCGCCTCGACCCGCAAGAACTCTGTTTGCTCGGCCTTCGCAAGCAGCAGCAGGTCATCGACGAGTCGGGTGATGCGCCCGATCTCGGCCTGCACGAGCCCCTCTACACGCCGCACCTCAAGCTCAGAGGGCTTGGGTTGTGCGGCCAAAAGCTCCAACTGACCGCGAATCACGGTTAGGGGCGTGCGCAGCTCGTGTGAGGCGTCAGCCACGAACGCCCGCTGTCCGGCAAACGCGTCTGTGAGACGGTCGAGCATATGGTTGAAGGCATCCGCGAGCACCCGCAGCTCGCCCGTCTCGCGCGAGACGTCATGGATACGCGGATGCAAGTCTCCGGCATCCACCCTCGCCGCCACAGCCGCCATCCGACGCAAAGGTCGCGACACGCGGGCGCCCACCACGTAGGCCGCGACGAGAGCGCCCGCGAGCGCGAGCAAGCCGGCGAGGATGAAGGCGCGCGCGACACTCCCCTGCGCGTGCGCCACCTCCGCCAACGGCTCACCAACACCTGCCGTCACGCGCCGACCACCGGGGAGCGTGAAGCTTCGCTCCACCAAGCGCAGGTCGCCCACGTCGGGGAGATCGACGGTGGAATAGCCGTCTTTGACGGTCTGAAGGCGGGCGGCGAGTCGGTTCTCGCTAGCCTGCTCAGCCGCCGTCTCGCCGTTGTCTACACGCGCACGCGTGAACAGCTCGGGACGGTTGGAGCTTGTGCGAGCGCCCGGCACAATCGCGAACTGCAGCGTCGAGCTGGCCTTGAAGGGTTGACTGCCGATGTAGCGCTTGGCGCGTTCCTCCACCTGCTTGGGGCTCCCCGCATGAGAGGTGTGCACCGCACGGGCAAGCTCGCTCGCGTCTCCCGATATCTCACGGTCGATTTGATGGCGCAACTCTCGGCCCGTGCCGCGGTAGACGACAACGAACGTAACAGCCGAGGAGATAAGCACCACGAGCGCAACCCAAGCCCCCAGGCGCCAGCGCAGCCCACCCGGGATCAGACGGCGCGCGCTACCCGACTCGGCCACAGACGAGGGGAGGCCTCCCTGCTCGGACATGACGACCTAGCCGCCGTCGCCGAGCCGGTAGCCCACCCGACGCACCGTGAAAATTGGAGCGGGGTCACCGGGACGACCAAGCTTGCGACGCAGATAGCCGACGTAGACGTCCACCACGTTGGTGGCGGGGTCGTGCTGGTAACCCCACACGGTGCTCAGGATTTGCTCACGGGAGAGCACCTCACCCTTGTGGCGCATCAGATATACAAGCAACTCGAACTCGGTGGTGGACAACGCGGCGATCTTGCCCGCGCGACGCGCCTCCCGCGTCAGCAAGTTCACCTCGATGTCGGCGCCCTGAAGCGTGGTTGTGGACGTCTGGGCCGCCACACGCAACTGCGCGCGAACGCGGGCAAGTAGCTCGGCCAGCGAAAAGGGCTTTACGAGATAGTCCACCGCCCCGGCGTCCAAACCGGCGACGCGATCCTCTATCTCCCCCCGTGCGGTGAGCAGGATCACCGGCAGGTCGGGCTTTGCCTCACGTAGCTTTGCGAGCACTTCCATACCTCCAACCCCCGGGAGCATCAGGTCGAGCACAACCATGTCAAAGCTCTCACCCAGCGCCCGTCGCTCACCTTCCGCGCCGTCGAGCGCCGCTTCGACTAGATACCCCTCGGCCCGCAACCCGCGCGTGAGGAAGTCGACGATCCCCGGCTCGTCCTCCACCAACAGAATCGACGGCGCTAGCGCGGGGTCTGCGGTCGGCTCCGCCAGATCGGGCATGTGGTCAGGATAAGCGTCGAGCGGCGGATTCACGCCAATCCTCCACAAGTCACGCCCGCGCAGGCCCACAGCGCCCACGAAACCTCCCGCGAGCAGGCATTTTCAAAGACTTTTCTCATCTTGGTGTTAGCGAACACTTAGCAACGAGTCACACACTCCTTGTCAGTGACCGCCCGCCAGCAGACGCCCTCGCGGCGTAACACACAACCTCTCTCAAGGCCCCATCCACGCGGAGCCACGAACGTCACGGGCGCAGGGGTTACCAGTGGGGACAGGGGTGCACGAAAGCGACTCACTGGAGGGGGCGTAGACGGCAACGAGCGCTTGACCGCCGCCACTGGAGTGCTGCTGATCGCGCTACTGGCCGCGCTCGGGGTAACCATCCTGCGGATCGGTCCGTTGATCTCCGAGCACCTGTTCATCGGACTGCTACTCATCCCTCCGATCGCCCTCAAGCTCGCGAGCGTCGGATACAGGTTCGTGCGTTATTACACCTCCAATCCGGTTTATCGCAAACGCGGCGCCCCGCCCACAGCGTTGCGCCTGTTGGCGCCGATCGTGGTGCTCACGAGTTTGGCGGTGTTCGCTACCGGAGTCGCCCTACTTGTGGCGGGACCCGGCGGATCCGGCACGATGCGGGGTCTCCACAAGGCGAGCTTTATCGCCTGGATCGCGGTCACCTCGCTGCACATTCTCGGACACCTGCCTGACATACAAAAGACTTTTCTCACCAAACACGAGGGCCGAGTGGAGTACAACGATCTTGCCGCCGGGCGAACCGGACGGACGATCGCACTTGTCGGTGCGCTCCTGGGCGGTGTGATCCTGGCGATCGTGCTTATCCCTCATTTCGGAGGCTGGTCGCACTACGAGGCGCTCCGCCACAACCGTTAGCCGATGTCACCACGACACACATCCGCACGAGACGCAGCTTTGCGCCGGCTGAGCCGGGCCAACCGTTGGATGGTGGCGGGCTCACTTGCGCTCACAGCAGTGTTCTCCGAGGTCGCCGCAAGCGCGTTCCCCGGCAAAACAGCCAAAGCGAAGAGCGCGACGGCCTCACACAAACGGGGGAGCGTAAGCTCAAAAGCTTCCAACACCTCAAGCTCGCTCAAGCCACCCACCCAGGCGCCTCAGGCAAGCACCACACCCGAAGTCTCGCCCTCCCAGGAAGCAACTCCCACTGAAGAATCCGCTCCCGCTCCCGAATCAAGCCACGAAGAATCCGTCCCCTCCCAGGAATCGGCACCGCGCGAAGAATCCGCTCCAGCTCAGGAATCGGCGCCCGCGCCTGAACCTGAAACCAGACAGGAAGCGCCACCTGTGCAGGAATCATCGCCCCCGGTCGTCTCAGGCGGCTCATGACGACGCTAGCCCCACTGATATCTCGGGCAAGCTGGGAAGCGCTCGGCACAAGCGTGGAGCTTGTTGTGACAGACGACAACGCGCTTGCACAGGCACGCGCCATCGTGGAGTGCGAACTCGACGCGATCGACCGCGCTTGCAGCCGCTTTCGCGAGGATTCCGAGCTCACCCGTGTGAACGCTCGCGCGGGGCGCACCGTGGAGACCGACCCACTGTTGATCGAGGCGGTCGAGGTGGCGTTGCGCGCGGCGGAGATTACCGATGGAGACGTCGACCCCACCGTAGGCATGGCGCTTGAGCTGGCGGGGTATGACCGCGATTGGCGCCTGCTCGCCCATCCTGTGGCGCCGGAACACCCGCCCGCGACCGAAAAGAGCAGCGGCGACACCTCATCAAGCGATGAGCTCTCCGGGAGTCGTCTGCAAGTGTCCGCAAGCATCCGTCCCGGCTGGCAAGCCGTCGAGTTCGACCGCAATCGTGCCACCCTGCGAATTCCCGCGGGCGTGAAGCTCGACCTCGGCGCCACCGCCAAGGCTTGGGCCGCCGACCGCGCGAGCCAAGCCGTTCACCTCGCGACGGGCTGCGGCGTGCTCGTGAGTCTCGGCGGCGACATATCGACCGCCGGAGAGAGTCCCGAGCGGGGTTGGCGCATCCACGTCACCGACGATCACCGGAATGGCCCTGACGCCCCCGGCCAGCAGATCACGATCGCAGGCGGGGGCCTCGCCACTTCGAGCACGACAGTCAGACGGTGGCGGCGGGAGAGCCGCACCATGCATCACATCATCGACCCCTCCACGGGCGTCCCGGCGGAGGGACGGTGGCGCACGGTGAGCGTTGCGGCGATCGACTGCGTCGACGCCAACATCGCCGCAACCGCCGCGATCGTGCGCGGCTCGCGCGCCCAGGAGTGGCTTGCGGAACTCGGCCTGCCGGCGCGACTTGTCGCCCAGGACGGCGAGGTCGTGTCAGTCAGACCGTGGCCGATCGAAGGTGTCTCATGAACACGGCGCTGGCGGCGGCCGGCCCGAGCGCCTACTGGTACCTGACGCGCTCAAGCGGCGCGGTGGCGCTCGTGCTACTCACGCTTGCGCTCGTGCTTGGGATCGTGGACGTGGGACGCTGGAGCACGCAGGGGTGGCCACGTTTCGTGATCGACTCGCTGCACCGCAACGCCTCACTGCTGGCGCTTGCATTTCTCGGCCTTCACATCCTTACCGCTGTACTCGACAGCTTCGCACCGATCTCGCTCGTCAACTCGGTGATCCCCTTCACAGGCTCCTACCGTCCCTTCTGGTTGGGTTTGGGTGCGCTCTCCTTCGACCTGATACTCGCGGTGATCCTCACGAGCCTGCTGCGCCGGCGCATGGGCCACTCGACCTGGAGGGCGGTGCACTGGCTCTCCTACGCGAGTTGGCCGATCGCCCTGCTGCACGGGCTCGGAACCGGCAGCGACGTGAAAAGCGCCTGGCTCTTGGCGATCAGCATCGGATGCCTGGTGGCGGTGGTTGGGGCGGTGCTGGTGCGCATCTCGCTGGGTTGGCCTGACCGGCTCGCCCAACGCGGCGCGGCGCTCGGCGGGGCGGCTGCTTTCACGCTCGGTTTGCTCCTGTGGCTGCCGAGCGGACCGCTCGGCAAAGAATGGGCACGACGCTCGGGCACCCCGTCGAATCTGCTCCCCCACTCTTCAAGCCACGCCTCCTCCTCGAACGCCACGGAAGCAAATCGATGACGGTGAGCGAGCACACACAGGCTCCCGAGCTCGATCTGACAGCCGGCGATAGAACGGCCAAGTCCGGGCTCCCGCGTCTGCTTGAGGGAGTGCCTGCGCAGGGCGCGATGAGCTTCGGTGAGCACCTCAACATCCATGGCGAGCTACCAGCCGCCAGGCGTCGCGACCGGCGTGGGGTGGGCGCACTGATCGACCAGATTGAACAGGCGGGGCTCGGTGGGCGTGGTGGCGCTGGCTTCCCGATGGCCAGGAAGATGCGCACGGTGGCAGGCGGTCGCGGCAAGCCGATCGTCGTGGTGAACGCGACCGAGGGTGAGCCCGCAAGCTTGAAGGACCGCACGCTGCTTGAGACCCTCCCCCACCTCGTGCTCGACGGCGCAGCGCTCGCAGCGCGGGCGATCGGCGCGGATGAGGTCATCGTGTGCGTGTGTGAGTCGGCAGGGGTTGGATATGAGCGCACGGAGCGAGCGATCGCTGAGCGTGACCGCCTGCCCGGACACTGGCCGCGGATCGTGCTCACCACCGCGCCCGAGGGGTACGTGGTGGGACAGGAGTCGGCGCTTGTGAGCCACCTCAACGGTGGTCCCGCCAAGCCCACCTTCACGCCGCCGATGCCCTTCGAGCGAGGCGTGCACCGCCGCCCGACGCTGGTCAACAACGCCGAGACGGTTGCCCACGTTGCGTTGATCGCACGCCACGGTCCGCGCTGGTTTCGCGAGCTCGGGCTCGATGACCAACCAGGGTCGACGCTCGTGACGTTGTCAGGGCCGCTCACCTACCCCGGTGTGTACGAGGTCGAGTTCGGGGCTTCGCTCTCATCGCTCGTGGAAGCCGCCGGTGGGACCACCACGCGCATTCGGGCAGCTCTGTTCGGTGGCTACGCGGGCGCGTGGGTCGACGGGCGTGAGCTGTCGCGCCTGGCGCTCTCGACCGCCCACCTCGCTCCGTATGGGGCTTCCCTCGGCGCGGGGGTGGTGCTACTGCTCTCAGACGAGGCTTGCCCCGTGACGGAGACGGCGCGCGTAACGCGCTGGCTTGCCGGCCAGAGCGCAGGCCAGTGTGGTCCCTGCGTGCACGGCCTCGACGCGCTCGCCGGGACGCTGGAGCAGATCGCACTCGGCGCCGACGCAACGGATACCGCCAACCGCGTCGAGCAACTCGCGGGGCTCGTGAACCGCCGCGGCGCCTGCGGCCACCCCGACGGCACTGTCCGCTTTGCGATGAGCGCGATGGAGGTGTTCGCCGAGGAGTTCGCCGACCACGCCCGCCATGGCCGTTGCGATGCGTGCGCACGCCCCTGCGAGCTGCCCCTCCCGGCCCACGCCCGGACGGCCACGACCACCTGATGGCGGAAAAAGTGCGCGTGAACCCGATCACCTGTGAGGCACACGGCATGTGCGCGGAGCTGCTCCCCGAGCGGATCACACTTGACGAGTGGGGATACCCGATCGTCGACGAGAGCCCACTCTCGCCGGAGCTGGTATCCCACGCACAACGCGCGGCGCTCGCCTGTCCCACCTTCGCGTTGCTAGTCGAGCGCGAACGGCGGCGCTGATCTGAGCCGAGGCACGCGCGCAGCGGGTCGCCTATATGGCGCCCAGGTGTACTGCCGCAAGGCCCGCCCAGCGTCCGTAGGGCGCAAAGCACGAACGGACATCCTCTTCTGTTGCCCGTGCACGCGGATCGCCCCCGTTGAGCTTGCGCCCCACATACTTGAGCAAGCCCAGATCGCCGGCCGGCAATTGGTCGTGGCGGCCCTGCCCGCACAGCGCAAGCATCTCGACCGTCCACGCTCCGATGCCGGGGATCGCGCGCAACTTCGCCCACGCACGCTCGTGGTTTGTGTCGTGGAGGTCCACCCTCCCGCTCGCCACCTCGCGCGACACCCGCACGAGCAAGCGGGCACGTGTTTCAGAGAGGTCAAGCGACTCAAGCCGCGCGGGCGTCGCACCGGCTAGTGTGGCGGGGGAAGGTACGTCGCGTAGGGCGCCCTCCCGGTCGTCCCACCCCTCCCCTCGCGGCCCGAACGTCCTCACGATGCGTCGCTGGATCGCGGCGGCGCGCTCGAACTCGATTAGCTGCTCGCAGATCGCCCACGCAAGCGCCTCAAAGGGCTCGGGCCGCCGTCTCACTCGCAGCCACGGCCTGCTTTTCACGGACCGTCCGATGGTCGGGTCGTGGGCGAACTCTTCGTAGAAAGCGCTCAGGTCGTCGTCGACGCCGAGCGCAAAGCGCATCCGCTCGATTCCGTGTTGCGCTGCCTCCTCGGTGCGTGCCTTGGCGCCGAACAGCACCGCGTCGGGGGCGGTCTGCGCGACACGCACCACCACCGGCTCCTCGCCGTGGTGGAGAAGCCTTTCAAGCACGCTCCCGCGCCGGCGCACCACACCATCGACCCCCCCGAGGAGAGGCAACCGATATACGGAGGCCGGCTTGACCTCGACGCGCAGCTCCACAGCGCGGCTCAACGACCCCGGGTTGGACTCCCGAGCAGGTGCACGTCCACGAGCAGCGATCGTGAGCTCACGATCTCCACAAGCTCTCCGGCGGAGCGTTTGCGGCGGGTGAGGCGACGTGGAGCCCGGGCGGCAAGCGCTCGTTGATGGCGTCTCCCCAGCACTCCCACCACCACCGCTCCAGCCACGAAACCCCCGGCGGCGACCGCCGCGGTCTGCACCGCCGGCACAACGGAGCGGGGCACGAGCGCGAGCGGCTTAGGCTCTGAGGCGAGCACCGGAAGGGCGTCGACCTCCTCCGTATCGCTCCTCTCGATCACTGCGTGTCAGTGTAATGGGCCCGCCAGACCACAAACGCTGATCAAGGCATGAGAGGGTGGGGCGAGAGGTGGAGGTATATATCCATTTTTGAACGATTCACGATAGTAGCTACAAAAGGTAGTCACTATAGTAGTGGACAGAAAAAGTGATACTACATCCCCGCTCTCTTGCTCCCGGCTCCGGCACCAGCCGGCGCGTCCACTACAACATGCGCTCGTATACGCGGTAGCGCTTGACCACCTTGCCGCCCATCGCTTCCATACCGCGGTTCATGGCGGTGTTGGTCTCAAGGATCCAACCCATCTCCCCGCCCTTCTGGCGACGGGCTTCGGCGGCGTCGAAGTGCTCCTCATACAGCTTCGCGGCAACCCCTGTGTGTTGGTACTCCGGCTTGACCCCAAGGAAGCCCACCCGCACGCGATCCATGATGTGGCCCTTGCGCAGGAAGTGCCACCACCCCAACGGGAGCAGTTTGCCTTTCATCTTTTCAAGCGCCTGGTTGAGGTCGGGGACAGTGATCGCCATCCCCACCACCTCACCGGTGTCTTCGCGCTCGGCGATCATGAACCAGTGCTTGTCGAAGGCGAGATGGAGATCGAACGCGTACGCGTCGAGGTCCTTCTTTGAGAAGGGCACGAAGTCCCAGTTTTTCGACCACGCGGAGTTGTAGACCTCGGCGAAGGAATCGAGGTCTTTGCGTAGCTGACGACGACGCATCGGTCGTACCCGGATGCCGTGCTCTGACTGCACCTTCTCGGCGAGCTCCCATATGACAGGCATCACCTTGTCGCGGTTGGTGACCTCCAGGTTCCACATGAGGAGATCCATCGCCTTGGCCATCCCCGCCTGCTCCACACGCTGCTGGTAGTAGGGGGGGTGCCACGGTTGGACGATCATCGGGCGTAGGTCGAACCCCTCGATGAGGATGCCGGAGTCGTCGTTCATGGCAAAGCACGCGGGTCCCACCATGCGCTCCTTGCCACGCTCCCGCAGCCATCCCTCGGCGGCGGCGAACAGCGCCTCCAAGACGTCCTGGTCGTCCTCGAACTCAAGGAACCCGAACCACCCCCAGTTCTTCTTCTGGTAGTCGTCGAACGCATGATTGATATGGGCGGTGATCCTACCCACCACCTCCCCATCCCGCCACGCAAGGAAGTACTCGGCTTCCCCGTGCGTGAAGAAGGCGTTCATTTTGCGGTTCAGGAACAACCGCCGCTCGATCTTCAGCGGAGGCACCCACAGGGGGTGGTTAGAGTGCAGGCGGAAGGGGAGGTCGATGAACCGTTTCAAGTCGCCCCGACCCGAGACCTCCTTGACGTTGACCGCCATAGAACCGGGACCCTATATGCACACATCGACGGACGTATTCGCCAAGGTTCACGGCCACGAGCGCGAGGAGTTGCTGCGGGCGGCGCGCGAGGCCGACCTGATGCCCTACTTCCGCACAGTCGAGTCGCCCGCGATGCCCGTGGTGGAGATGGAGGGGGCGCCAAGGATCATGCTCGCCTCTAACAACTACCTCGGACTCACCGCCGACGAGCGCGTGATGGGGGGCGCCCGCGACGCGCTCGCGCGCTATGGCACGGGGCTCACAGGATCGCGACTACTGAACGGCACCACGCCGCTACACCTGGAGCTTGAGCGGGAGATCGCCGAGTGGATGGGCACAGACGACGCGCTCGTGTTCACCACCGGCCACCAAGCCAACGTGGGCACGCTCGGGACAATCCTCGACGCGAAAGACACCGTGATCGTGGATTCCGCCGACCACGCCTCGATCCTCGACGGCGTTCTGCTCTCCAAGGCGAAGATGCGCCCGTTCAGGCACAACCGCATGGACAAGCTGGAGCGGGCGCTCCAGCGCGCCGAGCAGGACGGTGGGGGCGTGCTGGTGGTGGTTGACGGTGTGTTCTCGATGGAGGGGGATGTGGCGCCGCTCGTGGACATCGTGGAGCTGTGTGAGCGGTATGGCGCGCGGTTGATGGTGGACGAGGCGCACGGCGCGGGAGTGCTCGGCGCGCGCGGCGCGGGCGCATCGGAGCTGCTCGGGGTGGAGGAGCGGGTGGACCTGCGCATGGGCACCTTCTCGAAGTCGCTGGCGGCCTGCGGGGGCTTCGTGGGGGGTAGCGCGGACGTGATCGACTACCTGCGCATCTCAAGTCGCGCGTTCCTGTTTACCGCCTCGGCGGTACCCGCGGCGCTCGGGGCGGCGCTCTCGGCGCTGCGCATCATCCGCTC
This sequence comes from uncultured Solirubrobacterales bacterium, assembly GCA_963695305.1. Classification (GTDB taxonomy): domain Bacteria; phylum Actinomycetota; class Thermoleophilia; order Solirubrobacterales; family Solirubrobacteraceae; genus Palsa-744. The sequence goes on along the minus strand of OY968774.1, from coordinate 1,311,637 downwards.
ACCTGAAGGACAGGCACTCCTGGCGGAGGTGCTCGAGAACGCGCGGTATCTCGCCGACGGGCTCACCGCGCTCGGGTACCGCACGCTCAGAGGCGAGCCCATACGCACCTCTCCACGGCCGGATTCCCCCGTGGAGAGCATCGCCACACCGATCGTCCCAGTGCTCGTAGGGGACGATTGGAAGGCCGCACTGCTCTGGCGCGCGCTCTATGACGGTGGCGTTTTCACAAACTGCGCGCTCCACCCAGCGGTGCCTCCGGGAGGGGCGTTGTTGCGCACCAGCGTGATGGCCACCCACGATCGCCCCACACTCGACCGGGCGCTGGAGGTGTTCGCGAGGGTGAAGCGCGAGTTCGAGGCCGAGCACGGCCCGTTGCCCACCCCCGACGAGGGCTGATCCGAGCGCTTCCACTAGCCGGAATGGCGTAATGGGGGTCGAGGGCTTGTCCATTTCTTCACAAGCCAAATTGGGTTGAAAAAAGCCCGCTTCTAGCGAACGTTTGACGCGAAAGCTGTTGACCGGAGGCCGTGCGCTGGCTAGCTTCTCAAGGCGCACCGTACGACCGTCCGAGACTCGTCTATAAGCCACCGGTAGAGGGGTGCCGGGAGCTTTCGCGACAGGCCTCGCGAGGGAGAGTCCATGGATGTTCGGGCGGCGCCTACTCGTCAACCAGCCAATATGTCGTGCGCCACGGTGGTACCGCGGCGGCGACGGGGAGTGAGCACCCATGAACGCGACAGCGACCATTGCCCCTGCCGGCCCACAGCACATGCGCGCGCTCGAACGCGCCAATAAGGTGAGGCTTGCCCGCGCCGACCTCAAGCGCCGCATCGCAAGCGGCGAGAAGAGCGTGGCGGAGGTGATCCTCGAATGCCCGTGGGAGGCCGACAGCATGGCTGTGGCGGACCTGCTCACAAGCCAACGCAGGTGGGGTCAGACTCGCTGCCGCAAGTTCCTCTCCCAGATCCCAATGTCCGAGCAGAAGACGGTGGGATCGATGACCGAGCGTCAGCGCCGCACGCTCGCGGCGATGCTCACGGCTACAGGTCCCGTGACGATTCAGAGCCCGTGGGTGACCGCGCGCAGGCTCCAGTCAGGCGCGCCCGCGGGCGCCCCGGTGCGGATCTAATTGACGCAGTCAGCCTGGGGCGCGTCCGCGGGCGCCGTGGTACGCGTCCGGGGCGGTCTGACGCAGCTACGGGCAGCCTGAGGACAGCTTGACGTGCCACCAGTTGGCGAGCATCCCAATCAAGCCCAACCGGGGGCGCACCTCCCACACGCCGCAGTGCCCGTCGCCAAGGTCGGCGACGGGGACGCGTGCGAACTTGTAGCGCCCGGGTTCCAGCTTCATTCGCTCAAGCAACTCGCGGGAGCGGCGCTCAAGCGCCGCCCGGTCGGCCACCTGACGGCGAACCTCGCCCACGCGTAGCGCGAGCCGGTCGCGGAGACGCTCAAGCTCGGCGAGGGTGAGCAGGCGTGGGCCGCTGAACCTCTCCCCCTCGAAATCGCCGGGTGAGATGTGGGGGAACTTGTGGGCCACGAGCCCAGAGAGCTCCCGCTCAAGCCTGCTCACTTGTGCCCTGAGCGCCTCGCGAGCCGCAAACTCGGCGTCTCCGTCGGCAAGCTCGCCGTGGGTGGAGGGATCGACGAAGACACCCCCGAGATCGGAGCGGGCGACGGTGAGCTGATCGAGATTGGCCATACGTTGCTCCTCCCGCTAAAAGACACAAGCGATGTTAGCTGGCAAAGGGGCCGTGGTAAAGGCGCAGCCGCGGGATTCGCGGGTGTACGTGTAACGCTCTGAGGCCGGGACGGCAACTACTGATTGTGAGCCTCTTGGCTGGGGAGAGCACAGAGCAGAGCGCGGAGAGTCCCAACAGTGGTCTGCTGAGGGACTTCGAGCGCCTGTACAGATCGCAGGTGAGGTCGGTTACGGCGTATTTCGCACGGCGTAGCCGTGACCCGCAGATGGTGGCGGATCTCACCGCCGACACGTTCGTGGAGGCGATGCGGTCGTTCGCGACGTTCGACCCCCGTCGTGGGGACGTGCGACCGTGGCTGTTCGCCATCGCAAGGCACGTGTATGCACGGCACAGCGAGCGTGGGACACGTGAGCGGGATGCGGCGGCAAGACATGCCGGCAGTCGCTCGCTGGACCTCGACGAGATGGAGGAGCTTGAGCAACGGATCGACGCGGCGCAAAGGGGCCGCGAGATCGTGGAGCGCCTCGGCTCGCTCCCACCGCTCGACCGTGAGGCGATCGAGCTCGTGGACCTCGCGGAACTGACGCCCAAGGAAGCGGCGAAGGTGCTCGGAGTGTCCTCGGGTGGCTTGCGCGTACGGCTATCCCGGGCGAGAGCCCGGCTGAGAAAGGAGTACGGAATCAATGTCTAAGTTCGAGGATCGCCTGTGGTCGGAGCTTGTGCTTGACCATGGGCCCCAACTCGCGGGGGCGACGCGAGTAGAGATTCCCCACCGATCGCGGCGAGGTCCTGCGGCGATCGGAGCGGTGGCGCTGGCGGGCGCGGTTGCCGCGGTGGCGTTGACCGCCACCACGGGGACGAGCCCATCTGTCGCCTACGCGGTGTCACAGAGCTCGGATGGGACGGTGAGCGTGACACTCAACGAACTCATTGGTGTGGCTGGCGCAAATCAACAGCTCGCCAAGCTACATGTGAAAGTGAAGGTCGCGATCGTCGAAGCCGGTTGCGCGACGAAAGGTCAGATCACGCTGATCCCACCGGCGATTGTTTCTGACCTTTTGCACCCTGAAGGGCAGAGCGTGAGGATCCAGCCAAGCCTCATCCCCCAAAGCGACACACTGCTTATTTCCGCCCGCCAACTCGCGTCGGCGGCTGTGGGGATGAGCTACGGGTTTTACCGCAGTCCCGCCCCTTCTTGCGTGGGAGTGGGTGACAGTCATGTCGGGTAGTCCGCGCCGTAGGTCTCCCACCGAGGTAGCTGACACCCGAATCGTTAACTCGGAGGTTCGCAGGCCGATGGCGGCAAGCTCGACTTGGCGGACGTGGGTACTCCTCCTGGAGCGGTCCGAGGACGAGGAGCGACCTGTATCGCCAACCGTCGGTAGAGATCGAGATCGCATGGCTTTCTAGCCTCAATGCACCAAACTCCCTGCTGGTAGTGTTCGACCCACCGGCCAGGTTCTGTTGTTTAGTCACCACAAGCGGTAGTCGTTTGCCGGTGTCTAACGCTTGGTCGGTCAAGGCACTTTGATGACCGCAACGAAGGGGGTTTTGATGCATCGTGCACAAGGCATCGTGCGGGGGATCGCCAGTCCACGCGTGATCGTGGGACTGGCAGTGACGATAGCCGTCGTAGTGACGGTTGCAGTTTTGATGGATGAGAACGGTTCGACCGCAAGGGCTAACGAAGCCTCGGAATACGCGGCTTACCCGGCCCTTGAAAGTGACGCCCCGACGGGGCTTCCACTGGTGAGTTCGCACAGCGCCTCCCATGAAGCAGGCGCAAGCGGGCCGACATGGCCGATGGAAGCGCCTGAAGGGATACAACCCGGCTGGCCGGTTGCGGCCTCTATCCGCGCCGTGAGCGTCGGCGATCAGGGAGTATCGGTGTGGATCGCCAAGTCGATGGGTGGGGGAATATGTGTGCTCCTATGGGCACATCAACCCACAGACAGTGTGCCGGCGGTCGCATCTAGTTGTTCGACCAGTTCGGAAGAACTCGGTAGGGGTGCCACGACCCAGTTTTCCCAACTGCCCGACTCGCCCGGAAAGGTTTACGTGGCGGGCGTGGTACCGAGCAGCGTCGGCTCCATGAAGGTGACCCTCGCCGACGGTAAGACGACCACGGTCGGCGTGACCGACAACGCATGGGCACTAGAGACCGAAGGCGAGCCGCAGAGCTACCAGACAATTCCGGTGGGAGGATGAAAATGCGCAAGCAAATCACTGTCCTGCTCGCAACCCTCGCGTGTTTTGGCGCCTTTGGTGTAGGTGGAGCCCAGGCCGTCGAATATGTAAATCACGTGAAAGTTGAAGGCGGCGCGAACTATTTCGGGCCTTACGTGTTGCTCTATATCGCGCAGACCGCCCCCTACGGGACGGCGATCGGGTGTGCCGGGGTTCGGGGGGTCGGGCTCAATTGCCCACAGAACTCAGGGGAAATAGGGAGCATCACCCTGCCTTTTGACGTTGAAGCCGAACCGTATATTCACAACCACGCCACCTTCACCAGTTACTTCAACGGGTATTACTACAAATAGCAGTGTGATGTAGATAGAGCGCCTGGCGGCAAAATGGCCGTCAGGCGCTCATTCCTTTGAGGCGCAGTAGCGCTATCGGGCCTAGCGACCGGCCTGGGTAAGCGCGGAGCGGCACGCCCACAGCGTCTCTTCTACGTGAAGCGCGGGCACCCCCGCCACCTGGACCGCATAGAGCGAGAGCCGATGGGTGGAAGACGTGGGTGCGTGCACAGGCGAGGGGTTGTCGAACAAGATCGCAAGCGGGTTGTCGGCATCGGCGACAACGAGCCTGCCCGGTCCCAGGGAGGGACCTTCACTGTCACTGCCGAGTCGCTCGCCGGCACGAGTGAGGCGGATGCCAAGCGGACCGTTGAGGGTGTCGGTGTCGAGTGCCCATACAGGCACCGCCGTGTCGATGAGTCCCAAGGTGAGCACGTCGGGAAGCAGCCCTTCAGAGAGAAACCCACCGTCGAGCATTCGCTCCAGCACCGCCGCCTCGATGGGGGTGCGCGTGACATCTGGGTCGAGTCCGATGTGGCGGAAAAACACGCGATAGGCGGCGGGGACGGCCTCCTGGCGCACGTTCACTGCACGTGCACCGCGCCAGCGGTTGGAGAGTTCGCGTAGGCGGGCAAGCACGGCGGGGGTAGACCTGCCGGTGAGTGAAAGTTCGTCGTGAACTTCCAAGTTAGTGAACATCAAACCAAGACCTGGAAGCTCCCGTTGGACTTCGTGGTCGCACCACCCACGGGTGGGATCATTATTGGGGGGAGATCCCTCGTGCGTCACGGTACTTTCGAGCCCGGAACTTGCGAGGAGGCCACCAATTGTTGTACGCGCGTGCGCAGTGTGTTCAGTGGCGCTCTGGTCAGGAGAGGAGCGCTTTGGAGCGTTCCGCCGGGGCGGACAAAAGTGATTTGGGGGCAACTGACCATTGTGTAGAGCCCTCCGAGCCTGCCGTCGGGGTCAACCCCGACTGGGATGGTGAGGTGCTTTGAGCGGACAATATGCGCTACTGAGGAGGGGTTTTCCTTGACCGCCACGGCGGCGAATCCCACGCGGGGATAGAGCGAGGCGAGTTGTTGCAGATCGTCAAGGACGCCCGCACAGGAGCCCGCGTCGAAAAACAGCGCGAGCACCACCGGGCGATGTTCATAGAGCTCACAGATATTGAGGATCCCCGTCCCCCGCACCAGGCACGCGGGGTGTTTGCCGGCCTCTCCCTCATCGGCGCGGGTGGCGACGTTCACTTCGCCCGGGGGACCTCCAATCGCAAGCGGCGCGGCAAAGGGAGGTATAGGTTCGCCGGCCTTCAGGCCGGACGCCTTCTTATGCGAGCTGAAGGCGGTGTGAAGCGAGAACACCACCACCAGGAGCACGCCGAAGAGCGCGACGTAGCGGCCGTAGCCGCTGGTCATCGTGTGGTGAGCCCGCGTCGCCTCGGCGCGAGCGCGATCAGCGAGCGGGCGCCATGGCGGATGCGAAGCGCAAGCGGCTGCTCCCCCTCGGCGAGCACCACGGCGGCGGGCAGAGCGACGAGCACCCCCACAAGCGACACCGAGAGGTCAACGAGCGTGACAAAGCCGAAGTCGCGGAGCATGGCGATATCGGAGAGCGTTAGGACTCCAAAGCCCGCGATAGCGGTGACACCTGATGCGGCCACAGCGGCGCCCGTATGGGCGTAGGCCAAGCGCAGCGCCTCCACGGTGGAGCGCCCCGCTGCGCGCTCCTGGCGATGACGCTCGGATATCAGCACGGAGAACTCGGTGGAGATCGCGATCACGAGCGCCCCCAACGTGACCGACATCGGGTTGAGGGGGATGCGTAGTGCGAACAACACGAGCGCCGACCAACCTGTGGCGAGCACGATGGGAGCGAGCGGGACGAGCGCGCGACGGCGGTCGCCGCGGAAGGCGACGAGTAGGATGAGCGCCACCACGGCCAGCGCGACGAGCAGCGTCAGCATGCGCCGCCAGGGCGAGGCAACCTGGGAGCCCGCCTGCGCGGCGAGCACCGAGAGGCCCACGAGACGCGCGCTAACCCCGGCTGGGGGGTGCAAAGACGCGCGCATACCATCGATGACCTGCTGTTGTTGTTGCAGCCCCATCAAGCGGATCCCGAAGGCGAGCGTAGCGACATGCCGGTCTGGGGTGATGACGTCTTGGGAGAAGTAGGGAGGGATCGCCGCAAGCAGGCCACGAACGCGCTTCTGGCTGAGCTTTGCGGACGGGCTTTCGCTCTGGAAGAGGTCGGGGAGCGAGAAGGCGGGGCACAGCCGCGCGCGTCCACAACCGGAGGTGGCGCTGTAGCCGAAGCGCTTGAGGACCGCGCTCTCGTAGTGGGTCATCCATTCAATCGTGGCGGGCTTGGTGAGCGCGGAGGAACTCACCATCAGGTCGATCTCGCCTCCCACCCCGGTGGCGCGCTCAAGCGCAGTGAGGTTGTGAAGCGAAGAGAGGCTCTGGGGGGCGAGCTTGGCGATGTCGGTTTGGACGTGGGTTTGTGTGTCGAGGCCCCAGCCGAGCACCGCGAGGGCAAGCCCGATCGAGAGCACCCGTCCGGGCCGGCGCACGGAGACGTCGAGCGCGAGACGCGATACGAGCCGGGTGAAGGCATTGTCGGTGAGGATTTCCCGCGCTCCCTGCCACGCCGGGACAAGGTGGCGGTGGAGGCGTGGGTATATGCGATTGGGGGTGACTCGCACGCGCGCGCGAAGAAAGCCTACGTTCGTGCGCGCGCGCGAGTCACCCTGAAGCGGAGATACACCACTCTCCCCCCTGCCGGCAAGCACCATCGCCGCCGACCCGGCAGTGAGCGCGCAGAGGAAGGCGAGCGCAACACCAACCACCAGCAGCAAGCCGAAGCCACGCACCATCGGCACCGGGGAGAGCATCAACACGAGCAGCCCACCAACGCTTGCAAGCGCCGCGGTGGCGATCGCCGGGGCGCCCTCCGTAGCCGCGTGGCGTATCGCGTCGAGCGTGTCTATGGCGCCCGCGGCGCGGGCCTCATGGATGCGCGACTGGAACTGGATCGCGTAGTCGACCGAAAGGCCCACAAGCACCGGAAGCACCGCGACCGAGGCCATCGTGAGCGAGGCGCCCCACAGCGCGAGCGCCCCGAACGTGAGCGCGGCCGCAAGCAACGCAACCCCGAGCGGGAGCAGACGGGGGCGTCCCTTGAAGATGAGCGAGAGCACAACCGCCATCACAAGCAGCACCGCGATGAGCAACAGCTCGATCGAGTGGGTTATGGAGCCCGTGAGGTCGTGGACGATCACGGGCTCGCCGGTGACGAGGTAGCTCCCGCCATTCTGGAGGCGCCACTGGGGCATTGCCACGGCTTTGCGGATCAAATCGATCGCGTGTGAACGCTGCGCTTCGGAGAGGCCAGCCTTCAAGCGCACCGAGACAAGCGCCGAGGAACGGCTGGGGAAGAGGTAGGCGAAGCGCTGCTTGGGGGTGCCGGCGGGCTTGGAGGAATCGAAAACCACGGTGGAGACGAAGCCGTGGTCGTCAAGCGTCGGTGGCTTATTGAGGCCGTAGCGGATCGCGAGCGCGGAGACTTCCGCGGCGAAACCCGCCATCGTGGCCTTGTGTGCGGATTCGCCGAGTGTGGTGGCTTCCTGCGCGGGAAGACCCCGGGCGATAGCTCTGGCGTAGACGGTTTTCTGCGCGCGCTTAGCTTCGGCTTCGGCTTGTGCGCTCCTCGATGAGAGCGTCTGGTCGATCTGGAAGGCGGCCTCGTTGAGGAAGGTTCCAGGACCGAACACCACCTTCACCGCTTTGGCGTGCGCCAGTCGGCCGCACGGACCGTCGGCTCCTCCCTCCTGCGCAAGCGCGGAGGCGGGGACGTTGCCCGAGAGGCACCCCTCCAGCCCAACCAGACGGTCGATGTCGGAGGAGAGCACGAGCTTGCGGAGGTCGCCCTTGACGAGCACCTCCACCGGCTCTTCCCCGAAGCGGGAGTAAAAGCGTTGAGTGTCCTTGTAGGCGGAGCTTGAGCGTCCAACGAGCGTGTCGGTGGCGGCGGTGGGGCGCAGGCCTAGCGCCGCCACGGCGCAGCCGACGCCGAGCGCGGCGAGCAACCCGAGCGTGAGTAGCGGCCTGCGCGCCGCACGCAGCGCCAACCCTGAGAACAGCCTCCCCGCAGTCGTCACAATCGAAGGCTAGCGCCGCGTCCGGTGGCTACGCGCCGGACAGCGACGGCTACTCCATGCCCAAGGGACCTTGCGACTCGCCCGAGAGGAACTGACGGACGAACGCGTTCTCAGACTCGAACAGCTCGGCGGCGGGTCCAGATTCCACGATGCGCCCACGCCACAGCACTGAGATGTGCTCGGCGACACGACGGGCGGACATGATGTCGTGGGTGATCACAACGTAGGTGCCGCCGTTCTCTTCGTGGACCTCTTTGATGAGTTCGCACAGCAGCGCGGTACGCACCGGGTCAAGTCCCGAGTCAGGCTCGTCGAACAGCACGATCTCGGGATCGAGCACGAGCGAGCGGGCGAAACCGGCGCGCTTTCGCATCCCCCCTGAGAGCTCGTTTGGCATCTTCTCCCCCGCGTCGCCAAGGCCGACCTCGCGCATGCGGCGATGGACGATCTCGGCGATCTCCTCGTCGCCCTTCTCGGTGTGCTGGCGCAGCGGGAAAGCGATGTTGTCGTAGAGGTTCATCGAGCCGAAGAGCGCGCCGTCCTGGAAGAGGACGCCGAACTTCTTGCGGATCTCGAACAACTCGGCGTCGGGAAGGCTTGGGATCGAACGGCCCTGCACGATGACGTCGCCCTCGTCGGGGTAGAGCAGTCCGACGATGTGCTTGATGCACACCGACTTGCCTGTGCCCGAGGGACCGAGGATCATCGAGATCTGGCCCTCCGGCAGGCTCATGTCGAGCCCGCGTAGGACGTGGTTGGAGCCGAACGACTTGTGGACACCCACGAACTCGATCGCGTCGGGAACCCCAGTCGGGCGATTCTGGCCGGAGTGGAACTCGAACTCGGAGTCCCCCCCGCCCCCTCGCTCGCTGTGAGCTACCTCGTGCCCCTCAGTCGGCGGCGCCTCTTGCTCGTCTGGGGACACAGCTCACCCCCCGATCGGCGCTTTGGGGTTGGCGCCCCAGAAGACCTGGGTGCCAACCATTCCGATCAAGTGGACCAAGATTATGTTCAAGACCATCGACTTGGCGGTAGCGGTGCCCACGCCCACGGGCCCACCACTGGCGTTGTAGCCGTAATAACAGCCCACGAGCACGATCGCGGTCGCCATGAACATGGCCTTGATAAGGCTGTACATGAAGTCGGGTGGGTTCTGAAACTGCCAGAAGATCAGGAAGTAGCCGCCGGCGGAGACGGTGGCGACCTGCTGCACCACTGCGATGTAGGAAGCCAGGAAGGCGGCGCCAACACCCGCTAGGTACATAAACGGGAGCACCACCCAGGCTGCGAGCAGGCGCGTGGCGCAGAGGAAGGTGAGCGAATCAATACCCATCACCTCAAGCGCGTCGATCTCATCAGAGATACGCATGGCGCCGAGCTCGGCGACGATGCCGGTGCCTACCTTCGCGGCCATCATGTAGCCGAAGGCGTAGGGGATGATCTCGCGCAGGTCGCACCACGCCGTGAACACGCCCGCGTAGGCGGGGGCGCCTTGGGCCTCAAGGAAGTAGGCACCCTCGATGCCGCACTCAAGGCCGAGCACGAACATCAGCGACCAGATGATGAGCGTGGAGGAGACGATCAGGATCCCCGACTGGCGCAGCCCCTCGCCGAAGAAGCGAAAGACGCGCAGACCCCACACGTCGCGCACGATGTTGCCGCTGAAGCGGCCGATCTCGCCTGTGGCGGCGAGCCATTCGCGGGGAGTGACGAGCAGTTCGCTCTGGGTGCTCACTTGATCACCAGGATGTTCGGGTGTGTGGCGAGCAGCGTCTGGGTGTAGACGTAGTCAAAGGAGAAGATCGCGAGGAAGGTGATGACGACCGCCTGGTTGACCGCGCGCCCCACGCCCTCGGCGCCGCCGGAGGCGGTCATGCCCTTGTAGCAGCAAACGATCGCGATGATGGCGCCGAAGATGGTGGTCTTCAGCGCCGAGCCCCACAGGTCGGTGGTGGAGGCGTTGGCGAACAGCGTGTCCCAGAAGGGGCCGAGCGGCTGACCATTGACGAGCTCGGCGAGGATGCCGCCGAACAGGCCGAAGAGGATCGCGTAGACGTTGAAGAGCCCCGTCACGAGCATCAGCGCGAGGAAACGGGGGACGACAAGGTTCTTGACCGGATCGACTCCGAGCACCTGCAGCGCGTCGAGCTCCTCGCGAATCTTGCGGGCGCCCAGGTCGGCGGTAATGGCGGTGCCCGCCACGCCGGCGAGCACGATGGCGGTCACGTTGGGGCCGATCTCGCGGATGGCGGCGAGCACGAAGATCCCGCCGAGACGATCCAGGGCGCCGAAGATTGTGAGGAAGTTCGCTGCCTGCAGGCCGGGCGCGGCGTAGCAGATGGCAACCGTCGATATGAGCAGCGGAAACCAGCAGAGGCGCAGGGCGAAGAGGAACTGCGAGACGAACTCGCCCCCATACGGGTAGGGGGGTCTCAGGGCAGAGGAGATCGTCCTGCCAGTCAGGATCATCATGTCCCCTATTTCCTCAAGCAGGTTCCTGGTTGGCAGGAAAGCCCGCTCTGCAGCGCTGCGAACCATTCTCGATACCCCTCCTCGGGCGAGGATCGTGAACGCCCGCTCAACTCTACGTCATCCGCAGGCCGGACGCCACCGGCGTCGGCGGGAGCGCAACGAGGACCACCGCGGCGGGAAGGTGGTAGCAAGCGGAGGTGGCGCCATCCGCATTGATATCGTGGCCGGCGCTGTGGGGACGGGAAAGCTGCTTCCGGTCATATCGCTTGCTGTGTGCGGCGCGCTCGTCGGCGCGCTCGCGAGCGGGTGCGGCGAAGCGACGCGCAACGCGCGCGAAACCTCGGGCACGTACAAGGTTGAAATTGTGAAGGCACGCTTCCCCGCAAAGCAAGCGATCGCCCGCGACACGAAGCTCGCGCTGGTGGTGCGCAACTCTGGGACAGCCACCATTCCCAATTTGGCGGTGACGCTCGACTCGTTCAACTACGCAAGCAAGTACCCACACCTGTCAGCCAATACGCGCCCGGTTTGGATCGTCAACACGGGACCCGGTGCGGTGTCGGCAAGGCCAGTCGAAAGCGAGCAGGTCAATCCGCCCGGGGGCGGGGAAACCGCATATGTGAACACGTGGGCGCTCGGCGCGCTCGCGCCCGGCGCAAGCAAGGCTTTCGTGTGGAAGGTGACGCCGGTGAAGGCGGGCGTGCATAAGGTTCGCTACGCAGTGTCGGCGGGACTTGACGGCAAGGCGCTTGCGCGGCTGGAAGGCGGTGGGCTGGCGGTCGGGAAGTTCGTCGTCGCGGTGGCGCCGGCCCCTCCCCCCACGCACGTGAACCCTGAAACCGGCCGCGTCGTTCCCGGGCGCAACCCGGTGCCGGTAGCACCGCAGCCTGCGGTGCCGTAGCGAGTCCCTTTTCGGCCGTTTGGCCGGGTGTCGAAAGAAACCTGGCGAGCTTTCGCCACTTGAGCGACACTCCTGTGCGCGCTGAGGGCTACGATGCGCTTCGGCCCTAAATGCCTAGAAGCCAAGGTCCGGAGTGCAAGCAACCCGGGACCGCAAAGAACTTGACCAGGAGGAATCGAGCCCGCTCATGCCAAGGACCCGCCAGACGAACGTGACAGCCGCGCAGTGGAGCGCCAACGGGAGCGCGCTCGGCTCGATGGACCTCACCCTTCCCGGCAACCAGATCTTCGCTTCGAACGTTTTCAGCGTGGCGGTGCAACGCCGGCGCCTACCCAAGCACGTGTTCAAGGCCCTGCAGCGCACGCTTGAGCGCGGCGAGGCGCTCGACACGACACTCGCCGACGCGGTGGCGCAGGCGATGAAGGAATGGGCGATGGAGAAGGGCGCCACCCACTACACGCACTGGTTCCAGCCCCTGACGGGATCGACCGCTGAGAAGCACGACTCCTTCTACGGTCCCGCCGGCGACGGCACCGCAATCGCGGAGTTCTCCGGCAAGGAGTTGATCCAGGGCGAGCCCGACGCCTCCTCCTTCCCGACGGGCGGCATCCGCGCGACCTTCGAGGCGCGCGGGTACACGGCATGGGACCCCACTTCCCCCGCCTTCATCCTGGAGAACCCCAACGGCGCGCTGCTGTGCATCCCCACGGCATTCACCTCGTGGACGGGGGAGGCGCTCGACCACAAGATCCCGCTGCTGCGCTCGATGGACGCGCTCTCCGGCGCCGCGATGGGGGCGCTCGAGCTGCTCGGGATAGACGCGATGCGCGTGTTCACCACGATCGGCTGCGAGCAGGAGTACTTCCTGATCGACGAGCAGTACTACTTCGAGCGCCCCGACCTGCTCACAACCGGACGCACCCTGTTCGGCGCGAAGCCGCCGAAGGGCCATGAGCTCGACGACCACTACTTCGGGTCGATCCCCGAGCGCATCCTCGCGTGCATGCTCGAGACCGAGGTGGAGTTGGCGAAGCTGGGCGTGCCGATCAAGACACGCCACAACGAGGTAGCGCCCAACCAGTACGAGGTGGCCCCCATCTTCGAGAACTCGAACGTGGGCGCCGACCATCAGATGATCACGATGCAGATCCTGCAGAACACCGCGCGCAGGTATGGGCTCGTTTGTCTCCTACACGAGAAGCCCTTCGCGGGGGTGAACGGGTCGGGCAAGCACAACAACTGGTCGATGGGCACCGACACCGGGCTCAACCTGCTCGAGCCCGGTGACACCCCGCACGAGAATCTGGTGTTCCTGTTCTTCTGCACGGCGGTGATCCAGGCCGTCAACAAGCACCAGGCGTTGTTGCGGGCGTCGGTGGCGAACGCCGGCCAGGACCACCGCCTCGGCGCGAACGAGGCGCCGCCGGCGATCATCTCGATCTTCCTCGGCGCCGAGCTCGAGAAGGTGTTCGGGGCGATCGAGTCGGGCAAGGCACAGTCGGCCAAGCCGGGATCATTCCTCGGACTGGGCACACCGGTGCTGCCGCCGTTGCCGCTCCACGGCGGCGACCGCAACCGCACCTCGCCTTTTGCCTTCACGGGCAACAAGTTCGAGTTCCGCGCACTGGGGTCGAGCATGTCGCCGGCGCTTCCCAACACGGTGCTCAACACGATCGTGGCCGAGTCCATCGACGAGCTGACCGCCAAGCTGAAGACCGCCACGAAAGCCTCGGGCGCCACGCTTGAGAAGGCTGTCGTGAAGGTGGTGAAGGAGAGCTGGAGCGCCAACAAGCAGATCGTGTTCGACGGCGACGGGTACTCGGAGGAGTGGCACAACGAGGCCGAGAAGCGTGGTCTTGCCAACCTGCGCACCTCCCCCGACGCGTTGCCCTGGCTGACCGACAAGCAGACGGTGGCGGCCTTCAAGAAGTACAAGGTGCTCTCAAAGCGGGAGCTTGAGTCGCGCGAGGAGGTGTTCACCGAGCAGTATGCGGTGACGCTCAACATCGAGGCCGAGACAGCCGCCTCGATCGCCCGCACGATGATCCTGCCAGCGGCGGTGCGACACCTCAACGAACTGAAGGCCACAGGGCTGGACGAGCTCGTCGCCGAGGTGGAGCCGGTAGTCAAGGAGCTCCACTACGCGCTCGTGAAGCTGGAGGACGCGAACCTCGCCGACAACCAGCCCGAGGGCGCCCACAAGTGGGCCAAGTACATGCGCGACACGGTCATCCCCGCGATGGAAGACGTCCGCGAGGTGGCAGATCGCCTGGAGAAGATCGTCGCCGATGATCTGTGGCCTCTGCCTAAGTACTCGGAGATGCTCTTCATCAAGTGAGTTGAGTTCACGCGTCCGTGCCGCCGGCCCCATTGAAAGGGACCGGCGGCACGGACTGGCAAGTAGTGACGGGCGCGGTATCTCACCCGAACGGCCCCACGGCGGAGATCCCGGATATCGTAACATTGCCTAATGTCTGATTCCGGCGAAGCACTGGAGCGGACAGGTGACACTTCGGATCGGGACGCTCGTTCCGATCCGAAGATGGTCACACCCGCCGATGACGTTTCAGGCGAGCAGGCGACTGGCACCATAAAGCTGACGTTTTGGCGAAGCCTGGATCCCGTCATCGTGGCATGCGTGTTGTGGTTGCTGGCGTTCCCGATAGTGGCTGCGCTGGTGGCCTCGGGTGAGCCGCTTTCAGTGCCGGCCGACAGCGCCGGTCCACGCGTGGCCCTCACCAGGAGCACTGTCTCCGTGCACGCGCAGGTGCAAGCTGTGCCCGTGTTCCTTGACGGAACGCCGTCGCGTGCGGCACTCACCGACCCGACCGCGATGCGCCATGCTCTGCTGGCCGCCGCCAGTCAGTTGCTCGGAACGAAGCCGGCTGATGCACTCGTGCACCTCGCGACAAGACAGAAGTCTGTACGCGCCGGCGGGGAAAATTTTCAGCGTGCCCAGGCGAGCGTGCCTCTGCGCTACCCAATGGTCGAACGAATCTTGAACCGCTACCTACCCGATCCGCTCTCCCCCGGCGCCACCGCGGAGACCAACGATTTGGGGGCGCTCCTGATCGAGGCGGCGGCGTTGCCGCCGGGAAGCAACTACCTGGAGCCGTTTCCCCAGAGCGGGGCGGTCGCAGTCGCGGTCCTAGACCGCGCGCAAGCACTGGGAGGCTGCGCACCTCGGCTCAACCTCGGATTCCTCCTGTCCACCGACCAGGTGCCACGCAACGGTGAAGTCAAGCTCGAACTGGAACGCGCCGCGAGCAACTGTCCAGGCGACCCCACGCCGCTGTGGCTGCTTGGGGAGTATCAGTCCGAGCGAGCAGGGATATCCATCTACTATCCGGACGCCACCTTCACACAGGTGAATTTCGAAACGAATGCGCCGTTTGCGACTTTCGCGACACTCCGCCGTCGATTCCCTCACTCCGCGGCCGGCTGGGCTGGAGCCGGCGACGCGAACCTTCGCCTCGCCTACCAAACCGCCACGCAGCAGCCTTTTACCACGCAGGCATACTTTCGCCGTGCGCTCACCTTCTACCTCGCCGCCCAGCGGGTTGAAGCAAACCCCGAAATCGCCGCTGGCGCAGCCCGCGCGTACGTAGGTCTTCAGGACTTCTCCGCCGCCGTAACCGCTCAGCGGGCGGCCGTCGCCGGAAGGAGTCACGATGCCCCACTGCAAGCGCGGCTCGTGGAATACCTTGAGCAGGGCCACGCTTACGCCCAGGCGGTCACGGCGGCGCAACCGCTCACAGTCGAACCCCACTTCCCGGTGGGGACCGGCTACATGATGCAAACCTTTTCGCTCGGCGATATGCCGGGGGGGCTCTATCTACAAGAAGCCAACGGGCCGCTCTCGATTGGCGCAGACCGTTTCAAGCCGATCGAGCTCAATCTCGACGACGAGTCCGGGGGCGCCGGTGGGGGTGAGAACGACCTCGCCTTCATTCCCGCCTACCGAGAAACGATGGGCGTGACAGGCTACTCACGCTGGTGCCCCCAGTGGTCGATGCGACGCGACGAGATTCTCGCCCGACGCCCCGCCGAAGCGCTGATGACGCTACCGAGCCCCGAAACCAAGAACATCCAGGAAGGATCGCAAGGGCTCCAGTGCGGATCTTCCTCCGACCTTCTGGCAGCGATCGCCGCTTATGAAGCTGGCCAGCATCAACGGGCCACACAGTTCGTCGAACTCGAACACAACACGGGTGACACGCGAGCGCCACTCGCCCGACTGGACGACGCGCGACAGAATCTCTGGCGCTTCGCCGGCGACCTGCCTCGCGCGAGCGTCGCCGCGCGGGAATGGCGAGTGGCGGCGCCCGAAGAAGCCCTGGCATTCGATGACTCCGGAGAGATCGAATTCCTTGCTGGGCGCTACAGCGAGGCGGCTCGCTTGTTCGGGCAGGCCGCATGGCTGGCTCGAGCCGCCACGGCCCTACCCACGATCATTGAGGCCGAAGCGTCGCTAAAGCGCGGCGTGGCGCTCGCTCGACTGGGTCGTGAAAATGAAGCCCTGCGCACACTCGAAGAAGCCAACGTAACGGCAGAAGACGCAGAGGGAGTGACATCGCACGCGCAGCTTGGCGACGAATATTCCGAAAGCACCAACACAGGAGCATTCCTCTCCTACTACGCGCTCTGCCAGATCGGCTATCAGGATCTCTCCGCGCACCGTTTCGGTCTCGCCGCGGAAGCGTACGAAGCGGCCTTGCAACGCACGCGCACCCTCGGAACCGGGCCGGAACTGGCACAAGAACGCACCGATCCTTACACCGCCGCCTACGACGACCTGTCGCTCGCACAGGCCCAGATCGGCCATCTGCACGAAGCGCTCGCCTCGGCGCGCCTGGCGGTGAGCGCGGACCCACTCGGCCCGCTGGCGCTCGCGACCGAGGGTTATGCGCTGGCCCGACTCGGGCGCTACCGCGAAGCGAGCGCCTCACTGCATACCGCCGTGGGACAACTTCCCAGTCAGTTCTCGGCATGGAACGATCTCGGCTACGTCGAAGACAGGCTCGGCCATCGCGGCGCCGCCGTCACCGACTTTCGACGAGCGATCGGCGTCAGCTCCACCTACGGCCTCGGCTGGTTCAACCTTGGGGTAGCGCTCGAGCAACAGGGCCTGCTGCACGCCCTCGGCGCGCAGGGAGCATTCGGCAGGGCAATCGCGGCGGAACCCTCACTACGCAACCGCAGCCACCGACTCTCGCTCGACAACAACGTCTATCTGACCGATCTCGATCTCTCCAAGCCGCTGCCACCGAACTGGTCCTTCACCACCACGCAGAAGCGCCCGCTCGTTGGCAGTCTCGGCCTCGTATTGGCGCTGATCGCAGCACTGCAACTTGGGCGTGCTCTGGCCACCGGCCAGGGCATCGGTTCAAAGGCCGCCGAATGGCTCTTGCAAGCCGCTCGCGCGCTGCTCCGACACCTGCCGGGGCGTGACGCCTTGGCTCCGGCCCGGCTCGCCGTGGCGGCCTGCCTGCTCGTATTCCTGTTGCCGCTGCTGCGCGCAGGTAACGTCAACCCTGTCGAGGTGGTGTTGCTGCTGCTTGGAGTGGCGGCCATCGTCGCGACTATTTGGAGAGCACGCGTACTTGTCGCCAGACGGGAGGGAATCGCGCTCCGACAGGAGGGCTGGAGTCCCGCCATCGTCTTCTCCCTCGGGGCAGCGGCACTTGGATTCGCGTGGGCGCCGCTCCCGGTTGCAAGTACCGATACGGACGCGCCATCCGTCCACTGGATCGGTCCGATCGTCAGCACAGCCCTCGCCTGTGCTCTATTGATCCCGAGCGTTTTGCTCGAGGTGCCAATTGCGCGTACGCTTGCGGGCACCGCACTTGTGATGGCCGCCTCCATGCTCATCCCGGTCAAGCCGCTGGATGGTGGGGTCGTTACCCAGGGCAAGGCTGGAACCGGCGCGAGCCTTGCCTTGCTCGGCGGCGGACTGTTCCTGCTCCTTGGACTCTGGTAGTGAGAATCGTCTGGTAGAGGACGTTTTGGCGGTACGCCACAGGCGCCACAATCCTTGACATTCTCGTGTCAAGGTTGGCGGGATCGCTGCTAGCATCCGATCAACCAATGACTTCTCCCCGCGACTACCGTCAGGCCTTGCGCGAGAAAGTCGTCATCTACGACGGCGGCATGGGCGCGACGCTCGAGCAGTTCGAGCTCACCGCAGAGGACTACGGCGGGCTGGCCGGGAAGTGTCACGAGGCGCTCGTGCTGAACCGCCCGGATGTGATCGAGGGGGTGCACTCCTCGATGCTCGATGCGGGCGCGGAAGTGGTGGAGACCGACACCTTCCAGGCCTCGCGTTTGAAGTTGGATGAGTGGGGGCTTGCCGATTACACGGTGGAGATCAACACCAAGGCCGCGGAAATCGCACGCAAGGCGGCGGGCGAGAGCCGCTTCGTGGCTGGCTCTATCGGACCCACCGGCTTCCTCCCCGCCTCCGACGATCCCACGCTCGGGCAGATCTCCTTCAGGGAGCTGGTGGGGGTGTTCGCCGAGCAGGCCGCCGGACTGATCGACGGGGGCGCCGACCTCATCATCATCGAGACCGCCCAGGACATCTTGGAGGTGAAGGCCGCGATCTTCGGAGCGCGCGAGGCTTTCAAGAGCACAGGCAAGACGCTGCCGATCCACACCTCGGTGTCGCTGCTCCCCAACGGCGGCAAGATGCTCTTGGGGACGGACATCTCGGCGGTCCTTTGCACGCTTGAGGCGCTGAAGGTAGATGTGATTGGGCTCAACTGTTCTACCGGCCCGCAGGACATGCGCGACGCGATCCGCTTCCTCGGCGAATTCAGCTCGGTGCCTGTGGCGTGTATCCCCAACGCCGGTCTGCCCCTGCAGGGCCCCGACGGCGAGACGATCTTCCCGGAGCAGCCCGAGCCGCTTGCGGAGGCGTTGGAGGAGTTTGTGGAGCGCTACAGCGTGGGAGTGGTGGGCGGGTGCTGTGGCACCACCCCGGATCACATCCGTGCCATCGCCAACCGCGTGGGCGACCGTGCGGTGCAGCCGCGGCCGGCGCCCCGTGCCCCCCACCTTTCTTCAATGATCGCCGCGACCCCGCTCGTGCAGGAGCCCCGCCCCACGATGGTGGGGGAGCGCGTGAACTCGCAGGGCTCGCGTAAGGCCAAGGAGTTGCTGCTCACTGATGACTACGACGGACTCGTACAGATCGCCGAGGACCAGGTGGCGGGCGGCGCGCACGTGCTCGACCTGTGTGTGGCGCTTACCGAGCGAACCGACGAGGACGAGCAGATGCGTCAGCTCGCCAAGCGCATCTCGCTCACCCAGGAGCCTCCGATCCAGATCGACTCGACCGAGCCGGAGGTGATCGAACGGGCCCTCGACCAGATCCCCGGAAGAGCGATCGTCAACTCCGTGAACCTGGAGGCCGGGCGCGACAAGCTCGATCGGGTGGTGCCCGTCACACTTGCCCACGGCGCGGCGTTGATCGCACTCACGATCGACGAGGTTGGGATGGCGAAGACCGCCCAGCGCAAGGTGGAGGTCGCCCAACGGATCAAGGAGCTGTGCTGCGACGAGCACGGTCTTGACCCCGAGGTGTTGATCTTCGACTGCCTCACCTTCACGCTCACCACCGGCGATGAGGAGTGGCGGCCGTCAGCGGTGGAGACGATCGAGGGGATCCGCCGCATCAAGGCGGAGATCCCTGGCGTGAAGACCTCGCTTGGCGTGTCGAACGTCTCCTTCGGCGTCTCCCCTGGCGCGCGGGCGGTGCTCAACTCGGTGTTCCTCCACCACTGCGTGGAGGCGGGGTTGGACCTGGCGATGGTGAACCCCAACCACATCACGCCCTATTCGGAGATCTCAGACGAGGAGCGCGAGCTGGCCGACGACCTCGTGTTCAACCGTCGCGAGGACGCGCTTGAGAAGTTCATCGCCCACTTCGAGTCAAAGGGTGAGGAGGAGTCCCAGACAACCGCCAACCCCACCGAGGGAATGGAGCCGGAGGAGGCGCTTCACTTCCACATCCTGCGCCGCCGCAAGGAGGGCGTCGAGGACTGGATCGACGCATCGGTGCAGAAGATCGGAGCGGTACCTACCCTCAACGAAGTGCTGTTGCCCGCGATGAAGGAGGTGGGCGACAAGTTTGGCGCGGGAGAATTGATCCTGCCTTTCGTGTTGCAGTCCGCCGAGGTGATGAAGAAGGCGGTAGCCCGCCTTGAGAACTATCTCGACAAGATCGAGGGATACACGAAGGGCACGGTGGTCTTGGCAACCGTGTTCGGCGACGTACATGACATCGGCAAGTCGCTCGTAAACACGATCCTCACGAACAATGGATACACCGTGGTGGACCTCGGCAAGCAGGTGCCGATCCAAACGATCCTCGACGCAGCCCAGGAACACGAAGCCACCGCGATCGGGCTTTCCGCGCTACTCGTGTCCACCTCAAAGCAGATGCCCGCGTGTATCCAGGAGCTGCACTCCAAGGGAATGCAGTACCCGGTGTTGATCGGCGGGGCCGCAATCAACAGAGCCTTCTCATATCGCGCGCTGTATCCGGGAGGCAAGGAATCCGACGAGCAGTACGCGCCGGGCGTGTTCTACTGCAAGGACGCCTTCGAGGGCCTGTCGGTGATGGACCAGTTGATCGACGACGGCGCGCATGGGGCGCTGCTTGAGAAGCTCCGCAGCGGCGCCACCGCCTTCCGTGAAAAGGGCGAGGAGCCAGAAGAGGTGCTCAACTTCGCCGACGACACCGTACGCTCGAACGTAAGCACTGACGACCCCATCCCCACACCCCCGTGGTGGGGTGTTCAAGAGGTGCCGGTGGACATGGACGAGGTGTACTCCCACCTCGACACCCACGTACTATTCAAGCTGCACTGGGGCGGCAAGGGCGTGAAGGGCGAGGCGTGGAGAGAGCTCGTGGACGGCGACTTCCGGCCGCGCCTTGAACGGATGTGGGGTGAGCAGGACTACCTACACCCGCGCGCACTACTCGGATTCTTCCCGTGTTACGCGCAGGGCAATGACATCGTGGTGTTGGACCCCCAAGTGATTGACCCGAGCACGGGCCTGGATCCCAGCGATCCGGCTGCCGAGCTAACCCGCTTCGTGTGCCCACGCCAACCGAAGGGCGACCGCATTTGCCTCGCCGACTTCTTCCGCCCCGCCGTGGACGGCAAGCCACCAAAGGAGTTGGACGTGATCGCCGTCCAAGCGGTGACCGTCGGCTCGGAGGTAACCGAGCTGATGGCAAAGCTGGAGTCGGACGGAGAGTTCGCGGAACAGCTGTTCGTGCACGGATTGGGCGTGCAAACCGCCGAGGGCCTCGCCGAGTGGCTGCACTGGAAGATCCGCGAGATGCTTGCGATTCCTTCCACGCAGGGCAGGCGCTACTCGTGGGGCTATCCCGCCGTGCCAGAGCAGGCTGAGCACCTCAAGGTCGAGAAGCTGCTCGGCCTCAACCAGATCGGCATGGAGATCTCAGACGGCTACGCCCCGATTCCCGAGCAATCGACGCTCGCGCTTATAGCCCACCACCCTCAGGCGATCTACTTCGGCACACGTCAAGGCCGGCTACTGCCCGACGGCTCACCCGACGACGTCATCAAGGGCTCCTATCGCGACCCCTCCCTGTTCAGCGAGCTCGACGACGTTGACCCGCCCGACGGCGCCGTGGAGGAAGAGGATCAACCGGCGACCGCCGGTAGTGGCGCTTGAGCGCCTGGGCTCTCCAGCAGAGCTAGCTTCTCCCCGCGCGAGAGTCGCTTGATGCGAGCCTCCTCACGCATCGCGGCGCCACGGTCGGTCATCGGCCATGCGGCGGCGAGTTCGACTGGCAGCCTGCTGGCCGTGTAGCGACTGGCCTTTCCCCCAGCATGCCGCGACAGACGGCGCTCCAGGTCGTTCGTCCAGCCGGTGTAGAGCGACCCGTCGCGGCAGCGCAGCATGTAGACCCAGGTGTCGCTCACATCACCCGGTTCGGCAGCGCGAGCCCGGCTCCTGCGCGTCAAGGCTCTTCGCTCAGGACTGGACCTGAGATGGCGCGCGCCTCGCAGACCCGGGCAGCGGAGGCAACTTCACCGGCGAGGCGTGCATGGTGCGCATGCGGACGTCCTTCCAAGAGAGGCCCTCGTTGACGAGCGCGGGCACGCCCATCACTACCGCTGTGGCGACCTCGACCGCTTGCAGCACGATGCCGTAGGCGAGCGCATCGGCGGTGGGCACGTGGTAAGCGCCCGCGAGCACTGCCACGCACGCCGCCTGGAAGACGCCAACGTTCGCCGGAGTGGCGGGGATCACCGCCGTGACGTTCACCGCGAAGAGAACTGCCGCCGCCGCCCCGAAGCCGGCCTTCCCGTCGAGCCCGAGCGCCATCAGCAGGAGCCAGCAGGAGAGGCATTGCAGCGCCCAAGCCGAGAGCTGCAACAGCGTTGCCGCAGCCGCTTGGCGTGGGTTACGAAAGACGCGCAGCCCCGCCCGCACACGGACAAGGGCGACACGTATGTTCGTCAGGAGCCGTCCGAGTCGCTGCGAGCGGGACACAGCTGCGCGCGGTACCACCACCGGCGCCACTAGCAATGCCACGAGGACGGCCAGCGGCGCCAGAGCGACGGCGAGTAGCGCGCTCGTGTGGTTTCCGGCGAAGCTCACGCTCGAGAACATCACCCCACCGAGGATCGCGAGCGCAAGCAGGTTGAGCAGTGTCTGAGAGACCATCGTGCCAAGCACCACCGGGAGGGTCTCGCGTGCGCGGCCCACGCGGCGCGCCACGATCAAGGCGCGCGAAGGCTCGCCAAGGCGGGCGGGCAGGGTGGCGGACATGAGCACTCCGATGAAAGTCCCCTGTAGCGCGTCGCGCCGTCGAGCGGTACGCCACGTTGGAGCGGCCTTAAGGATCGCGTGCCAGGCGATGCCACGCACGAACATCGATGCACACATCACCCCCACGCCTGCCGCAACGAGCCCGGGACTGGAGGCGACGAGGCTCGCGGCGACATTCGTGACCCCAATCTTCTGCAGGGCAAGGAACGCAAGCGCGAGACCGGCGAGCGAGCTCAACAGAAGCGCAGCACGGGAAAGCACACGGAGCGCCCGGTGCCTCACGGGCCGCGGTGGCTCCAAACTCGGTAGCCGCCGTGCTCGCACCCGTGGGCGCAGGTCGGCTGGAGCGAGGCCGTGCCGGACAGCTACGCGTGCAAGGCGTGTGGCGGGCCGGCCCACCGCAATCGCTTGCTCGTAACAATCGACCACCTCCTCGGCAACATGCGCCCATGAGAAGCGCTCGGCACGTTCGCGGGCGGCGGCTGCCATGGCCAGGCGGCGCGCGGGATCGAGCGCCATTGCGCGCAGTGCCTCGGCAAGCGCCAACGCGTCGCCCGGAGGCACGAGCAACCCGTCGACCTCGTTGCGAGCAACATCTCGGTATCCGGGGATGTCGGATGCCACCACAGGCGTGGAGGCGGCGAAGGCCTCGGTGAGCACCATCCCGAAGCTCTCTCCGCGCAGCGAGGGCGCACACAGCACCTCGGCACGCGAGAGCTCAGCGTGCTTCTCATCCTCGGACACCTTCCCGAGCGCACGCACACCGCGATCGTCGAGCAGCATCGGGGCGATCTCCGGGGCGCTCGCTCCAACAAGGGTGAGGGTTGCCGGCACGTGGTCGCGCAGCGCCTCGAAGGCGCGCAGCAGAACCGGTAGCCCCTTGCGCTCGACGGCTAGACCGATGAAGAGGATGCGCAGCGGCTCCACGCCGCCGGCCACCTCAGGGAGGGCCTCACACGAGATCGGCTCACCCTGCATTGCACCCGACGCCAAGTCCGCCCCGAGCACACCGACACCAGCCGGGGTCAGGCGCACCCCATTGGGCACAACTCGGTAACGACCGCCATAGAAGCGCCTCGCCGTCCACGCGGCGGCCTCGGAAACGGCGATGCGTACATGCAGCCGGTTCATGCGACGCCGCCCCCCCATCACGACCGCACCGATCCCGTTGGACACAGCATTCTCTGAGTACGTGTGAAATGTGCCGACGAGCGGTAGGTCTCCAGAGGACATGAGCGCATCGAAGCCCACCAGCGGGACGATCGGCTCATGGATGTGCGCCACGTCGTATCCACCAGTGCGCAGCGCGTGTCGGATCGCATACACCGAGTGTGGAGTGCCCGTCAGGTTGGAGACCGCCCCATTGGCCGGGATGCCGATCGTGCGCCCAAGCGCAACGAAGTTCTCCGGCGGCTCGACCCGCTGCGGACGCGCACCACGATGTAGACGCCGCGAAAGCGTGTCGTCGGGATCGAACGGAGCGAGGATGTGCGGCTCGTGACCCTGCGCGGCTAGCTCAGCCGACAACGCCTCGATGTGGCGCGTGACGCCGCCCGGGTACGTCCACGAGTACGGCGAAACGAGAGCGATCCGCACAAGTGAACTGTAACCCCTACCGGCGCGGCACCACCAGAAAGGACGCCGGTAGCTCTGGGGAGCGACAAGGGCGAGCCGGCCGGGCGACCATATAATCGGCCTGCCCATGGCCGAGCGACACTTCGTCAAGTACACCTTCCTCAAGCTCGACCCAGCGTGGCGCCGGCTCGACGACGACCCCCGCGCGGAGGGCAAGCGCGAGTTCATGGCCGCCTGCGAGGACTTCGCCGACGGGCATCTCCTGCAGTCGTTCTCGCTTGTGGGGACTCGCGGGGACGTCGAGCTGATGCTGATCTCAGAGGCGGAGAACCTCGACCGCATCCACGAGTTCCACGTCGTGCTGGCGCAGAGCGGGTTGATGAAGTGGGCAAGCCAGCCTTACTCGTTCTTGGGGATGCGCAAGAGCTCCGAGTACTCCGAAGACGAGCGCACCCAACCGCGCGGGTTCCGCGGCAAGTACGTGTTCGTGTACCCGTTCGTGAAGTCACGCGAGTGGTACGCCCTCCCCGCGGAGGAGCGCTGGCGGATCATGCAAGGCCACATCACCGTTGGGCGGGAATACCCAGGCGTCGACAACCACACCACCTACTCCTTCGGTCTCGACGACCAGGAGTTCGTGGTGGCGTTTGACACCGATGACGTGGGTACGTTCCTCGACCTTGTACAACGCCTGCGCACCACCGAGGCGTCCCGCTTCACGGTCAGGGACACACCGAGCTTCACCTGTATCGCCTGCTCTCTGGAGCGCGCGCTGAACGCGCTCGACGGTGAGCCGATCGCCCTCGACGCACAGCCGTCGCGGGCGAGCTGAACCGGATGGCTCGCTCACAGAAGGCGGCGGTTGAGGAGCTGCGCGCCGCCGACCCGATCATGGCGGGGTTGATCGAAGAGTGTGGGGTCCTCCCCAGCCCTCCCCGCAAGCGCGCCGACCCGCAGGAGCACTACGGGGCACTACTGCATGCGGTCGTCAACCAACAGCTCTCCGTGAAGGCGGGTGCGGCGATCTACGGCAGGCTCACCGATCGCTTCGGCCAGACACCAACACCTGAGCAGTTGCTCGCGGATGAGCCCGAAGAGTTGCGCGCTGCGGTGGGATTGTCGCGCTCGAAGGTGGGGTTCATGCGCTCGCTTGCCGAGCACATCCTCTCCGGGGAACTTGAGCTTGACCGGCTGGATTCGCTCTCTGACGAGGAGGTCATGCAGGAGCTCGTCGCGGTGAAGGGCATCGGCGAGTGGACCGCCCACATGTTCTTGATGAGCCACCTCCACCGCCCCGACGTGATGGCGCCCGGCGACCTGGGCATCCGCCGCGCGATCGAACGCGCCTACTCGCTTGAAGAGCCCGACCGCGAGACGATGGAACGGCTGGCGGAGCGGTGGCGCCCGCACCGCACGCTCGCTTGCCGCTATCTCTGGCGTTCACTCAACAACGAACCCACCACGCCCCCAACAGGGCACCCAGGCAAGAAGAGCGTCAGAAAGTCAGCAGCTTAGGCAACCCCCGGCGCAAGCCTGCGCCGCCCCGAAACGTCAGACTGCAGAGACCTGCTCTTCCTCGGCTACGCGGAAAGAGGAGCCGCATCCACAGGCTGCGACCACGTTGGGGTTCTCGACCTTGAAGCCAGCCCCCTGGAGGCTTTCCTGGTAGTCGATGATCGACCCGCTCACGAACTGGAGGCTCTCTTTGTCCACGAGCAGCTTCAAACCGTGATCCTCGAACACAAGGTCGCTGTCGCGCTGCTCGTCGAAGGCGAGTTGGTACTGGAAGCCCGAGCACCCTCCACCACGCACACCCACGCGCAACCCGGCGAGAGTGACGTCGGCCTGCTGGGCGTCGAGGAACTCACGGACCTTCTCCGCACCCTTGTCGGTGATGGTGATCATCGCTTTCCAAAGTATAGCGAGGGCCCTTCTTGGCTAAGCTGGAGCCGATGCCCACAGCAGAAGAGATTAAGCAGCGCATCGAGGCCGCCATCCCCGGGGCGAGAGCTGAGGTCGAGGACTACACGGGTGGGGGCGACCATTTCCGCGCCACCGTCACCTCGTCGGCCTTTGCCGGGCGTAGCCGCATCGAGCAGCACAAGCTTGTGTATGAGGTGTTCGGCGCAGAGATCGGTGGGCCGATTCACGCGCTGTCGCTGAAGACCGAAGCCATCCAGACACACGCCGACGCAACGACAGGAGCAGCCAATGCCTGAGAGCGAATCCAACCCCATCCGTGACGCCATCGCCGAGGCGATTGGGGAGCACGAGACGATCCTCTTCATGAAGGGCTCCCCGGAGGCGCCTGCCTGTGGCTTCTCCGCGCGAACGGTCGCCATGCTCCAAACGCTTGAGGCGCCCTTCGCGGCGGTGGACATCCTCCCCGACCCCCGCATACGCCAGGAGCTCTCCGCGATCTCGAACTGGCCGACGATCCCCCAGCTTTTCCACAAGGGCGAGCTAATCGGCGGCTGTGACATCGTCACCGAGATGTACGAGTCGGGCGAGCTCTCCGAGGCGCTCGGTCTACCCGACCGCGAAGACACCCCGAGCGAGCCTCTAGCCGCAGAGCCACAGCCCGCCGGCTTCACGCCGATCGAGAACCGCCTTGGGTGAGCAGGTAGCGGTCGTCAGCGACACGACCAACTACCTACCGCGCGAACTGGCGGATCGCGAAGGCATCCATCAGGTCAGCCTCTACGTCGGGTGGCATGGTCAGCCGGAGCGGGAGATCGAGATGGAGAGCTTCGACCCGTTCTATGAGCGTCTTCGCACCGACCCGGACCTGCCTACCACCTCCCAGCCCTCGATCGGCGATTTCCTCGCCGTGTGGGAACCGCTGCTCGACGAAGGGAAGGACATCGTCTCGGTCCACCTCGCGGGAGGGATCTCCGGCACGTGCGAGTCAGCACGCCAAGCCCACGGCCTGCTCGGCGAGCGCGGACTGGGAGACCGCGTGGAGGTGGTGGACGGGGAAACCGCCTGCGGGGGAACCGGCCTGCTGCTACTGGCTGCCGCCGCGGCGGCCCGTGGGGGAGCCGACAAGGACGCCGTCACCGCGCGCGTGCGCGACGCGCGCAAGGTTCTGAAAATCTGGTTCTGCGTGGACACGCTGGAGTACCTACGCCGAGGTGGGCGCGTGGGCAAGGCGCAGGCGTGGATCGGAGGCACGCTCAAGATCAAGCCGATCCTCTCGCTCGAGTACGAGATCACCCCTGTCGAGCGCGTGCGTACCGCCAAGCGGGCGTTTGAGCGCATGGTGCAATACGCCCAGGAGCTCCACGAAGGCGGCGCCGACAGGTGGGTGGTACAACACATCCAGGCCCAAGAGCAGGCCGACCGACTGATGGACCGTTGCCGCGAGATCTTCGACTCGGAGCCAATCTTCACCTCCGAGGTGGGACCGGTGATCGGGACCTACACCGGCCCGGGGCTCCTAGGTGTTGGCGCACTGCCCAACGCACTGGTCTCCTGATCCACACCGCCGCTCGCCGAGAGAGCGACCCGCCCGGCTAGCCGAGGCGTTTACGTTTGCGGCGACGACGCCCCAACAGCAGAACGCCGACGGCCGCCACACCGATTGCAACCTCGCGCTGGTGGCGCTCCAATTGCCCGCGCCAGTCGGTGATGCGCGCCACTTCGCCATGCAACCTGTTGAGCGACACCGCGAGCTCCACGCGGTTTGACTCGATCGAGTTGCGGATCTCAGCCGCCGAGCGTTGTGCCACTGCTGCCCCCTCTTCCAAGGTCGCTGTCTGAAGGCTTGCTTGCGGGCGGCGGCGAGCGCACTAGCGGCGTCTCGGGCACCGGGATCGGCGGTCTCACGGGCTCGGCCGGCGGCTTGGACTCCGACGCGGCGCTCACCGTCTCGCGGATCTTGCGCGCCTCTTCGATCGCCATGTCGGGGGTGGGCGGCGCACCGGATTTGACCACCTTGGCAGCAAGCAACCCGGCGATGACTCCCAGCACCACCAAGATCACCGCCATCGCGAAGAAGCCCCAGAAGTAGGTGAACTCATTGCCGATGGGCAGCTCGTAGTAGAGCAGCCAGGCACACCCAATCAGCACGAAGAAGAGGGCGGTGAAAAAGAACACCCCCGCCACGATCCCCACGACGGCGCCCTTGGCCAGGCGCGTGGCCTTCTCGGAGATCTCGGTCTTGGCGAGCTCGATCTCCTCGCGCACCAACAGGCTCGCGCGTTCAGAAACTTCGGTTATCGCCGAAGCTATGCCCTGCGGGCTCCGAGGGTCCTCGGAGCCCGGACCGTCGCTACTCACTCGGGGGGCTCCTCGTCAAACATGCGCCGCCACAGGTACCCGGCGGTGCGTTGTGTGACGATACTCGCCAGCGCTCCAACGGCGGTAAGCAGGCCCGACCACATCACACGCTTCATGAGCTCATTCTCCATCCGCGGAAGTGTAGTGGTACCCCGGACGCTCCGCCCACGGCCACCGCTCAGGCCCCCTGCTGGGGTAGCCGGCAGAGCCCTTGCGCCACGTTCAACACGAACCCCGCCAGCTTGCGTGTCACCGCGGGCTGGGATGGCGAGTTATCAGCGAAGCGCACACTCCCGTCCTGGTCGCGGACGTAGTAGCTGAGCACCGACCCCCTCACCGCAGGGAACGATTCGTTGCGTGAGGCGGGATCTTTGAGGTCTTCTTGAATATTGCGTGCTTCGATGATTAGCGGGTCAGAGAGGTGGTAGATGAGCGGTTGCGCGGGATTGGGGTTGCATTGGACGGCGCCTTCTTCGGTGACCAGCACGGTGAGCTTCGCGCCAGGCACGTTCCCGCTTCGATACACGATGAAAAGGTCGGGGGAGAGCACTCCCCCGCAGCCGCTCATCATCGCTGCGGCGAGCAGCGCCGTCATGAGCAACACACCCCGCCTCATGCGGCTACCGCCACGCCGCCCCGGCGGGGGTCGCCCGCGCCTGTCATCTCCTCGCCACAACGCTGCACAGCCTGCACGCCGCCGAAGAACAAATTGGGCCCATGAAAGCGCACCACCTCGTGCGCCGACTCAATCGACTCTCCGGAGCCGAGGGCCGGCGCGGGTTGGGGCTCAAGCGCCGGCTCTATCCCGGGCTCGTGGTAGATGATTCCCCCCTCAAAGTGCACCCGTGGAGCATCCACGGCCTCACGCACAGACAAACCGCGGTCAACAACTCCCACGATTGTCTGCAGCAGCGCCGAGCGGATCCGGTTTGACCCGGCGCTCCCCAACACCAGCTCCACCTCCCCGTTGCGCGTCACGATCGAGGGCGCCATCATGCTCGGCATCCTCCGCCCGGCGGGATGGGAGTGAAAGCCGTGTGGGCTCAGGTCCTCCTCGCCCATCACGTTGTTTAGGTGCATTCCCGTCCCCGGCACCACCACTCCCGACCCCTCGCCGTTCGTACATGTCACAGAGCACGCCCTACCGTTCCCGTCGAGCACGGAGATGTGGGTGGTAGATCCTAGCCTTGACGACAGGAAGCACTCCAAAAATCCCTCCTCTGAGAGACCCTCCACGAACTCCGGGGTGCGCTCCCCCTGGGCGGCTTCCATGGCGGCTATCACTCCCTCAAGCGTGGGGGGTGAGGGCTGCGCGTCGAGCAACCCCAGCGAGTACGCGAGCAGCGTCCCACCCGCCGAGGGCGGTGGGTTGGTGAGCACTTGGTGGTCGCGGTACTTCATGCTCAGCGGCGCCCGCTCGATCGCGCGGTACCCCGCCAACCCCTCCCGGCTCACAGACCCGCCCCGCTCACTCAACCACTCGCAAACTGCGTGGGCGATGTCGCCGCTGTAGAACGGCTTCGCCCCCTCCTTCCCCAACCGCACGAGCGCGTCGCCCAGGTCGGGGTTGCGCAACACCTCACCTACCCTCAATACCCTGCCCTCCGGCGCCCATAGCGCCGCGCACTCGGGCGTCGACTGGAGCAACTCGCCGAGTATCTCCACGATGTAGGCCTGCTCTCCGATGATCTCCACTCCCTCACGGGCGAGCTTCGCCGCGGGCGCCACTAGATCCGCCAAGGGGATCGTGCCCCAACGCGACACCGCCTCACACACCCCCGCCGGGGTCCCGTACACCCCACAGGAGGCGGGCCCGATATAGAAGACCTGTACTGCGTCCCCGAAGGACACGTCCACGGCTTCAAGCTCCGCGGCGCTCCCGTCGGTGGCGCGTGGCGGGGCCTCCACAAAGAAGTCAAGCAACGTGGGCTCCTCCCCTCCACCCGCCACCATCATGTACCCACCTGCTCCCAGCCCGGTGAGCAATGGCTCGGCGACAAACGAGACCAACATCGCCGCCACAGCGGCGTCCACGGCGTTGCCCCCTTCACGCAACACCCTCGCCCCAGCCTCCGCGGTCAACGGATGGCCGGCGGCCACAACCCCCTTCTCACCCGCGCTCATACAGGTCAGATTGACACGAGTGTCTTCAACGTGCTCTCAACCTGACCAAGGCGGCCCTATGTGCGGTGAAGGGGCCTAGAAGTTCGGGAGGAACTCAGGCACGTCCATATCGCTCACGGACAGACCGCCACGACGCTGGCCGATGTCGCGTTCGCGACCTTCGCGACCTGGGGTGGTGCGCTTCACGCGCGGCTCCCCCGCGGGCTCGCGTAGCTGCGGGAGCGCCGCCTTGGCGCCGTATCCGGTGGCCACCACGGTCACCCAAACCTGGTCGTCGAGCTTCTCGTCGACCATCGCGCCGAAGATGATGTTCGCGTCAGGGTGTGCCGCCTCGGAAACCGCCTTGGCAGCCTCGTTGACCTCCCACAGAGAGAGGTCCTTCCCGCCGGTGATGGAGAGCAGGATCGAGCGGGCGCCATCCATAGATGTCTCAAGCAGCGGGGACGCCACCGCCTGCATCGCGGCCTCGGGGGCACGGTTCTCACCGAAGCCCATACCGATACCGAGCAAGGCGTTCCCCGCGTCGGACATGATCGTGCGCACATCCGCGAAATCGAGGTTGATGAGCCCGGGGAGGGTCACGAGGTCGGAGATCCCTTGTACACCCTGACGGAGCACGTCGTCGGCGACGCGGAAGGCCTCTACCATCGCGGTTTGCTTGTCGAGCACCGTCAGAAGCCGGTTATTGGGCACCACGATGAGGGTGTCCACCTCCTCGGCGAGCGCCCCCACGCCGTGCTCGGCCTGCTCGGCGCGACGGGATCCCTCAAAGCCGAAGGGCTTGGTAACGATCGCCACTGTGAGCGCCCCCACTTCGCGTGCGATGCGCGCCACCACGGGGGCGGCGCCGGTCCCTGTCCCACCGCCCGCTCCGGCGGTGATGAAGATCATGTCCGACCCCTTCAACAGCGACTTGATGCGGTCGTAGTCGTCCATCGCGGCCTGCCTGCCCACGTTGGAGTCGGACCCCGACCCAAGCCCTCGGGTTAGCTCCGCGCCGATGTGAAGGGTGATGTCGGCGGTCGATTGCTGCAACGACTGGAGGTCGGTGTTGATGGCGAGGAACTCCACACCCTCCACCTCGGCCTCCACCATGCGGTTCACGGCGTTGGTGCCTGCCCCGCCCACACCCACCACGCGGATCACGGGGTGGGCGACGGGCATCGCCTGGCCGAAGGGGCGCGGAGATTCCTGTACCCGCACGTCTTCCCCCTGCGGGCGGGCGGGTGGCGAGGGACGGTCCATCAGGTTCTCTGGGATCTCCGAAGAGAAGGCGTGGCGAAGACGCTCTTGAGGTGAGGGCACGCGCGGGGCGGTGTCCTCGTCAAGGTTGGGACGCAACGAGGGATGGGGGACGCCGCTGTCGCGGGGATGCTCGGCTTGCGCTTGCGCAGGCTCCACGGAGGCCGTTGGTGGCGTTACCGCCGGAGCCGGTGGCTGGGCGCTGGCCCGCGCGGTGGACTCGGCGGCGCCCGCCTGCGTAGCCGCGTCGGGCGCGGCATCCTGCTCCGCGCCCGCACCCTTCTCCAAATCTTCGGTCTTGCGGAAGAGGGCCGCGAGCGGCCCTTCACGCATAGACGCGCGCTTAGGGTTTGCCATGAGCCAATACCTCCTGCGCCAACTGGCGATAGGACTGGGCGGCAACCCCATCCGGCTCGTACTTGAGCACCGACATCCCCTTCACGGGCGCCTCTGCGAAGCGCACGGTCTTGCGGATTCGCGAGGCAAATACCCGATCGCCGAAGTTCTCCTCGAGGATCTCGATCGCCTCCTTGGCGTGGATCGTGCGTGAGTCCACCAACGTGGGGAGGATACCCTCGATGTCCACATCTGGATTCAAGTTCTCACGAATCATCGCCAAGGTGTTCTGAAGCTGTATGAGGCCACGCATGGAAAGGTACTCACACTGCACGGGCACAATAACCTTGTCGGCGGCGGTAAGCGCGTTTATGGTGAGCAGTCCGAGGCTGGGCGGGGTGTCGATGCAGATGAAGTCGTAGTCCTCGCGAATCGGTTCAAACGCCTTTTGCAGCGAGCGCTCGCGGCCGATCATCGTTGACATCGCGATCTCAGCACCCGCGAGGTCGATAGATGCGCACGCAACGTCGATCTCGCGCTTGCGGATTACCTCACGGATAGTGGCTTTCTGGGTGAGCACGTCGTACATCGAGAGCTCGATCGTGTCGGGGTCGATGCCCTGGGACATCGTGAGGTTGCCCTGGGGGTCCATGTCGACGCATAGCACCCTATGTCCCTCCTCCGCGAAAGCGGCGGCGAGGTTGAGGGTTGTCGTTGTCTTTGCCACCCCGCCCTTCTGATTGGCGAACGCGATGACCTTGGCCCGAGATGTCACGGCAGGCTCCGATGGTCGATGTTGAGATCGAAAGGCTTCGCGTGGGTATTCGCAGGGGATTGGGCGATTCCTGCATCGAGTCGTACAGGGCGCAGCGGGTTGGGGGTATCCCGATAGGGGGTGACTCGCGCGCGGACCCTGTGTTAAGTCCGCGCGCGAGTCACCCCGATTTGCAATACACCAACTCCCCGCCCGCACCCCGCCCTACGATCCCCCGGTGCCCAAACGTCACGTTCCCTTGGAGAAGCGCCTCGCGGGGAAGCGCGTGCTCGTGTGTGTGGGCTCGGGGGGCGTGGGCAAGACCACCGTCTCGGCCGCGCTAGCGCTCGGTTTGGCTGCGCGCGGGCGGAAGGTGGCGGTGGTGAGCATCGACCCCGCCAAGCGCCTCGCCACCGCGCTTGGGTTGGAGGAGTTGGGCGGAGATCCTCACCGGATCGACCCGAGCGCGATCACCGCCGCTTTGGGCGCCCAACGCGAGGAAGATTTTGGGGATAGTGGCCGTGACACCGCGTCTTCGGGGGAGCTGTGGGCGATGATGCTTGACTCCAAGGACACCTTCGACGCCCTCATAGGGCGCCTCGCGCCCGACGAGCGCACGCGTGAGGAGATCTACGCAAACCGCATCTACCGCGAGCTCTCTTCGGCTGTGGCGGGTTCGCAGGAGTTCACCGCGGTGGCAAAGCTCTACGAGCTCCACCGCGAGGGGGAGTGGGATGTGATCGTGCTTGACACTCCCCCCTCTCGTAACGCGATGGATTTCCTCGACGCACCCGACCGGCTCACGCGCTTCCTCGATGGGCGGGCGTTGAAGGTGTTGCTCGCGCCCGGAGGCCTTACAAGGGGATTGATCGGACGCTCTACGAGTCTCATGTTCTCGGTGTTCGCGCGTGTGACGGGCGTGAACCTCGTGGGGGATCTGTCGGGGTTCTTCGGCTCGCTGTCGGGTCTACTCGGCGGCTTTCGTGAGCGGGCGAAGGGTGTGGAGCAACTGCTACGCGATCCCTCCACCGGTTTTCTGATCGTCACCTCGCCCGAGGATGAGCCGGCGCGGGAGGCGGTGTCCTTGCATGCGGAGCTAGCCCGCGAGGAGATGCGCTTTGAGGGGTTGATCGTCAACCGCACGCACGACGTAGGGCTTGAGGGGCACAGCGCCGAGCAGGTCGCGGGACTCCTCTCAGAGGAGCTGGGAGAGACCCTTGCGGGGCGTGTGGCAAGCAATCTCGCCGACTTTGACGTGCTCGTACGCCGCGACACGAAGAGCGTGACGTCTCTGTCAGAGGCACTGAAGGAAGACGACCCTGTGCTGGTGCCTCACATCGACGGAAACGTTCAGGACCTCAGTGGGCTAGCGGCCGTCGCCGAGCATTCTCTTCGCCTAACGGCGGGTCTCCGCTCAGCAGACAGCGGCGAAAAGTTCGGCCGGCTCGTCTATGAGTTCAACGCCTGAGAGCAACAACTCGTCGGCAAGGGGGGCAAGGTCGAACGGGAGGTGACCACAGATGACGTCCCGCAAAAGCGCCCGCAGGTGGTTTGAGATGTCGCGCGTGAGCGCCAGTCCGCTTGAGTGCTCGACGGCTGTACCGGCGATCACATCGCGCTCAAGCGCAATCGCTGAGAGTGTGCGCTCGGTGAGCAAAGCGCGGTTCTCCGGCGTGGCGCAGAGCGCCGCAAGACGGCCTGCGAGCAGTCCGTCCGGGGCGCCGTCTGGCTCCAGCTCCGACAGGGTGCCGAGAAGCGTGCGCAGAGCAAGCAGATGGTCGCTGACCCCCTCGTACTCGCTCGGGCGCTCGCAACCGAGTTCGAAGCGTCGCAGCGCCCACGCGACCGGGTTGGTGTGGGGAGTACGGCGTGACACAAGGTTGCAGAACCCTCGCAGCTCATCCTCCTGATGTGTGGTGACGAGCAACATTCCGTGGGGACGACCGCCTTGGCCCAACGCGATCGTCTCCCAAGGGGATTGACCGACGCGAGCGAAAGCGCGCGTACCGAGGGCGATACGACCGTCGCCAAATAGACGTAGCGCGCGAAGCAGCTCGCGCACCACATCGATCCCTTGGGAGATCGCCTCACGGGGATCAAGGTCGCGCACGGTGAACACCGCGAGCATGTGGTTGTCCTCGCCACGTGCGCCAAGCGCCGGCAACGCCTGCTCGGGTGCGCCCTGAAGAGCGTCGGGCTGGGCAATCAACAGGCCGCGCGTGAGCTGCAGCTCGGGCGAGGAGATAGTGAGACCGTGGAGGGTCGCGACGAGCGTAACCTCACCGGCAGAAGCAAGCGAGGGGCCGTCGAGGCGGTCGAGCGCGCGCTCCAGGCGCTCTGAATGAAGCTTGAAGTCGGTTTGCTCGTCGAAGATTTCGCTCAGCAAGACCAGAAGCGCGACGTCAGCGCGATCGCGAACGCCGTTTCGCGGGCGGTCTTCTCCAGAGGACGCCAAATAGCGGTCGAGCGCGTCGTGCTCATCCAACAACGCCTCCGCCTTGGCGTATGCCGGGAGGGCCCGCAGAGCAGGCATACGCTCGCCGATGAAAGCGCCGGTCAGCGGTCGGTAGCAGTAGAGCGGCGATGACCCGCGGCGGGTAGACCGTGAGTCGAGCTCGAATGGGACCTCCTCGCCTGCCTCCAAGTGCGCCTGTAGGCGTAGGGCGGCCTGCTCGGCGAACTCTTCGATCGCGGTCTCAAGTTGACGGGAGCGCATAGCGGTGACTTCGCCGCGCGCGCCTACCGTCCTGCTCGGTGCACGCTGTATTGCCGTGACCGCAGACCATATGCCGACCCGCCGAGCGGCCAGCCGACCCAAACTGTTGTGCGGTCCGCCGTCTCAGGCGGCGGCGACGGCAATGCCGCCGGCAAGCGCCGCACGGGCGGACTGCTCGCAATCGCCACCCAACCACCGCTCGCCGTAGGTGCGCATGTCGTCGATCAACGGCACGAGCGCCTCGCCCTTCTCGGTGAGCGCATACTCCACGCGTGGGGGCACCTCGGGGTAGGTGTGGCGCTCAACGATCCCCTCCTCCTCCAGCGCCCGCAGGCGCAGCGAGAGGGTGCGCGGGCTGATGCCCGCGAGTGAACGCTCGAGCTCGCAGAAGCGGGAGCGCCCCTCGGAGAGATCGCGCACGAGCAGCAGCGTCCACTTGCCGCAGACGATCTCGGCGGTCCGGCAGACTGGGCAGGTATCGTCGACGGGCATTTCGCCCAATACTATACCAAGTAAAGTGATTCCGACACATGCCGCGAACCTATCCAAAAGGTACCCGAGCCTCGATCTTCTCGCCCACCACCGCACGTCAAGTCACACCCTGATCGCCCTCGCCTCCCCGTGAGGGACACCTAGCTGTCCGGGATTGACCCCTTCCTCGCCGGGCCACTGCTGCCAAGCCTCCAACCCTCCCTCGCATCCGTATACGCACGGCGGATCGACACCTGGGCCGGGATCTTTTATTTCGTTACAGGGATCAATAACTCCCACAAACCGTCGCCTGGCGCCTACTTCGTAGTACTCAGCAATCTCTATCCGCGCTGATGTTGCGCTCCCTTCATAGTCAGCAGTACAGGGGTGTTCTTTAATCTCTTTTTCTATTTCTTCTTTTTCTCTTTCTCTTTTTTCTTTTTCTTTCCTCCTTTTTGCATTTGCCTTGCAGGTTTTGCATCCTTTAGATTTTAGTGACGGCGGAATCGTTCCTTTGTGACACAATCCACACCCGGATGCGGACGCGCCACCACCTTGATGGGCCCCACCATGCCCCTTCCGTCCATGACCTGACACAACGGCTACCGCCGCAGCAGCGGCTTCTTCCGCTTTGCGTTCAGCTTCTTCCCGAGCGGCTTCTTCCGCCGCTATGCGGCGTTCGATTGCGCGTTCTTTCTCTTCTTCGTTGAATTCGGCCACATAGCCCGCTTCGACATATTCGCCGCCTAGATCTGTGGTGTTCAGCGGATCGCCATCCGTGTAGGCGTAAGGATTGTCCGAGCCTCCTGGCAGCGGATCTGCCTGTAGAAAGCGCCCGAGTTGCGGCACATACCCGCGCGCGCCCATTGCCACAGCCCCCAACGGCAATTCTGTCGGCCGCTGACGACCTCCGAGCCAGGAGTACTTCGATGGGGAGCTGGTAGTCGGCACACCGTACTCGGTGCTGCGTGTCGCGGTCAGCAGAGCGGTAGCACCACCTTCTGCCGACGCCGTCGCGACGACGTTGCTCTGCAGGTCGGTAAGCTGGAAAACAGGCGTACCGCCGTTGGTCTGAATCGCGGTGAGTTCGCCACCTATACCCCGAATGTAGCGTGTCCATTTGCCCGCCAGATCGACGGTCCACGACGGCGCGTCTCCGCTCCCGGCGTAATGATTCACAACTGTCGACGAAGTGTTCCCGGTCGACACGATTTCTCGGACGCGTCGCGACGGATCGAGTTGGTAGCTCACGGTCTCACCCGCCTGCATCATGCTCGCCAAGCGACCGTCGGTGTAGAACGAGCTCGTCAATTCCGAACCACCCGCATCTGGCGCGGGCATCACGCTCGTATCGCCAAAAGAGTCGTATTTCACGCCGGTGTCCGTCAGCCGATTGCCGGAATCAAATGCGCTACTCCTAACCGTACCGCCTGCTGTCGCACATTTGCCTTCGGAGCCTGGTTCGCGCGATGTGACGCTTGTTCGGTTTGTTTCGGCGTCATATGCATAGAGACGCGTGAGGCAACCTTGGCCCGCCGGCGTTTCCTTTACTTCCGTCAGCCTGCCGGCTTCATCGTACTTGTAGCTGTCCTGCGCCAACGTGTTGCTCTGCGAGAGTATCTGTCCGTGGATCGACGGTGTCAGCGTCTGGTTGAACCACGTGCAGCTGCTCCCGCATACATATAGCTTGTTGTCTTCCAAATGCGTCGGTTCGCCGGCCGAGTTGTACGTCTGGGAAGCCGTGATCCAGTTCGGATAGCTTTCGGTGAGAGGGTTTCCTTCAACGTCATACGTAGCTTGGATGGTTCCGGCAGCCGTATCGATGAGTTCGGTCAGGAGTCCGGTCGTCGCGTCGTATTTGTAGGTCTGTGTACCCTTACCGTCGTTGAAGGACTTGGTGCGGCCGTCAACATCGTATTCGTAGCTTGAAGCGGTCCCGTCCGCGTCGGTATAACCGACAAGCTCCCCCAGCGCGTCGTAACTATTGCTCAGGGACGTGACTACGCCTTCAACGGTCGTCTTCCGTTTGACCAGCATCCCAGTTTTGCTGTCGTATTCATCCGTCACCGCCGGGAGCGAGGTGCCGATGCTCGACGTAATCGCCGTTTTGGTCAACCGTCCGGCTTCGTCGTACGTATTGGTCGTAGTTCGCGTATCTGACCCAACCGTCTTTGTCACAACGCCGGGCTCGAGCAGGTAGTTGTAGGTAGTGATAATGACCGGCAGATTGGGGATACCGCTCGTTCCCGGCTGAGCTCCGGGCAAGGTCTCGCACGGCAGATTCGCCCACTCCGGGTGACTCCCACAACTTGGATATGTGCCGTTTGCGGCATTGGTGTAATACACCGTCTTTGAATCGTGCGGGTTTCCTTCGCCTGTACTGGCTGGCATTCGGCTTTCGAGCAAGCTTCCGGTAATCGAGTCGTACACGAAGGTCTGCGTCAATTTGAGACCCGATGGATCCGTAGTGACTGCCGTCGGTTCCCGCAATTTCCAGCCTATCCCTGATTGCCCTCCGTAGGAACGTAGTGGTAGTCCTCACGTCCTGTTCGGCTTTGCCTTCTATCTGAGCGCCTTCGGTGAGCTTAGTTACAAGTCGATACGGCCCACCTTCAGGCGCACCTTCGTCGTAGCTATAGACCGTATGTTGGCGCGCCAGAACTTCTTCTCCGTTGGCGAGCTTGACGATGTGGCGCGGGCCAAGCTCGCTGAGCAACTCCGTGCCGTCGCCGCTATATGTGCTCTGCGTGTCCAGAAGCCGTGAGACTTCGGAGGATTTCGCGCCTTCGGCGAGGGCCATGACACGGTTGTCTGCACTGAGTTCGCGCGTGACATCGTTCGTTTCGTTGTATTCTGTCGTCGCGATACCACCGGCTCGCGAGGCAATGTTGACGGTACGCCCATATTCGTCAAAGTAGTAGATGGTGGCGCGTTTGTAGTCGGCTTCGGGAGCTGGCCAGCCCTCTGGCTTGTCAGGCGGGAAGATCGCCAGACCGCCGACAGGGATATCCGTCTGACCCCATGCGGCAACTTCGCTCGAACCCATTTTTTGCGGCGCGCCCACACCTGACAGCGGCACACCATAGGCAACGGTGGTCATAGCAGCGCCACCTGTGCTCGGAGCAGCGGCCGGTTCCGAGAAGCTCCTGAGCTCCTGCACGCGGCCCCAACCGGCATCTAGCACATAGTAGACCCCGGCACCGCTCACAGCGACTGCATTGGGATCGTAGAACTGCCCGTTGCCGCTACCCCATCCGCCATATTCCGCAAGGAATTCGCCCGTCGGGGTAAAGCCCTCAAGGCGGTTGTTGAACGTGTCGGTGACCCAGACATTGCGGGAGCCGTCAACCGTCAAACCAGAGGGGTTGTTGAACTGGCCGCGGCCGCCGCCCGCGGAACCAAACTGGCGGATATATTCACCTGTGGAGGAAAACTCCTCGATACGATTGTGTCCGGCGTCCGCTACCCATAGATGACCTTCCGCGTCGATGGCCAAGGCCTCGGGCGTACTCAACTGGCTCGAGCCGCTTCCTTTTACTTCACGGATGAATCCGCCCGTCGCATTGAACACCTGGATACGGTTATTGTTCTGGTCCGCAACCGCTATATAGCCTGTCCCGGGGAAGATCCTGATACCTCTGGGCAGATTGAACTGCCCTTCGCCCGAACCAGCAGAACCAAACTGGCGGATGTATTTGCCGTTTGGTTCGAACTCCTCAATGCGATTGTTGTAGGTGTCGGCGACCCATACGTTACCTTCGGAGGTGAATGCCAACCCTGCGGGCGTGTTGAGTTGGCCGTTGCCCGAACCGGCAGAGCCGATCGCTTTGAGGTACGTACCCGAAGCGTTGAACTCCTCTATACGGTTGTTGAGCGCGTCAGCTACCCAGACGTTGCCCGAGGCATCGAACACGAGATCCTGCTGCCAAGCAGTCGGTTCGACTCCGCCGCCATACGCCGAGAACGTCGAGGAAAAGGAGAATGGTGTCAAGCCCGAAAGGTTTAGCACCTGGATGGTCTGGTTACCCGTATCGGCGACATAGACGGTGCCCGAACCGGCTACAGCAATCCCATCGGGTTCGCTCAAACCGTGTGCACTGTCGGTGTACTGAGAGAGGTATTCGCCGCTGGCGTTGAATCCCTCGACACGGGCTCCATAGCGGTCAGTGACCCACACCTTACCGGTCGAATCTACGGCTATACCGTCGGTTACTTTGAACTGTCCGTTACCGGTCCCTTCTGAACCGAATTGACGCATATACGTACCAGTCGATGAGAACTCCTCAACTCTATTGTTGGTCGAGTCCGTAACCCAGATATCTTCGTAGGCATCCAACGCAACCCCTCTTGGGATGCCGAACTGCCCATTCCCGCTCCCCGCGCCTCCAAACTGACGTACGTATTCGCCCGTTGACGAGAACTCCTCGAGCCGATAATGGCGCGAGTCGACCACCCAAACGCTTCCGGCGGGAGTAACAGCGATGCCGATCGGCCCTAGGAGCTGGAGGTTGCCCGCACCTTCGGCTTGGCGGATATATTCGCCAGTTCCGGAGAACTCTTGTATCCGGTTGTTGTTCGTGTCCGCTACCCACACATTGCCTTCGGGTGTCACGGCTATTCCATTTGGTTCTTTGAACTGACCATTGCCGGTGCCTACGGCGCCAAATTGGCGAATGAAGGTCCCTGACGCATTGAACTCTTGTACACGATCGTTTTCCGTGTCGGCTACCCACACATTCCCTGACCCGTCGAGCGCGACACCGTGCTCATAGTTGAACTGCCCATTGCTTGAGCCGTGAGAGCCGAATTTCGATTTATAGGACGGCTTGGTAAGGACAACCCTTGCAGCAGCACTATAGGCAACGACGCTCCCACCCCCACTTGTTGCCCGCACTTCGATCTTGAGCGACTGTCCGGCATCAACCGCGGTTGGCTTGTAAGCTTCGTTGCGAGCCCCCGATATCGCAACGCATTCTCCACCGGAAGCATTGCAGCGCTGCCACTGATAACGGTAGGCGAATGGGCTATTGTTCCAGGTGCCGGTCGACGCGCTGATGGCGACACCCAAGGCCGGTTCGGTCGGGGTCAATGTGGGCGCCGCCGTATTGACTGGCATGCTGCCTCCCCACAACGAAGCGGTGGCCGGGGCACGCGTCACTCTTTGGATACGCCCGGTAGCCAAGTCGGCGGGCGCCTGCGCATAAGCGAAGGCAAACGTCTCCCGGCCAGGTGGGGTAACTGCGGTTACGTGATTTTCCGAGTCATAGCCGTAGAAAGTCTTCAACGCTGGTGAGACGCGCGGGTCCCAGACCGTACGAAGGCGACCCTGTACGTCGTAGAGGTACCGCTCCACCGTGCTTGTGACCATCTGGCTAGACGCTGGATCGTATGCCGTTAGGTATACCCGCGTGAGGTTGCCATTGCGGTCACCCCATTGGCTTTCGTTTTCACCCGTCGCGGTAGTGGCGGTCGCGTAGTTAAACGTCAACGC
The DNA here is from genome assembly GCA_963695305.1 of uncultured Solirubrobacterales bacterium. Taxonomy (GTDB): domain Bacteria; phylum Actinomycetota; class Thermoleophilia; order Solirubrobacterales; family Solirubrobacteraceae; genus Palsa-744. Next base: position 1,270,077 of record OY968774.1, on the reverse strand, counting down.
CATGCAGCCCCTTTTCAATTCCGGCGAGCACGACACGCCAGACGGAACCGGTGCCAGCATCTCGATCGGCCGCGTCACGCTTTTACCGGCGACTTCGACAGTCTGGTAACTATACGTGGTGACTTCCGTGGGGGTTCCCGTCGCAGCCGGGCCTTCCTGCACTGTCGGCATCCAGAGCGTACCCCCTCCTGAGGGCAGAGTGAAGCGCAGGCTGGTGCCCTTCGCCGTATTAACCAATATGTATTCTTTGACGCCGCCTCCTTCGTGAAAGGTGAGCGCGAGGTTTTTGTCACTCGACGGAGCTGTGAATCCGCCGGTTCCGTTGCTGGCGAAGATAACCTGGCGACCGCTGTCGTCGGTCAGCACGACGCCACCTTCTGGCTGAGGTTCGAGCGACTCCATGTTGCCCATGCCGATCGTCCATTGCGGGCCTAGTGGGCCCGCGACTCCCGCAGTCAGATGATCTGAGCGATAACTGCGCGTGACCGTCAGGCCTTGACCCTGCGAAACATCCTCCGACCTAAGGTTGAACTCACCCGACGTCGGATCCACTTCGCCGGGCCCCAGCGGCAACGGGCTCGCCGCGCGGACCGTGAACGTGAAATCTTCGGTTTCCGTATTACCGGCATTGTCTGTTGCAAGTACGGTCACCAGATGTTGGCCGGCGGCGTATTCATGCCCATCCGTTGTCCATGCGTTGCTTTTTGCGGTGCACGGGCCCGGCGAGCACGACCCCGAAGCGGTACCGATTTCATGACCATCGATCTTCAATGCGAGTGTTTTGACTCCCGAGCTGGGAGTCGTGCCTGTCCCGTCAGTCGCTTCCGCTTTCAAGGTATACGACTTCAATCCGACAAGCCCGTTTGACGGCAGCCCGGTGAGCACAATGTTGTGGGGCGGGGATCCGTCCACCTTGACTATGCGCCTACGTTCGCCGATTGGCTGCTGGGTGTAGCCGCCGGCGTCCCCGGCGCCTACTCCAAAAGTTACTTCCCCATCCTGAATGGATTTGTTGTATTCGGCGAATTCGACCACTTTTGTGGGGCACTGAACGCCAGAGCACAGACTGCTGGTAATAAGCGAGTAGCTGGCCAGCGTTTTGTATTCGATCCCTTTGTTGTTGCTGTATTCCGTATCCCAGCGGGAGATCCCCATACCGCTGTCTTCGGCGACGAACTCAAGGAGGCTGTGTGGTGAAAACCAGGTCGAGGTGCCATACATGGCGTTGGGAACACCGCCGATGTATTGATCTGTCGTGTCCCAATGGGCAGTCGGTCCTGCGGTCTGTGAAACGACCACTGTCGCTTTTTTGAGGACGTTTTCGCCGCCGGTGCCGGTTCCTACGTTGTTGGCTGCCTGCAGCCACTCGGCGGTGTTGTTGTTCGACGGGGATATAACTTCTCGGCTCCAGGTGTTGTTGGTGGCTGTTTCTTCGTCGGGAAGATACTCGATGGCTTCAATCGAGTGACTTGGGCCAAAAATCAGAAGCTCGTTCTGTATCCATGCTCCTTTATCCCACCAGTCTCCCTGTATGGCGACTTCCGTTATGTGAGAGGTGCCCTGTGTTGTGTACACAAACGCCCCGTATTCCGACGATGAATGGGAGCCGGAGATGTGCTCCGTCCAACCGCCGCCTGTATTTTCGGCCGCGGTAAACGCGCTTCCGTTCGATTCAAAGTGCCAGTTTGCTGTGTGCGAGCCCGACGCGTTGAGTTGATAGTCGGTGATCTGGGGATCCACAGCGATCGGAAAGCGAAATTGTCTGGGTCGGCGCTCGACGGTGAGGCGCAATGTGTTGCCGGACGTCATGAGCACGACCGGAACAATGGCTCCTTCGGCGTCGACAGCGGTAGGCGCGGTGATTGTGGCGCGAATCTTTCCGGCGGCGACAACCTCGACGGAATGCGAGTGGCGGCGCTGGCGGAGGAACGCGCCTTTGGGCAGCCCCACTCTAAAATGAAGTGTCCGCGGAGAGCGTTCGGAGCGGAGAATCGTCTCCTCGCTGAAACCGATCGTATCGGGCTTGACAAGCGTGTCGGTGTCGACGACTCCGGCGCTCGTCCTTTCGCTTTTACCGTAGAACACCGTGTTCCCATCTAGCACTCCGGTCGCGCCGCTGAGCGGTTTTCCGTGCGAGTCGATGGGTGTTAGCGAGATGCCCAGACCATCCAGACTTGGGCCTGCGCTTAGCCGTCTGGGGATCCGCAAACGAACGCCGGCAGCCTGTCTTTTCGGTTGATACCCGCTGCGTGTTTCGCGCAGGCTGAGATCGACGGGGAGGGTACCGCTGCCGGTCTGGACCGCCAGCGGTTCGGTCGACTGAATGGCGCCCCGCTTTCCGCCAGGGAGGGAGACAGCCGCTGTGAATTCGCCTACGAGCCCTGTGATACGGTCTCCGCGCGGCAGTGAGGACAGCCCACCTTCGCGTTGAGATACGAGTCGCGGGAAGACCGACTTGACGAGTCGCGCCGCTTGTCCCGCCGACAGACTCTCAAATCTGGAACTGGAGACTTCGCGCGCCTCGACGGACGCTGGATTGGTGCGCCTGGCCTGCGCGTCCGCATCCGACTGGTCGTAGCCGAGCAGCCACTCTGCGTCCGGTATGACGAGGGCAGCGTCACGCGAGTGCGCTTGGCCGTTTGCGGACATCGTCAACGCTTGGGCCGGGACCGCCACCCAGCACGCCAGTGCAGTAAGAGCAAGGAAGAACGCACACAGCCACGAACGTGAAAGACGCATGTCTCACGACCCCCCGATAGACGCCGGCGACAGATCACATCAATAACGTCGCCAAAGCATTACTTGTCAATACAGGGCGTTACCGTACACAGTTCCGTGAGTGAGTGTCAACCCTTCACGTTTAACCGTCAGTCGTGTACTTCATACTTATTGATGCTCACGAGACGGAAGGTACCCTTTCACCTGTTTCGCGCCGAGCCTGCGCCTGTGCGACATCCTCCATCGTGGTGCCCTTGCGGCCGTCGGCCGCAAGCAGCAGCTTGAAGTCACTGGGGTTAGACGCCACCCGCATAGCTTCCTCAACGGTGACGCGGCCGGCCTTCACATGATGGAAAAGCGCCTGGTCGAAGGTCTGCATGCCGTAGTAGGCGCCTGAGGAGATCGCCTCGCCGAGCTGTCCGGTTTGGTTGGGATCGGCGATCATGTCGCGGACCCGTCCGGTCATGCGCAGGATCTCGCACACCGCGACACGTCCGCCTTGGGCGCCAGGGACGAGGCGCTGGGAGATGACCCCCTTGATCGTGCCGGCGAGCATGGCGCGGGCTTGGTTGTGTTGGTGGGGAGGGAAGAAATCGAGCATACGGTTGATCGACTCCGAGGCGTCCACCGTGTGAACGGTGGAAAGCACGAGGTGACCAGTCTCAGCGGCGGAGAGCGCCGTGCGGACGGTCTCCTCATCGCGCATCTCCCCCACGAGGATCACGTCGGGATCCTGGCGCAGGACGCGTCGTAGAGCACGCTCAAAGGACTTCGTGTCCATGCCCACTTCACGCTGGTTGATGACCGAGGACTTGTCCTGGTGCACAAACTCGATGGGGTCCTCGATCGTGACGATGTGCTTGTTCATCGTGGTGTTCATGTGGTCGATCATCGCCGCCAGCGTGGTTGACTTGCCAGAGCCGGTGGTACCGGTGAGCAGGATGATCCCCCGCTCCTCCTCTGCCAGCTCGCGGATGACCTCGGGGAGGGAGAGTTCCTCGATCGTTGAGATCTTGCTCGGGATGGCGCGGCACACGAGCGAAATGAGTCCGCGCTGGCGAAACGCGTTGACGCGGAAGCGTGCGACTTCCGGGATTTCAAAGGAGAAGTCGACCTCGTGCTCCTCGCCGAATTCCTTGAGCTTTGCCTCGTCGTGGAGCAGCGTATGGACCACGTTCTCGGTGTCCTCGCCCGTCAACGGGAGCGCACCCGGCTCGGGGCCGAGCTTGCCGTGGATGCGAAACAGCGGCGGGGAGCCCGCCTTCAGGTGAAGGTCGGAGCCGTTGCGGGCGACCAGGTCGCGCAGCGCTGAGTGCACGTCGAACATGCAACCTTCATCGGCCGCGGATCCGGCCTACTTGAATCGAGAGCCGCCGCTGGACGGCAGCCAGAACGATCCGACGCTACGCCACGTCGCGGAGCTTCTGAGCCTCCGCCAGCGACTGCAGCTTCTTCAAAGACTGGTTCTCGATCTGGCGGATGCGCTCGCGGGTGACGTTGAACGTACGGCCAACCTCATCGAGCGTACGGGGGTGCTCGCCGCCGAGTCCGTAGCGAAGCTCAAGCACACGGCGCTCGCGGTAGGAGAGGTTCTCAAGCGCCTCGCGGAGGGCCTCCTTAGTGAGGATCTCCGCGGCGCGCTCATACGGCGACTCTGCACGCTCGTCGGCGATGAACTGGCCGAACTCCGACTCCTCCTCGTCGCCGACCGGCTTCTCAAGCGACACGGGAGCCTGGGCGGAGCGCTTAATCGAATCGACCTCTTCGGGGTCGATGCCGGTGACCTCGGCGATCTCATCGGCGGTGGGCTCGCGACCGAGCTCGGTGACGAGCTTGCGCTCGGCGCGGCCGATCTTGTTGAGCTTCTCCACGACGTGTACGGGGATGCGTATGGTGCGGGCCTTGTCGGCGAGCGCACGGGCAATGGCCTGGCGGATCCACCAGGTGGCGTAGGTGGAGAACTTGAAGCCCTTGCGGTAGTCGAACTTCTCCGCGGCACGCACCAACCCGAGCGTGCCCTCCTGGATGAGATCGAGGAAGGGGAGGCCCTGGTTGCGGTAGTTCTTGGCGATCGACACCACCAGGCGGAGGTTCGACTCGACCATCTTCTGCTTCGCGTCGAGGTCTCCACGCTCGATGCGCTTGGCGAGGTCCACCTCCTCCTGGGCGGTAAGCAGACGGACCTTGCCGATGTCCTTGAGGAACAGCTGCAAGGAGTCGGTAGTCATGTCGGGCTTCAGATCGAGCGCGGTCTTGGCCTTGCGCCGGCCACGCTTGTCGGGGGCGCGTTCGACCTGCGAGCCGGCCGCCGTGGCGGGGTCGATGTCCTCGACGAGCTCGATCTCCGATTTCTCAAGGTAGCCGTGGAGCTCCTCGACGTCGGACTCGTCGAGGTCCAGGTCGGAGGTGGCGACCGATATCTCGGCAAAGGTGAGAACCCCGACCTGCTGCCCCTTGGCGAGCAGCGTCTTGACCTCTTCCAGCTCCTGCAATTCGACCACTGACATGCGTTTTTCCGTTTCCTTCGGGGGACTCCCGCCGGACCCGCACATCAGCGACGGGGCCACTTGGGATGCTGCTCGAGGACTACCTTAGCCGGGGCTGTGGCCGAAGCCCGCCCGACAGTACAACTCAGATGTACCCGCCCATCCTAACGCGTCGCGACCCTCGATAGGCGAAAATTGCACTCCAGGTGCAGCGCACAGGCGGGTGCGCGATGATTACGAGACGATGAGCCCCTCAGAGAACTCAAACGCCGGCTCAAAGGACCCTGTACTTGAGGGGGGAGTGTTGGCGGCGCTACCTCGTACCCGGCCTCAGCGGGCAAGCGCACGCAGAGCCGCCGCCCGTGGGAAGGCGGTCAAGTCGGAAACAGCCGCCGCTACGGTCGATGCGGAGCGGGTCGAGAAGACCGACCCGACCACCAAGGCAAAAACAGCCAAGAAGAGCAAGCCAGCGCCTCGTGCGTCCACGAAGCGCGCGCCAACGGCGCCCGCAAAGCGACCCCGAAAGATCAAATCAACCGAGCCGCCCGCACCACGCCAGGGATATGAGCCGGAGGAGGAGCTTGAGCTGGGTGGCACGGTGAACCCACCGAGCGGCGTTGAGCTATTGGAGTCGTTGACCGACATCGTGAGCGAGTTGGCGGGGAGCAGCCTGACGGCCGGGGGGCGCGTGTTGAAGGACGCCTTCTCGATCCTGCGGCGACCCTGATAGTGGGGCTGTCACGAGGCCGACGACGCCCAAACTCCACGCAGCGTAAGTAACAAAGCTCCGCAAAGTGCGGAAAACCGCGAGCGCGCGGTGTAGGACGATCCGGAGGAGTGGCCTGTATACTCGCGCTCACGCCGAGCCCTTGCGATTCAGGTCGCGGGGGGCGGGGGACCCATTGCGGTTCGCGAAAAGCGGGCCGCTGGGGCGAATCGGCCCGATAGGGGCCGTAGCGCGGAAGTAGAGCGCGAGCCCGTCAGCTCACCCCGTAGGCGTCGATCGATAGATGACTCGTACTTTCGCCAACAAGACGCTGCTTGTGGTAGCCATCGCGCTCGTGTGCGGTGGATGCGCGTGCTCGGTTGCACTGGCGAGCACGGGTGGCGCGAGTGCGCCCACGGGAGCGACACAGCCCGCCAAGGCAAGCACGAAGGCTCAGATCGCCACCTGGTTCGGCCCTGGGTTCTACGGCCAGAAGACCGCTTGCGGGCAGACCATGACGCCGGTAGTTGTGGGGGTGGCGTCGCGGACACTCCCCTGCGGGACACTGGTGCTCGTCAACTACAAGGGCCACAAACTCACGGTGCCGGTGATCGACCGTGGCCCCTACGCGCACAACGGCGCGATGTGGGACTTGACGTGGGGTGCGGCGAGCGCACTCACGATCAAGGAAACCGTGCGTATCAAGACGAAGATCGTGGGTAAGGCGAAGAACGATCCCTTGTTGGGCGCCCCAGCCGAAGTGACGCCGCCGGCCGAAGCGGCTGCGAGCGGCGGCACCGCCGCCGCCTGATCTGAGAATCGCCGCCTCAGCCGGCGGCGGGAGGATCTGTGTGCGCGACCGAGCGACCTGTGGCGCGCGCCGAATAGACACCAAGGTCGGCGCGGGCGGCTAGCGCAGGCGCCTCGGTGCCGTCGTCGGGGCACACGGCGATGCCGATAGCCACCTCAAGCGGCACGCCACGATGGGTGGCGGAGGTGCGCACGAGACGGGCGAGACGCTCGGCGAGCATACGGGCGCCTGTGCCGTTGGTTTCGGGCGCCACAAGCCAGTAGCGACCAAGCGTCTCTCGCGACAGGTGGTCTGTGGCGCGCATGGCGCGTCCGATAGCGCTCTCGACCTGCGCGACGAGACTGTGCATGTCATGTGGGGTGGACGAACGCTCCAGCTGCGCGACATCGACGATCTCCACCAATAGCACCGCAAAAGGGAGCCCATCTTCGGCGTGACGTGAGAGCAGCCGACCGACGGAGGACACCCAAGCGGAGGGGCCCTCCTCGCGACGAACGTCGTGGATGGCGATCTCCGGCTGGATCGGCTCGACCGAGGCAAGCGTCTCGGCGACGGGAGGTTCCTGCTCGTCGACAAGTCTCGTGAACGCGTACTCCCCCGTTTGTGTGGTGGTGGACTGGAAGGCGACAGACGACCCCTCGATCTCCGAGGGTTGGTGGGAGGCGAGTCTCAGATCCGGCGGCCGGGGGTCCGAGCCACGAGGCTCGGGTCGAGAGGGTGTGGGCGGCGTGCGACGCTCGACCGGAGGCGCACCGGGAGGCGTATCGGTCGTCGAGCCCTGTGGCGCGGGACCGGATGTGTCAAGCGGCGCCGCCTCGGCGGCCGTCTCGGCTGGGATCGTGCCAGCGAGCATCGCGACAGTGGAGGACACCTCGGCGAGACGTTCAGAGAGGGCGCGGGCGCGCGTGGCGTCGGCGCGGGACAGCTCCTCGTGCATCGCCTCCCACAGGACGTCGCAGAGTTGTTGCGCTGCGTATGCCGCACGGGAGAGCCGCTCGGTGGAGGAGGATCCGCCCGGAGACGATCGGTCGGGTTGGTCTCTCACAGGCGGTTGATATCACCGGCAAAGGACACGACACCGATCATCGTCACTTTCCCGCAATATCTTGAGACATATTGTCGGCGGTTGGCGCGCAAGGGATAGCCTTGGGTCGGTGAGCCGACGGCCGAAGATCGCAACGATCGAGAAGCTCGAAGACCACACGACCGAAGACAGCGCGAGCGGTGCGATGCGCTCGGTGCAAGCGGCGGACATGAGCTTGCCCGAAGAGGCGCTCTCAGAGCTGTGGTCGCCGATGCACCTGGAGCGGTTGGCGCGCACCTACTGGCGCTTCCTCACACGCGTGACCTTGGGACTCGTGAGGGTGGTGTATGGGGAATCCGGCCGCTCGGTTGTGCTGCTCGGGCGCCCGCTGAAGCTGTTGACGTTCAAGCCGCCGGAATATGAGCTTGACGGGGAGAGGGGAGTCGTGCGCTGGCGCATCGAGCGGGGATTGCTCGTTGCAAGGCATGGGCGCGGCGGTCACGGCCACCTGCAGATCGACGTGCGGCGCCTCCCCGCAACCGGCGACGGCGACGGCGACGCGAGGGTGCACGTTGAGGTGGAAGTGGCGAACTTCCACCCGGCGATCGCATCGGGGTTCGGACGACGCGTGTACAACGCCACCCAGGCGCGTATCCACGTATTCGTGACCAACGGGTTCCTGCGCTCGCTGGCGCGGCTGGACCTGGCGGAGTCGAAGGTGGGGCGGCTTGTGTCTTAGCCGAAGCGCCCGCCGCTGTCGAGCGCGCGTAGCTTCTCGCGGTCATGTGTGGCGCGGATGCGACGAACGGTGCCCGAGCGTGAACGGGTGACGAGCGATTCGGTGGTGGCGCCGCCGGCGGAGGGGTAGCGCACACCCTGGAGCACGTCGCCGTCGGTGATGCCGGTGGCGGAGAAGAACACGTCGTCGCCTGAGACGAGATCGTCGCGGTCGAGCACACGGTCGAGGTCGTAGCCGGCGTCAAGCGCAGCCTGGCGCTCGCTGTCGTCGCGGGGCCAGAGGCGGCCGAGCATCTGACCGCCGAGACACTTGATGGCGGCGGCGGATATGACCCCCTCCGGGGTTCCACCGATGCCCCACAGAAGATCCACGGCGGAGCGCTCGGTGACCGCGAGCAACGCGGCAGAGACGTCGCCGTGAGGGATGAGGCGCACGCGTGCTCCAGCCTCGCGGATTTCGCGGATGCCGTCCTCGTGGCGGGGACGGTCGAGCACCACCACCATCACGTCGCCGATCGGGTGGCCCTTGCGGGCGGCGATCAGCTTCACGGTCTCTGACAACGGCCGGTCGAGGTCGAGCAAGTCGGCCATCTCGGGGGGGCCTGCCATCTTCTCCATGTACACACATGGACCGGGATCGAACATCGTGCCCTTCTCTGAGAGTGCGATGACGGCTAGCGCGGAGGGCATGCCGTGGGCGGCGAGCGTCGTGCCCTCCAGCGGATCGACGGCGATGTCCACCTGCGGTGGAGAACCGTCACCGATGCGCTCACCGTTGTAGAGCATCGGCGCCTCATCCTTCTCGCCCTCGCCGATCACGACCGTGCCGTCCATGGCGATCGAGTGAAGCGCGAAGCGCATGCCATCGACGGCGGCCTGGTCGGCTGCCTCCTTGTCGCCCATGCCCACAAGCGGGGCGGCGGCGAGAGCGGCGAACTCGGTGACGCGCACGAGCTCAAGCGCGAGGTTGCGATCCGGCTTCGTATCGGTGTTGGGGGTCATCGAGACGGAAACCTACACGAGCCGACTAGGATCACTGACGATGACCGAGATCGGATTCGTCGGGCTGGGCAAGATGGGCGGGAATATGGTCCATAGGATCCGTCGCGACTCCGAGCACGAAGTCGTTGCGTTCGATTTCGACAAGGGCGCCGTCACGGCCGCTCTAAAGAACGGAGCGCGCGGAGCCGGCTCGCTCGCAGATCTCGTCAAAAAGCTTGAGGCGCCGCGGATCGTGTGGATCATGGTGCCGGCTGGCGACGCCACCGAGCAGACCGTGCAGAAGCTGGCGAAGCTGCTTGAGAAGGGCGACACGATCGTGGACGGTGGCAACTCTAAGTGGACTGATGACAAGCGCCGCTCCAAGGAGCTCTCAAAGCTCGGCATCCAATATGTCGATGTGGGCGTCTCAGGCGGTGTGTGGGGCATAGACGTGGGCTATTGCATGATGGTGGGCGGGCCGCCAGGCGCGGTTAAGCGGTTGAGCCCGATCCTCGACGTGCTGGCGCCCCCTACGAGCGCCGACAGCGTGGCAGCAATCGGCGAGCGTGGTTGGATGCGCTTCGGCGGATCGGGCGCAGGGCACTACGTGAAGATGGTGCACAACGGCGTGGAGTATGGCTTGATGCAGGCATACGCCGAGGGGTTCGACATCTTCGATAAGTCCGAGTATGAGCTCGACAACGCGAAGATCGCCCACCTCTGGAACCAGGGGTCGGTTGTGCGCTCGTGGCTGTGCGAACTTGCGGCGCGCGCCTTCGAAGCGGACGGCAACGGGCTTGAGGCGATCGAGGGTTACACCGCAGACTCGGGTGAGGGGCGCTGGACGATCGAGGACGCGACTGCCAAAGATGTGCCCACGCCGGTGATAACCGCTTCGCTTTATGAGCGCCTTTCCTCGCGCGGGAACGGTGACTTCGCTCACCGGGTACTTGCGGCGCTTCGCAACCAGTTCGGCGGGCATGCGGTGAAGGCGGCGCCAACCGCAAAGAGCGGTTCGGCCTCGAAGCAGAACGGCAAGCGCCGGTAGCGCGTGGCAGCCGTCGCGACGACCGAACCGGAGAACCCGCTCACAGCCGGTTTGGAGCGTCTGCCGGTCGCCCCCACGACGCTTGTGATCTTCGGCGCGACGGGGGACCTCGCCCGGCGCAAGCTCCTCCCCGCGCTCTACAACCTCGCGCACGATGGGGCGCTCCCCGAGCGCTTTCACCTGGTGGGGGTGGCGCGCAGAGAAAAGCAGCACGAGGACTACCGCCAAGAGTGTGAGCAGGCGATCAGGCAGTTCTCGCGCACATCTCCCGACGAGGACGTGTTGAAGCGGCTGCTTGAGCACGTGAAGTACGTGCCGGGGACCTTCGATGACGAGCGGGTGTACGCGAAGCTTGAGAAGACGCTTGAGGGCTTCGAGCAGCACGCCGGCGAGCCGCTCTCAAGGGCCTTCTACCTCTCGACTGCCCCGGCGTTCTTCCCGGTGATCGTGGAGGCGCTGGGCAAGCAGGGCCTTGACCGTCACGAGGGGGCGGATGTGAGGGTGATCATCGAGAAGCCCTTTGGTACCTCGCTTGAGGAGGCACGCGAACTCAACCGCCGGGTTCTTGGTGTGTTCGAGGAGAGCCAGGTGTTCCGCATCGACCACTACCTCGGCAAGGAGACGGTTCAGAACATGATGGCGTTCCGTTTCGCCAACGGCATGTTTGAGCCACTCTGGAACCGCAATTACATCGACCAGGTTCAGATCACCGCGGCGGAGGACATAGGGATCGGCACGCGCGCTGGGTATTACGACCACGCGGGGGCGTTGCGGGACTTGATCCAGAACCACATGCTGCAGTTGCTGTGCCATGTGGCGATGGAGCCTCCTGTGAGCTTCACCGCGGATGAGGTGCGCAACGAGAAGGTGAAGGTGTTGCAGTCGATCTCAGAGCCGATCGAGAGCGATATCGCCGAGATGGCGATGAGAGCGCAGTACGGACCGGGACACTCTGGCGGCGAGGACGTGGCGGGGTATTTGGAAGAGCCAGGTATCCCCCTGGACTCCACCACTGAGACGTTCGCAGCGTTGCGATTGGAAGTCGACAACTGGCGGTGGGCGGGGGTTCCCTTCTATCTACGCACCGGCAAGCGGTTGGCGCGCAAAGTGACGGAGATCGCGGTGACACTCAAGCCGGTGCCCCATCTCGCTTTCAGCCAGGACGGCTCGCTTGGGGTGCTCCCCAACCAGTTGATCCTCACCTTGCAACCAAACGAGGGAGTGTCGCTGCGGTTGGGAGCGAAGATCCCGGGTTCGCGGATGGTGATACGCCCGGTGCACATGGAGTTCCTGTACGGAACCGCGTTCCTCTCGCAGTCGCCGGAGGCGTACGAGCGGTTGATAACCGACGCCATGAGAGGCGATGCCACCCTGTTCACACGCGACGACGAGGTGGAGGCGCAGTGGCGCATCTGCGACCCGATCTTGCAGACATGGGAGCACGAGGAGACCCCGCTGCCACAGTACAAGGCGGGCACACAGGGACCGAAGGAGGCGGCGGACATACTCCTCCCGGAGCAGGCGTGGCGCGCGATATGAGCCTGCCTGACGCGGTGTGGAGCGCGCAAGGCACGACACCCGACGCGATCGAAGCAGCGATGCGTGACCTGGTCCGCCAACGTCACGGCGAAAACGGTGGGTTGGCGCCGGCGCGGGCGCTGAACATGGTGGTGTTCGTAGACAGTGGCTACAGCGGCGAGATCGCCAACCGTCTGGCGGGTGTGGGGCGCTATCACGCCTCTCGCTTGGTGGTGCTTTCCTACGACCCCCACCGCACGCGGTTGGACGCGCGCGCTGTGGTCTCCACCGACGGTGACCCGGCGGAGGGCGAGTTGGGCTTGCTGCGCGAGACGGTGACGGTGGAGATCGGCGAGCGCCACCTCGACGATCTCGTCACGATCGTAGATCCGCTCGTGGTGACCGACCTGGCGACGCTCGTGTGGTCGCCCCACGGCCACCCCGAGGCGGTGGACGCTCTACTGGAGCTCGCCCAGGCCATCTTGGTGGACTCGCTCGACGATCCCTCATGGCATGAGGCGATCGGGCGCGCGTGCGCCCTAGGAAAGCGGGCGTATGTGGTGGATCTTGCATGGCTGCGCAGCACTCCGTGGCGCGAGCGGGTGGCGGCGTCGTTCGACTCGCCTGCGATGCGGGCGGAGCTAGCGAAGATCGAGACCGTGGCGGTGCGCCACCACCCCGACTCGACCGTGGCGGCGATGCTGTTGGTGGGCTGGTTGGGGTCTCGCTTGGGCTGGGAGATGGGCAGGTTGAGCGCAAACGAGGGAGTACTGACCGGCACCGCCCACGATGGATCTGTCGCGATTCGGCTTGAGCCGGCGCCCGAGCAGGACGTGCGGGGGCTTGAGAGTGTGGCGATCGCCACCGCTGGCGGTCGGCGTCTTGGACTGAAGCGCGGGCCGGGAGGGCTACGAGCGCGCGCTCGCACCGCCCAAGGCAAGGAACGCGAATGGACGATCCTCGGAGCGTCGCGCGGTGAGAGCGGGATCCTCGGCGAGGGCATCCGCCAGTCGCTGCTACGCGACCCCACCTACGGCCCGGCACTGGCGGCGGCCGAGGCGATGACGCCCTAGCGATCACGTATGCGCGCCGCTGTCGTGCCCGCCGCGCAAGAGAACGCCGCGGTTCCGACGAGACGAACGACAGAAAACTCCCGGTTGGCGAGAAGAGCCACTACAGTGAGTCGGGCGAAGCTATGGCTACGATCGCTCACCGCGACCCCATCGCTCCCCGACACCCCCTCCCGGACGCACCGGAGGAGGCGCTGGCGGCGCTCGACACCGTCAGAGAAGCGACACTGGCGCTCGTCAGCCACCTGAGCGACGAGCAGTTGAGCAGCGTGCTCTCCCCCATCATGAGCCCGTTGGTGTGGGATCTCGCGCACATCGCGGCGTATGAGGATCTTTGGCTCGCACACCGTCATGGGGGGCTCGACCTGCTCAGGCCGGACCTCGCGGAGATGTATGACGCGTTCGAGACACCGCGCACCGTTAGAGGCGAGATCGAGCTGCTGGGGCCACGGGATGCGAGGGCGTACTTGGAGCAGGTGCGCGGGCGCAGCGCCGAGGCGCTCGCGAGGAGGGGCGTTGGCGATGGGACGATCTACGAGTTGGTGTTGCGTCACGAGTTGCAACACTCAGAGACGATGCGCCAGACGATGGCGCTCGCCGATCTGTTGCCGGCGGGAGAGCCGCGCTTGACGCCGCTTGGGGGGCAGAATGAGTGGGTAGAAGTGCCGCGTGGCCCGTTCGAGAATGGGCGCTGGCGCCAATGGGTTCGCCTACGACAACGAGCGCCCTGTACACACTGCTGAGGTGGGGGCGTTCGAGATCGCATCTCAGCCCGTGACCAATGCGGAATGGGCGAGCGTCCTCGGTGACACAAGGGAGGGCGAGCCTGACGCGGCGGTGTGCCACGTGAGCTGGTTCGAGGCGGAGGAGTTCGCGAGGAAGGCGGGCGCGCGCCTTCCCACAGAGGCGGAGTGGGAGAAGGCGGCCAAGAGCGGGGTTCTCTCAGGAGTAGGAGAGGTGTGGGAGTGGACCAGCAGCCACTTCAGCGGGTATCCCGGCTTCGTGGCGCACCCCTACCGCGAGTACTCGGAAGTGTTCTTCGGCGAGGACTACCGCGTGCTGCGGGGCGGGTCGTGGGCTACGAGCCCACGTGTGGGGACGTTGACGTTCCGCAACTGGGATCTGCCGGTACGCAGTCAGATATTCGCCGGCGTGCGACTTGCGCAGGATGTGAGCTGATGGAGCCCGTCACCGCACCGGAGAGCGCGATCACGATCGACTCCTACCTGCACGAGGGACAGGAGCGATCGCTGGCGGAGGACGTGCTCGACGGGTTGACCCAGCCCTTCAAGGAAATCCCGCCCAAGCACTTCTACGACGCACGGGGGGCGGAGCTGTTCGACCGCATATGCGAGCTGCCCGAGTACTACCCCACACGTACCGAGCGCTCGATCCTTGAGGAGTCGGCCGAGCAGTTGGCGAGCACGACCGGGGCAGCTGAGCTTGTGGAGCTCGGCTCGGGGACGGCTTCAAAGACGAGGGTGCTGCTCGACGCGCTGCACCGCGGGGGCACGCTCAAGCTGTACATCCCAGTGGACGTGACCGAGAGCATGGTGCGCGATTGCGCGCAGGAGCTGACAAGCGAGTATCCGGGTTTGCGGGTGCACGGGGTGATCGGCGACTTCGAACGCCACCTCGGCCGCGTTCCCGAGCCCGAAGGCCCACGCTTGGTGGTGTTCCTGGGCGGCACGATCGGCAACTTCCCCCCCGGCAGCCGTAGGCGCTTCCTGCGCGAGATCGGGAAGCTGCTCGGCCCCGAGGATCATCTGTTGATGGGAACGGACCTCGTCAAGGACCCGGAGGTGCTTACCCAGGCTTACGACGATGCGGAGGGGGTTACCGCCGAGTTCAATCGCAACCTCTTGACCGTGCTCAACCGCGAGCTGCGCGCCGACTTCGACCCCGAGGACTTCGACCATGTGGCGGTGTTCAACCGCGAGCACGAGTGGATCGAGATGCGGTTGCGAGCACGACGCGCGCACACAACCACCGTGCGAGACCTCGATCTTTCGGTGCACTTCGAGCGGGGCGAGGAGATCCGTACCGAGATCAGCGCGAAGTTCACGAGGGACCGCATCGAGGGAGACCTCTCCGCAGCGGGCTTGGAGCTGGTGAGCTGGCTCACCGACCCCGAGGAGCTGTTCGCGCTCACCCTCTCACGACCAGTCGCCTGAGCGTCAGATGGGCATCGAGGAGGCGCTCGCCATCGCGGCGGCCGGTTTCGCCGCGGGAACCATCAACACGGTGGTGGGAAGCGGCACGTTGATCACGTTCCCGGTGTTGCTCGCGTTCGGGTACCCGCCGGTGACAGCCAACGTGTCAAACAACGTGGGGCTTGTTCCGGGATCGGTGTCGGGAGCTATTGGTTACCGACGGGAGCTTGACGGCCAACGGGATCAGGCCTTGCGTCTGGGTGTCGCGTCGGTACTTGGGGGAATCACAGGCGCTGCGTTGCTGCTGTCGCTTCCCTCGTCGGCGTTCGAGGCGATCGTGCCGGTGTTCATAGCGATCGCGCTCACGTTGGTGGTGGTGCAGCCAAGCATCGCCAGAGCGCTCGCGAGGCGGCCCACACAACCCGGGCGGCGCCACCGCGTGGTGACCTCGGCGGCGCTCTACGTGACGGGTGTGTACGGGGGCTATTTCGGAGCCGCACAGGGGATCCTCCTGCTCGGGATCCTCGGCTTGGCGCTCCCCCAGAACCTGCACCGCACGAACGCGTTGAAGAACGTGCTTGCGGGCTCGGTGAACGGGGTCGCGGCGGTATTCTTCATCGTGGCCGCACACATCGAGTGGGCTCCGGCGGCGCTCATCGCGGGCGGGTCGATCCTCGGAGCGCAGGTGGGTGCGCGCTACGGACGGCGCTTGCACCCAAACGCCCTGCGGGCTCTGATCGTAGTGGTGGGCATTACCGCGATCGTGCGCTTGCTGGCGAGCTAACCCTCACCCTCGCGGGCGCCCTTCTTGGCCGGCGATCGGGAGAGCATCCGATCGGTATGCCCGGGGGATCGCCGTGTCGATACTCTCCCCTGCGTGCAAATGGAGGGAAGCTCAGCGATTGTCGTAGGAGGGGCCTCGGGTCTCGGGGAGGCGAGCGTGCGCGCGCTCCACGAACGAGGCGCGGTGGTGACGGTGGCGGATGTGAACGCCGAGAAGGGCACTGCGCTCGCGCAGGAGCTTGGCGTTGAGTTCGTGGTGTGCGATGTACGTGAGGAGTCACAGGTACAGGCGGCCGTGGAGCGCGCCGCCGCAGTGGACGGTGGGTTGCGCATCGCGGTGTGCTGCGCGGGGATCGGTTGGGCACAGAAGGTGGCGGGCTCCAGGGGCCCTCACGCGCTATTGCCGTTCGAGACGACGATTCAAATCAACTTGATCGGCACGTTCAATGTGCTGCGGATGGCGGCCACGGCGATGATCGCCGCCGACCCACGCGAGGACGGGGAACGGGGCGTGTGTGTCAACACCGCGTCGGTAGCGGCGTTCGACGGTCAGATCGGCCAGATCGCCTACTCCGCCTCCAAGGGCGGGATCGTAGGAATGACGCTCCCTGCCGCGCGCGACCTCTCGACGCAGGGAATCCGCGTGAACACGATCGCCCCAGGATTGTTCGACACTCCGCTACTGGCCGCCCTCCCCGAGGAGGCGCGTCAGAAACTGGGCGCAGGGGTCCCATTCCCGCAACGACTGGGCGCTCCCGCCGAGTACGCCCAGCTCGCATGCCACATAGTCGAGAACCGGATGCTCAACGGAGAGGTAATCCGCCTCGACGGCGCACTGCGAATGCCGCCGCGCTGAGCGCAGCGGAGCCGAGCCCGCAAGTACAGACCGACCGTCGGTGCCTACCCACCGACGGCCTGGCCAACGTCACATCTGCGAGGCGATCAGCCGCCGAGGATGCGCAGTAGTTTGCTTGGCAGTTTCTTGCTGCACTTGGCGCCGCCTTCAAGCGTCACTTCTGCCTTGCCGGAAAGCTTGGCCACTTTCGCGTTGGTGAGCGTCAATGTGGCCGTGACCTTGGCGGACTTCACCTTCGATGCCACCGGCGTGAGCGTGGTCGAAGACTTGATGGCGGCTTTGCCTGAGAATTTGATCGTCGCGCCGATCTTGGCCGTGCCTTTGCCCTTGGCGAAAATGCTCACTTCTTCGGTCACCTGCGGGCAGATCTGAGAGACCGGGATCGACAGTTCCGTGGTGCCTTTTGGCTGGGTGGACGCCGGGAAGCTGATGAACAGCCGCGATTTGAAGTCCCCGTAGCCGGTCCCGTTGAGCTTGCAGCCTTTGGCCTCTTTGCCAAACGCGCAGCTACTCGCCTGAGCCACCGGACGGGCGGCCGCAGACAGGGCCACTATTGCGAGTCCCATACTTAGCGCCACGAGCGCCACGATTACTGCGCCAGTCTTTCTCATACCCACGACTCCTCGCTTCAGATGGTTGAACGGCCCAGGCGGTGTGTGGCGGCGAGTCTACTGGCCGCACCCGTTCGCACACCACTTGCTGCTGTACGTACGTCTCCGCTAACACCCGTCGATGCTCACCTCGTCGCTTGGGCCGACTCGCTGGCGACCGCCTTATAGATTTTGCCTCAGTCAACCGAGCCGGCGGGAACAACCCATTCGCAGGATTGACCTGTTACTGCCGCAATCCGATCAAAGTCGGCGTCGTAGTGCAAGACAGTCAGGCTGCGGGTCTCGGCAGCGGCAGCGATAAGTAGATCGGGCACCTTACGACCACGCTGATGCTTTGAGGCCAGAAGACGCTGCACCTGACGCGCCCGCTGTACGTGCTCAGTAGTTGTCTCAACCAGCTCGAAAACATCAACCGCATCGGCAAGCCGATCCCACTCGACGGCGTCACGAGCCGAGTATCCGATCTCGAGATCGCTGATGCCGGCACGCGCAAGCTCCCCTAGCTGCGCCTTCGAGTCGATCGCCGCACGAATCGACGGCTCACGCAGACGGGTAAGGACGCTTGTGTCCAGCAGATGCGTCAGCGCCATGCCTGCTCGCGTGGCGCAAGATCAGCACGTGCGAGCACATCCAGACGCTTATTTACGTCCACACTGTGATCGCCACCAACTAGCCGCAAAGCCCGATTCACGGTCTCCTTGATCGTGCCCACACCAAGCTCGGCGCGTGCGTTGCGGAGCGCCTGCTCATCAATATCTACAAGATGCTTTCCCATCCGATCAGTATATACCCCTATCCAGAGGTATATACAGATCAGACGGAGTCTCGCTACGCCAGCCGTTCCACCAACATCGCCATGCCCATGCCGCCGGCGACGCACATGGACTCGATGCCGTACTTGCCGCCCTTGGTCTCAAGGTTGTTGAGCAGGGTGGTCATGATGCGGGCGCCGGTCATGCCAAAGGGGTGGCCGAGGGCGATGGCGCCACCGAAGGGGTTGAGCTGCTCCTCGGTGATGCCGAGCTCCTCCATGCAGGGGACGATCTGTGCGGCGAACGCCTCGTTGATCTCGACGACGTCGATGTCCTCGATCTTCATGCCGGTCTTCTCAAGCAGCGCTTTGATCGCGGGGATCGGGCCTACCCCCATGATCTCCGGGCGGATTCCCGCGACGGTGGAGGCGATAATGCGCGCCTTTGGCTGGAGCCCGAGTGCGGAAGCCTTTTCTTCTGACATCACGAGCACCGCGGCGGCGCCGTCGTTGAGCGGACAGGCGTTCCCGGCCGTGACGGTGCCACCCTCCTTGAACACGGGCGGCAGCGAGGCGAGCTTCTCAAGCGTGGTGCCGGGGCGGGGACCATCGTCCTTGGTGACCACGGTCTCGGGGACGTCGATCTCGTTGCCTTCCCTGTCCACGTCTTTGTGGGCCGCCACCGTGACGGGGATGATTTCCTTGTCGAAGTGGCCGCTGGCCTGCGCTGCGACGGCGCGTGTTTGGGATATGACCGCCCACTCGTCCTGCGCCTCACGCGAAACTTTGCGTTCCTCGGCAACGTTCTCGGCGGTCATCCCCATCGGGATGTACACGTTGTAGAGCGACCCCTCCGAGCCGTCCACCAGCGGGTGGAACGTGAAGCCGCCACCGCCTCCCCCCGCACGCGAGACCGCCTCGACGCCGGCGGAGATGTAGGTGTCGCCCTCACCCGCTTTGATCGCGTGGAAGGCCATACGGATCGTCTGTAGCGAGGAGGCACAGAAGCGGTTCACGGTGGTGCCCGGCACGTGGTAGTCGATGCCGGCGATCAGCGAGGCGATACGGGCCACGTTGTAGCCCTGCTCGCCCTCTCCGTATCCACAGCCCATCATCACGTCGCCGATCGAGGTCTGCTCGACCTTGGGGTTGCGCTCGATTAGCGCCTTCAGGGGGATCGACGCGAGGTCGTCGGCGCGGACGGTCTTCAGCGATCCCTTTACGGCCCGCCCGATGGGCGTACGCACGGCGTCGACGATCACAGCTTCAGGCATGTGGCTTCTCCTTGTGGGTTACTTGGCGGGGACGGACCCTCCACCCGCCCCGCGCGGCGCGGGAGCAGCGCGAATCCTACGCGAGATCGGGACGAGCGCTCTTATAGATCAAGCCGAGAGACGCCTAGCTCATCGAAGCCCACGTGGTGGGCGAGCTCGTGGCGGACGGTCTTTGTGACCTGTTCGCGCAGCCTGTCGGGATCGCTGCCGAAGTCGCGGCGGATGGTGTCTCTGAAGATGACTATCCGGTCGTGGACATCATCGCGGGCGACAGTGGCGCCCTGGTAGAGGCCGTAGGCGCCCGCGGCGCGGCCTCCGTCGGAGATCACAACCGCAACGTGGGCGAGTGCGTTGCGCAGCAGGTCGGGGAGGTCATCAAGCGCATCGCGCACCAGCTCCTCGAAGTCGGCGTCGTCGAGCGGGTCGAGCTCCATGAATTCCGCTTCATCGGGGTCCACAGCCAGACCTTCGCGCGCCAACTCCTCGGAGTGGCGCACGAGCTTTTCGAAATCGGCCTCGGATTCAGGGTTGCGCCAGTCGGCCAAACGCACCGCCACATAGGCCACGCCGCCAGCGACGACAGCCACGACCATTGCGCCGAGGAATATCTCCTCCACGGCGCGCACCATCCCGATCGTGCTCAACCCCTGTCCGACGACGAGCACGACAAGCCCCACCGACAGCGCAACAAGCGCCGCCACCGCGACACGGCGAGCGTGGCCGAAGACGCCTGGCGACCTCGACGCACGCATCTCCCACGCCTACTTCAGCGTGCGGGCTATCACAACCCGCTGGATCTCGTTGGTGCCCTCATAGATCTGGGTGATCTTGGCGTCTCTCATCATGCGCTCCACGGGGTACTCCTTTACATAACCGTACCCCCCCAACACCTGAACCGCCTCGACGGTCACCGCCATCGCGGTATCCGAGCAGAACACCTTCGCCATCGAGGAGTACTTGGCGCGCAGGGGATGGCCCTGATCGGCCATCGCGCACGCCTTGTAGAGCAGCTCACGGGCGGCCGCCGTTTTGATTTCCATGTCGGCGAGCTTGAACTGGATCCCCTGAAACTCGTTGATGGCCTTACCGAACTGCTTGCGCTCGCGAGCGTAGGCCACGGCATAGTCGGTGGCGCCCTGGGCGATCCCCACGGCCTGTGCGGCGGCGCCGAGTCGGGTTCGCTCAAGTGTGCCAAGGGCGACCGACAGTCCCCTACCCACCTCCCCGATCACGTTCTCCTGCGGAACCCGCACGTCCTCGAAGATCGGTTGCCCCGTCGGCGAGGCGCGGATGCCGAGCTTGTGCTCTAGCTTGCCCACGCTGAAGCCGGGGCGATCTGCCTCCACCACAAACGCGGTGATGCGTTTGCTCTCGCGGTCGGTGACGGCGAAGGTCACATAGAAGTCGGCCACCCCAAGGTTCGTGATCCAGTTCTTGGTGCCGTTGATGACCCATTCGTCGCCATCGAGCACCGCTGTGGTTTGCATCCCCGCGGGGTCGCTCCCCGCTTCTGGCTCTGAGAGGGCAAATGCAGGCGACCACTCGCCGGTGGCGCACTTGGGTAGGAAGCGCGCCTTCAGCTCGTCGGAGCCGAATAGCTGGATGGGGAGCGTGCCGAGCTCCTGCACCATCAGGATGAGCGCGCATGCGGCGTCCACCTTGGCGATCTCCTCCACCCCCATGTTGAGCATCAGCGTGCCGGTGCCGGTGCCACCGTACTCGGTGGGAAACGGAAGGCCCAGGATGTCCTGCTCTGAGAGCATCTTGCGGATATCCCACGGGTATTCCGCTTGCTCGTCGATCTCCGCCGAGCGCGGCGCGATCTTCTCTTGGGCGATCTGTTTGATGGTGGCGCAGAAGTCGAGGTGCTCCTGCGGGATCGTGTAAACCTCGGTGAGGGTCTCTTGCATGGTCAGATGATCCTAGTGACCGCGCCGTGTTGTTGCGAAGTCGCTCCTAGTGGGCCCCCGCTACGCTCATGGCTCTATGGGCGCGCCGTTGGACTCCACGCAGACAGACATCGACCCCGAGCGGCTCTCTCAGTGGATGGGAGAGGACCCGGAGCTGCAGGTGGTGGACGTGCGTGAGGTTTATGAGCGCGAGGCGGGCCACATCGCCGGTTCCACCCACATGCCGCTGGTCGAGCTCACCGCACGGGCGGGGGAGATCGACAGGGAGCGCCCGGTGGTGTTCTATTGCCGGGTGGGCGCCCGCTCTGACATGGCGGCGCAGGCGTTCCGCGCCTCTGGCTACCAAGCGCTCTCGATGGCGGGAGGGTTGGTGCGGTGGGCACACGAGAACCGGCCGCTTTCGCCCGAGGGCGGCAGCGTCGCAGACCATTAACCCGAGAGGAGACCGACATGGAGGCATCTGAGTATCCGCAGGTAACCGTTGGCGAGGGGTATGCGGTCGCTGGCGATTTGGACGCGCTTGGGGAGGGGTATGGCTTTCGCAAGATGCGCAAGGGGTTGGGTGTGACCGCGTTCGGGGTCAACGTGATTTCGATGCCCCAGGGGTATGAAACGGGGAGCCACTTCCACGACAAGCAGGAGGAGCTCTACTTCGTGCACCGGGGGACGATCGAGATGGAGTTCGGCGACGGCACAACCCATCGCCTCGATGAGGGTGGCTCAGCACGCGTGGACGCGGCGACGCTGCGCAAGGTGCGCAATGTGGGCGAGGGCGACGCGGTGTACTTGTGCGCCGGGGGCAAGGATGGGTATGTAGGCCGTGACGGTCGGCTCCCCGACGGCGAGCAGCGTGTGAGCGGGCCTCCCGGGGCCGCTTGAGGCCGGATTGGAGACGCTCCGGCGGTTTTCTGGCGTGGGTCTCAAGATAGAGACCGTTGCCATGACTCTGCGCTCGAAGTCCTACCCGCGCCCTTGACGAGTAGCTGCGCGCTCGACGAGCGGCGCGCGCGCCTCCATCAGAACAAGAGTTCCTTGACGTAGCGCTGGTGCAACCGCCCGAGTGGGGTCTTGTCGGGATGAAATCCGATCGCGTTGAACACGGTCCCCGTGATGGGGGCCCAAGCGGCGATGAAGTACACCCCGAGTACCAGCACCACCACACGCAACCGACGCGAACCCGAGAGCGCCGCAAAGGGGAGCACCCACAACACGTACCACGGCAGCACCCAACTGAGCGTCACAAGCAGCGCCACCGTCGCCCACCCCGCGCCGCTCACCGCCTCGCGCCGGCGCCAGGCACGAACCGAGCACGCCGCCACGATGACGAGCAGCAGAGCGCTCAGCACGATTCGCAGCGTGTTGGTCTCGCCACCGTCCCCGATCACGAGCCCGAGCAGGTTGGGGAGGCTCACCATCGTCACCACTCGACCCTGGGTGGCGAGGTCGGGGAAGTGCGCGCCAAAGGCGATCACGCTGCACGTCCCCAGCACAACGGCGGTACCCACCATGCCGAGCCCGATCGGTATGAGGTCGCGCTTTTTGCGCAGCAAACAGGCGAGCACCACCGGCAGCAGGATTCCCGCTGAAGCCTTGATCGCAATGGCCGCAACGAGCGCCACCCCGGCGCCCGCGAACAGCGCCCACCTCCGATCGGGATCAGATGTGCTCGGCGAGGCGTCTTGCGGCGGCGTTTGAGAGGGAGCGTTCTCGCTCCTCTGCGCCGCTCCGGGCATGGTGTGCGCCCGCAACAGCAGATAGAAGGCGAGTACTACGAAGAACATCATCAGGAAGTCGTTGTGGTCCCCGCCGAGACCCCACACGAGCACGATCGGGTTCAGCCCCACGAACACGATCGCCGCGATGGGATCGCGACCGAGCAGCTTCGCCGACTTCCAAACAAGCAGGAGGGTGGTGAGGCTCGCCACCATCAGAAGCCCCTTCAGTGTCCAGAAGGAAGCCGCCACACCGAGTGGCACAACCGCGAACGTGATGAGGGTGAACAGCGGACCGTAGGGACTGAGCAGCTGATGCCAGTTGCTCAGCGCGAAACTCGGGTCGTTGTGGGGCTCCAATATCGGTGTGGTGGTGTACGGGTTGAGATGGTGAAAGACCTCCATCCGTCCGTAGTTGACATAGTTGAAGATGTCGGTGAGCGCCATCGGAGGCGCGAGGAAGACGATCGCGTGCACCCCCACAACCGCAGCGATTACCCAACGTGAACGTAGTCGCGGCGCGTACTTCAAAGCGAGGATATAGCTCGCATACATCACCGTCACTGTGACGGTGAAGAGGTAGCGCAAACTCAGAGCGTTACGCGTGAGCGACGGCCACAAGCCACCGAGCGGGCCCGCCATCCAGCGGGGAAAGAAATGAAGGGTGGTGGTGGCGGAGAGAACACTGGGACGGTTGGCCGCTGCCACCACGAGCAGCGCGACGCACGAGACGATCACGATCAACGCGCCCGCCCCTATCCGCACGTCGGCCACACGGCGCTCGCTCACAGACTGGGAGCCAACCTTGCCCTTCCCTGTTCGCGTGCCCAGAACGTCGGCGGGGCCCCGCAGGGCCCCGATGACACGCTCGCTCACGCTGTGGGCGTATCCCGTCACGGGATGTCCCTGCCGGGATAAGCCCTTCGCGTTATAAGTCTCAGAGCGTTGTTACGTTGACGGCCTTGGGGCCCTTGTCGCCCTGCTCCGCGTCATAGGACACCTTCGTGCCCTCCTGGAGCGAGCGGTACCCTTCGCCATTGATCCCTGTGTGGTGAACGAACAGGTCCTTGTCTCCATCATCGGGTGTGATGAAGCCGAACCCCTTGTCGTCGCTAAACCACTTCACTGTGCCGGTAGGCATGTGATTCATCCTCCACGATATGTGCGTGCTGCTACGCGGAGGATGCTTCTAGAGCTTCGACCTGCGAGCGCTTGCACTGCTTTTCGCCGGGTTATTCTGTCCGGCCAGACCGCACGACGGTAGCACGTCACCGGCCGATTGTGTTAGCAAGTGGTATATGCCCAGTAACCCGCACGACACCCCTTCTAGCCCCCCTCCGAGCTTGCGGCAGCTGCTCCCACCCGGCCCAAACGTCAATGTAGAGCGGTTCGTGGAGGAGCTAGATCTCGCCGAGCGCGCCGCCGGCGGGCCGTCTTCGCGGCCCTATCTCGTGCTGAACATGATCTCAAGCACCGACGGCCGCGCTACGCTCGGTGGACGCTCGGGGCCGCTCGGTGGACGCGCCGACTCGGAACTTCTCCACGCTTTGCGCACGACTGTGGACGCCGTAATGGCGGGCGCCGGTACAGTCCGCGCAGAGCGCTATTCGCGGCTTGTTTGCGAGGAGCACGACCGCGAGATCCGCCGTGCGCGTGGCCTCTCCGAGGAGCCGCTCGTGTGCGTCGTGTCGGGGAGACTCGCGCTCGACGAGGAGATCCCGCTGCTCGCCGACCCGAAGGCGCGCGTGGCGATCATCACCGCGTCACAAGCAAGCCTCCCACTGGAGTGCCGCGCGCACATCGACTACGTCCGTGCGGCTCGCGACGGGACGCTCGATCTTGAGGCGGCGATGGGCGAGTTGCGCGAGCGTCTCGGTGTGCGAAGCCTCTTGTGCGAGGGAGGACCCCACCTCAACTCGAATCTACTGGCCGCGGGACTGGTGGATGAGCTGTTCCTCACTCTCTCACCCAAGCTCGCCGGAGGGGACATGACAGGCGAGACGCTGCGTATCCTCAGCGGCCCTGAGCTCGACCCGCCCGCGACGCTGGAGTTGCTCGGGGTGAGCGAGCACGACTCCTACCTGTTCCTGCGCTACCGGGTGCTCGCACCGTCCTGAGGGCCTTTCCCGCCGGGCCGACGGTCCTTGGCGAGCACCGCCACGCTCAACACCACGCTGTTGGGCACGAGAATCGAGCCCTCCTCGGTGGCGAACGTCGTGTAGAGCAGCCCCAGCGAGGAGATCGTGCCCTCGATCTGGCCCGCTATCTGCCCTCCCTGCAAGCGCACAGGGTCGCCCACGCGGAATGGCCGTGCGCTGAGCAACACGGTTCCGGCGATCACGTTGCCAAGCGTCTGTTGCGCGGCGAGACCGACGATCACCGCCGTGAAGGCGCCCCCGAGCGCAAGCGTGCGTGGGTTGACCCCGGCGATCGAGAGCGCCACCACAAGTACTACCCCCACCGTCACCAGCCTGATGACAAAGCCCACCGTGCCAGCCATCGCCGGGTCCATACGCCTGAACAGCGCCGGACCAAAAGCGCGGCCGAGGTCTCGTGCGATCGCCCACCCGAGGATCAACAGCACGATCACCGTGATGAGGTCTATGGGGGTGCGCCATTCTTTTTGACTGTGCGCGCCTACCCCGAGTAGCGAGTTGCGGTTTTCGTAGAGCACTACCACCCCTATGAACAGGGGCACCAACACCAGCGCCTCCCACCGCGCCTTGCGCACGGCACCCGGGCTCACCTGGCGCAGCAGGCCGGCTTCGCTCCAGGCCTGGCTGCGCGTCTCGAACATCTTGGGTGGGGTTCTTGTGCGTGGAGCCATCCGGGGAATCATCTACCCTGCGGCGGCAGTGAGTGCCACCACCCATATCCGTAGGGGCTCGTGCCTCCTACGGGAGGCACGGGTTGAGAGGAGTATCGGATGAATGCCGCCACCTTGAAAAAGCTTGTAATCCCGGCCGTGGTCCTTGGCGTCCTGTTGGTGATCGTGGCGATCGTGTACTTCGTGGAGCCCGCACACTCGTTGCCCTCATTCTTCCCCGGGCACGAACCCACTTCGGGCGCGGAAGCGAACCATCACCACGCAAAGCACGGGATCGCGGCCTTGGTGGTAGCGCTCGGCTGCTTTGCCTTCGCCTGGTTCCAATCGGGCCCGAAGAACGCCTCTTCCTGAGGCTCCCACTCGCCGCACAAGCGCTCCCGCCTACAGGGCGAAGGTGAGCGTGCACACGACGCCCAGCACGATGCAGTAAATCCCAAACGGGGTGAGTGTGTTGGTTTGGAACCACTTCAAGAGGAACTTCACGGCGAAGAAGGTGGTGAGCGCCGCACACAACCCCCCCACGAGCGCCTGACCGCGCACGCCGTCGCCGGTGGAACCGAGCAGTTCGGGCAGCTTCAACAGGCCCGCCGCGAAGATGATGGGGGTGGCAAGCAGGAAGCTGTAGCGGGCCGCATCCTCGTTTGAGAGCCCCACCAAGAGGCCTCCCCCCATCGAGAAGCCTGAGCGCGAGATCCCGGGGATCAAGGCCGCCGCCTGCGAGGTGCCCACCGCGATCGCCTGGGTCCATTTGAGCTTGGCGATCCGCACGTCCGCGTCCCCCAGGTAGTCACCGGGCCGGGGAGGGCGCTTGCGTAGGCGCTCGAACAGGAGCAACGCCACCCCGTTGACGATCAGGAAGGCCGCCGCGAATGAGGCAGACGCAAACAGCGAGCGCAGCGATTTCTCAAGCACGAGCCCGATCACACCCGCAGGGATGGTGCCCACGACCAGCAGCCACCCCAGCCGTGCATCGACGTCGTCCTCGCGGATCTCCCGCATCTGCAGCGACCGCAGGATCCCCTTCACGATGCGCACCCAGTCCTTGAAGAAGAACCCCAGCAACACAATCGCCGTCGCGATGTGCGTGGCGACAAGGAACGTAAGGAAGTATTTGTCGTTCTGGTGGATGTTCCACCCGAACAAGCTCGGCAACACCACCCCGTGGCCGAGGCTAGAGATCGGAAACGGCTCAGCCACCCCCTGCACGAGGCCAAGCACGATCGCCTGGAAGTAGGAGATAGGTTCGTGCACCGCGGCGAGAGCATATGCGAGGCCGGAGATACACACTGCAGGGCAACATGCACGCAGAGCCAGCCGACTGAGAGCCCAATAGACTAACTTCATGGGAAATGTGCATCGCGTGGGCGCGGATGAGGCAAAGACCCATCCCTCGCGAACCCCTCCCGGGCATTCCTTCGCGGAGTCCTTTGGGATGTTCAGCGGCCAATTCGCGGTTGGCGAGAACTTCGATGCCGACAGCAGTCACCTCGCCGATCTGTTCGGGGTGGGACTACTCGTCGCGAGAGACAGCGTTCGCCCAGAGTCTGATCGCGCGTAGGAGTCGTGACGCACAAACGAGTCGACGTGTGGCACATGCGACACCGAGCGCGTGAGCAGCGAGTCCTCTCCTAGAACGATACCCTCGCTCGGCGACATCGTGCGCGAGTGGGGGCGCATTGGGTGCATCGGCTTTGGCGGGCCGCCGGCGCACGTGACGCTCTTGCGCGAGCTCTGCGTGACGCGGCAGGGGTGGCTCTCAGACGATCAGTTCGAGCGCGCGCTCGCCGCCGTCAACTTGCTGCCCGGTCCGGCATCGACGCAGCTTGCGATCTACTGCGCCTGGCGCCTGCGGGGCAACCGTGGGGCGCTGCTTGGGGGACTCTGCTTCATCCTCCCCGGGCTCGTGATGATCCTCGCGCTCTCAGCGCTGTTCCTGGCTGGCTCCCCACCACGATGGGTGCGAGGCGCGGGGATGGGCGCTGGGGCGGCCGTGCCGGCTGTCGCCGTGTGCGCCGGCTTGGGGGTGGCGAGACCGATCTTCGCGCGCGCACGCGGGCGCCTGCGTGTACGCGTGACCCTTTACGCGCTCGCCGGCGGGGTGGCTGCCGCCACGGTTGGACCCCAACTTGTGCTCGTGCTGCTCGCCTGTGGCGCGGTTGAGCTTGCCTGGCGCCGCGCCATACGCGGAGAGCTCGCGATACACGCGTGGCCACTCGTGCTTGGAGCGCTACTCACCCGCGCACCACTCGTACGCGCCTCCCTGCTCGCACGCGTACCACTGCTCGCCACCGACACCGGCGGCACAGCGGCGCTGGCATGGACCGCCTTCAAGGTCGGCGCGCTCGCGTTCGGCGGAGGCTTTGTGATCATCCCGCTGATGCAAGCCGACGCGGTGAACACCTATCACTGGATGACCCACTCGCAGTTCCTGAACGCTGTGGCGCTCGGACAGGTGACACCTGGACCAGTTACGCAGACGGTGGCCGCGGTGGGCTACTCCGCTGGTGGATTCGCCGGAGGGCTGTTCGCGGCGCTTGTCGCCTTCGCGCCTTCGTTCTCGTTCGTGCTCGTCGGAGCGGCGCGCTTCGAGCGGCTGCTATCCAGCGACCGTGTGCTCGCTTTTCTAGCCGGCGCCGCTCCCGCAGCCGCTGGAGCGATCGTCGGCTCCGCTATCCCACTCGCGGGTGCGATTGGGGAGACCTGGCAGTACCTCGTGCTCGGCAGCGCCGCGATCTTCCTGTTTGCGTTGAAACGTGGCGTCGTGGTGACGCTACTGGCGGCGGGGGGCGCAGGCGTCGTGGTGACACTGTTCGGGGCACCACTTCCCGCCTAGCTTTCACACCTCTTTCACACGATAATTCCTGACTGGTCACAAAAGTAGCCATTTGCAGGGAGAACCTTTCGGTATACAAAAAAGACCGAGAGGAAAGAGAAATGAACGGTTCGACCACACGGGTCGATATGCACTGTCACTCCACCGCCTCAGAGGTATCAAAGCTCGGGGTGCAGCGTGCGTTGGGGTTGCCGGAGTGCGCGACGCCTCCCGAGGAGGTGTACGAGCTCGCCAAGCGGCGGGGGATGGATTTCGTGACGATCACAGATCACGACACGATCGAGGGGGTGCTCACGATTGCAGACCGCCCCGATGTGTTTGTGTCAGAGGAGTTGACCGCCCACTTCCGCGGCGAGCCCCAGGCGGTGCACGTGCTCTGTTACGGGATAACGGTTGAGGATCACGAATGGCTACAAGCCAACAGCGGGGACGTGGAGCTGTGCGCGATGTACCTCTACGACCGGGAGATTGCGTGCGCGCTTGCGCACCCCTACTACGCGGTGGGGGCGCCGCTCACAGCGCGCCACCGCCGCCGGTTGGCCGAGCTGTTCGGTATATGGGAGACTCGCAACGGGTCGCGCGCTCGCGAGTTGAACCGGCCGGCGGCGGTGTACGTGGCGACGCTCGACGGCATAGGCATCGGCGGGAGCGACGATCACGCGGGGGTTGACATCGGGCGGACCTGGACGGAGGCGCCCACGGCGGCGACCCCGGAGGAGTTCTTGGCGCACATGCGCGGGGGGAGGGTCACCGCGAAAGGCAAACAGGGAAGCGCCGCGAAGTGGGCGCACTCGGCGATCGCGCTCGCGGCCCGCTCGCTTGGAGACCACGGGGGTGACAGCGGAATGCTCGCCCCCGACCCCCGACGGGTGATGATGATGGCGCAGCGTGTGCTCACTGAGGGCGATGCCCGTAGCGGCACCACCGGCACCGACCTAAACCCAGCCGACGCGCGCTGCCTGTTGAGCGCGTGGTTGTCGGCGGTGGAGCTCGACCACCTCGACGCAAAAGGGTTGATCGCCTACATGCAGGAGGAGGACTTCAGTCACTCAGACCTGTACCGGCGGGCGTGCCGTTTGCACGAGCGCAAGCTGCGGGAGGCGGTGGAGCGGGCGGTGCAGGCCGCGACCTCCGAGGGCAAGGAAAACGAGGTGGGCGCGGCGGCGGTGGGGGTGTTCGATAGCTGCATAGCGGCGATCCCCTACGCACCCGCGACCGCGTTCCTGGCCAAAGAGCAGGCAAAGCTCGACACGAGGGCCGAGGACGGAGAGCTTCCACGGATCGCGATCGTGGCCGACGGCATCGGGTCGACGCACGGGGTGAGTAGGACCATTGAAGAGATTCGTACACGCGGCGTAGCGGGCTTTGAAATCGAGGTCGTGGCTACCGACCCCGACGTGGATCGACGTCTCTCGGCGGTGGGCGAGCTCGACGTGCCCTTCTACCCGGGATTGCGGATTGGCGTACCGAGTTTGGCGGCAGCGGTGCAGACGCTCGCCGAGGGAGCTTTTGATGCGATTCACGTGTGCTCACCCGGTCCGGCGGGGGTCGCGGGGGTGCTGTTGGCGAAGGCGCTTGGGTTGCCGCTTGTGGGGAGCTACCACACCGAGCTAACCGCCTACGCGGAGCTGAGGGCAGGTAAGCCGCAGGTGACAGCCGCGATGGAGATGGCGGTGGGGGCGCTGTACAACGCGTGCGATCTCGTGCTCTCCCCCAGCCCCGCTTCCGACGAGGCGCTCGCCGCGATGGGAGTCGCGCGCGAGAAGGTGCTGCGGTGGGACCGTGGGGTGGACACCTCACGCTTCGACCCCGCGCTGCGCGACGAGGCGCTAGCGGCGAGCTGGACGAACGTGGGAGCGACGCCCGGCACAAGCGCTGATGGGACCGACAAAGTGACGCCCGGCACGGGCGCGGGCGCTGCTGGCGAAGACCGCAAGCAGGTGAACGTGCTCTACGCCGGTCGCATCACGCGCGAGAAGGGCGCGGAGTTGCTCGCCGAGGCGTTCCTCGCGGCGAGGGCGCGTGACCCGCGCTTGCACCTTGTGCTGGCGGGTGGCGGCCCCGAGCAGGAGCGCTTGGCGGAGCTTGTCGGCGAGCACGCGACGTTCCTCGGCTGGTTGCACGGGGCGGAGCTGGCGAAGGTGTATGCGTCGGCTGACGTGTTCCTATTCCCTTCCGCAACGGACACGTTCGGCCAGGTGATCCTTGAGGCGCAGGCCTCCGGGTTGCCGGTGGTAGCGGTTGGGGTGGGCGGTCCGCTCACGTTGATCGAGGATCGCGTGAGCGGGTTGCTGTGCGAACCCAACGCTGAGCAGCTGGCTGGCGCGGTGGTGGAGCTCGCAAGCTCACCACTTCTGCGCGAGCGCCTCACTCGCGCCGCCTTGAGCGCGGTGCGGGAGCGCACGTGGGAGCGCGCGCTGGAGCGCCTCGGCGAGGGCTACCGACGCGCGCTTGCTGCGGGTACCGCGGAGGCCCCGACTGTCCCGGTAACCGCCGCGGTACCCGCAGCAAACCGGGCCTTGCCACTCTCCGCTGACGCGCTCTTGCAGGCGTCGGGCACGCTCGTGCCACTCCCCTCCGATCGCCTGGTCGCATGATGACCGCGCAGCGCACGATCGCCGTGGCTCTGCACGACATCGAGCCGGCGACGTTCGAGCGTTGCGCGTTGATCCGCGACTGGCTCTACGACCACGGAGTGGGGAGGGCAACGCTGCTTGTGATCCCCGCGCGCGACCTGCACCCGCTGGCGGAGCGCTCGCCGGAGATGGTGGAATGGTTGATCGAGCGGGAGCGCTCGGGCGACGCGATCGCCCAGCACGGCTTCCAACACCTGCGCTCGCAACGAACACGGGGTCGGACAGGAGGCGCCTACCAATCTCTGCGCACCCTCAGCGCGGACCGCGAGAGCGAGTTCGTGGGGCTCGACGCACACGAGACCCGTCGCGCGGTGGACGCGGGAAGGCGCGTGCTGAAGCTCGCCGGCATCGAGCCCCGCGGGTTCGTCGCGCCCGGATACGCCTACACCCCCGCGCTGCGACAAACTCTCAGCGAGCGCTTCCAATGGTGGGCGGCGTTGATGGGCCTGCACCGCACCCAGCCCGCCGGTATGCCGCTCGCGGAGCAGGCTAGCGGAGGGTGGTCGCCACGGTGGCCGCGTAGGCAGTCGAGCCCGAGCAGCCGGCGACGAGAACTGCTTGGCCCACCGATCGCACTCTCCAGCACAGGCAAGCTGGGCCGCACCGTCTCCCCCGCCCTACTACGCGCCGGAGCGCTCGCGTCTGGCACGACGCTACGACTCGACCTCCATCCCGCAGACCTCGACCACCCAAGCCACATGCTCGCACTCGAGTGGGTGCTCAAGCGTGCTGCCTCCACCCGCGAGGCTGTCACCTATGAGCAGCTGGCGCTCGCTCCAGCGGACGACGTGACTCCGCGTGACTTGCTTCACCGAAGTCCACAGACGGCGAAGCCGACGACCTAGCCATAGGATCACAACCGCAGCCCTCACCGCCGTCGCAGCAATCGGCCTTCGCGCTTGGCTGGCAGCACGTCGTCTGCCGCTCGGCGGAGCAGCAAGGATCGCCACCGGCCTCAGTCGGGTTCAGCTCAGCCACGCCGACAGCTCCTCAAGCGCATCGGGGATCACGTAGTAGTAGGCCCACAGGCCCTTGCGCTCGGAGTCGACGATTCCGGCGTCGCGGAGCTTCTTGAGGTGGTGGGAGAGCGTGGGCTGGGAGATGTCGAACAGGGGCACCAGCTCGCACACGCACACCTTCCCCGCGTGCTTTCGCAGCACGTCGACCAGTTGCAGGCGGATCGGGTCGCCGATGGCCTTTGCCACCTCGGCCATGCGCAGCGCGTGGTCGCGCTGGACGTCGGGGTAGACCACCGGCTCGCAACAGCGCTCGCCGGCCGCGCGCTTCTGCTTCGGGGCCAACTCCAAATCGACGGACATCGATCTACTTATATCAATAACAATTACGTTTGTCGATGTAATACGATTCGCCCCATGAGCCCGGTCGGGAAGGCCACGCGAGTCGGTATCAACGGCTTCGGCCGCATGGGCAGGCTCGCGTTGCGTGCCGCGTGGGAGTGGCAGGAGCTCGCCTTCACCCATGTGAACGAGCCGGCGGGAGACGCAGACACGGCTGCCCATTTGTTGACGTTCGACTCGGTTCACGGGCGCTGGTCGGAGGACGTGCACGGGGACGGCGACATCCTCACGGTCAACGGAACGAAGCTTGGCTACAGCGGCGCCTCGAAGCCAGGGGACGTCGCGTGGGGAGAGCTGGGCGTGGAGGTGGTGCTTGAGTGCTCAGGCAGATTCCGCACCGCTGAGACGTTGGATGCTTACTTCCAGCAGGGGGTGCGCAAGGTGATCGTGGCGGCGCCGGTGAAGGAGGAGGCGCTGAACGTGGTGGTGGGCGTCAACGACCACCTCTATGACCACCACCAACACCACATCGTGACAGCCGCCTCCTGCACCACGAACTGCCTGGCGCCCGTGGTGAAGGTGATCCATGAGGGGGTCGGCATCCGCCACGGCCAGATCACCACCCTGCACGACATGACCAACACGCAGACCGTCGTCGACGCACCGCACAAGGACCTGCGCAGAGCACGCGCCGCGAACGTCTCGTTGATACCCACCACCACGGGTTCCGCAACCGCGATCGGACTGATCTTCCCGGAGCTTGAGGGAAAGCTGAACGGCCTTGCCGTGCGGGTGCCGCTGCTAAACGCATCGCTCACCGACTGTGTGTTCGAGGTCACCCGCGCCACGACCATCGAGGAGGTGAACGCTCTGCTTGAGTCAGCCGCCAGCGGACCGCTGGCGGGCATCCTCGGATATGAGCGGCGGCCCCTGGTGTCGATCGATTTCAAGGACGACCCCCGTTCCTCGATCGTGGACGCCCCCTCGACGATGGTGACCGACGGCACGCAGGTGAAGATCCTCTCCTGGTACGACAACGAGTGGGGCTACGCCAACCGCCTCGTCGAGCTCGCTCGCACGGTCGCACGTGGCCTCGCGAGCGACATGCACGGTGTCACGACTCGCACACCCGACGATGGCTAGCGAAACGGCGACCGCCTCCACAAACCCAGCGCCCGGACGAGGCGGCGACCTACGCAACTACGTCCTGGTGACGAGCGCATATTGGACGGACACGCTCGTCGATGGGGCGACCAGAACGCTTGTACTGTTCTATTTCGACCAGCTCGGCTACAGCCCGCTCCAGGTCGCCTCACTGTTCGTGCTCTATGAGATCGCGGGCATCCTCACGAACCTCGTCGGCGGCTGGCTCGCGGCGCGGTTGGGCTTGAAGATCACGCTGTTTACGGGTCTGGCCATCCAGATACTCGCGCTGCTCATGCTGGGACTCGCGCCGGCATCGCTATTGGTAGTGGCCTACGTGATGGTCTCCCAGGCGCTCTCGGGCGTCGCCAAGGACCTGACAAAGATGAGCTCCAAGAGCGCGGTGAGGCTGGTAGTGCCAGAAGGCGACCAATCCTCGCTCTATCGCTGGGTGGCGGTTCTCACCGGATCGAAGAACGCGCTCAAGGGAGTGGGCTTCTTCCTCGGTGGCCTGTTGCTCACCCTGTTTGGCTTCCAGACCGCGGCGCTGGTGCTGGCGGGGGTGACATTGATCGCATTGGTACTCGCGTCGAGCCTCATACGTGGACACCTCGGCCGTCCCGATCGGAAGGCGAAGTTCACCCAGATGTTCTCCAATAACCGCGCCGTGAACAT
Organism: uncultured Solirubrobacterales bacterium; assembly: GCA_963695305.1. Taxonomy (GTDB): domain Bacteria; phylum Actinomycetota; class Thermoleophilia; order Solirubrobacterales; family Solirubrobacteraceae; genus Palsa-744. The sequence continues at coordinate 1,235,515 of OY968774.1, read as the reverse complement.
CCTCGCCGCCGCCCGCATCTTCCTGTTCGCGGCACGCGACGTGTGGTTCGTGGTGGCCCTCCCCTTCTACCTCTACTCTGTTCTGGGGTGGACGTTCTGGCAGGTGGGAACGCTGCTGGCCGTGTGGGTGATCGGCTACGGGGCAGTCCAGGCCGCGGCGCCGCGTTTCGTCCGCCGTCGAGGCGAGCACACAGGTGAGGAGCCCGACGGCCGCACGGCAACGTGGCTAGCGCTCGGATTGGCGCTATGCCCCGCCGCAATCGCGCTGGCCCTCACAACCGACATCGACCCCACGATCGCAATCCTCGTCGGCTTGATCCCCTTCGGCGTGGCGTTCGCGATGAACTCAGCCGTCCACTCCTACCTGATCCTCGCCTACGCCGACAACGACAAGGTGGCGATGAACGTCGGCTTCTACTACATGGCAAACGCCATTGGCCGGCTCGCCGGCACCGTCCTGTCGGGCCTGATCTACCAATGGCACGGTCTCACCGCGTGTCTGTGGGTGTCGACCGCATTCGTGCTTACCGCCGGCTTGCTCTCGCTGATGTTGCCGAGCGACGCGTCGGGGAGAGCGCAAGCCGTCAGCGCCACCGCGTGACCGTTCGCCGAGTGCCCTATCGCCTATATTGGCAAATCCGCTGCGAGCCTCGTGTGGCTCAAAGCGCGGTCACAAGCGCCACGGCGAAGCCATCGTGGCCCTTCGCGCCGACGGTTTGGATCGCCGTCGCGGTTACACGTGGCTCAGCGGCGAGCATCTCGTAGAAACGCCGCACACCGGCTGCCACCCCACCATCCCCGAAACTGGGATCCTCCGCAGCCGGATCGACAATCGCGCCTGAGCGCACCACGTTGTCGCCGATGATCAACGTGCCCACGCGCGACAGCTTGAGCGACCATTCCAGGTATCCGGGGTAGTTCTGCTTGTCGGCGTCGATGAAGATCAGGTCGAAAGGCCCAGCCACTTGCTCGTGGAGCTCGGGCAGCGTCTCAAGCGCGGGACCGACGCGGATATCCACAACGTCAGCCAAGCCGGCGTTGGCAATGTTCGTTTGGGCAAGCTCCGCGTACCCGGGATCGCGCTCAAGCGTGACCAGGCGTCCGCCCTCCGGCAGCGCACGTGCGAGCCAGATAGTGCTGTAACCGCCAAGGGTCCCTAGCTCGAGGATGCTCTGCGCGTTGTGGATACGCGCGATTAGTTCAAGCAACTTGCCCTGGTTGGGCGTGATCGCAATCGGCGGCAAACCGGCGGCGTCGGCCGCGGCGATAGCAGCCTCCAACACCGGGTCCTCTGGTAGTAGCTGCTCAGAGATGTAGCCATCGACGGCAGTCCAGAGAGCTTGATCCATGACCGTAAGCGAATCCGCAGATCGAGGGTACGACTACGCGGCGACGGCCACGCCCGCGGGCACAAAGTGCTCGAAGACCAGATCGGTGGGCGCCGAGACACCGCGCTCCTCGGCCTCACATGCGAGAGCGAACCTGACCGCATCCTCGGCGTGGGCAGCATCGTACGCGTCGGTGCCACCTGTCAGCCCCGGAACGTCCGGGGACTCGAAGCTCCAGCCATAGCCGGGGGTGTGGTGGTGCAGAATGCGGATCGTGTCCATGGGGTTCACCTAGAGTAGCCGCAGAGCCTCGTCTTCGGCAAGTCCGACATGATCCACGAGGACGCGCCGAACCTCGCCGGGCGCCAGCGTCCGACCGTCATGGAATGCCCACGTCAACGGAGAACGACCATCTGCCTGCAGGCGGCGATGTGATCCAGATTGACGAGTGACCTTGTAGCTCAACGGGTGCGAGGTCAGGATTCGCAAGAGCCGCTTCGCCTTCAGGGACGGGAATTGGGCCATGCGATGACATTACGCGACAGCGGGGATGAAACTCTGTGGCGCGCACAACAGCGTACCCGCCGACTCTCGAAGGTGGATCTACCCACCAGAGAACAGCGAAGGGCTGAGCGGCTTCACTTCTGAGAGTCCGGCGTAGCCGAGCTTTGAGAGGCCGAAGAGCTGCTCGACGGTGGCGAGGAAGGAGAAGTGGTTGTAGGTGTCCTGCACGAGCCCGCCGCCTTTCTTGATGAACGGCGAGAGGAGCAGCATTCCCACCTGACCTCCGCCTGGCGGGGCTAGCGCTGCGGCTCCGGTCGGTGCTGGGAGGTTGGGGAACTTCGGCTGGCCACAACAGGAGCTTGAATCCGCGTATTCACCTGTGGTGGGCGCCTGGTCGATGGTGATCGCCAATAGTCCGTCCTTCTTGTAGGCCTTCGAGGCGAGAATCTCCGGGATCACTTTTTTCAAGAACTTGTCGGCCGCCGCCATCCCGCTTTCTTTTCCCGCAGAGCACGCCTGCGGGCTCCCATCCTCACACGCGCCCGGCGCGATATAGGAGAAATTCGCTGTGCTCCCACTACTCGTGAGATCACTCTGCAAAGCCTTCATGCCCACATCGTGCGAAGCGCACGATGCAGATTCCGTAATTCCTTGGAAGTACACAAACGGGTTGCGCCAGGTCTCGTAGCCGCTCGTCGCACTCACACTCGGGTCGGGGACCCCCACCTGGGGATGCACGCACGTTCCGACGCCCCCTTCACCCATCCCCTCCACATACCCCTTCCACGTGAGGTGCTTGGCGGCGAGCTGTCCCATCAGCGTCTTCGTGGACGTCGGGTACACACACCCCTGCCCAAGCAACTGGCCGTCCGAGCCGGCACCTGTGGAGGAGACGCCGGTGTAGGTGGGGCAGTTCGCGGCGGTCGCTTCGGTGGGGCCCTGCCCACTCAGCAGCGCCACCCCGTCGGCAAGCCCTTCATGGGATACCCCGTAGTAGCGCACCAACAGCTCACCTTGTTTCTCAAGCTTCCCCGTTAGGTAGTGCGCGGGCGAGGCGGGCCCGAACGCGGTGGCGTAGGGCTCGTCGCTCAACACCACCACCCACACATGCTTTATCGAGGGGAGTTTGGTCGTGCCTTGCGTGGATTCTTCACCCCCGGAGGACCCTTCGGAGGCGCCTGAGGATGGAGACGACGAGCTTTTGCCGCTCGAAGCTTTCGTGGTCGTGTTAGTGGCTTCGGTGGTGCTCGTGGACGGTTCGGGTGTCGATTCTTCTTCCGCCGGGGGGGGTGTTGTGGCCGGGGTAGTCGTGCTCGTGGTGGCGCTCGGGGCGCCCTGTGCCACCAATACCTTCACAGGTCCCCTCGCGGAAGCGAGGGAGCCCACACTGTTCCCGGTTGCACTACCCATCAGCACACCGAACCCCAAGAAACCCGCCGCCATCACCCCCCACGCAAGCGGCGAGGGCAAGGGCAGCGCACCGAAGCGTTGCTCCCAACGGCGCAACGGGTCGAGGTTCACGGGATCGGCACGGGGCGGCCGATGCCAAGCTCGTCCCGCTGGGTGATCGCCTTGCTCGCCGCATCTGTCTCGCGTGACACCGCCGGCGCCACCACCGGCGGCGCTGTCTCGCGGTGCGGCGGAAGCTCTGTGGGTGCCGTCTTGCGCTCCATCACCTGTGCGCCACACTGCCAACAGAACACCGCGCCACGACTCCTCACCGCGCCGCAACTCGCGCATGCGCCCGCGATCGAGCCCTCCTGCATGTGTAGTAGCCGCTCCACCTCCGCAAGCTCCCCCTCGCGTTCTTGCAAGATCGCCGCTCTTCTCACCAACACGTCGATGCGGAAGTGGTCGCGGATCGCCATCTCATAGGTGAGCCCACCGAGGTTCCAGTGCAACTCGGAGACTTCCTCGGCAAGCTGGTCGCGGCGGCGGCTCAACTCCGATGACTGCGGTTCTCCGGCGTGGGCGCTCATCTCAGGTTTCCACGTTGTTGGGAAGGTTCTTTGACTTCTGCTCGTAGCTCCCCCCGCTGCCCGACCGCAGGTTTTGCACCGCGCTTGGCGGCGCGGGTTTGGCGAGCGAAGAGCCCGCTCCGGATGCTTTGGCTTTCGCTGGCGTTTTAGCCTTCGACCCGGTCGCTGGCGCTTCGGTTGTCGGGGTGGTGGTTGTGGGCGTTGTGGAAGTCCCCGTCCCCGATCCCCCCACGGAGATCACCTGCGCGGGCGCCGCCTTTGAGGAGCCCGCGCCCGCGCGCCCTATCAACACGCCGATACCCATCGCCAGCAGCAACACCCCCACCCCCGCCAACAGAGCGAGCGTGTTGCGGTTGGGCGTCGATGAGCCGGGGGGGGTAATCCCAGGCGGCGCACTCGGCGGTCCCCCCGCGATACCCGGCGATGTCTGCGCTGATGGAGGCGGGGATGGGGAGTGCGGTTGACCGCTCACCCCCCCACCCCCGATCGGCCCGCGCACATGTGCGCGGGGGGTCCCACACTGCAAGCAATAACGCTGGTCTACCGCGAGCGGCGAAGAGCACTGCGAGCAGCACTCGGCTACCGCCGGGATCGGTTGAGTGACGGCGGTCCCCGGCTCGCTGGCTGCGGCGGGCTCGGTCACGCTCGAATAGTCCATCTCAAGCGCTTCCCGACTGTGACGATTTTGTGAACAATGCCCGCTTACCCGCTCTCGTTCGAGTTCGCGCCGGGCGCCTTCTCAAAAGCGCACCGGAAGTTCTCGGGCGTAGAAACCGGCTCCGATCCCGCAAAGCCGCCTTTTGTTCCGTTGGAATACACGGTCACGTACTGCAACGTGGAGGGCGCCGGCACAGCCGGCAGCGGCACCGGGTTCGGTTCGCCTGTGCGGGGATTGCCGGTGGAGCCCACACTCACACCCTCAGATCCCGCCGCATCCGACCCCGCGGCGGTAGTCACAAGCGAGGAGCTCATCTCCCGTTGGTCTTTCAACCCGATGCTCGGGTCCAACGGGATCGTCGCAGTGAGTTGGGAATCGTGGATCGTGGACTCCAACTTCACCCGTTCCCCCGCCCCGATCAACATCGCCGCATCCGGCAGGAACCCACCCATCTTCACGCACGCCTGGCTTGCCCAGAAGTAGTTGTTCTGGCCTGCCTGCGCATTGGTGACGGGATAGGGGGAGGTCATCAAGCACCACGTCCCGATATCCACCGTCACCGGCGGGCAACTCGGTTCCACGTCCACCAACGTCTTGCCGCCGAGGTGGGTCGCGTTCTTCACAGTGGGGATCGCCGCCGCCGCGAACTTCTTGTTTTTGCCGAGCAACAGCAGCCCGTTGGGGCGTGGCTTCGCGCTGATCTGGTGTCCCCCAATCGCGCTCACAACGGCTTTACGTGCGGCGCTCGCTAGCCCGGTGGTCGAGCCAACGAGCGCTACGAGCGATATCACCAGTGCGGCGCTGCCGCTGTGGCGGGAAATGCGCTCTCTCATTTTCGCCTCCTTGGGCGGGGGGATGGTTGTTGAAACGAAAGTCGTGCCATCGCGGTGTGACGCGGCTTGCGCCGGTCGCGCCCGATCGAAGCTCCGGCGGCCGCAAGCAGGATCAGAGCGCCTAGAGGCAGCCCGTAGCGGGCGGGGAGATAGCGCGCGAACGCCTGCGATGACTCGGGGGCCGCCTCCTCTTCGCGTTTTTCTTCAAACACACGCACGCTCGCGCCGCCGGGCGGGATCGGGTCGGTGAACGCGGCGGCCGGGGGCGGCGGGATCGCCGGCACCCCTCCGCTCGAAGGCAGCTTCACGATCGGCAGTATCGCCAGCGGCAACACCACCTTCGGCGCGGGCTTCGGCGCGGGTACCTTCGCGATCGGTGGTGGCGGAGGCGGCGCGATCGGCGCGGGCGCGGGCGCAGGCGAGGGGGGTGGCGAGGACGGAGGGACGGCCGCTTCAGAGGCCCCATGCTTAAAGTGGCTTGGGCTCAGTGGCACTGTCCCGCATGGCTGCTGCACGCTGCCGTCGAGCACGGTCACGGGCGTGGAGTATGAGAGCCCTCCGGCGGAGATCGTGACGGTGGTCGTCCCCGCATTGAACGCGCACAGGATCGCCGAGTGGGGGTCGGGGATCACGTGGCCGGCGGAGTCCTGCAGGGGCTTGCGCAGGTTGGTCGAGTTGGGGTCCTGCTCGACGAAGTCTGCGATTTCAGGTTCTGAGGAGGTAAAGGTGTATTCCGGCTCGATCGCGCTCGCGCAGTCGGATTGCACACACAGCTTCGGCGGGAATTCGCTGTAGGGATCGGCTCCCGGAGGGTTGGGGTTACCGTCGGAGGCCGACACCGGCCCCCAACGGTCGCCCGAAAGGGGGCGCCTGCCAATGCCAGTGAACAGGGCGGGGGCGCTGCGCCGCAGCAGCGTCCCGTCCACCGGGTCAAGCGACACCGACTGCACGAGCGGGATCAGCCGTGCACTCACCGGCGCCACGTTCGTGGCGGGATCACGTTTGGCGACGTCCACGCTGAAAAGCAGGTAGCCGGTAGTTCCGAACAGCGCATCGGGTTGACCGGCTTTGAAGGAGCCGGAGATCGAGGAGCGGTAGCCGAGCGCTCCGGTACCGAACTCGGGGATCGTGGTTGTCGCGCCGGAGGGGATACGGCTCGTGCGGCTTTCCTCGGGGCGCTCGTAGAGGTAGGCGGAGGCGCCCCCCGCCACCATGATCTGCGCCTCTTCAGCGGCGTCGGTGGCGACGTTCAAGGCGGGCGGCAGGCTTGGGTTGAGCTCGCGGCTGCCCACCACAACGGCGGGAATGCCCCGCGCCTTGGCGTCGGCGAGCACTCCCTCAAGCCACGAACCCTGCGCCTGGGCGGGGTTTTGGTAAGGATCGCTCGCCGCAAGCGACCCGCGCGAGTTGTCGATCACGATCACCCTCACAGTCCCCGCCGGACCGTCGCTGTCGAAGGCGTAGTGGGTGCGGGCGCCCGGTCCGGGAGCGGGACCCGCGGGGATGTCGGCCGTGCTCACCCCACCCGGCGCCGCGCCTTCTCCGAAGGGGGCCGCGAACGAACCGAAGGCCGAGGCAAACGCTCCAGCCGCACTCCCTTCGGTGTCGCCCTCCGAGAGCGCTGGATACACAGGCAGGCTCCCGCCCGAGGAGAGGAGTTGCGCGAAACGGTCGGCCTCGGCGATCGACTCGGGTCCCTGCCCCGGGGTCTCACGCCCTCCCGTGTAGAGCAACATGCGGGGACCGTTGGGCTGCGTGGAGAGCCCGTCGATCACCGCCAGCGCGGAAGCGAGGTTGCGGTCGGGCGCGATCGCTTGGTCGGAGAGGGAGGCGCACGGGTCCACACACTCGGCGTGTCCACCCACGGCGAACGTCGCTACCCCGGCGGGAAGCGGGATCGGCGCGGCAAGCTCTCCCGGCGGTCCAGTTGGATTGCCGGCGGGCGCGTAGCTGTAGATCCCCGCTGTCTGCACTTCCGCTCTTACCGCCTGGCCCGACCCGCTCGCGTCGCTGCCCCGTCCAGCATCGTCGGCGTGGCCGCTCCAACCGCCGAGCGCCCAACCCGCTCCGGAGGTCCCAACATCGAGGGCGTCGATCGGGTCTGCCTTCATCGGCTTGTCGGAGGTGTCGCCCGCGTAGGCCGCGCGCTCCTCGTCCTCCCACCCGGCTGGCGTTTCGCGCAGCATGTACCCGTCCCCGGCGAGCGGGTTCGGGGGAATCAGGGGGCCGGGCGTGTTGGGATCGACCGGGGGCAAGATCAGCGGCGGTGGGTAGGTGAACTCCGGCACCACTGACAGCAGCGCACGCACCTTCGAGCCTTCGAGGATCGGCGCGGCGGCGATCGCCGTCTCATCGACAATCGGCTGTTCTGAGAAGTGCCACGGCGCGCTTGCGCTGTCGCGCTCGATCACCACGTTGCGGCCAGCCGCCACCGCTCCGCCGTTGGGCAGTCCCGCGACGACGTTCAAGGTCGGCGAGTTAGGCAGCCCCGCAAGCAGAGCATGTACTTCGGGATCGACCTTCCAGCCGCTGCCGTCATTGGTGAGGAGATTGTGTTCGGCTGCTACCAAGGCCTCCGATCCCGCAAAGGCGACGGAAGTGAGGTCGGCTTCTGAGAAGCCGCTCGGCAGGGCTTCTTCCTGGGTCCAACTCTTGCCGTAGCGCAACAGCACACCGCCGAGACCAACGGCGTAGCCGATCGCTGGGTTGGTCGGGTCGAAGGCGATCCCGAGCAGGTTCCCCTGGAAGCCGTTCAGCGGCGCCGCGGGATCTTTCTCCCACAGCCCGGTTTCCGCGCGCCACACCCACATCGCGCCGAGGTCTCCGACCGCAAACGCTCGGTTGGCGTCGGGCCAGGCGACCCCCCGCAGCGTCGGCGCGCTCACGGCGCCGCTGCCGGTAAGTAGGAACTCCCGTTCCCACCCGTGGCCGGGGTTGTAGCGCGCGACCGAGCCTTCGGCGCCGACCGCGATCGCCTGCGTGCTCAGATCGCCAGGCGTGGCGCCGGGCGCGGGCGCGACCGCTGTGAACGGAGCACGGGCGGAGACAGGCCACGCGACTAGCCGGGAGGGTTGGTGGGTCTTGGTGATCTGCACCGGTCCTTCCAGCCAGCCGTCGTCGAGGCTGTAGAAGGCGCCACCGGGAGAGTTGTTCTCGCCGGCCCCCGGCATGCGCGTGAAGGCGCTCTCTTCAAAGCGCAGGTAGCTGCCGAGGTTCGTGGTGTCATCGCCTTCCGGAAGCAGAGGGTTTGTGACGATCCGCGTACCAAACCCGGGGCCGTCGAAGGCGAAGCTGCGGTAACCGGCAAGCCGCCCGAAGCGCGCGCCGAGCGGGTGTTCGCACAGCGCTTCGCTACCGCCCTTGGTGGCGTCGCACCAACTCCCCGTCACCTTCCCTTCGGAGATGTCGTAGTAGAGCGTGAAGTCATACCCATCCTCGCCCCCGCCGGGCGCCTGCAGGTTGCCGTCGACCCACACCCCTTTGGCGGTCACCGTGAGCGGCTGGGCGGAGCCGGTGAGCGGGCCTAGCTTGGTGACTTCGTCAACCGCGGTTTCAGAAGCCGAGAACAGCGCCGAGCCGAGTGACACACCTTCCCAGCGGTATTCACCGGGGGTGATTTCTTCGCGCTTGAACAGCACGATCCCCAGGCCGCTGCTCTGACTCGGCTTCGCCAGCAGCCACAGGTTCTGGGGCGAGCTGCCATCGATTGCCACAATCTGAAAGCCCCCGCTGTAGCCGCTCGGAAGTTCCACCGGCTCGCGCGTCCAGTGTTCGCCGTCCCAGCGGATCACCGCGAGATCGCGGGTGCGCCCGAGCACGCCGAAATATGCTTCGGTGTGGGCGCCGTTCTCGACCGCCGCGTCAGCCACCGCGCCCACGCCTTCTTTTTCAGCCAGCAACTCCGCGTTGGGTTCACCTCCTTCACCCGCGCCGAGCAGCACGCCGGCGGTGGGTTCGGGCAGGACACGGAAGCGCCCGCCGGGGTCGCGGGCCAGCACCACGGTCTGCTTGCCGTTCGGCCGCGAGGGGTCGTCACCGACAAGTAGCCCGCCACCATGCGGGGTGATACGCGCGGAGAGCCGGTTCGGTTCCATGCCGCGGTAGAGATGGCCTTCCGCGTCGAGCGGGGTTTCCTGGATCGTCCAGCCGGGGACGGCGTCGGTGGTGCGCTCGAACACGAGCTGCCCTGGCGGCGCCGCTCCACCTGAGGGAGGTGTGGCGAAGGCCGCGTCGCCCACGTTGGGTGGAGGAACGTCGAGTGGGAGTACGCGGTAGGCCCACGCCTCGCCCGGAACACCTTCGGTCGCGGCGCCCATGAGCACGGTAGAGCGTTCCGCGGTGCCGAGCGCGGGTTGCGCCGTCGGCGCGGCGCCACCAGGTCCCGCCGCGCGCGCGCCGTGACCTGTCGAACGGACCGCAAGCGTCGCGACCACCGCGAGCGCGAGCAACGCGAGCAGTACTCGCGCGCGGCCGAGACGTAGGCGGTCAACCATGTTTGCGTACGCTCGTGCCGATGGCCGTAGGGCCCGTTTTCGGTCCGCCTTCAGACCCCGTCGCCGGTACGGGCTTGGGTTTGGTGAGCTCCTTCGTCTTGAAGCTGAGCGCGTCCGGCCAGCTTTGGCGCTTGAAGGTCAAGACGAGCTTGCGCTTGCCCGGCTTCAGCCGCTCATTGGGGGTACGCGCCACAACTCTGCCGTGCAGCTTTGCCACGAGTTGCACCTTGGCCAGGCGCGTAAGCTGAAAGCTGATCGTGACGGTCAGCCCATGGCGGGACACCTTGATGTTCTTCAACAGCGCCGGAATCACAAGCTGAATGGGTTCGGTCGTTTTCGTTTCCACCTGCACCGGAGGCGGCGCGAACAGGGTCGAGTCGTCGGGGGGCGGAGTGTCTGAGACGAACTGGGCGACCGACTCGTTGGGGCGCTGGGTGATCGTGCTCGCCCAGTTGGGGTCGGTATTTTCGGCAGGAAGGGTCCCGTCGGTGTAGTGAAACAGCCAGCCCGCGGAGGTCACCATCCACGCCTCTTCGGGACCGGTGGCGGCTACGAGCTGAGCGCTCCCCCTACCGGCACCCGAGGCGGGAAGCGTGTTGAGCGTGGCGCTGCCATCGGCGCCGATTAGCGCGACCTTGGCGTGGCCAGTGGCGCTGCCCCGTTCTGAGAGCGCCTGGTCGGCGACCCACGCGCTTGTCGTCCCTGGCACCGGCGCTATGTCCACGAAGCGGTCTTCGCTTGAGAACAGCGAGGTGTCGATCGGCGCCTGCTGGAAGAACGGAGGGTTGTAATGGACCGCGAGCGGGGGGCTCGGCACGGAGCCGTCGTGCGGGGCGGCGGGACCGGACGCGGCGCCGCCGCCTGAGAACCACAGGTCTGTGCCGTCGGATTTCGCCGACAGCAACTCCACACCTTCGGCCGGCAGACCGGGATAGGGGAAGGGGAGGAAGTTGGCGCCGGTGAAGGTGTCCCCGACGAGCTTGTGGATCAGGATCGGACCGAAGGGCTCGGGCGTGGTGAGTGTGACGGGGTGGGTGTTGTCGCCGGCCTGCACACCGACGAGCGTGCTCTCATAAAACGCGCCGTCGAAGGCCGCGAGCCCGCTCACCCCGCGTCCCTGCGGTTGGTAGGAGGTGGTGAGGTTGGTGCCGTCCCAGTGGATGTGAAAGGCACCCACCCGCTGACCGGACGGGTCCTCGCTTGCGATCCCCGCAAACCAACAGTCGTTCGGACCGTTGCAGGCGGCGGCATCCATCGGGCGGAAGGGGTCAGGGGATTGCAGGGGGGTGGAGTAGGAGCCCACCACCACCCCTTCCTTGAAGTGGCAGAGCGCAAGACCCGAGCCCACGCGGGGCTCGCTCGGTTCGGTGATCGTCCAGAACTCCTCCGGCGAGGCCCAGGCGATCCGCGACGCTTCGCCTGAGCCGCCACAGACGGTGGAGAGCTGGTGCCAGGTGCGCCCGTTCCAGAAGAACAGCCCCGTGGGCACCACCGCGTTGCCCTCGACGCTCAAAAGACCCTCGTTGGGAGCGAGGAACTGCATGTCGTCGGGGGTACCGAGGGGAGCCTTGAAGCGCGCCCCCGCGGGAGGCGGCGGTTGTTCCAGGCGCCACGTCGCTTCCCCCTGCGCGACGGCGGAGCCGACCAGGGCAATCGCCGTGGCGACGGCGACCCCCACCAACAGAGTCCCGGTCGCCCGCCTCCTCAAGGCCCGTGCCCCGGGTCCTGCTCAGGGGTCCTGCGACCGTGCACACCGTCCAGGTCGCGCAGCTCGATCTCATGCACGGTCGAGAGCACCGCGTCAAGGGCGACACCGGAGAGCGTCTCCTGCTCAAGCAGCGCGTGGGCGGTCTCCTCGACGGCCTGCCAGTTGCGGTCGAGGATTACAGCCGCCTTCGCCTCCGCGTCTCCCACCAGCCGCTCCACTTCGCGGTCGATCAAATCGAGCGTGGAGGGCCCAACCGAGCCGAGATCCTGAAGGGAGGCGCCGAGGAACACCTCTCCCCCCTTCTCGCCAATAGTGACCGGTCCAAGCGCGTATGACATGCCATAGGAGGTGACCATCGTGCGGGCGAGGCTCGTGGCGGCGTGGAGGTCGTCGCTCACGCCTGTTGAGAGCCTGCCGAAGGCGATCCGCTCGCCGGCGGTGCCGGAGACGATCACGATCAGCTGCTGTTGGAGGTCGTCCTCTGACTGGATCAACTGATCGCGGTCGGTGAGCATGTGGGCGGCGGTGCCGAGCGTGCGTCCCCGCGCGACGATCGAGAGCTTGCGTGTGGAGGTGGACTGGCCGAGCGCGTCCGCCACGACCGCGTGGGCGGCCTCGTGGATCGAGATCAGCCAGCGCTCCTCGCGGTTGAGGATGTGCTTCTTGGCGGGACCCGCCACAACGCGGTCGATCGCCTCCTCAAGCGTTGCGTGGTCGATCAGTTCGCTGCCGCCGCGCACGCTGAGCAGCGCGGCCTCGTTGATCACATTCGCGAGCTCGGCGCCCGAGAAGCCGGGGGTCATCTGCGCGATCTCCTCAAGCGAGGCGTCTTGCGCCATCGGACGCTTGTCGCCGTGAAGGCGCAGGATCTCAAGGCGGCCGTGCACGTCGGGGACGTCTATGGTCACCTGCCGGTCAAAGCGGCCGGGGCGCAGCAGCGCAGGGTCGAGAATGTCGGGACGGTTGGTGGCTCCCATCACCACAAGCCCACCGTCGCCGGAGAAACCGTCCATCTCCACGAGCAGCGCGTTGAGCGTTTGCTCGCGCTCGTCGTTGCCCTGACCGATACCCGCTCCGCGCTTGCGCCCGGCGGCATCGAACTCGTCTATGAAGATAATCGCGGGCGCCGCCTTGCGGGCCTTGCGGAAGAGGTCGCGCACACGCGCGGCGCCAACCCCCACGAGGGACTCCACGAAATCCGAGCCCGACAGCGAGAAGAAGGATGCGTCGGCCTCGCCGGCGACGGCCTTGGCGAGTAGCGTCTTGCCGGTGCCCGGAGGGCCGACGAGCAGCACGCCCTTGGGGGCGGCGGCGCCGACCGCGAGGTACTTGGAGGGATCGGCGAGATAGTCGCGGATCTCCCTGAGCTCGGCCACGGCGTCGCCCGCGCCCGCCACGTCGTTGAAGGTGACGCGGTGGCCGGTGCCCTTCCCTTTGCGCTTGCCCTTGCCTGTGAACTCGGAGAAGCCGGCGATCCCGCCCGCGCCGCCGTCAGCGCCGAAGCGCATGAACAGCGCGAACAGGCACACGAGCAACACGATGGGGATCAGGAATTGGACGAGGATCGCGCGCGGCGCCTTGCCCGCTTGCTGGTTGACCGTGACCACCGTGCCCGCGTGGGCGAGGCTCTGTAGAAGCTGTTGTGTTTGCACACCCGAGGCGGGGTATGCGGCCCAGTATTCGCCGCTGGGCGGGCCGACCGTGGCGGGGGGAACCGTAGTGCCTGTAGGCGCCTTGAGCGTTATCTCGACACGACTGTCGTGGTCGAGCAGCGTGGCGGTCCCGACTTGGCCATGCTGGGCCAGCTCAAGCACACGACTGATTGGTAGCTGCGAGCCACGGCTGGAAGGCCCGATCGCGCCAAGCAGCGAGAAGAAGGTGATCAGCAGCGCCACCGAGGCGACGACTAGGAACAGCGCGATCTTGTCGCGGAGGATCACTCGCCGTGCGTTCACGGCAAACGCGCCGAGCGTCACGAGCGCAGGGTTGCGTTTCTGGGCGAGACCGGAGCGCACCTGCGCGCGGGCGGGTCGCACCGGGGTCGCGGGACGGCCGTTGCCTTGTGGCTGTTGGGATTGGGTGTCGTCGTCGGTCATGTTTGTGAGGGAGCTTCAAATCCCTCGCATATCGCGCCGACGGCGCCCGGCCCCAAAAAAGGGCGCCGGACGCCGTCAACGGCTCAGACGAGGGCTGTCAGCCGCTTGTCCTTTATTTGCCTTTTTTCTTGATCGCGGCCTGCGTGAGCGTGAGCGTCTTTGTCTTGCTCGCCTTGCTCCCGCCGGTCGGGGTGAACGTGATCGTGATCTTCACGCTGAACCTGTGGCCTTTGATCTTGGCCAGCTTGCTCAACGCCGCTTTCGACAGCGACAGGCTCACATTGCCTTTACCACCGGACACGCTCGCCGTGACATTCGCCACGGTCACACCGCCACCGGTCGCCTTGACCTGCACCTTGCCGGCGCCCGGCAACACGAGCGACAGCACGATCGTCTTGCCCTTGACCTTCGCGCCCGCGATTGAGAACGCGTTGCTCGGCGGGGTAACTATCGGCGTGATGATCGGTTTTTCTTCTACAGGCGGGGTTTTTTTGACTTCTTCTTTTTTGCCTTCGGTGCCCGACCCCTTTTCCCAGTCGATCGCTTTGACACCTTCGCGACCGATCAGCTGAACCGACAGCGGAAGGGTACCGTAGTCGTAGGCTTCCAGATTATCCTGACCAATCGGCGACTCGACTGCTTCAAGATAGTTCTTGACCGTCATTGCCATCTTTTGCTCTTCGAGGCTTTTCCCGAAGACACTTGCGTCGTCATCAAACGCGAAGTCATACGTCATCGCGCAGATTGGATAAGTAGTGCTGTCTTTGCTGCCCGTTGCAATCGCATTTTCCCAATCACCAAGTGTTGGGTCACTTGCCGGTGTCGCTGGCATGTTGCGATAGTCGGCTTTGATGCAGTTGGCACCCTTGGTTGACCCGGCACCGATACCTCCGTTGAGGTGAGCCGTCGCAGTAGACGTAGGCTCAACCCAGTTGGCACCTTCTCCGACAGGGTTGGTATCAGGGTTGATGGTCTGGGCCGGAATCCAGTAGGTCTTGTCATCTTTGCTGGCCGTTACGTCAAAGCCCTTTTCTCGTGCCGTAGCGAGATCGAGGTAGCCGATCGAACCATTGGTCGCTTCAACGGCAGAAGCTACCCCACCACCGCCAGTTTTTTCGGCAGTGCAAATATCGGACGCTTCTTCGCACTTGTTACTGACTACCTTTTTGGGCACTTCAACTTTGCCGAGAACGGGCCACTTGTTGTTATCGCCAACCACTTCACCGGTCGTCCAAAGACCCGACGGTGCGTTTTTGGGCAAGCCCAAGTACGCCTTGAAGTTGTAGGTGGTGCCAGAACCGTCGAGACGCACAATACGGATCACGGGCAGAGCCCCGCATTCCGCTGCTGTTTTGGGTTTAGCCGATTTCGCGTCTTCTTCAAGGTCGGCCACTGGAACAATATTTTCCCACTTCTGCTGGACAGCGTCGTCCCAGATCTTCTCGAGCTCTTCAGTCGTGATGTGAACCCGAATGGTTTCGGCGGCATACGTATCACCCGTGGCCGCGCCTGCCGGATCATTAGGCCCACCGGTGCTCGTGTCACCATTTTCGGTGCTAACGCCGGTACCCGGATTCTTTAGCTTGCAGCCTTCCGGGAAATGCACGACCAATGTGACGGCTGCCGATGCCACCGGAATCTGATGGATGAGGCCCGCTTTTTCTTTGCCTTCCTGCTGTGCCGCTGCCTTCTGCGTAGCATTCAGAGGCGCATCGCTGCCAGCAAAGCGTACCACCGCGCTACGAACACCGACTTCGGCGTTTTTTGCTTCAAAACCTAGGCAAGTACCTTCGGCGCCGGGTCCGCCACCTATTGCGGCTATACCACATCCGCTGCCATCCGGTTCGTAGGTCACTTTTGGTCCATTTTCACAGCCTTCGGGCGAGTTGAAGACTTTGGGGATCCAGTCGCTGAGCTGAGCAATCTTCTGCAGCGACGAACCCTCGCCCTTGGCTTCTGAGCCGGAGCATCGTTCGATCGTAAAGTTTGCCTGTGCCGACTGAGGTGCCGCTACTGCGATGGTCACAACAGCGACCACCGCGCACAGGACCGCAAAGGCCGCACGGATACGACCGCGTTCAGCGGTCAGGGGAAGGCTTACGCGCATGAGCGTGAGATGTCCTTTCGAGAGTGTCGGGATACGTTCAAGAGCAGAGCCCATGAACGCTCGCGAGTCTCACAGCGCGCGCGGGCGAGCGCAATCCCTGTTTACAGAAGCGACACATCGTGGTCACAGCAGTGAAACATATCCGTCAGCGTCAGCGATCAAATGTTCACAACCTAGTAGCGCCAAAATAACAAGTCGATAACACTATTGGCTAGGCGGGCAGATACAGGCGGCACCAGACTAACTATTTCTTTGATTTGATCTTGTTCGTTGGTCTCGCTATGTTCGAGCCGAAGGTCGCTGTCATTTCAGCCGACAGCGGTTCATCCGGGGCCGGCGGCGTAAAGGAGACCCTTACGAGCGCTCTGAGCTTGCCAACACGCCTCAAGTCCTTGATATATCGAGAGGCCAGACGCAAGATGAGAGTAGTGGTTCCCTCCGAACGCGCCGTCCCAGAAACCTGAGCAAACAGCACTTTCCTCTTCCGCGTCTTCTTACCAGTCCTGGAAACGGTGGTTCCAGTCGCCCGGGCAATCAATCGTCCCGCGCTAGGCGTCTCGACAAGCAGTGCTAGACGACCGCCCTTGGCACGTCTGACATGAAGTCCCAATTCTGGAGAGGCGGTCGCTACGAGCGAGAACCGTTCCTGGCCAGCGTTTACGCCTTCTGGCGGTGCGGCCGTGCCAGCTGGCGCTTGAAGCGTCGCAACAAACGCATCGGAGTCTCCATTCGCATCCCCAAAGACAAGATTTGCTCCGGATGATGTAAACGCTAGTGCTGAACCATCCTCACCAAGCGTCGGCGTGACCGCGATCGACCCCGTCGGATCACCGCCTTCGTAACCCAGCACTGCTCGTTCGAGGGTCCCATCTTTCAGATGCACCACGTACAAATCGCTCGCATTGGGGCTCGGCCGAAAGCTGCCGATGGGCCTGGGTTCCGGCAGAACGAAGCTGTCACGTAGAGACGTAAACGCAATGGTA
This sequence comes from uncultured Solirubrobacterales bacterium, assembly GCA_963695305.1. Classification (GTDB taxonomy): domain Bacteria; phylum Actinomycetota; class Thermoleophilia; order Solirubrobacterales; family Solirubrobacteraceae; genus Palsa-744. Next base: position 1,218,826 of record OY968774.1, on the reverse strand, counting down.
GAGCCGTCCGGCGACAATGCAAGCGATTCGATCGACGGCGTGGATCCAGGGTTGCCAGATTTGACTCCAAGCGTCAGCTCACGGGTACCTGCCTTTCGAGTCACGTGGGGCGCCATGCTAGTAACAAAGACATCGAGGCCAGCCGACTTGGTGATGTTGGGACGAAGTGCTGCACCGGCAAGGAACGCAACCGTATACCCGTCGTCGCTCAAGCCCGGTGCGGTCTCGGCAATGCTCGCCAGACTCGACTCCTGCTCGCTGAGCGGCCCATAGCAAGCTCCACTCGAGATGGGATCCTGTGTGACACCTTCACCTTCGTGACACGCGGGGTCGTCTGGATCGGAGAGACCCGTAATACGTCTCGTCAAGCCGCCTTCTCTCCAGTGCTGCCACATGTAGTAGGGCTGGCTGGCACTGAGCGACTCGCCCGGGAGGAAACGAGTCTGCACCGGGGCGTTTGTCGCCACCCAACTAACGGTCGTTCCATCGCCGCTGATACTTGCTGGGCCAGCTACACCTCCGGCAGGTTCGGAGCTGTTTTCGATATGACTTATAAGCGTCGTCGTCTTGTTTTCGAGGTCGCGTACAAAAAGTTGTTCCGGCCGGGTACCGTCTATTCCGTTTGGGAGATCCGAAGTGACTTCCAAGGTGCGGAAGACGACATCTTTGCCATCCGCGGATATCGCCGTGTTGGGCCAGACCTCAGTGCCCGGCCTGTCACCTGGAAACCCCTGACTGGTGGCTCCATATTTCGCAGGCTGGTCGCCTGCGTTGTCTGCAGACACGAGCGTATAGGCGCCAGAATCCTCGCGAGCTGCGGTCAAGGGGACGCTCATATCGCGTACATACACGTCGACGTTTTCGTTTGTGTCTTGCGGAACCAGCTGCTGCGCCGTTGAGAAGGCCACATAGCGGCCGTCGGCACTGACCGACGGGTTTTGAGCACCGCGAAAGATCAACGTGCCCTTTCCAGGACCTTCAGTATGGGTCTCGCTCCCGTCAGCTACAAGCTGAATCGCTCCTGTGATCCGGTCATAGCGAAAGATCCCACCTTGGCGCAGAGTCCCAGTTGGTTCGACATCGGGCTTCGACACCCCCGCTTCGAGAACCCCACCATCGTCTTCGAAGAAGTTCGTTGCGCGCGTTTGAAACACCACGTAGCGCCCATCTGCGGAGATGTCGGCATCAGTCGTGGCGGCGTTGCCCTGTTCGTCAGACGCGTTGTCGACCGAAACGATGTCCGCGCCGAAGCCACCGGCGGCAGGGCCGTAGATCGCCCGGGCCTCGCCCGCGAACATACCCGCACCGGTCAGACCCAGCGTCAGGCAAGCAGCCAGCATCCGCGCAGAGCAAAGCCTGCGCGCAGCAAGCGGGCGCGCGTAGCTTGTCGATCCGCCCACGCGCCACCTCGCGGCGAGCGCGACACCAATGTCCTCAAGACCGATCTCGATGGGACGCGAGTCTCACGAGCCGGGCCCGCGAGCGCAATGCTCGTTTACAAAACGGACACATCCGTCGCGATGACCGGCCGCCGTCACATAACAACTTCGCAACATCTGACGATTCGCCACAGACCAAACTGCCCTCCATTCCAATTATTAGTCAAACAGGGGGCGCAGAATGAGGAGCCGTACTTGTCTGGTAGCCGTCTCGTTCTGCTTCGTGGCGATGGCAAGTCTCGCCAGCGCCGTGCCTGCCTGGGCTACAGCGCCCACGATCACCTCGATCGGCCCGAACAACGGACGTACGATTGGTGGTGTCAAGGTGACCATCACGGGTACCGGCTTCATCTCCGGGACTACCGTGAAGTTCGGAAGCACCTCGGCGACGGGCGTGTCCATCAAATCCTCGACGTCGCTGACGGCTTTCAGTCCAGCGGGCGCCGGTACGGTCGGCATCTCAGTGACGAACGCGAACGGTACGTCCTCATCTACCCCGTACGACCAGTTCGGCTACGACCCCGCACCCACCAACGCATGGTTGGGACTCAACGGCAATAGCTCGACGTACCTTGGCCCGGTAGACGCCTTTGTCGAACACAGCATCGTTTACGACCGCAGTGGCGCTATCGAGTGGGAAGCAGGTCAACTTCCCGAAGCGGGAGACGGTCTGGCCAAAGATGTCGAAAATGGCATGGTCCCTGACATAACCATCGAGTACAAAGGTTATCCAGGCTGCGAATGGGGGCACGAATGCCTTCCCACAGGCACTGCTATCACGACTTACGTCACCGGATTCGTCAAATCCGCTGAAGCGATCTTGAAAAAATACCCCGGCCAGCAGATCCTATTCGAGCCGATCAACGAGCCCTACGGGTATGGAACCGCCGCACAGTATGCCGCCATCGTCGCGAAACTTCTGCCTGAAATCGAAAAAGCCGGGATCCCACTGAGCGATGTCTACGTCGCCGCTTACGGCAAGAAATGGGTTCCCAAAATGTACGAAGCCCAGTCGAAACTCAAGACTGAAATCCAAGGTTGGTACTTCCATCCATACGGTCCCCCAAAAGGAACCGCCGAAGAAAACAGCGAGGGCATCGAATCGCTCCCGATCGTGCAGGCCGAAATGACCTCCGGACAGAACAACATCATCGTCTCCGAGGCGGGCTACTGCCCCGAAGACGTCCACAGCGGCGAAGACTGCCACGGCGACACTGTTGCGAGTAGCACGATAGCGGCCGCCGATCTGACCGAAATGCTAGAAGCGGCAGTGCCTTATTATGAAGCTGGCTGGCTGAGATCCCTGATCGTCTATTCGCGCAATGACGGCGGCTGGGCGATGCAATTGTCGGGCGGCACGCTCACTAAGCAAGGTGAAGCCATGATTGCTTTCTCTGACGCTCACAAATGGGCGCAGCAGCCCACCCCGAATCCTGGGCCTGCGGGCACCGTCCTAGAAGCAGTCGCATGCCCACTCGCAACGACGTGCACCGCCGTCGGATATGTCGCCCTTCATGCTGAAGAAGCAGGAGAAAACCCGGCGGCCGAGAAGTGGAATGGTACGACTTGGTCGTCGCAAACGATTCCGACCTTTGAAGGGTTTCAAAGCGTGCGCCTTAGTGGCGTCGCTTGCCTATCAACCGAAAACTGTAGAGCAGTAGGTTACTATTTCGGCGAAGAACTAGAAGGCAAAGTAGGCGCATTTGCCGAGCATTGGAATGGCACGTCATGGACCGCCGAAAGCGTAGCTTCCCCGGGAACGGCCGAGTTTAGTCTGGAAGACATCTCATGCACATCTCCAAGTGCATGCACAGCTGTCGGCATTGGTGGCGTGGCGGGCACGCCGCTTATTGAGAGATGGAACGGAACTAGCTGGGCCGTACAAACACCTGCCGGCCATTCTGGCCAATTGTTCGACGTGTCATGTACGTCGAGCACTTTCTGCATGACTGTCGGCAACAGCGGCAGCACCCTCTTGGTCGAGACTTGGGATGGTACGACCTGGTCCCTAGCGACTACTCCGGAACCGACTGGCTCAACATATGATCGGCTTAGTGGTGTCTCTTGTACTTCCTCGTCGGCATGCACCACCGTAGGCTCATACTACGACGGCTCCAAAACACAATCGTTGGCCGAGAGATGGAATGGCTCAAGCTGGACCATTCAAACAACGCCTAGTCCAAGCGGAATAAACCCGCGCCTTACCAGCGTGGCTTGCACGTCTGCCACGACGTGCGTCGCGATAGGTGAATACGACAGCGAAGTCTACCACTCGTATTATCAGGCTGCGACTCTTGCCGAGCGCTGGAGTAGTGAAAAATGGACGATTCAGCGTACGCCAAGTGTGACGGAAGCGGAAGAACCTCGCCAGCTACGATCTGTGGAGTGCATATCTGCGACACGTTGTACAACAGTCGGAAGCAGCCTTGATGTAGCTGGCTTCTCGTCCGCTTATAAATCGCTCGCAGAGACCAGCTTTTGACGAAGCAGCCTCAGCGCCGCCGGTAAATATCTGCCCTGTGAGCCACGGCGAGCACGCGAACCGTGCTCGCCGTCTCATCGATGACATAGATCACCCGATAAGGACCGCGGCGCGCAACCCAGCAGCCCTCCCACTCCGAGTGGAGCGGCTTGCCGAGGCGCCTCGGATTGGCCGCGATGGCGGGCAGTAGATCCAGGATCGCCGCCGCATAGCGCTCAGGCAGCCGTTCGAGGGCACGCTGAGCGGGAGGCATGACCCTCACGCCCCACGGTGTGTCGGTCACGCCGCCGCTTTACGACCAAGTCGTGCCCGAAGATCGTCAAGCGAGATGCCCTCCTCGCCCCGATCCAGAGCCTCGCGACTCTCGCGTATCTGGGCCATCAGCTCCGGGTCGGACATGACCTCAAGGGTATCCTCCAAGCTCTCCAGATCGTCTGGACTGATCAATACGGCTGTAGGGATGCCGTTGCGCGTGACGACGACGCGATCGTGCTCACGCTCGACGCGATCGACCAACTCCGAGAAGTGCGCCTTGACCGACGACAGGGGAAGGGTTTCGGGCATTGACCAGGATTGTAGTCATGGTGTGGGAGCTTCGCAAGCCCGCAAGCTACGCGTGAGCTCTCTCCAAACTGCCAGCTGAACTAGCAATATGACGGCGTGGAGCTCAAACGCCAAGTGCGACCGGGTACCGTTCGTCATCGAACACGGCGGCAATCTCCAGGTGACCGCCTAGCGCTTGCACGTAGGAGCGCAGCGTCGATAGATAGACATCGCTGCGACCCTCCAGTCGCGAAACGTTGCCCTGCGAGATGCCAAGCTCCTCGGCGAGTTGCACCTGCGTGACGTGGCGGGAGCGACGCAGATCGGCGAGCGCCAAGGCATCCTCCATCGCACGTTGGCGCTCGGCCACCTGCTCATCCCAACCGGGATCGCGACGTCGCGCCCGTTCGCGCAACTCGTTGAAGTTTCGTGTCTTGGTGGTCATCTTCGTCACTCCTTCTCAAGCTCCGCCAGGTGCTCGTCGAACAACTGGTCTGCCAGCGGAATCATGTCGAACGACGGATTCGGAGGCGTCGAGCCTGACTGAGCCAGACCCTCCGTTCCCGCCGCTAGACTTTGGCGAATGACGACGCGCGAGAAGGCCCACAAGCTATTGGACGAGCTGTCTGAGGACGAGCTTGAGCCGATCGTTGAAATCATGGCGTCGCGGCACGAGAAAAGCTCTGCCACGGCGGCTACCCACCGCGCGAGCGACTTCCTTGTCAGCGTTGCCCACGGAACCTCAGGGCTTGACCTCGATGGTCTGCGCACCGTCCGAGATCGCGCGTGGCGCTGAGCTGGCGCGACGGCCCCTGGATTGCCGACACATCAGCCTGGGCGCGAGCGCAGAACCCCGCAGTTGCGCCGCAATGGGAGGCAGCCGCACTTGCCGGTGAGTTGATCGCCTGTCCGGTCATAACACTGGAGCTCCTCTACGACGCGCCGGACCGCGACCATGTCAACGCGCTAGCGGCGGCGATCGCCGACCTGCGTGAGGCCCCGATTACCCGCTCGGTCACGAATGCCGCGATCCGCGCTATGCAGGACCTCGCCGCACGCGGCGCCCCAGGCGCGCATCGCGTACGCGTTCCCGATGTGCTTGTCGCCGCGGCGGCGGCTGAGCGCGGCTTCGCGATCCTCCATTACGACCATCATTTCGACAAGCTCGCCACCGTCCTCAGCTTCACCAGCCAATGGGTCGCCGAGCCCGGCAGCATCGACTGAACCTACCCTTCCCCGGTTAGCCGCTGCGCTGAACTGTCTACCATTTTGCGGTGATGCGCAGCACACCAATTCTCTCCGAAGCCCACCTGCTCGACGGTTACGCCGTGCGTGTCCGATTCGAGGACGGCACGACGGCCGACGTGGACCTCTCCTACCTGCTCGACTACGGAGGCGTCTTCGAGCCGCTACGCGATCCGGCATATTTTTCCCGCTTGCACGCCGATACCGAGGCGGGCACGATCGTCTGGCCTAACGAAGCCGATATAGCACCCGAGACGCTCTACGCGCACGCGAGGAGATCGGCTTCTACATTCTCCTCGTTGGAGCCGTGAAATCAGGCGGCGCACTCCAGACCTGGTAGTCGATCTCGCGAACCGTCGAATCGGCGTGTAGTCGATCGGAAAAGACAGCCAAGACCGTCCCAGTGCCCGTCGCCGACGGCGCGAGTACGCCCTCATAGCCAAGCTGGTTGGCGGCTTCGCCGATCGCTCTGCAGCGCGTGGCGTCAGGTGAGCTCAGTTCCGCCTTACCGAGGTCGAGCGCAACACGTGCCGCTTGGTCGCGCAGGTCGAGGACGGCGGCGAGCGAAACCTCATAGCGGTACATGTGCCGGGGTAGGAAGTCGTCGGGAATGAGGCCTTGCCGTGAGGCGAGGCGATATAGCTCGGCGATCGTCGTCTCGAGCTCCAGCGCGAGGTAGAGGGTGGAGAAGCTCCCGGGCGGATTCCAGCGTCCACCGTGCAGACGCGCCCCGGCGCCTGAGAGAGGAAGACGGCCTACCGCGACGTGCCGAAACGCCACCGTACTCAGGGAGACCGAGCCGAGCGCGTCAACGCCGGCGAGGAGGTGGCGATCTACCACGCGGCTAGGCGAAGACGCCCTCGGCCATCGCGTCGATAGCGCCGAGTACACGCCGGAACTCACCCGTGCGCAGCAGGTCTACGGGCTTGTGATGGTCGAGCGATGGATTGGGGCTCAGCAGCCAGTCGTGCGCGGCCTGGGGACGCAACACACCGGATAGCTGTTCCAGCACGACAATCAGCTCCAGCAGCCGCTCCCGAGCGTCGGGGCGAGGAGTCGTCTGTCGCGAGAGCCAGCGCGACACGGTGCGTGGGTTGGTATCCAACATACGCGCCAGATCGGCCTGATCCAACTCGACCAGCCCGCTCGCCCTGTCCAGCCTCTCAGCCAAGTCCGCCAAGGCTCTGTCCATCCTTTGTCGATGATCTGTCGCCCATTATGGCAGATCAATGACCAGATCTACGTATGAAGCCCGACAGGTGGTGGTGGCGGCTCGTCGATGCGCCGCGGCGGCGCAAGCGAGTGAGCGCCTCGGACACCATTCTCGTCGCGGAACAGACACAACACCCGACCAGCCGGCCTAGCGGCACTTGGCGCTATCAGCCCCGCCCAGCGCCGCGACGTCCAGCCCCACGTCAGCTTGCGCCTGGATCCTCGAGACCGGAGATAAGCCGCGCGACGGTCCGGTAGTCGCCGGCGGCGATGCGGTCGATCGGCTTGTCGTCTCCGAGCGCAGGGACGGGCTTACTCAGCCACACCGGTATGTATGTGGGGCGGATCACGCGGGCAAGGCGTTCAACCAGCGATGAGAGCTCGGCCAAACGCTCGGCGCGTACTCCTGTAGGAGCGCTGCGTCGCGCCAACCATTCGCGCACGGTGCTCGGAGCCGCTCCGGTAGCGCGTGCGATCTCACGATCGGATAGATGGCCGGTGTCATGGATGTGTATCGCCTCTTCGGCGTAAGCGAGCGTCATAAGCCCATTAGTCCTTCGGCGTCATAGTGACAAGTTATCGGCATAATTTGGGTATGACTAGTGTCTGAGCATGGTAGGGAACTCGGCCTCTGAATCGCCATCTGCCGCGTCTGAAATCGCCATTTGCCAGCAGCGCAATGGCCATTTGCCGGTGTTCTTTATGCGCCTGCGCGCTACGCCCGTTCGCTGGATGAAGATGAGGCATCCTCGGTAGGCGGCTTGAGCTCCTCCGGCGTCACGACATAGCCAAGATTCCTCGTGGCGCGCCACAATGGCCCATCAAGCGTCACCAAACGGCAATCAAGCAGTTGGGCGAGAGCTAGGTACTCGGCATCGTATGTCTTTGCCCACCCGCGCTCCTTGGCGAGTCGCCACGCCTCGGCAACCAGATCATCGGGATGACGCGGCTCAATGTCGATCTTCTCCAGGCGCCCCAGAGCAGACTCGCCCAGCTCGCGGATATCTCAGCGCGGAAGACCATCGCACTGAGCGCTGCCGGCACCTCGCTCCAGAGCAGCCAGGGTGCGACCAAATGCTCGTCGCCGAGCGTATCCAGCGCCCTCACGCCGAGCCGCCCCAAGAGGACCTCGACGATTACGTTCGCGTCAACGACCAGCACGCTCAGTGATCGTCGCGCACACGACGCACGGCGGCTACGACATTCGGCATCGGCTCGCCGGTCAGCGTCTCGCCCCACCCCGCGGGTAGTCCAACCACGTCGGGTTCAGGCCGCCTGACAATAATCTGCGCGTACTCCGCCTCTTGCTCGGAAAGCTCCTCAAGTTGCGCTCGCAGCTTTTCCTTGGTCGTCATGTGCTCAGCTTAGCGACCGATTCACCCCACACGCACCCGCTTACGCACGGTCCGCTTGTTCCCCGCATTGTCAGAAGCCGACACAACAATCGTGTAGGCCCCACCGCGCGAGTAGGTGTGCTTGAGCGTGGCGCGGCCGTGCGCGGTGCCCCCGTCCCCGAAGCGAACCTTCACCGAGGAGCCACGCACGCCTGAGACTTCTTTGCGAGCCCCATCGGACACCCTCACCGTGACCGAGCTTCCCCGCACCAACATCCGCACGCGCGGCGGGCGGCGATCCACCTTCAAGGTGGCAGGCACCGAGTCGACCACCTGCCCCAGCGAATCGGTGGCCTCGACCTGGAGCGAGTGCACGCCTTCAGAGACCTGTTCGCGGTTAAGCGTGTATTCGTTGCCGGAGATTTCTTCGGCCACTTCCTGGTCTTCCACGAGGATCGAGTAGGCGATGTGGCCGGCGCCGGCGAGCGGCACTTCCCACTGAAGCGGGACGCGGGGCGTTTTAATCCACGAGGAGGGGGCGTCGGTGACGAACTCTCCCGGTGGCGCACGCACGACGTCGGCGGCGATCTGGGCGTTCACGCCATCGCCCTGCAGAAAGCCGAAGATGGCGTCACCGCGGTGGGAGCCACCGACGGCGAGTTGGTGCACAGCGCCACCGTGGGGGGCGGCGATGAGCGAGCGGTTGGGGGTGCCGTCGGAGCGGCGCTCAAGCACCGCGACTGCGCCCGCGCCGTGCACCTGCACCTTCCACGCGGCGGCAAGCGCGCCATCGGCTGCCCGTGTGAGCACCGGGTCGCCCCCCACTTCTGAGCCCGAGTCAAGGCGTACCGGCTTACCCACAGTGGCTTCGGTGCCGTTGGCGTCGAAGCTCTGAGTTCCGGTGCCGTAGCCCACGTCGAAGGCGCCTTCGCCATCGATGGCCATGGTGATTTGACCGATACCCGCGGAGGGGCCGTCGGCGGTGGGGGGTCCGTCGAGCAGCTTCGCGGCACGGAAGGTGGAGCCGTGGGGGTCAAACGAAGAGGAGATCTCAGCCGCAAACAAGCGTGGGTGGGAGAAGCCCGAGCCGGGCGCGGGCTCTTGACGCCAAGCCACAGCCCCCTGCCCGAAACCGGCGTCGTCGAGCGAGAGCTCATCGGCGGCGCCATTGAGGGGATGCCCATTGAACGTGGAGGGGCTCACGTCGAGCAGGTTGCCGGGCACCATCCCGAAGATACGGCGCGCGTAGATGCGGTTGACGAAGTTGTCGTCGGGCTCCTGCCAGGCGATGAGGCCCTGACCGGTGAGGTCGATCGCGACCCGCGGCGAGTTGAGCGCCGTGGGCTGAGGCACAGGCTGGGCGGTGTCGCGGTTGAAGGGTTGGCCAAGCGAGGACCAGTACTGCCCGTCGAAATGGGCAACACGGATTTCATCGAGCACGTATCCAGGTGGGATGTTGGGCGTTGAGGGACCCGACACGGCTGTAACCACGCGGTAGGAGACGTAAGCCTGCCCCGCGAGGTTCATCGCAAGCGAGGGATACACACCCGTGGCTTGGCCGATGTTCAGGTCAACCGGGACCGGTGGCTGAAAGCCCGAGGAGCCTGGGTCGATCGTGGCGGAGAAGAGCCCGTCGGTGGTGGAGGAGTAGTGGTTTGCCCACACCACCACCAACCGTCCGCCTTCGCCCGCGCCGATGGAGGGGAAGGAGGATTCAAACTGCTCCCCCACATCGACCCGTTCAGGCGCACGCCACTTCCCACCCACGTATTGGGCGACGAAGACGTGGGGACGGCCTTCCACGCGCTTGCGGTACACGATCCCCCCCGTGCCGTCGGCGGCCATCGCGGCGCCGCCGAAGTCGACGATTTCAGAGCTCGGCCCGTCGATGGGAGCGACGGGAGAGATTTCCGCTCCCGCTGAGGCGCAGAGAAGAAGCAGTGCGATGGAGACGCCCACAGAGGCGCCGAAGGAGCGGAACACTCGCTAAGGCTTATCGCCGCGCTAGGAGAACTTGTTACCGAGTCGATAACAAACGCTCCCCCAACCCGGCGTTCACAGTTTGTTCTCGACCTGAACACATCTTGTTCACGTTTGGGGAGGGCGGTCCTTTGACACTGGCTTCGTACCCGCCGAAAAGGAGTCCTACCGTGCGACGACGACCCACCCGCACCCTGATCTTGTCGTTGATGGCCGTGCTGATGCTGGTTGTGCCCGCCACCGCCGGCGCCCGCGCACTGTTGATCGACGGCTCGACCTCGATCTTCCCGCTCATGAATCAGCTCGCGGCGGCCTACCACAAAGCCACCAAACAGCCCACTCCGAAGGTGAGCCAGGGAACCTCCGACGCGGGCGTGAACGACGTCTCCAAAGGCCGCGTAGACATCGGCGACGTCTCACGCGACCCGATCATCGGCTCAGACCCCAAAGGCCTTCACTTCACAAAGCTCGCGCGCGATGGGGTGTGCATGATCACGAACAACAAAAACCCCATCGCCAACCTCAACCAACAGGAGGTGCAGGCGATCTTCACGGGTAACGTGCGTGAATGGAGCGAAGTTCCAGGCTCGAAAATGACCGGCCCGATCGACTTGGTGGATCGCATCGCCTCCTCGGGTACGCAGGACGCCTTCCAGAACATCTTCCTCGGCCCGACGCTGAAGATCTCAAAAAGCGCTGAGGAAGAGGAAAGCAACGGCCTGGTTCAGAACAAGGTGAAAAACGACGAACACGCGATCGGCTTCGTGTCTTTCGCCTTCACCGCCGGCGATCATTCAGTGGGCTACCAGGGCATCCCCTGCACGCTGCAGAACGCCAAGTCGGGTCAGTACCAGGGCGTGCGTAACTTCTGGATGGTCACCAAGGGGGCGCCCAAAAAGGCAGCGCTGAAGTTCATCCAGTGGATCATCAGCACCAAAAACGCGACAGCTCGCAAAATTATCAACTCTCAGTGGATCGCGATCTACTGAGAGGCCGCCTCGTCGGGGGCGGACCGGCCCGGGCCGAGCGGCGCACGGAGCTTTTCCTGCGCGCGCTCGCCGTGGGCGTGCTTGCGCTGATCGGTGCGATGGCGGTGACGGTGTTCTCCAAAGCTTGGCCTTCGTTTGCCCATAACGGTCTTGCGTGGTTTGGGAACGGCGGCGACGTAGACACGCAGCTGAAGGAGATGATCAACGGACCCACCGAACCGGCTCACTACATCTACCGGATACGCGCTTGGCCACTGATCTGGGCGACGATCCTCACCTGCGGTCTCGCGGTGTTGATCGGGATGGCGGCGTCGATCTTCGCGGCGGTGTTCATCGTGGATTTCGCCCCCACCGCGGTGAGACGTGTGATCGATCCGGTGATACGGCTGCTGGCGGGGGTCCCCTCGGTCGTGTACGGGTTGATCGGCATCCTCGCGATCGCACCGTGGGTTGAACACAACTTCATCTCCACCAAACGCAAGCAATCGGTTGTATACGTGGTACAGCTCACCGGCGCGAACTTGAGTGTGGCGGTGTTGATCTTGACCCTGATGATCATGCCGATCATGGTGGCGATAATCGTGAGCGCGCTTGAGACCGTTCCCAAGTCCTGGACGGAGGGCTCGGCGGCGTTGGGGGTCAACCGTTGGCGCACCACCATGAGGGTGTCGCTACGCACCGCCCGCCCCGCCATCGTGGCGGCCGCGGTGCTCGCGACCGCACGCGCTCTCGGCGAGGCGATCATGCTCGCAATGGTGGCGGGATCACGTGGCTTTTCCCCCAACCCGCTTGACGGAGTGACCTTCCTGTTTGAGCCGGTGAGGCCACTGGCAGCGAGCATCATCCACCTTAAGGACGATCTCTCGATCGTGCCGGTGGAGCAGACCGTGTACGCGATGGCGGCGGTGTTGCTCGTGTCATGCGCGCTTCTCTCGCTTGCCGGATGGGCGGCGAAGCAGCCGATGAAGCGCTACGGAATCAGAGCATGAGCACCGTGCAGACAGTGAGGATGCCGCCCGGGTTGACCCCACCGGCGGGGACCGTGCGCATGAGTCGCAAGCGCGACTCGGTGAGAAGCTGGCCACTGCTTGACCGCCTCGCTTGGGGAACGTGTTGGGCGGTGGGGATCGGATTGTGTGTGGTGACCGCCGCGATCGTGTTGTTCATGGCGGTGAAGGGGGTCGCCTACCTGAGCCCGAAACTGCTCTTCGAACACCCAAACGCCTCGCCCAACCAGGCCAGCTCGGGCGGGTTTCTCGACCCGATTGAGGGCACGCTGCTGATAACGGCGGTGGGTATCGCGATCGCGGCTCCTGTGGGGGTGGCGTTGGCGGTGTGGATGAGCGAGTACCAGCGCCCGGCGGGGCTCGCACGGGCGGTGGAGTCGGGGGTTGAGATGATCGCGGGGGCTCCAAGTGTGTTGCTTGCGATCTTTGGGTTGGCGCTGTTCGCGCGACCGGTGCTTGCTTTTCTCTCGCAAACCTCCGCGGGGGGATCGGTGTACGGCAAGTCGTTCCTCACAGCAGGGACGATAATGTCGCTGATCGCCCTACCGCTCGTGGTGGCATCAACCAGGGAGGCGTTGATGCAGGTGCCAGCGCATGTGCGCGAGGCGTCCTACGCACTCGGCAAGACAAAGGCGACGACGATCCGCAAGGTGTTGTTGCCCTCGGTGCGCCCCAGCGTCGCCACGGGAGTGACGTTGGGGATCGGGCGCATCATCGGGGACACGGCGATCGTGGTGTTTCTGTTGGGCGCCACCACCCGTATCGAAGGGGCGGGCGGCGCACCGGTGTTCTCAACCTTGCGGGGGACCGGGGAAACGTTGACGAGCTACGTGCTCTTGAACTCGCCGGCGGGCGAAGGGAATGCACACGAGAAGGCATATGCGGCGGCGTTCGTGCTGCTGTTGATGGTGTTGGTGTTGAACATCGTGGTGATGCGCTTCAGCTCCAACAGGACAACCCAGCGTCCGAGGAGGTTGCGATGGACCCGTTGATGCCACCGCCCGTGCGGCGGATCGTGGTGGAGCGCGAGCCCACCGTCGTGGATGCGCCGCCCAACGGCAGCCCACCAGTTATGGCGGGTGTCGCTAACCGACGCAACCGCCTCCAGCGGCCACCCGTGGGCGAGGTGGTGGAGCGCATGCGGGCTGAGAGCGTGTGGCTCGCCTACGGCGATCGGTGGGTGGTGAGAGACGTGAGCCTGCCCATGCGCAAGGGTGAGGTGTTGGCGCTGATCGGAGCGTCCGGGTCTGGCAAGACGACATTGTTGCGCTCGTTGAACCGTCTTACGGAGATCACCGCGGGGGCGGCACGTGCGGGCCGGATCACGCTTGACGGGGAGGAGATCGGAGAGATCGAGGTGAACTCGTTGCGGCGGAGGGTGTCGATGGTCTTCCAGCAACCCAACCCCTTCCCGATGAGCATCTTCGAGAACGTGGCGTACGCACTGCGTGAGGAGCACCCACAGGGAGGCAGGCGCAAACGACTCTCCCGCAATGAGCTTGAACCGAAGGTAATTGATGCGTTGCGACGCGCGGGACTGTACGAGGAGGTAGCGGGAAACCTCGACCATCCGGCGCTACGTCTCTCCGGCGGCCAGCAGCAGCGGTTGTGTATCGCGCGGGCGCTTGCGGTGAAGCCGGAGGTACTGCTTCTGGACGAGCCCTGCTCGGCGCTCGATCCGATCTCAACCGCGACGATCGAGCAGTTGATCGTGGGGTTGCGCGAGAGCGTGGCGATCGTGATCGTCACCCACAACCTGCAGCAGGCGATGCGGGTGGCCGATCACGTCGCGTTCATGCACCTGGGCGAGTTGGTGGAGTACGGGCCCAGTGCACAGGTGTTCGACAGCCCACGGGAGGAGCGCACACGCGAGTACGTGAGCGGCGCGTTCGGATGAGTTTTTTTTTGATAAAAGCCGCGTGCGGGTCGGCCCTGGGGACAGCGACCGCAATATCCCTCGCGCTGGTGTCCTCGGGCTGCCAAACCACCGCTGAGAAGAGCGCGGAGCTGAAGAAGCTCCAAAAACACGAGGTGCTGGCGGTGAGGGGTGTGTCGGTGGGGCGTGAGAACCCGAGCGTGAAGGTGCTCTACAGCGCAGTGGTGGGTTCCAAAGAAGGCACAACGGCGATCGTTGTGGGCATGCGTAACACCTCATCGCGTGCGCTCCAGTTGGCGCCGATCGAGGTCACCGCGAAGGATGGGAAGGGGAGCGTCGTGTACCAGAACACCGGCCCCGGCCTGCAACCCTCGCTTACCAGCGTGTCGCTGCTTGAGCCCGGGAAGGACACCATCTGGGTTGACGACCAGGTGCAGGCGACGGGTGTGGCGGCAAGCGCGACCGCGCTCGTGGGCGCGGCGAAGACGGCCTCAAAGATCCCCAAGCTCACGGTGAGCGGCACGCACCTCAGCGAAGAAGCGGGCTCGCAGATCGAGTCGGGGAGCGTCGCGAATCCGTCATCGGTAACCCAACAGGATCTTGTCGTATACGCAGTAGCGAGAAACGGATCAAAGATCGTGGCGGCCGGTCGCGCGGTGCTGCCGGAAGTCACCGCGGGCACGACGGTCCCCTTTCAGATCTACTTCGTGGGCGACCCCAAAGGCGCCAAGGTCGAAGTGAGCGCCCCGCCAACTAGCTTCTGAGCCAGATGTCAGCGTACGCTGACATTGTCGAAGTGTCGCCGTACGCTTACATTCCGGCGAGTGCTCAGCGGTGGCGTTTGCCCTGTTTGAGCATGATGCCCTCCACCACGTGGGCAACGGTCTCACAGGCGTCCACCGCGGCCTCCAGCGACTCGAAGATGTCCTTCCAGCGAATCACCACCATCGGGTCGGCGGCGCCGCCGGCGAACAGCGAGGCGACACCGTCGCGCAGCAGCCGGTCGCCCTCGTTCTCAAGGCGGTGGATCTCCACCAGATACGGCCCGGGCTCCGCCCCCGCGCAAAGACGCTCAAGCGCCTTCACGATCTGCTCATCGGCGCCCACGAGCACGTCGGCCAGCTCGACGGCCTGCTCCATCGGCGCTTCCACTCCGTAGAGGTAGAGCAGTGCAGCTGTTCTGCTCGGTGTGGTCGAGCACATCGTCGAGCGCGGTGGCAAGCGCGTAGCCGTCGCCCGCGTCGAATGGTCGCTTCAGGCGCCTACCGCCGCCATTAAGGCGGTGGATGATGTCGTGGGTGATGCGGTCACCCTCCTGCTCGAAGGCCTTCAACTCCTCAACGAGCCCGGAGTGCTCGGGGAGCTCCGAGAGCAGCTCGCGCAGCAGCAGACCAGAGCGCAGGATGTTGCTGCCTGCGTTCTCCACGAGCGTGACGAGGGTAGGGTCGGCGGAGCGCCGCAAAAAGCCCATCCGACAAGGGTATGCGTACGCCCTCGCTCACGTCGCGCGCTTCACGACTTCTTCACGAGTAGATCACGACTTCGCAACGCAACAATGACGTCTGTGAAGGCACCCTTCGGGAGGTGGCCGTGCACCAAGACAACGCTGGTGCCTCCGCACAGGAAGGCATCCTTCATGCGGGCGAGCTTGAGATCCGGCTCGGCGAGGGCTTGGTGCTCGCGGTCGGCCGCGCGCTCACCCTGTCGGTGCGCGAGTTCGAGCTGCTCGTGGCGCTTGCGAGCAGAGCCGGGGGGATCGTTACGCGCGAGGAGCTCTACGGCGCCGTGTGGGGCGGGGAGCTGCGTGCCGGCGACCGTTCGGTGGATGTGTACGTGAGCAAGCTGCGAGGAAAGCTTGAGGAGGCGATGCCCGACAGGCGCTTCATCCACACCCACCCCGGATTCGGCTACCGCTTCCAACCGCAGCCCTGGGGATCGCCACCCGAGCTTTCACGAGATTTTCACAACGGACGCCCCGCAGATTGAACAGACTGCGTCTGCACTGAGCCGGCGCGGGGTCCTACACGCCCGCGGCGCCGTCAAAAAATCCAGTCAGAGGAGAAGTTGTGAACAAGAACAAGATCGGCGCGCTCGCGAGTTGCGCGCTGCTCGCGCTCACCGTCGGCGCGTGCGGCAAATCCAGCTCCACGAGCTCGACCGGAAGCAGTTCGTCCGCGACCATCTCCGGCGCCGGCTCGACGTTCGCCGCCCCGGTTTACACCCAGTGGGGCGCAAGCTCCGGCATGACCGTCAACTACCAGGCAGTGGGTTCCGGAGCGGGCATCACAGCGCTTCAGGGCAAGACCGTCGACTTTGGCGCGTCCGACCCGCCGCTGAAGCCCGAAGACATCACCGCCTTCGAAAAGGTCGGCCCGGTGCAACAGATCCCGATGTTCCTGGGCGCGATCACCGTGTCCTACAACCTCCCAGGTGTGCAGAGCGGATTGAAGCTCGACGCGAAGACGATCGCCGACATCTACCTCGGCAAGGTCAAGAGCTGGGATGACGCCGAGATCAAGGCGCTCAACCCAGGCGTGTCGCTGCCGAGCACGGCTATCACCGTGATCCATCGCTCCGACTCCTCCGGCACAACCGCCGGCTTCACGGGCTTCCTTGCCGCTGCTGACAAAGAATGGGAAAGCAAGGTGGGTGAAGGTAAGGACGTGCAGTGGCCCACGGGCACCGGCGCCAAGGGCAACGCGGGCGTTGCGGGCGCCGTGGCACAGACCACTGGCGCAATCGGCTACGTCGAGCAGGCCTACGCGTTGCAACACAAATTCACGACCGCGAGCGTGAAGAACAAGTCAGGCGCCTACGTGGAACCGACGCTTGAATCGACCAGCGCCGCCGCCGAAGGCGTGGAAGTGCCGGCGGACCTCGGGTTCAAAATCAAAAACCCCTCCTCGCCGAAGGCCTACCCGATCACCTCGCAGACGTTCATCGTGGTGTACAAGGACATGTGCAAGGCAGGCATCCCCGGTGGCGAAGGCGCCGCCAAGGGCGTCGTAGCCTTCCTCAACTATGGCCTCGGCTCAGGTCAGAGCATCCTTGCGCAGGCTGACTACGCGACGCTGCCGGCCGCGATCCTCGAAAAGTCAAAGACCGCAGTGACGGAACTGCAGTGCAACGGAGCCGCGATCACAGGCTGAGCACAAGCCTCTAGATCGCAGCCGGATAGAGTCCGACCATCGTGGATTTGACGATGGAGATGGAGCCGGGTCACGCATTTGCGTGGCCCGGCATCCGGCTTTTGTTTCCCCCTCACCGCACTACCGACCAGGCGACGGTAGACGGGTAGAGCCGTGGAGAGCGCAACTCTGACCGGCCCAACCCGTTCGACCCTGGAGCGGTCGCTGCTCGCGCGACTGCCCGACCGTCTGCTCAAGTGGGGGTTGACCACCCTTGCTGCAGCGATCCTCGCGCTGATCGTCTACTTCTTCATCAGGCTCGTCGGCGAGGCGAGCCCCGCGTTCCGCGCGGAAGGGGTGTTGGGCTTCACGTTCAGCAACGAATGGAACGTCAACGCCAACCACTTCGGCGCGCTGCCGCTGGTCGTCGGCACGCTCATCACTTCGGCACTCGCGCTGACGATGGGGGTACCCGTGGCGGTGGCCACCGCGGTGTATGTCACCGAGCTCTCCCCACGCCGGGTCCGCGGTCCGGTCACGGTCTTGATCGAGTTGCTGGCCGCGGTGCCCTCGGTGGTGTACGGGTTGTGGGGGATCTTCTTCCTCGCACCCAAGCTCCAGCCCGCCGAGCAGTGGGTGGCCGATCGCCTCTCGGGCGTCCCCTTCATCGGCGGCGGGATAGTGACGATCCCCAACTACTTCATCACTGGACTAGTGCTCGCGATCATGATCCTGCCGATCGTGAGCTCGATTTCGCGCGAGGTGATGAGCACGGTGCCCTCCGACCATAAGGAGGCGGCGCTCGGGTTGGGAGCCACCCGCTGGGAGATGATCCGCATCGCGGTGCTCCCCTACTGCCGCACGGGCATCACCGGCGCGGCGATGCTCGGGTTGGGAAGGGCGATCGGCGAGACCATCGCCGTGACGATCCTGATCGGCAACGCTCCCCAGTTGAGCGGGCACCTGTTCGGCCAGGGGTACTCGCTCGCGGCGGTAATCGCGAACGAGTTCGGCGAGGCTCAGGGACTGCACCGTTCGGCCCTGTTTGCGGCCGGACTTGTGCTGTTCGTTCTCACCCTGCTGGTGAACGTCATTGCGCGCGTGCTCGTGATGAGGGCCTCGAAGACCGCCAAGCCCAAACGCACCGCGCGCGACTTCACAGAGACAGATTCGGTGATCGGTACGGCGATGGGCGCATGAGCGCACGCGTTCGCCAACCGCTCGGCGGCGCGGCCCTGCGGCAGGTTGAGGGGGGCGTATGAGCCGGGAGGCACAAATGCTTGAGCGCTTCACGGTAAGCCCTGCTCGCCGGCGCAAAGACCGGCTGGCGCGTAGCTGGATCGTGCTGGGCACCGGCATAGCGTTGGTGCCGCTAGCGCTGATCGTCTACTACCTGCTCTCCAAGGGCCTGGGGTCGTGGAGTTGGGACTTCTTCACGACAGACCCCACCGGCAACACGTTCTTCGCAAACGCCTCAATCGGTGGCATCAAGAGCGCGATCCTCGGGACGATCGAGATCGTGGCGCTCGCCTCTGCGCTGGCTGTTCCGATCGGTGTGGGGGTGGCGGTGTGGTTGGTCGAGTACGGCCGCGACAGCCGCTTCGCCTCGCTCGTGCGTTTCTTCGTGGACGTGCTCACGGGCGTGCCCTCGATCGTGTTCGGCCTGTTCGTGTACATCGTGTTGATCGTGGGAACGGGCACCTCCTACGCCGCCTACAAGGGGTCGTTTGCACTCGCCCTCTTGATGCTCCCCGTCGTCACCCGCTCGGCGGAGGTTGTGCTGATGCTCGTGCCCGCCTCGTTGCGCGAGTCGGCGCTTGCGCTGGGAGCGCCCCGCTGGAAGGTGATCTGGAAGATCGTGCTCCCCACCGCGCTGCCGGGGCTCGTGACGGGCGTGCTGCTCGCGGTGGCGCGCGCAGCCGGTGAGACCGCGCCGTTGCTGTTCACCGCCGCCGCGACACTCAAGACGAGCTTTGCGCTGGGCGGGTTTATGAACTCGCTGCCGGTGCAGATATACACCGACGTCACATCTCCCACCACAGCCGTGGTAAACCGTGCATGGGGAGCGGCCCTCACACTCGTCGTGATGATCCTCCTGCTAAACCTCGTCGCGCGCCTGGTGGCTCGCAGGAGCAGCCTTGTATGAGCGCCGAGAGACCAATACCTGAGATGCTCGAACCAAAGCCAAGTAATCCCACCGACACCCCTCCCCAACGAGCGGCGCTTGACGCGCACGCCCAAGCCCTTGCCAAGCCCGGGTTGAGCGTGAAGCTTGAGAAGCTGCGCGCCTTCTACGGCGAGGCTGAGCAGGTGAAGGGCATCGACCTGGATTTCCACTCCGGCGAGGTGACCGCCATCATCGGGCCTTCGGGCTGTGGGAAGTCGACGATGGTGCGCTGCATCAACCGCATGCACGAGGAGATCCCCGGCGCCCGCGCCGAGGGGAAGGTGTTGCTCGACGACCTCGACGTGTACGACCCCGCGGTCGACGTGGTGGCGGTGAGGCGCGCGATCGGGATGGTCTTCCAGAAGCCCAACCCCTTCCCCACGATGTCGGTGTTCGACAACGTCGCCGCGGGGTTGAAGCTCACCGCGCGCAAAACCGGTGACCTGCACCACAAGGTCGAGTCGGCGCTGCGCGGCGCAGGGCTGTGGGAGGAGGTCAAGGACCGTCTCGGCGAGGCGGGCGCCGGCCTTTCCGGGGGACAGCAGCAGCGCCTGTGCATCGCGCGCTCGCTGGCGGTGGAGCCCGAGGTGATCCTGATGGACGAGCCCTGCTCCGCGCTCGACCCGATCGCCACACTGAAGATCGAGGAGCTGATCGACCAGCTCAAGCGGAGGGTGACGATCGTGATCGTCACCCACAACATGCAGCAGGCCGCGCGTGTCGCCGACCGCACGGCGTTCATGCTCGGCGGTGAGCTCATCGAGGTAGGTCCCACGCAGAAGATCTTCACCAACCCCGACGACTCAAGGACAGAGGAATATGTCACCGGGAAGTTCGGCTGAGGAGTCGCGTGATGAGCTCTGAACCAAACTCCGACGCCCCAACGCGCTTGACCGGGCTTGCGGGCAGGCAGCACTTCCAGCAGCAGCTGCAGGAGCTTGAGTCGCGCGCGCTCGGCGGGCTCGACGTCGTCGTGGAGCAGCTTGACCGCACGCTTGAGGCGCTCGCCCACCAGGACGTGGAGCTCGCCCAGATGGTGATCGCCGACGACGACCGTGTGGACGGGCGCTACCTGGAAGTGCACCAGGGGATCCTCTCCCTGCTCGCCACCCAGGCGCCCGTGGCGGGCGATCTGCGCCTTGTGGCGGCGCTCTTGCACGTAATCGTGCACGTTGAGCGGATGGGCGACCAGTGCGTGAACATCGCCAAGCTCATCCCCCTCTCCGGCTACGAGCCGCCGGTGCGCCCGGAGGTGTTGGAGACGATCCTCAAGATGGGCGCCTACGCGCGCTCTGAGATCGTGCAGTGCAAGGCTTCCTTCTCCGGGCGGGACCTCGGGCTCGCCGAAGACCTTGCCCGCCAAGACCGGGAGATTAACCGCCTCAACCGCGAGATTTTCCGCTCAGCACTTGAGATAGGCGACGATCCCGACACGCGCGAGTGGGCGATGCACATGATCCTCGTGGCCCGCGCACTAGAGCGCATCGGCGACAATGCCGTGGATGTAGGCGAGCAGGTGGCGTTCGTCGTGACCGGCCTCTTCCGCGAGTTCTCAGACCAGTCGAACCCGCTGCCGAGCTGAGCTAGCGCCGGCTCGACTGTGCAAGCACGGTCATGGCAACGGTCCCACACCCCCGCAAAACGCGAAATAGGTATGTGAACATCCTGTGACCATCGTCTGCAGGAGTTGCCATTCTGGTCGCGAGCACATATACACTGCGCCAAGATGACGACGGGCATCCTCGCCAAGGATGAAGGGGTCGCTTCGAGCGCAGGGGGCGCAGCCGCTTTGCGCATCGCGGTGCTCGACCGCGACAGCGGTTTCATTCAGGTTCTCTCCAAGCGTATGGACCGCCTTGGTTGGGAGCATCGTGTGCTGGCCTCGCCGGTGCCCACCGACGCGATCGCCTCGATGCGTCTCAGTGCGCTGGTTGTGGATCTGACCGTGCTTGGACCGCAAGCGTGGGAATGGTTGGAGCGCCTGTGTGGCACCCTCCCGGAGCTCGGCATCGTGGTTTGCACCGGCCCCTCCACAGTGGCCCAGCGCGTGCGCGGGTTGCGGCTCGGGGCGGACGATTGGATCACCAAGCCCTGCCACCCCGAGGAGGTCATCGCACGTGTGCAGGGCCTTGTACGCAGGCGCCGCCGCGCAACCGCCCGGACAGAGTCAAAGCCTGTGTCGGCCGGCGAGGTGCAGATCCGCTCCGACCGCTTCCAGGCGTTCGTGGCCGGACGCAGCCTTGAGCTCACCCGCCGCGAGTTCGAGCTCATCGAGCTACTCGCCGGCGGCGAAGGTCGTGTGCTTGAGCGTGAGGAGATCTACTCTCGCCTGTGGGGATACGCGATGGTGCGTGGAGACCGCTCGGTGGACGTGTTTGTACGCAAGCTCCGCCAGAAGCTCGAGAAGGCATCCCCCGACTGGCGCTACATCCACACCCACTTCGGCATCGGCTACCGCTTTGCAGCTGAGCCCGTGGGGGGCGTCACCGCTGAGGCCCACCTCACCGCGGTTGAGGAGCCCGGAGCGCTAGACAGCGAAGTCGAGGGCGCCCGCGATCAGGGCGAGCTCGACGGGACGCAGCAGAAGTACGAGCTCACCACCGCCTCCGCCTAGCTTCACAACGGCGACGCCACCCTTCTTCAGGTCCACGCGACCGCCCGTGAGTTCCCCCACCACATTTGAGAGGTCGGGCTCGTGACCTACAAGCAGCAGCGACCCCTCCGCCCCGGTGTCCGCAAAGGCCTCCAGCGCCTGCTCCGCGCGGAAACCACTGGCAAGCGGCGCGTGCAACTCAAACCCGCTCTGGGCGTCCCCCATCTCGGCGAGCGCCAGCTCGGCCGTTTCGTGCGCGCGAGCCTTGGGGCTTGCGAGCACCGCTGCGAACTGCACTTTCGCCTGCGCGAACGCCTGTCCGGCGACGTGCGCTTGGCGCTTGCCGCGCTCGGTGAGCATCCGCTCGGAGTCCGCACGCGTGCCGTGAGGCTCCGCGTCGGCGTGACGGAGCAGCCAGAGCTGACGGGCCATTGCCATCGGTTCTGCGAGCATAGATGAACTTGAGCGCCACCACGAGCAAAGATCAGAAGCATCACGACCGCCACGGGCATGCCCATGGCGAGCATCACCACCGCCTGCACGACCCCTCGCTCTACATCAACCGAGAGCTCTCGTGGCTTGATTTCAACGAGCGCGTGCTCCAACTCGCCGAGGACTCCTCGACGCCGCTGATCGAGCGGGCGAAGTTCTGCGCGATCTACACCACCAACCTGGACGAGTACTACATGGTGCGTGTCGCCGGCCTACACGACCAGATCGACGCGGGGGTGGAGAATCCGAGCCAGGACGGGCGCACCCCGACGCAAACCATCGAAGCGATCCGCGAGCGCGTGCTCGAGCTGGGAGAGAGGTTGAGCGGGTGTTTTGAAAGGGACCTACGTCCCGCCCTAATCGAGCACGGCGTGCGGGTGGTGAGCTTTGAGCAGCTCGATGACCCCCAACGGGCCTATCTCGCCCAACACTTCCGTCGCGTGATCTTCCCGGCGCTCACGCCGCTGGCGGTGGCGCCCGGGCGGCCCTTCCCCTACATCTCGAACCTCTCGCTCAGCCTCGCGGTGCTGGTGCGCGACCCCTCAAGCGGCGAGACCGTGTTTGCGCGCGTAAAGGTCCCCACCGAGATTCTCCCCCGCTTCGTCACCGTGCGGTCCTCCGAGGGAACCACGCTCGTGCCACTAGAGGACGTGATCGCCCATCATCTCGACGCCCTCTTCCCCGGCATGGAGATCGTCGACTGCGATGTGTTTAGGGTCACTCGCGACGCAGACCTTGAGGTCTCTGACGACGCCGCCGACCTCCTGCAGGCGGTGGAGGACGAGCTGCGTCGCCGCCGCTTCGGGGAGATCGTTCGGGTGGAGATCGGCGCCGACTGCTCTGAACGTCTACGCGAGGAGCTTGTGGGGCTGCTGGGGGTGCGCGAGGACGAGGTGTATCCAGTCAGGGGGCTGCACGACATGGGCGCCCTGTGGCAGATCGCAAAGCTCCCCGGCATGCCCGAGCTTCGCAACCCTCCATACGCACCGGTGACCCATCCGCGTTTGTTGCGCCACGAGGGGGAGCGCCCCGACGTGTTCGCCGCGATGCGTGAGGGGGATGTGCTCGTGCACCACCCCTACGACTCGTTCGCCACCTCTGTGGAGCGCTTCGTGGAACAGGCTGTCGCCGACCCCAACGTGCTTGCGATCAAGCAGACCGTGTACCGCACGAGCGACGACTCCCCGCTCGTGCCAGACCTGATCGCCGCATCCGAGCGCGGCAAGCAGGCGGTGGCGCTGGTGGAGCTCACCGCGCGCTTTGACGAGCGTATGAACATCCATTGGGCAAAGGCGCTTGAGGAGGCGGGGGTGCACGTCGTGTACGGCCAACCCGCGCTGAAGACCCACGCGAAGTGCGTGCTGGTGGTACGCCGTGAGGGCGATGGGGTGCGCAACTACGTACACGTGGGCACCGGCAACTACCACTCCGCCACCGCCCGCCTCTACACCGATTTCGGGCTCTTCACGATCGACGAGGAGATCGGGGCGGATGTGGCGGAAATGTTCAATAACCTCACCGGGTACGGCCGCCCACTGCGCTACCGCAAGGTGTTGATCGCACCCGCCCACCTGCGCGAGGGCTTGATCGCGGAGATCGACGCCACCATCGCCGCCCACACACCCGAGTCGCCGGGACGGATCGCGATGAAGATGAACGCGCTCGTGGACGGCCACTGCATCCGCGCGCTCTACCGCGCCTCGCGGGCGGGGGTCCAGGTGGACCTCAACGTGCGCGGCATCTGCTGTCTGCGCCCCGGACTACCGGAGATTTCCGAGAACATTCGTGTGGTATCGGTAGTGGGGCGGTTGCTGGAGCACTCGCGCGTTTACACATTCGAGCGGAGGGGCGAGCGCACCGTGTACATCGCCTCCGCAGACCTCATGCCCCGCAACCTCGACCACCGAGTGGAGCTTGCCGCGCCAATCGAGTCTCCGGAGCTGCGAGCCGAGCTGATGGACACACTGGAACGCGCCTTCGCCGACAACCAGAGCTCGTGGGAGCTCAACGCCGACGGAACTTGGCGGCGGCGCTCCCCAGGTCCGGGTGAGCGCCCGCGCAACATGCAGGTCGAGCTGATGGAGCTCCACGCCCGCCGGGCAGCGGAAGCCCGACCGGCCGAGCGCGAGACCTCATAGGGCCACAGCGGCCTGCGAGTATGAGCGCAGTGACCACTGCCGAGCTTTGGCGTCGCGGCCAGGTGGGTTGGCCCCGACGTTTCCCCATCGCACAGTTCCCGAACCCGCCACTGCTGCTCGCGTTCGCGGGGTGGGCACTCGCGGCCGAGTCCGATGGCACCGCACACGAGGTCGGTCGTGCGGTGTTCACGCTTGGCCTCGCCGTGTGGGCGTGGAAGGAGGCGGCAAGCGGGGTCAACTGGGTCCGTCGTCTCCTCGGCGCGGGAGCGCTCATTTGGATCGCCGCCGGGCTAGCAGGCGAATTCAGAGGCCACTGAGACAGCCCTGGTAGAGCTTCTCGTCCGGTGCGGGCCCTCCCCAGCCCTCGCTCTGCTCACCAAGACACCGGCTCAAGCTCAAGCGGCCGGACTGGCCAGCGTGTCCAGTGCGTCCTTGAGCTCGTCCACCGTCTGGTAGTCGAGCCCAAGACGGTGGTCATGGCGATGGCGCACGACACCGTCCTGGTCGATCACGATCACCGCGCGAGCGGTCATGCCGCCGGGCCTCGTAGCGCTATAGACCTTTGCCACAGACTTGTCCTCGTCAGCCAGCAGCGGCACGTTGAGGCCGTGCTTGGCCTTGAAGTCCTCGTGCGAGGCGAGGCTCTGCGAGGAGATGCCCACCACCGTGGCGTTCAGCGAAGCGAAGTCCTCGGCGCGGTCGCGGTAGGAGCAGAACTGCTTCGTGCACACCATCGTGTTGTCGCCCGGGTAGAAGAGCAATACCACCCGCTCCCCACGGTGCTCTGAAAGCTTGAACGGGCCACTCGTGCCCTGAAGCTCAAAGTCCGGCGCCTGCTCGCCCACACGTGGTGTCTTGGCCATGGCCGCTCCCTTTCCAATCGGTGAGCGACCGAGAATAGACCACCTTCGTGCCCCGAGCACGGACGAAACCGAGGGCCGCGCCGAGTACCGTCGCACACGACCTGCACAATCCTCGTATGCACCAACAGCTGTCCCCCAACTATTCCGCCGCCCTCGGTAGTACCTTTGGTGCTACTATGGCGGATGTGGCAAAGATAAGCGTGAGCCTCGAAGACTCGCTCTACGAGCGCGTACGGGAGGCCGCCGGCCCGGAAGGCGTGTCCGGCTGGCTCGCAGCCGCCGCATCCGCTCGCCTCCGCGCCGACGCACTACTCGCCGTCGCCGAGGAGATAGCGCAGGAGACCGGCGGGCCGTTCACCGAGCAGGAGATAAGCGAGGCCCGTAAATGGCTGCCCTCGTCTTCGACAGCGGAGCGCTGATCGCCCTCGAGCGAGGCGATCGCGCGGTCGCGGTACTGCTCGCGACCGCGGTCCAGAGCGGCGCCGAGGCCGTCACCTCAACCGCCTGTGTCGCCCAGGTGTGGCGTAACCCCGCGCGACAAGCAAGGCTTACCCGCGCACTCGCCGGCTTCTTGGAGCACGACCTAGACCGAGCGCGGGCCCGTGATTGCGGCAGCCTGTTGGCGCGTAGCGAAACCAGCGACGTCGTGGACGCATCGGTGTCGCTGCTTGCGAGAGACGGTGACACCGTCCTCACGAGCGATCCCCAGGACATTGAGCGACTGCTGAGGGCAACAGGCACACAGGCGCAGGTGCGCGGGATCTGAATGAGAGTGCGCTACAACCTCGGCGTGCCTCTCCGCACGACCTACCCAGCGCGCCTGGCTTCGGTACTCGTGGTAGGCGCGCTTCTGACTGCATGTGGGAGCAGCCCAGCCGACATGTCGGCGCCGACAGCGGGCACAGCGGCAATCCCGAGCCCGGCGTACGGTTCAACCGCGCGACTGCTCGACTGGTCTGAGTTCGGGTTGAACCCGCAGCGCACGGACGTGAGTCCGCTCTCGACCGGGATCACCGCGACCAACGTCGCTCACCTGCATCGTGTGACGGTCAACCTGCCGGGTACGGTCGACTCGTCGCCGGTATACCTGCACGAAGCGGCAGTCTCCGGCGCCAATCACAGCGTCGTGGTGGTCACGACGACCTACGGCAAGACGCTCGCCCTTGACGCGACGAGCGGTCGCGTCTTGTGGACATTCACGCCACCTGGCTATTCGCACTGGGCTGGTAGCGCTCAGATAACGACGACCTCGCCACTTGTCGATCCGGGCGGACGCTTCGTGTATACGGCGTCGCCTAACGGGCTCATCCACAAGCTCATGCTCGCCAATGGTCACGAGGAAAACGGCTGGCCGGTTTCGATCACACGCGACGCCACGCACGAGAAGCTGGCTGCCGCGCTCAACCTCGCAGGGCGCTATCTGCTCGTAGCCACCGGTGGCTACCTCGGCGACGCTCCCCCCTACCAAGGACATGTCGTCGCAATCGACCGCTCAAGCGGTCACATCTCAAGCGTCTTCAACACGCTCTGCGCGAACCGCCGCAAAATCATCCTCCCGAGTAGCTGCTCCTCAAGCGACTCGGCGATCCTCTCGCGCGGCGGGGTCGTGGTGGAGCCTGGTGGGAAGCGACTGCTGCTCTCGACCGGCAACGCGCCCTGGAACGGCGCCACCGACTTCGGCGACAGCGTGGTCGAGTTGACACTCCCGGGCTTGCGCTTCCGTCAAGCCTTCGCCCCCGTCAACCAGGCCGAACTGAACGAAAGCGACACCGACCTTGGGTCGAGCGCGCCGGCGCTACTGGGTCACAACCGGGTGCTAATCGCCGGCAAGGACGCCCTCATGCGCGTGCTCTCACTCTCTCACCTCGACGGTCACGCACCTTCGCACCCGAGCAAGCTCGGCGGTGAAGTGCAGCGACTGCCGCTACCTGGCGGCGGCGAGCTGTTCACCGCGCCCGCTGTGTGGAGCACACCGGGGACCACCACCGTGTTCGTAGGCGCCGAACATGCCACCGCCGCCTACACCCTCTCCTCCGGGCGACTGCGCCTCGTATGGCAGAACTCCACACCTGGCACGAGCCCGATCCTGGCGGGTGGCCTGCTCTACGTCTATGACCCCACCGAAGGCGGCATAGACGTCTACCAGCCTCGCTCCGGCCACCCAATCGCAAGGCTGCCGGGCCAAGCGGGCCACTGGAACAGCCCGATCGTTGTGGACGGTCACGTAGTGGAGCCCGAGGGCAACGCCAACGACCACTCCCTTAGCGGCCGACTGGACCTGTTCTCCAGCTGAGCTTTCTAAGCTCTCCTTTCATGCTCAAGCTCGCCCGCTGGACCACCACCCACCGTCTGTACATCGCGATCGGCTGGGTGATCTTGCTGATCGGTGTCAACGTCGTCGCCCAGTCGAGCGGTGGACCGTCCTACTCGAACAACTTCACGCTCCCCAACTCCGACGCGCAACGCGCCTCGGATCTGCTTGAGCGGAGCTTCCCAGCACAGGCGGGCGACCGCGACACAATCGTCTTCAAGGTGTCGAGCGGCACCGTCAACGACCCATCCGTGAAGGCGCACATGAGCTCGCTGTTCGCCCAGGTGAACGGACTACCGCATGTGGCGGGGGTGGTCAGTCCCTACGACCCGCACACTGCGGGCAAGGCGATCTCCCGCAACGAACGCATCGCCTTCGCCACAGTGGTGTTTGACGAAAAGGCCAACGATCTACCCAAGAGCGCGGGCGAAGGAGTGGTTACCGCGGCCGAAGCGGCACGCGCCCCCGGCCTGCAGATCGAGCTGGGCGGACAGGCTATCGAGCAGACACAACAGGAAGGCTTCGGTTTCACCACCGCGATCGGCCTGCTGGCGGCGATCGTGGTGCTGCTCATCACGTTCGGCTCGCTTGTGGCAATGGGACTACCGATCGTCACCGCCCTGTTCGGGTTGGGTACGGGCCTCGGCTTGATCGCCCTCTTCACGCACATTGTCGACACCGCGGATTTCTCCTCCGAGCTCGCCGCCATGATCGGGCTCGGAGTGGGCATCGACTACTCGCTGTTCATCGTCACCCGCTTCCGCGAGGCCTACGCCACCCCCGGCCCCACCTTTGGCAGGGTGCGCGAGTCGGTGGTGCAGGCGATGGACACGGCTGGGCGTGCCGTCCTTTTTGCCGGCTGCACAGTCGTAATCGCCCTGCTCGGGATGATGTTGCTCGGCGTGGACTTCCTCTACGGCGTCGCCATCGCCGCGTCGATCGGCGTGCTGCTCGTGATGATGGCCTCGCTCACGCTGCTCCCCGCACTGCTTACGATCGCGGGCAATCGCCTGGTGCGACCGAGCCGGCGGGCGCGACGCCGCGGAGCGAAGCCAACCGACCTGCGTCATGGCCAGACGTGGCTGCGGTGGAGCCGCTTCGTGCAGAGACACTCCTGGCCAATCGCCGTCGCCGCGACGCTCGCGCTGCTGTTGGTCGCGGCGCCCGCCACCGCGCTGCGCTTGGGCTCCAGCGACGCGAGCAACGACCCCACCCATTTCACCACCTACAAGGCTTACCAATTGCTCGCGGAGGGCTTCGGCAAGGGCTTCAACGGCCCGCTGCAAGTGGTGGTGCAAGTACCCAGCGCCACCGCCGGTCAAGAAACGACCACGCAGGGGACGCCACCGTCGAGCGCAGCCAAGGCGAACGTCGAACAACTGCGCGCCGCGATGGTAGGCGTCCCCGGCGTCGCAGCCGTGGCGCCGTCGAAGTTCAACCCCACCGGGAACGTGGCAACCATCTCGGTCTACCCAACCTCCTCCCCGCAGGAGTACGCCACCACCCAACTCGTCTCGAAACTGCGCAATGAAACCATCCCGCCGGTCGCCGCGCAGACCGGCATGCACGTCTACGTCGGCGGCATCACCGCTGGCGCAGTCGACTTCGCAAACGTGCTCGCCAAGAAGCTCCCACTGTTCATCGGCGTTGTCGTGCTGCTCTCAGCATTGTTGCTGATGGTGGTGTTCCGGTCGCTTGCGATCCCGCTACAGGCGGCGTTCATGAACCTGCTTTCCATCGGCGCCTCACTCGGTGTGATCGTCGTCGTCTTCCAGTGGGGCTGGTTCGACGGGGCCATGGGCATAAAAGCCGGCCCGATCGAGTCGTTCGTGCCGGTGATGCTATTCGCGATCGTTTTCGGCCTCTCGATGGACTACGAGGTGTTCCTGGTCTCCCGCATCCACGAGCAGTGGACCAGGGTCGGCGACAGCCGCCGCGCCGTCAGCGAAGGGCTCGCGCTCACCGGCCGCGTCGTGACGGCCGCCGCGGCGATCATGATCTGCGTATTCCTCTCGTTCGTGCTTGGCGAAAGCAGGGTCATCAAGGAGTTCGGCCTGAGCCTCGCGACGGCCGTGTTCCTCGACGCGGTCGTCGTACGGTGTTTGCTGCTTCCGGCGGTGCTCAACATCCTTGGAAACACCACGTGGTGGCTCCCATCGTGGATGGACCGGTTGCTCCCACGCGTGAACATCGAGGGCACCACCACCCGCCTGCCCCCCGGCGACGAGCAGGAGTTCGCAACCCTCGCCACGGAGCCGCGAATCCCAGCGGGCACGCGCGGGGGGACGGACGACTGAGCGCGTCGCGCGGCGGGCAAGCCGGACGCGCTTGGCTCGCCACCGCCCTCCTCTGCGCTATCCCGCTTGGCGCCACGCCCTCCGCGGCGGACGCCGCAGGCCGGGGCGCGCCACGTGGCACGGACGGACAATCCCCATATTCAAACGCGGTGGGGACGAGCGAATCGCCTTCCGCGCTGGTGGTGTTCCTCCCGGCGGGGAAGTCATCTTCCAGCCGCATCGAAAGTGACGCGATCGCCAGCAAGCTCGGCTCCATACCCAGCCTCTCGACCGGGATCATGAGCGCCACACAGGGCAAGTACGTGGCCGACCAGATGCTGCTCGACATGACGCAGGGAGCACGCGTCGCCTACTCGTCCTACAGCCCCACATACCCTCCAAGCCTGTCCTCCCTTTCGCTCGGACCGCCACCGAGCGCGCGCGTTGAACCCTGGCCTGCAGTGCTCAAGCGGGCCAGCGACGCGCCTCAGGTGCTCAAGCCCGGCCTGCTCGCCTCGTCGATACCGGGTGGCGTCGGCTATGCCCCCGCGTATGGCGCCGGCGCCTCTGACACCGTCGGAGTGTCGATCGACATTTCGGCGCGCAACTCAAGCTCGGTGAAATTCGACTGGCCACTCGCCGCCGACCGCTCCGGCAAGATCGCCGCCGTCTCGTTCGGGCCGCCCGCCACACTCCCGGCCCGCATCGCCAAGCTGCGCGCCGACCGACAGCTCGTCGTCGCTGACCTGCCCGCCGGCGCGCGCGGATATGCCGACCTGCGTGCGCTCGCCTCGACACGTGCGCCCAATGAGCTGCTCACCGTCGTGCAGAGCGCGCGAGAAGGGTCGGGTAACGAACTGCTGTGGGTGTCCTTCGCCGGGCTTGGCCCCGGCCAGCACACGCTCACCTCGCAAACCACCAACCAAACCGGGCTGGTGTCGGCGATCGACATCGCCCCAACGATCCTCCACCACCTCGGGTTGGCGGTTCCTCCGGACATGCGCGGCAAGCCGATCCACACCGACGGCCCCCTCCACATCGCCTCGTTGCGTGCGCTAAAGGCCCGTCTAGGTGTCATTAGCTCACGCCGGCTCCCAGCCCTGGCTTGGCTGATCGCCGCGTGGGCATTGCTGCTCGCGGCCGCTTCCCTGCCGATCGGGACGGCCCTCGCCCGCAAGACGCGGGGCGCCTGGGCGATGCGCACCGGAGCGCTAGCCGTCCTGTGGCTTCCAGCGGCCGAGTTGGTTCCGGCCGCGATCGAGCCGAGCCGCACCGCCGAGTTCGCGCTACTTGTCGGGTTGTGCTTTGCGCTCGCCATCCTCACCGACCGCCTGCTCCCATGGCCTCGCGCACCGATTGCCCCCGCCGTGGTCGCGGTACTCGCTTTGAGTTTCGATGCGCTTGCCGGCACGCAACTCTTGATCCGCTCGCTGCTAGGACCCAACCCAATCCTCGGCGCCCGCTTCTACGGAATCGGCAATGAGCTGAAGTCGGGACTCGCTGTGCTCGTCTTCGCGGCAGTCGCAGCGGCGCTCTACCCGGCAGTACGCTCACGCCGCACTGCGATGACGATGGCGGGCGCGGGCATCCTGCTCGCCATCGTGGAGGGCTCGGCTCGCATCGGCGCCGGCGTAGGCGGCGTCATCCTCGTGTCAGCGGGCACCGCCGTCGCGACTGTGATGCTCCTGCCCGGCGGCGTGAACCGTAAGCGCGTCTTGATCGTGATGGCGGCGCCGGTCGTCGGTCTAGTCGCGTTGGCCGTGCTCGACCTACTCACCGCCCACGGCTCCGGCCACTTCACCGGGAGCATCCTCGACGCGCGCTCCGCAAGCGACATCCGCGACGTAATCGAACGCCGGTACGGAGCCGCCTGGGACGAGCTACGCAACCACCTCATGCCAGTCGCGACAGCAGTTGCGCTACTGCTCTCCGCACTCGCAGTGTGGCGACGCGAGCGCGTGCTCTCCCCGGTCGCCTCCGATCCAGCGTGGGCCGCGGCGCTCTCTGGCGGTCTCACCGCGGGCGTAATCGGCGCACTCAGCGAGGACTCAGGCCCGGTGCTGCTCGTTGTAGCCGTGCTAATGCTCGGCTGCGTGCTCGCCTATCTGTGGGGAAAGCCGGTGCAGGAGACCCTCACGCAGCACAATCCCGACACTCGCCCCGCAGCACGATCTCGTGCTCTGAGACGGTCAGCGGCACCCTCGCGCTGAGGCTCGATATCGCCTGCTCAAGCGCCTCGTCGGCGAAGGGCATCACCAACCCACAGCAGTCGCACACAAGGTGATGGTGGTGCTCGTCGTGTCCACACACCCGCTCGTACCGCACCATCGCCTGACCTGTCTCCACGCGTTGCACCAACCGCAGTCGCTCAAGCTCGTCAAGGATGCGGTAGACGCTCGCGCGACTCACCCTCCGCTTGGCGGCTCGCAGCGCGTCCTCGATCTCCACCGCCGTAAGCGCGCAACGCTGAGCGTCGAGCAGCTCCAGCACCGAGCGCCGTGCGCCACCACGCTTGTGGCCGGCGGCCGCAAGCTCACGCTCCGCGCGCTCGATCCAGTCGCTACTTCGAACAGGCTCGACGGAACCGGTGGTCGTGGGGTTGACGTGTGCGCGAATGCTCATAGGGCGATGGTAGAGATGGAGGCAAGTGCATACGCACCGACGGCGAGGCCGATGATGGCGCTGCTCGGCGGGAGCGAAGGTAGGGCATAGCTGAGCGCGATCCCTCCCCACATCGCCGCCAGCGCGATCGCCACAGAGAGGCCCATGCCCAGATACGGCTTGGAGGTGAGCCGCAACGCGGCGCCCGCAGGGGCCGCGATCAAGCCGAGCACCAACAACGCGCCGATCGCCTGCGTCCCCTCCGCCGTGACCACACCGATCAAGAGCAGCAACACCAACCCGAGCACCCTCACCGGTACGCCATGCAGCACCGCAAGCACCGGCTCCACGGTCGCGAACAGCAATGGGCGGGCAATCGCCACGGTAGCGGCCCCCACGCCAAGCCCCACCGCCGCCGCGACCACGCTCTCGCCAGTGCTCAACCCGAAGATCGAGCCAAACAGCGTGTGGGCCACAATCAACCCTTCCCCACCGGCGGAACTCGTAGAGAGCACGGCGATCAAAAGCAACCCGATCCCCAACACCCACGAGAACAACACGCCCACCGTCACGTCGTCGGCTTGCGCGCGCCTCCCCAACCCAGCCATCACGGCAGCCACTGAGAGCGTAAGCGCGAACAAGCCCACGCGCTCGTCCACCCCCACCACCGCCGCCGCGATCGCTCCGACGAACGCGACGTGGCTGAGCGCATCCCCTGCGAACACCTGACCTCGCAGAACGGTGAACCAACCAACCAACCCGCACGCCACAGCCACCCCTGTGCCAGCGAGGTACGCGTTGCGGACGAACTCGTGGGCCAACATCACGCGGCCCGGGCCCGCACGAGGCGGGCGATCACGTAGAGGCCGAAAGCAAGTGAGGTGACAAAGAAGCCGAGTGGGTAGATCGAGTAATAGGCGATCGCCAACCCCACCCAGATGACGAGCAGAGCGAACACAATGCTCAGCGCAAGGCTCAACACAGGTCTTGGCGTAAGCGCCTGCGCGGCCGCGGGGGGCGCAACCAACAGGGCGAACACAAGCAGTGCCCCGGTGATCTGACTTGTAGCGGCCACCGCAAGGCCAAGGATCAAGAGGAAGCACGCATCGAGCGCACGTACGGGGATCCCACGCGCACGCGCCACCTCAGGGTCGAGGGAGGCCAGCAAGAGTGGGCGTCCCACTAGCGCGAGCGCCCCCAAGACGGCAAGCGCTACCAGCAGCAGGGTGAGCACCTGGCCGCGGTCGATCCCCAAGAAGGTGCCGAACAGCAGCGTCTCAAGTTGCTCCAGCACCCCGCTATAAAGGCTCAGAAAGAGAAACCCAAGCGCTAGTCCACTCACCTGCACCACGCCGATCGCCGCTGACTCGCCCTCGCGGGTCCGCCCCACCCCCCCGGAGCGACCTATCGTGAGCGCAGCCACCCCGCACGCAAGGTAGTACCCGAGCGCGCTCGGCGCCCCTACGAGCGCCGCACCCGCCGCGCCGGGGAATGACATCACAGCGATTGTGTGCCCGGCGAAGCTCTGGCGGCGCAGCACCATGTACCAGCCCACCACCGCTGCTGTTACCGCCACGATCGTGCCCGCCTCCAGGGCGTTCACCATGAACGGGAAGTCGAACAGCCCGCGCACGTCTGAGACGAGATTCCAAGAGAGCGCGGAATCCGCCATCAGTCGTGCCTGTGCCCGTGTACGTGGGGAGCCTCCGGTTGACCCACCACGACCAGCCGTCCGTCGCTCGTGCGCAACACCTCGATCGGGACGCCATAGAGCTCGCTCAACTTCGCGCCGGTGATGACCTGCTCGACCTGTCCCTGCAGCGCT
Organism: uncultured Solirubrobacterales bacterium; assembly: GCA_963695305.1. GTDB lineage: Bacteria > Actinomycetota > Thermoleophilia > Solirubrobacterales > Solirubrobacteraceae > Palsa-744. Next base: position 1,184,325 of record OY968774.1, on the reverse strand, counting down.
CGCCCGCCCGCCAGGTAGATCACCTGGTCGAGGTAGGAGAGCAGCGGGTTGACGTCGTGGGCGACAAGCAACACCGCGACTTCCTCCTCGCGACAAATGCGCTGCACGAGCGCCGACACTGCCGCCTGGTTGGGCAGGTCGAGACTGTCGAGTGGCTCGTCGAGCATCAAGATCCGCGGTCGTCGTACAAGCGCCTGGGCGATCAGAATGCGCTGCTGCTCACCGCCTGAGAGCTCTCCCAATGTGCGCTGCGCGTAGGCGCTCGCCCCAACGAGCTCAATAACTTCATCCACTCGCGCAGCAGCCGTGCGACGAGAGGCCGACCGTGGGTTCAGCGAGAGCCCCCACTTGGAGCCATCGAGACCGAGACGCACGAGGTCGACCGCACGGATCGGCAACGTCGCGTCATAGCCATGCCGCTGCGGGAGGTAGCCGATTTGGGAGTTCGCGGCGCCGGCAGGGCCACCAAGCACACCAACCGTGCCCGACGGCGTAGGGATAAGGCCGAGGATTGCCTTCAGCAGCGTTGACTTGCCGCTGCCATTGGAGCCGAGCACCGCCACAAATTCGCCGGGACACACGCGCAGATCGACCCCGCTCCATACCGTGCTCCCACCCATGCTCGCGCTCGCATCGCGCAGCTCGACGGCGGGCACGCCGGCATCGGCCGTCCGCCCCTGGACCGAGTGGGGCCGGGCAGGCGCAGACTGGAGGACGCATCCATGTCTCTACCGGCCTGTGGCTTCGTGGAGCGCCGCTTGTAGCCTCTCAAGTTGTGCTACCTGCCACTGCTCGAACGTGGTGGAGGCTGGGGTGAGCGTCTCGGTGACGGTGACCACGGGAATGTGGGCAGCGCGAGCGAGTTCGTTCACGCGTTGCACATCGGGGGTGGCGTTCTGGCTGTTGAACACCCAAACCTTGATCTCTCGGTTGGTGGCCTGCCGGTCGACGGTTTGCTTGTCGCGCGCGCTCACTTCCCCGCCCTCCGCCACAGCCTTTGCGAAGCTCGCGGGCGTGAGCAGCCGCAGGCCGAGCGCTTCGCCAAGTGGTTGGAAGATGGTCTCGCTGTAGCCCACCGGCACGCCCCGGTAGCGCCTGCCGATGCGGGCTATGAGCGTGTTGTAGCGGGCGAGCGCTTCGTGTTCGAAGGCTTCCTGGCGCTGGGTGAAGTAGGCGGCATCGGCCGGGCGCAGCTTGTCGTAGTTGGCGACGATGGCTGCAATGGCCGCGTGCAAGCTCGCTGGGGAATACCACTGATGGGGGTTATCTCCGACGGTGAGACCCAGCGCGTTGCCCACATCGAGCGTGATACGCCCGTCAGACGGGTTGGCGGCAAGCAGCTCCGAAGCCCATTTGTCGTATCCAAGTCCGTTGACTACCGCCATCTGTGCCGTCGCCATCGTCCGCGCGTCTCCCGCGGTGGGCTCGTAGCTGTGCGGGTCGGTGGCGGGGTTGACGATGATGCTCTTCACCTCCACCTTCTCGCCACCGAGCTGCCGGGCGATGCTGCCCCAGAAGTTCTCCGCCGCCACAACCCTCAACTTGCCCGAACCGGGCTCTTCGTTTGGTTCAGGCGAGCCGCAGCCGACTACCAGCAGAGCGCCGCAAACCGCAACGCCCACCGCAAGGCTCGGCAGCGCAAACTTCGTTGGCCGTCTCATCACCGGCCGAACTTATCATAAGACTGAGTCTCATTATTGCCAGCAGGGCCGCGGGGCGCCCTTCCGGCGGTCAGCTACGACGCCGCGTTCTCCTCTTGAGGCGAATGCGGGTCGCCCTCGGCAAGTGCCCGGCGACGACCGATGAGCAACACCACGAGCACCACCAGGATCACAAGGATCAAAAGTCCCCCCGCGATGTAGCGCAGTTTGTGTTTGACGGCAACGGTTTTCTTCGCTTTCACCGTGGCCACCTTCACGCGCGTGTTGGCTGCTTCGGCGGCGGCGATGAGCTTCGCCTGTTGCGCGGCGGGATATTCGACGGTCATGTGCCCGCCGTTGTTGAGCGAGATGTGCAGATGGCCGCTGGGGCTGCCTGAGTGGAAAGTTACGGCGTGCACTTCCCCCTTGTGCAATTGACCTTCGTAGGCCTTTAGGGTCTCCTTTTCGAAGTGCACGGTCGCGGCGCCCGCGGGCACGGCAAGCACTATCACGGCAAATACGACGCATACGGCAGCAAGCGCGGCGGGAAGACTTCTGCTCGATCTGTTCATGGCGGGCACCCTAGCGACCCACCCCGACGCGTGCGCCGCTCAGCGCCGCAAACGCGCGGCCTTCAGGCGATCTGTCTTGCCCAACTGCACCTTGCGCACGCGGACCGTCTCGGGTGTGACCTCGACGCACTCGTCGTCGCGGACGAACTCAAGCGCTTCATCGAGCGTAAGCTTGCGGTGGGCGGCGAGACGCTCGTACACGTCTGAGTTGGAGGAGCGGATGTTCGTGAGGTGCTTCTCCTTGGTCGGATTGACGTCGATGTCCTCCGAGCGCGAGTTTTCGCCGACGATCATCCCCTCGTAGACCTCCTCTCCGGGACCCACGAACAGCATGCCGCGTTCTGAGAGGCTCGTGAGCGAGTAGGTGGCGGTGGCGCCGGGGCGGTCAGCCACGAGCGAGCCGGAGGGGCGTGTGCGCAGCTCGCCGGCCCATGGCTCCCAGCGGTCGAACACGTGGTGCATGAGACCGGTGCCGCGCGTCTCTGTGAGAAACTCGGTGCGGAAGCCGATCAGCCCCCGGGCGGGGACGATGTAGTCCATCCGCACCCACCCTGTGCCGTGATTGGTCATGTGCTCCATCCGGCCCTTGCGCAAAGCGAGCATTTGAGTGACAACGCCCACATAGTCATCGGGCACGTCGATGGAGAGCCGCTCGAAGGGCTCGTGGCGCTTGCCGTCGATGTCGCGGATGAGCACGCGTGGCTGCCCAACAGTCAGCTCGAAGCCCTCGCGGCGCATGATCTCCACGAGCACCGCTAGTTGAAGCTCGCCACGCCCCTGTACCTCCCACTGATTGGGATCGCCACCCCCCTTGTCGCTGTCGAGCACCCGCAGCGAGACGTTGCCGATCAGCTCACGGTCGAGGCGGTCGCGCACCTGGCGCGCCGTTAGCTTGGAGCCGTCCTTGCCGGCGAGAGGGGAGGTGTTGATACCCACCGTGATCGACAGCGAGGGCTCATCGACTGTGATGACCGGGAGCGGACGCGGGTCGGCGGGGTCGGCGAGGGTCTCACCGATCGTTATCTCGGGTATGCCGGCGATGGCGATGATCTCGCCCGGACCGGCCTGCGGGGCATCGACGCGGTCGAGCGCCTCGGTGACGTAAAGCTCCGATATTTGCGCGCGCTCGATGGAGCCGTCGGCGCGACACCAGGCGACCTGCTGGCCGCGCTTGATCTCGCCGTTGCGCACACGGCAGATGGCGAGGCGCCCCACATAGGGGGAGGCGTCGAGGTTGGTGACCAGCGCCTGGAGCGGGTGGCCGGGCTCGTAGACGGGCGCGGGAATGCGCTCAAGCAGGAGGTCGAGCAGCGGCGCGAGCGAACCCTCGGTGGGCGTGGGCGCGCCCGCCTCGTACTCAAGCGTGGCGATGCCGGCGCGGGCGTTGCAGTAGACGATGGGGAACTCGATCTGCTCCTCGTCGGCATCGAGGTCGAGGAACAACTCGTACACCTCGTCAATGACCTCCGACACGCGGGCGTCGGGACGGTCGATCTTGTTGACCACGAGGATCACCGGCAGGCGCGACTCCAGCGCCTTGCGCAGCACGAAGCGCGTCTGTGGGAGCGGACCCTCGGAGGCGTCCACAAGCAGCAACACGCCATCGACCATCGTCAGCCCGCGCTCCACCTCGCCGCCGAAATCGGCGTGGCCGGGGGTGTCGACGATGTTGAGCTTCACGCCTTTGTAGTGAAGCGAGGTGTTCTTGGCGAGGATCGTGATGCCCTTCTCGCGCTCCAGGTCCATCGAGTCCATCACCCGATCGGCCACGTCCTGGCCCTCGCGGAAGGCGCCCGACTGCCACAGCATGGCGTCGACCAGCGTGGTCTTGCCGTGATCGACGTGGGCGACGATGGCGACGTTGCGGATGTCCTCGCGGGGAGTAGGCACGGCAAGGCAGGGTAGTGGAGCACGACGCCAGACCCGGCCCACGTAGTCCTCAGGACCGATCCCACAGGCCCGCACGTTCATATCGGGCATAGGCCCTGAGCACCACCGCCACCGTCGGTAGGCGCCACGTGACTCTCTCTATGGAAGCGCCCTGTCGAGCACACTGTCGATCTTCCAAGCGCCATGTTCACGCTCTACGCCGATCTGGCGTTCCGGGGTTGCCCTGAAGCCCAACAGCGCCAGTCCACGAATGCGGCCGACGCGCACCATCACCACCTGAAGGGTCGTGCTGTCGGCAACCAGGTGCCGGTGATCCTCCGCGAACAGCAGCGACATGATCGAAGCGCAACTCCCGCCTCGCAACGGAGGAACACTTGGCGCAACCGGATAGGTTGCTTCGACGAGGTCGCCGAGACTCGGCCCCGTTGCAAGGCTGGAGCTCATCAGCGAACACGCCGTGGCGCCTGCCCCCACGGCAGCCGCCGCGTAGTAGCGCCTGACGAGCCTTTCGACCTCCTGCTTGTCGATCCGACCAGCCGCGTGGGCGAAATGGCGAACGCGCCGATCATCGAGGTAGTAGGGGGTGTCGAGGTCTCCGTCGTCGTCTCCGTGCCGATAGCCTCCAACGCTGTCGGGGCCAGAGGCGACAGTCGGGGCGCCACCGCCCGCAGCGGCTTTGGAAGGGGTGGTGGGCGCAGAGAGCGTGCTTTTGCTCCCACCCCCACACCCGCTAGGGCCTGGGCTCAGCAGCGCAATCGCCGCCAGGGTGAGCGTCCACCGCATCGGGGACCCGCCTGCTTTACCCGAGTCCGCCGTCAAGCAGCGCGTCAATCCTCCACGCACCGTGTTCGCGGTGCACGGGAATGTCGCGCTCCGGACTCCCCTTGAAGCGCAGAAGCGCGAGCCCACGCAGACGCTTGACGCGAACGCCGATCACATCGATCGTCGCGACATCGGCCGCCAGCAGGCGATGCTTTTGCCGGAAGACCTTGTACATGACCGCTGAGCAGGTGCCGCCACGCAGGCTTGGCGGCCCTGGCGGTTCGCCGTAGAGTTCCGGGATTTCTTCGGCCAAGAGCGAGTAGATCAGAGCGCATCCCCGCGCACCCTCGCCCGCGGCAGCAACCGCGTAGTAGTGCTTGACAAGCCTCACAACCGCCCGCCGATCGGTTGCACTCGCTGCACTACCCCACCTGTCGTCGTCGCTGCCGTTGTCGCCGTCGCCGTCGTTGTCGGGCTTGGCCGTCGAGGGGGCGACGGGGTTGGAGACAACGGTCCCGGTCGTCGCGGCGATCGCGGCCGGCTTCGAGGCCTTCCGTGAGCTTGATCTTACGCCCGTACTCGCATCCCCACATGCATCAAACCCGACACAGAGCAACGCCATTACAAGCAAGCTCGCCAATCTCTCTCTCTCGACATTCACTTTGCGCATATTGACACTCACCACAAGACTCCAGAACGTTGGCTGCTCAAAGCAACCGTAGCCGCCGGGAAGAGTCTCACACGCCTATTGGCAGATCAAACAAAGCGCAGCGGTCGCGTCTCTTCCGACTCAATGCTCATACCAGATGTGTCTGACTTTATTGACGCCGCTCCATCCCAACATTAGGGTTCAGGCAGGCTCCACCAACCAACCACCAAAGACGGAGGCATACGATGGCACCGATACGCATCGTCGCACTGGCGCTCGCGGCGATCTTTGCCATCTCCGGCTGCGGCGCCGGCAATACAAGTACCAGTTCGAGTGCGAGTGCGACTAAAAGCGCCAACAACACCGGCACCGCCGCTGGCGCCACCAACGCCAACAGCGAAGCGCCCACCAAGATCTTGACCAGGGCGGAACTGGTCCTCAGGGCAGACGCGATCTGCCGGCGTATCAACACGTTCCGTCATTCCGAGACGATCACATCCTCAGCGGCCTTGACGCGTGTGTTGCCAGCGTTTGCGGCCTATGAGCAGTCCGCGTTCGCAAGCCTCGCCAAGCTAACCGCGCCGGCGTCGATGAGAAGGGAGTGGCATAAGATCCTCGCCAACTTCCGGACACTCGCGGACGACACCCAAATAGTCGCCGAAAACGCCAAGTCCAATACCCTGAGCAAGGTCCAGAGACTAGGGCTAGCCCTCAATCACGTTCGACGGCAAATATCCACCAAGGCCGCACACGACGGTTTCAGGGACTGTTCTTTGATCGACGGCTGACCTCGGTGCCATGAGCCGCCGCCGGACGGAGTCAACCGCCCGGCGGACACAGCTCACATAACGATGTCTACCTTTGTCAGGCTTCCCCTACCGAAAGCGTTTTACCTGGAACGGTCATTAACCACGAACCTTCCACAAAGCCGGTTTCTTTACCCAACGTACAGGCTGGTTTCAGTTCTTGTGTTGGGAATTTAGCCAGCACGTCATTTTCTACCGTGTTTTCAAGCAAGGCAAATATCGGGCCTTCGCATAAGTTTTCATGCGTGAGACCCAGGGAATCGAGACATAATAGATCGAATCCCGGGTTTTTGGCGGCTCCATTATCGTCGTCGTCGAACCCGCCGCCCTGTAACACGATTGCCGACGGCCACGGAAGGTTGTCTGGCCAGAATTCAGCTAATTTACTGGAATTGTCGCAAGAAAAAGCTAACGTTTCCACAACCGTGCAGTCTATGCCGGCTCCCGATCCTAATTCTCCTACTTCCACTCCTGCCAAAGTTAAGACTTTGGTGACTTCATCTAATTTGGCATTCCCCCCGGTGGCGATTGTGCCAATGAATAAGGCTTCACAGTGGAGAAGAACCACTAATTCTTTAGCTTCGTTTAGAAGGTCTATCAAGAAGGCCCCTGTGGTTACGGTTTCTAATGCCGCCGTCGGCGCCACGCCTTCGACTAACCACACGCTTTCAAGCGCGGAAGCTCCCGATGCGGCGATCGCACTGAGCGCTAGTGCGGCAAACAGCACGGCGCCCGCCAGATACGGCTTCGTTGGTTTCATGGCTATGCTCTTTCTCCCCGGCCCAATGCGTTCTGTCCGCCTAAGCCGAGGCTTGGTTTTGGAGCAGATCCGGGCATTCGCCATCAGTCAGAGAGCCCAGATCCGACCCGTGAACAATCGCTGCCCTGCACCGGCCCAGGGTCAAGGCTCGGCCTTCACCACGGCCCGGCACTACATCGTCCTTAGCTCAACCGCATGAATCAAGGCTGGAATTGGAGATCGGTATTTTTCCCGGGGCGACCCTACTTTCACCCCCGGGGACTGTTTCTGACTATGCCTCGGGCGAGCACCCGACTGGCCATTCCCACACCGAAGCGCGCGAATGCTGAGGGTACGCGCTGCGCACGCGCCACCACCTTGTCGATCGCCGCGGCAAAACGGTAGATCTCCTCCTCCTCGATCACCAAGGCAGGGAGTGCCTTGACGACGTTCATACGGTGTCCCGCCACCTGACAGAGGATGTTGTGCTCGTGGAAGAGCGGACCGACGACGAGCTGGGAGAAGATGCCTGGCTGGGCGCGCTCCGCGGCGTTGTAGATTGAGCGGCCGGGACCCGAGGTGGGCGGAGCGAACTCGATCGCCCACATCAAGCCCAGGCCGCGCACGTCGGAGACAACGTCGTAGCGCTCCACCAGCGGTGAGGTCAACTCCAGCAGCAGCGAGCCCAGACGCTCGGCGCGCTCGACCAGTCGCTCGCTGTCGATCACCCGCAGGGTGGCGAGCGCGGCCGCGGCGGCGAGGTCGTTGGAGCCGAAGGTGGAGCCGTGGCGGACCGCGCGCTCCATGCCATCGAAGACGGCGTCGAAGGCGGCGCGGGAGACGAGCAGTGCGCCGATCGGGACCAACCCGCCGGAGAGCGCCTTGGAGAGACAGATGAGATCTGGTTTCACTCCCCAGTGCTCGAGCGCGAGGAAACGGCCGGTACGGCCGAGGCCGGTTTGCACCTCGTCACATACGAGCATCGTGCCGGCGTCATGGCACAGTCGCTGCGCGGCCTGGAGGTAGCCCTCAGGTGGCAGGTTAACGCCCTTGCCCTGCACGGGCTCGACCACGAAGGCAGCCACGTCGCCACGTTCAAGCTCCTGCTTAAGCGCATCGGTGTCACCGAAGGGCACGGCCTGACATCCGGGAAGCAGCGGGCCGAAGCCTTCACGAAACTCCTCGTTGCCGTTGAGCGAGAGCGATCCCAGCGTGAGCCCGTGGAAGGCGTGCTCGGCGTAGAGGATGCGCGGACGGGAGGTGGCGGCACGGGCGATCTTGATAGCGGCCTCCACCGCCTCGGTGCCGCTGTTGGCGGGCACCATCGCGGCGACCGACCCGGGCGCGCGAGCGAGCAGTTGCTCTGCAAGCACACCGCTCAAGAGCGTGACACCCAACTGCGGAAGGTTGGCGGTGTGGGCATCCATCGTGTCGCGCACCGCCGCGATCGCCTCGGGATGGTTGCGGCCGATGGCGAAAACGCCATAGCCTGAGAGGAGATCGAGGTAGCGGTTGCCCTCGACGTCGATCAGGTGGGCGCCCTCGCCACGGACCCACTTCTTGTCGAAGCCGAGCGTGCGCACGATGCGCCCCACCTGAGGGTTGAGGTGGGCGTCGTTGAGCGCCATCTCCTCGCCGGCCCGTTCCGCAAGGATCTCGCGGACGGGCGGGAGGACATCGGCCATGTTGAAAAGGGTACGCCGAGCTCAGGTTGCCCGCCGCGCAGACGCACGGGGGCAAGCCCGATCCGGCGCAGGCCGGCGCGTGCCGGCGGAGCCTCAGCCCGGGAAGCGCGGCGGGGCGTGCCCCGCGAGCCTCAGCCGACCCGGGAGCGGGAGCGACGCGAGTTGCGGTTGTTGCGCGGAGGGCGCCCCTGGTTGCGCCGGGCGGGCTGCTGCCTGCGCGTGGCGTCGCTGGGGAAGCCGCCGAGCTCAAGCTCGCGGTGAAGGCCCAGCTCACCCACCATGCCCGCGAACTCGCGTGCCTGGTCGTGGAGCACGAACGTGACGCCCACGCCCGAGGCGCCCGCACGCGCGGTGCGGCCCACTCGGTGGACGTAGTCCTCTCGGGTGGCGGGCATGTCGTAGTTGATGACGTGGGTGATGCCCGCCACATCGATACCCCGCGCCGCCACGTCTGTGGCAACAAGTGTGTTGACCTGACCCGACTCGAAGCGCGCGAGCGCCTTCTCGCGCTGAGACTGTGACTTGTCGCCGTGCATCGCCACCGCGTGGACGCTGCTTGCTGAGAGGCGCTTAACAAGCCGGTCGGCGCCACGCTTGGTGCGCACGAACACAAGCGTGAGACCACGCTCAGGCTCGGAGAGCTCGGCGACGAGACGATCCACCTTGCCCTCGTGGGAGACCGGGATGAAGCGGTGCTCGACGGTTCCCTTGCGCTCGGCCGAGTGAGCGTGCACGTGGCGGCGCGGATTGGAGGTATAGGCCGCGGCGATGCGCCCCACCTCACCCTCCAAAGTGGCCGAGAACAGCAGCGTCTGGCGCTCGCGGGCGGTCATCTTCACGATGCGGTCCACCACCGGGCGAAAGCCCATGTCGAGCATACGATCGGCCTCGTCGAGCACGAGTAGGCGGACCTGCTTCAAGGAGATGTCCCTGCGATCGATCAGATCGAGCAGCCGGCCCGGTGTGGCCACGAGGATGTGTGCACGAGCTGCGATGCGTGCCTGCTTGACGATCCCCGCGCCACCATAAACGGCGGCGATGGAGAGGGCGCGAATGTGGGCGAGCGGTCGCAGGTCCTCGACTATCTGTAGCGCCAGCTCGCGCGTGGGCGCCAGCACGAGCGCGGAGGGCCGTGGGTCGGAGTCGCGCAGGCGCTCGACGAGCGGCACACCAAAGGCGAGCGTCTTGCCAGAACCCGTGGGCGACTGGGCGAGCACGTCGTGGCCCTCAAGCACGTCGGGGATAACCATGCCCTGGACGGCGAATGGCGAATCGATGCCGCGCTGTGAAAGCTCGCGCGAGACAGCCTCGGACACGCCGAGGTCGGCGAATGAATCGGACTTCATGTTGTGGTGCTCCTTCATCGGCGACCCTGTGGCCGCCATACGGATGGAGATTCGACTGGCCCCATCCGCGCCCTGAAGAGCACCAACAAAGACAAGAACCTCGCGGATGACATTTGTCATCCGTAGGGCCACCGTAGCAGGAAACCCTCAGATCCTCGAACGCCGCAAACGCGGGTCAGGAAGCGAAACTCTTCTGAGCGCGACGCTCAGGCGCGATCCTGACGACGTCCCAAGCAAGGCCGACTGACTCCATCGAGCGGATCACAAGCGCCGAGATGTCGAGTTGGCGCCAGGAGAAGCCGTGGAAGGCGGAGGTGGGGAAGGCGTGGTGGTTGTTGTGCCACGCCTCTCCGAGCGAGAAGGGCGCGAGCCAAGCGAGGTTGCGCGAGTGATCGCCGGTCTCATAGCTGCGTTTGCCGAAGAAGTGGCAGAGCGAGTTGATCGAGTAGGTCACATGGTGGAGCAGGAGCATGCGCACCGCGCCGCCCCACAAGAGACCGGTGAGCGCGGCTGTAAGCGTGCCTCCGATCAAGTAGCCCAAGCCGAAGGCCACCCCAAGCCCGCCGATCGCCCACACAAAGAAGGTCTTGTCCACAAAGGACACGACCGGGTCGGCGCACAGGTCCGGCGCGTAGCGTTCGCGATGGCCGCGGGCTGTGTGGATGAAGAGCCAGCCGACGTGTGCGTGGCCCAGGCCCTTCAACGCGCCGCGCAAACCGCTCCCATGGTCCACGTGTGGGCTGTGGGGGTCGCCCTCGCGGTCTGAAAAGGCGTGGTGCTTGCGATGGTCGGCTACCCACGAGATCACTGGACCCTCGATCGCGGCCGACCCAAGCACGGCAAAGACGAAGCGCAAGAAAGGGGATGTCTTGAACGAACGGTGGGTAAACAGGCGGTGAAAGCCGACCGTGACTCCCAGCGCCGTGGAGACGTACATGATCGCGAACACAACTAGATCCGAGCCGTGAAGCAAACCGTCCCACAACTGCCAGCCGACGACGCCGAGCGCAAGAATCGGCCCGACAGTGATGAGGCCCGTGAGAAAGCGATCGAGGTTCTCGAAGACAGGCGGCTGAACGTCGTCCGCTGTCGGTCCGTCGAGCGCAGGCCCGTCGAGGGCATGACGCGGCACCGGGGTGTCGTCAGAACCCTGCCGGGCGGCTGCGGGGCGCTGGATAGAATCGGTGCTCATCGGTGTGCTCACTGTGGGACGCTAGCACGCCCAGGGGACGCGAGAGACACCACTTACCGTACGGAATACCCCGCAAAAGACCAAGCTGAACACTGGCTGGAGAGCCAATGCCGTTTGCCAAGACTGAGCCCTTGAGACACGAGCTTGCCGAGGCACTCCCCGAGCGGGCGTTCACGGTGCGCTTCTGGGACGGCACCGAGTTGCCGGCCACCAGCGGAAACGGCAACGGGGGCGGGCCGACGTTTACCGTGCGCTCGCCCAAGGCCGTGGCGCATGTGGTGCGCGCACCTGGGGAGCTGGGACTCGGGCGGGCATACGTGGCGGGCGACCTGGAAGTGGACGACCTTGACCGCGTGATCGACCTGATCGACGACTTCGACGAGCCCCACATCGACCGGGTGACGCGGGCGCGTCTTGCGATCGCGGCGGTAAGGGCTTGCGGAATGACGCTCCCCCCGCGCGCTCCCAAGGGCGAGCTGAGGCTGAAGGGCCGCAGCCACAGCAAGGAGCGCGACTCCAAGGCGGTACGCCATCACTACGACGTGTCGAACGAGTTCTTCGAGCTGTTTCTCGACAAGTCGATGACTTACAGCTGCGCGATCTTCTCACGCGGGGCAAAAACGCTTGAGGAGGCCCAGTTCACAAAGCTCGACCTCGTATGCAAGAAGCTCAAGCTCAAAGAGGGCGAGCGCGTGCTCGACGTGGGCTGCGGGTGGGGCGCGTTCGTGATTCACGCCGCCCGCGAGTACGGCGTAAAAGCCGTTGGCATCACACTCTCGCCGCCCCAGGCGGAGCTAGCGCGGCGGAGGATCGCCGAAGCGGGACTGAGCGACAGAGTCGAGGTTAGGGTGGCCGACTACCGCGACCTGCATGGCGAGCGGTATGACGCGATCGCGAGCATCGGCATGGTGGAGCACGTGGGCGCAAGCAACATCGACACCTACGCTCAGAAATTGAGGAACCTACTCGGCGAGGACGGCCGGTTGCTCAACCACGGCATCGCTCACCTCTATCCAAGCGTGGGCTACCACGGTGACTTCACCCAGCGCTACGTGTTCCCCGATGGCGATCCGGTGCAGCTATCGCGAGTGCAGCTCGCACTTGAGCGCGCGGGCTTCGTGACAGAGCACGTGGAGGAGTTCGGCCGCGACTACTACGACACGCTCACCGAGTGGATCAAGCGGTTGGACCAGAACCTCATACGCGCCGAGCAGCTCGCCGGCAAGGAGCGCCTACGCGTCTGGCGCCTATACCTGCGCTCCGCCCGCAACATCTTCAAGACCGAGTTCGTCTCGATCTACCAGACGCTGGCACGGCCCCGTCGCGGCTGACTAATCCAGCGAAGCCATCACGTGCTTTACGACGGTGTAGTCCTCCAAGGAGTAGACGCTTAGGTCCTTGCCGTAGCCGGACTCCTTGAAGCCGCCGTGGGGCATCTCTGAGACGAGGGGGATGTGGTCGTTTATCCAGACGCAGCCGAAACGGAGCGCCTTTGAGACCCGTAGCGCCCGCCCCACGTCGCGGGTCCACACCGAGGAGGCCAACCCGTAGCGCGTGGCGTTGGCCCAGGCGATCGCCTCCGCCTCGTCGGCGAAGCATTGGACTGTGATCACCGGGCCGAAGATCTCATCGCGGATCATCTCGTCGTCCTGCTTTAGGCCCGCCACGACCGTCGGCTCCAGGAAAAAGCCCTCGCGTGCGGGCTCCACGCCGCCGGTCACCACCTCCGCATGGGTGGGGCGGCGCTCCAGAAAGCCCTCCACACGCTTTCGCTGACGCTCGGAGTTGACAGGGCCAAGCGTCGTGTCTAGCGCGAGCGTGTCCCCGATCACAAGACCGGAAGCCTGCTCGGCCAAACCGGCGACCACATCGTCGTAGACCTTCGCCCCCGCGAGCACACGGGTGGCGGCGGTGCAATCCTGCCCGGCGTTGTAGTAGCCGGTTCCGGCGATCGTCTCCATCGCGGAGGCCATGTCCACGTCGTCGAACACGATTACTGGCGCCTTCCCACCAAGCTCCAGGTGCACGCGCTTGAGGGTGTCCGCGGCGGTGCGCGCCACGTGCTTTCCGGTGGCGACCGAACCTGTGAGCGAGAGCATGTCCACGTCGGGGTGCTCAAGCAACGCTTGCCCGGTCGGCTCGCCCGGGCCCATCACCACGTTGAACACTCCCTTGGGGAGGATGTCGGCGGCGATCTCCGCCATCCGCACCGTAGTCACCGGCGTTGTCTCGGCGGGCTTGAGCACCACCGTGTTGCCCGCCGCCAAAGCCGGTGCGATCTTCCAGATGGCCATCATCAGCGGGTAGTTCCAGGGCGTCACCTGGCCGATCACTCCCACCGCTTCGCGGCGCACAAAGGATGTGTAGCCCTGCATGTACTCGCCCGCTGCCCTCCCCTCAAGAGTTCGCGCCGCACCCGCGAAAAAACGTAGGTTGTCGGCCATCACCGGCAGCTCATCGCCCGAGACGGCTTCGATCGGCTTACCCGCGTTGAGCGCCTCAAGCCGCGCGATCTCCTCGCCGTGCTCCTCAAGCGCCGCCGCCAGCGCCAGCAGCGCCGCAGAGCGTTCAGCAGGGGTCGCGTTTGACCAGCCCTCAAAGGCACCACGGGCGGCTTTCACAGCACGATCTACGTCCTCGGCGGTAGACACGGGCGCGCGCCAAAGCTCCTGCGCGGTGGCGGGATTGAGTACCGCCATCGTCTCCCCACCTGAGCCCTCCACGGACTCGCCGTCGATGAAGTTGCTCAACATGTCGCTCGTCATACAAACTCCTTCAGGGCGTTTGACACAGCCGGGTGAACGATTTCGCCCCCACGAACGTTGACTCCAGCTCGCAACTCTGGGCTACCCGCAAGGGCCTCATCGACCCCTTCCGCGAGCTCAATGACGTAAGGGAGCGTGGCGTTGGTGAGCGCATAGGTGGAGGTGATGGGCACCGCCCCCGGCATGTTTGTGACGCAGTAGTGGGTAATCCCGTCAACCTCGAAGGTGGGGTCTGAGTGGGTGGTGGGGCGGGACGTCTCAAAGCAACCCCCCTGGTCGATCGAAACGTCCACGAGCACCGCATGGCGCTTCATGAGCGAGAGCTGCTCGCGGGTGATCACCCGTGGAGCGCGACCCCCGTGGACGAGTACCGCGCCGATCACCAGATCCGCAAGCGGCAGCATCTCCTCGATCGCAAGCGTGGAGGAGAAGACGGTGGAGGCGCGCCCCCCGAACGCCACTTCAAGCTCGCGCAGCCGGTCGATGGAGCGGTCGAACACGAACACATCCGCCTGCATCCCGATGGCGATGAAGGCGGCGTTCATCCCCACCACGCCGCCCCCGATCACAAGCACGGTGGCGGCGGCCACACCGGGCACCCCACCGAGCAGGATCCCCCGCCCCCCAAGCGGCTTCTCCAACATGAAGGCTCCGGCTTGCGTGGCGATCTTGCCCGCCACCTCGCTCATCGGGGCGAGTAGTGGCAGCCGACCGTCTTCGTCTTCCACAGTCTCATACGCGATGCAGGTGGCTCCCGAGTTGCGCAACCCCTCGGCAAGCGCGGGCTCGGCGGCGAGGTGGAGGTAAGTGAAGAGGGTGTGTCTCTCCTGGAGCAACTCAACCTCGGCGGGTTGTGGCTCCTTTACCTTCAAGATCAACTCACCACGTTCGAACAGCGCTTGAGCGCCGTCTACGATCGTCGCCCCCTGAGCCTGGAATTGCTCGTCTGTGAGCGCGCTACCGAGACCCGCGCCGGCCTGGACGAACACCTCGTGACCGCGTGTACACAGCTCCCTCACGCCCGCCGGGGTTATCGCCACGCGGTACTCGTCCGCCTTTACCTCGGTGGGCACACCGATTCTCATCCGTCACCCTCCACTCGACACCGGGCACGAGTGTTTTTCCCAAAAAAAGCGAATCTCATCGCGCGAGTTCCCTGCCGCGCAGCGCCAACCAGAACTCGATGCGGTCGCGCGCATGCGAGAAATCGCGACCGGTGAGCGCCTCTACGCGCTTGATGCGGTACCGCAACGTGTGGCGGTGGCAATAGAGCGCCTGCGCCGCTCTCTCCCAGTGGCCGTTCTGTTCGATGAACACGTCAAGCGAGCGCAACAGCTCGTCCCCGTACTCCCCCTCGTCGGATTCCACCGGCCCGAGCACGCTCTGGCAGTAGGAGGCAAGCGCCTCGTCGTCCTGCAGCGACAACAACAGCTGGAAAGCGCCGAGGTCTTTGTATGTCGCCACATCCGGCGCACTCCCGTTCGCCAGCCTCACCGCCTCAAGCGCACACCGCGCCTCGTGGAAGCTACGTCTGAGCATGTGCGTTGGCGCCGGGCGGCTGGCGGCGGCTCGCACCTCGCCGAAGCGTCCCCGCAGTTCCTCGCGCACCTCTCTCGCCAACTCGACCGGGCTGGTTGTGGGTGCTCCGTTAGGGGGTGACTCGCGCGCGCGCGTATACGCTCCGTTTGCGCTATCGCCCTCGCAGTCCACCACCGCGCACAACAATCCGTTGCGCAACGCCACAAGGCTGTGCGCTCCTGCCCGCTCGAGGATCGCTTCCAACCCCTGCGCCGCCGCGCCCGGCTCGCGTAGCGCAAACGCCAGCACCGCCGCTTGTTCGCCGATCCCAAACGGCCGCAAACGGGCTTGAAGCTCGTCGGGGTAGAGCCTCCCCGTGAGCGCCTCCGCCAACACGTCCCCCGCCATGTTGCGCTGCAACAACTCATACCGCTCGTTCAACAACTGCGCGAACACCCTCTCTGTGACAGCGATGAACGGCAGCTCGTAGGGCACCTCGAACAGCGGGAAATCGCGCTTGCGAGCCGTGTTGAGGATCGCCGCGGGCACCTTCTTGTGGGCGAAACCCGCGCCGAAGCCGAGCCCCGCGATCTCCTGCTCGGCGAGCCGCTCCACGAACTCACGTTGGAGCTTTGCGTTTGTGAGCTGAAGACCTGTCGTGAGCAGCAGCTCGCCCCCCCGCAACCACGGGGTGGGGTCCACCAACTCGGTCGAATGCACCCACCGCACAGCGGTGTCCGCTTTCTCCTCGCCGGTGGCGAGGGTCAGATCAAGCTCGGAGACGAGGCTCTCGACGGTCAACATCGCTCGGCCCCTCTCTCTTCACGAGCCGCTCCCACGCCTCGGTGAGCACCGGGCGCAGAATGCCCTCGATCTCCTGGAACTGCTCGCTGCCGGCGATCAACGGTGGGGAAAGCTGGATCACAGGGTCTCCGCGGTCATCGGTGCGACAGATCAATCCCCGCTCGTACAACGCCCCCGAGAGGAAACCCCGCAAGAGATCCTCCGACTCGTGTGCGTTGAACGTTGCCTTCGTGTCCTTGTTCTTCACGAGCTCTATCGCGTGGAAGTAGCCGGCGCCACGCACGTCCCCCACGATCGGCAGGTCGCGCAACCCCTCCAACATGGCTCTGAACTCGCCCTCGTGGGAGAGCACGTGCTCGTTGATCCGCTCCCGCTCCATCACGTCGATGTTCGCCATCGCCACCGCACACGCCATCGGATGCCCGCCGAAGGTGAAGCCGTGGTTGAAGATCGCCCGCGCGTGCAGGAAAGGCTCCGCCACCCGATCGGTTGTGATCACCGCGCCCATCGGCGCATACGCAGAGGTCATCCCCTTCGCGGTGGTGACGATGTCGGGGTGGCAGTCATAGCGCTCACACCCGAACCAGTGCCCAAGCCTCCCCCACGCACAAATCACCTCGTCGGAGATCAACAACACTTTGTGGCGGTCACAGATCTCTCGCACCCGCTGGAAGTAGCCATCCTGGGGGACGAAGCACCCTCCACCGTTCTGCACCGGCTCCAAGATCACCGCCGCCACCGTGTGGGGACCCTCGAATTCGATCGCCTCCTCGATCGCATCCGCCGCCCACAAGGGATCCCTGTCTTCGGTCCACCGGTAGGAGTTGGTGTTCGCCACGTGCCTCCCCCCGGGGGTCAACGGCTCGAAGGGTTCCCGTAGCGGCGGCAGCCCGGTCGCGGTAAGCGCCCCCATCGAAGTGCCGTGGTAGGCAAGGTTGCGGGACACGATCTTGTGCTTACGCGGCTCCCCACAGGCCGTGTGGTAGGCCTTTGCGAGCTTCCACGCCGACTCCACCGCCTCCGACCCACCCGATACGAAGAACACGCGGTTTAGATCTCCCGGCGCTAGCTGCGCGATCCGCGCCGCGAGTTCGATCGAGGGCGGGTGGGCGTAACTCCAGTTGGTGTAAAAACCAAGCTTCTTTGACTGCTCGGCGGCGGCCTCCCCCAACTCGGCACGCCCGTGACCGATGTTCACGCAGTACAGCGCCGACAACCCGTCGAGGTAGCGCTTGCCGTGGGTGTCATACACATAACACCCCTCCCCCCGCTCGATCACCGGCACCTCGTGATCCTCATACGCGCCCATCCGCGTGAAGTGCATCCACAGGTGACGCTTTGCCAGCGCCTGCAGATCACCTGGAGCGATCTTTGAAGTGGGATGTTGCACTTCTGTGGACATAGACACCACGGATAACGGTACCGCCCGCACATGTACCCATCAATGCGCTACTAGTTCAACACTTCGTCTACCCGTTGTACAGGACGTACAAACCGACTGCGACTTGTTGGCGATTGTGACCCTTGTGTATGCGCCGTTCTGGTCCTACGCTGATTCAAGCTGCTTGTAACGATCACAACTTGACCGTCGCGGGCGACCACCTGGGGCCGGCGACAGAGAGGGTTGCCACCATGGCCAGTATCGACTCCGCAGGAGAAGGCCCCCGCCAAGCGTCGGGCCAGGTCGAAGACAAGGGCCTGAAGAAAGACGCGATCGGCTACCTCTCGAATCTCGTCATCGGCGTCGCCTCCACCGCGCCCGCTTATTCACTCGCCGCCACCCTTGGCTTCGTGGTCGCAGTCCAGGGAGTGGGCGTCCACGCGCCCGCTGTGCTGCTGGTGGCGTTCGTCCCGATGCTTCTTATCGCCGGCGCCTACCGGGGCCTGAACAGAGCCGACCCCGACGCGGGCACCACGTTCGCGTGGACCACACGCGCTCTGGGCCCCGCCACCGGGTGGGTCAACGGATGGGCGATCTTCCTCGCCGACGTGCTCGTGATGGCCTCGCTCGCCCAGATCGCGGGTATCTACACCTTCAAGCTTTTTGACTGGAACTCCGCCGCCGAATCCACCGGCGCGATTATCGCGGCGGCCGTCATTTGGATCGCCGTGATGACTTGGATCTGCTACCGCGGGATCGAGCTCTCCGCGCGCATCCAACAGGTCCTGCTCTCGGCGGAGATCGCGATCCTTGGCGTGTTCGCAATTGTCACCTTCGTGAAGGTCTACGCAAACCACCCCGCCGGTTCGATCGAGCCGGCGCTGGCGTGGTTCAACCCGTTCGCACTGAACTTTGGAGCACTCATCGACGGGGTTCTTCTTGGGTTGTTCATCTATTGGGGTTGGGACTCGGGGGTCGCGGTGAACGAGGAGTCAGAAGACCCCAACGAGGGTCCGGGGAGGGCCGCGGTGATGTCCACCATTCTGCTCGTCCTCATCTATGTGATCGTCTCCGCCGCCGGCCAGGCGTGGGGTGGAACGGGGCTCCTCACCAACGAAGCCAACCAATCTGACGTGTTGAGCGTGCTCGGCACGGGTGTGTTCGGGAAACCGTGGGACAAGCTGCTCATCATCGCGGTGCTCACCTCCGCCTCGGCGTCCACACAGACCACGATCCTTCCGACCGCGCGCACCACCCTCTCGATGGCCTGGTGGAAATCGATCCCCAAGGCATTTGGGAAGGTGCACCCACGCTTCCTCACCCCCAGCTTCTCCACGCTCTTGATGGGAGGGGTGTCGATCCTCTGGACTGTCATCATCCTCAACGTCTCCGAAAGCGCGCTCTCCGACTCCATTACCGCGATCGGCTTCCCAATCTGCTTCTACTACGGCTTCACCGGCATCGCCTGCGCGGTGTACTACCGCCACGAGCTGAAAAACAGCGTGCGCGATTTCCTCCTACTCGGCCTCGCCCCGCTGCTCGGCGGGCTGATGCTGTTCGGGGTTTTCGTGAAGGCGATGATCGCCTACGGCCACGCCGCCGAAGTCGAATCCAAACCGATCCTTGGCATCACACTCCCGATCTGGATGGGCATCGGGGGTCTTTTGATCGGTGTCGTGCTGATGCTTGTCTCGCGGCCGTTCTTCAAGGAATTCTTCTCACGCAAGCTTGAAACGGTGAAGCCGGGGTTGTTTGAGGAGCCAGTGGAGCACGCGCCGGCTCGGTTCTAATCGCCGGGCGCGCCGCTTCCGAGCACAAATTTTGCGGACTCTGTCCCACTTCCTGCGAGCCGTCGGATTAGAGAGGGATGCCCCTTACAATCCAGCCTGTGACTACCAAGGAACGCCTGCACAAGCTCGTAGACGAGCTGAGCGAGCGGGAGGCTGACGAGACCCTCCGGTTCGCGGTCGCCCGGCATGAGAATCAGAGCACTGCGATCGGTCGGGAGATCGCGGCGGGTTATGAACGCCTTCCGCAGACCACCGAGGAAGACGCCTGGGCACAAGCCAACGCCCGCGACGCTATCCGCGAGGAGCCATGGTAGCTCGGGGAGACGTGTGCTGGCTCGAGTTGGCCGAGGAGGGCCGCCGTCCAGTATGCGTAATCACGCGCGACGAGGCGATCCCGGCGCTGAGAAACGTCGTAGTCGCCCTCGTCACCAAAACAGTCCGCGACATCCCCAGCGAGGTACGACTCGCAACCAGGGACGGCATGCCGGAAGAGTGTGCCGTGAGCCTCGACAACCTCCGCACCGTTCCACGCGCCTTGCTCGCCGAGCGAATCACCACATTGGCGCCGAATCGAGTAAGCGAGCTCTGCTCGGCACTGTCGGCCGCCTCCGGCTGCTGAGTTATCCGGGGCAGCTCAGCGCTCGCCAGCGCCGCGTCGCCACAACCACACATACCAGACGACCACCGCGATCAGGACTCCCAGCGGGAGCACGAGCGTGAGGACCGAGGCGCTTGAGAGGGATGAGGCGAGAACGTAGAT
Organism: uncultured Solirubrobacterales bacterium; assembly: GCA_963695305.1. GTDB lineage: Bacteria > Actinomycetota > Thermoleophilia > Solirubrobacterales > Solirubrobacteraceae > Palsa-744. The sequence goes on along the minus strand of OY968774.1, from coordinate 1,164,026 downwards.
CGCTGCTTGTGGCATGGCTCAACTCCTCGCGAGAGCCGGCTCGGGCGGAGTGAGCCAGCGGTGGAGATGGACGAACAGAACGATTACGAACGTGATCGAGCCCGGTACCCACATCACGCCTGCCGCTATTTGCTGGTCGGCGAGCGCTGAGAGGCCGCCGGGCCTCGTCGCCTCATGCACGTAGGGCGCGTACAACGCATGCGGCTCCAAGGCGAGCACGATCGCAAGCAGCCACATCACCACCATCGCACCCACCACGTACGCCATCCGCCAGGGCTCGCTGAGCGGGGCGTGTAGCGGCGGGGAGTCGATCACCTGCTTCCAGAACATCAGCGCCGTGGCGAAGAACAGAGTGTGCTCCAACGCGTGCAGCGCTTCGGATTCCAGAGTCGCGTCGAACAACGCCGGGATGTGCCATACAACCAGGATCCCGCAGAACAGCACGAAAGTGGGGAGCGGCGCCCCGAGCCAAGCCCCGAGGCGCCGCAGTGGGGAGAGGTGCCCGCGCGCAAGCGAGCGCCCGAGCGACTGACGTGCCGGGAGAGGGAGCACACGCCATAGGCGCACCCACGGGCGCGCGAGCACGATCAAGGGCGGAGCCACTACGAGCAGCAACACGTGCTGGGTCATGTGCGCCCAGAACAACCGCTCGCTCAAGACATCGAGCGGCGAGGCGAGGGCGACGAGCACGACAGCGATCCCCGCGTAGAAGTAGAGGTGCCGGCGGCGGCGCTCGACGCGTGTCCGCGCCGGGGCAACCGTGCGGCGGTTGCTCCACCAGTAGAGGGCCGCGAACACGAGCGCGAAAACAACCGGCGGGTCGAGCGACCAGCTCCCCCAGCTCACCGCCTCGGCGACCAAACCCCGCGTATACCCGCCGGACGCCAGCTGGCGTCCGGCGTCACCCAGAAGCTCCGAGGCTACAGCAGGTACAGAGTGACCCACGTGATCACACCGATCGCCGCCAGGAAGCACCAGTAGAAGACAGCCGCGTCGAGCCCGGGGGCGATCAGCCTGTCGGCCTCGGCGATGTCCCCCTCTCTTGCAGCCGGCGCGCGGCGGGCGCGCAACTCGGTCGCCACCTGGGTCTCAAGCCAGTACATCGTCCCCAACACCGCCACCGCGTACAGCCCGGTCCACGCGCAGAACACGCTCGCATAGCCACCGTCTGTCGGGCCGAAGTGCTGGGCGGTGTACTCCAAACACTGCACCACCACCGCCGCCAGCCCCAGGCCCACTGCAACCGCAGCGTAGGAGACCCACGAGCGCCCATGCACACGCATTTGCCTACCCGCCAGCGCCGCCAAGATCGCACTCGCCACCACGCACGCCACAATCACCCATCCGTATGTCTGCTCCGGTTTGACGTGCGCCGGCTTGAACATGTGACTCTCGTTCAACGACCGCAGATAGAAGTAGGCGAACAGGTACGCGAGGAAGAAGAACGTGGTCGCTCCCGCCATCAACCGCCCCGCCAGGTAGAGCGAGCGCGCGCCGATCTCCGGCGGCTCGGGTGGGATCGCCACCTCGGGGCGCACACCGGGAACGCCAGGGTTTAGGGGTACCCCCGTGCCTGAGCTCTCCATCTCAACCTCCCGCCGGCACCGCGCCCGGCGCTCCCCGTGGGGGCGGGAGCGGTGTGCCGTATTCGTAGGGGTCGTGGTCGATCGTCGGGATCTGGTCGAAGTTGTTCACCGGCACCGGGGTGGGCAATTGCCACTCAAGCGACTTTGAGTTCCATGGGTTCGCCTCGGCGGGCTCACGCACGATTATCAGCGAGTAGATGACGTTCGCCAGGAACACCAACATCGAGAGCCCGATCACAAACGCGGAGATCGACACCCACACGTTCAACCCCTGCAGGTCGGGGTTGTAGGCAGACACGCGCCTGGGCATCCCCTTCATACCGAGCACGAACAACGGCATGAACGTCGAGTTGAAGGCGATGAAGAGCGACCAGAAGTGAATCTTCGACAGCCTCTCGTTCAGCTTCAGCCCGAACATCTTCGGCACCCAGTAATAGATTGCCGCAAAGAAGGTGAATATCAACCCGCCCATGATCGTGTAGTGGAAATGAGCCATCACGAAGAAGCTTCCGTGAGTGTCGGTGTCACTCGGCGTGTCGGAGAGGAACACGCCTGAGAGCCCTCCGATCAGGAAATTGAACGTCCACCCCATGCAGAACAACATCGGCACGGCAAAGCGCGCGCGGGCCTTCCACAGTGTGCCCATCACACACAGGAAAATGAACCCTGTGGGGATGGAGATGATCTCGGTTGAGAGCATGTAGAAGGGCCTCAGGGTGGCGTTAATGCCCGACACAAACAGGTGGTGTTGCCACACGAAGAAGCTCAACAACGTCACTCCAAGCATCCCGGAGATCGCCAGCTTGTAGCCCCAAAGCGGCTTACGTGTGAACACGGGCAACAGCTCCAACACAATTCCGAAGCCGGGTAGCGCGAGGATGTAGACCTCGGGATGTCCGAAGAACCAGAAGAGGTTCTCGAACAGGTAGGGACTACCGCCGGAACTCGCGATGAAGAAGCCCGTGTTGATCGTGCGGTCGAACGCCGCCATCAAGAGCGCCCCGATCAACATCGGCGCGGAGAGCACCATCAGCACCGCGGTTGCGAGCACCGACCACACGAAGATCGGCAACCGCGACCAGGTCATTCCCGGCGCGCGGTGAGCGACGATCGTGGCGATCATGTTCAGCCCCAGCAGCGTCATCGAGAGGCCCACCAACGCGAAGAAGCAGATGTAGGAGTCCATCCCCATGACCGCCTGTTCGTTGAGCGGCTCGTACCCCGTCCACCCGGTGGGGAATCCGCCGAAGAAGATAGTGGAGGTGAGGATGAACCCGGCCGCCATCAACAACCAGAAGGTGAGCGCCTCGATGCGCGGGAACGCCATCCTGCGGGCGCCGATCATGATCGGCACGAAGTAATTGGCGAACGGGCCGAGGATGCCCGAGGTCATCATTCCCATCATCATCGCCCCGTGCATCCCCACCAGCGAGAGGTACTGGTTCGGGCCGATCGTCGTGGGTGTGGGGTGCAACAGCTCGGTGCGGATCAACATCGCGTTGAGCCCCGCGATGAAGAAGAAAATGCCGATCCCCACGAGGTACTGGATGCCCACCACCTTGTGGTCGGTACAGAGCCCGAAGTACCGCCCCATCCCCTCGTGCTCCTTCTCGCGCAGGGAGGCGGGCTTGCCGAGCATGCGCGAGATCGGATAGTTGGCAAAGCCGAGGCCCACTAGGAAACCGATCACACCACCGAGGTAGGCGAGCATCAACGCGACGTCGTTCTCGTCGGTGGCGCTTTGGAATTCGAAGCTCGGCCCTTTTATCTGGTGGCCGATGAACCAGCCGATGTAGTACCCCGCGACGCCGAGGATCACGGCCGTGAGCAGGTTGAAGCCGACCAGCCTGCGCCACAGCGGGCGTCGGGCGGGGGTTGGGGCAAGCGCCTCTGCGGTACTCATCCGCCCCTCCTCGCCGGTTCGGGAACATATTTCGTGGCGTAGGGCGGGAGGTACTTCTTGCTCGCCGCGAACCGCTTCTGTTGTTCCGCTATCCACGTCTGGAATATGGCGGGCCGCACGACCCGGCCGTGGTCGAACATGTAGCCGTGCCAGATCCCGCACAGCTCCGCGCACCGCACTTCGAAGGTCTGGAGCTTCGTGGGCTTCACAAACACGATGTTGTCTACGTTCGGGTTGGCGTCCGCCTTCACCCCGAGCTGGTAGGCCCAGAACGAGTGAATCACGTCAAGCGAGGTCACATGGAATTCGACCGTTTGGTTCACCGGGAGCACGAGGTGGGTGGTCTCCACACCGCCGTAGGTAGGGAAGCGGTAAGTAAACGCCCACTCCTGCGCGATCACCTGCACCGGCAGCTTCTTGCCGCTTGCCGGCCACGCGGGGGTCGCGCCCTGGCCCGAGCCCGCTCCGTCTTCGACCAAACGCACCGTTCCATACACGGCGAGCGAGAGCACCAGCAGAGAGGTGACGACGATCCAGGTCGTCTGGATACGCGTATCGCCGCGGATCGCCGGCCCTTCGAGCACCGCGCCTGCGCCCCCTTTGGGCGCGCGGAAGTAGACGATCGCGTAGATCAGGTAGATCAACACGAGCAGCAACACCGGCGTCGCCATGCCGATCAGCACGGTGTTGTCGGTGACGTGCCCCGAGGCCTGGGCGGAGCCGTTGCCGGGTGGCATTATCGGCCCGACGAACAGCACCACAAGCGGCGTTACGATCACTGACGCGACGATCCAGATCGTGGCGAACCGCCGTCCGTGGTTGGGTTCGCGGCCGCCGTGCGTGGGTTCTGCCGCCATCGCTACGTCACTTCCAGGAACCCGTCCATGTAGCCGAGCGTCTGCATCGGCCCACCGTTACCGTCGATCCACCCCGCAGCGCACGGCACGAAGCACTGCCAGCGATAGCGTCCCTTCTTTCCCGTGCGGAAGGTGAAGGTGATCGTGCGGTGCGCCTGTGCGAGTGTGCACGGCGCGAATTCGCACTGGTTCTTCGCTTCTTCGGGCACTCCGGGCAGGGGAATGAACACGCCGAGTTGGGGCACCGCGAAGGTGTGCGACGCTTCTTCTGGGTCGATCGCGCTGGTCGGCTTGCCGTCGATGGTCTCGGTCCCGGTGAGCGTGCCCTGAACCTGCGATAGGAAGGGATTACGCAAGCCGCTGTCCCCGTCGTACTGGAGCACCGTGACGTGCACGATCGAGTTCGCGGGCACCTTGAAGACGGTGGAGTGCACCCACTTGCCTTTTTCCTTGACCAGATAGGACACCCAGTCGGGATTGCTCGGGCTGTACTTCGGCCCAATCGCAGCCACCGTTTGCAACGTGAGCTGCGTGCCGCTGACGCCAGCCACTGAGGGCGTGCTCACCGCAGTGACCGTCTTGGGGAAGCTCGTCGCCCAACTGGCGACGTAGAGGCCGATCAGGACGCCGACCACCACTACCCCGACCCCGATGCCCAGCAGCTTCTTAGCGAGAACGCTCACGCGGACTAGCTCCCCTTTAGGCTGGCTTTATGTCCTGACCATAGGCCGTCAGCGCGGCCCTGTCAATCCCGGTGTAGCGATCAGTACCCGTTTTGGGCGAAGCGCTATCGCGCGGTGCTGCGCTTCACGTTTGCGGACCGACGTTCGGCGTAATAATACCGAATAATGATTGATTTATAGTCTTTTCGGGACTATAGTGATCGACATATGAATCACAAAGCCAGACAAGATAGTCGCCCGCCGCGTGCTGTGCCGCCGTCGATCCGTCGCGCGCTGGCCGATGTGACGGAAGGCCTCTCCCAGTGGCGCAAGCTCCGAGGCCTGACACAGGCTCAACTCGCCGACCGCGCCGGGGTCTCACGCAATACGCTCGTCCGCCTGGAGCGTGGCGACGGCGGCGTGAGCCTGGAGAACCTGCTCCGGGTGCTACGCGCGCTCGGGATCTTGGACATCTTGCCCAAGGCCCTGGATCCCTACGAGAGCGACATCGGACGGCTGCGGGCCAGCGAGCAGCTTCCCCGGCGCGTTCGCCCACGCAGTCTGACCGGTCGTGACGATGGCTGACACCGAGGTCGAAGTGGTCGTCCAAATCGCGGGCGAGGATGTCCCCGCCGGTCGACTCTGGTCACACCGTCGGCGCGGGATGGAGTCGGCCACCTTCAGCTACGAGACCGAGTACCTCTCGCTCGAGGGCGCCTATGAGTTGGATCCGATGCTGCCGCTATCAGCGGGACCACAGCAAACGCCCGCCACAAGACAGATCTTCGGCGCCTTCTCGGATTGCGCCCCGGACCGTTGGGGCCGCAGGCTCATCCAGCGAGCCGAGCGACACCGCGTCCGCCGGGAGGGAGGCGCAGAGCGGGGATTTGGTGAGATCGACTACCTGCTCGGGGTGCGTGACGACCTGCGTCAGGGCGCGCTGCGCTTCCGCCATCCCGGAGACACCACATACCTGGCCGAGGAGAGCACGGGCGTTCCGCATCTGATCGAGCTGCCGCGACTGCTCGAAGCGGCCGATCGGCTCGACCGCGACGATGCAAGCGACGCGGACCTACAGACGCTGCTGCGAGGGGGTAGCTCGCTCGGCGGCGCGCGACCGAAGGCACATGTGCTCGATCGGGACGGCCATGTCGCAATCGCCAAGTTCCCGCGCCCCGCGAGCGACGAATGGGACGTGATCCGCTGGGAGGCGGTCGCCCTGTCGCTGGCGGGCGACGCCGGTGTCTCGGTCCCCCGCTGGACTCAGCACACGGTGGACGGCAAGGCGGTATTGATTGTGGATCGCTTCGACCGCCACGACAGTCTGCGAATCGGCTACGCGAGCGCGATGACGATGCTCGAAGCCAGCGATGGAGATCAGGGCAGCTATCTCGACATAGCCGACGTCATCGAGCGCCACTCTCCTAGCGCCGCACGAGACCTGCGGGAGCTGTGGCGGCGGATCGCGTTCTCAATCGCGATCAGCAACACCGACGACCATCTGCGCAACCACGGCTTCTTGCGCAACAGCACCGCCGGTTGGTCGCTTTCTCCGGCGTTCGACCTAAATCCCGACCCGCAACCGGGGCCGAAGCACTTCAGCACCGCGATCGACTACGACAGCACCGCCGCGGACGTTGAGGCTCTGATGCGGGTCGCGCCGCGCTTCCGTCTAGGTGCTGACGAAGCCCGCACGGCGCTTCGTGACGTCATAGACGCCACCAGCAGATGGCGCACGGTGGCGCGAGAGTTAGGACTGGATCGAGCCGCCGTCGAGCGCATGGCAAACGCGTTCGAACACGATCAGGCCGAGGCAGCACGCGCGATCGTCGCGTGAATCGCCTCGCCACGCTCGGTGAGCGCCCAGGCGTTGGGCTCACCCTTGGCGTGGCCTTCGCCGCGATTCTCGATCAGCTCGCAACTCTGTAGGCGTCTAAGCAGACGCGATGTCTGGCCCTCGTCGACGATCCCCGCACGGTCGGCTATGTGTCGGTTGGACGCCCCGGGGTCGGAGGCGATCGTCGCCATGACCAGCGCGGTGCGGTAGGTGAAACGGATCGGCAAGCCCTTGAAGGGATCGGCGCCGGGGCGCGGCTTGGAGCATGTGCTTGTCGGCGCCTTGTGCCCAAGCTCCTTGCCGGCGGCCTTAGGTCCCAGGTAGGGATGAGCGATCATCGCCATCAGGGGACCGGTCAGCTCGACAAGCGACTGCGTGGCGCCGTTGGGCGACCCTCCGCGCAAGCGCGCTCCCCCGACCACGACGGAAGGGGAAGCAAGCAGGCGCTCGTAGATCACGGAAAGCACGCCACCGACTACGCCCTGCGCTGTGAGCGGCGGCGGGTTCGCGCCCACACGGGATGACGCACGGCCCTCGTCGACAACCGCCGCGAGCGCCTCCAGCACATGGCGGCGACGTTCCAGCACCGCCGGCCCGGTCCGCACCGTCTCCACCACGAGCAAACACGCGACGTCGGGCTCGGAGTCGAGGTGCACCAACAGCAGCGTGAGCAAATCCCGCACTCGCTCTGCCCAGGGAGCCTCACGCGCGTACGCAGGCGCCATGATCGCCGAGATCCGCTGGATGTGCGCATCGAAGGCCGCAAGCAAGCACGCTTCGCGGTCGGCGAAGATCTCATAGAACGTGCGGCGCGACACTCCGGCCTGCTCGCAAATGCGTCCCACGGTGGCGGCGTCCAGTCCGCTCTCCCCCACGATTTCGGTAATCGCGAGCAGCAAACGCCGGCGTTGCATCTCGACCACGTGACCTCCCTGACGGCCGGTTCGCGGCGGTTGGACCGGGGGAATGCTCGTGCGTGCACTCACCGGCTGACCCGACCGTCCGCGTTGACGCTCATCGCCTGCTCGAGCTTCACTCCCATCTCTGTGAGCGTCCAGGCGTTGCGTTTGCCCTTGCCGGGCATGGACTCGGTGTTTTGGGTGAGCCCCAATCGTTGTAGACGCGCAAGCAGCTTCGAGATCTGCCCTTGATCCGCGATCTCCACCGCGCGCCCGATCTGACTGTTGGTGGACCGCGGATTGTTCGCGATGAACTGGAGCACACGCACCGTGCGGTAGGTGAGACGCATCGGTATCCCCTCCAACGGGTTCGCGCGAGCATTTTGTCCGGAGCTCCTCGATGGCAGCGGGTGGGGGCGATCCAACTCTCGGTTGGCTGCCGCGCGTCCGAGATAGGGCAGCACGATCATCGCCATCAAAGGATTGGTGAGCTCGACAAACGGCTCACTTGCGTGTTCGAGCATTCGCTTGTGGATGACGGCGAACACTCCACCGATTACCCCTTCGGCGGCGATCGGGGTGAGTTGCGGGTTGGTCTTCTCCATGCGTCCCGCATCTATGACAGGGAGGATCTCATTCAGAATCAGTGAGCGACGAGCGATAGCCTCCGGACCACCCCCCAGAGACTCAACGATCAACACACGGCCCGCGATAGGCTCTTGGTCGAGGAACCCGAGCAGCGCAATCAGGCTGGCCCTGATCCTCTCCCGCCACGACCCACCAGCCTCAAACTCCGGGATCACGTGATCGGCGAACCGGGCAATCGCATCATCCAACGCGGCAAGGAGACAGTCTTTGGTGTCGGTGAAGATCTCATAGAAGGTGCGGCGCGAGACACCCGCACGCGCCACGACAAGCGCGGTCGTGACGTTCGCGGCGCCGCGCTCGCACGCCACCTCGCTCATAGCGGCTATCAGGCGGGCGCGTTGTATACCCGCGACACGCTCACGAACGGGACCGTCATGGTCCGGTCTTGGGGAGCGCTCCCGCAACACACCGTTCCCGCTCGGCCGGGTCAATCGTCCAAGGGCCCGCCTCTCACTTGGCGCTCTTGTTGGCACGACTCGCCTTCTTTACGGGCTTCTTTGTCTTGTGCTTCACGCATCCGGTGATCGCGATCGGCGTGGTTTGGTGGATGACGATCCCGTTCTGTGCCGTGAACGCGGTAGGCATACCCAGCGTCCCAGGCACGCTTCTGTGAGTGATCTTCGTGACCTTGTGCTTGTGGCCGTGGCTCTTGACGATCGTCTTCTTTCGCAACGTGACCGTGTTGGTGATCGCACACAAATCCCCGTTGGCGGCCAACGCCGAGTTGGGGCCCTGGGGCAATGTGAGCTCGAAGCTCGTCACGGGCTGGTCGGGGACGGTGCGGAACGTGCTGCTCGTGATCCCCGCGGGACTGATGAACGTTTCGCCGTGCAGATCGATCGTTATCCCTTCACCCTGCAACACCACGATCAATTCGGGGAACTTCGCTCCACCATGGCTCACGAAATACGCGGGGCCTTCCAACGGGACCGCGAGTATCGGCGTTACCGCCTTCGCCGTCCCCACCCTCGACCCAGCCGGACACGCCGCGGGGTTCGCTTCAAACGTGCTGTCGGGACACGCCTTCTGCAGCGTCGTCAACCGTGACGGTAGCTGCTTTGGCAACGCGACCTTCACCGACTTGATGTTTGCTTGCGATCCGTAGGGCGCTTTGGGATAAGACAACTTGACACTCAACGAAGCGCCATTCGCGCGACTCGTCTTCCCCGACACCGACACATGAAAGGAGGGTTTGAACGCGAGCTTGTCACACCCACCCACCTGGAACGGAACCGTCGACGTGGACGTCGTGTCATCCGCACTGGAGGCGGTGTCGCCACCCGCGCCGGTCAACCTAGCCGTGACGGTCATCTTTTCGCACGAGGTCGGTGCGCTGATGAACCCCGGACGATCGACCACCACCCTCGCGGAGCGGATCGAGAGCGGGATGCCCTTCATGATGTTAGGGATCCCCACCGTGTCCGCGGTGATCTGACCCGTCACAGGATCGATATGCAGCGCGGCCCGTAGGACGACGTTTCCCAAATCGTAGGGGCCGGCCACAGCAGGCACGATCACCACACCACTCAACGGCGCGCCCCCATATGGACCCGCGAAATAGAGCTTCCCCGTCACATGGATCGGACTGCTACCGATCCCCGCGCTGGAATCGATCGAACCAAGCGCCGAGGAAGACGGGCAACTCGGGGAAGCCTGCTCGGCCTTGCCGCTCTTACCTTCCGCCAAAGCGATCTGCGCATCAGAGCACTTCCCCACACTCGCAATGCTCCCAGTCAAACCCGGCGGGAGCGTGAACGACAACCCCTTCAGCTCCTGTTCCCCGTCTTTGCGCGTTACCTTGAATTCAAGTGGGGTATACGCACCCGCCGTCGTGCCTGTCGTGCCCGCACCAAACCCCGGATGGAACGGGCGCCCCGCCTTGGTCGTCACGCACGATCCCCCACCAGGACCACTCGTGATATCGAAACTGTCTTCAGAGATGGTGTCGGCGCCCGATTCCGGCGCAGACCACGGAGTGAAACGTGCCATGGTCGTAAAAGTTCCGCATGTGTCCGGTGTCGCCAACGGTGAGCGCGCTCCACCCTTGAAATCGAGCTTCAAATCGTTGAACGGCAGTTGTGGCGTATCGTCGAAGGTCGCGGTCAAGCGGCCAGTCACCGGATCCGGTTCGATCACACCCGGAATCTTCGCCAGAATCCCAACTGACGGATCGTTAACAACCAAATACACCGCCAAGAGACTGTGGAACGGATTGTCATCCTGGGCCGCGAGATAAAACGCGCCATGCAACGGATTTTCAAGCAGCGGGGTTTTTAGTTCGACGGTGCCCACCTTCGATGCTTCAGGACACCGGGGCTCGGACTTGTCGAACCGAACTCTGTTCGGCTCAGGGAAGCTCGTGCCACGCAACCCAATCTGAGCCGAGCTACACGTCGCCAGCCCATCGGCGGACGACGGATTCAACGACACGCCTTCGGGCAACGTGATTATCGCCTTGCGAAGCTCGGGAGTGGCGAGCTGATCGGGATTCGTCAGACCTTCTTCGGGCACTAGGAGATCCGAGCCAAAGGCCGAGGGCATGGCCGCCGCATGTTGTTCGGGGCGGAAGGCGAAGCCGGGATTCAGATGTAGCTGGTCGCAACCAGTGACCGCTGGTGCGGGAAAATCCTGGTGGTCGAAAAAGCCGGCTGCCTGCCAGGTGTCGAAGTCCAGGCCTACCACCGGGGGTTGCACGGCCTGCAACGCGCAATCCGTCGGCAAGGTGATAAACGCGGTGTGCGCTATGTCGCTCGGACCGCACCCTTGACGGAGACTGACGCGTTCGCAACGCTGACCGTCGTGGCTGGGGTCCCCAGGGGCTCCCCATAGTGTGAAGAAAGCGCCATAGACCGGAAGGATCTGTGGCGTGTTGGGCGATTCGACTGTAGCGCCGTAATCACCGTCGCTGCGCAAGCTTGCCAGGACGTTGATCTGCTCGACGGCGGCCGTGAACGTGAACTTCGCCGGGTAGCCGACCGGCGCCGCGACCGAGTGGATCGCATCGCTTTCGCCGCTTGACCCGAAATCGTTGACTATTGGCTTGGCTACGCCTACCTGAGTGTCGATTGCACATTCGGTGTCTTCGCGACCCTCCTGGCAACGTGGGGTCGCGACCGGGTCGCCGAGGAAGCCGGGTGGCAGGGAGACCGCGATCGTCTTGGGATCTCCCGCTGGCACCAGCTTGCCGCCCGGCGCCACAATCGTATTCGCGAACACCGCCGAGCTGCCGCTGTAAGGGTGCGATCCGGCCTGGGTGCTCAAGCTGCCATCGGCGTTGTACGTGCCGGCCGTAAAGACCTGAACTCCCGTCTTGGCCGGCGTCGCACTGACGGTCACGGGCTCTTCATAGGTTGCTGGATTCGCCGCTCCGCCTCCAACAACCGTGACGAGGTTCGTCACCGATTCGAGCGTCCCCGAACCGATGTCGACCGGGATGTCGATCGCTTTGGGGAGTAGCCCTGGACCGACGACTTCGGCGAGTGTGCAAACAACCGTCGTCTGGCCGCTGCCCGGCGTGCAGGCCCAGGGCGCGCCTTCTCCGCCGCTCCCGTTCGGGGTGCCGGAGGTTACGATGCCGTCCGGCAATACGTCTGTGACCGTAATCTGTTCAGAGTCCGAGCTCTTCTCACCACCGACGTTTTGGACATAGACCGCGATCATGCCTTTGCCTTCGGGCGGCAGATTTGTCGGCCCGGTGACAGCCACCGGCGCCCAGGCGGACGCGGGTACGATCACGCCCATCGCCGCCGTAGCGTTCAGAGAGCTCGCTAGGACAGCGGCAACGCCAATGAGGCACGCTCGCAGATTCACGGTGGCTATCATCGTGCGTTCCTCCCCCTGCCGATGGCGGCTTTTTTGTGAGCAAGATGCCTCTTGCGCGTGGACTTCTTTTTGTGAGCTGGCTTCTTCTTGTGCGGCTTCTTCTTGTGGACGGGTTTCTTCTTATGAACAGGTTTCTTTACCGTCGCGGGCGGGTTGCCGGGACCAGAGAACAGCTCACTGGCCGTCGGCCCTCCGGGCGCGGGTTGCAACAACGCTTCGCCTTGGCAGGCGTCGCTCAACGGATCGCAGGGTTGCGGTGGCGGTTCGACCGCCACAGGTCCCACCTCTTCGCCAGGGGTGTGCGGCGCGCGGAAATCGTAGACATCGGTCGTGCTGTCGAAATCCTGAGCGACAAGCTTCGCCGTTGTGCGGATGAACACGTCGTCGCCGCTGGAGCTCGCGCCAAGGTACTCGCTAAGATCGCTTTCGCCGCCCCCTTCACCCGGTGTGAGCAGGTAGACCTGACCATTCTCCCACTCATAGAAGTTGCGCCTATTTGCGATCGCGCCCGGGACGAGCACGTCGTGCATCTTGAAGAACACCCGCCTGCCGTCATCGCTCAACGAGCGGGGCTTCACCTGCATCACGTCGTTCAACGATTCATGCTCGGCTTCTGTCGCGATCGGTTCGACCACGTCAAACTGACCGTTGCCCTCAGTCGCCGGTTTGCCGTCGGTGCGACAGGAAATGCACACCGTCTGCCCGGATGAGACCGAATAGAGGTAGGCCTCGAGCACCCCGCCGCTTTCATAGCCGGTGACGTTGCGGTGGCTGACGAACAGCAAGTGAACACCGTCGGGAGTCGCGTCCGCCGCCCACGTGAGCGGATCGGCGGCGTCATCGGACGAACCCTCCCCTTGGTGCAGATCGCTATCGGCCACCGTGCCGACATAGGAGATAACACCGTCATGGTTGAGATAAACGGTCTGGGAAGTGGATGAAAGGTTTTCGCCTTCGCTCTTCCCCTGGCCGGCAAGCAGTTGCCCGCGTGCGGCGAAGTACACATACGAGCCATCTCCTGAAACGTCGATCAGTCCAGCCACACCAGCCCCCCGTACGTCCGCGGCGTTTGTGTCGACGGAGAGGTCGGTAAGGACTTCGGTGTCTACGTCGTAGGCATAGAGGTCGCAGCCTTCACCACTGGTAGGCAGGCAACTTGTCTTTCCGTTGCTCGCGCCGTTCGCGGCGAGCCCATAGCGGGCGGTGAAGAACACACGCGAGCCGTCAGCAGAGGCCATCTGGTAGGTCGAGGCGCCGTTGTTTGGGGTTGCTGTCTGCGACTGTGACGCATCGAGAGTGTCGGTTCCGCCCAGACGAACAAATACGGCCTCCTTGCCTGTGTCTTGGCCTTCGTCGCTGGTCGCGGTGAAGAAGACGCGTGATCCGTCGGGAGATACAGGATTGCGACTTTCCGGCCCACCGGGGGTCGCATCGACGGCAAGCGTTTTATCGTGCCGGACGCCGAGCAATCGCAGCACGCCATTCGCCCATTCGTATGACTGCCGACCACTGGGCGCTTCTTCCTTCAGCCGGTATGACGTGTCGAAGACGACATGGCTGCAATCGCTCGTGGCCCCCTCGACCTTGAACGCCGGGCCTGACGTTTGCAGTTCCTTGTTGAGTGGGACCGGAGAGCTGATCAGCGTCAGGGTGCCGTCGGGGTTGCGGCGATATAGATTGACCACGCCCGCTTCGCTGTCTTCCGCCGGTGTATCCGCGGTCAGTGGCTCGAAGCTGTCCAGGAACCCACAAGAGAGATCAGGCGAGTAGTACAAGATGTGACTCGGCTGATCGTTGGCGGCGCCTGCAAGGGCGACCAGGCTCGGTGCTGATATTTGCGTCGAGGTCCAGCCCGAGCCTCCGCGCCCGGCATCGTACTCCACATTGCCGCCCACCGTGGCGTCGGCCAAGCCGTTTAGCACGGGATAGAGAATGCTGTTGCCGTCAGTGGCCACCTGAACGTTGATTTGACTTGAGATCAGCTGCCGTATCATCCCCACTGGGCGCTTGTCGTTTGGGGAGACCTGCTCGGGCGCGCGGCCGTCAGGCAGCGAGAAGCCGTCCAGCGTCACGAATTCATGGTCGGAGCTTTCGCTCGTGCCTGAGGAGTTCGTCGCCAAGATCCGGTAGTGATAGACCGTCGCCGGTTGAAGGCCCGTGATCGCCGCGCTGACTTTTTCCGTTTCGCCCCCAGCGCCTGCGGAGACAAGCGTGGTTTGATTGCCGTACGCGGTCGTCGTGCCCCATTGGAAGCTATAAGTGGTCTCTTCTCGATCTGGATTGACCGAACCTGTGAGCGTGGCCGAGCTCTGAGTGAGCTCTTCGACAGGGCCCGTGAGCACTGAAGGCGGAGCCGCTCCGGTGTCAAACGACTCACTCGACGATGTCGCCGGAGTGCCCGTCGTCGCGACGAGCCTCACCTGATAGTGGGTGTTTGGCTCGAGACCGTCTACTGTCCGAGAGACATCGCACGTAGCCGGATTGCCAACCGGGCAGGACGCGGAGCTGCCGGCGCCGGAGCCGTTGCCGACGTCGACCTCGGAAGCTGGGAAACGAGACCAGTGTGTGCCATCCGTCGAGTACTCAAAGTGGTAAGTGGTGTCGAAATATTCACCTCCTACTCCCACCGGCGGCGGCGTGACCGTGCCGTGGAACGTTGCGGTAGTGGTACCGACTTCGGTGACCGGAGAGATTGAAGCCGTGGGGGACGGAGGCGGCCCGAAGATATCGACCATACCCAGCGAGTTGGAGAAATAGAAGCGACCACCCACGCCAACCGCCAGTCCCCTTTCCAGCCCGGATTCAGATGTGTTGACTGTCAGCACCGCGTCTTGGCCTGGCGATTCTCCCAACAGCACACCTGCGCTGTCGAGTTCGAGGAACTTGAACGCTTCCGTACCTTCTTTCTTGGCGACCACGACATGATCGTTCGTAGGATCGACCGCAACGCTCGTTGGACCGACCGCGAGGACAGCTTCGCTCGTATTACTCAACTGAGCCGGCGCGAATTCTTTGGCGGCTTGCCCAGACGGGTCGAACTTGACCACGCGGCATGGCGCCGAGGGGTAGCAACCCAGAGACGGACGATTGACCGCATATATAGCGCCGCTTGAGTCCACCGCGACGCTGGCGGGGCTCATGCCGTTGAACTCTCCGATGTGCGCGCCTTCAAGCCCGCTCTTGCAGACATCGGTCGGATTGACGGCGACGTTGCAGACCTCCTGCGGACTGACTCCTTGGGTGAGCGTCGAAACCGTCGGTTCGCCACCGTTCAAAGTCGAGTCGCCACCGGTGATCTGTGGCACTGGCGTATCTCCCAGTTCGCCTCCGAAGACGAGTTCCCAGATGCCGGCGCCTTTGGCGTTGAGTTCGATCGATCCACCAACACCACCGATGGAGCTGAGGTTGTCAAGGGCGGCGCGCAGTGCGCTCTTGCCTATGTTGTATGCAAGAGCTTTGGTCGTTTGTCCCGCGAAGGTCAGCGTGAAGCTCCCTTCGGTCGAGGGCGGGATCGTGAGTTGCTGGACCTCGTCTAGTGGAGTGACATCGTCGGGGCCACTTTCGACCACATCCCAACCGAGCGCCCGGACAAAAGAGACGTTGGTCACTTCCCCGGAGCCGTTGAGAGTCGGGGCGAATTCGTCCAGACGGACGTTGCCCTTACCTCCCTGCGTGTCATACCCGCCATCGGGGACATAGAGGTGACCGTTGCGCGGATCGACCGCCGGCAGGCTGCCTGCCATCGCACCAAGCTCGCCGGCAGCGTGCCCCACAGCTCCCGGCTTGCAAGTGTCACCCCCCGACGCCTTGCAGACCTCGAAGACGGGGTTGGGCCCGCCGACGACGCTGGTTTCGACGCCACCCTCGAAGCTGCTAACCAAGCCGCTGACGTCCAAGTCCATCGTGGGGACATCGGCCCCGGCGAGAGCGCCAACGAATTCGACCCGCCAAGGGCCGGCGCGCGGCCCGCTCACATCCACATTGCCGGCGCCGATACTCGAAAGCCCGGCCAACACCGTCTCCAGTTCGGCGGCAGACACATTGTAGGGAATCGGGGCCGTCGTATGAGCGTTGAAAGTGAGCTTGAAAGTACCGCCGGGCGCATTTCCGGTGCTCACGACCTGACGCTCGTTGAGAATCACAGGCGCCATGTTGTCCGGGCCGGACGCCACGACGTCGTAGCCGAAGGAAAGCTCGAACGAGCCGGTAGCCGAATAGACATTGACGCGATGGTCTGACGTTGTTTCATTCAGATTGACATCGGTCACGTACAGATTGCCAGTTTTCTGGTCGACCGCTATCCCGCTCGGCTCGTCAAGCGCACCGCCGGCCGCGGTCTCCTGACATGCCGCGGGGTCGCTTTCGCCCCTGTTGCAGTTGGGCGCGCTCTTACAGACGTCGTTGGGGGCGGAGGCGTCGCAGATCTCATATCCGCCACCTGGAGCGGTGGTGGATATGATCGCTTTGTGGGTGAGGCCACCGGTGAGAGCGGACGAGTCCAACGTAATAATTGCGCGACCATCAGGCCCACCGTCACCCGCAAACTCGACAATATTGTCGTGGGCGAGGTCACCCTTGTATTCGATCGTCAATGGACCGGTTGCCCCGGGGCCGCCGGTAACCGCGACATTGCTCGCGCCGATCGTCGGAAGCGCTTCAAGCGCGGCTTCGAGTTCGGCGGACGTGGCGTTGTATGGCAAGGCAGCAGTCTTCTCGCTTGTGGCGAACGGAGTCCTGGCGGAAGTGGAGGTGGCTACTTCGGAGAGAATCAGCGATTCGGAACCGACCGCCGTGATCGTCGTGCCCGCGGGAAAGCTCCCGTGAACCGCGTCGCCGACGTGAAACTCGCTCGTGGGCGAGTAGACCTGGACGACGTTGGAGCCTTCGGTGACCCCAGACCATGTCTGCCTGTCTACCTCAATGGCAAAGGTGCCGCCGGTCGCGTCCACGGTGAGGCTCTGCTTCTCGTTGGCGCCGGTGTTGTCAGCCCCGGACGCCACGACGTCATAGCCAAACGCGCGTACGAAGGCGCCGGTCATGGAGAACTCCTCGATACGACTGTTGGCGCTGTCCACCACATAGACATCCCCCGGGCTGACGCCGCCTGCACCCGTGTCGTTGACCGCAATTCCCCTGGGTGTATTGACCAGACCGTTGCCTTCTCCGGCCGGTGTGCCAAGCGTGCCAAGCAAGGCGTCGTTTGCCTGCGAGGCGGGAGCCGCGACCAGGAGGACGGCAAGGAGACCGAGGGCGATAGTCGCACGCGAGCACATGCTGCGAGAGGTGACTTGTAGGTGTTTCATCGACCGGCCTTCCTCGATCTGGTGTAGGTGTGAAACCTGGTCACGACGACATCAACGGTGGACAGGTGGCCTGTCGTCCTGAAAGCCGACAGGCCACCTCCGATATCCATGTACTTGAGGAACATCATCGGCTCGGTATGTACAGCTAACCGGTTACCGCCCAAGTACCTGACCCAGTGAAGTTCGTTTCTCCAGCAACCCCAAGCAGGGTTGCACCTGTCTTGTCGGCTCCGCGAACTCCACCTCCTTCTTTTGATACAGCGATAATGGGATCTTCGAAGGGTGGATTGGCCGCTTGTTCCCAGACACCGGTGTAGACGCAGAGGTAGCCTGACTTGGCCTTCGGTTCACTTACATTTCCCGGACAGTGTTCTTCCTGTTCGGCGGTTGCTCCGGTCGGAAAGCCAACGGGATTCGACTGGACATGTTCTTCGTCAAGCGATTCGGCCAATTGGATCGTGAAGGAGATCGCCGTCGGAACCCCGCCTGTGTTGCCGTCACCCATAGCCCAGGCGCCGTACTCGGTGGAGCCGACAGGTAGGGTCCCGCCGGCGGTCCAGGGATTGCCTTGTGGACCGGTCGCGCCTTTCGGACCTTCAGCGCCTTTTGCGCCTGCCGGGCCTTGTGCCCCAGTGGCGCCTTTCGCTCCCGTTGGGCCTTCTTTGCCGTCGGCGCCGTTGGTTCCGTCTTTGCCGTTTGCGCCTGCGGGGCCCTGGGGCCCTTGCGGACCGGGCGCGCCGTCTTTACCGCTGGCGCCGGCCGGGCCGGTCTTGCCGACCAATTGTTTGAGCACGCTGGGGCTGATTTGTTTGGTTGAGGTGATCAAGTATTTCTTGGCGGCGTAAGCGCCACCGGTCATCGCGAACACCAAGGCGAGCGTCATTGCAACGTTCGCGTAGGTGGCATGCCTACGTATCCAAGAGAACATCAACATCCCTCCCATCGGGGTCTACAAAGCAAAAAGTCGCCTTGGGCACCAGACCCACGACGAGCGAAAGAACAAGCTGAAAGCGCGTGTACTACGCGCGAGTGACCAAGCCGGCCCCTATAGCCAGCCAGCCGCGTTCCACTACCGCGACGAGGTGTGCTAGCGCCTAGAGATGCGCCGGCCCAGAGAGAGAGAGAGAGAGAGAGACGCGTCAGCGACGCTGACGCGTCCTATTACGGACCCGCCAATGACACACGGACTCTCAAGCACGTCATTCCCCAAAGAAAACACGCAAAAACCAACCCTCTCTCAAAGGTGTTGCGACCCGGTCCCTCTCCCAAGGTCCCCGTCAAAACCGGTTAAAAGTCGACCCGGAGACCGACCCAAACCCGACCTTATGTTTGTCCACCGCGCGTACGCAGTAGACATCAGCTACTTATACACGTGCATGCCGCTGTTGTCAACCCCCCAGAGTGGGATTGACGGGAGCGTTACGAAGGGAGCGCCATCTCCACCTGCCCGTGCGGCGAGCCCAGCGCGGCGAGACGCTCCAAGAACGGCTCTGGCGGGAACGCCTCAGGTCCCAACACGCCTGTGCCCTTCCAAACGCCCTCGTTCAGCAGCTCCAGAGCTACCACCGGATTGACCGCTGTCTGCCAAACGACGGCCTGCGAGCCGTATTCGCGCATCGTGTGCTCGTTGTCGACCACGTGGTAGAGGTAGGTGGAGCGTGGCGCGCCATCGGCGCCCGTGCCCGTCACCCAGGTGCCCGCACAGGTGCGCCCAGTCATCCGCTCGCCAAGCGTCGCGGGGTTCGGCAGCGCGGCGGCCACCACGTCGCGCGGAGCGACCTGCGTGCCGCGCACCAACACCGGCTCGGTGGAATCGAGACCGAGCTTGTGAAGCGTTTGCAGCACGTCGATGAACTCCTGTCCCAGCCCGTACTTGAAGGTGACGCGCTCGCAGGGCACCCAGCGGGGGATCAGCACGACCTCCTCGTGCTCCACGTTCACGCACTCCACCGCACCGATGCCCTCGGGGAAGACGAACGTCTCCGGCTCGGAGAAGGGCGCCGTCGTATAGAAGCCACGCTCGCGCTCCCAGATGAGCGGGGGGTTCAGGCACTCCTCGATCGTCGTCCAGATCGAGAACGTGGGCGCGAAGTCGTAACCATCCACCACGAGGTCGGCGCCATCGCGTACCCCCACCTGGTCCACCTTCGCGAACAGCTCGTCGGCGGCATAGCGCGCGAACACGTCTGAGAGCCCCGGCTCAACGCCCATCCCGACGAGCGCCAGCAGCCCCGCTTGCTCCCATTGCTCGCTGCGCGCGAGCTGCACGTCCCCGAGCATCACCCCGGGAAGCTCGTGGGGGCGCTGAGGGTGGGGATGGGAGAGCGTCATCGCCATGTCCAGATAGGTGGTGCGCGCCTGGAAGGCGGCGTCGAAGATCGGCTCGTTGAAGCGAGGGTCGCAGGCGTTGAGCACGGCGTCCGGGCGCACCCGCTCGATCAGCTTCACGAGCGCCGCGCGGTCGGAGGCGTCGACGCGCTCGGCGGCGAAGCGGTCGGCTTCGCCGAGCTTCGCCACCACGTCGTGAGCCCGCGCGGGAGACACGTCCGCGAGCGACACCTGCTCGAACGCAGGCCGACGCTGGGCTATCGCCGCAAACGCGGCGCCAACACCGCCGGCTCCAACCACGAGCACGCGCATGGCCCCAGTGTGACGCAATACGGCGCTGTTGGCTAGAGGTCACTCGACCCGTGCGAATCTTCCCGCGAGAAGCGCGATCGGCTCTTGGACCCCCGCCGTCGCGCGGCCGCCTCCCGTATCCTCCCCCCGACCGATGGCGAGCATGCTCCTGGACAGGCCCTCGACCGCTGGCGTCGAGCGGTCATCGACGCGTTGGGCGCCCTCGCCCGAGATCGGTCGTGCGGAGATCCTGTGGGTGATCCTCGGCGGCGTCGCGCTTGCGCTGCTCACGACGTGGCCGCTCGTGTTGCACATGGGGACCCGCATCGCGCCCGACCTCGGCGACCCCGTGCGCACCGCCTGGGAGGTGGCGTGGGTGGGACACGCGCTGCTCCACAACCCGTTGCACGTGTTCGACTCGAACGCCTTCTACCCCCACCCGCTCTCGCTCGCCTTCTCGGACTCGCTGCTCGGGTACGGCCCAGCGGCGTTCTTCGGCTCGGGAACCGTGGGAGCGCTGGTTCGCTACAACCTGCTCTTCCTTTTCGCGTGGTCGCTGTGCTTCGTGGGCGCGTGGCTGCTCGCGCGCGAGCTGGGCGTCGGCAAGGTGGGCGCGGCGGTGGCGGGCGCCGCCTTCGCGTACGCCCCCTACCGCATCACCGAGGCGGGCCACCTGCATGTGATCTCAAGCGGCGGCATCGCGCTCGCGCTGTTCCTGCTGTTGCGCGGCTACCGCCGCTCCTCGCGCGGGCTTGTCGTGGCGGGTTGGCTCGTCGCCGCGTGGCAGATGAGCCTCGGCTTTACGCTCGGGCTTCAGTTCGCCTACCTGCTTGCGGCGCTCGCCGCTATCGCCGTCGTGTGGTGGTGGCGCACCGCAAACCGTCCCGCCCTCCCGCGCAACCTCGTGGCGATCACCTGCATCGGTGTCGCGCTGTGCGGTGTCATCTCCGTCTACCAGGCACGCCCGTATCTGAAGGTGGCGTCCGAGTACCCCACCGCGAAACGGACGCTCAAGGAAGTCAAGAACTACTCCTCAAACCCGTGGGCGTGGGTGTCGGCCTCCTCTGAGAACCGTGTGTGGGGCGGTGTCACGGCGGGGGCGCGCGAACACGTGCACTCAAAGAACGAGGACGTGTTCTTCCCCGGCGGTCTGATCGCTGTGCTGGCAGTGATCGGGCTCGCCTCCTCGATCTACACGCGCCGATTGCGCATCGGGCTGGCCTGCGGGGTGGGAGTGTGCGCGATCCTCGCGCTCGGCCTTGGCATCACGGGAGCCGGCTACCCCTACCGGCTGCTCTACGACTTCGCCCCGGGTTGGAACGGCGTGCGCGTACCGGGACGCGTGTTCACGCTCGGGACACTGTTCATAGCGCTGCTCGCCGCCGCCGGGGGGTGGCGCATCGCCGAGCTCGCGCGCGCCTGGGGCAAGGGGTTCGGAGCGCGCGGCGCGGCGACACTCACGGCAGCCGTGGGAGCGCTGCTCGTGGTTGGTGTCGTAGGCGAAGGGGTGGGGCACATGGAGCATCCGGTCGTCCCCCAACCGGCGCGCGCGGAGATCGGGTTGAAGGGCCCGTTGCTCGACCTCCCCACCGACGGCGCCGCGGACCGTTTGTGGCAGTACTTCTCCACCAACGGCTTCTACAAGATCCCGCTCGGCAACAGTACGTTTGACATACCCGCCACCGACGACCTTCGCGGCGGCATGAGCGGCTTCCCCGACCGTGCCTCCATCGAGAAGCTGCGCTACTACGGCGTGAAGACGGTGGTGCTGCATCTGGATATGCCCACGCTCCCCGGCATCAAGCTCCCGGCGATCCCCGAGCCCCCCGACACCCAGGCCGCCGCCGCCAGACCGGTCGCCGGCTTGGGCGTCACGCGCAGGCAGGTCGGCTCGCTTGTGATCTACGAAATCGGGCCGGGCCCCAAGGCGCTGCACTGACGATGACACGCGACCGCACGACGAGCCGATGAGCACGACTGACGCTCAACCTGCCACGCCAGGCACGAGCCCGCACCCTCGCACGAAACAGATCCGCACCAAGCGCAACCTCGCGCTCGCGGCGGTGCTGCTCGTGGGCGTCGCCTTCGCCACGCTCATACAAAGCTTCTCCTGGAACCAAACCTCCCACTACGACCTGATCCGCTCCCTGGACAGGGACCGCACGACGATCGACCTCTACCAGGAAAACACCGGCGACAAGGCCTTCTACAAGGGCCACTGGTACTCGGCCCGCGCGCCCGGGTTGGCGCTGTTCGCGCTCCCCTACTACGACGCCCTCAAAGCGCTGGGAGCCGAAAAACTCGCTCGCTCCTCGAAGGCGCAGCGCGGCGAAGACGAGATGATCTACTTCATAGGGCTGTGGGTGAATGTGTTGCCCGGCCTACTCCTCCTGCTGTTGGTGGGCCATCTCGCGGAGCGCCTGGAGCCCGGCTACGGCGCCGCCACAGCGGTGATCCTCGGGTTGGGAACCCTCGCCCTCCCGCTAAGCACGCTGCTTTTCTCCCACATCTTCACCGCGTTCCTCGGCTTCGCCGCGTTCGCGTTGCTGTTTTGGGAGCGCGACGGACCGCCCAACCCGTGGCTGCTCGGGGTGGCGGGGCTACTGCTTGGTTATGCGGGCGTCTCGGAGTACCCCCTTTTCTTCGTTGCGCTCGTGCTCGGCCTCTATCTGCTCTCCCGCCGCGACTCACTGAACCCCCGTGGTGTGGCGACGCGTGCCGGAGCGTTCATCCTCGGCGGGTTGATCGGGATCGTCCCGTTGTTGCTCTACAACCACTACGCCTTCCACTCCTGGACCCACCTCGCCTACTCGAGCATCCCCCGCCAACAGAAAGGGTTCTT
Source organism: uncultured Solirubrobacterales bacterium (assembly GCA_963695305.1). Classification (GTDB taxonomy): domain Bacteria; phylum Actinomycetota; class Thermoleophilia; order Solirubrobacterales; family Solirubrobacteraceae; genus Palsa-744. Next base: position 1,141,048 of record OY968774.1, on the reverse strand, counting down.
CGGGATCGGCGTGCCCAGCCTGAAAGTGATGGCGACGCTGCTGTTCGACTCGCGCGGCCTGCTCACGCTCTCCCCGGTGCTTGCGATGGGGGGAGTGGGCACGTGGCTGCTCTACCGCCGCGGCAAGCGCGCGGAGGCACTCACGATTTCGGGCGTTTGCGTTTGCTACCTGGGCTACAACTCCGGCTACTACCTCCCCTTCGGCGGAGGCTTCATGGGGCCGCGCTTTTTGATGACGGCACTCCCCTTTCTCGCCCTGCCGATCGGACTCGCCCTGAAGCGCTTCCCGGGACCCACGATCGCTCTCGCCGGCGTGTCGATCGCGACGATCGTGATCGCCACGATCACCCATCCGCTGATCGGCTATGAGAACGAGGCGGTCGTGTTCGTGCGCTACCTCGGCAAAGGCTTCTTCCAGCCGACGATCGCCTCGGCCTTCGGCATGGGCCGTGGTTGGGGTGGGATCTGGCCCTTCCTGCTCTGCGCGGGTGGCGCCATCGTGCTCGCCGTCCTCGCCACCGCCCGCACGCGCATCTCCACGCGCTCGCTGCTGTGGGGGGTCGCCACGCTCGCCGGCTGGTGCGCGTTCGCGGCCCTCGCGCCGACGCTGCTCGGCATCGACCACCGCGGACTCCTCTCGATCGTCCACGCCGGGGACAACACGGCGCTGAACCTCACCCTCCACAACGGCACGCGCTATCCGCTGCGTACGCTCGCGCCGCTAGCCGCGGGAGTGGGCCTGCTCGGCCTGCTCCTCGCCCGCGCGTTTGCGGGTGGAGTCGCTACTCGCCGCCGTGCTGTCGCTGGCTGAGGGAGTCGGCTACGCCCTCACGCCTGCGCCAACGCGCCGCGGGGCCTGAATTCGCGACCTCGATACGTCCCGCGTCGCGCAGCTCGTTGAGCACCAACCGTATGGTCGCGACGCTCACGCCGGGAAAAGCGCGTTCCACGTCGCGACGGCGAAACTCTGGCGGTGCCTGATGGAGGATGTAAGCGCGCACCCTCTCCTGCTTGCTTCCGTCGCCTCCACCCAACTGCGTGATCCGGTGCTCGAAGTCGTCGTATGCGCCAGCGAGAATCTGCGCGAGATATGTCGCCCAAGGCCAGACGTCGTGCTCGGCCGTGTGCCACTTTCGTTGAGACTCGTAGAGGGTCGCATAGTAGGAGTTCTTGGAGTCGTAGATCCGCTGCTCGATGCTCACGTATCGAGCCACCCCGTAGCCCTGGCTGAGGAGCTCGTGGGTTGTGAGCAGACGAGCTAGCCGTCCGTTGCCATCGGCGACGGGGTGGATCGCGAGTAGGTCGAGGATCAGCAGCGCGATCAGCAGCAGGGGATGCGTGCGGCCCTCGCGCTTGGCCTCTTCGTAGCGGGTGAGCAACTCGGTGAGTAGGAACTCGGTTTCCTCTGGAGGGGGCGGGGTGAAGACGATCTCACGACGACCGCTCTCGTAGGAGACGATCAGATTCGGATCGATCTTGAGATGACCGCCGCGCCCGTCTGCATGTTGAAAGAGCAGGCGATGGAGGTGCAACACCAGCGGAGCGCCCAGCGGCTCATACTCGCGCAGGCGCATGAGCATGTCGATCGCGTCTCTGTAACCCGCGAACTCCCGCTCGTTGCGATTGCGAAATCTGCCCCCTCCCTCCGCGATGCGCTCCGCGCGATTCTCGCTGACGTGGACCCCCTCAATGGCATTTGAGGCGGTAATCGAGGCGATGCGCGCGTGCTCTGAGAGGCTGTGGAGGAGTTCGGGCATCTGATCCCCGAACAGCCGCTCTTGCCCCCTGGAGGTGTCGATCCGCGCAAGCAGAGCACCCAACTCACGTGGCTGGCCGCTGAGTGTGCGATCGAGGTCGATGAAGCTATACATCGTGCTAATTATGTCATAATCGTGCTAATACAACCCCAAAATTAGCATGATTATCGAGCTCATTAGCACGATAACGCCGACAACCGTACTCATCGACAGCGCGAGACCGACCGCGCGTACCTTGCCGCTCCTCAGCGATTACTGGTTTTCAAACCGCATTTCGCGGCGTGGAGCTGCTTACAGACCGTGACGTAGCCGGGGCGTGGGTTGTAGTGGGCGTCGGTTAGGCCGGCATCGAAGCGCGTTGAGGCGGTGCCGCCGGACCACTGGAAGATGTAGAGGCGCTTGATGCGCGAGTTCGAGGCGGCCAATTTGAACATGTAGGCGAGCGCCTTGGAGGAGCGCTTTAGGCCCGAGCCTTTGACGTTGGGAAAGGCGCCGCCGAACTTGACGATCCCGCCGGTCTCCGTGAGCCACACCTGGCCGGGCACCGCTTTGAGGATCGCTTTCGTGCGCGTGCTCTGGAAGCGGTTCGTGTCGGAGTAGTTGTGCAGCCCCCACAACGCGGGCATCGGCACTTTCAGACGTGAGATATCGCGCTTGAATTCACCGACATACCGCAGCGTCGGGTTGATGCTGGGGCCGTCGAGGATGTCAAGGCCGGTGATCGTGCAGCCTTTGCACACCGACCGCAGCGCCTTGTAGTACTTGGCCGATTCAAGCGCGCTCGGCGATTTGAACATGTGTGCGAGCGTGCCCCGGTTGGTCTCGTTCCACGCCTGGTACTGGCGGACTTTCGGGAACAGCTTTATGAACTTCTGCACGTCGCGCGTGTAGGTGGTGACGCTCGGCATCGCCATCGGCGTGTACTCGGAGTGGTAGAACGCCACCAAGATCTGCTGGTGCTGGGCTTCGGCGGCGGCAATCCACTGTTGTGCGAGCTGCAGCGAATAGGGCCGCGCCACTGCGTCGTAAGGCGCGATGTAGCGCGCGATCTTCGTTTTCAGCTGCCCCCACAGGGGGTTGGAGAACATCTCGGTCTGCTGATCGCCGATGCCTGTGAGGTAGGACGCGGAGGCACGGGCGTTCTGCTTGGAGGAGGCGCCGGCGACGGTCACCGCGCCAAGCGCCATCAGGACGAGAGCAAGGACGCAAGCGAGCGGGGCGAGGGTGAGGGTACGTGGGCGGGAAGTCTTGAGCATGTTCATTGCAACAGCCTATGTGTCGAGACGTTGCGCTGCGCCGACCATCTTTTACGTGCGCATATCGCCCCCCACGCTCGCTGCCGCTCAGGTCTCGCCACCCCCAGTGACGGCACGGCTGTCCTCGCGCAGCGTGGGGTCGGCGACGAGGCGCACGTCCACACCGGGGAGCCCCTCAAGCAGGCGCGTGATGAGCGACTCCCTGAAGCGCTTCACACCACGGCGTGCCGACGGGACGCCCATCAGCACGTACGTACTACCGAGACGGCGGGCGGTGTCGATCGCCACCGCCGCCACGTCCTCGCCTTCTTCGACCAGCAGCCGCGCGCCCAGCATCGCCGTGAGACGGCGTAGCGACTCGAGCTGCTCGCGACCCTCCGCGCTCGGCATCCTGCCCGTGGGGCGAACAACCAACACGTCAAGACGCGCGCCAAGCCGTTCCGCCGAGCGGGCCGCGCGGCGCACGATCCGCTCAGAATGCGGTGCTAGCGCCACGAGCGCCAGAAGCCGCTCGCCGATAGTTTGAGTGCCCGCGCCCGGCGCGCCCGATGGCTCGGTGAGCCCTTCCTCGCGGCGCACCACCACCGGACTCGGCGCGAGCCGCTTGATCTCCACGCCCTCCGCGACGTGGCGCAAGGCTGTCTCGCGCAACGCGGAGAGATTCTCGATCTTGAAGAAGTTGTTGAGCGCCGCCGGCACCCGCTCTTGGGGATAAACCTTCCCGGCACGCAACCGCTCGATCAACGCCTCGGGCGTGAGGTCGATCAACACCACCTCGTCCGCGGAGGCGAGCGCTCCGTCTGGGATCGTCTCGCGCACGCGCGTACCGGTGAGCTGGATGATCTGGTCGTTGAGGCTCTCCAGGTGCTGCACATTGACCGTGGAGTACACGTCGATGCCAGCTCGGAGCACATCCTGCACGTCTTCGTAGCGCTTCTCGTGCTCGATCCCCGGCGCGTTGGTGTGCGCGAGCTCGTCGATCAAGCACAGCTCTGGTTTGCGCGCGAGCACAGCCGGGAGGTCCATCTCCGCAAGCGGTGTCCCACGGTAATCGACCATCCGTGGCGGGATGTGCTCCAGGCCCTCCGCTTGAGCGGTGGTCTCGTCGCGGCCGTGGGGCTCGAGGTAGCCGATCGCCACGTCACGACCGGTCTCCGCTTCAGAGCGTCCCTCCTGCAACATGCGGTAGGTCTTGCCCACGCCTGCCGCCATGCCGATGAACACCTTCAGGTGTCCGCGTTGCGGAGAGTTCGATGCTTCGGTGGCCACGGGAGGCATTCTCTCCCACCGGCCGGTGGAGAGTGTTACCCCCCGAGAAGGTTGTGGACGACGAGATCTATGAGCTTGATGCCGATGAACGGCGCGACGATCCCACCCAGGCCATAGATCAACAGGTTGCGCCGCAAGAGCGAGTTGGCGCCGATCGGCCGGTAGCGCACTCCCCGCAACGAGAGCGGGATAAGCAGCGGGATGACGATCGCGTTGAAGATGATCGCCGAGACGATCGCCGACTGGGGGGTGCCGAGGTTCATCACGTTCAGCACGTGCAACGGCCCCTTGCCTCCGGCCGAAGTCGCGTACGTGGTGATGAAGATGGCGGGGAGGATCGCGAAGTACTTGGCGACGTCGTTTGCGATCGAGAAGGTGGTGAGCGCGCCACGTGTGATGAGTAGTTGCTTGCCCACCTCCACGATCTCGATCAGCTTCGTGGGATTGGAGTCAAGGTCCACCATATTGCCCGCCTCACGGGCGGCTTGGGTACCGGTGTTCATCGCCACCCCCACATCCGCCTGAGCAAGCGCGGGAGCGTCGTTGGTGCCATCGCCGGTCATCGCCACGAGCCGACCGTCCTCTTGCTGCTCGCGGATCAGCGCGAGCTTGGCCTCGGGGGTGGCTTCGGCAAGGAAGTCATCCACACCCGACTCCTGCGCGATCTTGGCTGCGGTGAGGCGGTTGTCGCCGGTCACCATCACGGTCTTGATGCCCATCGCTCGGAGTTGCTCGAAGCGCTCCTTCATGCCTTCCTTGATGGTGTCCTTGAGGTACACCACGCCGAGGATCTGGTTGTCGCGGGCGACCGCCAGCGGCGTGCCGCCCTCGCGGCCGATGCGGTCGAGGTGCTCGCGCAACTCGGGTGGCGCCTGACCGCCCTCGGCCTCCACGAAGCCGATGATCGCATCGCCTGCGCCCTTGCGCAGTTGCTGGCCGTCGAAGTCCACACCACTCATGCGCGTTTGCGCGGTGAAGGGCACGAACTCGGCGTGAATCGTAGAAAGATCCACGGGGCCCTCCGCCGGTCCCCCGGCGGAGTGACCGATCTTTGGCTCGCGGATCCCATACTGCTTGGCCAGCACCACGATCGAGCGGCCCTCGGGCGTCTCATCCGCGAGCGAGGCGAGTTGCGCAGCCTCCGCGAGCTCAGACTCGGGGACGCCTGGCATCGGGATGAACTCGGAGGCCTGGCGGTTGCCGAGTGTGATCGTGCCGGTCTTGTCGAGCAACAGCACATCCACATCCCCGCTCGCCTCCACCGCCCGACCGGAGAGGGCCAACACGTTGCGGCGCACAAGGCGGTCCATGCCCGCGATCCCGATCGCCGATAGCAGCGCGCCGATGGTGGTTGGGATCAACGCCACGAGCAGCGCGATCAGCGTGGTCTCCGAGATGGACGTTCCCGCGAACAAGCCAAACGGCCGCAGCGTGGCGACGACGATCATGAAGATGAGCGTTAGCGCGGCGAGAAGGATGTTCAGGGCGATCTCGTTGGGGGTCTTGCGTCGCTCCGCCCCCTCCACCAGCGCGATCATGCGGTCGAGGAACGACTTGCCCGGCTCCTGAGTTATTTCGACCACGATGCGGTCGGAGGTGACGCGTGTGCCGCCGGTCACCGCACTTCGGTCGCCACCCGACTCGCGGATAACCGGCGCCGACTCGCCCGTGATCGCCGACTCGTCCACGGTGGCGATCCCCTCGATCACGCTGCCGTCACCCGGAATCAGCTCGCCGGCGACCACCACGACGATGTCGCCGCGGCTGAGCGCAGACGCCGCCTTCATCGAGCCGTCACGCATCGTGGCGACGGTCTCCTTGCGCATGTTGCGCAACGTGTCGGCCTGAGCGCGACCGCGTCCCTCGGCAAACGCCTCCGCCATGTTGGCGAAGATCACGGTCAACCACAGCCAGATGGCGATTGTCACCGTGTACCAACCGGGCTCGCTTCCGCCGCCAAGCGGCTTACCGCCAAAAAGCTGAATGAGGCAACTGAGCGTCGTGATGACCGCGCCGATCTCGACCACAAACATCACGGGGTTTCGGATCTGCACACGCGGGTCAAGCTTGATCAGGCTGTCAAGCAACGCGCGCTTGACTATGTCGCGCTGGAACAGCGAGATCGCCTGACGCTCGTGGGTGGCGTTGACAGCAGACATCACTTACCTCCCGTGAGACGATCGAGCGCGAGATTCAGCTCCAGCACGTTCACTCCAGGTTCACCGGAGAAGCCGAGCCCTCGCGAGTCGGTGTATTTGGCGATCAAGTCGTTCACCGCGCTTAGAGAAAGGCCACGCTTGGCGGCGACGCGGTGTGCCTGTATCCAGGCGTTTGCCTGTGAGATTTCCGGGTCGAGGTTGGACGCGGAGGTGTTCACCGCGTCGACCGGGATTTGCGCAACGGTGAGAGTCGGATCGTAAGGCTTGTTGAATTCGAGGTAAGCCTTGATGTTTTCCGCGTCCCCTTCCTCGGTCGCCTTGTCGTTGGGGCCGCGATTGGAGAAGGTGCTGGCCGCCGCGTTGTACGCCCCGCCTTCAGTAGCGGACGGTCGCGACTGGAAATACTTCGCGTCGGCTTCAGTGACGAGTTCTTCTTCCTTTTCCTCGGGTTTTCCGTTCTTGCCAATCACCGGCGAGGAGAAACTCTGGCCGATTATCTTCGAACCCACGAGCTTGCCGTTGACATAGACCTTCTGCCCGTTGGCGTTGCCGGGAAAGGCCACTTGGCTGACACCCGTGATGAACAACGGGTAGACAAGCCCCAGCAGGATCGTGAAGACGACGATTGCGATAGCGGATGTGACGATGTCGCGGCGCATGTCAGTAGAGGTGTCCTGTCAGTCCCTGCACGATCGGGCCGAGCAGCAGAGCGGGGAAGAAGGTGAGCGCGCCGACGAGGATGATCACGCCGATGAGGAGAACCACGAACGTGGAGTTGTCGGTGCGCATCGTCCCGAGGCCCGCGGGGCTGACGCGCTTGCCCGCGAGTGAACCGGCGACGGCGAGCGCGAAGAGGATCGGAGCAAAGCGCGCGAACAGCATGTCGAAGCCGCCGAGCAGATCGGCGAAGGTGACGCCGTGGGAGCCGAGGTTGCCGGCGTTGGGTTGGATGAAGCCGGTGTAGCCCGCGAACGCGGAGCCGTTGTTGTTGGCTTGCGATAGGTAGGCGTAGAAAGTCTCCGAGAAGCCTTGAGGACCTACGCCAAGTTCTGAGATCGACGCACGACCGCCTTTGCTGGCGGTTGCCATCGCGGTGCAAAAAAGGGCGGCGAGCGGGGTGATGAGGATGCCAAGACCCGCGAGCTTTATCTCTCGCGCCTCGATCTTCTTGCCGAGCCACTCGGGCGTCCGTCCCACCATCAGCCCACCGATGAACACGGCCAGCAGCACGTACAGCAGGATCGAGTAGAGCCCAGTGCCGACGCCGCCGAAGATCACCTCGGAGGCGGAGAGGTTGGCGAACGGGACCGCCCCACCGATGCCGGTGAAGGACTCAAGCGTGCTGTTCACCGCACCGCAGGACGTGACGGTGGTGACGACATCAAACAGCGCCGACCCGGCGATACCGAAGCGCTGCTCCTTGCCTTCCATGTTGCCCCCGCCGGAACCGGAGATAACGTGCGTGTGAAGACCCGCGGCGTGCTGTGCCGGCGAACCGTGCGCCTCGGCTATATAGGCGACGGTGACGGCGCCTAGGAACATCACCATCATCGTCGCGTAGATCGCGATCCCTTGGCGGCGGTTGCCGGTCATACGTCCGTATGCGAACACGAGCGCCGCGGGAATAAGTAGCACCAACAGCATCTCGAAGAAGTTGGTGAATCCCGTGGGATTCTCAAACGGGTGGGCGGAGTTGACGTTGAAGAAGCCACCACCGTTGGTGCCAAGCTCCTTGATGACCTCCTGTGAGGCGACTGGGCCCATCGCTATCGACTGTGTAAGGCCGGTGATGGTGTGGGCGGTGAGGTAGGTTGTGAAGTTCTGAATCACGCCCTGGGAGACGAGTATGATCGCGCCAATGATCGAGATCGGCGCGAGCACGTAGAGCACCGTGCGCACAAGATCCGACCAGAAGTTGCCGATCCCCTTACCGCTACGTCCGACGATCCCACGGATCAGCGCAACCGCAACCGCAATACCAACACCGGCCGAGAGCCAGTTCTGCACCGTCAGCCCGATCATCTGGCTGAGGTAGCTCATCGTGGTCTCGCCGCTGTAGTACTGCCAGTTGGTGTTCGTCACAAACGAGGACACCGTGTTGAACGTGACGTTCCACGGGGCGGAGTGGTAGCCGAGCGGGTTCAGCGCGTGCGGAACGAAGAACGCGTTCTGTGTGCGCAAAATCAGATAAAGCAGCAGCCAGCCCGCCAGTGAGAAGACGAGCAGGCTCTTGGCGTAGGCCTTCCAGTCCTGCTCACGCTTGGGATCGACGTGCAGGAGGGAATACAAGAGCCGCTCGGGGCCTGCAAGCAGCGGCGAGAGAAAGACACGCCTGCCGGTGTAAACCTTCGCCATGTATCCCCCGAGTGGCATAGCACACGCGGTGAGGATGACCGCGAACAGGACGATCGTGGCCCAGCCGGAGAACGTCACTAGAGCTTCTCCCCCCGGATGAGGGCGTAGAACAGATAGCCGATTATCAGGATCGTGACCACGAGCCCGAACACGTCGGCCGCACTCATGTGCGCGATCAACGCGCCGAGGGGCGCCGAGAAGCTCATATCCGCTCGATCCCCTTCACCAACAAGAGGAGGATCAGGAACATCACGACCCCGAGGGCTATGGCGACAACGTCCATGCCGTCACTATGCGGCGTGCGACATCACGCCCACATTACGATTTACCCCCCCGGCATAACGATTTTGTGACGATCACTCCCCGCGAGCGTCGGAATCCCGTTATGCGGAAAAACGGTACCCCACACCGGGGTCGGTGACGATGCACCGTTGAGTCTGACCGTCCCCTTCGATCTTCCCGCGCAACCGCGCGATGTGTGTGCGAAGGGTTTGTACGTCATCCACGTACTCGGGCCCCCACACGTCGGCAAGTAGCGAACGGTGCGTCATCAGGCGTCCCCTATTGCGCACCAGCACGCGCAACAGGTCGAACTCAATTGGTGTCAGGTGAATGTCTTGGCCTGAGCGTCGAACCGCCCTCGACGCAAGGTCTATCTCAAGTTCACCAGCCACGATGCGAGGGTCGTTATCGGCCTTCCCACCCCGGCGCAATGCCGCCTGCAAACGCGCCACGAGCTCGCGTGAACCAAAAGGCTTGGTGATGTAGTCATCAGCGCCCGCCTCAAGCGCCCTTACCTTCTGCTCCTCCTCCCCCACCGCCGAGAGTACGAGGATCGGCATCTCGCTCCACTCACGCAGGTTGCGCGTGAGTTCCACCCCGTCCGTGTCGGGGAGCATCAGGTCCACGATTGCCGCCTCAGGTGGGCGCACGGCGGCGCGGTCAAGCGCCTCGGCCGCTGTTTCCGCGAGCACCGGCTCGAAGCCCGCGTCGCGCAGCACCACGCGCAGGGCACGCAGGATCTGCGGCTCGTCATCCACCACCAGGATCCGCTGCGCGGGTGGCGAGTCGTGCACGCTCAAGCGACTTGCTCGGGGCTGGAGGGCGACTCGATCTCCCCGTCGCGGACAGCGGCCGCGCCAGAGGAGGCTAGTGGCAGCTCGAACACGAAGGTGGCGCCCTGACCTGGTAGCGACTCGACGTGCAACCGCCCCCCATTGGATTCTGTGAACCCACGCGCGATCGCAAGACCCAGCCCGGAGCCGCGATGCCCTCCCTGGGACGTGCCGGCGCGATAGAACGGCTCGAACACACGCTCAAGCTGCGCCGGGGGGATGCCGGGACCACGATCCACAACACGCACCACGAGGCGATCGCCTGCGGGTCCATCGTGCGATGGCAGGGGAGTCGGCGCCGGCTGCGCTCCGTCGGCAGCCTGCTCGCCGTCCACCGAATCCCCATCAGACGCCATCGTCGCGGAAGCCAAGCTGCGCACCGCACGTGCCCTCACCGACACCGGATGCCCCCCATTGTGGCGGCGCGCGTTCTCGAGCACGTTCACAAATGCCCGCTCCATCTGCACTGGATCGATGCTCACGAGCGGCATATCGCGATCAATCGACAAACTGAAGTCATCCTCGGCGGGGGCGATGTCCACCAGCGCGGCACGGATCACGTCCTCGATAGATGTCCATGCCACACGAGGCTCCGCGGCGCCCGCCTCAAGCCGCGAAAGGTCGAGCAGGTTGTCCACCAGACGCGACAACCTCCGCGTCTCGCCCTGGATGACACCGGCCATCTCCGCGCGCTCCTGCTCGGTGAGCGTGGCCGAGCCAACTGCGTCGGCTGCCGCGGAGATGGCGGTGAGAGGGGAGCGCAGGTCGTGCGACACCGCCCGCAACAGCGCCGTCTTCACCACATCCGCGCGACGGAGCGCCGCGGTCTCCACCACGTCGGTGAGCAATGACTCGCGCTCCAGCGCCGCACTCAAGAGCGACTCGAGCGCCGGCACGATGCGCTCCTGTACGCGCCGCAATGTCGCCTCGGAGGTGTCGGCTGGCACCAGCAGCGTCCCCAGCCTGCGCGGGCCCTCGCGTAGAGGAAACGCCACCCGTCGCTCGTCTCCCTCAACCGCCTCAAGCTCGATCCCCGCCGAGGGCAACTCCAACACTTGTGAGAGGCGTGCTGCGGCTGTGGGTAGATCCTCGGAGAGGCGCCTCCCGCCTAGCAGCAACCGCGCCATCTCGGCAGCGAGATCGGCCTCACGGCGACGCTCGGCTGCCTCCAGAGAGCGAGCCCGCGTTACCTCCGCCACCGAGCTCGCCAACACCGCCACGACAAGAAAGGCGATCAGCGCCACCCAGTTATCGGCGTTGCGGATCGTGAACTGGCCCGTGGGCGGGAGGTGAAAGTAGTTGAACGCGAGCGCGCTCAACACCGAGGTGGCGACACCCAACCACACCCCCCAGGTGACTGAGGCGATCACAACCGCGAGCATGTACACCACGCCCAACGACACCACCGGCGCCGCCTGCTTCAGCGGATAGATGACCAGCGTGCATAGCGCCACCAGCGCCACCGCCACCGCTGCGCCCACCCGCTTGGAGGGCGGCTCAGGCGTGAGCAGAAAACCGAAGTATCGCGACACCACGCCAGCGTAACGCCAGCCGGGGCGGGGCGCAGGAGCGCCCGCCCCGGCTGTCTTTTACTTCCGTGCCTCTATTTCAATGACCGCGACGGCGCGAGTCGTGCGCCCAGCCGTACAACGGCTCACCGGTGCTTTCACTCAGGAACAGCTTGTCGTCCGCTTTGTGGCGGGGGTTGAAGCTGAACATGTTCTGAAGCGACCCTGCGCGTGCGTCGAAGGAACCGTCGCCGATGCGGCCCAGGCTCCAGTTGTCCTCCACGAAGCGAAGGATCGAGGACTGGTCTGTGATCGAGTGGTCCACGAAGTTGCGCTTCGCCCACGGTGACACAACCAGGAGCGGCAGCCGCGGACCGTAGCCGCAGCGATCCTCATAGCCACCCGCAGGTATCCCGTTGCCACACTTGCCTGGGCCGTTCAACGCATCCTGCGCCGAGGCGGAGGAGTTGACGACCGGAGGCATCACGTGGTCGTAGAAGCCGTCGGAGTCGTCATAGGAAATGACAACCGCGGTGCTCGACCAGTCGGGCGAGTGCTGTAGTTCGTTGATCACGTGTGTGACGAATTCCTGCTCGTCCTGGGGGTCTGAGTAGCCGGCGTGACCGTCCTGGTACTTGGCCGCCTTCAGGTAGGACACGGCGGGCAGCTCTTTGTGAGCCAACGCCGCGTAGAAGGCCGATAGGTCGTACTGGTGGTTGGCCTGGTCTGTCTTGCCGATCATGTTGATCGAGCTGGGCGGCAAGTGGTGGGGGTTGCTGGTTGACTGGTAGTACTCAAACGGCTCGTGGTGGGCGCTGTAGTCGGCCACCGTTTCGCCACCCACGTTTTTGTGGCTTGACCCACACACGGCTTTGCCGGCGTTGGTGCTCGTGGGAGCGAAGCCACCCTGGAACCAGCCCCAAGTCAGACCCTTCGCATTGAGCAGGTCGCCGACGTTCTTGTCGGTCGACGCCATCGCGATGGTGGACCCTTTCGAGCAGTCGTCGTAGGTCGGGTCGGCGTCGCCGAAGACAGTCCCGTTTTCAGTGACGTCGGCGAGCGACGCGGGGGTCACTCCGTGAGTCTGTCCCGCCACGAGGTTGAGCACGCCCGGCGTGGAGGGCCCGTAGGTGGTGTTGAAAGAGTTGTCGCTCATCGAGAAGTGCTGCGCGTAGTTCCACAGCCCGGTGACGGTGTTCCCGTCGTAGTAACCCATAGTCAGGTTTTTTTCCGGACACCCACCCGTGAACTCCACGAACTTGTCCATAAGCCCGCCGTCGAACGCCTGCTGCTCGGGCGTGTAGTCGTGATCCTGGTCGCAGATGATCTCCTGCGAGCGGTCAAGGCGGAATGGGTTCGCGGAATTCGGGTTCATCGTGAGCAGGTCTTCATTGAGGCCGTTCACGCTCGGCGTGCGGTGGGCCGCGATGAACGACGGCTCTCCGGCGGGGTTTGCGGCGTTGGGGTAAGTGCCGAAGTAGTGATCGAAGGACACGTTCTCCTGGAAGATCACCACCAGATGCTTGATCGGGGTCGATGTGCTCTGCGACGGGTTCGCGTGCGCGGGGATAGCCCCTACGGCGAGCGTCGCAAGCAGCGCGGCAAGCACGAGTACTCGATTGCGCATGAATGCTCCTTGATGGATTGGATGCGGTCGAAGCCATACGCCCCACCGCCGTAGCCCGCATCCTCAAGCGCCGCAAGCGCCGTCTGGTGACGCTTACGTAACCGCGCTGTGACAGTCCTGTGAGGAGATGTGACGGTCCTGTAAGAAGGTGTGACCGTCTCGTTACTCCTTGCGAGGAATACCCGGCCGAGGCGTCCGTGTTTGGATGGACTCCCCCTAGTCGATTACCCGCCGAAGTTGCACGAAAACGCCGAGGGCCGGCGCGGAAAACTCAAGCATTCCGGGGACGTCGCCGAGGGATAGCCTTACGGTGGTGCGCCTACGCTTCCATACGCTGCTCTCACTGCCGGTCTGCTTTCTACTCGCGGTTTTCGCGTCAGATGCGGCCGCCAATACCGTCGCGCCGCTGCCGCAGTCGGACTACACGGTGCGCCACGCCTGCGCACGCCCGTACCCGGGCCACGCAGGCTGCCTCGCACTGCGGCTGGTCCCCCAAACGACCGCCGCGCGCACCCACACCCATCCACTCGGCATATCCAGGACCGTGGCAACCGGCGCCGTGCATCCGCTATCGGCGGCCGAAGGTGGCGACGGGTTGCGTCCGCTGGACCTGCGCGACGCGTACTTCCCGAGCGAACCCCCCGAAGCGCCCGCGTCTGAGCCACAGACGATCGCGCTCGTAGACGCCTACAACGACCCGAGCATCGAAGCAGACCTTGCGGTGTATGACAGCGAATTCGGGCTACCTTCCTGTGCATCCGCCAACGGTTGCCTAGCCGTGGTCAACCAGAAAGGCGAAAGCGACCCACTGCCTTTCCCCGCCACCAAGTCAGAACTTGAATCGGCCCGTAAAAGCTTGAACAAAAAAAGACGCGAAGAAGCCGAAGAAGCAGGCGGATGGGCTGTCGAGATATCCACCGACGTGCAGATGGCGCGTGCCATCTGTCAAAACCACTGCCGGATCGTGCTGGTGGAGGCCGAAACTCCAAGCTACGAAGATCTCGAAGCCGCAGAGGAAGCAGCCGTGAAACTCAGCGCCACCGAGATCTCCAACTCATGGGGCGGCGGGGAACCGGGGGCCGACGCGAGCGCCTTCAACCACCCCGGAGTGGTGATCACCGCCTCATCAGGCGACGACGGCTACCGCAACTGGACCGAGGCGGCCGAAGCGGGCGCAGGCAACTACTACGCGGGCGCCAACTACCCCGCCTCATCTCCGCACGTGGTGGCGGTGGGTGGCACGAAGCTGACACTCGCGGGCGGAGGACGCGAAAACGAGACCGTGTGGAACGAGGACCCGGACGGCAAAGGCGAAAACCACGGCGCCGGTGGGGGCGGCTGCAGCGAATTTTTCGCCGCTGCGAGCTGGCAGTCGCAAGTGCCCCACTGGAGTGCGGTCGGTTGCGGCACCTCTCGCGCTGTGGCGGACATCGCCGCCGACGCCGACCCCTACACCGGCGTAGCCGTGTATGACTCCACCCCGGACGAAGCCGGCGCCGTGCTTCATTGGGTACCGATCGGCGGCACGAGCGTCGCCTCGCCAATTGTCGCCTCGATGTTCGCGCTTGGAGGCGGCGCCCACGGGGTCGCCTATCCGGCGCAAACGCTCTACTCCCAGCTTGGCACATCCTCGCTCTACGACGTCACAAGCGGCGGCAACGCGGAGTGTCACGACGAATACGCGAGCTGCTCCGCCTCGTCCAACCCGCTGCTCGACTGTGGCAGCGGCACGCTGATTTGCAACGCCGCAAGCGGCTACGACGGACCGACAGGCGTAGGCGCGCCAAACGGCCTAGGCGCCTTCGAGCCCTCCGAAGCGCCCACCGAACCGGGCGAAGAAGAAGTGGAAGCGGCCAAAGAAGAACCCCCTAAAGAAGAAGCCCCCAAAGAAGAAGTCAAACCCGAAGAACTCGGACCCAAAGGCGAAGGCGGGAGCGGATCGGGCGGGGAAACAGAAGAAGGCACGGACGAACTCCCAGGCAACGGCTCTCTGGAAATCCGGGGCACAATCTCCCCGCCCAGGTCGATCGCCTCCCCCACGAAAATCAGCTCTGCGCCGGGGAGCAAAACGGCGCAGATCTCCGCACTCACTCTGACCGCCAACGCTCGCGCTGCGCTGCGCCGCCGCGGACATGGTTTCGCCGACGTGGCGTTCTCGTTCAAGCTGACCACGCGAGTGAGGGTGCGGGCTGCCATCGCGGTACGTGTTGGCCCGCCCTCACACCGTCGTTGGCAGGCAGTTCGAGCTTCGCGGACATTCGTCGCGATCGAGGGCCTCAACCGTCGTCGTCTGCCTGTCGCTCGCGCGCTGACGGCGGGCCTCTACCGGCTCACCCTCACCCCACTGCCCGGTGTCGCACAGTCGATCACGGTTCGCGTCCCATAGGAGCACACGTTCGATAACGGCGACGTTAGGTGGCCGGACGCCGCGAACCCTTCGCGGATTTATCTCCCGACCGGTCCCCACCGGGGGGATGCTCGCGCAGTTCGGACTCAAGCGTCTCACCGCGCTCGGTCAGCCACCACGAGTTCGGAGTCCCTCGCCCCGGCCCGCTGCCACCGCGGTTGACGATCAGCCCTTGATACTCCAACCGCGTCAGGACCTTCGAGATCTGGCCCTGGTCGACGATGCCAGCACGCTCCGCCACCTCGCGGTTGCTGGCCGCCGGAAGCTCGGCAATAGCCTTGAGCACCCGCACGGTGCGATAGGTCATTCGCGCGCCCCCGCGCTCGCGAACCGAGGCGTCAGCCGGCCATAGATCTACCGCCGGCGCCGGCGCTCGCGGCGAGGGAGGCGATTTGCGAAGCTCTCTGCCAGCGGCCGCGGCCCCCAGGTACGGCAACGCGATCAAGCTCATCAGCTCGCCGTACAGGTCGATCAACCTCGATCCCTCCTCAACCGGCTCGTCGTAGCCGCCGATGGGTCCCGGCTCGCGCGCGAGCAGACGCGTATAGAGCACCGCGAGCACCGCCCCAACCACGCCCTCAGCCACCACGGGACCAGGGACGCGATTTGCACTCGCCTGCGCCCGTCCTCGGTCGACAACCTCACACAACTCGGTGATCGCCTGAGAGCGACGCTCAAGCACGCGTGGCCCTCCGCCGGCCGCATGCACGATGCACAGCTGGGCGAGCAGCGGCTGTTCGTCAAAGAAGCGCAGCAGCTCCGCCAGCGCAGCTCTGATCCCCTCTAGCCAGCCCTCCTGCACCGAGTAGGCGTCCACCGCCACCACACGCGCTTGCGCCAGCGCCCAATCGAGCGTCGCGAGCAGGCAGTCCTCGATGTCGGCGAAGAGTTCGTAGAAGAGCCTCCGCGATACACGGGCACGCGCGATCACGCGCGCCACCGTGACCGACGACGCGCCGCGGATGGCCACCTCTTCGGCCATCGCTCCCAGGATCCTGGATCGCTGAATCTCCTCCACGTTGGATCGCGTCGATCGCTCCCGTCCACTCGATGTACTCGAGTGGATCCCCCGATGCTCCGCGTTTGCTTGATATTACTCGTGGCGAGCATCTGCCTACTGTCCACTCAAAGCGTGAACCCTGTCCGCTAGATGGATTGGGGCCGCCTGAGCCCCGAAAGCGCGTCGATGCAGGGACTTCGCGGCGATGCAAGTCCGTTTGCAGAGACCCCCCAGAGCTTGTGATCTGAGTACCGCGTGGCTAGCTTGCCAGGAGCCAATCGTGCCCTCCGGCCACGGACGCGCCGATCCCCTGGCGCGCGAGCCCAATGAAACCACCCACTTCCACACCCATCCGCTTGCGGTATGCGCTCGCGCTGCTAGCCCTGCTGGCGACTGCGGTGGCGGCGCCTGCACTCGCGGGCCAAACCCAGGGAGCGCTCGAAAGCGGCATCTCCACTTCCAGCGCTAGGGAAGGCTCAGTCAGCGCCGGCATCCGAGCCGACTCGCAAAAGATCGCGGGCTTCCAGGGCAACATCAGCGACCTCCAGGCGCGCCTATCGGCGCTCGAATCGAGCCTCGCCACCGAGCGTCGACTGCTCGACCACCTGCGCTCACAGCTGAAGGCGGCGCGCTCGCGGCTGGCGTCGCTAGTGATACAGCTCGCACACGACCGAAAGGTGCTTGTAGCCCAGGTGGTCGCCGCCTACGAGTCTCCCCCACCGAGCATCGTCACGGTCATCCTCGATGCGCACGGCTTCGGCGATCTGATCGAGCGCGTTGACGATCTAAAGGCGATCGGCCAGCAGAACGCCACCGCCACCAACCAGGTGATCGAAACGCGCGTCGCCGTCGCGACCCAGACCAAGCGCTTGGCTCTGCTCACCTCCTCGCACCAACGCGAGACCACAGCCGTGCTGGTGCAGCGCGACGAGGTCGCACGCCTGCACCTGGCGCTGGTGAACCGTCAGCTTCGCTATGTCCACTCGCGCGAACGCAAGAGCTCGGAGCTCGGGGAACTGCGCTCCCATCGCGCGTCGCTTGAAAAAGAACTCTCGGCGATCCAGATCCGCGAGTTCGCCTCCCAGAACGAGTCGTTCAGTAGTGGGGTGCCCGTCGAAGTCGGTGCACCGTCGGGCGAATTCGGGTTCTTCCAGGCGCCGGGCACCAACTACAGCGTGGGTGAGGAGCCCACGATCGCCGCGCGGCTGAACACGATGGGTAAGGCGCTGCACCTACACCTGATCGGTATCTCCGGCTACCGCTCCCCTCAGCACTCCGTCGAGGTAGGTGGCTTCGCCGACGACCCCCACACCCGCGGTGAAGCGTCCGACACTCCGGGCGTCGAGGGCGTCCCCGAGTCGACGCTCAAACAGTTCGGCCTTACGCGCCCATTCGGCGGCGCGGCCGAGGCCGACCACATACAGCTTGGCTAAGTACCTGCACGAATAGGTTGACTTTATGGGAAAGTCTCAAAAGCTGGGACGAACCCATGAGCAATCGGACAACAATCGCCAAGCCACACTTCGCGCGTCGATGGACGTCGCGCAAACATGGCCCGCGGGTAGCCGAGATACCAACGAGTTTGCTGCTCGTGTGTGTTCTCGCCGTCACCGTAGTTGTGCTCCCCGTGGGGGTGACGATCTTCCAAGCGCTCCAAGGAGGGATCTCCGCCGCCAGGCACGCGATCGAAGCAACCTCCGCCAAGGAACTGCTCATGCACACCGTGCTCGTCGCCGCGATCGCCACCCCCACCGCCGGCGTGCTCGGCGTCGCGTGCGCCTGGTTCGTCGAGCGTACCCACCTGCCCGGCCGCAGATTGTGGGCCCTGTTGCTCGTCGCTCCCCTGACCGTGCCGCTGTTCGTGACGAGCTACGCGTGGGCCACGCTGAGCAGTTCGCTCCAGGGACTTGTAGGAGCATCGGGGATCATCGCCTTCTCCTACTACCCGATCGTATTCCTGCTCGTGGCGGTGTCTCTACGCGGACTTGACCCGGCGCTCGAGGAGAGCGCACGCTCGTTGGGCCTCAACGGGCGCCAAACTTTCTTCCGTGTCGTTTTCCCCCAGCTTCGTCCCGCCCTGCTCGGGGGCCTGCTGCTTGTCGTGCTCGACACGCTCGTGGAGTACGACGCCTTCGTGGGCCTGAAATTCCAGACGTTTGCGATCGACGTTTACTCGCAGTACAAGCTGAGCTTCAGCGCCTCGGGCGCCGCCGCCCTGTCGCTTCTGTCGATCGCTCTGTGCGTTGTGCTGCTGTTCGGGGAGTCGTGGCTCCGGGGTAACGCCAACTACACGCGGGTAGCCTCTGGCGCCCGGCGGGCGCCGACCCGCTACCGCCTCGGGTGGAGCACACCGCTCGTGCTTTGCGGTCTCGCGCTGGTCGTGGCGGTCGGCGTGGGCATCCCGATCGGGATGCTCGTCTACTGGTTTACCCAGAGCACCAGCGCAGGCTACTCGGCGGCCTCGGAAAGCCTCCATTACCTTTGGCCCGCGACGCTTACATCCGTCGGCCTTGGCATCGGCTCGGCGCTCGTCGCGGTTGCCCTGTCGCTGCCCGTTGCGATCCTCATTGTGCGCTACCGCGGGCGGGTGGCGACCGTACTGGAGCGAGCCACCTACCTGTCGTTTGCGCTGCCCGACCTCGTGGCGGCGATCGCGCTCGCGTATGCGGCAAGCCGCTGGGCGCCCTCGCTTTCGGGCGGAGTCGCTCTCTTTGTATTCGCCGGCGCGATCCTGTTCGTTCCCTTCGCGGTTGTCGCTTTGAGGGTGACGCTCGGGCAGATCGAGCCGGCCCTGGAGGACTCGGCGCGGTCGTTGGGCTCGGGTCCACTGGGAGTACTACGGCGGGTCACCATGCCGCTTGCGCGACCGGGACTTGCCGCCGCGGGTGTGCTCGTGTTTGCCTTCGTGCTCGGCGACGTCTCTACAGCGCAAGTGCTGCTTCCGCCCGACATGTACACGCTCGGCACCGAATTCCAGGCGAACAGCTCGACCGTGGCGTTCGCCGCAGCGGCGCCGTTCGCCGCGGTATTGATCGCTTTGTCGTTGATCGCCACGTACATCTTGATGAGCCGCTTCGGCCGGACCCGCTCGCCTCAGGTCTCGTGAGCCATGGCTGAGCTTCGCTGTGAGGGACTTGTCAAGTCCTACGGATCGCGAACCGTGTTGTGTGGCGTCGACCTCCTCGTCGCGGAGGGAACCCTCACAGCGATACTCGGCGCTTCCGGCAGCGGAAAGACCACCTTGCTGCGGATAGTCATGGGGCTGATCGAGGCTGACGCCGGCACTGTCGTGGTGGGTGGCACGACAGTGGCTGACTCAAGCCGTGTCAACGTGAGAACCGATAAGCGGTCGATCGGGTACGTGGCTCAGGAAGGAGCGCTGTTCCCACACATAACGGTCGGCGAGAACGTCGGGTTTGGGTTGGTCCGCTCCGAGCGCCGCCAGGGCCGCCGCATCTCCGAGGCGCTTGAGCTAGTCGGGTTGGACGACAGTTTCATCCCCCGTCGCCCACAAGAGCTCTCGGGAGGCGAGCAGCGTCGCGTGGGACTCGCGCGAGCGCTTGCCCCGCGACCACGACTTGTACTCCTTGACGAGCCCTTCTCCGGGCTCGACGCCGCGCTGCGCCTGGACACACGCGCGGCGGTCGTGCGTGCGCTTGAGCTGGAGGGGACTACAGCGGTACTAGTCACCCACGACCAGGCCGAGGCGCTGTCGATGGGCACGGAGGTGGCGGTGTTGCGAAACGGGCGTCTCGTGCAGAGTGCGGCCCCAACAGACGTCTACCGGCAGCCAGTCGATGTCGGGGTGGCACGCTTCGTGGGAGAAGCCATCGTGCTCCCAGGTGAGGCGAGCCGCGGACGGGTTACGTGCGCGCTCGGTGAGATGGAGGCGCACTCAAGCGACGCCAGCGGTCCGGTCGAGGTGATGATCCGCCCAGAGCAGGTCCAGTTCACACGAGACACTGTCAGCGTGGACCCGAGCGAGGCGGGCATCGCGGCGAGGGTTATCGACCAGGTCTACTACGGCCCCGACACCGTGATCCGATTTGCCCTTAAGTCAGATCCAAGCACGATCGTAAAGACACGGACGTTCATCCACGACGCTCCCACCGCCGGCGAGCTCGTGGGTCTGGTTGTGCTCGGACCCGTTGTCGTCTACCCGTCACCTACGCATACAAACGGACGCCTCGCCACGCCGGGAACACCGACCCAACCAAGGAGCCAAACATGACACGCCTGCGCACACTGGCGATAGTGCTCACAGTCGCGGCGCTTGCGGCGCTCGGTGGCGGTTGCGCGGGCGGAGGAGGGGCTAACTCGATCCTGCTCTACAACGGCCAGCATCCCCAGCTCACCCAGGCGTTGGTTGCGGCGTTTGAGAAGCAGAGCGGCATCAATGTGCGGGTGCACACGAACGACGGCATCGTGCTGGCCGACCAACTGCTACAGGAAGGCAAGCACTCGCCCGCCGATGTCTACCTGACCGAGAACTCCCCGGAGCTCGTGACGCTCGACGAACACGGATTGCTGGCAAGCACCGACAGCTCGGTACTCGACGAGTCGACAAAGCACGGAGGAGCGGGAAACTGGACCGGGATCGCACTGCGAATCAGCGCACTCGCCTACAACCCAAGCCTCGTAACAAAAGCGCAGCTCCCAACCTCGATCCTCCAACTGGCGCAGCCACGGTGGAAGGGCAAGGTCGCGATCGCCCCCACCGACTCGGACTTCGTGCCGCTCGTTGGGGCGGTGCGCGCAACATACGGCACGACGGCGGCGACAAACTGGCTAGCCGGCCTCAAGCGCAACTCGCATGTCTTTCAAGACGAGGAGGCCGTCGTGGCGGCCGTCAACCGAGGAGATGTGGCAACGGGTGTGATCAACAACTACTACTGGTTTCGCCTGCATCTGGAGGCGGGCGCTAAAGGTACACACAGCGCGCTCTACTACTTCCCCAACGGTGACGTGGGGGCGCTTGAGAACGTATCCGGCGCCGCAGTGCTCGCGGCAGGCACCCATCGCCGCAACGCCATGAAGTTCATCGCCTTCCTCACAAGCAAGGCGGGCCAGGAAATCATCGCCCGTGGGGATGACTTCGAATACCCGATCCGACGCGACGTGAAGCCCAACCCCGCACTACCGCCGCTCGACTCGCTCGAACCCTCCGTTCTGGAACCGGCGGAACTCGGGAACGATCAGCAGGCGGCGAAACTAATCCAGGAGTCCGGGCTCGCCTAGCTCGCTCAGGCGCCGAGCACGGCGGGAGCGCCGTATGCGGCAAGGACGTCCGGCAGCGCAACTGTGCCGTCCTCGCGCTGACCGTTCTCAAGTAGAGCGATGATGGTGCGTCCCACAGCCACGGCGGTGCCGTTGAGCGTATGGAGCGTCTCGGTGCGCTTGTCGCGGCGCAGACGAATGTTCAGACGTCGGGCCTGGTAGTCGGTCGTATTCGAGCACGACGTCAGCTCTCGGTAGCGGCCCTGGCTGGGAAGCCACGCCTCGCAGTCGTACTTCTTCGCGGCGGAGTTGCCGAGATCGTTGACCGCGATGTTCACGACGCGATAGGGGAGCTGGAGCTCTGAGAGGATCTCCTCCTCGATCGAGAGGATGCGCTCGTGCTCCTCAGTCGATGTGTCTGGCTCAACGAAGCTGAACATCTCCACCTTGTCGAACTGGTGCACACGGAAGATCCCGCGCGTGTCCTTGCCGGCGGCTCCGGCCTCACGCCGAAAGCATGGTGAGAAGCCCGCGTAGCGCAACGGCAGGCGCTCACCCGGAAGGATCTCATCGTCGTGTAGCGAGGCCAGCGCCACCTCGGAGGTGCCCACCAGGTAGAGGTCGTCGTCGGCGAGGCGGTAGATCTGCTGCTCGGTGTCGGGCAGGAAGCCTGTCCCGTAGAGCGCCCGCTCGCGCACAAGCACGGGCGGGATTACCGGCTCAAAGCCATGCCCCCGCAGCTTCTCAAGCGCAAAGCGCACAAGCGCAAGCTCCACCATCACCAGATCGCCCTTCAGGTAGGCAAAGCGGGCACCCGAGAGCTGTGCGGCGTGATCCATATCGATCATCTGGCCTGCCAGTTCGAGGTGGTCGCGCACACCCTCGCCCTCCACACGCGGCTCGCCCACCGTCTTCACCAGCTCGTCCTCCGGCCCTGGAGCGGCCGTGGGGTCGGGCAAGTTCGGAAGCGGCGCAAGCGCGGCACGCAACCGCTCTTCAACCTGCGAAAGCTCACTATTCAGCTGCTTTTCGCGCGCTCCCACCTCCCGCTGCGCGGCAATCGCATCAGCCGCGTCCTCGCCGGCACGCTTTGCCTGCGCGATCGCATCAGCCGCCGCGTTGCGCTCAGCACGCAACTCCTCAACACGCGGGATCAGCTCGCGCCGCCGCCCGTCCAGTTCAAGCACCGCGTCGAGACCGGCAGCGGTCTGGTCACCCCGGCGCGCAAGCGCCGCGCGCACGCGATCTGGGTCTTCGCGAATCAGCTTAAGGTCGAGCACGCAAGGGAGCCTACCCGCCCGCATACGCCTACGGGCTCGACGGTCGTCCTCCAGATAATTTCGTCCCGCCGGAGGCCGCTTCGCGGGTGTCCGGTCGGGCCGAAATTATCTGGAACACGACCGTCACCGAGCAAGTGGAGTACTTATCAATGCAAAAGTTCAGGAGGCGTCGGTCTGGGTCGTTGTCCGTCCGGGCCGGCCCCGCGAAGCGGCTATCCGGGCCGGACGAACAACGACCCAGGCCGGCGACGCGTCAAGCTAAGCAGCGCTATTTGGTCGAAAGCGTGATGTTGACCGACGGGACGCTCTTGGACTGCTTGCCCGAGTAGGCGGCAAGGAAGGAGGCGATGTCCTTGGCGTCCTGGCCGACGACAAGGTTCTCGGGCATGATCGCGCCCGAGAAGCCGCCGTTGCGGATCGCATAGAGAACTTGTTCGACGTTCTCCTTGCGGATGTTGAAGTTCGGTCCGTTCGTCCGGACGCGGTCCTTGATCGAGGTCGCCGAGCCCTCGGCGCCTACGGTCGCGAGCGTGTGACAGCCGGAGCAGTGATCGCGGAACAGCACGGCGCCTTTGTAGTAGGGGCTCGTCTTCGAGACCGAGATGCCCTGCGATCCACAGGCGGAGATTCCGCCGGCGGCGGCAAGCAGCGCCGTTGCGGCGACGAGCATCTTCATAGGCGGCCTCATGCGCGCCGGAATATATCGGTCAGAGTCCGTGAGCGGTTTCGGCTGCACGCAGAGCGAGGAACACGACGACCAGAGCCGAGAGCGTCATCACGCCCATCTCGCGGCGCACGATCGCAGCCACGACACCCTGCTGCTCCTGCTCTGGGAGCTTGCCCACGGCCTGGGCGTCCGCCAACTCGCGCTGGTCGAGGATCGTCTGGGCCGAAGTCACGCGGAGCTGCTCGGCCACGAAGCCCACGGCGAGTGGCAGCAACGCGTATAGGTAGAAGAGCTCTTCGGTCGATGAGCGGCCCGCCGCCGCGAGCACACCGACGAAGGCCGCGTACACAAGAGCGGCCACCTGACCAACACGCAGCAAAACCCAGAAGGCGCGGCTGCTCTCGCAGCGATACCACCGCCACGCCCCGAGTAGTCCTGGCACGGCGTTCAGCGCCGCCAATACGACCGCTCCCAACTTGACCAGTTCGGTCACGACTTCGCGCCAATCAGCACCACATTGTCTGGTCGCTCGCCCCCCGGGAGGGGGGCGGAGGCAGTACTTGACTTCGCACCAATCAGCACTATGTAACATTCTGTCACAAGCGGTGATATAACAGCGCGCGTGCTCCGCAGCTACCTCCCGGCGATCGTATTTCTCATTCTGGGCGGCGCCGTGGGTGGGCTGTTCGCGGTGCTCAACACGATCGTAGGCCCGCGCCGTCATGTGGAGCAAAAGCAGGATCCGTATGAGTGTGGGCTGCCCTCGGAGGTCAAGCGCGGGATGCGCTTCGGCATCAGCTTCTACCTGATCGCGATGCTGTTCATCCTGTTCGACATCGAGGTGGTATTCCTCTACCCGATCGCGGTCCAGCTGAAGGCGTACGGTGGCTACGCACTTGCCGAGACCGTGACCTTCATTGTGCTGCTGATGGTGGCGTTCGTATACGTCTGGCGCAGGGGAGCGCTCGAGTGGAGATAAAGCGCGAGCCGATCGGGCCAAAAGGGACCGCGTCTCTGCTGCGCGTTAAAGAGCACAACTCGCAGGAGCTGTTGCGTGGCGCCGAGCTACTGGGCCCAACCGCGCCCGCGAACATGGAGGGCGAGGAGCTCGAACGGTACGTCCACGAACGGGTGCTGACGACGACGCTTGACAAGGCAGTCGCGTGGGGACGCTCGAACTCGTTCTTCCCGCTGGCCTTCGGCCTGGCGTGCTGCGCCATGGAGCAGTTTCAAACCGCCGGGCCGCGCATGGACATCGCGCGCTTCGGCTTTGAGGCGTTCCGCGCCTCCCCACGCCAGGCTGACCTGATCATCCTCGCGGGGAGGGTGTCGATCAAGATGGCGCCGATCATCCGCCGCCTCTACGACCAGATGCTTGAGCCGAAGTGGGCGATCTCGATGGGCGCTTGCTGCAGCTCGATGGGTGTGTTCAACAACTACGCGCTAGTGCCCGCCGACAAGTTCATGCCGATCGACGTGCACGTCCCCGGTTGCCCGCCGCGGCCAGAGGGCTTGATGCACGGCATCCTCAAGTTGCGCAAGCTCGTCCAGGACGACCCCGAGGCCGGCTGGCGCGAGCGCTACGACGCGCATGGCACCGAGGAGACCCTCCCCGGTGCCTGACGCCACTGGTTTGGAGTTGCTCGCCAACGAGCTGCGCGGGGTCGAGAGCGTGGGTGAGGATGCGATCCTCGGGACGCTTCACTTTCGCGGTAGCGCGACGCTTGAAGTGCGACCGGACGCCATCCGGGCGGTACTTGCCCGTCTGCGCGAGCGCGGCTACACGTCGATGATGAGCGTGCACGGCGTGGACTACTACCCGCAGGAGCCGCGGTTGGGGGTGCACTACGAGCTGCTCGACATGAGCGCGGTGGATCGCGTCACGGTCAAGCTGCGCGTTCCCACCGACTCTCCCGAGGTGGACTCGGTCACACCCGATGGAGACGATGGCAAGGGTTGGCCGACGGCCGATCACCAGGAGCGCGAGGTATACGACATGTTCGGGGTCATCTTCAAGGGCCACCCCGACCTGCGGCGCATCCTGATGCCCGAGGACTATGAGGGGCACCCGCAGCGACGCGACTTCCCGGTAGGTGGAGAACCGGTGATCTTCACTTACAACGAAGCCGACGCGACCGGGGCAAAGCGATGAGCCCCCAACTGTCCGACTATCGCCGCCAAGAGGAGAGCATCACCCTCTCGGCCGTGGGGGAGCAGATTCCCGACGCCACTCACGAGGAAATGTTGACGCTCAATTTCGGCCCCCACCACCCCGCCACGCACGGGGTGCTGCGACTGCTCGTGACGCTCCAGGGGGAGGTAGTGCGCTCGATCAAGCCTGTCATCGGATACGTACACACGGGAATCGAGAAGACCGCCGAGGACAAGGCCTACTGGAAGGTGATCCCGGTGGTCGAGCGGATGGACTACCTCGCTTACTACTTCAACTCGATGGCCTACGTCGGGGCGGTGGAGAAGCTGCTTGAGGTGGAGGTGCCAAAGCGCGCTCAATACCTGCGCGTGATCCACCTGGAGCTGAACCGCATCGCCTCGCACTTGATCTGGCTCGGCACCAGCGCACTGGATCTAGGCGCCGTCTCGATCTTCCTGTACTGCCTGCGCGAGCGCGAGCTGATCCTCGACCTGTTCGAGATGTCCTCGGGGCAGCGTATGCACACGCGCTACTTCCAGGTGGGTGGCGTGATGGAGGACATTCCGGTCGGCTTCGTGGAGAAGGTGCGCGAGTTCACAAAGGTCATGCCCGGGCGGGCCGACCAGTACGGGGCGATCCTGAACGCCAACCAGATCGTGCTGGAGCGCCTGCGGGGCACATGCCCGTTGGACGAACAGACGCTGCTCGACCTTGGCGTCACGGGTCCGCTGCTGCGCGCGGCCGGTAACCCATGGGATCTGCGCAAGGCAGCTCCGTACAGCTCATATGAGGATTTCGATTTCAAGATTCCGGTGGGCACGGTCGGCGACAACTACGACCGCTTCGCTGTGCGCGTGGCGGAAATCTACGAGTCGGTGAAGATCATCGATCAAGCGCTCGACGGTCTGCCGGAGGGTCCCTACATCACGACTGACCGCAAGGTGGCGCTGCCCCCGCGCCACGAGCTTGCGACATCGATGGAGGCGTTGATCCATCACTTCAAGCTCGTCACCGAGGGCTTCAGGGTGCCACCCGGTGAGATCTACAACGCGATCGAGGGACCACGCGGTGAGCTGGGCTGCTTCGTGCGCTCCGACGGCTCCTCAAAGCCCGCACGCGTGCACATGCGCGACTCGTCTTTCGTGAACCTGCAGGCACTCTCTCACATGGCGGAGGGGTCCTACATCGCGGACATGATCGCCACCCTGGCGATGCTCGATCCCATCCTGGGAGGCATCGACAGATGAGCGTTCCCGGTTCGATCGAGGTCCCCGCGAAGCTGCGCCAGGAGATCGAGGCGCACATGGCGCTCTACCCGGACTCGCGCTCGGCGGCCCTGCCTGCCCTTGAGGCCGCACAGCGCGTCCACGGTTGGTGCTCACCCGAGGCGATCGAGCAAACGGCTGAGGTCATGGGCGTCACGCCCGCCTATCTCGCGGCGGTGGCCACCTTCTACGACATGCTGGAGACCGAGCCCGTCGGCAAGCACAGCGTGTACGTGTGCACGAACATCTCCTGCTCGCTGCGCGGCGCCGACGCATTGCACAAGGCGGTCTGCGACGCCGCCGGCGAGGACCCGGAGTTCAACGTGCGCTCGTTCGAGTGCCTGGGGGCATGTGACATCGCCCCGATGGCCTCTGTTGACGGAGTGTTCGTGGGGCCGCTCACGCTCGACGACGTGCCTCAACTTCTCGATGACGTACGCGCCGGGCGAGCGGTGCTGCCGAACAAGCAACTGTCCACTCGCAAGGTGGCGGACCCGCACGCGAATACGCACGACTTCCCCACCCACCCAGCCGAGGGAAGCGCCGCATGACCGGACCACTCCTCTTCAAGGACATCGACGAGCCTGGGCTGAACACGCTCGACGTGTACGCCAAGCGCGGCGGGTACGAGTCGCAGCGCTTGGCGCTTGCGATGACACCCGAGGAGGTGCTCGTCCAACTTGAAGCCTCCGGGCTGCGCGGTCGTGGGGGGGCGGGCTTTGCGATGGGCAAGAAGGTGTCCTTCCTGCCCAAGGGCTCGATCGACAAGTACCTCGTGTGCAACGCGGATGAGTCAGAGCCCGGCACGTTCAAGGACCGGGAACTGATGCAGAAGTCACCGCACATGCTGATCGAGGGGATCGTGATCGCCTCCTACGCGGCAGGGGCGAACCGCTCCTTCATCTACATCAGAGGCGAGTACGTCCACCAGGCCGACATGCTCGACGCGGCGCTCGCGGAAGCGCAAGCGGCGGGGTTCGTGGGCGAGAACATCCTCGGCTCCGGTCACTCGCTCTCGCTCGTTGTGCACCGTGGCGCGGGCGCCTACATCTGTGGCGAGGAGACCGGTCTGCTCGATTCGCTGGAAGGCAAGCGCGGCAACCCTCGCCTGAAGCCGCCCTTCCCCGCCAACCAGGGCCTCTACCAGGGACCGACGCTGATCAACAACGTCGAGACACTCGCCACCGTGCCCACGATCATCAAACTGGGCGGCGAGGAGTACGCGAAGCTCGGCACCGACACCTCCAAAGGCACAAAGCTCGTATCGGTCTCAGGCCACGTGCAGCGCCCCGGCAACTACGAGATCGAGTTGGGGATCCGCTCGCGCGAGATCATCTACGGCCTCGCGGGCGGCCCGGAAGAGGGGCGCGAGGTGAAGTGCTGGTTCCCAGGCGGCTCCTCCTCGCCGGTGCTGAAGAAGGAGGACCTCGACCTTCCCTACGACTTTGACTCGATGGCGAAGGCCGGCTCGATGCTCGGCTCGGGCGCGATCATCGTGGTGGACGACTCCACTGCCATCCTCGACGTGGCATTGAAGGTGGCGAAGTTCTACGCCCACGAGTCATGCGGCAAGTGCACCCCCTGCCGTGAGGGCACCAACTGGACCGTGAAGATGTTGGAGCGCATCGACGAGGGCACCGCCACGCCGATGGACATCGAGATCATGGCCTCCGTCCAGGAGCACATCATCGGCAACTGCCTGTGCGTATTGGGCGATGCGATGGCGATGCCCATCGGGTCGCTGATCGCCAAGTTCCGTGAGGAGTTTGAAGATCACATCGAACGTGCCCGCGTCCGCAACGGCCTTGGCGTCCCCTCGGGGGAGCCCCTCGTCGGGGAGGTCGCGCGTGCCTAGACCCGAGATGCGCACCATCACCTTCACGATCGACGGCCGCGAGGTACAGGCGCCGGAAAACGCAATGCTGGTCGACGCCGCAAAGCTCGGCGACGTAGAGATTCCGGTCTTCTGTTACGAGCCCAAGCTCGGCAACCCCGTCGGAGCGTGCCGCATGTGCCTCGTGGAAATTGAGGGCATCCCCAAGCTGCAAACCGGCTGCTCCACACCCGTGAAGGACGGCATGGTGGTTCACACCCAGTCGCCGCGAGTCAAGACGGCGCAGGAAGCGGTGGTGGAGTTCCTGCTCGTAAACCACCCACTCGATTGCCCCGTGTGCGACAAGGGCGGCGAGTGCCCGCTGCAGGACATCACGTTCGGCTGGGGCGGGGGCAAGTCGCGCTTTGTTGAGCCCAAGCGCCACTTCGTAAAGCCGCTTGCCCTCTCAGAGAAGATCGCGATCGACCGCGAGCGTTGCATCCTCTGTTACCGCTGCGTGCGCTTCTCCCAGGAGATCTCCGAGGACTACCAGCTCGTGCTGCTTGAGCGCGGCGCGCACTCCTACGTGTCGACCTTCGACGGCCGCCCCTACGAGGCGCCGTTCAGCGGCAACATTGTGGAGCTATGCCCGGTGGGGGCGCTGACCTCACGTGACTACCGTTTCCGCGCCCGCCCCTGGGACGTGGAGGACTCAGGGACCGTGTGCACGCTGTGCCCCTCCCAGTGCAACGTCAGCCTCACCGTCCGCGACGAGCGCGTGATGCGAGTGCTCGCGCGCGACAACCCCGAGGTGGACGACGGTTGGCTGTGCGACCGCGGCCGCTTCGCCTATCCGAAGCTCGCTGAAGACCGCATCGCCGAGCCGCTCATCCGCGACGGCGGCGAACTGCGCCCCGTCTCCTGGGAACGCGCGCTTGAGGAGGCCGCCTCCCACCTCTCCCGCGCCGGCACACGCGTGGGAGCGCTCGCCGGCGGCGGCGCCACCAACGAGGAGGGATTGCTGTTGGGACGCCTGATGCGCGAGGCCCTGGGCTCGCCACACCTCGACTCCCGAATTGCGGGGATGTTGCCGCTCGATCTGCACCGCGCACTTGCCGAGCCGAAGCTGCAAGCCACGGTCTCCGACCTGGAGTTCGCCCACGCGGTGGTCGTGCTCGACTGCGACCCAATTGCCGACGCCCCGATCCTCGACCTGCGCCTGCGCAAGGGTGTCCGCCGCCACGGAATGAAGCTCGTCACTGCCGACCGATCGCAACTCCTCGATGAGACCAAGCGTTCCGAGCTGCTCGAAACGCTGCGCGCCGCCGGGGAGGAGGTCGTTGTGCTTTGGCACGAGCGTCTTTCCGCGGGCCCCGATGGCCAGGATGCCGTGCGCGCTCTGCTCGACCTAGCTTCAACGCTAGGGCTCGCCGGCATCGACGGCGCAGGCCTGCTCGAAGTCCCGGCCCACGCCAACGGCCGTGGCTTGCGCGAGGCCGGTGTACTCCCCAACGGGGGACCCGGGCTCGGCGAGATCGAGGACGAGGGGCTCGACGCGCAGGGGATCGCCGACGCGTTTGAGCAGGGTGAGCTGAGCTGTCTTTACTTGCTGGGCGTGGACCCACCGGCCAGCGGAAACGGGACAGTGATCGCCCACGCGGCGTTTTTGACCGACGCGCTTCGCGAGCAGGCGGACGTCGTCTTCCCCGCCGAGGCCTACCCGGAGAAGGAAGGCACGGTTACACATCCCGACGGCCGCGAGCAACGCGTACGCCGCGCGGTGCGCCACCTCGGCGAGATCCGCGACGAACGGCAGATACTGGACGAGCTGGCAAACCGCGTCGCCCTGGCGGTGACCGCATGAGCGCGGCCAAACCCCTCATCCCATCCCCTCCGCGCGCCTCGCGCGCGGAGGTGTCACAGCCATGATCGCTGTGGTGGGTTACTACGAAGCCTGGTGGATCCAGGTCATCAAGGCGATCGTGATCTTCGCTGTGGGGTTGCAGCTCGTGCCGGTGGTGCTGCTGGCCGAGCGCAAGCTGCTGGGGCGTATGCAAGCGCGGTATGGGCCCAACAGGGTTGGCCCCTACGGCGCGCTACAACCGCTTGCCGACATCGTGAAGCTGTTGACCAAGGAGCAGTTCAGGCCGAGCACCTCGATCGGCTTCCTGTTCGCGCTGGCGCCCGTCATCTCGATCGTGACGGCCGTCGCGGCGTTTGCGATCATCCCCTTCGGCGACGTGCAGAACATCTTCGGCACGCCCGTCGGGCTGTATGGGATAGACGTGTCGATCGGCCCGCTGTACCTGTTCGCCTTCGGGGCGGTGGCCTTCTACGGGATCATGCTCGGCGGGTGGTCTTCTGGGTCGAAGTACTCGTTCCTGGGCGCGATGAGGGGCGCCGCTCAGCTGATCTCCTACGAGGTCTCGCAAGGGTTGGCGCTGGTGGGAGTGATCTTCACCGCGGGCACTCTTTCGCTCACGGGGATCGTGCATGCGCAGGAAGGCATGTGGTACGTGGTGCCACAGTTCTTTGGCTTCCTTACATTCTTGATCGCGGGCTTCGCCGAGACCAATAGGGCGCCGTTCGACCTGGTCGAGGCCGATGCGGAGCTTGTGGGCGGGTACAACACCGAGTACGGAGGGGGGCGCTTTGCCTCCTATTACTTCGCCGAGTATCTCAACGTGCTCGTGGTGTCGGGCATCGTGACGACCGTGTTCCTGGGTGGGTGGTTGATGCCGTTCGGGATTCACCCGCCCGGCTGGGTTGACCCGATCGTGGTGCTCTTCAAGATGGGGCTGATCACGTTCCTGTTCATCTGGGTGAGGGCGACGCTGCCGCGGCTTCGCTACGACCAGTTGATGAGCTTCGGCTGGAAGATCCTGCTGCCGTTGGCGACGCTCAATGCGCTCGTGACAGCGGTGCTCGTGGTGGTGACGCACGGGTGACACCGATGCCACACCCAACCCTCCGCCTCCTTCGGAGGCGGCCATGACTTGGACTCCCGGAGATGACGTGATCCAGGTGATGCGCACGCCCGCGCCTGGCCCTGCGCGCGGCACATACCGTGCCTTCGGTGAAACGTTGCGCGGCTTGAAGACGACGTTCGGGCGAATGTTGGAGAAGCCCGTGACCGTGGAGTACCCCGAGCAGAAGACGCCGGTGTATCCCCGCTTTCGCGGCAGGCACAAGTTGCACCGCTTCGAGGACACGGGCCTTGAGAAGTGCGTGGGCTGCTCCTTGTGCGCAGCGGCGTGCCCGGCCGACTGCATCCGCGTGGTCGCGGCCGAGAACACCCCCGAGCATCGCGTGTCCGCCGGCGAGCGCTACGCAGAGGTGTATGAGATCAACCTCTCGCGCTGCATCTTCTGCGGCTACTGCGAGGTGGCGTGCCCGTTCGACGCGATCACGATGGGCCACGACTACGAGATGTCCGACTACACACGTAGCGACTTGATCTTCACCAAGGAGATGCTGCTCGCCGAGCCGCTTGAGCGGACGCCGCTGCGGAGGGAGGGCGAGTGAGCGCGCTGCCCGCCATCAGCCGCCCCAGCCGCGTGGGTGCCACATCGGAGACGCACGCGTGAGCTCGCTCATGTTCTTCATCGCCGCGATCGGGGTGATCGCGGGGGCGATCGGCGTGGTGACGTTGTCGAACCCCTTCTACAGCGTGCTCGCGCTCGTCGGCCATCTGCTCTCGCTCGCGGTCCTGTTCCTACTCCTGCGTGCCGAATTCGTGGCGGCGGCGCAGGTGGTGGTGTATGCGGGCGCGGTGATGGTGCTGTACGTGTTCGTGGTGGCCTACGTCGGCGGCGAGGAGCAGTCGCTGAACGGCGGTCTAACGCGACGTGCTCGCTCGCGTGGAGCCGACGGACGCAAGCTCAGCGGCGCGATGTTCGCGGGGGCCCTGCTGATCGAGCTTCTGATCGCACTACTCGGCAGTGGGTTGAAGGCGGTGGAAGGCAACGGCGCACCTTACGCTCCCGGGCCAAAGACCTTCGGCACGCCTGCGTACATCGGCAACCTTCTGTTGACGCGCTTCCTGCTCGTATTCGAGGCCGCCTCGCTGTTGTTGTTGATCGCGGCGGTGGGCGGTGTCGTGTTGGCACGCAGGCGCGGGGGTTTGGACGAGGAC
The DNA here is from genome assembly GCA_963695305.1 of uncultured Solirubrobacterales bacterium. GTDB lineage: Bacteria > Actinomycetota > Thermoleophilia > Solirubrobacterales > Solirubrobacteraceae > Palsa-744. The sequence continues at coordinate 1,108,066 of OY968774.1, read as the reverse complement.
GAGGACGACCGCGACCGGCTGACGACGCTTGACATCCTGCGCCCGCGCGGCACCGGCACGATGGTGGAGGGTGTCGAAGGGCTCGCCCTGGCGCATGCGCGTCAGTCGTCAGATCTCGATGACGACAGCGCCCACACTGAGGCGCCACCGGTCGGAGGTGGCTGGTGAGCATCGGCTGGTACCTCGCCGTGTCGGCGATCGTCTTCTGCACGGGCGCGTTCGGCGTAATGGTTAGGCGCAACCCGCTCGTGGTGCTGCTGTGCCTGGAGCTGATGCTCAACGGCGCAAACCTCGCGTTGATCGCGTTCTCGCGCATGTGGGGCAACGGCGACGGCCAGATCCTCGCGATCATCGTGATGACGGTGGCGGCCTGCGAGGTGTGCATCGGGCTCGGCATGATCGTGGCGATTCACCGCCGGCGACTGCCGATCGATGTGGACGAGCTGAGGGAGCTTCAAGGATGAGGATCGTTGCCGCGTACTTTGCGTCGGTCGAGCTCTCGTGGCCAACCAAGAGGTGGCCATCGTGAGCACGACGACCTTCGGCTGGCTCGTGCTGGCGTTCCCGCTGCTCGGGACGATCGTGATCGGGGCCGGGTACCGCGCGTTGCCCGGCCGCACGGCGGGGTGGATTGGCACGGGCGCGATCTTTCTCGCATTCCTCGCAGCGGTAGCGACCCTGATCTCGCTTCAAGGCCACGGGGCGGATCACCGCCAGATCACCTCCTCGCTATGGAACTACGCGAGCACGGTGGGGATCGACGCGCAGATGTCGATCCTGGTGGACCCCCTGTCGGTCTTCATGATCCTCGTGGTCACAGGGGTGTCAACCACGATTCACCTCTACTCGGTGTCCTACCTAGACGAGGACAAGGGCTTCGCGCGGTACTTCGCCTACCTCAATTTCTTCGTCTTCTCGATGCTGTTGCTGGTGTTGGCGGGCAACTTCCTACTCCTGATCGTGGGTTGGGCCTTTGTGGGAGCGGCCTCCTACCTGCTGATCTCCTTCTGGTACCGGCGCACAACCGCCACACGGGCGGGGATCAAGGCGTTTGTGATCAACGTCGTCGGCGACGTGGGGTTGGTGCTGGGGACGTACTTCCTCTTCAAGCACACCGGCACGCTTGACTTCCTCAAGGCGTTCAAGGCCGCGCCGAGCGTGTTCACGAACGGCGAAGGAGACGTGGTCGCGGGCTGCCTGCTGCTGCTTGTGGGGGCGTTCGCCAAGTCGGCGCAGGTGCCATTGCACACGTGGCTCCCCGACGCGATGGAGGGCCCGACCCCCGTCTCCGCACTGATCCACGCCGCCACAATGGTGACTGCGGGGGTGTACCTGATCGCACGCATGCACCCCTTCTTCGAACTGGCGCCTGCCGCACAGGACACGGGCGCGATCATCGGCTGCGCGACGCTCGTGATCGCCGCGACGATCGCGCTCACCCAAACCGACATCAAGCGCGTGATCGCCTACTCCACGATGTCGCAGATCGGGTACATGATCATGGGCGTGTCCGTCGGCGCCTACGCGGCGGGGATGTTCCACCTGATGACCCACGCCTTCTTCAAGGCGCTCCTGTTCATGGGCGCGGGCTCGATCATCGGCGCGATGGGGGGCGAGCAGTCGCTCGACAAGATGGGTGGCTTCAAGAAGGCGATGCCGTTCACGTTCGCGTGCTTTGTGATCGGCGGGTTGGCACTGTCGGGCATCCCTCCTTTCTCCGGCTTTTTCTCAAAGGACGAGATCCTGCTCGTGACCGGCGAGCGCGGTGGGTGGCACTGGGCGCTCTACGTGCTGGGGTATCTCGGCGCGTTCATGACGGCGATTTACACCTTCCGCATGATCTTCCGCGCCTTCTACGGAGACCCGGTGGAGCAAGCCCGCGAGCTTGAAGGCGGCCACCTCTACCACGCCGCCGAGCCCACGAACCCGGCGACCGGCGAGGTGGAGGACACCGACGTGGGCTTCCCCGGCCCGACCCACGCGATCGCCGAGCGGGCAATGCCGATGAAGGTGGCGATGAGCATCCTCGCCGTCGGCGCGGTTGGGGCGGGGCTCATCCAGATCCCGGAAGTGGACGACGTCGTGACGAAGTTCTTGGAGCCCACCTTCGCGGACTCGGCGCTCTACACGGTGCACACGCGTGACGGTCTGCTCGTGTTCGGCCTGATCTTGGGCACGCTGCTTGGGCTTGCCGGTATCGGGATTGCCTGGCGTATCTGGGTCAAGCAGCCATCCATCGCGGTGGCGGCACGCACGCGCTTCAAGCACGCATACACGCTGTTCGTGAACAAGTGGTATTTCGACGAGTTGATCGACGCGCTCGTCGTGAAGCCCGCCGCCGCCGCGGGCCGCTTCGCCGACACGACCATCGAGCGAGTGTTCGTGGAGGGCGCGTTGATCGGCGGCGCCACCTCGCTTGTCCGCGCCGGCTCAGCGTCGGTGCGAGCCGTGCAAACCGGTCTCCTGCGCTACTACGCTGCACTTGTCGTGCTCGGCGTCGCGGCGCTCGGCCTCTACTTCCTGTTGCAGACGTGATCCGCTGATGCCCGCGCTCTCGATACTCGTGTGGCTGCCCGCCCTCTGCGGATTGGTGGGCGCGTTGCTTCCGGCGGGCTCCCCCGCTTCAGAGACCAACTCCGCTGCGGCAACTCGCAAATGGAGCACACCGGGAGTGCTCGCGCTGGCGGGGTCTACCGCCGCGCTCGGTCTCGCGATCGCCTACATCGTCCAGTACGGCCCAGGCTCGCACGGGTTGAAGGACGTGACCGACATCGTGTGGATCTCGGAACTAGGCATCCACTACAAGCTGGGTGTGAGCGGCTTGAACGTGCTGCTCGTGGGCCTCACGGCGCTGCTCTTCTTCGCCTCGATCTTGGCTTCCAACCTTCGGCTGACCCAACCCAAAGGCGACACAGCCCAAGAGGCTGTGTCGGATTCGGTTTATCCAGATCGGCCACGCCTGTTCTACTTCCACATGATGCTCGCCGAGTCGGCAGTGCTGGGCGCCTTCCTCGCGCAGGACCTGGCGCTGTTCGTGGCGTTCTTCGACCTGATGCTGATCCCCTTCTACTTCCTCATAGGCGGGTGGGGAAGCGGTCCCGACCGCGTGAAAGCCACGATCAAGCTCGTGATCTACACGCTCGTGGGGTCGCTGTTGATGCTCGCCGCCGCCATCGCCACAGGCGTGCTCGCGGCACAGGAGAACGGCAGTCACATCACGTTCGTGCTCTCTCAGTTGCAGGGGCTACCGCTCAGCACGGGCTCGCAGGAATGGATCTTCCTCTTCTTCGCCGCGGCCTTCCTCGTGAAGATGCCCGCGTTCCCACTGCACGGGTGGATGCCCGACGGGTATCGCGCGATGCCGATCGAGGTGTTGATGGTGTTCAGCGGCGTGCTCTCGAAGGTTGGCGCGTACGGGTTCTTGGCGATTGTGTTGCCGCTGTTCCCACAAGCATCCGCGCACTTCCAAGTGCTGCTGCTCGTGATTGCGCTCCTATCGATCCTGTACGGGTCGGCGATGGCGTTCACACAGACCAACACCCGTTTGATCGCCGGGTACTCCTCGGTGGCGCAGCTCGGATTCATCACGTTGGGCATCTTCGCCCTGAACCCGCAGGGGGCTCAAGGGGCGCTGCTGCAGATGGTCAACCACGGACTCGTGGTGGCGCCGATCTTCTTCATCATCGCGCTGCTCGCGGCCCGCGCGGGCGGCTCGGAGGACATCCGCGAGATGGGGGGCATCGCCTTCAGAGCGCCGCTGCTGGCCACCGTGTTCCTCGTAGTGGCGCTGGCGACGCTCGCGATACCCGGCTCGGCGAACTTCGTGGGCGAGTTCCTGATCTTGCTGGGAGTGTTCAAAGCCAAGCTCGCGATCGCGGCGATCGCCTTCGCGGGTGTCGTGATGGCAAGCGTGTACGCGCTGCGGCTGTTCATCCGTGCGATGCACAACCGTGTCGGCGAGGGCGTGAAGTCGCGCGAGCTAACACGGATGGACGCGGTCGTGCTCGTGCCCTTGCTGGCTGTGATCCTCTTCCTCGCGCTCTACCCACAGGGTGCGTTGAAGCGATCTGAACGCTCGGTGACGACTTCTGTGGCGGCGGCTCACATCGCGCTGACTGCACCTCCTACGAATGTGGCAGCCAGCGAACCGAACACAATCGAAGTCGGCAGCCGATGACCGCGCTGCTCGCCACCGCCCACCTTAAAGGCCCACACGTGGACTTCGCGGCGCTGTCGCCGCTGATGGCCCTCTTCGGTGGCGCGATCCTAGTGCTGCTCGTGGGGTTGCTCGGGTCGCGGTGGATACGCGAGCAAGTTGTGCCTACGCTCTCGCTCATTGCGCTCGGCGCGGCGCTCGGGTTGACCATCTGGCGGTGGAACACACCCGAGTCGGTCGTGTCTGGCGCTCTGCGCATCGACCGGTTGTCGCTCACGTTGAACCTGATCCTCGCGGTGGGCGGCATGGCGGCGGTGTTGCTCGCCTGGCGCTCGAAGGCCGCCAAGGAAACGGCCCACGGCGAGCTGCACGCGATGCTCTTGACGAGCATCGGGGGTATGGCGATGTTGGGCGCGGCACAGAACACGGTGGCGTTGTTCCTCGCGATCGAGCTTCTGTCGATCCCGCTGTATGTGTTGTGTGCAGCGGAAATGCGCAACGAGCACTCGCTGGAGGCGGGGCTCAAGTACCTGATCGTGGGCTCGGTGGGCAGCGCAACGCTGCTGTATGGGATCGCGCTGCTGTACGGCGCAACCGGCGCAACCGATTTCGGCGCGATCGCCAGCGCCATCACAGGCAGCGGACTGGCAAATAACGCGATGCTGCTCACGGGGATCGCGCTGTGCGTGGCGGGACTCGCCTTCAAGGCCTCTGTGGCCCCCTTCCACCAGTGGACGCCCGACGTGTACGAGGGCGCGCCCACCCCGATCACGGCCTTCATGGCGGTCGCCACGAAGGTGGCGGCACTGGGCGTTCTGCTCCGCCTGTTCGATGTCGCCTTGATCGAAGCCCACGGAAGCTGGGGTCCGGCGTTGGCGACGTTGGCGACGATCACGATCCTGGTGGGCAACGTGGGCGCGCTCGGACAGTCCTCGCTCAAGCGAATGCTCGCCTACTCCTCGGTTGCACAGGCTGGGTACATGCTTGCCGGCGTTGTGGTCGCCACCCAGCTCGGCGCGCAAGCGATGGTGTTCTATCTCGCCGTGTACCTCGCGATGAACATGGCGGCATTCGCGGTAATCGTCGCGCGCGAGCGTGAAACAGACCTCGGTGACAGCGTGCAAGCGATGGCTGGCCTCGGCCGTGAGCGTCCGTGGTTGGCGTGGCCGATGACGATCTCAATGCTCGCGCTCGCCGGCATCCCCGCCACGGCAGGCTTCATCGGCAAGTTCTACCTCATCGATGCCGCCGTGTCGGGCGGTTACACCTGGCTCGGCGTGGTGATCGTGATCGGGTCGATGATCTCACTCGGCTACTACCTACCGGTAATCGCCACGATGTGGATGGGCTCCGCCCCGGCGAGCGCCGCAACGCCAGTGCCCGGAGCGATTCCTGCAATAGCCGGAGGCTCACCCGAGCTGGACACCGATCCCGATGGGCCCGCCTCCAACGTTGCCGCCACGGATGCGTCCGCCGCAAAGCCGCTTCAGCCAGAGCTTGCGTTCGTCGCGGTCCTCGCAGGCGCCGCCACGATCTTCTTCGGGATCGTCCCGCAGCCGCTGTTCAACCTCGTGCACGGGGTGGGGAGCGCGTTGGGGTTGTTGTAGCGCGACTACGCGGGCGGCCACGGAGAACAAAGACGAGCATCAATAACCCTCAAGCGAGTACGGATTCAGGAACTGGCGCCGCCAGAACCCCGCACGCCCGACCTCGCTCAGAGCGGCCAGGTCGCATACCTCGTTCCACTGGTTTTCGATCACATCGATCTGGTGGTCGACGATCGCACGAGCGTCCGCTTCTGACAGCAAATACGTGGATGCGCGTGCGACGCAGCCGGCGACTTGGCTCATCCGGTAACCATCCTCGCCTATCGCCATGATCTGCGCGGTCTCTCCCCCAGCGCGCGGTTGCGGGCAGATGTCGTAGGCGGGGGTCAGCGTGAGTTCATTGCCGTCCCAAAACGCGGCATGGTTGCGTGCGTGGTCGTCGTTGTTGCCGACGAGGACGTTGAAGGTGATGCGTGAGAACAGCTCGCGCAACGCGTCGCGTGGACGTATGAAGCGGGCACGCATCGCCTGCGCGAGGTCGGCGTAGCTCGCATACCTGGCGCCTAGCTCGTCCAACCCGAGGACCGTCAGCGCCGAGACCATGATCCGGCGTCCCCCCGAGGGCGTTCGGTCGAACCGCTCGATCAGCAGAACATCCTTGCCGTGAGCGTGCGTGAGCTCGGCCGAGGCTACCTGCAAGCCGGCCCGTCGCGCCAGCTCCATCGCGACGAACTCGCCCTTGACCACCGGGTAAGGATCTGTGGTCGAGCTGAACTTCGCGATCAGCCTGCGAGCGCCTTCGCTCAGAAGGGCCTTGGGTCGCGCGCCTCCGATTGAGCTCCCGTGAAGCAAAGCCTCGTCGAGGGCGGGCGAGAGCGGGATGCCTTGCTCGACCCGTTCCGCCGACTCGACCAACTCGCTAAGCGTCGCGCTGCCCGCCGAGCGTGCGACGTACTCCGTGGCCGATGCCTGAAAATCAAGAGCCCCGATCCGATCAGAGCCGGATTCCAGGAGGTAGCTCAGCAGGTTGAGCTCTGAGACGTCAATCTCCTCGCGGCCAACCCGGCGGTTGAGGATCACCCGCCGACCCCAAGCATCGGGGCCAGCGTCGGCGATGCAGCCGGCCACCTCGCCGACAAGTGGATAGATCTCTCCGCGACCGAGCGGCAGTTCGGGCAGGTAGAGCGCGATCGCGTTGTCACGGGCGAGATAGCTGCGCCCGTATGTGAATGTGAGGATCTCGCCGACTGCGTCGAGGCGACCCGCAACCACTGGATGGGCTTCGCCGGGCAGCCACACCCATACGAACGCGTGCCGCGGCTCAGAAGTCATCGTCGATATCCGCCGGCTTGCGCACAAGTTGTGGCAGCAGCGCGAGGCGGTCGTCGATGCGACCGGACTCGATGGCTCGGCGGGAGCGCTCCTCGTGGAACAGCGGCACGCCGAGAATGGCAGCCGCCTCAAGCGCTATCCCGAGCCGGACCGTCAGGTCTCCCTGCTCGACCTTGCGCATCGTCACCGGCGTGACGCCGACCCGGTCAGCAAGCTCTTGGAGCGTCCAGCGACGCTCGTGCCGCGCAAGTCGAACCCGGGCGCCAAGCAACCGGGCCGCTTCGACCGTCGCCGGCGAGTATGCATATGGATGACTCATAGATAGATACTATACTATCGCTGTTGATATAACAAGGATAATTTACTATCTCTCACACTCCTCATACAAACCTCTGACGTCTGGCTTACGCGGGTCGCCGAGACTTGTCGCTGAGGCCACCTACAAGGAGCCATCGACCTCGCTCCACGGCGGCGAAACGTATCCAGCGACAGGAGAACATGAGATGAAGCTCAAACGACTCCCCTACGTGATCGCCGCGGTGGCGTGTTTGGCGGTGGGCGCTTTGGCGGGGATCACGGGCGGATCGGCCGCTACGACGAAAGCCAAGGCCCGTCCCGCGAACGCCCACGCAGGCCACTGGGACCGACACGGCGGCCCGCTGGTTGGCGGCCCCCCGGTGCATTCTGTGAGCGTGATCCCCAACAAGGCGGGTACCGCGTTCGACACGGTGACGCTCGACGGCGGGACCGTGCAGTCGGTGTCGGGACAGGAACTGACCATCGAAGAGGGAACCAAGACGCTCAAATACAAGACCGTGACGCTCACGATCCCCGCCGGAGCGACCGTGCGCCGAGACGGCAAGAGCGCTCAGCTCGGCGACCTACAGAAGGGCGACCACGCAATCGTCGTCGCCAACTCTGACGGAACGACGATGGTCGACGCGGCCGACTCTTCCTTTAAGCCGGGCGATGGCATGAGGGGCCACTTCGGTCCGGGTGGACCGGGTGGCCCTGGCGGATGGGGCGGACCGCCCCCGGGCGCCCCGGGAGGCGAAGGCTGACACATGGCACGAGGCGGGCGTTCACGGGAGCGCGCACGCATATCGCCGGGCGCGCGACCCACCGCGTTGCTCGAACGGCGTTGCGCGCGAACGTGGCGCCCGCCTCTCTGTATCTGAGCCAGCCCCTAACATCCTCCGAGCCCACGACCTCGGAGGACGAAGATGGCTGACACTCCCACGCTGTACGTCTGTCACGGCGATGAAGGCGGCCCGCGAATACACCCATGCCGGAAAGTGCAGGAGGCGCTCCACGCCGCTGGTATCGAGTACGAGAAAGTGGTGGCCGCTCACGGCAACCCGATCCCGTTCCTGCGCAAGGGCTCACGCGAGGAGCTGCGCGAAGCAACCGGGGACACGAAGCTACCGGCGTTGAAGCTGGCAGACGGAACGGTGATCGCGCCCTCGCGCGCGATCCACGCTTGGATCGGCGAGCAGGTTGAGCGAGCCTGAGGAAGAACCGCCACGGGGCCTGAAAGTCATCGGCCGACTGACGATCCCCCTGTCGGAGGTGGTAGTACGCGCCAGTCGCTCTTCCGGCCCCGGTGGGCAACACGCCAACGTCACCGCCTCTCGCGTAGAAGCCAGCTTTGACGTACTTGCTTCGCAAACGTTGAGCGAGACGCAACGCGAGCGGGTGCTGACACGCGCCGGCCCACGGCTAGTGGCGATCGCACAGGACGAGCGCTCACAGACACGCAACCGCGAGCTGGCGCTCGCCCGTTTGGGTGAACGACTGGCAAAGGCGCTGGCTGTCCCCAAGAGTCGCCGTCCCACGCGCCCCACCAAGGCCTCGCAAGAGCGCCGCCTAAAAGCCAAGCGCCAGACGACAGAACGCAAGCGCGAGCGGCGGCGGCCGGAGGACCACTGAGGAGAAAGCCCGGCCTACGAGCGGCTCGGCGCCAGTGGCACGACGAGAAGACCTAGGTATACATCGTGCTACGATGCATACATGTCAGTAAATGTGTCAGTACGCCTAGACGACAGCCTTGCAGAACGCCTGCGTCTTAGGGCACGAGCGGCCGGTGAGTCCCTGTCGGATCGGCTCCGTCGCTACGCTGAGGAGGGGACTCGGCGCGAGGAGCATCCTCACATCACGTTTCGTGATGGCCCTGCGGGCCGACGGGCAAAACTGATCGACGGCCCCGATGTGTGGGAGATCGTGATGTGGCTGGAAGACCTCGATGACGAGCCAGATCCGGTCACAACGCTCATTGAGGAGTTGGGGCTCACTCGCCCTCAAATCGATGCCGCACTGAGTTACCGCACTGCCTATCCAGACGAGATCGCGGCTCGCATCGAATTGCACCGGCAAGGGACAGCGGCAGCTGAGATACGGTGAAGCTACTGCTGGATGAGATGTACCCGGCCACCCTCGCCGCGTCGCTCAGGTCTGTCGATATCGATGCGTCTACGGTAGTGAAGCTCGGGCTGGCCGGAAAGTCCGATCCCGACATCCTTGCGGCCGCGATAACGCGGAACTGCGCCTTGCTCACCGAGAACGTCGAAGACTTCGCGCACATCTCGGCCCAACACCTCAACTCTGGACAACATCACCCAGGCATTCTGATCGCAGCCTCATCAAAGTTCTCGCGACGCCCTGCCGGGCTTGGTCACCTCGTCACTGCTATTTGCGCCGTCGCCGGTGAACATCTCACCGACCGCGTCGTCTACCTCAAACGCGTCGATCAGCCTTGATAATCACCAACGCTCTGCGAATCTAAACTCGCCCAGCGTCCCGAGCAGCCGCTTCGGCCGCCTCAAGCTGGCGCTCGACCAGATCGAGGCCCGCGTCCCAGAAGCCGGGGTCGGCGAGATCGACGTCGACGATGCGGCCAAGCTCCTCTGGTGAGAGCGAGCCGCCGGCGGAGAGCAGCTCCAGGTAGCGCGGGACGAACTCGTCGCCGCGCTGCTCGTAGCGTTGGTAGACCGAGAGCGCGAGCAGCTGGCCGTAGGCGTAGGCATAGACGTAGCCGGGAGAGCCGATGAAGTGAGGGATGTAGGACCACCACGAGCGGTAGCCGTCGGTGACCTCGACGGAATCGCCGAGCATCTCTTCTTGGCTCTCGGCCCACAACTCGCCAAAGCGCTCCACTGACAGCTCGCCCTGCTCGCGACGGGCGGTGTGGACGAGATCCTCGAAGCGGTTCATGGCGACCTGACGGAAGACGGTGGCGATCGCGCCCTCGATGTTCTCGGCAAGCAACGCGAGACGCGAGGCGGGCGAGGTGTCCTCCTCAAGCAGCCGCCCGAAGACGATCGTCTCCCCGAACACCGATGCGGTCTCGGCGAGGGTGAGGGGGGTGCCTTGGTGGAAGACGCCCTGCTTGGCGGCAAGCGCGAAGTGGACGCCGTGACCGAGCTCGTGGGCGAGCGTGAGCACGTCGCGGCGACGGGAGGTGTAGTTGAGCATCACGTAGGGGTGCACGGAGGGAACGGCCGAGGCGCAGAAGGCGCCGCCGCGCTTGGCGGGACGCACGGGGGCGTCGATATAGCGGCCGTCGAAGAAGCTCTTGGCGGCGGCGCCCAACTCAGGGGAGAAGGAGGAGTAGCAGTCGAGCACGATCTCGCGGGCGTGGGCAAAGGTGTAGGTGACTTCGTCCTCGGTGACGGCCGCCATGCGGTCGTAGTCGGTGAGCCTCTCCACCCCGAGCAGTCGCGCCTTGAGTCGGTACCAGCGGCGCGCGAGTTCGTAACGCGCGCGAACCGCCTCCACGAGCGCCGCGACCGACTCGTCGGTGGCCTCGTTGGAGAGGTTGCGTGCGGCAAGCCAGCCTGGGTAGCGGCGCAGACGGTCGTCGGTGGCCTTGTCGGCGAGCAGCGTGTTGAAGAGGAAGGCGCGCGTACGCAAGCCCGGCGCGAGCGCCTGTGTTACCGCCTCGGCGGTGGTGCGGCGCAGGTCGCGGTCGGGAAGCGCCAGGCGAGAGAGCGCGACGTCAAGAGCGACCGTCTCCCCATCGACGCCCACCTCGATCGCGGAGGTGAGCTCGTCGAACAAGCGCGACCACGCGTTTGCGCCGGTGACAGACTTCTCCGCGAGGATCTTCTCCTCCGGTTCTGAGAGCAGGTGCTCGCGGTAGCGGCGGACGTTTGAGAGATGGTGGGCGCAGAAGGACAGACGCTCATCTGCAAGCAGGGCGTCGGCATGCTCATCGCAGAGCGAGGCCCATTCCAGCTCGAAGAACAGGAGTGTGGTCTCGATCTCGGTGGAGCGCTCTTGCACCTCTTGCAACAGGGCGCCGGCGGCGGGATCGGAGGTGTCCACCGAGAAGCGCAACCCAGCGTAAGTGCCCGCGCGACCGGCGAGCTCCTGGACGGCGGCCAGCTCGCGCATCGCCGCCTCCAGCGTGGGAGCGTCGATCTCGGTGACTTTGCCCGCATGTAGCTTGGCGAAGGCTTGCGCTCGCTCCAGCGCCTCCGCGAGCTGTCCGCGAGCGCCCTCGTCGCCCGCGCCGTCGACGAGCGGCGCGAGGTCCCAGGCTGTCTGCTCCAGCTCGGGGTCCACGGGTGCAGATGCGGTGGGGCTCGCCATCAGCGGAGAGCTTATCGGTGGTGCGGGGGACGCCGAGACGAGCGCTAGCATCGCCGGTCCTGTGCACGAGACGACGCCCAAGGTCTTCCTCATCGCGAGGCCCTCGGTAGATCTAGACGGAATGCGCCAATACCTCACCGAGGTCGGTGGCGAGGCGTGGCTTGAGCGTCGCCTGAACGAGGCCGACGGCACACTGCGAGCGGGCGAACTGCTCGTGGAGTTCGCGGGCAGGACTTGCTATCGCAGCTGGGAGCCGGGGTTGAACCCGAACGTCACCAAGGTGCGTACCGACCAGCGGGAGTACTTCGCGAACATCCTCTCAAGCGCCCACGGCAGCGTGCTGGAGCACGCCAACTGGTCGTTTGCGCTGCGAGACGTGAGCCGGACATTCACCCACGAGCTCGTACGGCATCGCGCCGGGTCGGCGTTCAGCCAGGAGAGCCTGCGTTATGTGCGACTGGCAGACATCGGCTTCCGCGTGCCCCCAGCGCTTGAGCCGATGCGAGAGCAGGTGTTGAGCATCGTGGAGCAGTTGGAGGAGCTTCAGGTGAGCGCGGCGAGCGCGCTGGGGATGGACGAGGAGGGGGTGCCCTTCCACGTCAAGAAGGAGGTCACCTCCGCCCTGCGCCGTCTCGCGCCGATGGGGCTGTCGACGGACATTGTGTGGACCGCCAACGCGCGCACACTCCGCCATGTAATCGAGATGCGCACGGCCGGAGGCGCCGAGGAGGAGCTAAGGCTTGTGTTCGACCTGGTCGCGCAGGTGATGCAAACCGAGGCGCCTGGCCTCTTTCAGGACTTCACCCGCCACGAGGACGGGGCGTGGGTTCCTGAGCATCGCAAGGTGTGAGCCGACCGAACGCCGGCTTGTGAACGCGCTGTGAAAGTGACCCCGTGACGTTGCGGCGGCCGGGGCGATCATGTAGCGTGCGGGCGAATAGTTCTGTCCTTGCGAATCGTAGCCAGGGAGCGATCCGACCCGGCGACGAGACTCGCAGCCAGGGACAACCAGCCCCCCCCCCATGAAAGGCGAAGAGTGAGATGCCCGGATTGAAGCTAGGCAAGCAACCGGCGACGAAGGATCCACGCGATCTCATGTTCGCCAAGTATGTGGACGAGTCACAGCTGCCCACCCCACCGGCGCAGTTCGGCCACGAATCGCTGTTCCCGCCGACGGGATGGGGGATGTTGGGGAACGACGAATGGGGCGATTGTGCGTGGGCGGGTCCGGCACACGAGACGATGTTGCTGAGCAAGGAGGGCGACAAACCCGCCACCTTCGACACCGCGGGCGTTCTCAGCGACTACTCGGCGGGCACGGGGTTCAACCCCCATGCGGGGCCCCCCGGTCAAAACCCCACGGACAAGGGCTCGAACGTGCGGGCGGTGCTCGATTACCGCAGCAAGACGGGGATCGTGGACACAAGCGGCAAACGCCACCAGATTGGGGCGTTCATCAAACTGGAGCCGAAAAACCTCGCCCATATTTTCCAGGCGCTCTACCTCTTCCAGGTGGTGGGGATTGGGATCGAATTCCCGGAGTTCGCGATGGGGCAGTTCAACAAAAAAGAACCCTGGGACGTGATCCCCAACCCGCCGGAACCCGAGGGCGGGCACTACGTGTGTTGTGTAGGCAAGAAAGCGAACATCGACGTGGTCACGTGGGGCGCGCTTCAGCAGATGACGGTGGCGTTCTTTGAAAAGTACTGCGACGAGGCTTGGACTTACATATCCGAAGAAGACCTCAAAGAAGGTAAGAACCTGGAGGGCTTCAACGTGGAACAGCTGAAGACAGACTTGGCCGCGCTCGGCAAATAGGAGCGACGGCGATAGAACAGGGGCGCGAGGCGCGCTCCCGGGTGGGCGAGACCGCCGCCTACGCTTCCTCTGCCTGCAACTCCTTGACGCGTCCTTCAAGCTGGCCCATCACCGTGGGGTCGCGAAGCGTGGTGACATCGCCGAGCGCGCGGCCCTCGGCGATGTCGCGAAGGAGGCGGCGCATGATCTTTCCGGAGCGGGTCTTTGGGAGATCGTCGGCCCAGATGATGCGCTTGGGGCGGGCGAACTTGCCGATGCGGGCGGCTACCACCTCACGGACGCTTTCGACCGTGGAATCGTCGCCGTGAAGGTCGCCCTGGAGGGTGACGAAGGCAACGATAGCTTGGCCTGTTTGCTCGTCGTGTTCGCCGATGACGGCGGCCTCGGCGACATCGGGGTGGGCCACAATGGCGGACTCCACCTCGGCGGTGGAGAGTCGGTGGCCGGACACGTTCACCACGTCGTCGATGCGACCTATCACCCAGATGTAGCCGTCGGAGTCGACGCGGGCGGCGTCGCCCACAAGATACGTCTCGTTGCCGAAGCGTTCGAAGTAGGTGGAGATGAAGCGGTCGGGCTCCTTGTAGAGCGTGCGAAGCATCGAGGGCCACGGTTTGGTGAGAACGAGCAGGCCCTGCCCTTCGGTAATGGGTTCCCCGGTTGACTCGGAGAGCACCTGCGCCTCCACGCCCGGGAACGGTTGCGTGGCGGAGCCCGGCTTGGTGGCGGTGATGCCGGGAAGCGGGGTAATCATGATGGCGCCGGTCTCGGTTTGCCACCAGGTGTCCACGATGGGGCAACGTTCGCCGCCGATGACCTTGTGGTACCAGAGCCACGCCTTGGGGTTGATGGGCTCGCCGACGGTGCCAAGCAGGCGCAAAGAGGAGAGGTCGTATTTTTCGGGGTGTTCGGGGCCCCACTTGATGCACGCGCGAATAGCCGTGGGGGCGCAATAGAAGATGGAGACTTTGTAGCGCTCGATGATCTCCCACCAGATGCCCTTGTGGGGGTAATCGGGGGCGCCCTCCCACATCACCGAAGTGGCGCCATTGGCGAGCGGGGCATAGACGATGTAGGAGTGGCCGGTGACCCAGCCGACGTCGGCGGCACACCAGTAGACGTCGGACTCCGCTTTCAGATCGAACACGTAGCGGTGAGTGGCGGTGACGCCGGTGAGATAGCCGCCGGTGGTGTGAAGGATGCCCTTGGGCTTGGCGGTGGAACCGGAGGTGTAGAGGATGTAGAGAGGGTGCTCGGCGTCAAGCGGCTCCGCCTCGCACTCCGCGTCGGCTGAGGCGTTGATCTCGTCGTAGTAGACGTCACGCCCCTCCTTCATCTCACAAGTGGTGCCCTTGGAGCGCACAACCACAATCGTCTCCAGCGAGGCGAGGTCGCCCATGACCTCATCCACGCGGTCCTTGACGGGAGCGGTCTTGCCCTTGCGGGCGGCGCCGTCGACCGTGATGAGGGCCTTGGCCTCAGAGAACTCCATGCGCTCGCGGACGGCCTCGGCGGAGAAGCCGCCGAAGACCACGTTGTGGGGAGCGCCGATGCGGGCGCAGGCGAGCATCGCGACGACCACCTCGGGGATCATCGGTAGGTAGATGCCCACCACGTCGCCCTTTCCGACTCCCTGGTCCTTCAAAGCGGAGGCGAAGCGCTTGACCTCGGCGAGCAACTCGGCGTAGGTGATGTCGCGTCGCTCGCCCTGCTCGCCGCACCAGTGAAGCGCGACCCGGTCTCCCCTGCCCGCCTCCACATGACGGTCGAGACAGTTGTAGGAGACGTTCAGCCGGCCCCCGACGAACCACTTGTAGAACGGGGGATTTGAGTCGTCGAGTACCTGGTCCCAGGGCTTGAACCAGTGGAGCGCCTCGGCCTGCTCGACCCACCAGGCCTGCGGGTCGGCCGCCGCACGCTCGTAGACGGCTGGATCGTTCAACTTGGCGTGCTCTCGAAACTGCGCGGGGGGCTCGAAGCGCTCAAGCTCGAGCATCCGAGCAAGCTCGGTGTCGAGTGTGTCTGTGTTGGTTGTCATGAGCCGAGCCTCCCGCTTGTGTCGATCGTCTTGATTTTACCGGTCGTCGGAAAACCCCTTACCGCTGACCGAGGGGCACCACCGGCAGGACGTCTCGCCCGAACGTGGAGTTGGTGACTACCGCAAACGACGCATACCAAGCGGCGGCGGCCGTGGCGAGACCGATGTAGCCGCCCCAGTGGGTGACGGTAACGTGCGGTCCGGTGGCGCCGATGGCGAGCAGGACGAAGGTAGCGGTAAGCAACACGAACACGAGCAGCACCGCCCCTGAGACACGCATCGCCGCGACGGTCATGTAGGCGGTGAAGATGGCCCACGCCCACAGGTAGACGCCAAGCGCGTGACCGACGTTGCCGCCGATGGACTTGGCGTAGAACACCTCAAGCGCCCAGAAGGAGATCCAGAAGGCGCCGAATGAGCAGAAGGCGACCGCGCCGAAGGTGTTGCCGGTGCGGAACTCCCACATGCCGGCGAGCAACTGGACGATGCCGCCATAGGCGAGCGCCAGTCCAAGCACTACAGGCGTGCCCTTTTCGTTGACGAGGTTGGCGTTGAACATCGAGAGCACGAACGTGGTCATCGCGAACGCGGCCAAACCGAGCGGGGCCGGATTGGCGGGCGACCACGAGCTCGCCACAGGACGCTCGCGTGGGACGGGCGGGGCTGCGCCCTGCCCGGGATGAGGATGAATCGAGGCGGCCTCCATGGGCCCTCCCTTCGCGCCGCCCGCCCCCAGATGGTTGGGCGGCATTTGACGCTTTTGCAGAACTTCTGATCGCAGCGGCCCCCTGAGCCGGCCTACGGTCTCCCTCTATTTATTCCCGCGTACGCGGCGGCTCAATCACGCAATTAGGCGCGTTGCGGGAAAGCCGCCGACGCAGTGGGGACGCGTGGTTAGCGCCGTTTGCGGCGCTTGCGGCGGGAACCGCCCGCGGCTACAGGGGTGGGTGCTGGGGCAAGGTCGGCAAGCTCCGTGCCGTTGGTTTTGGAGGGGGCCGAGGTTGGGGTGCCACCCTTTTCTTCTTCGCGCTTGGCACGTACTTCAGCCTGTGTGGGCCAAGGCCGTGACTCCCCGGCGGCCCACGCCGGAGGATCGCCGTTGGGATAGCGCCCCATCAGGAGGATACCGGTGGCGACTAGCCAGAAGGTGGGGATCAGCTGGAGCGTGGCGGTGGCGAAGAAGGGCAGGAAAAGGAGACCTGAGAGGACGCCGAGCACGGAGAGCCAGCGGGGGACCAGCCCGGCGCGCATGGCTCCAACGGAGACGGCGATCATGCCGACGGTGAGCGCGAGCGCGGCGATGAGGCCAAGCAGCCCCAGCGTGACCCCGGTGGAGCCGCTTGAGAGCAGCGCCTTTTCCACGGCCTTGTTGGTGAAGTCGTGGCCGGTGGCGAATTTGTGGGCTTCGATCGCCAGCACCACCTCGTGGAGGAGGTTGAGCAGCGCGTAGCCGATGCCCCCGGCGAGCACGAGCGGACGGGCGGCCGGGAAGGACGCGGGCCGACGGAAGCGGGTGGAGTCGGCGATGAAGAGCAACACGAGCGTGAGGGCGATGACGGCGATCGCCGTGAGCACGGAGCCGGCGATGAGACCGAAGGCGTGGTGGTCGATGAACTTGACCTCCGGCGCACGCGGACTCACCGGCGGGTTGGGGATGCCTTTGAGCGCCGGTTCCAGCCCCTGTAGAACACCCACCGTGGGGAGTTCTTTGAGCGTGGCGTTGAGGATGATGCCGCTCAGCAGGTACAGCACGCCGCCCGCAACCGCGGGCACGGCAAGGCGTGCGCGACGTTCTGACTCGAAAGCTGTGCGCTGCTCGATCTCCGCCGTTGTGGCCATCGGGGGGCAGTCTATGAGTTGGGCTTGCGGGAGGTATCCAGATAGAAGACGACGCCCACGGCAAGTGACGTCAGGCATTAGTGCAGCTGTGTGTTTATTTGTTACTACACCGGACGAATGGACGACCTGAAAGCGGTGATGTGGACCGCTAGGATCGAGGTATGGAGAGTGGAGGCTTTGGCGACATGTTCGGAGATCCCGAGGAGCTCCAGCGGAGGATCGCGCAGTTCGCCGAACAGATGCAGGGGCAGCAGGCGCTCGCATGGGCGGACAACGCGATCAAGCTCGCGGTGGATATGACGGTGGCGGCCGTGAACCGCGTGAACGTGCAGGGAGACGCGGAGGCTCAAGCCGAACAGATAAGGCGGGTGATCGCGGTGGTGTTCCCCGAGGCGGTCACACTCGTGCGCGAGGCGCGCGAGGGGTTGCAGTAAGCGCCCGGGAGACGCGCACGGACCCCACCACGCGGCCTCACGCGCGACTCGCGGCGACCCCACAGTCCTCAAACCCACCTTGCTCAAACTCGCGCACGCGGCGCACGCGGACCGGCCCCAACAGACTTCTCCGCGTCGCGTTCGGATCTGCGCTCCGCGTCCCGTGAGGCGCGGCCGGCGGCGATCACTTCTTTGAAGGAACGGAAGCGGAAGATGAACACCACCGCAGCCAGGCCCGCGAGAGCGGTGAACGCGGCGATAGCGATCTGTTGGCCCACCGAGTAGGCGGCGACCACCGCCGTGGGGGCGGATGTGGCGAACACCTTCACGAGCAGCGCCTGCTGCACCCCCGCGCCTCCAGGAGTGAAGGGGACGGCGCCGGCGACCTGACCGCAGCCGAACACAAGCAGCACGTTCTCCACCGAGCCACCCACGCGGAAGGCGTCGAGCAGGAACCAGATGGCGAAGAAGCGGCATAGCCACGCGACGGCTTGGAGGGAGGCGACCTCACGCAGGTAGCGGCGGCGGTCGGTGAGGATCGTGAGGCCCTGACGAACGCGCGCCCAGAACGCCTTCACGCGAGCCGACAGGAGCGCGAAAGCCACGAGCCCGATGACGGCGAGCAGCGTGATCAGAAAGAGCGTGAAGCGGAAGTGGGAGGCGAGGTAGGAAATGTCGAAGGAGTGGAGCTTTGAGAAGTCGGGGGGCTTGGGAAAGACCCCCTGGGAGAAGGCGAACACCAGCACGAGCACACCGGCGCAGATGTCGAACACGGCCTCAACAAAGAAGGCGGAGGCGACCGTGGGGTAGGAGGAGCCGGGGATGGAGGAGCGGACGAGGAACAGCTTGATGATGTCCCCACCACGAGCGGGCACAACGTTGTTGAAGCCAACGGCAGCGAGATAGGCGCCCCAGATACGCCGCCACTGAAAGCTCACGGCGGGGTAGGCGGCGCGGAGGCTATGAAAGAAGGCGCGGGAGCGCAGCGTGAGGTTCAGCCCGAAGAAGAGGAGGCCCAAAGCCAGGGCGCCCCAATGAACGGCGGCCAGATCGGAGAAGAACTGGCCGGCGGCTTCGACGAACGAGTTGAAGCTCTGAGTGACCGATGTCGACGCGGACAGTGCGATGCCGTGCGAAGAGAGCGCGCGAAACGTGAACACCCCCCAAGCCTACGGTCCGTCAAGGCGAGGGGCGAACCCCCTCGCGCCGTCAGTCCGCCGTAGGGCTAGAAGTCGTCATCGTCATCCTCGACCGCGAGGTCTTCGTCGTCGAGGTCCACATCGAGATCGTCCGCCTCAACCTCCTCGGCGTCATCCCAATCGTCGTCGTCAAACTCGTGCTCCGGCACCTCAAGGACTGCGCTTTTAAGCATGATGTCGCTCTCCCTTCCTGACGCGATGTGAATGGACTACCCACATATACCCCGCAGGCGCGCGGATGATAGTCGGGCGGGCGACGGATTCACGCCTCTCCCCGGCCGGAGGTCGTCCCAGCTAGGCTGCGGGCGCACCGGTGTCTTGCAGCGCCTTCAGCACGAGCTCGTCGTGTTCGGCGGGCTTCACCTTGCGCAGCACCGCGGCAACCGTGCCATCGGACCCAATCACGAACGTGGTGCGCTCGTTTCCGAAGTAGGTGCGGCCGTACATCGACTTCTGCACCCACACGCCGTATGTGTCAGCCACATGGTGGCCCTCGTCAGCGAGGAGGGCAAAGTTCAGCCCCTCCTTGTCGTGGAACTTCTTGACCTTGGCCACGGGATCGGGGGAGATCCCCAGCACTGCGGCGTTTGCATGCTCGTAGTCGGCGCGACGATCGCGGACCCCACACGCCTGGGTCGTACAGCCGGGTGTCGCTGCCTTCGGGTAGAAATAGATCACGACGTTCTGGCCCCGGAAGTCCGAAAGCTTCACCGTCATGCCGTCCTGGTCGGGCAACTCAAAGTCGGGTGCCTGCTGGCCTTGCTCGATCATGGGCGGATCCTATCGGCAGGTCAAGGACCCCGACCGGAAGTCCCTCCGGCAAGCAGGCGCGCCGCGTCATAGCCTCGGCCTGGAGATCGGCGAGGAAATCGCCATTGATGGAATCTTTCTGAGAAGATGACCTGCGTCAGCTAACACTAGCTCGGGAGACACACGATGCGCACCACACAGAAAAGCGGCGCCATCACAGTTCAGGCGATCGCGGGAACACACGTCGTTCTCTTCGGCGTGAGCGTGACGCCGGAGGCGGTTAAAGGGCTACTCGGCTTCTCGATCCAACGTACGAAGCAACCGGGGGGCGAAGCAAAGTTCCTCAATAACTTCCTGTTGTTCAAGCAGAACGACCAAGGTCAGAGCTCAGACCACAGCAGCGAGAAGAACCCCTACCAGGCGTTTGTGTGGGGTGACTACGCAGTGGAACCCGGGCAGTCCTACGACTACGGCATCCACTGCCGCTACGGCACACCAGAAAACCTGACCGACGGCGACGGGGTATCGCTCTCGGTGACCACCGAGAGGGTGGATGCAGGCGATCACGCGATCTTCTTCAACCGCGGCGCGGCCGCCTCGCAGGCTTACTCAACCGAGTTCCCCAACCAGGTGGGAAAACGCCCGGAAGGCGCCGCGCTCACATGGCTCTCGCGTGGTCTGGAGGAGGGGTTGCTGGCGTTTATCGGCCAAGCCAACGGTCCTGGCTTCAGCCTGCGAGCCGCAGTGTACGAATTCGAGTACGACCCCGTCCTTGAGGCATTCGGGAAGGCCGCCCAAACGGGGGCGGACGTGAAGATCGTGTGGGACCACGTAGACAACTCGGTGGCGGCAAGCGCCACCCACAAAGCAGAAGCAGCGGAACCCGCGACCAAGAATCTCGCGGCGATAGAAGCAGCCGGGATAAAGGCCTTGTGTATCCCACGCGAGAAAACGAAGCAAATCCCTCACAACAAGTTCATCGTGCTGCTCAAGGACGGTGTTCCGCAACAGGTGTGGACCGGCTCCACCAACATCACCGACGCCGGCATCTACGGCCAATCCAACGTGGGCCATATCGTGCGGTCCCCGGAGGTGGCGGCCGACTACCTCGGCTACTGGACTGAGCTGAGCGGTGACCCCGATCCCCCGCCGCTCAAGGCTTGGACGGTGGCGGACACGAAACCCCCCAAGCACACACCCGAGGAACTACTGACGAGCCCCGACCCCCGGCCCGCCCCCGCCTCGGTGGGCACGGTGTTCAGCCCCCGTGGCGGCAACCAGGCGCTGGAATGGTACGCAAAGCTCATGGACGGAGCGACCTCAAGCGTCTTTCTCACGGCGGCGTTCGGGGTGAGCAAAGAGCTCGACGAAGTCTTCCGCAAGCCCAAGCCCTACCTGCGCTACCTGATGCTCGACAACCGCAACGGGAAGATCGACACGGTGGCACGCGGGATCGAAGAAAACCCCGACAACGAGGTAACCAGCGGGGCCTATATCGGCGAGGGCGCAAGCCACAGTGGCTGGCACCAGTGGCTAAAGGAGGCCCTTACCGGGCTCGATGGGTTCGTGAAGTTCATCCACACCAAGTACATGCTCATCGACCCGCTTGGAGACGACCCGATCGTGATTACAGGGTCTGCGAACTTCAGCGACGCATCCACCTCGGGCAACGATGAGAACATGCTCGTGATCCGCGGTGACACCCGTGTCGCCGATATCTACCTCGGTGAGTTCATGCGTTTGTTCACCCATTTCAGGTTGCGCGGCCGGGCAAACGCGAAGTCGAACGAGCTCCTGCCGGGGGCGGGCGTGAAAGCCGATCAACCGACAAGCGAACCCATCTATCTGCACGAGGACTCCTCGTGGACCAATGCGGCCTACCAAACCGGATCCCCCGAGGAGAAGGAGCGGCTGCTCTTCAGCGGCAGCAGCTGAACGGCACTGGCTCCGCGCCTGGCACAGGAGGGCGCCCGAGGCTCTGCGTGCTCTGCTTGAGCCTCTGCGTGCCTTACTTCAAGAGGCGCGACATGCGCCTGTCCTTGAGCGTCCTCCCACCCGTCTGACACGCGGGACAGTAGGCGATGACGTAGTCCTCGAAGTGCACCGCCTCAAGCGTTGTCGCGCAGCGCGGGCAAGGCTCCCCCTCGTGGCGGTGCACCTTCAACGGCATCGGCAGCTTGTCGGGGATCGGCAACTTCACCGTCTGCTCGTAGTGCTCGATCGCGCCATCGAGCACACCCACGATCGCCCTCTCCAGCACAGCCGTCTCGTCACCATTCAAGTCGCCCGCGCGCTTGAACGGGGAGAGCTTCGCCTCCCACAGAATCTCATCCACCCAGGAGCGGCCGATCCCGGCGATCACGTGCTGGTCGCGCAGCATTGCGTGCAGCGGACGGGACGCGTCGAGCACCTCGGCGAGCGGCGGCGCCTCAGGCCACGCCTCAGGACCGAGTTTCGCAAGTGAATCGTCCTGCTCCAACTCCTCGGCACGCAACAGCTTCACCCAAGCCGCCTGCTTCGAGCCGAACTCGCGCAAGCGCAACTCACCCTCCCCTCGACTCTCGGCACGATGCGTCCCCGTATCCGGCGGTCCGTCTCGCGAAGCGCCATCGACGGGGTCCGCACGCGTGGCACTCCCCTCATCCCCACCATCCAAGAGCACACGCACAAGCAGGCGTGATGTCCGGTCGCGCGGCCCGGCGCGACGGTCGTAAAGCTGTAGGCGCCCCGCCGACATCAGGTGGATCAGCAGCACGAGACCGCCCGAGGTCTCCACGAGTAGGTGCTTGCCGCGCCTGCCCACCCGCTCCACGGTTTGGCCGTCGAGCGCCGACAGCGGCGGGTCGAACGTTCGCATCGCCTTCACCCCAGGCGCGAGCGCCGACACGATCTCCGCGCCGCGCAACGCCTCGTCCAGACGACGCGCGGTTATCTCGACCTCGGGCAGCTCCGGCATCGCCTCATCGTAGGGCGATGCCGGAGAAGCTCACCGCCTAGTTGGCTCCGATCGGCGGACCGTTGTAGCTCACGCCCGTGGGGCTGCGCCAGCTCACACGCCAGTGGCTACCTTGTGTCGAGGAGCTCAACGTCCAGTAACCGGTTGAATCTGTCTGCACGCTCTTCAGCGTTTTGTAGCTTTTCGAGCCCTTCGGCTGCACCAGCACCTTCACAGTGGTCACCCCTTCCGCCGGGCGGATCAATCCCCACAGCGAGAAACCGTGACCGTGCTTTGACACCACAAGGGGGATGGGGAAGCTCGAATAGAGCAGCTTGTGTACACCCCTCACGGTCTCAAGCCCCGTTTCAAACCCGATCGTCCCGCCGTGCACCCCAGCGCCTGGTTTCCCACCGCGGGGGTCGTCGCGAAGGAGATACTGCGAAAATGCCGCCACACGCGGGTTTGACCACGCGATCTTCTCGGAGATCGCGTCGAATTCAGCCTGCTTTGCCTGCGACACTCCCAGCTGACTCGGCCTGGTCTGGATCCCAAACTCGGTCAGGTAGATCGGGGTGTGCGCAGGCAACGCGTGCGCCCTTTCCGCCTTCGTGAGCGCGCTGGTCAGACGTGAGAGAACACCGATCGTCACGTTGTCGGCGCCTAAAGGTTTGTAGGACGGGCCGACTCTCGTGGTGTAGGCGTGGTGTGCGTACCCGGCCGCTGGCAGCATTTCGCAGGTGCCGGTCTTGCGGTATTTGGAGTCAAGGCACAGCGCACCGCGCAGGAATTCGAGCGGCGCCACATCGTGAAGCAGAGCCCTACTGCCTTCTTCACGTATTTCGCGCTTAGTCACTCTGTCGTACCCCACAGGCGCGGTTTCCCCCATCAGCACCTTCGGCTTCGCCATCCCTGCCGCCTGCAGTCCTTCGTAGCCCGCCTCGAAGAGGCCGCGGTAGATGCGTGGCGATTCGGGCGTCCCCCGGGAGTTGAACTGAGGCAGCAGGAACTGGGGGTGGTTGGCCTCGTTCCAGATCGCAAACAGCGACACCTCGCTGCCAAAGTGGCGGCCCACCGCCGTCATGAATTCGCGGAACTGCATCGTATTCGGACGCGTGAGCTGGTCTTTGTGCGTCGAGGTCGCCCACTTCGGCACCGGAGAGGTGACCGTGAGAAGCACCTGCCATTTCAGCCGCTGGGCTTCCGCCAGCAGTGGGTCATACGGCCCCCAGTTATAGCTCGCGGGGTTGGTCGCGTCGAAGTTGGGGCGTTTCGAGCTTTTCGCGCCGGGCGCCACGTCTGCCCAAGCGAGCTCCACACGCAACGCTTTCACGCCGAACCCCTGGAGCTTCACAAGCGTCTGGGCGCGAACGGCGGGGGTCACGTAGATCAGGTCGCTAGGCGCCTCAAAGAACGTCACCTGGGTATGCGACGCGGCTGCGGGAACCGCCCCCACCGCACCAGCGGCGGCACAGGCGACGGCTAGAAGTAGAAACGTGCGAATTCTGAACATGGACCGTTGAGACACCTCGGCGCAGGGAAGGTTGCGGTCGGTGTACCGTGCGAGCCGATGAGTGCAGCAGTCGCACCGGACGACATCGTCGCAACCCACGAGGAGATCGCCCCAGGGGGACGCCCCCCGCTGCTCGTGCTCGACCCCTTGCGACGCTTCCTCGACGCGCACGACCTCGGCTCCGGCGACATCCGCGCCCAGCCGATCGGGGAGGGCCACTCCAATGTGACCTATCTCATAGAGCGCGACCACGGTCCGGGGCTCGTGCTGCGCCGCCCCCCTCGACCCCCGCTGCCGCCCAGCGCCCACGACGTGCTGCGCGAGGCACGATTGCTCAGAGCGCTTGCGCCCACCCCCGCGCGTGTGCCCCGGGTGCTTGCCGTGTGCGATGACGAGACGGTGATCGGGTGCCCCTTCTATGTGATGGAGCGTGTGCAGGGTGAGGTGATCGTCTCCGACACTCCCCCCGCGCTCGACACCCCCGAGCAGCGCCGCCGCGTCGGCGAGCAGCTGATCGACGCGCTCGTGGAGATCCACGCCGTTGACTGGCAAGCCGCCGGGCTTGAGGGCTTTGGCAAGCCCACCGGCTACCTGGAGCGCCAGTTGCGGCGCTTCGGGGGACTGTGGGATCTCAACAAGACCCGCGACATCCCCGCCGTAGAGCGCGTGGGCGCGTGGCTCTCAGAGCACATCCCGCAGTCGGGCCCCGCCACGATCGTGCACGGCGACTATCGCCTGGGCAACACCATGTTCGCCGCTGATGCTCCCGCTCAGCTCGTGGCGGTGTTCGACTGGGAGATGGCCACCATCGGCGACCCCCTCGCCGATCTGGGCTACCTGTGCATGTTCTGGACCGAGGCCTCCGACCCCGAAGGCGGTTTGCGCGAGCACTTGGGCAAGGTCACTCGCGCCGAGGGCTACCCCACGCGGGCGGAGCTGATCGACCGCTATGAAGAGCTCACAGGACGCTCGATGAAAGAGCTGCGCTGGTACACCACGCTCGCGCTGTGGAAGTCGGTGGTGTTCATGGAGGGCAACTACAAGCGTGCCATCGCCGGCACCACCGACGACCCCTATCTCAAGCAGTTCGGCGAGGGAGTGCTTGAGCTCGCACGCCAAGCTGAGGCGGTGGCGCATGGGAAGTAACGGCCGCACCGGCCTCTTGATCGACTGGGGTGGGGTACTCACAACCAACCTCTTCACCTCCTTCCACGAGTACTGCATACGGACGGACATCGACCCCCACGAGCTCGGCACCCGCTTTCGCAAGGACCCCGAGTTTCGCGAGCTGCTCATAGCGCTTGAGAAGGGGACACTGCAGGAGCCGGAATTCGAGCAACGCTTCGCCGCGATCCTCGGCGTGGAGCCCGACGGGCTCATCGACGGCCTGTTCGCCGGCGTGCAACCCGACACGGCGATGCTGGAAGCAGTGCGAGCCGCCCGCGAGGGCGGGATTCGTACCGCGCTCGTCTCAAACTCATGGGGCGTCCACCGCTACCCACACGACCTCTTCTCGGAAATCTTCGACGGCATCGTCATCTCAGGCGAGGAGGGCACCCGCAAGCCCGCCAAACGGATGTACGAACTCGGCGCCGAGCGCGCCGGCGTGGCTCCCGAGCTGTGCGTCTTCGTCGACGACCTCCCCTTCAACCTCACCCCCGCCGAGGAGCTGGGAATGGCTACGGTCCACCACACCTCGGCCGAGGACACAATCCCCCAGCTCGAAGAGCTGTTGGGGGTGCCTCTCAGCGGCTAGTGGGACAGGGCGCTCCAGCGCGGAGCGCCCACGTTCGTCTCAGTCCCGTTTGCCGCGGCCGTACATCAACCCAAACAGTCGCCCGATCATGCGGGTAGTGCGGGCCTTGTAAGGGAACATGTGGACCTCGCGCTTCATTGCAAGCTTCGGGGTTACGACTATCGCCTGTTGTGAGCAGTACTTGCGGATACCACCCGCCGCGTGGCGGGAGCCGAGGCCCGAGGCCTTCGCGCCGCCCATCGGCAACTCAAGCGCCGTGTAGTTGACGATCGCGTCGTTCACGTTCGCCGCCCCTGCTTCCAGGCGTCGTGCGATCGCCTCGCCGCGCTCGGTGTCACGGGTGAATACCGAAGCCCCGAGCCCATAGGGGGACTCGTTGGCAAGGCGCACCGCCTCCTCCTCATCCTCCACCTTCATGATGGGAAGCGTCGGGCCGAAGGTCTCCTCGGTCATCGCCTTCATCGTGTGGTCCACGTCTACAAGCACCGTGGGCTGGAAGAAGCGACCGTCCACGCCCTCCACGGCGTTGCCGCCGGCGAGCACGCGGGCGCCCTTGTCCACAGCGTCCGCCACGTGTTCCTTGATCGTGTCGAGCTGGGGCGGGAAAGTGATCGCCCCCACGTCAACCGACCCTGGGCCTTTGGGCTGTCCGACGCGCAGCGCCCTCACCTTCTCAGTGACCTTGCCCACGAACTCGTCATACACGGGCGCCTCCACGTACACACGCTCGATCGATATGCACGTTTGGCCAGCGTTCTGCATCGCGTAGTACACCGCCACGTTCGCCGCACGCTCGAGATCCGCGTCGGAGAGCACGATCATCGGGTCCTTGCCGCCAAGCTCCAATGAGCAGGGGATCAACCGTTTGGCGGCCGCCTCGGCGACCATCTTCCCGGTGCGAGTCGAGCCGGTGAACATGATCATGTCGACCTGCTCGGTAAGCGCCGCGCCCGTCCCCCCGCGGCCCGTCGCGACCTGGAAGACGCCCTCGGGCATGCCGCACTCGCGCAACCCTTCGGCGAGCAGCAGCGAGGTGAGCGGGGTCACCTCGCTTGGCTTGAGGATCACGCTGTTGCCGGCGGCGAGCGCGGGGATGCAGTCGCCGAAGGAGTTGGTGAGCGGGTAGTTCCAGGGCCCGATCACCCCAATCAAGCCGAGCGGCCGGTAGCGCAGGATCAGCTTCTTGCCCTTGAGCATGATCTGCGCGGATTTGACCCGCTCGTCTTCGAGGTATTTCGGCGCCTCCTTGGCCCAGAAGCCGAAGGCGTTGGCGGCGTAGGCGATCTCGGCGAACTCGGCGTCCTCGTAGGTCTTGCCGGTCTCCGAGATGATCGTGTCGATCACACGCTCGGAGTTGTCGATCAGCCACTTCTGCGCGCGCCTGAGGATGCGTCCGCGACTCTCGAAGCCAATCGCCTCCCAACCGGGCTGGGCGGCCCGGGCGCGCTTGACGAGCGCTGCCACCGCGGCCGCGTCGAGGTCGGGGACGTTCGCGACGATCTTCCCCGTAGCGGGATTCTCAACGGGGATGTCGGGGTTCGCGCCATTGACACCCATCGCTGCCCCATTGTGCGCGTGTACATCCTGCTCGACGGTCGCCATAATCTCTGCTCCCCTGCTCGTTCGCACCAATTCAAGAAACGAGGGGCCCGGTCGACCTAGCGGCCGGCTGCGCCACCCTCTAGCAGAGAAGGCTACACCCGATCGAGCGCTTGGCCAGCTTTTTTGGCTGTCCGGCCAAGCGTTGTCCGAATGTGTGGGCTACTCCGACAGCTCGACGGTCGCGATCCCTACCGGCTCGACAGGTTTGTCTCCGCCGTCCGTGGGCACGCCCTCAAGCTTGTCGACGACGTCCATCCCGCTCTGCACCTGACCGAACACCGTGTGTTTGCCATCCAGCCACGGGCACGCCTTAGCGGTGACGATGAAGAACTGCGACCCGTTGGTGTTGGGGCCCGCGTTCGCCATCGCAAGCGCTCCCCGCACGATTTTGTGGGAGTTGATCTCGTCCTCGAACGTGTACCCGGGACCGCCCGTGCCGGTCCCCTGCGGGCAACCGCCCTGGATCATGAAGTCGCTGATGATGCGGTGGAAGTTGAGCCCGTCGTAGAAGCCCTCTGAGGCGAGTTTGCGGAAGTTCTCGACCGTCTTGGGCGCGTCCTCGTCGAACAATTCGAAGACGATCGTGCCCTCGGTGGTTTGCATTGTGGCGGTGGACATGCTGGCCCTTCCCTTGTTCGCGGTCGTCGTGGAGAGGGGGCACGATAGCGACACGTATCGCCAACGCGAGTTCGGGCGACCCTCCCATTCCGGCCATAAGGATCGACAGGCAGACTGACTGCGCCATCAATTGAATTGCGTATCTTGCAGTGTTACGATGCGATACAGAATGGCAGCCGTACCAATGAGCATCCGCCTCCCCGAAAAGACGGTCGGTCGGCTCGCCGACCGTGCCGACCGCTCGCACATGCCTTCCAGAACGCTCGCACAGCGCTATGTCGAGGAGGGTCTGCGGATGGATGAACACCTACTAATCCGTTTCGCGGACGGCCCCTCTGGTCGCCGTGCGCGGCTAGTCGGCGGCCCGGACGTCTGGGAGGTGATAGCCGTGGCGCGCGATAACAACGGCGACCTCGCCGAGACCGCGGCGTATCTAGAGCTTTCACTGGGTCTTGTGCAAACCGCCGCCTCTTATTATGCGGCCTATCCGCAGGAGGTTGACGAGCGTATCGAGCACAACCTTCGCGAGGCGCACGATGCCCACAGCGCCTTCCTCGCGGCCCGCGACGCCCTCTCAGGTTGAGGCTTCTACTCGATGAGATGCTCTCTCCGGCGATAGCCCGGGAGCTGCGCACACGTGGTCACGACGTCCAGGCGATCCAAGAGCACCCTGAGTGGTGCTCCTTCGATGACCGTCGTGTCCTTGAACTCGCACGCGCTGAGCGTCGAGCGATTGTCACCGACAATCTCGTCGACATGCGACCCATCCACTACGAGGCGATCACGCCCGGCGGTCCCGGTGACTACGGCATGATCTTCATTCCCGGAGGCCGCCCTCGCACCCGTGCCGACACGGGCAGGATCGTCGCCGCCCTGGAGCAGAAGCTCGCGGCATATCCCGGAGATGACGACCTGGCACACGGCGAGGACTGGCTATAGGTCGCTCCTATGGCGCGTAGGCCCGTCCTAGTAGCTCACGCGCCAGCACGAGCTTTGCGATTTGGGCGGTGCCGTCGCCGATCTCAAGGCCGATCAGGTCGCGGATGCGCTGGCCGGCGGGTAGCTCCTCAGAGTAGCCGGAGTGCCCGAGCGTGAGCAGCGCCTGGTGGGCTGCCTCGACGGCGACCTTTGGGGCCCACCACTTCGCCATGCTCGCCTCCACTCGATGCGGGAGGCCCGCGTCGCGACGCCACAGCGCCTCGTAGCAAACCCAGCGCGCGCCGCGCAGCAGCGTGGCGGCCTCCGCGAGCGGGAAAGCCACACCCTGGTTTGTGCCGATCGGTTTGCCGAACGCCTCGCGGTCGCGCGCGTAGGCGAGCGCTTCCTCGATTCCCGCGGAGGCGCACGCGATGCACATCAGCCCGATGAGCGCACGCGAGAACTCAAAGCCCTGCATGCAGCGGATGAAGCCTTCGCCCTCGCCGCCGATGAGCCTCTCGGGCTCCACGGGGAGCCCGTCGAAGTGAAGCGCGGCCCGACCGATCGACTTGCTGCCGAGATCCTTGAAGGGTGAGCGCTGCACGTAGCGCTCGTCTAGATCTACGTAGAAGGCGGAGATGCCACGCGCGCCGTCCTCGGAGGTACGGGCGAACACGATCGCGGTGTGCGCCGCCATACCCAATGAGATCGATGTCTTCTCTCCGGTGAGGCGCCAGCCGGCGCCATCGTGCTCGGCGCGCAATCGCAACCGCGCAGCGTCTGAACCATGCTCGGGCTCGGTAAGGCAGAAGCAGGGAAGCTTGGAGCCCTCGGCAATTTGCGGAAGGAAGCGCTCGCGCTGGGCGTCGTCGCCGGCCGCTTCGATCACCTCGGCAGCCAGCAACGGGATGAGCAACAGGTAGGCGGCGTTGAAGTCGGCCGCCGCCACCTCCTCGGCGGCGATGCCGGTGGTGACGGCGCTTGCTCCCTGCCCGCCGTAGCGCTCGTCGATCGCGATCCCGGTGAGCCCGAGCGAGGCCATATCGGGCAGCGTGCGGGAGTCGAGCTCGCCGCGGCGGTCATCCTCGGCGTAGCGCGGGGCGAGACGGCGCTGGGCGAACTGGCGTACCGCCTCCTGGAAGTGGCGCTGCTCATCGTCAAACCCGAAATCCATCAGCTACCCGGCCTCCTACGGCGACGCGTCCGTTCTGGGCGACCCGAGCACTCAGCTGGCGCGAACGCGTTCGGCCCGGAGAGGCTTGCCGCGCACAGTCTCGCCGTCGAGCGCCTTGATCACACGATCCGCCTCCGCGGCGGGGACGGAGAGGAAGGAGAAGCGCTCAAGCACGCTTACATCCTGTACAGCCTCGCCGTCAAGGCCCGTGGCGGAGGTGACCGTTGAGACGATGTCCGCCACCTTCAAGCCCGCGGTGCGCCCTCCGGCGAGCACGAGCTTCACCGAAGGTTCGGAGCCGTCGCGGGCGATGTGGGGCTTTGAGTGCCTGCGCGGGCGCTCTGAAACTGGCGTCGGCGGCGCCTTGACGTCCTTCTGCCAGGCGGCGATGGAGGTGCCGATATGGCGCTCGATCGCCTCAAGCTCCCGCTTCTGGCGAGCCTCCACGAAGGTGATCGCGCGGCCCGAGCGACCCACCCGGCCGGTGCGGCCGATGCGATGGACGTAGGTGTCAGGCGAGGTGGGCACGTCGTAGTTGACGACGTGGGTCACCGTCGAGATATCAAGGCCACGGGCGGCGACGTCGGTGGCGACGAGAATCGGCACGCGCCCTCCCTTGAAGGCGAGCATCACCCCGTCGCGGGAGCCCTGTGACATGTCGCCGTGCAGCGCCCTCACGTTCATGCCCCCATCGCGGAGCGTGCGGAAGAGCTGGTCGCAGCGGATCTTCGTGCGCACGAACACGATGGCTTGATCCGGTCGCTCCGCCTTGAGCACCTCGGCGAGCTTCGCGGGCTTGTCCTTGGTCTCCACGGGGAGCTGGAACTGGGCCACGGTGTCGATCGTGAGCGTGGTGGCCTCGACCTGGACGATCTCCGGTTCGTACATGTACTTGTCGGCGAGCTTGCGGATCGGCGGCGGCATCGTCGCCGAGAAGAGTGCTGTCTGGCGCCCGGAGGGGGTCATCGAGAGGATCTTCTCGACATCCTCCAAGAAGCCGAGATCGAGCATCTCATCCGCCTCGTCGAGCACGACGAAGCGGCAGTCGTGCAGCACGATCGAGTTACGCGAGATGAGGTCGAGCACGCGCCCCACGGTGCCCACGACTATGTGGCCACCGGCCCGCAGTTGTGCCTGCTGGGTGCGAATCGGAGCGCCCCCGAACACCGCCACCACGTCAACCCCGCTATGGGCGCCGTAGGTACGCAGCGCCTGGGTGACCTGGATGCAGAGCTCGCGCGTGGGGGTAAGCACGAGCGCCTGCACCTCCTGCTCTGAGGGATCGATGTACTGCACGATCGGCAGCCCAAAGGCAGCCGTCTTGCCGGTGCCGGTCTGCGCTTGGCCGATCACGTCGCGCCCTTCCAGCAGCGGCGGGATCGCCTCCTCCTGGATCGGGGAGGGCGACTCGTAGCCGACGTCGCTTAGGGCTTGCAACGTGTTCTCGGTGAGGCCGAGCTCGGCGAAGGTCTTCGTCGTCATGCGCGAGGGGAGCTTACGTGCTCGGAGCGCTCGGCCGCGCGCGGGTGGCGGCAAGCCCGTCGCGGGAGCTGTCGACGGCGTGCGCTCACAGTGTTGGATCGAGTAGCAGCTTGCCTGTGGTGCGCCGCTCGCGGAGGTCGATCTGCGCCTGAGCGGCGTCCCCGAGGGCATAAGTGCCACCCACAACGACATGCAGTTCGCCCCGCACGGCCCGCGCGAACAGCTCAGCGAGCGGCCCCGTCACCATCTCCGGCCGCTCGAGGCAGTGGAATAGGTAGAAGCCGGCAACCGTGCGCGAGTGGCGCAACAGCGAGCCGGTGCGTATCTCGTTCGGTTGTTGGGAGGAGATCCCGCAAACCACTATCCGACCAAAGTGGGCAAGCGCACGGTAGGAGCGCTCAAACGTCTCCCCGCCGGCCATGTCAAAGACGACATCCACCTCTCTGCCGCCGTTGGCTTCGAGCAACCGCTCGGTGAGACCATCGGGATCTGGGTCAACTGCGACGTCCGCGCCCAGCGAGAGCGCCACCTCGCGCCGCTCGGGGCTTGATGCGGTGGCGATCACCCTTCCGGCACCGAGGGGATGGCCGAGCTGGACGGCCAGCGAACCCACGCCTCCGGCGGCGGAGTGAACTACAACGGACTCTCCTTCA
This sequence comes from uncultured Solirubrobacterales bacterium, assembly GCA_963695305.1. GTDB lineage: Bacteria > Actinomycetota > Thermoleophilia > Solirubrobacterales > Solirubrobacteraceae > Palsa-744. The sequence goes on along the minus strand of OY968774.1, from coordinate 1,075,712 downwards.
CCGACACGGCCGGCGGTGCGGTAGAGGTGCCACGCGGTGAGTCCTTGGATGGTGAGCGCAACCGCGACGCCATCTTCCAGGTCGTCGGGAATCGGGTAGCAGCGATCCGCGGGCGCGGTTGCATACTCGGCGTATCCCCCATCGCCGGTGAGTGCCACCACCCTCTGACCCTCCTTGACAGTCGCGCCGTCGGGCGCCTCCACCACGACGCCGGCGACCTCGCCGCCGGGGACGAGTGGCAGTGTGGCCTTCTGTACATAGGAGTTGGTGCGGGTGTGGGTGTCGGCGAAGTTGATCCCCGCGCGGGAGACGCGGATCAACGCCTTCCCGGCCGCGGGTTCGGGTGTGGGTAGCTCGACGAGCTTCAAGACCTCGGGGCCGCCGAACTCGGTGATCTGGATCGCACGCACGGAAGCTGAGGCTATAAGGTCCCCGCGCGATGCCAATAACCGTTGTCGGATCTATCGCCTATGACGCCGTGAAGACCCCGTTTGGGGAGCGCGAGCGGATGCTCGGTGGGGCGGCCGTTCACTTCGCGCTCGCAGCCTCATTCTTCGAGGAGGTGCGCGTGGTGGGGCCCGTGGGTGATGATTTCGGCGAGGCGGAGCTTGAGGTGATGCGTAGCCGCGGCGTGGACGTCTCAGACGTAGAGCGCATCGCCGGCGGCAAGACCTTCTTCTGGCGGGGCGAGTACGGCTGGGACCTCAACTCGCGCGAGACACTCGACACACAGTTGGGCGTGTTCGAGGGCTTCCAGCCGAAGCTGTCGGAGACCTCCAGGGAAAGCGACGTGTTGTTCCTCGCGAACATCCTCCCCGACCTGCAGCTGGAGGTTCGCGAACAACTCCCCCACGCGCGCTTCGTGGCGCTCGACTCGATGAACCTGTGGATCGACATCGCCAGGGACCAGCTTGTAAAGGCGATCGAGAGCGTTGACTGCCTCATCCTCAACGACGCAGAGCTGCGCCAGCTAACGGGCAAGCCCAACCTAGTGTCGGCCGCCCGCGACATCCTCGCCTGGAAAGCCTCGACCGACGGTCGTGGGCCGAGCGTGATCGTGGCAAAGCAGGGCGAGTACGGCGCTGCGCTTGTCACAAACGATGGCTTCTTCGCGCTACCCGCGTACCCAATGGAGGACGTAATCGACCCCACCGGCGCGGGCGACACGTTCGCGGGGGGATTCGTCGGCTACATCGCCGCCCACCCCGACGAGGAGCTCTCCGACGAGCTCTTGCGCCGTGCGATGGCCCACGGCACCGCGCTCGCGTCCTTCAACGTGGAGGAGTTCGGCACCGAGCGCATTGAACGGCTCACTGGCGATGAGATCCACGCCCGGGTGGAGCAGCTACGCGAGATCACCCAGTTCAGCGGCGCCCCGCTGCAGTTGCGCGGCTGACGCGCTTACGCGCCGCCGTACGGAGCGGGTATACCCAAACTCCCCCACCTCCTTCGGTTGTACCCGCCGCCAGGCGGTATACCCAAGACCCTCCCACTCCGGTTGTACCCGCCGCCAGGCGGGTATACGATCAAACAGGAGTGGATGCGTGGACTTTCATCTGGTTGATGGTGATCTTGAAGATCCCGATCGTGGCTCTCTTCCTGATCGTGCGTTGGGCTGTGCGACAGACCCCCGAGGAGACGTTGGGCGAGGACGGCGGGATCGGACCACGGCCGGGTCCGCTGCATCCGCATCACCCGCGCGCACGCTTGCCGCGTTCGCCGCGAAGGGGTCCGCACGGAGATCCGCCGCTCGTGCCGCCGGCGCGCGTGCGCACCGCTGTGGCGCGTAGGCGAATGACCCAGCGTTGACGGGGCGTGGGACCGCTTCACAAGTTGCCCACCGGGTAGGGCGCCCAGGTGTCGCATAATCGGGGGCAGAGACCGAGCGACAGCCGACTGGAGGAAACGATGGGCGCCGAGACACAGACTCGAAATGCGACAACCGACGGCGCCCACGGGCAGGACACGCTGACGGTTACCGACAACCGCACAGGCAAGATCTACGAGCTGCCCGTGACCGACGGGACGGTGCGGGCGATGGACTTCCGCCAGATCAAGGTGGACGAGGAAGACTTCGGTCTGATGGCGTATGACCCGGCGTATACGAACACGGCGTCGTGTCGCAGCGCGATCACTTACATCGATGGGGACCGCGGGATCCTGCAACACCGGGGGTACTCGATCGAGCAGCTGTGCGAGAAGTCGAGCTACCTGGAGGTTGCCTATCTGCTCATCAATGGGGCGCTGCCCACGAGCGCGCAACTCGATGAGTGGGTGCACGAGATCACGATCCACACGTTCGTGCACGAGAACGTGAAGGGGTTCATGCAGGGGTTCCGCTACGACGCGAACCCGATGGGGATGTTGGTGGCGTCGGTAGGCGCGCTCTCCACCTTCTACCCAGACGCCAACCAGATCCATGACGAGGAGGTACGGGCGATCCAGATCACCCGCCTGCTCGCGAAGATGCCGACGTTGGCGGCGTTTGCCTTCCGCCACAACATGGGGCAGCCGTATGTGTACCCCGACAACGACCTCGCCTACGCGGGGAACTTCCTGGGGATGATGTACAAGATGACCGAGCTGAAGTATCAGCCCGACCCCAGGCTGGAGCGGGCGCTCGACGTGTTGTTCATCCTCCACGCCGACCACGAACAGAACGCCTCCACGAGCGCGGTTCGTTCCGTCGGATCGACCCAGGTGGACCCTTACTCGGCGGTGGCGGGAGGCGTGGCGGCGCTATACGGACCGCTCCACGGCGGCGCCAACGAGCAGGCGCTGCGAATGTTGCAGAGGATCGAGCGGGTGGAGAACATCCCCGACTTCCTGGAGGGCGTGAAGGCGGGGAACGAGCGGTTGATGGGCTTCGGGCACCGCGTGTACAAGAACTACGACCCCCGCGCGCGCATCATCCGCAAGCACCTCGACGCGGTGTTCGAGGTGCGCGGGAAGAGCCCGCTGCTGGACATCGCCACGGAGCTTGAGAAGCGGGCGCTCGATGACGAGTACTTCACCTCACGCAAGCTCTACCCTAACGTGGACTTCTACTCGGGGCTGATCTACGAGGCGCTGGGGTTGCCGGTGGCCATGTTCCCAGTCATGTTCGCGATTGGTCGCACCAGCGGCTGGATCGCCCAGTGGCTTGAGATGGTGCAGGACTCAGAGCAGAAGATCGCACGGCCAAGGCAGATCTACACGGGCGAGCGCGATCGGGAGTACGTGCCGATCGGCGAGCGGGACTAGAGCACCAGCGTCGTTCCGTAGCGCCGCAGCCAATCACGCTGGGCACGCCAGCCGGGGCAGCGGCTCTCGACCAGCGCCCAGAAGCGAGGGGAGTGATCGCGGATGTCGAGGTGGCAGACCTCGTGCCAGACGACGTAGTCGAGCACCGGCTCGGGGGCGAGCAACAGGCGCCAGTTGAAGCTCATGGCGCCCGTAGAGGAGCAAGACGCCCAGCGGGTGCTCTGGGCGCGGATGGAGAGGGCGCTGTAGGAGGCGTGGACCTGCGCGACAGCGGCGTCGAGGCGGGCGGCGACCTCCTGGCGGGCAAGTCGGCGATAGAGGCGCTCCACCGCCGGGCGGTAGTCGCCGTTGGGCACGAGTAGCTTCTCGTCGCGGCGGTGGGCGCGAGTGCGGCCCGGCTCGGGAACGAGCAGCAGCGGAACCCCGAGATAAGGCACGGTGCCGGCTCTCTCCGCGACGTGCGCCAGCGCGCGACGACCCTCGGAGAGCCGTCGCTCGATCCAGGGCGCGAGCTCGCGGACAGCCGCGGCGGCAGCCCGCTCAGGGGCACGGGAGGGGAGCACGACCTCGACCTCGGTGTGGGAGCGCACGTTGACGCGGACCCGCCGGGCACGGGAAGAACGGCGGACGGTGTACTCGATGTCGGCCACCCGACCAGAGTACGGAGGGGTGCGGGCGGATGTGTTCGAAAAAGGGTGACTCGCGCGCGTGCGCGGCGTCCTTAAGGGAACTTGTCTTGTTAAGTAGACCACGCGCGCGCGAGTCACCCCCAAAAGAGAAACCCCACCTCCCCTCACCCCCGCCGAGGGAAGACCGGCCAGAGCTTCATAATCCGAACCGTGGCGAAGTCGATCGTGAAACTGCCGGCCGAGGTGAGGGAGCCCTACGAGGTGTTCGTCAACGGGGTGCCCCAGCACGAGGGAGAAGACTTCCAGGCGAAGGGCCGGACGCTGATGTTCCAGCGGGAGCTACGCAAGGACAAGATCTCAAAGCGCCGTTGGCTGCTCGGAGCTTGGGGGGTGGGCACCTACAAACAGGACGACTCGATCGACGTGCGCTACGAAGCGGCGGACGGCTCGCCGCGGGTAGCGGAGGCGCTTGAGATCGAATCCGCGTAGGCAGGCTTCTCCCAAGGCCGCGCGAGCTTCAAAGCACCCAAAATCGCGCGCGTTGCCGGGGAGCGGTTGAGCGTGTAGAAGTGGATGCCGGGGGCGCCGGCCGCCAACAGCTCTGCGCACTGGAGCGTGGCGTGGGCGACACCGAAGTCGATGACGGCCTCGGGGGAGTCCTCACGAGCGTGGAGCTCGCGACGCAGGCCCTCGGGGATGGAGGCGCCACACATCTTGGTCATGCGCTCAAGCTGGTTGATCTGCGTGATGGGAAGGATGCCGGGGATGATTGGGATTCCTATCCCGGCGGCGCGGGCACGATCCACGAAATCGAAATAAAGGGCGTTGTCGAAGAAGAGCTGGGTGATGAGGAAGTCGACGCCTCCCGCCACCTTCTCGGCGAGGTAGTCGACATCGACTTGAGGAGAGACGGCGTGGATGTGGGTCTCGGGGAAGCAGGCGGCACCGATGGCAAAGGGGTAATCGGACTTGATGAGGTCGACAAGCTCACGCGAGTACTCAAGGCCGCCATCTGTCTTGACCCAGTCCTCCTGACCGGCGGGGGGGTCGCCGCGGAGCGCGAGCACGTTGTCGATGCCAGCGGCTGCCATCTCGTTGAGGGTGGAGCGAAGCTCAGGGACGGTGGCGCCGACGCAGGTGAAGTGGGCCATCGCCTCAAGGCCGTACTCGTCCTTGATGCGCTTGACGATCTCGATGGTCTTCGCGCGGGTGGAGCCGCCGGCGCCATAGGTGACGGAGACGAACGAGGGCTCAAGCATACGTAGCTCGGAGAGAGCGGCGTAGAGGTTCTGCTCGCCCTGATCGGTCTTTGGAGGGAAGAACTCGAAGGAGAAGACCGGCTCGTCGCCCGCGAGCAGTTCATCAATCCGCATCGCTGAAGCCTAACAGAGCTGTGTCAAGGTTTGGGTTTGCTCCGGCGCTGGCGCGCCTACGCCGTCTCGTGCCCTGTGACCGTCCAGCGCTCGGTGTCGCCTGGGAGACGGTGGGCCCTGCCGAGGACCTCCAGATGCGTGAGCATGGCGAGCGTCTCGGTGAGCAGCCAAGGTCCGCCGTGGGTGGCGAGCTCGTCGGAGTAGATGCGTGGGATCACCTCAAACGCGGTGAGTGGGACGTGCGCGATCGTGCTCTGCACCTTCTCCAGGCGTTCGGCTACGAGGGTGCGGTTGCCGTCGATGTGGGCGCGCACGTCGGTGAACGTGCGTCCGTGGCCGGGAAGACAGAGGCGGGCGCCGAGACGTTCGACCACGCCGAGTGAGGAGAGGAATTCGCCGACGGGATCGGGGGAGTAGCCGAAGTCGAAGAAGAGCGAGATGCGCCCTAGGAGGTGGTCGCCGGAGATGAGCAGGCGGCGCTCGGGTTGGAAGAGGCAAACGTGAGAGGGGGCGTGGCCGGGCGTCTCGTGGACGGTCCAGGCGCCGAGGTCGGTGTTGACGACGACGCCGGGGAGTAGCTCACGGTCAGGGGCGATGACGGCGGAGATGCCGGATTCGTGGTTTTTGCGCTCCTCGGCGAAGCGGCGCAGTGGCTCGTCGGGGACGCCAGATTGGCGGGCGACCTCGATGCGGCGTTCGAGCGCGGCCTCGGGGTCCTGCTCGCCGATCGACATGTGCTCGTATTTAGGGTGCATCCACAACTCGCAGCCCGCGCGGGCGACGATCGCGGCGGCTTGGCCGTAGTGGTCTGAGTGGGCGTGAGTGCAGACCACGAGGCGGACGTCCTCGACGGTGAAGCCGCACATGGCAAGCGCGCGCTCCAGCTGTGCCATCGAGCCGGGTTCGTGGTAGCCGGTGTCGAACAGGACGATGCCGTCGCCTGCCTTCACCGCCCAGGCGTTGCCATGCGGGACGCCGGGCCAGGGCAGAGGCAGGCGTAGGCGGAATACACCGGGGAGCACGCGCTCGCCCCGTCCAAGCTCGCGTTTCCGGGCCGGCTGTGTCACCGGCGCGGAGACTACTAGCGTCTGGCCGGCCCGGGTAGACGAACCGTAGACTGATAGATCACGGCGGCGGAGCTAAGGAGACCAAAGATGGCGGACGAAGACAGAGAGCAGGCGAGCAAGGCGGCCGCCAAGGTGCAAGAGGCGGCAGCGAACATCCACAAGCCCGCGGCCCCACGCGGTGGAAACTCCGAGGGGTCTAGACCGGCGAACGGGAGGAATGGCGCAACTGTCAGCGACACCGAGGCGGTGGCGCGGCGGTACTTCGGCGCCATCGGGGAACGCGACCTCGACGCGGCGGTGGCGCTGTGGGCGGATGGTGGGCGCGAGTACGTACGCGGACAGGTGGACGTGAGAGCCCCTGAGGGTGTGCGGGATTTCATCGGAGGCCTGTTTGAAGCGATGCCGGACATGAAGATGGAGGTCGCGCAGACCACCACCGAGGGGGATCGCTGCGCCGTGCACTGGACCTTGGCGGGCACGTTCGCGGGACCGGGAGGGCTGAGCGGCGTCGCCCCGACGGGTCATCCGCTGAAACTCGAAGGCGTGGACGTATTGACTGTGCGCGACGGGAAGGTGCAGGCAAACGACGCCTTCTCCGACGGCATGGAGGTGGCGCGCCAGATCGGGTTGATGCCACCGCAGGGAAGCACCGCCGAGGTGGGCATGAGAGGCGCGTTCAATGTGAAGACGAAGGTGACCGCGATGTCTGCGCCGGACGCGAAGCTCGTGGCGGAGGGCGTGTGGGTGGTGCAGGGTCAGCCAGGACGTTGCAACGTGTATTTGATCGAGGACTCAAGCGTGGGCGGAGTGACGCTGTACGACGCTGGAGCGCGCACAATGGTGCGGGCGGTGGCGAGCGCGGGGGCGAAGCTGGGTGGGATCAAGCGGGTGGTGTTGGGCCACGGCCACACCGACCACCGCGGCGTGGCGCCGGCACTGGGAGTACCGGTGCTGTGTCATCCCGAAGAGGTTCAGGACGCGGAAGGAAGTGGAGGCTTTCGCTACTGGCCGGAGGGCCTCTCCACGCTGCCCACGCCGCAACGTCAGATCCACCTGGCAATGCACCGCTGGGCGTGGGACAACGGTCCCGTGCAGATCTCGGGCACCCTCTCGGAGGGCGACGAGGTGGCGGGGTTCAAGGTGATCCACCTGCCCGGCCACGCGCCCGGACAGATCGGCCTATGGCGCGAATCCGACCGGTTGGCGCTTGTGAGCGACTGCTTCTACACGCTTGAAATGTGGGGCAGGAGCTGCCCGCCGCACGTGCCGGCGCCGACCTACAACTACGACACCGAGCAGGCCAAGGCGAGCATCCGCAAGCTGGCGGAAATGGAGCCGGCGGCTGCTTGGCCGGGACACGCGAAGCCCGTGACCGGGGATGTGCGCTCGCAGCTGTTGAAGGCCGCGGAGACGATGTAGGCGAGCCGCATCGGGCTGTACGACGGATGACGGCGAGCGGGTAGAGCATGGGGAGGCGAAGTCGCGCACGGGCGAAGGAAGGTGCTTCCGGCAACCTGAGCGCGCCGAGCAGCGATTACACCGACGAGCACGGCAACGTGCTCACGCTGCGCGGCTCTCTTACGCCAGGCGCAAGGAGCGAGTACGCCGACACGATGTCCGGTGCAACGGGAAGCGCGGCGGCCACACAGGAGGACGTGTGGCAGCGCGGAGTGGAGCTGCTGTTCGAGCGCTTGGCCGTGCGTTGGACGATCGAGGGGGCGCCGATCGAGCGCCAGAAGGAGATCGTGGCCCGCTTTCGGGTCGCAACCCCAAAGGAGCGTGCGTGGGTACGAGACGTGCTGCGAGAGCACTGCGCAGAGCACTTCCCCGACGTGCAAGCGCCTTAGATCACACGGACACCTGTGGTAGCAATCAAGCGCCGGCCTAGCCCTGAGCCAGCGGCTCGGCGAGCAGCTCCAAGCGCGGCCCGTGGGCGTCGTCGGCCGACACAAACCGGGCGCTTTTCTGGCTGAGCACGAACTCGTGCAGCTCGCCGTCCTCACCGCGCACGTGCAAGCGCCGGCCGTCGTCCTCGACGGTGAGCACCGTGCCTCGCTCGACGAGACCGCCGAAGTGCTTGATGCGGGCTCGTGCTCCAACGCGGGGAAGCGGTCGCGAGGGTGCGAGCATCACTATCGATGGTAGACACCCCGACGGCCGAGGTGAAGAGTCAGCCGGTACGCACCCCGACCGCCGCCTCAACCTCGGCGCCCTTCTCGGTCAGCACCCATGCGTTGGGGGCGCCGCGGGCAAGACCATCGCCGCTGTTCTCGATCAGGCCTAGTTTGGACAGCCGCGTGAGCAGCTTGGAAGCCTGGCCCTGGTCATCGATTTCGGCAGCTCGCGCGATCTCGCGGTTGGAGTGGCGGGGGTTGGCGGCGACCGACATCAGCACGCGAACCGTGCGGTAAGTGAGCCTCATCTCAAGATCGCGCAGCGGGTTGGCGGGACTCGGCGCTCGCCGGTCTTCCTGAGCGGGCGTTGGCCGCTCAAGCTCCTTCCTCGCGGCTGCCGCGCCGAGGTAGGGCAGGACGATCATGCTCATCAGGGGGCCAGTGAGATCGAGTAGCGATGTCTCCGCAGGGTCGAGTAGCCGCGTGTGGATGACCGACAACACGCCGCCGACCACACCCTCCGCCGTCAGCGGCGGCAAGTCAGCGCCTCCTTTGGCCACAGTGCGACCTTCGTCAACGGCGGCAAGCACCGAGGCGAGCACGCACTTGCGCCGCTCAAGCGCCGCAGAACCCCCGCCAAGGCTCTCGACCACCAGAACCCGGCCCATAGACGGCTCGTCACCGAGGAACGACAGCAGCGCAACAAGCGACGCGCGTATCCGTTCGTGCCATCGCCCCGGCGCCTCGTAGGCCGGGAGCAGGTAGCCGGCCGCGTGCTCCAACGCCTCATCCAGCGTGACCAAAAAGCAGACGTCGCGGTCGGGGAACTGCTCGTAGAAGGTGCGACGAGAAACACCCGAGCGGGCCACTACATGGGCCACGGTGACGTTGGCGGCGCCCAGCTCTGCGCAGACCTCCGCCATCGCGGCGAGGATCCTCGCGCGTTGGATCTCGCCTACGCGCTCGACCTGCCCGGCGCCGTTCGAGGTGTGACCACCGGGCGCCGTCCGTTTGGACGGCGCCCTCCCTGTCTCGGACATGTCATTTCTTCTTCTTGTGCTTTGCCTTGTGCTTGGGGCACCCTGTGGCAGTGATGGGTGTCGTTTGGTGGATCACCATCCCGTTCTGCGCCGTGAACGCGGTGGGCATCTTCAGGGTGCTGGTGCAGAGGTTCCCGTTGGCCGCCAATGCGGAGCCTGGTCCTTGGGGTAGCTTCAGCTCGAACGTGCTGACCGGGACATCCGGGATCTGCCGGAACGTGCTGCTGGTGATCCCCGCTTTCGATATGAACGTTTCGCCGTCCAGTTGGACCGTCACTCCGTCACCGGAGAGAACGACCACGAGTTCGGGGAACTTCGCGCCACCGTGGCTCACGAAGTACGCCGGACCTGTGAGCGTGTCTCCGAGTATCGGGGTGGTCGCCGTCGCTGTCCCTACCCGTGATGCCGCAGGACACGCTGCGGGGTTCTGGTTGAACGTGCTGTCAGGACACGCCTTCTGCAGTGTCGTCAACCTTGACGGCAGCTGCTTAGGCAACGCGACCTTTACCGCCTTGATGTTCGCGTACTTCCCAAACGCATTCTTGGGATAGGACAGCTTCACGTCCAACCCCGCACCGTTGACCCGCGACGTTTTCCCAGTCGTTGACACGCTGAACCCCGGTTTGAACACAAGGCTCGCACAGTTAGTCACCTGGAAGGAATCCGTGACCGTCGAGGACAAGCCTTCCACAGCGGTGAGCGATCCCACGATCGACTTCTTCGCGCAACTCGTCGGGTTGAACGTGAACTGCGGCTTGTCGATCCTCACGTTCACCGCTTTGAGTTGCAACGGGATCCCGTCCAGCATCGACGGTAGCTGACCGCTCACGACCTTCAACTGGGCGGTGTGTTCGTCCACGAAGATCTGCGCACGAACCACCACGCTCCCATTCCCGTTCGTACCGGAGAGCGTGTATGGACCAGCCACAGCCGGAACCACGATCGACAGACCGTAGGGCGCGCCACCGTAGCCCTTCGTCAAATACACGCGACCGCCCGACACCAAGAACGGATTCGCCCCGGGACCTGTCAATGCTTCAACTGTTCCGATCTGACTCGCAGAACCACACGATCCCGCTATCGCTTGTGCTTCTTCACACAGCGGGATACCCGAGATCTTGCCTAGGAGCCCTGTCGGCATAGTCGTCGTCAACTGGCCGAGATACTCATCGTTGTCCGCACGCCCGAACGCAAGCGTGAATTCGCCGTACGCTCCCGCCTGAATGTTCGGCATCCCGGCAACAAACGTCGGTTTGAATTGCGGACCGAAGCAATTCTGGTTGATTTCCAGTTCGTAGAACGGCTTGGAGTCCGACACTTTGGTGGAGATCAAAGCGGCTTCTTCAGGCGCCTCAAGGATGCTCCACGGTTCTAGGTCGCCGGTCGCCTTGACTGTCCCACACTTGCGTGGGTTCGCCAGGACCGCCCTTGGTCCACCTGCGAGTTTCAACTTAAACTCGCTGAAGGGCAACTGCGGGTTTTCATCGAACACGGTCGTGATCTGGCCTGTCTTTTGATCGATCATGCCCTTGCCTTCGAGCTTGACGACGATCCCACCTTCGCCTTCGCTGACCAACTGCACGAACAGCTTGACCATTTTGCCGTCTTCACCGTCCTGCGGCGAGCACGGGTTGCATTCCGGTTCAGCCAGATAGACCTGGCCTTCCAGCGCTTCTTCAAGTGCGGGTGTCTTGACCCGCACCGTCCCGACCTGTGCTTCACGCGGGCAACTCGCAACTTGCGCGGCATCCTGTGATGGATGGTTTGGCCCATAGAACTGGGCAGGGGAACACGCTTTCAGCCCCCACGCCGCCGACGGGTTCACGACAACGCCTTCAGGCAGTGTCACGCTCACGGACTTCACGTCGGAGCTAGACGGCTGGTCGGCGATGTTTTGCTGGGGCACCCGCAAGTCGAAATCGTATCCGGCGGGCGCTCCTGCTTCCAAAGTGTCCGGCAGCAGTGTGAATGAGCTGCTGAACGGAGCCTCAAGGCAGCCCGTCAGTGTGCCCATCGGCGATTTCACTTTATCGAAAACACCGGGTTTACGCCACCCATCGCCATCTACAGAAGCAATCAAAGGTGTCGAGCATTGCGTCGGGTTGGAGAGCAGCGGAACACGCGAGGCGCCAAGCCGGCCACCAACGGTTTCCACGCCAGCGGTTTCGTCACCGAACACCGGTATCGGTCCCGGGCCTTGATGATCAGCAGGCACACCCCAGATCGTCACAAAGGTGGAGATCAGTGGCAACTGCTGAGAAATTTCCGACGCGGTAACGCGAACTGCATAGTTGCCATTGGAGAGAACGCTGGTATCGAGACGCACATGAGCGTTGAGCTGGAAATAAAACGCCGCCGGCTCGCCGGGCGCCGGCGCAATGTTGTAGACCGGAACATCGATGGTGAGCAAGAAGACGCCTTCGAGTGAATATCTCACGGTTGCCACCCCGACGATCGTGTCGGCGGGACAATCTGTATTCGCGGCTAGCGCCGCAGTACACCGTGGCATGCCAACGGTATTACCGACGGCTCCCGGCGGAAGAGTGAACGCCACGTCCTTGGGGTCGCCCGCCGACCTCGTGGGGGTCGCGGTGTTCAAAGCGAAGCCCGTAGTCACGTTCGCGTGCGCACCCGCCCGGTTGGCGGACAGCGCAGCGATCACGCTGCCTCGCGCCAAACCGAACCCCGCCACTCCGCTATCGATGACGATTGGGGAGCTAGACAATGCACCCTCGGAGGCACCCCCGCCCGATACGCTTGCGTCGTTTGTGACTGTTTCGGAAGCTCCAGCTTCCACTTTGACCTTGATAACCATCATCAGTTGAGAGCCAGGCTGGACCTGACCGCTGTATTTGCAGACCGGTTCCGGCGACGCGGCGCAGCTCATCTGCGCCGCCGGCGGAGGTGTGAATTGTCCGACTATACCAGCCGCGTATATGTTGTACCCCGAGACTGCCGTGACAGTCAGTCGGCCCGGCAGAGCATCATTGATGACGACCGGACTCCCATCGGAAGCAGCCCCACCCACGTTCACGGCCGTCACTATAACTTCTCCAGTGCCACCGGGCGGCAGACTCGTCGGCGTCGCATAAGAGGCGACCGCCCATCGCGGCGATTCGGCCGCTGACGCGGGAGTGGTGGTGTACATTGCGACCGCTGCCCCGACAGTCGCGACCAATATGCCCATCAGGATCCGCGTGCGCTTCGGCGCGCTCTTCGGAGATACGACCATCACTTACCCCTCCCGTTGTGGCGGCGATTGCGGTTACTCTGCGACGCTTTCGCCCCGTACCGTTGCTTGGTCCGACGTTCGCACACCAAACGCTTGCGCTTGTTGTGACTACGCCTGCATACCCTCAACGCTTGTGCGAGCTTTTGCTTGCGGGTAAGCGACTTTGAAACAATCTTTGACGGTGTGCCCGGTGTCAGGTCGCCGGCACCGTTGAACCTTTCGCTCCCTGGCGACGAGAGCAATTGCGGCACGCTCGGTGGGCCCTGACAGACCGCCCCTTCGCACGGCACCGCCGCCGGTGGCGGGGTGTCGCCCGGCCGCGGTATGCGGGCGTCATACACGTCATAGCTGCCGTCAGTGTCCCCCGCAACCATGCCGTCGGCTGTCATAAAGAACGCATCGCCGCCCGACTCGCTAATCCCGGTGAAATACGAGGGCAGCGAACCCTGGCCGGCTGATATGAGGTACAGCCGCCCGCTATGCCACTCATATACATCCGCCGTTCCATTTGTATCCTGTGGCAGCAGCTGATCACGCGTCTCAAAGAACAGCGTGCTGCCATCGGGGGACATGGCCCTCCCTGGGCTCAAGATTTCAGCTTTGCCGTCCCCGAACACTGAATTGAACATGAAGTTGTCTTTCGACGTGATCGCATTGCTTGCGGGCGTTACACCCCTTGGCGGGCAGGACACGCAGGTCAAGTCATTGTTTTCGACCTCGTAGCGGAAGATCTGATTGTTCGGCAACGGTCCTCCAACTGGCTCTTCTTTTTCTCCCACGTACAGCGAGAGGTGGCTGCCGCCATCGTTGAAGCCCGCGATCGGCGAGTCGGTGGTGAACACCAGGGTCTTGCTGTCGGTGGACGTGTAGGCCGGCCCGACACACTCCACCGGTTCACAGACGTTGCCCGAGGCCGGTGGCAATTGCGCGATCGACGTCACCGTTCCGCCACTCGGACCGGCTACCCACCGTTCCAACCGGAACGGGCTCGTGGTCGTGTTCTCGAAGACCGCCGCCGAGCCGTCGGTAACGACGGTCACGATCGAACCCTTCAAGCCAGGAAGGTATTCGAGCGTCCCCGTTTCCAGATCGTAGTCGTAGGTCTTGCTACTGGCGTCTTCGGGCGCCGCTTCGGTAAGGCGGTCGGCGCTTTGGAAGAACGCATGCGAGCCGTCCGGCGATGCGAACACATAGGAAGGCTGACTCGAGGTCCCGGCTTCTTCCGCGTAGAGCGGGCTGTACGCCTGGCGCTCTGTCGATGCCACAGCCTGCGGGCCGTCAGGCGCCGGCTCACCGACGTGACCAGATAGTTGAGATTGGGAGACGAGCAGCGTCCGATGTGAGCCATCGGGCGCGGTCACGTACGCGTACAACTCCATCGTGCCCGCTTCATCCTTTCTCACAAAGAAGACACGAGAGCCGTCGGCGGAGACCTGGTTAGCGTAGCCCGCCGGAGCGGTCGTGGTCCTGCTTCCTCCAAATGGTCGACCAGTCAACTCATACGGCAACGCAGCGGGGGCGGCTGGGCCCGGGCTGACTTCTCCGTTTGGCAGCGCGCCGATTTCGCTTAGACTGCCTTCTTTGTATTCGTACAGAGCGATACCCGTCGAGAAATAGATTGTCTTCAGGTTCGGCGAACTGCCAAACGGAGAGATTTCGCCGCTGCCCCCATTTTCGAACAGTGGCCGACCCAACCATTCGGGGTCTACAAACGGATCGGGGCCAGCCACGTAGACGTTCATCTGGCCAAGTGCAAGTGCGTCTGGTGGACCGACATATGGCTTTCCGGTCCACGTACCGAAAATCATGTGTGAAAGGTCGGCCGACGGCACCGTGATTGTCTGAATCGTGCCGATTCCGACGTTTTCTTCTACACTGTTGACGCCTTCCTCCGGTAGCGGCAACGCGGAGCGCGTGACCCAGCCTCTCGCCGTGCGTTCCGAGACCTGCGTCGGGCTAAAAGCACTGTTCGATGAGGTCCCACCCAAAGCTCCGCTGGCTGCGTACAGCGCCGCCTGACCGTCCTGCGAGACAAATGCCGCATGTTCATAGTTGAGTGCTTCGTTGCCGTGTTTGTTCGGCGGCGACACCAGTTCGTAGAGGCGCCCGTCTGGGAGACCGGTGCTGGATTCCGGCCAGACGATGGCTGTATCGAAAGTGCGGTCGGCGCCTGCTGCTGGACCACCCGCACTGGTGGTCGCGAGACGGTAATGGTATTCGGTACCGGCTTCGAGACCCGCGAGGACGGTCGTCTCTTCAACCGACGCGTTGCCTGAACCGGGGTTGGTCGGGCAGGAGACTGTGTGACCATAGCTTGTGGTTGTGCCATATTCGAATTGGCAGAGGGTGACCGTCACGCCTTCGGGATTGACACTGCCCGCGATAATGGCTTCTGTGTGGGTGACGCTCGACACCTCTGCGGTAATAACGGTCGGAATTTCCACCGCCGGTCCATATATGTTGACTTTGCCGTTACCGCTGGAGGCATAGATGTCGTGGTTCGAGGGACCGACGGCGACACCGATGGAGCCACTGATAGTTCCTTCGCCCGAATTGGCCAAGATCATCGAGGGCGCTTCAAACGGTTCGCCGTGTGGGCCGAACTGCGCGATCTGGGCTCTCTCATTCACATACAGTTCGTCGCTGGAGGAGTCCACGGCGAGCGTGCTGCCTTTCGCGTCCACAACCGAGCCTGTCGCCGAGAGAGACCCAAACTGGCTCGGTTCGTAGCGTGTAACGGGACCGGTGTTCCATTTGTCGATGAACACGTTCCCGGTCGAGTCGGCCGCGACGTTGCACACTTCGCTCAGCCCCGCCATCGAAGAGACGTATTCGCCGTTGGTGACCGGACTGGCGGCGGGCACGTACTTGTTGACGTGGCTAGGGTACAGACCGACGTACACGTTGCCCGAGCTGTCGACGGCCACACCACACGCCTCGCCCCAGGGATGACCGGCTTCTTCGGTCAATTCGCCGACTTTTTCGCCAGCTTCGTTGTAGATATTGATGCTGCCCCCTCCGTGCGCGACATAGATGTCACCTTTGGCGGGGCCCGATGAGCTGTCCACAGCGATCTCGCCTTCGGCGCCTCCAACGGAGCCGACACCCGTGATCGCGTTCGTCCCTGTGAAGGTGAAGTTGACGGGTTTGCCGGTGGAGTCGAACTTCAGGACTTCACCGTTGCCTCCGTCGTATGCGTACACGTCCCCGGCCCCGTCTGTTGCGACACCCTGCACGTTCGAGAACGACCCGAAGGACGAGACGAACGGGTGCACAAGTTTCGCCGAGGCCACACCGGACCACACCGATAGAGCTGCACCGACGACACAAAGGACCGACGCCCTGACAACAACACGACGAATACCCATCAAACCCATCCCCTCCTAGAGAAGCGATCCACACGAAACGACCCGCGGGATCGCGGGCATGACAACACCGCCAGGGACATTGGGTCCACGGCGGTACAAGAACAAGAAGCTGAAAGCGCGCCTATGGCGCGCGATGGACCAAACCGGACACGGTGTCCGGTTTGATGGCGGAGCCGACGGCTTTCTAGCTGAGAGCCGGCTCGGCCAGAGAGAGAGAGAGAGAGAGAGAGAGAGACGCGTCAGCGACGCTGACGCGTCCTATTACGGACCCGTCGTTGGCACAGCGACTCTCGAACACGTTAATCCCCAAAGACTGCACGCGAAATACAACTCCCTCTCAGAAGCGACCCGGTCCCTCTCCCAAGGTCCCCGTCAAACGATTAGCTGCCGGCCACGAAGACCGACCCAAAACCCGACCTTATGTTTACCCGGCGTACCTAGAGCACATCAGGTACCGAGCAATATAAGCGCACGTGGTGCCAGTTGTCAAGCCCCCTTGGCAAGAAGAGCTGATCGGCTGGATTGCTGAGGAGCTTTGGCCGTCTGGCAGATCGGGGGTTTGCGCTATGTGCTGAGGGCGGCCTTTCCTACAGCATGCTCGACCTTGGCGCCCTTCTCGGTGAGCATCCAGGCGTTCGGCGCGCCGCGCGCCTGGCCCGCGCCGCCGTTTTCGATCAGGCCGAGCTTGGACAGGCGCGTAAGCAACTTCGAGGCCTGGCCCTGGTCGTCGATGTCGGCGGCGCGCGCGATCTCGCGGTTGGAGCAGCGAGGGTTGGCGGCGACTGACATCAGGACGCGAACCGTACGGTACGTGAGCCTCATATCGAGGTCGCGTAGCGGGTTGGCAAGGCTCGGCACTCGCCGAGTGTCCCGTATGGGGGTCGGCCGCTTGAGCTCCTTCTTCGCCGCCGCCGTGCCGAGATAAGGCAGGACGATCATGCTCATCAGAGGACCCGTGAGGTCGAGTAGGGATGTCTCGCCCGGGTCAAGTAGCCGCGTGTGGATGACCGAGAGTACACCACCCACGATGCCCTCCCCGGTGAGGGGAGGCAAGTCACCATCTTTGGCCGAGGTACGACCTTCGTCCACAGCGGCAAGAACGGACGAAAGGACGCCCTTGCGCCACTTAAGCGTGGTAGCGCCCCCGCCAACGCTCTCGGCGACCAACATCCGACCGAGGAATGGCTCGTCTTCGAGAAACGACAGCAATGCAACAAGCGATGCCCGCATCCGCTCGTGCCAGCGCCCCTGGGCTTCATAAGCCGGAAGCACACATATCCTGGCTGACACCAGCGCCTCTTCCAACGTTGCCAGAAAGCAGGCCTCGCGATCGGCGAAGTGCTCGTAGAAGGTGCGGCGTGAGACCCCGGACCGCGACACGACATGGGCGACGGTTACATTGCTCGCCCCGTGCTCGGCGCACACCAGCGCCATCGCGGCGAGCATCCGCCCCCGTTGGATCTCCCTTACGCCCTCCTGCGGCCGTCTACCATTGCCGTCCGGCACGCTCGCCGCGTGACCGTTGGGCGCCGCCCTGCTGGACGGCGCCCTTCCCGTGTTGGACATGTCATTTCTTCTTCTTGTGCTTGACCTTGTGCTTGGGGCAGCCGGTGGCTGTGACGGGTGTGGTTTGATGGATCACGAGCCCGTTCTGTGCGGTGAACGCTGTGGGCATCTTCAGGGTGCTCGTGCAGAGGTTTCCGTTTGCCGCGAGAGCCGAGTTGGGGCCTTGGGGGAGCTTCAGCTCGAACGTGCTCACCGGCACGTCAGGGACCTGACGGAACGTGCTGCTCGTGATCCCGGCTTTGCTGATAAACGTTTCCCCGTCCAACTGAACGGTCACCCCATCACCCGACAGGACCACTACGAGTTCTGGGAACTTCGCGCCACCATGACTCACGAAGTACGCCGGGCCGGTCAGCGTGTCCCCGAGGATCGGGGTTGTTGCTGTAGCCGACCCCACCCTCGATGCTGCGGGGCAAGCGGCGGGATTCGCATTGAACGTGCTGTCAGGACAAGCCTTCTGCAGCGTCGTCAACCGTGACGGCAACTGCTTGGGCAGGTTCACCTTGACCGACTTGATGTTCGCGTACTTGCCAAACGCGTTCTTCGGATAGGAGAGTTTCACGTCCAACCCCGCACCGTTCGTGCGGGACGTTTTCCCTGTCGTAGACACGCTGAACCCCGGCTTGAACGCGAGGCTCGCACAGTTGGTCACCTGGAAGGAGTCCGTCACCGTCGAAGACAAGCCTTCGACCGCATTGAGCGTTCCTACGATCGACTTCTTTGCGCAACTGGTTGGGTTGAACGTGAACTGCGGCTTGTCGATACGAACGTTTACCGCTTTGAGTTGCAGCGGAATCCCGTCAAGCATCGACGGCAACTGGCCACTCACGACCCGTAGCTGTGCGGTGTGTTCGTCCACGAAGATCTGCGCACGCACAACCACACTCCCATTCCCGTTGGTACCGGAGAGCGTGTACGGACCCGCGACAGCCGGCACCACTATCGACAAGCCATACGGCGCGCCGCCATAGCCCTTCGTCAGGTACACATGACCACCGGACACCAGGAACGGGTTCGCTCCCGGTCCGGTCAACGCTTCTACCGTCCCGATCTGGCTCGCCGCGTCACACGACCCGGCTATCGCCTGAGCTTCCTCGCACAACGGGATACCCGCGATCTTCCCCAACAGTCCCGTAGGCATCGTCGTCGTCAACTGGCCGAGATACTCGTCGTTATCCGCCCGGCCGAAAGCCAGCGTGAACCCGCCATAGGCTCCGGCCTGAATGTTCGGCATCCCCGCCACGAACGAGGGATTGAATTGCGGCCCAAAACAGTTCTGATTGATCTCGAATTCGTAGAAGGGCTTCGAGTCGGAGATCCCTGCACCCGTATTCCATGGAGTTAGATCCCCATTCGCCGACACGGTCCCACATATGCGCGGGTTCGCCAGAACGGCCCGCGGACCGCCATCGAGGGTGAAGCGGAGTTTATTGAACGGCACCTGCGGATTGTCGTCAAACACGGTTGTTATCTGACCGGTTTTCTCATCCAGACGCCCCTGCCCTTCGAGCTTCACCACGACACCGGCTTCGCCTTCGCCGACCAGCTGTACGAACAGACGAACCATCCGACCGCTTTCCGCATCGGCAGGGCTGCACGGATCGCATTCCGGGGTCGCCAGGAACACTTGACCTTTCAGCGGCTTTTCCAAATCGGGCGTTTCGACTTCGACTTCACCTACCTGTGCTTCACGAGGACAGCCCGCCAACCCTGCGGGCTCTTGCGATGGATGAGACGACCCATAGAACTGAGCCCTGGAGCATGCTTTCAAGCCCCATGCCGCAGAGGGACTCACAACCACGCCCGTGGGAAGTGTCAGCCTGAAATCCTTCATGCTTGCGCTGGCAAGCACGTTCTGTTCGTTGTGCTGGGGGATGTTCAAATCGAACCCGTACCCCGCTGGCGCGCCGGCTTCGAGTGTGTCGGGCAAAAACGTGAACGAAGATTCGAATGGCACCAAGCCACAACCCGTCATCGTGCCAACCGACACGTCTTCGGAGACGAACGCGCCTGGATGTGCCCATGGGTCGGTCGACATCGTCGCCACCAGAGGTTCCACACACTGCTGTGGGGCCGTGAGCAAAGGCACTGGCAACTGGCCCGGATCGGGGGCGCCGAAGGGGCTACCGCCGAACAGCGTGTACAAAGTCCGATCTTCGCCAGGGCCGGAATGTTCGGCCGGGATGCCCCAAATCGTTATGTTGCTGCCTAGCACGCTCGAGGACTCCGCTATGTCCGGCGCCGTCACTCGTACTCCATAGTTGCCGTCCGAAAGCACACTCGTATCCAGCCGCACTGGCAGGATCAAGGCATCAAACATGAACGCGGCCGGCTCGCCTGGTGACGGCGCGATGTTATAGACGGGAACCGGAATCTCATCGCGTTCCCCCCTACCTCCGAGCGTGACCGTCGCGATGCCGACCATCGCATCAGGAGGACAAGACTTGGGTTTGGTATTGGCTTCGATCACTCCGGTTACCGTGCAGCGCGGCAACCCCACAGTGCTACCAACCAAACCAGGTGGCAGGTCAAAACTCACGTCCTTTGGTTTACCGGCGCTTTCGTCCGGCAGGGTGGTTGCCAGATCGAAGGTGGTCGTCACGTTCGGATGCCCGCCCGCCTGATTGTTGGAGACCGCTGCAACTACACTCCCGGGCACCGGCCCAAAGCTCGCCGCCGGTTCGTCACCGCCCAACAGGCTTTCTGTCGTCGCTGTGGCAGCCCCACCGCCTGAAACCACAGCGCTGTTCAGCTCACCCGACGCAGGCGCTCCACCTGCCGCCAACTTCACCACGACGATCAGCTGATCGCCCGGATCGACGGCTCCGGTGTAAGTGCAGACCAGTGGTGATGTGGAGCAACTCATAGATGCTCCGCCTTCACCTTGATCCACAACCCCGCTGCGGTAGACATCGGCGCCCGAGGCACTCGTCGCGGTTAGCCACGGCGGCAACACGTCGCTCAACGTGACGGTGCCACCATTCGTGGACGTACCTCCGACATTGGTGGCCGTCAGGACCATCTGTGGCGGAAAACTCCCCTGGACGACCTCTTCAACCGTAGTAACGCCGCCCGTCAAGCCGGAGCTGATGGCATTCATCAACGAAATGGGTCGGCTACCGTCTTCTCCCTGAAATGTGACTTCGTATGGGGCGGCATGCCCAGGCCCACCAGTAACAGAGATCGTTGAGGCCGTCGCGACTTCAAGCGCGGTCTTGAGTTCGGCGGCGGTGGCGTTGTACGGAAGGGCCGTCGTGCTTTGATAGCCTGCGAATCCCGGGACGAGCGCTTCGAGCTTGAACGTGCCTCCTGTCGCTGTCACGGTCACCCGCTGCACCTCGTCGCGGGGAGAATTGGCCTGAATCCTCGTCGGGGTGGGAACCGCTGTGAGCATCCACTTTGGCGCTTCAGCAGCGGAGGCGGCCATGGGGGACGCGAATACGCACATACCAAGGCCCGCGCATATAGCTGCCAGAGTCGTCCCATAGCGGCGGTCTCGCTTCATATTCGTATTCCTAACCATCACTTGCCCCTCCGGTTGCGCTGACCTTTGCCGTTACCCGCGACCGCCTGCCGGTGCCGATCGCGGTGAGCCGTACTACCCCGGGCGCCCTTGCCCTTCCGAGCGCGCCTTTTCCTGTGTGCCTTCTTTCTGTTGACCTTCTTCTTCGGCGTGGCCTTGCGCTTCGGTGAAGCTTCTACGGCAGGAGCAAGATTCCCAGCACCGGAAAAACTGGCACTTGCCGGCTCGCCAAGCAGATCGGGCACGTTGGGCGGCCCTTGACACACAGAGCCTTTGCACGGCACCGCAACCGGTGGCGGATTGTCTCCCGGGCGGGGGATGCGAGCGTCATATATGTCAGGCGCCGCGTCGGCGTCTCCCGGCACCAATTCGGACGATGTCGCAAAGAACACGTCGCCACCCGATTCGCTGCTGTCGAGGATCTGCGATTCCTTGGGGTTGTTGCCGGAGGAGATCAGGTATACGTGGCCGGCCTCCCACTCGTACACATCGCGCGTGCCGTTTGTATCCTGCGGCACAAGTGCCGCGGGGGTGTCGAAAAACACACGGCTGCCGTCGCTTGACATGCCGCGAGTTTCGATCGTCGTCATCGGATCGGCATTCCCCCCATTACCTTTGATTTCCGGGTCGTAGTTGTTGTAAGACATACGCGCTTCGCCTGTCGCGTCGACGCCAGCGGGCGGACAGGAAACGCAATCAACGGCGCCGCTGGATACTACGTAGCGATATACCTGCTCCGATTCCGCACTGTTGTTGAAACCGCCCGGGATCGCGGCATTGCTCCTGAAGACGAACACCGAACCGTCGCCGTTTGCGTGCACCGAGGTGAGATCGAGACCCTGGGAGTGAGGCATTTGTGTGACCGGCGTGACAGTCCCGCCGTTTGGTCCGTCCTTCCAAAGTTCAAGTTGCGTCGTGGCGCCTGTCTTGTTCTCGAACAGCATCTCGCTACCGTCATCGGTTACAGCCGCCACTGGTCCCGAGACACCTGGGATATACATCAAAGTCCCGGTTTCAAGGTTATAGTCGTACTCCTTACGAGTATTGTCTTCAGGCGCTGCGAGGGTCAGACGATCTTCACTCACAAAGAACGCGTGCGACCCATCCGGCGAGGCATATATGTCGGTACCTGCCCCGTCGCGTGCACGCGCAGGGGAGGAGACGCTCACGACACCGTCGGCGGCGGCTTCGCCTTCATGACCTGGGAGCTCTGAGCGGGACACGAGCACCGAGACCTTCCCGCCGCTCGCGTCCGACTGACGCACATACAGCTCAGGTGGTTCTGAGGTGCACGGTGGCTGTGACGCACACCGTTCCCCGTTTGTAACGGTCGATGCATCTGGGTCGGGGCTCACGAAAAAAGCACGAGACCCGTCTTTGGACACCTGGTTGTCGATTGCTTCCGCCTGGGTCCTGACATAGTTCCGGCGAGCGAAGTCGTTCTCACCAGCAGTGGAGGCAGGCACAGCGCCAAATGGGTTCAACTGTCCGTCCGGCAGCACGCCGGCTGAGACCAACTGACCCTTTTTCCATTCGTAGAAGCCCCACGGATCGGCTTGACGATGTCCAAAGCCCACCGCGACGTTGGGCAAGCGCGATTCGTCCTGCGCCGTCAAAGTGCCAGCATAGGAGAAATAGACGGTTTCGAGGTCTGGGGATGCACCGGCGACCATATATGTTTCAGTCGAAGCGTCCCCCGGGCCGGGAATCGAACTGGGTACCGGCGGTCCACCCAACCATGCCGGTTCGACGGTCGGGTCTTCACTGCGGAAAATGTTCACGCCTGCACCTTCTGTCAATTGCGGCTCCGCATCTACGAAAGGCGCTTGCGATATGAAGACAAAGCGTTTGAAGTCAGACGACGGGATCAACGTCAACGGCGAGTCCGTAATCGTGACCTGGATCTTTGGACGGGGAATCGTCGAAACTGTCTGCCACTCGGAGCCCGGAGTGCGCGTGGACGCAAACTCGGCGACCATTCCCGATGAGGCGGTGCCCACCGGACCGCTCATCGGATACACCACGGAGTTCCCGCCTGACGAGGCCAGGCCGAATGTGAAGCCTGCCTTTATGTCATAGAAATTGCCGTTCTTGAACGCCGGAGTCACCTGTTCGTATACCCGACCGTCCGGCAGACCTGTGATACCAACCGGATAGAAGACTTCGGTTGTAAAGGTCCGATCTATACCCTGGCCCTGACCATTGGCGTTCGATGCAACGAGGCGATAGTGATACGTCGTCCCTGATGCAAGTCCTGAGAGCTCCGCCGTCTCGGAGATTAGCGTGCTGCCGCTCCCGACGCTCGCGGGGCACGATACGCTCTGTCCGTAGGCGGCTGTGAGCCCATATTCGAGTTCGCAGTCGGTTACTGCCAATCCTTCGGGGTTGACACTTCCGCCGATGCTTGCGCTGGTGGTTGTGATGTTCGACGGTTCTGCGGTGACGGTCGTCGGAACAAGGAGTCCAGGCCCGAAGATCCCAATCCGACCTTTCCCACTGGACACGTACGTGTCGCCGCTCGTCTCGTTTACGGCTATCCCGAAGGATCCGGTGATCGCGCCTTCGCCTTCGTTCGCGAATATGCTGATCGGTTTTACTACTGGTTCGCCGTGAGAGCCGAACTCCGATACCTGCCCACCTTCGTCTACATAGATGTGATCGTTAGCCGGGTTGACGGCGACCGACCCTCCGTTTAGGTCGACGACCGAGCCCGTTGCGCTTAGAGAGCCAAACTGGGAGGTTTCGTATCGCGTCAGGGGACCGGAAGGCCAATGCAAGGCAAATACGCTGCCGTTGGAGTCGACCGCCAGATTGCAAGGATTGCTCGCCCCTTGAATCGCGGAAACATAGTCGGCATTGGTGACCGGGCTGGCGGCAGGCACAAACTTGTCGACATCGCCACCGTATATCCCGACGTACACGCTTCCAGATGGGTCGACTGCCACACCGCAAGTTTCACCCCACGGCGCGGTCGCATTGCTAAGCGTTCCAAGTGCTTTCCCACCGGAGTCAAAGATGTCGATGTTCGATCCGTTCGAGGCGCCGACGGCCACATAAACGTCGCCTTTCGCGGGACCGCTTGAATTGTCTACCGCGATCTCGTTTTCAGATCCGCCTCCGCCTTGGAGACCGATAATGGCGGTCGGTTCTCCCGAGATTCCGCTGAATTTCAATTGATTGCCCGCCGAGTCGAACTTCAACAGGGACCCTCCGCCGGTACCCGTGTCAAGCACGTATACATCGCCCGTGGACTGGTCGACCGCGACTCCCTGAACATTTGTGAATGAACCAAAGGAGGACTGGTACGGGTGTGAGAGGGTGGCCAGCGCCGGAGCGCCGTAGACCACCAGGACCATTCCCACCGCAAAGATCAAAGATACGAACCGGCGAACACTCATCAATTCATCCCCTCCCATGAGGAACCCGCGTGACGACGCACACCCGCACGCGGCCAGCACAAAACCGTCGCGGGTCCAAAGCCCGCGACGTCACAAGAAATTGGCGCGTACCTACAGCGCGCAAGAAGCCAAGCCGGACGTGGTGTCCGGCGTGGAGGCCGAGCCGACGGCTTTCTAGCTGAGAGCCGGCTCGGCCAGAGAGAGAGAGAGAGAGAGAGACGCGTCAGCGACGCTGACGCGTCCTATTACGGACCCGTCGTTGGCACAGCGACTCTCGAACACGTTAATCCCCAAAGACTGCACGCGAAATACAACTCCCTCTCAGAAGCGACCCGGTCCCTCTCCCAAGGTCCCCGTCAAACGATTAGCTGCCGGCCACGAAGACCGACCCAAAACCCGACCTTATGTTTACCCGGCGTACCTAGAGCACATCAGGTACCGAGCAATATAAGCGAAGAAGAACCCAGATGTCAAGCCCCCTTGGCAAGAAGAGCTGCGCGACTGGTTGCGGCGGAGCTCTGGCCGTCGTGCGGATCGAGGTACTTGCGCTAGGCGCCGGCCGTGCCCTTCCCTACGGCTCGCTCGATCTCGGCGCCCTTCGCCGTGAGTGTCCAGGCGTTGGGCGCTCCGCGTGAGCCGGCGGCTTGCGTGTTCTCGATCAGACCGAGTTTCGAGAGGCGAGTGAGCAACTTGGAGATCTGGCCCTGGTCTTGCATTCCCGAGGCCCACCCGATCTCGCGGTTGGAGGAGCCGGGACGAGTCGCCACGGCCGCGAGCACACGAACCGTGCGATACGTAAGCCTCATCTCGACATCCCGCAACGGGTCAGCGGGAGTGCGCTCGCGCCTATCGGCGTGGACGGGAGCGGGCCGGGCCAACTCCCCCTTCGCCGCCGCCGCGCCTAGATATGGCAGCACGATCATGCTCATCAGTGGGCCTGTGAGCTCAAGTAGTGGTTTCTCACCAGACTCGAGTAGACGGGTGTGGACGACCGACAGGACGCCCCCCATGACGC
This sequence comes from uncultured Solirubrobacterales bacterium, assembly GCA_963695305.1. Taxonomy (GTDB): domain Bacteria; phylum Actinomycetota; class Thermoleophilia; order Solirubrobacterales; family Solirubrobacteraceae; genus Palsa-744. The sequence goes on along the minus strand of OY968774.1, from coordinate 1,050,144 downwards.
CCTCAGCGGTGAGCGGTGGCAAGCCGGTGCCGCTCTTGGCGGCCAGGCGTCCTTCGTCGACCGCCGCCACGACCTCTGCGAGGACTTCCCCGCGACGCCGGAGTCCCGCCGGACCAGATCCAAGGGTCTCCACAACCAGCATCCGGCCCATGTACGGCTCGTCCTCGAGGAAGGACAGCAGGGCCACGACCGAAGCGCGTATGCGCTCGTGCCACCGTGGCGGGGTTTCGTAGACCGGCAGAACGTATCTCGCCACACGCTCCAGAGCCTCATCGAGCGTCGCGAGGAAGCATGCCTCGCGATCCACGAAGTGCTCGTAGAACGTGCGACGCGACACCCCAGATCGGGCCACGACATGAGCAACAGTGACGTTGCTCGCGCCGCGCTCGGCGCACGCTTCCGCCATCGCCGCGAGCATCCGCGCTCGCTGGATCTCACTTACGCGCTCGGGTCCCCGTCCGTTGCCGTTGGAAGTGTGGCTGCTGGGCGCCGTCTGTGTGGACGGCGCCCTTCCCGTCTCGGACATGTCATTTCTTCTTCTTGTGCTTTGCCTTGTGCTTGGAGCAACCGGTAGCTGTGATGGGTGTGGTTTGGTGGACCACAAGCCCGTTCTGTGCCGTGAACGCTGTGGGCATCTTCAGGACGCTCGTGCATAGATTCCCGTTCGCCGCCAGCGCGCTGCCTGCACCTTGTGGGAGCTTTAGCTCGAACGTGCTCACCGGCACATCGGGGATCTGACGGAACGTACTGCTTGTGATCCCCGCTTTCGATATGAACGTTTCCCCGTCCAACTGGACCGTCACACCATCACCGGAGAGCACGACCACCAGCTCGGGGAACTTCGCGCCACCGTGGGACACGAAGTACGCGGGTCCGGTCAGCGTGTCCCCGAGGATCGGGGTTGTCGCTGTAGCAGCCCCCACCCGTGATGCTGCGGGACAGGCAGCGGGGTTCGCGTTGAATGTGCTGTCAGGGCATGCTTTCTGCAGTGTCGTCAACCTGGACGGTAGCTGCTTGGGCAAGTTCACCTTGACAGACTTGATGTTCGCGTACTTCCCAAACGTTTCGGACGGGTAGGACAGCTTCACGTCCAGTCCCGCACCGCTCGTACGCGAAGTTCTCCCCGTCGTAGAGACCTTGAAACCGGGTTTGAACGCTAGGCTCGCGCAGTTGGTGACCTGGAACGAATCGCTCACCGTCGCCGACAGGCCTTCGACGGCGGTAAGGGTGCCGACGATCGACATTTTCGCGCAACTCGTCGGGTTGAACGTGAACTGCGGCTTGTCGATACGAACGTTCACCGCTTTCAACTGGAGCGGGATCCCGTCGAGCATCGACGGCAACTGGCCACTAACAACGCGTAGCTGCGCGGTGTGTTCGTCCACAAAGATCTGTGCACGTACCACCACGCTCCCGGTCCCATTGGTACCTGAAAGCGTGTATGGCCCGGCCACAGCCGGCACCACAATAGACAAGCCATACGGCGCGCCGCCATAACCTTCGGTCAAGAAAACGTGACCGCCCGATACAAGGAACGGGTTCGCTCCCGCTCCCGTCAAAGCTTCCACCGTCCCGATCTGGCTGGCGAGATCGCATGTGCCTGCTATGGCTTGTGTTTCTTTGCACAGCGGGATACCGGCAATCTTCCCAAGTAGCCCCTGGGGCATGTCCGTCGTCAACCGGCCGAGATACTCGTCGTTGTCGGCCCGGCCGAACGCCAGCGTGAAAGAACCGTATTCCCCGGCTTGAATGTTTGGCATCCCAGACACAAACGACGGTTTGAACTGAGGGCCGAAACAATTCTGGTTGATTTCAAACGTATACGAGGGAGTCGCGTCGGGAAGCGATGGCGCGCTCCACGGCGTCAAGTCCATATTCGTAGTCACAGGACCACACGGCCTTGGATTCGCGAGCGTCGCGCGCGAGCCTCCACCCAGCACCAACTTGAAGTCGCTGAATGGAAGCTGCGGATTGTTCTCAAACGTCGCGGTGATCTGACCGGTCGTCTGGTCGATAGACGCCCTCCCTTCCAGGCCCACAACGATGCCGGACCCTCCTTCACCTACAACTTGCACGAACAGCCGGACCATTTTCCCGTCTTCCGCATCCTTTGGACTACAGGGGTGACATTCAGGGCTCGCCAAATATACGTCTCCGGTCAACGGTTGTGGCAAAGCCGGTGTTGTGATCTGCACGGTCCCCACCTGGGAGTTATTTGGACATTTGGCGGGCTTTGCCGGCGTCTGCAGACCGCGTTCGTTCCCAAAGAATTGTTCGTCTGAACATGCGGCCAATCCCTGCGCCGAGGACGGCGAGATCACCGTGCCCAAGGGGAGTCGCGTCACGACCTTGTTCACATTTGAGACCGCCAACACATCGGGATCGTTTGCCTGCGGCACGCTCAGATCCAACGAATAGCCCGCGGGCGCGCCCGCTTCCAATGTATCCGGCAACATCGACAGCGACGCGCCAAACGACAGCAAGTTGCAACCCGTGACCGAGCCCATTGGCGCTTCAACCGTTTCAAACACACCTGGCTTGCGCCATGCGTCGGCTTTGGCGAGCGCGGTCAAAGGGGAAGTACACTGCGTTGGATTGGACAGCAACGGCACCCGTGAACTACTGCTGGGTCCACCGACGCTTTCGACCCCGGCTTCTTCATCCCAGATAATTTTGATCGGGCCCGGACCCTGATGATCCGCCGGGATTCCCCAGATGGTTAGATAGTTTGTGAATACTGGTTCGGTCTGGCCCAGGTTCGCCGCAGTCACATGAACCGCGTAGTTTCCATTGGAGAGCACGCTCGTATCCAGGCGCACCGGATTGAATATCACTACAAACATAAATGCCGCCGGCTCGCCCGGACTTGGTTCGATGTTGTAGACGGGGAGCATGTATTGTCCCGGACCGAAAGGTGTATTGACTTCGACCGTAGCCACACCAACGATCGTGTCTGCCGGACAGTCGCGTCGAGTCGCCTTGTCTGCCGTACAGCGCGGCATACCCACAGTGTTACCCACCGCGCCGGGCGGCAATTGAAAGGCCACGTCCTTTGGCGCTCCAGCGGTGACATACGGTGCGACCGTATCGACAGCAAACCCGGTGCTCACGTTTGCGTGGGCACCGGCTTGATGAGACGAAAAGCCAGCGAAAACGCTCCCCGGAGCAAGCCCGAATCCAGCCTGTTCGCCGCTTACCGCTATCGCACCGCTTATCGATGCCTGAGACGCTCCTCCACCTGACACATTTGCTTGGTTGACTACGCTGGCGGGCGCGCCCGGTTCCACTTTTACCTTGATCCGCACGGTCAACTGGTCGCCCGACTGCGCAGCGGCGGTCTGTATGCAAACAATGTTTGGCGTCAGCGTGCAGCTCATTTCTCCCGCGGAGAAGCCAAATGTGGGGAACTCGGTCGGACCGGCGGCATATACGTCAACCCCGACGACTTCAGTCGCGGTCAAACCGGCCGGCAGTTTGTCTTCGACCGTCACCGTGCTCCCGTCGGTTGCCGCGCCGCCGACGTTGACCGCCGTGACCGTCAGCTGCCCTGTCCCGCCTGGAGGGAGGTTTGTCGGCGAGGTATATGCGGTGATCTTCCATTCCGGCGCATCGGCGGCGACCGCTGAGCACGCAGACACCATCATCGCCGCCAAAGCGATCGGCAGCAGCGAAAAGCCGAGCAGGATTCGCGCTCGGTAGAGCGCGCGCATAGAAAACACAGCCATCACTTACCCCTCCCATTTTGGTGAGCCGCCTGCTTGCCAACACGGGGCGCTCCGGACGCTCTCGCCGTGTACTTCTTGCGCGCCTGCCGTTCGCACTTCCGGCGTTTGCCGGCGTTCTTTCGGCGTTGGCACGCCTTCAGTGCACGCGCCAACTTTTGAGGTCTCGTCAAGGACTTCGAGACCGCATGACCTGACGACGGCGTCAGGTTTCCCGCGCCGCTGAACGCTTCGCTGGCCGGCTGCCCAAGCAGTTGCGGAACGCTCGGCGGGCCCTGGCAAACATCGCCCGAGCACGGCAACGCCGTTGGCGGCGGAACGTCTCCCGGACGCGGGACGCGTGCGTCGTACACGTCGTAGCTCCCGTCCAAATCCCCTGGGGCGAACCGCTCCGTGGTCGCGATGAACGCATCGTTGCCCGATTCGCTCGCGTCGGCAAGATAGGAAGGCCGCGAGCTATGCCCAGAAGAGAGCAGATAGAAGGTGCCGTTCTCCCACTCGTACACGTCGATCGTCCCGTTTACGTCCTGTGGCGCCAGCCCTTCGCGCGTTTCAAAGAACACCCTCCCGCCGTCGGGCGAGACGCTCCTGCCGGCAGTCGCGACTTCTGGCCAGCCGGTCTCCTGCCTGGCGTTGTACAGGTCGGCAAGCCTCGACACGGTCGCGTTGGACGATGGGGTCACACCCGCCGGTGGACATGAGACGCAACTCAGTTCTTCGCCGGTCGCGTCGTAGCGGAAGATCTCCTTGTCCGGCCACAACCCACGACCGAGTTCAAGTTTTTCTCCTTCGATGAGTGGGCTGCGCTCATAGTGGCTACCGCCGTCGTTGAAGCCCGCGATCGGCGATTCCGTGCTGAAGACGACCACCGAGCCATCGGTCGACGTGTAGGCGGGGCCAACGCAGAGAGCTTCGCCACAGACGTTGCGAGAAACCGACGGCAACTGTGCGACTGTCGTGACGCTGCCGCCACCCGTGCCCGCGGCCCACCTGTCCAGCGTAAAGGGACTGGTAGCCGTATCCTCGAACACGAACGAGGAGCCGTCGCGACTCGCCGTGACTATCGACCCACTCACCCCAGGAAGGTACGTGAGCGAACCCGCGTCGACATCGAAATCGTATGTCTTTACTGTGCTGTCCGTCGGCGCCGATTCGGTCAGCCGGTCGGTGCTCTGAAAGAACGCATGCGATCCGTCAGGCGACGCAAACACATACGAGGGCGAAGGTTCGAGACCGCCGTGTTCGGAATTTGTGACGTCTTCAGTCACCGACTCCGTCGAAGGCGCGGCATGCGGGCCGCTTGGAGCTGGCTCTCCAGCCTGCCCGGCGAGTTGCGACTGGGATACCAAGATCGTGCTCTGCGATCCGTCGGACGACGTCACGTGCACGTATAGCTCTAGCGTGCCCGCTTCGTCCTTTCGCGTAAAGAAGATCCTCGAGCCGTCGGCCGAGACCTGATTATCGAAGCCCGCCGGGGAGACTTGATTCCCAAAGCATCCCGAACACGTTGGTTTCTGCTGTGCCGCCGGGAGCGGCAGACCGGTACCGGTTTCTCCGCCCGGGAGCACGCCGGCGTCGCTCAGAATACCGTCCCTATACTCGTACAGATGAGACGCTCCTGCAAAGAGTGAGCGTTCATAGAAGAAATAGATAGTTTTCAGATCCGAAGACGCTCCGGCGAAGAAGAACCCACTTCCGAGGCCGGCTTCTTCGACGCCGCTCGGCGCGCCTTCGATCAGCGAGCGCCCCACCCAGACCGGTTCGACAAAGGGATCCGAGCCACCCAGGTAGATGTTGTTGTAGATGGTTGGTTCGTCTGGCGCCCTGTCGTACTGAACGTTGGACCAAGTCCCGAACAGAAGATGCGACAGATCGGATGAGGGCACGATCAACGTCGGGGTCGTACCTATCGCGAGATATTCTTCCTGACTGTTCTCTCCCACCACCGGCAGCGGCATAGCCGATCTTGTCACCCAGCCATAAGCAGTACGTTCCGAGACGAACTGTGGATCCCAGGCGGCGTTGGAGGAGTTTTCGGCGATCGCGCCCGTCGCCCCATACTCCACGGCCTGCCCGTCGCCGGAAGCTATCGCCGGAGCGGTGGTCAGCACCTGATTGCCGTACTTGTTGGCCGGGGAGACCAGTTCGTAAACCCGACCGTCGGGTAGCCCGGGAGGTCCCGCGGGAGTCGTGTCAAAGATGCCCATCGTTTGTTCCTGGCCGTAGCCGGTCCCGTTGGCGTTGGTAGCGGCGAGACGGTAGTGGTAGTTGCCCAGCGTCAGGCCGGTCAGGGTTGCGGATACCTGAACGGATTCGCTCGCGCCGCCAGGAAGAGGAGAGCAGGCTGTGGTATTGGGGAAGACGCCCACTTCGACGCCATATTCAAATTGACACGCGGTCACGGCGATACCCCCGGGGTTTACTATGCCATTCAGCCTCGCGCTCGATTTTGTTAGTTCGGTGGGCGTCCCGGTAGTGACTTCCGCCAACTCCACCCCCGGGCCAAACACGCTGATGTGACCATTCCCGTCGGACGCATAGATGTCGTGGTTGGCGGTGCTCGTCGCCACTCCGGCCGAGCCGCTTATTGAGCCGGCTCCTTCATTGGCGAAGGCTGCCTCTGGTTTTTCGAAGGGTTCGCCGTTTGGCCCAAACTGCGTGATTTGGTTTTTCTCGTCTACGTAGAGCTCCTGGTTTGCCGGGTCCACCGCCAACGTGCTTCCTTGCGTGTCCACAACTGAACCCGTAGCCGAGAGCGATCCGAACTGGCTCGGTTCGTAACGTGTCACCGGACCCGAGCTCCATTTGTCGGTGAACACGTCCCCCGCGGAGTCGGCCGCGACATTGCACACGCCACTCAGCCCGGCAAGCGTGGACGCGTACTGGGCGTTTGTGACAGGGTTGGCCGCAGGCACATACTTGTTGACATGGCTTGAGTACAGACCGACGTAGACGTTGCCTGAGCTGTCAACGGAGACGCCGCACGCCTCGCCCCAGGGGTCACCCGTTTCTTCGGTCAATTCGCCGATTTTTTCGCCAGCTTCGTCGTAGATCCCGATGCTGGACCCTCCGTGCGCGACGTAGATGTCGCCTTTGGCGGGGCCCGATGAACTGTCCACGGCGATCTCGCCTTCGATACTTCCAACGGACCCGACGGCCGGGATCGCGTTCGTCCCGGTGAAGGCGAAGCTAACGGGTTTGCCGGTGGAGTCGAACTTCAGAACTTCACCGGCGCTTCCGTCGTATACGTACACGTACCCCGCGGCGTCTGTAGCGACGCCCTGCACGGTTGAGAACGACCCGAACGAGGAGACGAACGGGTGCACCAGTTTCGCCGCGGCCACTCCGGACCACACCGAGAGAGCCGCGCCGACGACACACACGACCAAAACCCTGAGAACACGAAAACCCATCAAACCCATCCCCTCCTAGAGAAGCGATCCACACGAAACGACCCGCGGGATCGCGGGCATGACAAAACCGTCGGCGACACTCGATCCGCGACGACACAAGAACAAGAAGCTGAAAGCGCGCCTGTAGCGCGCGGTGAACCAAGCCGGACGTGGTGTCCGGCGTAAAGGCGGAGCCGACGGCTTTCTAGCTGAGAGCCGGCTCGGCCAGAGAGAGAGAGAGAGAGAGAGACGCGTCAGCGACGCTGACGCGTCCTATTACGGACCCGTCGTTGACACAGCGACTCTCAAGCACGTTAATCCCCAAAGACTGCACGCGAAGACAACTCCCTCTCAGAATGCGACCCGGTCCCTCTCCCAAGGGCCCTACTAAAACCGGTTAACGTCAGACCGCAGGGCCTGACCCAACCCGACCTTATGTTTGCCCGGCGTACCTAGAGCACATCGGGTATCGAGCAATATAAGCGCACGTGGTGTCAGTTGTCAAGCCCCCCTCCCGGAAAGGGCCAGCCAGACGAGTGGTCTTCAGCGACGCGCACCGAGCTCCCGTGGCGGTCTTGCCGCAAGGAAATCGAGCGGGGGTGCGGCTATCTCATACGACCAACCCATCTCCAATCGCACGCTCTATCTCGGAGCCCTTACCGGTCAGCGTCCAGGCGTTGGGAGCGCCGCGGACGCCGCCGGCACCGGTGTTCTCGATCAGTCCGAGCCCCGCGAGGCGCGTCAGTAGCTTTGAGATCTGGCCTTGGTCATGCATGCCCGAGGCAATCCCCACTTCACGATTGGAGGAGCCGGGATGGCTCGCCACGGCGGTGAGGACACGGACGGTGCGATAAGTGAGCCTCATCTCGACATCCCGCAGCGGATCGGCGGGAGGGCGCACACGCCGGTCCTCGCGGACGGGTACGGTCCGGGCAAGCTCTCCCCTTGCCGCCGCGGTGCCTAGATATGGGAGCACGATCATGCTCATCAGGGGACCCGTAAGCTCGAGCAGCGATTTCGCGTCGGACTGGAGCAGTCGCGTGTGGATGACCGAAAGAGCGCCACCGACGACACCCTCCGCTGTAAGTGGCGGCATGCCATCCCCTTTTGCGACGGTGCGGCCGTCGTCCACGGCAGCGAGTACTCGCGCTAGCACTTTGTTGCGGCACTCCAGTGCGGTCCTTCCGGCGCCCAGGCTCTCGATCACCAACATCCGGCCGAGGAACGGCTCGTCTTCGAGAAACGACAGCAATGCCACAAGCGATCCCCGCATCCGCTCGTGCCAGCGCGCCGGTGTCTCGTACGCGGGGATCACGTACCGCTCCACGCATGCCAGCCCATCCTCCAGCGTCGCATGGAAGCAGGCGTCGCGGTCGGCGAAATGCTCGTAGAAGGTGCGGCGCGACACCCCCGACCGTGACACAACGTGGGCGACCGTGACGTTGGCGGCTCGATGCTCCGCGCACACTTCCGCCATCGCGGCGAGCATCCGTGCCCGCTGGATCTCCCTTACGCCCTCCTGCGGTCCTCGACCGTTGCTACCCGGTGAGCTCGCTGTATCGCTGTCGGGCGCCGTCCGTGTGGACGGCGCCCGTCCCGTGTTGGGCATGTCATTTCTTCTTCTTGTGCTTAGCCTTGTGCTTAGGGCACCCGGTCGCTGCGATAGGTGTTGTCTGGTGGATCACGAGCCCGTTCTGTGCCGTGAACGCTGTGGGCATCTTCAGGACGCTCGTGCAGAGGTTCCCGTTCGCCGCCAGTGCGCTGCCTGGGCCTTGAGGTAGCTTCAGCTCGAACGTGCTGACGGGCACGTCGGGGATCTGACGGAACGTGCTGCTAGTGATCCCAGCTTTACTGATGAACGTTTCGCCGTCGAGCTGGACGGTGACACCGTCGCCCGAGAGGACGATCACGAGTTCGGGGAACTTCGCGCCACCATGACTAACGAAGTACGCCGGGCCGGTCAACGTATCGGCGAGGATCTGGGTCGTAGCCGTCGCCGATCCCACCCGTGATGCCGCCGGACAGGATGCGGGATTTTGGTTGAACACCGTGTCCGTACACGCCTTCTGGAGTGTCGTCAACCTGGACGGTAGCTGCTTTGGCAGGTTCACCTTGACCGACTTGATGTTCGCCGCCTTCCCAAACGACCCCGACGGGTAGGACAGCTTCACATCCAACCCCGCGCCATTCGCCCGCGACGTTTTCCCTGTCGTTGACACGTTGAACCCGGGTTTGAACGCGAGACTCGCGCAGTTCGTCACCTGGAACGAATCAGTGACCGTCGAGGACAAGCCTTCGACCGCCGTGAGCGAACCCACGATCGACTTCTTCGCGCAACTCGTCGGGTTGAACGTGAACTGCGGCTTGTCGATACGAACATTCACCGCTTTCAACTGAAGTGGGATCCCATCCAACATCGACGGCAACTGACCGCTCACAACCCGAAGCTGGGCCGTGTGTTCGTCCACGAAGATCTGCGCACGAACCACAACACTCCCGGTCCCGTTCGTACCAGCAAGCGTGTACGGACCCGCGACAGCCGGAACAACGATGGATAGCCCGTACGGCGCGCCACCATAACCCCTGGTCAAATACACGTGGCCACCAGACACAAGGAACGGGTTCGCACCCGGCCCCGTTAGCGCTTCGACCGTCCCGATCTGGCTCGCCGCATCACACGACCCCGCGACTGCTTGCGCTTCCTCACACAACGGGATACCCGCAATCTTCCCCAACAAGCCCGTGGGCATCGTCGTCGTCAACTGGCCCAAGTACTCATCATTGTCCGCGCGGCCAAACGCAAGCGTGAACCCACTATATGCACCGGCCTGAATGTTCGGCATCCCAGCCACAAACGACGGCTGGAACCGCGGACCGAAACAATTCTGGTTTATTTCAAATTCGTAGTATGGCTTGGAGTCCGAAACCAGCGCTGCTTCGCCCAGCGCCTCGAGAATACTCCAGGGTTCAAGGTCGCCTGTCGCCTTTACCGTTCCGCAGGCGCGGGGGTTCGCCAGCACCGACCGTGAGCCACCGGAGATCTTTAGCTTGAACTCACTGAACGGGAGTTGCGGGTTTTCGTCAAACACAGTCGTAATTTGACCGGTCCGCTGGTCGATCATGCCGTGGCCCTCGAGCTTGACGACTATCCCTCCTTCGCCTTCGCTGACGAGCTGCACGTACAGCCGCACCATCTTGCCGTTTGCCGCATCCTGAGGTGTGCAGGGATGACAGTCTGGCTCCGCGAGATAGACCTGCCCTTCCAGCGCTTCTTCCAGCGCAGGCGTATGAACCGAGACTGTTCCAACCTGTGCTTCCCGCGGACAGCTCGCCGGCGGCGCCGGCTGCTGGCTCGGGTGGTTCGGACCATAGAATTGTGCGGCAGAGCATGCTTTTAGCCCCCAAGCGGCCGAGGGATTGACGACAACACCCTCGGGCAATGTCAGGCTCACCGACTTCACGTCTGAGGTCGAAGGCGCGTCGGGAAGGTTCTGTTGCTTGACACGTAGATCGAAGTCGTACCCTGCCGGAGCGCCGGCTTCCAATGTGTCTGGCAAAAACGTGAAGGTGCTTTCGAATGGTAGTTCCAGGCAGCCCGTCATTGACCCGACTGGCGCAACCACCTTTTCGACAACGTGCGGATTCCTCCATCCATCTGCCTCGGCCACGGCGGTCAGGGGCAACTCACACTGTGTCGGATTCGAGAGCAAAGGCACGCGCGTCGCGACCTCGCTCGGCGCGCCGACGCTCGTGACGCCACCTCCTTTTTCGTCCGCGGTGATCCGAATCGGCCCCGAACCCTGATGATCGGCCGGCACACCCCACACGGTGATGGTCGAGCCGAGAGGTATAGCTGCCTCATTGAGGTTGCGTGCGCTTACGCGCACGCCGTAGTTGCCGTCGGAGAGGACGCTTGTATCCAAGCGTACCGGAATCGTGGCTATCGTGAACATAAACGCGGCCGGCTCCCCCGGTGCGGGCGCAATGTTAAAAATGGGGGTCACCTCGATAAGCGGCGGTCCCAATATTGCTACCAACGTACTGGCCACTCCCACGATAGTGTCTGCCGGGCAGTTCTCCAGGGTCACGTTCACCACTGAGCACTTGGGCAGGCCAACAGTGTTGCCGACCGCTCCAGGCGGTAGGTCAAAGGATGCGTCCTTCGGGTTACCCGCCGTTACTCCAGGCGCGACAGTATTAACGGCGAACCCCGTGCTGACATTCGCATGTACGCCGGCCCGATGCGATGACACGGCAGCGAACACGCTACCGGTCGCAAGGCCGAAAGCGGGTGTTGTGCTGCTCACGTTCATGACGCTGCTCACCGAGGCTTCCTGGCCTCCCCCGCCCGACACACTCGCCTGATTAACGACGCTACTCGACGCGCCTGCTTCGACTTCCACGTCGATCTTCATAACCAGCTGATCTCCGGCCTGGATCGTGGCGGTTCGGCTACAGACCAGTTCCGGGGGTGTCGTGCAGTTCAACCTCGCCGCCGGCAGTGGGAATTCCACAAAGACAAACGGCCCTCCGGCATACACGTCAAAGCCGGAGACTTCAGTAGCCTTCAGGCCTGGCGGCAGGGTGTCTTCGATAGTGATTTCGCTCCCGTCGGTGGCGGCCCCGCCGACGTTCACAGCCGTCACCGTGAGTTCCCCAGTGCCACCCGGCGACAGATTCGTGGGGGACGCAGACGAGGTCACGGCCCACTCGGGTGCTTCCGCGGCGAGAACCGGCGACGCCGAGCCCATCGAGACCGCAAGCGCACCGATTACGATCGTCAAGCTGAACCTGATCCGCGCTTGATCAAGCGCCCGCTTACAAGACCCGAACATCACTTACCCCTCCCGTTGTGGTGACGTGCCTGCCTTGCGCTGTGCCGCGCACCGGCCGCTTTGGCGCCGTACTTGCGCCGAGCCTGCTTTTCGCACCGTCTGCGTACACCCGCCACTTTGTGATACCGACACGCTTTCAACGCGCGCGTGAGTCTCTGGGCTCGCGTCACCGACTTGCCGTTGATGTGGCCCGACCTTGCGGGTGCGAGATTTTCCGCTCCCTTGAACGCTTCGCTCGCCGGCACCCCGAGCAGCTCCGGCACACTCGGTGGGCCCTGGCAGACGGCGCCCTCGCAGGGGATCGCATTCGGCGGTGGATTGTCGCCTGGACGTGGCACGCGCGCGTCGTAGACATCAAAGGCGCCCCCGTCCTTGTCACCGGGCGCGATACCTTCTCCGGTCATGAAGAAGACGTCGTTGCCCGATTCGCTGGAACCGATCAGGAACGAGCCTTTGGAGTCATGGCCTGATGAGATCAGGAAATCCTTCCCATCCTCCCACTCGTACACGTCGATCTTGCCATTCGTGTCCTGCGGCGCCAGCGCTTGTCGCGTTTCGAAGAACACGGTGTTGTCGTCAGCGGAGACGGCTCTGCCCGGCGTAATCACTTCGGCTGCGCCTGTAAACGCCGGATCGTTATACCCGACAGTCAATTTCGACATGATCGCGTCGCTGCTCGGCGTCTGGCCTACTGGTGGACAGGACAGGCAGCTCAGTGTGTTGCCAGCTGTCTCGTAGCGAAATATCTCGCGATTTGGAAATGGGCCTTCTCCAAGCCGGGGTTGTTCTGGTGTTTCTGTGAGGGGTCCTCCCAATGGATAATGGCTGCCACCATCGTTGAACCCGGGGATCGGCGATTCGGTTTCGAATACGACCGCACTTCCGTCGTGGGACATATATGCCGGCCCGACACAGGAAATGGCGCCGCAAGCCGCTTGCGACAACAGCGGGAGTTCGGCGATGGGGGTGGTATTGCCGCCACCCGGGCCCGCATTCCATCGTTCTAGCTCAAACGGCGATGTGGCCGTGTTCTCAAACAGAAGTGACGATCCGCTGTCGCTCGCGGTGACAATCGAACCCGTCAGATCCGGTAGATATTCGAGCGTCTCTGCTTCCAAGTCAAAGACGTAGCTCTTTGCGGCACTATCTTCCGGCGCCGCCTCTGTCAACCGGTCGCTACTTTGGAAGAACGCGTGCGAACCGTCGGGAGAAGCAAATACGTGGGACGGGTCACTTGTCTGCCCTCCCGGTTCCAACGTTTCACCATTTTCTTTCCCATCCCACTCAGTCGACGGAATAGCAAGTGGGCCGTCGGGCGCTGGTTCTCCGGTGTGCCCGGCAAGCTGCGATTGAGACACCAGGATTGTGCTCTGTGTGCCGTCAGATGCTGTGGTCCGCGCATACAGCTCCCGAACCCCAGCTTCGTCATTTCGGAGAAAGAAAAGTCTGGATCCGTCAGCTGAGACTTGGTTATCGAAGCCGGCGGCGGAAATCATGGAGGCAGACTGCGCTGCAGGGACAGCAAGCCCGGCGCTCATTTCTCCATTTGGGAGGAGCCCGGCATCGCTCAGGGCGCCTTCCCGGTACTCGTATAGACGCGACGCGTTGGGGAGGAGCGCACCGGGGTAGAAGAAATAGATCGTTTTCAGGTCAGGTGACCCTCCGGCTATGCGAAATCCACCGATGCCCGCAAGCGAGCTTTCGATCGACGGTTTGCCAATCCACTGCGGATCGGAGAACGGATCCGAGCCCGCGAGGTAAACATTGTTGCCGACACCACCTTCGTCCGGCGGGCCGACATAAGGCACGTCGAGCCAAGTGCTGAACACCAGATGGGAGAGATCGGCCGACGGTACCGTCGTCGTCACGAGGTCGCCCGGACCGATGTATTCCTCGGGATGATGTTCGCCGAGGGCGGGCGCGGGCATCGCGGAGCGGGTGGCCCAGCCATGACTGGTACGTTCAGAGACCGAGATCGGGAAGAAAGTGCTGTTTGACGGTTCTTCGGCAACCGCGCCGTTGCTGCCGTACATGACCGCCTGCCCGTCCGGCGAGACGAAGGCCGGCCGGTTGGGCGTGACTTGGTTGCCCCACTTATTCGTGGGCGTGGCCTCTTCGTAGAGGCGCCCGTCAGGGAGGCCGGAAAGGCCTACGGTCGGTTCGGAGCCAGGCGTCGCGTCTGCCGCGGCGTCTTGAGGTGTCAGCGCTCCCACTCCGATCACGCAAATGCTGAACGCAACTGTCACCAAGGTACACAGCGACTCACGAACCGGTGCCGGCTCTCCGGGCGAGCGAAACGAATGCGATAGCTTGCTCATTTAAACAATCCCCTCCCATGAGGAACCCACGTGAAGTCCACCCGCACGCGGGCAGCACAAAACCGCCACAGGCGCACGGCCGGCAGTGGCATAAGAACAAGAAACTGAAAGCGCGCTTACAGCGCGCGAATAACCAAACCGGCTGTTACAACCGGCAAACCGCGCAACCCTGCCGCGGCGAGAGTGCCTAGCGGCTAGAAGCCGGCTCGGCCAGAGAGAGAGAGAGAGAGAGAGAGACGCGTCAGCGTCGCTGACGCGTCCTATTACGGACCCGCCAACAACACACAGACTCTCAGACACGTTCATCCTCAAAGCAGACACGCGAAATACAACTCCCTCTCAGAAGCGACCCGGTCCCTCTCCCAAGGTCCCCGTCAAACGTTTAGCTGCCGGCCACGAAGACCGACCAAAACCCGACCTTATGTTTGCCCGACGTACCTAGAGCACATCGGGTACCGAGCAATATAAGCGAAAAAGAACCCAGATGTCAAGCCCCCCTCGTCTGAGAAGCGCGCTACCGTGCGTGACAATGCGCCGCACGAAGATCGTCGCCACCATCGGCCCCGCCTCGCGGGAGCCCGCCACGTTGCTTGCGATGGTGCGCGCGGGGATGGATGTCGCGCGGCTCAACTACTCCCATGGGACGCTCCAAGAGCACGAGGAGACCGTTCGTCGCGTACGCGACGCGGCAGGCAAGGCAGGACGGCCGGTGGCGATCCTTCAGGACCTTCCTGGCCCCAAGCTTCGCATCGGGCCTCTTCGTGAGGACATCGTGGAGCTGAAGCCCGGCGACATGGTGACGTTCACCTGCGGTGAGGAGTCGGTGGGGGATGCCCGCCACATGTCCATCACCTGGCCCGGCCTCGCCGCGGCGCTTGAGAAGAACGAGGTGCTCTACCTTGCCGACGGGTCGGTGCGTTTGCGTGTGTCCGACTCGCGGCCCGACTCGAACGAAGTGGACGCCGAGGTTGAGGCCGGTGGGGCGGTCGCCTCCCGCCAGGGCCTCAACATCCCCGGCCCAGCCCACGCGCTCCCCTCGGTGCCCGAGGAGGACCTGGAGTTGCTCCGCCACGGGGAATCCATCGGCGTGGACATGGTGGCGCTGTCCTTCGTGCGCAACCCCTCAGACGTGGAAACTGTGCGCGAGCACACCCGCCTGCCGCTGATCGCCAAGATGGAGAAGCCCCAGGCGGTAGAACAGGCGGAGGCGATCATCCGCGCCGCCGACTGCGTGATGGTGGCCCGTGGAGATCTTGGCATCGAGATGCCCATCGAGCAGGTCCCCGCGGTACAGAAGAAGCTGCTCGAACTCTCCGGGTACCTCGCCCGCCCGTCGATCACGGCGACGCAGATGCTTGACTCGATGGTCACCTCCTCCCGCCCCACCCGCGCGGAGGTGGCGGACGTGGCGAACGCGATTCTCGATGGCACCGATGCGGTGATGCTCTCCCAGGAGACCGCCATCGGCTCCTACCCTGTGAACGCGGTGGAAATGATGGCCGCCGTGGCTGTTGAGGCGGAGAAGATTGCCCCCTACGAGCGCTGGAACACATCGCGTGTGCGGCGTAACGAAGCCGACCCTGCCCACACGGTCGCCCACTCCCTCTGTCTTGCGGCGCGCGAACTACAACTCGACGCGTTGATCGTCCCCACACTCTCCGGGCGCTCTGCGCGACTCGTCTCCGCCCACCGCCCCACGGTCCCCATCTACGCGCTCTCCCCCGGCCGCGAGACCGTCCGCCGCTGCGGGCTGATGTGGGGTGTGCAGGCATCCTCCATCCGCCGCCACGAGACCACCGAGGAGTTGATCGCCGACTCCGCCCGCCGCGTGGTCGAGCTCGGGTGGTGTAAGAAGGGCAACCGCGTGGGTATCACCGCCGGGTTGCCCTCTGGCCGCCCGGGCACGACGAGCCTGATGCAGATACAGGTGCTCTAGCCTGCCCCGATCAAGCCGGGGCGACGTTCACCTGGGATGGCCTCCTCGACCCGCGCCGGCCGCGGTCACGACGGCGGGCTACCCCGCCGCGGTCACCCCAGTGCGCCCGTAGAACTCCTCCTCCTCGCGCCCCAACTCCGTCACCGCCGGGTCGCCATACATCCACTCGCGCGCGATGCGGTGCCAGTTGGCGGAGGCGCGCAACTGGGAGAGCACGGCGAGCGTGAGCATCTCCATCCTCCTGCCGAACAGGTGCTCCGGCTGCATCGACTGGTGGCGCATCTCCTTGAAGTGGGACGACCGCGGATCGGAGCTCTCGATCATCACCTCGGTGGCGATCTCAGGCGATAGCGTCACCTCCTCGTCGGTGGTGTACCACCAGATCGCGTCCTCCACGAACGCCAACAGGTTGTCGGGGTCCACGCGGTCGGGTTCGGGCAGGAAGCCCGACTCGGCGAGCAGGGAATGCAGCGCTTGCGCGTCCCCCTCGGTGACCGCCCGTTGACACCCCAACTCAAGCTCCACCGGCTCGCGGTCCATGCGCTTGAACAACCCGAAGTCGAGGAACGCGATACGGCCGTCCCCGAGCAACAGGAAGTTGCCGGGGTGGGGGTCACCCGAGAACTGGCGGTGACGGTAGAGGCAGCCAAGGAAGAAGCGGAACACGATCTCCCCGATGCGGTTGCGCTCCGCCTGGGGGTACTCCTTCAGCTCCTCGAACCCCACCCCCTCCACGAAGTCGCTTACGAGCACCCGCTCGCGTGAGAGCTCGCTCACCACCTCCGGCACCACGATGAAGGGGTGGCCCTTGAAGATGCGCGCCAGCGACCGCTGGTTCTGCGCCTCAAGCTCGTAATCGAGCTCCTCGGCGATGCGGTCCCTGATCTCGGCCGTCACCGCCTTCACATCGAGGCTCGGGGTCATGCGCTTGAGCAGCCGCATGATGATGTCGAGGTTCTGCATGTCCGCCCGCACCGCAGTCGCCACACCCGGGTACTGCACCTTCACCGCCACTTCGCGGCCGTCCTCCTTGAGCCTCGCGCGGTACACCTGCCCGATCGAAGCCGCCGCGATCGGCTCCTCCTCAAACTCGGAGAACACGTCCTTGATCTTCTCTTCCAGGTCGTCCTCGATGACCTGCTTCATTTGCTTGAACCCCACCGTGGGGGCCGCATCGCGTAGCTTCGCGAGCTCGCGCTGGAACTCCTCGCGGTGCTCCTCGGGGACAAGGCCCACGTCGAGGAACGACATCACCTGCCCCAACTTCATCGCGGCGCCCTTCATCGTGCCGAGCGCCGCCACAATCTGCTTGGCGGTCTCTAGCTGGCGGCGGGCGGAAGCCTCCCGCGCCGCCTCCTCGCTACGCCCCACGTTTGCCGCGCGTGTCCCGAACTGCTTCACCGCCTCGCTTGCCGCGAGCCGACCCACGGTCGCCGTGCGGCGCACCCTTGATGTTGGGATCTTCTCCTGCGCCACCCTCTTGAGTGTAAGGGGCGCTACGCCACAGGCTCGATTCGGGAGCCGGGCACGATGTCATCCTTCCCATCCTCCCACCGCACCCACGCCTTCTTGCCCCCGTCGTAGTCGTCGCCGAGCAAAATCAACGTCGCCGGCTCCCCCAACGCGAGGCACGGGTCCGTGCCCTCGGGGTCGAGTCCCCGCCATACGCGCACGAACGAGTTGTGCTCCCACTCCCTCCCCACGCTCGTGGAGTCGGTGTGGCCCGGGTAGATGATCGTGTCGGGGGGTAGCTCCATCAACGTCCCCATGATCGAGTCGCGCAGATCCGTGTAGGTGGTGTGGCCGGGCGCCCTCACTCCCCCCACCGACCCCTTGAAGAGGGTGTCCCCCGTGAATACCACCGCATCCCCACCCTGAAACCCGCCGGGTCCCGCCCCCGCGCCCGGCCGGGTGCTCCCCGAGGGGCGTGCCACCAACAACGACAACATCCCCCCGGTGTGGCCGGGAGTGCACAGCGGCCGCACCTCCACCCCCCCGAAGGTGAGCGTCTCCCCAGCCTCCATCGTCTCCACCGCGAGCTTCGCCGGCAAGGTGCCACCCGCTTGCAGCGGCTCCACCTCAAGCGGATGGATCAACACCTTGAGCTTCCCCCACCGCTTACACAACGCCCCCACCTCGCTCACGTGATCGAAGTGATGGTGGGTCAACAACACGTGCGTCGGCTCGATCTGTAGCCGCTTCGCCGCCTCCACCAGCGGCTCCACCGGCCCGCCCGCGTCCACGAAGAAGCCGGGGCCGCCTTCGCCGTCCGCGACTAGATATGTGTTCGAGAGGAACTGCGGGTGCAGCGAGCGCTCGACAATCATGAGCGCATACTTGCACGCCCACGGACTTCGAGGGCTCCGGACGACGTTTGAAGCGACGCGCGCGACGATCTCAGGGCTCGTACCGGACGACCACAAGTATCACCAACGCCACGCTCACCACGGAGGGCCCGAAAAAGATGCCCCCGAAACCCCGTATGGCGGCGAGCGCCAGCACCCCCATCAACACCAGACATAGAAGGTTCAAGACAAGGAACCTGCACCACGCCACCAAACCTTGTGAGGGACCTTCGTGCCCGCGCCCAGTTCCCTTCCTCTCCGCCGAAAACGCCCGGTTTCGAGGCCTCGCTTGTCCCGCTCCAGTCGACCGTTTCTGTCTGGCGCGCTGTTTATTATTCGGCACATTACAAACCGTATCAAAACTTGTGATCGCCCCTCATGTGATCCCCCCTATGAGGCGAAATCACACATCTGAGGGCTGGCCTACTCATGGACGAGATCGCAACCTTTGCGCGCAACGCAGCTACCACCCGCGCACGCCTACACCTGAGCCAAACCCAGGTCTCCACCCGTTCGGGCATCCACGTCACCGAGGTCTCCCGCATCGAGCGAGGCCTACGCGACCCACGGCTCTCCACGCTCATCCGCCTCGCCCGCGCGCTTGAGGTCGATCTTGCGGGGTTGCTTGAGGGGATCTCTTAGGCGCGACAGCACAGCTACTCTGACTCGGTGCTCGCAACCTTCAACAGCACATGGGACTGGACGGCTATTGGAACACTGACCTTGGCAGCGGTAACGCTTGCGCTTGCCGCCGCGACCTTCTGGATGGTCCAACTCACTCGGCGCGCGCTGGCTCAGAGCCGAGACGAGATTGGTCTCTCAAGGCGCGAGGTCGAAGAAGCACATCGGCCGGTTGTCATTCCCACCATCGCAACAGCCGCCAGGTCCGTGCCAATGAGCGCCGCTGAGCGGCGCGCTGCACCCGTCGAGCAACCTTCCATCATTCGACCGGGAGTGCTAGCCGTCCCGGTCCAGAATATCGGGGCGGGCCCAGCGCTGCACGTCGTGGCCTCAGTCACGCGAATGACGGACGAGGGTGAGATATGGGCGGGTCCGATTGAGCCTCAAATGCCCGGAGTCGTGGCCGGCCTCGGCAAGGACGCAACCACCGCCATCGCTATTCGCGTACACGGTTGGGAGAGTCGCTGGAACTTTGAGCTCACGCTTGAATATGGAGACGTCGCGGGAAAGCGATGGACAACGACAGCACGCTATGTCACAGCGAATGCACGGTACGAGACGGTGAACATTTCAGAGGTATCGAAACTGTAGGGCCTAACCTCCCTAGACTACGGGCCATGCCCCTAATCCACACCTGCTACCGCATCACCGACATCGACCGCTCGATCGCCTTTTACAACGCGCTTGGCTTCGAGGAGGTCGGGCGCATCCCGATCGGCGACGAGGCGATCAACGTCTTCATGAACCAACCCGGCGACGGCGATATGCCCCGCCTTGAGCTCACCTACAACTTCGGCGTCACCTCCTACAACCTCGGCACCGCCTACGGCCACATCGCTATCACAGCCTCAGACCTAGACGGCACGCTCGCCCGCCTCGCAGAGCAGGGCATCCAGCCGGAGAAGCCGCCCTACTCGGTGCGCACCGGTGGCTCTCGCCTTTGCTTCGTGAAAGATCCCGATGGTTATCGCATCGAGATCATCGAGCAGCCGAACGTGAGCGAGACGCAAGACTGATCCGTTCCCGACGACGGCGTTTTGGGTAAGAATCGAAAAACGTACGACTCCAAAGAGAAGGGGCGCTCTATGAATACCTACGTGATACTTCGCCGCAGCGGCTGGCGCTCGCCGGAGGACCTGCAAGCAGCGGCGGCACGCTCAAGCAAGGTGGGCGACGAGGAGATGTCGGACGACATCCGCTGGATTCGCAGCTACGTGTTGGAGGAGGACGGCGGCTCGGTGGGGACGGTCTGTATCTACCAGGCAACCAGTCCTGAGGCGATACGCGAGCACGCCTCGCGCGCCGACCTGCCGGCGGACGAGATCATCGCCGTGGCGGACACGGTGCTCGTGCGGCCAGACCCCGGGGGGGCTGCCAGCTAAGCGGCGTAGCTCGCCGCCCGGTAACGCGGCTCGGGAATGGGCAGACCACGTTCCTGCGCGACTTCCACCCATGCCTGCTTCGCCTGTTCGACCTCGGCGACCGCCTCCCCGGCTGTGTCGCCGAAGGCCGAGCACATCCCAAGATCAGGGATGTCGGCCACCCAACACTCATCCTCGTCGCTGTAGAAGACGTTAATGTGATGATCGCTCATAGCTTGTCCTTCAGTTTTAGATCGTAGCGCTCGACAAGCTTCGAGAGTTGACGAACTTGGTAGGGCTTGCCCTGGCCACGACGAGGCTGCAAGTTGAGGAATTCGGGCACTGCGGGATGCGCGAAGACGCGGTGACTTCCTCTCGTTCGGCAAAGCTCAAAGCCGAGAGCCTCAGCGAGCGAGCACAGATCTCCGAAGGCCACATTGGTAACCGCCCCACGATTGATGCGCCTCAGAAGCTTTTGCTCGTCCACCCCCTCTCTTCCGACCAAGAGCTGGAGAGGGGACGCGCCTATAGTGGTCGCGCATGGAACTAGGCCTTGCGACCTTTGCCGACGTAGCACCCGGGGCGTCACCAGCCCGCGTGGCAGACCGCCTAAATGAGCTGTTGGAGGAGATCGAGCTTGCCGACCGCCTCGGCCTCGATGTGTTCGGGTTGGGAGAGCATCACCGCAGCGACTATGCGGTGAGCGCGCCAGTTGTGGCGCTCGGGGCGGCGGCGGCGAGGACCGAGAGAATCCGCCTCTCAACCGCCGTGACCGTCCTCAGCTCGGCGGACCCGGTGACCGTGTTCGAGGAGTTCGCGACGCTCGACCTGCTCTCGAACGGACGCGCGGAGATCATGGCGGGGAGGGGTTCCTTCACCGAGTCGTTCCCGTTGTATGGGTATGACCTCGACGACTACGACGAGCTGTTCGCCGAGAAACTTGAGCTGTTGTTGGCGCTGCGCGAGGAGGGGGCGGTGAGCTGGTGGGGTAAACATCGCGGGGCGTTGCACGAAGCGCACGTGTACCCCCGCCCACTGCAGCACCCACTGCCGGTGTGGATCGCGGTGGGGGGCACACCCGCATCGGTGGCACGCGCCGGAATGTTGGGGTTGCCGTTGATGATCGCCATCATCGGGGGAGCGCCCGCGCGGTTTGCGCCGCTGGTGGATCTCTACCGCGAGGCGGTACGTCGTGGGGAGGAGCAACGAGCTGAGCACAGCGAGCTGGACGGATCGCAACCCGAGCGGTCGCCCCACTCAAAGGTGGCGGTGGGGATCAACTCGCACATGTACATAGCCGACACCGCGGAGCGGGCGAGGGACGAGTTCTTTGGGCCGTACTCCCAGATGATGAACCGCATCGGGCGGGAGCGGGGGTGGCCGCCGATGAGCCGCGCCCAGTTCGACGCGGGGTGCGCGCCGGAGGGTCACCTGCTGGTGGGCACGCCGGAGGGGGTGGCGGAGAAGATCGTGAAGCACCACGAGCTGTTCCACCACGACCGCTTCCTGGGGCACATCAGCGTGGGGGTGCTCCCGCACGAGAAGGCGATGAGGGCGACCGAACTGTTCGCAACCGAGGTGGCGCCGATCGTGAGGGGGAGGCTCGGCGAGGGCTCCCGCGGGGAGACCGGAGGCGAGGACTCCACGGACCGTGCCCGGCTCCCCGCCGCCCGCGAGTAGCCGGCGCTGAGGCTGCTCGCTACGCTTTGACCACATGAGCGACACCTCCAAGATCGCCAAGAACCTTGAGCGGTTCGCGCAGGCTGTGGCGGCGCACGACCGCGAGAACCCCACCCACACCGCGTACGGGATTGGGCTCTCGCACTTCGACCTTGAGCGGTTGGGCTTGGAAGAGGGCGAGCAGATCCTCCCCGGCATCCGCGTGGAGGTGGATGGTGGCGTGAGTGGGAACTTCCGGGTGCTGTGCGATGCCGAGCACGACGAGGGAGCGGAGGAGACGGAGGAGGAGGTCGTACACGCTGTCTCGACCCACTCGGTGGCGCCCGCGGGATCGCCGGAGTCGCATCCACGCGAATACTGAGCGCAGGAAGAAAGCTCAGGGCAAAGCAGGCAGCGGCGCGTTCGAGCGCTGTGCGATAACCATCACCAAGCGGCTAACGACAGGACAGGCGATGTTATGGCGCGCCGCTGCTCGCAGCACCGCGCCGGGAATGGCATCGAGCTCAGGTGGACGACCGGCGGCGATGTCGCGTTGCATCGAGCTACCGAGCGTGGCGTGCGCGGCGGTGAGCTCACCGAGCGGGTCGCCGGATGGGATCGAGGCGCCCTCGGCTTCGGCCACCGCACACCCCTCTTCGATCGCGCCCACAAGGTCGTCGCGCAGCTCAGGCGTCGAGCGGATCTCCCCAAGCAAGCGGTCGTACGCGCTTGTCGTGCAAGCAAGAGCGTTGAGCCGCACCAACTTCGACCACATGACCTGAGCCTCCCAGTCCTGGACAGCCACCTCCGCCCGCTCCGCGGACGGAGTGGCAGATTGGGTTGAGGGGTTCACAGCCTCCCCGGACCGCTCCGCGGGCGGAGTGACGGGTTGGGTTGAGGGGTTCACACCCTCCCCGGACCGCTCTGCGGACGGAGTGGCAGATTGGATGAGGGGATGGACCCTGGCAGGAACCCCCGCCTCGCTGAGCACCGTCGCCAGGCGCTCCATCGGCGCGCGAGCGTGAGCATGCTTTGAGGCCATGTCGATGCGAAGGAACTGGCTCGTGTGAATCACGACCCCCGGCTCCGGCCGGTCGGCCTCGACACGGATCGTGCCCGCCACGACATGGGCGTCGCCAAAGCGTTGGCGCAGGACGGCGATGTGGTCGAGGCCGTTGAGCAGCGGCAGCACGAGTTGCGGTGTGGCGTGGACGCGGTCAAGCGCTTCGTGCAAGCCAGCGGCCTTGGTGGCGACTATGAGCACGTCCGCCGGCTCCTCAAGGCTTGCGACGGCCTGCGGGTGGGCGGTGAAGTCGCCCAGCAACACGCTCTGCACGCGCACACCCCGCTCGGAGATCATGGCGGCGGTGGAGTCTCTCGCGACGAGAGTGACTCGCGCGCCCGCGCGCGAGAGCGCGGCGCCAACTAGACCTCCAACCCCGCCGGGGCCGAGAACGGCGATGTTCATGTGAGGGGGTCCACGAGCACACCGGGATTCATCACGCCGTGGGGATCGATGGCGGCCTTCGCGCCGCGGAGCGCCGCCGCGAAGAGGTCGGGACGTTGGCGGTCATACCAGGGCCGGTGATCGCGACCGACGGCATGGTGGTGGGTGATGGTGGCGCCCTCTTTCACAAGCACCTCCGACACGGCGGCCTTGATGGCGGCCCACTGCTCCACCTCTTCACCACGGCGTGCCGGCGCGAGCACCGTGTAGTAGGGAGCGGGGCCATCGGGATAGACGTGGGTGAAGCGGCAAGACACCTGCCCCTCGCCGCATAGCTCCTCGATAGCTGCCTGCGCGGCGCCCATCACGCGCTCGTGGAAGGTGGGAAAGCGATCCCAGGTGATGGCGGTCTCGAAGGTCTCCGACAACACGCCCATCGCGACCAGGATGTCGCGCACATACGGAGCCCTTAGAAAGGCTTCGCGCCATGCGCCCACCCCACTCGCTCCGGCTCCGGCTCCGGCTCCGGCTCCGGCTCCGGCTCCGGCTCCGGCTCCGGCTCCGGCTCCGGCTCCGGCTCCGGCCGCATTGTCACCCGAGCTACGCCGCTCGCCAGCCACGCCACCGTGCTCAGCGCAGATTTCAAGCGCGCGGTCCATGAGGAAATCCACGGGGTGATCCGCGGACTCGAAGCCGAGCACGAGCAGCGCGAACGTGCCGTCGCCCGACATCGTGAAGCGCGCCTCGGCGGGGTCGATGAGGCGGCAGTTGCTGGGATGGAGGCCAGATTGGGAGAGCGCCCGCACACACTCCGCGGCGGCGGTGAATACGGGGAAACGCACCCCCGCGGAGGCGCGGTGGGTGGGACGGGGTTGGACCCTCACCCACGCCTCGGTGACGATCCCGAGCGTGCCCTCCGAGCCGATGAGCATACGGTCGGGGCTCGGACCGGCGCCCGAGCCGGGGAGCCTACGCGACACCCACTTCCCGGTGGGGGTGATCGCGTGGACCGACTCCACGAAGTCCTCGATGTGGGTCCACACGGTGGCGAAGTGACCGGCGGCGCGCGTCGCCACCCACCCACCGAGCGTGGCGAGCTCAAACGACTGGGGGAAGTGGCGCAATGTGAGGCCGTGGGTGGCGAGCTGCGCCTCAAGGTCGGGCCCGGTGGCGCCACCCTGGATGAGAGCGGCACGGGAGACCTGATCCACCTCCACCACCTCGCGCAACGCGCCGAGGTCGATCGAGATTGCGCCGTTGTAGGAAACATCCACGCGCGGCTCCACACCCCCCACCACACTGGTGCCACCACCGTAGGGGATCGCCGCTACCCGCTCAGACGAGCACCATTCGAGCACCCGCTCCACGTCGGTCTCATCGCGCGGGTGCGCCACGAAGTCGGGGGGGTGGTCGAAGCGTCCGCGAAAGCCCCTCACGATGTCGGAGTAGGACTTGCCAAGCGCATGGGAGGCGCGTGTGTGAATGTCGGCGGAGCAGATCTCCACCAGCGCGGCGGGCGGCTTGATTCGCGGCGCCGACAAGACCACCGCGTCGAGGCCCACCGGATCCTCCACTTCCCGCGGGGGGAAACCGAGGTGGGTCGCAAGACCCCCGGCGGCAGCCCGCACCTCCGCGGGCGAGGGTTGCTCGTCCTCGTATCCCCAACCCCAATGCTTGCGTCTACGCATGGTCGTCACGTTGGGAGCGAGTGTAGGTGGTAACTCCCAAAGGGGTGACTCGCGTGCGCGCGCGGGACATCACGTTAAGTCCGCGTGTGAGTGGGCGGGTGGGACATCACGTTAAGTCCGCGCGCGAGTGGGCGGGTGGGCATTGATTTCAGAACATCTTCACCCTGCCCTCCCCCCGGAGGACTAGCCTGTGGGTGATGGCGACGCAAGCGCACCCCACCACCAACGAGACCCCGGAGATCCTCGCGCGAGGGCCGTGGGAGCTGGAGCGGGTGACCACGCGGTGGCGTGCGGAGCACTTCGAGCCCTCCCCCGAACACACCGCCGCCGCGGACGCCCAAATCGCGGGGTTGCGCGAGAGGGGGTCGCCGAGCCACGATGGACTCGCGGCGAGGCTCGTCGATTACAGAGACTCGGGACAGGGCATCGAGATGGAAATGCAACCGCTCAGATGGGCGTTGCGACTCGTGGAGGGCGATGCATCCCTCAGCGTTGCCGCACTGTGCGTCACCCGCACCTCAGACGGGCGTTGGTTGGCAGGCAAACGCGCAGCGTGGCTCTCCTCGTGGGCCGGTCGCTGGGCACTGGGGGCGGGGGGTGCGGTCGACCTCGGTGAGAATCCCGCTGACACCTTGGTGCGAGAGCTGCAGGAGGAGTGGTCTGTGTCCCCCGAGCGAGTGCGGGGGGAGGCGCTTGTGCGGCTTCCCCACCGGCTTGTGATGTTCGTAGGGCAGGCGTGGCTGCCGGAGGGCGCCGAGGTGACCCCCGACCACGAGCACGATGAGTACGCGTGGTGGCCCGCGGAGATCGACGAGTGGCCGGTTGAGGCCGAGGAGAGCCTGCGCAGGATGGCGCGCTGGCTGTCTTAGTGAGCGAGCTTCCGAGCGAGCCCGACCGGGCATCGCTCCTCTCGCACCCAACCCGCCCCGCCGCGAACCGCCTGACCCCGACTTTTACCCCCCTGAAGTGGACATCGTTTTTCCACTCCTGCATCTACACCTCACTGCTCGTATGCGCGTTCGCGCTCGGCAAACCACAACCTGAGACGCTCGTGTTGGGATGGACCCATGGGCTGTTGTGGATTGGGATGTCGCTCGCCTGTATCGCAGCGGCACGAACGAGGATCGTCCCTCTAAGGCTGGCGGTGGCGGTGGCGGTGCTGGGGGGCATCGGGCCGTTCTTCGGCAGTTACGAGTTTGTGCGAGAGCAAAGACGCCACGCGCGGACGACCGCGGCCGGATTCGAGCAGTTGGAGACAAACGCGTCGCGGGACGATTGTTAGGGGATGTGAAGAGACGCTGAGAAGCCCGTTGCGATTCAGTTCCGTGGGTCGCGCACGCTAGAGTGGGCTTGGATGCCCACCGGCACGACGATCCAAGAGACGATCGACGTCGTGACCCCAGCAGCCGGCGAGTCTGTCACCGAGGGAACAATCCTCGAATGGCATGTCAAGGTCGGCGACTACATCAAGGTCGACGACACGATCGTGGAGATCTCCACCGACAAGGTGGATGTCGAGCTGCCCTCCCCCGCGAGCGGCACGGTGACGGAGATCCTTGCCGAGGAGGGCGACACGGTCGGCGTGGGGCAAGTGATCGCCCGTCTCGCCACCGGCGAGGATGGTTCCAACGGCGCCGCGAAGACTTCGAGTGACGGACCCAACGGGACCACGACCGCCGCACCTGAGCCCACCGCAGCGAGCAGCGCCACTGCAGACGGGACAAAGCCCGCGACCGACGGTGTGGCCCCCGACGGCACGCGCGTCTCTCCAGTAGCCGCCCGCGTGGCCGCTGTCGAGGGCGTAGATCTGGGACAGGTCTCAGGGAGTGGCCCTGGCGGGCGAATCGTCAAGGCAGACGTCCTCGCCAGCGGGACTGCCGGCGGGGGAACGAATGGTTCGGCGACGGCGGCGCCGGAGCAGGCCGGTGAGCGGAAGTTGCTGAAGGGTGGCGCGGCGATGCTCGCCCGTTACATGGATGAGTCGCGGCAGATCCCCACCGCCACAAGCTTTAGGACCCTGACCGTAACCACGCTGGACGCGCGCCGCCGCGAGCTGAAGGCGGCGGGGAAGCGGGTCTCCTTCACCCACCTGATCGCCTACGCGATCGCACAGGCAGCCGGCGAGATGGAAGTGATGACCCATCACTTCGAGGAAGTGGAGGCAAAGCCCTACCGCGTGAGCGACGGCCAAGTGAACATCGGCTTGGCGGTGGACGTGGAGAAGAAGGACGGCTCCCGCACGCTGATGGTGCCGGTAATCCGTGCCGCGGACACCCTCTCCTTCGAGGATTTCTTGGCCGCCTACGACGAGCTCGTGGAGAAGGCCCGCACGAACACCCTCACCGCCGACGACCTCGTGGGGGGCAACATCACCCTCACCAACCCCGGCGGGATCGGCACCGTGGCGTCGGTGCCCAGGCTGATGACCGGCCAGGGCACGATCGTCGCAACCGGCTCGATCGCCTACCCGGTGGGATTGGGGAGCGTGGGCGAGCAGATCGGCGCGGAGAAGGTCATGACGATGACCTCCACCTACGACCACCGCGTGATTCAAGGAGCCGAGTCAGGGCGCTTCCTCGCTCTGGTCGAGGGAAGGCTGCAGGGCGAGCACGACTTCTACGAGAACGTGTTCGCCTCGCTGGGCATCGCCCTGGGTCCTGCGCCAACCCCACCGACGCCCGTCGCGACGGTCGCGGCGCCTGCACCGACAGGGGCGCCCGACGAGGCGATGCTGCAAGCGGTGCAAGCCGCCAGCACACTCCTTCACCGCTTCCGCAGCCACGGCCACCTCGCGGCGCGCCTGGACCCGCTCGGCTCCGAGCCCGAGGGAGAGCCCCAGCTCGATCCCGACGCCCAGGGTTTGACCCCACAGGTGATGGCTCAAATCCCTGCGCGCATCCTGCGGATGTATGTCCCAGGAGAGACGCTCGCCGAGGCGCTCCCCGCACTGCGACAAACCTATTGCGGGACGATCGCCTATGAGATCGAGCACATCTCCTCGCACAAGCAACGTGTGTGGTTGCGCGAGCAGATCGAGTCTGGCACCTACCGCCAACCGCTCGGCGCGGAGGAGCGTAAGGCGCTACTCAAGCGCCTCGTCGAGGTGGACGCATTGGAGCGCTTCATGCACAAGGCCTACCTCGGCCAGCACCAGTTCTCGATCGAGGGGCTCGACATGACGGTGCCTATGCTCGACGAGCTGATCCAGCTCGCCGCGGCAAACGGCGGCCACGAGGTGGTCGTGGGGATGGCCCACCGCGGACGCTTGAACGTGCTCGCCCACAACCTCGGTCGCCCCTACGACACGATCTTCGCCGAGTTCGAGGGAGCCTCCACCCTTGAGGCCGTCACCACCATCCCCCAGGGGGGTACCGGCGACGTCAAGTACCACCACGGCACCCAGGGCTCCTACAAACTCCCCGACGGCGGCACGATCCGGGTCAACCTGGAGTCGAACCCCAGCCACCTCGAGTACGTCTCACCGGTGGTGGAGGGTGCCACAAGGGCGGCGCAAACCTCACGCAACGGCCCGCGCGCACACCAAGACACCAACGCAGCCTTGCCGATCGTGATCCACGGCGACGCCGCCTTCCCCGCCCAGGGGGTGGTAGCCGAGACGCTCAACCTGCAGGCACTCGACGGCTACCAGGTGGGTGGCACGGTGCACCTCATCATGAACAACCAGGTGGGCTTCACCACCGACCCCGACGACGCCCGCTCGACGCGGTGGGCCTCAGATCTGGCGAAGGGGTTCGACGTACCGATCATCCACGTCAACGCCGACGACGTTCCCGCGTGCATGAGCGCGGTACGGCTGGCGATGGCCTTCCGCCAGGAGTTCGGCCACGACGTATTGATCGACCTGATCGGGTACCGCCGCTTTGGACACAACGAGTCCGATGAGCCCGCCTACACACAGCCAGAGATGTACGCCAAGATCAAGACTAAGAAGCGGGTGTACGAACTGTGGGCCGAGCAACTCATCGCCGACGGGGTGGTGAGCCGCGAGGAGGTGGAGCGGACTGGACAGGAGGTGTGGGACAACCTCACGATCCTCCACCAGCGCCTGAAGGCGAAGATCGCCGCCGCCGCCGAGCACGGCACCGTGGAGCAGGCCACCGGGGAGTACACGCTCGACCGCTCGCCGAGCCCCGACGTGGACACCGCCGTGCCTGCCGCCCGCGTGAGGGAGTTGGGGTTGGAGCTGTTGCGTACCCCCGACGATTTCACCGTCCACCCCAAGCTCGTAAAGCAACTGGAGCGCCGCCGCGAGGGCCTGGAAGAGGGCGAGGGCGCGACCGGCACCGCCGGTGACACCGCGACGGAGAAGACACCGGCGCGCATCGACTGGGCGCACGCCGAGGCGTTGGCGTTCGCCTCACTACTTACCGAAGGTACGCCCGTGCGGCTCACCGGCCAGGACACCGAGCGGGGCACTTTCAGCCAGCGCCACTTGGTGCTCCACGACGCAAAGACCGGGAGGGCGTTCTGCCCGATCCAGAGCCTCCCCGAGGCGCTCGCACCGATGGAGCTTCACAACAGTCCGCTCTCCGAGCTTGCGTGTATGGGCTTCGAGTACGGCTACTCCCAGGAGGCGCCCGAGACACTCGTGCTGTGGGAGGCGCAGTTCGGCGACTTCGTGAACTCCGCGCAGGTGATCGTCGACCAGTTCATCGCCTCGGGGCTTGCCAAGTGGGGACAGACCTCCCGCCTCACGCTGCTGCTCCCCCACGGGTACGAGGGCTCCGGCCCCGAGCACTCCTCCGCCAGGTTGGAGCGCTTCCTCGCGCTTGCCGCCGAGGGGAACATCCGCGTGGCAAACCTTACGACTCCCGCGCAGTACTTCCACCTGTTGCGCCGCCAAGCCTTGATCGCCAAGCAACGTCCACTCGTGGTGATGACGCCGAAGTCGCTGTTGAGGCTCCCCCAGGCCACCGCCAAGGTGGAGGACCTCGCCGAGAGCTCCCGTTTCGAGCCGGTACTCGCCGAGCCGGGGGTGACCGATGAGACGGTGACACGGCTTGTGTTGTGTACCGGGAAGATTTATTACGACCTCGCGGGACACTCCTCGCGTAAGGACAGCGAGCGGGTGGCGATCGGGCGAGTGGAGCTTCTGTATCCCTTCCCCGAGAAGAACATCACCGACCTGATGGCGCGCTACCCCAAGCTGGATGAGGTGGTGTGGGCACAGGAGGAGCCCCGCAACATGGGCGCCCGCGCACACATGTTCCCGAGGTTGATGCAGATCATGCCCGACCACATCCACTTCGGCTACATCGGCCGTCCCGAGCGTGCAAGCCCGGGAGAGGGCTACCCCGCCGCCCACATCACAGAGCAGAGTCGCATCGTACGGACGGCGCTCGACCTGGGCGTGCCGGTATCGCAATATCCGAAAAAGACACCGGGAGAGCGCTGATGGGCGCCCTGTGGCGACGCTTTGTGATGGTCATGCGCCAGCGCAAACGCAAGCGCAAAGCCCGCGCCTGAGCGCGAGCGGCCCATTCGCAACAGGTGTTTGCGCGCGGCTGTCCCCTACGCAGCCGACGCACCCGGAGCGCTCGCCTTGCCCGCCACACGACAGGGCGCTCGGCCGCTCTACTTGCCGCGCCAGACCGGGGGGCGCTTCTCGGCGAAGGCGGTGGCTCCCTCGCGGGCGTCCTCCGAGACGAACACCGGGTCTGAGATGGCGCTCTGTGCGTCCCACATCTCTCCCGCATCCCAATCCCACTGCTCTTGCAGAATGCGCTTTGAGGCGACGAGCGCGAGCGGCGCGTTGGCGGCGATCTCCTCGGCAAGACCCAACGCCACCTCCACCGCCGTGCCGGGCTCAGCCAGACGGTTTACGAGACCGACTTCAGCCGCACGCTCGGCGAGAATGGGGTCGCCGGTGAGCGTCAACTCCATCGCCAGGTGGTAAGGAATCCGTCGCGGCAGCCGCAACAGCGCGCCACCAGCGGCCACCAGCGAGCGCTTCACCTCAGGCACACCGAGCTTCGCGCCCTTCGCAGCGACGATGAGGTCACACGCGAGCGCCACCTCCAGGCCACCAGCCACGGCAAAGCCCTCCACGGCGGCGATGAGCGGCTTGACCGATGCCCTCCGCACGATCCCCGCAAAGCCCCTGTCGCCCACCCACGGCCGCTGACCGCTTACGAAGGCCTTCAGGTCCATCCCCGCGCAGAAGCCCTTACCGGCGCCCGTGAGCACACCCACGCTGAGCGACTCCTCGCCGTCGAGCTCATCGAGAGCCGCCGCGATGCCTTCGGCAACCGAAAGGTCAATCGCATTACGCGCCTCAGGACGGTTGAGCGTGATCAGCAACACGCTCCCTCGCCGCTCCGTGAGGACCGGCGCTTGCTGGGCTACATTCGGGTCGCTCATGTCGCAGAAGAGTACCCGCAGGCCCAAGCTCGACGCTCGCGACTAGCGATCCGGTCTATCCGGTAAGCCACGCAGTTCGCCGACCATCGGACTTGGCCGTATCGGCTGTGGGCGCGGCTGCGCCGAGGAACTCGGCTTTGGAGTCGGTTTTTTGAACATCGACACCCACTCTATCCTTGCGCCACCAGGGCAACAACCCAGGCCAGCACCTCGCAGACGAGTAGTAGCGCGCCAAGCCGGAAAGCAGTCGTCGATATTCTCAGCTGCCTGCGGTTTCGGTCAACACTTTGACCTACGTGGAGGGCCAAGTCGCGCTCAATCAAATGAAGCTCGATTGGCTCGCTGTCGATCGGCTCTAGGTAGGTGGCGATGAATTCGTCCGGCGCCAATGAGAACGCCCAGTCTCGTCGCGGCCACAACACCATTAGGACCGCGAAACCGAGCAGCACGAAACAACCGATCGCCACCCATCCGGCTATTCCGGTATCGCGCCTCACCAAGATCTGGCCACCGAAGAACGATGTCGTAATTGCCGCCGCCGCGATCAGCGCTCCGGCACGTGCCCGCAGTTCGGCAACTGACCGCTCCTGATCCTCCAGCCCTCTCCTGGCCTCGCGGTAGGCGAGCGCATAGCCAGCGCCGACCGTCTCGACGGAAGTCGTACCCATTCGTCGAATGTAGACCCCGACTGCGACGGTATTCGTCCCGGCGCACGCTCAGCTATCCGACACTCGCCGGAATTTGAGGCTATGCCGCAAACAGGCGTAGCTCGGGCTCGCGGTTGCCGCGTAGGACTTCAACATCGACCTCCACGCAGGCGATGCCACGGGATTCAGCGAGCACGCGCGCCTGGGGCTTGATCCACTTGGCCACCAACACGCCCCTGCACGAGGCCATTGCGGGGTCGACGCGGATGCGCTCCAGATAGCGCGTTAGCTGCTCCACCGAATCCATCGTCGCTACGCGCTTGATCTCGACCGCCACCCACTCATCCAGCGTGTCGCGACACATGAGATCCACGGGTCCGATGTCGGTGGGCCACTCACGGCGCACCAAGCGAAAGCCCTCCCCACACCAGTGGGGAGCGTCTGCGAGCAGTTCCTGCAGTTCGCGCTCCAAACCTTCCTTCTCAAGCGACGCCACCACATCGAGCTCGTGGTCCACGTCGGCGAGCACCTCCTCCACGGCGATCTCCAGCCGCTCGTCGTCGCGCTGCTTGCGCACCACCAAACTCGTGAGCGTCCCGTCCTCGTCGCGCTCTTCGGTGAGCACGGTCGGCGGAGTCATCCAGTTGAGCGGCTTCACGTTGGAAGACCCCCCGTCGGCCCACACCATGAAGGTGCCGTCCCCCTTGCACATCAACAGCCTCACCGCCTCCGGCAACACGGTGGTGGTTCTTCCGATGTAGGACACCTCGCAGCGGGCGACGATCAAGCGCACCGCCGGACGGTATCCGGTGCCCCGGATCTACTTCTCGTCCTCGCGCGACCCCACATCAATCGACTCGCGGAACTCGCGGATTCCCTTGCCGAGCGCGCGTGCGAGCTCGGGTAGGCGCTTGGGGCCGAGCACCATCAGGGCAACCGCGCCGAGGAACAACAGGTGGACAGGACTCTCGATTCCCACTCATCCAGGCTAGCGGCCCCCACCGACCGGCGCCCCGGTCGGTTAGCCACGTGGGCGCTACGACCCCGCACTCTCGCCGCCGGTAGTACTCGTACGCTCTCTCACCGTGGCGCAGGAGACATCGCTCCAACCCGGTCGTCCTTACCCCCCACCGCCGGCGAGCGAGCCGTTCTGGCCCGCACAAATAACCGTGCTGGCGGCAATTGGGCTGCAAGTGTCTCTGCCCCCGCGACTGACTGTGGGACCCTCGTGGCTGATCCCCGCGCTTGAGGGCTTGCTGCTGGCGGGCATGTTCATCTTCATCCCCAACCAGGTCGAGGACGAGCACCCCCGCCGCCGCCGCGCCGCCCTTTTCCTCACGGCTGTGGTGACCGCCGCCAACATCTACTCGCTCGGCGCGCTCACCCACTTCTTGCTGCACAGCCACATCAAAATCGGCGAGGGCCGCGAACTGATCATCGCGGGCACGCTCATCTGGCTCACCAACTTCCTCATCTTCGCTCTCTGGTACTGGGAGATGGACCGCGGCGGGCCAGGTCGCCGCGCCAGCGGGAAAGACGGCCCACCCGACTTCCTCTTCCCCCAGATGTCAGACGACCGCATCGAGCCGATGAAGTGGCGTCCAAAGTTCATCGACTACCTCTACGTCTCGCTCACCAACGCCACCGCCTTCTCCCCCACCGACACGATGCCGCTCTCCGCTGCCGCCAAGAGCACCATGGGCATCCAGTCGCTCGTCTCGCTCGTCACGATCGGACTGATCGTCTCGCGCGCCGTCAACATCCTCGCCTAGAGCGCCTATGGGGATGTCCCCATGGGTTAGCTCAGGCCGACCCCGCGACTATGCCGACGCTGTCCGAGCGCCACAGAGCGCTGTGGAACGCTACTCCGTCGGCCTGGGCCCTCGCCCGCCACGAACGCGAGCCGTGGCTAGCCGCCCGCATCGGCTTCCGCAATCCGTCCCGCCACCCCACGCTTTTCGACCACGACATACCCGGGGTAAACCTCGACAGTCGACTCGACGTCCGGCTCCTCATGCCCTGGGAGTACGACGAACCGGCGCGGATGGGACCGCACGCGAGCGTATTCCGCGATCTTGAGGTCCAATATCCCGCCGCAGTCCACGCGAACGCACTCGCATATGAAGGTATCCGCCGACTCGCCGTTGCGTGGACGCTGATACTCGATCCGATCGTTTATGCGACGTGCCAGGGCCTCGTTCTGGGCCAAGCGCCGCTTGCGTTGATCATCCACTCCGTGATCATTCCACTCGGACAGGGTGGGCGCTACCCGCGTCGCCGTTCTGCACGCATGGGATCAGCGGCCATCACGGCCAGACCGTTCGTTGATCGCCAGCGCCTCGTCTTGGCCGCTGTCGCTCGCGTCCGGGTCGAGCGCACGTGCCTGCGCGTGCCGATCGCGGGCAGATTCAGTCAGATGCTCAGCCTCGATCGACTGTCGCTCTGCGGTGGCACGTCCCTGCCGCGCCTGAGCGGCGCGTTCCTCGGCTTCAGCCTGAGCACGCTTGGCTTCGGCGGCCTGCTCATCAGCCGAGGCGCGCGCACTTTCAGCTTGGATCGAACGGCTTCTGGCCTCCTGGCGAAGCTCGCCAGCCTGCTCGCGACGACGTTCGTCACGCCTGCGACTCGCGGCGCGGACGACGAGAGCGATGAGCAGTAGCACCACTACGGCGCCGACAGCAATTGCGATGATCGTTCCAGTGCTCATAGTTCCTCCTATAGCTGGCTCGAATTGGGTTCTGGACGACTACTCGACTGACGGAAGACGTCTAGACGCCACCGGCTGTGCGACTAGCTCTCCCTTGCGGCACTTGCCCACAGGGCGTCACTACCGACGCTAGAGGCGCGGTTCTTCGTAGGGTGCTCGGCGTCGAGCGGTGGCCATGGAGATCAGCGACAGCACGACACCGACGATGCCGGCGATGATGAGGATCAGGCCAATCGTCGGACGTGACACGCCAGATACGTGAAACGTCACGGCGTAGCGGATGATCGCGCCAACGGCAATGAGGAAGATCGATGTGCCTATAGGCATAGCTAAAGCCTCCCGCCTCTGCGATAGCCGAATCCGCCGCCTGTGAAGAAGACCAGGAGGGCTACCAGCAGCAGCAGCCAAAGCAACGGGCTTACACCGATTCCGCCCGCGACGGCAGCGATTACCAGGACGATCAGAAGCAGCTCTACGAGGCCCATGAGGCCCTCCTTCCGTTCAAGGATCCGCGATTGGTCTATTACTCCGAACGGTAGCTCAGCAAACCTTGGAGGAATAGAGAACGCTCTTTCTACCACAAAGAGAGCGTTCTTTCTAGTGATAACCTCTGAAGGCATGCTTGAAACGCACCGTCAGGCGCCCGAGGGGGGGACTAGCGCTCGCGAGCGGATTTTGGATGCCTCCTATGAGCTGTTCTCGCGGCGCGGAATCCGCGCAGTGGGGATAAACGAGGTACTCGAGCGCGCCGGCGTCGCGACCGCGACGCTCTACCGGCACTTCCCCTCCAAGGACGAGCTCGTGCTCGCGTTCCTGCAGCTCCGCGAGCAGCGCTGGACCAAGGATTTCGTTGAAGCCGGCGCGATGAGCCGCGGCTCTGACCCTGAGCAGCGACTGCTCGCCATCTTCGATGTCTTCGACGAGTGGTTTCATCGCGACGACTTCGAGGCGTGCTCGTTCATCAACGTAATGCTTGAGATGGGCCCCCTACACTCCGCGGGTCGTGCCAGCGTCTGGCATCTCGAGCAGATCCGCTCGATCGTGCGTCGCCTCGCCGGGGAAGCCGGCCTGCGCGACACCGAGTCCCTCGCGCGCTCCTTCCACATCCTCATGAAGGGCTCGATCGTCGCCGCAAGCGAGGGCGACACGCACGCCGCACAGCGAGGCAAGTCGATGGCACGTTTGCTCATCGAGCAAAACCGGTCGGCCTAAGCTTGCTACGCACAACCTGCTGGTCCCTGAGCGTCGATTTGGCGCATCGCGTTTGCGCCACCCCTCCCATCCCCGTAGCGGCCTATCGTCCATAGCTCATGGACAACCTGCTCCACGCCTCGCTCGACCAGGGCGACGCGGTGCTCTGCTTCCCCTACGACGACCGCCTGCGCAAGCTGCTGCGCGCGATCCCCGGCCGCCGCTGGGATCCTGCGCGACGCGCATGGATCGTTCCGCTTGACCCCGAGCGCGCACAGGCGCTTGCGCTGCTCTTCGATGCGCTCCCCCTCCCTCCCGTCCTTAGCGAGCCCTTCGCGCGCGCGCTCGCCCGCCAACGCGCCCGTCGCGGCCACGATGAGTGCGTGCTCGACCTCGCGCGACCGGACGAGAGTTGGTGGTTGACGTTCGCCACCGACCGCCCACCGGAGATTGTGGCCGCGTTGCTCGAGCACCCCGACGCGATCCAGCTCCCCACGATTGGTCGCGCGTTGATCCCGCTCGATGAGCGGGCCGCACGGATGGTCGACGACCTTTCTCCCGCGTCCGGTCGACTGCGCCTCACCGAAGACGCCGCCCACGCCCTCACCGAGATCTCACAGGGGCGCACCGCTCAAGCCCGTCCCGGCACACGTGCGGGATCATCGCCTGGCGCAATGAGCTACGACGTGGAGCTCCGCCGCGACCGCCGCAAGGAACAGTGGCTCTTGATCGCCTCCCACCACGCACCGCTCGCACAAGTGCTCGCCGGCCGCGCCGACCTGCGGGCGCTGGAGGGACCCGAGGGGACGTTCGCTATCGCCGCCATCGAGCGCGACGCCCATGTCATCGCCGAGCTGATCGACCAGGTGGAGCCCACAAGCATCGACCCGCGCGCCCAAAGCTGGATCGCTCGCGCCACCACCTGGCACGGAGCGATCGAAGTGGCGGGCTCCCCGGAGGAGCCCGTGTTCCTGTTGCTCGGCGACCCCACTCGGCTACCGCCCACGCTGCGCGAGCGCGCCGTGAGCGCCCCCGGCGGCGTCACCGTGGCGTTGACCCTCGATTCCTGGCGCATCATCGAGACCTCACTGCGCGGCTCCCAAAGCGCGGCCACCCGCCGGTGTGTCGCCGCTCTGAAGGAAGGCCGCCCCGCGCCACCCGCCGTGCTCGAAATGTCGACGATCCACGAGGACCCCACATTCGTGCTCGCCCCCGGCCACGATCCCTCTCGACTCGATGCCTTCGGCGCGCTCTCGGGCGCCACCCACCCACATGTCCGCCGCCCTCGCGCCCCCAGGTTGAGCGCCCACGCGCACTCCTCCGAGCACCGCCACCTCCCCGCCATCCGCGCCGACCCTTTCTGCGTGGAGGAACTCGACCGCTTCCTCGCGGACGGGGAAGTGTGGGTCGAGCCGGAAGCCCTCGTAGAGCTACAACGCATCCGTGAGGAACACGCCCACGCCGCCGGGCTCGTCGCGCTCTCCTGCGCCACCGACGCCCACATCGACATCCCCACCCTCCAAGGCGAGCTCAAGCCCTTCCAGCGCGCGGGCGTGAGCTACCTGCTTTCCCAGCGCCGTGCCTTCCTTGCCGACGAGCAAGGGCTCGGCAAGACGATCGAGGCGCTCGCCACGCTGGAGGCCGATAACGCCTACCCCGCCATCGTCGTGTGCCCCGCCTCCCTCAAGCTCAACTGGATGCGCGAGCTCTCGCGCTGGCTTCCCCACCGCTCGTCGATTGCGCTCAGCGGACTGGGGCCAACCGGCACGAGGAAGTCCTCACAGGAGGCTCCCATTGAGGACTATGCCTCACTCGCTCGCGCCCCCGGAGAGGAAGGGACGGAGGGCACGATGCCTGTATCCGACATAACAGTTCTCAACTACGACATCCTCGCCGCCCGCGCCACAGAGCTTGCTGCGATGTCGCCCCAGGCGCTTGTCCTCGATGAGTCGCATTACTGCAAGAACGCCGCCGCCAAGCGCACCCAGGCTGTCGCGCGGCTGGCCACCTCCATTCCCGCCGACGGGCTCGTGCTTGCGCTCACCGGTACCCCCGTGATGAACCGCCCACCCGAGCTCATCTCGCAGCTGCGCATCATCGGCCGGCTCGGAGATTTTGGCTCAGGCGCTCAGTTCGGACGGCGTTTTAAGGGCGCCGACGCGCACGTTCGCCTGCACTGGCACCTGCGCTCCCGCTGCTTCGTCCGCCGACTCAAGGCCGACGTGCTCCCCCAACTCCCTCCAAAGACGCGCGCGGTCGTACCCGTGGAGCTCGACAACGAGGTCGAGTACCGCCTCGCCGAGCACGACGTCATCGCGTGGCTGCGCTCCCGCCCGCTCGACCTCTCCGAGCTTGACGCCAAGGTCGCCGCCGCGCTGCGCGCCGAGCGGCTTGTGCGGCTCAACGCGCTCAAGCAACTCGCCGCC
Source organism: uncultured Solirubrobacterales bacterium (assembly GCA_963695305.1). Taxonomy (GTDB): domain Bacteria; phylum Actinomycetota; class Thermoleophilia; order Solirubrobacterales; family Solirubrobacteraceae; genus Palsa-744. The sequence continues at coordinate 1,011,408 of OY968774.1, read as the reverse complement.
CGTGGCAAGCTTCACGCCGCGCTTGCCTGGATTCACGACTTCTGCTCCTCCGGCGAGCGCCTCGTCGTGTTCGCCTCCCACCGCGAGATCCAGCGCGCCGTGGTCGACCGCTTCCCCCACGCCCTCCACATCCTTGGCGCCGACACCCACGCCGCCAGGGACGCATCGCTTCACGCCTTCCAAGCCGCCTCCAACGCTGAGAACCAACTCATCGTCTGCTCCATCGAGGTCGCCGGGCAAGGGCTCACCCTCACCCAGGCATCGAATGTCGCGTTCCTGGAGCTGGATTGGACTCCCGCCAAGCACGACCAAGCCGAGGATCGCCTTCATCGCATCGGCCAAATCGACGCGGTCAACGCCTGGTACCTGCTCGCCGCCAACACGATCGACGAGACCATCGCCACCCTGCTTGAGCGCAAGCGCGCCGTCATCGGCGCCGTCACCGACGGTCGCCTCGAAGACGAGGAGAACGTCATCGACGCCCTTGCCCGCGAGCTCGCCTCCGAGCCCTACCGCCACCTCCGCGCCGTCGCCTAAGTGGACCGACCAGGCGGGCGCCCGACGGGCGTGCGGAGTGTATGTCTCTTTTTCTGTCCACTACTCAAGTGACTACAAAAAGTAGTCACTATGGTGAATTGCTCAAAAACGGACACATACCACGCGCCCGTGCCCAGCGCGGTTGCTGTGCCTTACGCAGGCTGCGTCATCCGCGGCTCCATCTCAAGCGCCTGCCTCACCAGATCGCTCACCTCCCCATTCGCACCCAGTTTGAGCGCTCGGTCAAACGCTTGTAGGGAGCCCTCCCTATCGAGAAGTCGCAGTCGCAACCGCCCCAACCGCTCCCACGCGCCCGCGTCGGTGGGCCCCCGCTCCGCCGCGCGCTCCGCCGCCTCCTCCGCGAGGTCGATCGCCCCCATGTCCTCGTAAATGCGCGCCGCGAAGCGGTGCGCCGCCGGGCGCTCCCCGTCCACCCTCGCCCAGTCCCTCACCGACCGCGCCGCCGCATCCAACTTGCCCGCCTGCCAGAAGGCGAGCGTCATCAACCGCAACACCCCCACGTTCTTCGGTTCCGCGTCCCTCGCGTACACCAACCGTTGCGCCGCCAGGTCGTATTCCCCTTCCGCCATCGCCCGCTGTGCAGCCGTCATGAAACGCTCCACCCGCTCCTCCGCCGGGTCTGGCTTTGAGAAGTCCACGAACTTCATGCTCCCCGCCGGCACGGTCCTCACGCCGTGGGAGAACTTCACCCGCGCCCACTGCTGCACGTCCTGATCCTCTTCGCTGTTCCCGGTGAAGTAGATCCCTTCCACCGTCCCCACCCCCCACTCGGGGTATGACTGGCAGCGCGCGTACCTGTGCACCACCGAGTGGTCGGGCACGCGGCTACCGAAGGGGTCGTTGCGCTTGCGGTCCGCCGCGTGCTCACGCGCACGCTGCTCGGCTTCGTAGGCCTTCCTACCCGCCTCTTCGCGCGCCACCTTCGCGGCCGCCGCGCTCACCTTCACCGCGTTGCGCGACACCTTCCCCCCACGCGAGGTTTCCGCCATCCGCTCCAAGTGATCCGCCGCCTCGTTGATCGCCTTGAGGTGGCGCTCGTGCTCGAACTGCTTCCCCGCCGGCGCGATATCCGGGTGCCACCGCTTTGCCATCCGCCGCCGCGCCAACTGCACATCGCGCTTGTCAAAGGGCGGCTCGATCTCCAAGAGGAGCATCTGCTGCTCGATGTCGAGGATCACTCCAGGCATGACCACACAACGTTACCGGCCCCGGCCCATTTCACGGCCGAGAGCGCGCGTCCGCCGCTATCCCGCGCCAACCTCATATCCTGCGCTTCAATGTCCTCTCAATACATCTTCACGATGCACCGCCTGTCGAAGCTCCACCCGCCCGACAAGACGGTGCTCAACGACATCACCCTCGCCTTCTACCCCGGCGCGAAGATCGGCGTGCTGGGCTACAACGGCGCAGGCAAGTCCACCCTCATGCGCATCATGGCGGGGCTAGATGAGGACTACCGCGGCGAGGCGATGCTCGCCCCCGGTGCCACCGTGGGGATGTTGGAGCAGGAGCCCCACCTAAACGAGTCCAAGGACGTGAAGGGCAACGTCGAGGACGGCGTCGCCGCCACCAAGGCGCTACTCGACCGCTTCAACGAGCTCGCCGCCAACTACTCGGATGACACCGCCGACGAGTTCGCCGCGATACAAGCCAAGATCGAAGCCGCCGACGCGTGGAACCTCGACACCCAGCTCGAGTACGCGATGGACGCGCTCCGTCTCCCCCCACCCGACGCCGACGTCACCGCGCTCTCCGGCGGCGAGCGCCGCCGCGTCGCGCTCTGCCGGCTGCTGCTCTCTGCCCCCGACCTGCTGTTGTTGGACGAGCCTACAAACCACCTCGATGCCGAGTCGGTGGACTGGCTTGAGCGCCACCTCTCCGAGTACAAGGGCGCGATAGTCGCGGTCACCCACGACCGCTACTTCCTCGACAACGTCGCCGGTTGGATCCTTGAGCTTGACCGCGGCAAGGGCATCCCCTACGAAGGCAACTACTCCTCCTGGCTCGTCCAAAAGCAAACCCGCCTCGCCCAGGAAGAGCGCTCGGAGAAGGGCCGCCAACGCACCATCGCCGCCGAGCTTGAGTGGGTGCGCACCAACCCCAAGGGCCGCCGCACCAAGTCAAAGGCCCGCCTCGCCCGCTACGAGGAGCTCGTCGCCGAGGAGCGCAACGTCAAGCTCGACGAGGTCCAAATCCACATCCCACCGGGACCTCGCCTGGGCGAGAAGGTGCTCGTCGCGGACGGTGTCTCCAAGGGCTTCGGCGAGCGACTCCTCATCGAGGAGCTCTCCTTTGACCTCCCCCGCGCGGGCATCGTCGGCGTGATCGGCCCCAACGGCGCCGGCAAGACCACCCTCTTTCGCATGATCGTCGGCCAGGAGACCCCCAACACGGGCGCCTTGACTCTCGGTGACACCGTCCAGCTCGCCTACGTCGACCAGTCCCGCGACTCCCTCGACCCCTCAAAGACCGTGTGGGAGGAGATCTCCGACGGCCTCGACCACCTCAAGGTGGGCGACCGCGTGGTCAACTCCCGCCAATACACCGCCGGCTTCAACTTCAAGGGCTCCGACCAACAGAAGCGCATCGACAAGCTCTCCGGTGGCGAGCGCAACCGCGTCCACCTCGCCAAGCTGCTCCGTTCCGGCGGCAACCTGCTGCTGCTCGACGAGCCTACGAACGATCTCGATGTGGACACCCTCCGTGCGCTTGAGGAAGCGCTGCTCGCCTTCCCCGGCTGCGCTGTCGTCATCTCCCACGACCGCTGGTTCCTCGACCGTATCGCCACCCACGTCCTCGCCTTCGAGGGCGACTCCCAGGTCACTTGGTTCGAGGGCAACTTCGAGGCCTACGAGGAGGCCCGCCGCGAGCGGCTTGGCACGGCTGCCGACCGGCCGCACCGGATTTCCTACAAGCGGCTCGTTCGCGGCTGAGCCTCTCCGCCGCCTGACGGCGGTGAGGGTGTGGGAGGGGATGGGATAGCGCGGCTGATCCCGTTACTGCCGCGACGGCGGCGACGGTGTTGTGAAGATCTACTCGCCCCACTGACTGGCCAGTCAGCCAGTCCGATATGCTCGCCGGGCATGAACACGGTGTTCGACCGCGACACTGCCGTCGCCTACGAGGGAGACGGCCTGTTCAGCGCCACGATCGCGCCCGGGTGGCGTGCCGGGCGCGGGCCCCACGGCGGGTACCTCGCGGCGATGTTGCTGCGCACGCTCATCGCCACGGTCGATGACGAGTCGCGCACGCCCCGTTCACTGACGATCCACTACACGCGCGCGCCCGAGCCGGGCCCGATCGAGATTCGCACCACAGTCGAGCGCGAGGGCCGTTCGCTGAGCACGCTCTCCGCCCGGATGGAGCAGAACGGCAAGGTCACCGCGCTTGCGCTCGCCGCCTTCTCGGTCCCGTGGAACGCACCCTCCGCGAACGAGCTCCCGATGCCCGACCTCGCGCCCCCCGACACCGAGCGACGCTCCACGCCGAAGCTGTTCAAGGGCGCCCCGGAGTTCACCCGTCAGCTCGTCATGCAGCCCCGCGTCGGCGCCGTCCCGTTTGCCGCCTCTGGCGCCCCGATGAAAATCGGCGGCTGGATCGGCTTCCCGGAGGACCGCCCCGTCGACGCCCCCGCGCTCGCCCTCTTCTGCGACGCGTGGTTCCCACCGTCGTTCATCGCCCTCGGCGTCCCCGCCATCAGCCCCACGGTTGATCTCACGATCCACTTTCGCCAACCCATCTCCGATTGCGACTGCGATCCATCGGCCCTCGTCCTCTCCGTGTTCGACACCCGTCTGCTCCACGACGGCCTGTTCGAGGAGGACGGTGTCATCTGGGCCCCCGACGGCTCGGTCCTCGCGCAATCGCGCCAACTCGGCATCATCATGCCCACCGACAAACCCGTGCTTCAGCCGACCCCAACAACCACAGGAGCAAACGCATGAGCGATTACACCGTCAAGCACATCAAAGACATGGAGGCGGCCTATGGTGGCGGCTTCGTTAAGGTGCGCGCCTCGCTGGGCGTCACCTCGTTCGGCATGCAGGTGATCCGAATTCCCGCCGGTTACGAAGACTATCCCCTCCACGACCACGCGGAGAGCGGCCAGGAGGAGGTCTTCCTCGCGCTCAAAGGCTCAGGTTGGATTGAGATCGAGGGCGAGCGCGTGGAGCTTGAGCCCGACGTGTACGTACGTGTCGGCCCCGCCCCCAAGCGCAAGGTCTTCGCCGGTCCGCAGGGCCTTGAGATGCTCGCGCTCGGCGCCACCCCCGGCTCTGTCTATGAGGTCGTCGGGATGACCGAGCTTGAAAGCTCAAGCGTGCCGGTGGACGCGCTGGACGGCACCAGCAACTAGAACCCACCCGAACCCCGGACACCCCCGCGCGGGGTGTCCGCATGGGTGAAGCGTTTGACACCCGCCGGGGGCCCTATGAGTCGCGCGTTAGCGCGCGAAGGAGGTTTTGGCGTCTAGCTTCAGCGCGGTCGCCGCTATCAAGGCGGCGGCCGCGTGGACGTCGTCGAGTTGCACGAGCTCGACGGGGGAGTGCATGTAGCGCAGCGGGATCGATACGAGTCCGGTGGGGATGCCGCCGCGGCTGAGGTGTACAGCGTCGGCGTCGGTGCCCGTGTTGCGGCCGATCGCCTCCAGGGTGAACGCCACTTTCTCGCTCTCCGCCGTGTCGTGCAGCAGCTCGGAGAGGCGTGGGTTGAGCGTCGAGCCTCGGCTCAGCACCGGGCCGGAGCCGAGCTCGTGCTTGCCCGACTCCTTCACGTCGATCCCGGGGGCGTCGGTGGCGTGGGTCACGTCCATCACGATCGCCGCGTCTGGCTCCAGAGAGAAGGCGCTTGTGCGCGACCCCCCGAAGGTGGTCTCCTCCTGCGCCGCCGCCACAGCCACGACCTCCCAATCGCTCGCGCCGCCCGCCTCGCTCACCAGCCGCGCCGCCTCCAGCGCCACGAATGAGCCGAGGCGGTTATCGAGCGCCCGCGACGCAAGCCTTCCGTTAGGAAGCTCCACCGGGTCGCCGTCGATGACCGCCACATCGCCGATCCTCACCATGCCTCGCGCCTGCTCGCTGTCCTTGGCGCCGATGTCGATGTGCAGGTCGCGCACCTCCGCCACCTTCTTGCGCTCCTCGTCTCGCAACAGGTGGATCGGCTTCTTGCCGATCACCCCCGCCACCTCGCCCTCACGGGTGGCTAGCACCACCCGCTGGCCGACGAGAATCTGCGCGTCCCAACCACCCACCTCACGGAACCAGAGATACCCCTCGTCGTCGATGTGGGTCACGATCAAGCCGATCTCATCTATGTGGCCCATCACGATCAACCGCCTGCTTTCGGCGCCTGCTCCGGCGCGCGGAGCAACCCGAGCCGAGGGAGTGCCCACAACATCTGTGCTCACGTCCGCGCCGAACGCCTCCGCGGCCGCGCGCCACGCCGCCGCCGGCGCTGTCTCGTAACCAGAGGGTCCACGCGCCGCGAGCAACTCGCGCAGTGTCTGCGTGAAGCCGCCGTTGCCTGGCTTGGTGGAGTCCGCGCCGGTCATGACGCCAACAGCTGTCGCAGGACGTACTGGAGGATGCCCCCGTGACGGAAGTAGTCGGCCTCCTTGGGGGTGTCGATGCGGACCGTCGCCTCGAACTCAACTTCGCCAGCTTTGACCTTGCAGGCCTTGGGCAGCTCACCCGCGTTCAGCGGCCCGGCGATCCCAGTGATGTCGAATGGCTCGCTCCCGTCGATGCCAAGCGACTCGGCTGACTCCCCCGGGGGGAACTGCAACGGCAGCACTCCCATCCCCACAAGGTTGGAGCGGTGGATGCGCTCGAAGCTCTCGGCAATCACCACCCTCACCCCCAACAGATTTGTGCCCTTCGCCGCCCAGTCGCGGGAGGACCCCGACCCGTACTCCTTGCCCCCCACCACCACCAATGGCACGCCTTCCTGCTGGTAGCTCATGGAAGCCTCGTAGATAGAGGTCTGCTGGCCGTCCTTGGTGGTGACTCCGCCTTCCGTCCCAGGCGCCAGCTTGTTGCGCAAACGGATGTTCGCGAACGTGCCGCGAATCATCACTTCGTGGTTTCCCCGCCGCGAACCGTAGGAGTTGAAGTCGCGCGGCCCCACCCCATGCTCTTGCAGGTAGAGGCCCGCGGGACTATCGCGCTTGATCGACCCGGCGGGGGAGATGTGGTCGGTGGTGACGCTGTCGCCGAGCAGCGCCAACACCCGTGCGCCCTGGATGTCCGCGAGCGGCTCGGGCTGGGAAGGCATGCCATCGAAGTAGGGGGGCAACTGTATGTAGGTCGAACCTGCGTCCCACGCGAAGCGCTCCCCCGTGGGTACGTCGAGCGTCTTCCACCGCTCGTCCCCCTCGAACACGTCGGCGTAGGAGGAGCGGAACATGTCCGACTTCACAGCCCCCTCGATCGTTTGCGCCACCTCCGTCGCAGAGGGCCAGATGTCGCGCAGGTAGACGTCCTCGCCCCCCTCGTCTTGACCGAGTGAGTCGTTCACGAGGTCGATGTCCATCGTGCCGGCCAACGCGTACGCCACCACCAGCGGTGGGGAGGCGAGGTAGTTCATCTTCACATCGGGGTTGATGCGACCCTCAAAGTTACGGTTCCCCGATAGCACCGACACCGCCGCAAGATCCTCGCGTTGGATCTCCTGCGAGATCTCTTCCGGTAGCGGCCCCGAGTTGCCGATGCACGTCGTGCATCCATACCCCACGAGGTTGAAACCAAGCCCCTCAAGCGACTCGGTGAGGCCAGCCTTGTCGAGGTATTCAGTCACCACCTTCGATCCCGGCGCAAGCGAGGTCTTCACCCACGGCTTGCTCTTCAAGCCCCGCGCGAGCGCGTTGCGGGCGAGGATCCCCGCGCCGATCATCACCGACGGGTTGGAGGTGTTCGTGCAGCTCGTTATGGCGGCTATCACCACATCGCCGTGGCGCAGCCCGTCGCGATCGCTTGGTGCGGCGCCTTGCACGACCGTATGACTTGCTTGCGCGTGCGGGCTGGCATGCGCATCGCGAGGCCCATCCCCGTTGGTGGGAGCCTGTGAGGCTGTGGGATCGCTGGCCGGGAAGGTCTCGGCGAGCGCATCGTCCTCCCCATCGGAGTCGGGCAGATAGCCGCCGAGCGCCTCACGAAACGCCTCCTGGGCGCCAGTGAGCGCGATGCGATCCTGAGGGCGCTTGGGCCCGGCGATGCTCGGCACCACTTCTCCCAGGTCGAGCTCGATGAGGTCAGAGAAGGTGGGCTCCTCCACATGCTCGTCATGCCAGAGGCCCTGCTCGCGACAGTACGCCTCCACTAGTTCGATCTGCTGCTTGGGCCGCCCGGAGAACTCCATGTAGCGCAGCGTCTCGGCGTCCACCGGGAAGATCGCACAGGTGGAGCCAAACTCGGGCGACATGTTGCCGATCGTCGCGCGGTCGGCAAGCGGCAGGCCCGAAAGACCATCGCCGTAGAACTCCACGAACATCCCCACCACCCCTCGCTCGCGCAGCATCTCGGTGACGGTGAGCACGAGGTCGGTGGCTGTCGCCCCCTCGGGCAGCTCGCCGTGCAGCTTTACCCCAAGCACGCGTGGGATGAGCATCGACATCGGCTGCCCCAACATCGCCGCCTCCGCCTCGATGCCCCCCACTCCCCAACCAAGCACGCCAAGGCCGTTCACCATCGTGGTGTGCGAGTCGGTGCCCACGAGCGTGTCTGGGTACGCCTGTGGCAGTCCCGACCCGCTCCCACTCCCCTCGCCCGCGAACACGACCCTCGCCAGATACTCGAGATTCACCTGGTGCACGATGCCTGTATCCGGTGGAACAACCTTGAAGGCATCGAATGCCCCCTGTCCCCAGCGCAGGAAGCGATAGCGCTCTTGGTTTCGCTCGAACTCGCGCTCGGCGTTGATCTTGAAGGCGTCATGGGAGGCAAACGCGTCGACCTGCACGGAGTGATCGATCACGAGCTCCGCGGGCACGAGCGGCTCGATCTTCAGCGGATCACCCCCAAGCGCCACCATCGCGTCGCGCATCGCGGCGAGGTCCACCACTGCGGGGACCCCCGTGAAGTCCTGCATCAGCACGCGTGCGGGGGTGAAGGCGATCTCCTTGCTTGGCTGCGCCTTTGAGTCCCAGCTTGCGAGCGCCTCGATGTCCGCCGCGGAGACCGAACCGGCGCCCTCGGTACGCAGCAGATTCTCAAGCAACACCTTCAACGAGAACGGAAGCCGCGCCACGTCGAAGCGCTCCTGAAGGGCGTCAAGGCGGAAGATCTCATACTCGCTCGCTCCAGCCTTCAATGTGTGCTTCGCGCCAAAGCTGTTCTCAGACATGGGTCAACTCTCCAGGCGATCTTGCGGGTTTTCGCGGGGGTAGGTCTCAGTCTCGCAGAGCCACCCCCGACGGGCTCAGCGGAGTGTCGAGGGGTGCTCAGGCACGCTACGCAGCCCGGCGGGCACTGGCGCGAGCGCGCCGGTCACGCTGCCCTTCCCCTCGCGCTTGCCCTTCAGCAGTGCGGTGTCGCATACCTCCAGCAGCTCGTCCACGGTCATCCCCGCCTGCCACTGCGCCACGCCCATCGACCCGGATACCCCGCGTGAACCGTCGGGGAAGGCGACGTCTCGCATGCGCTGCAACGCGCGACCCGCGACAGCCACCGCGCTCTGAATGTCAGTGTTGGGGAGGATCACCACGAACTCATCCCCCCCGTAGCGCGCCACGCGGTCGAACTCCCGGGAGTCGCCCATCAGAGCATGTGCCACCTGGCGCAAGATCGAGTCGCCCGCCTGGTGACCGTAGCGGTCGTTGACGAGCTTGAAGTCGTCGAGGTCCATAATCACGCACGAGAGAGCGCTCCCCGAACGCTGCGCGCGGGTGATCTCCTCGTACAATCGCCTACGCATCGCGCGGTGGTTCATGCACCCCGCCACGGAATCTGTGCCCGCCTCGGCGCGGGCGCGCACGAGCGCCAACATCGCCCCCGCCTGATCCACGAGCGTCGCCGCCTCGTCGATCGAATGCTCGTCATAGGGTTGGGCTACACGGCGCACCAACACCACCACCGCCTCCACCTGCCCACCGAGCGAGAGCGGCGTGAGTAGCGCGCACCCAGCTGTCCCCTCGGAGGGAGGCGCGGTGAGCGATAGCCGCGGCACACTGGCGGTTAGCTCTCGCGGCCCCACCGCCAGGAAGCTGCGGCCGGTGCTCTGCGTCCAGCTCACCCCGGGTGGGCGCTCCTCACGGGACTGCAGGTAGCTGAGCCGGGCGTCGCCATCGAGCAGGTACACCACCACCGGCTCCTCTTCGCCGGATGGCCGCAGGTGGTGGATGTGAACCTCCTCCGCCCCCGACACCGCGATGAGCTCGTGCGCCAGCGCCGCGAACACCGCCTCATCGGTGTCCGCGCTCTCGGCGGCCAACGTAAGCCGCCGCACGCCTGCCAGCACCGGCGTCGCGTCAAGGCTGTGCAGAGCATTGGCGGCGCCAACGGGGTGGGGTGCGGGCGTGTCTTCGTTGGCTGAGACGATTCCCATCGTCTCAATCTAGCGGTCTATCGCGACGGTTTGTGACTTCTGCGGTGACGATGGTGGGTCTTGTGGTGGCGCTTGGGCTTGCGCTTATGCACCACATGGCAGCCGGAGACCGCGATCTTGGTGTTCTGCTTGATCACTTTCCCGTTCTGGGCGGTGATGGTGGTGGGCATGGTGAGCTTCTGCTTACAGAGATTCCCAAACGCCGCCAACGCCGAGTAAGTACCGGTGGGGAGTTTCACTTCGAAGCTCGACACCGGCACGTCGGGGATCGAGGCGAAGTTGGAAGTTGTGATGCCTCTGGCGATGTTCGTGTTGCCCACCAGGATCACGGTCACCCCGTCGCCTTTCAACACCAGGTCGAGATCTGGGAAGGCGGCGCCACCGTGCGACACGAAGATGGCTGGCCCCGTGAGCGTGCCCGGGAGCACCGGTGTCTTGACCTTCACGCTCCCCACAAACGAAGCCGACGGGCAGGAGAACGGGTTGGCTTCGAACGCCGCGGCAAGGCACGCCTTGCTGAGCGTGCTCAACCGCGAGGGGAGATGCTCGGGCAACGACACGAACACCGACTTGATGTTCGCTTGCGCGCCTTTGGGATAGCCCACCTTCACGGTAAAGCTTGCCCCCCGCGGGCGCGACGTTTTCGCACTCGAGGATGCTGTGAACTTCGGTTTGAAGGGGAGCGCACCGCAGTTAGTCGCCTGGAAGGGACTTGAGATGGACTGCATCGTGCCCAACGTTGAAGTGAGCGTAGTGTCGGTCCCGAGAACGCCACAGTTGGTGGGGTTGAACAGGAAGTGCTGCCGGTTGACCGCAACGCTGATCATCCTCAGTCTTAGAGGAACCCCTCCGACGATGGTCGGCAGAGCGCTCGTGGCGACTACCCGTGCGCTGTAAGGATCGACGCTTATCCCTACCCGCGTCACGACAGTACCGAGGTCGAACGGCCCCGCTACCGCTCTAACTGGTATCGACATGCCGTACGGCGCGCCGTTATACGGCCCTGTGAGGTAGACGGGACCGGTGAATTCATACGGTTCAGAGCCCGCACCTGCGCTCACTGTGGCCGTGCCGAGCAGGCTTGAGGAGGAGCAAGACCCCACCTGCGCCTGCGCTTCGCCGCAGAGCGGCACGGAGGGGATCGCACCCACCAGGCCAGGAGGTAGCGCCGTGCTGATCTTCGATAGGTATTGCTGCCCGTCTTTGCGCGCAAGGTTGAACGTGTAGGAGGTGAATGCAGCCGCGGCTGTGGACGAGTTCTGGGTGCTCTGCGAGAGCGAGAACGGCAGCGGTGAGGGACACCCGGAGGTCGTAAACGGAGTCGAGCTCAACGCCACCGGCCCTCCGGTGTATGGCGTGAAGAGGGCATCCGTCGGCGCGTTCCCACACAACAGAGGGTTAGCGACCGGCGCTCGCGGGCCACCCTTGAGGGTGAGACTTAGTTCGCTGAACGGCAGCGGGGGGTTCCCCAGGAAGCTCGCTTCGAGCCTCCCCGTGACGGGGTTGGGATTGACCTCACCCTTGAGCCTCACCGACACGTCGTAGACACTCTCCGCATCGAGGTAGATCGTGTAGGGAGGTCCGGTGATTGGCCCACCGTTAGGGCTACCGAGATAGACGCTTCCTCCGAGCGAGTGTGGGGGTAGGTCGGTTTCGATCTCGACCGTCCCCACTTCTGACTCTTTCGGGCAGGTAACTGGATTCGTCGTGCCGATCCCGATCTGTGTTTTGGTGCACGCCTGTAGACCATGCGCCGCCGATGGGTTGAGCGTCATCCCTTCGGGCAACGTCACGCGGGCGTCGTCGATGGCGGACGTGTTGATTTCTTCTTCGCCCGCATTCTGGGGCACCTTGACGGTCGTGGTGGCGCCGTCGGGTGTATCGGATGCCGGCGTCTCCGCGGTGACCTGCGCCGAGGGTTTGAAGGGAACCTTGTCGCACCCTTCGATTCCGATCGGGGTGTGGGTTTCCGTGTTTTTGATATCGCCTTCGTAGGATTCGACTTCAAGGTAGGAGGTAGTGCTGGTCGAGCACACGCTGGGGTTCGTGAGGAAATTGCCCGCGCCCGCGTTGCCGTTGAAGAACAGCTTCGACTTGAGCACCTTAAGCGGGACTTTCAAACCCAGCAATTCACCTTCCTGCGGAATGTTGTTGATTTCGAAATACTCGTGGTAGTCAGTGCTCCAGCTGATGTGACCTTCGAGGAAGATGTGGACATTGATGAGCGGTTCCACCGCCACATCGATGCCGAAGAGGAGCGGAAGTTCGGGGCGCGGTTCGAGGTTGAAGACCTTGCCGGTGACGGTCAGATCGTTGACCCCGTCGAAGGCGACCATTTCGGTGGTTCCCACTTCGGTGTTCGCGGGGCACGTGTTGCTGTTGAACGATGCGTCGGGGCACGTCGGCAGGGCCTGCGGATCGGCAGCCAGCCCGGGAGGGACGTCCACGCGTACGCGCTTGAGAGAGCCTTCGGGTTCGTGCTGCCCGAGCACTTCTTTGGAGTTCAGTTCGAAGCCGGTGATCCCCCACGGCGGATGGGCGGCGGCTTGGTTGGAGGCTTCGCTTGGGTGTTCTTCGACGCTTTCGTAAGTGCAGGTCTTATTCACACATGCGCCCGCTTCGAAATTGTGTTCTTCGACGCCGAACGCAGCCTGTGCGGTGGGCGCCGACAGCGCCGTCACCATCACAGCAGCAAGCCCTATGAGCCAGATACGAGCCGTAAGCCTCATGTGCCCTCTCCCTGAGTCGATATCGCGTCGCATGCACGCCCAACCCGCGTGCATGCGACGTCTTACCTCTGAACACGGATATACCCGCGAGGATGCGCTCTAATCGGGAACGAAGCGCGCTCCCGGCAAAAGCGATGGCGAGCGGACCAGAGCCGCCCGCCAGTCGCTTCCCCCAGGCCTATTTGAAGCTGACCACCGCGTGGGCGACCGAGCTTGAGCCTTTCTTCGGAATGAAGCCGATGCGCACGTTCACCGTGATGGGACGGTGACTCGTCGTGAGCGGCACTTCGAGCGTCACCTTCTTTGCTTTGCCCGGGTGCTTGTAGATGGTTTTGAGGTTCGCCCCGCTGCCGCTCACGCGGCCAGCGGCGGGTACCTTGACCGTCACGACAGCCTTGTTGCCGCTCGCATGGCTTCCGAGCACCGTCACCGGACAACTCGACACGGAGATCTTGGTGTTCTGTTTGATCACCTTGCCGTTTTGCCCGGTGATGGTGGTGGGCATCACGAGCGTGGGCTTGCAGAGGTTGCCGATCGACCCCAGCGCAGAGTTGGAGCCGTTGGAGAGGTTCATTTCGAACTTCGTTACCGGCACATCTGGCGTGGAGGCGAAGTTGGTGGTGGTGATGCCTTTGGTGATGTTCGTTTGGCCGACCAGGATGATCTGGACACCGTTGCCGGTCATGACCAGATCCAGGTCGGGGAACGCAGCGCCCCCGTGCGAGACGAAGAAGGCGGGCCCGGTGAGCTTCTTCGGGAGCACTGGCGTGAACACTGTCGCGCCGCCCACCTTCGACTTCTGCGGGCAGTTCCATGGGCTTACGTTGAACACCGCTTCTGCACACGCCTCTTTGAGCGTGCTCAGCCGCGAGGGGAGCTGCTTAGGCAGCTTCACGAACACCGACTTGATGGCCGACTGAAGGCCGGCCGGGTAGCCGATCTTCACGAACAGCGGTGGCCCGTTTTTCCTCGTAGCTTTCGCGTTCGTGGAGACGGTGAAGCTCGGTTTGAAGACAAGCGAGCTACAGCCAGTCGCCTGGAAGGGCGTAGACAGTGTTTGCGTCGCTCCGAACGATGAGGTGAGCGTGGTGTTCGTGGAGAGCACCCCACAGTTTGTCGGGTTCGTAAGGAAGCCCTGCCGCGTGATCGCCACACTGAGCGCTTTCAGGCGTAGGGGGATGCCTTTGAAGATGGTGGGCACATTGCCCGCCACCGTTATGCGACCAGTGAACTGGTCCACTTCGATCGCGGTGCGCACAACATCGTTGCCTAGGCTGAACGGCCCGGTGGCCGCGTTGATGACCGTTGTCATGCCGTAGGGCCCGCCGTTTGTGGGCCCGGTCAGGAAGACCGGACCGGTGAACTGAACCGGCTTCGTGCCCGAGCCAACGGTGGCCGTGGCAATCCCGATCTGGCTCGCCGAGGTACAGGTACCGAGCGAGGCCTGTGGTTCGGGGCAGAGCGGAACCGCGGGGATCTTCCCCACAAGCCCCGCGGGCATGGTTGCGCTCACGTGCGAGAGGTACTGCTGCCCATCCGCACGTCCGAGGGTAAACGTGAAGTTAGTGGCAGCGGCGCCGGTTGTTGGGTGAGATTCCGCGCTCTGAGTGAGAGAGAACGGCAGCGATGGACAAGCGCCTCCTTTGCCGTCGCTGTCTACCACGAACTGGGAGAACGGGGACTGGGCCGGCGTACCCGTGTATGGGATGAAGTTGGTTTCGGTCTTCGCCGGCCCGCACACGAGCGGGTTGGCGATCGGCGCGAGCGGGCCGCCGGTGAATTTGAGGATCAGGTTGCTAAATGGCTGTTCGGGGTTCTTGACAAACGTGGTCGTCACGCGCCCTGTGGCTTCGTCAAGGGAGACCGTGCCCTGAACGCGCACCGAGATGCCGTAGCGTGACGACTCCGCGTCGAGGTAGACGGTGAAGGGCGAACCCGTTATAGGTCCGGATTCGGGGCCACCCAAGAAGAGGCTCCCCGTGAGGGCCCCTTCCGGAAGATCCGGGACATCAAGGGTGGCGGTAGCAATTTGCGATTCGGCGGGACACGCTGTTCCGGCGACTGGGCTGTGGATTCTGGCCTGCGCGGGCGTGCATGCCTTGAGCGACGGGCCAGCTGACGGGTTTAGCGTCATGCCTTCGGGGAGCGTGATGCTCGCCGTTTCGACTTGTGACGTGTCGATGCCGCTTGGGCTGGGATCGTGAGGAACGATCGCTTCGGTGGTGATCCCGTCGGGCGCGTCGGATTGCGTCATTTCGGGGGCTAGGTTGAATTCGGGTTCAAACGGTGGCGCGGTGAAGCCCACTTCGCCCAGGCAGCCTTCTGGGGCAATTGGTGTCGTGTAAGTCTTTTCGCCTTTCTGGCCTGCAGCCCCGGCGAGCTTGAGTTGGTTTTCTGTGAGTTGACCGGGTCCGGCACAGCGGCTGGGATTTGTTATGAAGCCGCCTTGACCGGTGTTGCCCTTGTTTCCGATCAGCTCAAGCCGCGAGGCGATGAGCGGAATCGATGGCGAAACGTTGATTTCGTAGTAGTCGTGGTAGTCGCCCCTTTCGGTTCCGTTCGCTTCCTTGCCCCATTCGATGTGACCTTCGATCAAGGTATGCGCTACCAGCCCTGTGGTACCTGTAATGAATTCTGGCAATACGAGAGCGACGCCAAACAACGAAGACATCCCATTGGGCTGTTCGATGTTGTAGACCTTACCTTCCAGGGGATAGTCTTTTGGCGTTGCCGACGGACCGAGATAGACGACGACCTTGTTTACACCTATTTCGGTCCCGGCGCCGCACGTGGGGGGCGTGAAAACACCTTCCGCGACTTTGGTTCCTTCGAATTCGGCCATCGTGCACTTGGCCACCGCCTCGGGGTTGGTGCTGACCCCCGGCGCGACATCCGTTCGCACGTGCGTGACGACAGCACCACTTCCTATTTCGGCGGGCGTTGCTTCAGGGACTACCCCGTCGGTCTTGATCTTGAAGGCCGTGATCCCCCAGCCGGGATGACCGGCAGCCTGCGTGTAGCCGCCTTCTTTGGCTTCGGTCACGGTCGGTTCCTTGGGTAGCGAATACAGGAGCACAGGCGGTGCCGGGGCTGGTGGATACTGGGCGGTTTCTTCGACGCAATTCTTAAATTCTTCTCCAACCTTGCAGTTCGCCGCAACGAACTTTTCGACCCCGAACGGTTCAGCCCCCTGCGCCAATGGCGCCGCGATGGCGAGCACCGCAACTGCGACCGTCCCTAGAAGCGAGATGCGAGTCCTCAACGTCATGCCGTCCTCCTCCTGAAGCTGACCAAACCGGTGGCTTATGTAGTAACCGGTGTCTATGTAGACAGTTGCGGTCTACCCGCTTTCCCGCAAGATCAGTCGTAGGCATAGCGACGCGGACACGGTCCTGAGCGACCGCGCCCGCGCCACCGCTGGCGTGGGTACCCCGCTGACAGCGTCTTAGTCGCCGATCTCGGTCTCCGGCGCGGCTTCAAGGTCCCGGAATGAGCAGAATGGAACACGATGAGCTTCGGCACACTCGCCCTGATCGGGGTCTGCGGCTTCGCCGGCCCGCTGCTGTCGGCGGCTGGAGGGGGGGCGGCGCCCGTGGTGGTGGGGGAGCTGTTGGCGGGGATCGTGCTCGGGAAGACCGGTTTTGACGCGATCGATACGAGCAACGTAACGCTCTCCTTCCTCGCGGAAATCGGCTTTGCGATGTTGATGTTCGCGGCGGGGATGAGCGTGCCGCTGCGCGAGCGAGGGATGGTGGACTCGCTTGGCACGGGTGCGAAGACCGCGTTGATCGTGGCGGCGCTCGCCGTTGGAGCTGGATTGCTTGTGTCGCGCATCGACGGGGTGGGTCATGCGGGGGTGTACGCGGTGCTCGTGGCTTCGGGATCGGCGGCAGTGGTGCTGCCGGTGCTGCAGGAGCGGAAACTCGCTGGGCCGGCGGCGTTGGCAGTGATGGCGCAAGTCACGGTGGCGGACATCGGCGCAACCGTGGCGGTGCCGCTGGTGCTGGCGCCAGGGCGTGCGGGACGGGTGATCGTGGGAAGCGCGATCGTCGCGGGATGCGCGGTGGGGATGCTCGTGATCGCCAGGCACCTGCGCGAGCGTGCGGACGTGCAGAAGCTACGTCACCTCGGCAAGAGCCGCAGCTGGGCGGTGGACTTGCGGCTGGCCTTGATCGTGCTGTTCGGGTTGGCATGGTTGACCGAGCGCAGCGGCGCCAGCCTGTTGATCGCTGGGTTCGGGGCGGGCTTGATGGTGGCGTCGATCGGCGGCCCCAAACGCCTCTCAAACGAGGTGCTGGGAATAGCCGGAGGTTTCTTTATCCCGCTGTTCTTCGTCGTGCTCGGCGCACGACTCGACTTGAGTGGGCTGTTCTCCGACCCAGCGTTGATTGCACTCGCCGGGGCGCTCGCGGGACTCAACGTGGTGGCCCACGTGGTGGCGGCGCGAATCGTGCGCCTACCCCGTGCGGCGGGCTTGGTGGCCTCAGCCCAACTCGGAGTACCCGCGGCGATGGTGGCGCTCGGATTGTCAGAGCACGTGCTCACCCCACCCCAAGCCGCGGCGATCATCGTGGCGGCGCTGCTCAGCATCGTGGTGTGCTCCATGGGTGCGGTGGGGTTGGCGCACGAGCGTGGGCGCCCACAATCAGAAACGTGAACGGGGCCAAGCGTTACCGGTGTTTCTCCGCAGGGAATCCTCAGAGTGCTACCGACGGCAGGGCCAACTCGAAAGGGTAGGTTCAAGTCATGGCTCGCGTAGACGAGAGAGACCCGCAAAATGAGGCACAGGGGGCGGAGGAGGCGCAGATGATCGCGCTCGACCGTGGCTACCTCACCGACGGGACGGCGCTCTTTCACGTTGAGCGCACGCTCGTGGACAATCCGCGCGGGGAGTTGTTGATCGAGCTTGAGGACTGCATGACGCTCGATCTGATCGTGTGCTCGGTACGGTCGGTAGCGGAACTCGGGATGCGTCCCGTACAGCCGCTCGTGCCTCATAGCGTTTGAGGCTGCCGTCAAGCCGCATCGCCGCCGCTAATCGGCGAGACGAAGGGCGAGCGCGCATGACCGGATGGGAGCGCGGCGTGACAATCGTGCAGCCCATAGGCTGCAACCGATGCGGTGGTTGGTGGACGGCATGAACGTAATCGGAACCAGACCCGACGGCTGGTGGAAGGATCGCCACGCGGCGATGGTGAGGCTCGTGGGGCAACTCGAGCTGTGGGCGGCCTCAGGCGGGGAGGACGTGACCGTAGTGTTCGAGCAGCCGCCCCGACCCCCCATTCGCTCCACCGTGATCGATGTCAAGCACGCCCCCCGTCCACGCAAAGACTCCGCCGACGACGAGATCGTGAGATTGCTAAAGGAGGAGCCGGAGCCGGGAATGGTGCGGGTGGTTACCTCAGATCACTGGCTATCAGACCGCGTGCATGCGGAGGGCGCGAGCGTGGAGCCCTCGGAGTGGTTCAGGGGACAGATCGAAGAAGACTCGGAATAGGGTGCCGAGACTCGCCAGACCGGCAGCGGACCATCTTGGCCTGGAGCGATGCAGGAAGTCCAAAGAGTTGCACTAGTTGACTATTCGCCAAACAAGGTTTACCCTGATGGCGCACAACCAGACTATGGGGCCATGCTGAGTCGTTCGCGCAGGACGGCCCGCTACCTCGTGTCACCACCGTCCACGCCGTCGAGAGAGATAAACATGACAGCGGCTGACGCACTTAATCGCGCCGAGATCCAGATCTTCAACAACGGTCCGAAGGAGGCATCACCGCTGTTGGTGACGGGACTCGCCGACCGCCGGTCGGTGGAGCTACCGGCCGGAGAGGCCCTGATCGTGGCGGCCGGGACAGAGACAACCTCCTCGTCGATCTATAAAATCAAACCCCTTCCGCCTGACATCAGGACCGCGCTTGCCTTATCCATTGCCACCGAGCTCGCCCCCGGTGAGGTGCTCGATCTCAGCGGTGAGATAGCCGACATTCCGTCAGGCAATCCCGTGGTCGTCCACGGGATTGGCCGCGAACTCGACCTCTCGGCTTTCACAAAGGTCGCCGAGGAAGCTGTCGAGAACGACAGCAGTCTTGTGATCCTTACACGAACGGATCAAGATGAGTGAAGAAGGCGAAGGCAAAGGAGAAAGTGGAGCCGCTTCCGGATCTAGTCTGGGAGACGCGGAGCAGCGGATCCGCGACGCCGCCAAGTATCTGATCGCGACGTTTGGGGCGGTCGGCGCAGTTCTGGTGTCTGGCCTGTCGTTGACGGCCCTCCCCACGGGAAGCCATCCGTTTTTGGCGGCGGTGGCGGTGTTTGTGGCGGTTCTGGCGATCGCCATCGCCGTCGGGCTGGCGATTTGGGTGATGGTGCCCGACCAGATGACGTTGAGCCAGCTAACCAAACTCGTCGACGAGGCTCCCACCGATGACCTGTCGAAGTTCCTCACCAACAGCGATGAGCTGTTCGGGGGGCTGGGAACCGACCTCCACGGTTTTCGCGAACGCTATCTGGAAGCACTGAAGGAGCGTGCGGCTGCGTATGAAGCTTATCTCTCTCACCCGACAGAGCCGCGCAAGAAGACCAGTGAAGTCGCCGCCGCACGCGCGGAATTTCTAAACACCACAGTCGGCCAGCTGCTGGATGTTGCGGTGTTCTTTCAGCTCAAGCGCCGATTCTCCACCGCGTTCCCGATAATAACGGCGGCGGCGCTGGTGGTGGTGATAGGCGCCGGCGGCTACGCTTGGGCAAGCTCCAAACCGGCGAGCGAGAAAAGCAAATCCGCGGAACCAAAGACTGTGACGAGCCAACCAGACTGTGCGAGTTACTACCTGAAGCTGGACAAGCTTGCCGACGATGACATACCGCCGAGCCGTCAGGCGAAGTTGTTCCCACTCGACCCACAGGCGAAGGCCTGCGGTTTCGCGAGTGAAGCGCAGCTGACGGCATTTGTGACGTATCTGTCAAAGCGGTAGGGCCGCGGGATCGTGGGATGCGAGTCCGGCACGGGCTTGGATCGTGTTCAAACCACCGGCGGCGGGGTGCCTTCCGCGGTAGCGGCGAGCTGAGGGTCCCACTCGCACACAAGGCACGCGTGTCGGAAGGCGGAGCTGGCGAAATCGAGCGCATAGGCGTGGGGGTTTGGAGATGCGCAGACGTCCTCCCAGTCGAGCACATACTCGCCGAGCGCCCCCTCCCAGCGCGCCGCGGGGGAAGAGAGCGTTGCGGAGGCAAACCCATCGGGCGCCGGGTGAGCATAGGCGTAGAACGCGGGTTTCTCATAACGGGGATCACCGGGCCACCAACCGACCGCAACCTCCTGGGAGTCCATCGCGTTACGCATGATGAAGTCATCCGACGGAGGGTCGGCAGGCTCTCCCGAGAAGAGACTGACGGCGAGATCGAAGGATCCCCACCAGGCATTTACCGGAGTTGAGCGTCCGCGGAAAGGAGCCCTAAAAGCGGCGAGCACGAGCGCCGCGTGGGTGGCGGCGACAAAGTAGGCAGCCACCTTGGAGGTGTCGTAGCGCGTGTGTTCTTTGTCCTCATCGAGAGGAACACTCCAGGAAACCTCCTGCGGGGTGGGGTCGATCTCGACGGGTCCCCCTAGCGAGCCGACGGCGTGGAGCAGCTCGCGCGTGACATCCCCCACCGGCCGATCCGGCGCGAGCGGGACGCGAAGCGCGCGGCCATCGCTGTGCTCG
This sequence comes from uncultured Solirubrobacterales bacterium, assembly GCA_963695305.1. Classification (GTDB taxonomy): domain Bacteria; phylum Actinomycetota; class Thermoleophilia; order Solirubrobacterales; family Solirubrobacteraceae; genus Palsa-744. The sequence goes on along the minus strand of OY968774.1, from coordinate 990,887 downwards.
GCTACTGCCTCGTGGGTGTGGAGGTCGAGCGCTACCACCAACGCACCCGAGCCGTCGGGGGCAGGCAGCGGGGGCGTCTCCCAACCGCGGGCAGTGAGCCGCAGCGCGGCGTGCTGGAGCTGGGGCTCGGGCGGCGCGAGCGTCGCGGCGAGCTTGCCGAGCACCTGGGTGTGAGCGTGCAGCGTGTCGCAGGTGTCTAGCCAATCCGGGTAAGGCAGAGTGGGCCACTTAGAGGACATAGGTCAACGCTACCCCTACTCGCAAATGGACAACCAGGTCATTGGCACGTCTGCACCTGCCGTTGCGACGAGTTGTAGCGCGCGTTGGCGCGCCGTAGGTAAACGAGCGTGGCGAGCGCCGCCACGATCGGAAGTATGTGAGGCCAGTGCGGCGCCAGCGTCCCCAGTGAATCGAGCAGTCTCGCGAGCAGGCTCATGGAGGTCCCCGAGCCGTGTCGAGCCGAGAGAGACGATCCGGATGCTGAACACCACCAGTGGGCCCACGTTGGAGCTTGCGATCCGCGGGCTGTGATGAGCAGCCAGTCACCGGCTGCAAGCAGCGCGACGAGCAGCAGCGAGAGCGAGAAGAGCGCTCTACTTCGTGGACGCGACACTGGTGTCCACCTCCTCAAGCGCGACCGTCTCTGAGAAGATCCTGTCTCGTACGATCTATCAAATGTATAGGAGGTAGTCGTGCACGAAGAAGACAAGCGGCGCGCACTTACCTTGCTCAAGGTGCTCCTGGCCGCGAGCATCCTGTCCACAGCGATCCACTACACCCACAACTTCGTCGCCGTCAACCGCTATCCGGGACCGGGTGGGGACTTCTACACGTTCATCCGCGTGGCGATCGTCATCGCCTGGCCGCTACTCACGGCGATCGGTTTGATCGGGTACCGACGCTACAGCGAAGGCCGCTACAACGAGGCGAGGGTGTGCCTAATCACCTACTCACTCACCGGATTGGTGACGATCGGACACTTCATCTACGGCAACCCCCACATTCCCGCCTTCTTCTACGCGACGATCTTCACCGACACCCTTTCGGGCATCGCGATCCTGGCGTTTGTACTGTGGTCATCCGGCGCAATCGAGAAACCACGCAGTGGCCACACGCTGAATGCGTGAGGGCAGTTAGGAGAGAGCGACTACAGGCTCCCGCCGCGGGGCATCCGCGTACGAGAGCGTGGCACCCGGTGCACCACTCCGCGGCCGGTATCGCACCTGGGTTCCCTTGCGCGGAGAGAAGGTGACATTACGGCGAGTGACACGCTCGGCTCGCTGAGTGACGGGCTCAAGGACGCTGGTGCGAAGGATCGTCTCCAGCACCACCCTCATTCTCTAGTTCGGCGAAGCTCGCTCCCAGACAGCGCCTGACACCGCCACCGAAGGGGATCCACCCGTAGCCACTGGGCTGGTTATCGAGGAAGCGCTCGGGGCGAAACGCGTATGGCTCGGGATAGAGATCCTCTCTGGTGTGGGTGAGCCAGATGGCGGGCGTGACGTCGGTGCCCGCAGGCAGGGTCAACCCACCGCCGTTTAGCTCGGATGCAAGCCGACGTCCGGCGAGCGGCACGACTGGGCGCAGGCGCAGCGACTCCCACGTCACCGCGCGTAGGTAGGCGTCCTCGCCGGCGTCGACCTCAGCCGTCAGCCGCGCGAGCGTGGCGGGATGGTGTAGCAGCAGGTCAAAGGCCCACGCAAGTCCGGTGGCGGTGGTCTCGTGGCCGGCGAGCAACAGCGTCACGAGTTGGTCGCGCAACTCGTGATCGCTCATCGCGGCGCCATCCTCGAAGCGAGCGGAGATCAGCAACGAGAGGATGTCCTCCCGCTCAGCCAAGCTGGGGTCGGAACGACGGTGTGCGATCTCCTCGAACAGCAGCTCGTCGATACTCGCGGTTATCGCTCGCATACGAGCCATGGGGTCGCCACGACCGATGCGGCTGGCAAGCAGGAAACGGAGCTGCCCCCCTGTGGAGGAGGTCTCTTCAAGCAGTACCGGAAGGCGCTGCCGTAGCCGCTCGCCGCGTGCCTCATCCGTCACACCGAAGACCGCCTCAAGGATCACCTCAAGCGTGATCGCCTGCATATGGGGATGGAGCGCAAACGGTTCCCCCACCGGCCAGCGGTCGGTCTGGCGTTCAGTGGCTTGACGCATGATCGACTCGTACGAGCGCATCCGCTCGCCGTGGAACGGTGGGAGCATGAGCTTACGGCGTGCGAGATGCTCTCTGCCCTCCAGCAGCAACACCGAATTGGGCCCCATCACCGGAAGCAGCGAGATCGTCCGTCCAGGCGGGAGCCCGTGCTCATGCGCCGTGTAGAGCGCCCTGATGGTGTCGGGGTTTGAGAGCATCACCATCGGTCGCTCAAAGCCTGGGAAGTTCACGCTGAACGCGTCGCCGAAACGACGCCTACATGACTCCATGAAGGCGATCGGCCGCACCAGCCAGCGCATCATTTGGACGGCGGGCGGCTCGGTTGGGCCTGGGGGGAGGGGGGTCACTGGCTTACAGGGTGACAGGCCGAAGCATGAGTGCGCGGATTGAGCGCACGGATCACATCGAACTAGGGTTTTGCTAACCGATACTAGGATCGTTTGTTCCCGGCTGGCAGAAACGCTAATTTGTGGGCATGACCGCTAAGGAGAAGCTGAGGCAAACAATCGAAGAGCTTTCCGAGGCCGAAGCGCAGGATGCGCTTGGCTTCATTGTTCGTCGGCAAAGCAAGCGTGATGCTCTTGACGAACTACTCGAACACGCACCGCTCGATGATGAGGCCACGACACCTAACGAGGACGAGGGTGTGGAGGAAGCCAAAGAGCAGATCGCCCGTGGGGAAGTGCTCTCGGCGGACGAGATCAGGCGCGAGATCGCTTGAGCGACGGCGGCTGGGTCTTCTCGGCGCGCGCCGGACGTGACTTTAAGCGCCTCGACCCTCCCGTCAAGCGTCGCATCTCAGTGCGCTTGACCGGCTGACGAGCGAACCACCGTCTGGAGATGTCGTAAAGCTCACCAACACCGACGAATGGCGTTTGCGTGTAGGAGACTGGCGCGTGCGCTTGAACGCGATGCAGAGACAGGGGTTGTCTACGTCGTGCGCGTCCTGCCTCGTGGCCGTGCATACCGGGACTGATGACAGTCGGGCTTACGCGCCCTGAGAGATTCGAACTCCCGACCTTCGGTTCCGTAGACCGACGCTTTGCTGCTTTACAATGGAGATATGCACCGAACCGCTGTCGCACGCAATGGTGCCGCACCGAGCGCAGCGATCGAGAGCCGCCGCGAGGCTGCTGCTGACGCGCTCGGTCTACTCCGCGCCGAGGGGCTTGAGCCGAGCCCCGCCCACGAAGCACTTGCCGCCCGATGGGTGGCAGGCGAGATCGATGACGAGCAGTTCGAGCTGCTCAACCTGGAGCAAGTGCGCGAGCGCCTGGCTGCCACAGCCGGTCGATAGTTGCTGAAACCAGATGGCGAAGGATCCCTATGTCTATCCAGGCAGCGGTGTCCTGCGCAACAACCTGGAGATCCACGACCAGCAAGAGCTCTCACAAGCGGAGGCGGACATCGTTCGCGCGGCCCTCGCCGTTCTAAGCGGTCGCCCGCTTCCTGGCGGCTATGACCTGGCGCATTGGCAAGCGTTTCACCGCCGCATCTTCGGTGGGCTCTATCCGTGGGCCGGGGAGCTACGGACCGTCCAGATAGCGAAGCCCAATGCGTTCTACGCCCGCCCTGAGCACATCGAAGGCTATGCGCAGGGCATCTTCGCTGAGCTCGCTAGCGGGGACTACCTCAAGGGCCTCGATCGTGACGCCTTCCTTGAGCGGCTGACGCACTACCACGCCGAGATGTACGCGGTTCATCCGTTCCGGGAGGGCAACACGCGCAGCTTGCGTGCGTTCCTGGGACAGCTAGCCGGAGAAGCCGGACATCGCATCGCGTGGGAGCATCTCGACCACAAACGGAGCCTCGCCGCTAACGTGCGCAGCCTCAATGGACAGAACGACCAACTCCGCACGTTGCTTGACGCCATCCTCGACAAGCCCCCACGCTAAGCGCGCCCTGAGAGATTCGAACTCCCGACCTTCGGTTCCGTAGACCGATGGCTTAAGGCTCAACCGTGCCGGTTGTGGGGTGGCTGTGACCATGTTGTGACCATCACCCGATCAGTATTCTCACCTGGTCGTAGGAGGAACGCAGGGGGTGCGTGTACCGTCCGAGCATGGTCGCTAGCTGGTGGCCCGCCATGTCGGCTAGGTCCGCGTCGTCGATTCCTGCGGCTCTTAGGTGTGTCACCCAGCTGTGGCGCATCTCGTGGGGGCGGATATCCATCCCACACTCTCGTTGTGCTGGATACCACACGTCGCGGTAGAAGTTTCGCTCCCTCCAGAGCTTCCCGGTGCTGGTCGGGAACATGAGCTTCGTGTCGATGCGTGGTGGTATACCCCCGATGAGTCGCACCACCGTTGGCGCGCTTGGCGCTGACCGCCCGCCCGTGTTGAGGCCTTCGAGGTGCTCTCTCTTGCTTCCCCCCTGCGTCTCCCCTTCGTGGCTTGTGCGACTGATCGTGAAGATTCCCTCGTCCAGATCCTCCCGCTCCAGGGGCAGCAGCTCCCCCAGTCTCACCCCCGCATCACAGACAACGCGAATCATCGCCTCCGCATACACCGGTCGCCAGCGGTCGATCGGACTGGGGCCTCTGTCAGGGAGCTTGCGGCCCTTGCGGTCCACGGTCTTCGTGGTACGCACCCTCCCTGCTGCCGCCGCGAACGCGTGCATCTCATCCCAACTCCACACCCGAATCGGCCTCGGTTGCTTGCGCGCTCTCGGGTCGTTCGCTCTAACTTTCACCCCCTTGAAAGCGTTGAGCTCCGCTATCTCGTCGGTTATCGCATCCTCCGCCATCGCCGACAACGACCGCAGGATCCCCACCACCCCGGTCGTCGCCCTACCCTGCACCCTCAACATGTGATCCACGAGCTCCAACGCGTGCTTACGGCGCAACTCGATGAACGCCCACTCGCGCAACGCCCTTCCTTCCACCTTCACGTCGATCACTCGTCCGATCCTGTACTCGTTCGTGTCGTTGGTCCTCTTCGATCGCGGATACCTCGACATCCACGTATCAAAATAGGCGCCCACGGTGTCCCTCTTTACCGGCCTCCCGTACGCCATGTCGATCGCGTTCTGCGCGTCTTTCTTCAGGTCGTATGTGCCGGCGCTGCAACGTTTTCCATCGCTGTCTGTGTACCGGGCGAGCCATCGCACCCTCCCGTTCGCATACACACGCTTCACTGGAGTCTCACGGTGCTCCCTACTCATTTTGTCTCTCCTTTCCGTGGCGTCGTTCCGCGAGCCACATATCCACGTCCTTTGGATCAATCCGCCGCGCACCCGCCACCTTGTAGGAGGGGATCTCTCCCCTACCGATCAGGTCTCTCACTGTTCGATCGCTCAACGCGAGCCGCTGCGCCAGCGACCGCGTCGTGAAGAACGGCCGCAAATCTCTCTCGAAGGTCGACAACTCACCACCCGCTCCGTCCTGAGTGCTACTCCCCGGGTACATCTGCCCTTGGGTCGACCGGTTCACGGGCAGCACCGCGTGCGTCTGAGGGAACGTGCTCCATGTGCTCATTTGGCGTCCTTGCATCCGTTGTTTATGCCAAATTAGCAAAACCGACTTTATTTGTCTATGGCATGCCTCGCAATCACCTGGCGTGCGCGCGGATGTCGCGCACGCTCGTTACGCGCTCAGCAATCTTTCGAGGTGACGGCGCAACACGCTCGCTGACATCGGTATCGCGTCGAGCTTGGCGGCCTGGGCTGTGTAGTCGGCCACGAGCGCCTTCATCGCGTCACACCCGTCTTCCTCGAGGCCACACTCGATGAGATAAGAGCGGCCCGCTCCCCCCGCGGGCCGGTCGGTGATTCGCACGATCCCTTTGATCCGCTGGCCGTAGATGACCCGCTCACCGCTCGCAACGCTGTAGCGGGACAGCTCCACCCGCTCGCCCGTGCTCGCGTGAGCGATCACTGTCTGCTGACTCATCAGGTCCTCCTGCAGGTCGGGGTTGATCACGCCCGGCCGTACAGCAGGCCGGCGCAGCCGGTCTGCTAGGCCTTAAGGGCGGGGTCAACCCCGACCGATGGGACGCCCACCGTGCTCAGCGTCCCGTTGCCTCGGTCACACGGCAATCAGCTTTGCTCGGGCTCACGCGACTCGTCGTGCTGCGTTTTTGGCTCGGCCTGCTGGCGGCCTACCGTCTCAATCTCGCCTTCGGCCCACGCTCGCAGCTTCTCGACGAGCACGAGCGAGCCGGCGCGGTCGAGCGCCGGTGGCGCTTCGCCCTCGTAGCGGAACTCGACTGCCCACGGGGAGAGAACATCAGCTTCGGCGAGCTCCTCGGGAGCGTCGATCTGATTGTTGTTGACCAATCCGATGAGGTAGCTGAGCGAGTGGCTCTTGGCGAACGCCACCCCGCGCGCCGCGAGCACCGCCTTGATCAGCTTCTCGGTCGATTGCTGCCCGTGAAACCCCGCAACCCAATCGTCGATATCCGCGTCGTCCACCGCCTTCCTCACAATCGTCTCATCGCCGCTCGCGCGGGCCAGCAGGACGCGCGCCAGATCGAGATCGTCACGCTGCGGCATGGAGCACACGACCCTCCGTCAGCGCGGCGTGGACCACCGTGTTTCGCACGCCGCCCCATTCTTCGACATAGCGCTCGCTCACAACCATGACATCAGTGGGCACTCTAAGAGGGCCCAGCGCACGAGAAAGCCGAACCATCTCCTCGTGTCGGCTCTTGGGGTTGGGCACGACGCGCTCGACGACCAGGAAATCATAGTCGCTATCCGGTCCCGCGTCGCCCCGCGCGCGTGAGCCGAACAGCACGATCTTGACCGGATCGGCAGCGACCGCTGCCAGCGTCCGGCCCGCAGCCTCGATCACTTCCTGCGGCTCCACAGCCACACCGTAGCGAAGGGTCCGGGTGGCGCGAGCTTTGGCTTGGGCATGTTGTCCACCGGCTGACGTCACACGAGGAACGGGTCGCGCTCTTTTGCAGGCCGGGCGTTCGCCCATTTCGCGGTTGACCCGTACCCGGTGATCTCCCGCGCTTTGACCGCGCTTGCGGCCAGCACCCTCTCGCGGTCGCTGTACACATGAGATTGCTCCACCCGCCTTTCGATGCTTGTGAGCTGTTTCAGCCGCTTGATACGGTCGATCTCGCGGCTTGCTTGAGCCTTTGTGGCGGGTGGGGTGAATGTCGTGCCACTGCGCTCCGCGAGTGCCCGCAGGTAACGCAGTTGACGGGGGGTTGGCTTATCTGATGGTTCGATCATCGGGCGCTCCTTGTGGTCGGGTTCGGTCACGCCGGCCGTACAGCAGGCCGGCGCAGCCGGTCTGCTAGGCCTAAAGGCGGGTCCGAACCCGACCCACACGGAGCGCCCCTTTTGACGATCCTCCTCCCCACCCGCTACGATTAACGCCAAATGGCCCAAACAAGCACCACTCGTGACGATAAACGTGTTCTTGAGGAGTTCAAGCGCGGACTCGACGTCTGGCGCCGTGCGCTTGAGGCCCACCGCCTCGCCCCACCCGACTCCGGTTTCAGCGCCCGGCTCGCTTCGCTCGCGGCCGCCGCGAGCGCTCAGGCAAAGACTTGCCGCACTGCCGACAAGGCCGGCTATGACTGGACCCCCACGCGCGCCGCCGAAAGCAAGCCCCCCTTTGAGCTTCAGCCCGGCAGCGGGCGCCGTGGACCGCAGGAGCTATGGCGACGCTTCGACGCCGCCGTCGCCGACCTCAGCAGGATCGCCACCGGCCGCGACATGCCCGCCGTCGCCGACGCCTACGACGAGCTTTCCGCCGTCGCCTCAGAGCTCGCCCAGGCGATCGAGCGCGAAGACCGCGCCAACGGGCTTCTCCCCCGCGCACGCGCACGCCGCTCCGCTTAGCAGCGCCGCTCCACACCTCCACTGCGCCGCTCAAACCTCACCGCTTGGCACCACCGCCAGCCTAGAACCTAACCCGCCAGAGACGCGGCCGGGCGATCCACCGTTCTCACCATTCACATATTCGTCCATAGACGATTGTCTATTTCATATCTTGCGATTTGATGGCATCATGGTTTTTCTGAATCAATGAATGTTAGCCCGCAGGCAATGTACGCTTTGTCCAGTGTGGCGAACGCGCGAGGGAGATAGACCGGGAGGGGGCGATCTCCACGTCACACATAACCCACAGTCCCATCGGTCGCACGCGACGCCCCCAGGGCGCCACTCGGGGTACGTGCGCTTCGCGCCGCCCCTCACGCACGCTTGGAGGGCAGCGGCATCTCGCCCTCCCCATCCCACACCGACGGCGGCTCTTCAACCTCGCTGCGACGGTGAGGCAATCCCATCGTCTCCGGCTCCCAAATGTCTCTGCGGGTCGCGAGCGATGTGCTCTCTGCCTGTGCCCGCGCCAACAGCTCGTCCACGTCCTCGCGGCGGATGCGGTGATCGCGACCGATCTTGATCGCCTTCAACGCCCCGCTCCTGATCCAGTTGCGGATCGTCTGATCCGTCACCTGGAACTCGCTCGCCACTTCGCTCACGCTCAACAGCTTCTCATCACCCATACCCAAATACCCCAACCAGTGATTGCTTGAATGTAAGCATCATAAAGCAACGCTACACCCACACGCAAGGAGGCGTCATGACACCAACGGACGACGACGGCGATATTCCCGATCACACGCACGACGAGCTGGTCGCACAGATCGTCCCGCTACGCCGCCGCCACGACGACACCGACCGTGGCGATCCGCCGAACGATGAGCCGCAAACCAACGACTCGCAAGTTGCCCCACACGACACCGACGGCTGGAGCGTCTTCGACCCGCCCGAGGATCTCAAGCCCGCCGCCCGCCCCCACCCACATCGACACCGCGAACTGGATTCGGAGGACTATCTCTCGAGTGACGACCTTGAGCCTCCTTGCACCTCCACGCCGCACCCCCCTCACCGTCTCCTCGCGTTCGCGGGCATCGCGCTCGCAATGCTCGCCATCGTAGCCCTCGCTGTTCTCACGCTTAAGGGTCACGCCGGAGCGTCAACGCGTCAACCCACCGCGCCTACGCCGCCCGCCACTCTCACCAGCGCAAACCGCCCTCTCGCGCCGCCGGCTGCACTGCGCCCCCGACAGGCGACGCGTCCAAAGCACCGCCAACCGACGAAGCGAAAGCCCTCACCGCGCCGGCCTCCCCATACCGTCACCACGCCTACCGGCGAAGGGGTCTCCCCGGGTCACGGTTCGGTCGAACACTCCCCCGCTCTAACACGAAGCGAACCATCCTCAACCGGCACATCGCCCACCCGGGGCGTCGGCGGGGAGTTCGGCATCGAGCGGTGAACCGCCGCAAAGCACGACCAAATCTCAATCCCTTCAGCGGCCAAGGTCGACCCCCGGGTGCGCTTCGTCGGCGAGCTCTCTCACAGTGCGGCCCGGCTTGCGCTTGCGTGCTATTTGGAACACATCGTCCAAACGCTCGCGGAGGTCTTGGAAGCCTGGGCCGCGGGTCGGGATGTGCCAGAGGCGCGACGCGAATGTGTAGATGTCGCCGCCGAGCGGTTTCCCGTCCGGGGTTGTGCAGCCGTAGCACACCCACCCCCTCTCCGGCGTCTTGTACACGTGCAGGCTTGGGGTCCCATCGTCGTGGAACGGACATCTGATCTTCCCATCGCGGCCCGGGGTTTGGCCGATCAACAGGCGGATGTAATGCACGGGCTTTATCTGTTGCAATGGGTCGCTCCTCCTCGCCTCGCTCAGGCGCCGGGGGCGGTCGGCTGAGCGGGTCCTGCGACTCCGGGGCACACCGGCCAGCAGCACCTCGGCGCGATAACGCGCGCCCGTGTACTCGATCAACTCCACCCCACCCGGTGGCGTGTGCTTGAAGTTCAGGGTATCCGGTGGCCTGAGGATCCTTGCCGCGTCCGTGCACCTCTGGTCCGCGCCGAGAGCGTCTGCCAGGCGCCGGTTTGCGTGCTCCAGTTGCTCGATTCCCAGGGGGTTTGTCAGGGCCCAATACGCGTGCGCGTGCCCCTCGCTCCCCGACGCCACGATCATCGTCGGCCTTGGCTTGAACGTCTTGAGGGCTTCCACCGACCGCCTCGTGTCGCAGTCAACCCACAGTAGGGCCGTCGGGGCCAGGTCGTTGCGCGTGCCCCCCCTACGCACTCGCATCGCGCAGCCCACCCACACGTCCCTCTCGCTCCCGATCCGAGTCACGATGCTTGCCGCGTCGGGGGCTCTCGCATCGATGAAGACACGCGCCACACCGCCACCGTTCGTGCGGTACCGCACGTCGAGCAACGCGCCCTCCGGGGCGCCCGCCGTCAACATTTGCAGGTACAGCTCCGCGCCTGCGCGGAGGGTTGGCGCGAACGCGTTCACTTGAGTGCCTGGTAGGGGTTCGCCGGTATTTGGGAGACGTTTCCTGGTGTGCGAGGCGTTCATTGGCCTATCCGGTGGCGTTAACGGGTCGGACGGCGCGCACGCGCTTTGGCGTGTGCGCCGTCCTTGCCCCTCTCAAGCGGCCACCAACTCCTTCACGGGCTCGCCCGGCTGCGCTTCCTCGTCGGGGCTCTCCTCCGGGGTGAGCGCCTCTGGCTGCTCGCCGCTCGGGGTGGTGCCGGGGTCGTTGCCCGACGCCGCCCCCTCGGGCTGCTCGCCGCGGGGGGCCGCGAGGAACTCCACGTGGCCTATCACCTCCCACTCGCGCCGCTTTCCGCCGTCCGGGGCCATCCAGTCGTGGTACTCCAGGCGCCCGTCGATTGCGACGAGCCAACCCTTGGAGAGCACTCGCGCGGCGGCCTCTGCGCTTGTCCCGAAGGATGTTGCGTTTATGTAGCCCACCTCCTCCACTCCGCGGGCCAATCCCTTGACCGCGAGCCGCAGCTTGCACACTGTTGTCCCATTGGGCAACGTCCGCTGCTCCGGGTCCACTACGAGCCTTCCTGTCGCCTTGTAGTTGTTCATCGCTTCCTCCTTTGTTGTTTGTTGGTGCGGCCCTCCACGAGAGCCTTGAGCTTGCGGTGGCGGTACCACGGCCGTAGGCCCACCCATGCGGGTGGGAGGCGGCCGTAGATGAGGAGCGCCGTGTCCTGGTCGGTCTGGCGCACACGGTCTGGGGTCGCCAACGCCCGGAACTCCTTGCTTGTGGTCCGCGACCCGGTGGAGACCACCCCCTGGCGGTTGGTGGAGCGTCGCGCTATCTCCTGCTCGCCGAGCGTGCTTCTCAGGTAGTCGAGCGTCGCCCTATCTGCGATCCCCGAGCAAAACACTCTCGCCCGGTGGTTTGCGAGGATCGTCTCCGCCCGGTCCCTCCCCCAACGGTCCGATGCCTGGCTGAGGTTCTGAAGGACTGTGAGCAACTGCACTCCCTGGCCGGGGCCAGTCGAAGCGACCTCGTCCAGGTTCGGCAATGGCGCGATGTTCGCCGCCTCGTCGAGCGCCAGCAACAGCGGCGGGTCGATCGGCCTTCCCGTCTGGCTGGAGCGCGCGAACGCCCCCGCCACCACATCCGCCACGAGCGCACAGAAGAGGCCACGCAAGCGGCGCTGGTCGTCCGCCGGGGAGATCAAATACAGCGTGTTGTCCCCGTCAAGCAGCCATTCGGGGGTGATCTCACTGTCGCCCACCGTCGCACCCGCGATGCTCGGCTCCTGCCACGGGTCGAGCGCCGTCGCCACCGTCTGCACGAGCGAGCTGCGAAAGCGCGGGTCCGCCTCCCACACCGACCGCAACGCATCCAGCGCCGGGCCCGCGCCCGGGTCGGCGCACGAGTCGAGCAGCTCGCTCGGCTCCTTCTCCTCGATCGTCGCGATCCAACCGAGCACCTCCCGCATCGTCAGGTCCCCCTCCGCCGCCGCGAGCAGCAGCGGGGCGAGGTAGCGCGCGCCGGCCGGCCTCCAGAACGCCTCGTCCGCCGAGCGCGCCACGGCGTTCTCGCCGATACCGAGCAGTCGTGCCGCTGTCCGTCTCGCCCCCTCCCACGTCCCCGACGCTCCCACCGGCGACCACGCCGTGTGCGGTAGCTGGGTGCAACCCGTCGGGTCGAACACCTTCACCTCGCCCCTGCCCGCGCGGGCTACGTGCGTATCGTGCACCACGTCGCTCTTGATCGACGTCGAGAGCGCCGGTCCCTCCCATTCGAGCAGCGCCGGCACCACCAGACCCGTTGTCTTGCCCGACTGCGACGGGCCCACCGCCAGCACCGACGCGCGCCCCTCCGCCGCCACCAGCTTGCCGTGGTGCACGCCGAGGGTCACACGCCCCGATTCCCGCTCGCGGATGTGCAGGTCTTTCAAGTCGCCGCGTCCGGCGAAGCTGGCGGCGCGCGACCTGTTCCGCTTGCCGCGCGCGCGTGCGTAGGAGAAGAGGACGACGGCGCCCGCGAGTAGAGCTATCACCGCGAGCAGGGCCAACGCGAGCGGAGGCGGCGCGGGCAGGGGGGACGGTGAGGGCAGGGGGGACGGTGAGGGCGCGCCCAGCGGGGGCAGTGCAAGAAGGGGAAACGCTGAGCGCGCGCGCAGCGGAGGAGTCACGGGCGGGGGCACCGGGGAGAGTGGGAGCTTGGCGGTCATGCCTGCGCTCCGCTCGCCTCGCGGTTGGCCATCGCCGCGTCTGTGGCTGTCAGGGTCCGCTCGCGGGCCGAGCGCACGTGGCGCACCTCGTAGGCGCGTCCCCCGATTCGCCACAAAGCCACGCCCTGCGGGTAATGCACGATGCGCTGTGTCTCGGTGAGTGAGAGCCCGAGCGCCTCGCGGGTGCGGGTTGCTTCCTCGGGGTGCTGCCGGTAGACGATCACGGTTCCCGTCTCCGCGAGCAGTCCCTTCACGAGCGCCTGCTGGCGACTACCCGCGTCGCCCGCCGCGTCGAGGTCGGAGAGGCGGTGCAACACCATCCAGTGCTGCACACCCGTCTGGCGTCCCAGCTTGAACGCCGCCTGGTAGTAGTCGCCGAGGCCCGCGATCGGCAGCGCCCGCCACGCCTCGTCGTTCACGCGGATCGTCTTCTGGGAGTCGGCGCCGGCGGCCTGTGCTTCGTGTGCGCGACGCACGCGCTGCGCATCGAGGAACGCCGTCGCGCACACCATCGTGATCGCCAACGCCAGATCGGAGGACGCGCCGCCTGCCTGAATCTGTGAGATGTCCAATGAAATGACGGGCGCGTCCCACACATCCTTCACGCTCGTCTGCGCGTCGAACATGCCGTGCAGGGGCCCGTGACAGAGCCGCATCAGCGCAAGCGCGACCTCGCGCAGTTGCTCGCGCGCGACGTCCCTGGTCATGTCAAGCGCGCCTCTCGTGCGCTCCGCCGGGTCGCGTAGTTGCTCCACCACGTCCCCCACGCACACCTCGCCCGCGCTGTGCTCGTCGGCGGCGGCCAGCGCCTCTATGAGACCCACCGCCTCGGCCTGGCTCAGCGGCCTGTCGAGCATCGCGCGCGCCACCGCCTGCAACAGGCCCTCGCGCATCTGCGGCGTCCCGATCCTCGTCAGCGGGTTCAACCGCGTCTCACCGCCCGGCGCGAGCTTCAGCACGATCCCGCCCAACGCCTCCACGAGCGCTCCGTACTCGCCCTTGGGGTCGATGATCTCGCAGCGCCTCCCAAACACCCGCGAGCGGTACAACCAGCTCTTGGTCAACGCGCTCTTGCCGAAGTCCGGCATCCCCAACACGAGCGTGTTCGCGATCGAGAGGATCCCCCGCTGGTAGAGCAACCACGGGTCATACACGAACGACCCCCCGTGAAGATCGCTACCAATGTACACGCCGCGCGCACCCAGTCCTGCCTCAGCGACCGCGGGGTAGGCGGCCTGGAAGTGCACGGTCGAGAGCTGGTGCCCCGCGCGCTCGGCGTGACGCGCCAACCGTCCCATCCGGCCCGGCGGGCGCTGCGATAGCTCGCGCGCGAGCGACACGCGCCGCGCGCGTTCTTGGCGGCGCGCCGCGCGCGGGTCTGCGTGGGGTGTCGCGCGCTTTTCTGCGCGACGCGCTGCGCGCTCCTCCGGGCCACGGTTGCGCTGACCTGCCCGTCTCATCGAAGTCCCCTGCACAACGGCAGCCCGTAGGTGAACGCCTCCCCCTGCTGGCCCCACATCCGCTCCAAACGCAACGGCGCGCGCTTTGCCTCTAGCTCCACTCGCGAGACGTCGTTCTCTAGCTCCGCGACCGCGCCGGGCGCGTCGGCGGGAACGCTCACCGTCACGTACGTCGCGTAGCGCACCGCCGCGTGCCCTTCCGCCAGCTCTCGCTCGCGCTGATTCGATGCCCGGTCGCGCTGGGATTGGCGCTGGCTCGTGCGCTGTCCCACCCTCGCGCGCAGACTCTGCTCAGTTGCTGTCTCCGTCGCGGCCCTCTCGGCCTGGCGGATCGCGCGACTCGGCCCCACGAGCTCCATGCACATCGCGATCGTCCGCGTCGTCGCGCTGTCCATCAACAACGGCTGCAGGAACAGGGCGCGCACGTCGATCCGCGGCCACTCCGCCGCCCACAACGTGCAATGCAGCGCCCCGTCCGTCGCCACGTGCGACCACTGCTCCTCGCGCGCCACCGGACCCGCCGTGTGCGGCGCGACCCCACCGTCCGCCGGCAACGTCCGGTCGAGCCTGCGCTGGCGACCCCTCCTCCCCCACGGGTCATACGCGTCGCGGATCGCTCCCGCCAAACCACACCGGGTCAACACACCCGTCACGGTGATTTCCGCCCGGTCGAGCAGCTCCACGACCTGGCCCACCTCCCCGGCGAGTACCGCGAGCGCGCCAAGATCGCCGCCGCCCATCCTGCCGATGACACGACGCGCGCTTGCGCGCTGGGCGTCCACTTGGACTGTGAACAGGAGTTCGTGCTCGTCGGCCACGTCCCCCGCCCTCCCGATCAGTTGTAGATATGACACAAGCTCCTCAGGTGGATCCTCAAGCGACACGTCCCCCCGCTTGGCCTCAAGCAGGTAGTCGCCGAGCGCGTCCCCGTCACCCGGCAGCGTCCGCTCGATCCAGCCGATCCGCCGCACGGGCGACTCATCGCGCGCGAGCGCCGCCAACACCGCGCCGTAGTCCGCGAGTCGCTGCTCCTGCTCCTCCGGGCCGAGCAACGCGAACGCGCGGCCTCTCACCCGCAATGTCGCTGTGTACGTCCGCGCGCGTGTGTCCTTTGCCACGCCGAAGCGCGCATGGTCATAGCGCGCGAGCTCACCCTCCAAAAGCTCGACGTCCGCGAGCTCGCCCGGCAACGACCACGGCTCCACCGGCGCTCGCGGGTCGAGCCCACCCGAAGGGAGCGTCACCACGTGGCCGAGCTGTGCGCGCTGGGCGTCGAAGCGCGCCGTGCGCGTGTAGCGGCCCCACAGGAAGCGCACGCTCAGCGGTCCCCACTGCTCAAGCGTGTGGCCCCGCACCGGCACCATCAGCACACCCGCCGCGATTGCGAGCAACAGCAGCGCTAGTGCCAGCCCGCCAAGGCCGCCCAACCGCAGCGCGCCGAGCGCCACCCCGCCGGTGAGGATGAACCCCACCAATTGCGGCACCCGCAAGCCCAGCATGAACCCGCCGCTCGGGTGCGGCGCGAAACGGTAAGTCGCCTCGCTCACCTCGCGCCCCCTCCTCGGGGAGGCTCTCTATCGGCCTCATGCACGAGGCGCAAACGCGGCTGCGCGCGGCGCGTGCTTCCCTCGTCGCCGTTTGTGCCGCCTGCCTGCCCCGACCGCTCGGACGGAGAGGTACCGGGAGAGGAGGAACCGGCCCCCTGCGTCGTCCCACCGGAGGAGCTTTGCGCGACGAGCCTCACGCTTTGGGCGCTGCTCGTCCCGCCGCTTGCGCTGGAAGACGGCGACTGGGGTTGCGTACCCGTCGCGTTCGAGCCGCTCTCCGGGGCGCTTGCCGAGGCGGCGGTCAGTCCGGCGGCCGCGCCGATGCTGCCCGCGCCGATGTTCTTGGCGCCGACCGGCAGGGTTCCGTCCGCGCCGCCGCCCATGCTCTCGCCGGTCGAGGAGCCGCCCGGCGAAGGTCCGCCGCCGCTGCTTGCTCCCCCACCGGCTCCACCACCCACGCCGCCCTCGAGCGTGCCGCCGCTTGGACCGCTCCCGCAGGACCCGCCGCCACCGCCACCGCCACCGCGGGGACTCCCGCCGGAGCCCCCGCTTGCAAGAGTCGCGCCGCCGGACGCCCCGGCTGCTGGTCCGCCGCCCTGCGAGCCCTTCCCGGCCAGGCCGCCCAGCGTGCGCACCGAGCGTCCCTCCTTGCCGGTGGTCGCGGCGCCTGCGGATGCGCGGATACCGGCGCTCATGTACGCGCTCTCCGCGTCCACCGCCAGCAGGTACATCAGTGTCCACGGCGCGAACGCCGCTAGACCGAGGATCACGGTCGCCGCGAGGATCGTCCCCACAGAGCCACTCACGCCCCCCGCGCCGAAGGACAGTCCCGCCGCCGCCGCGTTTCCCGCGAAGGAGAGCACGATGATCGCCACCGGCTTGAGCACCACGAACAGCAGCAACAACCGTCCGAGACGGCCCGGCCATGACGCGAGGGCGGGCCAGATCGCGGCGGCGAGCACCACCGGGAAGAACAGCACCGCCAGGTAGATCGCGGCGCCCCTGACGATCAGCTCCAACCACACCGACAGGGCGGCGAACACCTCCACCACCGCGATCACCATCGCGAGCGCGCTTGAGCCGAAACCGCCGAAACCGCGTGCGCTCCAGGAGTGCGCCACCGTCTCCCAGAACGTGTGCGGCGAGCCGGTCAACACCGCGTTTGAGATTTCATCAGCGACCGCCAACCCGATCATCGTCAGCGCCACGATCAGCCCCGTCCCGAGACCGGCGCGCACGATCCCCGCTAGCGTTCCCGCCAACGCCTCGGGGCTGCGCCGCACCGCCGCTGAGGCGAGCGCGATCAGCGCCACGAGCAAACCGAGCGCCGCGCCGAGGTCCGCCATCGGCCCGAACTGCGCCGCAAACCACCCCGAGCTGAGCTGCGGCGTCGTCGTGCGCGTCATCTCGCGCGCCACGAACCCCGTCACCTGTGTCGCCCCTTCGATCATCCATTCCGCGACGCTGTCGAGCACGCTTCCCGCGGCTTCCCCCACGAGCCCGCCCGCCGCTTCGCCGACGGAGCTACCCACTTCACACAGCCCGTTCGTGATCGGACTCAACAGTTCGCCGATCACGGGTATTTCCACGTTGTTGCAAGACGCGCCCGTGCCCGCGGGCCGCACGGCTGTCGCCGCGCTCACGGGCCGCCCCGCCTGCGTGCCCACCGGGGCCGGTAGCGCTGTGGCGCCTGCGCAGAGCACCCCTGTAGCGAGCGCTGAGGCGACGAGCGCCACCGTCGTTTGGGCGAGGGGTTTCATGGCTCCCCCGCTGTGCCGTAGAAGGGGGCGCTCATGCCCGCGAGGCGGCCAAACGCCCGCGCATCGTCGTTGTGCGCGTTGACGTACACGA
Organism: uncultured Solirubrobacterales bacterium; assembly: GCA_963695305.1. Lineage (GTDB taxonomy): Bacteria > Actinomycetota > Thermoleophilia > Solirubrobacterales > Solirubrobacteraceae > Palsa-744. Next base: position 973,401 of record OY968774.1, on the reverse strand, counting down.
TCGCCGGTACCGGCGCGGGCGTGCGATCCGTCTCAGACGCCGTCACCAACCAGCGTCCCGACTGCCAGTGAAGCGTCGTATCGATCAGGTTCCACGATTGGCGTGGGGCCAGACGCGGACCCCACACCATTCCGGCCAACCAGCTCGTCACCGTCGCCGACCTTGGCGTGTAGGAGTCGAGGCGCCGTGCGGCTATCACCGCTATCCCGCGACCCCCCTGCTGGTAGTTACTCATGTTCTGCGTGTCCCCCGCGCGGATCTGCGCCGCTTGCGCGAGCGTCCTTTCGCGGATCTCGGGCGCGTATACCTGGGCCACGAGCGCCGCGAACAGCGCCGGGTCCTGCTCCACCGACTGCGAGGACAGCGCCACGTAATCGTCCGCCGCCGCCAGCGCCCCCGCCTGCGTGTCCTTCACGCCGACCGGCACGCCTCCGAGCAGCTCGACCGTCTGGACGTTTGCTCGCGATCCATCTTTGCCGCCTGACACCAGGACGGCTCCGAGCACGATCGCGAGCAGAACCGCGCCCCCGGCGATGAGCGCGAGCGTCACCTCCCGCGCGCGCGCGGCTTGTAGTTCGCGCATCGCTTTAGCCGAGGCCGTAGGCGAACTGCAATATCGCGGCAGCCGCGCCCACGAGGAACGCCACCCCCACCGATATCGCCATGCCGAGCTTTCCGCCCACGGCCGTGTGGTCGTTACCGATCCTTCCGCCGAACGCCCACACCGCGCCGCCGATCAGGAAACCCGCCAAACACGCAAGCAGCGTGTAGACGGCGATCACGTTCACCGCGCCCTGAATCCCGCTTGCGCCTGGCGCTTTGGCGGGGTCGGGATGCACCTGGAACGTGAAACCGGTTGCTGCGATCAGGGCTCTCATCTGTCCTTCACCTCCGTGCGTTGGGTTCAAGAGGTGGCGGAGCTTAGCCCAAATATGCAAAACATGCAATAGTTATCGTTATGAATCTTTGTTCTTCGATAATCGTGTCTCTGGTGTAGGGGTGCGCGTGAAGGGCCTGCTCGCAGCCACCGCCGTACTTGCCGTCACGCTCATCGGGCTTGCCGTGCTCGCGGTCGTGCTTGGCTCGAGCCAGAGCTCTGCCGCGTGCTCGACGAGCCTTGGCGGGGGCTCCGGCGCTCCGAGTGGACCAGGCATTTCGGGCGGCTCGGGGTCGTGGATCGCCACCTCCTACGGTCCGCCGTGGGGAGGCATCCAGGGCAACGGCGTCACCGCCACGGGGCTCGATCTGACAGCCGGGCAGGCCGCGTATGAGGTCGCGGTCGACCCGCGCGTGATCCCGCTGGGCAGCTACGTATACGTGCAACCCAACCCGTTCGGCACCTCCTCCGCGTTCTACGCGGGCGACACCGGCGGCGCGATCCTCGGCCACCACGTCGATATCTACGACTGGCGCGGACGCGCGAGCCAGGACGGCTGGGGCACGCGCCCCGTCACCGTCACACCCGCGCCGAACCCCGGCGCCGGCAACCTGCTCGGCGGGGTCGCGCCCGCGCCACCCACGGCTGGCGCGCTTGCGGGCGGGACATGCGACGCATCGCTGTCCAACGGGGCGGTCGGGCTCACTCCCGGGCAGACCGCTCGCATCCAACCGGACGGGAGCGCGAGGGCTCCGCAGGAAGCCCCCGCGGCTGTGGATCGCGCGATCGCCGCGGGCAACCGGATCCACACCCACCCCTACCCGCAGCCGGATGTTCACTACGGCACGCTCTCCACGCTATGGCCCGCTTACGACTGCTCCGGCGCCACCTCGTTCGTGCTCTACGCCGCAGGGCTGATGGGGCCGGGTGCGCTTGACTCCACCGGGCTTGAGAGCTACGGGCTGCCTGGGCCGGGGCGGTGGATCACCGTCTACGCGAACAGCGGTCACGCCTGGATCGTCGTCGCCGGGATCGCGCTTGACACCGCCGACTACGGTGGGGCGCCCATACCGGCTGGCTCCGGGCCTCGCTGGCGCTCGGAGGCGCTCGCGAACCTTGGCGATGGGATGAGCTATGTCGCTCGCCACCCGCGTGGGCTATGACGCGCGGGCGTTTGATGCTGCCTTTTGCGCTGCTGGCACTTGGCGGGTGTGGCGGCGCTGCGCCGCTTGCCTTATCGCCGCTTGGCAGATCGCTTGGGGCAGAACGCGTTGCCGTCGGCCGGGCGCCCGCGCCTGTCGGCGACCCGGCCGCCGAGCGCGGTGGCACAGTTCCGCCCGGCGCGCTTGCGGCGCAGGACACGCCTGGCGCGGGCGCTGCCTCGCCCACGCCGCAGACGGCGCTTCGCCGCTATGCGCTTGCTTACACCAATTGGTCGGCCGCCGACCTGCCCGCCCACGAGCGCCAACTTGCGGCACTGGCCGTCGGTCCCGCGCGGCTGGCCGCGGAACAGATCGCGGCGTCCCGGAGCGCCATCGCGAGTCTCACACAAAGCCACGTCGCAAACAAAGGCGTTGTGATCCTGATCGCCGCCCGCGAAGGTATGGCCCGCGGACACTGGGTCATCGTGACGCGGGAGCAGACCACCGGCACCGGCCCCTACGCTGGCCTGCCACCATCGCTACACGTCACCCTGGCGCGCCTGCGGCGCATCGACCATGAGTGGGTCGTCAGCGAATGGAGGCCGCGCACATGATGGGGCGAGCCGCTCGGAGCAGTCGGTCATCGCGTCCATTCCCCAGCCCTGACCTTCGGAAGGACGTGATTCTGGACGCGCGCGACCTTGGCTTGAAGCTCCGCACATGGATCGAGGCCGTGTCCCTCGGCGAGGAACATGTCCTCTTCGCCCGCTGGCCCCCTGGCCCTGATACCCAGGCCGACCTTGCCCGCCCAGTCGTCAACCTGATCCTGTGTCACATCAGCCTGGAGCATCTGTCCCGCAAGGGGCACGAAAGCGATCAACTCGCGCTCGATCGACTCGGGAGTGACGATTTCTATAACCCGACCGCTGGCAGGATTGTCGGCCATGCTCGACGCTGTCCTGAGACGGTCGAGCGCCTGGTCGAGCCATGCCTCGCGCCGATTGAAGTAAGCGATGTAGAGGTCGGTTGTATGGGGCCGCTCGATTCCGTCAATGCGCTGCCGATCACGGGGGTCGGCCCGATACTCCTCCACCAACTCAGGCCAACGCTCGAGCAGTTCGTTGACATTCTGCGTGTCCCATGTGCCCATTTCTTCCAAGTAGGCACCTGCACCCCGCACGACGCGCTCATGTGTGATCGTTACCGCCTCGCCGATTCGCCGCTGAAGCCACTCCTCCAACCGCGAGGACTGTCGTGCCACGGGAGGCGCAGGCGGCTTGTCAGGTCGAACAGACGTAGAGGCTCGCGTATGCAGTCGGTGATCAACGACAAGCGGTAGGCGCCCGAGATCGGGAAGGTGGAGTTGTACACCCTCGTAGCTGGCCACGACAAGAAGCAACACGACTGTTGCCAGGACAGCCAAGACCAGCGCCGCTGGCTTGTTAAGCAGCACGCCAGCAGCTATCGCCAACACGTATAGAGCTCCCGGCGCGATGATCGGTGGCAGCGTTCTCTTCGACACGGCCCAGAGTTTAGGTCGGGCTGTCTCCGGGTGCTCCCGACAGTTGGGGGTTCTATAGGTCTTTTTGGTTGAGGTCGGACGGGTCCCTGTTTAGGGACCGAAGGTCCGCCCCCGTGCTGGCATGTAGAGAATTCCCGGGTAGCGCGCGCTGATCGGTCGGGAACGGTGCTGGTGCACACACGGTGTTTGGACCGGGAGACGATGACGACCAGAGACGTAGTCACCTGCGGGTCAACACCGTTGTCGGACGACGCGGCGGCCCACACGCAGTACAGCCCCCGGATAGGGTTCGACGAAATGCAGGCCGACGCGACACGAACCAGAGAGCTCCTTACCGGCGAGACCCATCTCGCCCACCAGGCGATGCGCTCATTGCGGACGACCTACAAAAGCGAGCAGGAGTTCGTCGAGTATGTCGACGGTGTGCTCCGACCCGCCGGCTACAGACTCCTCGGCGCCTTCTTGCCAGATCGCGAGTCGACCAGCGCGGTAGCTGGATTTCGTGTTGGCGACAATCTCGCCTGGGGTCGTTACCTGTACGTCGATGATCTCTCGACTGCGCCCGAGGCACGACGTCGCGGTCTCGCCGGGGTGCTGCTGGAGTGGCTGACCGAGGAGGGCCGAAGGCTTGGGTGCGACCAGTTGCATCTAGATTCGGGGGTCGGCTCGGAGCGCTTTGACGCACATCGGCTCTACAACAATCACGGTCTATCGATCTACGCGCACCACTTCACCCGCGGGCTGTAGGCACCAGCCACTGCACACAACCGGAGGTCCAAGCGCATGACCCGAGTAGTCGCTGTCGGTGTGATCGGCGAGTTCAATCTGGAATTTCCGCCGCACGTGGCGACGAACGCCGCGCTGGAGCACGCCGCCGCAGCGCTGGGGGTCGAGGTTGACGTTCGCTGGCTGAGCACGAGGGATCTGGAGGATCTGCCCGTCGCCGATCTCGCCAACCATGATGCCCTGTGGTGCCCACCTGGCAGTCCATACCGCAGCATGGATGGCGCGCTGCGGGCGATCCGCGTCGCGCGCGAATCAGATTGGCCGTTCCTCGGGACGTGCGGCGGTTTTCAGCACGTGGTGATCGAGTATGCGCGCAACGTGCTCGGCTTCGAAGATGCTCAGCACGCCGAGTACGACCCGCACGCTTCTGAGCTGTTCATCTCGGCCCTGTCGTGCTCGCTCGTCGGGCAGACCATGAGCGTCCGACTTGAGCCTGGCTCGTGCGCCGCTCGCTTCTACGGCGAGAGCGAAGTCTCCGAGCAGTATTACTGCAACTTCGGACTGAACCCCGAACACCAGCAGCGCCTGAACAATGGCGGCCTGCGCGTAGTCGGCACCGACCAGGACGGCGAGGCACGCGTGGTTGAGCTACCCGACCGGCGCTTCTACCTCGCGACGCTGTTCGTACCGCAACTCAGCTCCCAACCCGAGTCCCCGCACCCGCTGATCGTCGCCTATCTACGAGCAGCAGCGCAGACAGACCCAGCCCGGTCACGCGGATAGGCCGAAGCCATCGTCGGTGCGCAGACCAGCGACCAATTCGTTACAGGCGAAGCATGGCCCCGACGATCCCGACTATTCGTCAAACATCCTCACGGCGTGACACCGCACGAGGATACCTGGCGCTACCCCTCGCAATGGCGCACGAACCGCGCCCTATGCTGTTGTTGCTCATAGCCTGCGGCCCGCCAGAAACCCATCGCGGTTGGATCGTCGTCGGCTACGATCGCGGTCAGCCTGACCGCACCCCGCTCGCACAGGCGACGCTCGCCCTCCCTTATCAGCATCGTCGCGAGGCCCTGGCGCCGGTGCTCTGGTGAGACCGCCAGCCGGTAGAAGCTCCCACGCCAACCGTCCCACGCGGCTATCAACGAGCCGGCCAGGACACCATCGAGTTCAGCGATCAGCAACGCCTGTGGGTCGATAGCCAGCAGCCGGGCCAATCCGTCGAGGGAGTCGGTGACGCTCGGCGGGCTGCCCGCGCCGGCCCACAAGTCGAGCACGGACTGGATCTCCTCCTCGGTGGCGCTGCGGATCGTCCAGCGGTCGTAGACGTCCATGCGCTCGATCAACCCTCGCTGATCACGTACCGGTGCTCGACTGTTCTCGGAGATCACGCTCCCTGCCCCGTCGCACACTACCTGACGAACCGTCACGATTGCTTGACCGTCGGGTCGGAGTGCTCTCAGGGACCGAAGGGGCCTCCTGCGCGCTGGCATGTCGAGAAGTCCTGGCAGTGCGAACCGGTCGACCGGGGACGGTGTTGGTGACGGGATCGGTGCTTGGGTCCGATGACTGTGACGATCAAAGACGCACGCTTCTGCGGGTCGATGCCGTTGTCGCCCGGCACGTCCCCCCACGCGCAGAAAAGGTGACGACCGGCGAGCATGGGTCCGACATTGAAGTGCTTCACCCAGGGTCCACCGTCGATTTCGGTCTCGATGAGGTGCTCACCACTGCCGGCGGCCGGGTTGACAGGGCATCCGTGCCTTCCCAACGGCGCATCCTCCACTACCAACTCGCGGGGCACCTCGCTGGTGATGCGAACATTGAGTGCGAACGACTTGCCGGCCCGAGCGGGGTAGGGAAGGCTCAGCGCCAGGCTGACCTTCGGCGCCCGGACGTCGAGCGGGGTTGCGCTGGACGCGGTAATCGGCCCACGGCTGTTGGCGACCCCATTCGGGTCATAGCGCATCACCCATCCGCACATCGTGTACGCGCCGGTCGACGGCGGCGCGTAGTTGCCTGAGCCTTCAAACGGTCCGGCCGCGCTTGGCAGCGTCCAGATTTCGGGCGCGACGATCGCTGTCCCGACATCCGCTTCGGGGTCCGGCGCGCACGGAATGCCTGGAGCGTTGACGTAGACGGCCGCGAAGGCGCTCGCTTCGGCGACAGCTTGGAACGTGATCTGGCTCGTGAGTTCCTGTACGGGCTCGCGCGTCACAGAGAGTGAGATCGAATCGGCAGAAGCGGCACCTGGCAGCCACAGGACGGCGACGATCAGGGCGGCGCACAGGCTCGCCAGCGAGCAAGACCTTGAATGGTGTCCTCGCGCAAGCGCACGCTGCGTGGATGGATAACGGTTCATGGTCGAGTCCTTTCAGTTGGTCGGGTGTGGTTCATATGCATGTCGTTGGGGGCCGTGTTTTGACCCCCCTCTTCTGTTCCGACCAGGACGCGAAAAGGGGACAGCGCACCGCGACGACCGGCCTACAGCTCCAGCGCGTCCATCCGCCGTGCCGTGCGCTCGGTATAGGGCCGCGGGTACTCAGGCGGCGTGAGCGAGCTGCTTGACGAGACTCTCGTACTCGTCGGCCTGCGAGGACGCTCCGAGTGAGAGCAGCATGGCCGAGTGGCCGAGTGCGGCAAGCGCCTTGGGCGTGTTCAAGGGCAGCATCTCCTCGCCGGTGGCGATATACAGCCCGGTCGGCCCGTCGTAGTCGCTGAACTCGTCGTTCAGTGCCTGCTTGCTCATGTTCTCATCCTACCGGCCCGGTGAGGAGCCTCGAATGGTTCGCTCGAAAAGGTCCGCGAGCGCCGTGTAGTCGTGGTGTCGGCCTCCAGGGCGCAATCCTTGACCGAGCGCCCACTGCTGCTCGTCGTGGTCCGCCAGCGCGACGCCGGTCGCTCCGAGACGGACGAGTGCATACTGAAGCGCAACATACGCGGTGCGCCCGTTGCCATCGAAGAACGGGTGCGTGGAAAGCAGCTTCGCGTAGAACGCGGCAGCGGGGAGCGTCGCCTCTCGCAGCTTCCGTCGACGGCCCTCACGATGAGCGTCCTGCCGGTCAGCTATCGCGCTCTGCAGTCCAGCGAAAGCTCGCCTCAGACGCGCTTGAACGTTGCGCCCCTTGCAACTCGCCACAGTCAGCAACTCGGGCGCCGCCCGGCTGCCCCACACGACGCCGTACTGGCCCTGCTCCTCGCCAACCCGAACCCGTCCTGCCTGCTCCGGGAACCAGCGCTCGAAGATCAACCGGTGCCACCGGCCGATGTCCGCAGGCGTGGCGTCATACCCACGGGCCGCTTCAACCGCCGCGTCGGCGGCAACGATCGCCACCTGCTCGGTGATCGCTCGCCACGTCTCTTCGGGAGTCATCCCCGAGGCGCAATAAAGCTCGGAGTCGGGATCGTCGTGGAAGACGGCAAACGTCGCCCGAGCGGCCGCAGCGGCGACCTGCGCGAACTCATCCTCTGCCAGCGTTCGCCGAGACATGCTCACTTGCTGTGTTTCACGACGCGTCCGTTCAGTGCCTGTCCCACGGCTCGAAGATACCCGTCGCGTGGGACCTCGCTGCGGTTCAGATGCTGACAAGGTGCGCCTACAACTCCAGCGCGTCCATCCGCCGTGCCGCGTTGGTTGGGAGCACGAGCTCGTCGTGGATGTGGACGAGCCCGGCGGCGCGTAGGTTGGCGAGGGCGTCTGCGACGACGATGGGTGGGCTGCTGAGCTCCCGCTCGATGTCCTCCCAGGTCCATGCCCCCTGGTAGTCGCCTCCGAGCAGAAGGCCGATGATCGCGGCGTGCCGGCCCGCGACGCCGCGGGCTCCCTGACTGTCTGCCGCTACAGGCCGATGCCGAGGTCCACTGTGCCCTCGCGCTCGATTGTCTGCTCGCGGGTTTTGGCCTGCTCGTGGCGGTGCTCGCGTAGTGTTTTGGTGAGGCGGTCGTGTTCGGTCCTCAGCCGCTCGGGCTCGCCGAGATCGCACTTGATCCTTCCCAGCTCGCCGAGCGCTCTTTCGAGCGCCTGCTTGTTTGCTTCCAGGGCGGTGCGGAGGTTGGCGCGCTCTGCGCCGTGCCTGTCGTGCTCGCGGCCGAAACGCGTCCGCGGCTCGGGTAGTCCCGCGAGGCGTGTTGCGATCTCCTTGCGCTGTTCGCTCAGCGTGCTTGCCCGTGCTTGCAGATCGTCCATTCGACGGAGTTGCTGTCCCGGCATCCCGTCGAGCTGTGCTCGCAACCGCTCCTCCGTTTGCACCTGCTGGATAGCGAGGTCTTCGTCGTCTCGCTCCACCATCCGTCGCCCCACGCGCTCGATCATCTCCTTGCGTCCCGCTCTTGGCGTCTGGTCCTTTGGCGCGAACTCCACTCGCTCGGTCTCGAACCGGTCCTCATGGATGAGTAGGCGTGTCTTCCCTCGTGCCCGCGAGAGTGCCGTGTAGCTCCAACCCGCCGTCAAGTCTCTTGGTGAGGCGAGCACTATCGCGCTCTCCACCGTTCCCCCCTGCATCCCGTGCCCGGTCAACGCGTAGGCGTGCTCCACGTGCTCGGCCACGTAACTCGCCGGCAGCTCTCGCCGCGCACCGCCGTCGGTCTCGATCGCCACGCGGCTCTCCTCGACCCCACGGACCGTGCCTCGCATCCCGTTGTCCACGTCGAGCTTTTTGTCGTTGTGCCTACAGATCACACGGTCACCCTCCGCGACGGCGATGCCACCGTAACTTCGGTCCTCGCCGAGCATCCCGCGCTCGCGCTGCACCTCGCGCGCCTCCCGGTTCAACTGTTCCCGCGTCTCGTTCTCGCGCGCCACCATCACCGCCTGCCCCGCCCCAACGCTCGCGCTCTCCCGCTCCCACTCGCTCACCGCCTGCACACGGGCGTCCGCGAAATCCTCGAACGTCTCGATCCTCCCTGCCCTCTCCGCCCACTCCAGGTACCGCTTTGGCTTGCGCCCGTGTAGCGCCGCCAACGCTCTGCGCTCTTGCGGGTCTCGCTGGCGCATCACCTCCGTCAGCTTCAACACCCCCAGCCTTTTGCCGACCGCCCTCAGCCATCCGCCCGCTTGCACTGAGGCGAGTTGGCCCGGGTCGCCTATCGCCACCACCTTCGCTCCCGCCCGCTCCGCCGCTTGCAACAGGCGCGCGCTCAGCCTTGTTCCCGCCATCCCCGCCTCGTCGAGGATCATCACGCACCGCTCCGGCAATACCTCCCCCAACTGCTCTATGTCGATCAACAACTGGTCCATCGTCCGCGACCTGATGCCTCCCTGCTCGGCCAACTCGCGGCTCGCCCGCCCCGTCGGCGCCGTGCCCACCACCGTGTACCCCGCGCTCTCATACACCTCCCTCAACACACCCCCCGTATATGTCTTCCCGGTCCCCGCCAACGCCTCCACCACGCTCACACCGTCGCCACTGCCCACCACGCTCTTCACCACGCCTGCCTGCTCGGCTGTCAACGGCCGCTCGGCTTTTCTCAAGGCACGCTCAACGCGCCTCGGGTTCACGAAGCCCGTCTTCTCGCCCGCCCGGCCCACCGCCGCCTCGATCAACGCCCGCTCGCACTCCACGAGGCCAGCCGTCGTGAACTCGCCGTGCCTGGTGGAAATCACGTCCGGCCGACCTATGAACCGCTGCGCACGCGCCCTCACCTCACTCACGAGCGCCCCTCGCGCAGCGCCACTAGCGAACTCCTGCAACACGGCACGCAACCCAAACGAATTTTCCCTCTCCGTCAACCCCCCCTCGCCCGCCAACCGATCCGCGACAGCCCACTCAGCTTCCTCGGGGAACACGTAACCGTTCTCGATGCGCGCGCGGCCGTCGGCGAGCAGCCTCTCGATCTCCTGCTCCCCAAGGCCCAGCTCGCCCGCGCGCGCCCTCACCTCCTCGCGCCACGTGTGCGTCTCGATCCCGTACTGCTTTCGCTCCCGCGTCGCTATCGCCGCGCTCTGCGCCGCCGCCTTGGAGTCCAGCGGGAGCCCGCCGTCGCGGGCCGCGGCGAGCATCTCGCCTCGCCGCTTTGAGAAGTGCTCGATCACTGGCTGCCCCACGCCGCTCAACTCCGCCATGCCGTTTTTCACCTCACCCCACTCCAACCCCAGCCGGTCGCTCACCAGCGCCCGCAGGTGCGCTTGGTAGAGATACCCCGCCGTCTTCGCCGACCTGTACAGCTCCGCCCCATGCAACGCCGTGAAGCGGCCGTCCTCACCGCGCGCCATGTTCGCCGCCACCACGTGCGTGTGAAGCTGCGGGTCGAGCGCCCTGCTCATGCGGTGCCGGTACGCCGCCGCGATCAAACCCTCCGCCTTCTCCACCCGCTCTCCACCGTGACCTCTACGCACCATCGTCGCCCTGTCCTCCAAGTACTCAAGGGCGGCCGCCACCGCCTCTTCGTGGCACCCCACCAGCTCGCCCGAGGTCCTCTCCTGGGCTGTCGCGAACAGCACGCTCACCGACTTCGGCGCGCTGAACGTCAAGTCGAGCGCCGCCACCTTCGGGTCCTCCCGGGCGGAGCGCAACCGGGTCCCCGGGGAGGTCGGATCGTCGCCCGCGAGCAGGGCCCCCAACTGCTCTGCCGTCACACGGCCCGCCAGGCCAAGGGCCTCCGCTCCCCTGCCAGCCCACTCCCCTGGCGACTCGCCTCTGCCGGAGTAGTAGTCGTCCTGCCCTCCCGCCACCTGCCGCTCGTAGTAGCGGTGCTGACCCAGGGCTATCTTGCCTATCGAAAGCATCCTTACTATCCCAAAATAGCAAAACTGGCTTCGTTTAGCACCTATGGTGCAACTGTGTGCCGCGGCGCGGAGCGCAGCGACGCGGCGGCGGCGGGGGGGCCTTTTGGGGGTGGCGCGGAGGGCGGCTCGGATACTGCGAGGATCGACGCGGGCGAGGAGGCAACGCGATCGAGCGGCGCCGGCTATGTACGGCCGAGCGGAGCGCGGCGGCCGAGTACGCGAGTCAGCAATCTGGCCGACAACGCCGACGGCCAACGGCCCCGCCGGCGCGCATACCACACGGTCCCCCCACCCCACGCGAGTGTGCCGAAGATCGCGAAGGCGGTGCAGTACGCGTACCCGCCCTGGCTGCCGCACGCCCACGCCACCCACCACGAGCACCACCCAGTCGTCCTGGCAAGCGTCGGGCCGAAGCGCCATCCGACGTAAGCCGCCACCGCGAGGAGCCCGAGCAGGGAGATCGCGTCCGCCAACAGCGGGGACGCTGTGGCGAGGCTCGCCGCGGTGGCTATCGCATGGGTCGCGGTCGGCGCTGAATACATTTGTCTTAGTTCTAGCAACCCTTGCGGTCGGTACTCACGAGCACGATCGACCGACCAACCCATGAGCGTTTCTCGGCCAGCTTTCACCTATTCAAGCCGGATTCTCGGCCCCGCCCTTGATCCACCGCCTCACCACGGCTATAGAGAGCCAAACCAACCGCTATGAAAGTGACCCGCGCGCAGGTGGAGTTGCCGGGGGCCGTGGCACAGAGAGGAGGGACCTTCCCATGCGGGCACAACCTAGCGACTCACAGCATCTCGATCTCGACGCCGTGGTGGGGAACGGCCGCGAGGCGCAGGAGCTCGACTGTGGCTGCAAGGTCGAGCGGTCCCGCGCCACACAGGGTGCGATCCTCGGCCTCCTGCTCGGCGATGATCACCACGGGATCTGGTCGCTGGAGGAGATCGAGCGAACGGTGAGCGTAGACGCGCTGACCGTGGGCGACGCGATTGCGGATCTCCTTGCGGCGGGCCTCGTGCACGAATTGGAGCGTTTCGTTCTCGCCACCCAGGCAGCGCGCAGCTTCAACCGCCTTGAGCTCTAGATCGAGGTGTACGGAGCACACGCGCCACTCCCCCGCCCGGCGGCGAGCGGAGAGCACCGGCCCCTGCGCCCTCAATGGCGCGGGGGCGGCAGAACCGAAGAGAGAGGTCCGAGGGTGTGGGGCGCCTGGGCCGGTCACAGATCGATCCTTCGCTCGTCTTCACTAACGTGTCTCCCGCCCCAACCAACGACTCGCGCGAAGATCGCGAGTTGCTGCTCGCCAGCCGCGACGGCGACGGCGGCTTCGGCCTTTTCTACCGCCGCCACCGCGACGCGGTGCTCGCGTTTCACACGAGCCGTGTGCGCGACGGAGAGCTGGCGGCGGATTTGACAGCGGAGACGTTCGCCGCCGCTCTGCTCGCCCTGCACGACCCCGAGCGCGAGGCGCGACACGCGTGTCGCCTGGCTGTTTGCGATCGCGCAGCATTGCCGTGACGTCGATCTGGCCATCTAACAGCCGTCGTAATGGTCAAATAATGGCCGTCGTAATGGTATTATTACGGACATGTGCGCCGCACCGTACGTGCCACGGGTCATAGACGCCGAGCTGGACGAGCTTCTGCCCGAGTTGCCGGCAATCGCGCTTGACGGCGCCAAGGGGGTGGGCAAGACCGTGACGGCGACGCGCAGAGCGAAGACCGTCCATGCGCTCGATCGTCCCGGTGCGCTCGATCTCGCCGTTGCCGATCCGCAGCGGCTCCTCAACGGGGAGCCGCCCGTACTGATCGATGAGTGGCAGCGCTTGCCCGTCTCCTGGGATTTGGTGCGCAGGGCCGTCGACGAGGATTCGAGCGCGTCGAGATTCCTGCTCACGGGGTCGGCGACCCCGCGCGACCCGGGTACTCACTCTGGAGCCGGGCGCATCGTACGGATGAGGATGCGCCCACTCACCCTGTCGGAGAGACTCGGCAACTCTCCAAGCGTGAGCTTGGCGGCGCTACTCGCCGGCCGACGCCATCCGGTTGGCGGGAGCACTCGCTTCGCGCTTGAGGACTACGCGCGAGAGATCTGCGCCTCCGGCTTCCCCGGCCTGCGCGGCCGCAGCGAGCGGGCGGTGCGTGCACAGCTCGACGGTTATCTCGACCAGATCGTGGACCGCGATTTTCCGGACATGCACCATGCGCTGCGCAACCCCGACACCGTTCGCAACTGGTTGAGCGCCTACGCCGCCGCCACCGCGACGACCGCCTCCTACGACGCCGTGCGGGATGCGGCGACGCCCGGCGAGGGGGAAAAGCCGGCCAAGGCCACTGCCCTCATCTATCGGGACATCCTGCAGCGTCTGTGGATACTCGACCCCCTTTCAGCCTGGCTTCCTACTAGAAACCACCTGCGCCGCCTCGGCGACGCTCCGAGACACCACCTCGCCGACCCCGCTCTCGCCGCCCGCCTGCTGAACGCAGACCCCGACGCGCTCCTGCAAGCCCGAGCATCCCAACCGCCTGCCGCTCGCGACGGGACGCTGCTCGGTCAACTCTTCGAGTCGCTGGTAGCGCTTGGGGTCCGGGTGTATGCCCAGGCGGCGGAGGCACGGGTACGCCATCTGCGCACACACGCCGGTGAGCACGAGGTCGATCTGATCGTCGAGCGCGCCGATCATCGCGTGCTCGCAATCGAGGTGAAGCTCTCCCACACCGTGACAGACCGGGACGTTCGCCATCTGCGTTGGCTCGCGGACCGCATTGGCGACGATCTCCTCGACGCGGTTGTGGTTACGACCGGCAGCGACGCCTACCGACGCCGGGACGGGATCGCCGTCGTGCCCGCCGCTCTCCTTGGACCCTGACGGCCGACCTCGCGGGGACCACGGTCGTCAGGAGTTGCAAATAGTTCCCCCGTGCAGCGTTGACTGCGAGAATGACATCATCCGCGCGCCGGGGTGGGGAGCGATGTTGAGGAGCGCCAGGTTGTGCGGCGTGGGGGGCAGTTCTTCGTAGGCGCGATAGCGGGTTATGTTGCTGACCACTATGTCGCCGGCGCGATTGCGGGCATAGGTGAGTGTCTCAAGCGGGACGAATGTGCCAGCCGCCACGAGGAACGTGTTGGGTGGAATCCCTGGCCCCGGCGGGTTGGCTACCGTGAGACGGTAGGCAGGGCGTCCCTCAAACGTCGTCTTTCCCGCCAAACGGAGCGTTTTCGACTTGTAATAGGAGCGAAGCAGGGTGGGGTCGAACTTTGGGTTGGCGTGCGTGCTTTCGCTCCGAACGATCACCTTTGGACTGAAACTCGCCCAATCCAGCCACGTGCTCCCCGGCTTGATCGCGCTTTCCATGCGTACCCGTGCGGGCACCACCCTACCGCTTGCCAGTCGGCACCCCGCGCCGGGACTGCGACCTTCAAAGACGGTGCGTTCCCTCCACGGATTGGCTGTACTCCAATACTGAAACCGATCGACGGAACCCTTACGTTTGCGATCTTCCCCTTCCATGTAGATATACCTGACGCCCGTACCCGGGGCGAGAGCTCGGTACACCGCCGCCAACACGTCGAACCGCTTGTTTCCCTCCCCCCCGGCCAGCATGAATCCAAGCAGCATGCCCACGACGGCAAGCGGGAGCACCACAAGCGCCAGTCTGCGGCGCACCGGACGTTGGGTGGGCGGGGTGGGCGAGCCACCCCGGAGCATTGAGAGTCGCACGAGCAGCCGTCGATGGGGTTGGCGGGCTTGGCGCTCGATGCCCCGCAACAACTGCTGTTCGATCTGCGGGAGGATGCTCATATCGGCTCCCTCAGCGTACGCCTCAGTGTGTTCAAACCACGTGACACACGCTTGCGTACGACAAGCTCTGAGAGCTGAAGCTCGGAGGCGATGTCGCTGTAGGAGCGCTCCTCGATCACCCGCGCCTGGATCGCCTCCCGTTGCTCCCCCGGGAGGGCGCCGAGTAACTCAAGCGGCTCTCCATCGAGGCTCGCGAGCGCCACGATCCGCTCGATGTCTTCGTCATCGAGGTGCACCGCGTCGCGCAGCCCCAACCGGCGGCGCCCCCTCTCCTCCACGCGACCCCTCCGCACGGAGTCCGCTACCGCGCGCTGGGCGATTGTCAACAACCATGAGACGGCGGAGGGGCCCTCGGCGCGGTAGCGCCCCGAGGCGTGGAAGGCGGAGGCGAACACCTCCCCACAGAGGTCCGCCGACAGCTCGGGGTTTGAGGTGGATCGCATCAGATAGCTCAACACCAACCGCTCATACCGCTGGTAGAAGACCGCGAAGGACTCGGGATCGATCCGACTGGCCGCCAGCAACGCAGCGTCGGAGGCGAGGTCGGCAGGGCCCATATCTACATAAACGTGCAAACGCGAAAAGTGTGACCGAACCGCGCCACCCACAAGGCCGCATATGGCCCTCTAAGCCCGCCCCGCGAGCGTTTATTTCACGATCGCAAAGCTCAGCGACTTGGGCGCAGAGCGCGCTCCGGCGGAGTTGGTGGCCGTGATTGCAAGCGTGTAGCGCCCCGGCTTGAGCTTCTTAGCGGAGGAGACGCGACCCTGGAACACCACCTTGTTGGTGCCGGTGTGGCCCGTGAACGTAAGGGTGCCCGCCGTGACGGTGCGGGTGCAGGCGGGCTTGCGGAGATTGTTCGCGCTCTGCGCGACGCACTTGCCGCCAACCTTGCGCCCGGGGAGGCGTTGGGTGAAGCTGAAGGTGACGGTCGCCTGCTCATTCAGCGAGAACGAGAAGGTGGTTCCAGTGGGTGCCTTCGCACGGGTGATGCGGGCGAGGCGCTTGCCCTCACGCCAACTCGTGGCGGATTGGCGTGCCCTCTGCACCATGGGACGCGGGGGCGTCTCGATGGGTAGCGGAGACGGGGAGGTGGGTGGCCCCGGCGGGGGTGTGATGACTTCGGGCAGCGAGCTTGGGTTTTCGGTTTGGGTTGTGAACACCCATGTCGCGCCCGCCCCGCCGTTATCGCGCCAGGCGCCGATCAGCGCCGTGCCGCCGTCGGCAGACAGGGCGACGTTTGTGCCAAATTCGCCTTCTCCCCCCTCGCCCGCCCCGGTGAGCTTTGCGCCCAGCTGGGTCCACACGCCGCCTGCGCGCGTGAACAGCCAGGCGGCGCCCCTGCTGCCGTTGTCATCGAGGGCGCCGATCAGGGCGGTGTCGCCGTCAGCCGACAGCGCGACGCTTACGCCGAACCTCCCTTCTCCGCTCTCACCGGAGCCTGTGAGCTTCGGCCCCTGCTGAGTCCACACAGAGCCTGTGCGCGTGAACACCCACGCGGCGCCCTTGCTGGTGTCGTCGTTCCAGCCGCCGATAAGCGCGGTGTTGCCGTCGGCGGAGAGCGCCACGATCGTGCCGAACTTGCCCTCTCCGGTCTCGCCCCCACCGGTGAGCTTCGAGCCCTGCTGACTCCACACCCCTCCCGTGCGGGTGAACACCCACGCGGCGCCCTTGCCGCTGTAGTCCTTGTTGCCGGGGAGCACGCTTTCGTCGTTCCACCCCCCGATGAGCGCCGTGTTGCCGTCGGCCGACAACGCCACATTTGTGCCGAACATGCCTTTTCCGCTCTCGCCCGTGGGGGTGAGCTTTTCGCCCTGCTGGGTGAAGGTGGAGCCCGAGCGCGCGAACACCCACGCCGCGCCGTCCCAATTGTTGTCGAGCCAGCCGCCGATGAGCGCCGTGTTGCCGTCGCCCGACAACGCGACGGTGTAGCCAAACCAGGCGCCTCCGGTCTCGCCCGCGCCGGTGAGCTTTGAGCCCTGCTGGGTCCAGGTGGAGCCAGAGCGCGTGAACACCCACGCGGCGCCCGTTCCGCTGTTGTCGCCGGGTGCGCCGATGAGCGCAATGTTGCCGTCAGAGGACAGCGCGACGCTTATGCCAAACCCGCCTTTTCCAGCCTCGCCGGAGGGGGTGAGCTTCGGCCCCTGCTGGGTCCACACCCCGTTCGAGCGGGTGAACACCCACGCGGCGCCCTTGCCTTCATCGTCGTTCCACCCGCCCACCAGCGCGGTGTTGCCGTCAGCCGACACGGCCACGAGCACGCCGAATTCGCTGTTCCCCTCTTCGCCGCCGGTGAGCTTCCCGCCCTGCTGGCTCCACACCCCACCCGTGCGCGTGAGCACCCACACGGCGCCCGTGGCGGCGTTGTCCTGCGGGCCGCCGATCAGCGCGGTGTCGCCGTCGGAGGACAGCGCCACGCTCCCACCGGCTTCGCCCGTCCCTGACTCGTCGGTGGGGGTGAGCTTTGAGGCCTGTTGTGTCCAGGT
This sequence comes from uncultured Solirubrobacterales bacterium, assembly GCA_963695305.1. Taxonomy (GTDB): domain Bacteria; phylum Actinomycetota; class Thermoleophilia; order Solirubrobacterales; family Solirubrobacteraceae; genus Palsa-744. Next base: position 956,113 of record OY968774.1, on the reverse strand, counting down.
GGAGGCCGTGCGGGTGAACACCCACGCGGCGCCCGCGCCGCTTTCATCCTCGGGGGCGCCGATCAGCGACGTGTCGCCGTCGGCGGACAGCGCGACACTCTTGCCAAACATCCCTTCTCCGCTCTCGCCCGTCCCGATGAGCTTTGATCCCTGCTGTGCCCACGTGGAGGCCGAGCGCGTGAACACCCACCCAGCGCCGACGTTGCCGTTATCGGCGGGTGCGCCGACGAGCGCAGTGTCGCCGTCGGCGGAGAGGGCGACGCTCTGGCCGACTTCGCCTGCTCCGCTCTCGCCCGTCCCGGTGAGCTTTTCGCCCTGCTGCGCCCACACACCACCTGTGCGCGTGAACACCCACGCGGCGCCCGCGCCGCTGTTGTCGGTGGGTGCTCCGACGAGCGCGGTGTCGCCGTGTTCGGAGAGGGCGACGCTTGTGCCGAACCTACCTTCCCCGCTCTCGCCCGTCCCGGTGAGCTTTTCGCCCTGTTGCGCCCACGTGGAGCCCGTACGCGTGAACACCCACGCGGCGCCCGTGCGGCTGTTGTCGCGGAACCCCCCGATCAGCGCGGTGCTACCGTCGGCGGACAGCGCCACGCTTTCGCCGAACGTGCCTTTTCCGCTCTCGCCGGTGCCGGTGAGCTTTTCGCCCTGCTGAGTCCAGGTGGAGCCCGAGCGGGTGAACACCCACGCGGCGCCCATGCCGTTGTTGTCGGTGGGTGCGCCGATGAGCGCGGTGTTGCCGTCGGCAGACAAGGCGACGCTCTCCCCAAATTCGCCTTCCCCGGTGTGGGCGAGTTCGCCTTCTCCGGTGTGGCCGGTGCCGATGAGCTTGCCGCCCTGCTGGGTCCAGGTGGAGCCCGAACGGGTGAACACCCACGCTCCCCCGGCGTCGGGGGAGCCGTAGCGGGCGCCGATGAGGGCTGTGTTGCCGTCGGCCGATAGCGCGACGGTGTAGCCGAAGCGGCCAGGCCCGATCGCGCCCGCGGGAGTGAGCTTTTCGCCCTGCTGGATAAGGGGGAGCGCGCCCGCTGACACGGCCGTTCGAGCAAGCGCCGTTGCGAGGACCAGCACCAACAGGACAGTGACGAGCGGCAGCGGCCACCCGAGCTTGACGGTTCCCGCCGATTGCGCCTGCATTCTCCCCATCCCTCCCTACGAGTGGAGTGTGTCAGATCCGGTTTGACTCTAGCGCTTTCGCAGAACCACGAGATGCCATTAACAGATGAGTGTGGGACAACCGCGCCGGCCATGGGCGCGTAAAGACCGTGGCGGAGGCACGCCGGAATCTGTGACCGTCATCCGGCCGCGGTCACAAACCCGGTCGCTCCTGTAAGTAGAGGGTGATGGGGGACGAGATCTCAACCGCAAGCGACGGGGAACTGCTCCGCCTCTCCCCCACCCAGGCGGAGGCGTTCGCGGTGTTCTACCGCCGCCACGAGCGGATGGTGGTGGGATGGTTGATGCGCCAAACCCGGGATGCGGAGCTTACGGCGGACCTGACAGCGGAGGTGTTCGCCGCGGCGTACCTCGGGGCGGAGCGCTTCCGCGAAGGCCCCGAGCCGGCAGGCGCATGGCTGTTGGGGATCGCCCGCAACAAGCTGTTGGGGAGTTGGCGCAAGCATCGCACCGAGAGCGAGGCGCGTAGGCGGTTGGGGGTGGAGGGGAAGCACGTGGTGAGGGCGGTGGAAAGCGATTTGGAGGACGGGTCGTGGGAGCGCCGTCACGGACACTTGCGCGGGACGGTGGCATCCGACCCGCCGCCGGGGGCCACCAGCGTGAGGTGGGATCCGTAGTTGGAGTAGTTGGAGAGACACCCGTGCTCGGTGGTTGCTCCCACCGCGATCACGTGGGGGGCGCGGGCGGGGTATGGGATCTTTGTGCTCGACTCGTTCCCCCCCGCCGCCACCACAACCACACCACGCGCATAGGCGAAACGCAGGGCCAATACCAACTCGGGAATGTCAGACGCTGTCACATCAGGTGAGAACTCAAGGCTGAGGTTGATGACGCGGGCGTGGTGAGCCACCGCGAAGCGAACCCCTTCGGCGATGGTGGCAGCGTCACCTTCACCGGCATCATCCAACACGCGGACAGGCATAATCCTCGCGTTGTAAGCAAGGCCGGTGAGGCCAAGAGAGTTGTTGGTGGCCTCGGCGATGGTGGAGGCGACGAAGGTGCCGTGGCCGTTGTGGTCGTAGGGGTAGGGGGTGTGGGAGACGAAGTCGTGGCCTTTCACGAACGTGTAGCGGTGGAAGTCGGGGGCACGGAGGTGGGGCCCCCGGTCGGCGTAGGCGACACCGGTGTCAAGGACAGCGACGACGACCCCCTCCCCACCCGGAGCGCCACGAGCGGCGACGTTATCCCAGGCTTGGTTCGCGTTCACCCCGAACGGTCCCGTGAAATTCCACTGGAGCGCTTCCCACCCCCCGGGGGCGGTAGACGGGCCGGGATCGTCGGGCACTTGCCAACCGGCCACGTGGGCGATGTAGCGGCCTTCGGGCCCCCTCCCGCGCGCCGCCGCCCTCTCCCCACCATGCCACGCCCCTACCCCACGCGCGGGCGCACACGCGAACAGCGCCACAGAGAGAACTCCCACCCCCAGGCACGAACGAGATCCCCCAAAAAGATTCACCCCACAACGCCCCAACAGAGTCTCAGGAGGACACGCCGATGGGAGGCCCCAGGTATTCCACGCCCGAGGGTCCCCTCCAACTGACGCGCCAATGGGCTCCGCGGGCGCCCGAACGCAGCGACCACGAGCCGTCGGAGCGAGTACTCACCACCTTCAACGTCCGGTACCGCGAGGACCCGGGACGCTGGATGAGAACGCGCAATCGCGTCGCCCCCGCGGCGGGCCGGACGAGCCCCCACAGCGAGTATCCCCCGCCGTGGCGAACCACCACCAGCGGCACCGCAAAGCCCTCGTACAGCGGCTTGCGGGCGCCACCCACGCTTTCAAGCCCCGTCTGGAACCCGCTGAAACCGCCGTGCACGCCAAGTCCCTGGAGTTGGGAGAGCACATGCGGGCGTGTCACCGGGCTGAGCAGCTCCGCGGGCGCCTCGAAGAACACCGTCTCGTTGTGCCACGCGTTGGCCGCGTCCGTGCCGAGGGCTCCCGGCACGACCACCGCGAGGGCGAGTAGGAGTGGCGTTAGTTTGCGTGGGGTTTTGAGCATGGATGCCATAAAACGCGACGGTACACAAATGTTGCGGTTTGCGCGCCGTATAGATAGACGCGCGAGACGGGCCGTTGTGACCGCGCGGTCCAGCGCGAGCATCGTGGAGAGCTCCGCCCACCCCCGGAACGCTCCTGCTCGTCTGATTACAGCTCAGGACTCGATCGCGGCGATCGCCTCGTCGTGGATCGTGATCTGCGCCTCCACTCCGGCCTGTTCGAGTTGCTCTTGTAGCTGCTGCAGGTGGTCGAACAAACACCTTCTCCTCGCGTGCGTCACCGGGATCGCCTCATGCTCGTGCTCCACTGTCCTTGCCTCGCTCACGCTGGGGGTGAGGAGTAGGTGGGTCGCCTGTGTCATTACCTTCGGGTGGCCCATGTACACCGAGTGCAGGTCGATCGCTTGGCCCACCACCGTCGTATCGAGCACCACCACGTACGAACCCATCTCGCTCCCCAAGGTCTCTCCGCGCACCCTCTCCCCATCTATCGCCACCTCTATCGCCAGCTTCCCTCGGTGTTCCACCCTGCGCAAGCTAACGCCTCTCCCGGCCGGCAACAGCGAGCCAGCTTCGGGCGGCCCGCTCTGTGCGAACCGCCCGACCCCTTGATCGCTTGTGCTCACCGCTTGGGTCGCTTCGCCTCCGCCACCTCCGGCGTCGATACCGCGATGAACTCGAACTCCCCTTCGATCAACGGCACCTCCCGCGGCGTCCTTTTCGCCCACTCGAACAACTGACCCCAGGTCAGCTCTCCGCGCCGCATCGCCGTAACGCGCTCGTCCGCGCTCATGCTCCACAGCGCCTTTGAGCGCTCGCTCCGGCTCGCCCGCTGCGCTGCCAGCCTCTCCAACATCTGCTCTCTCATATCCATCGTTCGTACCTCCTGCGAGGGGTCGTGTGGCGTGTTTGACGCAGCCCCCGCCGCGCCCCGCGCGGCATAATCGGCAAGGCACACACGCCACACGACCCCGTCGTGCGGACGCTTGGTATCTCTGAGAGAGAGGTACACCCCCCGGTAGCCATCCGCTTGACGTGCCCGCCCGCCGCCCTTTGGCCTCGACGAAGATGTCCGGCGTGGAACTGGCTTGCGGTCCCCATCGCCCATCCGGGCACGACGCGTTTATCCCAACCTTTACGGCCCCTTCTCGTGACCGGCTGCGCTCAGCCGTGGCTGCCCGTATTCGCGCACCTAACGTGCAACGGGCACGGGTACACCCCACTGTGGATGGTGAACCGATAGTTGGCGACGAGCGGCCCGGGCGTGAACTCTTCGGTCGGGAAATCGGATTTCTGGGAATAGGTGTAGGTGATCGTGCCGGTGTATGTGCCGGGCGAGGGCGCCCATAGGTGGAAGCTCACTCGCTCCCCCACCTTGATGTTGCGGTTGGTGTTCTCTGACCCTGCACTCGGAGAGGATGTGCTCCCATCCCGCTCGTATGCCTGCCTGGCGCTGGTCACGGGGGCGCGCGCGATGAACCACACTTCGATTTCGCGGTGGCCGTGTTTGTCGTGAGAGAGGGCATAGTGAAGCGGCGAGGCCACCTCTGCTTGGGTGGGCCTTGCCTCGTGCACAGGCGTGTACCCTCGTAGCGGGCAGTGTTCGCGCAGCACCCCTGGCCGCAGTGCCCCGATATGGCACACCGCGCCGTTCCGGTAGACGACCGCGGTGACGGGCGAGGTCCACGGCGATGGCAAACGGCTCCCAATCGTTCCCGTACCAAAGCCATCGTGACGCAAGAACGAGGGAGGGGCTGGTAGGACGATCAGGTAGGCGCCACTAGGGGGATGGGTTGCAAGCCGGTGGGTATGCCCCCCCTCCTTATAGATCACCTGGCGTACCAGTGGGCCGAGAGTACCGAAGTACACCTGTCTCACCCCATCGGCGGGACAGATCCCGCCGGGCGGCAGCCGCAGGACACCTTCATCCGGTGTGGGAGTCGGCAGGCACCCGTCGGAGACAGACCTCGGCAGCCCGCGTTTGGCGGCGGTGTAGAAGAGCCTCCCCCTCCCGTCGAGGTCGGCGCATGTACTCACCCCCGAGAGTCGCCCCGGCCGCAATTCGTGAAAGCGCCGATCGTTCTTGAAGGCGCCATCGATGCCGAGCGCACCGAGCCTCCCTTTGAGCAGGCGGCCGACTTCAAGGCATCCAACGCCGCGTGAGGTGTACACCACACGCATCCCCCACGGTGGCCCACCGTAGGGATCGGGGGTGGAGACAGGCAGCAGTTCGCTCCTCACCGCATCCCCGAGATCCTCACCGCCGTGCCCGATCAGGGGGTCTGCGTGGCGAACGGGCGCCCCGGCGCGAAACGCCCCCGTTGCCGCCAACGCCACCGCTCCCACTGCGAGCGCGGCCGGTATAGCCAGCGCGAGAACACGAGCCGGAACCGGTCTCACGCGTCGTGCTCTCACTTTGTGTACATAACCCCGCCCTTCGGCGGGCGACAGATCCCGCTGGTCGATGCTCGCCCCCCCACTCGCGGGCATCGTGTCATCCTCCTGCGCGATCCGCGCCAACACGCGCCCCAGCGCTCGCTCCACCCCGTCGCCCTCCACCCTCATCTCCCCTGCAGGGTCGATTGCCGCCAGACGCGCGAGGTCGTGTTCAGCAGGCTTCACGGCCGACCACTCCTTCTGTCGTGGGGTTGTCGTGCTCGCCGCCCTGTTGCGCGGCCAAGGCGACCGCCAGCCGTCGCCGTGCGCGGTGCAGCCGCACGGCGAGTGTTCGCGGCGAGCACCCCAACAGGACCGCCGCCTCGCGGTTCTCAAGGCCGTCCCACGCGATCATCATCAACAACTCGCGGTCGTCCGCACGCAGCGCCCCCAAGGCGCTCTGAATGCGGTCCTCGACCGGCCCTTCCGGTTCTGACTCGTCGCTCGTCAGCGCTGGCGGGAGCGACACGACGCCCGAGCTCCGCTCCGCCGCGAGCCGCTCGCCGAGGGCGCTGCTACGTCCCCGCGACCGTAGGTGGTTCGCGCACACCCTTCTCGCCACCCCCAGCAGCCAGGTCAGGGTCGCCCGGTCGGCGTGCGCGGGGTTGTTCCCTTTTGGGGGTGACTCGCGCGCGCGTGTATATATCCGACCGCGCGCCACCGTACGACCCGCCTCGTGGAGGTCGCTCCTCCTGCGCCACGCCACCAGGAACACCTCCCCCGCCACGTCCCCCGCGGCCGTGGCGCCCACGCGCCGCGCGCTATACCGGTAGACGGCCGCATAGTGCGCTCGAAAGAGCGCCTCGAAGCGCTCCCGCTCGTCATCCCCCGTATTGCTCTCGCTGCTCACCTTGGAGTGATTGTCCGGCAGGGCCGAGGCGATTACAGCCGTGGGAATTTCAGGAAGGCGGACGTGGCGGAGACACGGCGACGAGACGTAAAACCGTATCGCGTCCCAAATGTTAGATAGGCGGGCGACCGTATGGTGGATTGCGTAGGTGGGTTGGCGGCGGAAGACCAGGGGCGTGGGACCGCTGCGCGCAACGTCTCGACGCGCCACGCACGCAACTCGTCGGCTGAGCGGCGGTTGCCACGGCCTCACACCGAAGCACCGATCCGTCCCAACCAAACGATATCATTGTGTTATGATTCCGGAGTTCGATGCGGGCGGAAACCTTCCGCCCGGCATTCACCATGCGACTTGGACCGAGATCGTGACTCGCTACGCGACCAGCACTCGCCGCCGGGATCTGCTCGACGGACTTCTTGACGCACTAAGTTCGTTGAAGACCGCGGGCTGCGCGACCGCGTATCTCGATGGCAGCTTCGTCACCGCCGAGGAATACCCTCGTGACTTCGACGCCTGCTGGGCATCGGCTGGTGTCGACCTCGACCGCCTTGACCGCGAGTTGCTGGATTTCAGTCACGAACGCAGCGCACAGAAGACTCGGTACGGCGGGGAGCTCTTTCCCGCAGACTGGCCGGCGCAGGCTGACGGCACGACCTTTCTCGATTACTTCCAACGCGACCGCTCCAAGCAGGCGAAGGGCATCGTTGCAATCGATCTCGGAAGACTCCCGTGATTGGCAACGAGCGTGAGTACCGGATCACCAAGGCCGAGTTGGCTCGCTTCGAGGCGGGTTTGGTGGGCAACGACACACGCGAGCTCGACCCCGACCTGGATCCTCGTATGCGCCGAGTGATGCACGACGCGATCGCGAGCGAGATCGAAGTCCTACGCGGACAGATCGACCGCTACGAGCAACTACGCGACGGACGGATCACCGGGCGCGAGATCACCTCCCTGCTCGACCTCCCCACAGCGCTGATCGAGGCGCGTATCGCCGCAAATCTGACCCAGCGCAAGCTGGCTGAGCGAATCGGGGTCGCCGAGCAACAGATCCAGCGCTGGGAGGCCAACGGCTACAGCGGCGTCAACCTCGACCGACTTCAAAGCATCGCTGACGCACTTGGTGTGCAGATCCATGACACGATCACATACAGCAGCGCGGCATAAGTCGCGGCCGCCACGTCATCGCGTGTGAGAGCTCCCGACGACATACTTCTCGGCGGCCCCGAACCACTTGGCGGCGATAAGCCGCGCAATGGGGGCGGCGGTTTCAGCGCCGAAGCCGCCCTGCTCGACCGTGACGGCGATCACGATCGGATGCGAGGGGTCGGCGATGTAGCACAGGTACCAGGACTGGTCGACAGCGTCGCCCGCGTGTTGGGCGGTGCCGGTCTTGCCGAAGACGGGGTGGGCGGTTTGGTTCCATCCGGCCCAGACGTCGGCGGAGGTGCCGCCGGGTTCGGAGGCGGCCTCATGGATGCCCTGCATCACAAGCGATAGGTCTCCGTAGTTGAGGTCGATGCGGCGCAGGGGCGGGAAGGTGAGGTCTTGTACGAGCGCGCCGTGGACGTCGTCGATTTGTGTGGCGAGGTGTGGGCGTGGCACCCAGCCGTGACCGCCACTTACGTAGGCGTTTGAGAGCGCGGAGTAGGCCACCGCCATCTGGAGGGGATCGGTGAGCAGGTCGCCTTGACCGACGGCCAGCTGCATGTTGTAGCCGACGGTCCAGGGGGCTCCCGGTTCGGCCAACAAACCGCATTTGCAGTGTGTTTCTTCGCGGTTTCGCCGCTCCAGCCACTGGCGGTCGGGGACGACGCCCGCGAATTCGTTGGGGAGGTCGATGTGGGAGGGTGTGCCGATACCAAGTTCCCGTGCCTTGTTCTGGATGAGGTTGCCGTGGGAGTTGGCGCGCTCACCGACCTCGAAGAAGTAGGTGTCGGATGAGACCTTGAGCGCTTCCACCAGCGCCATCGCCGGGAGCGCCGCCTTGCCCGCGTTGCAGAAGGGCTCGTGGCCGACGGTTATGCAGGGGCCGGGGCCGAACACTTCGCTGGGTGTGATCACGCCCGCTTCCAGAGCGGCCATCGCGGTGATCGGCTTGAAGGTGGAGCCCGTGGGATAGGTGCCTTCGACTGCCCGGTTGAGCAGGGCGGTTGTGCCTCCCTCAAGCGTGCGGTAGGCGCTTTGGGTGAGCGGTTTGGCGAACAGGTTGGGGTCGTAGCTGGGGTAGGAGCCGGTCGCGAGAATTTGGCCAGTGCGGGGTTCCATCGCGACGAACGCTCCGGCGTCGGCGGGCTTCCCGGAAGCCTGGGCTTGGGAGATGCCCTGGCGGAGCGCGCGTTCTGACTCTCGCTCCAGCCCGAGGTCGAGCGAGAGACGGAGGCTGTGGCCGGGCGTTGGTGGGGTGTTCGGAAACGCCGTGGGGAGGGGTTCGCCCGCGGCGTTGACCTGCATGTGTTGGGCGCCCGGGGCGCCCCGTAGGTAGCGGTCGTAGAAGTACTCAAGGCCGCCTTGGCCGACGACGGTGCCCTGGGTGACGCCGCGGAAGGCGCTCGATTGCAACTCTTTTTCGGAGACCTGACCGACGTGGCCGATCGCCTGGGCTGCCATTTCGCCGTCGCGGTAGTGGCGGATGGCAACCGGTTCCTGGCGTATGCCGGGGAATTCGTTGCGTCGCTCGGAGAGATAGGTGAGCGCCGGGCGGCCAGCGTCTTCCTTGATCGTGACCGGCGCGTAGGGGAGCTTTGTGATGCCGGTGATCACACGTTCGTCGATGAGGCGGGGAGTGAGTTTGACGATTGGCGCAAGCCGGTCAAAGAGACGACGGGTGGCGAGAGCGGAGGGCGGTAGCGGGGGGATCGGGACGAGGGGCAGGTGTGAGGCGCGGTGGCGCAGGAGGTGAAGCTCGTTGCGTTGGGCGGGCGTGGGCTTGTTTTCACCGCCCAGATGCGCCTCGAACGCCTTCAAGCGGACCTGGGCTGAGAGGAAGTCGTTCTCTGCGGCGGTCAAGCGTTCCTGGTAGATCGCGGCCTGTTCGCGTACCGCGGAGGGTAGCGATGCGGGGATGATTTGCACCGCGTTGGTGGTCAAACTGGTAACGATGGAGTTGCCGTTGCGGTCGAGGATTTCCCCGCGGGGCGCCGGGATCGGGAGCACACGCTGGTCGTTGACCTTGGCCTGGTGCACATACTGTTCGCCGGTGAGGATCTGCAGGTACCAGAGCCGGAAGAAGATGATCGCGAACATCACGAGCGCGAAGGTGCCAAGCGCCGTCACCCGCAGCGCCAACTGTGGCGAGGTGGGCGTGCGCGGCTCCTTGGGCTTGAGGCGCTCGATGGTGCTCACGGGCGACATCCTACGGATGGAGCTGTCATCGCTCGACGCGACGGAACACCGAGGGAACTAAAAGCCCAGCTCGCGACAATAGAGGTGCAGTGAGCGCCAACCCCTCCCACGACGTGGCGCCGAGCGACGGCGCGATCATGGCGGCGTCGCTCATCGACCGGGAGCTTTTCGGGAGACCGGCAGACCTGGATCGGGATGGGGAAGGGTTGAGGCGCGAGTGGGCGGGGCGCCCTACCTACATCGCGGCGGGGGAAGAAGCGAGATGTGGGAGCGCCTACAAGCTCGACGGGTGGACCGGGGTGAGCAACGATTCGCGCTTGGCCCCAGGGTGCCCGCGAACGCTCGACCCCGTGAACTTGCGGGGCCTGCCCACCGACCCCAGACGGCTGCGGGCGGATCTGAGGTCGGGGAAGATCGAGGGTGGGCCAACAGACGACGCCGAGGTGTTCGTGCAGGTGGGCGATCTGTTGCGCCAAACCGACGCCTCCCTGGCGCTGCGCGCCGCGCTCTACCGCGCGGCGGCGGGACTACACGAAGTGCAGTCGCTCGGCGAGGTGGAAGACCACAGCGCACGCAAGGGCGTCGGCTTGGCGATCGTGGCGAGGGGACTTTGGGAAGAGTTGATCTTCGACCCCAAGACCGGCGCGCTGATGGGTGAGCAGGAGAGCGTGGCGACCGGCGGTCTGAAGCTCCATGCGCCGATCGGCCCCCTGAACTTCCACGCGTTGATGGGCAAGCTGGAACCCCGTCCCCCGGTGGGCACGGTTACAGGGTGGGCCGTGTATTACCCCTCCCGCGTCGTCAAGTCGGTTCCACCCGCAAGCCCGACCGCTCAGATCGAATGGTGCGGGCACGAGCCGATGGCGCCGATGGCGGTTCATTAGCCACCGCAACGAGGGAGACTCAGCCGAGCCTACCCCCCTCCCAGTGACCCCCCGACAGCAGCTTGTATCCGTGCCCCCTGGGGGGTGAGTGTCCAAGCATTGGGCGCGCCGCGAAGCCGAGGGTCACCACCATTCTCGATAAGCCCGGCGGAGGCGAGCCGGGCAAGCAGCTTCGACGCCTGCCCCTGATCGTCGATCCCGGCGGCGCGACCGACGCTGCGGTTGGAGGCGCCGGGGTGGGCGGCGATGGCGGAGATGACGGTGAGCGTGCGGTGGGTGAGACGGACGGGAAGGTGTGAGAGCGAGGCGGTGTCTGCGGAGGGCGCGATCCGTGGGATAGGTCTGGGGGCGGGAAGCGTGAGCTCGTGGGAGGTGGCGGCGGGCCCGAGATAGGGCGAGAGGATGAGCGCGGTGAGCGGTGAGGTGAGCGCAACAAGCCAACCGGGCGAGGTCTCACCGAGGGGTGTGGTGGTGAGTCGGGTGTGGATGACCGAGAGGACGGCGCCGACGGTGGCCTCTGCGGTGAGCGGTGGGAGGTTGGTGCGGGAGCGGGGCGCGGACTGTCCCTCGTGCACTACGTCGGTAAGTACGGTGAGCACCTCGCGACGTCGCTTGAGCGCTGCGGGCGATGCCGCAAGTGACTCGACTACGAGCAGGCGTGCCATGTGGGGCTCTGCTTCAAGGAACGACAGGGTGGCGGCTACCGAGGATCGTATTCGTTGCCGCCACGACCCCCTGGTTCGATACGCCGGCAGCACATACTCGCCCGCCTTCTCCACCGCATCGGAGAGCGAAGCGAGAAAGCACGCCTCGCGGTCGGGGAAGATTTCATAGTAGGTACGCCGCGACACCCCCGACCGCGCGACCACGAGACCGACCGTCGCTTGCGCGAGCCCACGCTCAGCGGCGATGTGCGTCATCGCGGCGACGATGCGGGCACGCTGGAGGTGGATCACCTGTGAGCGTGGATGACTACTGGGGCTCTCACCTCGATCGGCGCCCGGGAGAGGGATGACCGCCGACCGAGGCGAGCCCACGCTGAGCCGCGAACGCTTCCGCGGACCCAAGTTGTTGACAGCGACAGTGCCCACCACACACCCCTATTTCCGCCGCCGTGCCCTCTTCGCCTTGTGGCGGGGGCAGCCGGTGACAGCGATCTTCGTGGTCTTTTTGATGACAGCCCCGTTCTGGCCCGTGAGGGTGGTCGGCATCGTGAGCGAGCGTGAGCAGAGGTGCCCGGCGGGTGCTGCGAGCGCGGAGTGGGGTCCGGTGGGGAGTCTTAGTTCGAAGTTGGTGATGGGTGCGTCGGGGACGGTGTTGAAGGTGCTGGTGGTGACTCCGTTTTTGATGTTGGTGTGGCCGGTGACGTGGAGCGTGATGTTTTCGCCCTGGAGAACCAACACGAGGTCGGGGAACGCGGCGCCACCATGAGACACCAAATAGGCGGGGCCGGTTAGTGGGACGGCAAGGATAGGAGTGGTCGCCCTGACGATCCCGACGACCGATCCTGCGGGACACGCGGCGGGGTTGATACTGAACACCGCATTGGGACACGCCTGCTGCAACGTAGTGTTGCGTGAGGGGAGGGCCTTGGGCAGGCTCACGTGGACGCCGTGAACGTTGGCTTGGCCTTTACCCGAGGTGACCTTCACGACGAGCGACGCGCCGATGTTGCGTCCAGTGAGGCTGCCGGTGGAGACTGTGAACCCGGGTTTGAACGGGAGGCGTGAGCATTCCCCTACCTGGAAACGGTTGGATACGGGGGCGGTACGGCCATCGGTCGCGTTGACCGTGCCCGTGATGTTCATGGGGGCGCAGTTGGTGGGGTTCAACACGAAGTTGGGACGGTCGAGGTTTACGCGAATATCGCGCACCTGGAGCGGTATCCCTTGGAGGATGGTGGGGAACGGGTCGGTCTTCGTTGTTATGGACCCGTCGTCGTTGACCTGGACAGCCGCCCTGACGGTCACATACCCCAAATCGAATGGTCCGGCTTGGGCATGAACGATCACGGCCAACCCGAATGGGTAGCCCTCATAAGGCCCTGTGAGGTAGGCGTTGCCGGTGACGTAGTAGGGGTTGGTGCCGGCGCCTGCTCCCGTCGTCACGCTTCCTATACGCGACGCGACGGGGCAGGCGGCCGTGCTGGCTTGCGCATCCGTGCAACGCGAGGAGACAGACCCCACATCAGCCAACAGTCCGGGGGGCAACGTCAAAGACGGGATCGAACCGAGTTCCCCATCCTGGTCGGTACGGGTCAACTGCAAGGTGAATGGTGTGAACGCTCCGGCGACAGGGTTCACGGTACCGGCCGTCAGGTTAGGTGTGAACTGTGGAGTCGGGCACCCGGTGCCGCTGGTCGCCTGGGAGAGGGTGAAGCCCGAATCGGAGTTGACGGCCGTGTCGGGCTCGCTCCACGGGCTGAGCGCGGAATGCGTGGAATAGGACCCGCAAGTGTTGGGGAGTACGAGTGCGGCGCGTGGTCCGCTGTTCAGTTCGATGTGTAGTTTGGAGAACGGGAGTTGAGGACTGTTATCAACGATGGTGGTGACCTGGCCGGTGGCGGGGTCGAGCGTCACCTGGCCCGGCACCTTGATCACGACACCAGGCCCCTTTGCGACCAAATACACAGCGATCAATGTGCCGAACGGGTTCTGGTGCGGGGAAGCCAAAAACACCGAACCAGACAGGGTTTCTTTCAACAATGGTGTTTCGATCGTGAGCGAGCCGATCTTCGAAGCGTCAGGACACGAAGGATCCCTCGTGGAATGCAGTTCGATCTGTGTCGGCGTACAAGCACCAAACCCGTCGGCGGAGGAAGGGTTGACCCTGACCCCCACAGGCAAAGTAACGGTCGCCTTCTTTAGGTCCGATTGTCCGATGGCGCCTGGTTCCTCGCTTTGCGGCACCGAGAGATCGAACGCGAATCCGGCAGGCTCACCAGTGCTCACAGGCGCTACGGGCGCGGCGGTGAACGAGGGGGTGAACGGCACCTTTTCGCACCCTGTAGGTAGTTCGGGTGAACCCTGGCCTGATAGTGGCTCGGGATAGCCGGGGGGATTGTGACTCAAGAATTCTGCGGTCTTCCACGCCGGATCTGACAGGTCCGGTTCCCCCTGAGCGTTGCGAGCACCCGGGGTCACCCACGAATCAGCGTGCGCGACAGTCGCAAGGCCGGGCGCACCGGCCTGTGTCTGGTTGCTACACGATGTGGTGTTGCGCAGGAACGCGGTGGGTGGCGCACCACTCGTACACGTCGGTCCGCCTTCCCACGGTGCTAGCTGACTGCCTGGACATGAGCGTTCATTATCGTGGGAGGGGTCGCTGGGGACCCCCCAGAACGTGACGGTAGTGCCCTGCGTCGCCAGCCCCTCGGGAATATTGTCCACGTCTACCGAGATCCCGTAATCAGAGTTGCTACGGACGCGGCCGCTCAACAGCACAACGTTCCCGAACGCGTTGAACCCGAACTGTGCAGGCACACCCAGAGAGGGGACGACGTTGAACACTGGGTAGGGACCGAAAATGTCGCTGTGTCCGGTGCTGTTCAGTCGGAGGAGCGTGGTGCCGACCTGTGAGGTTGGAGGACACAACGGGGCCGCGTCAAATCCACTCTGCGTGTGCGCCAACTGTAGAGCCGTGCACTGCGCCACAGCCGTGGGATCCCCAACGAGTCCTGGCGGCAGATCGACGCTTACGTCCTTCACGGGCTGCACGGGCCACAGGTCACCCGCAAGCGGGACAGGGTTCGTGATCGTATTGAAATCTATCGAGGTGGATATCTCATACGGGTTCCCACCAGCTTGGGAGAACGCACCACCAGCCGCATCGGCCGTGAGCAACCCGTCGAACGCGGCGATACCGAACCCGGGTTCTTCGCTCGTGATCGTTGTTTCACGCACCGTGCTGACAGACGCTGCGCCACCGCCCGTGACCGTGAAGCTCGCTACCGCGCTACCCAAAGGCGCCCCGCCGGAGACGCTCGCGACGATCGTCATCGCGCCGAAACCCTTCGTATTTTTCGGGCTGATCGTGCCTGTTGACGTGCATGACACCGTGCTAGACGGGAGTTTTATCGCCGAACAGTCCAACGGCACCAACGGCGCCTCGGGCTGCACGTTCGTCGCAACTATCCCTTCGGGCAAGCTCGCCGTGATCGTGATCGGCTGGGTCGCACCATCCGCGGTCGTATCACCAACATTCGTGGCCTGCACCACATAATCCAATGTTGCGCCCGGCGCGACTGAGGAGTTCGAAAGGGCGTCCAAACGCCACACCGGACCAGTCGCAGCCACAGCCACACCCGAACCGACACAGGCAAGGAGAGCCAACGCGAAAACCGTACTGACACCTATCGCAGCACGCACGGTTGTTTTGGGGAAGGTCATCATTATTTGCTCCTCCGGTTCTTGGATGCCTTACCCGCATACTGTTTGCGCGCCCGCGCTTCACACCGCTTACGCACACGCCCTGAACGCTTCCTACACACCCGCAACGCTCTCGCGAGCTTCTGCTTGCTCGTCAACCCGACCGACTTGTTGGTCAGGCTCGTAACCGCAAGGTTCCCAGCACCGGTGAACGCGAAGCTCCCAGGCACCGACAGCGCAGGCGCGCCACCCAAAGCGCCCTGACACGAGCTGCCGGCACACCCCGGCAACACGCTCGGCGGTTCCGCGATCCCACCACCGACCCTCGCGTCATACAGATCGTAGTTCTGGTCTTTATCCCAACCCACGAGCTGTTGGCGTGTCGTGAAGAACGCATCCGACCCACTACTGCTGGCATCCATGAAGTACGACGGTGAAGGATCTGTACCCGAGGAAAGCAACCGCACAGTGCCCGACGCCGCGTCGAACTCGTACGCATCGGTGGTGTCGTTATCGTCACCCGGTACTAGCGCGCCGGCGGTATTGAAGAACACGTGTTGCCCATTATCGGAGAGCGCACGATTCAAATGCGGTGAGCTCGGAGTCGCAGACTCCTTCGCGAGAGCGATATCTTCAGCTTGCGCACTAACGGTGCCATCGGCGGCGCACGACGCGCACTGCAAACTGTGAGTGTCCGCGCTGTACAAGTACAAGGTGCGACACCCACCAGGACAAGCGCTTTGATCGACATCGGTCCCGCCGTGCGCGCTCAACAATCCCTTACCGCTGGAGGACACGAACAGCAGATGCCGACCATCCGGCATCACCCGCGATTCCTTTGGGCTGAGAACCCAATTGCTGGTCTGTATCAGGAGGAGCCCATCGCCAAAACCGTTTGCGAGCTCACCGATGTAATCGACGGTCGGGGTACCGGTCTCGTCATGCCACACATACAAACCCCGGCTAGCGTGGAGTACCGGTGCGTGCGCTACCAACTGTCCATCCGCGGTAAAATAGACGTAGTGACCGTCTTCGCTCACACCCAACACCCCATTACGATTGTCGACTTCGACATCCGAACCGTCGGCTGGTTCATGATCCGCTGAGATCAATGTGAGATGGTGACCTTCTTCACTGTTGGCGTCCCACATGTACAGCTTGCCGGTACTGCCGATTGACGCATCATTGGTGAGTGCTTGGCGTGTGACGAACCACACGCGGGTACCGTCGGCGCTCGCGTCCTCATACGTCGCGGCGAACGTTCCCGTCAGATCGGGCTCGGGAGTCCCATTACAGGGATCATGATCGGCACAATCGGTGCGCTCAGAAGCGTTCAACTGAACAGTGCTCGACCCTTCGACACGCTGGAACAACTGGCCGCTAAATCCGGTTGGTTCGAGCGTTTCCGGGTGCGTTTCGGTGGTTGGACGTGTGAACTCGATCCGCCGCCCATCATTCGAGACGACATGCGGCGTGTACTCCGAGGATACTCGCGAAGCACCCCCGCCCGTAGCAGTAATCGAGACCGCCGACGCCGTCCCGTTAGGCAGGATCCCTACGAGTCGCACGACACCGTGATCAGACTCGTACAATCTCGTATTGCACGCTCCGATGTTTGTCGCGCAGCCCGTCGGTTGTGGGGGAGCGTCTTCTGTCAAGTTCAGCTTCGATTCGAACGCGACATGCGTGAAATCCGACGAGGTCCCGACAAGGATGGGGAGTGGCGAGCCGACGGCAATGAGCGGTGGTAGTGGTTCGCCTGTCGCTTCGCACAGCGGACAACCACTCATCAAATCGTAAGACCCCTGCCCACTGTTCTGAATGTCGTTGCGGACGTAGAGGTTCGCGACCTTGGACACATTGTCCATCGCAAACCCCGTGCTCAACGCCGACCACGACCTATACACACCGGTGGAGAGATCAGGCGATAGCTCTCCCTGATAACCGGGCTCAAGCGACTGTAGTACCGCGTCATAGGACAGTGGACCCTGGGCCGGAGTGATCGCGTGTGTCTGCCACCCGTTTGTTCCCTTTGCGGGTTCGCGTTTGCTCAAATACTCAACCGCGATCCCTGAGCCGTGCACATCGCCAAACCCCGCGGGAGACACGAACACGACCCCCGACCCGTCCGAGGAGGCCCGCACACGAGTCGAACCGGAACTGACATCCCCACCATTCTTCACCGGCGGGGACACAAGCTCATACGCACGCTGGACGGGTTCTTCACCCGCCCACGATACGGCCGGAGTGGTGAGCACGCCAAGCAGACCCGCAGCCGTGACACACGCCAGAACACCACGCACTGACGGCCACGACCGGGCGACACCTGCTGGTTTTAGCTTGAACATGCTCACCACCCCCTTTCTCTGCTCAACCGATCGTGAGTTTGCCGTTGACACCCGGACCGGTGACGGCCGCCTTCAGATGGTGCGCTTTCTTCAACAGCTTGGTGACTGTTGAGGAGAGTTTCAGCGTGAACGTCTTGCTCTGCCCCACACCCAAGCTGTAAGACACCGTCGCGACCGTGACCGTCTTTGATTTCTTGCCCTGTTTGACCTTCACGGTCAGCTTGAGCGTGCCCCGACACACAGATTCCGGTAGCCCCTTACACACAACGGTGAGCTGGAGCTTTCCCTTCTTGACCTTCCCACCACTCACGCTCACGCTACCCGCAGGCGGCAACGACTTCCCGATGATTTTTTCTACAGGTTTTTCGGCCGGTTTTTCAACAGGTTTTTCCACCGGTGGCGTTTCCGTCGTGAACGTCTGGTCGGGACCGTCCGTCGTGCCACCCACATTCGTCGCGACTACCCGATAGTGATACGCAGTCCCCGCATTCAGACCCGCCAGTGCACCCGTCACACCAACAGCCGTCACACCCGACCCCGGACCGGCGGGAGAACAAGAGACCTGCGCGCCGTACGCTTCAGTCGTCCCATAGTCGATATGGCAGCCCGTGATTTCCGCCCCCGAAGGGTTCACCGTGCCCGCGACACTCGCCGCGGTCTGCGTGATCGAACCGGCGGCGCCGGTCGTGACTACCGGCTTGTCCTGCGCAAAGATCGCCGTGACCACCGTGTCCGCGTTCAACGTAACCGTGCACGGCCCTATGCCAGGACAAGCACCTGGTTGACCGGTCACGATCCACCCCGTCAATTTCGAATGCGCGACAGGACTCGCCGTCAACGTGACGGGGGTGCCTTCATCATAAGAATGCGAACAGTTCCCGGTCCCATTCGCAAGACACCCGATCCCCGACGGCGCACTAGACACCGTCCCAGACCCCGTCGAACCAGTCTTTTCTACCTTCAATTCAAACGTCGGGATCGCTTCAAATTCAGCCGACACCGACACATCACTACCCAATGTCACTTCACACGTCCCAGTGCCCGAGCAGCCGCCACCAGACCAGCCTTTGAAACGCGAATGCGCGGCCGGCGTGGCCGTCAACGTCACTTTGGTGCCCGGTTCATAAAACCCGTCACAAGTTGTCCCGCACTCGATACCCGCGGGAACACTGGCCACAGAACCAGCGCCAGAGCCAGGCTTTGAGACCGTCAGCTTGTTCTCAGGTGGCGCATCGTAAACGAGAACCTGATTATTGCCATTGTCAGACACGTAAACCTTACCGTTCGCCCCATTCATCGTCACACCGACCGAATTACCGATCGTGCCTCCCCCGAACGGCGTTCCAGAAAACGCATTCCCCGACGGATCGTACAACGCAATCTTATTTTCGCGATCTGTATAAATATTCCCTGTCCGAGAATCAGTAGCGACATCAACATTAACGAATCCGTCGATGATTTTGATGAAGGTTCCCTGCGGGTCGTACTTGTCGACATTAAGGCCGAAGTGGTTGAGTAGGATGTTCCCTTCCGAGTCAAACGCGAAATGGCAGGGAACAGATCCTTCGAGGAGCATGCTTCCCGGGATCGATTCGCCTGTCGCGGCGTTGCGGCGTAGAAGCCCGGTGTTAGCGTCGGCGGACCAAACGTTGCCCGTGGGGTCTACCGCGATACCGCAGGGATCACCAACGTTTTCCGAGGATTCCCACAACAAGCTACCGTTCGGTTTGAACGCGTAGAGCTTGCCCGCGTTCTCAGACACCACATACACGTTGCCCTCGTTGGGCCCACCGGAGTTATCGACCGCCACATCGTCATCGCCACCGAAGCTAAAAGGCTCGGCGATGCTTGTTTCATAGACGCCCGCTGCGGAGAACACGTCGACCACGTTGTTTTCGACGTCGATGACGTACACGTCACCGGTTTGTTCGTTCACCGCCAAGCGAGCAGGCGACCACGATTCGAAAGTCCCACACGGCGTCGCTTTGCTGCACGTGAACGTCCCGCTCAACGTAGGAGCCGCCGCGAACGCGCCAGCAACGACAACCAGCAACACGGCAAGCGATCCCGCGAGCGCCACAAGCACCCCTCCCCTACGCAAAGCACGACCAACGGTCCCAAAAAACTCAACCATCACTAACCCCTCCTCGATATGGGCCAAGCGACCAGCGGATAGAAAGAACGCCCACACGGGCGCAAGGCCCAACAACACGCCCCCCGAAAGGGACGCGTCAAATGTGGCTCAACAACAAAAGGACGAGCGTGAGGAGAAACCGCGGGCACAAGCCCACGAGTCTCCCCACCCCGTCCGAGGCGTGCCAGTCGGGTTAGTGAACCCCGGCGGCGAAGGTCAGCGGCGCTTAGCCGGCTCGACCAGAGAGAGAGAGAGAGAGAGAGACGCGTCAGCGACGCTGACGCGTCCTATTACGCCACCCAAACCGGCGCAAGGACTCCCAAACACGTTATCCCCAAAAGAAACCACGCGAAAAAACCAACCCTCATCTCAAAAACAGCTTTGTTGACCCGGTACCTCTCCCAAGGCCCCGTCAAACAGTTGAAGGTCGACCACCAAGGCCACCACCCAACCCGATCCTATGTCCTGCCCACAACCGCCTCATGCAGATGTGAGCACGAATCCACTATATACCCTCCGCTCAACACTTGTCAAGCCACAACCCGCAAAGGTCCCCCCTGTCGATCGATCGAGTTACTCGCCCGCGTATAAGTACGAGACCTCTGCCCGTCAAGCCCGCGCGGCGCGACGCCAGCAGCGCGACCATGGGCGCGGGCGAGACGACCAAGGCAATCGCGACGCTTCG
Organism: uncultured Solirubrobacterales bacterium; assembly: GCA_963695305.1. Taxonomy (GTDB): domain Bacteria; phylum Actinomycetota; class Thermoleophilia; order Solirubrobacterales; family Solirubrobacteraceae; genus Palsa-744. Next base: position 935,893 of record OY968774.1, on the reverse strand, counting down.
GTCAGCGGCGAGCGAGGCGAACCGGCTGGAGAGCCTTGGCCTGCTCCACAGCTTCGTCAATCTCGTGCTGTAGCTCTTCGGCGAGAAGCGGATCGCCGATGCCAGCCTGCATGCCCGCGCCCCCCAGAGCGATCTTGCCGGCGACGGACCCCATCGGAAGGATGTCTTTGCCCGTCGCCACGAACAGCCCCGTGGGACCATCGTAATCGGAGAACTTGATCTTCAGCATGGGCATAGAAGCATAAAGCAACCTCGCTCACTCGCGCCACAGTCGGTCATCGACCTAAAGAGACCTCCTGATGTTTGCCACGAGCAGTGCCACGAGCGGCTCTAGGTCGCGGCGTCGCCTCGTCGTGATCGCTCGACCCAGCGCGACCCTGGCTTCGCTTGAGGGATCGGTCGCGACTGCGAGCACCCCACAACGGATCAGCGTGTGGTTGAGAGCAAGCCAGGCCGTGCGCCCGTTGCCGTCCTCCCACGGGTGGATGGCGATTATTTGAGCGTAAACGCGCACAGCGGGGAGCACGGCCTGGCGCAACGGGATCTCTTGCGAACGCGAGGCGAGGAGGGCGAGATCCCCGACATCGCGGTTCAAACGCGAGATGGCTCTGTCGAGTGCCCGCACGATCTGCTTGGGAGCACTCCCCGTTTGGATTCTCATATTTGGGTGTCCGCGTCCATCGGCTTCCCAAACGGGATAGTTCACGCCCGGATGGTTGATATCGCGAAAGTCCAGAGTCCTAGCGCCGAAAATGGGCTCAAACACCCCCCGGTGGAGTAGGGCGAGATCGTCGCGACTGAGTGACACCCCGTCCAATGCCTCGGTTGCGGCGATCGTCACGACACGCATCATCTCCTCCACGATCCTCGCGCTCGTGGCCTCCGGGGTGAGGCACGGCGCGCAAAAATACGTGGAACCCGGACGGTCTCGTGGCTTTGAGAACGTGGCGCACGCCGCATCCACGCTCCGTGCTTGACGCGCCTTTTCCTCAACGGTAACCGGCCGCAAGAACCGGTTGGGGTGTGGGGCGATGGCCGTTTGGCTGGGCTTGCCCTCCTTGCGAGCCACAAAGCCAGATTGCCACAGTCGCCGGATGGGTTGCTCGCGGAGAGCGGTCAGCGGTGGAGTTGAGCCGCACCCCTACCCGTCTCGTGTTCCTCCGATGGCGGCGTGTACGCGGGCGCCTTGGGGGGTGAGTGTCCAGGCGTTTGGTCCTCCGCGGAGGTGGGTGTCGCCGCTGTTTTGGATGAGTCCGGCGGTGGCGAGTCGGGCGAGTAGCTTTGAGGCTTGTCCTTGGTCGGCGATCCCGGCAGTGCGGCTGATGCGACGGTTGGAGGCGCCGGGGTTGGAGGCGATGGCGGCGATCACGGCGAGTGTGCGGTGGGTGAGGCGGATCGGGAGGTGTGAGAGCGAGGCGGTGTCGGTGGAGGGCGCGATCCGTTGGGCGGGCGGCGGCGCGGGTCGCGCGAGCTCTTGTTGGGCGGCTGTGGGCCCGAGGTATGGGGTGAGGATCAGCGCGGTCAGCGGGCCTGTGAGCGCCACGAGCGAACCGGTGGGCGCAACGGTGGGCGAACCGGTGGGCGCGACGAGCGAGCCGGGTGTGTCCTGGCCGAGGGGTGTGGTGGTGAGTCGGGTGTGGATGACCGAGAGGACGGCGCCGACGGTGGCCTCTGCGGTGAGCGGTGGGAGGTTGGTGCGGGAGCGGGGCGCGGACTGTCCCTCGTGCACTGCGGCGGTAAGGAGGGTGAGCACCTCGCGACGTCGCTTGAGCGCTGCGGGCGATGCCGCAAGTGACTCGACTACGAGCAGGCGTGCCATGTGTGGCTCTGCTTCAAGGAACGACAGGGTGGCGGCTACCGAGGATCGTATTCGTTGCCGCCACGACCCCCTGGTTCGATACGCCGGCAGCACATACTCGCCCGCCTTCTCCACCGCATCGGAGAGCGAAGCGAGAAAGCACGCCTCGCGGTCGGGGAAGATTTCATAGTAGGTACGCCGCGACACCCCCGACCGCGCGACCACGAGACCGACCGTCGCTTGCGCGAGCCCACGCTCAGCGGCGATGTGGGTCATCGCGGCGACGATGCGGGCACGCTGGAGGTGGATCACCTGTGAGCGTGGATGACTACTGGGGCTCTCACCTCGATCGGCGCCCGGGAGAGGGATGACCGCCGACCGAGGCGAGCCCACGCTGAGCCGCGAACGCTTCCGCGGACCCAAGTTGTTGACAGCGACAGTGCCCACCACACACCCCTATTTCCGCCGCCGTGCCCTCTTCGCCTTGTGGCGGGGGCAGCCGGTGACAGCGATCTTCGTGGTCTTTTTGATGACAGCCCCGTTCTGGCCGGTGAGGGTCGTGGGTAGCGTGAGCGACCGGGTGCAGAGGTGTCCGCCGGGAGCGGCGAGCGCGGAATGCGGACCGGTCGGCAATCTCAGTTCAAAGCTAGAGATCGGTGCGTCGGGCACCGTGCTGAACGTCGATGTCGTAACCCCGTTTTTGATGTCAGTGTGGCCCGTGACGTGAAGCGTGATGTTTTCGCCCTGCAGGACAAGAACCAGGTCGGGGAACGCCGCGCCACCGCGAGAGACTAGATAGGCGGGGCCGGTGAGCGGGACCGCGAGGATCGGGGTGGTCGCCTTGACGGTCCCGACGACAGATCCGGGAGGACACGCGGCGGGGTTGATACTGAACACCGCATTGGGACACGCCTGCTGCAACGTAGTGTTGCGTGAGGGGAGGGCCTTGGGCAGGCTCACGTGGACGCCGTGAATGTTGGCTTGGCCTTTACCCGATGTGACCTTCACGACGAGCGAAGCGCCGATGTTGCGACCGGTGAGGCTGCCGGTGGAGACTGTGAACCCTGGTTTGAAGGAGAGTCGTGTGCATTCCCCGACCTGGAAACGGCTAGAGACGTTCGCCGAGCGCCCATCCGTCGCATTGACCGTACCCGTGACACTCATCGGGGCACAGTTGGTGGGGTTCAGGACGAAGTTGGGACGGTCGAGATTCACACGAATATCGCGAACCTGCAAGGGGATGCCTTTGAGGATCGTGGGGAACGGGTCGGTCTTCGTCGTTATGGACCCGTCGTCGTTGACCTGCACGGCCGCCCTGACCGTCACGTAGCCCAAATCGAATGGTCCGGCTTGGGCGTGGACGATGACGGCGAGTCCGAAGGGGTAGCCCTCATAGGGTCCGGTCAAATAAGCATCGCCGGTGACGTAGTAGGGGTTGGTGCCGGCGCCCGCGCCGGTCGTGACGCTACCGATACGCGACAAGGCGGGGCAAGCGGCCGTGTTGGCTTGCGCATCCGTGCAGCGTGTGGGCACAGACCCCACATCAGCCAACAAACCAGGCGGCAGGGTGAGCGAGGGGATCGACCCGAACTCCCCATCCTGGTCTGTGCGAGTCAACTGGAGCGTGAACTGGGTGAACGCGCCCGCGACGGGGTTGACCGTACCCGCTGTCAACGATGGGGCGAACTGCGGGGCGGGACACCCGGTGCCACTAGTCGCCTGAGACAGCGTAAAGGCACTGTCAGAACTGACTGCCGTGTCCGGCTCGCTCCACGGGGAAAGAGCGGAATGCGTGGAGAACGACCCGCAAGCATTCGGCAACACCAGTGCGGCACGTGGTCCGCTGTTCAGTTCGATATGTAGTTTGGAAAACGGTAGCTGCGGACTGTCATCTACGACGGTACTTACCTGGCCGGTGACAGGGTCGAGCTTGACCTGGCCCGGCACCTTGATCACAACACCCGGCCCTTTAGCGACCAAATACACAGCGATCAGCGTGCCGAACGGGTTCTGGTGCGGGGAAGCCAAAAACACTGAACCCGACAAGATTTCTTTGAGCAATGGTGTTTCGATCGTGACTGAGCCGATCTTCGAAGCGTCAGGACAGGAAGGCTCCCTCGTGGAACGCAGTTCGATCTCCGTCGGCGTACACGCCCCAAGCCCATCGGCCGACGACGGGTTGACCCGCACCCCCGCGGGCAACGTAACGGTCGCCTTCTTCAGGTCTGATTGGCCGATGGTGCCCGGTTCCTCGCTCTGCGGCACCGAGAGATCGAACGCGAACCCGGCAGGCTCACCCGCACTCACAGGAGCACCCGGAGCAGCCGAGAACACCGGGGTGAAAGGAACCTTTTCACAACCTGTCGGTAGTCCTGGTGCGCCCTGGCCTGATAGCGGCTCGGGATAACCGGGAGGATCGTGACTCAAGAATTCAGCGGTCTTCCACGCCGGATCAGACAGGTCCGGTTCCCCCTGAGCGTTGCGAGCACCCGGAGTCACCCACGAATCAGCGTGAGCAACAGTCGCAAGGCCGGACGCTCCCGCCTGCGTTTGGTTGCTACACGATGTGGTGTTGCGCAGGAACGCTGTGGGTGGCGCGCCGCTGGTACACGTCGGTCCGCCTTCCCACGGTGCTAGCTGACTGCCTGGACACGCGCGTTCATTATCGTGTGAGGGGTCGCTGGGGACCCCCCAGAACGTGACGGTCGTGCCCTGTGTCGCTAGACCCTCGGGAATATTGTTCACGTCTACCGAGATCCCATAGTCAGAGTTGCTACGCACCCGTCCGCTCAACATGACGACGTTCCCGAACGCGTTGAACCCGAACTGTGCAGGCACACCCGGAGAGGGGACGACGTTGAACACTGGGTAGGGACCGAAAATGTCGCTGTGTCCGGTGCTGTTCAGTCGGAGGAGCGTGGTGCCGACCTGTGAGGTCGGGGGACACAACGGGGCCGCGTCAAACCCATCCTGCGTGTGCGCCAACTGCAACACCGTGCACTGAGCCACAGCCGCCGGATCCCCAACGAATCCGGAAGGCAGATCGACGCTCACGTCCTTCACTGGCTGCACGGGCCACAGGTCACCCGCGAGCGGGACAGGGTTTGTGAACGTGCTGAAATCTATCGACGTAGAAACCTCATACGGGTGCCCACCAGCCTGGGAAAACGCACCACCAGTCGCGTTACCCGTGAGCAGGCCGTCGAACGCGGCGATCCCAAAACCAGGTTCTTCGCTCGTTATCGTTGTTTCACGCACAGTGCTTACAGACGCCGCACCACCACCAGCAAGCGTGAAGCTGGCTACCGCGCTACCCAACGGTGCTCCACCAGAGACGCTCGCGACGATCGTCATCGCGCCGAAACCCTTCGTATTTTTCGGGCTGATCGTGCCTGTTGACGTGCATGACACCGTGCTAGACGGGAGTTTTATCGCCGAACAGTCCAACGGTTCCAATGCGTTTTCTTTCGCCTGCACGCTCGTCGCGACGACCCCTTCCGGCAAGCTCGCCGTGATCGTGATCGGCTGGCTCGCACCATCCGCGGTCGCATCACCAACATTCGTGGCCTGCACCACATAATCCAACGTTGCGCCCGGCGCGACTGAGGAGTTCGAAAGAGCGTCCAAACGCCACACCGGACCAGTAGCCGCGATAGCCGCGGTCGATGCAACACACGCGGAGACCGCGATAACAGCGAGTACCGTACCCGCGAACGCCGCGACACGACAGGTTGTTTGGGGGAAGGTCATCATTATTTGCTCCTCCGGTTCTTGGATGCCTTACCCGCATACTGTTTGCGTGCGCGCGCTTCACACCGCTTACGCGACTGTGTTGAGCGCTTCTTGCAAGCCCGCAACGCTCTCGCGAGCTTCTGCCTGCTCGTCAACCCGACTGACTTGTTGGTCAGGCTCGTAGCCGCAAGGTTCCCGGCGCTGGTGAACGCGAAGCTCCCGGGCACCGACAGTGCGGGCGTACCACTCAAAGAGCCCTGACACGAGCTGCCAGCACACCCCGGCAACACGCTTGGTGGTTCCGGTAGCCCACCATCGATCCTCGCGTCGTACAGATCGTAGTTCTGGTCTTTATCCCAACCCACGAGCTGTTGGCGTGTCGTGAAGAACGCGTCAGAACCACTACTGCTGGCGTCCATGAAATACGATGGTGAGAGATCTGTACCCGAGGAAAGCAACCGCACTGTGCCCGATGCCGCGTCGAACTCATACGCATCGGTGGTGTCGTTATCGTCACCCGGCACAAGTGCACCGGCGGTATTGAAGAACACGTGTCGCCCGTCATCGGAGAGCGCACGATTCAAATGCGGTGAGGTGGGAGTCGCAGACTCCTTCTGGTTCACCACGTCTTCAGCGTGCGCATCGACCGTCCCATCGGCAGCGCACGACACACACTGCAAACTGTGCGAATCAGCGCTATACAAGTACAGCGTGCGACATCCACCAGAACAAGCGCTCTGATTGACATCGGTCCCACCATGCGCGCTCAACAACCCAGTGCCACTGGAAGACATGAACAGCAAATGCCGACCGTCCGGCGTCACACGCGACACCTTCGACGTGACCCCCCAATCAAGCGGCAACACCTGGAAGACAGCATCGCCAAAACCGTTCGCGAGCTCACCAATATAGTCAACGGTCGGGGTACCGGTCTCGTCATGCCACACGTACAAACCCTCGTCGGTGCCGATTATTGGTCCGTGCGCTACCAACTGTCCATCCGCTGTGAAATAAACGTAGTGACCGTCTTCGCTCGCGCCCAACACACCGTTACCCGCGGGGATGTTGACGTCCGCGCCGTCGGCTGGTTCGTGGTCGGCGGAGATCAGCGTGAGATGGTGGCCTTCTTGCCTGTTGGCGTCCCACATGTACAGCTTGCCCGTGTCCCCGATTGGTGCATCATTGGTGAGTGCTTGGCGTGTTATGAACCACATGCGGGTGCCATCGGCGCTCGCGTCCTCATATGTCGCGGCGAACGTTCCCGTCGGATCTGGCTCGGGAGTCCCGTTACAGGGATCGTGGTCAGCACAATCTGTACGCTCGGAAGCGTTCAACTGGACAGTGCTCGACCCATCCACACGTTGAAACAACTGGCCGGCGTGCCCGGTCGGTTCGAGCGTTTCCGGGTGCGTTTCGGTAGTGGGGCGGGTGAACTCGATCCGTCGCCCGTCATTTGAGACGACATGCGGCGTGTAGTCGGACGCTGCTCGCGAAGCACCCCCGCCCGTACCAGCAATCGACACCGCCGACGGTGTCCCGTTGAGCAGGATCCCTACGAGCCGTACGACGCCGTGATCTGACTCGTACAGCCGCGTATTGCAAGCACCGATGTTTGTGGCGCAGCCCGCTGGTTGCGCGGGAGCGTCTTCTGTCAAGTTCAGCTTCGATTCGAATACGACATGCGTGAAGTCCGACGAGGTCCCGACAAGGATGGGGAGTGGCGAGCCGACGGCAATGAGCGGTGGTAGTGGTTCGCCTGTCGCTTCGCACAGCGGACAACCACTCATCAAATCGTAAGACCCCTGCCCACTGTTCTGAATGTCGTTGCGGACGTAGAGGTTCGCGACCTTGGACACATTGTCCATCGCAAACCCCGTGCTCAACGCCGACCACGACCTATACACACCGGTGGAGAGATCAGGCGATAGCTCTCCCTGATAACCGGGCTCAAGCGACTGTAGTACCGCGTCATAGGACAGTGGACCCTGGGCCGGAGTGATCGCGTGTGTCTGCCACCCGTTTGTTCCCTTTGCGGGTTCGCGTTTGCTCAAATACTCAACCGCGATCCCTGAGCCGTGCACATCGCCGAACCCCACGGGAGACACGAACACCACCCCTGACCCGTCCGAGGAGGCCCGCACACGAGTCGAATCAGAGCTGACATCCCCACCATTCTTCACCGGTGGGGACACCAGCTCATACGCGCGTACGGCGGGTTCTTCGCTCGCCAACGATACGGCGGGAGTGGTGAGCACGCCGAGCACACCCGCGGCAGTGACACACGCCAGAACACTACGCCCCGACGGCCACGACCGGGCGACACCTGCTGGTTTTAGCTTGAACATGCTCACCACCCCCTTTTCCGCTCAACCGATCGTGAGTTTGCCGTTGACACCCGGACCGGTGACGGCCGCCTTCAGATGGTGCGCTTTCTTCAACAGCTTGGTGACTGTTGAGGAGAGTTTCAGCGTGAACGTCTTGCTCTGCCCCACACCCAAGCTGTAAGACACCGTCGCGACCGTGACCGTCTTTGATTTCTTGCCCTGTTTGACCTTCACGGTCAGCTTGAGCGTGCCCCGACACACAGATTCCGGTAGCCCCTTACACACAACGGTGAGCTGGAGCTTTCCCTTCTTGACCTTCCCACCACTCACGCTCACGCTACCCGCAGGCGGCAACGACTTCCCGATGATTTTTTCTACAGGTTTTTCGGCCGGTTTTTCAACAGGTTTTTCCACCGGTGGCGTTTCCGTCGTGAACGTCTGGTCGGGACCGTCCGTCGTGCCACCCACATTCGTCGCGACTACCCGATAGTGATACGCAGTCCCCGCATTCAGACCCGCCAGTGCACCCGTCACACCAACAGCCGTCACACCCGACCCCGGACCGGCGGGAGAACAAGAGACCTGCGCGCCGTACGCTTCAGTCGTCCCATAGTCGATATGGCAGCCCGTGATTTCCGCCCCCGAAGGGTTCACCGTGCCCGCGACACTCGCCGCGGTCTGCGTGATCGAACCGGCGGCGCCGGTCGTGACTACCGGCTTGTCCTGCGCAAAGATCGCCGTGACCACCGTGTCCGCGTTCAACGTAACCGTGCACGGCCCTATGCCAGGACAAGCACCTGGTTGACCGGTCACGATCCACCCCGTCAATTTCGAATGCGCGACAGGACTCGCCGTCAACGTGACGGGGGTGCCTTCATCATAAGAATGCGAACAGTTCCCGGTCCCATTCGCAAGACACCCGATCCCCGACGGCGCACTAGACACCGTCCCAGACCCCGTCGAACCAGTCTTTTCTACCTTCAATTCAAACGTCGGGATCGCCTCAAATTCAGCCGACACCGACACATCACTACCCAATGTCACTTCACACGTCCCAGTGCCCGAGCAGCCGCCACCAGACCAGCCTTTGAAACGCGAATGCGCGGCCGGCGTGGCTGTCAACGTCACTTTGGTGCCCGGTTCATAGAACCCATTGCAAGTCATGCCGCATTCGATACCAGCGGGAACACTGGCCACAGAACCAGCGCCAGAGCCAGGCTTTGAGACCGTCAGCTTGTTCTCAGGCGGCGCATCGTAAACGAGAACCTGATTATTGCCATTGTCAGACACGTAAACCTTGCCGTTCACCCCATTCATCGTGACTCCGACCGAATTACTGATCGTGCCCCCGCCGAACGGCGTTTCAGAAAACGCGTTCCCCAACGGACCGTACAACGCAATCCCATTCCCGTGATCGGTATAGATATTCCCTGTCCGAGAGTCCGTCGCTACATCCCGATTGGAGAGTCCGTCGATGATTTTGAGAAGGTTGCCCTGACTGTCGTACTTGTCAACGTTAAGGCCGAAGTGGTTGAGTAGGATGTTTCCTTCGGAGTCGAAAGCGAAGTGGCAGGGGACGGATCCTTCGAGGAGCATGCTTCCCGGGATCGATTCGCCTGTCGCGGCGTTGCGGCGTAGAAGCCCGGTGTTAGCGTCGGCGGACCAAACGTTGCCCGTGGGGTCTACCGCGATACCGCAGGGATCACCAACGTTTTCCGAGGATTCCCACAACAAGCTACCGTTCGGTTTGAACGCGTAGAGCTTGCCCGCGTTCTCAGACACCACATACACGTTGCCCTCGTTGGGCCCACCGGAGTTATCGACCGCCACATCGTCATCGCCACCGAAGCTAAAAGGCTCGGCGATGCTTGTTTCATAGACGCCCGCTGCGGAGAACGCGTCGACCACGTTGTTTTCGACGTCGATGACGTACACGTCACCGGTTTGTTCGTTCACCGCCAAGCGAGCAGGCGACCACGATTCGAAAGTCCCACACGGCGTCGCTTTGCTGCACGTGAACGTCCCGCTCAACGTAGGAGCCGCCGCGAACGCGCCAGCAACGACAACCAGCAACACGGCAAGCGATCCCGCGAGCGCCACAAGCACCCGTCCCCTACGCAAAGCACGACCAACGGTCCCAAAAAACTCAACCATCACTAACCCCTCCTCGATATGGGCCAAGCGACCAGCGGATAGAAAGAACGCCCACACGGGCGCAAGGCCCAACAACGCGAACCCCGGAGGGAGCGCGTCAAATGTGGCTCAACGATGAAAAGACGGCGAGAAGAAGACCCGGCAGGCGAAAGCCCGCGAGTCCCCCCACCCCGTCCGAGGCGTGCCTGCCGGGTTAGCGAACCCCGGCGGCGAAGGTCAACGGCTAGAAGCCGGCTCGACCAGAGAGAGAGAGAGAGAGAGAGACGCGTCAGCGACGCTGACGCGTCCTATTACGCCACCCAAACCGGCGCAAGGACTCCCAAACACGTTATCCCCAAAAGAAACCACGCGAAAAAACCAACCCTCATCTCAAAAACAGCTTTGTTGACCCGGTACCTCTCCCAAGGCCCCGTCAAACAGTTGAAGGTCGACCACCAAGGCCACCACCCAACCCGATCCTATGTCCTGCCCACAACCGCCTCATGCAGATGTGAGCACGAATCCACTATATACCCTCCGCTCAACACTTGTCAAGCCACAACCCGCAAAGGTCCCCCCTGTCGATCGATCGAGTTACTCGCCCGCGTATAGGTGGTGAGGATCGACAAGCCCCACACCGTAACGCCGGGAGTCAGACAGCAAAAAACACCAAGCCGTAGAGGGATATGAGCTATGCTATATGCGTGAAGCGAACCACCCTCATGCTCCCGAGCGCCCTCGACGACCGCCTGCGCAGAGAGGCAAGGCGGCGGGGAGTGTCCATAGCGGAGGTCACAAGGCACGCCCTCGAAAGAGAGCTACCCGAGCCCGATAAAACCGGCGGCCTGTCGTTCTTCGCGGTCGGCAAGGGCGCCCCCAAGGACGTCGCCGCAAACGCCGACCAGTGGGTCGCCAAGGCGATAAGCCGCAAACACAAGGCGCGGTAACCGTGCTGATAGTGGACGCCGGACCGCTCTATGCGGCCGCGGCAACCGGCGACAACGACCACAAGCGCTGCGTCGAGCTCCTTACCAAAGCAGAGCGCCCGCTACTCGTGCCGCAGCTCGTGGTCTGCGAGGTCTCCTACCTGCTCTCCGACCGCATCGGCCCCCACGCCGAGCTTGCCTTCGCGCGCGCGCTCGCCACGGGAGAGCTGATCGCCGAACCCGTCGAACACCACGAGTGGGGGCGAATCGCGGAGCTTGTGGAGCACTACGAAAACCTTCCCCTCGGGATGGCGGACGCCTCGCTCGTGGCGCTGGCCGAGCGCCATGGGGTGACGGAGATCGCAAGCCTCGACCACCGCCACCTGGGGGTCGTCAAGCCCCTGCACACGGAGCGCCTCACGCTGCTTCCGTGAGGACCCCCGCCCTGCTCAGATTGACCGTCGCGGTCCCACACCATCGGACCAGAATATCCGTCGGTAGCGGACGGGATATGGGGTGTGGGAAAGCTGTGTGGCGGTGAGCTACTCCTCAAGCCACTGAACCCCGATCCGAGCAAGCCGCCGTCGCCCCTGGCGATATGCGCGCAGATCCCACTTCCCCGCTTCGCACACCGCCACCAGCATGATCGGATGCGGACAGCGCGCGGTCGGTGTGAGGGCGATCCGTCGCGCGGTGGCGCGGTCGAGGCCGCTGGGCCCACCGCCGAGCGGGTGGGAGTGCCAATCGCCCAGATACACCAGGGTGCGTCCCCACCGCTCGTAGAGCTCGGCGATCCGTTTGCGCTGCCAGGGAGCGTCGGGCTCGAAACGGTGGCTCTCCCGTCGCGCACCCGGCCCCGCACCCACCAGCTCAACCACCTCCGAGAGGCGGGCGGGCTCGTCGCGGTAGCCGAGCAGTATCCCACCCGTCTCGTCGGGAGCGTAACGGCGGGCATCGGCGAGGATGACCTGCGCGAGGGCGGGCGGGATCGTCAGCGCGTGTCGTCTCAAGCGCCGGGGGTGTGCTCGCAGTAGGGGCACTCTGGATGGATCGCTATCGGGTGCTCGCTCCAGCTCGGCGCGCCGACCCCCTCGGACCCAAGCGCACAAACCCACGCGGTGGAGCGCAAGCTCTCGACCGGACGCAACACCGCCGCGGCTACCCGTGCTGCCTGGGCGACGATCGGCAGCAAATCGAAGCTCGCGCCGGTGAAGGTCGGCGAAGCGCACCCACGGGGCTGCACCGTAGCGCCCTCCTCGGAGGGTGGGAGCGGGATCGTGCGGTCGAGGGCATACGCTTTCCAGCAGTACCAACAGCCGCCCGACCCCGGGAGGATGAGCACGACCTGACCACCCCTCGCGCCCTCGGTGGCCGACAGATACACCTGTGCGAGCCCCCGCTCGCGGGCGAAGTCGCCGAGCAACTGCTGAACGGCGACCTCGGCGGAGGCGTCGATGACCAGCGACGCGCCGTCGAGCAAGCGCGAAAGCAGGTCGAGTTCGTTCTCGGCGCGCGCGTGACGTTCGAGGGCGGTTTGGCCGAGCCGGTGCAGATAGCGCTCCACACGGGTGAGGGGGTAGTGGTAGGCGATTAAACCCGCAAGCGATTCGAGCTTGTAGCGGCCGATCGCCGGTACGCCGAGCGGCCAGCGCACGATCTGGGCGGCTTCCACGAGGTCGTGGTCGAGCAGCCGCAACGTCCCCACCTGGTTGCGTGCCAGCTCAAGCGCAAGCGGCGCGCCCAAGGCCCCCACGCCGACCTGCGCCACCGTCGCCTCGCGCAACCCCGCGAGCTTGGGGATACGCGCTCCGAGATCCTCCTCGGTGAACCTCTCGCCGCGAAGCAAATAGGCGCCCTCCACCATCTGGCCGGCGGAGGGTTGACGGACGCGCACCGCGAACACCCACGTGTCCTCGTATTCGCCTTGGCGGACCTCCTCGGGGAAGACGATGCCGCAGACAGCCACTTCGCCGTCGCTCACGGCCTGCCAGGGGGGGCGGCCGAACCCGGGCTGGATGGCCTCGGCGGCCGCGAACACCGCCTCGGGGGTGAGGCTCTCGGGGGGCTCCGCGAGCCGCGCCCAACGCAACGGTAGGCGAGGGCCGCTGAAGTAGTCGGCGAGCGGACCGTCCGCGCGGGCGAGCAGCTTGGTCTTGCGCGAGCCGCCGGGTCGCGCGACAAGCTCGCAGAGCAACACTCGCAAGAACACGCTCGGGGGTGCATCGGGCGCGAAACACAGACGCCCGGAGCCGAGGTCTAACGTTTGGTCGAGCGCCAACGCTTGCGCTGGAACCAGCACAACACAACCCGGCGCCGGGGGGACGTAGGTTGAGACCGGCTCGCCCTGGGGGACCTCGGCGGCGAGCATCGCCTCCTCGCCCTCGCCGAAGAGGCGGAGCAGTAACCGCACACGCTCATCCACCAACCACGCGCCGGTGTCCCCCGGCTTCCACATGCGGGTGGAGCGGTCCAACAGGCACAGGTTGCGAGCGTCAGGGCTTTGGTGGCGGGAGAGGGAAAGCTCCGGCGCGAAGACTTCCGGGCGCAGGTAGGGAAACAGGTCTGGGTAGAGGACTTCCAGCGAGACGGGCTTGCCGTCGTCTTCGATCGCGCCCCGCAGGAGAACCCGGCCCTGCTCGCGAAACAACCTCTCGTCTCGCTCGAACTCAAGGCCCCGCTCACCGAACGCCCCGAGCTCGTGCTCGAGACGTCCGGGAAAGCGCTCCCACCAACCTCTCATGACAAGTCAGCCTCGACTAACCGCAGCCGACCGGCCGTTCTTCGGGTGGTTCCGGCGGGTTGGGCGGACCCGGAGGGTGCGGCGGTTTGGGGGGTTTCGGCGGTTTGGGGGGTTTGGGGGGGTGCTCGTGGTGCTCAAGCTCTGCGGCGTCCTCCTCGGTCATCGTGAATCTCCTTTCGCGCAAGCCACCCACGGAGGCGTGGCATAGTCGTGGTATCACAGGATAACGCTCGTGGCGAACCTATGTCATACCAATACGTCATAATAACGACATGGCTGCCGTAGCTCCCTTCTTCTTCGACTTCCTAGCCGTCATACAGGCGGGCGAGAGCACCGACCTTTCGCTGAATGTGGGCGCAGGGAGGGACATCGCGGACCCCGCGAGCGTCGAGCACCAGCTCGCCGAACAGAACCTCTTGTTGGCGGGGTCGCAGGAGATACCCGACAGCGTGCGCTACTACCTCGACGGCCTCGCCGAGGATCTGGCCGAGCTGCCCTCAGAGGCCGCCATGCGCGTCGACCCCTACCTGCTCGTGGCGGTCCAAAGCTCGCTGATCGCGGCGTTGCGGGCGCTTGAGGAGCCCGATGAAAAACGCGCGCGACGCGATCTGCGGGTGCGCCTTGAGCAGCTACGCCAGGTGTATCGCGACCTTGCCGACGCGAGGCCGATCTATGAGGACAGTCCCGCCAGCGAGCTCGCGCGCTGGTTGACCGCGGTGCTCGACGTCCCCCACGCGCGGCTCGCGGCCCTGTTCGGCGTGTCGCCACGCACATGGCAACGCTGGATATCCGAGAACGATGAGAGCGAACCCGGTGGGGAGGACGCGCGACGAGTGCGCATCGTGGCGAGCCTCGTGGTGCACCTCCGCCACGCGCTCACCGGAGAGGGTGTGCTCGACTGGATGGAGCGCCCCCATCCCGCCGCCGGAGGCAGCACACCCACGCAGCTCCTTGACGAACCGGACGCGCTTACCCTGCTCACAAGGCTCGCCGCAAGCGTCCGTAGCGCAACCGCCGCTTAACCAATGCCCGATCTGCTCGGCTTCAGGGTGGCCGCGTGGGACACCCCACTACGAGTCCACCCCAACCGCAACCCCGGACGATTCAACCGCGCACAGTCGCCCCCCACCCAGTACATCGCCCTTCACCCCCTGGGTAGCTGGGCGGAGTACATACGGTGGCACGGGCTCCACGACCCCCACCAATTGCGATCTATCCGCCTCGGGGTGTGGGTGTTGCGGGTGAGCGTGCGGGAGCTCCTCACAATCGACTTCGACAACGCCGAGCAACACGGGATGCGTGCACGCGAGCTCATCGCCGACGACTGGAGCCGCTGCCAGGCACTTGCCGATGAGCTTCGCGCCGACCCCGGGAGGCCCAAGGCGCTGTGTGTGCCAAGCGCGGCGCTCCCGGGCACACGCAATCTGGTGTTGTTCGGAGCGCGCGTGGGGATGCCCTACTCCTTCACACCCATCGAGGAGACCGACATTCCCCTGACCCTCTGCGCCGCCGGAGCACGCCCACCCGACAGCCTGCTCGAGCTGGTGCGCCACCGCGGCGACGAGCATCCCGAGCTGAGCGCTTGGGAGCGCGGCGAGCGCTACCGCCTCGTGGAGCCACCCGACAGCTTGCTCGCCGAGAATCTCCGACTGGCGAGAGTGTGCGGATCAGGGCGCGAACACCCCGGCGAGCGCCTCATCGACAGCCCGTTCCCCACGAACGACCTGCCGCTGGGCGGAGGCCCAGGCGCGTACGTGCCCGCGCGCGGCGGCGGAGGCGAGCGCTTTATAGCCGCGGGCCTGTAGCGCCAGGCCGGAGCGCAGCCGGCGCTGGGCCGGCAGGGCGATGGGATCGAGCGGGAGCTTGCCCACCGCCACCGACCGGGCGCCAGCCACGCAGAGCGAAGCGAGCTGCATGGCGCGGGCCCCCTCTCCCCCCGCGTGTGGCGCGGCGTGCAGGAGCTTTCTCAGCCGGGGGCCTTCGCCGTAGTAGCGGCCAAGCGCGTGAATGAGGGCCTTCTCGTAGCCACTCACGCTCGCCCCATCGAAGGCCACCCCATATTCCTGGAGTTCGAGCGTGGTGGATAGTTCGCCACAGGCTTGCAGGAGTTGGGCGGGAGAGGTGCGGGTGGGCACGCACACGACGTTCACGGTGCTCCAGCTTGTGGGGGGCGAGCCGGAGAGGACGGGTATCGAGTAAACGGTGACTTCGAGGGTGGCCATGTGGGGGGCGACTTGAGCGCCCACACCGCCGGCTTCACTCGTGGGGTCCGCGGCCAAGGAGAGCGGGCCTGCCACGAGCACCGCCATGTAGGCGCCCACCCGCATGAGGCTCGGCGCACTGGAGCCCCCCACACTGCCACTGGCTTCCGGGGAAAGCATGTGCGGCCCTTCCCCGTGGCTGACGCCCACGAGGATGAAGCCGC
Organism: uncultured Solirubrobacterales bacterium; assembly: GCA_963695305.1. Taxonomy (GTDB): domain Bacteria; phylum Actinomycetota; class Thermoleophilia; order Solirubrobacterales; family Solirubrobacteraceae; genus Palsa-744. The sequence goes on along the minus strand of OY968774.1, from coordinate 919,815 downwards.
GGCTGGAGTCGCCGGAGGGCGCAAGCGAGCGGAATTCGGAGATCGAGAGCGCGTTGGCGATCACTTCGGAAGAGCCCGATATCGCAAAGAATCCGTGGGGCGCCACGAAATGGGCCTTGCCCACGGTGGTTGTCGTGGGTGGGTCGTGGTGGGTCTTCACCTGAGCCAACCCCGCGCTACCGAAGAAAACCGCGACGGCGAGGGGGACCAGGAAGGCGCCCTTCAGGCGACTCATTTCACGCCTTTGCGTTCGGGCACGAACACAGGTTTTGAGCTTTCGGGTTCGGGGGTCAGCACCGGTTTTTCCGGCTCAGGGGGCGGTGGTGTGAGTGTGGTGGTGGTGTCCGACCCGCCCCCACCCCCCGGCGGTGGGGATTGTTTGTCTTTTTCAGCGCCCTTGGATTTGGGGGCTTTTCCGCCGGCGGGTGGATGCACAAGGGGCGCTCGCAACGGCGGGAGGGTGGCAAAGCGCGGTGGCGCGGGCGCGAAGGCCGCGGTAGAAACCGGCGTCGGGAGGTCTTTCGGCGAGGAACCTTCCCTACCAACGAGGAAACCGGCGATGGCGGGGAGGACGATCGCCAGGACAACCACGATAGGGGCGATGTGATCGCCGATGGTGCGCTTGAGCTTCCCGGCAAACGAAGCGACCGCGCTCACGAGGCGCAGCGGCCGGTTTTGGCGGGAGCGGCGGCGCAGATGGTGGGTTCGGCGGGGTGACCGTGACCGTGGAGGCGGTAGGTATAGAGCAGCGGACGGTAGTTGGGGGCGGACACTTCCACTTCGAGCACGGTCCCCTTGTAGAAGTCGCGGTGGAGCAGGTGGTGGAGGTTGCCCGAGCCTTTGATGACGCGTGTTAAGGGCGTTTGCGAGTGCGGGAGCAAACGCACGGGCGGGGGGATTTCTAAGCAGGGTTTGCAGCGATAGTGCAATTTCAGCGAAGGGGAAGTGGCGAGTATGGCCTGTAGCTTGTAGCTGTCGCCCGGTCCGAGGTGGCGATGGTGGCGGGGGCCGCTCTTGATCTGAAAGGTCGGCAGATCAAGCAGCGGTTCCGGCGGCGGGGAGAGCAACGGTTCGATCGTGGGACCCGGCGGTTCCACGATTTTCACCACAGGTTCTTCCGGTTTTGTCGTAATTTTTTCTTCGGTTTTGTCAAGCGACACGAGTTTGAAGCGAAGCGCGTCCCACGCGATCTCTTCTTCCTTCACGCCGGTGGCGTCGGTGGAGGTGACAGAGGCTCCGGCAGGTCCAAAGTGGAAGTTGCCCAGTGGAACCCACAGGTTGTTGAAGCTCTTTTGCGAGACGGGGATGGTGGAGTCCCCGGCGAGGGCGTAAACGGTGTAGGACACTTCCGCTTCGGCGTGTTCCTTGGGGATGTAGGCTTCAAGCGCGTAAACCCCCGCGGCGAGCGGCGCCGACCAGGTGGCGGAGTTCACGGCGGTGGCGGAGGCCCCGCGGGCGTAGACGCGCAGCAGGTCGCCGCGAAAACCCACACCCACAAAACGCACCACGAAGCCTTCGGGCCCTGAGATCTGGGGTTCGTTGATGGTGGTGGTGTCCCCTGTGACTTCCATGTTCGGGGGGAGCGTCGCGAGCGGGGTAAAACGCACGGCGCTCCACGCGAGCTGTTCGGAGGGGTAGCCCGCGGAATCGGTGGACCGGACGGAGGATTGAGAGGAATCAAACGCCCAGTCCCCCAACACGACCCATTCGTCGGCGAAGTTCGATTGACGTAGGCGCACTTCTGAGGAATGGGACGCGTGGGTGATGAGATAGCGGGCGTAGGTGACGCCGATTTCTTTGGGGATGAAGGCTTCGACCTGGTAGGCGCCTTCAGTGAGGGGCGCTTCCCAGAAGCCCGCGTTCACCTCGGGGTTGTCGATGCCCTGCGTGAGAACCCAGTCATAGCCCGCTTCGAAGCCGCCGCTGTTGACGTGGTGAACCGAGCCGGATGGGCCAAGGACGGTGGGTTCGTGGACCACGAAGGCGGAGGCGCCTGCACACGCGGGGTTGAGCGCGAGCAGGGAGGCGGCGAACACAAGGAGTGGTCCGGCGGGACGAGCGAGGCGGGCCGGGAGCCCAGCCGCACACCTCGTGCATTTTCCGAGGACACGCACGATTCGTCGGTGTTGCGATTGCTGCGGGGTCATCGGGGCGCAAAGAATACAACCCCATAGAGCCCCGGTTACAAAGATAGGCACTGTCTTCACGGGCCCGCGTGAGACACACCGAGCGACACCGAGCGCTGACGTTACCGCCCTGAGCGGGGGTGATCGCCCACGCCCGGGAATCGCGGGCGATGCAACACGCGAAGCGGGGCGCCCGCGGATAAGGTTCCGTCGAGCGATATGACTGAATCCGATCATTCTGACATGTTGGCGGGAGCCGTCGCAAACGGGGGCGATCCGGCGGTTGAGCCCCCAGCCGATCGCCTCGGGCGGGAGATCGCGGTGATGTTGTTCGAGTCGGGATGGTTGAAGCGGCGTATCGAGTCGGTCGAGTTGTTGAGCGATGCGTGGGTGAGGTGGCGGACGAGCATCGACTGTGTGATCCCGCGGAGCCTCACTCCGTTTGGAGCATCGGCGGAGGGCAAGCCGTTGTATCTGTTGCCGGTGGCGCTGTTGCCGAAGGTGCCCCCGGCGCTGATGCGCTTTGACTTCGACGGGGAGGATGGGCGGCTGTGGTTGCCGTTGCGCAGGGAGAACGGCTTGGCCTCATATGCGGCGTTGCTGTATGCGGCAAGCAGGGCCTTGGAGGTGGCGGGACCGCGGCAGTTGCCGCGGCAGTTGCGTGAGCAGTTGCTGTTCGTGGCGACCGGAGGGCCGGAGTATGCGGCGCCGTTCGCGCGCAGGCTGAGGGCGCCGCGGAAAGGGCTGCCGGAGATACCAACGGTTGAGGGGATGGTGGGGCTGGAGCAGGCGGAGCTTGAGCTGGACAGGTGGGTTGGCCAGATGATGGGTCTCACGCGCGAGAACCCGCCCGAGGTGGAAGGGGAGGACGAGAAGGACGGGCAGGGAGAGCTCTCTTGGAGTGAGCTTCAGGAGCTCGACGTGGCGCTTGCGCGCGATGAGATGAGCTCGTGGTTGTTGCGCAACATGGCGGTCGCGTCGGTGGTGTTGGCGCATGTGGAGGAGGGCAGGGACCGGCACAAGCTCGTGCGTCTCTCCTATGACGCTCCCATCTACAAGCCGCGGGAACCGCTTGCTCCCGCGATCGGATCGACGTTGGGGTGGGAATCGGTGAACCTCGTGATAGAGACTCCGTATGTGGGGGCGCATTCCTACCACTTCGAGTTCGTAGGGACCGACGGCATCGAAGTGTTCGATTCGAGTTTGATGGCGGCGAACGGGGATCGCGCCGAACACTACGAACAGCAGGACTCAAACCGGGTGCATCACTATTGGAGTGACGCCGCGAGCGTGGATCGAATCACGGCGCTCGTGCGTTTGAGGGTGGCCCAACAGAATTTCGTGGGGCCGGCGTTTTGGGCCTCGGTGGCGGTGGCGGCGAGCGTGCTTGTGTGTGGGGCGCTAGCACAGCCGCTCGTGCGCCACGGGACGGGGGCCGCCACCTTGCTGCTGTTGTTCCCCGGGGTCGCGGCGACGTTGGTGGGTTCCACAACACGCCACCCTCTCACCGCGAGGGTGTTGCGGCGCGCGCATATCGCTCTGCTGGTAAGCGCCATGTGCGCTTATGCGACGGCGGGGGTGCTGGTGTTCATTCACACCGGAGGGGGCGCAAACGCGGCGTTGTGGGTGCGGTTGGTGTGGCTGAGCTTGGGCTTGGTAGCGCTGGGACCGATGGCTCTCTTGTATGTGGCGCGCAAGCTGCCGCGGGCCAGGGCGCAGGAGGGAAGGTTGGAGCGGATATCCAGGCGGTTGCAGCGTGGGGCGCTTGAAATGGCGCGCCGTAGAGCGCGAATCAGGGAGCGGCGCTTGCGGGTGATGGTGGAAGCTCGGGGCCTTGATCGTGAGCGGGCGAGGGAACTGGCGGAGGCGTCGAGTTCGAGCAGACGCTTCTTTGTGACGCCCCGCACGCTTGGGATGCTGGGCGGGAAGAGGGTTGTGCTGGAACTGCATGTGGAAGCGCGGCGGCGGAGGTGGTTGCCACGCCAACTGGCGATGGAGGTATGGGCGAGTCCGGGCGATCTGTACATCAGCCAGCCCATCGAGGCACGGCGGGCACTGTCGGAAACGGCGCTGTGGCTGGGGCGGGGACTGGAAGAAGGCTATGAATTTGAAGCGCGTTGGCGAGGCGCACTGTGGAGGACACGGCGGCTGCTGGGGTGGGCGTGGTGGGCGATGGGTGGCCGTGAGCGCAGGAAGCGAGAACCGGTGGCGCCGGTGAGGGTGACCGTGGAGCAACTGGCCGAGGAGTTGCGAGGGGAGACGGCGTTGTTGAACCGCCGCTACCAGGTCGAGGTGGTGGGAGACGCGACGGTAGACACGCCAGCTACCGAGGGTGATGCGAGCGAGAGCGGACTGGAGCGACAGACGAGCTAGCCGTCGCGGAGGGCGCTGTCGGGATCACCACCGGGACGGCGGACGTCCAGCGGGCGCTCAAGATCCTTGGGCATCTTCCCGGCTGAGCGGGTGGTGATGTCGCGGCCGTTCTCGGCGTGGAGCGTGCCGACATACCAGGTGGGCTGCGGCTGGTTGTGGCGTTTGAGTAGGCCCTTGACGTGATTTGGGATGCTGAGATTGCGTCTTGGTTCGGTCATGCGATTACCCGGCTGTGGGATGCCAAAGCCGACGAGAGACAAGACGATCGAGAAACTCTCCATGATCGCAACCCAGTCGGACAGATCGAATGATAACTCGTTTTCCGCTCAGATAGAGGAATGACGAAAGCAAAGAGTCGCGAAATGCGGAATCGCGTGCCCCCTGGGCGCAACCGGCGGGCGACCCGCACGCCACGAGAGTAAAGGCGCGTGAGGAAGTGGCGATAGGTCGATTCGCGTAGCATGTGAGGACTCAATAGCAGTTCTAAGCTAACAACCAATTTATAACGAGCAGAAACCTAACTTAGCCACCGGACGGAACATGTGAGCGACTACAGGGCGGGAGATCGGCTGTGTGAGACCAGCGAGGCGACGTTGGGGCAGCGCGTGCCCGAGCCGCTGCACACGCGCGTTGACCAGTTGCGGGATCTGCTGCATGACGCGGGGCACGCGCGTCCGACGAAGGCACGGCTGATCGGGGCGCTGCTACTGGCGGCTGAGCCCGACGCGAACAAGCTGATGGGGGCACTCGCGGCGTACGACCGCGCGAGCGTGGGCGAGGCCTTGATCGGGAAGCGTGGGAACGGCGACGTTGTGACCCTCCCCCGCCGTCCGCCAGGTCCACGACCGAAGCGGAGGGCAAAGGCGTAAGTTCCCCTCCCCCCCTAACGCCACCCCGCGCGCGCACGCGCGCGAGTCAACCCCCAGCGAAACAAACCAACTCCCCGCCCGACAACGTAAGCCCACCGAGGCACAGGCCCACACGCGATCAGGCCACCCCCTACCCCCCGACAACCCCCAGCCCAAGCTCCTCGCAAGCGGCATCCTCCCCCAAGTAGGGAGCGACAATCAGGCTCATAAGCGGGGCGGTGAGCAAAGCGAGTCGGCCGGCGGGAGCACAAGCGACGCTCTCATAGACGACGGAGTGAACGGTGGAGACGACGCCGCGGGCGACCGCACGCGTTGGAGCGGGCCTGGAGCAAGCAGAGGAGCCGCCGACGTGGACGGCGTCGACGAAGCGGTCAAGCAGGCGGGAGCGGCGCCAGAGGACACGGGTGGAAACGCCAAGGCTCTCGACGATGAGAAGGCGCGCGGAGAATGGTTCGGCATCCAGGAAGCTGAGCAGGGCGTGAAGGGCGGCACGGGTGCGGGTGCGCCAGGAGTCAAGTTCGCGACAGACGGAGAGCATGTGGAGCCCGCCGCGGGCGACGATGTCGTCGAAGGCGGCGAGAAAGCACTCCTCGGGGGAGGTAAAGCAGGCGAAGAACATCTCTTGGGAGACGCCAGCGCGCCAACAGATGGTGTCAACAGTGGCGGAGGAGTAGTCGTCAAGCCCGACGATCTCGGTCATGGCGGCGATGATGATGACGCGCTCCTGCGCGAGGGGGTCGGGCATTAGGGAACACGCTATGACCGCGACAAGCGCGTATCAAGATGTCAGTCAAGGGAGGGGTGCGTTACGACGTGTGACTCGTGCGGGAATCCCGCAGCGGATCGAGCTCTAAGCCGTCAAGCGCGCGCGCGACCTGGGCGCCGAGCACCGAGAGAGACCATGCATTTGGGTGGCCGGGACGGCCGGGGACCTTGACGAGCAGTCCGTCGCGGGAGAGGCGGGCAAGCAGGGCGGAGATCTGGGAGTGGGATGAGACGCCGATGGAAAGCGCGATTTCACGGTTGCAGGCGCCGGGGTCGGAGAGCAGGTAGACGAGGCATTCGCGAGCGCGGTGGGCGCGGGGGTCGAGCAGCGTGGAGGGAACCTCGACGGAAGCGGCGGCGTGCGCGGGAACACATGGGGGCGGGTAGGGCGAGGAGAGCAGCTCACGGGCGTGGTCTTCGCCTCGGCGGACTTCGCGGGCGGCCTCGGCGGGTCCGAGGTAGGGGGAGGTGACGATGCCCATTAGGGGGCCGAGCAGCGTGATGAGGGGCTCGGGGCGGGCGGTGAGGAGGTGGGTGTGCAGAACGCCGATGACGGCGGCCATGATTCCGACGACGGGCGGGGAGTCGGGCGAGGGTGTGGAGGCGTCGAGGGGGGGTGTCCAGTGATGGACGACGAGCGAGCGCAGGGCGGCGACGGAACGCTCGCGGAATTCGAAGGCCCAGGAGCCGGCGGCGAGCGCCTCGATCAGCCACACGCGGGCGAGGAGGGGCTCCGAGTCGAAGTAGACGAGCAGGGATGAGAGGGCGGCGCGGACGCCGTCCTCCCAGCTCTCCTCACCCTCGAAGGCGTCGGCGATGAGCGCGGAGGTGCGGGCGAGGCCGTCGTGGAGCAGCGCGGAGAAGCAGTCTTCGATGGAGTCGAAGTGGTGGTAGAAGGCGCGGCGGGAGACGCGGGAGTGCTTGAGGATGGCGTCGACGGAGGCGGCTTTGTAGCCGTGGGTGGCGACGATGAAGACCATCGAGGCGAGGATGCGGTCACGCTGCAGGCGCTGGACGGCGGGGCGGGTGGGGGTGCTCACATGCGGGGACGATAGGTTTCGCCGCGGTGAGGGTCAATTTGAGACATTGGGTTTAATAGTGTGTGAATGTCGGGTGGGGTGAATGCGGTTGTTGTGTGGTGCAATGTGTCAAGCCAGGGGTGTGCGGGGAATGGCAAGCGCGACCTGGTGGCCGGTGGGTGTGAGGGTCCAGGCGTTGGGGGCGCCGCGGGGTTGGCCTTCTCCGGCGTTCTGAATCAACCCGAGCCGGGAGAGGCGCTTGAGGAGCTTTGAGATCTGGCCTTGGTCCTCGACGCCGGAGGCAAGGCCGATGTGACGGTTCGACGCGCCGGGGGAGTCGGAGATGGCGGCGAGCACGCGCAGTGTGCGGTAGGTGAGGCGCATGGGTAGGGCGAGCAGAACGCCGGTGCCCTCCCCCACGCCAGAGGGAGCCGCGCGGGGGAGGGGTGTGGGGAGGGGAAGCGAGAGCTCGCGGGAGGCGGCGGAGGGGCCGAGGTAGGGCGTGAGGACGATCGCCATGAGCGGGGGTGTGAGCTCGATTAGCGGGGCGGGTTGGGGGTGGATGAGACGGGTGTGGATAACCGAGAGGACAGCGCCGACGACGCCCTCGGGTGTGAGCGGGGGAACGTGTGTGCGCGCGCGGGGGGCAAAACGGCCCTCGTGCACCGCGGCGGTAAGAACGGTAAGCAGCTCACGACGACGGTTGAGCGCCACGGGTCCGGCTGCGAGGGACTCGACGACGAGCAGGCGCGCCATCGCGGGCTCGGTGTCGAAAAAGGAGAGCAGTGCAATGAGTGAGGCTCGTATGGACTGTTGCCACGACCCACGTTCTCGATACGCCGGGAGCACATACTCACCGGCCCTATCCACTGAGCTTTGGAGCGCCGCCATGAAGCACGCTTCGCGGTCGGGAAAGATCTCGTAGTAGGTACGGCGGGAGACGCCGGCGCGATCGACTATGTGAGCGACGGTGGCATAGGAGAGCCCGCGCTCGGAGGCGACGTCGATCATCGCGGCGACGATGCGGGCACGTTGCAGCTCGCCAACGCGGTGGCGAGCAAACGCGACGTTACCGTTGCGGGGAGCGCGTGTGGGGGCGGGCGCGTGGAGGGCCATTGGGGGCCTCTATTTCCTGCCCCTCTTGGCGTTCTTGGCTTTAGTGGCCTTGTGGGCCTTGTGGCGGGGGCAGCCGGTGACAGCGACCGTCGTCGACTGCCTCATCACCGCGCCGTTCTGGGCTGTGAACACTGTCGGCATCCGGAGGTTGCTCTTGCAGAGGTTGCCGTTGGCCGCGAGTGCGCTACCAGGCCCCTGCGGTAGTGTGAGTTCGAAGCTTGTGACGGGCTCGTCGGGGACGGTGCGGAAAGTGCTGCTCGTGATGCCCGTCTTGCTGATGAACGTTTCGCCGTGCAGGTCGATCGTGAAGCCGTACCCCTGTATGACGAGGATCAGTTCGGGGAACTTCGCTCCACCATGGCTCACGAAATACGCGGGCCCGGTGAGCGGTTCGGGGAGGATCGGCGTGATGGCCTTCGCTGTGCCAACCCTCGACGCGGGTGGACACGCCGCCGGGTTCGCGTTGAACGTGCTGTCGGGACAAGCCTTCTGCAAAGTCGTCAAGCGCGACGGAAGCTGCTTTGGCAGGTCCACCTTGACCGAGCGAATGTTCGCCTGCGAGCCCGCGGAGGCGTTTGGATAGGTGAGCTTGACGCTGAAGCCCGCGCCGTTCTGCCTGCTCGTCTTCCCCGGCGTGGTGGCCTTGAAGGACGGTTTGAAGCCCAGGTTCGCGCAGTTGGCGACCTGGAAGCGCGTGGTCGTGTCCACCGGGACCTGGTCGGCGGGGTTCGTGAAGTCCGCTCCGGCGCCGACGATCGTGTTCGAGATCGACATCGGGTTGCAGCTCGTGGGGTTGCGAATGAAGCTTTGCCGGTCGATGTACACATGGATGTCTTTGACGTGCACCACGATCCCGTCGATGATGTGCGGGATCGGATCGGACCCGCTCGAATCAACTTCGACCTGAGCCGTTATCGGGTTGATCCGCAAACCGAAGCGAATCACCACAGTCCCCAAATCGAACGGGCCGACCGTGGCCGAGGTGATCGAGACGATCGAGAGCGAGGAGCCGTGGTAGGGGCCCGCCAGGTAGACCTTCCCCGGCGTCCACGCGAGCACACTCCCCACGCCCGCCCCGACGAGCGTGTGGCCGATTTCACTCGCCGCCGGACAGGAGGGTGCGGCCAGCTCCTGCCGTCCCGTGTGCCTGCGTGCGACTTCGATCGCCGCATTGGGGCAGAAGGGGATCCCGGTCAGGTTGCCCGTCAGGCCGGGAGGGAGCACAGTCGAGAATTTCGTCAGCTCCTGTTCACCGTCCTTGCGGGCGATCCTCAAATAGAACGGCGTAGAGCTGCCGGCGTTCGGGTTGATCGACCCTGAGATCACCGAGGGGTTGAGCGGCGGTGTTCCACCGGCGGGGCAGGCGCCGCCGCCGATGCCCGTGGTGACCTCGAAGTTGCTCTGCGAGGAGAACGTCTTGCTCGGGTCAGACCAGGGAGTGATCTCAGCGTCGGTGGTGTACGTGCCACAGACCGGGGGGGTCACCAGTGGGGCCCTCGCACCCTCTCTGAACTTGAAAACGAAGTCTTCGAAGGGCAGCTGGGGGAGACCTTGAAAGTCGGCTGAGATCCGCCCCGTCCTGGGATCGGGCTCGACCTTGCCGGGGAGCTTGATCATCACGCCGCGTTCGGGGTTCTTCAAGACGACGTAGAGCGCCAGCAGCGAGTCGAAGGGGTTCTCGGCCCCGTGTTCGCTCGTCCCCGGGTCGTCGGGTTGGGCGATGTAGACGTTGCCTTCGATCGCTTCGCGCAGGAGCTGGGTGTGGACGGTGACGGTGCCGATCTTCGAGTCCGAGGGACAGCCGGTGCCGGGTGTCGGGATGAAGCTCAGCTGCTCGCTTGCGTACTGGGAGGGCGTGCACACCCCCAAGCCTTCCGCCTGGGAGGGGTTGATCGTGACACCTTCGGGGAGGGTGACCTTGACGCTCTTGATGTCAGAGGAAGCGATCCCGGAGGGGTTTTCGAGCCCCGGGTTGGGGACGGTGAGCTTGACGCTCAACCCCGTGGGCGTCTCGGTTTCAAGGGCGCTCGGCTGGGCTGAGAGGGTGCCCTTGACCGGCACAGTGGCACACCCTTCGTCCCCCACCCTTTCCCCCCAGGGCGTCGTCGGGTCTTCCGGGTTTGCCGGGTAGCCGGGGGCTTCGTGGCTCTGGTAGCCGGCGCTCTTCCAGTTGGGATCGGAGAGAAGCGGGATCCCTTCTTCATCCTTTTCGCCCGGACTTACCCAGGAGTCGGCGTGGGCGCTCCACGACAGCCCTTCGCCGGGTTGGGTACAGGAGGTCGGCATCCGCAGCAACGGCGGCTGCTCGCTCGCGCCCGTGCAGTTGGGGTGCAGGCAATAGCGCTCCGGGTCGTGGCTTGGCGCCGAGGGGTCGCCCCAGAATTCGACCTTTGTGCCGAGCACCGAGACGCCCTGGGAGATCTGACTTGAGAGGATCGAGATGCCGTAGCCCGAGCCGGGGCCGGGGAGCGGGTGCACCTTTGCGTCCAGCACAACAACCGTGCCGAGGATGTCGAAGGCAAAACGCGCGGCGATCCCCGCGGGTGGCACCATCTCGAAGACCGGCAACGGGCTCTGTAGCTGCAGTGCTTCGCCCTGGCTGAAGTAGACGATGGTCCGCCCGACCTGCGAGCCCGCCGGGCACAGCGGTTCAGGGGCATAGCCGGCTGCTTCCAGCGTGTGGTTCAGCTCGGCCATCGTGCAGGGCTGGGGCACCGCCGAGGGGTTGCCGATCAGCCCGGGCGGCAGGTCGACGACGACGTCACGCGGCGCCGCGGTCGGCCACAGGTCGCCCTTGAAGGGGTTGGGGTCGGTATGGCCGTTGAAGAAGAGCGTCGTCGAGGTGTCATAGGGATGACCGCCGGCTTGGGTGAAGGACTTTCCCGCGAGTATCGCGTGGCTGTTGGCCGGCGCCGGCCCGGAGATTTCCCCGTCGAAGGCCGACAGGCCAAAGCCTGCGCCGTCCTGGCTTATCGTCGTCGTCGCCAGCGTGCTCGCGGGCGCTTCGGCGCCGCCGCCGGAGATGCTGAAATGCGCGGTCGCCGGGCCCAGCGGGGCGCCGAGGCCGACGCTAGTTTCGAATTCGAGCACGCTGCCTCGGCCCGGACGGACTCGCCCTTCTTCCGGGAGTTCCGAGTCGCTCTTCTTGCAGCTCACCGTTGCGGCGGGGAATTTGGTCGCCGAGCAGTCGATGACGTTGAACGGGTTGTATCCCGAGACGCCGGTGACCAGCATCCCCGGCGGCATCGTCGCGCTGAATTCGACCGTGCCGCTCGGCGAGAGTTCGGCATCGCCGATGTTCTTGAATTCGAGGTGGAAGTTGATCTCGGGCGTCGTGCTTGAGAAATCGCCGGGCGCGACATTCGTGTCGGCCAGCGCGGTCAACTGCCAGGCGGGCGCGGCGAGGGCGTGACTCGGCCCGGCGACGAGCAGCACACAGGCGCCCACCAAGGAGAGAAGGAATCCCGATCGCTTGCTCATCGTCTGCTCCCATGGTTGCGGCCGGCTTTGCCCTTGGCGTGGCGCTTGCGGCGCTTTTGTGAGTGGCGGCGCTTTTGTGAGTGGCGCTTTGCCTTGTGCTTGTTGCTGTTGGCGCGCTTTTCAATCTTCGGCGCCGCGGCGTTGGCGGGGCCGACGAGGCTCGAGCTACCCGGGGTGGGGTCATCGAGGGCGAGCGGAGCGGGTTGGCAGGCATCCCCGACACAGCTCGAGGGAGGGGCTGGCGGCTCGGGCAGCCCGCCGCCAACCCGAGCGTCGTAGAGATCGTAGACCTGGTCGAAGTCCCATCCCGAGAGGCGCTCGCGGGTGACGAAGAAGGCGTCTTTACCATCGGGCGACACGTTCATGAAATAGGAGGGCGAGCGGTCCTCTCCGCTTGAGAGCAGGTGCGCTTCGCGAGTGGCCGTGTCGTACTCGTAGGCGTCGAGGACGCCGTTGGTGTCGGCAGGGACCAAGCGCGCTCCGGTGGTGAAGAAGACGTAGCGGCCGTCTTCAGACATCGAGCGAGGCGCGTAGGCGGTCGGGTAGGAGGCGCCGCTGTTTGCCCGGGGGGCAATCGAGGCCCCGGTGCTCGCCGGGGAGCCCGCCGGATCGCAGGAGGCGCATTGAAGGTCTTTGGCTTCGGCGTCGTAGACGTAGAGCTCGGGGTAGCCGTGCTGTTCGTAGTCTTCACCGCCGTAGCGGCTCAAGAGGCCCTGACCGCTGGTCGACACGAAGAGCAGGCGCTTGCCGTCGGGACTGACCTCGGCCTGCCGGCCCACCAGTGCCGCGGAGACGGCGCCGTTCGCGCGCAACAGTTCGTTGTCGTGGGGGTCTGCCTGGGCGCCGATTTCAATCGTTTGCGGTGTCGCCCCGTCGTCGCGCCACAGGTAAACCGCCCCGCTGGACCGCCCACCCGCCGTGTAATAGACGAAGTGACCCTCCGCGCTTGCGCCGATCACCCCGTAGGCGACCCCGTCGATGGCTCTGCCGACATGGCCGGCCAGCAGCGTCAGATGGTGTTCGGCGGGCGCTTGGAGGTCATACATATAGAGATTTTCGTTGTTGGTGAAGAAGACGCGACTATCGTCGGCGGCGGCGTCCTGGAAATGGCTCGGGCCCGCGCCGACCGGGGTAGCGGGCTCCGATGCGTCGATCCGCACCGTGCTCGAGCCGTCGATCCGCATGTAGAGCTTGCCGCCAAGCTGGGGTTCGACAGGTTTCGGCGGGACGAAGAAGACGACGCGCCGTCCGTCTTGGGAGATCGTGTGGGGGGTCCTGTTGAGCTGCTCTGCCACCCCTCCCGCGTAGGAGGCGGCGGCAGCTACGCAGGCCGGGCCGGCGGGGCCACATTCGGTCGCCGAGCCCGGCGGCACGAGGCCGACGTAGCGCACCGTGCCGTGGTCGGATTCATAGAGCATGAAGGGAGGCGGAATGCCTTCGATATCACCGGCCGGGGCGTCGACGGTGCGCCTGAAGATCGACTCGAACAGGACGTGGCTGAAGTCCGCCGAGACGCCGGCCAGGAAGGGCCGGTAGGCTTCGGCTAGGTAGGTGCCGCCGTTCCTCGGCACCAGCGGCAGGGGTGGCAGCGGTGCGGCGGTTTGATCGCACAGCGGGCAGTTGCTGGCGAGCTCGTATCCGCCCCGCCCGGCGCTTGCCAGGTCATGGCGCACGTAGAGGTTTACGGCATCGGCGACACCGGGATCTTCGCTCAGCGGGCTCCAGGCCTGGACCAGTCCGGTCGTGAGGTCGGGGCTGAACGCTTGGTATTGAGTTTCTATTTTTGCCGCCGCAGCACGGAATTGGAGTGGTTCCTGCGGTGGGGTGATCGCATGGGTAGCCCAGGCGCTCTCGCCGCGCTTTGCCATGTACTCAACGGCGATGCCGGTCCCCAGCGCGTCGCCGAAGGCGCCCAAGGAGCTGAAGTCGACCGCGTTGCCGTCGCTTGCCACCGGGAAGCGGCTGGAGTCCGCGGTCACGTCGGCGCCGTTCTTCTGCCGCGGGCTGACCATCTCCAGGGCGCGGCAGTCGGGAAGGGAGGTCTGGTGGCGGGTTGCGCGGATCGCTTCGTTGGGACAGGCCGCGGCCCCGGCGTAGGGAGCGATTGCAAGCACCGCGAGAGCGCAGGCGAGCAATGCGCATAGGAGCACCCTCGATGGCGCTACCGAACATCGCTTTGCTACGGAATCCGCTCCCTGGCGTTTCATTCTCTCTCCTTCTCGGCTGACGGTGTGGTTGAAGCGGCTGCCCGGCCATGCAGTGGCGACCGGGCAGCCTGGTTATCCGCGTCTAGTGTTTCCTCCGTGGCTTTTGCGCCAGCTTGAGGTTGACCTTGGCGCCCTTTGCCAAACGGGCGCCCGCGGCGGGGCTCGATGACTTGACGACGAGCGAGCCGAGCTTCTTGCCCTTACCGGCCTTTGGCTTTGAGACTTTGCCCACCGCGCAGTGGGCGGCGCCGAGGGCCGAGCGGGCCTGGCCGAGCGTCTTACCCGCGAGCTTGGGGACCACGCACGTGACGGGCGGTGGCGGCGGGGGCGAACACAACGATGCGTCGGTGAGGCAGGTTTTTTCCGTCGGGGGGCAGAGCGCCGCGTTGGTGGCGCAGGTGTCGGCCAGAGCGTCAAAGCTCTGGTCGGCGCCGTTTGCGGGGCCACCGGAATTGGTCGCCACCACCCGGAAGTGATATGTCGTGCCGGCGGTTAGGCCTGAGAGCGTCGCGCCGACCGATACCGGGCTTGCGCCTTCTCCCGGCGAGGATGCACAGGGGGTCTGAGCGCCGTAGGCGGTGGTAGTGCCATATTCGACGTGGCAGTCGCTCACGAGGGCGCCCTCGGGGTTGACGGTTCCCGCCACGCTCGCGCCGTGCTGGGATATCCCGGTTGCTCCCGCGGTGGTCACGACCACCGGCTTGTCGTGGGTGAAGGTGGCGACGATCTGGCGGGCTGAGGCGCCCATAGTGACCCCACAGTTTGTGCCGGAGGCGACGTCGCAGCCGCTCCAACCCGTGAATTTGCTATGCACGGCGGCTACCGCTTTCAAGGCGATGATTTCTTCTTCGTCCAAGGTGATTTCGCAGACCGCGCCACATTCGATGGCGGCGGGAATCGAGCTGACTTCGCCCGCACCCGAGCCTTCCTTGGTCACGGTGAGCGCGTGTGGCGGAGTCGCCTTGAAGGTGGCGGTGACGCTCGCGTCCGCCGCTCCGATCGTCACCTGACAGGTGACGGCGGCGCCCGAGCAGGCGCCCGACCAGCCGGTGAACTTGTTGTGGGCGTCGGCGGTCGCCGTGAGGGTGACTTTTTCGCCTTCTTCGAATTCGTGGCTGCAGCCGGCGCCGCAGTCGATCCCTGCCGGGTCGGAGCCGACCGTTCCCGTCCCCGTGCCTTCCCTGGACACGTCAAGTTTGTGAAGCGGCGGCAGGTCGTAGATCTTTACGTCGTTGCTCGTCGAATCCGACACATAGGCCCGCCTGGCCGGACCGTTCACCGTCACGCCCGCCGGACTACCAACAACCCCACTCCCAAACGAATCAAGCGGATTACCAGCATCGTCAAACCGCGTGACCGAAGCTTCAGCAACCCCATACACAGCGCTATTCGACGAATCCGTCGCCACATCAAAATATTTCGCGCCTTCGCCTGCTATTAGCTGGAGAAAGATCCCTTTAGAATCATACTTTTCAAGATTGTTTTGCCATCGGTTGGCGATGATGTTGCCGGTCGCGTCAAAGGCGAAATGGCAAGTAGTGCTTTCCGCGAGTATCGGGCTGCCCGTCGCGGCGCCCGTCGCCAGATCGCGTTCCTGCAACCCATTTTTGAAGTCGGCAGACCATATTTTCCCGGAATTATCGACCGCTACACCACACGAGTCTTCCAGGTTTTCTTTTGACTGCCACAAGAACCCGCCGGCCGGATTGAACGCGAACACCGTCGTGGCGTTCTCCGACACCACATACACACGACCCTCGTTCGGCCCACCCGAGTTATCGACCGCGACGTCGTCCTCGCCACCGAAACTGAAGCTTTCATGCGATTCACCCGACGGGTCGGGAATATCGCGCTGATACACCCCGGTCGCGGAGAACACGTCGACCACATTGTTTTCCTTGTCGATCACATACACATCCCCCGTTTTTTCGTTCACCGCCAACCTGCCAGGCGACCACGACGTACGACCTTCACAAGGCGTTTTCACGCTACACGAGAACGGTTCGATCGACGGATCGAGCACCGGTTCCGCCGCCAACGCCCCGCACGCTGCCACCAACAGCACCGCAACCGATCCCGCGAGCGCCACTAGCAGCCCTCCCCCACGCAAAGCACGACCAACGGTCCCAAAAAACTCAACCATCACTGACCCCTCCTCGATATGGGCCCAACACCCGACGACAGATAGAAAGAACGCCCACACGGGCGCAAGGCCCAACAACACGCGCGGGAACAATCCGCGCGCGTTAAATGTGGCTCAACTATGAAAGGACGGCGAAAAGCGGAACCCGCGGGCAAAAGCCCACGAGTCCCCCCACCCCGTCCGAGGCGTGCCTGCCCGGCTACTACAGCCCGGCGGCGGCGGTCAGCGGCAGTTAGCCGGCTCGACCAGAGAGAGAGAGAGAGAGAGAGAGAGACGCGTCAGCGACGCTGACGCGTCCTATTACGCCCCCACTACAGGCGCAAGGACTCCCATACACGTTATCCCCAAACGAAACCACGCGAAAAACGACCTCTCTCAAAAGTTGCGACCCGGTCCCTCTCCCAAGGTCCCGCGAAAACCGGTTAGAAGTCGACCACAGGAGCCAACCCAAACCCGACCTGTATGTAGCGCCCCGGCATCTGACTTAGATGTCTAGACGAGTCCACCATATACCCAACACTCAACACTTGTCAAGGGGGGTAGGGGAAAGCTTCTCACGCCCACCGGCTGGCGGCGCCTAGGGACACGGGTAGAATTGCGGGGGTGACTATCAAGGAGCGGTTGCACAAGCTGGTGGACGAGCTCAGCGACGCTGAGGCATCGCGCGCGCGGATCGTGGTCGAGGATGAGCGCTTCCTGCAGAAGCGACGCACGCTCGACGCACGGGACACCGCCGACGCTTACGGGACCTCGCCTCAGCTTGAGCCAGATGGGTGGGCCGATCTCGCCGCAGTGAACGAGCTCTCGCGCGACGCGGTCCTCGACCGCCTCGCAGATGAGGAGCGCGCGGGCGGCGTCAAGCCGTGGTGAGGCGCGGCGAGGTCCGCTGGGGCGAGACACCCAAGCACGGTCGCCGTCCCTACCTCATCCTCACCCGAGACTCTGCCATCGGGGTACTTAGCGAGATCCTCGTAGCGCCCCTCACCAAAGCGATCCGGCCCATCCCGACCCATGTGCCGCTCGACGAGAGCGACAGCATGGCTGAACCTTGCGCGGTGACGCTCGACAACCTGGTGATGATGCCCACCGGCTATCTCAACGAGTTGATCGCAACACTCAACCGACAGCGCATGGCGGAAGTCTGCTCTGCGCTCGCGGCGTCCGTGGACTGCTGAGACCTTGCCGAGCCCCTACCCTCCAACCGCAGCCAATACCCGCTCGCCGCGGTCGGTGAGTGTCCAGGCGCGGGGCATTCCCTTCTCGGGCTTTCCCGTGTCGTCGATCAGGTCGTTGCGCTGGAGGCGTTTGAGTAGCTTCGAGGTTTGCCCCTCGTCGGTGATCCCGGCGCAGAGCGCCACCTGTTTGCTTGACGCGCCGGGGGTTTGGGCGATCGTGGTGAGCACCCGGAGGGTGCGGTAGGTGAGGCGGATCGTCAGGTCTTTGAAGGGGTCTGTGACGAACGGTTGGGAGGCCCCTGGGGGTGCGGGCGTGGGGAGCTCGAGCTCCTGTTGTGCCGCCGTGGGACCGAGATAGGGAGCCACCACGATCGCCATGAGCGGGCCTATGAGGTCGAGCAGCGAGGAGGCCGGGGTGGAGATGAGGTGGGAGTGGATGAGCGAGAACACCGCCCCCACCACACCCTCACCCGTGAGCGGCGGGGGCTCACGGCCCTCCCCGCTCTCCACGCGCCCCTCGTCGACGAGGAGGGCGAGGCGGTCGAGCAGTTCGCGGCGCGCTCTGAGCACCGATGGTCCCGACGCAAGCGCCTCCACCACCAGCACACGAGCAAGATGGGGTTGACGGTCAAAGAGGGCGAGCAACGCCCACAGAGACCCCCTCACACGCTCACACCACCCATCGTGCGCCCCCGCGGCGTCAACCACAACCCCCTCCGCCGTCGCGGCCGCGTCGTTGAACGCGGCCAACACACACGCCTGGCGGTCCTCGAAAATGTCATAAAACGTGCGCCGCGACACCCCCGCACGCTCCACCACACTCGCCGCGGTCAGCGCGGGAGCACCACGCTCATAAACCACTTCAAGGGTCGCGGTGAGCAAGCGACGGCGTTGCATCTCCGTCACATGAGCACCCTCACGGCGCGGCCGCGCGTCAGGGAGTGTGGGGGATCGCATTCGCCACCTCGTGGCCTGTGGGTGTGAGTGTCCACTCGTTGGGCGCCCCACGTAGCGGGCCCTCTCCGCCGTTCTGAATCAGGTCAAGCCGGGAGAGACGCTTGAGCAGCTTCGATGTCTGGCCCTGGTCCTCGATCCCGGCGGACCGACCGATCTCCCGGTTCGACGCTCCGGGGGCGCGCGCTATCGCGGAGAGCACACGGATCGTGCGGTAGGTCAGGCGCATCGGTAGCTCGAGCAGCACCCCATTCCCCCCGCCCGCGCCAGAGGGAGCGGCACGGACGGGGAGAGCGGAGGGGATCGGGAGAGAAAGCTCTTGCTGCACCGCCCGCGCACCCAGGTAGGGCAGCACCACGATCCCCATCAACGCACCCGTCAACTCGACCAATGGGCGCATATCACCGTCGGTGAGGCGGGAGTGGATCACCGACAACACCGCCCCCACCACACCCTCCGCGGTGAGCGGGGGAATGTTGCGCCGCGCGCGGGGAGCTGAGCGGCCCTCGTGCACCGTGGCGGTGAGCAGGGCGATCAGCTCACGACGACGGTTGACCGCCACGGGTCCGGCCGCTAGGGACTCCACGACGAGCAACCGTCCCATCGCGGGCTCCGCGTCAAGGAACGAGAGCAGCCCAACGAGTCCTGCTCTTATGGACTGTTGCCACGACCCACTTCCTCGGTACGCCGGCAGCACATACTCACCGGCCCGCTCCACCGACGCGTCGAACGCGGCGATAAAACACGCGTCACGATCGGGAAACACCTCGTAGTAGGTACGCCGCGACACACCCGACCTCGACACCACATGCGCGACCGTCGCCCCCGCCACCCCCCGCTCAGCAGCCACGTCGATCATCGCCGCCACGACACGCACACGCTGAAGGTCGCCGAGACGGGTACGAGCAAACGCGACATCGCCGTTCCCATTGGGGGTAGCGCACTTTGGGGTGCGCTTGGGGGTCGTGGGCGTGCGGAGGGCCATCGGGGGCCTCTACTTCCTGCCCTTCCCAGCCCTCTTCGCCTTCTTTGCCTTGTGGCGGGGGCAGCCGGTGACACTGATCTTCGTCGTCTTTTTGATGACCGCCCCGTTCTGGCCGGTGATGGTGGTGGGTAGGGTGAGGGAGCGTGTGCAGAGGTGTCCACCGGGTGCGGCGAGCGCTGAGTGGGGGCCGGTCGGGAGCCTCAGTTCGAAACTGGTGATGGGGGCGTCGGGAACCGTGTTGAAAGTGGATGTGGTGACACCGTTTTTGATGTTGGTGTGGCCTGTGACGTGTAGCGTTATGTTTTCGCCCTGCAACACGAGGACTAGGTCGGGGAACGCCGCGCCACCGTGTGAGACCAGGTAGGCGGGGCCGGTGAGCGGGACCGCGAGGATCGGGGTTGTGGCCTTGACAGTGCCGACTACCGAGCCTGGTGGGCACGCGGCGGGGTTCGACGTGAAGACGCCGTTGGGACACGCTTGTTGCAACGTCGTGTTGCGGGAGGGGAGCGCCTTCGGGAGGCTCACGTGGACACCGTGAACGTTCGCTTGGCCTTTACCCGATGTGACCTTCACGACGAGCGACGCGCCGATGTTGCGACCCGTGACGCTCCCGGTTGAGACCGTGAACCCGGGTTTGAACGGGAGACGTGAGCATTCCCCGACCTGGAAGCGACTTGACACGTTCGCCGTGCTGCCATCCGTCGCGGCGACGCTCCCGTTGACGCTCATGGGAGCGCAGTTGGTGGGGTTCAACACGAACCCTGGCCGGTCGAGGTTCACGCGAATATCGCGCACCTGGAGCGGGATGCCTTGCAGGATCGTCGGGAACGGATCGGTGTGGGTCGTGATCGACCCGTCGTCGTTGACCTGCACAGCCGCCCTCACTGTCACATAGCCCAAATCGAACGGTCCCGCTTGGGCGTGGACGATCACTGCCAACCCGAAGGGGGCCCCCTCATACGGTCCGGTGAGGTAGGCGTTGCCGGTGACGTAGTAGGGGTTTGTGCCGGCGCCTGCCCCCGTCGTCACGCTACCGATACGCGACGCGACGGGACAGGCGGCCGTGCTGGCTTGCGCATCCGTGCAACGAGTGGGCACAGACCCCACATCAGCCAACAGTCCAGGAGGCAGGGTGAGCGACGGGATCGCGGAAAGCTCACTGTCCCGGTCCGAACGCGTGAGCTGGAGCGCGAACGGGGTGAACGCTCCCGCCACAGGGTTCACGGTGCCCGCTGTCAACACTGGCGCGAACTGTGGGGTCGGACAGCCGGTGCCGCTGGTCGCCTGGGTAAGGGTAAAACCGCTGTCCGAGGGGACGCTGGTGTCTGGTTGGCTCCACGAGTTGAGCGACGAGTGCGTAGCGTAGGACCCACAGGCGGGCGGCAGGACGAACGCTGCTCGTGGCCCACTCTTCAGTTCGATGTGTAGTTTGGAGAACGGTAGCTGGGGACTGTTATCCACTATCGTTGAGACCTGACCCGTGGTCGGGTCGAGCGCCACCTGCGCGGGCACCTTCACGACGACACCGGGCCCTTTCGCGACGAGGTACGCCGCGATGAGCGATCCGAAGGGGTTCTCGTGCGGTGAGGCGAGGTAGACAGTTCCGTAGAGCGGTTCCTTCAACAACGGTGTTTCGATCGTGAGCGTCCCGAGCTTCGAGGAGTCGGGACACGACGGCTCGGCGGTCGAGTGAAGGGCGATCTGTTCCGGTGTGCAAGCGCCGAGCCCGCCGGCGGAGGATGGGTTGACCCGCAAGCCCGCCGGGAGTGTGACGACTGCCTTCTTCAGGTCGGCCTCGCCAATCGTTTCCGGTTCTTCGGACTGCGGCAGGGAAAGGTCGAACGCGAACCCGGAGGGCTCCCCCACACTCACGGGCGCAACCGGGTTGGCCGTGAACGACGGGGCGAACGGCACCTGTTCGCACCCTGTCGGTAGTTGCGGTGTGCCGCGCAGCGAGGGTGGGGCGGGAAACCACGGTGCGTTGTGGCTCATGAATTCTGTGGACTTCCATGCGGGGTCGGATAGTTGCGGTGCACCGTTGGGTTCGTGAGCGCCGGGGTGAGCCCACGAGTCGACGTGGGCGACTGTGGCGAGCCCTTCCCCTCCGGGTTGGGTTGGTGTGCAGGAGGTGGTGTTGCGTAGGAACGCGCTGGGGGGCGCGGGACTGGGACATCCGGGGCTACCGGGGCTGGGGTGTTGTTTGCCGGGACAGGCGCGTTCGGGATCGTGCGAGGGGTCTGAGGGAACGCCCCAGAATGTGACGATGCTGCCCTCGATCCCCAACACCTCGGGAATGTCGTTGGAATCGACAGAGATCCCGTAGTCCGTGTTGCTGCGTAGACGCGCTTTCAGCGTCACGACGACACCGTTGATGCTGAACCCGAACTCCGCGGGAGCATCCGGTGGGGGCACCATGTTGAACACCGGGAACGGACCCATCACATATTCGTTTGTGCCGCCGTTGACTTGCACGAGCGTGGTGCCGACCTGTGAGGTGACGGGGCATGTGGGTGTGGAGACGAACCCCGCCTCTGTTTGTGCGAGCTGGGATGGCGTGCACTGGTCAACTTCCGAGGGGTTGCCCACGAATCCCGGTGGGAGGTCGACGCTTACGTCCTTGACCGCCTCTACAGGCCACAGGTCGCCGATCAACGGGACGTTCTTTGTCTTCGTGTTGAACGTGATCGCGGTCGAGATCGCATACGGGTGCCCCCGGCCTGCGAGAACGGGGCGCCGGTCGCGTCAGCGGTGAGCAGGCCGTCGAACGTGTCGATCCCGAACACGGGCGCTTCGTCTGTGATGCTCGTCGTTGCGAACGTCGAAGCGGGGGTGAGAGCGCCGCCACCGGTCACTTCGGCGGCAGCGGTCGCTGGACCTACCGTCGCACCCGGTTCGATGCTCGTAGCGACCCGCAGAACACCGTTACGGTTCGGTGGGAACGTGGCCGTGGTGGTGCACGTGACCGTGCTAGTACCGAACGATCCTGGACAGTTCAGCGGACCCAAATTGACTACGTTCGCAGCGCTCACCGCATGGATCCCGGCGGGCAGATGCAGCGTGATACTGATCGGTGTTACAGGCCCTTCCGCCGGGGCGCTACCAACGTTGCGAACCTCCACAATGTAGTTGAGTGTGCCGCCGCGAAACGCCGAGGAATCAGACAGCGCATTCACACGCCACACCGATGTGCCGGTAGCCGACGCGGACACAGGCACGACCGCGAGCAATATCGCGACAAGCACTATCGCGAGCGTGCCGATATTCAACGAGCGTCGCATCACTTGCCCCCCCTGCCCCTAGACGCTTTGCCCGCATACCGCTTCCGCGCCCGCGATTCGCACTTCTTGCGCTGCGCACGATGATGCTTACGACACGCCTTCAACGCGCCGGCAAGCGCCCGCGTTTTGGCCGACCTGACCGTCGTTTTCACGACCGGTGTAACGAGATTGCCGGGACCCGTGAACCCATAGCTCCCCGGTCCCCTAAAGGCGGGCGGTGGATTCTGCGGCCCCTGACATTTTTCCCCCGCGCATGCTTCCACGACTTCTGGTTCGGGCAAGCCGCCCCCGACTCGTGCGTCATACAGATCGTAGTTCTGGTCTGTGTCCCAGCCGACGAGGCGCTGGCGTGTGCGAAAGAACGCGTCATGCCCATCAGCGCTGGCGTCCATGAAAAACGAGTCCGCCGTATCCGTACCCGAGGACAGCAACGACACCTTGCCCGTCACCGAATCGAACACATACGCATCCTGCTTATTGTCATTCGTATCAGCCGCCACCAGCCCGGCGGAAGTACTGAAGAACGCATAGCGCCCATCATCGGAGAGAGCGTGCGAGAGATGCGTCGTCGGCTTGGCGATGCTTGTGTCTTGGTTGACGAGATCGTCGGCGTCGGCGACACTCTTGCCGTTTTCAGCACACGACGCGCACGACAGTTTTTCGGTTTCCGCGTCATACAAGTACTGTGTGCGACAACCCCCCAGACATGCGGACTGGTCCACATCGACCCCACCATGCGCGCTCAACAACCCTTCACCACTTGAAGACATGAACAGCAAATGCTTACCATCCGGCGAGACACGCGACTCCTTACCGAGATTTAGCGCCCAATTCGTACCCCACGTCAGAAAATTGGCGTCTGGCACTCCGTGCCTTGCCAGGTTCGCGAGCTTGCCGATATAGCGCAGCGACGAACCGGCGCCTTCGTCATGCCACACATACAAACCGGCACTAGTTCCCAGCGTCGGCGCGCCCGCGACAAGCTGCCCCAGGGCGATGAAATACACGTACTTGCCGTCAGCGCTGATACCGACCACACCACACCCCTTCGCGAGATCGACATTCCCGCCCTCGGCGCCTGCCTGTGTAGCGGATATGACCCGCAGATGATGGCCCGCGGGAGCGTTGGCGTCCCACATGTACAGGTTCCCCGACGGCCCATCCGTCAACGAACCGTTGTTGACGAAGAGCACACGCGTACCATCAGCACTCGCGTCCTGGTATGTCGAGGCTCGTTCCCCTACAGGACTTGGCTCAGGCACACCCATACAGGGATTGTGGTCGGCACAATCGGTGCGCTCTGACGCGTCGACCTGGACCGTGCTCGCCCCATCCACACGCTGATACAAACGACCATGGAAACCCACATGATCAAGCACACCCGGTTTTTCTTCCGTGCCGGGTACCGTGAAGATCACGCGATTACCGTCCGCCGACATCACATGCGGCGTATAATAAGGTGGGTGTGACGCTCCGGCGCCTATACCCGCTATCGAGATTTCGGCAGCGCTACCGTCCGGAAGGATGCCCGCCAGGCGCACAACACCGTTGTCCGATTCATAGACACGGGCATAACACGCTTCAGTGTGCGTGGCGCACGCGGCTGGTTGCGCAGGTGCGTCTGCTGTCAGATTCAGCTTGTATTCGAACAGGACATGCGACGAGTCCTCTGAAGCGCCCGCGACGATCGGCACTATGGGACCACCGACCGTAGCGCCCGATCCAGGTGCGATCAACGGCGGCAACGGTTTACCAGTCGCTTCGCACAACGGGCAACCACTGTCCAGTTCATAGGACCCTGCTCCCGGGGTGCGTAGGTCGTGGCGGGAATAGAGGTTGATGACGTTCGCGACATTCGGATCGTTGGTGAGCGGGCTCCACGCGCTAAACACACCATCCGACAGGTCGGGCGAGAAATCCCCCACATACAACGGATCCACCCCCGCCAGTGCCGCCGAGTACGTCATCGGGTCTTGTGGTGGTGTGAGCGAGTGCGTGACCCACCCCTGCGTACCCGGTTGCGGGTCACGGACGCTCATGTAATCGGTACCCAGCTCTGTAGCTTGCGCGTCACCGAACCCCGACAGCGAGAAGAAATCGACCGCGGACCCATCGGCGGCGGCGCGCGTACGCGAACCCGCGCCCGCGACATCGCTACCGTCCTTGTTAGCCGGGGACACCAACTCATACCCACGCGGCGCCGCTTCTTCAGCCGCCGCAACCCCGACCGTGGACACCGACAGACCAAAGAGGGCCAGGAGCGACACGCACACCCTGAACGCAAGCATCCGTGCCTTGTGGTCGATCGTGTGCATATCGCTCCCGCTGGTCATCGTTCAGCCGACCGTGATCGTCGTTTTCACAGCAGGCCCGGTTACGCTCCCCTTCACATGACCTTTCTTCAACACAGCCTTCAGCGAGGCGGGGACCTTCAACTTGAACGTCTTTGCCTGCCCCGCGGCGAGACTGTAGGAGACCGTTCCGACCGTGACGGTCTTGGTCTTCTTGCCCTTCTTGACCTTCACAGTGAGCTTTAGCGAGCCTTTACACCTCGCCCCCGCGAGCCCTTTACACGAGACGACGAGCTGGATCTTGCCGGCCTTTACCTTCCCACCCTTCACGCTCACAACCCCGACCATCGGCGGCGCTTCTTTTTCGACCAGTTTTTCTACAGGTTTTTCTACAGGTTTTTCGACGGGTTTTTCGACCGGGGCCGCTTCTGTCGTGACTTCCTTGTCAAGGCCCGTCCCGGTACCACCAGCGTTGACCGCAACCACACGGTAGTGGTAGACCGTGCCCGCTTTCAACCCAGACAGGACACCAGTGACGTTCACCGCTGCTTTCCCGGCACCGGGGCTAGCGGGCGAACAGGGCACCTGCGACCCATACGCTGTCGAAAGGCCGTATTCAATACGGCACACGGACACGCTCGACCCATTCGGGTTGACCCTCCCCGCGACAGTCACGCCAGTCTGCGTGATCGAAGACGCCACGCCCGTGAGAACAGTAGGCGGCTTGAGATCAAACCACGCCTTCACAGTGGCAGCAGCACTTACAGTCACTTTGCACGTCGTTTCCGTACCCGAGCAACCACCACCAGACCAGCCCGCGAACACCGACGTTTCAGACGCCGTAGCGGTCAACGTCACTTCCGTACCCGCATCGAAATCATGCGCACACACACCACCACACACAATCGCTTCAGGCAAACTCGTGACCGTACCCGACCCCGAACCTTCCTTTTCAACAGTCAACGTGAACAACGACGCGAAGCTCGCGGTCACAGACGTGTCCGCGGCGATCGTCACTTTACACGTCACTTCCGTACCTGAACAGCCACCACCCGACCAGCCCGTGAACACCGCACGTTCAACCGGCGTAGCCGTCAAAGTCACTTCCGTGCCATCGTCGAAATGTTCACTGCATGTCGTCCCGCAAGTAATGCCGAAAGGATTACTCGCGACAGACCCCGGACCCGACGCCGACACACCCAACACATGCTGCGAAGGAGTGTCAAAGATCTTTATATCGTTGTCAACGTTATCGGTGACATAGACCTTGCCAAGAGAGCCGTTGACGGTGACACCAACCGGACCTTTGACATCAGACTGACCCAAGACCGCGATCGACGGTCCACCCGAGGGACCGTACCGTACAACTTCACCCGACCGCGCCAAATACACATTGTTATTCGAAGAGTCCACTGCTACATCGAGGTTGGCCAATTCGTTGATTATCGCCAACAAGATCCCGGTGGGTCCAAGCTTCTCAACGTAGCCGTTGAATTGAGCTACGAGGATATTGCCCGAGGAATCAAAGGCGAAATGGCAAGGGTGAGTCACGTCCGCCAGCGTTGTAAGAGGCGAGCCGATCGCCGACCCGTCGGACGGCGACTGCTGCTGAAGCCCGGTCGAGAAGTCCGCGGTCCACAAGGCACCGGCCGGTGTGACGGCCACTCCGCAGAGGAAACCCTGGCCCGCCGCCTGCCACAAGAACGTGCCGCTCGCGTCAAACGCGAACATGGTGCCGCTGCCACCGTCGGCGTTCTGGGAGACGACATACACGTGCCCCTCGTTCGCCCCACCGGAGTTATCGACCGCGATGTCATCCTCGCCGCCGAAACTGAAGCTTTCGTGCGATTCACCAGACGGGTTGGGGATATCGCCCTGATACACCCCAGCCGAAGAGAACACATCGACCACGTTGTTGGCGGTGTCGATCACATACACCTCGCCGGTGCTTTCGTTGACGGCGATCCGGCCCGGCACGATCGATTCAAAACCCCCACACGGCGTCGCTTCGCTACACGTGAACGTCCCACTCAACGTCGGCGTCGCCGCGAACGCCCCGCACGCGGCCACCAACACCACGCAAAGCGATCCCGCGAGCGCCACAAGCACCCGCACCCCACGCAAAGCACGACCAACGGTCCCAAAAAACTCAACCATCACGAACCCCTCCTCGATATGGGCCCAACACCCGACGACAGATAGAAAGAACGCCCACACGGGCGCAAGGCCCAACAACACGCCCCCTGGCGGGAACGCGTCAAATGTGGCTCAACGACAAAAGGACGAGCGTGAGGAGAAACCGCGGGCAACAGCCCACGAGTCCCCCCACCCCGTCCGAGGCTTGCCTGCCGGGCTACATAGCCCCGGCGGCGGCGGTCAGCGGCGCTTAGCCGGTTCGACCAGAGAGAGAGAGAGAGAGAGAGACGCGTCAGCGACGCTGACGCGTCCTATTACGCCCCCACTACGGACGCACGGACTCCCAAACACGCTATGCCCCAAACACTGCACGCGAAAAAACCAACCCTCTCAAAAATTGTGACCCGGTCCCTCTCCCAAGGGCCCCGCGAAACCAGTTAGAAGTCGACCACGAAGACCAACCCCAACCCGACCTGTATGTAAAGCCCGCCACAAACCACATGGCTGGACGAACCCACCATATACCCAACACTCAATACTTGTCAAGGGGGTTGGGAAAGTTTCGTGCGGCCAGACCCTGGAGGGCCTGACAGTGTTGGTTTCTGCTAGGCGTGACCCCGGGGCTAGCTGATGGTGACGACCTCGTCGTCGAACACGGCGCGTACCTCCAGCTTGCCGCCCAGGGCGGCGACATAGTTCTCCAGCGTGGAGAGCTTTGCGTCCTCACCACGCTCAAGTTGGGAGACGTTTGATTGGGAGACCTCAAGGCGAGCGGCGACATCGGCCTGGGATGCGTGACGGTGCTTGCGTAGGTCGGCGAGGCGCAGCTCAGCGCGCATCATCTCGCGGGTGCGTTGGATGTGGGGCTCGTCCCCCGGCTTCACAGCGCGTGGACGGGTGTCCTTCCAAGTGGTTGTCTTCATCGTGTGTCCTCCAACCATTGTTCGGTGAGAACGATCTCCCATGCCACCCAGGTATTATAAGACAGACCTTCTAAGAAGTCAAGACTTATATTTAGGGTTTTGCTATCCCGCCCCGACGGCGGCGAGCACGCGGACCCCACGGGGTGTGAGCGACCAGGCCCGCGGTAGGCCCTTCCCGGGGTCGCCGGTGTCGGTGATGAGGTCGTTGATGGAGAGGCGTTTGAGTAGCTTTGAGGTTTGGCCCTCGTCGGTGATCCCGGCGGAGAGCGCTACTTGTTTGCTTGAGGAGCCGGGAGTGTGGGCGATGGTGGTGAGGACCCGGAGGGTGCGGTAGGTGAGGCGGATCGTGAGGTCCTTGAAGGGGTCCGGCGGTGGCGGGGACAGGGGGGTGGGCAAGGGCATGGGACGGTGGAGCTCGCGCAGGACGGTGGTGCGGGAGAGGTAGGGGGTGAGGATGATGACCATGAGGGGGTTGGTGAGCGAGAGCAACGAGGGCGTGTGGGGGTGCACACCGGACGCGAGGGCGGGAGTGGGTGGGGTGAGTAGGTGGGAGTGAAGGAGCGAGAGGACGGCGCCGACGGTGGCTTGCGCGGTGAGCGGTGAGGGTGGCGTGTCCTCCTGGAGGTCGTCGAGTAGCGAGGCGAGGTGTGTGATGGTGGTGGAGCGGGCGGTGAGGGTGGGTGTGCCGCACGCGAGCGCCTCGACGATGAGCAGCCACGCGAGCTGTGGGTCGTGGTCAAAGAGGGCGAGCACTGCGACGAGGATGTGTCTGAGACACTCCCGGAAGGGGGCGTGGGGATCAGCGAGGGCGGCGGTGGTGGCGGTAGTAGTGGCGGTGTGGAGGGCGTGGTTGAACGCGGCGAGCAAACACCCCTCGCGGTGGGGAAAAATGTCGTAGAACGTGCGGCGGGAAACACCGGCACGGTCGATGACGTTCGCGGCGGTGAGCGAGGGGGCACCCTGCTCATAGACGATTTCAAGCGTGGCGGTGAGCAGACGGGAGCGTTGCATCTCAACGACATGAGCGCCCTGGCGTGCAGAGCGCGCGCCCGGACGAGCACGCGAAGACTTCAGAGCGCGGGTGTCAGGGAGTGTGGGGGATGGCATTCTCGACCTGCCTACCGGTGGGTGTGAGTGTCCAAGCGTTGGGTGCCCCGCGAACAGGACCGTCTCCCCCGTTCTCGATCAGGTCGAGCCCGGAGAGGCGCTTGAGCAGCTTTGAGATTTGGCCCTGGTCCTCGATCCCCGCGACACGACCGATCTCCCTATTGGAAGCACCAGGGGATCGAGCGATCGCGGAGAGGACACGCAGCGTGCGATATGTGAGGCGCATGGGTAGCTCAAGCAGCACCCCGTTCCCCCCGCCCGCGCCAGAGGGAGTAGCACGGACGAGGGGAGTGGGGACGGGGAGGGAAAGCTCTTGTTGCACCGCCCGCGGCCCGAGATAAGGCAAGACGACGATCCCCATCAACGGGCCGGTCAGCTCGATAAGCGGGCGCGTATCACGGTCGGTGAGACGGGAGTGGATGACAGAGAGAACAGCGCCAACGACGGCCTCGGCGGTGAGCGGGGGAATGTTGCGCCGTGCTCGTGGAGCCGAGCGGCCCTCGTGCACCGCGTCGGTGAGCAGGGCGAGCAGCTCACGACGACGGTTGACCGCGGCGGGACCGGCCGCGAGGGACTCGACAACGAGCAAACGTGCCATCGCGGGCTCCGCGTCGAGGAACGAGAGCAGCGCAATCAATCCGGCTCTTATGGATTGTTGCCACGACCCACGTTCTCGATACGCCGGAAGCACATACTCGCCTACGCGCTCAACCGAGGCATCGAACGCGGCGATAAAACACGCGTCACGGTCGGGGAACACTTCATAGTAGGTGCGGCGCGACACACCCGACCGGGACACCACATGCGCGACCGTCGCCTGCGCCACTCCCCGGTCCGCCGCGACGTCGACCATCGCCGCGACGATACGAACACGTTGAAGGTCGCCGAGGCGGGTACGAGCGAACGCGACGTTGCCGTTGCGGGCGGAGCGCCCGGGAGGAGTGGTGGCACGGACCGCCATCAGAGCACCCTTACTTCCTGCCCTTCCCAGCCCTCTTCGCCTTCTTGGCCTTGTGGCGGGGGCAGCCGGTGACGGTGATCTTCGTGGTCTTTTTGATGACCGCACCGTTTTGGCCGGTGATGGTGGTGGGGAGCGTGAGCGAGCGAGTGCAAAGGTGTCCTGCGGGTGCGGCGAGCGCGGAATGTGGGCCGGTGGGGAGTCTCAGTTCGAAGTTCGTGATAGGCGCGTCGGGGACGGTGTTGAAGGTGCTGGTGGTGACCCCGTTCTTGATGTCGGTGTGACCCGTGACGTGGAGCGTGATGTTTTCCCCTTGAAGAACCAAGACCAAATCGGGGAAGGCGGCGCCACCATGCGACACCAAATAGGCGGGGCCTGTGAGCGGGACAGCGAGGATCGGGGTGGTCGCCCTGACGGTCCCCACAACAGACCCTGCGGGACACTCGGCGGGGTTGATGCTGAACACGGCATTCGGACACGCCTGCTGCAACGTGGAGTTGCGTGAGGGGAGCGCCTTGGGGAGCGTGACGTGGACCCCACGGATGTTGGCTTGCCCTTTACCCGAAGTGACCTTCACGACGAGTGAGGCGCCGATGTTGCGTCCGGTGAGAGCACCGGTGGAGACGGTGAACCCGGGTTTGAATGGGAGGCGTGAGCATTCCCCGACCTGGAAACGACTAGAGACGTTCGCCGAGCGCCCATCGGTCGCGGCCACGGTGCCCGTGATGTTCATCGAGGCGCAGTTGGTGGGATTAAGAACGAACCCAGGCCGGTCGAGGTTGACCCGAATATCCCGTACTTGGAGCGGGATCCCTTGGAGGATCGTGGGGAACGGGTCGGTCTTCGTTGTTATGGACCCGTCGTCGTTGACCTGGACAGCCGCCCTGACCGTCACGTAGCCCAAATCGAATGGTCCGGCTTGGGCATGAACGATCACAGCGAGCCCGAAGGGGTAGCCCTCGTAGGGTCCGGTCAAGTAGACGTTGCCGGTGACGTAGTAGGGGTTGGTGCCGGCGCCTGCGCCCGTCGTCACGCTACCGATACGCGACGCGACGGGACAGACAGCCGTGTTGGCTTGCGCATCCGTGCAACGAGTGGGCACAGACCCCACATCAGCCAACAAACCAGGAGGCAAAGTAAGCGAGGGGATCGAACCCAGTTCCCCATCCTGATCTGTACGGGTCAACTGGAGCGCGAACGGCGTAAACGCGCCCGCAACAGGGTTGACGGTGCCAGCTGTCAACGAGGGAGCAAACTGTGGGGCGAGACACCCGGCCCCACTGGGTCCTTCGGTGAGCGTGAAGCCACTGTTGGAGTTGACGGGTGTGTTGGGTTGGCTCCAGGAGCTGAGCGCGGTACTGGTCTTGTATTCCCCGCACGAGGACGGGAGGGTGAGTGCGGCGCGTGGTCCGCTCTTCAGTTCGATGTGTAGTTTGGAGAACGGTAGTTGGGGGTTGTTATCCACGATCGTCGTGACCTGGCCGGTCGTCGGGTCTAGCGTAACCTGGGCGGGGACCTTGACGGTAACGCCTGAGCCTTTCGCGACGAGGTAGACCGCGATCAGCGACCCGAACGGGTTTTCATGCGGGGACGCCAAATATAGGGTTCCTGTGAGTGTTTCTTTGAGTAGCGGTGTTTGTATCGTGAGGGTTCCGAGCTTTGAGGAGTCAGGACATGTCGGTTCTGCGGTGTCGTGTAGTCCGATCTGTTCGGGGGTGCAAGCACCCAATCCACCGGCCGAGGAAGGGTTGACGCGGACGCCGGGGGGAAGCGTGACAATCGCCTTCTTTAGGTCGGCCTCGCCGATCGCGGTGGGGTTGTTGTTCTGGGGCATGTTCAAGTCGAACGCGAACGCCGCGGGCTCGCCCGTGGTTGCCGGTGTTAGTGGCGCGATTGTGAATGATGGGGCGAACGGGACGTGTTCGCACCCTGTAAGTAGTTGTGGTGATCCCTGCGATAGGGGTGGTGTTGGCAGTCCCGGTGGTTCGTGGCTGAGGAACGACGCGGTCTGCCACGCAGGATCTTCAAGGTCCGCTTCTCCCTGGGCGTCGCGTGCCCCGGGGTTAGCCCAGGAGTCTGTGTGAATACTCGTGAGTAGCCCTGTCGCTTGAGGGTCAACAGGGTCGGTGCAGGATGTGGGGTCGCGCAGGAACGCGCTCAACGGCGCCCCACTGGGACACGTCGGACCACCACTCCAGGGTGCTTGTTCTCCTGGACAGGCGCGTTCATGGTCGTGGGAGTGGTCGGCCGGGACGCCCCAGAACGTGACCGTGGTGCCCTGAAGCCCGAGTGCCTCGGGCACGTTTTCCGCATCGACCGAAATACCGTAATCCGGAGCGCCGCGTAGACGTGCCTTTAGCGTCACGACGTTCCCGTAGATGTTGAAACCGAACTCCGCGGGCGCATCCGGAGGCGGCACAAGGTTATAGATCGGTACGGGACCGATCACATAGAACGTCGTCGAACCGTTCAGTCGCACTAGTGTCGTCCCGACCTGCGAAGTCGGCGGACACGTCGGTCTTGCGACGAACCCGACGGAGTTTGCGAGTTGTGACGCGGTGCACTGGTCAACGCCCGTCGGGTTACCAACCAGTCCCGGTGGGAGATCCACAAGAATGTCCTTCGGAGCCTGCACCGGCCAGAGTTCCCCGATGAGTGGCACAGCCTTGGACTTCGTGTTGAAATCCATCCTCGTCGAAATACTGTAGGGGTGGCCCGCCGCTTGCGAATACCCGGCACCCGATTCATCGGCGGTGGTGAGGCCGTCGATCGCTGCGATCCCGAAAAGGGATGGTTCATCGCTGATATTCGTCGTCGCGAACGTTTCTGCCGGTGGTGCGCCCCCACCACTCACCGTCATGATCGCGCTTGCGGGGCCGAGTGGTGCACCCGGAGCGACGGACGCGAGTACCCTAACGATCGCATACGCGTGATCGTTACCGTGAATTATAGTCGCCGTACTGGTGCAAGTGACGGTTGTCGTCCCCGAACAGTTCAGGACGCCAAGCCCGTGCGGTGAGGTAACGCTCGTCAGCGCGATACCCGTCGGGAGCGTGATACTCACACTGATCGGAGTGATAGAACCATCAGCGTCAGCGTCACCGATATTCGTCATCTGCAACACGAAACTCGTGGAGCCACCACGCAACGACGCGGATTCCGTCAACCCGTCAACTCGCCACAACGGACCAGCAGCCCCAGCCGTCTGGACGAACACGCCGAGTAGGGCGCACACCATAACTCCCGTGATCGTGCTCCTGATAGTTGAGTGTGTCATGCGCGCCTACCCCCGCTCCTTGCGTGCTTGGCTCTTGGCCTTCTCACACACCTGGTTCTCCCGTGCACCCGCTTGCGTACAAAACCCTGTTTGCACTTTACGATTGTGCGCTTCTTCGTGTTTACAGTGACTGGGGGTTGTGTGTTCCCGGCGCCCTGAAAACCGTTGGTGGCGATCGTGATCGCGACGGGCAAGTTTGTGAGTGCCCCTTGACATGTTTCGCCGTTACAGGCGGGTAGTGCCGCTACCGGTTCGGGGAATCCGCCACCGGTCCTGGCGTCGTACATGTCATAGTTCTCATCGGTGTCCCAACCCACAAGTTTCTGACGCGTCAAGAAGAACGCATTTGACCCGTCAGCACTGGCATCCATGAAATACGAGTCTGCGGGATCGGTGCCCGTCGAGACAAGTGACACTGTGCCGGTCGAAGCGTTGAACTCGTAAGCGTCCATCGTGCCGTTAGCGTCGCCTGGGACGAGCGCACCGGTTGTCATGAAGAACGCGTGCTCACCATCGTCTGAGAGCGCGCGTGAGAGGTGCGGTGTCGTCGCGGCCGAACCATCGTTCGTGACGATCACATCCTGCGCGTTAGCGACCACCTTCCCTTCAGAAGAACACGACGCGCACCACAACCTTTCCGTTTCGGCATCATACAAATAGAAAGTTTGACAACCACCCGTGCACGCTGACTGGTCGATGTCGCTGCCGCCATGCGCGCTCAACAACCCTTCACCACTGGAGGACATGAACAACAAGCGGCGACCGTCCGGGCTCACACGCGCCTCATGCCACGCCCCCAGCTTCCAATTCGTCGTCCACAGCAAATGCTGCTGATCAGCGATACCGCCGTTGTTGAGGTTTTTGAGCTTGCCGACATATTTGGTCGAGGACACGCCGCCGCCTTCGTCATGCCACACATACAAGCCCGCATCTGTCCCCAACGTGGGAGCGCCCGCCACCAGTTGGCCCTGGGCGATGAAGTACACGCGGGTACCGTCGTCGCTGACCCCGACCACGCCACACCCCGTCTTCATGCTGACGTCTCCGCCGTCGCTGGCGTTTTGATCTTTGCTCACGAGCCGTAGCCTGTGACCCGAGGGCGCGGTCGCATCCCACATGTACAAGCTGTCGCGGCCTATGACCGCATCGTCGGTGAGCGCTTGGTGGCTTACGAAGAAGACTCGGGTTCCGTCAGCGCTGGCGTCCTGGTAGGTCGAGGCCCATTCGCCCGTGGGGTCTAGCTCTGGTGTTCCGCTACAGGGATTGTGGTCGGCGCAGTCGGTGCGCTCTGACGCGTCGACCCGTAGTGTGCTCGACCCGTCCACCCGCTGATACAACCGTCCCGAGGACCCCGTCGGGTCGAGTTCCCCGGGCTTGTGTTCGAACCCGGGGACGGTGAACGTGATGCGCCGGCCATCACTGGAGATCGTGTGCGGCGTGTACATCGATGGGTGGGAGAGCCCCGCACCCGCACCCGCGAGCGAAACTTCGGCGGCGCTCCCGTCGGGTAGCACTCCCGCGAGACGGACCTGACCATCCACAGACTCATACAGGCGCGCCTCACACAAGGCGGTGCTTGTCGCACACCCCCCTGGTTGCGCTGGAGCATCGGCTGTCAAGTTCAGCTTGGACTCGAACAGCACATGTGAGAAATCAGCCGAACTACCAGCCCACAACGGCAGCTGCGGCCCTGTCAATGCGAGCGGTTCAAGTGGGGTATTGGCATGTTCACACAACGGACAGTTACTCGCGAGCTGGTAGGAGCCCACACCCGCGCTCCGCAGATCGTGTCTGACGTACAGGTTCTCGACGTTCGCGACGTTCGGATCGCCCGTCACAGGACTCCACGCTCGGAAGATCCCGGTTGAGAGATCGGGGGAGAACTCTCCCGCGTAATAGGGGTCCGCGCCCTGTAGCGCCGCCTCGAGCGTCATCGGGTCCTGTGGTGGGGTGATCCCGTGCGTCGACCAACCGCTGTCACCAGGACGCCCGTCACGCACACTCACATAGTCGGTTGCTATCTCTGCGCCCTGCACGTCACCGAACCCAGTCAACGACATGAACTGCACCGCGGACCCGTCAGCCGCGGCACGAGCCCGCTGAGAATCGGCCGCTATGTCCCCCCCGTTCTTCTGTGCGGGGGAGACCAACTCGAACGCACGACCCCCTTCACTCACAGCACCACTCGCGACACCGCTACCCGCAAGACACGCCACGACCACGACACACACACAGGCGACCGCGACCATCCTCTCTATACGAACCCTCTCAAGCGGGGCTCTTGGACCGAACATGAGTCTCATCCCACTCCGATCGTGCTTTTCACACCAGGCGCGGTCACACTCACCCGCAAACGGTGGGCTTTCCGCAACAGTGCGAGCACCGTTTTGGAGAGCTTCACCCTCACCGACTTTGACTGTCCCGCCGCGAGACCGTAGGCGACCGAGGCGACTGTGACGCTCTTAGCCTTCTTGCCCTTGCCTACCTTCACGGTCAGCTTGACGGTGCCTTTGCAGAGGGCGCCCATGAGACCCTTGCACGCGATGGTCAGTCGGAGCTTTCCCTGCTTGACCTTGCCGCCCGTGATGCTCACGCTCCCCACCACAGGGAGTGTTTCACCCATTTTTTCTACAGGTTTTTCGACGGGTTTTTCTACAGGTTTTTCTACCGGGACGGCCTGAGTCGTGAATTCCTGGTCAAGACCGATACCGGTCCCACCCGCGTTCACCGCGACCACACGATAATGGTAGACGGTGCCCGCTTTCAAACCCGACAATACGCCCGTGACACTCACGGCCGTTTTACCGGCGCCCACTGTCGCGGGCGAGCACGGCGCCTGCGACCCATATGAGGTTGAGAGACCGTATTCCACCCTGCATACCGTCACGTTAGAACCATTCGGGTTGACCGTCCCCGCCACACTCCCCGATGTCTGTGTCACCCCAGAGGCACCACCGGTAACGACCGTCGGTGCGAGCAGATCGAACCTCGCGTGCACCGTCGTCGCCGCACCGACCGTGACCACACACACAGGTTCGCTACCCGAACAGCCACCACCGGACCAGCCCGTGAATGTCGAGGTACCCGACGGGGAGGGTGTCTCTGTCAGCGTGACCATCGTACCCGCTTGGAATTCGTGCGAACACGTACCACCACACACGATCGCTTCAGGCAGGCTCGCGACAGAACCCGCACCCGTGCCTTCCTTCTCGACGCTCAGCAAAAATACCGGCGCGAAATCCGCCGTCACCACCGTATCCGCACCAACAGTAACCTTACACGTCGTTTGCGTACCCGAACAACCACCGCCAGACCAGCCCGTAAACACACCATGAGCCGCCGGTTTCTCAGTCAACGTGACTTCTCTACCGTCGTCAAAACGATTCGAGCACACCAACCCACATTTGATATCCCCCGGACTGCTCGACACAGAACCAGAACTCACATCCGTATTCGAGACGGTCAACGCGTGCTGGGAGGGACGGTCGAACACCACCACATTACCATTCCCACCATCACTCACAAAAATACGCCCACTCACACCATCAACCGTCACACCAACCGGACTACCAACGGTCGGCGACCCGAACGAGCCGAGCGGATTACCAGCATCGTCAAACCGCGCGATCGCACCATTACCAACACCATAGACGTCACTATTCGACGAATCCGTCGCCACATCCGAATAAGCAACAGCAGCGTCGATTATCTGGATAAAATTACCTTCAAAATCATCCTTCTCTAGGAGGCTGTCCCAATGGTTGGCTATGATGCTCCCGTTCGTGTCAAAGGCGAAATGGCAAGTATGACTGGCCGCAAGTATCGGACTACCCGCTGCCGCGCCGGTCGCCAGATCGCGTTCCTGCAACCCATTGTTGAAATCGGCCGACCATACTTTCCCGGAATTATCGACCGCGACACCACAGAGATCGCTCAGATTGTCCGCTGACTGCCACAAGAATTTGCCGTTCGGGTCGAACGCGAAAAGCAAACCCGGTTCTCCACCCCCACCATGTTCGGCCTCGACATACACACGACCCTCGTTCGGCCCACCAGAATTATCGACCGCGACGTCGTCCTCGCCACCGAAACCAAAAGCCCCTGCCGTCGTCAAAGACCCGGGAATGCTCGACACGTATTCCCCCGTCCCAGAGAACACATCGACCACATCATTCGCCTCATCGATCACATACACCTCACCCGTCGCTTCGTTCACCGCCAACCTGCCAGGCGACCACGACGTGAAAACCCCACAAGGTGTTTTCACGCTGCACGAGAACGGTTCGATCGACGGATCGAGCACCGGTTCCGCCGCGAACGCCCCCACCGCGACAACCAGCAACAGGCAAAGCGATCCCGCGAGCGCCACGAGCACCCGTCCCCGACGCAAAGCACGACCAACGGTCCCAAAAAACTCAACCATCACTGACCCCTCCTCGATATGGGCCCAACACCCGACGACCAATAGAAAGAACGCCCACACGGGCGCAAGGCCCAACAACACGCACGAGCACGACCCGTACGCGTCAAATGTGGCTCAACAACAAAAGGACGGTGAGAAGAAGACCCGGCAGGCGAAAGCCCACAAGTCCCCCCACCCCGTCCGAGGCGTGCCTGCCCGGCTAGTGATGCCCGGCGGCGAAGGTCAGCGGCTAGAAGCCGGCTCGACCAGAGAGAGAGAGAGAGAGAGAGACGCGTCAGCGACGCTGACGCGTCCTATTACGCCACCCAAACCGGCACAAGGACTCCCAAACACGCTATGCCCCAAACGCTGCACGCGAAAAAACCAACCCTCTCAAAATTATGACCCGGTCCCTCTCCCAAGGGCCCCGCGAAACCAGTTAGAAGTCGACCACGAAGACCAACCCCAACCCGACCTGTATGTAAAGGCCCCACCACAAACCACATGGCTGGACGAACCCACCATATACCCAACACTCAATACTTGTCAAGGGGTATGGCGAAGTTCGTCTCTGTGCAAGGCCGCGAGAGGACCGTTGCGAGGTCCGCCCAGCCACCCGACGGCGAGGGCTGAGCCAGCCCACGCAAGAGTTTCGTCGCACCCGCCCCGGAGCCTGCTCCGCTTCATCGATCCGGTCGACCAGTGTCGGAGGAGGAAGGCATGAGCAAGGACGCAGAAATCCCCTCACCTGGGCAGCCCACCCCTAAACTGGAGGGCCATGACAATCCTCAAGCAAGCCATCCACGAGAACGATGTCGTCGCTCTCACTCAAGCGGTGGACAAGGTCGAAGGGACCGGCCAGTGGCCGGCCGGGACGAGGGGCGCGGTCGTAAGCGAGCACAACCAACACAAGCTCATCGAGATCTCTGACGACCGCGGCGTCATGCTGGACCTCGTCTCCCAAACCGAGGATCAGCTCAAGCTCATCAGCAAGCACAACTGAGTGACAGGCCTACCAACGCCTGCGACTACCCGCCCAGAGAAGCGCCGCCCGAACATCCTTGATGAGGATCATCAGGTGTTGGGGGTCGGTGGGCGAGGGGGGGTGCTCCTCATAGAACGCGGCGGCGGGGTCGTCGAGCGCGTGGACGAGCATCGCGCGAATGCCCACGCGCTCGGCGGCGCCCAGCGAGCGGTGCATGGCGTCGGCGAGCAGCCACGAGCGACACCCCTCCCCTGTACGGAAGTGTCCACGGCGAGGCGCACAAGCAGGATGACGGGGAGCGGGTATTTGGGCATCCCACGGCCCACCCTCTCGGTGGCGTGTTCGTGCTCGATTTGCGCGGCAGTGAGCGCGTGGTAGCCGACGACCCGTTCCTGGTGGGTGTCGAGCGTGACAAACGTGCGGGCCGACCCCACGGAGGCGGCGGTAAGGGCGTGGCGCGAGAGCCAAGCATTCAGCTAGGGCTCACCGCAATCAAACTCCTCCAGTCTGCCCTCCCGTGAGATCGGCTCGGGGTCGGTGAAGCGCGACTACATCATCGCTCACGTGCTTTGTGCAATCGCACGTGAGCCTGAGGCGCTCAACGGCCGGCGGCCCGCAATCTGTCCCACCCCGCCGGGTTCGTCGCACCCGCCGCGTAGTCTGGTGCCAGGACGAAGATCCCCCATCCTTTTTGACGAACGCAAGGAGAGGTGCCAACATGGAGGTTGTGACGAAGCGTGAGACCGCACATGCGCTGCTAGACCGCTACCCCGACGAGGAACTCGACTACATCGTCGCGTTCCTCTCGTGCCGACGATCGGCTGACGGGACGGACCTCAGCGCCAAAGCGATCCTCGCGCGTCACGGGGCAACTCCGATGAGCGCCGAGGACTTCGAGCGGCACTTCGGAGACCTGCCCACCGACGGCGAGGGCTGAACCGTGGTTGACAAGCCGCGGGACATAATCGTCCCGGTCGTCTTCGATGACCTTACCCTTGCCACCGATCTTCGACACCTGACCGACAGCGCCGGCGCCGCCCTGGTTCAACTGCGTCGCGAAGTCGACCGCGACGGCGGGCTGTCTGACTCGCGCCTGAGGCGCTGCGAAGCTGAGGGCCGGGACGGAACCTGTCTGGCAGGCTGTGCCAAGACCCGGGTTCCCTGGCCAGAAGGACCCTGGGGAATCGTGTTCCGTGCCGGTGAAGATCCGAACCGCCCTTTCGCGCTGTACACGCTGGCCTACGGACGCCGACACCCCACCGGCCCCCGCCAACGCAGCGTCTACGAGCTCGCTGACCTGCGACTGGCGGAGATCATCGCGAGGGATATACGGAAAGAGAAGCTCACCATCGAGTGAAGTCCTTGCCATAGGATGCGCGGAAGCGAGCCTTGATGGCGCCCCACGCACGAGTTTCGTCGCACCCGCCGCGTAGGCTCGGAGGCGTGGTAAGAAAACGCACGAGCCGCCCGCAAACGAGGCTGGGCGGACGACCGCGAGTAATCGTTCTCAACGTGCATGGAG
The DNA here is from genome assembly GCA_963695305.1 of uncultured Solirubrobacterales bacterium. Classification (GTDB taxonomy): domain Bacteria; phylum Actinomycetota; class Thermoleophilia; order Solirubrobacterales; family Solirubrobacteraceae; genus Palsa-744. Next base: position 879,724 of record OY968774.1, on the reverse strand, counting down.
ACGACGCCGCGCGACTTGAGCGTATAGCCACGCGACGCGGACAGGGAATGGATCAGGTCATCTCCGACCTGTTGCGAGACGCCGAGCGCCACGCCGCCTGAGAAGAAACGGATCCCTCGCCCAAATCAGCCATTCACGCAAGCCGGATCAGCCATCCGCGCGCCTGCGTGGGACCGGCGTAAGGCCCGACTCGGGCGAACCCCGGCAACCACCCCCCGCACCCGAAACAAAACCAGCGGGGGCAGGACAAGTGGCCCAAGCACGCGGAGCACAGCGCCCGAGACCACCGAAGCCTCCCCGGCAAAAGCCGAAGGAGAGGCCAGATAAAACGCGGCCATGGCGGCAAGGATCAAAGAGTGGCGAGCGGGAGGGTCAAGCAAACAAGCACACTCAAGCGAGCGAGACGCAAGCCAGGCCATCCGCTCGGCCGCCTCGTGCGCGTGGGCGTAGTAGCCGATCAAGTTGCGCTGGCCGGAGCCCGCGTCCTCCTCGATGTCCACAAGCTGGTCAAGCAGCGAGTGAAGCGCAGAGATGTAGGGGAAGTAGGCGCCCTCGACCGCCTCCACCTCCGTCGCGCCAACGGACTCCGAGGCGGCGAGCAGGAGCATGACGTGAACCCCGAGCGAGGAGCCGCCGGCGGCGGCGGTCTCCCACCAGCAGAGCCCGGAACGCTCAGGCGTGGCGGCACGAGCCCAGCGCTCAAGCGCGGCATGGTCGGTGTGGGCAAAGCCACGGTTGTAACTCTGGAAATCGACAACGCGCTCGGCGGCGCGCAGCGCGGCGGGAGCGACGGCATCGTAGGAGGGCAGCTCGCTGAGAGCAGAGCGGCAGTCGCGGAGAAGCCCGGCAAGGTACCCGCCGTCCTCCTCCCCATCCGTGCCCCCAGGCCCGCCAAACGCCCCAAGCAACGCAAGGTGGCGCGAGCGCGCAAACTCGACCCGGTCAAAGGAGGGCTGCTCGCAGAGCATGTCGAGGTGGTTGTAGGCGGCCTGGAAGGAGACGGCGGCGCGCAGGACCGCAAGGCGGCGCGAGCGGAGCGCGAACGTGGCAAACGCGGCGGCGCCCTCCATGTTGCCGCGCTTTTCCAGGGCGGCGAGCGCAAGCGAGCGCAGCGAGGGGTCGGGGATCGCAATCGCGCGGGCGCGCAGGCGGGAAAGCTCGCGGCAGACGGCGGGGTAGACGGTGCTCCAGTAGGTGCAGGCGGCGCGGGCGAAGCCGAGGGGATGGGAGCTGTGGTTAGGACGCATCGCGCGTGGGAGAAGGCTGGCGTGGGTGGGCGCGGGTGGGGTTGACGGCGCGCTCGATGGTGGCGCCCTCTGGGGTGAGCGTCCACGCGTTGGCGGTGCCCTTGGGCAGGTTGGCGGCGGTGTTTTCGATCAAACCGCGCTCGGCGAGGCGGTGCAGGAGCTTTGAGATCTGGCCCTGGTCGACGACTTCAGCCGCCGTGCCGATCTGGCGGTTGGAGGCGCCGGGGCGGGCGGCGATGGCGGAGAGCACGGCGACGGTGCGCTGGGTGACGCGGATCGGGACGTGACGCAAACGCTCAAGCTCCACGCGGCGGGCGGGGTCGCGCGGGGGAGCGGGGTCGGGGGCCGGCCGGTCGAGCTCCCTGCGCGCGGCGGCGGGCCCGAGGTAGGGCAACACGATCATGCTCATCAACGCGGGGGTGAGCGCGGTCAGCGGCTCGCGCTCGGGCGCGAGCAGGCGGGCGTGCAGGATGGAGAGCGCGCCGCCGACGACGCCCTCGGCGGTGACGGGCGTGGGCGTGGGGCCCTCGCCCTTGACGTGAGCGCGGCCGGCGTGCACGGCGTCGATCAGCGGGGTGAGCGCGCGGGCGCGGCAGGCGAGCACGCGCGGGCCGGCGGCCAGCGACTGCACGACCACGAGCTGGGCGACCTCGGGCTCGTGGTCGAGGAACTGGAGCAGCGCCTCCAGAGCGGCTCTTATTTGTTCCTGCCACGACCCACCTTGCCGATACGCCTGGAGCACGGGAACCGAGGCGGCCTGGATCGACTCTTCCAGGGCCGCCAGCAAACAATCCTCGCCCCCGTCGAAGATTTCATAGAACGTGCGGCGCGAAACCGAGGCGCGCGTGACAACACGCGCGACAGTCGCGCCCGCCGCGCCGCGCTCAGCGACAACGTCGATCATCGCGGCCACCATGCGCGCACGCTGAATCACGGCGATCTGGTCGTTGCCGTGGCCGTTGTGGCCGGGGCGCGATGGGCGCGCCCCGGCCGTCCTGTCGCGAGGGAGGGGGGTCACGACAGGTCCATTTGCGCTCAGCCCCGCTTGTGCCCGCGGCGGCTCCCACGGGCCCGCTTCGCCTTGGGGCAGCCGTTGACGGCGATGTGCGTGGTTTGTTTGACGACGGCCCCGTTCTGCCCCGTGATGAGCGTGGGCATGATGAGCTTTGACTTGCAGAGGTTGGATTTCGAGCCGAGCGCCGAGTAGCGGCCCTGGGGGAGCGTCAACTCAAACGAGCTGACGGGCGCGTCGGGGACCGTGCGGAACGTGGAGCTTGTGATGGAGGTGTGTGGGTCGATGAACGTTTCCCCGGCGAGGTCGATCGTGACGCCTTCGCCCTGCAGCACCACGACGAGTTCGGGGAATTTCGCGCCGCCGTGGGAGACGAAGTAGGCGGGACCTGTGAGGGGGGTGGCGAGGATCGGGCTGATCGCCTTCGCGGAACCCACGACCGAAGCGGAGGGACACGAGGCGGGGTTGGTGTTGAAGAACGCTTCGCGGCAGGCCTGTTGCAGCGTTTCAAGCCGCGAGGCGAGCTGCCTTGGCAGCTTCACCTTCACCGAGCGAATGTTCGCCTGGCCGGAACCGGATTTCACGACCACCTTCAAGCTCGCGCCGAAATTGCGCGACACCTTCGCCCCCGTGGAGACCTTGAACGAAGGACGAAACGAGAGCCGCGCGCATTCCGCCGCGCGGAAGCGGCTTGCGACGTAGGCGCTCTGCCCATCGGTGGACCCCACCGTCGCCTGCACGCTCAGCGGGTTGCAATTGGTGGGGTTGAGCATGAAGTGCGGCCGGTCGATGCTCAGGCGAATGTCGCGCAGCTGCAATGGAATCCCTTGCAGGATCGTGGGGAAGGGTTCGGTGTCGGCGCTCACAGAGCCGTCGTTGTGGATCTGAAGGCCCGACTTCACCACCACATAGCCAAGGTCGAACGGCCCGGCCGCGGCGTGTACTACCACCGCGACCCCGAACGGGTCCGAGCCCAGCGGCTTGGTGAGGTACACGTCGCCTTTGACGTAATACGGGTCGGGGCCGGGACCGGCCCCGGCTGTGACCTCACCGATGTGGCTCGCGGCGGGGCACGCCGCGGCGTTGGCCTGCGCGACCGTACACCTGGTCGGTACTGATGCGATGTCGGCAAGCAATCCCGGCGGCAGTGCAAGCGCGGACAGCGACGCCATCTCGCTGTCGCTGTCGCTGCGCGACAGTTCGAGCCCAAACGGCGAGAACCCGCCCGCCGTGGGGTCTGTCACACCGGCGTTGAAGGCCGGCGCGAACGTGGGCGGCGGGCAGGGCGCGCCGTGGCCGTCACCGCTGACCGGGAAGCTGCTTTCAGAGGCGACAGTCTTGCCGCTCCAAGACGTGAGCGTGGCGGTGGTCGTGTATGTGCCGCACTTCGACGGCGTGACCAGCGAGGCGCGCGGCCCGCCTTCAAATTCGATGTGCGCGTCGGAGAACGGTGTTTGTGGGTTGTTGTCGAACGTCGCGGTCAACTGGCCGGTAGCGGGGTCGGGATCGACCTTGCCCGCTAGCTTGACGATCACGCCCGAGCCTTTCACCACCAGGTAGACGCTTATGAGGCTGTCGAAGGGGTTGTCGTGCGGTGTCGCGAGGTAGATGTAGCCGGAGAGCGGGGCTTCCAAAAGCGGTGTTGTGACGGTGACGGTGCCGAGCTTCGACCCGTCCGGGCACGACGGCTCCGTGGTCGAGTGCAAACCGATCTGCTCAGGAGAGCAGGCCGCGAGTCCCTGCGCCGAGGACGGCGACACCCGCACCCCGGCAGGGAACTTGACGACCAGCTTGCGCAAATCGCCCTCGCCGATCCCACCGAGCAGGTTGTTCTGCGGAAGCGACAGGTCGAACGAGAACCCCGACTGCGTGTTCGTGGCGGCGGGGCTCGCCGGTTGCACGTCGAACTTCGGGTCGAACGGCACCTTCTCGCACCCTGTCGGCAAGACGTGTGGCCCCCACGGTGTGGAGGGGTCTTCAGGGCTCGCCGGATAGCCCGGGGCTTCGTGGGAGACGAACTGCGTGCTCTTCCAGTTTGGGTCTTCCAGGTCGGGGGAGCCATCCGGGAGGAACGCTCCGGGGTGAAGCCACGAGTCGGCGTGAACGTTCGTCACGAGGCCATCGCTGACGGGCGAGCCGGGCGAGGGTTCACACGAGGTCGGGTTGCGCAGGAACGGGACGAGCGGCGCTTCGGTCGAGCACGGTTCGCTGCCTTTAAGTTCCGTGTAAGGCAGCCGGTGGCCAGGACACGAGCGCTGCGGGGTGTGCGACGGGTCTGCGGGTACCCCCCAGAACGTGACTTCGCTGCCCACGATCGCGACCGCCTCGGGGCTGTTTTTCACGTCGATGCTGACGCCGTAGTCAGAGCCGCTGCGCACCCGCGCGACCAGCGTGACGACCGTGCCGGAGAAGTTGAACCCGAACTCGGCGGGCGCGTCCGACGGGGGGACCATGTTGAACACGCTCACCGGCCCAACCCGCCGGTCAAGCCCGAACTTACCGTAGTTGGCGATCACAGTCGCCACACCCACCTGCGAGCCGGTGGGACACAACGGCAACTCTTCGAACTCAAAACTGTTAGCGAGCTGTCCCGCTGTGCACTGCGCCAACCCTTTCGGATCGCCGATAAAACCCGGCGAGAGATCCACCACAACGTCCTTTACCGGCTCGACCGGCCACAACGACCCGAACCGCGGGTCGATGCCACGGTTGAAGTCGATCGCCGTGGTCACCGCGTACGGATGGCCACCGGCCTGCGTGAACGCTTCACCAGCGGGACCCACGATCTGGTTGTCAAACGCGCCGACCCCAAACCCCAACGCCTCACCCGTCACACGAATCGGATCGACCGTGCTCGCCGCAACAGCCCCAACGCCGCCACCGGAGAGTTCGAAGTGCGCGCTGCGCACCCCACCAGACATTGCCACATCGGGGTCCGCGTTTACCGCGATCTGAAGCTGCGGAAACGATGGCGGACCGATCAGCCGCGGCGCGATCGTCGCCGACGTCGTACACGACACCGACGAGGAACCCACAACCACCGGGGAGCAACTCCACCCCGGTTCAAGCACCGTCACCGACGCCAGCGTCAACCCCGCCGGCAACGTCGCCGTCAGCGTAACCGTGCCGCCGCTCACTTCGCTGCCCTCGTTATTGGCCCATACATAAAAACTCGCCGAGCCACCCGGCGCGACCGTGCTATCAGTCGAGGCGCGCACATCCCACACAACAGACGCCGACGCCGACCCGACACCCACAAGGACAGCCAGCGCAAAACACAACGCCACCAACAACAAGACACGCCGTAGAGCCAACTTGGAGAACAAGCGCATCACCTCAGCCCTCCCTGCTTGACCCCACGCCTTGACGCCTTGGCTCCATACCTTTTGCGCGCCCGCGCTTCACACTTCCCGCGCCGACCCCTCGCCCGCGCCTGCTTACGACACGCACTCAACGCCTTCGCCAGCCCCTGAGCTTTCGTGAGGCCTTTCGCTGCAGGTTTCTGAACGGGAGCGCCGGACAGATTGCCCGAGCCCGACACCCCGACGCTCGCAAACGCAACCGAACCCGGAGCACCCACCAGCGGCCCCTTGCACGCTTCGCCACCGCAAACCCCTGCGGTCACAGGTCCCGGCACGCCGCCGTCAACCCGCGCGTCATACACATCAGCACTCTGATCGACATCCCACGCACTCAACCGTTCATGCGTGGCGATCAACACATCATGCCCGTCAGGAATGGCATTCAGGAAATACGAGCCTTCAGGACTCTGGCCCGTCGAGATCAAATGCACACTCCCATCCGCCCGGACCCACTCGTACACATCCACCTTCCCGTTCAAATCCTGCGGCACGAGCGCTTCAGAGGTCATGAAGAACACGTTCCCATCTACCGGCAACGGCGAAGTGCGATGCGCCGTAGTCTGCGAACCACCGCGTCCCGCAAACGTGTAATAGAACGCCGGTGAGCTCGGCGACACGCCCGCCGGATCGCAAGACACGCACACCGGATGATCGCCACGCTGCGCGTCATACAAATACAACTCCTGACACCCCGTCAACCCGTCATGGCAATTCCCATGATCCGCACCACCCGGCCACGGCGGTTTACGCAAACTAATCAACAAAAACCGACCATCCCGCGACACAACCGCACCAACCTGATCCTGCGCAGCATGGATTGCGCCGCCAAGATCGTTGGGTGCATCCTGCTGGTCGCCCATTTCTCCGACGTATTGCACACCGATCCCGTCCCGCCACACATAGATCCCGTACGGGATGAAAGCCTGACCCGGCAATTTACCTAGCTGTGGCTGGCCATGAACAATCTGTCCCTGCTGGAGGAAATACACCGTATGGCCATCGTTGCTTGCTCCCAAGACCCCAAGCACCTGATCTACGGAGTCTGCGGGTTCTTGGTCCTGTGAAATATACATCAGGTTGTTAGGGTCTGAGTCGGGCTTGCTTGCGTCATACATGTACAACTGCATACCGCCAGCAGTCGTCGCATCCGCCGTCAACGCGTTTTCGCTCGTGAAGAACACACGGCTGCCATCCGCCGCCGCATCCCAATATTGGGACTTCCCCGTGCCGCCAGCGGCGCCGCCCTCCGGTGTGTCGATCCGCACCGTCGTATCATCAGCCGTGCTGGCGGTACCGTGCGAGTCGCGCATATACAACGCGCCAGCCCCATCCGTGACTTCATTTGATGTAGGCACAGTAAAGAACACGCGCGAACCGTCGCTTGACACAACATGCGGCGTGAACGCGGCATTCCCAAGCGTTGTACCCGCCGTCTGGCCCGCGATCGAACGCGGCGCCGGACTACCGTTTGGCAACACCCCCACCAGTCGCACAACCCCTTCATCAGACTCATACAACTTTGACGCGGCCGTGGACTGCGGCGCGTTTGCCGTCAACGGGTACACCGACTCGAACACCACATGGCGGAAATCCGCTGAGGTGCCAGCAACCTGTGGCTCATCCCGGCTCGACGGCGGAATCTCCGGTGTGACCGGCGCGACGGCGCCGCTCAACAATTCATACGAGCCCGCACCAGGAGAACGCAAATCGTCACGCAAATACAAGTCCGGAATCCCCGCCACGTTGGGTTCTTCCGTCAAAGGCGACCAAGACCGGAACAACATCCGCGTCAAGTCGGGATCGGCATCCCCCTCATACAGGGGGTCACGAGCGGTGATGATCGCCGTGTAAGGCATCGGCAACTGAAACGGCGTGATCGGGTGCGTAGCCCACCCCTGCGTACCAGCTACAAGCGAACGTTCCGACAAATAATCGAAAGCGATCCCCGACCCCAACACATCCCCAAACCCGCCAAGCGATGAGAACGTAGCCGCCATCGGCAAGCCCGGAGCTTCGCTTTCAGAAACCCGCACGCGTCCAGGATCGACCGCAACATCCGCCCCATGCTTCTGCGCGGGCGACACAAGCTCAAAGGTCCGGCATTCCGGCAAAAGCGCGGCGGCCCCCGTGCGAAACGCCGCGTTTGGACACGCTTCGCCCGCAAACGCGGCGGGCGCGCAGGCCACGGCGACAAGCGCCGTGGCCACGGCTGTGAGAGTGAGCCTTGGCATCCGCTCGCCTCAGCCGAGTGTGATCGTGTTTTTCAGGCCGGGCGCGGTAACGCTTACCCTCAGGTGTTTACCTTTCTTCAGCAGCGCGGCGACCGCGCCCGGCAGCTTCACCTTCGCTGCCTTCGACTGCCCGGCGGTGAGACTGTAGGAGACAGAGGCGACGGTGAGCGTCTTTGTCTTTTTGCCCTTCTTCACCTTCACGGTTATCTTCGCCGTGCCGCTGCAAGTGGCGCCGGTGGAGCCTTTGCATCTGACCGTGATCTGCACCTTCCCGGCCTTGATTTTACCCGCCGACACGCTCACGCTGCCTGCGGCTGGCGGCGCTTTTTCGACAGGTTTTTCAACGGGTTTTTCCGCCGCTTTTTCGACAGGTTTTTCAGCGGGTTTTTCAACCGGCACGCTTTCGGTCGTGAACGTTTTGTCCGTCCCGTTGGCGGGGCTCGTCGGTGAGCTGTTGGTCGCCACCAGCCTGTAGTGGTAGGTAGTGGACGCGCTCAACCCCGCAAGCGTGGCGCTCACCCCAACCGCGCTTTCCCCCGCCCCCGGAGCTGAGGCGCACGGAGCGCTCGACCCGTAGGCGGTGGTGGCGCCGTAGTCGAAGTGACATGCCGTGGTGGCGCCCTTGGGGTTGACCGTCCCTGCCAACGTGGCCCCCGTCTGCGTGACACCCGAGGCTGCCCCCGTGACGGCGACCGGGGGGTCCTGGTCGAACGTGGCCGTAACGGTGGTGTCAGCGCTCATCGTGACTTTGCAAGTGCCGGTGCCCGAGCAACCGCCGCCCGACCAACCGGCGAACGTAGAGGTGGCAGACGGCGTGGCGGTCAACGTGACCGTGCCTGAGTAGCTGCCGGTACACACCCCCCCGCCGCTCGTGCAGCCGCTGATCGGCCCCGAGTCGGCGCTGACCGTGCCCGCGCCGGTGCCTTCCACTTTCACGGTGAGCTGGTGGGGCACCGGCATCGTCACGACCGCGGCGGAGCCGTCGATCGTGCCGTTTGCGTTGGTGGCGATCAGCCGGTAGTGATATGTCGCGCCTTCGGTCAACCCCGACAGCGAGGCGCTGACGGCGACTTCGCTCGTGCCGCTGCCCACACCCGCTTTGCACGCCTGCGAGAGCGCGCTCTGAAAACCGTTGACGGCGAACTGCGCGTCCGTCACATACTGCGCTTCGCACGTCGTCGTGCTGCCGTTGGGGTTGACCATCCCGCCGATATCGGCGGTCGTGGCCGTGAAGTTCGAGGCGGTGCCGGTACGCACAGACGGCTTGGGCGTGGCGGCGCCTGCGGTGGTGAAGACCTGCACCGAACTCGTGGAGGCATCGGCTACATACAGCTTCCCGTGCGCTCCGTCCACGGCGATCCCCTTCGGGGACACTCCGCTGTCAAACGGCGATTCGGAATCCTCGACACCGGCCGAGTCCCACAAGCCGACGGAACTCGGCCGCGCGGTGTAAACCGAGTCGTTCGAGGGGTCTACGGCGACATCGGCGGCAGGGTTACTGCTTGAGAGTTCGATCGGGGACGTGTAGGCGGGAGCAGCGTACTTCTTGATCCCGCCTCCGAAAATATTCAGATAGAGATTGTCGGAGCTGTCGAACGCGATCGCGCAGCCACTCGCACCAACCGCCAACGCACCGCCGGTCGCCTTGCCTTTTTCTGTCAGGCTGCGCTGCTGAACGCCGTTGCCGAAGTCCGACGTCCACACGTTCCCTTTCGAGTCGACCGCGACACCACAGGGATCGCCGAGACCTTCGTTTGACTTCCACAAGAACTTGCCCTGGGCGTCGAACGCGTAAATGAAGTGGGCCAGTTCGGAGACGACATACAAAGAGCCCTGGCCAGGCCCGCCGGAGTTATCGACCGCGATCTGGTCGGCTTCGCCAAAGTTGAAGCTGCCACCCGCTTCCGCGGTGTTGATCTGCGACAAGTACGTTCCAGCCGCCGTGAAACGATCGACCACGCCGTTGGCGGGATCCTCGATGTACACATCGCCGGTGGCCTCATCGGTAGCAACTTTGTAGGGGTTAAACGGGCTAATCAGCACGCCCCCCGGGAAAGATCCTTCGCTGATAGCCGCCGAGGGGACTTCAACCGGCGCAGCGGCCAAAGCCACCCCACCGCAGAGCAGCGCAACGCAGAGCGCCCCCGCGAGAACACCCAGGAGCCGCGCAAGCACACTCCCGGCCGACGCCTTGCGACCGCGCCCCAAAGAACCCAAGCGCGACCCCGTCAAACCCCCGCTACCGGCGGCACTGGACATGTCCCCTCCTCCATTTGAAAACGACAACTGAAAACCCAAAGCCTGCGAACTGCTCACATCCGGCCCGCCCCCATCGGGGCAGGCAATTTCCCTGAAAGCGATCATGCCCGCTCACCCCGTCCACGACTAGGGGAAACCTGGCAGGTTGAGTTTCGGTATCCGAAAATTCGGTATGTCGAGTTTCGGTACACGAAGTTTCGACACGCCGCTACTCCTGAAGCACAGCCCGAGCAGGGGTGCGGGCGGCGGCGAGGCCGGGCAGTGCGATAACCACCAGGGAGACGCAGAGAAACAGGGCGACCGTGGCAAGCACCTGGGTGGGGCCGACGGAGAAGGGCGCGGGGAAGCCGGTGGTGAGTTGCAGGAACCGCCCGGCGAGGAAGTGGCCGGCGATGCCGAACAGCCCGCCGAGCAGCGCGCCGAGGGAGATCGTGAGGGTTGACTCAAGCAGCACCGAGCGCCATAGCTGGGCGGGGTCGTAGCCCTGGATCTTCAGCGACGCGAGCCGGGGGCGGCGCTGCCAGATGGCGGCCGACAGCGCGGAGGCGACCGAGAGCGCGGCGGCGAGCAGCAGGAGGGTTGAGATCTCAGAGAGCGTGCGCAACCCCTGGCGGGCCGAGGACGCGCTCTCGGCGGCGCGTTCTGAGGCCGTGCGGACGTCGAGGCCCGTTTGGGGGGCAAGCGTGACAGGCACCGCGCGGCGGCCCGTTTGAGGGGCGAGCGCGGCGAGCACCGCGCGGCGGCCCGCGGCGGGGGTGACACCGGGCTTCAGGTTGACCTCAAGCGCGGCGGCGTCAAGTGACCCCCACAGGCGGGCGTAGGTGGCGGCGGAGAGCGTGATCGCCCCCGGCGGCCAACCGGAGTTGGTGGTGATCGCGGCGACGGAGAGCCGGGAGGAGCCGGTGGGGGTGGGCAGCTCAAAGGAGCCCCCAAGGTGGAGGTGGTGTTCTGAGGCGAAGTCGGAGGACACGGCGGCGGCGGAGCCCGCACGGATGAGGCGGGTGGCGGTGAGGTAGTCGCCATGCAGGAGCTGTGAGGCTTCGATCATGGAGGCGTCGGTGGAGGGCCGCGCGCGCACCCACAGCCGCCTCTCCCCCACGTCGAGCAGCCCGCCACGGTAGACACGCACCGAGGCGACCTCACGCACGCGCGCGAGCGCGCGGGCGGGCGGGCGCGAGTCAAAGGAGTTCGTATTGAACACATCCCGCCCCGATGTAATCCACAAGGGGGCGGTGGAGAAGTATTGGGCGGTGGCGGAATCGATCCCGTGGAGCAGGTCGCTGCGGGCGCCGCCGATGGAGAGCGCCCCGTAAACGGAGAGGGCGACGATCGCGCAGAGGGCAACCGACCGGGTGGTGAGGGCGCGTAGCTCGGCGAGCGCGAGGATCCACGGGGGCGAGCGGACGTCGAGGGTGAGGCGGGGGAGCAGATGGAGCGAGGCGGAGAGGGTGGCGGGGACGAGCGCGAGCAGCGCGAGCGAGAGGCCCACGCCCGCGGCGATGGTGAGCGAGGGGGAAAGCAGGGCGAGGGCGATCGAGAGCGAGCCGAGCGCGAGCCCGCAGAGCGCAAGCGTGCGGGTGGTGGAGGGACGGATGGTTTCGCTGCGGACGGTGGTTTCGGCAAAGGAGGCATCGGGGATACGGGAGGGGCGCAGGTCCAACAGCGGCGCGAGCGACGCGCACGCGGTAGCGAGGATGCCGAGCGCGAGCGCGAGGGCGACGGCGCCCAGGTGGAGGACCTCTTCGGCGCCGATGGGGAAGGCGGCGGTGAGGAATGAGGGGACGTGTTGGAAGAAGGCATGGGAGAGCAGGTAGCCGAGGGCAAGGCCGGTGAGCGAAGCGAAGAGCCCGAGGATGAGCGCTTGCAGGCCGAGCAGGAGCGCGATCTGGGGGGCGTCATACCCCTGCAGGCGAAGCTCGGCGATGAAGCGGCGACGCTCGGGGACGGTGAGGAGCATCGCGTTGAGCGCGAGCAGGAAGCCGATCATCACGGCGATGGCGGTGAACAGGGAGGTGGATTGGCGGTTGGGGGTGGTGGCAAGCGAGAGCAACCGCAGTTCGTCCTCGGCGGGTCGCAGGTCGAGGTGGTGGGTGGAGGCGAGCGCGCCAAGCGCCCTCTCCACCTTTGCTTCAGAGCCAGGGAGCGGGCGGATGAGGATCGCGGTGAGGGTGTGGGGGCGGGAGGAAAGGCGTTGGGCCACGGGGAGGATCGCAAGCGCGACCGGGGAGGCGGACACGGAGGGGATCGAGTTGGCGAGCAACGCGCGCACGGGGACCGTGTGGGTGGTGCCCGCTCCGGCGACAGTGAGGACGGTGGAGGGGTGGGCGGCGAGCGTGTGGGCGACGCCGGTGGGGAGGCCCAGGCCGCCTTTGAGTAGCAGCGAGGCGGAGGAGAGCTCCTGCGTGGAGACGCCCCCGAGCGCTTCGAGGGAGGGGGTGAGGCCGATCAGCTGGACGGCCTCTTCACCATGGGGGGATGAGAGGGTGACGTTGGCGCGCAACACGGGTGCGGCCACCTGCACCCCTCCCATATCGCCGACCCGGGAGAGCAGGCCTTCGGGAAAGCCGGAGGGGGAGCGGGCGGTCAGCTCCCAGCGGGCCGAGCCGGAGAGGGTGTGGATGAGCTGCGAGGCCGAGGATGTGAGCGACGCGTTGGCGAGCAGCACGGAGAACACGAGCGCCACGCCGATCGCCACGCCCGCGCCGGCAAGCAGCTCGGCGAGCGGATGGACGCGCAGACGGCGCAGGTAGAGGAACCACAGCATGTCCAGGCGGATGCCGAGCAGGGTGGGGTTCATGAGACGGCAAGCTCGGCGGGGGGCCCGGCGGTGATGTGCCCGTCAAGGAGCGTGTGGGCGCGATCGACGTAGGGAAGGGAAAGGGCATCGTGCGTAACGATCAGTCCGGGCATGTGGCGCTCGCGACAGAGGTCGCGTAGGAGGGCGAGGATGTTGCGGGAGGCGACGGAGTCCAGTGACCCGGTGGGCTCGTCTGCAAGCAGCAGAGTCGGCTCTGAGACGAGGGCACGCGCGATCGTAAGACGCTGGCGCTCGCCCATGGAGAGTTGCTCGGGCAGGTGGGAGGCACGGGAGGAAATCCCCACCCGATCCAACCAGGGAAGGGCCTTCGCGTGGGCGGCGCGGCGGGAGTACCCCAACGGGGGCAGCTTGATCATGGCGTTGTCAAGCGCGCTCGCGGAGGGGATGAGGTGGAAGGATTGGGAGATGAGCGCCACCTCGGTGCGGCGGTAGAGCGTCGCCTCACGGGAGGAGAGCCGGGCGATGTTGCGGCCACCGAAGAGGATCGAGCCCGCGTCGGGGGTGAGCAGCGCGGCGATCATCATCAAAAGCGTCGACTTGCCCGAGCCGGAGGGCCCATACAGCGCGACCAGCTCACCGGGCTCGATCTGAAGCGAGACCCCGTCGACCGCCCGCACGGTGTTCTCCCCCGAGAAATAGTGCTTGACCAGCGAGCGAAGCTCAAGCGGGGAGGCGTGGGCGGGTGCGGGCGAGAAGCCCTCCCCCCCGTTTTGCGCCACGGGCAAGGGGCCCAACACACCCCCACGCGGAGAGCCGCTCACCATCCCTCCCCCGCCGCCGGGCGGTGCGGGAAGGGGACGACCTTCGGCGGTTGGTCGGCAAGGCAGAGCTCACCGGAGGCGAGCGAGGCAAGCGTGGAGAGGCCCTGGAGGGTCGACATGTCCTCGGAGGCGACGAGCAGCGCGATGTGGCGTTCGCGGGAGACGTCGCGTAGCAGCGCACAGAAGCGCTCGCGGTCGAGGATCGAGGGAAGCGGCGCGGGCTCGTCGACGAGCAGGACACGGGGTTCGCGGACAAGCGCGCAGGCGAGCGACACGAGCGCACGGTCGGAGGCCGACAGCGCGGCGCTGGGAAGGGCCGAGAGCGAGGCGCCGCCGACACGGTCGAGCGCGGCGAGCGCGGCGCGGCGGGCTTGGCGAAGCGAACGGGAGGCGGCGCCACAGGCTATGGCGACCTGGTCCATCACCGTGTCGGGAGGAGCGGGGGAGCGGTCGTCGGGGGTGAGCAGAGCGATCGGCCCACGCAGCAGGGTGGGGCGGTGGGAGTGGACATCGACACCCTCGAAGCGGACGCTCCCCGAGTCGGGCGACTCGATGGATGCGGCGAGGCGAAGCAGCGTGGACTTGCCCGAGCGGGCAGCGCCGTAGATGCCAAGCGAGTGACCTTGCCAAAGCTCGAAGGAGACGTCGTGGAGCAGCGACACGGTACGAGGACCGTCGCGGTAGCCCTTGTGGACGGAGGCAAAAGAGAGCAGCGGCAGCTCGGGGCGGCCCCCACCGGGAGCGTCCCGACCACCGACCGCCCCGGAGGGTGCGTTAGGACCGTTGGGCACCATATTCCTCGATGCGGAGAAGGGTGCGGTTGGTCCAGTCGATCTCGGTTTGGAGGGTGCGGTGGATGCCGTCGCGGGTGCAGTCCATGAACAGCGCCGACCACGAGGGAGGGTGGGAGTCCGACGGGGCCACCATCTGCGCGAGGGTGAGGCATTCCGCTTGGTGTTGGCGCAGGGCGACGCGCAAGCGGGGGACGTCCTCGGGGCGGGCGACGGCGAGCTTGGCCTGCAGGCCCAGCCGGAACGGCTCGCGGGGAAGCACCGTTTCGATCCACACGGTGAGGGTGGGGGCGGTCAGAGAGGTGGGGTAGTACACGGTGCGGGTACCGCGACGTTTGCGGGGATGGGGCTCCTCACGAGCGCAGGCGAGACCGTCCTTTTCAAGACCCTCAAGCAGGCGGTAGATGTCGCCGTTGTCGATACGCCACGTCTGGCCGAGACGGGCGTGCAGGCGGTTGGCGAGCTCCCCGCCGTGGGAGGGCCGCTCCAGCAGCAGCCCGAGCAGGGCGCCGCGAATGTGGGTGGAGCCCCCACGCATGAATTTGCGCGTATCGGGCGTGGTGATCGTCGATGCCATCTTGACCCGTCGAACCCGTACTTTCCTGAACCCGTACTTCCCTCGGCTATTCTGACACTAGAATAACCAAAAGCGACCCATATTGCCAACTGAAAGACATGAACATTCAGGTGCTAAATGTCGGAAAACTGTCAACCTTGGGGGGAGTGGTGAAGCACGGAGCGGGAGCAATGGGGACGGTGGTAGCGGCGGCGCTGGTCGCGGCGGCGCCGGTGAGCGCGGCCACCTCAAGCGTCAACGACACAGGCCATCTGCGGCTGTTGAAAGCCGTAGGGGCGGTGTTGGTGGAGGAAGGACGGACGACGGGGACGTTGCCGGGTACCGCAAAAGTACGGATGGTGGTGGGGGCAAGGGTGAGCGCGAGCTTCACAATAACCCTGAAAGGCGGATCGATCTCCGGGAGCGGGAAAGCCGCGCTTCACTCCTCAGGCAGGTATGCGTCGTTCGGGGGAACGCTGACAGTGAGCAGAGGAACCGGAAGGTACGCGAAAGCCCGCGGAGGGGGAAAGCTGTACGGCGTGATCGACCGCAGGACCGACGCCGTGACGGTGCAAACCGTGGGCACGCTGCGGTACTGAGGCGGGGATGCGAGCAAGCGGGCGAGCGTTGACAGTCGTGACTCTCGGCTGCGCGGCAGCGGCGCTACCTGTGCAAGCCGCAACGCCCAAACCCCCCGCCCGCGCCCTGCGGCGCGGGGCCGCGCGGGAGGTGCGTCTGAAGGCAAGCTTCTCCCCCGAGCGCCTGGGCAGGGAAACGACGGTCAGCGTCGCCTTTCGCATCACCGGGGCGCCGGGCACGGCCTCCTCGCCGGTACGCGAGGTGAAGCTGTACTACCCCGCCGAACTTGGGATCGCCACCAGCGAACTGGGGCAGGAATCGTGTACGGCGGAAGACCTCCAGCGGGCGGGCGTCGCCGGGTGCGGCAGAAACGCGTTGATGGGGTATGGGAGCGCGCAGGTGGAAGTGCCCTTTGGGCCCAAGCGGGTGTTTGAGACTGCTCCTATCACTATTCTCTCGCAGCCTGTGCGGGAAGGCAGCCTTGGGTTGCTTTTCTATGCGAGTGGGGACTTTCCGGTTATCGCGAATCTTGTGTTTGGTGGGGTTGTGTTGGACGCTGGTGGGCGGTATGGCGGGATGCTTGACACGCGGCTTCCGTTGGTGCCTAGCGTGCCGGAAGGGCCGGATGTGGCCTTGGTGGCGCTGGATACCACTATTGGGCCTCGGGGGATTACTTATTTTGAAACGGTTCGGGGGGAAACTGTGAAATTCAAGCCGCGGGGGATATTGCTGCCGGCTCGGTGTCCTCGGCGCGGGTTTCCTTTTAGGGTGCGGGTGCGGTTTGAGGACGGGGGCTGGGCTGGTGGGGAGACGGCGGTGCGGTGCCCTGGGGCGCGGGGCGGGTGAGGTTTCGCGCCGGGTACCGTCGCATACGCCGCGTAGGCTCCGGCTTCGACTCAAGCCAGAGCGCCAGCCCTTACAATGAACTCTCCACGAGCGTCTGGTTGTGGGCGCCCCCGTTCATCACGCCGACGGCCCTACATTCCAGCGGAGCCAGACATGAAACGGCCAGCAAGTTATCACCCGCAACCGGGTTCGGGCTCGACTGCACAAACCATTCGGTGCCGTTCCAGTGCTCCACGACAGTATGTTCGTTTTGGCCCACCGCTGTACATGAGGTGGAGGACACGCACGACAGGCCCGTGAGCAGCGCAGCGCTGGTTTCGGGTGGCAGCGGCACAGTTTGAAGCGCCCAGCTCGTACCGTTCCAGACCTCGGCCAGCGGTGTGTTGTGGGTACCCACTTTCTGCACTCCCGCCGCAATGCAGTAGGTGGATGAGACGCACGAGACGCCCTTGAGTCCGGTAGTCGTGGAGCCGGTTGGCGTGACCATCGTCTGTAGCGACCATTCCGTGCCGTTCCATCGCTCGGCCATAGGCAAGATTTCGTGGGAACTTATTTCGTAGTAGCCAACGGCGGTACAGGCGGTGGTTGACGTGCAGGAGACACTTTCGAGCCACTGTGAGGTCGAACCGGCTGGGTTCGGGGTTGTTTGCGTCGACCAGGTTGTGCCGTTCCAGACCATCACCAGCGTCATATTTTTCCCGGCGCTGGTGCTCCAGCCCGCCACGGTGCAAGAGGTCGAGGTCAAACACGACACGCCCCTCAGTTCCCCCTGGGTGGAGGGCGTGGACTGGATCGACCATTCCCCTCCATTCCAGCGCTCGATCAGGATGCGCCTGATGTTGCCTGTGTAGTGGGTCGAGCCGGCGGCTGTGCACGCGTTCGCGGAAGTGCAGGACACTCCGATCAGTTCGCTGCTCAAGTTTTCGGAGAGATGGGGCACGGTTTGCAGAGACCAGGCGGTCCCGTTCCATGCCTCGGCGAGCGAGTTTTCTCCTGAGCCCACCGCCTCACAGGCCGTGGTAGACACGCACGAGATGCCTTTAAGGGTGTAGTCGCCTCCCCCCGGACTGGGAGTGGGCTGCGCCAGCCAGTTCAAGCCATAAAAATTGCCGAACGGGTCGAGCGCTTCGCCCTGCTTGGTGAGGACGCTAGGTTCGACCTCCATCGCCCACCCGCCCGCGTTGCGGGAGAATACTACCAGCGCCTTCAACCATCCTTCCTGGCGATAGACGGAAGCGACTTTGAGCGCTTCGCCCAGCCACTGCGCGGCCTGCGTGCTGTTGGCGGCCCAGGCAGATTCCGGTCCCCCCTTGTGAAGGTATCCATTTTTTTCTTCTTCCACCGTGTTCACGTCAGGCGTCCAGTAGCCGAACTCGGAGATGATGATGTTGTTCTGGCCGGAGGTCAATTCCGACTGGACCGCCGGAACGGATTCGATACCGTTGTCGTTGTTGTGTTCTGTGCCGTGCGGAGGACCGTAGGGATGGAAATACCAGCCCTGCACCTCTTTCTTCAGGGCCGACTGTGCCCCATACATTTTCGGCAACCATTCTTCGCCCGCCGCCGCGACGTAAACGTTCTGCAGCGGGATACCTTTAGCTTCGCATTCGGGCAACAGCGCCGCGATTATCGCCGCGTACTGTTTCGCGGCAAAGCCGATTTCGCCATTTTTGTTGGCGACTTCCCACGGCTCGTTGATCGGCTCGAACAGGATCTGCTTGCCCGGATACATGCTGCGAATAGCTTTTGCCGAGGTCACGAAACCGGAGACGTATTCTTCGATTTCCGCGGTGGTTCTCGGCAGTCCTTTCGCGTTCGTGTTCTCGATCGTGATGATGGGGATCATCCCGGCGGCTATCGACTTGGAGAGCCCGTCTTCGGAGGTGGGAAGTTCGCCCGCCCCCCAGTCCATGCCCGCTTCGGCACTTCCGTGCCAACTTCCGCCACGGTCATAGACGATGTCGTGGGCAGTGAAGTCCCCGACGGCGCCGAGATACGCGCCCGCGCTGTTCCCGTTCAGCCCAAGCCAGGGGCCGACCGCGGGAGCGTCGTAACCATACTGGTCTTCGGCGACCGCCGCGGAGGTGCCGTTGGTGTTTGTGACCTTGACATCGACCACGCCATATCCCGAAGTGCTGCCGGCGGGAGTGGTGGCCGTGATGGTCGTGGAGGAAACAACGGTGATGCCGGTGGCGGAGTTTTCGCCGACCTTCACGGTCGAGCCCGTGATGAAGCCCGTGCCTTTGATCGTGACGCTTTTGCCTCCGGCCGCGGGGCCGGAGTTGGGGCTGATGCTCGTGACCGTCGGCGCCGTGGCGAAGGCCGCCGAGGCACCGCCCACGAGGACGAGCGCACATGACGAGACGAGCACTCCGAGATACCGGCACGAACGCATCCTCTTACCCCCAGTTGAGTGAAACGGCAGCTACTGGCGCGCAAAGCTACGGCGCGCGATGGCCGCCGTCAAGCAATACGCCCAAACTTGGGCGGAATGACTGACCGTGGAGCGCTCAAACCTGCGAGCAGCCCACCAAACGGTCGAGTAGCTCGAACGCGTGGCGAGGACCGAGACTGGTTGCGTGGTGACACTGCGCTAGTCGCGGTAAGTCGCGAGGATATCCTCAGCCCCGAGCTTAACGTCAAGGTCAAGACCGCACGCGAACCCGCTGCGAGACGCGGAGATCACTGAGGATAGGTTACCCATCCACCACCAAGCGGTCCACACGACCAAACGTGCTCCTTACGCGTCTGCACACCCGGCTCCTTACTCAAAGAGCACGTGTGCCCTTTGAAACCATGTATCCAATAGCGATCCGTGAAAGGTATTTTCGTCGCATCGAACTTCATCCAACACATACCTTTATTACGCCTCGCCCATTCCCCGCACTTTACCAACCAAGACCCCGCCTCAACCCATTCGGCCTGTTGATAGAGCGCAATCAAGTCCACGCCGTCTAGCGCCTTGGCAATTCCCTCGGGCACCTTGAGAAACAAACCAACGATGCTCTTGGGTAGGCTCCAATGGTCCACTTTATCTATCAACTCCTGAATCTTTTCTGACAGCATAAACGCCGTTCGCCAACCAAATATTGCCTGTGGATCTTCACCTTCTTCTGACGGTCCTGCGGCCAAAGCCGCGGCTGCGGCAGCCGCCGTCTGACGGGCGGCTTCGCGTTCAACCGCACCCGCACCCCAAACCGCGTCTTGCTGCCAGAGAGCGGGGTCCAACTCAGTAACGTACGGCGCTCCAGTGTACGTGCCTTCGGGCGATGACCCGGGGGGGACGATCGGCTCGGTTTGCAATGTCAGGCCAAGTTGCGGCACGTACGACGTTGTGTCACTGTTGCTGATGCCCGACGCGAGTTCTGTGGTGGTGCCCGTAGCGCCCATCCATGAATACTTCGGCGGGCTCGATGTGGTCGGGACGCCAAACTCGGTGCTGTTGTAGCTAGACAACAGTTTGGTTTCGGTTTCGCTCAACGCAGCCGTACCCACAACGTTGCCTTGCAGATCATGCAACTGAAGAATGGGCGTTTCTCCGTTGGTTTGCACAGCACCGAGCGCTCCGTCGATCGCCGGTACGTTCCGCGTCCATTTTTCGGAAGATTCGCTCGTCCATGCCGGCGTGGTGCTACCACCAGAGTAGTGAGAGATCACTGTCGCGCTGCCAGTACCTGTGGTCACTGTTTCGCGTATCCGCCCAGCGGGATCGAGGCTGTACGTCAGCGTCTTGCCGTTCTGCGTCTGGCTCAGTAGCTGCCCGCTCACATAGTACGAACTCGTCACTTCGTAGCCACCAGCGTCTGCGGCGGGCAGTTTGAGGGTATCGCCAAACGCGTCGTAGCTCACACCGGAATCGATGAGCCGGTTGGCTTCGTCATATGCGTGAGATTCAACTGTTCCACCTTCAGTAGCGCATTTGCCTTCCGTTCCAGGTTCGCGTGCAGTCAGGCTTGTCCGATTCGATTCTTCGTCGTAGCCGTAGATCCGCGTCTTACAGCCCCCGCCGACGGGCGTTTCCTGCGTTTGCGCCAAGCGCCCGATTGAATCGTATGTGTAGCTGTCGCTGGCCAGACTGCTCGTCATCGACACCGTTTCGCCATGGCTCGCGGACACCAACGATTGGCTGAACCATGTACATTTTTCGGTGCAGTGCGTGGTCTTGACGTATTCGAGTCCCGTCGCACTGCCAAGTACGTCATACGTGTAGTTGGCACTCATCCCGTTCGGATAGCCCTCGCTCGTCATCCGTCCTTCGATGTCATAGCTTGCGGTGAACGTTCCGGTCGCCGTGTCGAGCAGTTTTGTCAAGGCGTGCGTTGTCGGATCGTACGCAAACGTGTCAGACCCCTTGCCGTCATTGACTTCTTCGGTTTGGCCGTCAACATTGTAGGTGTAGGTCGACACGTTGCCGTCCGCGTCGGTGTAACTGGTCAACTGGCCGAGCGTATTGAACGCACTGGTGATCGCCATTGTTTTTTCGGCTACTGTGGTGCGCTGTTTTATCAGCGCTCCCGTCGATTCGCTGTATTCGTCGTAAGTGGTCGGCACCGCAGTCCCGGTGCCCGACGTGACCGACGAAGAGGTTTCGCGTCCCGCGCCGTCATAGGCCGTCGTCTTGGTACGCGTCGTGCTGCCGATCGTCTCGGTGGTGGTTTCAGGCTCGTCCCACATGTTGTAGACGGACGCGGTAACAGGCAAGGCCGGTGCAACACCGCCTTTCGGCTGTGCGGCAGGCTGCGTCTGGCACACGAGACCGTCCCATACCGGATGGCTGCCACACGCTTCCACGGCATGGTTAGCCTGAGCCGTGTAGTAGATAGTCTGTGAGGAGACCGCATTGCTCACACCTGGGCGCCATTCCTGGATGCGGTAGTTGCCTCGATCTCCGACGTCGACGCCGTCGCGGGCTGTGGCCGCTACGTATCGCGGTATCGTAAAGCGAGTGTTGACTTGGCCGGCCGAGCCTTCGCCGAGTTGGTACTGATATTCCCCGGACGCCGTGAACACCTCGACGCGTTCTTTGTTGCCGTCAACTACAGCCACGTCGCCACCAGGACCGACCGCCACTCCCTGGGCGCTGCCAAATTGTCCAGCACCTGAACCAGAGGCACCAAACTGCATGAGATAGGTACCGCTTTCGCTGAACTTCTCAACGCGCGAGTTACCGGTGTCAGCCACGTACACATTGCCCAGCGACGATACTGCAATGCCAACCGGCGCGTTGAATTGCCCTGCGCTTGACCCGAGTGTGCCCCACTGGCTGACATAAGCTCCTTCGGCCGTGAACTTCTCAACCCGGTTGTTACCCTTGTCGACAACGAAGACATTGCCGCTGGGTGACACGGCTATGCCTTCAGGCGCTTTGAATTGGCCATTGCCTGTCCCTTCGCTGCCAAACTGCCGCAAGTATTCCCCGCTGGCGGTGAACTCCTGGACGCGATCGAGAGTAATATCCGTGACATAGACGTTGCCAGCGGCCGAAATAGCGACCGCTCTCGGGGACTGAAACTGACCGTTACCGTTGCCTTTGCTACCGAATTGGCGGAGGTATTCACCACTTTCCGCAAACTCCTCGACCCGATATTTGCTGGTGTCAACTCCATACAGCATACCGCTCGCCGATGTTGCCACCCCTTCAAGGCTTTCAAACTGGCCGTTACCGGAGCCGTTTGAGCCGAAGGTGGCGGAATAGTGGTAACCGAGCGAGCCCGACTGAGTCCATTCCTCCAACCGACTGTTGCTCGTGTCGGACACGTATATGTGACCGTTGCTAGTCACGGTCACACCTTCCGGATGACTCACCTGCCCGTTGCCGGCGCCACTATAACCGAAATGTCCCAGATATGACCCATTTGCCGCGAAGACCACAACCCTGTTGCTGGAAGCATCCGTCGCCCAAACGTTTCCATTCTGATCTATGGCAAGTCCCGATACGCTAGACAACTGTTCCGGTTCGGCGCCTGTGTTTCCGAATTCTCTCAAGTATTCGCCACTGGAGGAGAACTCCTCGATGCGCGTGACGTCAGAAACGTAGATATCGCCCGAGTTCTGATTCATCGCTATCGCGTACGGTTTCACGAACTGCCCGTGGCCTGTGCCTTTCGAGCCAAACTGCGTGATGTATGTGCCGGTAGACGAGAACTCCTGAACCCTGTAGTTACCCGAGTCGACGACATAGACGTTAGTTGTCGCTGTCGAGACAGCGACACCGGTCGGTTTTTTGAACTGCCCGTTGCCTTCCCCTTCGGTTCCCCACTGGGTGAGATATTCAGTATTGCGAAGCCGCTGAATCCTGTTGTTCCCCGTGTCGGCGACATAAAAGTATGCAGTTCCCCAGGCTGCAATTCCTTGGGGCGATTTAAACTGGCTGTTGCCAGTGCCTACCGTGCCGACCTGATTTACATATGCCCCCGCGGGAGTGAACTGCTCGATGCGATTGTTGCCGGTGTCCGCGACGAGGACATTTTTGGAGCCATTTACCGTAAGTGCGTGGGGTTCGCTCACCTGCCCGTTACCGTTACCTGCCGAACCGTACTGAGCCGCGTAGACACCTACGCTATCTGAGCCGGTGCCGCCCGTTTCTACGACGTTGCCCGTCACTGGGTCGTAGACGGTTGTCTTGACGAGTTTTTGGCCTTCCGGATCGACGATCGTGGACGTGGGCTTGCGGAGTTTCCAGCCCAGGTTGCTCTGACCGGAGTAGTAGGTCTTGGTTGTGCGCGAATCCACGTCTCCCCCGCTGGAGAGCTGAACGCTCGAGACGGTCTTGGTGAGCAGTCGGTATGGACCGCCTTCCGTGGGCGCACCTTCGTTGTAGCTGTACACAACGTGATTGCGCACCATGGCTTCGGTGCCTGACGAAAGCTTGACCGTGTGCCGCGGACCGAGTGTTTCCAGCAACTCCGTCCCTTCGGAGCTGTAGGTGCTCTGCGTATCGATCCATCTGGACGCTTCGGCGGATTTGAGGCCTTCTTTCAGCGCCGCGACACGACTGTCGGGCGTGAGCGTCCGAATCTGATCGTTGACTTCGTTGTATTCGACCGTTGAAATGCCTCCACCCGGCGAGGCGACGTTGACGGTACGACCGAACGCATCCAGATAGGTGACCGTCGCCCGCGTGTAGCTCTGCGCCGGCCAGCCCTCGGGGGAGTCCGGCGGGAAGACCGCTACAGCTTCGGCTGGATCGTCTTCCTGGCCCCACGCTTTGACTTCGGCCGCACCCATTTCATAGGGAGCGCCGGAGCCAGATACGGGCACCTGGTAGTCAACCGTCGTCACGGCGCTCGAACCAACGCTCGGCGGAGCGGGCGCCGGGTTGCTTGTGGAGTAGCCGTGTGTGAACTGCTCCACACGGTTGTTGCCCGTGTCCACGACATAGACATCACCTGATGCGTTGAGTGCAAGCCCTTCCGGTTCTGAGAACTGACCGTTCGATGAGCCTTTGGAGCCGACCGACGCAAGATACGTGCCGAGTGGATCGAATATCTCGATCCGAGAGTTACCGCGGTCTGTCACGTAGAGCTCGCCGCTCACCGGGTCTGATGCGATGCCCGTTGGCGCGGAGAACTGTCCGGCCCCGCTGCCCGCACTGCCGAACTGCACATAGTACGCACCGTTGAGCAGGAACTCCTCGACACGGTTGTTGCCGCGGTCTGTCACATACACGTCTTCACCGGACACGGCCACATCCGTTGGCGCGTTGAACTGGCCCGCACCGCTTCCTGATGAGCCATACGCCGCCATATAGACCCCGTCCGGGGTGAACTTCTCGATCCGGTTGTTGCCGGTGTCGGCGACCCAAACATCGCCGCCTGGGTCGATCGCGACACCGCTAGGCGCTTTGAGCTGTCCGCCTCCGCTGCCTTCGACCCCAAACGTATGCACGAATTCGCCTTTTTCGTTGAGTACCTCGATGCGGTTGTTTTTCTGGTCCGCGACGTACACTTCGCCACTTTCCTGATTGATGGCAATGGCCGCGGGCGTCCTGAACTGGAGGTTGCCGCCACCTTCGGTCCCATAGGCCGGTTCTTTGAATTCACCGAAAGCCGAGAACTTCTCGATGCGGTTGTTCAGAGAGTCGGCCACCCACACGTTGCCATGCGGGTCGATCGCGTCTCCCTGCGGATGTTCGAACTGCCCTTTCGCCGACCCGTGCGTGCCAAAGACACGGGTGAAGGCGGGCACTGGCAGAGCAACCTGTTCCGTGGCGGATGTCCACCCGCTGCCTGTGCCGTCGGCGTTGATGGCTTTTACGAATACCTTGAGCTCGCCGCCAGCGTCGGAGGCCTGAGGCGTATAGGACGGATTGACAGCCCCGGGAATAGTAATGCAGTGCAGCCCACTGGTGTTACAGCGCTTCCATTCGTAGCTATAGGAGAGCGGGCCGTTGTTCCATGTTCCATTGGACGACACGCTGAGAGTCGTACCAATGACCGGGCTCGAACTCGAAAGCGTGGGGGCAGTCGTGTTTACGGGTGCCGGCCCACTTCCGATCGACGTCGATGCGGACGGACGCGAGACCGATAGCAGGTGCTCCTGTTCGCTAGTGTCGCCGGAAAGTATTCCATAGCTGAAGATCTCCGGCTGCTGACCCGGCGGACTTACGGTCGTTATCCGGTTCCAATCGCCGTAACCGTATGTGGTCTTGAGACTGGGTGTGATGCGTGGATCCCACTCCGTGCGCAGACGGCCCGTGGAGTCGTAGGAGTACTGAGAGACCGCGGTGGTCTTCATTTCTTTTTTTACCGTGTCCCACGCGGTGAGGTACACGCGAGTTAGATCTCCGTTGTAGTCACCCCATTCAGATGGCGCTTCCCCCGTCGCGGTCGTGGCCGTGGCGTAGTTGAACGTCAACGCACGGCACCCCTGAACCAGAGTCGGAGAGCACGACACGCCAGCCGGGACGGGCGCGAGCACCTGAGTAGGCTCGACGATCCGATCACCTCCCACTTCCACCTGTTTAAACGTATATGTCTCCTTGCTGCTTGCGAGACCGCCTTCGGCCTTTTCGGGGTAGTACGGGCCTTCTGTTGCACCTACGGGCAGCGTGTAGTGAGTCGTGGTTCCAACGGCGGCATCCTTGACGAGGAATTCCTTTATTTTGCTGCCTTCTACGATTTCGGTGAGAGAAAGGTTGGCGTCACCCTTCGGCGCCGTGAAACCGCCTTCTCCGTTGCTTGAGAACGTCGTCAGACCCCGATCCCCTCCGGTCAGGACTACATCGTTGGAAGGCGTCTTTTCGAGCTTTTCCATCGCTCCCACGTCAAGCGTCCATTTCCTTCCGACGGGGCTTTCAAGCACATGCCCATTGACCACAGCGGCTTTACGGCGCGAGTTGTACGCCCGCGAGATGGTGAGAGCGCCGCCGCCTGCGCCGATGTTCACGTCGGTCGCCGTGAGGGTGAGGGCTCCGTTGCCGGGGTCTACCTGACCGTCGCCCACAGCAAGCGGAGATCCGTGCCGAACCGTGAACGGATATTCCCTCGTCGAGGGGTTGCCTGCGTTGTCTGTCGCAACTACCGTGAGGGTGTGTTCGCCCGCCCCGAGTCCTTCGCCGTCAAGCGTCCATTCGCCGCTCACGGCACACGGCCCGGGTTCACATTTTTCCGATGAGCCCGTCGTCAGTTCCTGCCCATCCACCGTCAGCTTGAGCGAGGCGATGCCCGAGCTGATCGTAGATCCGCTTCCGTCCGCCGCCTGGGCGTGCAGGTTATAGGTGCGGCCGGTGATTTCACCACTTGCGGGCAGGCCGGTCATCGCGAGGTCGAAGGGTGCGGTTCCGTCCACCTTGATGTTGGCCGTAGCCGTTGCGTGAGACCCGACCATCTGATTCTGGGTGTAGAGTTCAAACGTGTCTTCACCGTCTTTTTGACCAGCGTACGTGTAGGGTTCTTCGACTTTAGAGAAACATTGAACACCTTCACATTTGCCTTCTTCGTAGAAGGCGTGTTTTACGACCCAGGTACCGACAGATACTCCGACGTAGCTGATGCCTATACCAGTATCTTTCGCCTGAATTTCATAGGCACCGGCTTTTCCTCCCAGCCATCTTCCCGAGCCATAGAGCACATTTGGCTGTTCGACGACTTTCCCTCCTTCTTCCCATTTGATGGTAGGGCTTGATGTATTAAACGACGCCGTGGGGTTGGTGCTTTGTTGAATTTCAACAGCTGTGTTTTTGATCGTGTCGGACATGTTCGAACCCGAGCCGCCCGTGCTCTGTATGAAGCGGAAGTAGTTTCCTGGCGAGCCGACGCCGGTGGTGCAACTGGGTTCACCCCCTGAGTTCTTTGCGCATACAAGGATCGACGCATTTGAGTAGCTGGTAGCCGGGGGCGAGGAAACGTACTCTCGGCTTTCAAGCGTTCCCCCACTGGTCAGGAGTTCAGCGTTCGTTTCGATGTTTGCCGACGGGTTCGTGCCCGTGGCGAACCCGTCGACACTGGTAATTTTGGATTCGCCTTGGGTCACGTACTTGAGCGACGCCCACTTACCTCCCGAGTAGGAGGCAGATTCATTCGTCAATCCCCCATTGCTGCCCCATCCTGTGGATTTGAACACGGTGGTAGATCGGGTACTACAGTCTGCGGGACCGTCGCTGGCGCAGAACTTCCAGCGTGTGCCGTGGCTTTCCCCCGTGAGCTGTTCGTCGATCACCCACGGATCGACGGCGATCGGGTACTGCAACCGTGCAGAGCGAAGATCCACGGCTAGGTGCACAAAGTCCCCGGACGTGCCTACAGACACCGGCACCGCCATCCCCGTTGCGTCCTGTGCGTAAGGGGCAGCGATCATGGCGAGCGTAGCGCCACCCTTGACCACTCGCACAAGATCGGAATGGCCCGCGTGGACGAGCCTGGCGCCGGCAGGCATGCCGACGCGGAAATAGAGACGGGAAGGGCTGTCTACCGAGCGCAGAATCGCGTCTACCTCGAACCCACTGGTGGTTGGCTTCACGAGCGTGTCGGCGTCGGTCTGCGTGTTGGCGTAGACCACGCTTGCTCCGTCCAGGGCACCTGCCGAGCCCGACAGTGGCGTACCGTGGGCGTCGGAAGGGACCAAGGAAACGCTGTTGCCGGGCATGCTCACGCCGACCGACAGCCGCTTGGGTATATGCACCGACAGCGTGGCTCCCGCGGGAACATAGGAGCTTCCCGCATCCTTGAGGGACAGATTGAGCGCGGCGAATCGCCCCGGAGCGGTTGGCCGCGCGATGGGTTCAAGCGCTTCGATAACACCATGCTTGCCGTTGGGCAGCGTCACGTCGGCCGCGTTGGTGCCCAGGTAGCGGCTTATCCGGCCCCCCGCGAGCAGCCTTACGGCCCCACCACTGGGCTCATTCACGATGGTCGGGAAGAAGTCGGCCGCGAGCCTGTCGACCGCACCGGCACCGAGATGCTCGAAGCGCGTGCGCGACGCGAGCCGCAGAGCCTGTGCCTGCGGGTCGGCTAGCCGACCCGCGGTCTGCGCGCGCGACTGCTCCCCCCCGTTCAGCAACTCCATCTGGGGGATCACCAGTGTGTTGCCGATCGCATCGGAGTAGGAGCCGCTACCAACGCTTGACAAGCCGCCCTGCGGGACTCCAAGCGCCCCGGCGGAAAACCAAACTCCGCCGACGACACAGCAAAGCAGTACAGCCGACAAACGCATAGACCTGAGCACAATGACCCCCGACCCTTGTTGCTTGATCGCCGCCTCCGCGGCACGAAACGAAACGGACCCAGGCGCTACTTAACCGGAAGGGTATGCATCTCGGAAAGCCTCTCCGGGCTATTCGCGACAGACTTTTCTGGTCCGACTAGCTTTTCATATTTAATAGTGGGACTGGAACTACAATGGTAGCCTTTGCCCTGCCTGCAACTCGTCCGTCATTTAGGACTTGGCAGGCAGAACGCAGCCTTAGCGTTTAAATGTTGACATCAGCGTCGGTGCTCAAATTATGAACCGCCGCCGCAGAAGTCAACAATTACGCCCAAACTTGGCAACAACCCTGGTGCCCGCGATGCGCTCCGGGTAACCTCGCACCGAACCAAATGCCACCCCCTACCCCAACCCCCACGCAAGGGCGGCGTGTGGGAGCCCAGCGAGAGCGGTTGCTGGAGGGCATGACCGACACCGCCGCCCGCAACGGGTACGGAGCGGCGACAGTAACCCGCGTCATCCAGCGGGCAGGTGTGTCGAGGGCAACGTTTTACGAGCACTTCGACGACCGCGAAACGTGTTTCCTCGCCGCCTATCGACATGCGGCGGAGCGCTTTCTCGCCCGCCTCACCGAGGTCATGGGGGGAGGCGTGGCGCCAACCATCCGCGCGTTGGTGGAGTGCGTTGAGGAACACCCCTCCTCCGCCCAAATCCTGCTCACCGAGGCGCTTGCCGCTGGACCGCGCGTCCGCGCGGAGTACGACCGCACGATGGCAACGTTGGTGAGGGAGTGTCACCGTGCCCGTCCCCACCCCCAAACGGGCCACGGGCGGCTTTCAGTGCCCTGCTTCCTCGCCATCGGCGGCGTCAGTGGGGTCATCGCCACCCGCCTCCACCGCCGCGAAACGGCCTCCCTGGGGGCGCTCGCCGACGATCTGCTCGCGTGGATCCATTCCTACGAGACGCGCTCTGGGAAGCCGCTGTGGGGAGACCGGCAGTGGATCCACCTCGGCCGCACCCTTCCCCCACCAAGCACGAGTCACCCGCGGGAGTTCCCCCCACGCACGCTCCCGAGAGGACGCACACCCGCCTCCCGGACGGCGGTAACGGCAAACCATCGAACTCGCGTACTACACGCCGTCGCCACCCTCATGCGAAGCAAGGGTTATGAGCACACCACCGTTGGGGACATCGTCGCCGAGGCGAACATCGCCCGCGGCGTCTTCTACGCCCAGTTCAGAGGAAAGGAGGAATCGTTCCTCGCGGCGAAGGCCGCCACCCTCCAGGAGTCCATCGGGGCCTCCGCCGCGGCGTTCTCGTTGGGGGCCACCTGGGAGGACCGCGTATGGGAGGGGCTGAACGCGATGTTCACCTACACCGCGGAGAATCCCGACCGTGCGTATCTCGAACTCATCGAGACCCACGCCGCCGGACCAGCCGCGATTCAACGTATGTTCGAGTCCCAGTTGGCGTTCACGATCTTCCTCGCCGACGGCTACCGCCAGCGCCCGTCGGCGGGAAGGCTCCCCGAGTTGTGCTCGGAAGCGATCGCGGGGAGCATCTTCGCGTTGATGCGCCGCCAGGTGATCCGCGCCGGGGCGAACCGGATGGGTGAGGTGTTGCCCTTGGGCGCCTACGTGGTGCTCGCCCCGTTCATCGGCGCAGAGGCGGCATTCGAGTACGTGAGGGAGCGGGTCTCAGGACCTCCCAACACCGACCGCACACTCTCCCGCACCGGGGAGGGCAGCGAATAGCGGGAAGCGGGGCGGCCAGGTGTCTCCCCATCGCATTCCCCCGCCTCCTCCTCGATCACCCCCAACGTCACCAACGCCTCCAGATGACGACGCAACGTCTGGCGGGAGGTTTGGCTTGCCATCGCGAGCTTGGAGGCGGTGGCGTGCGGCACGATGGCGAGCGCCCGCAGGATCTGCAGGCGCACCGGGTCCGCCACCACCTCAAGCCAACCACTACCGTCCTCGGTGGCCGTTGAGGTGGTTTTGAACAGTGCTGGTTGGTCCACTCCGAGTCCCCCGTTACGTGAGATGTGTGCCCTTCCACACCCTCAACGGCGGGTGGGGACGCAACATTAAATATACGCGTACACACCGCTCGTGGGCTCCCGCACAGACGCTTTTGAACGGTGACGGTTTTTTTGATCGGAGGTAGCAGGTGGGAGAGGCAGTGTCCGTGGAAACTACATCCGAAAGGGTTAAACAATAAAAACCGGGTGCCCGAAAGTGTCACATGAGGCTACCGCGACAAGGGCTGGCTCGATCGGCAAACCAGCTCGTCGGGATCTTTCCCGGTAGCCACCCGCTTGGCTTGAGCGCTCGCCGCTACTGGGCTTCAACGAACACGCCCGGTTGGAAACTCACCGTCGGTCTCCATCACCCATCCGGGCACGATGCTTTATCCCAACCTAACAACCCCTTTCGTGACCGCCTCACGCCTGATGGGGCAATCCGGGAGAATGCGGCCATGAGCACGGCGACGAACCCCAGTGGAGATAAGCTCGAAACGCGGTTGATCGAGTTGGCACGAGCTTCGCCGATGTTGATGCGTGCGTTGCAGGCGGCGCGGAGGGTGGGCGCGCCGGATTGGTTGATGGGGGCGGGCTTGGTGCGTGATCTGGTGTGGAACCACCTACATGGATTCCACGAGGAAGCTCCCAAGAAAGACGTTGACCTTGTGTTTTTCGACCCGACAGCGTGCGGTGGCGAGCGCGAGCAGAGCGTGCTCGATGCGCTCGGCGATCTCGAGCCCGACATTCCGTGGGACGTGACCAACCAGGCCAGCGTCCACCTGTGGTACGAGGAGGCGTTTGGGGTGGCGGTTGAGCCACTTGTGTCCTCGGCCGACGGCGTGGGGACATGGCCGGAGACGGCGACCTCGGTTGCGATGCGACTACTTGAGGATGAGACCATAGAAGTGGTGGCGCCGTGCGGGTTGGAGGATCTGTTCGGGCTGATATGCAGGCGCAACCCGCGACGCGTGACGGTAGAGGAGTACCGCAGGAGAATCACGAGCAAGCGCATCATGGAGCGTTGGCCAGGTGTTCGTGTGTTGCGGAATGCCATCGAGGAGGACGTCGACAGAGTGCTCGCCCTCTGGGAGGCCGAAGGCCGATCGGCAAGCGTGAGCGACACACACGATGGTGTGCGAAGGCTGTTGGATCGAGACCCCGCGGCCCTGTTGTTGGCGGAGACGCGCGGTGAGGTAGTGGGGGCATTGATCGGCACCTGGGATGGGTGGCGCGGGAGCTTCTATAAGCTCGTGGTGAGGGTCGACCATCGCCGTGGTGGTCTCGCACGAGAGCTCGTGCTGGAGGGAGAGCGACGGCTGCAAGCCCTCGGGGCGGCGCGAATGACCGCGATCGTCACCGAAGAGGACCCCGTGGCAATGGGCTTCTGGCGAGCCGTTGGCTACCAGCAACAGGAACGCCGCGCACGGTTCATACGACACCTCGAAGTGTGAGCACCAAGAGCGTGGGCGGAGGGTCGAGCGGGAGGAGCACCCGACCCCTCTCAGGGAGGAACGAACGATGACCCTTCCCAGGACCTGCCGTCTCGACGATGCCCTCTCCCGCCCGCACCGTCAAGCCACACACGCCGCAGAATCCGTCCCAGGTGTGTCGCGTGGCCATCCGCCCTATGCCGCTTCTGCACCTCTCGACAGGCTGACCACCGGAGCTTGAGGACGCGGCCGCTTGCCTCCACGAATGTCCACCCGGGGGCTCACGACGATACGCCGCGCCCCCATCTGGTCTTTTTCTGTGACCATATTGTGACCATGAGCCTGCGGAGAGGCCGTGTGAGGCCCGGCGACGCGCGGCACCACCGCCGGATGCCGATACGCCGTTTTCCGCTTGTTTGCAAGGGAAAACGGCGAGAAGCGGCGAGGGGGAGAAGCGCGCCCTGAGAGATTCGAACTCCCGACCTTCGGTTCCGTAGACCGACGCTCTATCCAGCTGAGCTAAGGGCGCAGAGCCGCCTAGTCTACCGTCAGCGGTTCAGTCTCACAGGGTCGCGGTCGGGCCGGCCCGGTTAGCCGTTCGAGCGGAACGGGTAGACGAGTTGGGTGGACGGCGTGAGCACAGAGGTGGTGGGACGCTCAAGGGGTCTACTTCCCACGCGCCCTCGCCAAGCGCTCGTGCCAAGCCAGATCCTCGGCCTCGTACTCGCGGTCGCGCTTATGACTCTCACCGCCATCTTGGCGGACTCCGCCAGAGCCGACCAGCGGTCGGTGACGGTTATGACCCAGAACCTTTATCAGGGCACCGAGTTCCGCCATATCCAGGCGCTCGCGGGCGCGAACCCCACGCTCGAAGAAGCACTCGCGGCGACCACCGCTGACTATGGCACGTACCTCGCAACGAGGTTCCCTGACCGAGCGCAACAGATCGCCGCCGAGATTGCCCAGAACCGGCCTGCGCTTGTGGGGCTCCAGGAGGTCGCCACCTGGCATGCGGGCGCCTTCGACCCACAACATCCCTTCGCGTTGCCCGCGCCGGTGAGCGAAGACTTCACGCAAGTGCTCATCGCCGCGCTCGCGGCGGACGGTGCGCACTACGCGGCGGTGTCCCGCCACGACAACAACTTCACGTTGGCGTTTCCAGTCGTGACACCGGGTGGGCTCGCCGCGGTGGGCATGGTGGAGGGCGGGGTCATCCTCGCGCGCACCGATCTACCCCCAGGACAGTTGAAGCTGTCGAGCGCCCAGTCGGGAACCTTCAACGCTCGTCTCCCCCTGATCCCCAACCCGCTGGACCCCGATCCGCCCCACGGCTTCCAGTTCACCAACAGTTGGCAGTCGATCGACGTGAAGCTGCGGGGCAAGAGCTTCCGTTTCATCACTACCCATTTGGACGCGCTCGCTCCGGGCGGGGTGGTGTCAGGCCCACAGGCACAGGAACTGCTTGCAGGACCTGCCCACACGTCCTTGCCGGTGATCCTCAGTGGCGACATGAACTCGGGGCTCACATCGAGTCCCGCCGCATACGAAGCGTTCGTCGCCGGAGGCCTCTCGGATACCTGGACGGCGGCGGGGCTCGGGGCGCCCCCGCTCACCTGCTGTCACCTCGCTCCCAACGACCTCGTAAGCGATCCCAACGACACCTACACAGAGGATCTCGACCACATATTCGCGCGCGGAGACCTCTCTGTCGCGAATGAGCACTTGGTGGGCAACCTCGCGCCCGCCAACCCACCGACCTCCTTCATCTGGCCATCCGACCACGCCGGGATGGTGGCCACCCTGAAGATCGGACCGCACGGGTAGTCACGCGAGGCTTCGTCGAGCTCGGTCGCACCCGAGATCGTCAGCCACGGGCTTACCGGTCAGGCGCGGCGGCGGTCACGATCCAAGTCGAGGCGGGCGCAACCAGGTCGCCGTCGGTGGCGAACTCCGCAAGCCCCTCGCGGAGCGCGGCTTCGACCTGCCCGTGGAGGTGGGCGGCGCGGTCGCCCGCGAGGCGCAGGATCTCACCGGCGGGGCCGAGCGCCATCACGAGCTCAAGCGCTTCGTCGAGGTCCTTGCCGATCGTGATGGGGATGTCGCAGCGTTGCAGTTGGATGTCGGTGAAGCCGGCGTGAAGGAGGATGTCGCTGGTGGTGTCGGCGTTCGCCATCGAGAACGGGCCGGGGCCACAGGTGGGCTCGTCGTACTCTTCCGGTCGCTCCACGATTCCCTCGACGATGGTTTGGGCACGGTAGAGCCAGTCGTTGTCGATCCGTTGGCGCCACACCACCATCACGAGCCTCCCACCGGGTACGAGCGCCTGGCGAACGTTGCGCATGGCGGCGACAGGGGAAGCGAAGAACATCGTGCCGAAGCGGGAGAACGCCACGTCGAAGCCACCCTCCCCGCCGAGGTCGGCCTGCACGTCGGCTACGAGAAAGCGCGCATTTGGGATACCTGCTTCGGAGGTCTCACGGATTGCATCTTCGATGAAGCGAGGCGCGGCGTCCACGCCCACGGCCTCTCCCGCGGGCCCCACCAACCCGGCGATGCGTTGCGTGGTGTCGCCGAAGCCACACCCCACGTCGAGCACGCGTTGCCCGGGTTGCGGGGGATGCAGCCGCAGCGCCTCCTCGCCGTGCGCGCCGAGCCCGGAGACGATCGTCTCGCGGAAGCGCACGAAGCGGTCGTAGAGGGGTCCGTCCCACGCGCGGATGGCCTCCTCGTTGTCGTCCAGCGGGTTGGGTGCGGCGGTGCTCATGGCTCTCCCCTAGTTCGCGGTTCGAACAAATGGCCTACACGGAGAGGGGGGGATTCGAACCCCCGAACGAGGTCAACCCCCGTTACGCGATTTCCAGTCGCGCCCATTCAACCGCTCTGGCACCTCTCCTTTGGCTTGCGATGGTGCAAGCGGTAGTAGAAGGCTACGACACGAGCGCCATCGCCGTTGGTAGGGTTCCCGGCGATGGAGATCGCAGCCATACTCGCCATGACAGAAGCCGTGTCGAAGGACATCGGTTTGCTCGCCACCTTCCTCGGGATCGGTTTGATCGTGAACGTGATCGTGGTGTTCATCGTGGTGCTGATCGCGGGTGAGCGCCAGCAGAACCGCGAACGCTGAGCTTCGCGCGTATGCGCGCGCGAGTCAGGGGGTGTGGGGAACACACCAACCTGTCCGCGCGGGAGCCTCAGATCACAAACACCGGCGTGCCCACGGGGGTGCGGGAGTAGAGCGCGATGACGTCAGGGATGCGCATCCGCACGCACCCGTGGGAGGCGTCGTGGCCGATGGAGGAGTACTCGGAGGGGTCGATCCCGTGGATCCCCGCGCCACCGTTGAACGCCATGAAGCGGGCCTTCAGGGGGTCGTCGGGGCCGGGGGGGATGGTCTTGCCGGCAAGCGCCCCCGCCCACGCGGAGTTGGGGACATACCAGGGGGGGTTCACCTGCTTCCACTGCACGTGGTAGAGCCCGGGGGTGGTTTCAAGCCCCTGCATGCCCACCGCGATTTCGTAGGTGGACGCGAGCTTGAGGCGCTGGTAGAAGAGCAATTTGAAGGTGGCGCGGTCGACGACGATGTACGCGGGGTATTGGGCGGCGAGCTCGCTCGTGGTGACGGTGGGCTTGCGCACGACCGTGGGCGCCGTGAGGGTGCGCTTCGCGAACGGTGTGGTGAGCGCGTGGGTGACGAGGGAGGTGAGACGCTTCTGCTTGACCCCCACGCCGGGACGGTCGGGCACTTGTGAGAGCCCACCCGGGCCTGGTTCGACGGTGGCGTCGCGCGGTTCGGTGTTCACCGCGGAGCGCACGTCTTCGACGAAGCTGGTGACCGCCTCGTGGGAGTAGGTGACCCGTAGGGGGACGTTCCTGTGGACGGCGCCGCCGGACAGCCCTCTCCAGGTGCGCGTGAAGATCGAGCCACCGCGACTTGCTTCAAGCGCCTCAGACACAGTTCCCGGGACATCCACGACGACACCCGCGCGGCGGGGGGAAATGCGCCAAGTGTGGCCGTGAGAGCTGACCACCACCGATTGTTCCATCGAGGTGGCCAAACCATGCTCGATCTTGGAGGTGGCGGCGGAGGCGCTCATCCCCCCCACATCGATGCCGTCGATGCGAACGCCGTGGGCGATCTGGTTGCGACGGGAATGGTCGTAGGCGTACAGCGCGAACGCGAGCACCACCGCCAGGCCGAGGAGGCCCGCGAGGAGAATCGGCGGAGTGCTTCTAAGGGCTCTGCTCATCGGGAGGCGCCGACCCGGCTGAAGACGACGGGTCCGACCCGGCCGATTGTAATCGCGCCCCCGCCGCCTCCAAGCCGGTTTGCGGGTATGCACGGTTTCTCTCACACCCGAGGCGTACCCAAGCCCGAGGGTGTGCCGCTCGTCTACAACGCGGCGGGGGTGGTGGTGAGGATCGCGTCCTGTACCCGCCCTCCGGGATCGCGCCCCCCGGCGAGCACGACCTTCCCGCCGAGCGCCACGGCGCCGAGGTCGGACAGCGGGCGGGGCAACCGGCCTGCGGTCGTTACTCTCCCGTTGGGAGCGATCGCGAGGATGCGGGAGATTTGACTTGTGGGGGAGGCTCCTCGACCGCCGAAGATGAGCACCGTGGAGCCGACTGGGGCGGCGGCGGCGTGGGTGAGCGGGTAGGGGAGCAGCCCGAGCTTGGTGAGCGCGTGGGTGGTGGGGTTGAAGCGGTAGATGTCCCTGCTCGCGACTTCCCCACTGGTGCCACCGGCGATCACGACCTGCCCGCCGACGCTTGTGACGGCGGCATACCGCAACGGCTTGGGCAGCATGGCGACGACACGTGCGGGGCCACCCGGGGGACGCCAAGCGAGGATTGTGCGAAGCGGTGTGACGCCCGTAAACCCCCCCACGATGTACGCGGCGCCGTTCACAACCGTGGTGGCTACGTCTGAGGCGGGCGTGGGCAATCGGCCGACCGTTTGGCGCGTGCCGGAGGGTTCCAGGCGGGTGATTGTGGGAAAGGACGTAACAACCCCGCCGCCAAAGAGATAGGCAGCGCCGCCGAGATAGCTTGCTGAGGCGTCGTGTAGCGCGGTGGGAAGGCTGCCGACGAGGGCGGCGTGGGTGGGGGTGGCGCTCACGATGTCCGCCACAGAGCCTTCTGCCTGGTCGAGGCCGCCGAGCAAGAGGAAGCGTCCAGGCCCGAAGGCGACCGCCGCGGCGTCCTGGATCGGGGTGGGGAGCGTGCCTGTGCGGGTTACCGACACGGTGAGGTGGAGCGGGGGGCGGGATACCGCCGCGGCGCGAGTTGTGGGTTTCGGTGCCGAGCCGCCACCACATGAGACCAGCAGCCCGGCGGCGGGGACAACAAGGAGCGCGAGGAGAGGGCGCATCATGGGTGTGTCACCGCGGCATAGTCGGGCAACCCTTTGGGCCCGGCTGGGATGAAGTCCATGCCGTCGGGGATGTGCAGAAAGCCCGCCGCTGTCCCTGGGGTGTCGGTGTGGCCGTACTGCCACACGATGTGGTTGGTGTGGGGGTCGATCACCACCACCCGGTCGCGGTAGTCGTCGTTGACGACGATGTTCCCGTTGGGGAGCGCGATCGCAAGCGAGGGGTGGTCGAGCCGCCCGTGGCCGGAGGAGGGGCCGTAGCGCCACAGCACCTTCCCGTGGTGGTTGACGATGAGTAGGTGGCCGGGGTTTGAGTAGTCGGCAAGCAGAATGCGCCCACCCGGCAGGGGTTGGGGATCGGAGGGGTAGGAGACGGGCACTTTCGTTGCAAACACGAGCTTGCCGGAGGCCGAGATCTCGTCGATCCAACTGCCGTTGATCTCGCTCACGAGCACCCCACCGCCCCGGAGAGGGGTGTCGCCGTTGACCGCGTCGAGGTAGCGGGGAGGTTCGTGGCGGCACACCCCGGAGGTGCCGTACTGACGAACGATGTGGTGGGCGCGGACGAAGAGGATGCGGCAGGAGTAGGCGTCGGCAACCGTGAACACGCCGCCCGCGAGCATGTAGGCGTCGTCGGGGGTGTGGACGTGGGAGCGGTCGGAGCCCGCCACGCCGGGATGGCCGAAGAGAACGTGGAGCGAGCGGTCGGCGAGGTCGATCTGGACGACGTCGTTGTTGTCCTCCTCGTTTGCGATCAACGCCTTGCCGCCGGGCTCGACGAAGGTGTCGTCGTTGAAGACGAGCTTGCGCCCTTTCTTGAGATCGGACGCGTTGGGGTAGCGGAAGACGATTTCGTGGTGGGGGTTGACGACGAGGATGCGGTTGTTACCCCGATCGGCGATCAGCAGGTAGCCGGGAAGGCCCGCGAGCTTCGAGGCCGCCGCTTGCGGGGAGAATCGTGGGGATGTTTTGAGGGGCGCCGGAGGGGCCTTCGGGGAGGAGCCATCGACATCGCCTGCCGCAACGACGATCGCGATGAGAGAGATAAGAGCGACCGTTGAGAGCGGAATGCCCCAGCGACGGCGACGGCGTGAGCGCACACGTTGCGCCTCCCTGCGGCGACGGCGATCACGCAGGGAGAGACGCGGTGTGGGAGTGTGGGAGGGCTCGTTGGTCATAGGGAATCGCACCGGCAGCGACATCCCCACCCTTCCCGGGGCGTCTAAACGGAGCCATAAGGCGTGGTTAGGCTTCTCTTAGGGTGGGTTGGCAGGCGAGTGTGTAGCCGCCGAGGCAATTTCCTCGCGCGCGCGCGTGCGCGCGCACGCGAGTCACACCCCTGAGGGAGTACACCAACCCAGGAGCGGACCGCCTCGCGTAAGCTCTGCGGCCGATGCGTGCGGTGCAGATCAGCGAGCTCTCGGGACCAGAGGCGATCCAGGTGGTGGATGCGCCCGCCCCCGAGCCCTCCCACATGCTCACCCCCGGCGAGGGCGTCCTAGTCGACGTGAAGGCCGCGGGAGTGTCGTTCCCCGACGTGCTGCAAACGAGGGGGCTGTACCAGCTGAAACCCGACCTCCCCTTCATCCCGGGGTCGGAGGTAGGAGGCATCGTCACCCAGGCGCCCGACGGGAGCAACTTCAAAGCAGGGGATCGCGTGATGGCGTTCACCGTGTTGGGGGGGATGGCGGAGCAGGCGGTGGCGCCCGCGTACCTCACCTTCCCGCTTCCCGAGCAGCTCGACTTCGCGCAGGGGGCGTCGGTGATCCTCAACTACCACACGGTGTACTTCGCGCTGAAGCTGCGCGGACGGGTGGAGGCGGGCGAGCGGGTGCTCGTGCACGGCGCCGCGGGCGGCGTGGGCACGGCGGCGTTGCAGGTGGCGAAGGGGCTCGGGGCGTCCACGATCGCAGTCGTATCGAGCGACGAGAAGGAGAAGGTGGCGCGCGAGGCGGGCGCAGACGAGGTGGTGCGATCGGACGGGCCGTGGCGCGAGCAGGCGCTGGAGCTGGGGGGTGTGGACGTGGTACTCGACCCGGTGGGAGGCGATCGCTTCACCGACAGCCTGCGCTGTTTGCGCGAGGATGGACGGGTACTCGTGGTTGGCTTCACCGAGGGGTCAATCCCCGAGGTGAAGGTGAACCGGCTGTTGCTGCGCAACGTGTCGGTGGTGGGCGCGGGATGGGGGGCCTACGTGATGGGCAACCCCGAGCGCAACCGCGCCATCGGCGAAGCAGTGGGGAAGCTGGTGGAGGAGGGGTTTGTACGTCCGATTGCTGGGGCGTGCTTCCCGCTCGAGGACGCCGTGGGGGCGTTCCGCACGATTGACGAGCGTCGTGCAGTCGGCAAGGTCGTGCTCAGCGTGGATTGAGCGCCGTGTCGCCGAAGCGACCGGGAGGCCCGTGGCACCCCACATGACACCTACGGTGTGACGATCGCGAAGACGGGGTCGCCCTCGTCCAGTAGGCCGAGGAACTCCCCCAGCTTCGCGCCATCCCCCTCCACGACGAACGCACCGCTCGCGAACAGCTCTGTCGCGTCTTCGCCGAGCAGGACCGCGTCGAAGGCGGCGCGGGTGAGCGTTACCTTCGCGTGGGCGTCCTCGGCGAGCCTCCCCCTCACGGTGGAGAGCGCGCCGTTTTCGACCGTGAGCGTCCACTGCTCCTCCACGTCGGTGAAGTGCCAGGCGAGCACGACCTCCGTGTCCCACGCGCGGGGGCCATCGAGGCGGGCGCCCATCGCGTCCCATAGCTGCGTGATCGACAGTGCCCGCGCCACGTCCTCGCTTGCCACTTGCCTCCCCTTGAGCGCGGGGGGTGGCCCGTCGCGTAGCTCCTGTGCCCCCACGAGGTAGAGGTTGCGCCACACCGCGCTCTCCGACTGGTAACCGAGTTGCTCCAGCACTTGCGCGTGGAGCTCCCGCGCGGGAGCGTGGTTGGCGTCGGCAAACACGGCATGTGAGCACAGCTCCGCGGCCCAGCGGTATTCCCCGCGCGCAACAGCCTCTCGCGCGTGGGCCAGCAGCGGCTCGATACCGCCCGCCAGCTCCACGTAGCGCTTTGCCGCCTCCACCGGCGGGAGCGGATTGAGGTGAGCTGGGTTGCCGTCGAAGAAGCCGAGGTAGCGCTGGTATACAGCGCGCACGTTGTGGGACACCGTGCCGTAGTACCCCCTGCACGCCCAGGTTTTCTCAAGCGTGGGCGGTAGCCTCACCTGCTCTGAAATCTCCGTGGGTACGAGGCCGCGATTTGCCAGACGGAGGGTCTGGTCGTGGAGGTAGCGGTACATGTCACGGTGGCACGAGAGGTACCGCAGGATCCTCTCTTTCCCCCACCTCGGCCAATGGTGCTGGCCGAACATCGTGTCGCTGTGCACTCCGAACAGCTCGATCGCCTCGCCCAGATACTTTGACCACTTCAGCGCATCTCGTACGAGCGCGCCCCGGGGGGTAAGCACGTTGTGCATGCAGTGCACCGCGTTCTCCGCGATGCAGAGAATCCCGAGATCCGGGAAGGCGAAGTTCATCTCAGACGGCGCCTCACTGTCCGGGACGAGTTGAAAGACGAAGCGCACTCCGTCTATGTCCTCCTCTTGACCTGTCTCCACCACGTGGTGGGTGGGTGGGATCAACGTGACCTTCCCCGATGAGGTGGTCTTGCCGATGCCCGCGTCCACCTGCCCGCGGGGTCCGCGTGGGAGGCCCGGCGCGAACATGTAGGCGGAGCGACGCATCATCGCCCCACCCGCAAGCACGTTCTCGGAGACCGCGTGCTCCAAGAAGCCCGCGGGCGCCCACACCGGCACGCGCCCAGCGTGGACATCCTCCTCGGAGACGACACCCTTCACGCCGCCGAAGTGGTCCACGTGGGAGTGGGTGTAGATGACCGCGCTTACTTCCCGCTCCCCGCGGTGCGCGCGATAGAGCGCGAGCGCCGCCTCCGCGCACTCCTTGGAGATGAGCGGGTCGATCACGATCACACCCCGCTCCCCCTCGATCAGCGTCATGTTGGAGAGGTCGTACCCCCTTACCTGGTAGATCGAGGGCGCCACCTCGAACAGTCCATGGATCCCGTTCAGTCGCGCCATCCTCCACAGACTCGGGTGCACGGTGTCGGGCGCCTCTCCCTCGCCCACAAAGGCGTAGCCGTCCATGTCCCACACCGCACGCCCGCTCCCATCCCGCAACACGAGGCTCGGTGCTGTGGCGATCAGTCCCCTTCGCGCGTCCTCGAAGTCCTCGCGATCCTCGAACGGCAGCTCCGCCGTCGCGGCGGTATGTAGCGAGCGGGTGTGCTCGCTCGCTGGGCCCGGGTCGCTCACGGGGGTATTGTGGCAGCGGCTATGACTGGGGGCTACGACGGTGAATCGCTGAACCACGGCGAGGACCGCTACGAGCAGGCGAGGCGAGCAGCGGTGTGGAACGCCCGCACTCCCCCACGCCACCCGGAGCGGATCGTGATTGCCGAGAGCGAGGGCGACGTGCTGAGGGCCGTGCGCGAGGCGCGCGAGCTTGGCCTACAGGTGGGTGTGCGCTCGGGTGGGCACTCGTGGGCGGGCAACCATCTGCGCGAGGGAGGCCTCTTGCTCGACGTTTCCCGCCTGCGTACCGTCGAGCTCGACGCGTCCGCTATGAGGGCGGTCGTGGGGCCGGGATGCCACGGCGACGAGCTGCTGCGGATGCTCGCCCCCTACGACCTCTTCTTCCCCGCCGGCCACTGCCCCGGGGTGGGCCTCGGCGGGTACCTGCTGCAGGGCGGATATGGCTGGAACGGCCGCGTGTACGGCCCCGCCTGCATGAGCGTCGAGGCGATCGACGTGGTGCTGGCGAGCGGCGAGCTCGTACACGCCGACGAGGATGAGAACGCGGAGTTGCTGTGGGCCGCGCGCGGGGCGGGACCGGGCTTCTTCGGCGTGGTCACCCGCTTTCACCTGAGGCTCGTGCAAAAGCCGAAGCTCGTGGCGAACAGCGTCTTCCTCTACCCGATCGAGGTGCTCGACGAGGTGTTTCGCTGGGCCCACGCCATGGGCCCAAAGGTGGCAAGGGAGATGGAGATGATGGTGTTCATCCACCGCACCGAAGAGGGGGAGTTGGAGATCGCTGTCACCGGCCCTGTGCTGGTCGACACCGAGGAGCAGGCGCGCGAGGCGATCGCGGTGCTTGAGAGCTGTCCCGTGCTCGACCGCGCGAAGCTCGCCCTCCCATATGTGCCCGGCGAGCTCGACCACTTCTACGCGGGAGCCCACGCCGCCTACCCCGACAACCACCGCTATTCCGCCGACAACATGTGGACGCACGCCCCCGTCGAGGATTTGTTGCCCGGCCTTCACCGCATCGCCGACACGATGCCGGAAGCTCCATCCCACATGCTGTGGATGAACTGGCAACCCGGGGTCACGGTCCAGCCGGCGCGGCCGGACATGGCGTACTCCGTCGAGGACGACACCTACATCGCGCTCTACGGCGTATGGAAAGACCCTGCTGACGACGATGTGGGCGTGGCGTGGGCGACGGAGCGGATGCGCGAGATGGAGTCGTTCTCCTCGGGTATTCAGCTCGCCGATGAGAACCTCGGCAACCGCCCCGCGCGCTTCCTCGGCGACGAGCAGCACGCCCGTCTGGAAGCGCTGCGCGTCAAGTACGACCCCGAGGGGCGCTTCCACTCGTGGATGGGCCTCCCCGCTTCCCAGGCGCGATGAGCCCAATCCCACCCATCGGCCCAACCGCGGACGCCCACAGATGAGCGAGTCTCCACTAGCCGACTACCTCACACGGCCGATGACACCGCCCGCCGCGGACACCCTGGAGGCGATCGCCGCCGGTCCGATCGATCCTCGGCAGGCACTCGCGTGGGATGACGTCGACCGACTCCTCGACCCTGCTCCAATCGAGCACGAGACGGGCTGGTGCGTTCTCCCCAATGGGGTGGCGTATGTGGCGGTGCGCACCCCCATGCCGATGGTCACCGCCGAGATGGTGGACTGGTGGTTCGATTGGCACCCCCGCGACCCGTTGCGCTACCGCATATGGCACCCCAAGGCCCACAGCGACAACTCGGTGCAACACCCGACAAGAGCCGGCGCGAAGGCCCATTGGGGGACCACCCACCATCCCGTCGAGGACGTGGGCACCGGGACGGTGCACGCCCGCATCGAGTTCCTCCCGCCCACCGCGATGGGCATGACCACCGACGCGCTCCACGACCCCCACGTGGCGACGATCGTGTGCGGATACGCCGGCGACGACCGCCTCCACATACGCCACTCCCCGATGTTCCATGTCTTCCTGCGCGAGGGGGACGGTGTCGTATTGCGTAGCCGCTTCTGGTTGGGCGCCGCCCTGCGCCCTTACGGTCCGCTGGGAGGAGTCGGTGAGACACTGCTCAACAGGCCCGCGATACGCCGCCGCGCGCTACCCAAACGGCTGCCGCGCGCACTTGCCACCCACTGCGCGGAGGAGTACGCCAACCTTGGGGTGTTGCTGCCGGAGCTGTTTGAGCAGTTTGGACTCGAGGGGCCAAGTCGGTA
This sequence comes from uncultured Solirubrobacterales bacterium, assembly GCA_963695305.1. Lineage (GTDB taxonomy): Bacteria > Actinomycetota > Thermoleophilia > Solirubrobacterales > Solirubrobacteraceae > Palsa-744. Next base: position 836,273 of record OY968774.1, on the reverse strand, counting down.
GATGAGGCAGCGGTCCTCGCCTGGGCCGAGCTGAGCGTCCACTGCAGGGTGGAGACTCAGAGGGATCGAGCAGGAACTCATGTCCCTTCACAGCAAAGGAGACTGTCTTGCGACCCTCGCCGATGTTATTCGCCAAGCTACGCAGCAGTGAGCTGCGCATTGCGCGCACTTTCAAGGAGTGTGCGGGCCACGGGGTAGCGGAGATCGAAGAACTTTTCGACGACACCGCAACCGCACTGCTTTTGAGGGACCTCAAATCTGAGGATCATCTACGCAACGCCCTACGTCTAGGAATCAAGTTACGCGCACTGAAATTGCATCGTGACCGGGCACGCCATTCCCGCATCCTCGAGCAGGCTCTTTCCGCGATGCGATCCGACCGCGAAATGGAAGCTTGGAGAGAGGACCCCGAGCGCGCTCTTGTCGCTTACGAAGATAAGGCACTCGCCGCCGAGTTTTTCGTGCAGCTCACAAAGCCGCAGCGGAAGGTCTTTGCGCTCATAGCCGAGGATCGAAGCAGGGACGCGATCGCCACAAGACTCAAAATCAACCTGAACACCGCGCGCAACGAAATGCGCTTATGCGAGCATGAGCGAGAACTCTTCTGCAAGATCTTTGCCGCAGGACGACTATGCGGATACCGATCCCAGGCCATCAGCACTTTCCTCAGCGGGCGGAAAACCACTCAGCGCGTCCGAGACCAAGCCCGTGTACACCTCAGCCACTGCCAAACATGCCGGGCGAAGTACTGCAAAGGAGGATCGGCAGACACTCGGCCTGTGTGACCTCCCCGTCATTCGTCTACAGATCGCATTCGGCTCGTCCGGAATGAATAGCGCCACCTATGACGGCGCCGCCGACCATAGGATTCCGATCGTAACCGAGGTGTAGGGGGTCAGCTTCGAGTCGGAAGCGCCACCGAAGGCCAACGTAATCGGGAACAGCCAATCGAGACGACTGTCGATCTCACCAGCCCATGGGTCGGTCGGCGCCTATCTGGTAGCGCGGGGCGTACTCGGGACGAGGCGCAGCGAGCAGATCGCGCCAATCGCGCCTCGCTGCCTGGAAGGAGACGAGGGCCAGCTTGAGCTGTGCGAAGACAAGGTCCACGGCCTTCAGTGCCCAGCCAGCGTGGTGTTCGGCACCTGCGTCATGGGCAGCTGACCCCTCCATCAGTAGCTCGTCTGCCATCTCTAGCCGTCTCTGGTAGTCAGCAGAGAAGCGATCGCTGTCTGGTTCACCGACGACGAGGCAGCGCCGCACGCATCGCTGACCATCCTCGGCTTGCTCGACGCGAAACGTCATCGGCAATCCCGAAGTGCCATTCATGCAGCCAAGAACTTGACTTAGCTGAAAGCACTCAGCGTCGTCGGGGATGCGAGTGAGGTCGTGCTCGACGCGCCATTCAGCAGCAGGCTGACGCTCGCTCAGTATCGAGGTCGCGATAGTGGCAAGATCCGTCAGCGCCTTCAGTCTTAGCTTTCCGGGTTCTGTCGGCGCAAGCGGGTCGGGGAGGAGCAATACCCTCACTTGCCGGGGCTCCTTTTTCCGACGTGAACGCTCCGGCTCGACTACGTGGAAATGGGACCGCAACTATTCATTCTCCGCACGTAGTCGTACGAACTCTTTGTAGCGCATCATCGGGTTCGCCTGCTCGTTTGTCAGCCATGACCGGTAGCTAAGCTGATTCAACGATCTTGTAGCCCCTAGTCAAGCTCAGAGCGAGTTAGGACGCCGCCCGCCCGTGCTCAGCGGGGGCGAAGATCCTCACTTGTGCAGGGCGAGGCCGGTAGCTCGAGGATCTCGGGATCGCCGGTGAGCAACACGAGTCCGTGGGCAGCGGCAGTCGCGACCGCGAAGCAGTCCCCGAGCGCGATCGATGCACGAGCCTTCAGGCGCGCGGTCTCGACCATCCGTGCGGTGCCGGGAAGATCGAGCGAGAGGGCAGCCCGCAGGGACGTGAGCGTGTCATCAGCAAGCATCCGTCCGTGATCACGTTCAACACGGTAGTAGACCTCAACCAGGTTCACCCAGCTCACGACGGGCCGTGTGTCGATCAATCCCTCGACGCGCGAGAGCGCAGGCTCCTCACCATCAAGCCAGGCGAGAATCGCCCACGAATCCAGGCAAACGCTCACCGAGGCTCGCGCGCCCGATCCTCAAGCAGGCGTGCAGCCATCCCAGTGTTCCTGAACCGACCACCGAGCCGAGCAGGAACCCTCCTGGCAACGAGCACTATCTCCTCGTCGCGCAACTCGAAATCAACCTCGTCGCCTGGGTGCAGATGCACGCGATCACGCAACGCCTTCGGAATCACAACCTGCCCCTTCGTGCCAATCCGTCCTGTCATACTTGGCAAGTATAACAATCTACGATCACGCTTCGCTGAGCCTGACTTTGCGCGCGACGGCAACGACGCTTGGCAGAAGTACAACTCCAACATAAACGCGTTTCACCGTAAAGCCCGGCTTGAGAGCTTGTTGGAGTTTCTGATGGAGTCACAGGGACGCCAAGCAAGGCGGGGCGCCGCAAAGGCAAATCTCGCGAGTCCTTCAATTGGGAGGCGGCTGGGCTGCGTCGAGATCGTCGAGGTCGACGAGATCGCGCGGACGCCCAGCGGCTCGCTTCATGCTCCGCAGATGCTCCAACGCACACACCGGGACGGTAACTCCAGCCAGCTCGACATCGATCGCGCTCGCGCGAAGCTCAGCGTACGGCAGAACACCGTCGAGGCCCTGCACAACATCCAAGTCGCCGAGTCGCGTGACAATCAACGCTCGTTCGCCGCCCCTCAGCGTCGCGACGATGGAACGCTCGGAGCCAAGCAGCGATTCGCCCAACTGAACGTGGCCGCCAAGCTCGACCACGAGCCGAGCGAGCTTGTCAAGGTTCTCAGGCGCCTGGTCGGGCACGATGTCGCAGTCCTTCGTTCCGCGTATGACGCCCCATGATCCGAGCGCCAAGCCGCCGATGACAACGAAGCGTATGTCCGCCTGCGCAAGGCGCGCCAGCAGCTGATCGAAAGACGGAACGCTCAACGGGCGCGCCGTGCAGCGTCGCGCAGCTCGAATAGCTTACGTGTCAGCGATATTGTCTCGCGGAGGTTCACAGCAAGCGGTCGCAGTCCGTCGCTCCGCAGACGCTGCTTGCGCACCTGCTCGCCCTGCGAATCCTGTGCTTTCGGTATGGACACGGGCGCGGTCATGGGACGGAGAGGGGGGGATTCGAACCCCCGATGGAGTTTAACCCCCATACTCGCTTAGCAGGCGAGTGCCTTCAGCCACTCGGCCACCTCTCCAAGAACTCGGTTAGGGCAAGTTTAGGGATCGGTAGGCCTACGAGGGCTCGCCGCGACGCCGCTCAGCCGTGCTTGTGCGACTTGTGGTGTTTGCGCTTGTGCTTCTTGTGCGTGACGCCCCGCACGATTGTGATCGAGGTCGAGCCGGCGTTGTTGAGCTCGTTGTAGGCACGCGCGGTCAACACGTGCTTGCCGGGCTTCAATAGCCGTGCGCCGTACCACACCATCTGGCCGGTCAGGGTGGGCAGGCCGCCATGGACGTAGAAGTTGCGGATCAGGTGCCCATCGCTGAAGAGCGAGATCTCGTACACGCGGGCGCTGTCGCTGGCGGTTACCGCGATTGGAAGCGTGTTGGTGTAGCGCACACCGGTCTTTGGACGCACAAGTGTCACGGCCGGACCCTGTTCGGCGCCGCATGGTTCGGTCAACCTGTCTCCGTTGCGCGAGTAGTCAGCGAGCGCTCCATACGCAGGCTTGGGCATCAGGCTAGTGTCGAGCAACCCGAAGCCCCCGTGGGTGGCGAATTCTTCTTCCTCAAGCCCGTACACGATGCCCACCTGCACGTAGCTGTCCTGAGCCAGACAGTGGTATGCCTGAAGCAGGAAGGTCGCGGATTCCTGCGGGCTTACGCCGCCGGGCTTCTGTCCGGCATGGGCGCCTGAGGCGCAGATGTGAGAGTCGGTGCTCCAACCGAGCTCTGTCATCCAGATAGGGCTGCTGTCCCCGTGAGCCTGCATCACTTCGTGGACGGTGCGGTAACCGAGGAAAGACCAGCGGTTGATGCGCCGGTCGGTACGCCCGTTACGCAGGATCGAGTAGGGGGATACGACATTGCATGCCGTGTCGGTGTGCACCGCCACCGCGTCGAACGACCCCTCCGCTCCGTCGGCGTAGAGCTGTTCGAGGTATTCGTAGTCGTTCCCTGTCAAGCCTCCGAGCACAACCGTCGCGTGGGGATCTGCCGCCTTGATTGCTTTGTGCGCGGACTTGAGCATCGCAGTGTAAAAGGCTGGGTCGGGACCGGTTGGCCACCACAGCGGAGCGTCCTCCTCGTTCCAGATCTCCCACGCCGCCACCCGTCCCGCGAGCCGCTTGGCCATCGCGCCGGCGAAGCGGCCGTAGTCGTTCGCATCGCGTGGTGGGTCGAGCTGGTTTGAGGAGCCCGACGCCCACTGCGGCGTGTCCACGACGACGACGATCACCTTCGTTCCCGCCGGCAATCCCGAAAGCTCGCTTTCAAGCCAGCTGACCTGCCCCTGGTCGATGTGGCCACGGGATGGTTCGAAGGTCTTCCACGAGAGGAACGTCCTCACCCACCCGACCCCGAGACCATCGATCAATGCGGAGCCTTGTGAAGAGAAGCCCGCGGTGCCGTTGAGTACGACTCCCGATTCCGCTGCCTCCGCCGTGCCGCCCGCAAGCGCAAAGGCAAGCGCAAGAGCTACGAGCAAGGCAATAGGGAGACGAAAGAACCGCACGCTCACTACATCGACATACCCCACCGTACGCTCAACAGACAGCCGTCACGATCGATCATCCGCTGAGGCTACGGAGTAAAGCTCAGTGAACGCCCCCGTTGTCCAGCGACGCTTACGCACATCGCATCCCTCGGCGACCACGGCGAGCGTCGCGGCGTATCCATCGCACTCATGAAGACGACAGAGCGTCCACGGCCCTTCGCCGAGCGGGCCACGATTGGCAAGAAGGGTCGGGGGCGCCTCCATGTCTACCGATACGTCAAAGCTGGCCAGGGGCTCGGCGAGTCCCACCCCAACCGCCTTCAGACAGGCCTCCTTGGCCGTCCAACACCAATGGAAGGCCTCCACCCGCTCATCGCCCGCCAACAGGTCGAGGCCGTCCTGCTCGGCTGGGGAGAAGTAGCGGCTGACCAAGCCCCCGATCTCACGATCCGGCCTGATTCGCTCCAGGTCCACACCGACGGGCTCCGCTTCATCACCCACCGCGATGAGCGCCAGTTCGTGGGAGTGGGCCACGTTGAACTGAGGGCCGTCCGCCACGTACGGCTTGCCGTGCTCACCGAGTGAGATCGTCACCGACTCGGACGTACCTCCCACGCGAGACGCAAGGATCTGGCGCAAAGCGGCGCGACACACGGTGAAGCGGCGACGGTGGTGCTCGAAGCGAAGTCGCTCCACGCGCTCGCGCTCGTCTGGCGAGAGGACTACAGCCAGCGCGGCAACCTCCGCCTTGGGACGATCCAGCTCGACGATGTACACGTCTACGCCGCCGAGCCCCGCCATCGAGGAGACGCTAGAGCAGATTGAAGGACTTCGCTTCCCGCAACCTGCTCGACAGCTGGGGATTCGATAGTTCGAGGGCTCGACACACCTAATCCGGCTACCCTTCCAGCACCCCTGGAGGGGTGGCAGAGCGGTTGAATGCGGCGGTCTTGAAAACCGTTAGGCGGGCAACCCCCGTCTCGGGAGTTCGAATCTCCCCCCCTCCGCTTTACACAAACGCTTCCGCACGCCTCAAGGCAAGTCGAGCACCAGCAACAGCGCATCCTCGACGGCGCGCTGCTCCTCGTGGGTCAGGTGCCCGACCTGTTCACCCAAGCCTCGCGCATCGACAGCTCCAACCATCTCGCAGAGCACTTGCGTGGGCTGATCGAGCAGCCTGATCTCAGGATGGAAGCTTGCCGGGAAGGCCGACCGAGACGTCGGGCAAACGACCACGGTCGAGAGGGAAAGGAGATCGTCCGCCTGGACGATTACCGCATAGCGGCGACCGTGCTGCACATGGCCGCGCTTGCTCGGCAGCTTGATCGCGTGGACATCACCCCGAACCACGCAACTGCTCCATCAGGGCGGCCACATCTTGCGCTTCGCGAACGTAGAGCTTGTTCTTCATGAGGCTTCGCGCCTCGGCCGCGAGCCCTGTCCGTCTTCGCTCGCGCTCGGCCGTCTCCGTGATCGCTTGACGTGCCGCCTCCGCCCTGCTTACACCTCGCCTGCGAGCGATTTCCTCGAGCGCGTTCCAACCCTCGCGACCGAGCCTCAGCGATAGCGGAGTGGGTGCGGTTGCCACAAGACAGATTGTAGCGCGAATCAAACTACACGCCTACAGGCTCCGAGCGCCCTCCGGCACACGCGTGGGAGACTTCCTCAATGCCCACCACCCAAACCCTCACCTACGAAACCACCGGCCGCATAGCCCGCATCACGCTCGACCGGCCCGAGCGGGGCAACGGGATCACGCGCCGCATGGTTACGGAGCTTGAGCAGTGCGTGGAGCAGGCCGACCTCGACCCGGCTGTGCACGCGATCCTGCTGTCGGGAAACGGCAAGGGCTTCTGCGGAGGGTATGACCTTGTCGAGAGCGCCGAGGGACAGGGCCGCCTCGGTGAGGAGGGGGTTGCGCCTCCCCCCGGCTCGCCGCTCGACCCCATGACGATGGCCGCCAACCATGACCCCGCAGGCACCTGGGACCCGATGGTGGACTACGCGATGATGAGCCGCAACGTGCGGGGGTTCATGTCGCTCTTTCACTGCGGCAAGCCGGTGGTGTGCAAGGTGCACGGCTTCTGCGTCGCGGGGGGCACCGACATGGCGCTCTGCTCGGATCTGCTCGTAATCGCCGCCAACGCGAAGATCGGCTATCCGCCGGCGCGGGTGTGGGGCTCACCCACGACCTCGATGTGGATGCACCGGCTGGGTCCACAGCGAGCCAAGCGCCTGCTCTTCACCGGTGACTCGCTCTCAGGCGAGGAGGCGCTTGAGTGGGGGCTTGCGATCGAGGCGCCCACCCCTGAGCGGCTCGACGTGCGCACAGAGATCCTGCTTGAGCGGATCGCCCTAACGCCGATCAACCAATTGCGCATGATGAAGCTGCTCGTCAACCAGTCACTGTACGCGCAGGGCCTACACACGACGCAGGCGCTCGGGACTTTGCTCGACGGCGTCGCGCGCCACACACCAGAGGGTTACGCCTTTCAGCAACACGCGATGCAATCCGGCTTCCGTGAGGCTGTGCGCGAGCGCGACGAGCCATTCGGCGACCACGGCGCCTCGACCTTTAGGGGGTAGGCGGGGGAAAGGGGTTGATTTCCGACTGTTCGAGTCGATCGCACTATTGTCATTCGTGAAAATCCCCGCAAATGTACGCTAAGCTACGTACCGCAGGCTAGCTTCAGGGGCCGCAAGAGATCTGGGATGTGAAATCGCAGTGGCTGGGCACACCGCACCGAGTAGACCGCTGGCGATCGCGTCCAGCGGGCAACACCGGCGGATCTCACTTTTCCCGGGATTACGCTGATGGACCGCACCGCGCAAGGCGTTCTGGAGATCGCACGCAGCGTCCTCGCCGAGCTCGACCTCGAGGTGGTGCTTCACCGCGTGCTCGAGTCCGCCCGTGAGCTGACCGACGCCCGTTACGCCGCGCTAGGTGTCTTGGGCAATTCGCGCACAGAACTGGAGCGCTTCCTCACAATCGGCATCGACGACGCCGAACGCGAGGCGATCGGGAGCCTGCCGCGTGGGCGCGGCGTGCTGGGCGAGCTGATCGCCCACCCCCAAGCGTTGCGCTTGGACGACATTCTCAGAGCACCCTCGCTCCTACGGCTTCCCCCACGGCCACCCGCCGATGAGCAGCTTCCTCGGCGTTCCCATCCTGATCGACGGCACACCCTTCGGCAATCTCTACCTCACCGAGAAGGCGGAGGGCGAACAGTTCACCGAGGCCGACGAAGAGGCCGTCACGATGCTCTCCGAGCTCGCCGGCTTCGCGATCGACCACGCCCGTCGCTACACAGGCACAAAGGAGCACCGCGACGAGCTGCAACGAACAGTTGCCGCCCTCAACGCCACCACCCAGATCGCGCGCGCCGTCGGCGCGGAGACGGACCTCGATGTGATCCTCGAGCTGGTCGCCAAGCGCGGGCGAGCGCTCGTTGACGCGCGGTTGCTTGTGATCGAGCTCGTACAGCGTGGCCGGCTGATCGTGTCCGCCGGCGCGGGGGAGCTCCCAGCTGGACTACTTAGCCGGCAGATGCCGGTAGGCGACACTGGCGCGAGCGCCGCGTTGCGTACCCGTCGGGCGCAACGCCTGCATGAACCGCTCACCCGAGCACGGTTCGACGAACATGGCCTCGGCATGCTCGGGGTGAAGGCCGAAGGCGGTTTGATCGTGCCGCTCGTCTTCCAGAACCACTCCTACGGCGTGCTCGTGGCGATCGACCGGCTCCACGACGGACCGGAGTTCACGACCGACGACGAGCGCCTGCTGGAGGCGTTTGCGGCAAGCGCCGCCACCGCCGTCGCCACTGCTCAATCTGTGGCTTCAGAGCGCCAGCGTCAGCGTCTCGCTGCCGCCGAGGCCGAACGTCAGCGCTGGGCGCGAGAGCTTCACGACGACACGCTCCAGAGTCTCAGCGCACTGCGAGTGGGCCTGTCGACGGCGAAGCGCTCAGGTAAGCCGGAGACGCTTGAGCTGGCTGTCACTCACGCGATCGAGCACCTCGAGGAAGGCATCACGAACCTGCGCGCGCTCATCACCGACCTGCGACCCGCCTCGCTTGACGAACTCGGCGCCGCCGCGGCGATCCAGGCGCTCGGCGAACGCGCCGAGCGCAACGGCATCGAGGTGGATGTGAATATCGAGCTCGCCTACGAGCAGGGCCGCCAACAGGAGCGCCACAGCCCCGAGGTCGAGACCGCCATGTACCGGATCGTTCAGGAGGCGCTCACCAACGCCGCCAAGCACGGCAACGCCAAACGGGCGGTGATAGAGGTCCGTGAGGATGAGACCGACGTCTGGGTGAGCGTCCGTGACGACGGCTCGGGCTTCGACCCATCCGAGCACTTCGACGGCTTCGGTTTGCTGGGGATGCACGAGCGGGTTCATCTGCTCGACGGCGCCCTCAGCATCGAGTCAGCGCCAGGCAAGGGCACGAAGATCGAAGCGCGCTTTCCAATTCGCCGCATGCCGGACACCGCCGCCGGTGGGCTGTCTGCGGTCAATCCGCAGTAACCACCGCAACCTCCCGGTCAGACATCAGCCGAAGAAAACTTCGGCGGTCTCAAACAGGCGCGGGTCGAGCAGCTTTGGCTCCGCCAGCGCCTCGGCGAGGCCCACCTCGACGATGTCGGGGCCGGACAGGGCAACCATCCGCCCGAAGCGCGCGCCGATCGCCGCGTCCATCGCAGACACACCGAAGCGCGTGGCGAGCACGCGATCGTATGCAGTGGGCGTCCCCCCGCGTTGCACGTGCCCAAGGATCGTCGCACGCGTCTCATAACCGGTGGCCGACTCCAGCTCGTGCGCCAGCTCCACGCCGATGCCCCCCAACCGCACGTGCCCGAACTCATCGGTTGGGTGCCGTTCTGAGAGCGTCATCGCACCACCCTCACGGGGAATGGCGCCCTCGGAGACCACCACGATCGAAAACGTGATCCCCGCTGCGTGGCGGCGGCGGATGCGTGCACACAGCTCCTCCACGTCGAAGGGGCGCTCGGGCACGAGGATCGCATCGGCGCCACCGGCGATGCCGGCGTACGTGGCGATCCAACCCGCGTGGCGACCCATCACCTCGACCACCATCACACGGTTGTGTGACTCCGCGGTGGTGTGCAACCGGTCGATTGCGTCGGTGGCGATCTGCACGGCGGTGTGGAAACCGAAAGTGACGTCTGTGCCGCCGATGTCGTTATCGATCGTCTTTGGCACCCCCACGATCGGCAACCCCTCCTCAGCCAGGCGCAACGCCACGCCGAGCGTGTCCTCACCGCCGATCGGGATCAGTACATCCAGGCGCTCGCGCTCGAAGGTCTCCCGCACCCGCTCCATCCCGCCCACGTGTCCGTCAAGCGGGTTGGTGCGAGAGGTGCCGAGAATCGTGCCACCGCGCGGCAGTATCCCCGCGGTGCTAGCCCGCGTGAGCCCCACGCGGTCGCCTTCCAATACCCCCGCCCAGCCGTAGCGAAAGCCGACGAACTCGTGCTCGCCCGACTGCTCCCCGCGACGCACGATCGCGCGGATAACGGCGTTGAGCCCCGGGCAGTCGCCCCCGCCTGTGAGCACCCCCACGCGCACTACGAGTCGAGACTCTCCAAATAGGGTGCGAGATAGCGAGCCGCGATCTTTACCGGTGGGGTCCACAAAGGCTCTGCGGAAACCTCCGAGCTAAAGCCATGTCCCCCTGTGATGCGCGCGCGTAGATAGCGCGGAGCGTCGCCGGTCAGCAGCATCCCGTGCACGATCGGGTGAAAGGGTTTGGGCTCCACGTCCGCCCCGGCAAAAGCGGCGATCGCTTCGGCCGCGACGTCGGCTTGCTGCGCGGAGACACCGCCATGCTTGATCGCGAAGTCAGTGGCGTCGCCAGCGGCATACACACGGTCGATGTCACGCACACGCCCGTGACTGTCAACCGGAATGAAGCCATGCTCGGCCGAGGGAAGCCCGCGCACGGAGGGACCGTACAACTCGGGCAACGCCACCACGCGATCGACTGTGAGGCGGCGGTCATCGGGGTCAATCACGACCGTGTCCCACTGCGGGACCTCCGCGTAGCTAGAGCTGAACACTTTGATCTGCGCGTCATCGAGCAGCTTGGAAACCGCCTCGCTCGCGCCCGCACCGAAGATCGCAAGCGGTGACTCCTCGGGGGTGACGATCGTGATCGATAGCACCACATCGTTTTCATATGCCCGCTTTGCGGTCATCAAAGCAATCTCGTAGATCGGCAGTTGCCACGCCATCCGCGCAGGCACCACGAACGCGAGCCGTTTTACGTAGCCACCTTCCACGTCTTGCAGCAGACCGTGCAGGATGTCATCGAGGTTGCGAGGGTCGATCGTGTAGGCGTGGGTGAAGCGAGTGTGGATCCGCGCACCGAGCGCAAGCAAGAGCGCGTCATAAGGAATCTCGGTGTTGTCGTTGGTGTGGGCGATGCGCGCAACCGGGTCCACCCACGCGAAGCTCTGCCTATGCAGGTCCACGCCGATGTCCGCCGCTATCTCGCTGAGTGGATAATGCTGCGCCCTCCCGTAGGCAAATGGCTCCCGTACGATCATCGGCCGATACACGAAGTCGGGCTCTGGAGCGAGCATTTCGATCCGCACGCGATCCTCGGCGATGTGCCGCAACGCGAGCGCACCCTCCAACCCGGCGACCCCACCCCCGGCGATAAGTACTTTGAAGGGGGCGGAGGCGGTTGACATGAGGCGAGCTTATGGGACCGCGGACCTGGTCAAAGCCGAGTTAGTCCGCACTTGATTGCAGATAACTACGGAGCCCACTTGGACGCCGGTTGGGGCGCCGGTTCAGCGGTGTGGCATGGCACGCCGGTATTTGAGTTTTGAAAAGGCCGTCCGGATAGCCAAACCGGAATGGGCAGGCATAGCGGTTTCCCCAGCCAATAGTGGGATTTTCTACGGACGCGCACCCTTCGAGGCGACCGTACGGTCTCAGCGAGTCGCCACGATAAGGAGGAGGCACCTTGTGAACACGATGGGCGCGGTTTTCAACTTGAACGACCCGGCACACGTAGTGCACTGGCACTTCTTCCAGATGTCAGTGTCGAACATCGTTGTGATCGTGGCGATGCTGGTGGTGTTCGTGCTTGCGATCTTGCTGCCGTTTCCGGGGGCCGCACGTCGGCAGGAAGCGCGGGAAGAAGGCAACCGGCCATGAGCGTGGCGGCGACACCGAAACGCAACTGGACCGTCAAGACGCGCGAGGCCGGCGTGAAGGCGCTGCCACCGGAGAAGCTGCTGCCTGAGGGCCAACCCACCTACGTGGACTCATGGATATACGTGTTTGGCGTTGCAACGCTCGCGGCGCTGATCGTGATCGTCGGCTCAGGGATGATCCTCACCCTGAAGGGCCCCGCCTGGTGGCACGACACAAGCATCGGACACTTCTTCAACTCGATCCACCTGTGGTCGGTTGAGCTGTTCTTCTTCACGATGGTGGTCCACCTGTGGGGCAAGTACTGGATGGCCGCCTGGAGGGGCGGCCGCGCGAAGGTGTGGATGACAGGGGCGATCACGTTCCTGATCGCCGTGCCGGCCGCGCTCACGGGGTACGTCTCCCAACAGAACTTTGACGCACAGTGGATCTCCACACAGGCCAAGGACGCGATGAACTCGGTGGGGATCGGGGCCTTCTTCAACGTCACCAACTTCGGCCAGATGTACAGCTGGCACATCCTCCTCTTCCCGGTGGCGGTAGTGGCGCTAGTGATCGCCCACGTGCTGCTCGTGCGCCGCCACGGCGTCGTGCCTCCGTTCGATGTCAAGGAGCGCGAGCTATGAGCAAGAAGACGCTCGAATGGAAAGGCGCGTACGCGCCCTATGACCTGGTGAAGGAGTTGTGCATCGCGCTCGGCGTCATCACGCTCATGGCGGTGGTACTCACAATCCTCTTTTCCTCCCCCGATGACCCACCGAGCACGGTCGCGCAGTGGTCACGCCAAACCCCCGCCGACTTCGTCACCACCGCAGTGAGTGAGCTCAACGGGACGAGCGGCACCGCCGAATATGGTCCCCCCTACAACCACGCATCCGACGGTCAGCACGCGGCTTTTATCTATCTCCAGAAGTGGTTGGGGGTTAGTCATCCGATAAACGCGGCGAGCGCGTACGTTTACGAACCCCTTCAGAGCGTCACAGACCCGGCCGTGCAAAGCGCGGTGGCCACCTACAAGGCGGCCCCGGAAAAGCAGCAGAAGGAGTGGGCCGAAGCGTACGCGGGAGCACTTGAAAAGGCCACGGCCCAACCCAACGGCACGCTGAAGGTACCGCCGGGCAACTACGGTCCTGTTCCCGTGATGATGGGTGCGTTGCTCACTCTCGCGCAGAGGGGAAGCCTTGAAGGCAACCTCCTGCGTAGCAACCAGTTCTTCCAAACCGACTACACCAAGCCGCTGTTGTTGATGGCCGACGGGAAACTGCTCGAAGAACGAGCGGAAAAGCAGCACCTGTTGGGTGACCAGTGGGGGATGATGAACGAGACCGGCTCATACCCCGGCCAGTCGTGGCTGTGGCTCTACACCCTCTGGTACCAAATCGAACCGTTCTCGGGCTCTGAAAACGCGGACACCCTCGTCGTGTTCGTGATGGGCCTGCTCAGCCTGCTGTTCATCCTCATCCCCTTCCTCCCCGGCATCCGCTCGATCCCCCGCTGGATCCCCATCCACAAGCTCATCTGGCGGGAGCACTACCGGGCATCAGCAGGCGCCGGGTAAAGCGGTGCTGGAGAAGATCGTGGTGGGGTACGCGGGCGACAAGGCCGGGCACGACGCGCTGGCGCTCGCAACCCAACTCGTGGCGGCGACGGACGGAGAGCTCACGGTGGTATTTCCCTACCACCCCACCTTTACGCGAGAGACTTGCGAGGAGGCGCAAGCGCGCGTTGAAGCGGAGGTGGAGGCCCAAATCGCGAAGATCCGCACTGGCGAGCACGCGCAACCGACCGTCTACCGCTGGAGCCCGTCGTCGTGGCCGATTCGGGCGCTACACGAGCTCGCCGAGTACGACGACGCAGACCTGATCGTGTTGGGCGCCGCCAAGGAGGACATCGGCGACAAGCTGCACGTGAGCTTGATGGAGCGGATGGTGCATGGCGCGCCCTGTGCGGTGGCGGTGGCGCCCGAGGGCTACGCGCAGACCGTGGCCCACTCGCCCGGGGAGGGCTCGGCGCTCGCGCCTCATGCGTTGCGAAAGATTGGTGTGGGTTTTGCCTCTTCCGCGGAGGGCAGGGCGGCGGTGTGCCTGGCGCGCGAGCTGGCGGGGTTGAGGGGCGGCAGCGTAAAGGTGATCGCGGGTGCGGGGTTGGAGCCCGCGCTCGCGAGCTACTCGTTCTCCTCCCCGGCGCTTGGGGAAGTGGAGCAGAAGATGTACGAGGAGATCGAGCAAACGCTCACCCGCGTGTGCGAGGAATTTGAGACGGAGAGCGGCCCGGCCGTCGAACACGAGACGATCCGCGGCGACCCAACGCGCATCCTCGTGGAGCGCAGCAAAGATCTCGACCTGCTGGTGTTGGGCTCGCGCGCGTACGGCCCGCTACGCCACGTGCTGCTCGGCAGCGTCTCCGCGCACGCGATGCGCGAGGCGAAGTGCCCGGTGCTGGTGGTGCCGCGAGGGGTGGCGGGCGACGATGGACACGCTGACAAGCAGCCTGCGAGCCTCGCCGAGGCTTGAAGCCTCCCTGTGCGGAGGGCTGGGCGAAATGGAGGGCGCGTGCAGGCACGCGATCTGAGCCGCTTGCGGATGTACGTGGCGCCGCTCGCCGCCGTCACTGGCATCGTGGCCGGCGGGGTGCTGTACGCCTTTGCGGGCAGCGATGCCGCGGACGTCGCTTGGGCGGCGACGGTTGCGATCATGCTCGTGCCGCTCACCTGGTCGGTGCTGAGCGCGCTGATGCGGGGCGACCTCGGCGTGGACATCATCGCGCTGCTCGCGATGGCGGGGGCGCTCGCGCTCGGGGAGTACCTCGCGGGCGCCGTTATCGCATTGATGCTTGCGGGGGGGAACGCCCTTGAGGTATTCGCATCCGCACGTGCTCGCCGCGAGCTCACCGCGCTCGTGGAGCGCGCCCCGCGCACCGCCCGCCGCCGCACCGACGCCGGCTGGGAGGAAATACCTGCCGAGGAGGTGGAGGTGGGCGACGTACTGTTGGTACGCGCCGGAGAGGTGGTCCCCACCGACGGTGCCCTCGCCTCTGAGCACGCCACGATCGACGAGTCATCCCTAACGGGCGAGCCGCTCCCGGCCGGGTACGTGCGGGGACAGTTGCTTCGCAGCGGCGCCTCCAACGCGGGGAACGCCTTCGAGCTGACCGCCACCCAACGCGCCGCCGACAGCGCCTACGCGGCGCTGGTGCGACTTGTGCGCGAAGCAGAGCTCCGTCGTGCACCGTTCGTCCGGATGGCGGACCGCTACGCCGTCTACTTCCTTCCGCTCACGCTCTCTATCGCGGGCGCCGCGTGGCTCATCAGCGGGGACGCGGTACGTGCGTTGGCGGTGCTCGTCGTCGCCACCCCCTGCCCGCTAATCCTCGCCGCGCCGATCGCGTTCGTGGCGGGGCTCTCACGCGCGGCAAGCGCGGGGGTGATCGTGAAGGGAGGTGTCGCGATCGAGCGGTTGGGAGAGGCGCGCACCGTGCTGCTCGACAAGACCGGCACGTTGACACTCGGCGTCCCCGCGGTGGAGCGGGTGGTGTCCCTGAATGGCATACCCCGCGAGCAACTGTTGCGCCTGGCGGCCTCGGTGGACCAGCTCTCCACACACGTCCTTGCCGCGGCGATCGTGCGCCAGGCCGCCACCGAGTCGCTTGCACTCGCCCGCCCCGAGCAGGTGAGCGAGTCGCCGGGGCAGGGGATCGAGGGGAGCGTAGAGGGGCATCGCGTGTGCGTGGGAAGCGCCGCGTGGTTGACCGCCAACGGCATCGACCCCACGTTGCCCTCCACGGACAAGGTGGGAACCAGCGCGCATGATGGCGCCACCGTGCTCGTCGGTGTGGACAACCGGCTCGCGGGGGCGCTCGTGATGGGCGACCACATCCGCCCTGACGCCCACGACCTTGTGCGTCGATTGCGCGACATCGGCATCCGTCAAATCGCGATGGTGAGCGGCGACCGCACAGAGGCCGCGAATGCCGTGGGCGAAGAGCTGGGACTCGACCGCGTGTACGCCGGGCAGAGCCCGGAAGACAAGCTGGAGGTGGTGCGCTCGATGCGCGACCACCCACGCCTTTCACCCGTTGTGATGGTGGGGGACGGCGTCAACGACGCCCCCGCGCTCGCGCTGGCCGACGTGGGCGTGGCGATGGGTGGCGCGGGGGCGACCGTTTCCGCCGAGACGGCTGACGCGGTGATAACGGTGGACCGCATCGACCGCGTGGCGGACGCGATCGCGATCGGCCGCCGCACGGTGGGGATCGCGCGCGAGAGCGTCCTGTGGGGGATCGGCTTGAGCACCGTGGGGATGGGGTTCGCGGCGGCTGGGCTACTCGTACCCGTGGCAGGCGCGATCTTCCAGGAGGCGATCGACGTAGCGGTGATCCTCAACGCGCTGCGCGCACTACGTCCCTAGCAGCAATTCTCCAGTACCCGCGACTGGTGAAGAACGGCTCTCACATGTAATCTTGCCTGGCCCGCAATCCGGGCTGTCGGCTTTGCGAAGTCGGCACAACCAACTCGATTAAGGCAGGAACAACATGAAATGGCTAAAGGCCGTGGGGCTGTGCCTGACAGCGTCCATGGCGATCGGCGCAGCGACCGCCTCTTCGGCGTCGGCTGCTCTTCCTGAAATCGCCGTAGCGGCATTCGAATGCGAACAGTCGGCGACCCCTCCGTTCAACAACATCGGTCAGTTCATCACGGTTGCGAAATGTATCGATCCCACTCAAGCCACCGAAATGGCTGGCATGTGGTGGCGTTTATTGGTTCGCATGAACGGCGCCGGCGTGGGAGAAGCATTAATCCACGGCGTCGTGTCTGGCGGACTCCTCAAAATCAACATAGTGTGCAAACACTCGAGCAGCGAAGGCGGCATACCTGGCGGTCAGTCTATCACTGGGATCGTCTTGAAATACACAGAATGCAAAGTGGAAGAAAGCTCAAACGCCTGTACCACTTCAGGAGAAGCGGCGGGCACGATCAAGTCCAAAACCCTCACAGGCACACTCGGCTACACGAGCAAACCCTCCACCGGCATAGCGCTGAAACCGGCCGAAGGCGGCACTGTGGCCACCTTCACATGCGCAGGGACCGTCGGTGCGGTTACGCTCGAAGGTTGCGCCATCGAGGAAATCGCGCCTCTCAATACGATGAGCTTAACCCACGAAACGTTCTTCCAGGAAAACGAAGCCAAAACCGGCCAGAAGTGGACCAAACTGGAAGGCGGCTCGGAATGCGCGCTGACTATGAAAGCAAAAGAATCGAGCGGGAAAGCGTGGCTGAAGGAAACCCAAAAACAGGAAACCTCTGAGGAAGTCGAAGTAAAGGCTTAGCGTTCAACCGGAGCCGCGCTCCCGACGCGCCGCGGGGCGATCGTCGAGGGCGCGGCATCCGCCTCGCCGAGCCCTCGATCACCCTTCGCGCCCGGCGGGGCTGGGCATCCGTGCGATTCCGCCGAGCAGTGTGGGCTTTCACGGATGCCCGACCTCCCGGCATGGGGCAGCATCGGCGCCGTGACCACAGCAGCCACGGCGGCAGCCGCATACCCGAGCGTGGCAAGCACCGGACCGGAGCACGCGATCGGTCGCGCACATGCGCCTGGACGAGCACCGTGCGGGGTGCTCCCCCACAACGGAGAGTCAGGGATTTCCCACGGCAAATACGTGATTTTGCCCGCTGGGCAAGACGTGATTTCGCCCCTAGCGTTGGTTCATGCTCCCATTTCTCCACCTTGCGCCCGTGCCTGATTCCCGGAGGGACGGGAAGGACGCTGAGCCGATCAGCATCGTGCTCGCCGACGATCACACAGTGATGCGCCAAAGCCTACGGATGTTGCTCGACGGCGAAGCAGACCTCATCGTGCTCGCCGAAACGGACAGCCTGCAGTCTGTCGCCGAAAACGTCCGCACACATCACCCCGACGTGCTCGTGCTCGACCTCGGAATGCCCAACCACGGCTCGGGCATCGAGGCATTGACCCGTTTGAGTCGGGAGGCGCGGGGTACGAACATCGTGGTGCTCACGATGAACGACGACCCGGTGTTTGCGAAGCGGGTACTCGACAACGGAGCGATTGGGCTCGTGCTCAAGGAGCTGGCCGACTCCGACCTACCCGAGGCGGTGCGCAACGCATTCCGCGGCAAGCGCTACGTGAGCCCACTGTTGGCCGCGAGGCTCTCCGGCAAGGCGACAGCCAACGGCGACAACTTGACCCCGCGTGAGCGCGAGGTGCTGAGATTGATCGCCTTGGGGCACACGAGTGTGGAGATCGCCGCCAAGCTGGGGCTCTCGCCGCGCACGATCGAGACCCATCGTGCTCGCATCCACCGCAAGTTGGGGCTCGATACGCGCGCGGAACTCGTGAGCTACGCGATGCGACACGACCTGCTGCAACTGTGAGCTAAGCGATGGGAGAAGACCGGCGAAACTCCAACTCCAGCCGGTCGCAACCATTGGATGCGCGGCTGGCGATCGCACGCGTGGGCCCAAGCGCGCGCCAGCGGTTGGGGGCGATGGAGTTCTTTCGCTGCCAGGGCTGCGGCGAGGTGATCGGTGTTTATGAGCCGCTCGTAGCGTATGACGGGAACAGTGGATACACCACCTCGCGTGCCGCTGAGCCGGACTTGAGGGCAAACGCCGCCGCGTACTATCACCGCGATTGCTACGCCGCCGCCGAGGAACCCGTGCGTTTGACGGCCTCCGGCGGCTGAACTGCACTCAATCCCCTTCGAGCACCTTCACGGCGCGCTTCAAGCGCGGGCCGATCTCCTTGACGAGCCGGTTGATCGTGTAGGCGGACGAGGGAACGGTCACGTCGATGGCGAGCGGGTGCTCGCTACGCGGACGGGGGACGAGCACCGCGATCGAGCGCAACCCCTCCCGGAGCTCTTCGTCGCTCACCACCACCCCCCGCGGACTGACGCGATCGAGCTCGGCCGCGAACTTCCTGCGGTCAACGATGGTGTGGGGTGTGTGCCGGTCGAGCCTCAGCCCTGCGAGTAGCTCGCGTTGCTCGGCGTCGGAGAGGCTCGCAAGCAGCACCTTGCCTAGAGCGGTGCAGTAGACGGGCACGCTAGCGCCCACGCCCAACCCCGCGTCAATCGCGTACTGGCCAGGGCGGTGGCCGAGTAGGCGATGGACGTAGATCACCCGCGCCCGGTCGAGCACGCCCATACTGACTGTGTGACCGACGTCGTCGCGCAACTCCTCAAGCACTACGCGGGCGGGCACCTGTCGACGTAGCTCCCCCACCGCCACACTTCCGGCGTCCGCGGCATGCCTGGCGAGCCGGTACTTACGTTTGGAGTCCTGCTCCAGAAAACCGAGCTCCACGAGCGTGATGGCGTAGCGATGCGTGGTGGAGCGGCTGATGCCGACGATGTCGGCAAGTTCGGCGATCCCGAGCTCCTGGCGAGCGCTCGAATAGCACTCAAGGATCGCGACGCCGTATTCCAGCGAGCGCGAAAGACGCGGATCGGGTTGCGGCAGGATGCGCGTCTCGGGTTGGCCCTCATGGGCCACCTTCTTGTCATTTCCGAGATGGCCGTTCACTCGTGAACGTTTGGTCTCCCTCTCCTTGTACATCCGATCTCACCTCGTAGATCCACGCGCGTAGCCATGTTGGTTTCCATGTACCCGCAAAGGCAGGTTCAGACAAGCGAATGCCCCTAATTTTTTGAAGAGTACAATCGTCTGTTGTCGAAAACACTACACGATGATCCGGCCGTCTCCCAGTGCGGGGCACTCGGAGCAAACGCCGAAGCCTCCTGGCGGCGTCAGGAAACGCGGCGGACGATCGCCGAGACGAACTCGGAGAACGTCATTCCCGCGGCCTCGGCGGCGGCGGTGGTGATACCCGTCTCGGTGAGCCCTGGGATGGTGTTGATCTCAAGCACCTGCGGCTCGTCGTGCTCGTCGAGGATGATGTCAACGCGGGCGAAGTCACGACACCCCATCAGCGTGTAGCTCTGGAGCGCGACCGCCTCCACACGCGCGCGCACGGCGTCGGAAAGCTCGGCGGGGACCTCCATGCGGAGCTGGCCGATCGTGTAGTGGGCTTCGTAGCTGTAGAAACTCTCCGGCGTGAACAGCTCGACCACGGGAAGCGCACGTGGACCCTCCGGCGAATCCATGACGGTGACCGCAAGCTCCCGTCCCACGATGCGCTTCTCGACCAGCACGCGATCGCCGTAGCCGAAAGCGCCAAGGATCGCGCTGGGGAGCTGCTCGGGTGTGGCGACGAACTTGATGCCTATGGCGGAGCCCTGCGCTACCGGCTTCACCACGACCGGAAGGCCCAGCTCCTCCAGTAGGCGGGGGAAGGTGCGCGCGCCGCCCAGCTCGCGGAAGGCGGTCTCGTTGAAACTATGGAAGGGAGGAGTGGGGATCGAGTGGAGGCGGAGCATCCGCTTGAACAGCATCTTGTCCATGCAGAGCGCGCTTGCAAGTGCATCGGAGCCCGTGTAGGGGATGGAGAGCGTCTCGAGTAGATCCTGAAGCGTGCCGTCCTCCCCCCCGCGGCCATGCATCGCAACGAACACGAACGAGGGATTCTCGGCTAGCACTCGCTCGATGAAGTCGCCACCGGCGTCAAGCGCGTGCACCTCGTAGCCGAGCTCGCGAAGCGCCCGCTCTACACGGCGGCCGGAGCGCAGGGAGATCTCGCGCTCAAGCGAGCGACCCCCCATGGCGACGATGGCGGGAGTGCCGCTCACGCCTTGTCCTCCCCCTTCACGCCTGAAGCGCGTTGCGCGAGCAAGTTAGTGGAGAACACTGTGGTGGTGAGGAGCTTCTCGCGGTGGTCGTCGAGCGCAAGGTCGATGAGTTCATCCATCAGGTCGGCGAACGGTAGGCCCGCGGGCTCCCACAGGTAGAAGGAGAACGACCCGGGGATGGTGTTGAGCTCGTTGACGTACACCCGGTTGTTTGCGTCGATGAGGAAGTCGACGCGAGTGACGCCCGCGCAACCGAACGCGGTGAAGGCGTTTGCGGCAAGCTCCTTTACCTTGGCGGTGAGCCCGTCGGAGATGGGTGCGGGAATGAGTCGCTGCGCCCCCTTCATCCCCTCGTTCTTGGAGCCCCCCATGTACTTGTCCTCGAAGGAGAGAAAGCTCTCGGCGGCCACCGGCTGCTCGCAGAGCGAGGCGCGGGGGGAGAGGCCGGGACGGCCGATTACGGCGCAGTTGACCTCCACGCCGCCCTCCACGGCGGGTTCCACGAGGCACACGCGGTCGAGCTCGAACACGAGCTCAAGCGCATCCGACAGCTCGGCGTGGCTCGCGCAACGGCTCACCCCCACACTCGAGCCGAGCGAGGCTGGCTTCACGTATACGGGGAGGTCGAAGGCGGCTCCCGCGCGTGCGAGCGTCCCGCTTCTGGCGCTTTCCCAGTCCGCGCGGCGGAGGGCGAGATAGTCAAGCGCCGGCAACCCCGCCTGAGAGAGGATCGCCTTGGTCATCACCTTGTCCATCGCCGCAGCCGCGGCTCCCACGGGCGGTCCGACGTAGGGCAGCCGCGCCAACTCCAATGCGCCCTGAAGGCAGCCGTCCTCGCCCTGGGTGCCATGCGTGGCGAGCACCACCACATCCAGCTCGATTGGCTCGGGAGAGCGACGGCCACGCAACAGTGAGGACCCACCACTTGACGCGCGGAGCAGGCGGCCGTTGTGCAAGTCGAAGTTGACCTCCTCGGCCTCGGGATCGCCGCCGTCCTGCTGGTAGGTCGGTAGCTCACGCAGCGTGTCACCCGTGTACCAGCGTCCGCTGCGGGCGATGTAGATGGGTATGGGAGAGTGCCGCTCCTCGAGCGCGCTCAAGGCTTGCAGCCCGGTGAGGATCGACACGTCGTGCTCGACTGACCGTCCGCCGAACGCGACCCCGATACGCAATCCGCTTGGTGGCATCTGGGCGTAGCTTATGCGTCGGGGCTCCCACACCACCGCAAAGCACGAGGCAGGGGACCCCGTAAGGGGTCCTATCCCAATAAACGTGTGGAACCTCAGGCGCTCGCGCCGCCGTCGGCCTCCGCGTAGGTGTCGGGGAGGTCGTTCTCGAACAGGACGACGTCGCCCGCGCGTGTGAGGCGGGCGAGCAGGGCGGTGGCCTCGGTGATGTCTTGCACCACATGGACGCTCGCCGAATCCATGCCGGCGGCGGCGAGCCCTTCGCGGATGGGGACGGTGCGAGTGAGACCCACGAGGATCGCCAGATCGCAAACCTCCCCCGCGTGCTCGCCGAAGCGGCGGTTCAGCTCGGTCTCAAGCTCACCCAACTCCACCATCCCCGGGGTGACGAGCAGGCGGCGAGAGGCGGGGTGGTCGCGCAACACCTCAAGCGCCGCGGAGGCGCCGTCGGGGTTGGAGTTGTAGGCGTCGTCGATCACCACAATCGAGGCGCGGCGGTTGTGGATCGGTTGCAGGCGGTGGGGAGGCGCCTCCACTTGCGCGAGCCCCGCGGCGATGCGCTCTGGGGAGATGCCAAGCACATGCCCAACGGAAGCTGCGGCGAGCAGGTTTGAGACGTTGTGGCGACCCAGCAACCCCGCCGAGATGGGGATCGACGGGCTGTCGGGGCCGTCAAGGTGGAGCTGAAAGGTGGTGCGACCGTCAGAGAGGCGAATGTCGCGGGCAACCACCTGGGCTGACTCGTTCTCGATCCCGAACAACGTCACTGGGACATGTGCGCGCTCGGCAAGCTCCATGCAACGGGGGTCGTCGGCGTTGGTGACGAAATGCCCATCAGGGGGAAGCGCGTCGAGCAGCTCCCCCTTGGCGGCGACGATCGCCTCGATCGAGCCCAACCGCTCCAGGTGCATGGGGCCGATCGCGGTGATCACCCCCACGGTGGGGTGCACGAGCTCGCACAACTCGGTGATGTCGCCGCGACGGAACATCCCCATCTCCACCACAAACGCACGGTGGCGCGCCTGAAGATGCTCGTTAATCGTGCGGATCACCCCAAGGAAGCTGTTGTAGCTCTCGGGTGTCACCAGCGTTGGACGGTCGGCTTCGAGCACCGCCCCCACACAGAACTTCGTGGTGGTCTTACCGTAGCTCCCGGTGATCCCCACCACGAGCGGGTCCCACTCTCTGAGCGAACGCCGCGCACGCTGCACGTAACGACGGTTGATCGTGTTTTGGAGAGGCTTTAGAAGGATATTTGCCGTTACCAGCGTCCAGGGGGATCCCGCAAGCAGAAACACACCGAGCGCCAACACCGCGGCTAGAGCCACCGTCGTGAGACCGGTAAAGGCGAGGACGATCGCCGCCAGCACGAGCAACACCGGGGGCGCGAGCGCCGCCGCAAGCAGCCGCTTGGCGCGGCCGGTGAGCACGAGCGGCTTGACCGCCTCACGTCGCCAGTCGGCGACACCGAGCGCCGCGATTGGGGTGGCGAGCAGGAGGAGGATGCCGCACAACCAGCCCGACACCCACGCGTGCGCTGCGACCGCGGCTGTGAAGAGGAGCGCCACAGCGAGGAGCTCACGGGGGTGGAGGAGCTCAGAGCGGCGGCGCAACCACAGCATCAACCGCGCCGGCTCATAGTGCTCCAGCTGGAAGAGGTGCAGCAGTCGATGCTGGCGGCCGGCGAGACGAACAGTGAGCGCGGTGAGGGCGACAACCGTCGCGATACCCTCGAACGCCTTCACGATGAGCTCGCCGGGGCGACGAAGTGGGACACGATCCGCCCGAAACGGGTGGGTTGGTCGATGTAGCTGAAGTGACCAGCCCCATCGAGCACCACCAGGCCGGAATCGGGGATGAGGTTCTCCATCAGGCGGGCATCGGAGAGGGGAGTATCGGTGTCGTTTGATCCCCACACGAGCAACGTGGGGACGGAGATGGAGGGCATGAAGGAGCGCAGATCGGTGTTCACGAGCTTCACGAGCGTTGGCCGCAGGGGGCCGGCGGCGGCGTAGTCTGTGGACGCCGCCCTCCCGACGAGCAGCTCGCGCACACGCTCGCCAGGAGTACCGAGGAAGCGGGCTGCATACTTGCCCACCTTCGCCATCCCCACCCGCCGATACCAGCGCAGCGTGCGCTTCGGGCGGATGCCGGCGGAGTCGACCAACACCAGCCGCGACACACGGGAGGGTTCGGTGGCGGCCATGCGGATCGCTATGCGCCCCCCGTTTGAGTGACCCACGACCGTCGGATCCCCGAGGGAGAGCGCATCCATGAACGCAGCCACGAACTCCTGGTACTGCTCCACCCCCCATGGTTCGGGCGGTAGCTCTGTTTGGCCGAAGCCCGGGAGATCGAGCGCGTAGACGGTAGCCACGGGCGAGAGGCCCGCGAGGATCGGGTGGACCGCCTCGATCGAGGCGCCCCACCCGTGCAGCACGAGCACCGCAGGACCAGACCCCCGGACCACGTACCGGGTGCGCAGGCCGAGGACGTCGAGGAACTGGGCATCGGCGATGGACACGCGGTAACGGTATTGGGTGGGCCTTGCGGAACATCTTCCGTATGCTATTCTTCATAAAATCGATAGAGATTCTAAGGATTAGCAAATGAACACCGACATCCACCAACACGTCTGGACGCCACCGTTCGTGGAGGCGCTCTCGAGACGACGCGAGTACCCGTTCATCCGGCGCGAAAACGGCCTCACTGTGCTGTTCCTGGCGGGCGAGCGCCCATATGTGGTGGACCTCGAGGGCGAAGCCCCCGCTCGGCGCACCGAGCTCCTCACGCGCGACGGAATCGACCGCGCGTTTGTGTGCCTCTCGAGCCCGCTCGGGATCGAGTCCCTTCCACGGGCGCAGGCGGTGGAGTTGATCGACGCCTACCACGAGGGCGCGCTCGCACTCGGCGATCCGTTCGGCGTTTGGGGCGCCCTAGCACTCCAGGAGCTTGACCCCGGCGATATTGACCGCGCGCTTGCCAGGGGCTGCGTGGGCATCTCGCTACCCGCGGGAACCCTCGGCAGCATCGACTCGCTCGCGCGCACCTCACCCGCGCTTGCTCGCATCCAGAGCAGCGGTGCTCCCCTGCTCGTTCACCCCGGCCCAGGCATGGATCGCCTGAATCGGGAAGCATTCTCTCGGCGATCCGTTGTGGTGGCCCGCGCTCACGCGGTACATCGCGGAGATGCAGGCCGCCTGGCTTGTGTGGGTAACGGCAGGGCGCCGCCTCTACCCCAACCTGCGCGTCACCTTCTCGATGCTCGCGGGCCTCGCCCCACTGCACGCCGAGCGCCTGCTCTCGCGAGGCGGTCCCGACGTCGGGGTGGACGACCGGCTGACGTTCTACGACACGTCCTCCTACGGACCTCGCGCGTTGCACACGATGGAGCAGGCCGTGGGCAGCGAGCAACTCGTATATGGCTCCGACCGGCCCGTCGTGGACCCAGCCATCGAGGAAGCACGCGGCAGCGCCAACCGGCTTGCCGCGAACACCACGCGCGCTCTGGCGAGGGAGCCCCGGCGCGAGATCCGAGAATGGGTCGGCACGGAGATCAGGGCGCGCAAAGCGCGTGGCGGTCCTCGAGGGAGCGGGCCGGTGAGCGCCGACTTCTCACAGGTGCCCCGGCGAAATGGACACACCCTCTGTGGCGAGGAGCTCGAGGACTTCGTCAACGAGCTTGCCGCCCGTCCCGAACTTTGGGTCGACCTCGTCAAGCACGACCACACTCAACGGCTCTACGAGGAGCTCTTCAGCGACGATCACGTCACCGCGTGGTTGATCTGCTGGATGGAGGATCACGACACCGGCTACCACGACCACGACATCTCCTGTGGGGCGGTGGCGGTGGTGAGTGGAAGGGTGCGCGAGGAGCGTCTCAACCTCGATGGCGCGCCCACAAGTCAAGCGTTCAGGGCCGGTGAGAGCTTCCATTTCTCGGCAACCGACATCCACCGTGTGCGCCACTGCGGTGACGGACCGGCGGTGACACTCCACGCGTACTCGCCACCGCTACTCAGCATGGGCGCATACGTCGTGGGCGATAACGGGCGTTTGGAGCGCCAAACCGTGCCATCCAGCGAGGAGTTGCGACCGTTGGAGCCGACCGCCGGGGAGGTGGCGCGGTGAGCCCCTAGCTTGCTCTAGACGAGCGGTCTTTTCAGGCCGCGGTTCGCACCTAACTCATTCCAGCGGTTGAACTCAGGCGGAAGGGCCTTATAGTGGTAGAATTGCCCACTATGGCCTATGTCGTTCCCCGCGCTGGCGAGACGTGGGAGATCCGCGAATCGCACGCCACGCCCTCGGGGCCGCGGAGTCGCACACTTGTCACGTTCAAGACGCTCACGCCGGAGGCGATCACCCAGGCGCAGAGCCGCGCCGGACGACACCTCGAGGCAGGCGAGTTGCGCCGGGCGGCATGGCGCGCGGGCGCCCCCGTGGCTTCACCCGCCGGAGACCGCGCCGCGGGTGAGTTGCTCGCGGAGCTCGCTGCGGGTCGAAGGCCCCGGCCCGCGCTCTCACGGTTGCTGATGGAATCGCTCCAAGCCGAGCCAACGTCGCCCTCGAGCAACGCACACGCGGCGGCGGCGTGGATCGGCGCATCGGGGCGAAAGCGTGGCGAGGCTCTGCGCGATCTGCTGCTGCTGGTCGACCATCTTCCGCGGCGCGAGCGGCGCGAGCGGCCGTCCTTCCCACGCATCGAATCCCGGGTGGCGTGACCGCGCCGAGCCTCCCCGAGAAGGTGGTTGCGATCCACGCGCGGCTCACGCGGGCAAAGACAGCCCACGCGTTTGGGGGAGCGCTCGCACTGGCCTACTACGCCGAGCCACGGGCCACGATCGACATCGACCTCAACCTGTTCGTCTCTCCCTCGAGCTACGAGACCGTCGCGCGAGACCTCGCGGAGATAGGCGTGGGCGACGGGGTCGATCCAGCCATCGTGGAGCGCGACGGTCAGTGTCGCTTGCGCTGGGAAGACACACCAGTGGACCTCTTCTTCGCCTACGACAATCTCCACGACGCGATGCGACAGGCGATCCGTAGGGAGCCCTTCGGTGAGACCACTATCCCCATCCTCTCCCCGGAGCACTTGCTCGTTTGCAAGGCGATCTTCAACCGCCCCAAGGACTGGCTTGACATCGAGCAGATGCTCGTGTGCGTAGACGAGCTCGACACCGAGGAGATACGCAGGTGGCTTGCACGGATATTGGGCTCCGACGATCCCCGCAGCGAACGGTTCGAGGAGATGCTGCATACCGGCCTCGGCTGAATCGGGGACCTCCGTCGGCACACCGAGCATGCCAGCGGGATGAGAGCCATCCCCGAGTGACCATGTAACTCCTCCGCTCAGTACACCTCGTCGCCCGGCATCGCCCGCCTGTCGGCCCAAAGCGGAACGGCCTGACTCTGATCTGCCGGGCTCTCCGGATGCGGGGTGCCCAACACCAGAGCCTGCGACACGTATGGCCCCATCTCACGCTCACCGAGGTTTACACAGACGATGATCTTCGCCCCAAGCAGTTCGCTCTCCTCCACAAACGCGAACTGACCGACGCTGCGCAGCTTGCCCAACTCACCTACATCCAAATCGAGGACCCGAGTTGGCGCCCTCGTGCCTCGGCCCTCTTCAACATGCTCGACGACCGCCACGCGCAGATCAACGTTCTGAAACTTCCCAAAAGTTATCTTTTGCTTAGTGGACGTCACGACAAGACAGCCTACCTTGCATGTTGTAGATGATATACGTGCAAACGGCGTCTGAGCATTTTGCTGTCCTCAATCGCCAGGCCTGCCTGTGCCAGCCTCCGAGCAAGTTCAGCCGTACTCGGAGTCTGTTCGCATACCAACTCAACCGATGCTGGTTCGTAAATATTCAGCAGATGGTTCTGCCCACCCTCCTGATCGCATCCGCGCTTGTCCCATACCGCGATGAAGAGGTCGCCATCGGGAGAGAGCAACGAAGCGAGATTTTCAAGTCCGGCTTGCCACTCGTCTCTGTATTCGCTCGATCCTTCGTCGCGTCCCAGATGACACAACGTCCCCATCAGGCAGGTGACGATATCGAACTTCCCGTGCGGTAGGTCCTCCTTGTACCTGAAGTCTCCTTGCAGTATTTCTATCTCCTCGGCCAACTCCTTCTCGGCGACCTTCTGCATCAGCATCCGTATGCACTCAGGATCGTTGTCGACACCAACGATCCTTCGATCGTCCGCGAAGAAACATGCAAGCTCCTTAAGGTAGCGCCCCGTACAAGTTCCAACATCAACGTGACTCGAAGCGCGGGCTCCGTTAACACCATATCTCAGTGCCAGGCGATCCCGTACGAATTTACACTCATCTTCCTTCAGGTCGCCATCGTCACCGTGGTTTTTGTCGTAATACATCAGCCAATGACGGATGTAGATGATCTCGCGCTCGACCTCACCTATAATCATGTCCATCCTTTCTCCAAAAATCGCAAAGTCCAGCGCCGCGTCAGCGAGCCAGAGATTGTCAAAATATCTTTGCACCTGCCCTTGCAGAGTCCGAAAACGCGAGAAGCCTCCTTCGACATATGCAGCCACCTGGGCCCGCTCCCCAGAGGTGAATCCAGAAAAGACGTCGACCCGCGCCCTGTCATAAAGAGCGAGCTCGATCTTTTGCCCCTCAGCCCACTTCAGGCGTGGCAATCGTAAATGGGTTTCGGCCTGATCGTATACGACCTTTACCTCAAACCCTTGCTCGATCAACTCCCTGTTGGCGCTGGCAAAATGCTCGTGCTCGCGATTCATCTCATCGACACCGTGATGATCGCCCGACCGGAGGAGACGGCGCCGCCGACGCTGGCGCTCCAGTTCCTGCTCCACAGGACGGTCGAGGAGAATCAGGCGACGCGCAGTCCCCCCTTTCTTCTTTACGCGGTCCAGAAGCTCCTTATTTGCATCCACAACGCTTAGTTCACTCGACGTCCAGAACTCGGACTCGAGATACGTGGTGGTCGCGAACTGACCTTCCACCTGACTCACGGCATCGAGGTATGCAGCCTTGGGATCAGATATGATAATCGGCTCGTCGGTCGGAACAACGGTGAGGCTTGAGCGCAGGTCGTGCGCCTCTAAGATCACGCGCATGCTGCTCTTGCGCAGCGCCCGACCGGCCGCAGAACCGTCTATCTTTGCCAAACCCCGCAGAAACTGTTCGATCCCAAGCGCGATGCCGTTGGCGGCTATCGCCGTAGTTCCCTTTCTCCCCTCGGGAGGTTGGCTGAAAGCTTTGGCAGTCACCCCGTACAGATCGGTCGGCCACTTGGAGCCAACCTCGCGCAACAGAAGGACATGATGGAGACCAAGCTGCCCGATGAAGAGCCCGGCCTCAAAGATAAGGTTGTCGCGAGGCGCTGTATATGTCTCTCCCCGGCTCTCTGTCCAATCGTCGGCCGTCAGCACAACCACAGCAGCGATCACTTCGGATGAGATCTCGATCAGTCGCTCTGCTGTGATGTCCCCATCACCAAACGATGTCGTCCAGGGCTCCAATTCGACGTACGGGTAGTTCGCCCGGACGCTTTCGTTCACCGTGGTGAGAACTTCTCGCAGCCAGTCTTTTTCGTACGCCTCCGACGTAGTGGCGATAAAAATCTTCTGGATGTCCTCAGCGGGCATATTCTTCAAAGCGACTCAACGGGGACCAGCGTCCAATCACCTCGCACAAAGGCGTCCGCCGAGACCCATCTCTGTCTCAATTATTGGTGTTCATCACTTCAACGGAACAAGTCATATCATAACTGACTACATTTCGGCGTCCGCGTCGACCATCCCACACTTCGCAGCATTTCGCGAGGGAGAGCACGAAGCTTAAATGGCGACTAGGTCACGCTCTGAGGCGCTGTCCGTCCCCGACTCGAACCGAGAAGTGGGCGACCATCGAGCGCCTTCGTCAAGCCCGTAGCGTTTCTGTACCTGTGCGGTGTTGAGCACTCTCGATCCGAGAGATCGCCGACGTGGTATGCCCATCCGCTCGGCGGCATCGCGATCCGGGCTATCTGCGACGTAATATATGAACCGCAGGCTGGCTGAACTACGATCTCGGGAGAGATCGTAGGGACGGTTGTTCGCCGTGAAGAAACAGGGAGCGGACCAGCAAGGAGACACGGAATCATTGACGAGTGATCCGCTGACGCGTGCACAGGCCGTAGCACTCGCTGAACGGTATGTCCGGGGCGTACAACGATCGCGATCTACAGGCAATGCTCGCGGTGCAGGACGAGGACATCGTGAGCTACCCCTCGCGGCTCGCCGGAGCCACCCACACCGCGGACATGACGGCGTGCGAGCGTGGTGGAACCAGATGGTCGCCGCTGACACCTGGTATGAGGTCGTGATAAATGAGATCCGCCAACACCACCCCGACCGGGTCGTGATCCTCGGAGAGATCCGCGAACACGGGGAGCCGATTAGCCCCTGGTGCGTCGTCATACGCGTCCGCAACGGCTTGATCGTCGAATCGCGCTCCTACCTCAGCGAGAGCGACCTCCTCGAACATCTCGGCTTGATCGGGTAAGCCGTCGGTTTATCGGAACCTATCCGCCGGTATCCGTTTCTGGATAGCTGCAGATCGATCGTCAGAAACCGCGGGCAATCGCTGGGCAACGTTCGAGCGGCCCCCAGGAGATGCGTGAGCGGGACAGGGCGCGTGTCGGGTGCCTGGACGCAAACTATCCGTGTTTGCCTGCCCAGCTTTCCGCGTCTGACGTCCCATCATTCCGTGTTTGCGGCATTCTTATTCCGTATGTGACCACACCGGGCAGTTGCGCCCGCCTTCGAACTCGTGGGGGGCGCGCAACCGAACCGACGACTCAACGGGGCAGCGTGCACGGAAGGCCTTGCATGGTGCGACCGTATAGCGCCAGGCCACTACCGGCTGCGCTACGACCGACTCGATAATAAAGGCAAGATGAGCCTCCGCCGAGCAGGCCGAATGCACCACCTCGGCGTCGGCGCCAAACACGCCCGCAAACGCGTCCTCGCACTCGCCGACGACCACCACGTCACCGTCACCGACCTCACCACCCGCGAGATCCTCAGCCGCCACCTCATCGAACCCGACAAAACCTACTGGCGCAACCAAAACAACCAGCCAGGCCGCTGGCCCAACACCAAAAACTGAGACCCATGACCCGACTCACGACACCAAGCCGACGCGGGGACTCGAACCCCGGACCCCTTCAGGGAGAGTGTGCTACAGAGCGACCAGCTCGCGCTCGGGAGCACTGTCCGTCCCGAACTCGAACCCGAGCACTGCGTGACCGTCGAGCGCCTTCGCCAAGCGCCGCAGCGTTTCTGTACCTGTGCGGTGCTGACCACTCTCGATCCGAGAGATCACCGACGTGGTAGTGCCCATCCGCTTGGCGACCTGCTGCTGGGAGAGCCCAAGCTGGGCACGACGCATGATCGCGATCCGCGCTATCTGCTCGAACGGAGCCATACGCTCGTAGGCTTCGCGGTAGCGCTCACTTCGCGCGAGCTTCTGCTCGACATGCTCGCTTACGCTGGTTCCAACCGGGCTGTGGTGCTTGCTCATCGCTTCCCTCTCGTTGGACCGACCGTGTCCGCATGTTAGCAGAATTGCGAAACAGACGAGACTCTAAGGAGCGTCATGGCCAGCGGCACGAGGAGGGACCCGTCGCGGCGCATCCATACGGGCCTTGAAATCCTCCCACCGCTCGTGCGCGATCTGGATGTCGCGCTGCTGAATCTTCGCCGTGCGCTTGGCGAAGATGTGGAGCAAGACCACGAGGCGATCTGAGCGGCGGTACAGGATGCGGTAAAGCTCACGGCCGTAATGGCAGCGAAGCTCTCGGAGCTCCCCGTCGACCTGGGAGGAATGTGGGAAGGGCAGATGAGGTATCTCATCGCTCAGCAGGTTGAGGCGACCGATCTGGTGCTCGATCGCGGCCTGCGAATCCTCCTCCAACGAATCGATCAACTCGCGCACCGGCTCACGACCCGCCGCATCCCGATAGAAGACAGCTTGAAAGCCCCCCATATCTCCCCCTCGGCTCAAGACGTCCGTCGATTTAGAGCCGACGCGGGGACTCGAACCCCGGACCCCTTCATTACGAGTGAAGGGGTCCCCAGAGGCGTTTTTGCTGGAAATCAGTGAGTTTGGTCGTTTGGTTGGTCCCCGTTGCAGCAGGGGCACCGCAGATTTGTGCGACCGGGTGCGAGCCGTGGACGGAAGTGGCCTGGTTGGCGAGATCCGGTTCGAGGCTTCGGCTCGACTTGATTTGAGGCCGCTTTTGGCGGTCGGTGCGCGAAAAAACGTCGTTTGGCGGGTGCTGTGGGGGGAAGGACGGGCCACCTCGACCACTCAACGGAGATGAATGGATCTCTGGCCACGGATGGCTGCGAGCGACGCGTGTTCAGCGCGCGGGAGGCTGCGCTCGAGTTGGGGGTGTGCGAGCGGACGTTGCGGCGCTATATCGCTGCCGGCCGGCTTCGTTACTACCGGCTGCCGGGAGGGCACTTCCGTATCCCGGTCGAGGCGATCGAGGAGTTCTGGGAGCAGCACGAGCGTGCCGGCTCCGATGGCGCCAGCCGGCGTCGTGGTTGCCGAGCACAGGGGAGCACGGACGCGCCGGTCGCGTCTGAGAACGGGTCTGCAGCCGTCGCCGCAGACCCCCGTTGGACGCCCCGGTAGAGCGCGAGTACAGCCTCACTAGCGAGCGTTTGGCGGAGATCCGCGCGCGGTTCGCGATCGAGTAAGCGAACCAACGGGAGATTGATCTTCGATGAGACGTCCTTGGCAGAAGAAACCGTGGCCGCGGATCGCGGTCAGCGGCCACAAGTCCTACATGGTCGGCTACTACGACCACGAGCAGGTCGAGCGCACAAAGACCTTCGACCGGGCAAGCCTCGCTCGCGAATGGATACGCGACTACTCAACCGCCGAGCGACGCGGCACCGCGAGCCTGCGGCGGTTTCTGCTCGACCTCGACGCCCAAGAGGCCAACCAGGTCGACGGGCGCACAATGGGCAAGTTGATCGAACTGTACTTCGCGATCGACGCCCACCCGTCGCTCTCAGGGGGTCTCGCACCGGCGACGTTCGCCAGCTATAGCAACCGCGCCAATTGCTACCTGCTTGGCCATCCGATCCGAAACCATAGGGGCGAGATAGTCGGTCGCGCGGCTTACGCTCGCCAGCTCGCCGAAACACCGGCCGTCCAGTTCAACGAGCCTGACGCGCCAAGACGGTGGCGAGCGGAAATGCTCTCGTCGGGAGCACCTTCGAGGCGCTGCCAGGAAGCGTGGAAAGTGCTCTCGGCGATCCTCAGCTGGGCCGCAGGCTCCCATTACACACCTGAGATCCGCACGAACGGCTGTCTGCTGGCGAACGAGCGGACCGGGAACCGTCGCCGTTCGATGCGAAGCGGCGGCAGCGGCCACGCTGGCCGTGGACGCAAGCACAGCGCACAGGTTGCGCACTGGGCGCTCTCGCCGCAAGCGGTCGAGGCGGTCCGTCAGCAACTGTTGGCGCGCACCGAACGTCGCGACGCGATCCTGGCCAAGCGCGACGCGATCGTCGTCAGCTTGCAGTACGGCTTGGGAGCACGCAACCAGGAGGTCTGGGGTCTGCGCTGATCCTCTGTGAACGAGATGTTCGCGGATATCGTCGAGGTGATCTCGTGGGGACAACTCAGCACGTTCGGGAAGACCTCGCACAGCACCGAGCGTCGCTCGGAGATCCCGAGCGTCCTGTGGGAAGACCTCACGCAGTGGCGGACGGATCTACGCGAGTGGGGGCACCCCGCGCGCAGCGTGGATTTCATCGTCCCGGGCGATCTCGGCGGAGACGACCTCGGGGTCGAAGATCCCGAGACCGGCGCACGACACCTCAGCCTCAACCAGTGCAAGAAGTGGGGCGGCAAGTTCTTCAACCCCGCCGTCGAGAAGGTCGCTGAACGATCGAAGTTCACTGATATTCGCGGAGCCACCCCGTACTCGCTACGCCGCGGTGGTATCTCGGTGCGGCTGCGTGCCGAGGACGCGCAAACTGTCGCCAACGAGTGCGGGACAAGCCTGCAAATGCTCGATCGTCACTACGCGTTCGCTATCGGCGATCTACGGAGATTTGGACCGCAGTCCTTCGATGAGGTCTGGCGGGCGGTACGCAAAGGCGACCAAACACATGCCGAGAAGCGGGGTCCAGCGGCGAGGCCTCACATCACGCTTGCGACCAATGAGCGGCAAGAGTCGATCTTGTAGGATTCCCAGGCTGTGCGTCTCTTGGGGGCCAAAGCTGGACGGCGGTCAGAGCCCTCCATACTCGCGAAGACCGGCGTGAGGGCGCGGGGTCTGGTCCGGCCAAGTCGTGTGGCGGTGGTCGGGGCGCTCGCATTTGCGGTGCTGGCCGCGTCCGTCGGTGCGGCGACGGCCCGTCCGAGAGAGCGAGCGAGCCTCGCAACCACCGCGCCGGGGGACCGGGTCGCCACCCACGCTTTCCTGAAGGCCGACGAGGAACTCGCGAAGGGGCTTCTCGCGCACACCGTGGCTGTGGAGGCCGCCATGACCCGAGCCGCCAAGACTCTCGGCCATGAATGCAGGGGTGTGCTTCGCGGGGCTCCTGATGAATCCGTGCTTGAAGAAGAAGGCCCCTCCGCGCAACGGCCCGCGCTTTCCGGGCGCGCTCAGGGCGAACTGGCACGCAGCGAACTGGAGAAACAGACGATCGACGCGGAGATCAGCGAAACGATCTTCTCGTCCGTCTACCGGGTCATGCCGGGTCCCTACGAGACTTACATCTCTACAGTTGACCGGCTCGCCTGGAGCGACCCGAGGATCAATGATCTCGTCCAGCAGGAGACGGCGCGGTTGCGCGAAGAGCTTGGCGGCCCGCTGGTCGCGGCTTGTCCGGAAATGAAGGCTTGGGCAGCAAGCGGGTTTCACCACCTACCAGCCGGAAGCAAGCGTTTGGAGGAAGCTAGGGAAGCCCGCCGCAAGCAGGCCGTGCAGGGAGACCTAAAAGCGCTATTGCGACCCTACGAAGGCCCGGCTGAGCGAGCAATCGCTCGGCGTATAAAGGTATTGAGCGAACGGTTCCAAGAACGGGAGCGCACGAACGAAAGTCAGTCCAGAGCGGAGTACCGCATGGAGTTAGCGCTCGGAGAGAAGGTATCCGGCTTCGCCGAGCAGCGATTCGCGCCCGTTATCGCCAAGGGTGAGACCTCCGCGGGCACGACGTTCCTGATCCGCGCACGCGTGGGCAAGACATCCTCGGGCTCCTGCAAGCACGAAGTCGATGTCGAAATCAGCCAACGGGACGGAAGCGGAAGCGGCGGCACCCTCTGCTTGAACACGGGCGCAAGGCCGCACCCTTCTGGAAGCTGTTCGGGACCTGTGGGGACGATCGAATTCGCGACCCCGCCCGCAGTTCGCCGGGTACGGGTGCGATTCAGCGACGGCCGGACCGTGACAGTCTCTGTCGTGCAGGTTCCGGCCAAGTACGGAGGACCGGCCGGCGTGTTCATCGACGCGTTCCGCGGATACCACCGCTACCCGGTCTCAGGACAGGAGCTCGACCAAAACGGGAAAGTCCTGCACACCGTGCGCCTCGGTCAATTGCGTTGCAGGAAGGAACGCGCGGGCGAAGCTCCCAGCGGGCCACAGTTCATCGATCTCGCGACAGTGACGACCCCCTCCGGTGAACCACTGACCATCCAAGGCACCCTGATGCGGTTCGACGGACACACAGAATTCTCTCTCGAATCGCAAACAACCAGAGGCGACAGCGTAAACAGCGAAGAACTTGGACAATCCAAGCCGTTCCGGTGGAACCTCTCGACCGAATGCGCACCCCACTCCTACTCGCTGATCGACGGCATCCTCACAGCGCCCGGCGCATCCGTCCTCGTGCGAACACCGACCGGTCTGACCCCGCTGACAAAGGTCGAACTCGCCGCCTCGACGCACGCACCAGGACCGCTGTTCTACGGCGTCTACACCACGCCCCCAACCGAAATCATTGTCGAGCGCTCCGACGGCTCAATCCTCTACACCGAAAACATCGCCGCCAAGGCAACAGAAGAAACAGCATTCTGCGAAGGCTACGTCGAACAGTGAGCTATCCGACTGCGAACTCAGTCTCTCGTTGACTCGCTTCGCTTGACAGGCTCTTTGTGCTCAGCGGCCTGGAAGAAGAAAAGAGCTCGGAGTGGCGCCAGCTTCGCCGTCGGCACTGCTCCCGCTCCTCCTCCGTGAGGTCTTGCAGGTACGGGGGACTGAACAGTTCGCCGAGACCCTTCTTGAAGCCTTGCCAACCCACATCGTCAATGTTACCGATTCACGCGTGCGCAAAAATTTCGCCGCGCAAGGTCCGTGGCCGTGAGACCGCAGTGAGACATCAGAATCACGGCAAGCCTCTGCTGTAGATCTGTGCGAATTGGGCCTCGCTGACCGTTTCACGGGCCGACGGTGCCTTGATCTTGACTGGCATGTTCGTGGCGAGTATTTCTGTTGTTTCGGAGATGGAATACATACCCATTTTGGCCGACGTAAGGATGCGAATCGGTAGGCCGGAGTCGGTGATGAACATGTCAAGTCTCGTGGGGAGCGAGCGCAGCCGGAGTTGGCCAATGATTGTCGCCTCACTACTCGTCGCGAATTCATGATCTTCTGGAGACGTGTCTCTGATGAGTCTCGCTGGATCGACGGTCGCTGCGAACTCGGTGGTGGACTGTCCGTCGATCGTGGTTTGGCCGACCCTGTGGACTTTCCCGATCACGGTTTTGATGAGACTGATGAGTCCTGCATAACTGCCCCCGCTGCGAGCCCCGTGCTGTGAGCCAAACTGGTGGTATGGGAAGTACGGGGTC
Organism: uncultured Solirubrobacterales bacterium; assembly: GCA_963695305.1. Taxonomy (GTDB): domain Bacteria; phylum Actinomycetota; class Thermoleophilia; order Solirubrobacterales; family Solirubrobacteraceae; genus Palsa-744. The sequence continues at coordinate 799,583 of OY968774.1, read as the reverse complement.
AGGTGCTTTTGTTCACGACGTACCCACGGGCGTCCATGGTCATGGAGCGCGAGTGGAGTCGAGTAGAAGTACGCGGTCGAACCAGACGCGAATCGCAGCGGGGTGTGCAGGCGAGTGCTGATGAATGACTCGGCGCTCGCGGCCGGAAGGCTGACTTCGCCGATCTCGCCGTTTTCGTAAGTCCGCCGGTCCCCGGCCGGCCCTGTTGTTGCGCGGCTTGTCTGCTCGTAGCGCTCGGTTCTCACCCTCAAACCCTCCATCTTCCGCTCAAGCGCCAACAGGCTGCTCGGCGAAATCGAGGAGTGCGCTGCAAGCGTGTGGTCCGTCGTGCCCGCGCACCCGGAGATGACTGCAACTAGCCCTGTCGCGGCGAGAAATGTTGCTGTGAGCTTTCGGTGCTTCGCCACAGCGAGTGACTATCTCGGCAGTAGCGGACTCTGCAAGAGCGACCGGTCGCTGCTGACGGCGCGGGGTAGTCCGGGGCTGCTTTTCCCGAAGGGAAGATTTTCACTTCCTTCGCCTGATTCTGAGGGGCAGTCTGCGGGCTGGTGTCCGATCGGTATCGGGGATATCGGTGGCTGATGGGGATGCTTCTTGTCGTATTGTTTTTCGAGCTTTCGCAGTCGCGCTTCCCCGACCGTCAGGTTCGATGGTGGCTTGTGGATCGAGACAGGAATGTTGGTGGCGAGGATGTCCTGCTCGACACCGATCCCTTCATTACGCGGTCCGACCACGTTGATCGTCCTCACCGGCATCCCATTGGGCGCGATGAACAGTTCGAGCGTGTCCGTCGCTTCGGCGATGCCCTTGAAAACCTTGTTCTTCTTCTTCGCCGTTTCGATCTGCTTCTGAGAGAGGTGTTTGGCAAGCAACGCCGCCATGGGGATCGTCAGGGTGTACTCGGTGACCTGTTGCCCGTCGATACCGATGGGTCCGGCTTCTTGGATGCTCTGCGCCTGGCCGACCGCTTCGACGATCCCCTTGAAGACTTCAGTTGAGGTGCGAGGTTCCTCTTCTCCGACCGCGGGAACGGCACCAAAGAGCCCGTTCGAGGACTTCGACGAGGTTTGCACGCTCCGCACCCACGGACGTCCGCCGTCATAACGCTTCGCCGAAGTCGTATAGACGTAGCTCGTGTGGCCGACGCTGATTTGCTTGATGACGGGGCCGCCCTCGATCTGGCTGCTCGCCACAGTCCCGGACGGCGAGAGGCGGACTTTCGCGTTGGTGGAAACGATGAGGCTTTCGCACACGTTGGCCTGCGCGCTCAGGTCGGCCCCTTCGGCTGGTGTGCCGAGGTCGCCGAGCGCGAACACGCCCGACACGCGAGCGGTATTGAACTGGATCATAAGCATCTTCTGCTCAAGGGTCTGCAGCGCCGCCGGCACCGTCACCGGTTCTGCCGCGAGCGCGCTAGAAGCCGACATCGCGAACAGCAACACGACCAGGACCGTCACACGCACCAGTATCAATCTCAACAACGCCCCTCCTCGAATGACTCCAACCTGTGGTATGTCGGCAACCTACACGGTTCGAGCCGTAGACAGCCCGCCCGAGCCCCCTGCCAGGGCGTCTCGCTCTTGGTCGGTTGGATGACTGATGGCCGGGACCGTCATCAATGCGCCGCCTCGAGTGTTGGCGCAGCCATGTTGGTCATCAATCTTTGCGTGGCAGACCTCGCGTGGCAAGCGCCCCTTCCGACGCTCCCCACGGCCAGTCCGAGCACCACCAAATGTCGTCTTAGAGGCCCGTTTGCGGACGCTCTGCGCGATCCTAACGGTTTGACGCGACAAAGGGGGGTGGTAAGTGCGGTGATCGTCAGAGTCCCTCGACTGGTTCGGCCGGGGGCAATTAATGCACTCGGGTATGGAAAGGAATCGGATCGTAGTAAGCACCCGGCGACCGGTCCCGTTAAACGGCCAGTCCGGTGTGCGTTTGCCCATCGGCTGGATGATGGTGCTGGCAGCGAGGACGGTGGTCCTGTGCTGGCTATGACTACCGGTGCTGCGAAGCCCCGAACACGCGGGGAAGTCAAGACCTGGTTGGCTCGACGAATAAAGAAGAATTGGGATCGTAGCAGCGAGGTGTAGTGCTCAAGGCCACAAGACAGGCCAATAGAGAGACGGAGCCAACAGCATCGATCCACCACAGTCGGCAGCCGTGACCGTGGGAACTGAGGGGGATGGTTCGACAGCCGCAAGGAGGGGGCTATGTCCAGACCGGTAGGCACAACCCGGCTCGGAACGTGTGAGCACGACGACCGAGGAGAGGTGAATCAGAACACGCTCGTCCCTGTACTTATTTCCTCACCGTGTCCTACTCCGCCGCTGGACGAAGTGGATTTGGCTCCAATGCTGATGATTCGTTTCCGAAGTGAGGGCCTTCGACAGGGGCATCAGCGGCGGAGTAGCAACCGGCGTCATGCTACTCCGCCGCTAATAGCCTTTCCCGCATAACCAAGCCAAAAACAGGGGTTCAACGCGAACGACCAGCGGCGGAGTAGAAGGCATCAACGGCGGAGTAGAAGGCCGCTACGGCAAACGGCCAAATCGTCTATCCCACCCGGTTGGCAACCGACTCGACGTGACAGCGCCCTCATGTCGGCGCCGTGTTGCCGCTCACGCTAGTGGAGGTTCGGAGCCAGTGAGACCGCCCGCAGCCGGGGCAGGAGGCGAGTCGAAGGCGTCGGCCGGTGGCTTATGACTGGGTCTCGCTGGCTGGGTCGAGGTGGTGGGCGTGTTGTGCTCGTGTCAATGCGAGAGACGACAGCTCGCGGGCTCTCAGGTCGAAATAGAGCAGCGCGGTCGTCAGCGCAGTGAACGACGCGACGATCGTGTTGATCGCGATCCCGAGCGCAAGCACACCGAGGCTCGAGCCGCTGCCGGTGCCCAGCGCACGCGCTCCAAGTACGGACCCGGCGACCAAAGCTCCAACGATGAGCAGAAGCCCCAGGATGTGCCCTTGGTCAAAGCGCGTGAGGTGCCAACTACGCCGGAGGGCTGCCCGTACGCCCCCCGGCTCGACGGCCGCGGCTTGCGCGACCACAGACAGCCGCACCCACAAGATGAGCCCCGGGACCAGGAGCGCCAAGAGACCGACCTCTATCCACACCCCGGCGATGAGCGCGGCGACCGCGACAGTCGGGAGGACAGCGACTCCGTGCCTTGCGACCACCCCGAGACGCGGACGCTGGCCTTTGCCGATCATCCCGACCGCGTGTATGTGCAGTGCTGAGACCAGGGGATCTATGAGCGAGAGGTTGAGCAGGTCAAGTGGCTGGCGTTCCAAGAAGCTCGCGTGATGGAACTGCCCGAACGGTCCGACACCGGTGATAGCCAGCTTGATGAGATCCCACGGAGCGATGACCGCAAGCGCGAGGAGCAGGAACAGCCAGGGGTAGTCGCGGTACAGCCTGCCGGTGGAGCGCAGGATTGTCCAGGTGGAGCGCTCACGGTTGAGATCGATCGATGAGGTCACGAGCCGCACGAACATTAATCAAGTCGCCCCCTCGACTCGATGATACGCCGAACATGGCTGCGGTGAACATGCAGATTCAACGCAGGGCGTGGCGGTACTGAAGCCAACCGTTGCAAAGGTGCGATTAGCATCAGCGACCGCGACCTGCGGCTGCCGACTGGTATTCCACTCAACTATCTGCCCGAGTCCCAAACAAGCGTGAGCGGAAACACGCCCGCTGTCGTCGGTCGCGTGTGCAGCGCATTATCGTTCTGTCGGCAGTCCGAGCGCTGTGACCAGTTCCCCCACGTAGCCGAAGAAGACCTTTATCGCCCGTTCAATCTGGGCTGAAGATGGTCTGCGCGGGAGCAGTTTCTTCTCACCCGGCCGCAGGTAAGGATGAAGCATCGCCAGAATTCTTTCCGGTAGGTCCTCAGACGCTTCACGCGATTTCTTGCTCGGTTCGATGATGGTGATGACCACCTTGCTGTTGGCCGCATCCAGTTCTTCTTCGTAGCGGACCATTGCAGCAGGGGCAGTCTTGTAGTCGCTTGCGACGATTGCCCGCGCCTCTTGGCAGACGTCCGGTGTTTTCAGTTCGGCGTTAGCGCGTGCTTCCTCGGCGGAGCCGTGAACGTAGTAGTCGAGCTTGCGGTTGCTCCAGTGCAGACGCCTGACCGTTCTTGCAAATTCGATCTCAGCCGCCCGTGTCGGTTCGCCGTCCGCATGAGATACCTGGCTTAGAGTCTGGAAGCGGAGATCGCCAACCACTTTCGTTGCAGGAGCCCCCGCCATAATGTTCGGACAATCGGTGCTTACGCGAGTGATCAGGCTGTGGATGTCGGCTTCGGACCTTTGTGCTTCGCGGCCACCGATCCTCGAAAGCTTTTGCATAGCGAGCAGATATAAGCGAGTCGCCGCCACATCTGAAGGACGGACGCGCAACACCCTCGCGTGGGCATCCGAGCCAAACAGCGATATCGCGAGCAGCAGCACGACAAGCGACGCGATAGCTACGGGTTGGCGACCTTGGCGAACGGACATGTGCTCGCGCAGACTACACAAGGTGCACACTCCATGTCGGTTCTACGGAACTCATCGGTTCTTCAACCGCGCCAAGGCCGTCGCTGCCCGGACCCTGCTGTAGTCGCTGTCTCCGGCCGCACCTGCTCCTCCGTTCGCCAGTTGCCTATCGGCATCGTTGTTCGCCCTCTCCTCGCGTCTTGCAGAAGTCAAAACCCAAACCGTGATACAGCCGACCAGCTTCACGTAGCGCCACAGTCCTATGGTTTCGGCCGAGCTTTTCTTCGTGCGCGCCAAACCACACGCCCAAGCTCTTGACTGAAGGACTGTTCTTCGTTCATATTCTCATTCAGCCCGCGCATTGAGCGTCACCGCGCCTACGCGATCGGCCTCAGCGCGAGCGCGAGAAAGATCAAACCCACCACAAGCCATCCCCACGTAATCGTGCCGTTTTGGCGATAGTCCGTGACGCCACGAAAGAGGGCCATCCCGATCCCTACAACTCCAAGCAGTATCTCTATCATCATTATCGCTCGTTACGATCATTAGTCACTATAGCTCTGGCTACCCTGCGGTACTTTCTCACATGCGCTCCGTCTATAACCTATTCAACCCCGCGTACGTAAAGAGCATCACTGCGCGCCAAGTCTAGACAGGTCGCGCTTCGCGGTGTCAATCGGGATCGCAAAAGCGATGCCAACACTGCCTCCGCGGTTGCCTGTCGTGACGATCTCCGAGTTGATACCGATTACTTGCCCTGCCTGGTCCAGGAGCGGCCCACCGGAGTTGCCGGGATTGATCGGAGCGTCGGTCTGCAGGACGTTACTAATCTTGACGCCGTTGGGTGCTTGGATCTGGCGGCCGAGGGCCGAGATAACTCCAGTGGTCAGGCTTCCACCAAGTCCAAATGGGTTACCTATTGCCAACACGGGATCGCCGACTTGCGCCTTGCTCGATTCACCCAGCGTAAGAGGGTGAAGAACCATGCCCGTCATCGATATGCGTAGTAGCGCCAGATCGTTGGACGGGTCCTCGCCCACAACCCTCGCTTTGACAGGCTTGCCGTGTTCAACTCTAACCGTCACCTTGACGGCGTTCTCGACGACGTGCAAGTTAGTAAGGATACTGCCTTCCCCGTCGATCTCAAAGCCGGACCCTGTCGAAATGCCCTGCTGACTGCCTTCGCCTCTGAGGAATTCCGACGGCGACTGGCTTTCGCCAGTGCCCATCGCACTGACGAATACAACACCCGGCGCATCCTGCTCATAGATTCGATGCGCCATCGTCGTTCGCGCTACGGACGGTCTTTCCTGCGTAATAGGCGCCGCCCGCTCGACCGTCACTGTCTTGCTCGACGAGACAAACCCTCCTGTTGCCACCGACGCCAACAGCGCTGCCGCAAGAACACTAACACCCCCAAGGGCACCGAGCGCAAAGGGGCCCAAAGATCTAGTGCACATTATGCTGCATCACCCGCATTGCGGTACACATGGAGTACCACGCTGCCTAGCACGTCACTCGTCGCACCGCTAAGCGCTAATTATCGCCCGTAGTGCCATGCAAATCGTCTCCATCCTCGATGCGCGTCTTGCCACGCGACCGAAAGCTGTAGATCGCTTCGGCGGCTAGCAGCACCACGAATATGCATATCAGCACAACCTGGAATGTCCCATGCACGGGACCCAGTATGAAATACAACAGGAAGCCAAGCCACGCCAATCTCCAGGCCCACCGTAGCCAGCCACCGACCTTTGGTCCTTGTAGCCCTCGACCTAGCATGAGAGCAGCATACCAAGCCCCATCGCCTTGGCGGCTCTAGCGACCCATATCGAGACCCCACCCTCAGGCAAACCGACCAACGTAATCAAAGCGCCCCACATGTGACACTCGTCGCTCCCTGGGTTTGCTTCCTTAGCAGCCCTCTGGCAAATGCCATAAGTCCGTAAATCATGGTAGTACGCGTACGGATGATGGGTGCACCACTTCACCTGCATCTGGGCGGCCTTCGTCTCCATACCCGCCATGCCTGCCGCGTGCCTTGTGCAGGTCCCTTCGCTACCCGTTTCACACCGCGGTAGTCCTTCTGTCGCTTCGTTTTCCGTCACGCTCGGCCAGTGGAAGACTCCGGCTTCAGTAGCAGCTTCTCGGCCTTGCGAGCCCTTTCCTCCGTGACGAGATGAGGCATATTCTTCACCGCTTTCTTCTTCCCACGATTCTTCTTCAGGACCTTCGGCTTCAAAAGCGGCCCACATCGCGGCTTCGGCCGCCGCTTCAGCTGCCAGTCGTTCGGCTTCGGCCCGTACCGCAGCTTCGTACGCCTGGGCGAGTTCGACAGCATGCACATTCAATGATTCACTCAAAGAGCCTTCGAAGCCCCATGTGTATGCGCCGCTGAGGTCGTTGGTGTTGACAGGATCGCCATACACGTACGCATATGAATTTACTGAGCCTTCCGCCACGGGATCTGATTGCAGGTACCGCCCTAGCTGGGGAACGTAGGAGCGTACGCCCATCGCACTGATGCCTGAGGGTAGGCTGGTTGGGACCTCGTGTACCCCGAGCCACGAGTACTTGGGTGGTGCTTCCGTCGCAGGCACTCCGAACTCGCTGGCTTCGCCGACCGTTGACGCGAGTTCTTTCGACGCTTCTGCGTCGTATGCGGTTCCAACGATGTCACCGTGCATGTTCACTAGTTGTAGCGTCGGCGTTTCGCTGTTGTGTTGAGTCGCAATGAGCATACCGCCGATACCCGTGATATAGCGCGTCGAATTGCTCGACAGTTCGCCCGTCCATGCAGGTGTGTTTGCAGACGGTCCTGTGTAGTGCTGGATTTCGGTGGCAGTCACTTTGCCTGTGGACACCACTTCGCGGTTGCGCGTCGCAGGGTCTACTTGGTAGCCGAGCGTTTGCCCACTCTGCGTCTGACTTTGGAGCTGGTTATCGACATAGAAACTACTGGCCAGTTCTGAACCGCCGGCGTCGACCCCAGGCAGTCTCGTAGTATTGCCAAACCCGTCGTAGCTGATGCCAGCATCCAACAGCCTGTTACCGGAATCGTACGTGTGATTTTCTGTTGTGCCACCTCCGGTCGCGCATCCGCCACCCGCTTCCGGCTGCCTCGTTGTGAGGCTCGTGCGGTTCGTTTCTTCGTCATAGGCGTAAATGTGCGTAATGCAGCCTTTGCCGGTAGGCGTGTCCTGAACTTGGGTCAGTCGTCCTGTTTGATCGTAAGTGTAATTCTGTGCGGCCTGATTACTTTGCTGGCTCATCCACTGGTTGTGTATCGAGGGCACAACAGTGTCGGCGAACCATGTTTCCGGACACGTTGTGGCGCAGTTGGCGTTCTTTACATATTGCACGCCAGTAGATTGACTGGCGCTATTGACCGTGTAATTGACGCTCATCGCGTTGGGGAAACTTTCGCTGAGCTGGTTGCCTTCTACGTCGTAGGTCGCTTTGAGAGTACCTACCGCCGAGTCTGTCATTTCCTTGACTGCGCCTGTCGTCGTATCGTAAACATAGGTCTGAACGCCCTTACCATCGTTCAGATGCAGCAGTCGCGTGTCGCCACCGTTTTCGAATTCATAGGTCGTAACGTTGCCATCGGCGTCGGTGTAGCTCGTTAGCTGCCCAATCGTGTTGTAGGCACTCTTGAGCGACTCTGTGCCTGTGTATTGTTCGATCAAGGCACCGGTGGTTTCGCTGTACTTGCTATTGACCTTAGGTAGCGCTTCTCCCACGTTTGACGTGGTTTCGCTGGTCTTTGCCCGACCCGCTTCTTCGTAGGTGATGGTCGTCGTACGAGTGCTCGTCCCGACGGTGCTCGTCGTACTCGCTGGCTCCCCATACATGTTGTAGGTGACGGCGGTAACTGGCAGGTTTGGCACGCCCGGTGTTTCAGGTTGTGCGCTTGGCAACATCTCGCATGGCAAGGTCGCCCATTCCGGGTGTCCTCCACAGGACGGGTATTTCGAGTTGGAAGCCGTCGTGTAGTAGACGGTGAGCGCGCCGTGTGGACTTGGTGCGTATTCCGATTCGCCTTCGTTCAGCCAGGTCTGTACACGTCCGTTGCCGGCGTCGAGCACGTAAACATGATGGGCAGTGTCGGTCATTACGTCCGTCGGTTCTTTCATCTGGCCGGAGCCGGAACCGACACTGCCGAATTTTTGGATGTACACGCCGGTAGAGGAGAGGACCTGGACGCGGTTGTTGCCGGTGTCCGCGACCCATACGTTGCCTTCGCTGTCGACGGCTACGCCTTGGGGTTTTGAGAACTGGCCGTTACCTGTGCCGGCGGTCCCGTAGGCTGCGACGTAGGCGCCTTCGCCTGTGAACTCCTCGACGCGATTGTTGCCGGTGTCCGCAACCCACACGTTGCCTTTGCTGTCGATGGCGACGCCGTGAGGTTCGGAGAGTTGGCCGTTACCGCTGCCTACGGTCCCAAACCTGCGCACATAGCTGCCTTTTTCGCCCTCGATAATGCGGTTGTTGCCACGGTCGGCCACGTACATCTTTTCGCCCGCGAACGCGATACCAGCCGGTTGGCTGAAACTGCCGCCTTCGCCGGCTCCTACGAAGCTGGTCGTCGCCCATTCCGGTCCCATCGTCGAGGACTCTCGCACGATCATCGAGGATCCGCCGCTTTGGCTGGAGAACCAGATAGCTCCTTTTTCGTCTGTCCCGACACCTTCGATCAGGTTCGTCTGGTAGAAGGACTGCTTGCTGAAGCTTCCGCCCGACGTCGCTTCCTGTAGCCGGTTGTTGCCTGTGTCTGCGAGCAGCCAGTTGCCGGCGCCAGTGCGGGAAAAGCTCTTAGGGTTATTTAGAGTCACCGGGATCGGCGTGGCCGGGTACTGACGAATATACGCACCGGCGGATGAAACCTCTTGGATACGAGTGTTGCCGGAGTCCGCGATCCAGACGTGGCTTTCTGAGTCGAGCGCGATTCCCTTTGCATATTCGAATTGGCCTTCGCCGTGCCCAAATGTCCCGAAGTGAGTGATCGCTGTTCCGGTCGAGCTGAACTCTTCGACCTTACCGGCTTCCGCCTCCCATATATGACCGGCCGCGTCGATCGTGAGCCCTTCAGCCCACCAGTTTTCGCAGACGATCGTGCCGAATTCTTCTTTACATGGTTTCGTGTTCCCTTCGCGGCCGAACTGGCGAATGTACGTACCCGTCGAGGAAAGCTCTTGGATGCGACCGTTCGCGGAGTCGCCGACCCAGATGTTCGCTTCTTTGTCGACGGCTACCGCGTATGGCTGGTTGAACTGGCCGTTGCCCGTTCCCTGCGAACCGTACTGAGTCATGTAGGCGGCTTCGGATGAGAGCTCCTGCACCCGGTTGTTGCCGGTGTCCGCAACCCACACATGGCCCGTCGAGTCCACGGTGATGCCACGAGGCGATTTGAATTCGCCGTTGCCGGTGCCGTATTTGCCGGCCTGCCGGAGGTAGGTGCCGGTCGATGAGAGCTCTTGAACGCGGCTGTTGCCCGTGTCCGCAACCCATACGTTCCCGGTCGAGTCTGTCGCGATTGCGGCCGGTTTGTTGAACTGGCCGTTTTCGCTACCGACCGACCCGACGGTTCGGCGGAGTGTCCCGTTGCTCCAGAGCTCGACGATACGATTGTTTTCGGTGTCTGCGACCCAAATGTTGCCTTCTTTGTCGATGGCAATGCCTTCGGCCCTGTCGATAGGCGGCTGACCAGTGGTACCCCAGGAGGACTGATAGCGCAGATAAGGCAGCGGGCCGCTCGCACCCGGTGTTCGCGTTTCGACGACGTTGCCCGTCCCGGGGTCATACACGGTCCTGTGGGTGAGTTTGAGCCCGCTCGGGTCGGCTATGACCGCTGTAGGTTTGCGCAGCGCCCAACCGAGATTGTTCTGACCCGAGTACAGAGTCGCGGTTGTGCGAAGGTCTTGTTCGGCTTCGCCTTCGATCTGTGCGCCCTGGGTCGTCTTTGTGACGAGCCGGTATGGCCCGCCTTCAGCCGGCGCCCCTTCGTCGTAGGTGTAGACGTTATGGCTACGAGCCTGGACTTCCCTACCGTTGGCCAGCTTTACGGCATGGCGTGGCCCAAGTGTGCTTAGAAGCTCCGTGCCTTCGCTGTTGTATTCGCTTTGCGTGTCCAGCAATTTCGAGGCCGCTGCCGGGTTTGCTTCTTTGAGCGCGGCAGCGCGATTGTCCGGCGTCAACGAACGTACGACATCGTTGTGTTCGTTGTATTCGCTCGTGGATATCGCTCCGCTCGGGGTAGCGAGATTGACTGGTCGGCTGGTGCTGTCGCGATAGTAGATTGTCGCGCGTTTGTAACCCGTGGCCGGCCACGTTTGCGGTTCGTCTGGCTGGAAGATGGCAGTGGCTTCGGTGGGCTTATCGGTCTGAGCCCATTTTTCGACTTCGCCTGATGTCAGGTTCGGCAAGCCCGTGCCCGAGAGCGGCACGTTGTACTCGGCAGTAGTCCCAGGTTGTGGCAAACGAGCTTCGCCTTCGTGGACGGCCCCTCCCGCAGGGTTGAAGGTCGTGACGTGTCCGGTCGCGTCGGCAGTGACGCACAGGGAAGCGGACGCGCAAGCCACGCTCGTGAGTTTGCCGCCCGGCTGGTACTGGCTGGACCAGGTTTCCCCGGCGTTTGTGGAGACGAAGATATTGCCGTGGTCATCGACAGCTACGCATGTGGAGCTGCTCGGACACGTGACGGCGGTGAGGCTGTTGGTGGAGTCGATGTTGTGTTTGGTCGCGGTCGCCGCACCCCCACCGGCGATCGCGAGATTGATGACGTTGCCCGCACCGTCGACGGCGACGCACGAGCTCGTGGAGGTGCAAGCCACGCCGTTGAGCGCCGTCGTCCCGTCAACGTTCGTGGACGTCCAGCCGGATGACTCGATCTGTGTGGTCGTGGTCGCTACATGCACGTTGCCTGCGCTGTCTGCGATCGCGCAGAACGAGGATGAGAGACAGGTGGTGCTCTTCATCGTCGCCGACCCCTGCGACTCCAGTGTCCAAGAGCTCGATGCTGGACTCGTGGCATACCGGAAATAGCCGCCGCCGTCCTGCCCGTCGATGCAGAACGAGGAGGATGCACACGAGACCGCATCCACACCATAGGACGGTGTGTACCCCAGCGTCCATGTGCCGCCGAGCGACGTCGCGTAGTAGAGGCTCCCGCCGTAGCCGCTGAGGCTGCCTGCGGCCATCAGACACACGCCCGTGGAGGGGCAGGCCACAGCCTCGCTGGGACTAGTCCCCGGCCCCGACCACGAGGTCCAGCTCGCACCGGCGGTGCTGACGTTCGTCGAGTAGAACGGTTTACCGGCGCTGTCGGTGAGCACACAGTCAGTCGTGGAGGGCACGCACGCGACCGCGTTGATGCTGTTGCCGCTGTCGACCGTTTGCGTGAGGCTGGGGTTGAACGAGGTGACGTGCCCTGTCGAGTCGACGGTCACGCATAGCGTCGCCGACGAGCACGACACGCTAGTGAGTTTTTCGCCGAACTGAAGCGTTTCCGTCCACGTTTCCCCAGCGTTGAGGGACGTAAAGACGCTGCCGCGATCGTCAACGGTCACGCAAATGGCACTCGTGGGACATGTGACAGCGTTGAGGCTGTGCGTGGAGTCGATGTTGTGTTTGGTCGCGGTCGCTACGCCCGCCCCGGAGATCGCGAGGTTCAGGACGTTGCCGGCGCCGTCGATGGCGACACACGCGGTCGTGGAGGTACAAGCAATCCCGTTGAGCGCGGTCGTCCCATCCACTTTCGTTTCGGTCCACCCGGAGGACTCGATCTGAGTCGTGCTGGTGGCTACATGCACGTTGCCGACGCCGTCCGCTATCGCACAGAACGATGTGGAGAGGCAGTTGACGCCCTTCATCGGCGCTGAGCCCTGTTCCTCAAGCGGCCAAGAGTTCGAAGCGGGGCTCGTGCTGTACCGGAAGTAACCGAAGTTGTCCTGACCCTCAACACAGAACGACGCGGAAACGCACGAGAACGCGTCGGCACCGTAGGTCGGGCTGTAAGCGTTTGTCCACGAGCCCCCAAGCGAAGTCGCGTAGTAGATGTTCCCGCCATAGCCTTCTTTGTTCCCGGCCGCCATCACACACAGAGATGTCGTCGGACAGGCCAAAGCCTCGCTCGGGCTCGTCCCCGGACCACTCCAGGAGTTCCACGTGGCGGATGCACTGGCGCTCACGTTCGTCGAATAGAACGCTTTGCCCGCACTGTCGCTGACCACGCAATCAGTCGTGGCAGGCACGCACGCAACCGCGTTGATGCTGTTGCCGCTATCGACGGTTTGTGTGTAGCTCGCGGGACCACCTGCGGCCATGGACGTCACGAGGGCGGTAGCGGCGCTGGCGGCGGCGAGCGAGCCGCTGCCGTTCGTCGCTGTCACCTGCGCCACGAGAGTGTGCCCAACATCGCCGCTAACGGGTGTGTAGTTGGCATTCGTCGCCCCCGCGATAGGCGTGCATTCTGCGCCAACGGAGTTGCAGTCCTCCCACTGGTAGCCGTACGCGACAGGTTTCCCAGACCATCCGCCATCCGAGGTAGTCATCCTGTTACCGAGAACCGATGAGCCAGAGACGCTCGGAGCCGCAGTGCTCGTCAGACCTTCCCCAGTCCACAAGGCCGTCGACGCCGGAGCCTGTAGGGCCTTCAGAGCACGACCGCTGCTGCTATCGCCCGAAATCGAACCATAGGTAAAAGCCCACGTCTCCTGGCCAGGCGGAGTAAGTGCCGTCACGTGCCCTTCTGAATCATAACCGTAGATCGTCTTCAATCCTGGCGAAACCCTCGGGTCCCACTGGGTACGCAGTCGCGCTTTTTTGTCGTACAGGTAGTGCGCGATTTCGAGCGTCTTCATGGTTTTGCTGACGGGATCGTAGGCTGTGTAATAGACGCGAGTCAGATGCCCGTTGTAATCACCCCATTCGCTTTGCGCTTCACCTGTGGCCGTTGTGCTTTCGGCGTAGTTGAAGGTGAGCGCGCGGCAGCCCGGTTTTAGTTCCGGTGAGCACGACACACCCGCAGGGACGGGTGCCAGAGCCTCAATCGGCTCGATGATCGGTTTAGCGCCTGGTTCCGGCGGAGCGAGCATCGCGATCTTGCCAGTGCCTTCCTCCGCGAACCACAAGTTTTTGTCCGGACCCGTGACGATGCCCTCGGGTTCACTGCTCGTACCAGCCGCGTATTCGACGACGGCCCCTTCAGTTGTAATGCTGCCGACCTTACTGGAGAAGCGATCCGTGAACCACAGCTTGCCTTCAGGACCCGTTGTGATCCCGTTGGGATTACTATTTGTCGGGAGTGCATATTCGGTAATTTCACCGGCGGTCGTAATCTTACCAATTTTGTTATTACAGTAGTTGCTAAACCACAGCCTGCCATCCGGACCGGAGGTTATATCCGACGGACAGCTTTTTGCGGAATATTCGGTAACAACACCCGCGGTCGTGACCTTGCCGATTGTTGCGGCGAGTTTGTTGTTGATGAAGTTGGTGAACCACAGGTTGCCGTCGGGGCCCGCTGTAATCCCCTCGGGTTCGCTGGTCGCTGCCAGTGCATATTCCGTGATGACACCCGCCGTCGTGATCTTCCCAACCTTTGCGGTTCCTTTGTCAACAAACCAAAGATTGCTGTCGGGGCCAACCGCGATGTGTTCTGGCCAGCTTTTGGTCGGCAGCGCATATTCGGTGATCACGCCCGCGGTGGTGATCTTCCCAATCTTGCTTGAGCCGCGATCGCTAAACCACAGGTTGTTGTCCGGGCCCTTAACGATCCCGTGTGGACTACTGCCTGCCGGAAGCGCGTATTCGGTGATCGTGCCAGAGGTCGTAGTCTTGCCGATCTTGCTTGTGCCTTCGTCTGTGAACCAGATGTTGCCGTCCGGGCCTGTTGTCACACCAAACGGTTCGCTTCCCATCGGTAGCACGTATTCGTGACGGGCCTGGTGGGGTTCCGCGCGTTCGAACGCATATGTAACGGTGTCTGTAGCGACCGCGCCCTTCGCGATGCTAGGCGTCCATACTTCGCTGGTCCCGCCGACGGGTGTCTTGAAGCAGGTTGACGTAGCCGCTGCTGCGTTCTTGAGCATGAATTCGCTTTGGCCCGTTTCGCAGGGTGTACTCGACAGTGTGAGGTTGGAATCGCCGGCGGGAGAGACATAACCGCCTTTGCCGTCAGACGGGAAAATCGTCTGGCCACCCGAAGCGTCGATTAGAACCATGCTGCCGTCCAACTGTTTGATAAGGCTCTCCTGGCCACCGAGACTGAAGCCCCATTGAGCGCTCACGGGGCCCCTTTCTCCGCTCGTCAGATGCTGTGAGCCGTAGCTGCGGCTTACGGTCAGGCCCCCGCCCATTGAGACATCGGTGGCGGTCAAGGAAAGCTCTCCCGAAAGAGGGTTCACCATGCCCGGACCCATGGCGACAGGGCTCGCCGGATGAACGATCATCACGAACGATTCGCTTCCGATATTGCCAGCGTTGTCGGTCGCCTGAACCGTAACCGTGTGCCTGCCGGTTGCGTAGTTGTGACCGAAGATCGTCCAACTCGTACCGTGACCCGTGCACGGACCAGGCGAGCAAGGAGCGGGAGCGCTTCCGACTTCTTTGCCGTCAACCATCAAGGTCAGTGATTTCATACCCGAGCTGGGTGTCGGCGCAGTGCCATCGGTGGCTTCAGCTGTCAGTTTGTATTCGCCGGCACCTACTTCTTTTGAGGTGGGGAGACCAAACAGCGCGATGTTGTGCGGTTCCGTGTTATCTACGTATACCGTCGCCGATATTTTCGCGGCTTGCGCTTTGGTGTCCGTGTTGTTTTGGCCGGCGAAGGTGACCGTGTCTTTGCCGTCGGGTAGCCCTGTCAGGTTAACTGTACGAGTCTCTTCCTGTGGGCAGATGACACCCTGACAGAGAGCAGTGTTTGGATAAAGGAAGGATTCGCTGACTCCCCATTTGCTTTCGTTCGCGGAAGAGAATCCGAGTTCGCTGATACCGATTCCCGGGTCTTTCGCGAGTCCCTTTACGGCGCCGAACGCTCCTCGCACCCAATGTTCAGCGCCGTACAAAGCATTGGGGACTCCTGCGATTTCTGAGTCGGTCATGTCGAAACTTGTAGTCGAGTTTTTGGTTTGTACTATGTAGACCCAAGCGCCGTGCAGCTCCGCATCCATGTAGTAGTTACCGGTGCGCGTCGCATACTGTATGAGGCTGTAGCTATTTTCGGCGATTTCCGATGTGACTTCGCTCGGTACCACACATGCAGCCAGCATGCATAGTTCCCAGCCCGGCCAGGACCCTTCGCTGTAACTGTCCAGGCGCGAAGCCGAAGGTTCATTTTTGCCGGTTTTCACCTTGTTCGTGAGCTTGGCTTGCGCTTCGAAGCCGTGGCCTTCGTCGGTAAGTGAAGACGTTACGTGAACGTCGTAGATCGACGATTCGCCCTGCGTCGTGTACGCAAACCCTCCCCATTCCCCGGCCGCATATCCTGGGGTTGTATTTTCTCCGTGAAAATTACGAATACCAAAATTGGAGCCTTCGGAAAAATAGAACGGCCCTTCTTTGCCGTTGGATGTGCCTACTTTCCAGCGGCTCTGGTAAGTAAGCCCGTTATGGATCGCGAGTACCTGCGTGTCGTAGGTGGTCGGGTCGACCTCTATCGGCAGCTTGTACTGCCCAGGCTGGTGTTCGACGTTCAAGGTCACCATGTCGCCCGAAACCGACAGCGTGACCGGGACTATCGTCCCTTCGGCATCACGACCGGACGGTGCCGCAATCGTTGCGATCGTCTGTCCGGCAGCGACCACCTGCAGCGAGCTTGCCTCGCCCTGCGCCTGGACGAGGCTGGCGCCTTCGGGCAGTCCCACGTGGAAATGCAGCTTTTGCGGAGCCAGATCGCTGCGAAGGACTGTTTCCTCGCTGAAACCGTACGTGTCGAACTTGACGAGGCTGTCGGTGTCGGAGACGCCGGCCTGGGAGTTTTCGCTGTTCCCGTAAAAGATGCTCGCGCCATCGACAGAACGGGTGCCTTCAAGCGGGGTGCCGTCTTCGGTGACGGGCGTAAGCGTGATGCCTAGATCCGAGAGGGACGCGCCTTCGCTGAGCTTGCCGCCGGCCCGCACATGCATGCCCTCCGCGGGCGTATTGGCTTCGAAGCCAGAACCCGCCTGTTGAGGAGTCAGGTCGACCGGGACCGTGCCCGCAGGCGTGTTGACCGCGATTGGCGCGACGCTTTCGACGGTTCCTCGCTCCCCGCCGGGGAGATCCACGGCGGCCGCGAATTCAGACGAGAAGGAGGTGATATGTGCTCCTTCGGGCAATTTGGGGGCGCCACCGTTCGGTTCGTCAACGAGCGTCGGGAACGTAGTGGCGGCCAGTTCCTTGCTTTCGGTCGAACTCAAGCCCGAGTAAGCGAACTCTGATTCTTCTCGCGCTCGGACGGCTTCCGGGCTCGCGAGTCGAGCTTCTTCTGCCGCCCGCTGTTCTTCGGCTTCGGTCGGCGACCCGGGAGTCACCAGCGGCCCTTCCAACGGGAAAGACGAAGGGGACGGTTCGGTGGTTTCGCCTAACAATTTTTCTTCTGGCGCCGGTTGCGGCGTGGTGCTGGTTTCGCTAGTCGTGCCCGTGTGTCCGCCTGGCGGGGCTTCTTCGACCACCGGTGCGGAG
Organism: uncultured Solirubrobacterales bacterium; assembly: GCA_963695305.1. Classification (GTDB taxonomy): domain Bacteria; phylum Actinomycetota; class Thermoleophilia; order Solirubrobacterales; family Solirubrobacteraceae; genus Palsa-744. Next base: position 782,444 of record OY968774.1, on the reverse strand, counting down.
GCTTCTTCGGCCAGTGCAGGCCCGGCAACGGCAACTGCGATAAGCCCAGACGAAACGAGGCACGCAACCACCAACCTGACATAGCTCATACTGCTACGTCTTGTTGCTTGGCTTTCGCGGTCACATATCTTTTGGCTGCTGCTTTCGCCGCAGATGTTCTTTGTGGGCCGACTGAAGATGCGGCTAGCCCCAGATACACGACGGTCCCGACCAAGCATGACGCCGCGCACACCACGAACACCCCGCAAGAACCGGCTCATCCCCACCCCTCCCCTTTAGACCTGTCCGGCGAGCAACCTAAACCAACTGTTACTACCCGCGCAACAAACGTTTCCCACTTCATAGACAAGTTCACATAACCGGCCAAATGCCTGGTAATTCGGTCTGACCTGCGAGCCATAGCCTCTACGCCGTCCGCTCGTCGTCACGCCGGTAGCCAAGACGGGCCGATATGTGATCGCCCGTCGCAAGCAAATGCGGCAGAAGCTGATCGACTAGCTCGGCGAGCGAGATCATGTCCGTGTGAGCAGCCATATTGACTGCGGCGACCACATCATGCGTCTCTTCACGAATCGGCACCGCGATCGAGATCAGCCCGCGCGCGAGCTCTTCGTCGTTGACCGCCATACCCTCCTCGCGCACATGCTCCAGTTCGACCAGGAACGCCTTCTTGGTGGTGATCGTATTCGGACCACGCTTCACCAACTCCATCTGCGCCACAATCTTGACCTGTTCGGCCTCCGGAAGACACGCCAATAGGACCTTTCCCATCGCCGTGCAATACGCCGGAAGACGTGACCCCGGCCGGAGGTTTAGGTCGATCTTGTGCTGGCCACGACGGAAGCTACGCGCCCGATCCACATAAATAATCTCTGGACCATCGAGCACGGCCAGACTCACTGTAAAGCTGCTCCTGAAACGTAGCTCCTCGAGAAACGTATGGGAGTGATCGCCTAGACCCGTAGAGTTCAACGCCGACATTCCAAGGTCTGTCACACGCAACCCCAAGCGATACCGACGATCCGGGCACTGCTCCATAAAGCCCAGCGCGACGAGGGTTATCACGTACCTGTGAGTGGTGGACCGGCTCATCCCGAGCATGTCCGCGAGTTCAGCGATCCCCAACACATGATGCTCTGGGCTGAAACAACCGAGGATCGCCAAGCCCCGCTCAAGGGACTGGGAGTACCGCGGCTCCCTCAACCTTGGAACGCTCTCGGCTTGGGTGTCGAGACCCGGGCGATTGACACGCGGACTCACTGGTGCAGCCTCGTGACCGTACGTCGAAATCTCAGCGAGCAGGCGACCGGACCCGACCGACCGCGACGCTCCGAACACCCATCGTCATGCTTTTGGATCGCCGGCATCTACTAATCCTGCGCCGCTGCCCATGCAAGGACCTGTTCGGGGTCGATCCCGGGCCGCCGGACGGGATAGAACACTTCACCGATCCGCCCCTCAAGTATCACCATCGTCAACCGTCGATACCATCTCGTCCCGCGCTCCCGAAAAGTTGGTAGCCCGAGACTCTCTGCAAGCAAGAACTCCGTATCGCTCAACAGAGTGTGACTAACTCGAGTAGCTGCCGCGCTCTCACGCTGCTTCTGCCACGACGGGCTACTCACCCCGATCGCCAGAATCCCCAGCTCCGACAGGCCGTTTTCGTGGGCGTCGTAGGCTCGATGTTGTACGGCGTCAAGCATCAGGCTGTCCTCACCGCCATCCGGACTCTCGCCGCACCCGGGATACAGGTACATCGTCAACGCTGATCGAGCAGCGAGATCCCTCACATCCACAGGTTCACCCATGAACCCGGCCAGTAATACCGACGGAACCGGTAGACCGACGAGCGCACAAGTCAGCGGACGGTCCTGATCGTGCCTGGCGACGTGATCCCTAGCGTCACCGAGCACGCCGCGCACCTCAGCTAGCGCTTGCGTAGGCATGATTCGCATGCTGCGCGTCTCCGGTTAGCAAGTTGCTTGCGCATGAGGCGCATATCGAGGTTCCTGGTATACGGTGTTTCTTGCCACAATTGGTGCACCGTTCCAGGACCTCTAGTTGGCGCGCCAAGGCGGCCGCCTCGCGCAGAAAGTAGGCGACGGCACCGAACCATAGGGCTATCGCGACGATAAACGGCCAGATCGACTTTGGTGTTGGCTCGCCCTGTCCGGGGTTACGCTGGTGCCCTTTTTTATGTGGCATCGGTTTGTTTGGTTGTCGTGTTCATTCGAGGCGACCGTATGATGAGCCACTTCGTCGCGCGGCGGTAGGGGCATCTCATGTACTTGAGATTCCTGTACTTGAGAATCAAGTAGCCTCGATCCCGAGTATTCGACTAACCGAACTCGCGCTACGGGCTGAGGTAATCGGCGATACGTCGTGCGCGCATGACGAGCATCGTCGGAGACCTGAATACACCGACGCTGTTCAGGAGACGGTTACGGATCTGGGTCAGGTCGGGGGCGTTTGCCTCGGGACTCGAAAGGTAGAAGCTGGTCATTGCTGCCGCGATGAGGGCGTGGCGGGGTCGTGGTCTGAGCTCATGCGCGCGGAGTATTGCGTGCTTGACGATCAGTTCCATGCGATCCCTTACTTGATCGGGGGTCCGGTAGTAGTCAAGTAGTCGGTGCTGTCCGGGCTGGTCGTCCTCTCGCCGGTCTACGAGGCTGTCGAGGAGTGAGTTCGCGGCGCCTATCCAGGGGAAGTAGGCGTTGGAGATCGCTGCGGCTTCTTGATTTTCGGTACGTGGATCTGTCGCGGCGGCGATTAGCGCAAACGCCCCGAGTGATGATCCGCCGGCTGCTCCAATCTCCCACCAGTGCAAAGCTGGAGCGTCGTTCTCACGGTGGTAACGTGCGGATTCGGCGTCTGCCCAGTGCTTAAACGCGTCGTGCGATCCGTCGGCGTCGCCGTGATTGAAGCTTTGATAGTCGGCTATACGGCTTGATATTTGTATGAGCGCGTCACTGATGACCGGGAGTGCTGGTAGCAGGCCGATTTCCCTTTGGCATGAGTCAACAAGGGCTCGCAGGTATCCCCCGTCATCGTTTAGCGTGTGATGGGCGTAGTAGTCGGCGTGCTTCGCGCCGGGTTGTACCGCGACGATCAGTGCTTGGCTGAGTTGTCGACCGTTGGCGATGGGGTCGGCGTTGGGCATCTCGCAGAGACAGTCGAGGTAGTCGAAGGCCGCCTCGTATGCAGCCATCGCGCGGGCGCTGCCGAGACGGTGCTTGCGTTGGGAGAGGACCGCGAATGCGACGGCGCCCTCCAGGTTTCCGCGCTTGGCGTGCTGAGCGTCGAGCGCTACGCGTCGAAGGGTCTCATCGGGTATCGCCTCGGCACAGGCACGCCATGCTTGCATCTCTCGTTGGAGGAACGGCCATATATCGAGCCAGTAGGTGCGAGCTGCGGCCAGGAAGGCGTATGCGAGGCAGCGTCGGTTCGGCGAGTGGATGGCACGTCTGGCCAACGGTTCATGCCTACTCCTGGAAGCTCTCGCGAGCTGGCACCTGAACCACTGAGAGTCCCGGCAGCGTGATGACGAGCAGGGCTATGCCTATGACGAGCAACAGCGTGGTGAGGATCTGGGCCTCGGCGAATGAGAATTGGGTGGGGAAGCCGGTGGCTTGCTTGAGCCAGCGGCTGGCAAGCGCGTGCCCGTAAATCCCGAAGACGGTACCGTCGGCGGCACCGATGAGCATCAGCACGGCCGCCTCGAGGACTATGGCGCGCCATAGTTGAATGCGGTCGAAGCCCTGTGCCTTCAAGGATGCTAGATACGCGCGTCGTTGCCAGATGGTGGCGCTTAGCGCTGAGGCTACAGCGAGGGCCGCCGCGACTAGGAGCAATATGGCGATCTGGCCCAAGGGTCTTAGCCCATCGCTGACGGTCTGCTCGACCTCCGCTATCCGTTCGCCAGATGCTTGCACTCGAAGCCCACTATTGGGGCCGAGCGCTGCGGCTACGGAGCGCAGGCCGGTCGCCCTGTTGGTGCCTGACTTGAAGTTGATTGCGAGAGTCGTCGGATCGGAAGTTAGCCAGTCGCGCTGGTAGTCGCTGGTGCTGATCGTGATCGTGCCTGATGGCCATCCAATGTTCGTGGTGATGCCGGCGACTCTGAGATGCGCTGCACCGGAGGGCGTGGGCAACGTGAACGGTCTGTCGATGCTGAGGTGGTGTTCGCTTGAGAAACCGTTGGAAACCGTCGCCCAGCCCCCTTCGCGCAGGTGCTTTGTGACGGTAGCCAGATCCCCTTGGACGAGTTGTGTTGAGAGGATCATTTGGGGGTTGTTGAGTGGACGGGCGCGTATCCACAAGCGCCGCGCACCCACATCGAGGAATCCACCTTGGTAGGCATAGACAGTCGCTACTGTTGGTATTCCCGTCAACTCTCGGAGCGTGTGTGCCGCTCGGAAACTGTCCGCGTCGAAAATGTTTTTGTCGGGTGTAACCCAGGCGTCGGCGGCACTCCACTCCTGGACGATTGCCTGGTTGAGTCCGCGGAGTAGATCGTGGCGGGCGCCACCTACGGTGATGCTGCCGTAGACAGCCAGCGCTACGACACAGCTGAGTGCGACTGAGCGTATTGCGGTCGAGGAGAGTTCGGCTGAAGTGAGTGGCAACGCGCTGCCCCGCATACTGTCGCCGAGCTTCTCGGCGAGCCACAAAGCTCCGGTGAAAGCTATCGGCACTATGCAAAGCGCCGAGAGCGCGAGTATCACCCCGCCCGCGACAGCAATGCCGGGCGCAAGCATCACGGCAATCGATACGAGAGCCGTCAAGATTATTCCGAGGGCCGCGAGCCGGAATATTAGACCTAACGCGACCTGCTGACCGGCCTCCCCCGGCTCTCGCAGTACCGCATCGGCGACATCGGAGCGCAGATCCATGACGCAAGGAATCGCGGCCGCCATCGCGGCGAGTACCCCGCACCCCAGAGCCAGCAGGACGAGCGTACTTCCAAACCCCGGTTGTGAACCAACCAGAAACGCTGACGCGAGAAATCCCGGGGTGCCATGGAACACGGTCTGGAAGACCAGATATCCAGCGCTGATCCCGACAGCTGAGCCACAAACGCCGAGGATCGTAGCCTGGAAGGCGAGGATGACGAGGATGTAGCGCCGCGTGAAGCCGAGCGTCCGCATCTCCGCAGTGAAGCGCCGACGCTCAGGGGTCGTGATGAGCACGGCATTGAGCGCGAGCAGAAACCCAACCATCGCGCCGATCGCGGCGAAGAGGCTCGTCGCTTGATCGCTCGGCTTGGCGGCTTCACGAAGGAGTCGTATCTCGTTATCCACGCGCGTGACACTGAGGCGGCCCCCACCTACCTTTGCAAGCTCAGCCAAGACCGCGCGATCAGCGCCCGGCAGCGGACGCACTAGGATCGACGTGACCTTCCCAGCCAGTCCAGTCGCCCGCTGAACGGTAGGCAAGAGACCAACCGCGACCGGACTGTCTGCAACCGGTCCGATCGTCTGTGTGCCCAGCGCTGCCCGCACGACGACTCTATTCGTCTCGCCGCGGGCGCTTATCATGACGGTCCGGTTTGGGCTTGCACCGATCTCGTGAGCGAGCCCTTCGGGCAACCCGATGCCGCCAGAAAGCAATTGAGCACCTGCACCGAGGTTGCGTATCGCTTCCCCTTCAAACGCGACGATTGCTGGAGTGACGCCGATCAGCTCGATCGTCTCCTGACCATGCGGACCGACTACGGTCGCCGGCTCCCGAAGCACCGGCGACGCCAATTGCACACCTTGCAACTGTCTGACCTTGACGGTGACGTTTTCGTCGAACCCGTTAGGGGAGCGCGCAGACAGCACGTATCGCGCCGATCCAACGATCTGGTGCAAGAGTTGCGCGCTCGTTCCGGATACACCTACATTTGTCAGCAGGACACCGAAGAACAACGCCACTCCGACTGCGATTCCAGTGCCGCCCATCAGCTCTTGTATTGGGTGTTGGCGAACCCTCCAGACATAGAGATCCCACAACGCCCGGAACCTGGACAATCCCGCGTTCGCGACGGATAGGAAGGGAAGTCTCATCGTAAGATGAGCTCGGGGCTCACGCCCTCGTGGAGCTTCCCGTCGCTGAGCGTGTATGTCCTGTCCACGAAATCCGCTGCCTGCGGATCGTGCGTGACAAGAAGGCCCGGGATGCCTCTGTCGTGACTGATGTCGCGAAGCAGACCGAGGATCTTGCGACTGCGCTTGGTGTCGAGGTTGCCGGTCGGCTCATCGCAGAGCAGCAGTCGTGGCTCATTGACAAGGGCTCGAGCGACCGCCACGCGTTGGCGCTCACCCATTGATAGCTGTCGCGGACGGTACTCGTAACGCTCGCTCAATCCGACCCGGTCAAGCCAGGGACGCGCCATCTCGCGCGACTTGCGCGGGCTCACACCATCGGCGAGCGGCTTGATCGACGCGTTGCCGAGCACCGTCGCGCCTGGCATGAGATGAAAAGACTGAAAGACGATCCCAACGTCACGGCGACGGTAGGCGGCGCGCTCCTGCGGCGAGTAGTGACTAAGGTCACGATCCTCGAAAAGCACGCGTCCGCTTTCCGGGGTCAATAGACCCGCTGCGAGTAGCAACAGCGTCGTCTTGCCCGAGCCGCTAGGCCCGTACAGGGCGACGAACTCTCCCTCCGTCAACGCCAGCGATACACCATCGACAGCTCGGACCGTCTCCCCCTCGCTCCGATAATGCTTGACGACCTCACACAGTCGCAGACGGCTCACAGCCCGCCGGTCCCGGTGCGATCCGGGAACTGTACGACCGTGCCCGGATCGTCCATCCGTCTGAGTCGCCCCTGCCCAATCGCCATCATCCGCTTGGCTGCCTGAAGCGGCTGCAACTCACATGACGCGACTAGAACTGTAAGGTCGGACTCGCCGCTGAGAGACATGAGCAGCTCGTATAGGGCCGCATTCTCATGCGGACTCTGAAGCCTTGGAGGATCGTCGATCAGCAACAGCGTCGGCGTTCGCACAAGCGCACGCGCCAACTCAACTCGAATGTGCTCCTCCAACGACAACCGCTCAAGTGTCCGATCGGAACAGTCCGCCTCGACACGACCAAGAGCACGACGAGCGAGAACGCGCGCTTCTCGACCCGTCACGCCATCGGCCGAAGCCGCGAGAGCGACATGGTCGCAAACGAGACGGTTGCGATGGCTCGACCAGCCAAAGGACGCCAGTCCGACCCTGTCTCGCAAGAACCTCACCCTTGCGTCCTGAGCGAGCGTCGTCAACTCCACATCGTCGAACCGGACGCTCCCGCTGTCGGGCGGCTCAATGCCCGCCAATATCCGCAGGAGCGTGGACTTGCCCGACCGGGCCGTGCCCCAGAGCCCAACGGAATCGCCCGAGAAGATCTCGAAGGAGACGTCCTGAAGAACGTGGCGCTCACGTACCCCTTCCGGGTATCGCTTGCAGAGACCGCTAACCTCGATCATGGTCGCTGAGGCCCCTGAATTGAAGGATGAGGGCACGCGCATGTTCGATCCACGTCAGTTCAGCTTCGACGCGCATCACGACCCCCGTGCGGTTTAGCTCCTTCTCCAAGCCCACCCACGTGTCCACGGAGAATGGGGTGCTTTGTTTCTGCTGCAACTCGAACAGTTGACGCTCGTAGTGGTCAAGCCCGTCGAGTAGCGCTGGGACATCCTCTGGCCTCGCAACGACCATCCGCCTCCAAAGCTCCGGCCGAAAAGGCTCATCCGGGATCGGGCTGTTCATCCACACATCCACAGCCATCGCCGTTAAGTCGGTCGGCTCGTAACGACATACGGGACGGTGCGTCCGCTTAGACTGGACATACGTTGATGTCGCCAACCCGAGTTCCTCGGCACGCTGCAGCACCCGACTGGCATCGTTAGGGTCCAGCCTCCACGCTGGACCAGCACGGTGAATCAAGCGAGTCGCAAGATCATTGGTATGGCCAGGCCGCTCCAACAGCAGCGCCAGCAATGGCCCCTTCCAGGGAGACCCGCCCTTCAACCATGTTGCCCACTGTTCGGTCTCGCCCAACACGCATCCGCCCATCACGCCGGTGAATCAATGGAACACTACCGTATGGCGGCATACGAGTCTAGGCACGTTCGTCCCCCCTGCACAGAGGTGTTTCCCACTCGGTACGAGATGCTGCCTGGCTCCGGCAGATACAAGCTCGGCTATCACACGCCAGGCCCAAAGCCATGAGATGATGCAACCACGAAACTGAGACGAGGAGGAACAGATGGGTTCTGGCTTGCCGCAGAGACCGGCACGACTAGCTCTACCGTTGTGCCTGCTTACGCTTGCAGTCACAACGACAGGGAGTGCAACACAAGCAACGGCTACAGCGGGCTGGCCCGCTAAATCCGCGCGCACCTTGTACCTCGTTGAGAAAGCCCGCCTCAAGCTCCTGTCTGAAAAAGGGGCAACAGTTACCGAGCGCGGGACCGCCTATGGAACTTACAACGCGCCCGTGACAGCCACGTTTACGATCCGGCCACATTCCGTTACCGCCAGCGTCACCATCTATCCACATGGGGGGTCGATCAGTGGCACAGCTCACGCAAACTACAAGGTAGTTAACAACCTGGGCTACTTCGGCGGCAATTTCACCCTCGGACACGGCACCGGAAAGTATCGTCATGCCACCGAGCTCAATCACAAACCACTAGGCATCAGTGGAGTCATCAACCGCGCCAGCTTCGGAACAGAAGTCAAAGCCAACGGCGGTGTGACCGGAGTATAAGTCTCAAGAAGCTCCGATCCCAAGCGGCTAGGTCAACGCGTCGATCACGGTTGTCAAGAGACACCGTCGGCGAATCCCATCCGGCGACCGCCTATCGATCAATCTCAAAGCGCAGCGTCTGCGGAGCTGACCTCTGAGCGCCGGAGGCAGCGACGACCTCGACAACGTAATTACCCACTGGTAGGTGTCGTCCACGTGACAAACGTCCGTGGAAGGGGATCTTGTTTGCCCCGCTGCGTCCGGTCACAGTGAGCTTGCCACGAGGGGTGGCGCGGCCGCAATGGCGGCCTCTCGTGCTGGCTGTCAACCTCATGCACCTTTTGTTCTTTAGACGGCCAGGAAGCTCTTGTGAGAAGCTGAATTCAACGGTTGCGGGCTCGTTGAGATCAAACGTAAACGCCGTTCCTGACGAGATCGAGCGCGCGTGCCGTTCGCTATGGCTCGGTCTGTGCTCACGCCAAATACGGTGCGACTGGTGAAGGTGCTTAAGGATCGGCGGCGAAGGTGTCGTCGGTTGCGGGGAGGGCGCAGGACGAACTGGCCCGTAGAGGTAAGCGCTAGCCAACTCGCGAGGGGCGAGCGAGAGCTCGCCCCCGGTCACGAGGACTTCACCTTTCGGGAGTAGGATAGCTGTGTGTGTGATGCCGCTCGTGATTGGTTCGGTGAAGCTCCAGTGATTTGTTTGCGGTTCATAAAGCTCTGCGCTTCCCGCTGCGCAGCAGTTGCCGGAGGCTGGCGGGGTTCCGTATCCGAAGCATGCTCCAAAGCTAGGTGCGAGTGCACACTCGGTTCCCCCGACTACGAGCACATCTCCGTTGGGCAGAGTGGTAGCCGTCTGCATGTAGCGAGGGATGGTCATCGGTGCCGTGACTGTCCAGGTGTCAGTGGTCGGGTTGTATATTTCTGCGCTGGCGAGCAAGTCCGAGGGAGTAAGTGGACCCGGAAAAATGATTTCTCCCTCGCCACCTGCAACCAGCACTGTCCCGTCGCCGAGAAGCGTGGCGGCATGGTTGGTTCGTGGTTGATGCATGGGGGCGACGGCCGTCCATCTGTCGGTGGTCGGGTCGTACTTTTCGGCGCTGGCGAAGGCGATGTATTCGTTTTGGCGGGGTGGGGTTTTCGCTGGCACCGCCTCATAGCCTCCAACGAGCAGAACCTCACCGTTTGGCAGCACGGTCGTGCTCGCGCCATATCGTTCGGTGGCTGGCGCGGCGGCTGGCGACCAAGAGTTAGTAGCGGGCTCATAGATCATTGCGCCTGTGGTCATAGCAACGGAGTTGGAGCCAAACGTGCCTATAAGCAGGACACGTCCATCGTGCAGGGAAGTCATCGCATCAACCCATTGCAGTTCAGCGGGCGCGACCATCGGGCTCCAAGAGTCCATGGCAGGGTCATAAACTTCGGCCGTCTTTAGCGGTTCGCAGCAGCCGGTCTTTTCGTCGCCCCCTACGACCAAGACGCGTCCGTCGGGCAGCAATGCAGCCCAGGCACCCTCGCGAGCCACCCGCATCGAAGCGGTCACGATCCACGAGCGTGAGACGGGGTCGAAGCGTTGCGCGAGCGAAAGCGGTTCGGTGCCGCCCCCCACATGTTCGACGAAACCGTTGTAGCCACCAGCGACAAGCACTTCGCCGCTCGGCAGCAGCGTCGCCGTCGCGTTGGCGCGCGATTCCGCCATCGGCGGGAGCGTCGACCAAACATCAGTCGAAGCGGTGGCAGCGACCGTGCCACACATGAGCGTCACCATCGATACAACGATTATGGCAAGCGACGCTCTGATTACACGAGCCAGCTCCGCGCGCGCATCTGACCCGATCCATGCCATCAGTCGGAACTCTAGTGAATGGGGCGCTAACTTGCGTATGCGCTCCGCCGACCATGGGGGTCGTCCCGATGCCTGAGCAGCATCCACCAGCGCTCGTTCCCGGCTTGGTGGCTCGGTGCAAGGACCGGTCGGCGCCATGAGCCTGGACCGTCTCGGATGCTCCCGTTGTGGCCGCACCCTTGGCTCGATCCTGGGCGGCTCCTCGGTAGGATGCGAGGAGCCAGGCCGACGTAGCTCAGCTGGCAGAGCGCTGCTCTCGTAAAGCAGAGGTCGCGAGTTCGATTCTCGCCGTCGGCTCTCCTCTTCGGCTACCGCAACGTCACCGCACGACGGTATAGTTTTTGACCGTACTTGTCCGCGTCTGTTCATCGCTTGACCGGCGCAAATCCCCCGCAAAGGAGCAAGAAATGGCGCTCTGCCTAGAGATTGAGCGCCTCGCGGGGAGTCCCTTACGAGTGAAGTGCTCTACCAGCTGAGCTACGTCGGCGTGGACACTGGATGCTAGCGACGCTCTGGCTTAGGCGGCGGCGCTCTCTTTGAGCTCCGCCAGCGCCTGCAGCAGCGACTCGCCATGGCGCCCGCAGAAGGCCGGGCCTATTCCCTTCACCTCGATCAAGGCCTCGATGGTTGTCGGTCGTGCCCGCAGCACCCCTTCGAGTGCTGTGTTCGCCGCCACCGTGAACGCCGGCTTGCCTTCGCTGCGGCTCAACCTCCACGCCTTGAGCTTCTCGAAGTCGTGCTCGTCCACCGGGGAGAGCTCCCCCTCGGTGGACACCGACCTGCGCGTGGAGCTTCCCCCGCGAGACTTGCGTGTGCGCGATGCCGCGCGCAGCGACGCCTCCACCAGTTCCCTGTCGGGCTCACACACATCGCAGCAGCGAACGGTCGCCGCGCATGGCTCGTCGTCGCCGAAGTGGTCGAGGATCTGCCTTCTGCGACACGTATCCCCGCTCGATATGAACCGCTCGATCGAGCGATACGAGTCCCATCCTCGATCCCTCGCCGCCTTGATCGCCTCGTACGCCTTACGTGGGCTGCCTTCGCCGGTGAGCCTCACTAGAAGCCCTTCGGGTCCACCCGGCTGCAGCTCCACCGCCCCCGCCCGCTCGGCAATCGACAGCAGCACTCGCTCGCGCTCATCGAGCTCTCCGTGGCCAATCGCCGTCACCCCTTCCACGGCGCGTCCTCTCAACCTTGCGACGTACCCCTTCACGTCCTCCACGCTTGTCTCACGCTCCCTTATGAACCGGATCAAGCGCCCCAAATCCATTCTCGACGCGAGCAGTACCGCGCGTCCTGGGAGGCCGTCGCGCCCGCCGCGACCGGCCTCCTGGTAGTAGGCCTCAAGACTCGTCGGCACCGCCCAGTGCACCACCGTACGCACGTCTGCCTTGTCCACTCCCATCCCGAACGCGTTGGTCGCAACCACAACCTCCGCCCTCCCGCCCATGAACGCGTCCTGGCTTTCCCTACGCACCTCCGGCGCCATCCCCGCGTGGTAGCTCACCGCTTTCAACCCTTGCTCTACGAGCATCGCCGTTACCTCGATGGTGTGCTTGCGCGTGCCGCAATACACGATCGCCGGCCGCGCATCCTCGCTTGAGAGCACATGTAGCAGCGTCCCCCGCTTGCGCTCCACCGCCCCCTTCCCCTCAAGGCTCACCACATCGAAAGTCAGGTTGGGACGGTCGAAACCGGAACGCACCCCCAACCAGTCGCGCAACCCCAACCGCACGGCGATCTCCTCCGCCACGCGTGGCGTCGCGGTTGCAGTGGCGGCCATCACCGCCGGCCTGCCGAGCGCCGCGATCGCGTCGTGCAAACGCAGGTAGTCGGGCCTGAAGTCGTGGCCCCACTCCGCCACACAGTGCGCCTCGTCCACCACGAACAACCCCACCTTGCGCTTGGCGAGCGTCTCGCGGAACACGCGCGAGGCGAAGCGCTCGGGGGCCGCCAACACGAGCGCCGCCTCTCCCGAGGCAATCGATCGCAGGGCCTGCTCGTTGTGGCCGTCCACCATCCCCGACGCCAGCATCGCCGTGTTCACCCCCGCCTGCTCCAGGCGGCGGCGCTGGTCGGCCATCAGTGCGATCAAGGGGCTCACCACCACCACGAGTTCCTCCCCCGCGAGCGCCGGGAGCTGATAGCAGAGCGACTTTCCTCCTCCGGTGGGCATCACCACGAGGCTGTCGCGCCCGTCGAGCGCCGCCTGCACGGCCTCGCGCTGACCTGGCCTGAACGCGCGCAAGCCAAAGCGTTCGAGCAACTGCTCGGGGGTCGCACGGCCGGTTGAGGTGCTCAAATCTGGCACCCCCGAGAAGCTACCCCTCGCTCCGGGCGGTACTCGGCGCGAGGGGTGACTCGCGCGCGCACGCGGAGTTAGCCTTCCTTACGCGCACGCACGCGAGTCACCCACAAAAGAGCAACACCATCTCCGCTCAGTCGGGCACCATGGCGCCCAAACAGCTCCTCCTAGCGCCTGCTCCACACCACCCGCGCACCACCCGAGGGCACGAGCGTGATTGCGCGTCTGCGGTTCCACTCCCCCCTGCGCGTCCACCGCCCACCGCGCTCAGGCAGGCCCGGGGTCAGCTCGCCAAGCATGGTTTGCAGCATCAGCTTCATCTCAAGCGTCGCAAACGACGCTCCAATGCAGCGGCGGATGCCGCCCCCGAAGGGGATCCACGAGAAGGTCTCGGGCGCTTTCTCCAAGAACCGCTCGGGCATGAACTCGCGCGGCTCCTTGTACACCTTCGGGTTGAGGTTGGTGAGATAGATCGAGGGCACCACCCGTGTTCCTCGCGGTAGCTCGCGCCCACCCACGTCGAGCGAATCCTGCAAAACACGCACCACCATCGGCACCACCGGCCGCACGCGCAACGTCTCTGAGATGACAGCCTGCATGTACTCGTCGCCCTCGCCCGCGTCGATCTCCGCGACCAGGCGGGCAAGCTTTGAGGGGTGGCGCACCAGTCGCTCCACCGCCCACGCCACCGAGGTGGCGGTAGTCTCGTGGCCGGCGAGCAGCAGTGTCACGAGCTCGTCACGCAACTCCTGGTCTGTCATCGCCTCCCCCTCCTCATCCCGGGCAAGCATCAACAGCGAGAGGATGTCGGTGCGCTCGCTGAGATCCTCTTGTGCACGACGGCGGGCGATCTCTTCGTAAATCACCACGTCGAGGTGATCGAGCGCCCGCCCGATCGAACCGCCGGGACGTGCTTCGACGGGACGTCGCAATGCGTGGATCAACAGCGCCGGGGTTTGGCTGGGCTTGAGCAATCCCCCGATCGCCTCGCGCAACGCCCCCATGCGGTCGGCCTCCACGCCGAACACCGCCCGCAGGATCACCTCAAGCGTGATCGCCCGGGTGCGCTCGCTCAGCTTCATCGGCCGCCCCAATGGCCACTCCGCCATGCTGCGTCGCGTCGCCTCGACGATCACGTCGGTGTACTCGCGCATGCGCTCCCCGTGGAAGGGCGGCAGCAGAAGCTTACGTTGGCGCATGTGCTCGGAGCCGGTGAGTGTGATCACCGAGTTCGGCCCCATCACCGGGGCGATCGGTGAGGCGCCCGCGGCCGACGGCGCGACCTCGGGCGGGGCTGTGAACACCGCCTTCACGGCGTCGGGGTCGGAGAGCATCACAAGTTTGCGCCCGCTGGGACCGAAGGTGAGCGTGAACGTGTCGCCGTACCGTCGCACACAGCGATCGAGCACCCAGGTGGGCGCCAGTGCCCACACCACAGTCAGCGCGAGCGCAGGAAACCGCGGACCGGGCGGGAGAGCCTCGGCAGGCGGTTCCACAACTGGCCCGGCTGAAACCGGCTGCGCGACGGCGGTGGCCACGCCACAAGCCTACCGTGCCGCCCGAAAATCCTTACCGTCTGCTCATCCCCAAGGCTGCTACGACGCGGCTGTGCACGCCGTCGATCTGCTCGGGGGTGAGCGCGTCGGTGCGACGCCCCAGATAACGCGGCAACATCCGTGCCGGTATTACCCGCACACCGCGACGGCGGGCGAGCGGCTTGTCCACCCACGCGCGGCTGAACACAAGCAGCGCCTCCACCCGCTCTCCCGTCACCCGTTCCAAGGTCTCGCGCTCCTCTTGGGCCTGGCGCAAGATCGCGCCGTGGATGGCGCGCACGCGCACCGGCCCGGGATGGCTCTTGGTCTCGACCGTGAACAACCCTCCTGGGCCAACCGCGATGTGGTCGATGTTGCCGTGGCCGAAGCTCGCGTCGTGGATCACACACCACCCCTCATCGCGCAAATCTTCAAGCAGCGCTCCTACCTGCTCCTCGCCCGTGGCGCCCCTATCGTGGCGATCCACGAGCGGCAGCACATACCGCGACACCACAAACATCGCCGCGAGCAGCGCCAGCTCGGAGCCAATGAACAGGGCGCTGTGTAGCCCGAAGGCACGGCCGAACACCGTCGTGAGGACCGCCAACACGCCGAGCGTCACAAGCGTACGCATTCGCAGCCGCAGGACCGTCGTGCGGGCGTGCTGGCCGGGCACGCGCGAAGCGGGATCGGCTCGCCTGGGGACCCGCACCATATGACTGTGCACGATCGACATCTACCTCACGCATCGGCCGGCCAAGGCAGCGATCTTTAGCCGCACAATCTCAAGGCGCGAGCGGGTCGCGCGCCATCGGTGGCGCCGCGGCAAGCCTTACCCTCCCCAACCACGCTGGCCAACTGTTCGATCTAGTGCATGTTTGCACTCACGCCCCCGCGGAAAAGTGTGGAGCGTGCGGCCGCGGTCCTAAAGCCAAACGGGGGCGGGGCCGAAGCCATGAACAGTTCGCAAAGGCTTTTCACTATGTCTACATCGTTCAATCCCTCGCTACCCTCGGATATCACGCTGCTGCTGCGCGCTGACGCGGAGCACTGCTGGCTGCACCGCGAAGTGATCCCTGTGTTGCGTCAGGTCGAATCGCGCGAGCGACTCCCCGACGAGCAGGTGGGCGCGGCGCTCGCCTACCTGGAGGCGACCTGGAGCGAGGCGACCGTGAGGGCACGTGAGACTGACGTCGCCGGCACCCACCTGACATCGAACGATCACAACTCCCTGTCTGGTTCGGCGGATCGCTATCACGCCGTCGTGCGGGCGCTGCGTGGAAGCGTGGCAGAGCGGGTCACACCGTTTGTCGAGCCCCCGCTTGGGACAGAGCGGGAGCTGGCCTCTGAAGCCTTGCGCGTGGAGGACACGCGTGGCGAAGAACGCCGGCAGAGCGCCGGCGGTTGCGCCCCGCGCGCGGCGTAAGCACAGCGATCCCATAGGCTTCGCGGTAGTGCCCGACCCAAGCTCAACCGCACCGCCGCGCTTTGACCTGCAGTCGCACTCCACCCGCTCCGACGGAGCGCTTGAGCCCGCGGCGGTCGTGGCCGCAGCGGCGCGGGCGGGGGTGGAGTTGCTGGCGCTCACCGACCACGACACGGTGGCGGGCGTCCCTGAGGCGCTTCAGGCAGGCGTGGAGCACGGCGTCACGGTGGTCCCGGCGATAGAGATATCGGCGATCGACGACGGTGGCGAGAGTGGCGCAGCGCGCGAACTGCACATCCTCGGGTATCTCGTCGACCACTCAGACCCCAAGTTCACCGCGACGCTTGAGGCGTTTCTCGCCGACCGCGAGCAGCGTACGCTGCGCATGGCCCAGAGCCTGCGCGACCTCGGCTTCGAGCTCAACGAGCAGACGATCTCAGCGCGCGTGAGCGCGGGCGAGCCGATCGGTCGTCCCCACCTGGCCGAAGCCGCACTCTCCCACCCCTCAAACGCACAGCGTTTGCGCGAAGAGGAGATCGACGACATTGGCTCATTCATCAGGGGGTATTTGATCGAGGGACGACCCGCTTTCGCGCTGCGCATCACCCCGACGGTGGCCGAGGCGATCGAGGCGATCCACGGCGCGGGGGGAGTCGCGATCTGGGCGCACCCCTTCTGGGACGTGTCCGATCCGGTCGAGGTGCTCGCCACGATCGACCGCTTCCGCGCGCTTGGCATCGACGGGGTGGAGGCGTTCTACGTTACCCACACACCCGAGCAAACAGAGCTGCTCGCCAACCGCTGCGTCGAGCTTGAGATGCTCAGCACCGGGTCCGCGGACTTCCATGGCCCCGACAACCGCCTCTTCTCGCGCTTCATGGCGTTCGAGACCCACGGCCTCACCCCCAACCTCGGGCCTATCGCCAAGCCCTAAGCGAGCTCGGTGAGACGGTAGAAGAGCGCCTCCAGAGCCAACTCCTCTGAGACATTGAGGGCTAGCCGCAACCTCGTGTCACGCACACGCTCCACACCAATCAACAGGGCCTCGGGGTCGCGAGCGGCCCCCGAGGTGAGCTCAGCGAGGCGGTCGGCCGCGAGCACGACCTCGGGAGCGCCCACCGCCACACACCACGCGTCCCGCAACCACAGCTCCACCAGGCGCAAGCCGAGGTCGAGGGTCGCTGTGCGCGCACGACGCTCCCCCCGGCGCACGATGTCGGCCCCTTCGCGCTCGTGTTTGCGCCGCTCCTTGCTGGGCAGCAACTCCGCCTGCTCGCGCAACCGCTCGGTCGCTGCTCCCCCCGCATCGCTCCCCGCGGCCTTCGCCACCTCGAGCAGCCCCTCCCAGGGCCGCTCCACCTCAAGCTCACCGCAAGCGGTGCGCACGTAGCGCTCGGCCGATTCCCGCAAGGCGGCGCCCTCCTCGCTCGCCAGCCGCTCCGCCAGCCGCCCGTCCCCCGCCGCAAGCCGTGCACATGCTCTCGCGCGCGTAGCGTCCATAGTCGCGCCTGAGGTAAGCAACCGCTGCTCCACCACCTCGTTCGCGAGCGGGTCGAAGCGCACGTGTTGGCAGCGCGAGGCGACCGTCGGCAACACATCCTCGCTGTGCTCCGCCAGCAGGATCAGGTGCGCGAACTCGGGCGGCTCCTCAAGCGTCTTCAGCAGACGGTTTGCCGCCTGGTCGTTCATCGTCCCCGCCGCCTCGATCACGAACACCCTGCGCTTGGATTCAAACGGGGTGTGCGCCACCGCCCCCACCACCGCCTCGTCGATGTCGCCAACGAGCACTTCGCTTGCCCCACTGGGCACCACCCAGGTGAGATCGGGATGGGCGTCGCGCCTCACGCGCTCCTGCACCCCCTGCGGGTCACGCGCCCCGTCGGCCAGCAACGCCGCCGCGAACGCCTTCGCCACGCTCCGCTTCCCCGTTCCCGCCGGACCATGGAAGAGATAGGCGTGCGACGGGACCCCCTCTGGGGGCAGCGCCGGGAGCAGCAGTGCGCGTGCGTGCGGGTGCTGGTCGATACCCCCCAACACTCCCTCTGCGGTTGGGGTCTGTGTAGATCCGGGGGGCACTCCCCCATCGTAGGTCCACACGCCGCGGAAGGCTCCGGCGGGTGACTCGCGCACACGCGAATGAGCGCAGCCGCTCACGGAGGTACGGTGCGTCGGTGCCCACAGGCAAGCTCATCACTATCGAGGGGCTCGACGGCGCCGGCAAGTCGACGCTCGCCGCCTCGCTCGCCGCGGCGCTCCTCGCTCGGGGGGTCCAGGTGGAGTTGCTACGCGAGCCGGGCGGCGCGCAGCTCTCAGAGAGGATCAGGGAGATCGTGAAGGACCCCTCTGTGCGCATTGGAGCACGCGCCGAGGCGCTGCTGTACGCCGCCGCCCGCGCCCAGCTTGTGGAGGAGATCCTCACGCCGCTACTTAAAGGCGGTAGGTGGGTTTTGCTCGACCGCTATGTCCACTCCTCGCTCGCCTACCAGGGAGCCGGCAGGGCACTCGGGGTCGAGGCGGTGAGGTCCATAAACGCCCTTGCAACCGACGGGCTCGCCCCCGACCGTACGCTCCTGCTGCACATCACCCGGGAGAGAGCGCTCACACGTTTGCGCGAGCGAGGTACACCCCCCGACCGCCTGGAAGGCGAGGGAGAGCGCTTCTTCGCCGCTGTATCCGCCGCCTATGATCAGCTCGCGCTCGCTGAGCCCGAGCGAATTCGTACGATCGACGCCGAGCAGTCCCCCCAGCGAGTGCTCCAGCTGACGCTCGCCGCTATCGGAGACCTTCTTCCCCCAAGCGATTAGCATGGGCGTGGGGATGAAGAGCTTCCACGCCCACAACTCCTGTCGCGCGCTCGCGGGCGTGTGCACGATGATCGTCCTCGTTGTCACACCCCCGGCGGGAGCAACCGCGGCGGGCACAACGAGTCAGAGGACAATTGCGGGGATCCCTATACCCGCGTCGGTACATGTGACGGGCAGCACCGCTACCGCCACCACGGCAGCTCCGGCAAGCGGCGCCCAACCGGGAACCGTGGCCCCCGGCGCAACACCCTCCTCCGCGACACCCACCACGAGCGTCCCCACGACGGCGGCGCCCCCGGCAGCCACCACGCCCACCACCACCGCTCCCAGCACGACGAATCCCATAACCACAACACCCACCACGCCTGGCGCACCTACGGTGGTGGGTGTCGCACGCAAGACGACCTCCCAGAGCAACCACATCTCCACCGGAGCGCTCGCGTTGGCGATACTCGGGGCCCTGCTCGCGCTCGGTTGCGCCGTGTGGGTGGTGGGCCGCTGGCTGGCCCTCGAACCCCGTTGGACTATCTCGATGATGCATTCGCTGCGCGAAGCCACCTACCACGCCTCAGCCACCTGGGCGGAGTTCTCCGACTGGGCCAGAATCGGTCGCTGAGGTTCGGTAAAGCCAAAAATCCCTCTAAAATTGATGGTTTGAGGGGTCTGTCCGACGTGCGCGAGACGATTCTCGGCCCAAGTGAACAGAGTCGAGTGGGCGTCGCAACAATGCCGGCGCAGAGGAGATGAGGCCGATGGATTCCACCCCGCACCCCACGATCGCAGAGGACACCGCGACTGGCGCCGCGCTTACCGTCGAGCGCCTGTTCACCTCGCCTAACACCCACCCCTTCGACACGGTCGAGTGGGAGCTGCGCAACGCCCACATTGGCCATGGCGACCGCGTCGCCTTCGAGCAAGCCGACGTAGAGTTCCCCAAGACCTGGAGCCAAAACGCGACGAACATCGTCGCCCAGAAGTACTTCCGTGGACAGATCGGCCACCCGGCGCGCGAGCGCTCGGTCAAGCAGATGATCACCCGCGTCGCCTCCACCATCGCCGACTGGGGACGCGAGCGCGGCTACTTCGCCAGCGATGAGGACTCAGACGCGTTCGAGTCGGAGCTCACCCACATCCTGCTCCACCAGATGGCGGCGTTCAACTCGCCTGTTTGGTTCAACGTAGGCTTCGAGGAGTCGCCCCAGTGCTCAGCCTGCTTCATCCTCTCGGTGAAAGACACGATGGAGTCGATCCTTGAGTGGAACACCAAGGAGGGCAACATCTTCCGCGGGGGCTCCGGCTCGGGCATCAATTTGTCAAACATCCGCGGCTCGATGGAGCCCCTGGCCAAGGGCGGCACCGCCTCCGGTCCCGTCTCCTTCATGCGCGGCGCCGACTCGTGGGCCGGCACCATCAAGTCAGGCGGCAAGACGCGCCGTGCAGCCAAGATGGTGGTACTCGACGTCGACCACCCCGACATCCGCGAGTTCATCTGGTGCAAGGCCAAGGAGGAGGACAAGGCCGAGGCATTGCGCGATGCCGGCTTCGATATGTCCATCGACGGCGACGGCTTCAAGTCGATCCAGTACCAGAACGCCAACAACTCGGTCCGTATCACCGACGAGTTCATGCGCGCTGTGGAGGCCGACGGCGAGTGGAATCTCACCGCCCGCGCCACCGGTAAGCCCGTGGGCGAGCCGATTCGCGCGCGTGACTTGATGCGTGAGATCGCTGAAGCCGCATGGCGTTGCGCAGACCCGGGGGTGCAATACGACACCACCATCAACCAGTGGCACACCTCTCCCAAAAGCGGACGCATCAACGCATCGAACCCGTGCTCTGAGTACATGCACGTCGATGACTCCGCTTGCAACCTCGCCTCGATCAACCTGATGAAGTTCCGCCGCCCCGACGGCACGCTGGACGTGGAGCCCTTCGAGCACACGGTGGACATCATGTTGCTCGCCCAGGAGATCGTGGTCGGCCCGTCGAGCTACCCCACCGAGGAGATCGGGGTGAACGCACGCGCGTTCCGCCAGCTCGGGCTCGGGTACGCAAACCTCGGTGCCTATCTGATGAGCAACGGTATGCCCTATGACTCTGACGCGGGCAGGGGCACCGCCGCGGCGATCACCGCGCTGATGACCGGCCGCGCCTACCGCGAGTCGGCACGCGTCGCCGCCGCGCTCGGCCCGTATGAGCGCTATGAGGAAAACCGCGAGGAGCACAACAACGTGATGCGCATGCACCGCGACGCCTCCCACGCGATCCCCGATACGGCATGCGCCGACACGGAGTTGCTCGACGCCGCCCGCCGCTCGTGGGAGGAGGCGGTGGAGCTCGGCGAGGAGTTCGGCTACCGCAACGCCCAAGCCACCGTGCTCGCCCCCACCGGCACCATCTCCTTCCTGATGGACTGCGACACCACCGGCGTCGAGCCCGACTTCTCGCTCGTCAAGTTCAAGGAGCTCGTGGGTGGTGGCCAGATGACGATCGTCAACCGCACCGTCCCGCTCGCGCTCTCAACGCTCGGCTACACAGAGCCACAGATCGAGCAGATCGAGGCCCACCTCTCAGAGCACGGCACGATCGTCGGCGCCCCCGGCCTCGCCGACGAGCACCTCCCCGTGTTCGACGTCGCGGTCGGTTCACGTGCGATCTCCCACATGGGCCACATCAAGATGATGGGGGCAGTACAACCGTTCATCTCCGGCGCCATCTCAAAGACGGTCAACCTCCCTCAGAGCGCCACTGTGGAGGACATCGCCGACGCCTACACCCAGGCGTGGCGTCTAGGCATCAAGGCGCTCGCCATCTACCGCGACGGCTCCAAGACCGCACAGGCGCTGCGCACAGACGCCCAGAAGGAGAAGACAGCACCTGCCGACGTGGACGCGATCGTGGACGCCGCCGTCACCAAGGCGCTCGCCGAGGCCGGGCCACGGCGCCACCGCATGCCCCGCGAGCGCCAGTCCATCACACACAAGTTCTCGATCGGCGGCCACGAGGGGTACATCACCGCCGGCATGTACGAGGACGGTACCGTCGGCGAGATCTTCCTCACCGACATCGGCAAGGAGGGCTCGACGATCAAAGGCATGATGAACTCGTTTGCGACAGCAATCTCGATCGCTCTTCAGTACGGGGTACCGCTGGAGACGCTGGTGGAGAAGTTCAGCTACATGCGCTTCGAGCCGGAGGGAATCACCGGCAACCCGGAGATCCCCTTTGCCAAGTCGATGCCCGACTACATTCTGCGTTGGGTGGCCTCCCGCTTCCTGGACACCGACGCGCAGGAGGAACTCGGCATCCTCACCCCGGCTGTGCGAGCCCGCAAGCTTGCAGAAGAGGCCGCCCAGTCGGTGGTCTCCTCGGACACGGCCGGTCCTGAGGCAAGCGCCGGCTCCGAGCCAACGGCAGCGGCATCCGCGCTCACAGACTCACCCCCGGTCGTCCCCGCCCGGCTGCAGGGCCTGGATCTTGGGCCGGCCTGCTCCCAGTGCGGCGGCATGATGCAACGCACCGGCAGCTGCTACACGTGCAGCAGCTGCGGTAACAACACCGGCTGCGGTTGAGATCAGCGCGCGGCTGCGCGCTCTGCGACAGCCGCGTGTGAGTCCTCGCGGCCGAGCATGGAGATAAAGACGGCGGCGAAGGCGATACCGAAGACGAGGAACTCGATGAAGCACATACCGGCGCCCGCGAGCTGCTGGTCGGCGATCGCCGAGAGACCGAAGCCGCGGGGGGCGGATGCGTAGAGCGGGTACTGCACGCTCGTCATCCACGTCAGGGGTACGCAAATCGCCGCTGAGGCCAGGCGTGTGAAGCCGAGCAGGGCAAGCCGCTCGCCATTGGGGCGCAAACGCACACGGGGCAACGGGTCCACGATCAACCACCACAGCGCTAGCCCCGTGTAGAAGAGGGTTGCGTGCTCGAAAGCGTGCACGACCGAGTGCTGGGCGGCGAAATCGAACACCGCGGGTATCGCCCACACCCAGGTTGCTGTCGCCCACAGCGGAATCGCCACCCACGGCGAGGTGAGTAGCCCAAGTACGCGTCCCCAACGTCCTCCCGGAGCCACGGCACGAAGCGCGGGCTTGGGGAGACCAAGCTGGAGCACAGGTGAGCGCAACCCAAGCACGATCAACGCCGGCGCCACGTCTGAGAGAAGCACGTGCTGGAGCATGTGCGCGGAGAGCAACCACCCGTCGCCGATCGCATCGATCGGCGAGAGCAGGGCGATAACAAGCACCACGATCCCCGCCGCGTAGGGCACCCAATGGCCGGCGCCTACGGCATCTGAGCGCGAGGCGGCACGGCGGTACATACGCGCATACACGTACGACGCGGCGACCAACGCGAGGATCGCGATCGGGTCAAAGCTCCAGGAGCCCCATCCAGGCGGGTGATTCATCGGCGGCATCCTATCGATCCGCTCGCCGTACGCGCTCTCACGCGCCGCTGTAGGAGGCGGGAGGATCGGGGTTGGAGCGGATAGCGGCGATCTCGCTCACCAGCTCCTGCCCGCTTGTGCCACCGAGCACCCGCAGGCGAGGTAGGCGATAGGAGTCCTGGCTCGGTGAGGCCCAGCCTGGGACCACCGTGGTGGAGCCCACATACCCCGCCGCCTTCAACTCGGCGATCACGGCAGCGTTGTAGTGGCCGGAGGGGTAGCAGAACCAGTTGACCGGCACGTGGTAGCGACGTTGCAGCTCTTTCCGCGCCACCACCACCTGTTCGTGGAGAGCTGACGGGCTAAGCGCGATCAAGTCAGCGTGGCTGATTCCCTGCGTGTCGAGCTCCCACCCGCCCGCCACCAGTTCGGCGACCTGGGAGCGACTAAGGCCGCCCTGAGAGGGCGGGAGGCCGGTGAGCTGGATGTTCTCCACCCCCACCCACCCCAGTTTGCGCAACACGGGCATCGCGTTTGAGAGCTGCGACTGGTAGCCGTTATCGAAGCTCACCACGACCGGCTTGCCGTGAGGGAGTTGCGCGCCGTGGGTCCAGTTGGCAAGCATCTGGTCCATAGTCACAGCCCGGTACCCGGCTTTTGCGAGTGCCTGCATTTGTTCTGTGAACTCGGCCGTGGGCACATACAGGCCAGGGAATTTCGCGCCCGCGGGCGGCGGGTTTATGACGTGGTACATCAAGATCGGCACTGAGGCCCCACCTGGTATGCGGTGTGAGGCCTGTGCGGGGGTGACGAGCTTGTTTGTCTGCCCTGCCCTGCCCACCGATGTCACTCCTCCACCCGAGCCCCCATGCGTAGTGCTGGAGCCCGAACCCGATCCGCCCCCCGCCGTCGAGGACGTGCCGGGTTTGGAGGAGCCTCCGCCCGATGCGACCACAACGGCCACGATCCCTCCGACAACGACCAGCGCGACTACCGCGGCGAGCCCCCGTGCCCGTCGGCGCGCACGCTCACGCTTGCGCTCCTCACGGCGGGCTCGCCGCTGATCGAGATCCATCTGCTCCGTCGATCGGCGGTTAGGCGAGTCTTAGTTCAAGCGCTTCTTGAGCGCGCTCGCCGCGGAGAATTTTGCCGCCTTGGAGGCAGCGATGTTGATGGTCTCGCCCGTCGCCGGGTTACGCCCCTGTCGGGCCGCACGGCTGCTGACGCTGAACTTGCCGAAACCGGCAAGAGCGACCTCTCCACCGCCCGCCAGCTCATCGGAGATCAAGTCGATCGCCGCCTCAAGCGCCTGCCGAGCCTGCGTTCCCGCGAGACCCGTGCGTTGCGCAACCCCGTCAGCCAGATCGTTCTTCGTCATGGCACTCCCTTCTCGAGTGTCGTTGCTGTGGCCAGGCTAACGGGTGGCAAGGACGGCGTTGCCCCCAAACCGCGGCTTTTCCGCATTTCAGGCCCTTATTTCCGGGGAATACGCCGAAAACGCCTGCTTCTCGGGCGCCTCAGGCTCCCTCAAGGGCGAAATATGTGGCTGCAGGCGACCAACGGCGCACGCCATCCACAGCACCGACACCCACGTCAGCGACGCCAGGCTCACGTGCACCCACACGAGCTCGGTTGGCAGATGCGTCTTGTATTGGTCGAGCCCCACCAACCCCTGCAGGGCGATTAGGGCGCAGGTGGCGGTGCTAACACGCCGCACCACCACGTCGGCTGGATTAGTAGCTCTGGCTCGATGCGCCAACCACCACGTTGCGAGCGCCACGAGGCCGAACGCAAGCGCGATCTCGCCATGGCGGTGGATCACGAAGTCCATCGTCCCCTTGCCGTCGAATGAAAGACGGTGGATGCGTTGTCCGGGCGAGCCCCCCGCGTGTGGACCGGCGGCGGTTGCGGCAGTGCCAGCGAAGATCGTCACACCCCCCAACACCACCGTGGCGCGCGCCGCGAAGACGAGCGCTCGATCTGTCGTCCTTGGACGCTCCCCCGGCTCATGGCTTGCGCGCCACGCAAGCGCCACCGCCGCGGCCAACACGAGCATCGAGAGCGCGAAGTGACCCATCACCCAGCCGTAGTCAAGCTCTCCGCGCACGGTCAACCCGCCTAGCACCGCCTGGGCGAGAACGCCGAGCGGAAGCAGCGCGCTCAGGCGCATCAGGTCGCGCCGATAAGGACGACGACGAAAGGCGAGTATGAGCGCCGCAAACGCCGCGATGGTCACCGGGACCGTGACCATACGGTTCGAGAACTCAATCAGGGCATGGGTGTTCAGCGGGGGATACACCTTCCCGTAGCACCGCGGCCACCGCGGACATCCGAGCCCCGACCCCGTGAGCCTCACCGCGGCGCCGCTCAACGCAATCACGGTGAAAGCGACCATCGCGCAGTACGCGGCGATCGCATACTGCCCGGGAGTGACGGTGAACTCGCGGACGCGCCGCCATATGAGCGCTGAGCGCTTACCCATGGATCTAAGCATTACATCGACGCCCCACCAACGCCCACACTCGACCTCGGCGGCGCGTGTCGATTTTCAAGTGTATGCGATCGACTTTCTCCTCTGCGGACTTATCCTTCAGTGAACCACCACAAACACCCTGAGGCGAAGTGACCGTTTCCGAGAGCCATTCTGCGATGGACCCGGAGCCGACAGCGGACACCACTGCAGGTTATGAAACCGACAGAGAACTACCAAGGCGGCATCTACGAGGAGCCAGGCGTGGGGTCCACCGCCACCAGGCGCACCGACCGCCGCATCGCCCGGCGGATACATGCGGCGTTGGGGGATGCTCGATCTGTGGCAAACGTGGGCGCGGGCACGGGCGCCTATGAGCCCTTTGACCGGAAGGTGCTCCCTATCGAGTACTCCCAAAGGATGATCGCGCAACGGGGACCAGAGCTTGCGCCCGCCATCAGGGGTCACGCCGAGAGTCTGCCGTTGCCCTCCAACAGCGTGGATGCGGCGCTCGCATGCATGACCCTCCACCACTGGGCCGACTGGCGCATCGGAGTGCAGGAGTTGCGACGGGTGGCGCGCAAGCGTGTGGTCGTCTTCACCTACGACCGCGCCTTCGCGCAACGCTTCTGGCTGCTACGCGACTACCTCCCCAAGCTGGGTCGTCTGGATAGCGCGTGTTTTCCACCGATCGAGGTGCAGCGGGTGGCGATGGGCGAGGAGGTAGATCTGGAAGCGGTTCCGATACCACACGACTGCGAGGACGGCTTCCTTGCGGCCCACTGGCGGCGACCCGCCGCCTATCTAGATGAACAGACCCGCGCAAGCATCTCCACCTTCCACATCCCCGGCGCCCAGCGGCTGCTCGGCGGCCTCGACCGGCTCGCTGAAGACCTCGACACAGGGCGCTGGGAAGAGCGCAACCAGGACCTCCTCAACCTCGAGGAGATCGATCTCGGCTACCGGCTGCTCGTCACCGAGCTGTAGGGCGAAATTCGAACGGCAGCTCCGCCGCGATCTCGCTCAAACGCGGAGCTTCCGCGTCGCGGTCAGACACAACAAGCTCGTCCCCGGGAAGGGGCCAGCGAATCCCCACGTCCGGATCATCCCACGCGATGCCCCGTTCGATCTGCGGATCGTAGTAGGCAGTCTGCTTGTACATAACGTCCGCTATCTCGCTGAGCACGCAGAATCCGTGGGCGAACCCCACAGGGACATATAGCTCCCGCATTAGCTCATCGTCGAGCTCGAACCCCTCCCACTCGCCATAGCTCGGCGAGCCGCGCCGCAGGTCAACAACGACGTCGAGTATCCGCCCACGTCCGCAGCGCACGAACTTCGCGACTCCCGCGCCGACATGGAAGTGCATCCCCCGCACCACACCCCTACTCGAACGCGAGTGGTTGTCCTGGATGAACTCGTCCGCCACAGGGATCCCCATCTCCTCGTGGCGGCTGTGCCGGTAGGTCTCTACGAAGAAACCACGCTCGTCGCCGAATACCGACGGCTGGATCAGCACCGGGCCTTGAATGCGGGTAGCGAGACTTTGCATCGGGAGTAGTGCAAAGACCGTGGCAGGCGGGCAGGCTGCCGGCAGGCGGATCCTTGCGCGCGACAGCCTACCGAGGAACCTGAACGACAGGTCCGCCCGCAAACGCAAGGCCTTTGCGTCTGCGGGCGAACCGGCTTGCCCCCCCGGAGGGCACGTGACCGAATGGGCATCGGCTCGTATTGCCAGATCATCATTCCGTTCCCACCCCACAATGAAAAGAGGAAAGTCGGGTACTTGACTTTCAAGACGTCCGCACGGGGGGCGGTGCGGCCAGCATCCGTGGCGAATCCGCGGCATAAGGGCGTGTCCGCCGTAGTAGGCGACGGGTCCCTAGAACAGCCATCGCGGGCGCCGCCAAGCCGCCGAAAACGTCGAGCACCGAGGGTGCCACCAGCTGCGCGTGGGGGGATGCCGAACGATGTAGCTCACAGATATAGAAGCTCGCCATTGCCGCCAGGATGAGCGCATGTCGCCTGCCATCGGGGAGCGCAACCGCGCGGCCCAGCGCCTCACGCGCGATCGTCCCCATACGGGTCGCCGCGTCGACCGGAGAGGGGTAGCAATCTATGAGCCCACGCTCGCCCGCGGCTCGGTCTTCGTCATGATCGACAAGGCTGTCAAGCAACGAGTGGAGCGCCCCGATCCAGGGGAAATAGGCCCCCTCAATCGCTTCCACTTCCGACCCATGAAGGTGGGGATCGGCTGCCGTGGCGATAAGCACATAGAGCGTCATCGTCGAACCGGCGCCCGCTCCGGTCTCCCACCAGCGCAAACCTGTCGTTGAAAGGGTTTCCGCAGACGCCCACTGCTCGAACAGCTCGTAGGAACCCGAGGTGTCTCCGTGGTTGAGGGCCTGGTAGGCGACCACACGCTCGGCGGCTCGACGCATTGGTGGCTCGATTAGAGCTAGTTGTGGAAGCTTGGTCAGGGGCTCACGCGCCGCCTCCACGAGCGCCCTCAGGTAACCCCCGTCTTCACCCCGTTCATTACGCATGTAGTAGTCAGCGTGAGAGCTACCTGGCGTCGTAGCGACCCGAAGCGCCTCGTGAAGCCAGTACCCGTTGGCCACTGGATCGCGATTGGGCTGCTCAGCCAGTAGATCGAGGTAGTCGCATATCGCTTGACACCCAACCACGGCTCGAACCACGAATGCTCGGTTGACTTTGGGCACGAGCGCAGCAAACGCCGCCGCCCCCTCCAGATTGCCTCGCTTCTGATCCAGCGCCTGGAGCGCCAGACGACGCAGAACGGGGTCGGGGATGCGGCTTGCCAGCGCTCGACGCCGGGAAACCTCATGGGCGACCCGCGGAAAGACAGAGAGCCAATAGCGGCGTGCCGCACAGGCGAAATCTCTGGCAAACCAAAGTCCGCCTTTACGTATTGCACCAACCACGGGGATAGGATTGCGCACCTGAGTGGGGGCCCACAGCCCGAGTCACTCCTGAAGGCTCACGCGGGCTGGAACGCGAGCCGCCGCCACACCAGGGAGCGCAATTACCGCTAGCGCTATGGCCATAATCAACCCGAGAGTAAGGAACACATGGGCTGCTCCTATCGAGAACGGAGCGGGAAATCCGGTGGTGATCGTGAGCCAATGACCAGCGAGGGCATGGCCATACACCCCCATCAGCGCGCCGATGGTAGATCCCACACCGAGCATCACCGTGCTCTCAAGCAACAAACCGCCCCATAGCTGACTTGGTTCATAACCCTGGATCTTCAACGACGCCAGCCGGGTACGACGCTGCCAAACCGTTGCGCTGAGCGCGGCGGCGACCGCCATCGCGGCCGCAATGAGCAGCAACGTCGCGATCTGGCCGAGCGTGCGCAGGCCCTGCCGAGCGCTCGCATCGGCTTCCCCCGCGCTTTCAGCCGTTGTCTGGACGAGCAAACCGCTGCCCCTTCCAAGCGCCGTGCGAACCGCAACCGCGCCGGCTTGCGCGGTGACACCGGGACGTAGGTCCACCTCAAGCGCGGTGGCCTCGGTTGTCTCCCACCAGCGACTGTAGTCCCTGCTGCTCATGGTTATGGTCCCAGCCGGCCACCCTGAATTTGTGGTGATCGCCGCCACTCGAGGGCGCACAATGCCTGAGGATGTGGGCAACTCGAAGCTGCTCCCCACCTTCAAGCCACGTTCCTTGGCAAACCCACTGGAGACCGCAGCCCAACCGCCTTGGCGGATCAATGCGTTCGCTCTCGCAAAGCTCCCACTGACAAGCTGGCTGGATTCGAACATCACGGGATCGTTGACCGATCGCGCACGGACCCACATACGGTGGTTTCCAATATCTACTAGCCCGCCTTGATAAACCCTCACGGAGCGTACCTTGGAGCTTCGCCCAACCCTTCTCAGAGCGGCCCCTGGTGGGAAGCTGTTGGTGTTGAAGACGTCGTTCCCCGCCGTCACCCACAGGCCGGCCGTGCCGTGGTATTGATCTGTGGCCGCTTCGATCCCCCGCAGGAGATCGTCGCGGGCGCCACCGATTGCGACACTCCCATACACCGCAAGCCCCGCTATTGCGGCGAGAGCGACCGAGCGGGTGGTGATTGCGCGTAGCTCCGATACGGCGACGATCACCATCCCGCTTCGAGTTCCGTCTGTGAAGCGTGGCAAGAGGCGCACGATCCCCGCAAGCACAGCCGGCATCAGGCAGAGCGTCGCAAGCGCGAGCGCCACACCCCCGAGAATGGTGAGGGAGGGAGCCACCGCCACAAGGACTCCGACGATGGCTATCAATGCGACGCCGGCGAGCGCGGTCCGCACCAGTGTGCCGCCACGGATCAGCTCCCCGCCGCCCCCAACCTCGCGAAAGACAGCGTCCGCGGGCCGACCGGGACGTAGGTCGAAGACTGGAGCCAGCGACGCGAGAATCGTCGCGAGCACACCGCAACCAACGGCGAGCAGCACGACGCTCGTGTGCACCGACTCCTCGGAGCTCACCGGGAAGGCCACATTGAGGTACGCGGGGACCTGACCGTAAACCGTGTGCGAGAGCACATCGCCGATCGCGATGCCCACAAGCGACGCCGCGAGCCCCAACATCACAGCTTGGAAGCCGAGCATCAGGAGGATCTGGCGAGGGTCATATCCCTGCATGCGCAACTCGGCGATGAAGCGCCTCCGCTCTGGAACGGTGAGCAGCATCGCGTTGAGCGCGAGCAGGAAGCCCACCATCACGCTGATCGCCGAAAACAAGGTGGTGGACTGACGGTTGGGCTTCGTGGCTTGCGTGAGAAGCCGGATTTCGTTATCTGCGGGCTCGACGTCAAGCCGACCGGCGGCGACCCGACGCAGTTCGCTCGCAACGACCGCGTTCCGCCCCGGACGCGGCTCGACCAGCACCTCGGTGATACGTCCCGATCGCCCCGTGAGACGTTGCGCCACGGGTAGTAGAGCGACCGCCACGGGCACGCCCGCCAGCGCTTTGACGGCTTCCCCTGTGATCACAGCGCCCACTCGCTCCGAGCGCACGTCGCCATTTCCAACGAGGCTTACCGTGCTACCTCTGTGTGCGCCTACCGCGGTGGCGACCCCTCCAGGCAGACCGAGACCGCCAGACAGGAGAAGCGCCCCGTTGCCAAGCTCTTGTTGGGATATGCCGCCCAACGACGCCAAGGTCGGCGATACGCCGATCAACTGGATCGCCCGACGCCCGGTGGGACCGGAGACCGTGACGTTCTGACGCAAAACTGGAGTCGCGATCTGCACGCCGGGGAGTGTCCTTACCACCTGGGTGAGTCGGTCGGGGAACCCTGCCGGCGAACGCGCCACCAACGCATAACGGGCGGAGCCGGCCAGGCCGTGGACGAGTCGCTCCACGGAGGTGGTGAGAGTGGCGTTTGCAAGGAGCACACCGAAGACGAGCGCAACACCAACCGCGATGCCGGTGCCAGCCATCAGTTCCTGGACCGGGTGGGCGCGCACGCGTCGGCGGTAGAGAAACACCAGCATCGAGACACGCACCCCGAAGATCTTGGGGTTGAAGACGTTGCTCATGAGGGGAGCCCGGCAAGCTCGGCGTCGAAGCCGTCGAGCAGGCGCCCGTCGCGCAGGCTGAGTGTGCGATCGACGAACGACATCGCCTCGGCGTCGTGGGTGACAAGCAGGCCAGGGATTTGGCGTTCGTGGCAGACGTCACGCAGCAGCGCGAGTATCTCGCGCGTGCGCACCGAGTCGAGGTTGCCTGTGGGCTCGTCGGCGAGCAGCATGCGCGGCTCGCCGACGAGCGCGCGCGCGATTGCCACACGTTGGCGCTCGCCCATCGAGAGCTGCTCGGGCCGATGCTCCAGGCGCTCACCAAGACCCAAGCGCTGCAGCCATGGAGTCGTCTTCTCGCGCGCCTCACGCACGGTGTATCCACGTACGGGGAGCTTGATGAGAGCGTTGTCGAGCGCGGAGGCGCCGGGCATCAAGTGGAAGGCCTGGAAGACGAATCCCAGGTCGTGCAATCTGTATCGGGCACTCTCACGTGCGGACATCCCACCTACGTCGCGACCCTCGAACCGCACCTCTCCGCTATCGGGCGACATCAACCCGGCCGCGAGCAACAACAACGTGGTCTTGCCAGAGCCGCTGGGTCCGTACAGCGCGACGAGTTCACCGGGTTCGATGTCGAGTGTCACGCCGTCGACAGCGCAAACGATCTCTCCTCCACTCGGATAGTGCTTCACGACATCCCGTAGCGCCAGTCCGCTCATGAGCCGGCGCCGCGAATCGGATCCAGCTGCGGTGTGGGGAACGGGACGACGGTGGCGATCCCATCGCTCGAGCAGAGTTCGCGCGCTGAGATCGACATGATGACGTCGAAGCCTTGTAGCGCAGCGAAGTCCTCGGAGGCGACAAGCAGTGCGGCTCCGCGCTCGTGCGCGCCCGCACGCACCAGCTTGTAGAGGTTGTCGCGTTCGGTGACGCTAGGCGTGAGGACCGGGTCGTCGATGACGATCAGCCACGGTTTTCGCGCCAGAGCTCGGGCAAGCATCACGCGTGTGCGGTCAACCATCGAGAGTTGCGTTGCTTGCGAATTGGCTTGAGCGGCACTCACCCCTACGAAGTCGAGCTCTCGCAACGCCCTACGCTCGGCTTGTCGCACGGTAAGCCCATCGCCCCCGAGTGATATGGCGAGATGCTGAGCGACGCTTTCACCGGGGTTGGGGCGCCAGTCGTTGACGGCTATGTAGGCAAGCTTGCAACGCAACAAACGCGCAAGTGCACGCCCCGAGATACGAGTTAGATCGTTGCCGTCAAACATCACGCTGCCCGTATCGGGACGATCGATGCCCGCGGCGATGCGCATGAGCGTTGACTTCCCCGAGCGGCGCTTGCCGTATACCCCGACATGGGCGCCCGGCTCCACATCGAGCGACGCGCTCTCAAAGACGACGATCTTGCCGTTGCCGTCTGGGAATACCTTGCTGACGTCGCGAATGCGCAGCAGTGGGGTCATCGCTGCGGTTGGCGGCCCGCGTGCTCGGCAATCCGTTCGCGTGCCGCCGACGCCCAGTCGATCTCGGCGCGCAATTGGGTGTACACCGCTTCCCTCGTGCAGTCCATGAACAACGCCGGCCAAGAGCGCTGGGCGCCGCCGTTGGGAGTCACGAGCTGAGCTAGAGCAAGGCACTTCTGCTCGTAGTCGCGCAACGCCACCATCAAGCGAGAGGCGTCCTCAGCGCGCGCGACCGCAAGCTTCGCGTGCAACCCAAAGCGCACCGGCTCACGGGGCAGCAGCGTCTCCATCCACAACGTCAGCGCAGGAGAGGTCTTGGGAGTGGGGTGATAAACGATCATCGTGCGCCGCTCGTTGTTCTTGCGAGGTTCCTCACGCGACTCGATCAACTCCTCGCGCTCGAGCTGCTCAAGCAGGCGGTAAGCGTCGTTGGTGTCAACCCTCCATGTCTCACCGAGCCGCATGAGCATGCGATTGGCGAGATCGCCACCGTGACCGGGACGCTCCAGCACCAACCCCAACAAAACCCCACGCATGGAGGCTGATCCTCCACGCATCCACTGCCGCTTCGGCGCCTTGCTACGGGTATTAGCCATCGACTACCCCACAATCGACCCGCAGCTGCGCCGCCTCATCCATGAACACTGCTTGACCCCTGTCTTGTGCCCTCTCTACAACAAAATCTATCTGACAGAATCCTACTGGAGCCCTTGATGTGATGCCATTTGATGAGACTCATCCGATAAGCTGTCATAACGTACAATGGGTTCGTTTGTCAGTGGTGCGCGTGCTCAGTAGGACCCGCAACGGCCGTGGCTTGACCAAAAACTTTGGGAGCGTGGCCGCAAAAACGAGTGTGGCAATGCAGCCAGCAAGCGCAAAACCGACGCCAGCGGGTGATCTTTTCGTTACCGCACTGATCGAAACCCCACGGCAGAACAAACGTGGATCCCTTTCCATGGCCCTGGACAGGGGCCACCCAGGAATCCAGGAGGAGTCAGAAACAATTCATAAAGACTCGGGCCGTCGTCTCCGACTTAGCGACCCTCCAGTCGCTCAGGGACGTTTTAGCGAGCGGACTATTTCCTCGCCGTGAGGCGAGAGCGTCCAAGCGTTAGAGCGACCCGCGCCACCGGCCTGCTTGGTGAGCACTTCGAGCCGCTCAAGACGTGCCAGCAACGTGGAGGCTTGGCCTACGTGTTTTATCCCTATCCCCATCGCGATCTTCCGGTTACTGGCGCCAGGGTTCTCAGCGACATAGAGCACACACGCACGAGCTCTACTGGCCCTGGCGTGGTGCAGTTGGGTGGGAACTGGAGCACGAAGGTGTTGTGGCTGGGAAGAGCGCTCGCGGGCGATCTCCTTCGAGCGCTCCTCCCCGATCCTCGCCGCTTCCTTGGCCTCCTTGACACCCAGGTACGGGGCCACAACGAGCGCCGCTAGTTCCCCCAGCAGATCGATGAAAGGTGGAGCCTGGAGTGAAACCAGGCGAGCGTGCAAAATGCCCGCGACGGCCACCACGGTCGCCTCTGCGGTGATCGGCAGGGGTTGGGCGTCGGGGGGAAGCGCGTCTCGCGCACGGTCCACGAGGCCAACGAGCGGTTGGAGCAGTTGCGCGCGATGCTCCAACGCCGCCGGGGGACCGGCGAGGGCGTCCACAAGGCAAACACGAGCGAGCGCAGGCTCTGAGTCCAAGAGCGTCAACAGCGCCTCCAGGCCGGCAAGGATGCTCGATCTCCATGACGTCTCGCGCTCGAAGGCATCGTTGATCTGGTTGACCGGCCACGAGGTGACCTGCTTGACGAGCTCCACGAAGGCCTGCTCGATGCTGCCGAAGATCTCGGTGAAGGTGACACGCGACACCCGTGCCCGGGAGGCGACGGCGCCTATCGTCGTGCCGTACAGGCCCTGGTCGGCGACGATCTCGGTCATCGCCTCGAGCATGCGAGTACGTTGGATCTCGACGGTTTGCTCGCGTGCGCCGGGACGCCTGCGCCGCGGGACTTGACGTGTAGTGGCCGGCATGCTCAGCGTCTCACGGGGGACGCGACGACCAGCGCAAGTCGAGCTTGAAAACAACCTCTTCGCAAAGGAGATGTGCGCCGATAGACCATCGTTGCGATAGTCAACAAGCCAGCGCCCCACACGTCAATAGCTTGGCGCGAATAGATGGAGCGTCTACGGCTTCGTCGCCTCAAGCCAGCCTCGCCGTATTGACCTATATTGGCTACCGTGCGCGCTGACCCTGAACCGCCAGGAGCGAGGAGTAGCGCGAACTCTGTCGTGCGGAGGTTCGAGCATCAGGTCGACGATCGGACATCGGGTATCGCGGTAGAGGCCGGCGCTGAACGCCTAACGTATGGCCAGCTCGACGAGCACGCCAACAAGCTTGCTCACCGTTTGCGAGCGATCGGCGTACAACAGGGCGACGTTGTTGGGATCATGGCCGAGCGCGGGTTGCACACCGCGGTGGCGATGGTCGGCACGATCAAGGCGGGGGCCGCCTACACCCCACTCGACCCAGAGAGTCCCAAGCTGCGCACACACTCGCTGGTCGCGCAAGCCCAATGCGCTGCCGTGATCACACCGGACCATCTGGCAGGCGGACTTGGCGATACACCAACGCCTATCGTGGCGCTAGATCGCAACTTTGAGGCGCTCGCCGGCGAGCGCTCGACGCGCGTCGAACTCCACGTTCAGCCAGAGGACCTGTTTGCGGTCATATTCACGTCCGGCTCCACCGGCAAGCCAAAGGCGGTGGCGCTCGAGCACCGCAACTACTTGAGCTTGCTCGAGAACGCCCCTGAGCTGACCCCCCGCCCCGGGGAGGGCGCACTGCACGTTTGCGCCCCCCAGTTCGATGTCGCGGCATACGAGATCTGGGCGACCCTGCTGAACGGCGGACGTTTGGTGTGTCACCCACCTGGGCGCCCCGACCCGCGCGCTGTGTGTAGGACGGTCATAGATCATGACGTCACCTGGTCGATGATGGCCACGAGCATCTTCCATCAGCTAGTGGAGCACGATCCGAGCGACCTTCGCGGCCTACGCATGGCGCTGGTCGGCGGCGAGGTGATGATGCCCCACTACACCCGCCGCTTTCGCGTCGCGTGTCCCAACACGCGACTGTTCAATACGTACGGTCCGGCTGAGACGACGGTGTTCGTGTGTGTACACGAAGTAGGTGAGGAGGTCCACAGCGACGATCCGATACCGATCGGCCGCCCAATACCGGGCGCACGCCTGAGAATCCTTGACCGTCGCCGCGAGCTGGTTGAGCCGGGCGAGCAAGGTGAGCTCTATATCGGTGGCCCTGGTGTTTCGCGCGGCTACCTGCACCGTCCCGACCTGGTCGGCGCTCGCTATGTGGCGGACCCAAGCGAACACGAGGCGCGCCTGTATCGCAGCGGCGACCTAGTGCGAGAGCGCACGGACGGCGCACTCGAAATCTTCGGGCGGATCGACAACCAAGTGAAGGTGAGCGGCTACCGCGTGTCGCCCAGCGAGATCGAGGCCAATCTGGTGGCTCACCAGGGCGTACGGAGCGCCGCTGTGGTGCCCCAAACCGGTGTCGCCGACCATACGCGCCTGCTGGCGTATGTGGTGCCCTCCAACAGCGCACTCGACGAGGCGGCGCTGCGCACATTCCTAAGCGAGCGGCTTCCGTCCTACATGGTGCCGCACACGATCTCAACGCTCGACCGGCTTCCGACGGGCCCAACCGGCAAGACCGACCGCGCGGCGTTGCCCACGACGGCGCCACCGTCCGGCTCGCTCCACGCCGAGCAAGCGCCAAGCGGCACTTTGGCGGCGACCGTCGCGAACGTCTTCACCGAGGTCCTGGGCGTGCCAAACGTAGGTCCCCGCGACGATTTCCTGGAGCTCGGCGGCGATTCGCTCAGGGCGGTGCAGTTGCTCGCGCGCTTGCGCGTGAGGTTCGACGTGGATCTCGCCATCTCTTCCGTGTTCGATCAGCGCACCCCAAGCGGGCTCGCGAGAGAGATCGAGAAGACGCCGCATCGCACCGCACAAGCGCTCCCGACGCTATTGCCGCGGCTTAATTCCGGACCTGCACCCGCTTCCGCAAGCCAAGCGAAGGCGCTGCTTCTGAGCGAGCTCGCCGAAGAGAGCCTGCCGTATCAGAGCCAAGCACTGCACCGCATCCTTGGGGTACTCGACGTCGGCGCGCTGGAGCGTTCGCTAACCGCGCTTGTGGAGCGCCATGAGATCCTGCGCACGACCTTCGAGCGCGAACGGGGTCGCTGGGTACAGCACGTCCACGAGCCCTTCACGGTGCGCCTGGAGATCGAAGACCTCGGCGACGCACCCGACCCCGAGTTGGCGCTCGCCGAGCACTTCCAACAGGCCTGCCATATACAGATCGACCCGACAAGGTTGCCACTGGCGCGCTGGTCACTGGCGCGCTTGGCGCCTGAGCACCACGCCTTCGTGGTGGTCGAACATCACGTCGTCCACGACGGCGTCTCGACCGCCGTATTCCTGCGTGAGCTGGCAGCGCTCTACCGCGCCAAGTTGGGCGAGAGCCAGGCAGACTTGCCCCCCCTTGAGCTCCAATATGGGGACTTCGCCACGTGGCAACACACGCTTGCCCAGAGCGAACACGGTCAGAAGACACTCAAGTATTGGCGCAAGCGCCTCGCGGACGCGCCGCAGCTAGATCTACCGATCGACAAGCCTCGGCCGGTGCGCCAAACATATCGCGGGCACACGCTACGAGTAACACTTCCTGCGTCGCTTGCTGAGGCGTTGCGAGACCGAGCACGGGAGTGGTCGACGACACCGTTCTCAGTGATGCTCGCCGCCTACTGCACATTGCTGGCCCGCTACGGGTCGGCCGAGGATGTTGTCGTGGGCTCCGGGCTCGCCAACCGCCGTACGCTGGCGAGCGAAGGCCTGATCGGGATGGTCGTGAACACGGTTGCCCTTCGTGTGAGCCTGCGCGGAGAACCCACACCGCGAGAGCTGGTGGAACACGTTCAGCGAGTTCTGATGGAGGCGCAAGATCACCAAGATGTGCCGTTTGAGCATGTCGTGGAGCACCTTGCGCCGACACGCCGACCCGACGCTCCACCTCTATATCAAACGCTCTTCTCGTTTCACGATGCTCCGGTGAGCACACTCAGCTTGCCGAGCGCCACCCTCATCCCCCATGACGCGCTCGCCAACGGGTCCTCCAAGGCTGACCTTTCGGTGGTCGTTGTGAACCGCAAGAGCGAGCCGGCGGGCGTCGACATGAACGCGTACAACCACGTCGCCGAGGATGGCTTGACGGTCGTGTGGGAGTACAACAGCGACCTTTTCGAGCCCACCACAGCCGAGCGGATGCTTGACCATTTCAAGCTACTGCTGCAGCAGTTTGCGCAGGGCGCTGAGTACCCGATTGGCTCGCTGAGACTTGACGAGAAAGACATATTCGAGCGGCGCGTCGTCGGCCACCAAAGCTCCTACGAGCGCGACGCGACGATCGCCGAGATGTTTGAAGCGCACGCCGCGGAGAGTCCAAATTTGGTGGCCCTGACCTTCGAAGGCCAGACGGTCAACTACCTTCAACTCGATCGACGCGCGAACAGGCTCGCGCATCGTCTGCGTACGCTTGGCGTCAAACGGGGATCGCGCGTCGGCGTTTGCATGGAGCGATCGATCGAGATGATCGTGTCGCTGCTGGCGGTCGCCAAGGCGGGCGGCGCCTATGTGCCACTTGACCCACTTGACCCAGCTGAGCGACTTGACAGCCAGCTTCAAGCGCTCGACGTATCGCTGCTGCTGACACTTGGGCGTCATCGCGATCGCATGCCCGGGCCGGCTTCCCGCCTGATGTGCGTGGACGACGAACTCGACCTGGGTCGCGAGCCCGACACGCCACCGGATTCTGAAGCGGGCCCGCTAGATCCCGCATACGTAATGTTCACCTCCGGTTCCACCGGCGCCCCAAACGCCGTGGAGGTCCCCCACAGAGCGATCGTCCACCTCGTGCGGGGCACCGACTATGTGGAGCTCGGCCCACATGAGACGCTACTCGCCTTTGCCCCGGCGGCATTCGATGCGTCGACGTTCGAGCTTTGGGGAGCGCTCCTGAACGGCGCGCGCCTTGTCATCGCCCCGCCAGGACCACTCACAACCGGCGAGCTGGCCGATCTCGTAGAGCATGAGAGCGTGAGCACCCTGTGGCTCACTGCCGGGCTGTTCCGACGCGTCGTAGACGACCGACCTGAGATGCTTCGGCCCCTGCGTCAGTTGCTCTCAGGTGGCGACGTGCTCTCCCCCGATCACGTGCAACGCGCCTTGGACGTACTTCAACCCGGCGCAACACTCGTCAACGGGTACGGACCAACCGAGACAACCACATTCGCCTGTGCCCACAGGATGCGGGCAGGCGAAGCGATCGAAGGTGCGATTCCAATCGGACGGCCGATCGCGGGCACACGGGTCTACATCCTCGACGCCAACCGTGAGCCCTCGCCGGTGGGCGTCGCGGGCGAGCTCTACATAGGTGGAGACGGGGTCGCGCTCGGATACCCCAACAACGCTTCCCTCACGGAGGAGCGATTCTCACCCGATCCCTTCTCCCCACTGTCCGGAGCGCGCATGTATCGCAGTGGGGACCTCGCGCGCTGGCGCGCTGACGACACGATCGAGTTCCTTGGGCGCGCTGACCGCCAGTTGAAGATCCGCGGCTTTCGTGTCGAGCCCGGCGAAGTGGAGGCAGTCCTGCGCAGCCATCCCGACGTTACGGATGTCGCCGTGACGCCAATCGAGCGAACCGCCGGAGATCGCGGCTTGGCTGCCTATGTCGTAGCGCGCGCAGACGCCAACCCCTCGACCTCCGAGCTGCGCTCCCATGTTGCACACAGACTTCCCTCACACACCGTGCCCACGGCGTGGGCACAACTCGACCTCTTGCCGCTCACCCAGAACGGCAAGCTCGATGTCGCGTCGCTCCCTGAGGCGACGATAGGAGTCGGCGTCTCCTCGACCGACGACCGTGGCACAACTATCCGTGCACGCGAGCTCGATCGCCTGGAGCGCAAGCTGATGAACATCTGGAAGCGCGCACTCGATCTAGACACGATCGACCCCGACGCCGACTTCTTCGAGTTGGGAGGGCACTCGCTACTCGCTGTGGAGGTCTTCGACGCGATCGAGCGCTCGCTCGGTCTGAGACTCCCGCTGGCCACGATTTTCGACGCCCCCACGGTGCGACGCCTTGCGGCTTCGCTGAGAGAGGAGGGCTGGAAGAGCTCACGCGGATCGCTTGTGACGCTGAAAGCCACAGGTAGCAGACCACCGCTTTTCTTCGTATCGGCCGGCGACGGCAACTCGGTCGGCTTTGGCGCACTGGCTCGGCGGCTTGGTGAGGACCAACCGTTCTATGCACTGCAACCACGGGGACTGAACGGTGGAGCGCGGCTACACGGCACGGTCGAAGCGATGGCTAACCACTATGTACGCGAGATCCGCCGAGTGCAGCGCCACGGTCCCTATCTACTTGGCGGACGTTGCCTCGGCGCCGTCGTGGCCTACGAGATGGCACGCCGCCTGGAGGCGCGTGGGGAGGAAATCTCGCTACTCGTCGCGCTCGATTCGGGCGGACCCCTTTGGCAGCCACGCCTGCTGGCCGACGGCACTCCATTCGACGAGATCATGAGTTGTGCGCTGCGGCGAGCGGATTGGGATATCGACCTCTCTGATGTGTTCTCGGCGGCGGGCACCGAGCGATTGCTGCAACTGCTGTCTGAGCAGGTCACCGCGGGCGCCGATGGAACACCAATCAACCGCTACCTGCACGAGTTGTATCTGAAGCAGGCGAACGTACGTGACGCCTACCCTGACCTCGAAGGCGAGGATGCGACGTGGTTCGTAGGTTGGGCTTGGACGACCGGTCGCGAACAGCTAGGTCTTACGGAGAAGCTTCTACCACCGGCCGCCAACCCGGAGTGGGAAGCGCCCCTGAAGACCAGCCCACGCGAGCGCCTCGCCTCCGGGCAAGATCGCATCAAGTGGCGAATCGTCGAGGCGGCCGACCTGCTCACTCGAGAGCGCCGCGATGGCGCCGCGATGCGCCGAGGCGAGCGTGTAAGAGAGCTATCGCTTCGTGCATGGCACACACATCGCGCGGGTCCATATGGCGGCGCCGTAACACTGATCCGCTCGGAAGAGTTTCGCGTGCAACCGGGACTTGAGCGTTGGCGCTTCCTCGACAGCGCCGGCGTGATCGAACACCAAGTTCGCGGTACCCACCGCTCGATGATGCGCGAGCCCGACGTGGAGTCGTTGGCGGCATGCGTGAGGGCACTCGTCGATGCGACCATCCAGACGCCACCGTCGCATCAACGGACAGCCGGGGTCGCCTGAGTTCGCCGGTTCTACCGAAAGCGGAGGCTTACTGGACTCCTCTGCACCTATCCGTCAGGTCGCTTCGGGCTTCGCGTCAACAGCCCCTTCACCGTCCGCAGTGGCCCGGTTACGCGCCAGCTCGGCGAATGCCAGACGTCTTCCATCACACCCTGCATCCGATCGAGTTCAGTCTTGAGCTCGATGATCGTCGAATCGCGTTGAGTGACGTCCGCGGTCACTCGCTCGGCCCAGCCGACCGCGTCGTCGCGGATGCCCTCAAGCTCGCGAATGCGCGCGAGCAGGTTGCCGGTATCCATCATCGCTTGGGCCATTTCCTCAGCGGAGAAGGGCTCCCCCCGGGCCGCATCCCCGTCTGTGAAGGCGCCTAAGTCCTCAGCTGGCGGTGACGGGCGCCCCATCGCCGAGGCACCAGCCAAACGCTCGACCGTGCGCGGCTCAATCCATGCCCTGAAGCTCTCTTCGCCATCCGAGAAGGGATTCGGGGGCTCGGCTTCGCCGCTCATCTCCGCGTGGATCAGTGCAGCCCGGTAGCTCGCGCGCATCCACGGTTCTATTGGAGCGCCGCCCGGCATCGCGTTGAACAGCGGGGGCGCGTGTCTTACCTCGCGGTAGCCGTGTGCGATCAAGCGCTCGGCGTACTCCCTTGAGAGGCGCGCCACGCCCGGTCTCTCCTCAAGCAGCGGCCACCAGGCCGCGTGTTCTGAGGCCGTCAACCGCTCCGGATGCTCGGGGTCGTAGCTCATCGCAAAGTGAAAGTGGCGCAGTGGACCACCGTCGATGGTGGGTACATCGCCGTCCCATTGCACGTCGCGCGTGTGCAGGTTCCAGCCGGCGACATTGCAACCGCGGTCGCGCAGGATGTGGTGGTCGAACAGGTTCATGGCAAGCGTCAACCAGGTCTGCTCAAGGAACAGCGCACGAGCCTGGTCGAACACACAGCGCCGCGCGGCCCGCTCGGCCCACCAATCCAGAAACGGACGGCCACCGGGGCCGACTCCAATCAACCCCGCGTTCATCGTGCCTGCGCGCATGAAGAGCTGTTCCGGACTGTCCACCTCCCACAATGGGTACGGGTCGTACGAGTGCGGGGAGAGCACCAGTGAATGACTGTGTGCGAGATCAGCGAGGTGGCTGAGGTCGGTATAGACACAGGCGTCGGCGTCGAGATAGAGAACCCGCTCGTGCCCCATTGCCTGCATGGCGAGCATCAAATCGGGCTTCATCGAGGTGGCAAGCCCCTGTGTGATGTACATCGTCGCCCGGCGGTTGAACTCTTGCTCATCGATCCCCACGTCGGCCGGGCTTAGCGTCTGAAACGCCTCGCGCTCGGGCGGTGGACCGTTCCAATCGTCGATCATCAGCACGGTGAACTCCGCGCCGGGATTGTGGGC
Source organism: uncultured Solirubrobacterales bacterium (assembly GCA_963695305.1). Lineage (GTDB taxonomy): Bacteria > Actinomycetota > Thermoleophilia > Solirubrobacterales > Solirubrobacteraceae > Palsa-744. Next base: position 740,182 of record OY968774.1, on the reverse strand, counting down.
GAGGAATGACTCTGCCATCACACGGGCGTGGGCCAGGTAATGCGAGGTTGTGATTGTGCAGCCGTGCATTGGTGCTCAGTTGCGCGAGCGCCGCAGAATAGTCGCCACGCTCGCGGCGCGGGCTCGTACGGCGTGCGCGCCCCGAACCGGCGCGGGCGCTCTTCCGTCGTCAAGTCGACGGGCGAGATCCGCGAGTGCGTCTCGCGCAGAGGCAAGCTCCCGATCGAGGCACTCGACCCGCGCCGTTGCGTCCGCGAGTTGCAGGTCGAGCTCTTCGACACGCTTGATCGCCCGTGCACGCTCGTCACCCATATCCAGCAATCTCTCGCCAAAGGTCGCGCGAGCGTTGACGGCGGGGTGCTCTGGCCGCGCTTCAATCGCCGTGAGGGCGGAGTCCACGCGCTCGACGTAAGGTCCCCACTCCATCTGCTCTGCGGCGCTACGTCGCGCTGCGCGCGAGAGGACCTCAAGCCGTTTCGGCTCGGCGAGCAACGCCTCGACGACTGCCGGCATCTGCTCAAGATCGTCAACCGCGATCGCGCCCGATGCTTCGTCAAGACCCGTCGCATAGATGTTGCTTGAGAGCCCCACCACAACCGTGCCGCGCGCGCGGGCCTCTCGCGGCAGACGCCCGTCCCCCTCCACGCGCGCGGGCCATAGGAACACTTGCGCGCGTGCAACGTCGCCCATCACCGTCTCGTGGTCTCCTTGCGCGATCATGTGGACAGGCGTGCACATCTTGCCAGCGACCTCCTCGGCGAGCGGGCGCCAGCGATTGGCTTCGAGATAGGCGACAGGTATGTCCTTCACCGCCGGGACGGAGGGCAGCGGTGTGGGATCTCCACTGCCAATAAACGTGCAAGGCGTACCCAGAGTGCGTGCAAGCTCGTCCACGGGCTTCATGTGGGTCCAGAGATCGAAGTCAAGCGCGGCGATCGCGCGGAGGTGCTCCGGCAGCGCAAGTCCGTCGAGGGGAATGGTGAGGGGTGATTCAGCGGTCCATGGCGACACAAACGGCCAGCCGAACTGCCCGGTGGGAGCAAGCATGGCGAGCACCAGCCGAGCCGGCGAGAGCACATACCGAGCAAAACGGAAGGGGTCGTGCTCGCCCTCGATGACCACCACGATGTCACTGGCCGTCGGTCGTCGGGCTTCGTCGGGAAGCTCGACACGGACGCCCGCGGCGTCGGCGAGCGCATCGAGAACCGGGCGCGACACCGGTCCTCGCAACTCGACCTTGCGCCCACCCCTCGCGACTGCCACCGCCAGCTCGTGGAAGGTGCGCAGGCCGCCAACGATGCTTGTGCGCTCATGAAGTTCGGCCGGCGGGAGATTCCACGAAGCCGGGTTTGGCTCCGGGACAACCACCACCACACGTGTTTCGGTCGGCTGCTCGCTCACCCAGCCTGGTCCTCTCTGGTGGCGTGGTGATCGTCGGCGCGCGTCATCGGTGTTGAGGCGCGAACATTTACATAAAGAGCGGCGACTTCGACTTGAGGGGGTGCGTGCACGCCTCCAGGAGCACGAGCGGCACGGTCAGACAGCGCGCGCGGATACCCTTCTGGAGACCACATGAATCAGACCGCCCCGCCCCCGGTAGTCGTAGACCGGGTACATAAGCGCTTCGAGATCCCGCGCGAGCAGGTGAGCACGCTCAAGGAGCGGGTGTTGCACCCCTTGCGCCGTAGCCCCACCGACGTGTTGCGGGCGTTGCGTGGGGTGTCCTTCTCTGTGCCCCCCGGGGAGTTCTTCGGGATCGTGGGACGCAACGGGTCGGGCAAGTCGACACTGTTGAAGTGCCTGGCGGGCATCTACAGGGTGGACTCCGGCGATATCTACGTGAACGGACGCATGTCCACGTTCATCGAGCTCGGGGTGGGCTTCAACCCAGATCTCCCCGCACGCGACAACGCGATGCTGAACGCCACGATGCTGGGGCTGAGCCCGCGTGAGGCGCGTAGACGCTTTGACAGCGTGATCGACTTCGCCGAACTGGGGGAGTTCATCGACCTGAAGATCAAGAACTACTCCTCGGGGATGCTTGTGCGGTTGGCCTTCTCGGTGATGATTCACGTGGACGCGGAGATCCTGCTGATCGACGAGGTGCTCGCGGTGGGGGACGCCGCCTTCCAGCAGAAGTGCTTCGACGAGTTCGAGCGCATCCGTCGAAGTGGGGCGACGGTGCTGTTTGTAACGCACGACATGGCCGCCGTTCAGCGTTTCTGTGATCGAGCTCTGCTGCTGGAGCACGGCCGGCCGGTGGAGCTTGGCGACCCCGAGCACGTGGGCAACCGCTACCTGGAGCTGAACTTCTCACAGGAGGCGCGCGCGGCCGAGCAAGTAGCTGCGGCGGCGGAGCTTGAGCGTGGCGAGAACGGCGAGCCGCCGACCGTGGAGCCGACACCCGCGATCGCCGTCCCCGTATCGGTTAGCGCCGAGACGGACGAGCCCGACGCCGACATCGAAGTGCGCCCAGGCGCAGAGACCGAACGACGCGACGGCGACGGGCGGGCGGAGGTCGTGGAGGCGTGGTTTGAGAACGAGCAGGGCAAGCGTGCGGAGCTGCTGCCTACCGGGGAGCCCTGCACGTTCGTGGCGCGGGTGCGCTTCAACGAGGACGTTGAGGACCCGCTGTTCAGCGTGAACCTCCACAACACCCACCGCGACCACATGCTGTCAGCGTCGAACCTGTGGAGCGACCCACGCTGCGGAACGTTTAAGGCCGGAGAGCAGGTGGTGTACAGGGTGAGCTTTGAGAACGTGCTCGCACCCGACCGCTACCACGTGACGGCCGCGGTGGCACGCCACGGTGGCGCATGGATCGACCGCCGCGAGCGCATGATGTCGGTAGTGGTGACAGGCGCCCACGGCGCCGAGGCGCTCTTGAACCTTCCCTATGAGATCGCGATCGTGCGCGGCGCGACCACCGGCGCCGAGTCGGAGCTTGCGCTGTGAGCGCCAAGTCGAGTACAGCGACCGTGGAGTACACACCTGGCCAAGACGACGTGCTTGACCTCCGCGATCTCGGCCAACCGATCAAGGGACCCTCGGCGCTTGGCTCGGACCCGAAACGACTGTGGCATCTCACGTGGGCGCTCGCCAAGACCGAGTTCAAGCTCGCGTTCTTCGGCTCCGCCTTGGGTTATCTATGGCAGCTGATGCGCCCACTATTGCTGTTCGGCGTCATCTACCTCGTGCTCAGCCACTCGGTGCTCGCGTCCACGAGTAACCAGCCCTACTATGCGGCGGCGCTGCTGTTGGGCATCGTGCTGTTCAATTTCTTCAGCGAATCCAGCGGCGGCGCGGTGACATCGCTCGTGAACCGTGAGAACCTGGTGCGCAAGATCGAGTTCCCGCGCCTTGCGGTGCCGATGTCGATCGTGGTCACGGCGCTGATGAACCTCTCGCTCAACCTGATCCCCGTGCTCATCTTCCTGTTCCTGGCGGGCGGCTCGGTGCACTGGAGCTGGCTTGAGCTGCCGCTATTGGTGGTCATGCTCGCCGGCTTCACCGCGGGCTTGGGGATGCTCCTGTCGGTGTCCTATGTGAGCTATCGCGACGTGCGACCGATCTGGGACGTGGTGTTGCAGATGACCTTCTACGCCTCGGGCATCTTCATCGCGATCGCCGGACTGGAACCGCTTACGGTGGGAGGCGTGACGATCGACATTTCGCATGTGTTGATGGCGAACCCGTTCGCGGCGATCCTCGAGGAAGCGCGCCACGTGTTCATCGATCCGAGCTACCCCACTGCGGCGAGCGCTATCGGCGGAGGAGCCCTAATCCTGATCCCGATCGGCATCGGCGTGGCGACACTCATCGGAGGCTTCCTCCTGTTTGACCGCCGCGCGCCGAAGGTGGCGGAGCAGCTGTAGTGGGACAGGACCTACGCATCGCCTTCGTCGGCCAGGGGGTTTACTTCGAGCAGTGCTCGCTTGAGCACCCCACCGACGGCTTGACGCCGACATTCATCGACTTCCGCGCGACAGCGCCGCCTGATCCGCTGATCGCAAAGCTCCAGGAGCTTGACCCCGACGTGGTGGTGGTGTTCCGCCCCGAGATCATTCCCGCGGGGCTCCTCAGCTCGCTCAGAGGCCTCAAGATCGGCTATTTGACAGAGCCCTTGCCGCGCGGGCGCAAGGCCAGCCACTCTGACCTCGCCTCGCGCTTGCGCGACCTCGAAGAGGTGGACGTCGCCAACTTCGACCGCATCGTCTCGTTCGACCCCCTCATCGCGGAGACCGCCAGTGGCGTAGTGGACGTCTGGCGCTCACTGCCCATCCCGGTGGCCGACAGCCTCTTCATGGACGTCCGCGAGCGCACACGCCCGCCGCGCCTGTTGTTCGTAGGACGCTCCACCGAGCATCGCGAGAAGCTGCTTTCGCCGGTGAAGGAGCGCCATCCGATCGTCCACATCGGCCACGGCCTGTTCGGCGAGCGGCTCATCCGCTTCCTGGAGAGCGCCGACGTGCAGCTCAACCTCCACAACAACCCCTACCCCACCTTCGAGAACCGCGTGTGCATCGCGCTCGCAGCCGGCCACCTGGTGATCTCAGAGCCGCTCAGCCCGCACCATGGGCTGGAGCCGGGCACCCACTATCTAGAGGCCGAAAACCCCGAGCAAGTTTCCGCGCTCGTGGAGGAGCTGGTGGCAAACCCAGACGCATACCTCGACGTGCAGCGCGCCGGACGCGAGCAGGCCGAGAGCTTCCGCGCCTCGCGCGTTTACCCCCAACTCGTACGCGACGCGCTTTTAGAGGCAGGGGCAGAACTGCAGACAGCCGTTAGAGGAGGGATAGCGCGCTGACGCACGCGCCACACCCCGCCTCTCACACTCTTGATGTACGAGTTGAGCCGAACGCATCTACGTCGGCGAGCAAGTCGTGGGCGATACGGCGAAAGAGGCGCGATGCGCGGTACTGCTCGGCCTTGAGGCGACCACGGATGCGGATGCGCTGATACATCTCGGGAAAGCGTCCGAGGCGGTCAAGCGTCCAGGCGAGGCCCTCGGGCGAGTCCACGTGCAAGTAGTCGATGTCGCGCTCCAACCCGTGCGCGGGGGTGGGCGCCTCGCAGATCAGCAAGTGACCGGCGGCAAGGTGCATACCCACCTGGTGGCCAAAGGCGCCGCCGGCCTCGCGCGACACGTGCACCCCCACGTCATATTCGCGCAACAGCTCCACAAGCGGTGCTCCGCTCACGCCGTGCACGACCTGGAGCAGGTCGTGGTGGTGCTTGGCGAGCATCAACATCCATTCACGGTGGAAGCTCGCCCGCCCCACGGACATCACGAGCGGTGCACCCCGTAGCGGGCGTACCTCTCCGAACAGCCCATCGGCAACCGGGGGTGGGACGGCGCGCCACACTTCCTCCGCACCGAGCTTCCTCCCCGTGAACGCGGGGCAAAAGGACACCAGCCGATCCAAGCCGCGGGCAACGTCGTCCAGCCCCGAAGAGAGGTCGTTCTCGACAAGCACGCCGAGAGTTACTCCCGGTAGCTCGTTCAGTGCCTCGGAGGGTATTAACGTGGGTACGAGCAAAACCGTCACATCAGGCTCGAACGCGCGCGCGGCGCTGAGCGCCCTATCGGTGTCAGCGGGGGAGGCAATGTCGACGCGCTGGGGGATCAGGCCATGCGCCGGCGCCGGCGGACAGCAGGAGTCCAGCCATACCGTAGAGCCGAGAAACGCCACGCGCAAAGGCTCCACGCCGAGCCGCGACACCATAAGGGTGGCGCTGGGTGCAACTTGACCGCTCATCGGCAACGGTACGATAGCGGCGCCCTGCCCCATAGGGCACTTTCATGTTCGACCCCCGAGAGCGAATCACACACGACACGCACCCATCCCCGCGAGCCTGGCCGCGCACGTGAAGGTTGCGTTCCTCGTCAACGACCTCCAGCTCTCCGGCGGCGTGGGCGTCGTCGTCCAACACGCCCGCCGCCTCTCGGAGATGGACGGCTGGGACGTCACGCTCGTGCAGGTTCGCGAGGATGACGGGCCGAGCTGGCACGGCTATGAGCACCTACCGCACCTGCACGTGCGCTCACGCGAGGAGGCGCTTACCGAGCACTACGACGTAGCGATCGCCACATGGTGGGAGACCACGTTCACGCTCTTCGAGCTCTCCGCCGAGCGATACGCCTACTTCGTGCAGAGCCTCGAGGACCGCTTCTACCGTCACGAGGAAGCCGGGCGGCTCGGCGCTTCGCTCACATTCGACCTGCCGGTCTCCTTCATCACCGAGGCGGGGTGGATCGTGGACACACTCAAAGGGCTCCGTCCCGACGCTCCCTGTCATCTTGTGCGCAACGGCATCGATAAGGACATCTTCGCCCCCGCCGAGCGCGTGGAGCCCGCGGACGGCGGACCGCTTCGCATCATGATCGAGGGCTCTCCCGGGGCATGGTTCAAGCACGTCCACTCCGCCATCCACGCAGCCGCCGCCATGCGCGAGCCGCGCCACGTGACGGTGGTTTGTGGCGATCGCAAGACACTCGGCGAGGTGCCAGCAGACGAGGTCGTGGGCCCGCTCTCCCACCCTGAGATGGCGGAACTCTACGAACGCACCGACGTGCTCCTGAAGCTGTCGAGCGTCGAGGGCATGTTCGGTCCGCCGCTTGAGGGCTTCCACAAGGGGGCCACATGCGTGGTTACGCCCGTCACCGGCCATGAGGAGTACGTAGTGCACGGCGTCAACGGTTTGCTCTGCGACTGGGACGACCTACGCGGCACCGCGCGGCAACTGGACTTGCTGGCGCGCGACCGCGAGCTGCTGCACCGGTTGCGCTCCAATGCGCTCGCCACCGCTCGCGAGTGGCCCGATTGGGAGCACTCAAGCGCGCTGATGGCTAGCGCCCTGCTCGCGATCCTACGCGACCCGGCGCCCTGCGCGAGTGCGCCAAGCGCGCGCATGCTGGCCGACCTGCGCGGGGGGCTTGAGATCTATGAAAGCCAGCTGCGTGAACGCACCGACTTCGCCCACCGCGCCGCCCGTTTCGAGCGCCGCGTCAAGCGAATACGCGGCAGCAGGCCTGGGCGCGTGTTGATCGCCATCCGCCGCCACCGTTTCACCCGTAAGGCACTGAGGCCACTACGTCCCCTCTACCGCCGTTTGCGCCGCAAGCTCTAGCCGATGGCCGGCTCGTCAAGCAAGTTGGGGGGCATCGCGAGAACCCTGCTCGGACGAGCACCCGCGGCGAGCACCGCGCCCGGACTGTCGCAAGCGCTGCTCGAACTCGAACGCTCCGGCCCCCCACCCCTCTCCCCTGACCGGCCCGCACCCGGTGAGCCGCTACGCATCGCAACCGTTATCCCCTCGTTCCGGCGCGGCAGCGGCGGCCACATGACGATAGTCAACCTCCTGCGCGAGCTTCAAGCGTTTGGGCATCACGTGTCGCTGTGGTTGGAGGATTGCGAGGGACGCCACGCACAAGAGTCCGCTGCGCTCACGAAGAGCAGCTTCGCCGAGTTCTTTCACGCCGCGAGCATCCCGCTTCATGTTGGCTTCCACGACTGGAGCGGCGCCGACGTCGTGCTTGCCACTGGCTGGCAGACGGTGGTACGTGTGCTGTTGCTTTCAGACGTCAAAGCACGCGCCTACCTCGTGCAAGATCACGAGCCCGACTTCTACCCCGCCTCGGCCGAGCGGCTGCTTGCCGAAGACACCTACCGCAAGGGGCTTCACTGCATCACCGCCAGTCCTTGGCTCGCGGAGCTGCTGCGCACTCGCTATGGGGCTAGCGCCACTCACTTTGATTTGGCTGTCGATCACGGGGTCTACCGGCCCGCTGACGAGACGCCTAGAGACGGCCTTATTGTGTTCTACGCTCGCGCCGTCACCCCGCGGCGGGCCGTGCCGCTGGGGCTGCTCGCGCTCGCCGAGCTCTCGTGCCGGCGACCCGATGTGGAGATCGCGCTGTTTGGCGAAGACCGTCCGCTGGACGCGCCTTTTAAGCACACTAACCTCGGCGTGCTCCCTGCCGGCGAGCTTGCCGCGCTCTACTCGCGTGCCACCGTCGGCATGGTCTTTTCGCTCACCAACCCCTCGCTCATCGGGCTTGAGAATGATGGCTTGTGGGCTTCCTTGCGTAGAGCTTGCAAGCGAGTCGATGGTGGCGAGCTTCGGAAGCCCCGGCCCACTTCAGCTGGTCGAACCGGCGCCGCTGGCGTTGTGTGCGGAGCTAGAGCGGCTGCTTGACGACACCGAGCTGCGAGCCGGGCTCACCGCCGCCGGAGCAACGCTCGTGAGCGAACGCACGTGGCGCCACGCCGCCGTCCAACTCGATGAGGCATTGCGCGGCAGCGGGTCTCACGTCCCAACTTGAGGGCGACACGACGTAACGCGAACGTCTGAGAGCCCGACAGTGACCTGCGCTCCATCTGAGCGAAAACCGCTGCGATTCGCGCGTATAAGGATGTCCTGAGCCCGCTTGACCGCTCGTAGCGGTAGCTGTGCGACCACCGTCCCGCCCGGTGGTACCGCGACGTGGACTGTGCCGACAGTCACGCCAAGCGAGCCCGTCGCCGGAAGCGACGGGGCGGTGAGCGCAACATTCAGACACGATCGTCGCAGCGAAACAAACGCCGTCGGGAAAACACGCAGGCGCAGCGCCTGGCCGGGAATCCCCCAACCATCGGGGGGCACGCCCGGTCCTGCCCACGCCGCGCGCAGAGGAAGCACCGTCCGCTCCAGAGTTACCACCGGGTCGGTGAGGGGCGACGTGGTGATCGGTTCTGTCACCAATCCTCCCGGCGTCCACTGCGACGCCGCTAGTAGGTAGCGCGGGAGCGCCCCGCCTTTGAGTGCTACGGCTCCCGTGTTCGGGTCGATCCTCAACCCAACGGCACGTCTGTTAAAGCAACACGTATAACCGGACGACTGTCCGTCGATTCTGACCGTGGCCTGCACACGCCCATTGAACATCTCGATAGCGGTCCACTGCTGCGGGAGACCCGATTCGTGAGTGAGATAATCGAGCACACCTACCGGCTCGCGTATGTGTTCGTCGACGAATGCCGCCTGCTCAAAATTCTGCGGAAGGAGCGCCGGGTTATTTGTGGATAGACCAGGTAGCGACGGAACGAGCCTCGCGGCCGAATACCAGGCGCCAGCCAAACCGGTTACCCCGGTTGCGATCAAGACCGCACTCGCGATCCACTGCCACTGACGGGGTGTCCGTCGTGCGAGAACCGCGAGCACGACCGCTAGTACCGCCGCTCCGATCGTGACCAGCGTGACCGTGGTGGACACGCTAATCCCCGTCAAAAGACTGGTCTTCCCAAGCCACACGTTTGCGAACCACGTATCAGTCGTCGCCGAGAAGTGAGCGAAGCCTTCCCTGCTCTGTATGGATTGGGTCGTAGCTACGATACGCGCAACCAGAAGCCCCGCGATACCAACCTCAAGCCATCGCAACTCACGCCTGGCGAAAGGCGCAACCACAGCCACCGCCGCGAGCGGGAGCAGTGCGACGACGTAGCGACCCTCAAGGTCGCCAGCCTGGTTGATGTATGCGAGCACGAAAAATGTCACGAGTGCGAGTACTGCAAATGCACCAGTGGCACGCTTGGTGGGGCGCAACACAGACCGCAACACCCACGCCAGCGCAATCGCAAACGGCGCAAGCGCATAGGCGACCGCGAGTTGCCCGGTACTCATACGCAGCTGATCCCAAATGGCGGGGAAGCTCGGCGCCGCCGAAACGCCGCTGTAGCCACTCGTACCGCTTATGCCACGGACGTTCAGGTAGATAACGGCCACGCCTGCAGCCCCCACCAGAAGTCCGTGGTCCCGTAGCAGCCGCGACGGCGCGGCGCGCCCGGGCGCATCCCGCCACGCCTGAATGACGACGGCAATCACGAGCGCCAGCCCAAGCCCGCCATAGGACACGCGAGCAGTTGCCATCAAACCGGTGGCCAAGACAGCAAATGCGTCAGCCTGCCAGCGTGGCTTGACCAGGCACTCCATGTACGCCCAGAATGCGATCGCCGCAGTCAACAGCGAGAGACTCGTGTTGAGCAGTGTCGAGCCGAAGAGAAGCAGCGGGGTACAGACAGCAAGCGCTCCAGCGGCGGCGGCCCACCAACGGCCGAGGCCAGCGATCCGCGCTATCGCATACGTAGGAATTGCTGTGGCCGCATACGCCACTGCAAGCAATATGTGTGCTGTTTCAAGCTGAGTCGCGGTACGACGACTCAATAGGTTGCCGACAGCCAGCAGCAGCGCCGATAGTCGCTCAGGACCGCGAGGGAAGGCCGCGCCGTTCGTTTCGACGAGCGCTTGTGGGAAATGATGGTCGATGTAGCGACCACCGAGGACGTTCAGGGTCTCATCAAAAATCACGATCCCATGAATTCGCAGCCCGTAGATCGCAGCGAGCAAAGCTGCCACACCAGCCGCGCCGAGCAACACGATCACCGGCCCAAGACGACCGAGACGCCCCAGCCTGAGACGCTCAGTCACAGCTACATCCGCCGGCACTGCCCGCATCAACTCCATCACGGCCGCGCGGGTGCACCATGTCGCGGTCGAGCATTACAGGCGCCATGACCGCTGAGGGTCACACTCAGGAGCGCTCCGGCGGCGGCGCCTGCAGGGGAGCGCAAAACCACGATTGTTCCAGTCGCCGGCTGGGTTTGTGTAGCGATGCATGTGGTGAGACGTGTTCTGACCATCCGGCCTCCGGCTGTTAGCCCAACACGTGCATTGGCTTCGCCGAGACGCACACTGAGCAGCATCCGCGGCGGCTTGGATACGGCGACCGGCGGGGCCGGTGGCGCGAAGGTGAGCACTGCCGTCAGCGCGATCCCAGTCCGACCTGAGTTGGACCCGCCCGCGAACGCCGCAATGTGCACCGCGCTGCCAGCCACCACTCCACCTTCGGGCTGTAGGCCGTAGGCGACCCAGGCCACATGAATGGGCTGCGTAGGCCGCGTGAGTGTGAGCACACCGTCGGGCGAGTGCGCGAGCGGCGTCCCCTGTAGTTGCAAGAAGGGAGAGTTCGTTGCTCCTACCACGTATTTTGGCGCCACCGACGACGCAGGCGTTATAACGCCGGTCCTAGGATTCACCAGTGCTTCGGCGCCAGGCAGAGCCGCCATCGGCACCTCCACCGGCGGCAGAGCGGTCTGCGGTAGACGTACCCAACTGCGCACGCTGGAGTTCCAGAACAGTGTGGTGCGTAGCTGATCCCCCGACGGCGAAGCAAGCGTGGCCGGTGGTGCGGCGCTCGACACGTTGTCGAGCCATGCAACATCGCTTCCGCCCGAGTGGGAGTCAACCCAGCCGAGCGCCGAGACCGACCCAGCGGTCCTACCGGGTATCCCGGTGATCTTGCCGCCAATGACGGCGAAGGCGTAGCCGGTGAGTAGCAGTTGCGCACCAACGCCCACGCCGACCACCCACCAGACCCGTCTCACGCGACCACTCGCCCACAGCCAGGCGGTGAACGCGCCTGCGACTATCGCGAGGACGGCAAGCGCATCCTGCATGCTAAGGCCATTGAGTCCGATCTCGCCGAACCTGCGCGACAGCACGTGCGGAACGATCGACTCGACCGGAGCGAGGAACGCTGCTTCTTGGGTCAGCGACGAGAGGAACGGGATTGACGCATAAAGGAGAGCTAGACCTCCGGCGACCAGCAGCAGGTCCGCCACACGCACCTGCCTGTCCTCAACAGCCGCGAACGTGCCCAGCCAAAAGACTGGTATCACGTAGAAAAAGTAGCGCTCCTCGGTGATCTGTCCCAGGTAGCCGCCCTGGGAGTAGACGGTCAGCAGCAGGAACACGACGATCACCACGGCCGAGCCCGCGACGTAAACCCAGCTGCGATCCAAACGGGGGTGCGCTATGCGCCTGATGAACCAGGCCAAGGAGACGATCGCCGGTAGCAGCCCAACCCCCAACGCAAGCGCGATCAGCTCGACAAGCAGGCCCTCGCCCATGTTGGCTGAAAGGCCGTTGCGAATCACAACGTTGCTGTAGCTGCCAAGCAGCGCCTCTACGTGCGCCTGCCATTGGCCTGAGGTCTTCTCGTAGACAACGAGCGAGAGGAGACCGATAAGCACCAAAAGTGAAAGGGGATGTCCTCGTACGGCCCTGGTGAGCGTGGCGCGCAGTCGATCTGCACCTCGCTCGCGCACGCAAGCGAGCTGGAAGCTGCGAAGCAGCAGCGCAAACAGATAGCCCACGAACAGCGCCGCAAACTGAGCTCGAGTCACAACCAGCAGCGCAATCGAGAGCAGCACGAGCGCATCTCTTCCAGGAGCCGGTCGCCACAGCGCCGCGGCGGCCGCCAGGATCGCCCACCAGAACAGGGGATAGGAGAGGTTCTCGGTGAAGAGGGCCGAAGTCAATGTCAGCCAGGGCACTGCCACGCTGAGCAGAGCGGCAGCTACCGCGAGCCAGCTCGAGCGGAGCACCACGCGCGCGAACAGGAAGATCGGAACGCCGGCGCTGACGAACAGCAGCACGCTCAAGACGTGGTCTATCCGAAGCGCTTGAGCGCCCGCGAACTGGCGTAGCGCTATCGACAACACGAGTGAGTACAGGCGGTCGGTCGCACGCGCGTCGAGGTCGTGGAACAGTGAGTGCGGCAGCCCACTCGTGTAGTGAACCGCCGACTGCTCGATCAGCGTCTCATCCAGCGCGAACACGGTCACATGCGCTGCGATCAAGCCTGCCCCTACAGCCAATAGGAGGAGTCCGCCGGCGAGCGCCAGCCATGGCCCTCTGCGAGAGGGGATCGAGGCCCGAGCCGCGAGTGCGCCGCGTTTGGAGTGCGTGGCTGAGGCCAGCTCCACGTTCAGCGTCGGCGCAGCCCGAGGATGCTCAGCAGGAACGACGAGAAGAAGATCTGAATCCCCACGATGAGGAGCGTGGCGGCGACAACCGCCATATGTTCGTCTGCGAGCGAGCCGAAGCCGTGGGAGATCCAGGTGCCGACAATGATCCCACCAAGGACCAGGCCCAAGAGCACGAACAGCCCACCAAGCAGCAGCCCATGCTCAAGGCGAAAACGCGAGCGCATCGCGTCAAACCAAGGGTCGCGCTCTTTCATGAAGTAGGTGCCATAGGCGTGCGCGCACAACCCAAGCGCGAGCACCTGCGTGCCCACCACCATCAGCAGCGACCCGCCGATCAGCGCGTGGATGCCCCACGAGCGCCCGAACAGGTCGAGCCCGCCGCCTACGAGCACCACAATCACCGTGCCCACGCCCGCGAGGATCGTCCCGGGGAGGATGAACAGGTGTGTGGGCGAGTGCACAAGCAGGAAGCGCAGGTGACGCCAGCCGTCGCGGAAGCTCGACAGCTTGGACTCCCCTCCCCGCGGGTGGTATTCGATCGGGAACTCCGCGATCCGCAGGTGCTCCTTGGAGGCTCGGATCACCATCTCGGAGGCGAACTCCATGCCGGTGGTGCGCAGGTCGAGACGAGGCAACACATCGCGCCTGAGCGCCCGCATGCCGCAGTGGGCGTCCTTCACGCCTGTGCTGAAGAAGAAGTTGAGCAGGCCTGTGAGGATGGGGTTGCCGATGTAGCGGTGAAGCCACGGCATGGCGCCGGGCTGGATGTTGTCCATGCGGTCGCCCATCACGAGCTCCGCGCCACCGTCGAGCTCGGCCACGAAGCGGGGGATCTCAGCGAAGTCGTAGGTGAGGTCGGCGTCGGCCATCACGATGTACTTGCCCTGTGCCGCACCGAAGCCCGCAAGGTAGGCACTGCCGTAGCCGCGGCGGGGCTCTGACACTACGCGCGCGCCGGCCGCTGCCGCCAACGCCGCCGAGTCGTCTTCGGAGGCGTTGTCCACCACCAGTACCTCACCGTCGAGCCCGTTGCTCTTGAGGACATCGAGCGCTGTGGTAACGCACTCCTCGATGTTCTCCGCCTCGTTGAGGCAGGGGATGACGACCGACACGAGCGTCGATCGCTCTTCCTCGGCGCCCCCGTCGATAGTGGGCCTTGTCGTCTCTACGGTGCTCATCGCTCTGTCGGGCCCTGCTCGCTTGCGGGCTTGGCCTCCGCGGAAGTAAACGCTTGACGGGCCAAAAAGTGGCGCTCCCCGACGCGCCTTTCGAATTTCGGATGCTATCGCACCGGTCGGAGGGCCAGACCCCGAGTCACGCGCTTTCCTGGCAGTCTCCCGACCGGAATGCGCGTTTGCCTCGTCTACGACTGCCTCTACCCCTACACAGTGGGGGGTGCGGAGCGTTGGTATCGCAACCTGGCGGAGAGGTTGGCGGCGGAGGGACACGAAGTGACCTACCTGACCCTGCGCCAGTGGGAGCGTGGCGAGCAATTGGACCTGGACCCACGCGTGCGCGTGGTGGAGGCGGGCCCACGAATGGAGCTGTACGTGGGGGGACGCCGGCGCATCTTGCCGCCACTGGTGTTCGGTGCGGGGGTGCTGTGGCACTTGTTGCGTTATGGGCGGCGCTATGACGTGGTGCATACCTGCGCCTTCCCCTACTTCTCGCTCCTGGCGGCCGCTTTGGTACGCCCGCTCAGACGTTATGGCCTTATCGCGGACTGGTTTGAGGTGTGGAGTCGCGATTACTGGCGCGGCTATCTCGGCGGTATTGGGGGGGGCATCGGCGAGCTGGTGCAGCGTCTGTGTGCGCGTGTCCCCCAACGTACGTTCTGCTTCTCCGAACTGCACGCCAAACGCTTGCGCGAGCAGGGGATGAGCGGTGAGATCACGATCCTGCGGGGCCTCTATGCCGGCTCGACCGAGCCGGCGATCCCACGAGCGGCAGACCCGCTCGTGCTATTCGCCGGCCGTTTGATCCCCGAGAAGCGCGTGACCATCGGCGTCGCTGCAGTCGCCGCCGCCGCCAAGCAGATCGCGGGGTTGGAGGGTGTCTTTTACGGCGATGGACCCGAGCGCGAGGCGCTGGGCGCCTCGATCGCGGAGCACCACGCCGACTCGTTCATCTCCGCCCCGGGCTTCGCGGACGGGGAGCAGGTCGACGCCGACATGCGCCGGGCCCTGTGCGTGCTCCTACCCTCCGAGCGCGAGGGGTACGGGATGGTGGTGGTGGAGGCCTCTGCCCACTCCATCCCGGCGGTGGTGGTAGCCGCCCCCGACAACGCCGCCACCGAGCTGGTCGAGGATGGAGTCAACGGCACGATCGCCCCCGACGCCGACCCGGACACGATTGCGCAGGCGATCGTCAGGGTCCATGAGGGGGGGATGGCCATGCGCGAGAACACCGCCGCTTGGTTCGCGGAGAATGCCGAGCGCCTGTCGCTCGAGTCGTCCGTGAGGGTCGTATTGACGCACTATCCATCGATATAGACATCATGACATCAACAATGTTATGCTTTGATGTATGCGAACCACATTGACGCTCGACGAGGATGTAGCGGCGGCGATTGAATTCCGTCGGAAAAAACTCCACCACTCCCTCAAGCAGGAGGTCAACGACCTCATCCGCGCCGGCTTGACGCATGTGGAGCAAGCGCAACCGGAAGCTCCGCGTTTCGAGGTCAAGCCACTGGACGCCGGCGAATTGCTGATCCCGATCGATGACGTGCAAGCGGCACTCGACGTCGCCGAGGGGCCTTGGCGAGGGTGATATTGCTCGACGCAAACCTGCTCGTTTACGCCCACACCCCAGAGTCGCCACGACGGGACGCGGCAAGCGTGTGGCTGGAGCGGGTACTCAACGGCCCTACCAAGGTGGGTTTGCCCTGGCCGACTCTGCTCGCCTTCGCTCGCCTGATGGGGAATCCGAGCGTCGTGAGCAAGCCGGTTCCACTTAACCGCGCTTGGGCACGCGCGAAGGAATGGCTCGATCTGCCGCAAACCTGGATACCCCTCCCAACCGACCGCCATCAGCAAATCATCAGCCGACTCATCAGCGCGGAGTCGCGGCCAGACCTCGCCGCCGACGCACACCTCGCGGCCCTCGCCATCGAGCACGGGCTGACCGTGTGCAGTACCGACGGCGATTTCGCGCGTTTCGAGGGCGTGAATTGGGAAAATCCGCTTCAATCAGCCGTATGAGTGACACAACAGTGCGTATCGGCGTCGCCGGCCTGGGCTACTGGGGGCCGAACCTCGCGCGCAACTTCGACGCCCTCCCCGGGGTGGAGCTTGCGTGGTGCTGCGACGAGCGGGGGGAGCGGCGCGAGCACTTCGCCGCAGTACACCGCTCGACGCGCTTCACGGGCGATCTTGGGGAGTTGCTAGCCGACCCAAAGCTCGACGCGATCGTGTTGGCAACGCCCGTCCCCACCCACGCCGAGCTGGCCCAGCGGGTGCTCGCGGCGGGGAAGCACTGCTTCGTGGAGAAGCCGCTCGCGCAGTCGGTGGCGGACGCGCAGGCCACCGTGGATGCGGCACGCGAGGCGGACAAGCTGCTGATGGTGGGGCACCTGCTGGAGTACCACCCGGGTGTGCGGCTGCTGAAGGAGGCGCTCGACTCCGGCGAGTTGGGGAAGGCTTTGTACATCTACAGCAACCGCCTCAACCTCGGGCAATTGCGAAACGACGAGAACGCGTTGTGGAGCCTTGGCGCACACGACGTGTCGGTGGTGCTGGCGCTGGCGGGAGAGGAGCCGACTGAGCTTTCCGCACACGGCGAGTGCTACATGCGGGAGGGGATAGAGGACGTGGTGTTCGGCTTCATGCGCTTCCCCTCCGGGCTTGCCGCCCACTTGCACTTGAGCTGGTTGGACCCCCACAAGGAGCGGCGCTTCACGGTGGTGGGGTCGAAGCGGATGGCGACGTTCGACGACATGGAGATCGAGCGCAAGGTGACGATTTACGACAAGGGCTTTGACGAGAAGACCGACAGCTACGGCGAGTACATCACCCGCGCCGGGGAGATCCGCTCGCCACGCGTCCCCAACGCGGAGCCGTTGCGGTTGGAGTGCGAACACTTCGTGGAGTGCATCCGCGAGAACCGCACGCCGCTCTCAGACGGCGAGAGCGGACTGCGGGTGGTGCGCATCCTGGAGGGGATGCAGCGCGAGCTGGACGCCTCAAAACGCGATGCTCCCGTCGCCTCCGGCGCCTGAGCGCCTCAAGTGAGAGCGGGGCGTATCGCGTCGGTCACCGAAGCCACCTGCTCCGCACTCAACACCGGGCTCATCGGGATAGCCAGATGCGTGCGGGCGAGCTCTTCGGTAGCCGGCAGCGAGACGTTCGCCCGATACTCGACCATCGCAGGCTGACGGTGGATGGGGGTGCGGTAATAGGCCTTATAGCCGTGGCCGGCGGCAGCAAGCGCCGTTTCGACCTCTTCGATGCGGTCGTGGCGAATCACATAGAGATGCCACGCCGGATCGCATCCATCGACAGGCCTTTGCGGCGCGACCAGCTCGCCGAGTCCCGCCTGCTCGTAGTAGGCGCCGGCGGCACGGCGGCCGTCGGCCCAACCGTCGAGGTGGGGAAGCTGCACACGGAGAATCGCCGCCTGTAGCTCATCCAGACGTGAGTTGTAGCCAACGTGGTCGTAGGTGACCTTGTCGTGGGAGCCGTGGAAGCGGAGCATCCGCACGCGCTCGGCCATCTGCTCGTCGTTGGTCGTAACCGCGCCGCCGTCGCCGAAGCAGCCCAGGTTCTTGGAGGGAAAGAAGCTGAACGTGGCAACCGTCCCAAGCGAGCCGGGGCGCCCCTGCGGGGAGGTCGAACCGGCGGATTGGGCGGCGTCCTCTAGCACCGGCACTCCAAGCGCCTCGATCTCGGCAATCGGCGCGACGTTGCCGAACAGATGCACGGCGATGACCGCCTTCGTGCGGGGCGTGAGCGCAGCCTTGACGGTGTCGGCGGTGACGCAATAGGTGTGAGGATCAACGTCGCAGAAAACCGGCTGGGCGCCCGTCGGGGGGATCGCCTCGGCGGAGGCGTAGAACGTGAAGGAGGGCACAACCACCTCGTCGCCTGGACCCACCCCCATCGCCCGCAAAGCGATCGTGAGCGCCTCGGTGCCGTTGGCGACGCCGACGGCGTGAGCGGCGCCGCAGTAGGCGGCGAACTCCTGCTCAAACGCCGCCACATTGGGGCCGAGGATGAAGCGAGTGTCCTCGACCACCTCCCGCATGCGGGCGAAGATCTCTTCGCGCAAGGGGAGGATGGGTGTGGTGGTGTCGAATAGGGGGACAGGCATCGTACGTAGTGGCATTGAAGTCAAACCACGCGACAGGTTACGGGAGCCGCCGTCCCGATCCCGGTGTCCCCCACGGTGAGGGTTTGGCGCGAGGCGCTGAGCACGCCTGGCACCGGTGACATGTAATCTGCCGCGCGATGACCGACAAGCGCTCAGCACTCATAACCGGGATCACCGGCCAAGACGGTTCCTTCCTGGCGGAGCTGTTGTTGGAGAAGGGGTACGACGTCCACGGGATGGTGCGTCGCGCCTCAACCGAGAAGTTCGATCGGATCGAGCACCTGCGCAACCGCATAACCCTCCATCAAGGCGACCTGCTCGACCAGCGATCGCTCGTGGACACGATGCGCGCGGCGAAACCCGCCGAGATCTACAACCTCGCGGCGATGTCGTTCGTCGCGGTGTCCTGGATCCAGCCCACCCTCACCGCGGAGTTCAGCGGCGTCGGAGTCACGCGGATGTTGGAGGCGATGCGCGAAGTGTGCCCGCAGGCCCGCTTCTATCAGGCCTCCTCCAGCGAGATGTTCGGCAAGGTGCTTGAGGTGCCGCAAACCGAGAAAACACCGTTCTATCCGCGCTCGCCCTACGGTGTGGCGAAGGCGTACGGGCACTTCATCACGGTCAACTACCGCGAGTCATATGACCTCCATGCGACCAGCGGCATCCTCTTCAACCACGAGTCCGAGCGGCGAGGGCTTGAGTTCGTCACCCGCAAGATCACCTGGCACGCCGCCGCGATCAAGCACGGCGTCGAGCAGGAGTTGCGGCTGGGAAACCTCGACGCCGAACGCGACTGGGGGTATGCCAAGGACTATGTGGAAGCGATGTGGTTGATGCTCCAGCAGGAGCGCGCGGAGGATTATGTGATCGCCACCGGCGAGGCGCACTCCGTGCGGGAGTGCTGTGAGGTGGCCTTCGACGAGGCCGGTTTGGGCGACTTCGAGCAGTATGTGACGATCGATCCGTCGTTCCTACGGCCAGCCGAGGTGGACCATCTGATCGGGAGTCCCGCAAAGGCAGAGCGCGACCTTGGGTGGAAGCCGCAAACGAGCTTTGAGGAGTTGATCCGGCTGATGACCCGCGCCGACCTCGAGAATGCTCGCCCGCCGCTGATCTGACTGCCGTTCCCCGGCGAGCAAAGGCCCGCCAAACAGCCCTATTCCGACCGGAGGGCCCGGGTGTAGCTGTCGAGCGTGATCTTCGCGGTGCGCTCCCACGTGAACTCGCGCGCGCGCTCCAATCCGCGTACGCGCAGGCGCTCGGCTGCGGCGGGATCTGAGAGCAGTTGCTCGACGGCTGAGGCGATCGCTGTTTCGTCGCGGGGGTCGAACATGACCGCGGCGTCACCGGCGACCTCCGGCAGCGAAGAGGCGTTCGAGCAGGCGACGGGAACCCCACGCGCCATCGCCTCCAGCACGGGCAATCCGAAGCCCTCGTAGAGCGAGGGGTAGACGAACGCGGAGGCCACACTCCACAGACCCTCAAGCTCCTCGGCGGAGAGCCAACCGAGGAAGCGCACGTCGCCCCGCAAGCCGAGTGTGTGGGCACGCTCGCGTAGCTCCGCCTCGTGGGCAGTGCCGTAGCCGGGCAACACGAGCAGGGGACGACGCTCGGGGGGTACAAGCGCAAGGGCGCTAATAAGCGCGAGGAGGTTCTTGTGGGGGCGCTTGGCGGACAGGCTCAACACCACGGCGCGATCGCCGAGATCCAGTCGCCGGCGAAGCTCTTGCTCGGGGAGGGGCTCGCTGCGCTTTACGGCGCCCAGGCCGAGCGGCGCCACATCGATGCGCTCCTCAGAGGTTCCCAGCAGCTCCACGAGATCGCGGCGGGTGCTCTGTGAGTCGACGATAACCCGATCGGAGCGGCGTACCGCCAGC
The DNA here is from genome assembly GCA_963695305.1 of uncultured Solirubrobacterales bacterium. GTDB lineage: Bacteria > Actinomycetota > Thermoleophilia > Solirubrobacterales > Solirubrobacteraceae > Palsa-744. Next base: position 720,189 of record OY968774.1, on the reverse strand, counting down.
GGCACAAGTACGCGCATGCCCAGGTCGCGAATGCCCGCGTGCGCCTCGGGGAAGCGCGCGTAGATCAGGTCGTGGACGGTTACCACATGGCGAAAGCGCCCCCGGGCGGGAGCGGTGCTGGCGAGGCTGTGTACGAGATCCACACCCTCACGTGCAGCCAGTCGCGGAAGTAGCGCCTGCTCGCCAAGCACCCACTGGATGCGGTTGCGAGCGTTCACCGGGACCGTCACCGCTGGCAGTAGCTCCCCCCAGGGGCCGTCTTTGGCGGCAGCGGCCTCTCGGTTAACGAACGCGGTGAAGCGCACATCCGGCGCGGCCTTGACCAGCGCGGGGATCAACTCCCGCGCGGCCACCTCCATGCCGCCGGTCTCACCGGGGACGAGAAAGATGAGGTTCAGGCCGACGTGCATGAGGGATCGTTTGTACCGCCTAGCCGGTACAAATCGGTATCGCACCACCGGTACAACATCAGGGAAGAATCTCCGGGCCGTTCATAAGCGTGCAAGGGTATCCGCGAGCCAAAGTCTTAGGATGGCCACCCTGCCGCTCACAATCGACATCGTGATACCCACCTCGGGGCGCTATGACCTGACGAGAGAATGCCTTTCGCACCTGGCGCGACAGACCCGTCCGCACACGGTGATCGTGTCCGACAACGGCGGCGGAAACGAGACCGCCGAGATGGTTGGTCGTGAGTGGCCGGCTGTCAGATTGATCCGCTCCGAGGAGCAGCTAAGCTTCGCGGCCGCTTGCAATCGCGGCGTAACCGCGGGCGAGGGCGAGGTAGTTGTGCTCCTCAACAATGATGTGTACTGCCGCCCCGACTGGCTTGAGCACCTCGTCGAGCCATTGGAAGCCGAGTCCGCAATGGGCTCGGTGGGGTGCCTGCTCGTGAAGCCCGACGAGCAGACGATCGACAGCTTGGGCCTGTGCGCGGATCCGACGCTCGCGGGCTTTCCGCGCCTTGCGGGTCTGCCGCTGACACGGGCCAGCGAAGCGCGGCCACGGCTGGCGGGGCCCGCAGGCGGCGGCGCGGCATACCGGCGCAGCGCGTGGGATCAGGTGGGCGGCCTTGACGAAGGGATCTTCGCCTACGCGGAGGACCTTGACCTGGCATTGCGCCTGCGCGGCGCCGGCTGGAGAACGAGCGTGGCGGTCGAGGCGGTGGGGGTTCACCTCGGCTCGGCCACACACGGGCGGCGCTCGGCGTGGCAGCGGCGCCATGCGGGCTTCGCGCGCGGCTACCTGTTGCGCCGCTATGGCGTCCTGCGCGGCCGCCACGGTCCGAGGGCACTCGTCACAGAGGCCGTCGTTGCTCTAGGCGACGCAGCCCTCTCGCGCGATTTCGCGGCGCTGTCCGGACGGGTCGTCGGCTGGCGCTCGGCTAGCGGCCTTACGCGCCGAGACACGCCAGCGGAAGCGCTCGATCCAGAGATCGGGATACGCGACTCGCTGGCACTGCGCACGCAAATCTACGGGCGTGCCACGCCCGCATAGATCTGCTCCATTCGCTCGACGTAACGGTCGAGCGCGTATTCCTCACGCAGCCACCTACGCGTCGACTCCAGACCCTCGCGGCCCTCGCCTGAACGCCATTTCCGGATTGCCTGCGCTATCGCATGAGGATCTCGCGGCGCGACCACCTGCACGCCCGGCCGGCCGGCGAGAATGTCATAGACCCCTGCGCCCGGGGTTAGGATCACGGGCGTTCCGGAAGCGAGCGCCTCCAAGGGTGCGAGACCCCACGCGTAGCGCTGGCTCAGAATCACGAAGACGTCGGCGGCGGCGTAGGTGTCCTTCAGCTCCTCGTCAGATAGCGAGGCGCGCGGCAGCGTGACACGGGTTGTCAATTCGCGCTCGGCGATTTGTGCGGCGAGCCGGTCGCCACAGGCGGGGTCTTCGTGGTCCGAGCCGGCGATCAACGTGTGAACACGAGAATCGTCGACCAAAAGTGAGGTCGCCTCGATCAAGTCCTCGAAGTGGCGGTGCTCAACGAGCGTGCCCATACCGACCACGAGGAAGACGTCGTCGGCGATGCCGAGTCTGGCGCGGGCCTGTGCCCGGTCTGGCGGATCGAAGAAGTGCGCAGGCGGCCCGACCGGCAGGAGCAGAGCATCCTTGCGATAGCTGCGGCGTACCATCTCAACCTGTTGTGCGCTGAGCACCGCAATCGCGTCGGCGCGCCGAGCATCGAGCAGGTCGGGCCAGGTCATGGCCGCCTGGATCGCCCGGCGCGGCAGGGAGCGCTCGCCGGTGATCGACAATTGCGGCACGATCGCGCGCTCCCAGAGCGATTCGTTGTTGCGCGTCCACACGAGCGGGACCGACAGGCGCCCAGCGGCGATGCGGCCTGGGCGCAGTGCGAGCCAGTCGTGGGAGTTGACGACATCGGCGTCGTGCGGGACGAGCTTGGCTACCTTCGGCATGTCAAGCCAAAAGCGGCGGGCCAGCTCACGGTTATCGGCAGGCAGCTCGAAAGGCCCTTGTCTAACCGAGCGAATCTCCAGCCGGTCGGCCGCATAGGAGAACTCGCTGCCCTCCAAGAAGTCGTAGCAGGCGACTGTCACGCGGTGGCCTCGCTCCACCAGGCCGGCGCCGAGCTCAAGCATCAGCCGCACGCCGCCGCCGCCGCCCGCCTTTCCGCCTACATGATGGTTGACGAGCGCGATGTGCATTTGGGAGAGTCGACGGCCCACCATGGCATGCACAACGTTTCGTGCGGCGGCGGAGTGGGAACGGAATATCCTCTGGCGCGCATGCTATCCATGCTCCGGCCGACCGCGATGCGTCCTTGGCTGACTCGCCGAAGAAGACAGGCCGCGACCGACTGTGCGAGTGCCAGTTTCAACGCCGAAGGATCTGACGGCGCACAGATGCGGATACTTATCCTCAACCCTTCCTATCCGCCTGTCGCCTGCGGGGTGGGCACGTACACGCGCGGCCTCGCGACGGCACTCGCGAGCGCCGGACACGACGTAACGGTGCTCACCTGTGCGGGTTCAATCACCGCGACGGACGGCCCCCCACGTGTGCTGCCGCTCCTGCGCGAGTGGAGCCTCGTAGCTTTCCTGCGAGCCTGGCAACACTTTCCAAGGCCGCACCCAGATCTCGTCGTGTCTTGTTATCCCGCAGCTTGCGAGGGCAGCCACTCGGGGCTCTATCTGGTTCCTGGCTTGGCGAAGGCCTTTCTCGGGCGACCCAGGACAATTTTTATTGTGCATGAGTTCGTCCGTGCTGGCCGACTCGAGCAGCGCTTGTTGGGACTGGCCCTATGGGCGGCAGACCGGATCGTCGCCGTGACTGAGGCCGAGCGCGACGCAATCGTCACGCGCTATCCGTCGGTTGCAGCGCGGACGGTAGTGCGGCACAACCCCCCAACCATCCCGATCGCGGCACCCGAGCCGGACGCCGATGCTCGTATGCGTGCCGCCCTCGCATCGCCGGACCGTCCTGTTATCGGCTTCATCGGACTCCTTTGGGGCGCCCCGAAGGGCTTTGAGGATCTACTTGAGGCGCTTGCGTTGACCGACGCCCTCCTCGTGGCGACGGGCTCGCTCGACCCGGCTAACGTCTACCACTCGCAGATCGCGGCACTGATCGAGCGGCTGGGGCTCGCCGAGCGCGTGCGCTGGCTGGGATTTGTCAGCGACGACGAGGCGGGCCGCTTCTTGCGCTTGGTCGATACGGTTGTGCTCCCTTACCGGACCGGCGCCGAGAGCGGCTACACAAGCCTACTGGCGGCGCTCGTCAATGGCGGCGCTGTGATAACCACACGCGGCCCGCAGAACCCGCCGTGGCTGCGAGATCACAAGACGGCCCTACTCGTCGACCGCGAAGACCCCGCCGCCCTGGCGAAGGCCATCGCCCGCATGTTGACTGACGACCGCCTTGCTACTCACGTGCGAGCGGGAGCACGCGAACTTACCTTCGGCTGGGAAGAGCTCGTCGAGACCGTGACCGCATAGGCAGCGCCAACGACGCCATCAGGGTGATGAGCCCCCTCCCGACTGTCATTCGCCAGTCAGGAAGACTCCGCTGGGGCCATCAGGTAGTTAATCGTGCCCGAGTCCGATCGGCCTTCCTTCACGTGTCGCTCGATGTCGGCGAGACCGATCACCGTCCGATTACCGTTTGCGGCCATGGCCTGGTATCCAGCATCAAAGAAGATCGCGAACGTGTCCCGGTAGTGAGCGTTTGAGCCTCCGGGATGATAGTCGGAGAGGCAGATCTCGACCATCCATGTGGGCTTTGGCTTCATCGCCAAGACTTCTGAGCACCCAAGCAGCACCTCGTACTCGAAGCCCTCGACATCCAGCTTGATGAACATCTTCTGACCTTGGAATCGGGCACCAAGCAGGATGTCAAGAGTGCTGACCGGAATCGACTTCTTAAGGCCCTTCGGCTGTGCAGCCCATCCGGGGACCAGCGACGCGCCGGTGCTGGAGATTCCGTAGAGGGTCTGAATGCCGGGCTGCCCGGAGAGCCCGAGCGGGAAGACCTCGGCGTCGCTCCAACCATTCGCCAAGAGATTGGCGTAGACGTAGCGCAGGTTCTGCTCCTGCGGCTCGATAACGACTGCATACTTGCCCAGGGAGCGGGCAAGACAGGAATAGAAGCCGATATTGGCGCCAATATCGACGAAAACATCGGATGCCTCCAGGTACTCGGCGGTGAGAGCAACCTCCTCCGGCTCGAAAGCTCCGTCCTGCATCAGGCGATGATGCTTCGAGTTCCCGGCGATCATTGAGAAACCGTATGGCGTCGTCCGCTCGACGTGGCGGACCGTGGGCGAGTAGGCGTAGTAAAGGTCGCGGCCGTTGTTGCGAAGCTGGATGAGCTTCGCAACAGCGCTCCCGGCGGTAGTTGCAAACGCTGAACGAGTCATGAGGTGGCTAGGACCACAGGCCAGCCGTCTAGTCCTCGGCGCGAATCAGGGCCCCGTAGAGGAACGTGTAATCCTTGCCGGCGAAATGAATTGACGGACGGTCCGCATCGAGAATCGAGCTGCCAGGGTCTGATACTGGATGCAGACCGTGATTACGCGCTACGGTGACCAGCGCCTCGATCTCCGTCGCGTCAAAGATGCGCCAGTCGAGGTCGAACATTCGCTCAGTGGTTGGGATCTTCTGCGGCCAATAGTCGGTCGTGAAGACGAAAACGCCTCCTGGGCGCAAAAGCCGGCTCACCTCGCGACAAAGCTGATCGTCTGGCACTCCGTGCTCGATCACGCTAATGGCGCTGATGCCCGCAAAGTGACCGTCTGGCCAGGGGGTGGAAAGGAGGTCGCCGACGGCGTAGTTGATTACGTCGGCGTAGGGCATCTGTAGGACCTTGGGATTGAGGTCGATCCCATACAGGTTGGTATAGCCGAGCCGCTTGAGAGCTGGAAGCATGTCGCAGGCAAAACAACCGATGTCGAGAATGGGATCGGAGGGATCGAGTCGTGTGCGAAAGGCGTCCAGAGAGCGCTGCACGTCCCACGTCTTGAGGACGAGCTCTGGATCGGGGCGGCGCAGGAGGCGTCGGATCATGCGAGTGCCGATGCCGACCTCGGGCGCTGGATCCACGAGTCCTCGCCTCCGCAATGCCTGAGCAGCTGCCGCAATCTGGCGCTGCTCGCGTACGACGGCGAACTCAAGCGGGTGGGTCTGGTCGACAGCTTCTCTTGTGGGAGCGTCAGTCAAGACGCCATAGCCTATCCGGGTCCGACCGGCGCCGCAGCGTCACAGCCTAATGCCTGGCCGAGCCAATCCCGGAAGACGTCCTGACCCATGCGAACCACGCGGTTCCTGCAAGGTTGGGTTTAGCATCAGTCAGCGATGCCATGCGCCAGCCCAGCCGCGCCCGCCGGCGCGGACACCGTCGAGGATGTGCTCGACACGCCACACGCGGGCAGCCTCGCTCTCAGGGGGAGTCTGCTGCGACTGGGCGGATATGGCGGCGGCATGTTGCTGGCGCTCATCGCCGCGCCGTTGTTGATCCGCCACCTTCATCAGACCGGATTCGGACAGTATGTGACAGCGCTCTCGATCGCCACGATTGCTGCGAGCCTGACCGAGGGCGGGGTCAACACGATCGCGCTGCGCGAGTTCGCGTCTCGCAGCGGTCGCGAGCGCGACAAGACGATGAGCGGCATCCTCGGTATGCGCCTAGTGCTGAGCGCGGCCGGGGTGATCGGGGCAACTGCCTTCGCCGCCGCCATCGGCTACAGCCCGACGATAGTCATTGGCACCGCGATCGCCGCGATCGGGCTGACGATCCAGCTCCTGCAGACGCTCGTGTCGGTGCCACTTCAAGGCACGATGCGCCTTGGTTGGGTTGCCGCCGCCGATCTGCTGCGTAACGGTGTCACAACGATGTTGATAGTCGCACTCGTCTTGGCCGGCGCAGGCATCGTTCCCCTGTTGGCGGTGATAGCGCCAGCTTGCCTGTCAGCATTGTTGCTCACTGCCCTGCTGGTGCGTGGCTCGATGCCACTGCGCCCATCGTTTCACTTCGCATCCATCGCGGCGTTGTTGCGCGAGACGTTTCCATTCGCGGTGGCAATCGCGCTCAGCAGCGTGTACTTCAGGCTGACGGTTGTCGTGATGTCACTTGAGGCAACCGCGCTCCAGACCGGATACTTCTCGACGTCTTTCCGGGTCGTCGAGATCCTTATCGGACTGCCCGTACTAGTGATCGGCGCTGCCTATCCGATCATCACACGCGCCGAGCGCGACGATCCAGGTCGATTCGCGCGAGCGACTGGCCGTATGTTCGAGCTGTCAGTGCTGGCGGGGGTTTGGATCGCCATGGGGGTGGAGCTCGGTGCCCGCTTCGCCACCAAGGTTCTGGGCGGGCCCGCCGCAGCTCCGGCCGCACCGGTACTTCGCATTCAGGGACTCGCTGTGATGGCCACGTTCGTGGCAGTCGCCTGTTCGTTCCCGCTCCTGTCACTGCGACGGTATCGCGCCGTGCTGCTCGCCAACGCGCTTGGGCTAGTGGTGACGCTCGCGGTCTCGCTGTCGCTCATCCCGACACTTCAGGCCCGTGGCGCTGCGATCGCCACAGTGGCGGCCGAGCTGACGCTCGCAAGCGTCGCCGTCGTGGCCCTCGTGCGCGCGCGGCCTGACCTGCGATTGCCCTGGAACATCATTCCCCTAGCCCTCGTGGCCGGGGTCGCCGGGGTCGTCCTGGGCCACCTAGTGGGTGTGCACCCGGTGCTTGAAGTATTCGTAGGCACGTGCGTCTATGCGATCGTGCTGACAGCGCTCGGTCGCTTTCCGCCTGAGATCGGCCACGCGCTGCGAGCGAGACGCATGGCAGAGGAAGTCGGCTAGCCCGCCTGCAGAGCGGCTCAGGGCTCTCCAACCACCCTCACCTCAGGCAGCGGCACGATGAACTTCCCGCCGCGGTCGAGGAACTCCTTCTCACGTTCAACGAACTCGTCGAGGAAATGCCACGGCAGCGCGAGGTAGTAGTCGGGCTTCATTGCCCTGGAGTCCTCCTCGCTGATGATGGGGATTTTCGTGGCGATCGTCTCCGAGCCCCACTTGTCCGGGTTGCGGTCGGCGGCGGCCTCCACGTATGTGGAGTCGATCCCCGCGTATTGGAGGATCGTGTTGCCCTTGGTGGAGGCGCCGTAGACGTGGATCTTCTTGCCTTCGCCGTGGAGCTGCTTACACAGGGCGAGCAGTTCGTCGCGGACTCGCTCCGAGCCGAGTCGGAACGCCTCGTAGGGCTCGGGCGAATCAAGGGCCATCTCAAACTCCTTCACGCGCAGAGCCATCAACGCCTCTTGCTGGGCGGAAGTGCGCTCGTGTTGGCCTGAATGACCGATGAAGAGCCGGATCGAACCACCGTTCATGTCGTTGATCTCGGCGGAGACGACTTCCAGGCCCTCTTCGCCGACGAGTCGCTCGATAACCGCGAGCGAGTAGTACTCGAGGTGCTCGTGGACGATCGCGTCGAAGGCGTTGGCTTCGAGCATCATCGGCAGGTAGTGGAGCTCCATCACCCAGATGCCGCCCTCGGCAAGCGCCTCGGCGATGTCGGCGACGAAAGTGCGGGGGTGCTCGAGGTCGTAGAACATTGCGATGCTCGTGATCGCCTTGGCCTTCTGGTCGGGACGGCGTTGTCGCAGCGCTTTGGCGGAGTAGAAGTCGTTGACGACGTCGTAGCCCTTCTCCATCGCGTAGCGAGCCACGTCGGAGGGGTCGAAGCCGAGGTAGCGGAGACCTTTGGCCTTGTCATAGCCATCGAGCAACGTGCCGTCGTTGCAACCGATGTCGACCACGAGGTCGCCGGACTCCAGCGGCACAATCGCTTCCACGCCGCGTGCGATGCCGTGAAGATTGTCGGTCATCGTGCGGTTGACCCCGCTGCGGTACCAATAAGAGCTGTAGAGGATCGACCCGGGAACGGTGTGCTTGGTTTGGATGAGGCCGCATGCCTCCTCCTCGCGGGTCATGTCGCAGCGAACCAGCTCAAGAGGGATCGCGCGATCGACCGGTTGATCGCCCTTGGGGTCGGCGAACGCTCCCGCGATGCGCTGGTCGCCAAGTGACAACACGGGCGCGAGATGCGCGCAGCCGCAGATCCGGCACGTGGTGCGTGTCGTGAGGCTGGTGCGGGGTGCTGGATTGCGGGTAGTCACATGGTCCTCCGTGGTAGTGCGGTCGAGGCGGCACTATTCCATATCTACCGGCCACGGCGGGGCGGCGGGGCGAGCTTCGATGGGGCAGGTCAGGCTTCGATCTGCTCCAGGGTGAGCTTGCGTACGTCCTGGCCGCCCTCAAACCCACGAAACCAGTCGACGGTGGCGTCAAGGCCCGCCTCTAGCGCCATGGCCGGCGCCCACCCAAGCCTCTCCCGCGCAAGCGAGGAGTCAAGCTGCAGAAACGGGGTCTCGCTCGGATGGGGTCTGTCGTCCACGTCCCACGACACCCTGGGCGACAGAAGCTCAGAGACGCGCCCGACAATCGCTTCGACAGTGCAAGCGTCGCCCTCGTCGGGCCCAAAGTTCCAGGCCCGAGCGAAGTTGGGGGAGGCATAAAGCGATTGCGCGAGCAGCAGGTAGCCGGAGAGGGGGGAGAGCACGTGCTGCCAAGGCCTCACCGCCAGGGGATTGCGTACACGAAGCGTGTCGCCTGATGACGCGGCACGAAAGAGATCGGGGAGGAGCCGCTCGGCGCCGAAGTCGCCACCGCCGATGACGTTGCCGGCCCGTGCGGTGGCAATGCGGGGACTGTCGGGATCTTCAAAGAAGGAGTGGCGGTAGGCGGCGGTCACGAGCTCGGTGGCGGCCTTGGAGCTCGAATAGGGGTCGTGACCGCCGAGCGGGTCGTCCTCGCGGTGGGCCGTAGGGTTGGAGGCGGGGGCGTAGCACTTGTCGGAGGTCACCACCACCACAGCGCGCATGCTCTCGCACGCACGGACCGCGTCGAGCAGGTTGATTGTGCCCATCACGTTCGTCTCATATGTCTCGGAGGGAGCGGCGAACGAGCGGCGAACGAGCGGTTGCGCCGCCATGTGGATCACCACCTCGGGCTGTGCCTCGGCGACCGCGATGGCGAGCGCGGTGGGAAGACGGATGTCGCACACAGCGCTTGCCGCCATACCCTCCTCCACACGAGCTAGCTCGTATAGCGACGGGTTGGTAGGCGGAAAGGGGAGCGACACGCCAGTGACGTGTGCCCCAAGCGACTGCAACCACAGCGACAGCCAGGCGCCCTTGAAGCCGGTATGGCCGGTGAGCAGCACACGGCGGTCTCGCCAGAATGTGGGATCGATGGTCATCGGCGTGAAGTATCCCGCGCGGACAGACTTCGCGCACGAGCGCGGACTGCCGATGGTCGTGGGAGGAGTTCGTGCCGTTCCCGTCAACGAGGTGGCTCTCAAAGTAGTCAGCTCGATCCGGTCAAAGACAAAAGAAGGGGAGCGGTCCCGACAACGCGCTCCCCTTCTCTTAGGCCAGCAGCCATACTTCCAGTGTGGGACCTTGGATTGCCCCACGGTCGTGCCTAACTTGCTGCCTGCGCCATCTTCGATTGAGGCGCCGCGACAAACCGTCCCACTCCTTGTAGTTCTTTAAGGTTTGGTGCAGTCATGCCAGTGCCAATTGCCATACCAACACGGATACCGGAATGAGCGTCAATCAGCAAGATCATTTTGCCACCAATGACCGGCTTAGTATTCCGTGCAAGCCTCTCGGGTGGCGCGAAGCTCCCGCCAGACATTACCACCAGATACGTGGTCGCTCGGCCTTCCGCATATAGAGTTTCCCTGGCGTGTTGCTGTTCGGCCGTAGTACAGTTTGAATTCTCACCACCAAAGCAAAAATTGCTACCAAGAGCACCGGACTTGAGCTGATTTTCCCTTGCCTCAGCATCAGTGAGCGAACCACCATCCGCCAACGCTCTCGCCTGCATCGATGTTCCATGTGCGAGTTCAACGGTGATTTCGCCGCTACTCCCCCATTCGCGACCATAACGGACAGCCTCATTGGCTATAGCCGCACTCGACATTTCCGGCCCTGTCGGAGCTGTATACGAAACAAACGGAGTTTCGGGTTGGCTCCCGGCCTTAGCCGCACCGTAGCCAATAAACACAGTCGCTACTATGGCTATTACAAGAGCACCCACGACTCCCAGAAATACATTGATTCTTTTTAGTGGTAGTGGTGTCATAAAATCTTGCCCTTTCAACAGCCAGGTTGGGTAGACCACATAATATTTCCTTCAGACGGCGCTTCTGTGTTCGTGATAACGCAAATACCTGGATCGTGATAGTGCCAGTCACCGCTCCAAGGTGTCCATTCCCCACCATTAGACGCCGCAACCTCGTCACTGCCCCATACGTATGGCTGTTCCGGCGTAGCCGCCTCTATTCCCCCTTCTTGATTCATTAGATACGCCGGCCAGCCGCCGCCATAATAGCCAACTTCGCAGCAACCCCAGTAAATATGCCACCGTCCGTTTATTTCTGAATCAAACAGCACATAATGATTATATGAGTTCAACGGTACAGTGCCAGAAGAAATATATTCTTTATAGACACCTTTCAACATCTCTGCATAAAATGGATGCTCTTCACAGCACGAAAATGGTTCACCATTAGCCTGCCCCGTCTCGATCCATTCTTCTTCGGACCTTTTAGGCCACGAGATCCACTCCTCCCCATCGACAAAACCTCCGGGCGCGCTAGGAACGGTATGCCCTTCAAAATTACCCGATTGGTTGTCCACAAAATCGATACTCGCCAGGACGCCACCATAGGCTTCAATATTGCGGCCGGCAAGACCATAACAATGTGACACTTCACTGCAGTGTTCACTGCCCCATCTCGCGGACGCTGAGGACGCAAGCGCCCCCATACACGACACAACCATCAACAACCCAACCAACGAGCGGATAAGTCGATGACCATTGGAGCTACGGTGAGCAGGACAAGCGTCACTCACTTCTCGCATTTGTGACCCTCCCTTTTTGGTATTTGAACTGTCGGGGAGGCTTATACCGTAGTTTTCCGAAAAAGTCAAGAAAATGAAATCAGGCTTACCATCGACATTGTAGAAGCCGGTACTTGCACTGGTCGATCAACAACGATCGCTCAACCCGACTCAACGGTGCGCGATTGCACTGGCGCCCCGCGGACACTGCCGCCGATCCGGCATGGGCGCACGGGTTGGGCGTCCTTTCCGGCAGACCCACGACAAGCTCTACCGCTGCAAGACAGTCCGAGCGAACTCGACAAGCCGTCCTGCGCGACGAAGTGCCGCTACGCGATCCTGAGCCGAGACGTTGAGAAAGCTGTAGTGGGCCTTGTCCTTGAGACCCACGAGCCGTTCGAAGTTGTTCGCGGCGCTATCCCCGCCGGGAACTATGCGTCGCAAGAAGACAGCCGCTTCATGGTGATCTGGTCCTCGCGAGCTTTCACGAAGTGCCTTGCAGCACGCAGCGTCGGCGGCTGCGATACCGGCAAGCACCGCAAGCCCCGTTGCGACGTTATGTGACTCATGGGAGTCCTCGCCGGCGACTAGCTCCGAGACCTCGAGGTACTTCTCGGCGTCTCCTAGACGCTTCTTGGCGTCGGCGGCGTCGCAACGGCGAGAGCGTGGGTCTTTTGTCGCCCGGCGACTCACGACGCCGGCCCCAAGAACTCGCGCAAGGGTGTGCCGGCGAGATCGATGCCATCGCGCCGGAGCTCGCGAAGGACGGGGGGCGTCTCGTCGAGGAGCTCTTGGATGTCGTTCTCCGCGAAGTCGATGATGCTGGCGTTATTGCCGGTCGAGTCCATGACCTCGCTGCTGAGATCTGCCAGCTGTTGGCTCCACACCGGGTCTTCGTCGCCCAGGCCTGAGCGACGAACGAGGAAGAGGTCGATATCGCTGTCGAGTCCCCCGTCGGCCCGTGCGGCGGACCCGAACAGGGAGGCATGCACCGGTGGTTGGTCCCAGGTGGCGAAGAGATCGCGCAGTTGGGTAAGAAACCGCGTGCGAATCCCCGCCATGGACTCCACCACCGGCGCCGCAACGTGCTTACGATTGAGCGTGTAGAGCGCGGCCGGAGGCGCATCCTGGCGCACCACAAGTCCCTGCCGCACGAGCCGATCGAGCGCGTCGGCGACACCCGCCACCGAGCGCCACTGCACGAGCCGCGCGACTCCACGACCCGTTAGCGGATAGGTGGTGCCGGACAGGGCGACCAACACGTCTCCGTCGACGCTCGTCGCTACAGCGCTGTGAGGACGAGACAGATCCATTGCGATGTCCATAATATCATTCATATGTCTGATTTACCAGTCATATGTTCGCTAGAGCGGGCAACGGTGACATCCCGGCCTTTTGCAGGCCTTCCCCATTTTGCCCACGTATCGTTCCCGGTTTCGCGCACCTCACCGCTCCCGAACCCGCACCACGTTCGAGACCCCGGCGCCATACGGGAAGTCGGCCTCGTGGGGGGAGATGGCACGGAACTCGTAGGTGATGGGGCCAGGCAGCCGGAAGCGGTACGTGGCGTGGTAGCGACCGTGGGCGAGCGTCGATAGCACGTGGAACTGGCGCCAAGGTGTACCCGGGGCGCGGGCTTCGAGCACGAGTTGCTTGCCCCCGTGAGGGAGCGGGGAGCCGTGGAGGGCGCCGGTGAAGGCGATCGTGCCGCCCACGTGGGACACATTGGGGGTAACGCGTAGCGAGAGCGAGGCGGGGACGGTGAGGGTGAGCACGGCGGTGACGTCGGGTGAGGGTTGGCCCGCGTGGGAGCTGTAGGCGAGCGTGATGCGGGAGGAGGAGGTGGACGCTGGTAGCCGCACTTGGAAGCTCCCGTCAGTGGACGTGCGCACGGACGCGAGCGGGCGTGGGGAGGCGCCCTGGTAGGTGGGGGTGCACAACACCTGAAGCGTGGCGCCACCAACGGGGGAGCCATCGGGGGTGGTGAGACGGCCCCGAATCGTGGGAGCGTGACCGTAGGAGGCCACGAGCGTGGTGCGGGCGGTGGAGGACCAACGCAGCGAGAGGCGCGCGGCGGGGGAAGCATTGCTGCCGTTGGGTTGGTTTTGGATCGTTGGGGCGTGCCCTGTGGTGAGTGTGTTCCCGGGCACCACCGGGGTAGTCCCCGTGAGGGGGGAGCTCCCGGGATGGTTGAGAGTGGTGATCTTGCGATCGAGCGCCACCGTGGAATTACCCGCGGCGTTCGTCACTGAGACCACCAGGTGGTGCGTGCCATCGGTGAGTGTGGACGTATCGAATGGGAGGTCGGCGTTGAGCGACCCCTTGCACGGCTGGAGGTAGAGGAATGCAGGGAGGGAATCGGTGGTTTGTCCCACGTCACGGCAGTGGCCCCCGTTTTCGTCGATGAGCGTGGTGCCGGCGGGAGAGCCGTCGAGGGTAAACACCGCCTCGTACACCCCCGAGCCGGAGTCTTCGGCGTGGAAGGCGAGGTCGGCGACACCGGCGAGCGTGGAGGCTGTCGCGAGTTCGCCTTCCACGGAGGAAACCGTGGGTTGGCTCGACTGTTCGAGGACTAGGTCGGAGGCGTAGAGGTACACGACGGCCGCGTAGCCGCTGCTATCGCCTTTGCCGCTTGGGCAGACAAATTTCGCGCTCCCTCCACATGAGACATTTGCGTAGAGATGAGTGCCTAGATTTTCTGGGAGCACTGTTATTAGATTCGACGGCGACCCCACAGTTGTCGTACTCCCAATTCCAGTCGGACACCCGAACTCTGCGACACATTGGTCAATGACGTCCGCTTCGATCTCTTTGTTTTCCGGCCCAGCAAGCCAGTACTGATACGTCGCGTTTGTGGCCCAGCCACCGTCTGCGTCGGCCGCTCGGCGCAGAGATGCACCGGCGATGGTCATCCCAGTCGGAGCACTAAAGATCCAGGTTGCGTGGTCAGTTTCCACTTCATGAGTTCCCCCGTCACCGAGCGCAGCAACAAGAGCGCCACCAGCAGCGCAGGTGTCTTGGAGGGATGCAGCGACTCCCGAACTTGATTCGCTCCACCCATCCGTCGGAGCCACCTGACCATCGGGCATCCGGCACCCGTAATCGTGGAACGCCCCCGCCCGCGCATTCTCGACGCCTCCCACCATCATCCCGCCCGTCCCGCAGAGCGCCGCCACCGTCGTTACGACGCCCACCACGATGCTGTTTCTCCTCGTCCTCAACATGCCCACATTCCTTTCATCCGAGCGTTCTCCGGCGGCCACATCGCCGCCTTTGAGCACATGTCGCTCGTGGGCCGCTCACCACCCCCCTGGCAATTCACCACCGCTCTGTCTGCTGACGGCCACCATGCTACGCACGCGGCATCTTCGGATGGTCAGAAATCGACGGATGTTCGGTTGGACGCCACGAGTCGCCTAACTCCGCACCAGACGCGAAGCTCAGCCCCTACTCGATGGGCGCTTCCTCCGCCACGGCAGCCATCAGTTCGGTGGCGAGGTATCGGCGTTGCCCGCGCGGGCCTGGGCTTCCCTCCTCCAGCACCCCTACCTCTTCGAGTTGTCGCAACAGCTTCAGTGCGGTGGGACGCGTTACGCCAAGCCTTGCCTCGACCGTGCGGGTCGAGAGGATCGGGGTTTCGCATGCAAGATCTACCAGCGTCAGGGCATTGCTCGACGTGATCGCCGAAGCTGCCTCCCTATAGAGCTCGCGTAGCTGCACGATCCGCTGAGAGCGCATCACCGCGTCCGCCGCTTGCGTGTACACGGCCGTCAGGAAGAGCTCGAGCCAAGGAAGGAGGTCTCCCCGCTCGCGAACCGCTTGGAGCGCCTCGTAGTAGTGCGAGCGGTCACGCTCCAGATAGGCGCTCAGATAGAGCAGTGGCGCAGGCAGGCGGCGATTCTCGACTAGCAGGAAGACCGATAGCAGGCGACCGATCCGGCCGTTCCCATCCAAGAAGGGATGCAGGGTCTCGAACTGGTAGTGCAGCAAGGCGTTCTGCACGAGGAGCGGAGCGTCGACGGTCTCGTGTGCGTAGCGCTCCCAGTCGGCCAACAATGCAGGAAGTTCACCTGGAGGTGGGGGGACGAATCGGGCCGACTCAATCGTAGATCCGCTCTCTCCCACCCAGTTCTGGGTCGTGCGGAACTCGCCAGGGGCCCTCTCGCGACCCCGCACACCCGCGAGGAGCCGCCGATGCATCTCGCGAATGAGACGGACTCCGAGTGGGAGCTCCCCCAAATGAGACAATCCCCATTCGAGGGCGTCTATGTAGTTGAGGACCTCCTCCACATCGGCGTTCGGAGGCTCGTCGCCGGCTTCGGCTTCGAATACGTCCGCCAGAGAGGCTTGCGTACCCTCAATGCGAGTGGAGGAAAGCGCCTCGCGCACCAGATACGGCCGAATCAGCAAATGTGGATTGGGTACCAGTTGCCCGATACCAGCGAGACGTCCCAGCGATGCCTCAGCATCCGTGAGAAGACGGACTACCGCCCCGGGGAGCTCGACCGTCCGTGGGATCGTGGCAGGGAAGTAGGCCACGTAGCCGTGGCGTCCGGGCGTGCGTCGCGGCTCGCCAAAAGAAGTGGATGCGTAGTCGGAGAACTCCACACCGTAACCCTAGCGTCTCTAAAGAAATCCCGCCAAAACTTTAGAGACGCTGGGGGACCCTAAAGCGCACTTCAGAGACGTCGAGCGCGAAGGTCACGACCGCGCACACAGCCGGGGGCCCTACGATCGCATTAACGCCGCCGCACGCTCGCAGCCCCTCCCCCGCCACAACCCACCACCGCGATCTTCGCCGCCCTGTGGACGACGAGCCCGTTCTGGGCGACCAGCGACGTGGGCATGGGGAGCGTGGCGACGCGTTCGCGGACCCGCACCTTGCGGGTCACGGTATGGCCGGCGACTCGCTGGGTGAGGGTGTGCGTGACGGTCATGACCCTGCCGAGCGCGCAGAGCTTCGTGTTGGTGGCGAGCAGTGAGTGGGGGCCCTGGGGGAGGTATATCTCCATGCTCTGAACGGGGATGTCGGGGATGGTGTTGAACGTCACGCTCGACGCACTCCCACGCACAGTGGTGGAGCCCGAGAGGTCGAGTGTGACGCCCTCTCCCTGCAACACCACCACAGGCGAGGGGAACACGTTGGGGCCATGCGACACGAGATACACCGGCCCCGTGAGTTCGCTCGACAACATGGGGGTCCACGCCCTCGCGATCCCCACAACCGACGTGGATGGACACGCGGAGGGATTGACCTCGAAGGTGCTCCCTCTACACGCCCCCTGGAGCGTTGTGAGCCTCGATGGAAGCTGCTGGGGCAACGCAACTTTGATCCGGGCGAGGTTCGCCGTGGTTCCCACTTCTCCCTTCGGGAGCGAGAGCTTCAGGTCGAGGCTCCCCCCGCGCGCAAAGCTGGTTTGGCCGGTCGTGGAGGCTTTGAGGGTGGGTTTGAACGCGAGGCCCCTACACCCACCCACCGCAAACGGGTTGGTGGGGCTTGCCACAGCGCCTTCAACACTGGCGATCGTGGCGGTGATCCGCTCCGCTTCGCAGTTTGTTGGGTTCACGATGAACCCGGGACGATCGATGTTGAGCGTGATCTGGCGCAAGCGCAACGGCACACCCAACACGATCTGTGGGAGCGGGTCGCTAGTGATCACGAGCCCCCCCGTGTGGGGATCTACGTCGATGCGGGCACGTATAACTATCGATCCGAGATCCAACGGTCCCGTGACGGCATGAGTGACGATGCTCAAGCCAAACGGAGCACCCTCGTAGGAGCCGGTTAGGTACACCGACCCGACCATATGCAGCGGCGACCCGGCGCCCACAGCCACGGTGGAGCTACCGATACGAGAGCTCTCGGGGCATCGCCCTACGGCCGCCACCGCTTCTTCGCACCTCAGCACGCTGGAGAGCATCGCCGAGAGCCCTACAGGCGCGTGAAGCTGGAGCTGGGAGAGATAGGGTTCTCCCTCGCTACGAGTAACTGCGAAAACGAACGGGCTAAAGGCTCCAGCGAGAACGTTCAAGCTTCCTGCGTTCAGTTTTGGCGAAAGCGTGCGCATACCTGTACACCCGGTCACTTCGTAGTAGGAGCTGGGAGCAGCGTTAGGCGCGTATGGGGCGCTCCACGGTTCGAGGTCCCCCGTCGTCGTGGCCGGCCCACACTTGGAAGGGTTGGCGAGCAGCGACCTGTCACCCCCGAACATGCGCAAGCTCAACTGGCTGATCGGTAGCTGCGGCGCTTCTGAGAGCCGCACCGTCAGTTGGCCCGTCGCCGGGTTCGCTTGGACCGTCGCGGCTAGCTTGATAAGAACCCCATCGTGTCGTTGACTACCTCTACCCCCAAGTTCCACATACAACCTGTAGAGGCTCCCGTCAACCGCATCCTGCTCGGAGCAAGGACGCTGAGCGGGACCTCCACATCCAGGCGCCGCCAGATACACCCGCCCTTCAATCGGATATGGCAGAAACGGGGTGACCGCTTCCGCTGTCCCCACAGTCGAAGCTTCGGGGCAGTGCCCCTGCGAGAGTATTGGTTCTTCAGGCCCCAACCCTTCAGGGGGAATTTCTTCTCCCGACCCCACTTCCCCTGGGCGTAGAGCTTCCCCGCTTGCGGTTAGGCCAGTGGGGATATTGATGCCAGTGGGACCAGTGGCGGCGCACACCGCCAAACCGTCACCAACGCTCGGATTGACCGACAGCCCTTGGGGCAAGGTTATCGTCGCGCTCCGCAATGGTGGTGTGGCGACGAGAGCCGCAGAGTTTTCGATCTGGGGAACCTTTACGTTGACGCTCACCCCCAAGGCACCGTCCGCGTTTGAGGATTCAGGCCTCACCGCGATTTCCGGGCGAAACTGTAGGCGGTCGCAGTACGCCATTGCGGGTAGGGTCGATTCGGTCTGTCGGTATACGCCTGGGCGCTCCCACGAATCGGCCCACGCGACCGTCCTGAGCCCACTGGCGGAGCAGACGGAGGGCATCGTCAAGAGCGGCGCCTCTTCCTCACCACTTGAAACCCCACCCCCGGCACAGCTCAAATTGCCGCCAAAACCGTAACATGTCTCCCCGCGTTGGAAGTCGTGGGCGGGGTCAGCCGGAACTCCCCACAAAGTGGTTTCCATACTGAGCAGATGCATCGACGGGAACCCACCGCCAAGGTTGGGCACCGGAAGGCCGTGTCCGATGATCGCAAGCGAGTAGCCCTGTGGGGTGTACACAAGATGTCCGGTGAGCAACACCCTCCCGAGTAGCGGCACTTCGAGGCCCAGCTCGGCTGCCTCACCGGGGGGAGGGATCATGTTCACGATCGCCCCGGATGCCGACAGTTGCTGTTCTTCCGCTACGAAGCGAAGCGAAAACACACCGATCTGCGAGTCGGTGGGACAGTGTTCCTGCTGCCCTGAGCAGTGCGCGGCGACCTGAGGGTTGGCGACCAAGCCCGGGGGCAGATATATCACCACATCCTTCGGATCGCCCTCCACTGTTGTCTGCCCAGCGACTTCTTCGCTTGCGAACCGCGCCGAGTTCGTCAACGCATAGGGGTGGCCGGCGGCTTGGGTGAACATGTACGGTTCGTTCACCCCTTCGGGGGTGGTCTCGGTGGTTTGAGTGGAGAAGGATTCGATCCCAAACGGCTTGCTTTCGATGCCGGCGGCGGCGACGGGCGTAAACGCGCCGCACAGCATCAACGCCGCCACCACCAACGTCGTCCGCCCGACGGTAGTCACGGGTGCGACGGACACGGGACGTGGTAGACGGCTGTAGTGTTGGAACCGTCCTCAAAGCCCAACAGGGCGCCGAACGGAAAGCCCCCTTTGGGGCAGATGTGCGGCAACCGGATCCCACTGGGGTGGTAGAGGAGCGTTCTGCCCCCTACCTGGCGGTGGTAGGTGAGGTGGAGCGGTCCAATTGTGGAGGTAAACGTCTCAAGCGCCAGGTCGGGGCCGTCGGGCCAAGCCTGCACAAGGGGAACCTGCGTGTCGAGCCTTTCTCCAAAGGGTGAACTGTCTTCTTCCACGACGCTTGGGAGCACCAGTTGCGCAAACACCGGGGAGAGGGCTTCGACGTAGAAGAGCACTTCCAGTCGGTCTTCCACCGGCGGTCCCATGAGCGCGGCAAGCGACGCTTTCTCCTGCACCGCTTGGCCTCCCAGGGGTACCACCGCAGTCGCCTCCCCCCCACCAATGCGGGCGTTGGCCGAGCAGCCGCGCAACCCTCCCAGGATGAGCTGGACGGGTTCACAGTTGGCTTGACCCAATGTGGTGGTGGCGATGCCCATATTCGGAGGCAACCGCAACGCGAGGCTCCTGACAGGCGCAGGGGTGGCCCCGTGGGGCCCACTCACCCGCAGAGACAGCTTGATGGTGGTGCGCTGACCAAGGAGATAGGGGACGAAGGACACCCGCAGCTTCGCCGTCTGAGCGGCACCCGAAGAGGCCTGCGGGTTCGTCGTCTGCGCGGCGCCCGCGCTGCTTGCCAGACACGCGCAAGCGGCGAGCGCGAGGGTGAGCGCGCGAGTAAGCCTCGTCGATCTCTGGGGCGCCCGCGGGCGGCTAGAGGTTGGCTTCACCGTGGGCTTTGACTTCCATCGCGAAGCTGATGCGGTTGATGACTCCACTGACTCCCAGGGGTTTGCCTTGGACCTCGGAGATGTGGCTGTACTTGCCTGTGCCTTTGCGGAGTGTGAAGGTGCCCCCGAAATAACCGTTGGCGCCTTTCACGACGTAGTTGGCATTCGCGATGCCACTGATCGATCCCCCAGTGGGATAGATGGTGACCACCGCAGTCACCGATTTCGGGTGGATCGTCAGCGTGACGGCGACGGGGGCGTTGTAGGTGCCGGTCGCGCGCCCCCGCTCCGCCAGCGCGGAGCCGTGTTCTGCTGTGAATTTCAAGTGGGCTGTCTCAACCAGCGAGACCCGCTTGGCCTCCCGTGCCGCCGGCTTGCCGGTCCCTCCCGATGCTTGTGCGGTCAGTCCGACCACGCTGACCAGCGCGAGACCACAGGCCGCAAGCGACCGCCCGACAGCGGCTTTTCCCTTAGTACGTTGCATTACGCGCCTCCTCCTCATCGCGAGCTTGCCAGAACACAACCATCCCCGCAGCTTTTCGGGGACCAATGTTTCTGACTCTCGTTGCCCATCGGTGGAATACGCGCCCGGGGTTGACCCGCGTCCACCGCCCTGTAGCCCAAAGTATACATCCACATCAGCGGCGTTTTCCAATAGTCGGACACACATGCCCAGAATGAGCCCGCAGTATGCGTAGAGAGGAACGCAGGTCGGTCAGGCGCCGAAGCGAATCGGCAGCTCGGCGAGGCCGTAGATGCCGAGGATGCTCTCGAACACCGGCTCGCCGTCGAGCTCGATCCGGGGCATGTTGCGGGCAAGGAAGGAGAGACCCTCCTCCAGCTCCAGCCGCGCGAGGTTGGCGCCGAGGCAGTAGTGGACGCCCGCACCGAAGGTCAACGCACGTGCCTTGGGGCGGTGGGCGGTGATGTCGAACGACTCCGCGCCCCCACCGCTCGCGCCCCCACCGCCTATACGCGCGCGCGCGAGTCCCCCCTCAGAGACATCACCGACCTCCTCCTCGCCCTCCGGCAGATCGCGGTTGGCGGTGAAGGCGCACACCATCACGATGGTGTCCTTGGGGAAGGTGACGTCCCTGTAGGTGAGGTCCTCGACGGTGATGCGGGCAGTGAAGGGGGTGATGGGTTCGTAGCGAAGCGCCTCCTCCACCGCGGCGGGAGCAAGTGAGGGATCCTCGACCAGCGCGGCCCACTGGTCGGGGTGTTCCGCCAGCAGTCGCACAGCGTGGGCGAGTTGGGACTGGGTGGTGTCGACCCCACCGATCAATACATTGAGGACGAGGTTCACGCACTCCTCCTCGGTCAAGCGGTCGCCTTGCTCCTCCGCGGCAAGCAAAGTGGAGATCAGATCGTCCCCGGGGGTCTCGCGGCGGGCGGCGAGCAGCGCGCGGGCGTACTCGTAGAACTCCTCAACCGCCTCTTCGATGAGAGGCATGTTGTTCATCATCGAGGCGGCGTCGAACTGGCGTTGGATCCAGTTTGACCAGTGGTGAAGGCGGGGGGCGTCCTCCAGCGGAGCACCCATCACGGCAGCGATAGTTTGCGAGGGGTAGGGCTTGGCGAAGGCGCTCACGAACTCGCAGCGCCCGGCGTCGGCCACCTGGTCGTAGAGCTCTGAGATGAAGCGGCGGACGGTGGGGCGCCAGCGCTCCACCGCGCGGGGAGAGAGCGAGGGGTTGACGAGCGAGCGTAGGCGGGTGTGGTCGGGGCCGTTGATGTGGAGGATGTTGTGCTTCATCTCCTCCCAGAGGGGGCCTTCTTTGACATCGAACAGCTCGGCGATCTTCATACCGGGGAAGATCGCCGAGCGTGTCCGTAGGAAAAACTCGCCCGCCTCGCGGTCGAGCACCATGTACCCGTACGGCCCAGCTGCCAGCCACCCCTCGGCTGAGAGCTCGTGCATCGCCGTGTGAAAGCGCTCCCCCTTCAAGGAGGGGTCGGTGTAGTCGAAGCTGCGTAGCTCCAGCTCGCCTACAAGCGCCATGTGGGTGAGGTTACTTCTTCGGGTGCACCGTCTGCTTGAGGGAAGCGCCGGGGGTGAACTTGGGGGCCTTGGACGCCTTGATCTTGACCTTCTCGCCCGTGCGCGGGTTGACGCCCTGGCGGGCAGCGCGCTTGACCACCGAGAACTTGCCGAAGCCGGTGATCACGATGTCGTCGCCTTTCTTCAGCGTCTTGCCGACGAGGGCCACAAACGACTCGACCGCGCGTCCTGCATCCGCCTTGGAGAGACCGCTGTCGGCGGCGATCGCCTCGACAAGCTGGCTCTTGTTCATGGGTGCTTCCTTTCGATTGGGTGGGTTAGGCAGTGGCGCAGACTAGCGCGCATTGACCCCGACTGGCACGAGCATGTGGCTTAGTTGCTCGTGCATCGACCGTACCCCCTTCTCGGGGGGTACCGCTGCGACCCCAATCGCGGCTCTCGCCTTGGTGTCAGAAAGGGAGGTGTTGGAGGGAATGCGCACGCGGGGGTCCTCGCCACATACGCGCAAAAAGGCCCCTGGAGCGCCCTCCCGAACCAGGTCTTTCGGACAGGAGAACTCGTCGGCAAGCAGCCCCACCCACTCGCGGCGGTTGAGCGAGGTGGGACCCCCCATGTTGTAGATGCCTTCACAGCCTTGGGCGATGAGCTCGCAGAGGCGGAGAGCGTAATCGTGGGCGTAGGTGGGGGTCCGCCACAACCCGTCGGGGGAAGGGATGAGACCGCGGTTGCGCATCCGCTTGACCAGCTTCAGCGCTGTGCCCGAGCGCGCCCAAGCGCCAAGGAGTCCCGCAACCTCGTGTTCGCTGCGTATGTACTCGCTCGCACTGGCGGAGAGTGCCAAGCGGGAGGCGTTGATCCCGTAGACCTCACCCGGGCGCGTGATGAGCCAGCTCGTGTTGGAGCGCATAACCGCTTCCTCGCACGCGAGCTTGGAGCGACCATAGGCGTTGAGAGGGTTGGGGAGGTCTAGCTCGTCGAAGCGCATGCCGGGAGGGATGTGGCCGCCGTGGACCGAATCGCAGGAGACGAGCACGTGGCGCGCGCGGACGGCGCGGGCGGCGGCAAGTGTGTGTTCGGCCCCAACGAAGTCAAGTTGGGCAAGGAAGGGGTCGCGCTCGTAGCGCGTGAGCGAGGAACTGGGAGCGGCGTGGACGATGACGTCGGGCTCCCACTCCATCGCGGCTCCTACGCAGGCTTTGCGGTCGGCGATGTCCAGTGCACACGTGGGTAGCCCGTCGAGCTCGACGGGGTGGTGGCAGAAGCAGCCGAGCACGTCCCAGCTCTGCCGCGCCGCCGCCACCGCGATGTTCGATCCAACCAGACCGCTCGCCCCTGTAACCAACACCCGCATCCCGATACATAGCGTATCTCTGTTGTCAAGCAAACGGGGGTGGCGTGCGCGGTTACGGCAGAAACGCGTTCGTGCCGTATCGCGCCGGGGAGATTGGAGCATCGATCAGCCCCGCTCCCGTCATCCAACTCGACATGGCTTGGACGTTGGGGGCTTGGATAGTCCCGAAAGACGCATCGTGCGCGGTGGTGAGGAGGGGCAAGTAGGCGCTGAGCGACGCCGCTGTGAGCTTGGGTGGGAGCGTTGGGTTTGCGTGCTCAAGCGCATTCAAACTCTGGTGGGGCTGCGCCAGGGTGTCTTCGTAGCCGTGAACGGTGGCGGCGAGAAAATCGCGCACGAGCTGGGGATTGGATGCGATGAGCTTGCGCGTGGTGAACGCCACCAGGCCCGGATAGGCGGGGCCGCCGTTGGTGTCGAGCGAGAACGCGGTGATTGGGTGGCCGCTCACTCCGAGCGCGACGCCGTCGTCGGGGATGAAGCCCGTGAATGCGGCGATGCGTCCGGCGAGGAGCGCCTGGGCGCCGTCGAAGCCGACCGTGACCACCTTCACACGGGAGGGGTTTACGCCTGAGTGGCGCAGCTCGGTGTCGAGCACCGCCAGGTCGGAGGGCACACCCGTGACCCCCACGCTCTTGCCGGCGAGGTCGGCAGGGGAGCGTAGGTGCTCGGAGGCAAGCGCGATGAGGCCGCCGAGGGGACGCTGAACGAGCGCCATCACCGCCTGGGCGTCGCCATGCTTGTCGATCAACCCCGCGACATCGCTGCCGTCGGCGAGCCCGAACTGGGCGCGGCCGGCGTCGATCAGCTTGAGCGTGTCTTGCGTGGAGGTGGGCTCCACGACCTTCAGGTTGATGTTCTCGCGCTTGTAGTACCCCGCCGCAAGCGCCCGGTAGATGCCCGCGTGGACCGCGTTGGGCGTGAAGTCGAGGATCAACGTGACCTTGGTCGAGTGGGGAAGCGGCGCCTGAGAGACGCGCACAGAGGCACTCGTAACGGAGGACCCATCTTTGGCAGAAGACCCGCATGCGCACACGCAGATCGAGAGGGTGCCTATTAGTGCGACCGTCGCCAGCCGGTATCGTCCAATCACTTGAAGGGATCCTCCTCAACGCATGTAGCGGGCCAAGAGGCGCGCACGCTATCGGGCGAGCCGGTCCGTGAGCTCTACACGCCCGTGGACCTCCCCGAGGGGATAGGCGACCCCGAGCGCGACCCGATCGGCGTACCCGGCTCCTACCCCTTCACGCGAGGGGTATACGAGTCGATGTATCGCGGACGGCTGTGGACGATGCGTCAGTTCGCTGGGTTCGGCACGAGCGAGGAGACAAACGAGCGCTTCCATTACCTGCTCGACCACGGCCAGACAGGGCTCTCGACGGCGTTTGACATGCCGAGCCTGATGGGCCACGACTCCGACAGCATCCGTTCGCTTGGGGAGGTAGGAAGAGAGGGAGTGGCGGTGGACACCACCGAGGACATGCGCACGCTGTTCGCCGGCATCGACCTGGGAGAGGTGTCGGTGTCGATGACGATCAACGCGCCCGCGGCGATCATGCTCGCCTACTTCGTGGTGGCGGCCGAGCAGGACGGCGACGGCGCAGGTGGTGCGGTGGCGCCGGAGCGTCTGTCGGGAACGATCCAAGCGGACATCCTCAAGGAGTACATCGCCCAGAAGGAGTGGTGCTTTCCGATCGATCCGGCGATGAGGCTGTGTGGGGACATGATCGAGTGGTGCACCCACCACATGCCGCGGTGGCACCCGATCTCGATCTCCGGATATCACATCCGTGAGGCGGGTTCCACGGCTCAGCAGGAGCTCGCGTTCACGCTCAAGGACGGGCTCACCTACGTCGAGCAGGCCGTTGCGCGGGGGCTCGACGTCGATGACTTCGCGCCGAGGCTCTCCTTCTTCTTCAACGCGCAGATCGACTTCTTCGAGGAGATCGCCAAGTACCGTGCCGCGCGGCGCATCTGGGCGAGGGAGTTGCGCGAGACGTTCGGGGCCGTGAACGAGCGGTCGTGGTTGATGCGCTTCCACACGCAAACCGCGGGGGTGTCGTTGACCGCACAGCAGCCGCTCAACAACATCGTTCGCACCGCGATTGAGGCGCTTGCGGGAGTGTTGGGGGGGACGCAGTCGCTGCACACCAACTCCTACGACGAGGCGCTCGCGCTGCCCACTGAGGAGGCGGTGAGGATCGCGCTGCGCACGCAACAGGTGATCGCGCACGAGACGGGCGTGGCCAATACGGCTGACCCGCTCGGGGGGTCGTACTTCGTGGAGGCGCTCACCGACAAGATGGAGGAGCGCTGTTACGAGTATTTCGCGAAGATCGACGAGTTCGGGGGGATGGTGGAGGCGGTTAAGCGCAACTACCCCCAGCGCGAGATCGCGGACGCCGCCTTCACGTTGCAGCAGGAGATCGACTCGGGCGAGCGGGTGGTGGTGGGGGTGAACCGCTTCACAGAGGGCGACGAGGGGGAGCCGGAGATCTTGCGCATCGACCCGGCGCTGGAACGCAAGCAGGTGGGTCGCTTGCAGGCGGTACGCGCGAGCCGCTCGGGTGCAGAGGTGGAGCGCACGCTGGCGGACCTGCGAGCGGCGGCCGGAGGCGAGGGCAACCTGATGGAGCCGCTAATCGAGTGCGCGCGGGCGAGCGCCAGCGAGGGCGAGATCGTCGAGTCGCTGCAGCAGGTGTTCGGCAAATACACCGAGTCGCCGGTCTTTTGAGCCCAACTTCGTAAGTTTTTTAGTTCGCACAGCAACTTCCCGACGGGAGTCATGTTGTGCGGGCGTTAGGGTTTTCCACCACGCCTGGGCGCACTGAGCACGCTCGTCGGGTTGGTACACCTCTATGCCACGCAACCTCCTTGCAAACAACGAAGTCAAAGGACACTTGATGCGCAGGCTGCTCGTACTGCTCGGCATGACCGTGGCGCTCGGCTCGGCCGCGACGCTCGCTTTCGCCGCGAAAAGGATCGTCGCCGTGAGCGCCACCGCGCACAAAGAACGGTCAGGCCCACAGTGTGTGCCGCCCCACCTCAACATCTCAGACGTATTGCCGGGCACGGGTCTCCAGGTGTCCCCCCTGCCCGATTCGCTTGACGCCCCCAACACCACGCAAATCAGCTTCCTCGGAGCGCCGGCGGGAGCGCTCTCAAACATCACTGTGAGCGGATCCGCCAGCGGCGGGCACCTGGGACGCCTCGACGCCTACTCCCAGGGCGACGGCGCAAGCTTCCTCCCATCCAAGCCGTTTCACCCCACCGAGACCGTGACGGTGCACGGGAAGGTGACGCGGGGCGGCAAAACTGTCCCGTTCGCATTCCACTTCACGATCGCGCTGCGCGACCCGATCGGCCATCCCTCAAGCACGGCGATGGCGGGGAAGGCGAGCCAGTTGTACTCGTTCCACTCCCGCCCGGACCTGCGCCCGCCGCTCGTAACAGTGGACACCTCGGCGCCCGGACAGGCGCCCGGATACATCTTTGCGGCTCCCTACGCAGGAGTGGGGCAGCAGGGTCCGATGATCTTTGACAGCACTGGCAACCTCATATGGTTCCAGCCGCTAGCAGGTGGCACCGAGGCGGCGAACCTGAAGGTGCAGAGCTATGAAGGTAAGCCCGTGCTCACCTGGTGGCAGGGGTACATCCCCTCCCAGGGGTTCGGTCAAGGCGAAGAGGTGATCGCCGACTCCTCCTACAAACAGATCATGAAGTTCCGTGCGGGCAACGGACTACCGGCCGACCTTCACGACTTCCGCCTTACCGCGCAGAACACGGCGTTGCTGACGTCTTTTGACCCGGTGTACTGCAACCTGTCGAGCATCGGTGGGCCAGCCGACGGGGCGGTGACCGACAGCATGTTCCAGGAACTCGACCTAAAGACACATCTAGTCAAGCGCGAGTGGCACCCGCTCGACCACGTGGGGCTGACACGGTCCTACTCCTCGCCGAAGCCCACCTCGAAGGTATTGCCGTTTGACTTCTTCCACCTCAACTCGGTGCAGGTGCGCCACGACGGGTCGTTCCTGCTGTCGGCCCGCGACACCTCGGCGCTGTACGTGCTGAACTCCGCCACCGGCCAGGTGACGCTGCAGATCGGCGGCAAGTACGGGAGCGTAAAACGGGGGAAAGGAACCTCCACCGCCTTCCAACACGACGCAGAAGAACTGCCCAACGGGAACATCAGCGTGTTCGATAACGGCGGCAGCCCGCGTGTGCACCCGCAGTCGCGGGCGATTGTGGTGGCGGTAAACCCGACCGCCAAGACCGAGACGTTGGTCAGCGAATACGCCCACAACAAACCACTGTCGGCCGACAGCCAGGGCAACGTGCAGGCGCTTGAAGGGGGCGACATGTTCGTGGGTTGGGGGGCGCAGCCCTACTACTCCGAGTACAGCTCCACGGGCAAGCTCGTGTTCGACGCGCGACTGGCGGGCAACACACAGTCCTACCGTGGGTACCGCTTCCAGTGGACGGGCACCCCGACAGGCAGCCCCACTGTGGTGGCGGGCTCGGGAGCCCACGGCACAACCACGGTGTACGCGAGCTGGAACGGCGCGACGACGGTGTCGAGCTGGCGGGTGCTGACGGGTGCTTCGAGCACTGCTATGACACCAGTTGCGAGCGCGACGAAAACAGGCTTTGAGACCGCTGTGCCGGTCGCTGGTGCCCCGGCTTATGTGGCGGTGCAGGCGCTCGACGCGGCCGGCAACGTGCTCGGCACGTCACCCACGGTCAAGGGGTAGCGCCAGCCCGTTCGAAGGCCGCCGCGCTGGCCGAGGACCGGCACGGAGGCCGTGTATCTCTTTTTCTAATTCACTATGGTGACTACTATCTGTAGCCACTAAGGTAGCTGGAGCAAAAAAGGGAGACTACACTCCCGCCGCCATCGCCCGCTCGACGTATGGGGCAAGCAGGGTCGCGGCGGCCTCGGCGGTTTGGCGCGGGGAGTCGCGGGGCATCGTCACGTAGCTGAGTGCGAGACGCACGAACGTGTCGGCGAGCAGCTCGACATCCTCGTCGCGCACCCCGGGCCAACCGGCGCGCATCGCCTCGCACAGGCGCGCGGCAGCCCAGTCGAGCACCGGGCGGGAGCGAGTAGTGACGAGCGGGAGCATCCCGCCCGTGCCATCGTCCTCAAGCAGGACCCGCACGAGCGGATCCTCGGCGGCGCTCGTAAGGAACACCTCGAGGCCCGCCGACACCGCGCGTGCGGGGTCGTCGAGGTGTGCGTGGATAGCGCGCTCGACGTCGTCTAGAAAACGAGCGCCCTCGCGGATCACGAACTGTTGGGCGAAGTCATCGCGCGAGCCGAACTCCTTGTAGAGCGTTTGGCGACTCACCCCCGCCGCGCGCGCCACCTCAGACATCGTGATCTGCGCCCAGGGACGGTCGGCAAGCAGTGTGCGGGCGGCGTCAAACAGTGAGTCGTGCAGCAGCTGGCGCGCCGCCACGCGATAGGGCGTGGCGGGCTCCTCCACACCGGCGACAAACGCCGACGAGCCGGAGCGCCCGCGTGGCGCCCGGGTACCGCGGTGGGCGGCCGTGTCGGTGACCGCCGTCGTCAAGAGCTCGTCGCCGGGGCGCCGTAGCGCGACAGCACACGCTTACGCGCACGCGGGTGGATGTTCATCTTTGAGAAGTCGTGGCCGTAGTGCTCAAGCACGCGATGGTCCATGGTGCGCCGCCACAGCGGTGGGACCATCGCGGCGACGATCATCCCGGCATAGCCGGTGGGTAGCTGCGGCGCCTCGTCGAAGTGACGCAGCGACTGGTAGCGACGCAGCGGGTTGGCGTGGTGGTCGGAGTGGCGCTGTAGGTGGTAGAGCAGCACGTTGGAAGCCACATTGTTGGAGTTCCAGCTGTGCTCGGGGGCGGTGCGCTCGTAGCGCCCGTCCTCACGCGTCTGGCGCAGCAGGCCGTAGTGCTCAAGGTAGTTGACCACCTCAAGCAGCGAGAAGCCGATGACGGCCTGGATCAGCAGGTAGGGGAGCACCACCGCTCCGAACGCCACCGCGAGGCCCGCGAACAGGACGACGGACATCAACCACGCGTTGAGAATGTCGTTGCGGATACTCCAGAAACGGTGACCATCGCGGGCGAGGTGCTCGCGTTCGATCTCGATCGCCGAGCGCAAGCTGCCGACGACAGTGCGGGGGAGGAACTCATAGAAGCTCTCCCCCATACGTGCGGAGGCGGGATCCTCGGGGGTGGCTACACGCACGTGGTGGCCGCGGTTGTGCTCCACGAAGAAGTGCCCGTACCCGGTTTGGGCAAGCGCCACCTTGGAGAGCCAGCGCTCAGAGGAGGCGCGCTTGTGGCCAAGCTCGTGGGCGGTATTGATTGCCACGCCCGCCACCATCGCCGTCGTGAGCGCGAGGCCGACCGACTCAAGCGTCGAGAGGCCCCCGTGCGACCACATCCAGCAGGAGAAGATCAACCCGGCGTACTGGAGCGGCAGGAACGCATACGTGCACCAGCGGTAGTAGCGATCCTGCTCCAACCACTTGATGACGCTATCGGGCGGGTTGGAGGCGTCCATCCCCACAACGATGTCCATCAGCGGGAAGACGGCGAAGATGAGCACCGGCCCGTAGAACCAGAATGCGCCTACTCCGGTCGCTTCGACCAGTCCCCAGGAGATGAACGGCAACAGCGGCACGATCAAACCGAGCAGCCACGCGTAGCGCTTGCTGTCACGCCAGCGTGGGGCTTGCTCGGCGATAGGTGTCTCGACGGTGCTCATCTTGCGGCTACCTCCAGAAGGTCGACACGTTTATCTGGTTTACAAGATTACCGTGCGTGTCAACCTTTATGACGCAGATGCATTATCTGTCCGCTAGACCTTCAACACGAGCTTGCCGATGTTCTCCCCCGCGAACAGCTTTTTGAGGGCGTCGGGGAAGCTCTCGAAACCCTCGACCACGTCCTCGCGGGCGACGAGCTTGCCTTCGCCTATCCACTTCGCCATCTCGCCCACCGCCTCAGGCGCGCGGCCCATGTAGTCGAGTACCACAAACCCCTCCATACGGGCGCGGTTGACCAGCAGCGACATGTAGTTGGAGGGGCCCCTCATCGAGTCGAGGTTGTTGTACTGGGAGATCGCCCCACAGATCACCACGCGTGCGCCGCGCGCGAGGCGTGCGAGCGCCGCGTCGAGGATCTCGCCTCCGACGTTGTCGAAGTACACGTCGATCCCCTCCGGGCAGTGCTCCCTCAGCGCCTCCCCCACGTCCTGGCTCTTGTAGTCGATCGCCGCGTCGAAGCCCAACTCACCCGCGATCCACTCGCACTTCTCGGGCCCACCCGCGATGCCCACCACGCGACAGCCCTTCAGTTTTGCGATCTGCCCCACCACGCTCCCCACGGCGCCCGCGGCGCCCGACACGACGACGGTCTGCCCCTCTTTCGGGGCTCCCACCTCAAGCAAACCGAAGTAGGCGGTGACGCCGGGCATCCCCAACGCTCCCAGGTATTTGGGCAGCGGGATCTCACTCGTGTCCACCTTGAACACCGCGTTCTCGTCGCACACCGCGTACTCCTGCACCCCCAACCAACCCGACACGTGGTCGCCCGCGGCAAGCTTTGCGCCCTTGGACTCCACCACAACGCCCGCCGATCCCGCGCGCATCACTTCACCGATCTGCACTGGCGGGATGTAGGAGCGGCCCTCCGCCATCCACCCTCTCATCGCGGGGTCGAGCGAGATGTACTCGTTCTTCACCAGCACCTCCCCCTCTTTCAGCTCGGGGATCGCCTCCTCGACGTAGTCGAAGTGCTCGCGCCCCACCATCCCCTGCGGGCGGGAGGCAAGGCGGAAGATGTGGTTCACGGCATCCATTCGATCAACTCCTGTAGTTCGGGTCGGTGCGCTTACTGTACGCTCGCGCCGTGGACTTCTCCCACTCCGCACGCACGCAAGAGCTGCTAGAGCGCCTCACCGCCTTCCAGCAGCGGGAGATCTCCCCGCGTGAGGAGCCCTACATGCGGGAGTTGCTCGCCCGTGAGGATCCGTGGGTCGTGCTCCCCGCGATCGAGGAGCTCAAGGCGCTCGCCAAGCAGGAAGGGCTGTGGAACCTGTTCCTGCCCGACGCTGAGCGTGGTGGGGACCTCTCAAACGTCGAGTACGCCCCGCTTGCTGAGCGTATGGGACGCTCGCTTATAACGGCGGAGGTGTGCAACTGCAATGCCCCCGACACCGGCAACATGGAGGTTCTGTGGCACTTCGGCTCCGACGAGCAGAAGCGCCGTTGGCTTGACCCACTGCTCGATGGAGAGATCCGCTCCGCGTTCTGCATGACAGAGCCCGAGGTCGCCTCCTCGGATGCCACCAACATGCAGGCCACCGCCACCCTCGACGGCGACGAGGTCGTGGTGAATGGGCGCAAGTGGTGGAGCACCGGTGTCGGCCACCCCAACTGCAAGGCAATCATCTTTATGGGGCTCACCAACCCCGATGCCGACCGCTACCACCAGCACTCAATGGTGCTCGTACCGATGGACACCCCCGGCGTGAAGGTCGAGCGGATGCTCCCCGCGATGGGCTTCCTCGACGCCCCCGGCGGTCACGGCGAAGTGTCGTTCACCGACGTCCGCCTCCCCTCCTCGGCGATCATCGGCGGCGCGGGACAAGCGTTCGCCATCGCCCAGGCGCGGCTCGGGCCGGGGCGCATCCATCACTGCATGCGCCTGATCGGACTTGCCGAGCTAGCCCTGGAACTTGCCTGTGAGCGGGCCACATCGCGCACAGCGTTTGGCAAGCCGATTGCCAACCTCGGCGGCAACCGCGAACGCATCGCCGACGCCCGCATCGCAATCGACCAGGCACGCCTACACGTCCTCCACGCCGCGTGGCTGGTCGACCAGAAGGCACCAGAGGCGATCGGCGCCGTATCCCAAATCAAGGTCGCGGTACCCAACATGGCCCAATCGGTCGTGGACATGGCGATGCAACTCCACGGCGGCGCCGGCCTCTCCAACGACGTCCCGCTCGCGGGCGCGTGGACCGCCGCCCGTGCGCTGCGCCTTGCCGACGGCCCCGACGAGGTCCACCGCGGCGTCATCGCCCGCCTGGAGCTCGCCCGCTACGGCAAGGGGAAATGGTCGTCCTAGGCGCCTCCAGCGTGCGCCGAGCATGACGGACCGCGCCCGCTCCGGTGGCCGAAGCGCGCCTCCCGCCGACGGCGCCAGAGCCGTACGCGAGGAGGACACCTTCGATGTAGACGCGATGGCCAGCTGGCTACGGGAGCACGCGCCCGCCCGGTTCTCAGACAGCCTCGCCGAACAGCCAGAAGTGCGTCAATTCGCCGGGGGCACGTCGAACCTCACGTATCTACTCTCCTACCCCCACCAAGAGCTGGTTCTGCGGCGACCCCCCCACGGCACGAAGGCCGCCTCGGCGCACGACATGGCGCGTGAGCACCGCATCCAGGAGGCGCTCGCGCCCGTCTACCCCTACGTACCGAAGATGGTCGCGCTCTGCCGCGACCCCTCGGTGATGGGCTGCGACTTCTACGTGATGGAGCGCATCCAGGGCACCATCCTACGATCCCGCATACCTCCAGAGCTGGGCCTCGACGAGCACGCCGTGCGGGCATTGTGCGAGTCGGCAATCGACCGGCTCGTAGAGCTACACACCATCAACCCGGCACAGGCCGGCCTCGCCGAACTGGGCAAGGGCGAAGGCTACGTCCGCCGCCAGGTGGAGGGCTGGTCTGCCCGCTTCCGCGCCGCCCACACATGGAACGTCCCGAGCTTTGAGCGCGTCATGCGCTGGCTGGACGAGCGCCAACCGCAAGATGTCGCGCAGCGAATCATCCACAACGATTTCCGCCTCGACAACCTCGTGCTCGCGCCCGAGAATCCCGGGCTGATTGTGGGTGTGCTCGACTGGGAGCTCGCCACCGTCGGCGACCCCCTCATGGACCTCGGCTCCGCGCTCGCCTACTGGGTCCAATCCGACGACGACCGCATCATGCGCGCCCTGCGCCGCCAACCCACCGACGCCCCCGGCATGCTCACGCGCGAGGAGGTTTTCGCGCATTACTGCTCCCGCACAGGCCTCCGGGTCGACGACTGGGTCTTCTACGAGGTCTTCGGCCTCTTCCGCCTCGCCACCATCATCCAACAGATCTATCGCCGCTATCACTTACGAGAGATCCGCAACCGCGCCTTCCGCCACTACTGGCTCGCCGTGCGCTATCTCGACCGGCGTTGCTTGGGGATCATCCGCCGGGAAGGTCGGCTATGAGCGGCGCCACTGCCGAAGCTTTGCTCACCTTCGCGCGGCCATTGCCGTTTTGCGCCTGCGCACGCGCCCGCGCGGGCGGCGGGTAGCGTAACTTGAGCTTCTTCACCTCATCCGCGTAGTCCTTAGAACCGGTCAGGCGCCGCAGTTGCGTATCTAACAGCCACCCACCCACGAGCTCCCCGCCGCACTCCATCCCAAGCGCGAGTTCGCGCAGCGACTCTGACAACCAGCCCAAGTCTGCGTACCAGCAAGCGAGGTTTAAACGCGTCCGAGCGCTGGGAGACATCTCCGCGGAACGCGCAAAGTCGACAGCCTCTCCGAGGGAGAGTAGCCCCGCTTCGAGCCGATCGATCAGCCATCCTCGGCTACCGGGCGCCAACCAGCTTGCCGTCGCCCTCCTGGGCGGATGTTTGGGCTCCACCAGCGCTTGGGGGTGCCCCGATTCCCGCACGGGGGACCCCAGACGCAGCTTCACCATCGCCCACAACACGAGCATCGGCCCCTCCAATTCGAGCAACAGACCCCGCAGTTCTGCCCGCTGCTTCGATCGTTTTGTGGTCCACCGCCTGTAGATCGACGCCGGCCACCACCCATATGCCGTCCGCTCCAGCGCCTCCAGCGTCGACTCGAGCTCCCACAAATGCTTTGTCAACTTCGCCATGTCGTCGTCGCCCAAGCTCAAACCGTCGATCCCTGCGATATCGGCTCCTGACGAAGAGCTTGCAAAGCGCCAATGACCGCGTGGCAAGTAGGGCGGAAGCCCGCCCACCGCGCTCTTTTCGCGCGTTGCCTCCAGGACGATGTCGTTGTTCAGCTTCGCCGCCACGCGCTTGTAAAACACCTGGTAGCAGAGCGGATCGTGGCTCAGCAACTCCTGCTCCCGTTGCACGGCTGGACTGCCACCGCGCTCGATCTTCATCGTCGTATGTTCACCGTGCAGTGTCTCGTGCACATTGTCGAGGCGCTCTTCACCGGCTAAGCGCACTTGGGAGAGCAGTTCGTCTTTCAACTCAACCGAAGCCAGGTTGAATTGAGCCACCAAGTTGCCCGGATCGGCCTCGACCGCCTTTGCATACAGGGCACGCGCGAAGTCGGGGCCGTGACGCTCGTTGCCCTCAATGCCGATCCGCGTGAGCGCATAGCTGAGCCACGACCGCGTGCGAACGCTCATTTCCAATTCCTCGTCGGTCAGCCCCCACACTTCTTCGAGGATCTTGAAGTGCGTCCACACCGCGCCAGCGGTCGCAACGCGCAACATCCGGTCCGTTTCGTCGCCGGCGTCCACAACCGGACCCACACCGACTGGTGGCTCGAAGTCGACGGCACGGAGTGTCAACCGTTCGATCACACGACCTTTCCCCTTTGCGAGCGTCAGCGCCAGCCCCGGGCCACCGACACTCGGCGGGAGCGTGTGGCCATTCAATTGCACTACACCTCGCGCAAGTAGCACCGAGCCCAGCTTCAACAACGCGGCCGCCAGTTCCCCGCCCGCGGGTGTCGCCTTCACCGCGTCGGCCACCGCTTCGGTCGCGGTCTCTGCCGCGATGGGGGCGGTCACACTGTCCACACCTGATCTCCGCACACTCCCAATCCGGGTCATGGCCGAACTCAAAGCAGAAGACACAGCCGCGGCGTCTTCTTTTTCGGCGCCCTCGAACGCCGTCACCGACAACGGTTGCTCCGCCAAACGAAAGACCGCACCGGCTACCCTCCGTTTGATCCATTCGAGGGGACGACGGCGCGGCATCCCAAACACTTTTCGGCGCGGCACCGACAGCGGCCGTGCGCGCGACTCCCGCCACGCCCAATGGCTCACCCACGACGTGCGCGCGATCGAGCGCACGATCACGACAAACAGGAAAAGCGCGGCGACCACGAGCGCTCCGAATACCAATTCGGCGGCCGTTAGTTTCGCAATGTCGTTAGCGAGAGATTGCACTGCTCCGCAATACGGGGAGATGTCCGATTTGGCTCACTTTCACATCACCCGGTAGAGGTGATGCGCCGCACTCGGCGCCTCCTTAAGCTCGCCTTGTTATGGACGAGCGCGACGAGAAGGCGCACTTCGAGTCCGATTCGTCAACACCCGCACAGCTTGCGCCACAGCCCGCGCCCACGCCCGCCGCCGATACGTCCACGTCGCCCGAGCACCCCCGCGCGGTACTCGCCGCTCTCATCCTGGTGGCGGCCGTCGCCAACCTCAACCTTTCGGTCGCCAACGTCGCACTCCCCGACATCGGCAAGGCCTTTGACGCCTCCCAAACCGCACTCGACCTGATCGCGGTGGGCTTCTCGCTCGGGCTCGCCGCCTCAGTCCTCTACTTGGGCGCGATCGGCGACCGCTACGGCCGCAAGCTGATGCTGATGATCGGCACCACCCTCGCGATCCCCGCCGCGCTGCTTGCCGCGCTTGCCCCTTCGATAACGGTCCTTTTCATCGCCCGTCTCACCGGGGGCCTCGCAGCAGGCATGGCCTTCCCCACCACGCTCGCGTTGATCACCGCTTTGTGGTCGGGGCCTGCGCGCACCCGCTCGATCGCCCTGTGGTCGGGGCTCGGGGGTGCTATCTCCGCGCTCGGCCCCCTGCTCGCCGGTGCTTTGCTCACGCAATTCGATTGGGGCTCGGTCTTCTTCATCACCCTCCCCCTCGCCTTCGTCGCGCTCTACGGAGCGTGGCGCTACGTCCCCTCCCACGTCAACGAGACCACCGGCGCCGTAGACAACCTCGGCGGGATTCTCTCTGTGGTCGCTATCTCTTCGCTCATCCTCGCCATCAATTTCGCGCCCGTCCCCAACGAGAAAACCATCATCCTCGCCACCTCCATCATCGCGGTGGTCGCGGGCGTCGCATTTATTCTGCGCCAGCGCCGCGCCCCCGCTCCGCTATATGACCTCAAAGTTGCAAGCCGCCGCGTCTTCTGGGTGGCGGCGCTCGCCGGCATCATCGTGTTCGGCTCGCTCGTGGGCGCGATGTTCATCGGCCAACAGTTCCTCCAGGACGTGCTCGGCTACTCAACGCTTGACGCCGGTCTCGCGATCCTTCCGGCAGCCGTGTTCATGGTGCTGATCGCCCCCCGTTCCGCCAAGCTCGTTAACGCCTACGGAGCGCGCTTCACCCTGCTCGTCGGCTACGCCTTCTGCATGCTCGGCTTCCTCACGATGCTCCTGCTCTGGAAGGACAACATCTCCTACTGGAAGGTGGGCCTCGGCTACGCCTTCATCGGCGCCGGCGTCGGCTTCGCCGGCACCCCCGCCTCCCATTCGCTCACGGGCTCGGTGCCAGTGTCCCGCGCAGGCATGGCCTCGGGCACCGCCGACCTCCAACGTGACCTCGGCGGGGCCATCATGCAGTCGATCTTCGGCGCCCTCCTCACCGCCGGCTATGCGGCAGCAGTCGCTACCGCGATCTCGAACTCACCCAACAAGGTCCGGCTCACAACCACAGTGGAAGGTGAACTTGAGAAGTCGTTCTCCTCCGCCGCCGACACCGCCTCGCGCTATCCCGCCTACACCAAAGCGATCGTCTCGGGCGCCCGCGAATCGTTTATCAAAGGCGACCAGTGGGCCTACACCGCCGGCATCATCGCCATCGCCCTCGGCGCCACGCTTGTCTTCTTCATGTTCCCGAAGAAGGACCGCGAGGAAGAACTACTGGAGGAGTACCACGCGCGTGACACCGCACAATTGCCGGTGCCAAGCTAGACAACCAGCGCAAGACGATTGCCCGAGGGGTCTTGCACGAGGACGCCCCCGTCGGTCGTCTGCCACTCGTTACCGGCAGCCGCGATCCGACCCACCACAAGGTCCCGCTCGGTGACGCTCGGCAGCACAACTGTCGCGTGCCGCAAGGCCGCCACATCGTCGGGCGGCTGGCCGGCGCCCGCGCTCTCCCATGTGTTGGCACCCAGGTGATGGTGATATCCACCCGCGCTCAGGAACGCGGCGTGCGATCCGAGCGAAGCCATCAACCCGAAACCGAGTACATCGCGAAAGAAGGCGATCGTTCGCGGGATATCTGCGACGCACAGGTGCACGTGCCCCATGACGGTCCCGTTGGGCAGACCGTCAAAAGGCGCCGTCGCCGGATCACCGATCTCCCCGAGCAGGCTCGCAGTGTCGAGCGGGAGCGAGGTCATCCGCTCACTGACCCTCCCCTCCCACACCTCCCTCGGACGGTCCCAGTAGATCTCGATGCCATGCCCGTCCGGGTCGGCGAGGTAGATGGCCTCACTTACGAAGTGGTCTGACATCCCAACCAGAGCAATCCGCTCGCGCGCGGCATGGGCGAGCCACCGTGCCAGGTCGACGCGAGCGGGGAGCAACAGCGCGAAGTGGTACAGACCGCAGTAGCCGCGCGCAGGACGCACCGCGGGTTGCTCCACGAGCACCAACAAGTCTTCCCCTCCTGCCCCAAGCGTCACGCGGCCCTCCACCCGCTCGCCTACCCGCAGGCCAACCACACGCTCGTAGTAATCGATCGAGCGTCTGAGATCCGCAACCGTCAGGTGGACCGCGCCCATTCGTGTTGCAGCCGGCAGCTCGGAAACGGCCGGCGCGCCCGCCGCCTCGGCCTGCTCGGGATCGCGTGGCGCAGTGCTCATACACACCACAATATGCCGAAACGTGAAGTCGCAAAACCGCTTGATCGTGAGGCACGCGCTCGGATAGCCTCGTTGTGTGTCCTCCCGATCCGATCCTGTCGCTCGTCCGACTCCGGATGAGTCGCCCGTTTGGCGCGAGGTAGCGATCCGCGCCTACCGTGCCCTTGGCGCAATAGCCGTGCTCGTGGCTATCGCCTACCAGTTGCAAAGAGGGCTCGCGGGCGAGGGGATCACCACCACCGATTACTTCAGCTACTTCACCGAGCTGAGCAACCTGATTGCCGCGGGCGTCTTCCTGTACGGCACGCTCTCGCGACCGCGCCCCCGCTCACGCACGGTCGAGCTGTTTCGGGGCGCGGCGGTCGTCTACATCCTCACCACCGGCATCGTCTACGCCGTGCTGCTCTCCGGCCACATCCCCATTGATCCGTGGGTGAGCACGGTCCTACATCGTGTGATCCCAATCGCGGTCGCGCTCGACTGGCTGATCGATCCTCCACAGGTACGCCTGCGCCTGCGCGAGACCCTGGTGTGGTTGGCATTCCCGATCGTCTATGTCGCCTACACCATCATCCGCGGCGCCATCATCGACTGGTACCCCTACTTCTTCGTCAACCCCCACCGCCACGGCGGCTACCTGCTGGTCGCTGCCGATTGCACCGCGATCACCGTTGGGATTCTCGGGCTGATCGTGGCCACGACTTGGGTGGGCAACCGGCGCACCGGGTAATCACGCAGCATCCCGAGTAACTCGACCAACAGGAAAGCGCTCGTCACCGGAGCCACCGGCTTCATCGGCGGACGCCTCGCGCTCGCACTTGTCGAATCCGGTGTGTCCGTGCGCTGCCTGGTGCGTAACAAGACGCGTGCCGGGCATGTACAGGCCATCGGCTGTGAGGTTGTCGAGGGCGACGTCATCGACGCGCACAGCCTCGAAGGCGTCGGAGTAGGCATCGACGTCGCCTATTACCTGATCCACGCGATGGCGGGCGGAGAGGGCTTCCGCGAGCGCGAGCAGAATGGTGCACGCAACTTCGCGGAGATGGCGAGCCGAGAGGGGATCGAGCGCGTCGTGTACCTCGGCGGCCTCGGTGACGAGACCGTCTCCAAGCACTTGCTCAGCCGGCACGAGACGGCGATCACACTCGCCGAGCACGGGCCGCCGCTCACCTACTTCCGCGCAGCAATGGTGGTGGGCGCGCAGAGCGAGTCTTACCGCACGCTGCGCTATCTCGTGGAGCGCCTACCCGTGATGATCGCCCCCGCGTGGATACGCACGAAGACCCAGCCAATAGGCATCGACGATGTAATCGACTACCTCCGACGCGCTCCCGACGTGCCAGAGTCGAGCGGCCGCGAGGTCCAGATCGGCGGCCCCGACGTGCTCTCCTACGGCGACATGCTCGACCGCATGGCGCTCGCGATGGGCCGCCGACCGCGACTCATGGTGCCCGTGCCGCTCATCACGCCTTGGCTGTCCTCGCTGTGGATCGGGCTGGTCACGCCCGTTGACACGAATGTCGCGCGCCCGCTCGTCGAGGGCCTGAAGACCGCCACGGTGGTCACTGACCCGAGCGGCGCCGCTCCGTTTGGGATCACCCCGGCTTCCTTTGACGAGACGCTGCGCCGGGCGCTGACGGAGGAGAGCGCTACGCGCTGAGCACGTGGGCGTCGGCCTCCCGCCAAGCGACCGCCGCTACGACCGCGGACACCAACAGCACCGAGGGCCACGCGCCGATGGCGAGCGCAAGCACGTGGGAGAGAATGAAGGCACCGAGACCGACGCTCGCGAGAATCGCCGCGGTCCGCGTGCCGTGACGACGCCTCCAGGCTTGGATGCACCACAAGCCGCCCAACGCCAACACCACGCCGCCTAGTGGGCGCGACCCGGTGCTCACCGCTACGGCGTAGGCGACGATCAGGGAGGCGGCGGCTACTGGGGCGGTTGGAACACGAACCACTGGTTCAGCCTAACGCGCTTTGCGGCTCCCTACGCCAAAATCTGAGCCTACCTTCATGGCGCTTGCGGTTGCGATTTCAGCACCGACATACCCAGCGTGTACCCCTATACGGGGTATCCTTGTAAAAGCGATGGATACGAGGACACAGATAGCCGCAGATGCCCTTGGCTCGGTTAGAGCCGAGGGACTTGAGCCAGGTATGACAGTAGTCCACGTCCTTGACCGCTGGGCAGAAGGGGCTATCGAGACCGAGCAGTTGGGGGAGGCCGCCCAACGCCTTGCAGCCGGGCAGTCGGTGGCCTACCTCGTCAGCCACCCTAAGCCCATCTCCACCAACCGTCTGACAGCGTCGCTAAGCCACGGCCGTGGACCCCTATGTCTATCCCGGCACCACCGTGCTGCGCAATCTCGCCGGGCTAGAAGACGCGGACCGGCTTTCTGAGCGCGAGGCCCAGGTCAGCACGTTGCGGTTGGCGCAACTCGCAGCGCTGAGAATCGAGGGCGCCTACGACCTTACCCACCTCCAAGAGTTTCATCGCTTTGTCTTCCAGGACATCTACCCCTGGGCCGGGGGACTGCGCAGCGTCCCACTCGCGAAGCCCGGAAGCATGTTCGCGCTACCAGAGCACATCGAGAACTACATGAGCGACGTTCTGAGCCAGCTCGCAGGCGAGAACCATCTGCGCGGATTGCCAAGGGACCCGTTTGCCGAGCGGCTAACGCACTACTACGCCGAGATCAACGCGGTTCACCCCTTCCGGGAGGGCAATGGCCGCGCGCAGCGGGCTTTTCTACGCCAGCTTGCCCAGGACGCCAACCACACCCTCACATGGGAGCGGTTGGATCCAGGTGTGCTCGTTTACGCGTCTCGGCAAAGCTTCAAGGGTGACAACCAGCCGATGCGAGCCCTGATCGAGGAAGTCCTGGATCTCGGTAGCTGACAAAGGACGGTCTGCGGAGACTTTAATCCCGCAATCTCGGCACTTCACAAGCCGTCCGCCCCAACACACCCGCCGCCACATGCGCTAGATTGCCGCGCAACGCCGAGTCTCTGGCTGTGCCAGGGAGCGGGGGACCCAACTTGTTGGGGCGAGTCTCGCGGTGATCCGCGGGAGGCGCCATTTAGGCGCCAGCCCGTCAGCTAACCCCGTAGGCCGAAACGAAGGACAAGCTTTTGCGTAGGACGCTCCTGACGGCGTTCACAATGAGTGTGCTGCTGCTTTCCCTGTCGCTCGTGGCGGTGGGGCAGGCGAGCGCGACCGACAGCACGGGTGGAAGCGCGTATGAAGCGCCCGCGCCCCCCACTGCCCCGCCACCTGTCGTCGGGCCATACCCCGCAGCAGCGAGCGGGGGTTGGGTGTTCCCGCTCTACCCGCTCAGCCATGTGGGCTCCACCAGCACGTGGTCACTCGACCAGGGAGTGGACCTCGGCGGCTCCAACAACGACTGCGGCACCCACCTCGTGGAGCTGGCGGTGGCAAGCGGCACGATCGTCAAGGAGGGCCTAGAAGGCTTTGGCAACTACGCGCCCGTACTGCACGTAGAAAGCGGCATCGATGCCGGCCGCTACGTCTACTACGGCCACGCCAAGCCCGTCCTCGTGCCTGTGGGAGCGCACGTCGTCGCCGGCCAGAAGATCGCCGACGTTGGCTGTGGCGACGTGGGGATCTCAAGCGCGCCACACCTGGAGATCGGTATCTCCCCACGCGGCGCGCACAGCTTCGAGCTTCCCTCTTGGGGACAGACCTCGCACGAATCGCTCACGAACCTACTGGCCGCCTATCGCGTCGCGGGTGGCGCGGCGCGCGCAGCGGCGCACAAGCGCCACGGCATCGGCGGCAAGCGCCACCACGCCAAACACTGATCTTTCGCCCACCCACCGTGCCACCCGCACGGCACAGGTAGTCGCGTCAGCCTCCGCTCAAGCGCTCGCCGGCGTGGGGTTGCGGACATGCTCCTCGAAAAACCCGAGCATGCGCCGCCATCCGTCCTCGGCGGCCGCCTCGCCATGACCCACTCGCATCGGCGTGGGTACCCGCGCCAGCCACCCTTGCCAGCCGTCGTATTGCGAGAAGAAGGAGTGCCCCACACCGTCGTAGGTGCGAATGTCATGCGGTACTCCAAGCGCGGTGAGGTGCTCCTCCAAACGCTCTGCCATATTCCCGCCGTACATCCGGTCGCGCGCACCGAAGCTGCCCACTACCGGGCAGGCTCGATCTAGCTTCGCGCGATCCTTAGGCACGTCGCCGTAGTTGACTGCCGCCGCCTTGAACCCGGGCTTGGTGGCAGCGATCAGCGCGAACCCCCCACCGAGGCAGAAGCCCGCGACAGCGATGCGGTCGGCGTCAACCTCGGACCGGGCGGCAAGCACCTCACGGGCCCCGAGAATGTCTGCGATCTCACGGTCGATCGATCCCCTCACCATGTCGGTCATCACGCGACTCATGCACACGATCCTCGACCCGTGCGAGAACAGGTCGGGCGCGAGCGCCACGTACCCCTCCTCGGCGAAGCGTCGGGCTATGCGGCGAATGTCGTCGTTGAGCCCGAACGACTCGTGCAACACGAGCACTGCCGGGTAGGGCCCAGAAGAAGACGAGGCGGCGGGCGGTAGGAACAGCTCGGAGGCAAGCGTACCGCCGTCGGCCAGGGGAATCGCGATCTCCTCACCGCTGGTCACCATGCGCGAGACCTTACCGCGCGGGCGAGGTAACGACGCGGCCCAACGGACCCGCGCCCCGCGCACCGGTGGCAGAGGCCACGCTGCGCCACACTGTTGTGATGGAATCTCTGTTCGACCCGGTAGACACGCAGCCTCCCCACCTCGCCCACCCAGACACCGCCCCGCTGGCGGCGCGCATGCGCCCGACCACACTTGAGGAGTTCGTCGGCCAGGAGCACCTGCTTGGCACGGGGTCTGCGCTTCGCACCGCGATCGAGCAGGGACGACCCCATTCGATGATCCTCCACGGCCCACCGGGCAGCGGCAAGACGACACTCGCGCGGATCGTGGCGGCGAGCGCGAACGCAGCCTTTGAGGAGTTGAGCGCGGTGGAAGCCGGGAGAGCGGAGGTCCGCGCGGTGATCGAGCGCGCACGCGAACGCAAGCGGGGCAACCGCGACACGATCTTCTTCCT
The DNA here is from genome assembly GCA_963695305.1 of uncultured Solirubrobacterales bacterium. Taxonomy (GTDB): domain Bacteria; phylum Actinomycetota; class Thermoleophilia; order Solirubrobacterales; family Solirubrobacteraceae; genus Palsa-744. The sequence goes on along the minus strand of OY968774.1, from coordinate 676,879 downwards.
CGATGAGATCCATCGCTTCAACAAGGCCCAACAGGACGCGCTGCTACCGGCTGTGGAGGAAGGACTCGTGACGCTCATCGGAGCAACTACCGAGAACCCCTCCTTCGAGGTGAACCGCGCGTTGCTCTCACGTACGCGGCTGTATGAGCTTGAGGAGCTCACCGAAACGGATGTGCTTGTGCTGCTGCGCCGCGCGCTGGAGCGCGGCGAGTGCGGGGAGATCGAGGTCGAGGAAGAGGCGATCGAGTTGCTCGCCGCACGCGCGCTGGGCGACGCCCGCACCGCGCTTTCCGCACTTGAGCTGGCGTGCGAGACGAGCCCAAGTCCCGTCACGGTCAAGCATGCCGAAGACGCGTTGCAGCGGCGAATCGTCCACTACGACAAGAAGGCCGACAGCCATTACGACACGATCTCCGCGTGGATCAAGGCCACACGCGGCTCCGACCCCGACGCCTCGCTCTACTACCTGGCGGTAATGCTGGAGGGCGGCGAGGACCCACGTTTCATCGCGCGCCGCATGGTGATCCTCGCGAGCGAGGACATCGGCAACGCCGACCCCCAGGCGCTTACGGTGGCGACTGCCGCCGCCGCCGCGGTCGAGCACGCCGGCCTGCCCGAGTGCCAGTTCGCGCTGGCACAGGCCGCGATCTACATGTCGCTTGCGCCGAAGTCAGATGCCGCGAAGCGAGCGATCGGAGCGGCGCGCGGATTCGTGCGCGACCACGGCGCCGCACCGCCGCCGGTCCAGTTGCGCTCGGGCGGGCGGGGCGAGGGGTATGACAACCCCCATTCACGTCCTGGGCACATCTCAGACCAAGAGCTGGCGCCCGCTGGTGTTGAGGGCGAGCGGTTCTACAAGCCCGACGACGCCGAAGCCGATCTCGCTGCACGACTTGCGGCGATCCGCAAAGCGCGGGGCAACGCACCCTGACCTAATCCGCTCCCCGGCTCAAGCACCTTGCTCGTGATCGGTCGCGAGATCGAGGAGCTTGACGGTTGTGCTCCAGTTCCGCGCCGTCGCGGTGACACCGAGGCGCTTGTCTGAGAGCAGCCTCGCGAGCTTGGAGCTGTGGATACCGTCGGGGTGCCATGCGTAGATCTCGCGCCCCGAGTGCACGAAGCGCTCGGGCTCGACGTCGGTGGCGGTCAGCTTCTCGATCGCCTCCTCGCTCGGCTCACCCGAGAGGAAGCTCACCTGATAGAGCTTGTCGTTCTCAACGATCTTCCGCAGCGGATCGAGCGCCACGACAGCCGCCAGTTGCTCGCGCGTGCGCACCACAACAGGCGACTTCACCTCGAACCTCGCCTCGACCTCGCTCTCGATCTCTTGCACCAACCGCTCAGGCGCCAGGTCTGCGTGAAGCACCACGTTGCCGCTCTGCAACAGCGTTCGCACGTCCTCGTACCCCAACCCCGACAGGTGCTCGCGCAAGTCGCCCATCGGAACGCGATTGTGTGCGCCCACGTTGACGCCTCGAAGGAGAACGATGTATGTGGCCATGGGCAGCGAGACTACCGCCGACGCAACCGCCCCGTGATGCCAGCCGCGCCTCTCATAGGATGGCGTGGATGATCTCCTCGGGGCCAACTGGACGCGCGTGCCGAACTACCTTCCAGTAGAGGAGCGCGCGCCCAGCACCGCCTACCGCGACATGCTCCAGGCGATTCGCGAGACGGGGACGCGGGTGAAAACCAAGCAGGGCGTCGATGCGCTGGCGCTGGCGGGGTGCCAGATGCGCTTTCCGATGGAGCACGGGGCAGCGGTCATCACCGAGCGCTCGATCCGGGGCTTCGCGCCGAAGGCGATCGGGGAGTTGTGCGCGTTCATCAACGGCGCGCGCACGCTCGAGGAGTTGGAGGAGTACGGTTGCAACTGGTGGGGGCCGTGGGCGACCGAGGAGAAGTGCGTCAGCCGCGGACTCGAACCCGGCGACCTCGGCCCAGGGTCCTACGGTCACGCCTTCCGCCACTTCACGACCGACTTCGAGGGAGACCCGGAGGGCTTTGACCAGTTCGGTCAGCTCGTGCGCAAGCTGCGCGACCTCCCCGAAGACCGCACGGCCGTCGTAAGCCCCTGGGTCCCACAAGCCAACCACCGCGAGAGTGGGGTGAAGTCGCGCAACACGATCGCCCCCTGCCACGGATGGGTGCACGCGCTCGTCCTCGGCGACAAGCTCCACCTCGTCCACAACCAGCGCTCGGGGGACACCCCGATCGGGGTGCCCTCCAACATGGTGCAATACACAGCGCTTGGGCTCATGTTGGAGCACCTCACGGGATACGAGTTCGTGGAGTACGTACACTGGATCCAGTACGCCCACATCTATGTCAACCAGCTCGATCGGGTGGATGAGATGCTCACACGTGAGCCCCGCAAACTCCCCACGCTACGGCTCAACGAGGTGGGGCGGGCGGTCACCGACATCCACGACTTCCGCGGCGAGCACTTCGAGATCGAGGACTACGATCCCCACCCGCCCATCGCCGACATCCCGGTTCTTACCTGAGCGTTTGCTGTGATCTCGATCGTGGTGGCACACGGCGCCAACGGAGTAATCGGCGACAAGGGACAGCTCCCCTGGCGGCTACCCTCCGACCTGCGACGCTTCCGCGAGCTCACCACCGGCGGCACGGTCCTCATGGGACGCAAGACGTTTGAATCGCTCCCGCTGAAGCACCGCCCGCTACGCGACCGCCACAACGTTGTGGTGAGCGCCAACCCCGCGTTCCGCCCGCCCGACGTGGAGGTTCACACGAGCCTCTCCTCAGCGCTGACCGCACACCCCGATTGCTTTGTGATCGGCGGCAGCTCGATCTACGCGCAGGCGCTGGAACTCGCCGACCGCGTGTACACCACCGAGGTCGACGCCTCCCCTCCAGGCGACGCGTTCTTCCCTGGGCTCTCACCCGTGGATTGGCGTTGCGTCGAGGAAGGCGATGCGATCGTCGAGAACGACCACCGCTTCGTTTTTCGCGTATACGAGCCCAACGACGCCGACGGCCCCATGGGCACTCCATGACACATCGAGACGACCCCCTCTACCACCTCCCCGCCGCGCGTGGCGAGGAGCAGCTGAGCCGTATGGAAAAACTCGAACGAGACGGGGTGTGCATCTTCTGCCCCGAGCATTTCGCGAAGTTCAACCGTGAGCCCGTCGAGATCGCCGGTGAGCATTGGTATGTCACCAAGAACGCCTATCCCTATATAGGTACTCGCGCTCACTACCTGATCGTCTCCAACCTGCACGTGCGCTCGTTTGACGAGCTTCCCGACGATGCCGGCGCTGAGCTGTGGGCGCTCAAGCGAGAGCTCAAGCAGCGCCTGGCCCCGCTCGCCGTCGCCACGGTGGAGCGCAGTGGCGATATGCGCTACAACGGCGGCTCAGTTGCGCACTTGCATGTCCACTTTGTCGCCCTCGACGAGAATCCCGAGAGCACCGTCCGCTTCAAGGTCAGCCGCGACCCTGAGAGCAGGGACGAGCTAAATCACCAACACACAGGCGCTCCACACAGCACCACGGGCGCGAAGGAGACACATGGCGATCACCAGCGGAATCTTCAGCTCTGACGTCAACTACGACGAGCGGCTGATCTCCTCGCTTGAGGGGCTTGGCAAGTTCGTCGACCACCTCCGGGGTATTGGGCTGCGGATCGTACTTACTTCCGGCTCGTTCGACCTCGTGCATCTCGGCCACGTCAAGTACCTCGCCAAGGCGAAGGAGCTCGGCGACGTGTTGATCGTGGGGGTTGATGGGGACGCGAAGATCCGCAAGCGCAAGGGCGCCGACCGACCGATGGTCCCCGAGGACGAGCGCCTTGAGATGCTCGCCCACCAGCGCCCGGTGGACCTCATCTACCTGAAGGCCGACGACGAAGCACGCTGGGCGCTCATCAAGACGGTGCAACCCGACGTGTTGGTGCTCTCCACCGACCACTCCTACTCCCCCGAGGAACTGGAGGAGCTTGAGACGATCTGCGGGGCCGTCCAGGTGCTGGAGCGCCAGGCCGCGGTCACCACCAGCGAGCGTATCCGCCAGCTCTACATGCACCTCGGTGAGCAGCTCGGACCGCGCTTGGCGGAGATCCTGCCTGACCTGATCGAGAAGATCCTCAAGCGCGGATGAGCGACTGTGTCGTCGCCTACGTCCCCGTCCTCCACGAGGGATACAGACGCTTTCTGGAGCGCCATGGCCGCGGCGTCCCGCTCTATCTGATCGGACCGGAGCTCTACGAGGACTACCGGCCGCTGGCGAAGGACATCCGTGCACTACCGGCGGAACAGGCGGCGAGCGCGATCGCCGCGTGGGGGATGTGCAGCGAGGTCGCGGTGCTCGACGTTCAGTCCGCCAAAGCGCTCGCCGAGCAGGCGCCCACCATCGTGATGCCCGGGGAGGATGTGAGCTATCAGGTGGCCGAGCGTTATTTCAGCCGCTGTGAGGTCACATTCGACACGGTGTTCCTGCGCTGGGACAAGACGAAGACGGCTCAACTTTTGCGGCCAGAGCCGCGCGCAACGGTCTCGGCTGAGCGACTGATCGCCGAGCTTGGGCCCGGCGACGAAGCTGAGCTCATCGCCCAGCTGGGGGGGGCGGCTGACGAGGCGGCAATGGCGAGCATCGACTGGTGGCGGCAGGTGGGAGCCGCGATGCGGCTCACAAGCGGGGAGACGCTCTCGGCGACGAACGTCCACAACCCCCACCCGCTGAGCCCCTACGCGGCGGGCGACCCACGCGCCAACCTCTTCAAGGGCGTGGGACTGGAGCTCTCCACCGCCACCCACGCCGAGGCCCGCCTCATCGGCGAAGCCGCGCGCTTAGGGAAGACCACCGAGGGGGCCACCATGTTCGTCACCGACTTCCCCTGCCCCCCCTGCGCCAAGCTCATCGCCGCCGCCGGCATCACCAAGCTCTACTTCATCGAGGGCTACGCCGTGCTTGACGGGCAGGACGTGCTCGATGCGGCGGGCGTTGAGGTCGTGCAGGTCGGCGAGAGCCGCGACTAAAGCCGACCTGCTCAGCCGGTCTGCGTGACCTGCGTGGTGAGCGACACTTTCGGGGCGCCCGAGCCGATTTTCGTGGCGCGCACCTTGAACTGGAGGGCGCCCTTCACGAGGCTTGAGAGCTTTACCACGAGGAAGGTGGAGCCGTGCCGTGTGACCACCTGCAGTTTGTGCTTGCGCGAGGACACCGCCACCGTCTTGCCTTTCCTCACGATGTGGAGACCGGAGATCGTGAAGGCGTCAAGCGGACTCCCCCAGGAGAGAGTGAGCTGCGCGGAGCGCGCTTTGCTCGCGATCGCCACCGAGTGGCTCTTGGTCGCGCCCGCTTTGGAGAAGGCGTCTTTGAAGGCAACGGGGACCCCTTGGCAGGTGAGGGTAGTGCCGATCTGGTTCACCACCGACTGCAAGTTGGAGGAGTCGGTCTGTGGGAAGTACTTGCCACCGGTCTCGTTGGCGATCTGCTGCAACCGTTCGCCGTCGCTACCCGTGATGGCGCTGCTGAAGCCGATCACGTAGGTGGGGGGACCGCCGCGGTGGCCGTTGGTGTATTCGCCCGCGTCGTGGCCACCATCGGTGAGGAAGATCCAGGCCTTCGCGCCGGGGTCGTCCGCCTTCGCCTTGGCGAACGCCGCGTTGTAGTCGGTGAGGCCGTTGTCGGCTTTGATCTTTTCGTTAAGCGCCGCCTGCATCGCGTGGGCGTTGGGGCCGATCGCCTCGGGCGGGAAGAGGGTATCCGCCGCCGGCGGTTCGCCTTCGGTCGGGGTTCCACCGAAAGAGCTGAAGTTGCCACCGAACTCAAGCGCCCCGAAAGTGATGTTTTCGTTGCCAGGGGTTTCGATCAAGAGGTCGAGCGCCGACACGCGCAACCTGTTGGGGTCCGTAACGATCATCGAACCGGAGTCGTCGATGATGGCCTCGATGTTCGGCACTGGCGTACAACTCGCCGCGGCGCCCGCGTGAGTGGCGCCCGCTCCGGGCACGATCGCAAGCGCGACGGTGGCGAGTCCGGTCAGCAGTGCGGCGATTCTCGGTGTCGTCATGGGGCCCCCTCGTTGCATGGTCGGCCTGTATGTCTAGCGTGCTTGGCGGCGAGACGCAAGAGAATGGACAAATTGACAACGCTATGGCGACGTAAACCGCGCCGCCTCCTCAGACCCGCCCGTGGCGTTGCCCGCGCTGTAGGAGTGAGCGCCTGCGCCCGCGAGCTTGCCGCCGTCCACGATCAGATATTCCTCACGGATGGGGCGCCCGTCGAACCAGCACTCAAGGATCTCGCGGGTGCCGGCCGCGTAGCGCGTTTGCGCGGAGAGGGTTGTGCCGGAGGTGTGGGGTGTCATGCCGTGGTGGGGCATCGTCCGCCAGGGGTGGTCGCGGGGGGCCGGTTGGGGGAACCACACGTCGCCCGCATACCCGGCGAGCTGGCCGCTCTCGCACGCGCGGGCGACGGCGTCACGGTCGCAGATCTTGCCGCGGGCGGTGTTCACGAGATAGGCGCCTCGCTTCATCTTTCCGATGAGCCGCTCGTCAAAGAGGTTCTCCGTTTCGGGATGGAGGGGGGCGTTGATGGTGACCACGTCGCACACCCCCACCATCTCCTCCACTGAGGGGTGGAAAGTGACGCCCAGCTCGCGCTCCACCTCCTCGGGGAGGCGATGGCGGTCGGTGTAGTGCAACCCCACCTCAAACGGGGCGAGTCGTCGTAGCACCGCCGATCCAATCCGGCCGGCGGCGACGGTGCCCACCTGCATACCCTCAAGGTCATACGAGCGGGCGGCGCAGTCGGCGATGTCCCAACCCCCCTCCACCACGCGTTGGTAGGAAGGGATGTAGTTGCGAACCAACCCGAGGATCATCATCACGACGTGCTCGGCGACAGAGATGGAGTTGCAGTAGGTGACCTCCGCCACGGTGATCCCACGGTCGATGGCGGCTTGGAGGTCCACGTGGTCGGAGCCGATCCCCGCGGTGAGCGCGAGCTTGAGGTTGGGAGCCTTGGCGATGCGCTCCGCGGTGAGGTAGGCGGGCCAGAAGGGTTGGGAGATAACCACCTCCGCGTCGGGAAGCTCACGCTCAAACACCGACCCGGGACCGTCCTTGTCGGCGGTGACGATCAACTTGTGACCACGATCCTCCAGGAACTTCCGCAAGCCAAGCTCGCCTGAGACACACCCCAGCAACTCGCCAGGGGTGAAGTCGATCGCCTGCGGCGTGGGGGTGGTTTGCCCGTCGTGGTAGCGCTCTATATGCGGTATGTCCTCGCGCGCATAGGACGGGGGATAGCCATCCACCGGATCGTCATAAAGGACGCAAAGCACGTTCGCCATCTCTCCCTACCTTCCCTTGAAGCCGAGTGTTGGTTTGAGGAGACTGTAAACCCAACCGGCGGGCGTTGGTAGGGTCCGGCGCGATCCCCATGATTGCGCTTCCCTCAAGCCCACATCTCCTCGCCGAGGGAGCCACACGGTGGAGCTGAAGCTCGGGCAGCACACGCTGGAGCTGAAGCCGGGGGCGCCGCTGGTGATGGGGATCGTGAACATCGGGTACGACTCGGTGGCGGACAGCCGCTCGCTGCGCACCCTTCAGGAGCAAAGAGATTTTGCGTTGCGCCAGCACGAGGACGGGGCGCACATCGTCGACATCGGGGTTCAGTCGGGTAGAACCGACACGCCCGTCATCTCTGAGCAGGAGGAGATCGAGCGGCTCGTGCCGTTGGTGTCGGTTTTGGGGGAAGAGGGCATCGTGGTGTCCGTCGATATCTGGCGAAGTGGCGTTGCCGAGCAGGCGATTGCCGCGGGGGCGTCGCTGATCAACGATGTGAGCGGGTTGGCGGATGGGGGGATGGCGGACGTGTGCGCACGGACAGGTGCGGGGCTTGTGGTGATGCATACGAGGGCCGCCCCGAAGACGGTGAACTTTCCCGGTTACGAGGACCCGATGGAGGATGTGATCGAGTTCCTCGACGAGCGCATCGAGCAGGCCGTGACTGCCGGCGTGGATCGCGAGCAGATCGTCATCGACCCGGGCCTCGACTATGCCAAGACCCCTCAGGAGTCGATCGAAGTGCTGCGACGGTTGGCGGAGCTAAGGTGCGTTGACCGGCCGATCCTGCTGGCGGTGTCGCGCAAGTACTTCATCGGGATGCTCACAGGCAAAGGCCCCGAGAAGCGACTCGCGGGGACGCTTGCTGCGGTGGATTTCGGGGTGGCCGCGGGGGCGCACATCGTGCGCGTCCATGATGTGGCCGAAGTGGCGGACTTTCTTGCGCTCCGCGCGGCGCTTCGGGGCGACGGACCGGCCGAGCTACGCGGGGACCGGGATGACGACTCGCTGAAGTGGATCGCGCCGAAGTCGTAGACGGCGACGACACTGCTCTCCAGCAAGTGTGTATACTATGCGCATGGCACGTGTGAACGTCTACCTGCCTGACGAGTTGGCACAAGAAGCGCGAGCGGCCGAGTTGAATATCTCCCGAGTTACTCAGGAGGCGTTGAGCAGCGCGCTCGCACACAACGAGACCGACCGCTGGCTCGACCGCTTGGAGCGATCGCCGCGAGCGAGCGTTTCGCATGGGAGCGTGATTGCCGCACTAGACGAGGCACGCAGCGAATTCGGTGACAGTACCACCGGCTGAAGCGCTCGTCGTCGACGCCTCCGCGATGGTGGAGGCCCTCCTCGGCACCGACCTAGGTCGCGAGGTACGGACGCGCATGCGCGGTCACGAGCTTCACGCGCCCGCACATATGGACGCGGAGGTGCTCTCAGCGCTCGGGCGCTTGAACCGCGCAGGAGAGATCGACCAAGCCAGCGTCGAGTCCGCCCTGCAGGAGTTCGCAGCCGCGCCCGTCCGACGGCATCCGTTGGCGAACCTGCTGTCAGGCGCCTGGGCCCGCCGCGAGAACCAACGCCTCGTCGATGCGCTCTACACGCAACTCGGGACGTCGCTCGGCTCGATCCCTGTACTCACAACCGACGCACGGCTCGCTCGCTCCGACGACCGTGGAGTGCTTGTCACGGGGGACAACTGAAATGATGGCCAGACCCAGATTCGAACTGGGGACACCACGATTTTCAGTCGTGTGCTCTACCAACTGAGCTATCTGGCCGCGGCCACCGATCCTACCGCCTTGCGACGGGATCCCGCCTGGCCGAAACCTTAGTGATCCCAGGCTTCGAGGTACGGCAGCGGGTCAATCGGATGCCCGCCGGCTGCCTGCCAGCCGCCGACCCACATCTCGAAGTGCAGGTGGGGGCCCGTGGCGTCGCCGGTCTGCCCGACCTTGCAGAGCGCCTGGCCAGCATGGACAGCCTGGCCGGTGCTCACGGCGAGCGACCCGGTTTGGCAGTGGGCGAAGAAGAAATCGAACGTGGTGGTGTGCTCGGCGACGTACCAGCCGGCAGCGGACGCTTGGAGCCCGACGATGATAATCGTGCCGGCGAGCGGCGCCACGACCTGTTGGCCTTCGCTTGCGAGCACGTCCTGGCCTTGGTGGATGTGGCCGGTGCGACCGGCGCCGAAGCGGTTTTCGGGACCACCGAAGCTGTGGGGCCCAATCACCGGGAATACCGGCGTTTCGCTCCCTGTGGGGGCAGGGGTTGGCGTCGGCGTGGGCGCCGGAACCTTCTTAGGAGCGGGCTTGCGCGGCTTGGGCTTCGGCTTCGGCTTGGGCTTGTGGACAACTGGCTTTTTGACGACGCGCGGTTTTGGCGGCACCACCTTGTATTCGGCGCCACCTGTGCCCCGCGTGGAGATCGCGGCGACCGGCGCGGACGTGCCGCCATTGAAATCGATCGCGTGCGCCGTACTGGCATCCGACATGGCGAGCGCTACCACCACCGGCAGCGCTACGGTACCCCTTAGAGCTGCCTTCCTGGCAAACCTCATACCCCTACTTCGACCAGACTGGGCGCAACAAAACACCTGGGCGCAAGCTTGCGCGCGTGTGCGCGGCACCCAGCGCAACCGCTACCGCCCCCAGCGAGGCTCGGCAACGTCTACGCGGCTGAGCGCTCGAATTCCTCGATCAGCGCAGCGTAGGTGCGACGCAGGCCGTCGGCGATATCCACCGAAGCTTTCCAGCCAAGCCCGCGCTGGGCAAGAGCGGTATCGAGGCACGAGCGCTTGAGCTCTCCCGGGCGTAGATCGGCGAGCGTGGGCTCGATGTCTGAGCCCGCGGCCTGCTTGAGCACATTCCAGAGCGTCAACACGTCGGTCTCCAGGCCGGTGGCGATGTTGAAAGTGCCGCGCGTCCCGTTCGCCGCTATGAGGGCGGAGACGACATCGCCGACGTACACATAGTCGCGCGTGGGACTCCCGTGACCGAACATCTTTGGCACGCGACCCGTGTGGAGGTGCTCTGAGAAGATCGCCACCACGCCGGCCTCCCCGTGGGGGGACTGGCGTGGACCGTACACGTTGCCGAGCCGACACACCGCGTGAGGAACACCCGAGGAGAGCGACCACGTTTTCACGTACGCCTCCCCCGCCAGCTTGGAGGCGCCGTAGGGGGCGAGCGGAGCGGGAATGGTGGTCTCATCGGTGGGCATCGGCACGTCGTCGCCGTAGAGCGCACCCCCAGTGGAGGTGAAGGAGACCGACGCATTGAGCTTGGTGGCGGCGTCCACCACGTTGAGCGTGCCCTGCACATTCACCGCGCAGTCGCGCGCCGGGTCGGCGACCGACGCCGTGACCGATGCCTGTGCCGCCAGGTGGAAGACAGAGGTGGGCTTCACTTCCTCAAAGACGCGGTCGAGCGCGGGACGGTCGACGATGTCAAGCTCACACAGGCGCGCCCCAGTGGGCACCTTTGCGGCGCTGCCGGAAGAGAGGTCGTCGATGACGGTGACCTCGTGGCCGGCGGCGAGCAGCGCGTCTACGAGGTGCGAGCCGATGAAGCCGGCGCCGCCGGTGACGATCGAGTGTGTGGGCATTGGCGCGGAAGCCTATACGCGCACGGTTGAGTCAGGCATTTTGGGAACTACACAACACACAGCCTGACCTGTTACCCACGAGCAAGCAGGTAGCGGCTCATGGTGGCCATCACCCGGCGGTTGATGGAGAGCGCGAGCAACTCCGTGTCGGCGTCGATCTCGCCCGCCTCGCGAAGCTCCTCGACGCGGAGCATCGCGGGTCCTACCACCTGGTCTTGGAGTGTGGTGGGGTCGATGCCGTCCTCGATCGCCGAGGCGATCGCTCCCTCGGCAAGCTCGGCGTCGCCGAGACGCATGGCGTCGGTGTACACCTCAAGAGCGCCGGCGAGCAGCGAGCTGGGGTTCGAACGCTCGCGCGTGCGGGCGTCGGCACCGGAGCTGTCGAGCACCTCCATGAAGGCGTGGAGCAGTACCGGGTCGAAGTGGCGGCCGGACTCGTCAAGCATCATCTGCACGGCCTCCTCGACGGAGAAGGCGTCGCGGTAGACACGGTGGGAGGTGAGCGCGTCAAAGACGTCGGCGATCGCCACGATGCGCCCCTCGATTGGGATCTTCTCGGCGGCAACCCCGCGTGGGTAGCCGCCGCCGTCCCAGCGCTCGTGGTGTGAGAGGGCGATCGTGGCGCCCATGTCAAGGATCGAGGAGGATGAGCCCCGCAGCAGGCGGTGGCCCTCCTCGGTGTGGGTCTCCACGATCGTGCGCTCCTCCGGGGTGAGCGCGCCGGGCTTGAGCAGGATGGCGTCGGGGATCGCGACCTTGCCGACGTCGTGGAGCGGCGCGGCGTGGCTGATGCGGGCGCAGAAGTCGGGGCTCATGCCGATCGCCTCGGAGAGGAGCTTTGAGAAGCGGCCGATGCGCTCGATGTGGGCGCCGGTGTCCTCGTCGCGGAACTCGACCGCCATCGAGAGGCGACGGACCGTCTCGGCCTGTGCGATCTCAAGCTCGGAGAGCGCACGACGGAGGTCGTCGTTGCGTTCATCCACCTCGTATTGGAGCGCCTTGCGGCGGTCCTCGCCGAGCAGCCAGCCGAACACGATGGCGACGGCGACGAATATCACCACGCCGGCGATCGTCAAGACCGCCGTGTCGGCCACGATCGCGGCGACCGCCACGAGCGCTGGTAGGAGCACCAAGGGAGCCTTGCGGCGCAACGGTCGCCTGCCCTTGGCGCCGCCATCGGGCGGCCCGGGAGCGTCCGCGCGCGCGGAATCGCCCGTGGGGTCGCCACGCCGACCAAGGCCGCGCAGCTTGCGCGACTCCGCGCCGTCGGGAGCCGTGGGCGGGGGAGGGTCGCCCGTGACGAGCCCGGGCGTCAACGCCGCCCCTTGAGGGGTCGTTCGTTGAAAGCCAACCTTTGTGACTCCGCGCACGAAACCTGCTCCGTTCTTCCGCTCATCGTCTATTCGGCTGTTTTCGTCCATGTCTTGAGCCGTATGCGTCCAGCTACGCGAACCGGGGCATATCTTGGGTTGGCTCTCGTCAGCGTAGAGGGTTGGTTAGGAAGGCCTCGTGAGAGACATGAGAGTCCTCATATGCCCAGGGCGACGTACTTCGTCTCGAGGTACTCGTCGATGCCCTCGAAACCCCCCTCCCGGCCGAAACCGGACTGCTTTACTCCCCCGAAGGGAGCGGCAGGATTGGAGACAATGCCCTGATTGACCCCCACCATTCCCGCTTCGATGGCCTCGGAAACCCGAAATGCGCGCGCGAGGTCGCGTGTATAGAGGTATGCGACAAGCCCGAACTCGGTGGAGTTAGCCGCGCTTACCGCCTCCTCCTCGCTGGAAAAACTCGCGACAGGGGCTACGGGTCCGAAGATCTCCTCACGCAGCGCGCGCGCGTCAGAGGGCACACCGGCCAGCACGGTGGGGGCGTAGAAGTGGCCGGGGTGGTTGGGGCCCGACAGGGGGGCGCCGCCGATGAGCAGCTTCGCGCCACGGTCGACCGCATCCTTGACCAACTCGGCGACGATGGCGCGCTGGCGGTCGTCGATGAGCGGGCCGATATCGACGTCGGGTTCGGTGCCGCGACCTACCTTCAGCTTTGCCATGCGGTCGGCCATCCTCTGTGCGAACTCCGCGGCAATCGACTCGTGCACGTGGAAGCGGTTGGCGGCGGTACAGGCCTCACCGACGTTGCGAAGCTTGGCGGTGAGCGCGCCCTCGACGGCGGCATCGAGGTCGGCGTCCTCGAACACGAGGAAGGGGGCGTTTCCGCCGAGCTCCATCGACACGCGCAGGATTTGCTCGGAGGATTGGGCGATGAGCGCACGTCCCACCTCGGTGGAGCCGGTGAAGGAGAGCTTGCGTGTGCGGGGATCCTTCAAGAGCGGCTCGATTACTGCACCTGAGCGGTGGGCGGTTATGACGTTGAGTACGCCCCCGGGAAGGCCGGCCTCCTCAAGCACGCCCGCCAGCGCGAGCATCGAGAGGGGGGTTTGTTGGGCGGGCTTCACCACCATCGTGCAGCCGGCGGCGATAGCGGGGGCGATCTTGCGGGTGCCCATCGCGGTGGGGAAGTTCCAGGGGGTGACGAACACACAGGGGCCAACGGGTTGGCGCATCGTGAGGATGCGTCCCACCCCGGTGGTGTTGGTCATGTAGCGGCCGTGTATACGGACGGCCTCCTCGGAGAACCAGCGCAGGAACTCGGCGGCGTAGGAGATCTCCGCGCGCGATTCAGAGAGCGCCTTGCCCATCTCCAGGGTCATGACGAGCGCGAGGTCGTCCACGCGCTCCAACAGCAGCTCGTGGGCGCGGCGCAGGATCTCCCCCCGCTTGCGCGGGGCGGTGGCGGCCCAGGCCGCTTGCGCGTCTGAGGCGGCTGCGAGCGCCGCAAGCGCGTCCTCGGGGGTTGCGTCGGCGACCTCGATTAGCGGTTGGCCCGTAGAGGGATCTTCGACGGAGAGCGTGGAGCCTCCGGTGGCGGGGCGCCACTCCCCACCGATGTAGAGCCCTCTGGGAAGTCGGTCGAGAACCGCCTGCTCGGCGGCATTTGCCCCGAGAGCGCCCCCCAGCTCGCCGGTCATTTGCGAGCCTCCCGCGATTGGGGGTAGGTCGCGATTGGGTAGGCCGCTCATGTGGGCTCCTCTCGGCTTGCGGGATTCATGCTCGGTGTGGGTTTATCCGATTCGGCTTACATGGAGTGTGCCATCCGACGCGCTGCCCTCATCGCGCTCGCCTCTTTCGCCCTCGGTGGGGCGGCGTCGGCGAGCGCCTCGACGCTCTTGGTCGCAGGTGCGGGCGATGGGCACGGCGTAGGGATGAGCCAGGACGGGGCGCTCGGTTACGCAGAACACGGGTGGGCGTATGGGGCGATTCTCGGCCACTACTACCGCGGCACGGCGATCGGACAGGCGCCGGAACACACCGTGGTGAGGGTGTTGCTGGGGAGCAAAGTGAAGCGCATCCCGCTTGAGACATATGTGCGGGGGGTGGTCTCGGCGGAGGTATCCTCCAGCTGGCCGATGGCGACGCTTGAGGCGCAGGCGGTGGCAAGCCGCACGTATGCGATCACCGCCCACGCGGGGGGATCGAAGTTCGACGTATACCCCGACACCCGCTCACAGATGTATTTGGGCAAAGCGGCAGAAACCCCGCGCACAAACGCAGCGGTAGCAGCGACCGCCGGGCAGATCGTGACCTACGCGGGGAAGCCCGCGATCACCTACTTCTACGCCGATTCGGGGGGGCACACCGAGAGCGTGCAGTACGGATTCCCGGGCTCCACCCCACAGCCGTGGTTGGTGGGAGTGGCGGACCCCTACGACGCGGGACCGCTGCGCAAATGGAGCATGTCGCTGAGCTTCTCCGCGGCGGCGAAGGATCTACGCGGGTTGGTGAGCGGGTCGTTCAAGGGGATCGAGGTGCTCAAGCGGGGCAGCTCGCCGCGGATCGTCTCTGCGTACGTGCTCGGCTCGAAGGGCCGCACGCCCGTGAGCGGCGACGAACTCGCGGCACGGTTTGGGCTGTACGACACGTGGGCTTACTTCAGCGTGAGGGACTCGCACGGAACGCGCGCCGAGCCGGACGTAAGCGGCAAGAAAGCGCCGCCTCCCCCACCCCCTCCCGCACAACCGGCACAGGTCGGTGGGTCGGGTGGGTCCTCGGCGACCCCTGAAGCCGGCACAGCGTCGCCGAGCGGGGTGAGCGGGCAGGGCGGAGTGTCGGCCGGATAGCGCCTCGGCCCACACTCGCCGACGGGCCTGAGCGTTAGGCTCAACCACAAGATGCCCGGACCGCTGCTGATCGCCGACGTGCCGTGGCTTTTGTATCGCTCCTTCTTCGGGCTGCCCAAATCCATCAAGGGCAGCGAGGGCAAGCCCGTAAACGCGCTGCTCGGCACCGCGAACGCGCTGCTGGCGGCCATTGAGGCAAAGTCGCCGCGGGCGGTAGTGGCGTGCTTCGGGGCGGAGGAGGCGCGCTATCGGGTGGAGCTGTACCCGCCTTACCATGCCCACCGCGATCCGATGCCGGACGACCTCAGGTGGCAGTGGGAGCGTGCACAGGGGTTGGTGGCGAGCTTCGGGTGGATCGTGGCGGACGCCGGTGAGCTTGAGGCGGACGACGCGATGGGGTCGTATGCGCGCGCCGAGTCGAGGGTGGGTGGGGAGGCGTTGCTGTTGACCGCCGACCGCGACCTTTACCAGTCCGTGGACGAGCGGGTGGCGGTTTTGGATATAGGGAAAGGGGCCTCGTACTCGGTGATCGATGAGAGCGAGGTGGAGAAGAGGTATGGCGTTGCGCCTGAATGCGTGCCGGACTTCATCGCTCTGCGTGGCGACCCCTCCGACGGCCTGCCGGGGGCCCCGGGGATCGGCGAGAAGACGGCGGCCGAGTTGCTGCGCAAGTACGACACGCTGGAGGGGCTCTTGGCGGAGGCGGAGCGCCAGCGCGAGGATGCCGGCTTCGGCGATCTGCGCCCGCGTGTGGTCGCGACGTTGTGCGACAACGCAGAGCTGCTGCGCACGTTCAAGCGGGTCGCGACGCTCGTGGAGATCGACATGAAGCGCCCGCCCGACACACCCACCGACTACGCAGCTGGCGCGAAGGCCGCACGCGAGCTGGGCATGAATCGTCTCGCCGAGCGGCTCGTGGCTGGCTAACCTAAAGGCCCGCGGATACATATGCACTTTTTCTACATACTACGTTAGTAGCTACTTTTTATTACTACTAAAGTAGTGGTCTACCTTAGTGGCTACTTTTGGTAGCTACTAAAGTGAATTACAGAAAATGTTATATAGACTCCGCCCACAGTGCCGTCGCGGAGCAGGAGGGGCCGTGCGGCCGATCTTCTTGTCGTGGGACGGCCATGTGGCCGAGGTCGTCGTTTTCTACGGCGTGAACTTCACCGTGAGGATGTCGCCGTCCTGCATCGCGTAGTCGCGGCCCTCCAGGCGCAGGGTGCCGCGGTCGCGAGCGCCGGAGTAGCCGCCCGCGTCGACAAGCTCGCGCCAGCCGACGACCTCCGCGCGGACAAAGCCCTTTTGGATGTCGGTGTGGATCTGGCCGGCGGCGTGCCAGGCGGTGAGGCCGTCGCGTAGGTGCCACGACTGCGCGGGCTTGGCCTCGCCGGCGGTGAAGAAGGCGATCAGGTGAAGGAGCGAGAAGGCCCCGCGCACGATCCGCTGCAGCGAGGATTCCGAGACCCCAAGCTCTGCGCGCATCAGCGCGGCTTCCTCGTCCTCAAGCTCTGAGAGCTCCGACTCTATGCGCGAAGACACCGCCACCGCACCCGCCCCTTGGGCGGCGGCGTGGGAGGCGATCTCCGCTGGGATCTCCTCGGAGCCCTCGTCCACGTTCGCCACGAACAGCACCGGCTTTGCGGTGAGCGAGCCGAGGTCGCGCAGCGCATTGGGTGCGTCCTCGGGAGGGGTTACTCCGCGTGCGGGCCGTCCCGCTTGAAGCTCTCCGATCACCTCGCGCAGCCACACCTCCTCGGCGATCGCCACACGGTCGCCGCTCTTGGCCTGCTTGGCGACGCGGTCCACTCTCCGCTCCGCCTGCTCAAGGTCGGCAAGCACGAGCTCTGTCTCGATCGTCTCAATGTCGGCAAGCGGGTCTACGCGGCCCTCGGGGTGAACCACGCCCTCGTCGGTGTGGGCGCGCACGACGTGCACGATCGCATCGGTCTCGCGGATGTTGGCGAGGAAGCGGTTGCCCAACCCCTCACCTTTGTGGGCGCCCGCGACGAGGCCGGCGATATCGTGGAAGTCGATCGTGTCCCACACGATGTTCGACGCGCCCACCGTCTCCGACACCTCGACGAGCCGCTCATCCAGTACTGGCACAACCGCCACGTTGGGCTCGATCGTCGTGAAGGGGTAGTTGGCGGCCTCCACACCCGCCTTCGTGAGCGCGTTGAAGAGCGAAGACTTGCCTGCATTGGGCAGCCCCACGATGCCTATGCGTGTGCTCATAAGGCGCCCCCCAATGAGGCCATGACCGCTCCGGTGGGAGCGGCCGCGCGCGGACCGAAGAGCGCCGCTGTCCCGGTGCCGAGCAGCGCACCAACGAGGACATCGGAGGGGTAGTGCACACCGAGATACAACCGTGACAGCGCCAAGCACTTCGCGAGCGCGTAGAGCGGCGCGGCCGGAAGGCCCACACGGCTGTATGCAAGCGCCGCCGCGAACGAGGTCGAGGAGTGGGCGCTTGGGAAGCTGTATTGCGTGGGTGTCCTCGTGAGCGGTGGCAGGTCAGCCAGCTGAGGGCGCACGCGGCGAATCGCCAACTTCAATGCGGTATTGGCGGCGTAGGTGAACGCCACCGTCCCTGTCGCACGGCGCCAACGCGCGCGCCGCTCTCCGCTCGACCCGGCCCACTCGACCGCGCCCAAGGCAAGCCACACACCCGCATGCTCGCCGAGCTTTGAGAAGCGAGCTACCGCATACTCGGCCATGGGGGTGTGCCCGCGGGTGCGCGCCACCCGCAGCACACGCTCATCGAGGGACATGTCTAGGCGCCAAAGCCAACGCGTTGGTCGCTGTCCTCCACGCGGACATATACGACCTGGCTGAGGTACACCCGTACGGGTCCATCCTCGGTTTCAAGCTCGTGCCAACCACCGTCGCCGAGCGATCGGTAGAGCGTCTCAAGCTGCTCTTCGGTGACACGCAAAGTGAGCACCTGTCCGCCCTGGAATCCAACGCTGATACGTCTGTGATGCAAGGGCATCAATGACCTCCCGCCGGCTCGACGATCTCGGTGAGCACCCCATCGGTGCCCTTGGGGTGAAGGAACGCGACACGCGACCCGCGGATACCCACGCGTGGCTGCTCGTCGATTAGCGGCAACCCAGCGGCCTTCAACGCATCGAGCGTGGCGTCGATGTCCGACACCTGGTAGGCGACGTGGTGAAGGCCGGGGCCCTTCTTGGCGAGGAACTTACCCACGGGCGTATCCGGGCCCAGCGGCGCCAACAGCTCGACGTGGTTCTCGCCGACATCGAGCAGCACCGCCTCCACGCCTTGCTCCTCCACGATCTCGCGGTGGGCGACCTCCATGCGGAAGGCGTCGCGGTAGAGCGCCAGTGAGGCCTCGATGTCCTCGACGGCCACGCCGATGTGGTCTATGCGATCGAACGTCACGGGACAGCAGTGTATTCGCGCGGCTCACGCCACGCGAAGAGACTGTGGAGACGGGTTTAGCCGATCCCGAAGTAAGGGACCGGCGTGCTCAATCTGCCCGAGGCGTGGCGTCGATCGCCGTGGCTGCCACGACACGCAGGCCAACGCCCGGGCGGCGTTCCAGCCGTGGGACACCGTGCATGATGCGCTCGATCGCGTCGCGGTCAAGCACCTCGTGTTCGAGCAGTTCGTTTGCGAGCGCATCGAGGTACTCGCGGTGGGTGACGATCATGCGGCGTGCCGCGCGACGGGCCTCCTCGGTGAGCTCGCGGCGCTCCTCGTCGCGCAAGCGCAACGTGGTCTCCGACAGACGTACGTCCCCGTCGGGCGAGCGCCCTACGCCGGCGCTGCCCATCGCGTAGTCGTGCACCATCGAGTGGGCGATGTCGGCGACACGCTTGAGGTCGTCTGAGGCGCCGGTGGTGATTGCGCCGAACACGATCTGCTCCGCCACGCGACCGCCCAACAACACAGTCATGTAGTCGAGCAGCTCCTCCCTGGTCTTCAAGTAGCGGTCCTCGGCGGGGAGGTTGAGCGTGTAACCGAGCGCCCTCCCGCGCGGCACGATCGAGATGCGGTGCACGCGGTCAACCGACGGCAGCAGCTCGCCGCAAAGCGCGTGGCCGGCCTCGTGGAAGGCCACCACCCGCTTCTCATGGTCGTTGAGCACACGGTGGGATTGAACCCCCGCGATCACTCGCTCAAGCGCCTGATCGAAGTCAATGCCGGTGATGCGCTTGGCGCCCCGCCGCGCGGCGAAAATGGCGGCCTCGTTGCAGATGTTCGCGAGGTCGGCGCCGGTGAGACCGCTCGTCTGCGCCGCCACTAGACCAAGGTCTACGTCTTCCAGAGGCTTGTTGCGAGTGTGCACGCCCAGTACTCCCGTGCGTCCCTTCACGTCGGGCGGGGTGACGAAGATCTGGCGGTCGAAGCGTCCGGGGCGTAGCAGCGCTGGGTCGAGCTTGTCCAAGAGGTTCGACGCGGCTATGACGACGAGCCGCCCGCTTGTGGCGAAGCCATCCATCTCCACGAGCAGTTGGTTGAGCGTCTGGTCCTTCTCGCCTGAGAAGTCAGCCCCCCGCCGCCCACCGACGGCGTCGAGCTCGTCGATAAAGATGATCGCCGGCTCGTGCTTGCGGGCAATCGCGAACAGACGGCGGATGCGCGCCGCACCGAGCCCCGCGAACATCTCCACGAAGGCGGCCGCCGATTGCGCGAAGAACTGCGCCCCCGACTCGTGCGCCACAGCCTTGGCGAGCAGCGTCTTGCCTGTGCCGGGAGGGCCGTGCAGGAGGATCCCCTTCGGCACCTTCGCGCCAAGCTTCTCGAACTGCCTGGGATCGCGCAGGAACTCCACGATCTCCTGCAACTCCGCCTTCGCCTCGTCAACCCCGGCGATGTCCTTCCACGCCACCGACTGGCTTGAGTCGGGCTTGATCTGCTGCGGCTTGACCCGCGGCATCACTTTCAGCGTGCGCCACATCAGATAGAGGAGCGCGGCGAAGAACAGGATCATCACAACGCTGGACCACTGGTAGGCCCATTCCTGGATGTCCTGCACGAACGATGTGGCTATGGGTACCGTCACTTGCTTACTCCTCACCTTCCATGGCTCGGCTGCGGGCACTCATTATGGCTCAAATCGGGTCCCGATATGTGGACGCACGCGCATGGGAGGGACGCCCGTCCAGGCCGACGAGCCGCAGCTAGCCGAGCAAGCGCACTGCCAGGTCGCGGTAGCACTCGGTCGCCCACGCAAGGTCGCGCACATCGATGCGCTCGTCGGGGGCGTGGATCAACGCTTGGGTCTCAAGCAGGGTCTGGTGGCGTTGCGGGAAGAAACCGTAGGCGACGCACCCGGGGAAGGCCGCGCGGAAATGGCGCGAGTCTGTGAAACCCGGCAGGATCGTGGGCACGGTCTTGGCACCCGGGTCGTGCTCTGAGATCCACTCCCTGAGCACATCCATCAACGGGGAGTCGATCTGTGAACGGTTGCCTGTCACGCGCTCGGTGAACTCGATCCGCAGTGTCCCGCGCGTGTGTGAGCCGCCACCCACCGCCGCGTTGGTCGCCGGCTCGCTTGGCGCGCCACCGCCCGCACCGTCGGCGAACTCCAGCGGGAGGCCCTCGATCCCGCCCAGTACCTGCTCGATCGCCACGCGCGTCTCGGCCTCACCCAACCCTGGCGGCACACGACAGTCGATGCGCAGCTCGGCTTTGGAAGGGATCACATTTATCTTCTCCGACGCTGAGGCCTTGGTGGGGGCGAAGGTGACACCGAACATCGGCTCGAACATCGTGAGCAGTCGATGGTCTCGCTCGCCGAGGCGGCGCAGCGCAGCCGCGGGATCGTGCTCGTCCTCGCCGATGCCACGCAGGAAGGCGAGCGGCTCAGCCGTTGGCTCAAGCGAGGGCTGGCGCGTCGCGAGGCGCTCCAACACTGGTGCCATCTTCAAGAGCGCGTTTTCACCGAGCTTCGGCATCGAGGCGTGGCCGGCCGCCCCGTCGGTGGTGACCGTGAAGCGGAACACCCCCTTCTCCGCGCAACACACCCCGTAGTAGCGACCACCGTCCAGCTCGAAGCATGGCCCCCCACCCTCGTTGAGGAGCATGTCGCAGCGCACCTTCTCGGGGTGGTTCTCACACAACCACTTCGCTCCCCGCTCCCCACCCGTCTCCTCGTCCACCACCGCCACGATCAACAGTTCGCCGCGCGCCGGACGCCAGCCTTCACGCGCGAGCCCGACGGCGGCAGCAACCTCAGCCGCGACCTGTGACTTCATGTCGAGCGACCCTCTCCCCCAGATGTGGCCGCCTGAGATGTCCCCCGACCAGGGGTCACGCGCCCACTCGCTGGCGTCCGCCAGCACGGTGTCTACGTGGCCGAGGAAGCAGAGCGTCGGGCGGGATGGTCCACCAACGCCAGCATCCTGGCCGACGCCGTGGGGGCGCAAACGCGCCACCAGATTCGGGCGCTCGGGCTCGGCAGCGAGCAGCTCACACTCGAAGCCTGCGTCTGTGAGGACTGCTTGCAGATACTCGATCGCCGCCCGCTCGTTGCCGGGCGGGTTGACGGTGTCAAAGCGAATCAGGCGCTGAAGGAGCTCTGTTGCGTCGGCTGCGCCCATCCCGACGATCGTACGCCACCGGGCAGTGACGGGACCTTCGGGCTGGCCGCCAGCAGAGTCTGCGTGTAGGAATGCTGAGGCCGCTCGAACACGTCCTTCGCGTCTCCAAGCTCGACGATCTTGCCCCCGTGCATGACCGCCACGCGGTCCGCCACCGCCTCCACCGTGGCGAGGTCGTGCGACACGAGCACATACCCGCACCCCAGTTCGTCCTGTAGTTCCCTCAACAGCTCGATGACCCCCCGCCGAAGCGACGCGTCAAGCGAGGACACCGGCTCGTCCAGCAGCACCAACTTGGGTCCTCCCGCGAGCGCCCGCGCGATGTTCACCCGTTGACGCTGACCTCCGGAGAGCTCATGTGGGAAGCGCTTGCCCTGCTCTGCCGTCAGTCCCACTCGCTCCAGAAGTACGGTAGCCCGCGTGGCGGCATCGACAGCCTCGGTCCGTGCGCGCAGCGCTTGCTCAAGCGTGTCGCCCACCCCCCTCCGCGGGTTCAGAGAGGCGTGAGAGTCCTGGAAGACGACCCCGATCTCCCTGCGCAGACTCGCAAGCTCACGCTTCGAGGCGTGCGCGAGATCCTGTCCTTCCAGCACGATCTTCCCGCCCGAGGGCTCCACAAGCCGCGCGATCGACCGCAACAGCGTCGTCTTCCCACACCCCGACTCCCCCACGATCGCCACCGTCTCCCCCGCCGCCACGGTCAGCGACACGCCCGCCACCGCCTCGATCGGAGCCGCCCGACGGCCGTGAATTGCGTAGCGCACGAAGAGGTTCTCGACTTGGAGTAGCGGGGCCGGGTGAGCCGGCGCCGGGCGTCTCGGCGACGTGGGTTGGAGAGCCTCCAGGAGACCTCGCGTGTACGGGTGCTTGGGTTCGGTCAAGACCTCGCTCGCGCCACCAAGCTCGACGATCTTTCCCGCCTGCATCACAGCAATTCGATCCGCAATCTCGGCAACCACCCCGAAATCGTGTGTCACGAGCACGATGCCAATGTCCTCCTCGTCTCTCAACCGCTTGAGCTGAGAGAGGATCTGAGCCTGCACCGTCACATCGAGCGCAGTAGTGGGCTCGTCGGCAAGCAACGCCTTCGCTCCCAACGACAGCGCCATCGCGATCATCACCCGCTGGCGCATCCCACCCGAGAGCTCGTGTGGGTAGGCGCGCGCCCGCTCCCTCGCCCGTGGGATTTCCACGCGCTCCATCAGCTCGGCGGCTCGCTCCAACGCCTGCGCCTTCGACACGAGAGGTTCATGGGCGCGGATCTGCTCTGCGATCTGCTCCCCCACACGGTGCACCGGGTTCAGCGAGGATTGCGGGTCCTGGAACACCATCGCCAGCTGCGCCCCTCGGATACGCCGCAACTTCGCCTCTGAGGCTCCGATCAGCTCCTCCCCGTCGAGCAACGCAACGCCTGCAATCGTCGCGTTGGGCGCCCGCGTGAGCCCCATCAAAGTCATCGCGCACACCGACTTCCCCGATCCCGACTCCCCCACGAGCGCCAGCACCTCGCCGCGCTCCAGAACGAACGACACGCCGTCTACCGCCTGCACGGCGCCGCCCGCCGTCGCGAACGACACGCTCAAGTCGCGTACGTCGAGCAGCGGGGCATGGACGGACGATTCGACGGACGTGTCGGGCGGTGCGCCTGCCGAGCAACCGGGCGGCGGTCCCCCGGTGTCGCTCACGACAGCCTCACGCGCGGGTCGAGCGCCGCCTGCACGATGTCAACGACAGTGCTCAACACCACCACCGCGGCCGCCACCAGCATGGTGACCACCATCACGGGCGGGATGTCGAGGCGGCCGATTGACTGAGCCGCGTATTGACCGACCCCCCCGAGGTTGAAGACCGACTCCACAAGGATCGCCCCCCCACCGATCACCCAGGCGAAGTCAAGGCCCCACAGCACCACGATCCCGGTGAGCGAGTTGCGCAACACGTGGTGAATGAGTACGCGTCGCTCCGACAACCCCTTCGCGCGGGCGGTGCGCACGTAGTCCTCCCCCATCACATCCAACACATTCGCCCGCAGGATGCGCGAGTACACCCCGATCGACACCACCGACAGCGCGATCCACGGCATCAACATGTGCGTGAACCAACCCCACGGGTCCTGCGTCAGTGGGACATACCCTTCAAGCGGCAACACTTTCCATTGGTAGCCCAACCAATACAGCATGATCGCGCCGAGGAAGAACACCGGCATCGAGATCCCCGTCAGCGCCGCCGCGGTCAACACGCGGTCAATCAGACCGCCCGCGTGCACGGCGGAGAGCAGCCCGAACAGCACCCCCACCAACAGCCAGATAATCCCCGCGCCGATCGCCAGCGAGATCGTGGGCGGCAGGTCTTTGACGATTTCCTGCTCCACGTTCACCTGCTGGGAGTAGGAGATCACGCTCCCGTCAAGCACCTTTTCCATCGTCTTCGCGTACTGCACGTAGATCGGCTTGTCGAACCCCCACTGCACCCGGATGTCGTGCACCTGCTGCGGGGTCGCCAGCCGCCCCGCCATCCGCAGCGCCGGATCGCCGTTGGGGATCGCCTGGAAGATCAGGAAGGTGAGCACCGTGATCGCGAACAACACCGCGATCAGCGACGCGACACGCTTGGCTAGGAAAGCCGCCATCTTCTAGAGCCTCCCTCGCAGCGTGGCCTTCGGGTCGAGCGCGTCGCGGAGCGTGTCGGCGATCACGTTCACCGACAGCACCGTAAGCACCAACATCAGTCCCGGCACGAGCACCAGGTGGATCGCTCCGGGCATCAGCCTTGTGCCGTCGGCGATCATCGTTCCCCACGAGGGGTTGGGCGCCTGCACTCCCGCCCCCAGGTAGGAGAGCGCGGCCTCCAACAGGATCGCGTTGGCGATGATGAGCGGCGCGAACACCACAATCGTGGACGAAAGATTTGGCAGGATCT
This sequence comes from uncultured Solirubrobacterales bacterium, assembly GCA_963695305.1. GTDB lineage: Bacteria > Actinomycetota > Thermoleophilia > Solirubrobacterales > Solirubrobacteraceae > Palsa-744. The sequence continues at coordinate 652,278 of OY968774.1, read as the reverse complement.
CGCCCACCATGATCCGCACCCCCGCGAAGGGAGGCGGGTAGCCGAGCATGCGCGCCGCGTCCACGAACTCTCGCTCTCTTAGCGACAGTGTGTGCGCGCGCAGGGGCTTTGCCACGTAGGGGAACACCACCACCCCAATCACGAACGCCGGCAACAGCAGCGACCCGCTGTGCAGCGTGAACAACCCAAGGTTGAGACCGCCAACCGCGAGCGCCACACCGAGCGCCACACCGAGCAGCACCGCGGGGTAGGCCCACACGAGGTCGAACAATCGTGAGAGCACCCCATCGGTGAGCCCCCGCGCGTAGCCCGCGAGCGTGCCCAACACGATCGCCAGCAGCATCGTGATGAGTGTCGCGATAGCCCCCACCTCAAGCGAGTTGCGCCCGCCGTAGAGCAACCTCACCGCCACGTCGCGCCCGTTGGAGTCCGCACCGAGCAGGAACCTCCCTTTCCAGGTCGGCCCAATCGGCACACCCGTCGGGGACACCACGTCCACCTGCTTTCCCCCCACGCTCACCGTGTCGGTTATGTGATTCTCGTTCGGCCCCGTATGCGCGATGTCTTTCGCATAAACGGGCGCAAGCAGGCACAGCGCGATGATCGCCACGAGCAGCGCCCCGAACACGACCGCGACCTTGTTGCGGGCGACGATCCTCATGGTGTGATCATCGCCCGCGACCCGGTCGTCACTTGAGCAAACCCATCGCGATACACCCCCGCGCAAGCGGGGGTGTCATCACTTCAGCTTGAGCGTGCTCCAGTCGTTCCCGTACACGGGGTGGAAGACCGCCGCGCCGAAGTCAACCCTGTCGGAGAAGAACTTGGGCGCCTCGTCGTAGCCGAACGTCAGCATGTACGCCTTCTGCGCTGTGTATTCGTCGAGCGCCTGCCAACGGCTCAGCACGGTGTCGAGCTGCGAGGAGGGCGTCGGCGCGAGCGATTCCAGTTCGCTTTGGATGTGCGGGTCGTTGACCTGCGAGGGGTTGTGGTTTTCGGTGGGGAGGATCGAATGCGCGTCGAGCAACTGGTAGAAGTCGATCGGGTTGGGGAAGTCCTGACTGAATGACACCCACCCCGTTTGCGCTTTGTTTGAAAGGTTGCCGATCGTCTCGTAGTACTGCGCGTCGGCCACGATTTTCTCGGTCGCTTTGAAGCCGATCGCGTTGAGCACGCTTGCGTAGTAGTCAACGAACTCCTTGTGCGGCGAGCGCGTCTCGCCCCACACGGTCACGGGCGCGCCCTTGAGGCCCGCCTGCTGGACGAGTTCCTTTGCCTTCGCCAAGTCGGGCGCCGCTTCAGGTTCGCCATAGGGGCATTTCGCGGAGGGGTGACCTGGCATCCCCACCGGCAGGAAGAAGCAGCCGGGGTCAAGCATGCCGCTGTCCAGGCGCTCGAGCGCGCGACGGTCGATCGCGTAGCTCACCGCCTCGCGGGCGAGCGGGTTGTTGAACGGCGCTTCTTTGGTGTTCAGGAAGAAGTACTCCCCCGACACCGTCGGTTCCTTGGCGTAGCGGCCCTTGGCCTGGTTTTCGACCTGCGAGATCAGGGTCGGGGGGATCGTGTCGTTGTAGTCGAACACGTCGGCGGTGTTGCCGAGCACCTGCTCGGCCTCGCTCTGGTTGTTGGACACGATCTTCACGTTCACATCCACATGGCCGGGCGCGACGCCGGGGATCGTGGAGCTTGTGAAGTGGGGGTTGCGCACGAGCGCAAACGACTTGTTCGCCACCACGCTCGTGATCTCATAGGGCCCCACGCCGGGCGGGGGGTTGTTCGTGAGGCTCTTCATCGGCGTCCCTGTCGGCACCAACCCAACCGCCGGGAAGGCGAGCACGTTTGCGAACGGGCCGTAAGGCGCCACTAGCTTGATCGTAATCTTGCCGGTTGAATCATTGGTTTCGATGCCGGAGATCTTCGACGCCTTGCCTTTATCGAAGGCTTCCCCACCGACGATGTTTTCGGTGAGCATTTCCTTGTTGCCCCAGCCGAGCTTGATCGCGCGCTGCACGGTGTAGGCGAAGTCGGAGGCCTTTACGGGCGCGCCGTTTGAGTAGACGAGCCCTTTGCGCAGCGTGAAGGTGTAGGTCTTGCCGTCCTTGGAGACGGTCGGAAGGGCTTCAGCGACGCCGGGGATCAACTTTGTGCCGGCTTCCCCTGACGCGTGCGCATAGGTGAGCAGGCCGGTATACGCGATCCAGGTCGCCTCATAGGACTGGGTGGTGGCGCCCAACCCGGGATCGAGCGATTCAGGGGCGGTGCCCATCAGCACCGTCACGGGACCCGTCCCGCTGCTAGTCGACGAGCTCCCGCAGGCGCCCACGCCGATGGCAAGGGCAAGCGCAAGCGACATTCCTGTCAGCGCATGAACCGTCCTGTACACGTGTCTTCCCCCTCCTCGCGACCTGCGAGTGTTCGTAATGAGTGTTACTAAGTGCATGATTCGACAACCCTTGTCGGCAACCTTTCACGGAACTTGAAGGATTCAAACGCGCGTGGACGCCGCGCCCCGGCGGGGCGCGCGTGGTTTGGCTGGGGCGAGGGGCGGTCTGGACGGCACCAAGGCGACAAAGGGGCCTGTCCTGTAGGTGATACCCACGCAAGCTAATCTTGAGGCAATGCCCGCCCAGGCTTATGCAGGCAAGGAGTGTGTGTGCCAGTTGCGCAAGGGGATCTGCGACCAGAGCTGCGTCGCGGACATGCTTGCGACGCCGTTTTACATCGCCTGCCTGAAGCTCAAGGGCCGCCGCTGTGTCGTGGTAGGCGGCGGGGAGATCGGTTTGGAGAAGGTAGAGGGGCTGCTGGCGTGCGACGGGGAGGTCACGCTGATCGCACCGGAGGCCGAGCCCGCCCTGGAGAACTACGCGGCCGAGGGCTCCATCCGCTGGGAGCGACGCTCCTACGCCGGTCCAGCGGACCTGGAGGGCGTATTCATGGTCATAGCCGCCACCAACGACACCGACGTAAACATCGCCGTGTACGACGACGCCGAGCGCCGCGCGATGCTCGTGAATGTCGTGGACGTGCCGCCTTTGTGCAACTTCATCCTCCCCGCCATCGTCCGCACCGGCCCGCTCGCAATCGCCATCTCAACGGCCGGCGCCTCGCCTGCGCTCGCTAAGCGCATCAAGCGCGAGATCTCGGAGCAGTTCGGCGAGCCCTACGCCCAACTCGCCGTGCTACTCAATGAGGCCCGCGGCTGGGCCAAGGGCACCCTCCCCACCTACCAGGACCGCAAGGCGTTCTTCGAGGGCATCGTCAATGGCGCTCCTGACCCGGTCGAGCTGCTGCGCCAGAACCGCGCCGAGGACGTACGGGCGTTGATCGCGCGGGCCCAGGCGGAGCGCGAGCCGCAAACCTCGCCGGTGTGATCGAGCTAGACCGGCTCGTCCGCCGCTACGGCGAACGAGAGGCGTTGAGCGAAGTCTCGCTGTCGCTGCCTCCCGGCCAGACCGTGGTCGTATTCGGCCCCAACGGCGCGGGCAAGACAACGCTCTTGCGTGTGCTGGCGACGCTGCTACGACCGCACTCGGGCGGAGTGTCGGTGCTTGGTAAGCGACTGCCGGATGAGGCGTGGGAGGTGCGGGGGCGGATCGGCTTCCTCGGCCACGAGCCGCTGCTCTACCGCGAGCTGACGCCGCGCGAGAACCTGCGCTACCACGCCCGCCTGCATGGGGTGGACGATGAGCGGGTGGAGGAGCAGCTTGCCGCGGTGTCGATGAGCGGGCGCGCCGACGAGCCGGTGAGAACGCTCTCGCGCGGGATGGTGCAACGCGTGGCGGTGGCGCGCGCAACGCTGCATGATCCTGAGCTGCTGCTGCTGGACGAGCCCTACGCGAATCTCGACCCGGCGGCAATTGACCTCGTCATGCCCTTGATCGGCGCCGAATCGGGCTGCACGCGAGTCGTTTCAAGCCACGACCCCACGGGCGGATTGGCCCAGGCAGACCTCGTGCTCGGCTTGCGCGGAGGGCGCGCCGCGCTGTTCAAGCCCGCCAAGGACGCCCGAGTCGAGGAAATAGCGGAGCTGTACCGATGAGCGCTCCCACGACTACACGCCGCGGCGAATCACCCGTGAACACGCCAAGACAGGCGCCAAGCACGCTCGCGGTCGTGCGCGCTCTGTTGCGCAAGGAGCTGCTCGTGGAGCTGCGCACGTTCGAGTCGGTCCCGGGCATGGCGCTGTTCGCGGTGACTACGTTCGTGGTATTCCACTTCGCGCTCAACCAAAGCACCGTGAGCGGACAGGAGGCCGCTGGGATCCTGTGGGTGACGCTGCTGTTCGCCGCGATGCTCGGCTTGAACCGCCTGTTCGTCGCGGACGCCGACCAGGGCGGCTTTGACGGCTTCCTGCTCGCACCCGTGGACCGCGGAGCGCTACTGATCGCAAAGGCGGTCGCGCTGCTCGCCTACCTGCTCGTACTAGAGCTGGTGGCGGTGCCGGCGTTTGGGCTACTGCTGCTCGGCCCCTCACTCGGACAGGCGCTCCCGGGCCTGCTGGCGCCACTCGCCCTCGGCGACCTGGGCATCGCGGCGATCGGCACGCTGGTGGCCGCCTTGGCGGTACGTACTCGCGCGCGTGACCTGTTGGGGCCGCTCTTGGCGCTGCCGCTACTGGTGCCGATTGTGATCGGATGTGCGCGCGCAACCGCCCCACTGCTCGCGCTTACCCATCCGGGGGGACTACCGCCACGCTGGCTTTGGACGCTCGGGCTCTATGATCTTGTGTTCGGGCTGATCGCCTACGCAGTTTTCGACTTCCTCCTGGAGGACTAAGACCCCGATGCGCCTTCCCGGTCTGCGCGCTCTCTCCATTTCCACCATCGCCGCCTTCTGTGTGTCGCTGTCGCTCGTGTTCTTCTACGCGCCGATCGAAGCCGACCAGGGCTTCCTGCAGAAGATCTTCTACCTGCACGTTCCGCTGGCGATAATCGCGCTATGTGGTTTTGTGATCGGCGGGTTGTTCGCGATCGCTCACCTACGCACGCGCGATGCGCGCTGGGACTTGCGCTCGTATGTGGCGATCCACATGAGCCTCATCTTCGGTGTGGCGGTGCTACTCACGGGCTCGATCTGGGCGCGCGCATCGTGGGGTCACTGGTGGGTGTGGGATGAGCCCACGTTGGTGTCGTTCCTGATCGTGTTCCTGCTCTACGCCACCTACCAGCCGTTGCGCTTCGCCATCGAGGACCCCGAGCGCCAGGCGCGGTACGCCTCGGTGTTTGCCATCACCGCGGGCGCGTTCGTGCCACTCAACTTCATCGCGGTGCGGATGTCCGCCTCCTACGTGCACCCCCGCGTGCTCGGCGCCACTTCCAACCTGCCGCCCTCGATGGCGCTCACGTTCCTCGTCTCGCTCGTCGCGATGGGGCTGCTGTTCGCCACCCTGTGCGCCTATGAGCTCACCGCCAAGCGCACGCGCATGCTGCTCAAAGCGCGCTCCCGGATCCTCGGCTTCCAATGAACCTGCTCGCCACTACCCTGCCTGAAAACTCAAACGATGGCTACGTCGCCGCGGCATACATCGTGTTCTTCGTGCTCGTGCTCGTGTACGTGGCGATCATGGCGATTCGCCTGAGCCGCGTCGAGCGCTCGGTGCGTGACCTGCGCGCCCGCGAGCGCGAACCCGCCGGAGCCACTCCACAGGAGCAGGAGCTACAAACAGATCACTCCCTCACGGGCACACCCGGTGGGGGAGAGCAGACAAGCGAGATCGCATGAGCGAGCTGCTAGCGCTGGGTATCTCCCACAAGACGACCCCCGTCGCCTTGCGCGAGCGACTTGCCTTTACCGAGTCGCAAGCTGTGGAGTTCGCCACCGAGCTCGCCGGCGCACCGGAGGTGCACGAGGCGGTGGTCATCTCCACGTGCAACCGCACAGAGGTGTATCTCGTCGTGGGGGACCCTGTGCGGGCCGAGACAGATGTGCTCGGCATGCTCGCCCAGCGCGCTGGCATCCGTCCTACCGAGCTCGCGCACGAGATCTATTCGCCACGCAACTGTGACGCCGCCCGCCAGCTCTACCGCGTGACCTCGGGCCTTGAGTCGATGATTGTCGGCGAGGCGGAGATCCAGGGGCAGGTGAAGCGCGCCCACGAAGCGGCGATGCGCGCCGGGGTGACGGGCCCGCTTTCCAACCGGCTGTTCGCGGCGGCACTCACGACCGGTAAGCGGGTACGCTCAGAGACGGGTATCGGCACCTCTCGCGTCAGCGTCCCCTCGGTTGCGGTGGACCTCGCCCAGGACGTACTCGGCGGATTGGCCGACCGCCATGTGGTGATCCTCGGGGCGGGCGAGACAAGCGAGCTCACCGCGCAGGCGCTCGCCCACCAGGGGGTGGGCACGATCTTCGTCGCCAATCGCCGCGCCGACCGTGCGCTCAGTCTCGCGCAGCGCTTCGGTGGCTCGGTAGTGGGCCTCGACAAACTCCCCGACCAGCTCATCGAGGCGGACATCGTCGTGTCCTCCACATCCTCACCCCACCCGATCGTGGGCGCCGAGGAGCTGGGGCTCGTGATGGAGCAGCGCGGCGGCCGGCCGCTGTTGTTGATCGACATCGCCGTTCCCCGCGACATCGACTCGCGCTGCGCGGACATCGATGGGGTGACCCTGTATGACATCGACGATCTCCAGGCCGTCGTCCAGCGCAACCTCGGCGCGCGCGAAGAGATCGTGCCCCAAGCGGAGGAGATCGTGGAGGAGGAGATCCGCCGTTTCGCGCGCTGGCTCGGTCAGCTTGAGACCCTGCCAACAGTGAGCGCATTGCGTGAACATGGCAACACGCTCGTCGAGCAGATCCTCGCCGAGAACGAGGGTCGCTGGGAGTCGGCCTCCGAGCGTGACCTGATGCGGGTCGACGCGATCGCAAAGGCCGTGCTCAACCGACTGCTACACGAGCCCACGATCCGCCTGCGCAGCCTCTCCGAGGAGCGCGGCCACGCAAGCTTGCAGCTCGTGCGCGAGCTGTTCGGGCTCGATGGGGGCACACCCCATAGCGGGGCGCACCGTGAAGGGCATAGGCAGCCAAGCGACTCGCCACGCAAGGATGCGGCCTCTGAGGATGTAGAGGAAAAGCTCGCCGAGGTGCGCTCGATCCAGAGCGCCCGCAAGAGCTCGTGACCGGTACCCAACTTATCCCGCCGGGGGATACCCCCCGGCCGGCCCCAACAAGACAACCCACCCCGCCGGGGAGAATTCCCCGGCCGGCCCGTAGGTCAGGATGAGGATCGGGACACGCGGGAGCGCACTGGCACTCGCCCAGACACGGCTCGTGACGCGGATGATCCCGGAGGCGAATCTCGGCGAGCATGGCCTTGAGCTGGTGGTCGTGGAGACAAGTGGCGACCGTTTCGGGGAAGCGACGCGTGCCGGTGGCGACAAGTCGCGTTGGGTCGCGGAGCTTGAGTATGCGTTGCTGGCGAGCGAGATCGACATTGCGGTGCACTCGGCCAAGGACGTCCCGGGAGAGATCGTGGACGGGCTGGAACTGTTGGGCGTGGTCGAGCGGGCGCCGGCCGAGGACGTGCTGATCGGCGTAGCCTCGCTTGAGGATCTCCCCCCCGGGGGGTCCGTTGGGACGAGCAGTGTGCGCCGCCGCGCTCAGTTGCTAGCGATACGCCCAGATCTGGAAGTGGTGAGCCTGCGGGGCAACGTGGACACACGTATGCGCAAGCTCGCGCATGAGGTCACCTCCGGCGACGGGACGACCAAAGAGGGTGGCGGACGGGGACGGTTCGACGCGATCGTGCTGGCGAGCGCTGGGCTACACCGGCTTGGACGCGAGCGCGACATCGGCTGCACGCTGGACGCGACGCGCTTCGTACCGGCGCCTGGTCAGGGAGCCCTAGCTCTACAGGCGCGTGCGGGGGACACAACCGCGAGAGCGGCGGTGGAGGGGATCCTCGACCGCGACGCCACGGCCTGCCTGACGGCCGAGCGTACGCTTGCGCAGGCGCTCGACGCGAGCTGCAACACCCCACTCGGCGCGTACGCGACAACCACGGGCCGGGATCTACTCCTGCGCGCCTGGGTGGGCTTGCCCGACGGCTCGGAGTGGGTAGCCGACGAGCTGCTCGGTGACTTCCATGAGCCGGTCGATCTGGGCCGGCGGATGGCTGAGCGGATGGAGGGGGTCGGGGCTCGCGACCTGTTGCGGCGAGCTGAGGAGATGGTCGTTGAGCGAGGCTGAGCGGCCGCCCGGGCGCGTGCACCTGGTGGGCGCCGGCCCGGGGGACCCCGGCTTGCTCACCGCGCGCGCGCTCCAGCTAATCGCGCGAGCGGACACGATCCTCTACGACCGGCTGATCCCTTCGGGCGCGCTGGACGGAGCGCGGGCGGACGCCGAGCTGCTGTTCGTCGGCAAGGAGGGCGGCGGCGAGGCGGTGCCCCAAGAGCGGACCACCGCTTTGCTGATCGAGCGGGCACGCGCAGGACACGAGGTCGTGCGCTTGAAGGGCGGCGACCCGTTCGTGTTCGGCCGCGGAGGCGAGGAGGCGCTCGCGTTGCGAGCGGCCGGGATAGATTTTTGCATCGTGCCCGGTGTCACAGCGGGGGTTGCCGCTGCCGCGTACGCCGGCATCCCGGTGACGCACCGCGGGCTCTCGACAGCGGTAGCACTCGTCACTGGGCATGAGGATCCCGAGAAGCCGGAGTCCGAACTCGACTGGGGGGCGCTCGCGGCGTTCCCGGGGACGTTGGTGTTCTACATGGGGGTGCGAGCATTGGAGGGCATCGCACGCGCGCTCATCAGCGCGGGCCGACCCGAGTCGCAGTCGGTGGCGATCGTGGAGAAGGGCACGCTGCCAACCCAACGTACCGTCACGGGGACGCTCGCCACCATCGCCGCGGTAGCGCGACGCGAGCAGGTGAAAGCACCGGCGGTCACGATCGTGGGGGCCGTGACGGAGCTGTCGGAGAGCCTGAAGTGGCTACCTGCCCTGCCACTGGCGGGCCGCACAGTGGCAGTGACGCGCGCGCGGGCACAGGCCTCGGAGTTGGCGCGACGTCTTGCAAGCCTCGGAGCGGAGGTGGTGCAGGCGCCCACGATCCGCACCCAACCGCTGCAAGGACCGCCCCTGGACCCCTCTCCATACGACCTCATCTGCTTCACGAGCCCCAACGGCGTGGAGTACCTCTTCGAGCGATTGATTAGGGGGACCCACCCACCCCACCCACCCCACCCACCCGGCGACGCGCGCGCGCTTGCGGGAGCCCGGATCGCGGCGATCGGCCCAGATACCGCGCGGGCGTTGCGTGAGCGGGGGATCGTCGCCGACATCGTGCCCGAGCGCTTCGTCGCCGAGTCGCTCGTGGAGGCACTCGCCGAGATCGACGCTAAACGCGCGCTTGTGGCGAGAGCCAGCGAGGCGCGTGATGTGCTGCCCGACGCCTTGAGGGCGCGCGGCATCGAGGTGGACGTGGTGGCGCTGTACGAGACGGTCGCCGAGCCACTGCCGCCGCGCGCGCTGGAGCAGGCGCGCTCGGCCGACTACATCACCTTCACCTCGTCCTCCACCGTGCGATTTTTTGTGGAGGCGACCGGCGGACTCGGCGATGGCGCGCTCTCGCCCTCTACGCGGATCGTGTCGATCGGACCGGTGACGAGCGCCACACTGCGCGAGCACGGCTTGGAGCCCCACGTCGAGGCCGAGCGCCATGACGTAGATGGAGTGGTAGCAGCGCTCACAACCGACGCCTCGGGCCGGGGGTCATCGACATAAAGGCGCAGGCAGAAGCATTCTCTTTCTTTGCCCTACTATTGTAAATACAAATAGTAGTTACTATTGCGATCTCTAAAAAAACCATACCTCCCCCGACGGCAGATAACCGCGAGCCCCTAGGCGCACCACGCCTACATCTGCGGCGCACCGACTCCACGAACGAGCGCGCACGGGAACTCGCGATCGCCGGCACCCCCCACGGGACGCTCGTGACCGCCGCCGAGCAGACCGCCGGGCGCGGTCGCCAGGGGCGCAGCTGGGCGGCGCCGGCGGGGAGCGCGCTGCTGTGTTCGCTGGTACTCAGAGACCCGCCCGCGTTGCTGTCGCTGATCGCTGGTGTGGCGGTATGCGAGGCGGTCGGCGCCGAGGCGCGCGTGAAGTGGCCGAATGACGTGGTGGTCGAATCACCCGCCGGGGAGGTGCGAGCCGGTGTGTCGGCGTCAGGCGACTATCCGGCGCCAACACTCGCGAAGCTGGCGGGGATCCTCGTGGAGGGGCGCCCGCAGGAAGGGTGGGCGGTGTTGGGGATCGGGGTGAACGTGGCAGTGAGGATCGATGACCTGCCGGAGGAGGTGCGCCCGCGGGCCGCCAGCTTGGAACGTCCGGCAAGCGCGATCGAGCCATTCCTCGCCGACCTGCTCGCCGCGCTAACGCGGCGCCTTGCGGAACCTGTCGAGCGGGTGTTGGAGGCGTGGCGGGAGCGCGACGCGCTACTTGGCCGCGACGTCGTCTGGGCCGGAGGAGCCGGACGCGCCGGCGGAGTCGACGATCGGGGCCGCCTTCTTGTTGGCCTTGCCGGCGGCGCCGTTGCGAGACTCGACGCCGGTGAGGTTCATCTCGGGCTTGCCTGATGTCTTGTCGGGGCGGCGGCCGTTGCGCCGACGGCGCTGACCGCGCGCGCGGCGCTTGGGGAAGTTGCGCAACAGCTCACGGGCAAGCGCGGGGGGCTTGCGGGCCATGCGGGTGCGGGCGCCGCGCAGGACCTCCTCAGCCTCGGGGGTGTGCGCGAGCGCGGCGGCAAGCAGCGCGGCGGCGAGCCTACGGTCCTGCTTGCGCGCGGCGTGGACGAGGCGGCGGGCGTTGCGCGCGTGGGCGCCGCCGGCGGAGTTGACGAGCAGGCCAAGCAGTCGCTTCGTCTCCGGCCAGCGCTGGACGGCGTACTCCTCGTGCACTTCGCGGGTGTACTCGGCCAGGCGCCAGATCCAGGCGTTGGCTTGGTCGCGGCGGCCGATGCGCCGCTCCACCAGCGCGCGCAGCATGATCTTGGCGGCCTCGCGGCGCTCGTCGCGGGGCCAGGCGCCTGCGATATCGATGGCGGTGTCGAAGGCGTCGGGGTCGCGTAGGGCGGCGATCTCCGACAGCGCCTTCAAACGCAGTTGAGGGTTCTTGTTGCGCTGGACCGTGGTGACTAGGAAGCGGGCCTTCAGCTCGCCGGTGCGGTCGAAGTGGAGCATCGCGCGCGCACGACGCCACCCGTTGGGTGTGACCCTTGCGCCGGCGAGGGCGGCCCACATGTGCTGCTCGCCGTAGTCGAGGTTCTCCACCGCGATGCGCCACAACTCGCGCTCGAAGACTTCGTGACGGCGCTCCTCCTCGGCTGCCACCGGCAGCACGCGCCGCTCCACGCGCATCCGTCGTCCCCGCCCGCGTCGCACCGGTCCTACAACGATGGCGCCACCTCGGTAGACGTCGCGGTCGAGCAGCGAGTGGAGCGTGACGACGGGGTCGTCGTTCTTGGTGGCGGGATGGACGAAATCGACGACCAGGCCTGCCTCCTTGCCGGGGTGGCGGCGTGTGACGCGGCCCACCCGCTGCTGGTAGATGCGCTTGGAGGCGGTGGGGGCGAGGTGTACGCAGACGGTGGCGCGGGGGGAGTTCCAACCCTCGGCGAGGAGTTGGGCGTTGATGAGTACGTCGATGTCGCCGCGCTCGTAGCGGGCGAGTATCTCCGCGAGCTCGCGCTTGGGGGTAACGCCTGAGACGCCCATCGCCTTGATGCCTTCGGCGCGGAAGGCCTCGGCGAGGTTGTAGGCGTGCTGGACACCCGCGGCGTAGACGACGCCGGGGACGCCGTTGAAGCGTGTCTTGTAGAGGTTGGCGGCAGCCATGTTGAAGGGCTGTTGGTCGAGCAGTTCAGCCAGCTCCTCCTGGTCGAACTCGGTGTCGACCTCGCCGCGTCTGAGCGGGACGTTGGCGATCGTGCGAACCCCGACGCCGGGGGAGATGCGGACGCAGCGAAGCGGCGCGATCACGCCACGGCGGGCGGCCTGGGCGAGGTCGAAGCGGGAGGTTTGGGTGGGGAAGAGGTCGGTGACGTGGCGGGCGATGAGCGCGCCGGTGGCGGTCATGCCGATGAAGATCGGGCCGGTCCACGCGCGGATGGCGGCGGAGGTCTTCTCGCCAAGCGCCGTGTGGGCCTCGTCGCAGATGACGATCGTGTAGGCGGAGGAGATACGACCGGCGTTGCGCACGAACCACTGGTAGGTCTCGACCGTGACGGGACCCTTGGGGGAGTCCTCGCCGACGTAGAGGGGGCGGGAGATGCGCTTTTGGTAGCCGCGGGCGCGCAGCTCGCCGTGGAACTGGTCGACGAGGTTGCGGCGGTGGGTGAGGATCAGGATGCCGCCGGTTTGGGAGGCCTCGACGAAACCGAGCGCGGCGACGGTCTTGCCGGCGCCGGTGGCGTGCTCGAACCAGAAGCGCTTGGCGGCGTTGGGATCCTCGGGAAGCTCCGCAACGGCGTCCTCATCGTCCTCTTCCACCCAGTCGCGGGGCTCCTCGTCGGACTCCTCCTCCAGCGCCTCGTCGGGCTCGGGCTCGGGCTCCGCGAGCTCGGGGTCGTCGTCGAAGTCGTCATCATCGTCGTCGTCTTCGTCGGGCGCCGCGCGCTGGACGGGGCCGAGATCCTCGTCGTCGTCGTCGGTGTCCTCGTCCTCGTCCTCCTCGTCCTCCTCGTCTTCCTCGTCGGTGGGGGCCAGGGCACCGTTCTCCTTACCAGCCTTACGCGAGTCAGGGTCGTCGGCTTGCTCCACAGTCTCGGTGTCGTCGGGGCCGAGGATCGAGGCGGAGGCGAGCAGCTCGGGAGACGCGGCGGTGGCGGCGCGGCCGTTTCCGGCGACGGAAGCCGCCTCGGCGAGAAGCGCCGTGAGGGTGCCCGAGAGCGCATCGACCTGGTGGGCGGAGAGGACGGTGCCGTCGGCGAGCTTGGGCTCGTCGTCTGAGAGCACCCGCTCAAGGCCGAGCAGCAGCGAGAACTCGCGGCGCCAGGCGGTGGAGGGGTTCTTGGCGCCTTCCTTTACCTCCACGAGCGCCTGGTCGAGCGCGCGGCGACGCGGGGAGCCAACAGCTAGCGCAACGGCGGGATCCTCGCCGTCGTGGAGGAAACGCTCGCGCACGAGCTTCTCCGCCTTTGTGATTTCGGCGGAACTGGGAATGGACGCGGCCGCGAGGGCCACTTGGGTGGACTCGGCCATAAGAGGCTCTGGGGCTTCGAGATGGAGTCGTCGCAGAAGGGTTCGGCGAGACTCTTGAAACCGGCGCTAACGCGCCGGAAAGACATTGGGGAGGTCAGGTCCCCGTGATGGCTCCAAGGATACAGCACAATCGGGGCGGATTGAAGAGGGGGGGTCGCGGCCGCGATCTGACACCCTTCTGCGAGCATGAGTTCTCGTCGCGCGATCGTCACGCTGGTCTGCCTCGCCGTGGCGGGGTTGGTGGCGGTAGGCCTGTCGGAGTTGCCGGGCGGATCGTCCACTGACACTTCGAAAACCACTCGGCTGACGCGAGCTCAAGTGGGAGCGCTGCTCGTGGGGTCACCGCCGCCGCTCGCGGCTCTGCACGAGCAGGGAGGCAAGCTCCTCGCCGGCGGGGAACGGTCGCTTCGCACGCGGCTTGCCGCCCTGAGGGGGTATCCGGTGGTGATAAACAAGTGGGCGTCGTGGTGTGTGCCGTGCAAGCAAGAGTTCCCCGCCTTCCAACAAGCATCCGCCGAATATGGGAGGCGTGTCGCGTTCATCGGCCTCGACTCCGGTGACTCGGGGAAGACAGACGCGGAGGCGTTCTTGCGGTCTTTCCCGCTTAGCTACCCGAGTTGGTATGACCCAAGCGGATCGTTGGGCGAGCAGCTCACCGACTCCTCGTTCACGCCGGTGACGGTGTTCATCGCGCGCGACGGGAAACGATATATACGCCAAGGCGAGTACCCGAACGTGGGGAAGTTGCGCGCGGACATCGAAAAGTACGCATTGAATGCCTGAGATAAGGACCGACCCGTTGAGCGGGCACAAGGTGATCGTGGCGGGGGAGCGCTCGGAGCGGCCGGGTGGAGAGCCGCGGTGCCCGGCGCCAACGGCGATCGACGTGGAGCGCGACCCATTCGCGGTGGGGCACGAGGACCGCACGCCACCGGAGCTCTACGCGGTGCGGCCGGACGGCAGCGCGGCTAACACGCCGGGATGGACGGTGCGGGTGGTGCCGAACCTGTATCCGGCATTGTCGGCCGACTCCGAGCAGCCGGCGGCAGATGCACAACCCGACCTCTTCCACATGGTGGCGGCACACGGGGCGCACGAGGTGATCGTGAATGCGCCCGAGTCGGTGTTGTCGCTGGCGGAGCTGCCGCCCGAGCGATTGGCGGCGGCGATGGAGGTGTGGCGGGAGCGGATGCGCGTGCACGCGGGGTGCGCGTACACGCAGTTGATCGTCAACGAGCGGCGAGAGGCGGGGGCGTCGCTTGAGCACACCCACTCGCAGTTGTACGCGCTCGACTTCGTGCCCGCGGAGGTAGCGAGGGAGCGGGAGCGGTGCGGTGCTTATGCGACCCGGACGATGGGGAGGGGACTGCTTGAGGATCTCATCGCTGAAGAGGTACGGAGGGGAGAACGCATCGTGACGGTCGATGATGAAGCGGTGCTGGTGGCGCCCTTCGGGTCGAGATTCCCCTTTCAGCTGATGCTGGTACCACGCGTGCCAAGGATGCGCTTCGAGGAGGAGGGGGCGTTGGGGGCGGCGTTGTTGCACGATGGGCTCTCGCGCTTGAAGCGCCACTTCGGCTCAAGCCCACCGCTGAACATGTGGGTGAGGACCGCGCCGCGTGGAGCGGAGCACTTCTGCTGGCGTATCGACGTGGCGCCACGGCTCACGCACCTGGCGGGGTTGGAGTTGTCGAGCGGGGTGAACCTCAACATAGTCACACCGGAGCACACGGCGGCGGTGTTGCGGGCGGCGTGAACTTCTAAACCGTCCACTTAGTGGTCGAGCTGTGACCGCATAGCGTGGACACGTCGCCCGAAGCTCCGGGGCTCCCCTGGTGAGCGCCGCCATGGATGAGGGAGGGAGGTGACGGCGCTCACAAGGGGAGCCCCGGAGGGGCGGACGAGGGTAGAGTCGTCAGCCGAGCAAGAGCGTGACCGCGGTAGATAGGGGTTTGCCGTGGTTGGGTATAAAGCGCAGGCGTACCCGCGTCTTGAGCTTGCGCCCGGGGTGTTGGGCAAGGAATTCCCGCTCGGCCTTTGTGAGGCTGACGGCGACCGTGGCGTTGCCTGCTTTGGAGAGCGTCTTCGAGCCCTTGGAGAGGCCTTCGCCGCTTGCCACGAGCCTGCCGGCCATCGGTACGTTCGCGACGATCGTGGCTGTGGCGCCTTTGACCTTCTTGCGCACGACCGTAACGGCCGGTTTGCAGCCAGTGACTTTGATCTTCGTGCTCTGTTCGACCAACGCCCCATTCTGGCCTTTGATCCTGGTGGGCATCTTCAGCGGGGTGGTGCAGAAGTTGCCGTTGCCACCCAGCACGGAGTGCGGGCCGGTGGGCAGCACGAGGTCGAAACGTGTGACCGGGACATCCGGCACCGCGGGGAAGGTGGAGCTCGTGATGCTCTTGGAGGAGATAAACGTTTCGCCGTCGAGCTGGAGCGTGACACCATCGCCTTGGAGCACGATGACAAGTTCAGGGAACTTGGCGCCGCCGTGCGAGACGAAGTAGGCCGGGCCCGTCAACGGCACCGGTAGGACCGGGGTGACCGCCGTTGCCGTCCCCACTCTCGACGCTTCCGGACAGGCGGCGGGGTTTTCGTTAAACACCTTCTCAGTGCAGGCGAGGTTGAGTGTTGACAGCCTCGACGGGAGTTGCTTGGGCAAGTCGACCTTGACCGACCCGATGTTGGCGTTCCCGGGGGTGTTCTTCACGGTGACATGGAGGAAGGCCCCATTCTTCTTGGTGTGTGTCGCTTCCGTGGATACCGCGAACGAGGGTTTGAAGGGTAGGTTTTTGCAGCCGGCCACCGCGAATGGGGTCGTCACCGAAATGGTTGTGCCCGGCGACCCGTCGGGAAGGTCACCCGAGACGGAGCCATTGACATGTAGTTGGGTGCAGTTCGTGGGGTTGAACAGGAAGTTGGGTCGATCGGCGGTGACGTTGACCGTTTTGAGCCGTAGCGGCACACCGTCGCGGATCTGGGGGAACGGGTCACTCGTGACCGTAACCTGCGCGGTCTTCGGATCGACATGGATCGCGGCCCGCTCGATGACGTTGCCGAGGTTGAAGGGCCCAGCCTTGGCAGGCACCACGATCGAGAGCCCGAATGGGGCGCCTTTGTAGGGACCGGTGAAGTAGACTGGGCCTGCCAACCACAGCGGTTCGGTGCCAGCACCGGCGGCGACGTTGGTGGTGCCGATGCGCGAGGCTTCCGGACACGTCCCAAGTTCCGCCTGGGGTTCCGGGCACTGGGGCACGTTCGACACGATCCCAGCAACACCCGGGGGCAGCGTGAGCGAGACCCCGGCGAGGTCCTGTTCGGTGTCCTTGCGCGTGAGCGTCATCGTGAACGGGGAGAAGCCATCGGCGACTGGGGACGTCACACCCGCGGTGAAGCCGGGGGCGAAGCCCATCGGGTTCGAACAACCGCCCACAGCAAACGATGAGGAGGGGTTCGCGTTCGGACCAGATTCGGGTGCGCTCCATGGTTCGAGATCGCTTGTGGCTGTTGCCGTGCCGCAAGTCTGCGGGTTGGCAAGCGGCGCGCGTTGACCTTCATCGAGCGTGAGCTTCAGTTCTTCAAACGGGAGCTGCGGGTTTTCAGAGAAGGTAGTGGTGAGCTGCCCCGTAGAAGGGTTCACAGAGACTTTCCCGTGAAGCTTCAAGATCACGCCAGAGCCCGAAATTTCCAAGTAGAGGCCATACAGTTCCCCATTGCTAGCGCTGGCTTCGGTGCATTCGGGCTGGCCTTCGCCACCACACGTAGGCTGCGCCACATAGACACTCCCCTTCAGCGGTTCGGGCAGCAAGGGAGTCCTCACTTCGACTTTGCCCACCTTCGACGCGTCGGGACAGTGCCCGGGCGAAGCGTGTTCAAGACCGTCGTCGTAAGGACTCCCATTACCGCCGGCGTGCCCTTCACCGAGTTCGGTCCCCATGGGGTCGATCTCGGCTTCCGTGCAGCCCTGCAGGCCGGCAGCCGCGCCCGGCGAAAGCGCAGTGCCTTGTGGCAGCGTCACAGAGGCGAACTTCAGGTCAGGCGTCGCCGCTTCTTCGAACATCTGCGGCTGCGGCACCTTCAGTTTGACTTCGTAGCCGCCCGGGGTGTCCGTGTGGGTTGTTTGCGGCTGCACTTGCAGTTCGGGATTGAATTGGAGCAGGTTGCAGCCGGTGATTTCTGAGTAAACGGGCGTTTCGGCCGTGATGTAATGATGCGGTTTGACCCACGTGTTGACTTCCATGCGGGCGCTTAGCTGTTCCGGCGTGTTGGTGCAGCTTGTCGGGTTGCGGAAGAAGGCTAATGGTTCCGCACCGACGAGTTTGTTGACTACGTTTGGCACGCCGAAGAAGGAGAGAGTCGAGCCGACGACTTTGTAGCTTCCTGTCGCGTGCGGCAAGTCTGGAGCAGTAATCCTAACCCGATATCCCGCAGGCGTAGGTACGACGCGCGCATAGAGAAGAACTGACGCGGCGATAAATCGGAACCCAAACACAGCCGGATACCCCTTCTCCGGCACCATATTGTAGAGCGCCGATACGTTTCCGTTTGACTGGCTCGACTCGACGTTTGACTCACGCTTAAGTACCACCGTACCGACACGACTTCGCGCGGGGCACGACGACGTGTACCCAGGCATGGCTCCCGCCGGCACGTTGGCCAAATCCGCCTCGGGGCACCTTTCTGCAGTAGCCGAAGGATCGCCGATCATTCCTAGCGGCAATTCCACAGTTATCGACTTTGGTTCTTCGGCAGGAATATACGAGCTCGAAAAGGTCCCGGGGGCAAGCACGTTGTCAAAGTCGAAGTTAGACATAACCAACTGCGGCCTAGTCCCGGCTTGTTCTTCGGCCTGTCCTTCGTTGCTCTCGGCATGCATGTCGAAGTCAGCCACTCCTAGTTCCGCGGCGGCCAGCCCATTAGCCGAATTATGCAGCACGGCAAAAGCGGCATTCGACGCTCCCCCGCCCTGTACTTCCGCACGATCTTCAAGCTGACTTTCAGGTCCAGCCGCGGTCAATACCTGCACGTTTACAAGCACGCTCGCGGCGGGCGGGATAGGCTGACCGTCGACGCATTCCACCGTCCCGCCATTATTTTTACAACCGATGCCGTTGCCGGTGGTAAGATCCTTAGCTTCTGCATTGAAGAATGTCACGCCTTTTGCGGGCAACGTATTCTTGATTACCACCGGTCCAGTGGATGCAACGGGACCCACGTTTGTAGCGACGACCGTGTATTTGTCGCACCGTTCATTTTCGTTACACAGTTCAGTGTCCGAAGATGAAAAATTCGTCGGCATCGCCAGCGCATTAATGACCCAGCCCGGTGTATCGGCAGCCTCAGCCGACGCGACGACCCCTGCCAAAGCGCTCACGACAAACACCGCCAACAGGTATGCAACACTGCCGCACACGACTCGCGTCCTCGGTCTCTTGATCGATGACAGCATCACTTACCCTCCCGGTTCGCCGTCTTTACGACCGCTGCAGCGCCGTAGCGTTTGCGCGCTTGTGTCTCGCACTGGTGTCGCCGCGACCTGGCCTTTTTCTTGCATAGTCGCAGCGCTCTCGCCAGCTTTTGCGCCTTTGTCAGACTCTTGGGCGTCGTAGTCGGCTTGACAAGCGCCTGCACGCCACCTTCCCCTGTAGCGCTGACGCTCAAAGCCGGCAACAGCACAGGAACCGCATCCCTCCCACCTCGACACTCGGCTCCTTCGCAGGACTGGACGGGCTGGACGTCCGCAAAACCGCCTTCGACTCGCGCGTCATAGATGTCGCTCTGCGTGTCCATATCGTGCGGCACAAGCTGGCCTACAGCACCAAAGAAGAGGTCGTTTCCGCTTTCGTCTGTGCCAAGCAATCTGTCATGTTCGTTAAAAGATTCCTGAAATACGGCGGTTTCGAGTTGCGGATTTTCGCCTGCCGCGACCAGGTACACATTTTCGTGCGAATACTCGTATATATTTTTAGAGCCTTCGACTGCAAGTGGCGTTAGCGGCGCTCGGCTCATAAAAAACACCCGCCCATCGTCCGTCACCGCGAGAGTAGAAATAGCTTCAACCGGATAGTAATTTTGGGCAAACGACGCCAATGGTATTGCGGGAGACAGGGCACTTACCGTAATATTGCCGTCGCAATCGAACCCAGGTTCGAAATGTTTTGTCACAGGGCAAAAGGTCCCGGCCGACGACTGTTGCCCTATCGAGACACGCGCAAGGCTCTCTGTTTCCGCGTCGTACTCAAAAAGTTGCTGCACGGTGCTTGTATCTTCCGCGCCAGAAAGTTTTTCTACGCTAAAGAAAAGCAGGAACCTCCCGTCATGGGTGGTCTGTGCGGTGCGCCTATTGTCTTCCGTCTTCCAATCTTCCCCATCTTCTGCGGAAAGTGCCGCAATAAACTGGGTCGTTGCGTTTGCGGTGTTATAGACATATAGGTTGTCTTTGCCGTTGACAGGTGCGATGCCGTCCGCGTTAGCGCCAGTCAGTGCGCCATTTGCCACGTAGTAGACGCCACCACCGTCAGCCGAAATGCGCACGACCCCGAGCAGATCAGCGCTTTGGCCGGCATTGGGATCGTGCGACACCTGCACGAGCTTGGCAAGTTGACCATCATGTATTTCGGCCTCATACAGGTCGTTGCCTTCACCTGTACCACCTTCATCCTCGTTGAGGAGCGACTGCGTGGTGGTAAAGAAGACCTTGGTCCCGTCTTCTGCGGCCCCCTGAAAAACGGCTTCCTTCGCCGTGACGCCTTCACATGTCGCATTACATTCTTCAGGTCCGGGACCACTTCCCTGGTTTGCGGAAATCGGTCTTTTTGGCTCAGAGACTGAAACAGTCGATTCTTCGTTGACTCTTACAAAGAGCGTAGTAGCTGTAGGCCCTCCTGCACATTCCAATGCCGTGAAGAAAACAACGTCACCAGTATTTGACACTGCGTTGTACCTGCTGGCCGACGGGGCACCCAAGTAGGTTCCGCAGTTGCTGATGAGTTCGGCACCTTCGTTTACGTGAGGGTGCCCATTGAGGACTCCCAAATTCTTTACCCCAACGAGCCGCGGTTCGGTGTTGTCCTTTCCAACGTACTCGTAGAGCGATTCCGCGCCGCCTTCACTGGAGTCGCCGGGCCACGTAGCGCCTTCTCTGTTTTCTATCGAAAAGACAAGATGGCTCAAGTCCTGGGACGCACCTTGAAGTGCGAAATCTCGAAAATCTCGGGTCTCTGTAGTTGGATTCTCCGGCCCGACCGGTTCGAATCGCGGCGTCCCCCCAGCTTTATGCACACGTATCGCGAGCGAAAAGCGGGTATTTCCTTCCAAGAGTTCTTTTTCGGGGGGGGATTGAGAAGACGGCGGTTCCGGCGGTTCCACGAGTTCCCACAACGTGCTGCTCAAATCTGTGCTGGCAGTTACATATCCGCTGTGCGACACCATTGTGGCTGGCGGTGGCAAAGCTTCGGCGGACCAGCCATATGTTGATCTGGATAGCTCGTATATGCCCGCACCAAAAAGAGCCCTGCCCTGTTCGTTGTTTTCAGTTCCAGCAAAGCCTCCATAGCTCGTTACGATTAGCTTGCTGCCGTCGCTGGAGATACCCTGCAAAGACTCGGTAACGGAGCCAGCCTTATACGGGGGTGTGACCAATTCGTAGGCTCTACAATCAGGCGCGTAAGGTCGGAATCCGGGCGACGCTTCGGTTGAGCCGCCACAGCTGCCGCGATTGGCGTCAGCCCCGGCAGCGACACTGGCCTGCAAGTCGCATGCAGCCGTCAGAGCCAGAATGACGACGACGAATCGTGTAGCCGGTCCCATATTTTCGCTCCCTCACCTTTCCCGCGTTTGATCATCTTTGCTTGCCAGATCGACGGAGGCGCACACGGCCCTAAACGCTCGGACCGCGTGCGCCGTCCTTTTAACCTAGTCCACTAAGCATCGATGGTTGCCGTCGATGTCACACCATTCACTAAGACTTCCAGAGTCTCTGTGCTTTCTAGCAAGGCGTTCGATTCTCCAAACGCCTTTAGTTCGAATTTTGCGGCTTCTTCTTCAATTTTGCGCCACTTTTGATGGCCGGCTTCTAGCGCGAAAATAGCGGTACCGGTCGTGGCCTCTTCGTTGATCGGTTTGGTGACTTCTCCGATTATCGCACCTTCGACCGTGCCTTTGAGCGACCCGCATTCTATTGTCACGAACGTTGGTGGAGTTTCGGGTTCGATCAAGATCCCAACGGGAAGGGCTTTACCCGCTTTGAGGTAGCGGAGGGACGCTAACAGCGGTACAGTTAAGATAATACCTGAGGCCTGTCCAGGTGAATTGCAGGGCGGTTTAGTACCGAATAACGAAAAGCATTTTTCGAAGGTGACGTCGCCAGTTTTGAAGAACTGAATACCACCTTCTAAGGTAACTGCCGTAAAGCCGCCTTTGTCAGTTTCGCATTCTATATGAACGGTTCCAGCTACTGCTTCCAGTAAGCCTTTCCCGCTGGTAAACATCAATTCAAATGTTTCGCCCGCTAAGGTTTCGTCTTCCCATTCCCACCCGGTGCCGCCTTCTATTAATTTTTCGCAGTTTTCCTGACTCGAATATTTGCCAGTGGCGGATGGCATGCACCATAAGAGTTCTGGCAGAGCCGAGGCGCCGCTTGCGCCAAAGGCGCCGACGGCAAGTGCCGTCAGAATCGCCATTAGGCCGATTAGGCCAGTCGTCCGAGGTCGATATTTCCGTAGCATTTCAGCTACTCCTCTCGATCGTTATCTGTCTGTAGCGGCACGAACGTCCATCCCACTGGCACTCGGCCGCCTAACCATGGCGAGCGTTGGTTTCGAAGGCGTCGTGAGGAGTCGCGCCGCTGGACCGAGCCGGCGCGACTGACTACTGCAGCCTTGCCCAGTCGCTTGACGGGAGCGAACCCCCGCCGAGCGACTTCCCGTCCTGCGCTTCCGATTCCTCCGCCAACCATGACCGGCATGATTCTCGGCTCCCAACCCTCTGCACAAGCCCTATTTGAAGGATTCTAGATGTAGAATAGTTCAGCGAGCCAGCCATGGTTGAGGGAAGCGAGTGTTTCGACGGCCGCTGTCGCGGGACCTCGGGCTCAGGCCGGGAAGGCGCGCGCCACACGATTGCGTGTGGCACTGGCCGGTGCCGGGACGCCCATCCTCGTGTTGTACGCAAGCGCCCCGGCCACCGGCGCAGCACCTTCACCGTCCAGACGGTCAGGTGCTGTCCCAGCGGGATCAGAGCGCGAGCGTCGGGGTCCATCCTCGGCCCCCGACTGCCCGACGAACCGCGCCGGGATTTGCCGATCATAACCAGCCTGGTCTACAGAATGATTCGATTCTACGGGCGTCAATCTTGCGTCTACTTGCAATCTGTCAGGAGGAGGAGTATTTGCGCGCGGGCGCATTTCCGCCTAATCGTCCACGAACCAGAGTCGTTACGACAACGTGCCTGCGACACCCGCCCGCTTGTGTAGACTTGGCTTGTTCTTGCCGTCCCCCCGGGGCGGTTTGAGAATTCGTTATCGCGATGCCGGGGCGTCCATCCTGACGTACGCAGGCGCCCCGGCATTGTTTCTCCAAGCGGACTATCGCCCCTGAGCAAGCCTCAACCACGGTGATACCCGATTTTTCCCGATTGAAGGTTCTAGGGCATGAACGTTTGAGCGCGGGGGCGAGTGGCGCGTTTGAATATTCAGATGCCTGTGAAGTATTGATCTCAGGCTAAGAAAGCTTCTACTTCTTGAATAGACGGATATAGCTTCCAGCGGTACGCTTTTGAGTATGGGAGTTGGGGTTGCCACCGAGAGGGCCGCCACGGCGATGAGGTCGCCGATCAACTGGGCGCTACTCGGACTCGTCATTCAACGTCCGTCCTACGGCTATGAGTTCCTGCAGCGCTTCGAACGCACCTACGGCGATGCGATTGCGCTATCGAGTGTCTCCCAGGTCTACACGGCGCTTGACATGCTCACCCGCCGCGGATTCGTCGAGGAAATCGAGGCCGAGCGCGTCCCCTCCGCCACACGTCAACCCAAGCCCCACTACCGCGCCACCGAGGAAGGCGTGCACCACTACCAGCTGTGGCTCATCGCCCACATCCAGGACGAGCGCCGCCGCTCGCGCCTGTTTGCGCGCCAACTTGCGATGCTCGCGCCCGCCTACGCACTCGCTGTGATCGAGCGCTGCGAGCGCGCCTGCCTCGACGATGCCGCCGGCGGTCGTCGCCCTGTCTCAATGGACGGAGACGGCGTGGGCGACCTCGCCACGAGCCTCGTCGGCGAGGAGGAGCGACTCGCAGCCGGTGCGCGACTCGCCTGGATCGAATACGCGCGGCGCCAGCTCAAGGCTCACCCCGCCACACCACACACACCGCGATGACCCTGCTGGCACTGGAGCACGTAAACCGGCGCCACCGGCAGAGGTCGAGTGAGCGGGTGGTGCTGAGCGACGTCTCGATAAACATCGACGCCGGCGAACTCGTTGCGATCTGGGGCACCCGCCGCTCAGGCCGCTCCACGCTGCTACGAGTCGCAGCAGGCATCGAGCCGCCAGACAGCGGGAAGGTGAGCTTCGCCGGACATGATCTCACCCGCAGCGACGGCTACGCGCTCGGAGGCGGCATCGGCTACTGCCGGCGCGCCCCAACCGACACCGGGGCACGCGACGTGCTCGACGAGTTGATCGTCGCCCAGCTGGCACGCGGCACTCCACGCTCGCCAGCGCGGGCACAGGCCTTCGCCGCGCTTGAGCGCGTCGGCGCCTCTCAGTGCGCTCCCCACCTGCCGCGCGAGCTCGACAGCGCCGAGACCGCACGCGTCACCATCGCCCGCTCACTCGTGCTGGGACCTGCGCTACTAGTGCTCGACGAGCCCACCGCCGGCATCGACCTGTTGGAGCGCGACCGCATCCTCGCGCTGCTGCGTTCGCTCGCCGACGACGGTATAGCCGTGCTCATCAGCACGGGTGAGGCAACCGCGCTCTCCGGTGCCGACCGCGCGCTGTCGCTTTCCGACGGAGAGCTTCGCGGCAGCCTCGCGCCCGAGCTCGCCACCGTCGTGCCCTTGCGCCGCCGCGCGACAGGGTGATTTGGCCGGCGCTCCGCTACGCCTTAAAGTGAACACCGTGGTGATGCTCGAAATCGAGCAACTCGTCAAGCGCTACCGGGGAGGCGGAGAGCAGGTGTGCGCCATCGACGGTGTCACCCTCAGCCTCTCCTCAGGAGAACTACTCGCGCTGCACGGACCCAGCGGCTCGGGCAAGACCACCCTCCTGCTGCTCATCGCCACCCTGCTCTCACCCGACGAGGGCACGATCCGCTTCGCGGGGCGTGAGCTCTCCTCGCTGTCAGAGAGCCAGGCCTGCGACTACCTACACCACGAGGTCGGCTTCGTCTACCAAGGCTTCCAACTCATGCCCCGAGTCTCTGCGCTTGAGAACGCAGCCATCAAGCTCGTGCTCGGCGGTATGGGCACCCGCGAGGCCCAAGCCCGCGCGATGCCTTGGCTTGAGCGGTTGGGGCTCGCCGACCACGCCCACCGCACACCCGAGCGACTCTCCGCCGGAGAGCGCCAACGCGTGGCGATCGCACGCGCGCTCGCGGGCGATCCGCGTCTCATCCTCGCCGACGAGCCCACCGGCAACCTCGACAGCGCCCGCAGCCGCGAGGTCGTGGAGCTACTACGCACCGTCGCCCACGAACGCGATGCCGCCGTGCTGCTGGTCACGCACGACCTGGAGACCGCAAGCGTCGCTGACCGCTGCTGCATACTGCGCGACGGGCGCCTCACCGAAACTCCCCAGGACGAGCACGGAGCCGAGGTCACGGTGGAGAGTCAACGCGCGGTGACCGCGCGGAGGTAGGGGTGCAGATCACGGAGGGCCAAGCACGACCGCTGATGCGGCCCAGTGCGCTTGTGTATCTCTACCAGCGCCGTCTACGCGTACACGCGGTCCCCGAGCTACTCGCCGGAATCGGCGTGGCGATCGGCGTGGCGCTCGTGTTCGCCACCACACTCGTCAGCGGCAGCGTCGCCGGGTCGGCCGCCGAAGTGGTGCACGCCGTCGTGGGACCCGCCACGCTACAGCTACGCACCACCCGTTCCGGCGGCTTTGAAGAACGCATCCTCGCCCAGGTCGAGCGTCTGCCAGGCGTCAAGCAGGCAGCCCCAATACTTGAGCAGCCAGCCACGATCGAAGGTGCCCACGGGCGCACGCTCACGGTTGACCTCGCCGGCGCCGACACCGCGCTGGTGGTGCTCGACGGGCTTGCCCACACCCTCCCCATCGCCACCCTCTCACCGGGCGGCATCGGTCTCAGTAGGGCCTCCGCGCAACAGATCGGTATCTCAACCCGTCCGGTCGCCACCTCACGCACGCGCGCCCCAGTCGGCTCGATCACGCTACTGCTGCGCGGACGTGCGCTGCCCATGAACGTCTCCGACGTGCTCGGGCCCGAAGCGTTCGGCCCGCTCTCCCAAGCCGACGTGGCGGTGATGCCGCTCAAGGACCTACAACGGCTCGCGGGCCTTCAAGGGCGCATAACGCGTGTACTCGTACAGGCCAAGCCAGGCCAGGAGGCCGCGGTACGCAAGGAGCTCCAGACACTCGTAGCCAGGCGCTTGGAAGTCGCCGCTTCAAACCAGGACGTAGGGCTGCTGCGCCAGGCGCTACGCCCTGCCGACCAGGCGAGCGCGTTCTTCGCCGCCATCAGCGTCCTACTAGGCGTGCTGCTCGCGTTCAACGCGTTGCTGCTCACCGTCCCCGAGCGCCGCCGCGCGATCGCCGACCTGCGACTGATCGGCACGAAGCGCACCGCGATCGTGCAGATGCTGCTCTTCCAGGCGCTCTGCCTGGGAGTGGTCGCCTCGCTCGTTGGGCTACTCGGAGGGTATCTGCTGTCGCTTGGTGTCTTTCACCAGTCCACCCGCTATCTCGCAGAGGCGTTCACACTTGGCACACGCACCGTCGTAACCGCACAACCGCTGCTCCTCGCACTGGCTGCAGGGGTGCTCGCGACCGTGCTCGCCTCGGCCGTCCCGTTGCTCGACCTGCGCCGCGGGGGCGCGCTCGACGCGATCTACCACGAGGACGGCGCCCCCGGCAACACACTCGCCCCAAGCGCCCAACGGGCGCTTGGGCTCGGGGCGGCGATCCTGCTGATCACCACCACCGTCCTCTTCGTTACGACCCCCTCGCTCGCGCTCACCGCCTGCGCTCTGTTGGCGGTCGCCACTGTGCTCACTGTCCCGCTCGCCTTCTCGGGCGTGCTGCGCGGCGCCAACGCCCTGACCCAACACTTCCAGGGGCTCACGGTCCTGCCCGTCGCGCTCTCCTCGCTGCGCTCCACCACGGTGCGCTCGTTCGCGCTCGCCGCCACGGGATCTGTCGCCCTGTTCGGCAGCGTCGCACTGGGCGGATCGCGCGGCGACTTGCTGCGTGGGATCGATGATTTCGCGCACAGTTACTCCGCCGACGCCCAGATCTGGGTGGGCACCCCCAACGACAACCAGGCCACGGTGGAGTTCAGGGCCGGTGGCGTCGCACAGCAACTCCACCGCATCGAAGGCGTCGCCGGCGTGAGCGCTTTCCAAGGGGGGTTTCTCCAGCTGGGCGGCCGTCGCGTGTGGGTCGTAGCGCGACCCCCTAACACCGACCGCGAAGTGCTCTCAAGCCAAACCCTCGACGGGAGTCCCACCGCGGCACAGCAAAAGCTGGCCGAAGGAGGCTGGATTGCGGTCTCCCGCCAGATCGCCGAACAACACCATGTGAGCGTTGGCGACACGCTCACGCTACCCACCCCAAGCGGCGCCGTACCGCTGAAGATCGCAGCCACCACCACAAACCTCGCCTGGAGCCCCGGCGCGATCTTCATGAGCGCCTCCAACTACCGCCGCCTGTGGCGAACCACCGCGCCCACCGCACTCGCCGTGAACCTCACGCCAGGCGCGAATGCCGAGCAGGTGCGACGAAAGATCGAGCTCGCGCTCGGGACAAGTGGCTTGCAGGCAACAACCTCACGTGAACGCGAGGCGCACATCAACGCACTCACCAACGAAGGGCTCAACCAGCTCGGGCAGATCTCGACCCTGCTGCTGGTCGCCGCGATCCTCGCGATGGCAGCGGCATTGACGTCCGCTATCTGGCAGCGGCGCGTGTCGCTTGCCACGCTCCGCCTCTCGGGGGTAAAGCCAAAGCGGGTGAGGCTGATCTTGCTGGTGGAGTCCTCGCTCATGCTCGGCGCCGGCTGCGTCACGGGGGCGCTCGCCGGGATCTACGGCCAGGTGATCATCGACGGCTACCTTGAGCACGTCACCGCCTTCCCAGTCGTCAACCTCGGCGCCGGCGCGCGACCCTTTGAGATCTTCGTCCTCGTGATCGTGGTGGTGCTCGCGATCGTCGCGATCCCCGGATGGTTTGCCTCGCGCGTCTCCCCCACGCTGGCGCTCAATGAGTAGGGACAGGGCGCAAACGGGATCAGCCCTGCTGCTCGCCAACCTCCGTTACTGGACCACCGTGGCGCCTTTGGTACGGCGAGAGCTCAGGCGCTGGAAGGAGCGCGCGCGCGAGATCCCCAACCCAGCTCGACGCGAGCTTGCAACCGCCAAGCTAAGGGAAGAGCGCTTCAACGTCGAGGTAGCCGCCACGCTGGCCACGCTGGCACCGCGCGCCTATCGTTCTCCCGCGGTCGAGGCGATCGTGGCGCTACAGGTCGCCTACGACTATCTCGACCTGCTCGGAGAGCAACAGCCGGGCACGCGTCAACTACACACACTGGTGGACGCGTTTCGCCATGGGAGCCCTCACAACAGTGAGCACGAGGCAGATCCTCCATCACAAAACGGCGACACGTATGCGAGGGAGCTCGCGATAGCGACAAGGCTCGCACTCGCGAAGCTACCCGCGGCGGGGGCAATCGCGGAGGTTTCGCTCGGGTGCGCCGAGCGCTGCGCGGAGGCGCAGAGAGTGAGTCATCACGCGACACTCTCCGAGTGCGAGGCATGGGCCCGGAGCGAATCCGCGGGTACCGGCCTGCGCTGGCCAGAGTACCTTGCGGGAGCCGCCGCTTCGGTGCTCTCGCTCCACGCCCTCATCGCCGCCGCCGCCGACCCCCACACCACAACCGCCGACGCAAGGGCGATCGACATCGCTTACCTCTCGATCTGCGCGCTCACGATGCTCGACAGCCTCGTCGACCGCCACCACGACCTCGCCGCCGGGGAGCTCAGCTACGTCGACCTGTACGGGTCCCCCGAGCTGATGGCCGCGCGGCTTACGCTCCTCGCACGCGGCGCGGAGGAGAGGGCGCGAGCGCTCCCCCACGGCGCCCACCATCTCGTGACGCTCGCCGGAATCGTCGCCTACTACACCTCCGCACTGACCTCGCGGAGCGCGTACCCACCGTCCATCACCAAGCCCATTCGCGACGAGCTCCAGCCGCTGATGACCCCCACTCTTGCGGTGATGCGTGCGTGGCGCCGTGCCAAGCACGCTTTAGCGTTCGCTCTTTAAAGATATGCGATGTATCGTCTATTGGAACGTGCGCTGATAGCGGTTGGTCCCACCCAAACCGGGGGCCCGCTCCAAACGGATATCGCACTGGTTATGGGAGTTATGGGACGCTCAGGGGAAGGGCTAAACGTGATACCGAGCCTAAAGCAAAGGGGAGCACGAGCAGCCCTGGCTCTAGCGCTGCTCATCGGCACGGTTGGCGGAGCCGAACCCGCTGACGCACACTCTGCGCCGTTGAACCCACGAGCCCATGTAGCGCGGAAGATGAAGGCAAGCGACACCGCCCACCTTCATTACATTCTCCGCATCCGGGTCACTCCTCTACGAGGAAGGCGCAGCAACCGGCACACTCCCCGGGAGAATGCGCGTCCACCTCAACGTGGGCGCCACCTTCACCGGCAACTTCACGATCTACACCCAAGGCGGCTCGATCCGGGGCCACGGCTCAGCCAACCCCCACGGCTCAGGTGTGTACGAAAGCTTCGCCGGCTCGCTTGTCGCCACAGGTGGCACCGGCCGCTACACGCACGCCCACGGACGAGCGGGGCTGTATGGCACGTTCAACCGCAACAACTACGCCCTACTCGTGCAAACTACGGGCACGCTCCTCTACTAACAAGGAGCGGGTGATTCAAACGACCATCGCCCGTGGCTCCTCACTCCTGGCGGTGGCAGCAGCGCTACTCACCCTCTGCCTCCCTCTAACCGCGGCGCACGCCGCTCCCTCGGCAAAGCTCACCGCCAAGTTCATACCCGAGCGCCTCGGCGGTAGAACCACACTCGAATTCGGATTCTCCTTCACCGCCCCTCCCGGGGAGGTCCCACCGCCGCTCACCCAAATCGAGTTGCGCTACCCCGACCGTCTTGGGCTCGGCCTGAGCGGCCTTGGGCTCGCCACCTGCACCGCCCACACGCTCGAAGCCTCAGGCCCCACCCGCTGCCCCCCCAACTCGGTGATGGGCTACGGCGCGGCGCTCACCGGAGTGGTGCTCGGCTCCACCACCATCAGCGAGAGCGCCCCCATCACCATGCTCCGCACCCCCAACCAACAGGGACACCTCGCGGTGCTGTTCTCCGCGGAAGGCACCACCCCCGTGGATACACGCATCGTGTTCCCCGGACTACTACTCCCCGCCCCTGCCCCCTTCGGCGGTCAGGTGAGCGTCGGCGTCCCACTCGTCCCCACCCTCCCCGGCGCCCCCTACATATCGGTGATACGCCTCCATGCCACAATCGGTCCCCGCATGGTCACCTACTACGAACAGGCCGGGGGCAAGACGCTCGCCTACACACCCCTCGGCATCCTCCTCCCCGGGAGCTGCCCCCGCCGTGGCTTTCCCTTCGCCGCCCAATTCCGCTTCCTCGACGAAAGCGTCGCCAAGGCCCACTCCACCGTCCCCTGCCCCGGGCGCAGGCACTAGCGCGGGCATATTCGCCCGCCCCCGCGTGTAAATGCGAGCGCTGGTCCAGCGAGTAACCCGTGCTTCAGTGCGAGTTGACGGCAACGAGGTGTCCTCGATCGGGGAGGGACTGCTCGTGCTGCTGGGGATCTCCCACGATGACCTCCCCTCCACCGTCGACCGCCTCGCCGACAAGGTGCTCTCGCTGCGCATCTTCAGCGACGCCCAGGGCCGCATGAACGATCCGCTCGGCGAGCGGGAGATCCTGTGCGTCAGCCAGTTCACCCTCTACGGCGACACCACCCGCGGCAACCGCCCGAGCTTCGTCGGTGCCGCCCGCCCCGACCACGCCGAGCCACTGTACAACCGCTTCTGTGAACGCACCTCCGCCAAGCGGGGAGTGTTCGGCGCACACATGGAGGTGGAGCTGGTGAACGACGGCCCGGTCACGTTGCTGCTTGAGATCTGACCACCCGAGCTTTGCCAGGGTCCGGCCCGCCGCACCCTAACGGTGACCACCCCCGGTAGTCTGGCGCCCGTGCCCCCCGTCGAACGTGTGGTCCCAAGCTTCGCCGCCGAGCCCCCCCAGGAGGGTCTCCCCTACGGTCGCTGGGCCGAGCGACTGGAGCAGGAGCTACGAGGTGCGTGGGCCGCGCTCGACACCGACGGCGAGGACCTCGGCGAGGTGGGAGAGATCGTGTGGTACCCCGACCGCACCTGGCACGGCCGCCGCTACGTCCCCGCCACCTCCATCACCTCCAACGGGTACGAGCTGTTCGGGTACGTCCGCTTCGTCACCTCCACCGGCGAGGGTGAGCCCGCGGAGGTCACCGCCTACGGCGACTTCACCGAGGAAACCGCCGCCCGCAACCCCAACTGGAAGCTCGATGTCTGCGACGAGGTAATCGGCTCATGGCGCGGCCAGAACGGCGCCGTCGCAGCGATGACGCTTGTATGGGGCCGCCCGCTGGTGGGCGCTGGGCGAGTGGTCACAGCTGAGCTCGGTCGCGCCACCGTCGACCAGTGCGAACTGGTCGAGGGACGCTTCACGCTTATTGCGCCTGATGACTACCGCTACGACCTGCTTGAGATAAAGCTATGGGGTGGGAAAGCCCAGGAGCTTGCTTGCGAGTCGCTTTATGAGGGGGAGGGGTAAAGGGTCCCGGTCGTAGATTCGTCTAGATGTGACTGTTCTGGCAGTGCGGAATGAAATAGCATCCGAGAAGATCCACGGTGAGCGCATCGGAGCCCACATCTGATTCGGGAGTCCCGGAGCGGCGCGCGCCACCCCCACCGCCTCCCCGATCCACACAATCCGCCCAACCCCAGATCACCGACGTGTGGACACCGCCGCGCACGAACGTCTTTGCGATCCTCTCGCTCGGGCTCAGCCTCTTCTGGCTGGCAGGTCTCGGCTCGGTTGGGGCGGTAGTGCTCGGACACATGGCCAAGCGTCAGATCGCCGACTCCAACGGAACCCAAACGGGCGCCAGCCTGGCGACCGCGGGGCTCGTAATCGGCTACATCGGAGTGGGGATCCTGCTCATCTATATCGTCGTCATTGCCGCCGCGGGCCTTGGTGGATAACCAGCGACGTGCCTCGCTCGCCGCGCTGGCGGGGCTGTATGCGCTCTTCGCCGCGCTGATGCCGACGCGGCCCGGCCCGGCGATGTGCCCGTTTCGGATCGCCACCGGACGGCGCTGCCCGTTGTGCGGCCTCACGCGCGCCACACATGCACTCACCAGGGGACACATGCGGGCAGCGCTGAAGCTGCACCCGCTGGCGCCCCTGTTGTGGGTCGCGACTGCGGTGAGCCTGTGCGCTTGGCCTCGTAAATCACGAAACGTCAATGACATCCGCAGCGGCACAGGGAGGTTTTAGATGACAGCCAGCGTCCGGCAGGTGCAGGTAGGCTCGCGACAGGAACTCGATAACACGGTCATGAGCTATATAGCCCAGGGCTTCGTGATCCAGCAGCAGAGCGAAGGGTCGGCGACGCTTTTCAAGAAAAAGGAGTTCAACGTCATCTGGGCCGTCGTGGGCTTCTTTCTGTGCCTGCTTCCGTTGCTCGTGTATTGCGTCGTGTACGCCACTCAGAGCGACGAAATGGTGACGGTAACGATCGCGACCAACAGGGCCCCCGGGAACGGCGGCGAGTTGACCTGGTCGGAGGACCGCCAGTGGTGGTGGGATGGAGAGAAGTGGCGTGACACGCTGCTGGACCTACCACCCGACGCCGTGCTCTCCGAGGACCGCGCCACCTGGTGGGACGGCGAGACCTGGCGCCCGGTTCCGGCGGCGACAGGCGCCCCGGCGGGCGAGATCGACGCAAGCGCCACCGACAGGCCCGCGCCAGAGCCGCCCTCGGTGGGTACGGACGGGGAGTGAGCGGGCGCGCTCCGAGCAGCAGCGGACAGAGCATATAGATCGACCTTTCGATTTTGACGGTAAGATCAATAAGGTCTGGGAAGGTCCGTTGAAATGGATGCGTCGAGCCGCTTGAGGGATTCCGGCTGCGACTCGCCTTCACCGACGGACTCGTACGCGAGGTCGATCTATCCGGCGACCTTTGGGGCCAGATGGCCGAACCGCTACAAGACCCCGACTACTTCCGGCGGGTGAGCGTCGACACCGAGCTAGGCACCGTCGTCTGGCCCAACGGCTACGACCTCGACCCGGACGTGCTTCACGGGGATCACGAGCCGGTCGGCCGAACCGCCGCGCATTCCTCGCACTAGAGGGCCCGTGCCCCGCCAGGAGTCGAACCTGGATCTACCGTTTAGGGCATTCAAGGGCGGCGGAAGACCGAGTGGGTGCCGATGCGCCGCCATACGATGTGCTGCTCGCCTGGCCTGACCTCGTTGCCGTACTCGAAGGTCGCACGACCGTCAGGCGCCCAGGTCATCTCCCAGACACCCCGATGGCCCTGGACACGCTTGACGCGTAGGCGCGGATGGAAGCTCTGACCGCCACCGGCGATGTCAGCGATGAACTGCGTTACGGCTTGGCGGAAAGCTCGCTGCTGTTGAGGGTGAGTCGATCCCAATCGCGCCAGAAGGACGCGAGGACTTCACGTGTTGGCATCGAGCGGCTTCGTACGCTCGTCCAAGGCCGCTAGAAACAGGTCATCGTTCTCGTAAGACGTCACGCGCCCATCTGCGAGGTCGCCGTCTGCCTCGCGCTCCTTTGCCTGCCACTCCTGCGTCCAGAACCACGCTTGCTCGGGATCTATACGACCGGCACTGATCTCCCCCAGCAGGACCGCAGCACCATCGACCGCACCGTCCGGCAGACGCTCCACCAACTCATGCAACTCAGCCTTAGTCATGCCCTGATTGTCGCACGTTCGCGCGTCGTGACCAAAAGATCCGACAGACAACTGGCTGAGTAGGACCAACCGACCGACGCCCGAGTGGCTCGGGTAATCGCAACTGTTGATTGGGCACCATTGGGCACTGGAGCGCAAACCGGAGCCCTACCCGTCCTCGCGGCCGCCCACCCCACGATGCCCATCCCCGCATGAACACAAGCGATCCGCCCCCATGCCCCCGCCAGGAGTCGAACCTGGATCTACCGCTTAGGAGGCGGTCGTCTTATCCATTGGACTACGAGGGCTCGCGGGTGTAAGGCTACCGGCGCGCAGAGGGTCTGTCAGCGAGCCTGGTCGGGCGGCAAAGCTTTCAAACCCAGGCAAGCTTTGTAAGGTTAGCCCGCAAACTTACAAAGCTAGGGCGACGAAACCGGCCGCTCCGGATAAACGTCGTCAATAGTCGTGAGCGGGAAGTAGGGCGCGCGGGCGGCGGCTTCAATCGCCTCACCGCCGCCGGCAAGCCGATCGAGCACCGACACCACGCCGCAGATCGTATGCCCGGCCTCATGCAGCGCCTCGATCGCCGCGACGGTGGAGCCGCCGGTGGTGACGACATCCTCGACCACTAGGCAGCGGTCGTCCGGCGTTAGAAGGGGGCCCTCGATGCGGCGTTGGAGGCCGTGGGCCTTGGTGTCCTTGCGTACGAAGAACCCCTTCGCGCGCGCGCCGCCCGCAAGCGCGGCGCAGGCGACAGCGTCGGCGCCCATAGTCATGCCTCCCACGGCGGTGGCGTCCCACTCGCGGGCCTTCGCCGCGAGCAGGGCAGCGAGCGCGTGGAAGCCCTCAGGGCGAAGGATGGCGCGCTTGGCGTCCACGTAGTAGGGGGCGGTGGCGCCACTTGTGAGCGTCACCTCGCCGATCACGAGCGCGTGGGTGCGCAGCTGCGACATGAGCTCCGCGCGAGCGTCCACGAGTTGTGGTGTCGGTAGATCTACGGCCATCGCCCCAAATCTATCCACCGCGGCGGTGGTACATCCGTCTAGTGTGTCCAGCCGGGGGGTTAACCTGGACTGACAGTGTTGTTGCCGCTACTAGCCAGGGTGTTGCGTCTCGCCTCGATCGCGATCTGTTTGATCGCGGTGGCGTGGTTCGCGGCGTTCGCGCTCGACCAAACCAGCAACGCCTCAAACCAGCAGCAAGCCGAGGTGAACGCAGCGGCGCCACCCGGGCTCGCCGAACCGACCGGCCCCTCCAAGCCGGCGAAGGAGAGCGGCTTTCGCGAAGCGCTCGACAAAGCCACCTCCACACTCACCTCTCCCTTCTCCTCCGCAACCGCAAGCTTGAGCAAAGGGTGGACCATCCATGCGGTGGACACCCTGTTGATGCTGCTCGTCTACGGCCTGGGCCTCGGCTTCCTCGCGCGCTTGATGCGACTCGGGGTGTAGCCGGAAGGCGCGGCCCCTACGGGCCAGCGTTGGGGCGCACGGTTTTACTTCCCCGCCCGCTGTGCGTGTACACGTCCACGGCATACCCGAACTTGACCCACGCGTACACGGCGGCAGCGTCGGGCACCGGGATGCGCAAACAGCCGTGGCTGGCGGCGTATGTGGGCACTTCGGCGTACCCGTGGATGGCGTACCCACCGATGAAGTAGCTGGAGTCCACCATCCCGTGGGAGTTCGTACCGGGTTCCTTGCGGTACACGTGGAAGCGCCCGATGACGGTTGGTGTTGAGGGCTTGCCTGAGGAGATCGTGATGATGCGCCGCACGCGCCCACCCTTTTCGATCTCCGCGAGCACCTGCTTTGACAAGTCTGCCTCCACGTGGGCGCCATCGGCGGGGTAGCGCACATGGAAGACCCCCGCCCCATGCTGGATCAGCTGGAAGATGCGCCCGTTGACGCTTTCCACCCGCGCCTGGCCTGAGACCTTGCGGAAGGCAACCACAGCGCGGGCAGTGGTGTCGTCGTAGTAGCCAGTTACGTTCACCTGGTAGTGGAGCCGCGCAAGCTCCTCCTGGAGCAACCGCACCACACGCCCACGCGAGCCCACCGAGAGCGTGGAGAGTTCGTAGCGCACGCTCACAGGCTTTGCCACGAGCTTTGCCAACTGCGGCGTGGGGGCGTGTTCGGCGCGAATGCTCAAATGGCCGGAGTGGGGGCTTGCGTAGCCGAAGTGGAACTGTCCGACCCCACCCACAGCCGAGCTCACACTGAGACGCTTGGAGAGCACGCGACGTCCGTTGCGGTAGATGCTCAGCACAACCTTCTGTCCCGCCACGAAGGGGCGCACTCCACCTGAGATCACGATGCGCTCGCCCACAGCGGCGAACGCAGGGGAGCCATGGGCGTCCCGCAAGGTGAGCTTCAACTTCCCTGTAAGGGGAACCGTCGCTCCCGGCGACGGCTGCGTCGCGGCGGGTGGTTCGACTTCGGCTGCGGCAGACCCCGGGTTGAGCGCGGCGCCACCCGGAACTATGGCGGCAAGGACCGCGATGAGAGTGCTCTTACCAACCATCATGCCGGATCGTACGGGGTCACCGCGACGGCTGCACTGAACGGGGGTCCCGAGATCGCGCCCACCTTGCGAGCCAACAGCCAGATCAGATAGATAACGAGGAGCGAGCCAACCGTCAGTGGCACCGTCTGCCAACCCCACCCCTCAAGCGCAGCGAAGGCGATCGAGTTGTTGATCGAGTGGGTGGCGATGCACGGGTAGAGCGACCCCGTCTCGCGGTAGAGCATGCACAAGAGGAACCCGAGCGCGGCAAGCGGCACCAGGTAAACCACCGGCGCCGACCCCGCGTGGACCGCGCCGAAGAGGACACCGGTGATTGCCGCCGCCGGTAGCCATCCCTTCCATTTTGAGAGCGCCGCGAAGATGTACCCGCGAAACAGCATCTCCTCGCAGATCGGCGCCATTACGGTCGTAAGCAGCGCGCTCAGCACCAGCAGCACGGTGGTTTCGTCGGCGCCGAGCTGTTCGAGCAGTTTCTCTTTGGGGCTTTCACCCAGAGCCACCGCCCACACGGCGCTGAAGAGTAGGAACGCGAGGATCGTCAGCACAACCAAGCCCGCCGCACGCCGCGCGGGGGTGGGACGCAGCCCGAACTGCCAGGAGCGGGCCACCCGTCCGCCGAGCCCCGCGAACAAGACAGCCGCGACCACAAACATGGCGTCCTGCACGAAGGTGTCGGCCAACACAAGGCCGTGGGGGGTGTGGGAGGTGCTCACTTTCACGCCCGCCACGACCGCGGGGATATCGACGATCAGCCCACCAACCGCGGCAAGCACGAGCGCGGCGACCAGTACGGCGAAGCCCGTCCACACGGGCCAATCGTTGTCTGCGGGTCCCCTGGTGCAGGAATTCACACCCCGAGACGGTACAGTCACAGGCGGGGGCGCAAACGGATGTCACGACAAGCACGACAGCGCCGCAGGCGACAGAGACGCTCGGGACCCTCGCGCTTCGTGCTGCTCGGTCTCAGCGGGTTGGCGGGCGCGATCGTGATCGGCGGGCTGGTGGCGGTCGGGTACGTGCTCTCGGTAGCCCAGTCAGCGCCCAGCCTCGACTCGCTGCACCCCAAGCTCGCCGGCGCCTCCTCACAGGTGTACGCCGCCAACGGCTCCCGCCTGGGCTTCATCCAGTCAGACGTGCTGCGCTCGCCGATCACCACCGCGCAGATGCCGAAGATCCTGCGCGAGGCGACGGTGGCGATCGAGGACCAGCGCTTCTACAAGAACAACGGGGTTGACCTCACGGGCGTTTTTCGCGCGGCGGTCAAGGACGTGATCCACGGTCAAACGCTGCAAGGGGCCTCCACGATCACGATGCAGCTGATGCGCAACATGTACCTCGGTAGCGACACCCACTCGTTCAAGCAGAAGATCGACGAGGCGAAGCTGGCGATCGAATACAACAAACACCACTCCAAGCCGACGATCCTCACGAACTACCTCAACAGCGTGGCGTACGGGACGGTCGGCGGACAGACGGCGCTCGGGGTGCAGGCGGGAGCGCGAATCTTCTTCAACGAGAGCGCCTCCCAGCTCAACCTCGTGCAGGCGGCGCTGCTCGCTGGGCTCCCCCAGGCGCCCTCTGAATACAACCCCTTCCTCTACCCCACCGCCGCGCGCAAACGGCGCAATCAGGTACTAGGGAAGATGGCGGAACTGCACTACATCACTCGTGCGCAAGCCACCGAAGCGCAGCGGGCACCATTGGGTGTGAGGCACGGCGACTACTACACGCGCCGCCAGGAGAGCTTCTTCTTCGAATACGTACGCAAACAGCTCGTGCGCCGCTACGGCTTGAACACCGTGGAGCAGGGAGGTTTGAAGGTCTACACCACGATCGACCTCAACATGCAGCGCCAGGCGCGCAACGCGATCGCACAGGTCCTCAACGAGGAAGGCGACCCGGCGTCGGCGATCGTCACGATCGACCCCCACAACGGGTACATCAAGGCGATGGCGGAGTCAGAGAGCTACGACCAGTCGCAATACAACCTCGCCTCCCAGGGCCACCGCCAGCCTGGATCGACGTTCAAGGCAATCGTGCTTGCCGACGCGCTCTCACGGGGGGTTGACCCGAACAGCACTTACTACAACTCCCACACGCTCTCCCCCGGCTGGCTGTCGGGATATCCCACCTATGAAGTGAAAACCTTCGAGAACACCTCCTCGGGCAAGTCGATCAACCTCGTGGGGGCGACACTCGCCTCCGACAACACCGTGTACGCGCAGTTGGCGGCCGATCTTGGTGAGGAAACCGTCACGGAAATGGCTCACAAGCTGGGGGTTCGTGAGCACCTTCACTCCTATCCCGCGGAGGCGCTTGGCGGCTTGACCGTGGGTGTGAGCCCGCTTGAAATGGCGGATGTTTACGCCACGTTCGCTGACGGCGGCTACCGTAACACGCCGATCGCGATCACCAAGGTGGTATTCCCCGGCGGACACGTGGACACCAACTGGGGCAAGCCCCACCGTGTGAGGGCCATCTCCGAAGGGGTGGCCGCGGAGGAGACCAACATCCTGCACCAGAACGTGCTCGGCGGGACAGCGGTGCGCTCGGCCATCACTTGCCCCAGCGCCGCCAAGACCGGCACCACGAGCAACCTCGTGGACGCGTGGCTTGACGGGTACACCCCCAACTACTCCACAGCGGTGTGGATGGGCTACCCCAACAAGCTTGTGCCGATGACCGACGTCCACGGCGAGCCCCAGCAGGGTGGCTACCTACCGGCGGAAATCTGGCACGCCTACATGGCGGCTGTCACCGAAGGGGAATCGTGCGCGGAATTCCCATCCCCCAAGGAACAGATCTCCTACGCGCCTTTCTTCGGCAAGTTCGCCAGCACCGGATCTTCAAGTGGTGAAGAAGGCAACGAAAGCGAAAACGAAAAGAAGCACAAACCGAAGAGCACGCCAGGGAAACCTCAGGTGGTGGAACCACCCTCAGGCGGGAACGAAAGCGGCAAAACAGGCGGTGGCGAAAGCCACGAAGCGCCTCCGCCGCACGTACGCGAACCGGTCGAACCCACGCACACGCCCGAACCAAAAGGCCCCGCGCCGACGGTGGGTGGGGCCGGCGGAGCCGAACCGCCCAAACACTAAGAAGCGGGCGCGGAGGGGCTCACAGCGCCGACGGCTGGTAGTTTGACGGTGCAAACCTCAAGCGAAGGGTCCGCGCGAAGAGCGACTGACCCGGACGGGACGCCAAAGTGGCAAAGGAAGACAAGGTCGAATTCGAGGGCGAGGTAATCGAGGCGCTGCCCAACGCGATGTTCCGCGTAAAGCTCGATAACGACCACGTGGTACTAGGGCACGTGGCGGGAAAGATGCGACGCTTTCGCATCCGCATTCTGCCGGGAGACCGCGTCCGTTGCGAGCTCTCCCCCTACGATCTCGACCGCGCGCGTATCGTCTACCGACACCGTTGAAGCGCCCGCCCAATCCGTCCGCGACGCACCCAAAGGCATAGCTGAGCTCTCCCTGATCGACTCGATCGCGGCCGCGCTGAAGGAGCGGGGAGGGCGAGTGGTGCGCGGCTTGGGCGACGACGCCTCGGTCGTGAAAGCGCTGAAGCTGTGCGTCACCTCGGTGGACAGCGTGGTGGAGGGGGTGCATTTCCGCCTCGACGACCCCCACACCAGCTTCCGGGACGTCGGCTGGAAGGCGCTCGCGGGAGCGCTGTCGGATATCGCGGCGATGGGCGCCCAAACGGGAGAGGCGTATGTGGCGCTGGGGATTCCCGCCCATGTGACAGAGCAGCAGGCGCTGGAGGTGATGCTCGGCGCGGAGGAGCTCGCGGAGATCACGGGCACAACCATCGCGGGAGGGGATGTCGTGAGCTCACCCGCACTGTTTGCCAGCGTGACGATCGTGGGGTGGGCCGAGCGCGACCAGAAGCTCGCCGGCCGCGACGCAGCGCGGCCGGGCGATCTCGTGGGCGTCACGGGAACGCTCGGCACCCGCCCCCACCGCCCGATGCCGAGACTGCGCGAGGGTAGGGCGATCGCGCCGGCGGGGGTACACGCGATGATCGACCTCTCCGACGGCATCGCCACCGACGCGCTTCACCTCGCCCGCGCGAGCGGGGTGATCGTGAAGATCGACCTGGAGAAACTACCCGTGGACGAGCGCACCGAGCAGACCGCCGAGACGATGGGGGTTCCCGCATGGCAGGCGGCGGCGACGGCGGGCGAAGACTATGAGTTGTGCGTGTGTGTCCCGCGACGGCGGATCGAGCGCGTGACCGAAGCGTGCAAGCGAGCGGAGACCACCATCACTTGGGTGGGCCGCGTGGTGGAGGGCGAGCCGGGAGTGATACTGCGCCACGAGGGCCGCAAGCAGACGCTCAGCGGGTACGAGCACCGCTGGTAGAGGGCCCCGCAACGCGCGCGGGGTGAGGACGCTCAGCGCCGCAGCGCTGACTCGGTGCCGCCGAGCGATCCGGGTCCCGCGTAGGTGAGCGGGCCGCGTGTGGAGATATCCACGAAGTCGTGTGGACCGGCGACGGGGCCAGCAGGCGAAGGGGCGAGAGAACGCATGAGGACGGCGAGCAGACAACCAAGCGCCATGCTCCACAACAGCGCCGCGAAAAGCCCCACCTGCCCGCCCGCGAGCGCAAGCACAGAGCTCTCGGCAAGTCCCAGCGGCCCGAGCCCCAACTCGCGGGCGTACACGAGCAGCAGAAGCATAAGCGGAGCTACGCTTATCGCGATCGCTCCCAGCGCTAGCGCACGGGAGCGGGGGTCAGCGGCGAGCAACCACAGGTGGAGAGCGGGAACCAACAACAGACACGCAAACGGGTTGAAAACCCAGGCGAGGAGCGCCACGGAAAGCGCCACCAGCAACGCCGCCACGCCCGCGCCTTCGACGTCGGGTCGCAACGGCAGCGCCATGCGCCGAACGAGCGCCGGCCACGCGAACAATCCCAATACCAGTACAAGCAGGGTTGCCCCAAGTGCGCCCAACACTGTCCCGTCCGCCAACAGCGAAGCGGCGTGCAACTGGGTCGCCGGCGACGCCACGATTCCCAGCACCCCGAGCAAGATCGCGAAGAGCGCGGCCCCGAAGAACGGCAATGCCCCGGCAAGCGTCCATGCGAACCAGCGCCCGAACGGTTCTTTGCGACGGCGCAGACGCGCGAGCGCGTCCACGCACACGATCAGGGGAGGGAGGAGCAGGGCGAGGGCGAGCAGCCTGATCGCCCATCCGGGAAACGTCTTGTGCCCGAGCAACACTCGCGTGGAGGGCGAGTGCGCGATGTCGGGGCCTTCGTCGAGCGCATAGGTCGCGGTGAGCGCGGCCCGGCCGAAGTTCAGCAGGCGACTCTCACTCACAGGCGTGCCCGCGGACGGTCCTCGCTCGCCGCTCACCTGGAGCAGCACCGCGGGCGTGGAGGCGTCGTTGAACGGCGCCTCTTCACCCGTTGAGAGCGGGAAGACGAGGTGCGTGAGCTGCATGGAGAGGCTCGGCGTGCCAGAGCTGACCCCAACCTCCTGAGAGATCGCGCTCTCGAGCGTGCCGCTCAGGCTGTCGGGCGCGGCGCTTTGACCCGAGGAGAACGGGAGCACGAACGGCTTATGGGCAGTTGCTCCAGCGATATCCCCGAGCGCGATCGCCGCGTCCAACGATCTGCGGCTCCCAGCGAAGTTAGAGGCGCCACCGTCGCCGCCGCTGCCACCGCTCGTGGAGACGAGCAGGATTGTGCGGCGGGTCTCACTTTGGGAGAAGACGCGGGCAAGCTCCAGTAGGGCAGCTGTGCCCGACAGCTCGGCCGCCGAACCTCGCGCGACGGCGTCGCGGTGGGCGACGATCGCGATCGGGGCAAGCCCGGTGGAGCCTGGACGCTCGGCGATGACCGTGGTGAGCGTGCGAACGCCCTCGACCGTTTGCGCCTGGAAGCGGTGTGTGGAGACCTGAAAACCAGAGCCCGACCCCGTTGAGGAGCTGCCCAGCCCTTGCAGCACCCCGGCGATGTAGGAGGCAAGCTGTGCGTCGCCGGCGCCCCCCGCCCGTCGGTCGGGAAAGCGCTTGGCGAGCGTCTGCAATTCAGCGAACGCACGCTGTCCGTCGAAGGCGTCGGGGGCCAGTGTGGAGTGCAGCGAAGCGGGCCGTCCGGCAAGCGAGAAACCCACCACAACGAGGATGATGAGCAGCGGTACGAACGCCACGCGGTATATGCGTCCGTCGAACATCCACCCAGACCATAAACCCCTGACCGGGCCTTCCGTGCCAACCCTAGGTATCGTGCGGTCCGCCCATGCTCCAGCCCGTCGCCACAGGACACAAGTCGCTCGCCGATTACACCCACATCTGTGGGCGTGAGCTGATCGAGGAGATCCGCGAGCTTGCGGAGCCCCTGAAGGGAAGGCGCGTCGTGCACGTATCGGCCACCGCCTTCGGCGGAGGGGTCTCTGAGATCCTCTACACGCTGGTGCCGCTCATGAAGGATGTTGGACTCGATTGCGAGTGGCAGGTTATTTACGGACGCGAGGAGTTCTTCAACGCGACGAAGCTGCTCCACAACGCCCTCCAGGGCCACCCGCAGGATCTCGACGAGGAGCAGTGGAAGACCTGGGAGCAATACAACGAGATGAACGCACGCGAGCTCGCCGAGGGATGGGATGTGTGCCTCGTCCACGATCCCCAGCCGGCGGGGCTCTATCGGCTGGTGCCCGAGAAGGCGGCTGGATGGGTGTGGCGCTGTCACATCGACCTCTCCACTCCGAACCCCGCCACGATCGAGCGGCTGTTGCCGTACATCGCGGACTACCCCCAGGCGCTCTTCCACATGGCCGAGTACGTGCCTGCGGGAATGAGGGGGAAGATTAACATCGTGCCCCCGGCGATCGACCCGCTTATGCCGAAGAACATGGCCCTGTCCCCCGAAGACGCGTCGTACGTTTGCGAGCAATTCGGCATCGACGTTGATCGGCCGCTGATCTGCCAGGTGTCGCGCTTTGACCCGTGGAAGGACCCCCTGGGCGTGATCGACGCCTACCGGATCGTGAAGGAGAAGATTCCCGACGTGCAACTCGCGCTTGTGGGGTCGATGGCAAGCGATGATCCGGAGGGGTGGGATTTCTTCAACGCGACGATCGCCCATGCAGATGGGGATCCCGACGTGCACATCCTCAATAACTTCAACAACGTCGGCGCGATCGAGGTGAACGCGTTTCAGTCGCATGCGGACGTGGTGGTGCAGAAGTCCACGCGTGAGGGGTTCGGGCTGACGGTGTCGGAGGCGATCTGGAAGGCGCGCCCGTTCATCGGCGGCAACGTGGGTGGGATTCCCCTACAGGTCGAGGACGGGGTTACCGGGTTCTTGGTGCAAACGGTCGATGAGTGCGCA
Source organism: uncultured Solirubrobacterales bacterium (assembly GCA_963695305.1). Lineage (GTDB taxonomy): Bacteria > Actinomycetota > Thermoleophilia > Solirubrobacterales > Solirubrobacteraceae > Palsa-744. The sequence continues at coordinate 609,009 of OY968774.1, read as the reverse complement.
CAGCGCTCTCTGGAGCTGTTGGAGGACCCCGCGCTCGGCAAGACGCTGGGGCGGCGCGGTAAGGAGCACGTGCGCGGCCACTTCCTGACCCCGCGCTACCTGCGCGACTACCTGCGCATCTTCGGGGAGCTGGCGAAGTCGTGAGCCAGACCCCGGCACAGCGTTCTCCGCTCGTGCTGGTGAGCAACCGAGGGCCGGTGACGTTCGGCCCGGATGGCGATGTGCAGCGCGGCTCGGGGGGGCTTGTGACGGCGCTCACCGGTCTTGCCTCTCATCGCGACGCGGTGTGGATCGCCTCGGCGATGAGCGAGCACGACGCCGAGGTGTCGCGTAAGCACGGTGGGCGAGCTTTCCCTGTCCGCTCTCCCGCCGGCGGCGAGTATTTGGTGCGTCTGGTGGCGTCTGACCCCGAAGCGTATGACCGCTTCTACAACGTGTTCGCCAACCCGATGCTGTGGTTCATCCAGCACTACCTGTGGGATTTGTCAAACGCCCCCGATATCCGCCGCCACGAGATCGAGGCGTTCGAGTTCGGCTACAACGCCGTCAACGAGGATCTCGCTCGCGCGGTGGTGGAGGAGATTGCGGACTCGGAGGAACCGGTGGTGATGGTGCATGACTACCACCTCTACACGCTGCCTGACCTGGTCCGTAGGGCAAGGCCGGACGTGTTCCTGCACCACTTTGTCCACATCCCATGGACACAATCCGATTCCTGGCGCGTGCTCCCCTCGCGCATCCGCGAGGAGATTTACGCGGGGCTGCTTGCGAACGACATCATCGGCTTTCACACGCGCTCCTACAGACGTAACTTCCTGCAGTGCTGCCGCGACCTGATGGATCTGGACGTGGATTTCGAGCGTGGGTTGGTGCTGTGGCAGGACCGCGAGGTGTGGGTGCGCGCATATCCGCTTCCCATCGACCACGTCGCGACGCGCCAGGTGGCAAACGCGGGGCGGGTCGGCGAGTTCGAGCGCGAGCTGCTCCGCCGCCGCCGCGACTTTCTGATCCTGAGGGTGGATCGCGCGGATCTCTCAAAGAACGTGCTGCGGGGCTTCTCGGCGTTCGATCTCTTCCTGGAGCAGCACCCCGAGTTCAGCGAGCGGGTGACGTTCGTGGCGCAATTGATGCCCTCACGTACCGACGTGCCCGAGTACGCGGAGTACCTGGAACGCATCGAGGCGCTGGTGGCGGTCGTGAACCATCGCCATGGGACACCCGACTGGATGCCGATCCAGCTCAAGCTGCGCGATGACCTTGAGGAGGCGATGGCGGCGTACAAGCACTACGACGTGTTGCTCGTGAACGCGATGTTCGACGGCATGAACCTCGTGGCGAAGGAGGGCCCGATCGTGAACGAGCGCGCGGGGGTGTCGATCCTCTCGGAGAACACCGGGGCGCATGAGGAGCTTGGGGAGTTTGCGTTGTCGGTGAACCCGTTTGATATCCAGGAGCTCGCGGACTCGATCCACGCGGCGCTCGACATGCCCGCGCAGGAGCGCGCACGTCGCGCGCGGGGTTTGGTGGAGATCGTGACCTCGCGCGACCCGGGCGACTGGATCGACGAGCAGTTGGCTGACATCAAGGCAAAGGGCTCGGTCACGTAGCCGAGCGAGCGTCCGCCTCGCGGAGGCCCGGCGCTGTTATCATCCGCCGCCGCGCTCTGAGCGCACCTTTATGACGCTGCCTGCCCCCACATACGACCTCGTGCTGCTGCTCGATATGCAGGCGGAGGAGCCAGTACGCGCGAAGATCGTCGCCGACACGCGTGCGGCGATCGAGGCGAAGGGGGAGCTCACCCGCCATGACGAGTGGGGCGAGCGAGCGCTTGCGTACCCGATAGACCACAAGACGACCGCCGAGTACCACCTGCTTCAGTTTCACGCCTCCGAGGTCGAGCTGATCGCTGAGCTGAACCGCACGCTCCACATCACCGACGGCGTGATCCGCTTCCGCATCAACAAGTTGAAGCCGGGCACTCCTGAGGCTCCGGAGATGCGCCCGGAGCGTGTGAGCGCGGTGGCGGCTCGCGAGGAGGTCCCCACGCACGCTCGCGAGGAGACACCCGAGAGCACGCCGACAGAGGAGCAAGCGGTCGCGTAATACACTCGGAGACGTGCCGTCGCCGAGTGGAATGACCGTCGGGGAGCTTCTGTGAGTGAGCATCCCGTAGGCGACGGGCCGGAAATGCGCAGGACAGACGTGTTGCGCGCGTCTCCCCCGTTGTTCGAATCACGCGTGCTCGACGCTTTCTCTCGTGTGCATCCGCTGGTGCCGGTCCTTATCTTCCTGCCGGCGATCGTGGGTCTGGCCGCCTGGGAGCTGTCCTTCCACGGCTTGCCCGCCACGCTCGGCCTGGTGGTGGTGGGCTATGCGTTGTGGACGTTGTTCGAGTATTGGTTGCACAGGTTGGTGTTCCACTTTGAGCCCGACCACGGTGTGGGGGCGCGGCTGCACTGGATCATCCACGGCATCCACCATGAGCACCCCAACGATCCGTTGCGTCTCGTGATGCCTCCCGCGGTGAGCATCCCTTTGGGGGCTTTTGTGTTCGGGGCGATCTACCTGGCGTTTGGCAAAACCTACGCTCCTGGTGTGGGGGCGGGTTTCTTCTGTGGATACCTCGCCTACGACATGCTGCACTACTACGTGCACCACTTCCGGCCGCGCTCGCGTGTGGGGAGGATGCTGCGCGAGCGCCACATGCGCCACCACTTCCAGGACGATACGCGCGGGTTCGGGATCAGCGCTCCCTACTGGGACGAGGTGTTCGGCACCTCCTCGCGCGGCAAGTCGCGCTAGCGTTCCCCAACGAGACTCCGAACACGAAGCCAGACGAGAGGAAGTCAGACGTGGCCGCCAGCAACATCAACCGGGTCGTGATGACCGGAAACCTGACCGCCGATCCGGAGCTGCGCTCGCTGCCCAGCGGCTCTTCGGTGTGCAAGCTGCGCATCGCCTGTAACACCCGTCGCAAGAACGGGAGCACCGGCGAGTGGGAGGACAAGCCCAACTATTTCAACGTCACGGTGTGGGGTAACCAGGGCGAGAATGCCGCCCGTTATCTCGCCAAGGGACGGCCCGTGGCGATCGATGGAAGGCTTGAGTGGCACGAGTGGGACGCCCAGGACGGCACAAAACGCAGCGCAGTCGATATCATTGCCGACTCGGTGCAGTTCCTCGGGTCTCGCGAAGACAACTCCGGCGGCGGAGGGTTCGCGGGAGGGGGAGCCTCACAGGGCAGCGACATCCCGGTCGACAACGGTGACTTTCAGCCCGCACCGGTCTCCAGCTCAGCTGGGGACGATGACATTCCGTTCTAATCGAAAGCAAGGGTTTCTAAGGTGGCAAAGCGCGGTCGCGGCAAGCCTGTCCGACGACGAGACAAGAAGGGTGGGTCCGGTAGCGGAAGGCGCAAGCCTTGCCAGCACTGCCGCGACAAGGTAGATCAGGTCGACTACAAGGACGTGGGGACCCTTCGTAAGTTCATCTCCGAGAAGGGGAAGATCCGTTCGCGCAGGATCACCGGCGCGTGCCGCCGCCATCAGAGTCAGATCGCGCGTGCCGTCAAGCGGGCGCGTGAGCTGGCGTTGCTGCCCTACGTCAACGAGGGCGGCCGCGACGACCACCCCCGCCGCGAGCGCGGCGACCGCGACCGCGACAGGTAGATCAAGGTCATGCCCGAAGCGATACTTCTCAAGGACGTCGACACGCTCGGCGAGCAGGGCGCCGTGGTGGATGTCTCCAAGGGGTACCTGCGTAACTTCTTGATCCCTCGCAAGCTCGCCCAGCCGGCGACCAAAGGCGCGATCGAAGTGGTGCGCCAGCGCCAAGAAGCGGCCGAGCGGGCCGAGCGGGAATACGTGGCGAAAGCCAAGGAGAACGTGGCGCTGTTGAACAAGACGGTGATCACGATCGCCCAGCAGGCAGGGGCGGACGACAGGCTGTTCGGGTCGGTCACCGCCCAAGACATCGCCGCGGCGATCCGCGAGGCGCGAGGGCTGCGGGTCGAGAAGCAGAACGTGCACCTGCCTGAGCCGATCAAGAACGTCGGCACCTACATGGTCGTGGTGGAGGTCGTAGAGGGAGAGACCGCCACCGTCAAGACCATGGTCGTCGCGCAGAAGTAACAGTCGCGCCACGACCTTCTCGCAACCTCGCAGGTAGTGCAGTCTGGTTGGCCTGCGAACATGTGTTCGTGACCCAGGGCGCCAATGATTTCCCTCTCAATTGCGGGTTCCGAGCGCGAGCTTCAGGGCCGCTCGACGTAGACTCGCCGGAGCGATGAGCGCGGTGTCTCAAGCCAACGGTTCGGGCGTCCCAACGGGCGTGATCGCGCCGCCCCACAACCTCGACGCCGAGCAGTCGGTGCTGGGAGCGATCCTGCTCTCAGACCGCTCCCTGTACGCGCTCGTGATCGAAGAGGGGTTGCGCTCCGAGGATTTCTATCGCGACCGTCACGGCTTGATTTATGAGGCGATGTTGGGGCTCTACAACGAGTCTGAGCCGGTTGACGTGCTCACCGTGACCGACCGCTTGCGCCAGAGCGGCAAGCTTGAGCAGGTGGGGGGGCCGGCGGCGGTGGACGAGCTCACCGGGGTCGTGCCGGCCGCGGGTCACGCACGCCGCTACGCGCAGATTGTGCGCGAGAACGCTCTTTTGCGGCGCCTGCTGGCGGCCTCTTATGACATCCAGTCAAGCGTGTTGGAGCGCACCGACGCGCCACGCGAGCTTGTGGAGCAGGCCGAGAAGACGATGCTGGAGGTGGCGCGCGACGATCGCCAACAGGATTTCCGCTCGATCGAGGAGGTGTTGCACGAGGAGCTCGACAAGCTGCACCGTCTCTCGATCGAAGGAACGTCTCTGACGGGCTCCCCGTCGGGGTTCAAGGATCTCGATGAGATCACGGGGGGCTTCCAGCCCGGCAACCTGATCATCATCGCCGCCCGTCCCGCGATGGGTAAGAGCGCGCTTGTGTGCAACATCGCCGAGAACGCGGCGGTGGAACACGGGAGGCCCGTGGCGCTGTTCAGCCTGGAGATGGCGGAGGCGGAGCTCGCCCAGCGCTTCGTGGCGTCTCAGGCGCGTATCAAGGGCGAGGAGCTGCGTAAGGGGCGCGTGAAGGAAGAACGGTGGCCGAAGATCTTGAAGGCCTCCCAGCGCCTGGCGGCGGCGCCGTTGTGGGTGGACGATTCAAGCGACGTGGGAATGCTTGAGATCCGCGCCAAGGCGCGGCGGTTGCACAGCCAGTGCGAGAACGGGCTTGGGTTGATCATCATCGACTACCTGCAGCTGATGCGAACCGACAGCCGCTATGACTCGCGCGTGACCGCGGTGGGCGAGCTCAGCCGTGGTTTGAAGATCTTGGCGCGCGAGCTCGGCGTTCCCGTGATCGCCCTCTCGCAGCTCAGTCGCGCGGTGGAGACGCGCCCTGACAAGCGTCCCCAGCTCTCAGATCTGCGTGAGTCGGGAAACCTTGAGCAGGACTCGGATCTCGTGATGTTCATCTACCGCGATGAGTACTACAACGAGGACTCCGAGCGCCCGGGAGAGGCGGATCTGATCATCGCCAAGCATCGAAACGGGGCGGTGGGCAAGGTGACGCTCACCTTCCAGAAGGAGTACCCGAAGTTCATGAACTACGCGGGTGAGAGTAGGTACGCGGCATGAGCGCGGACATCCTCACCCTGCCTGGATCCTCGCGCGACCCGAGCGCATGCCCGCTGGGAGTGTGCGATGGCAGCGGGTTCGTGGTGGACGAAGCAACCAACACCGCCTCGGATTGCCGCTGCCGCGCCTTGCGCATCGCTCGCAGGCGGGCAGCCGGGCTGGAGGCTCGTCTGCCAAAGCATTATCGGGGCGTGTCGTTTGACCGCCCGCCCGTGCCCGAAATGCCCGAGGCGGTTGTGTCGGCCGTGCGTACGTATGTGCGCAACATCAATTCACGCTTGGACGAAGGGCGGGGAATGTGGCTTGTGGGGGACATCGGCACGGGCAAGACCACCTTGGCGATGCTGGTCTCGAAGGCCGCCATCGACGCGGGTCGCACGGTTGCGATTTACTCCCTGCCCAGACTGCTCAACCTGATCCGCAGCGCTATTGAGACGGACGACGGAATGGTGGGCTTCTTGGAACGCTTGACCTCCGTCGATCTCCTCCACATAGACGACCTTGGAGTCGAGAACAAGACAGATTGGGTGTTGGAGCAGCTGTACTCGATCATCAACACCCGTTATGAGGACGAGCGGGCGATGGTGTTGACGACCAACCTTGAAATTGGGGACCTCAGAGAGCAGTTCGGCGAGCGAACCCTCTCCCGCTTGCTCGCTATATGCGGTGAGCCGCTAGGACTGTTCGGTGAGGACGAGCGAAGCGAGTACCGGCCCAAGCGACACGAGAGCGATACTCAGGCGCAGCCCGCCTGAGCGCATGACACCTCCGTAGACTTAGGACGCGATGCCCGGAATAGTCATAGTGGGCGCCCAGTGGGGCGACGAGGGGAAGGGAAAGATCACGGATCTGCTCGCCGAAGGAGGCGACGCGGTGGTGCGCTTCCAGGGCGGCAACAACGCCGGCCATACGATCGTGAGGGGGGAGGAGGAGTGGAAGCTGCATTTGATCCCCTCCGGCATCCTCTACCCGGGCAAGCGGTGCGTGATCGGTAACGGCGTGGTGATCGACCCGAAGGTGTTGATTGAGGAGCTGGACGCGTTGCGGGCGCGGAGGGTGGACGTGAGCGGGTTGAGGATCTCCGCAAACGCGCATCTGATCATGCCCTACCACCTGTTGCTGGATTCCGCCGGCGAGGCGAAACTGGGGAGCCTGCAGATCGGGACCACAAGACGGGGGATCGGGCCGTGCTACGCGGACAAGGCGGCGCGGTTGGGCATCCGTGTACAGGACCTGCTCGACGAGAAGATCCTCAAGAAGAAGATTGTGGCGGCGATGGAGCCCAAGCGTCTCTCGTTGAGACCGTTTGAGAAGGACCCCACTCTCGACCTGCACACGATGACCGAGGAGTACTTGGTGTACGGGCACCGTTTGGAGCAGCACATCGCGGACACGTCGCGGTTGATGTGGGAGCTGCTCGACGAAGGTAAGAAGGTGATCTTCGAGGGGGCGCAAGGGGCGATGTTGGACATCGACCACGGGACGTATCCCTTCGTGACTTCCTCCAACCCGCTGTCTGGTGCGGCGTGTGTGGGTACGGGTGTGGGGCCGAAGGACATCGACGAGGTGTGGGGCATCTCAAAGGCTTACACGACCCGTGTGGGAGCGGGCCCGTTCCCGAGCGAGCTGCATGAAGAGATGGGGGAGACGATCCGCAAGCGGGGAGGCGAGTTCGGCACGACCACCGGTCGTCCGCGGAGGTGCGGGTGGCTCGACCTCGTGGCGTTGCGCTACGCGGCGCGCTTGAACACGCTCACCGCACTGGTGCTCACCAAGCTCGACGTGCTCTCGGGATTTGACCGCATCCAGGTGTGCACGAGCTACCGTGGCGCGGAGGGAGCGGAGTTCGACGATTTCCCCTATCACCAGACGGTGCTGCACCACACCTCAGCGGAGCTGACGGAGCTGCGTGGTTGGAGCGAGGATCTCGGCGAGTGCCGCACGCTCTCTGACCTGCCGGAGGCGGCTCGGGAGTACTTGCAGTTCATCGAAGAGCACACGGGCACGCCGATCACGATGATCGGGGTGGGTCCGGGACGCGATCAGGTCATCTGGACCGATGCGGGGAGGCGGTCGCTTCTCGGTGGGAGTGATACGGGTTTGGAGTCCGCCGAGGCGAGCGCCGCTTAGTCGAGGTTGCTGGGCTCCCCGCGTCGCCGGAGGGAGGCGGTCGCGCGTGCCGGTCGAGACAGTGGAGCTTGTGATTTTCCGCGGCTGTTGGTCCTTAGGTCGGGAAGACTCGCGCCGACCGGCACAGATCAATCCCCGGAAGGGGGGTGCTCGCCGTCGTGGTAGTCGACAGTGTCGGTGAGACGGAACATGGCGCGCAGCCCGCCGCCGTCGGGCAGCCTCTCGAACGCACCGAGCTTGCCTGAATCGGGGTAGATGACGATGTCGGGCTCCCCACTCGGGCTGAACGCAAGGAACCGTACGGTGGTGGAGGTGCGGTTGACGAGCTGATGGCCGCCGTGCTCTCCACGTGGAAACGCCACGACCTCACCCTCCATGAGGTCACGCCAACCGTCGGGGGTACGGAGCGAGGGTTGGCCCTCAAGCACGACCACGAGCTCCTCCTCGGTGAGGTGGTGGTGGTAGGGGTAGGCGGCTTCGCCTGGAGGGACCTCCCACAAGCTGAGGCCCAAACGCTCACTGCCGGCCTGACGGCTGAGACGCGCGCGTTGACATACAAAACCGGGATGCTCGCGCGGCTCATCGAAGAGAGGATCGTTGATGTTGGGCACGCGACGCAGCCTATGCGCCGCACAGGCGGACGTTTCGCACGGGAATAAGACCCGCCCGAGGCGCCGCCCGCCTCACGGCGATCGTCGCCGATGATGAGCCGACCGCACTGAGCCTATGGACGGCCGTCGGCTACACCAGGCAAGAGAGCCGCGCCCGGTTCGTGAGCAACAGCGCGAAAAGCCCTCGGGTCTAAGCGCCGCGCCAGAGATACCAACCGGTTGGGACGGCCGCCGCAGCTCGGCGATCGCTCTGCCATTGCGGACGATCTCAATCTCCTTACCAGAATCAACGCGATCGCTCCCCCGGCACTTGACAAGCCCTTTCTGTACTGCCATTGTGAGCACATGACGACCGTCAAGGACGAGCGCTTGCAGATCCGCGTGGACCCGACAGACAAGTCGTTGTTGGAGCGAGCGGCAGAGGCCTCGCACCTGAACGTGTCGGCGTTCGTGCTGCAGGCCGCGGCGGCGAGGGCGGAGGAGATCCTGGCCGAGCGTCACACGATACGGCTCGAGGGAAGGGCCGCGGAGGCGTTTGAGAAGGCGTTGAGCCACCCGGCACACGTCAACGAGCGGCTCGCCGAGGCGTTGAGCCGCCCGCGCGGGTTCAGCTGGATTGACTGAGCTTCGCCGTCCGGCGCCGCTCGATCCCGAGCGGCACGATCGTAGGGGATTTGATTCGGGCGAGCCTGTGTTGGACGAGTGGTTGCGCCGCTATGCGGGGCAGAACCGCCGCCGTGACACAGCCGCGACGTGGGTGATCGCGGACGAGCGTGAGGCAGTCGTGGCGTATGCGAGCGTCGCGATGACGGACATCGACCGCTCAGCCGCACCGCTCGGCCTCGCCAAGCGGGCGCCCGATCCCGTGCCAGCGCTGTTGCTAGGACGCCTCGCCGTCGACCGTCGATACGCCGGCAAGGGGATCGGGAGGGCGCTCGTCGCGCACGTGCTCGCGACAGCGGTGGAGTTGAACGCGAGTGCGGCGTGCAGGGCCGTAGTCGTGAGCGCCCTGAACAGCCGGGCGCGGCGCTGGTGGGAGCAGTTGGGCTTCCATCCGTTCGACCCCAAGGATGTGCGCCACCCCGATTTGTACCTGCTGACGGGCGATATCGAGAAGACGCTGCGCGAGCGCCGAGACCATTGCGGCTGCTGACGTTTGTCCCAACAGGCGCATCCTGAAACTGGTACCCACGGGTGGCACTCATAGGAGATAACGATTGGACCGAGCCATCTAGGATGGCTTCCAACCCGCCTATTCGAGCGGTATTCGGTTAGTGCGCCCGGCGGGAATCGAACCCGCGGCCTGCGGTTTGAAAGTTGCTCCAATGCACCACATTTTGGCTTACCTAAGCCATTTATGGCCCCTTCAAGTGTCCCGAAATGACCTCAGATTTGCGCAGTTCGGGACATATTTCGGGACATTGGTTTGGCTGACCCTCACGCGGGCACTACGAGCTTCCACAGCTTCAAGCCTTTGTGCGCGGGACACGCGCTGATGAGGTACCGGCGTCGATCAATCCAAGCTCAGTGGCCAGCGCCACGGGGGATCTCACCCGAACGGAGCCGATCGGGTCATAGCACAGGAGTTTGGTGTCGCTGGTGCAAATGATCTCCGCGGCGTTCTCGAATGCTCCGCAGAGCACATGTAGGTCGGCGAGGTCCATCGACTCGAACGTGACCGGGAACGCGGCCGTGGCGGCCGAGAGCAGGCCATCGCGGTCCTTGCCGGTGACGGCATAGAGGTATTCCCCGAGCGAAAGCCCGACGAGCCCGGCGTAGCGGCCGAGCGAACGCCCTTGGGACGCTCGCGCCATACTCTGCGGCTCGAACAACACCTCGAAGGCTGCGAAGAACGGTTCGAGCTCCTGCTCTGAGTATGTGCGGGCAACTGTTTGGCCCGGACCCTTTACGCCTTGCTGGGTGGCACGCCACCAGAACTCGGCGCCGACGACGTCTGTGATGAACCCGTCGAGCACGGGCGCGCGTTGTGCAGCGAGCGCGAGCAGCGCGAAATTCGGTCCGCCTGGGCGATGGAAGGCGCCCCACAAGACAGTGGTGTCAAAGGCGACGCGCATCGACCGCGGAGAAGCCCTGCGTTAATCCTCGGCTCGCATCTGCTCGGTCAGCTTCTCCTCTGAGGGCAGATCGCTTGCGCCGTGCAGGCGAATGAGGTGGGTTTGAAGGCTGTCTAGCTGCTCGGGCGGGCTCGCCGGCCTCATGTCGCGCTCGAATTGCGCGGCTGGGATGCGCCACGAACCCCCGGGGCCTCGCGTGCCTTCGATCCGCTGCTTGGCCAGCCACTTATAGACCGCCTGGGTACTCACACCGAAACGCGCGGCGACATCCCCGACACTTAGATAAGTCGGCTCTTGACGCGGACGACCGAGGACATGCTCTCGCCACTGCGAAGCCATCTCGACCGCCCGCACCCGCCGCTCGACACCCAAGTGCTCGACATCGGCCGCAGTCCGCAGCAATCCCGCAAGCTCGGCCGCCAACAGGTCCGCGCCCCCACCCGGCTCGTGCAGTTCCTCAAGCGACCTGCGCAGACTCTCGCTGGCGAACAGGCCGGCATCGTCGAGCGTGTGCAAACTCTCCAGTGTCAGCTGGGCGTACTGGTCGTCGTACAGATCGAGTTCGCCGAAGCAACCGACGATCTCCTTGGCGATCACGTGCATGAAAGCCTCGCGCTGCCCCCCCTCAGCATCGATCAGGGCACGCCACAGGGCAACTCGATCCTCGGGTTTCAATAGCTCCACAGATGAATCCTAGCTCAACCGGCCAAAATCTGCAACTTTTGCAACCGGGGACCGACGGGCGCGCGGGATAAGGCCCGTCATTCGGGTGTCGGGGACGTGTCGCGAGGGCGTCGCGGCCGGTGCCAGGATTGCGACAGCCTGCGGCCCGGTCCCGCACCATGTGTTTGGCTTGGCTGTGCGGTTTCAGGCCAGCCACCTGAAGATGGGCGTGTGGGGTTCGGTGCTTGACCACCCGCCCCCAACTTCGTGAGTGCGGGTGGTCAAGCACCAGACCGGAGTTGGTGGAGGTGGCTGGCATGGCAAGTGGGGTGATATTGGTGGGGTGCGGGACCGGGAAGTGCAGTATTGGATGGAGTTGGAGAGGAAGTAGAGGTTTTCTTCTCGTTTGTGTGACGCGGCTTTGCGTTGGCGGACGGATCGGGTCGATCGGGCCACGGAGACCCCTAGTGAGCCCGTGGCCCGACGACCGGCGACGCAGGGATTGTCCTTCCGTGTGACCCCCGCCGCGCATTAACGAAGCATCATGCAAACGTCAAAACGAGATACCTCGAAGGATGGTGTCCGCCGCGCAGATACCTATCTCTCTTTGGATTAACGCCGTCGACGCCTCCGAGAAGCCTGATAAGGGACGTAGCGGACCGTTCAGAACCTGTCAAGGGGGAACCATTCCCAGCGCCGCCTACGGCGGGACTTTGCCGCCTTCCCTTGACAGAACCATGAACGGCCCGCTGATTGGCACTTAGGTCGGCCAAAGGCCGACCCTGTCGAAACACGATCGACCAATAAAGACGATCTGATCGCGACACTGTCGCGATAGTGGGTCCCCGAGCGTCGGCGGCAACGCAAACCGCCGCCGGCAGTGGTCTCAGGCTGCGGGCGAGGCGTGAGTCGTGCTCGCAGCATCCAGCGGTGTCCGTACGGTAAACGCCTCCGCCACAAGCTGTGCGTCCTCCTCGCGCGGCGCGTAATGTAGGTAGCGCATCGTGGTTTGGATGTCGGCATGGCCCATCCACTCCTGCACGCGGCGGATGTCGGCCTTGGCGATCATGCGCGTGCCGAACGTGTGGCGCAGGTCGTGGAAGCGAAGCTCACGCAGACCTGCGCGCTTGAGCGCGCGCTTGTAGCGGCGACGCAACGCCGAGTCGTCCAGGTAGGTGCCGGTGGCTCCGCCGAAGACAAGGTCGTCCTCGCTCGCGAAGAACTCACGTTGTGAAAGCTTGGCGAGCACCTGGGCCACTTCCGGCGCAAGCGGCACCGAGCGGACCTTGCCCGACTTGGGGGTTGTGAGCGCGCCGACAGACCAACTCGCGCGCACGCGTACCAGCGAGCCCGTGAAATCGACATCGCGGAAGCGCAGGGCGATCAGCTCGCCGAGGCGCAGACCAGTGAAGGCGGCGGTAAGGAACAATGCGCCGTCCTGCTCGGACTCGGCGGACCTGACAAGCGCCCATACGTCCTCGGGCGAGAAGACCTCGATGTCGCCGCTGAGGCGAGTCGGGTGGCGTTCGACCGCCGCGACAGGGTTTACCGGCAGGCTCCAAACCTTGCAGGCGCGCGCAAAGACCCCGTGCAGCAACACCATAATGTGGTTCTTGGAGTTGTTGGTCAGCGGACGCGCCACCAGCCCAGCGCCGCCCTCTAAGTTGCCCTCGGAACCCGTCTGCAGGCGATGGCCATCGACCGCGCACAGGCCAGCACGCCACTGCTCGACATCGGTGCTCGTGATCTGCTCGAGGCGTCGCCCACCAAAGGCGGGCAACAGATGAGCGTTCATGATCGAGCGGTAGCCGCGCAGGGTGGAGGGCTTTAGCTGCCGGTCGTGCTCGGCGTGGCGCAGGAACTCGGCGACCGCGTCGGCGAACGTCGCGCCGGTCGCGACCATCCCGACCAGCGTTCCCCGGCGCGCTTGGTCGAGCACATCGCGCAGCCACTCCTCGGCGAGGCGCTTGGTGAAGTACCCGGCAGGTGGACGCCCGCGCTCGCCCCACGCAGGTCCGAGCTTACGCTGGACCTGCCTGCCGTCGGGAAGGCGGTACTTGGCATACCAAACCGCCCCCCGCTTACGCTCAGTGCGATAGACGTGGCCGCTGGGCGGCTGGAGCGGAGCGCGACGCGACGCCGGCGCAAGCGCGCCATCTTGCTGACCCGCGGAAGCACCCGCCAACCCGTCGCCGCCGGACTGGGTACCGTGATCCGCAGCGCCACGACGCGACCGAGAGCCGCCGGAGGCGGCAGATCGAGACGTGCCCAGCGTCCTTGCCATGCCCAAAACATAGCACCCTTTCGGGACATATTCGGGACATCATTACTTTTCTATAGCGCCTCTACAATCACGAAACGGCTTGGATAAAGGCTTTTTGCAGTGCGCCCGGCGGGAATCGAACCCGCGGCCTGCGGTTTGAAAGACCGCTGCTCTTTGGCTCCCCGAAGAGAACCGTTGACCACTGAGCTACGGGCGCTTGGAGTTCAGGATGGTACTACGGGCGGCGCGATTGGCTTTCCCAGGCGTTGGCCATCGCGATGCGTTGCATGATGCTCGGATGAGTCGCCTCCAGGGCGTAGGACCACCACGGCGGATTGGGGTCGGAGAGACTCGTGACCGCCAGGCGGTGAAACGCCGCGCGTGCGGCGGTGGGGTCGTGGGTGGCGATGAGCGCCCTCCAGTCCGCCTCCGCCTCCATACGGCGTGTGATGGCATTGCGCACCGGCGTTGCCGCGAGCGTGAACAGGGTCAACACCAGCAGCGCGATCGGCACCGCCTCCGGCGCCCCCATCCCGCCTCGTTTTGCGGTCGCCCAGGCGATCAGAAGTGTGGTGGGGATCAGAAACAGGGCCACCCACCCGATGCCCTTCAAGATGTGTTTGCGCGAGATGTGGCCGAGCTCGTGCGCCACCACGAACCTGACTTCGCTGCGCTTGAAGCCTCCGTAGAGCAGTGTGTCCCACAACACCAGCCTCGTGGTTGAGCCAAACCCCACCGACTCCGCGTTGGGGGCGGTTGTGAAGCGATGCACGTCCTGTACTTCGACCTTCATCCCACCCACACCCTCTCGGTGAGCCAGCGTGCTCGCTTCGGCCTGTAGCTTCGGGTCGCTCAACGGATGCACCGAGGGAATCAAGAACGGGGTCACGAACGCGAACAGAAGAGCGATCGCCGCAAACGCTGGCACAGCCGCCGCCCACCACCACCGTCCGAGCACCCTCGCGAACCCCATCGCTACGAGCAGAGCGAACGACACGAACACGAACTTCCCACCCAACCCGGTGAAGCTCTGGATCGCCCACGTGAGGTACCCCTGGTGGGACACCCCGTGCCTGCGCTCCCACCACACCGCCGCCAACCCAAAGGGCAGCTCGGCAATCCATACGATCGCAAACGCCAGCATTCCGAGCAACATCCCGGTACCGATCGGCCCCGCCGCCGACTCGCGCATGAGACGGTGGCCGCGCACCGCGTACACGCACAACACTCCCACCAACGTGACCTCCGCCAGCAACGCATCCACGTCGAGGAAACGCTCGTAGGAGGCGCTCCGCCGCAAGAAGGCCCGGCTGAAGTAGCGGGTTGGGTCGAGGTGGGCGAGCGAGAGCCCGGACGGTACGGTGGTGGGCAGCAGCCAGCGCGAGGCCACCCACCACAGGGCTCCGCCCAAGAGCGCGACGGCGACGAGTAACACTCGCCGCCGCGCCCTCATACAGGCATCGCCAACGGGCTCTCCACCTGCTCCACCGCCGGCGGCCCCATCGTGGTAGGACCGCTGTAGGGGTAGTGGTCGGTGAGGAGCAGCACGTATCCGTTGGTTTGCGCCGCGTACCGCAGCGCGAGCGCGCCAGCATTGCGCATCCCGAGCGGCAACCGGGCGTTCGCAAGCGATGCGAACCAGCCAAGGAACGCCACGACACCGAGCAGACCCCCGTAGGCGGAGTTCAGCAATACCGCGGGGATCGCCAGGATCAGACGGAAGCCCACCTTCCAGCGGTTCTGCTCGCGCGGTCCCTCAATCTGTGGTTCCACGGGATAGCTCCCCTGCTTGCCGGTGAATCCGGGGAAGGGGTTTGCCACCAACGACACGTATGCGTACACGTGGATCTGGTAGCGGATGAACGCCGCCAAGAAGCGGTGCAGGGAATCTGGCGAGGCGCCCCTCACAAGCGTCGCAAACCAGTTCGCTATCGCCACGAAATACGCCACGATCGCCCACAACGTCAACCAGATGATGTGGGGGATGGCGAGCAGGAGGCGGAAGAACACCGTCAACCGCGAACGCCCGAGATCGTCGCTTACGTCAAGCCGGATCGGGTCCTCGGGCCGCGAGGGCACGTCGGCGAGCGCGGTTTGGGGATCGCTGTTGGGGTAGCGATCTGTGAGCAGAAACAGGTATGCGTCAAGCTGTGCGGAGTAGGAGAGCGCGTAGGCGATCGCGTCGCGCAACCCCCTCGGTAGACGGGCTTGGGCGAGCGCCACGAACCACCCCAGGAGCGCCGCCACCCCAATCAAACCGCTGTTGTAGCCGCCGCCAAAAGTGCGTCCGCTCAGCGAGGTCAACGTTCCCGCGATCAATAGCGCGGGGATCGCGAGCACGATGCGGAAACCCACCTTCCAACGGTTCTGTACCTGGGGTGGGGCGATCTCCACGTCCACCGGGTACCCCGGCTTGCCGGTGAAATCGGGGAAGGGATTCGCCGCCAGGAAGAGGTAGGCGCCGACGTGGATCGCGTAGCGAATGTAGGCGGCAAGGAAGTTGTGCAACCCCTCCGGCGACTTCCCCGCGAACAGCGTTGCGAACCAGTTCACGATCACCGCGACCGCCGCCACCGCTCCCCACAGGCTCAGCCAGATCAAATGCGGTATCGCCAGCAGCAGGCGGAAGAACACGGTCAAGCGTGAGCGCTCCATGTCGTCGCTCACGATCAGATGCACAGGACGGTCATTCACGGCAGACCCCTCTCTCTAACTCACGGCTCGGGTGTGCGACGACCGAGGGCAAACGGCCCACAGAGGATCGCTGCGGGCGCTCAAAGAACCAAGCTCCGCGAAAGCATCAACGTATTCGTACCCGCCCCACCGGACGACGCAACTAGCCTTCGTTCCCCGCCGGCGCCTCATCCACCTCGCGCAACCTCCCCGTCTCGGGGTCGAACACAAAACCGCGGATGTGATCGCGGGACGGTAGCTCGGGGCTCGACCGTAGCCGCGTGAGACCCCAACGGAGGGTGGCCTCCACGTCGTCAAACGCGCCCAACCGCCACGTGGGCTGCACCCCGTCCGCCGCCAACGCCTGGGCGAACTCGTCCTCGGAGGCTTTGTGGAGGCCACACCCATCGTGCATCACCACCACGATGTCCTCGGTCCCAAGCTTGCGTTGCGAGACGCTGAGAGAGCGGATCACGTCGTCGGTTACGAGGCCACCCGCGTTGCGGATGATGTGGGCGTCCCCCCGCTCCAATCCCAACATCGGGAAGAGGTCGATACGTGTGTCCATGCACGCCAACACTGCCACCCGCCGCTGCGGCTTCGGGCTGAGCCCTGGCGCCGCCAGCTCCTCGGCGCGGGACATCGCGACAGCAAGCATTTCATCCGCGTTGGTCATAGATGGCCGATCTTTTAGCAGGCTGCGGCGATGCGCAACAAACGGAGGCCCCCTACCTGCGGGTGAGGGCGGCGCTCATCTTGATCGCCCTGACCGCCCCCGTGGCGCCCGCTTGGAGAGTGAAGCCGAGCGTGAGCACCACGATCCCTGGGATCAACAGCAGCTTCGACCCGAGCATCAGGATCCCCAGCCGCCCCAGTAGGTATGGGGGCGTGCACACGGTGGCCCCGAGCGCGGTGCTGAGCGCGGAGGCGGTGAATTTGTCGCGCCGCGAGCCACCCGGTTTGACGCCGATCAAGCGGGAGGGGACCGCGATGTAGCACACCATCATCACCCCCACCACGATGCCCAGGCAGAGGGCGAACCACGGTTTGCCCCACCTTGGGGCTAGGAGCGTGGATATCGCGAGCGCCACGCCAACCCCTCCTCCCCATAGGGATATTGGCATCGTGCGTAGCTTCGTATCCTCGACCGCGGGGCGGATCTCGGGAGGGCCCCCACGGGTAATCGCAAACGCGAACACCGCGTTGAGGAAGAACGCGCCGATGGTTATCGCCACGATCGCAAGCCCCAGCGGGATCAGCACCGGGCCGCGCAGTTCGGGGAGAGACTTGTCACGGAGCACCCTCGCCTTGAGGTCGTACATCGCAAGCCAAATCCACACCGCGGGGAGCACCTGCACGAGCGTGAGTCTCCAGTTGGTGATGAGTAGCTTCAACCCGTCGAGCAACATCGCGAAGGCGCCCACCGTGAAGGCGAGCGGCGCGAAGAGACGGCGGGAGCGACTTAGGCGGACGATCTGCTCCACCACCGCCTCGTCGTCCTCCTGGATCGCACGCGTCAACCGAAGGACGTTTGCCTCCAATGCACGACGGCGAGAGTGGAGCTTGCTTTTCACTTCCCGCGAGGATCCCACAACGGGTGCGCCCCGCGACGGCGGTTACGGCAACGATCTTCAAAAGCGCGCGTTAGACGCCGATGAGCACGATCCCCGCGAGCGCCGCCACCACCCCCACCAATTGCGTTTGGGAGAGCTTCTCCTGCAGCACCGCAACCCCGAGGCCTACGGTGACCACCGGGAACAGCGACCCCAGCACCGAGACGAGCGAGAGCTCTCCGTGGGCGGCCGCGGTGGTGTAGAGGAGGGTGCCGGTGATGAGCAGCAACCCGGGGATCGTCAACATGGCGCTCTTCGGCGAGAGCCTCACCGTTTGCAACCTCCGCCCAGCCCAAAGCCCAGTGAGGATCACCACGCCCACACGCGCGTCGAAGAGAGCCCACGCCTGCCCGTGCGCAGAGGCTGCAGGGAGCGCGGTGAGGAACACCCCAAACGCCACCGAGGATCCGGCCGCCCACAACGCTCCCCTGCGGGGGTCGGGGTAGCGGCGTGCCTGGTCGGGAGTGGGGAGCGGGCGGCGAGCCGCGAGCGCCGCGCCGCCCAATGCGAGCGCGAGGCCCACGATCTGGGTGGCCTTCAGGGAGTCTCCATTGGTTACCCCCCACACCACCGGCACCACTGCCCCCACCGCGCCGATGGGCGCCACGATCGAGAGCGGCGCTAACTCCGCCGCCACGTAGAACCCGATCAACCCTCCCGCGTTGCCGGCTCCCGCCAACAGCGCCACCCACACCTCGGATGAGGGCAGCGAGTGTCCCCCATTCGCCACCAGATAGAGGGCACTGGCGGCAAGCGCCGCCACCTGCGAGAACATCAGCACCGACACCAACGCATGCCGCCGCGCCAGCTGCGGGCCGAGGAAGTTGGAGACCCCGTAGCAAGCGGAGGACCCTAGGGCTAGGGCGATTGTGAGCACGGCGACATCTTCGCAGCGGGGCGCTGTCTGCCGTGGTACCCCAACTACCCTCAGATAACGGGCTATTCTGCAACGTGCCGGACGTAAGCCCCGCTGAAACCAGCTTTCACAGCTGCCGCCACGTGACCCCGGGCGTCGGCCACCGATGTGTAAATCCCGCTGAAGACGAACCAGTACCCCGGCCGGAGGCTTCGATAGTCGCTGGACCAAACGAATCCAACTCGCCGCATACCCGCCGACCTTGCGGTGCTCACCGCTCCGACCGCGTCTGACTTGATGACATCGCTGGCGAGCGCCACGGTGTAGCCGTCGAACCCTTGAGGCCATCCCCCGCGCGTGGTGGACGAGGACGTAGCCGGATGTGTTGAAGATGGCAATTGTGCATTTCGGGTGGATCCAATTGTTGCGGGTGATCCTGCCCCACCAGGACGCGCTTTCGAGGGTTCCTTTCCGGCGCCTTTACCCCCAGTTCTCGCTATCCTCGTCGTCGCCCCGACTTCGTCGGGATGGGAGCCGCGTCGCAGGGATGTCGTGCCCCCACCATGGACCGTCACCAACAAAACAGCTGTGGCCAGCGCTGCAAATCCGGTAGCCACGACCACGGTCTCAATCGTGCGACGGCCCAGGAAACGCGAGCTCGCCGATCCTGTTTGACCCGCGCTTACCGGTCTCCGTGTCGACACGGTCCCAACTGAACGAGAGGGCTCGGTTACAGCGGGCTCGGACTTCACAAGCGCTCCTCGCGGGCTTCGAGCCACCATCAGATCGCCCTCTGCTCCGTAGGTCCACAGTGTTGGCGTTTGGCGCGTCTCGCTGGCTCGCACCATCTCAAAGGCATAGTCGTACAGCTCGGCAATAGTGATCGCACCATCCCCGTCACGATCCGCATCGCCGCTGCGCAATCCTTCTACAAGCGCACTGGTGAACACCGAGGAAGCACTCACGCCCAGAATCTCTTCGCGCTCAAACGAATACTCCGTCGCTCGAGA
Organism: uncultured Solirubrobacterales bacterium; assembly: GCA_963695305.1. GTDB lineage: Bacteria > Actinomycetota > Thermoleophilia > Solirubrobacterales > Solirubrobacteraceae > Palsa-744. The sequence goes on along the minus strand of OY968774.1, from coordinate 589,445 downwards.
CCCTGTGAGCACGATGCGACCTCGTCCTTCGAAGCGTCCCCCCAGTGCAAGACCAAGGTCACCCTTCGCGCCCTTTGCAAACGCACCGCTGTGACAGCAATCAAGGACAAGGATCTGCTGGCGACAGCGACAATCCTCGAACTGCTCGTTCAGCCAGGCTGCCGACACAGCGGTCGCCGACAGTAGCGCGCGGTCCGTATCCACGGCGGCATAATAGAGTCGCCCCCGATCATCGAGCACCCCGTGGCAAGAAAGGTACATCAGGGCCAGGTCCCCCGGCGCCCCATCCGCACAGAACTGTGCGATACGTCGGCGAAGTGACTCTGCAGGCGCATCGATCACAGTGTCGACACGAAACCCACCGATCTCCTGGTCGCCAAGGACCGCGGCGAAATCCGACGCATCCTGACCCGGCGCCCTCAAGCTCCCCAACGTCATGTCAGTGTAAGAACCCGTCGCCACCACGAGGGCTATCCGGCGCCCCTTTGTCCCCCCTTCAGCGGACGCCGGCATGTCGGGTTATCCACTGCTCTACAAGCAAATCCTGCTCATTCGAGGACACCCCGGTGACCTCGAGCGTGTCACCGTCGAGAGTGAGCTTCACGCTCCGCGCTTGCCGGCGCGCAAGCCATGCCACTGTCGTCTCCACCACCGATCTCAAGAGGGCGGGATTCAGGACCAAGCGAACCACGAGGGTCCCGAAAAGCAACGTCTCGACGCCCTTTGCGCCTTCGGGTACGGTGCCGAGACCCGCAAACGCCGCGGCGTCGATGTCGAGGTCGAGGAGTTCGTCTCGCAACCCCCGCCCCAGCTCCAGCAACTCCTCGGCATCGTAATCCTCGCCCACATCAAGGGTCGCTGTTAGCTCACTTTCCAGCCATTCCATGTCGCCGTTTATCCCTCCTATCCCTTTCCTTGGAATTTTGTAACAGCGGATAGTAATCAAACCGACCCTCCCGGTCGGCTAACACTCGATCAGAGCCCACTAGATCAAACGGCTCGTCTCGTGGGTTGGGACGGAGACTTCGAGGGCATGTGCTATCGCCACCGATGATCTGAAACGGCGTACCCGGTCTCATGTGGACGGTTTAGCGATGATGCAGCCTACAAACCACCAAGCGGAGAACCACGAAAGGTTGCCCCATGAACAAGCTCCTTGACGGCAAGAACGCGATCCTCTACGGCGGCGGCGGTCGCATCGGAGCTGGCATCGCGAGGGTGTTCGCCCGCGAGGGAGCCACCGTGTTCCTGGCGGGCCGTAGACTCGAGCCACTCGAGGCGCTCGTGGCGGAGATCTCCGGCGTCGGCGGGAAGGCGCACTTCGCGGTGCTCGACGCACTCGACGAGCGGGCCGTCGAAGATCATGCTCGCTCGGTAGTGGAGCAGGCGGGGAGCATTGATGTCTCCTTCAACCTCATCACCCGCGGTGACGTGCAAGGGACGCCGTTGCTTGAGATGAGCGTGGATGACTTCATGGCGCCGATCGAGGTGGGGGCGCGGTCGAACTTCATCACCGCCCGTGCCGCCGCGCGGGCGATGGTGCGCCAGGGCTCAGGCGTCGTCCTCACGATCACAAGCGGCTCTGGCGCCGTGCTCAAGCCATCCCCTCAGTTCTCGATGGGGGGTACCGGTCCCGCGGACGCCGCCACGGAGTCCTTCCTTCACTACCTCGCCGCCGAGGTCGGCCAAAGCGGGGTGCGGGTCGTGGGGTTGTGGACCGCCGGCGTCTCCTACCCCGAGCTGATGGGTTCGCTGTCGATGCTCAACAAGGGACCCACCCTGGAGCAGCTCGCCGAGACCGCCGCGTTCGTCGCTTCAGACCTTGGCAGCGGTATCACCGGGTCGATCGTTAATGTTTCCAGCGGCGTCAGCGCGCATTGAGAGCTCCCCCGCGAGCGTCTCTATGTCGTCGAGGTCAAGCACCCTTATGCGATCCTCTGCCATGGTTGCCTTCACCGCGTTTCGGACGGCTCGCGCGGGGCGAGGAAGAGCCAGGTAGTACACGCGGTCGATGTGCCGAGCCCGCGCCCAACCACGGCAGATCGCCTTGAGAGCGGGTGGCGCCTTGACCGACAACTCCACCTCCACTGCTATCACCCCCGCACCCGGCAAAGCCAAAGCCAGGTCAGGCCGGTGAAACATTTTGCGATCGCTACGACCCGCGACCCGTACAGACGCATACAAGTCGCTTTGGTTTGACTCGATCGAGAGTATCCCGCGCTCGCCTATCACCTCCCAGCCCGGCAAAGCGCAATGCAACTCAGCCGCCGTGTGCGCAACCTGCCATATGTGCCTGAACTGACCGTCCTTCACTTTGAACACTCGTTGACCTTCAAGGCCCTGCCAGCGCAATCCTTCCCTCGTCGCCGAATACACCCCCGGCCAGCCGTGTAGAACGGTGCGATGCTCAAGCAGTCCATCGGCCGTCAGTGGGCGCAGCCTGCGGTAAGCCGTACTAATGCTGCCAATGTCGAACCGACGCCTCACGTGCTCGGCGCCCACCGCGCCCATCCCGCCGATCCACGCGACTATCTGTGCATCTCTCTCTGTCAGCAACATCACGAACTCCTTTGTCTGTGGGTAAGAACGCCTACAGACACCTAGTCCGACGAGAGACGCAAAAGGGGACACCTCGCAGCGAGACTTTTGGCTGTTCCGTGAGTTGGAACGAGCGGCACAAAGATCGGGTGTGGCCGAGACGCGCAGGGGGAGCCTAGGCGGATCGGCCCAACCCAGGTCGCAGGGGCCAGCGTGTTTCCTCCGCACGGCTATCGTCCCAGCAGCTCTCGAAGCTCCGGGATCGTTAGCGGTTCGCGGCGGCTATGGATAAGCCGGTGACAGTTAGAGCAGACAATCGCAAAGTCGCGCACCGGATCTAGCTTTCGTACACCGACCCCCACTTCGGCAAAGGGAACAAGGTGGTGTGCATCGACACATCGCTCGCCAGACTTACCGTACAGCTCGCGGTAGTCCACGTCGCAGCCGCGACACCTAAACCCCTGCGCCTTCTTGGCGGCGGCGACCACCGAGCGGTTGCGTCCCTCATATCGCTTGTGCCAGCGCAGGCGGCGTTCCTCCTCAAATGTTTCACCCCCTTTCGCGGCCGGCTTCCCGGCGTCCGCGTCGGCAATCCGGTCAATCCGCTCCGTGAGGGCCGAATAGAGTTCGAGCATGCGCGAGAGGTCGTGGGCGAGCGTTGCGTTGTCGGGCAAACTGCCGCGAGGGTAGGACGTGGCGGCGATGTTGCCGGCTTCATAACCTGGCGTTAGTGGAGGCCGGCCTCCACCGAGGTCTATCCGTCCAAGCTCGAGGCCTTGAAGCATCTTCGGACCGAGCAGGCCCGCGTACTCCTGCCCAAGACCGGCGAGCGTTTCTTGATAACCACGACGTTCCGCTTGGTAGACGGCGGTTGTTCCCTGGTTGAGTGAAAGGAAGACACGCTCACCGTCGCGCCGAAACAAGTACACGATGTAGTGTCCCCGCGTCGCCGACTCTGTGACGCTTAGGTCAAAGACACCTACCCAAGGTGTCTCAGCCCAGTTGCCACGTCCGGCACTGCCTGCGATCTTGTAGGTCTGCTCATCCCCGACTAGGGTCGCAACGTCGTCGCGAAGGCGGTCGACCATCAGATCGAAGAGCGGCTCCCCTCGCTGAGCTCCGCTGGTAGTGCGCGGCTTCGGGACTAGCGCTAGAGCCTCTTCCAGGCTAGCGGCGAGATCTACACTCGACATTTCATCTCCTTGACGCGGGTGTTCTATTGGGATGTGGTGAGCTCGGGTGCTCACCCGAGGGGCATCTCCGATACTTGATGACTGTCGATCCCCAACACCCCTGCAACGGCGCGTGCGGCCAGGAGCTCATCGTGAGGCGTATGTCCCGCGAGAGCGATCACAGTCCCCTCAAGCGCGCCCAGCAACGCTACTGCCACCGCACGCGCGGGGGGTCCGGTTGGGATCGAACCGGCCTTGCGTCCGGCGTTGATGAGCTTGACACAGCGTTTGACGCCCGTCTCCCAGATCCGCTCAGTCTCGCGCGCCACCGGGTGATCCTGGCCGGCGAACTCCAGGCGCAGCGCCATCACGACGCGAGCGATGTCGCGCCGGCAGAAGATGGCGTGGCCGCGTGCCAGCGCGAGTAGCTCGGCGAGAGGGTCGGCTTGTTGCGCGGCGGGCCCGCCAACCTCGCGCATCCAGCTCTCGTTGACCCACCCGATTACCGCTAGCGCGAGGTGGTCCTTGTCCTTGAACTGGTGATACAGAGCACCCCGCGTATAGCCGGCCTCGCGGGCCACCTCCTCCAGCACGAGCTGGCCGTAGCCGTACCGTGAGAGACCACGCGCGGCAGATTCGAGCAACGCGCTACGCGAGCGGGCGCGACGCTCACCCTGGGTAGGGCGCCTTTGCTTTAGCGAGGTTGGCTCACTCGCGGGGCTCATCGAGAGCTTACGGCGCTTGTTCGGTTAATCAATACATACATGTACGTATGTATGCTACCATCCTTGCCGGATCACATGTATTCGAGGCTCCCGAATAGCGCACACACTTCCCGCCCTTGGCGAATCCATGGGGTTACCTCCGACTTTCGCCTGGAGGACGTATGGGCGCTGCCCGCACGTGGTGAGGAGAGCGACTTCCTCGCACTTGTGCAGGGCTTCGCCGCCGGCGACCCCTTACAGGGCTCCTCCCGGCTTGCTCGCGCGCTGTGGACGATCCGCTGGAAGGTTGGAGAGCTGCTCGGTTGGGATGATGCGGAGACCGGGCTCGGAGAGGGGTCGCCAACGCTGCGCGAACGCCTACCGGGAGACCTGTTGGCCGCACCAGGCCCCGACTTTGACACGCTCCCGTTCACCTCGCTGTACCTGATCGAGGACGAGTTCGCGGCGGAGATCGCCAACCGCACCATGCATGGTGTGATGCACCTCAGCTGGGTTGCTGACGGAACAGGTGCCTACCGTGGCCAGATGGCCGTCTTGGTCAAGCCCAATGGGCTCCTCGGGGACGTGTATATGGCAGCGATCAGACCCTTCCGGCACCTGATCGTGTACCCCGCGATGATGCGACAGATCGAGGTACGACTTGATGCATTCAGATCGAACAGTTAGGCGCCATCGTCGGGGTGGGCCGTAAGGCTGTCTGGGAGCGTGCGCTTCTGTGGGTGCGGCGTGTCGCCCCGCGCCAACATCGCCACGAACTGCTCGATGCGCCTCGCTCGCGTGTCGGCGCGCTTGGCGCTACCGACCCGGAACAACACCGCATAGCGGTTCTGGCTGGTGAGGATCTCGAACATGGCGAGTGCCGCGGGATTCCCGCTCAACGCAGCCGTGAGATCGGCGGGGACCTCGATCCCGGCAGGACCTGAGTAGGCGGCCTCCCAGCGCCCGTCAGCCTTGGCACGCTCGATGGCCGCTGTGCCGGCGGGAGTCATTCGATCTTCGGCGGTGAGCCGCTCGACTATGCCCACATTGCGCTTTGACCATGCGCTGCGAGGCCGGCGCGGAGTAAAGCGCTGACGGTAGGTACGCTCGTCGAGACGTCGGACCTGACCGTCGATCCAGCCGTAACACAAGGCCTCGTCCAGGGCCTCATCGTAGGTGAGGCGCGTCGGCTGCGTGGTGCCCTTCTTTGCCAGGCACAACCATACGCCGGTGGACTGCTCGTGCTGAGCGAGCAACCACGCTCGCCAGGCGTCGGCGTCAGCGAGCGTCAAGAGGGGCTGGTCGTCTGCCATCAACATAGCCTGACAGCGAAATTCCTCGTTTACAGTGAGGCGATGCGAGTGGTGGAGTTGGACAGGCTCTCAGAGCCTTACTGGGAGGAGCTCGTCGCAGGCGAGTCCGAGCCCTTCGGGGGAGTTGGGGAAACGCTGTCTTGGCGGGAGAAGACACGAAACATCGGCGTCCGCGAGGACGATGGCCGGCTTGTGGCGGCCGCCGGCGCGGTAGTGGCCGAAGTAAAAGTGGGAGTTGGGGAGCCTTTCCCGGTGGTGGGACTCGGCGGTCTGCTCGTTACCCATACAGCGAGGGGTCGCGGTTTGGCGCGGCTGCTGTGTGCCCACCTGCTTGAGATCGCCCGCGAGTTCGATGTTCAGCGAGCCATGCTCTTCTGCATGCCGAAGTTGATGCCTCTCTACGGTGAGATGGGCTTCGTTGCGATCGAGGCGCCCGTGTGGGTCGACCAGCCCGGAGGACGAGTCGAGATGCCGATGTCGGCGATGTGGAGCGCGCTCAACGGAGGTGTCGGCTGGCCTTCCGGGCGCGTCGATCTGGTTGGGGAGCCGTTTTAGAGACGACCTTCTCTCGCCGGACGCCGGTTGTGGCGTTTCAACAGTCAAATACAGTCGCTGCCGCCTCTCATCAGTCAGCCGCAGGCGATCACACGACGCCCGGACCGGGGGAACTGGAATCATTCACAAAGATGGTCGAGGAGCGCTCAATCTCTAGGTCGATACCACATGAGTAGCGAGATGGCGACGGCATTGATCGCTGGTGGCGTCTCCGTTGTCGTATCGATCATCGGCGGTGCGACGTCATTTCGTCTACAGGAGAAGAGACTTCGCGAAGAGTTGCGTACACAATTCATGGCTGAGGCTGCCATTCGCGAGCTCCTCCTTCACGATAAATGGCGACTCCGAAGTTTCGGCGTAATAAAGAAGCGCATTCGGGGATTTAGTGACGACGAACTCCGTCAACTGCTGATACGAGCCGGGGCGGTTTGCTTCGAGGCCCAAGACGGCGAGGAGATGTGGGGCCTACGAGTCCGCAACACAGACCGGCTAGGTTGACGGTTTAGTCAAGGGTCGCTTCACTTTTTAAGTGAGGCTAGGAGAAGAACTAGGTCGACGTGGTGCTCTCTCCATTTGGGACAGCACCCAGCATTCAGATCGGCCCAAACACACCCAGCAGCCCAAGCACGAATAGAACCGTGCCACTGACGACAGACACGAGATGGGGGAACGCAACATGGGCGAACGTCCACGGTCGCAAACCACGGCCCTGCTGGTGTGTCGGCCATTGTTGTGGCTTACGGGGATCACCCTTACTATCCCCCTTACGGATGCGCGGCCCGGCTACGTACCAGCTCCAGTCGATGAGCGGCGAGGAAGCTGGACCGCTTGGAGTCCGGACGCTGAACAGCTCGTAGGCGATGAACTCAATGTCTCCCATCCGCGGGTAGTAGCGAATCTGGTGCAACTTAGTTGTGGCCTCCAATAGCCAAAACGCGAGGCCACTTGTTGCTGCAACGAGGAACAGTCCGTAGTGTTCTTGTTGGAAGCCAAGGCCCAGACTAGCGAGACCTAGTGTTACTCCCCAGCCCTTAATTGTGAGCAGCCGCTGGTCGAATGCGTTGACAATTTCCGTGAGCTTGGCGTACTCGGCTTGAAGGTCAGCGTGGAGACGATCAAGATCGGGCTCAGGTAATCGTTGCGCTGAAGAGGGCATGGCCATGACCCCAAGGTATCGACAACGCTAGTTCTTCGAAGCCACGGGATGACCGCCTGCCGGGCCGGCGATCAGGCTGCTCCGGCCTCCTTGAATCCCGGCCAGGAGGGGTCGGTGTCTTTGCTGCGGAGCAGTTCAGCCTCACGTCGTGGTTTAGGTCTGCGTCGCACTCGCCAGTCCAAGGAACACGATCAGTGACCGGTTCAATGCTACGAGCTCCTCATCGCGGAGGCTGCCAAGGCGCTCGCCGAGGCTGGACCTTGGCACGGTTGTGACCTTGTCGACCATGATCTGGCTCGGCTGGTCGAGACCGTTCTCCTCGGATGGATTGACCGGAAGTCTGATGAGCGGGGCCTCGACGGGATTGGTGGTGAACGGGCAGATTGTGATCGACGCGGTGGCGTCGAAGCGATCGTCCTGAAGGATCACGACGGGACGAGGCTTGCCGGTGTAGGGCCCTCGCGCCGCGGCCGTATAGATCTCGCCGCGGGTCACCGAAGACGGGGAGCTTCTTCGTCCTCTACCTCCCACGGAGAGGAGATCGCGTCGACGAAGGCTTGATCGTCCACCTCACGTTCGCTCGCAGCAATAGCAACGGACTGGCGGTGCGCCTCCGCAATGAACTCTGGTGCTCGAACGTCTGGCACCCAGATCTGCAGAGGGCGCAACCCCTGGCTACGCAGGCGAGCGCGATGTCGGCGTACTCGGTCGCGGGTCGACGGCATCCAAAGATGTTACATGTAACGGACGAGGCCGTCAAGCGCCGCCTAGCCCCTTTCCAGGCACTTAAAGTCGTTAAGTGCCTGAGAATGGCGGTCGTCTGGAAAATGTCCAGGAGGTCGCCTAATCTGCAAAGTGCCTGCAAATCGTGCCTTTTGCGGAGCGCCCCGAAACCGTCATCCTCAACAGCAATCTGGGGGGTGTACAACAACAAAAACCCTGCAAATCGATAGATTATGGACTTGGGAAGACCAAGACGAAACGGTCAAGCGCGGATTGAGGCTCTGCGGCGGGCGCTGGTTGAATGGGCGGGATGACGGCCCGCCGGGTTGACCGGTCAGACTGCTCCGGTCTCCTCGAATCCCGGCCAGGCCGGGTCGATGCCCTCGCTGCGGAGCAGTTCGGCTTCCACCTCGAGAACATCTTGAACCTGCTGGTCCTTGCCAAGCATGTACCCGACCGGGGGACTCAATCGCTCCACCCTGTCACCCTCTTCACGAGGTTGTAGATCTCGTCGTTCAGCCATGGTGGTCTACCCGATGCCTTTCGCTGGCGCCTCGCCATCAGCAGCGCATAAATCTCAGCCACCAACTCGTGCGTGTAGTCCGTCGAACGATAGCCAGCCTTCCGGATGCCCTCGCTGACGCCGGGTGGCGCAAGGCCCAAGAGCCTCGTCCCAGCAGCGACGTCCTCCTGCGAGCAGCGAGCCACGCTCAACGCATGTCCCCACTCGTGCCAGGCCGTTCGGGCCAAGAACCACTCGTATGTAGGCGTGTCGATACCGATGAGCTTCGCATGACCAGCGTCGATGAGGATGATCCGAAGCTCCTGAAGCCAGACGCCTTGCGCAAGGTCCAACTTGCGTTGGACCGACGACGGAAGCGTGCGATGCCCGGCGGAGTGCAAGAAGCCGTCGACTGCTCCCCCGAGCGGCTCGTTGACGACCTGCCATTGCGATGCGCCGATCGCTTCGAGCAACATGCGATGAGCCGGTGGCAACCTCTCCCAGGCGGACCGCAGGACATGCCTCGCCCGCTCCATCTCGGAGGCGCTCAACTGCTTGCGGTGTTGTGAGTCTCCCACGCCGGTCATGGCTTGGTCAACTTCGCTACGACCGGCAGGTGGTCCTCTTTCGCGGCGCTAGGACTGTCCGACTCGTGGTTTGCCCTTGAACACTTATGTCCGGCGAAATGGAGCTAGCCGGACTCGAACCGGCGACCTCCTGGGTGCGATCCAGGCGCTCTCCCAACTGAGCTATAGCCCCGCAAGGCCCGCAGGTGGCGCGAGCAACTGTCGGGAAGTGTAGTGGCCACGGGGGCACGGCACCATCGACTCCAGTGGCCTAGCTACTACGAGGGAGCGATCGGTGCGAGCCCGCGCTGGATGGGGCCGAAGTAATCGCCACCTACCAAAGCCGCGCTCGGGCGCAGTATGGTTTGGTGGCGCAATGGGATTGCTTGACGACGCCATCCGCGAACACTTGGAGCTCAAGCGTCTCGGGGGAGCCGACCCGGGCGAGGTCGCGCGGGAGGAGCAGAATGCCCTAGGGCCTGTACGTCGCGATGGCGATAGGGCCCAAGGCGCCGAGGAGCCTCCGGCAGCCAAAGCTCCATCGGACACCAACCGGTCCTTCTTCACCGACGAGCCGACCTCAGCCGCTGATCCCTCTCCCAGCCAGGAGACTGTGGAGATCAACATGCAGGCGGAGCTCTTGGGGGAGAGCGAGTCCGAGCTTGTTGCGTCCCCGCCGTCGCCTGAGCGCGCGGCGCCCGTGCCGCATCCGGCGCACACGCAAAACGCCGCTGAGGATTCGCTCGAATGGGAGGTGCCCGGCGAGCCTGGGTCCGGCCCACCTACAGAGGGACCGGAGCCAGAGGCCGACGCTGATGGGGAGGACGGTGAGCATGTGGAGGACGTGCTTGAGGAGACCCCGGACTTCCTGCGCGACACGCCAGAGCAGGAGCGGCTCTGGTTCGAGCAGCGCCCCCCGCGGGACTTCGACTTCAACGAGTAGTAGGAGTCCTCAGACCACGAGAGCTTTGAGGTGGTCTGAGTAGCTGATCTTGCCCTACACTCGATGGCGCGGGGCCATAGCTCAGCTGGGAGAGCGCCTGCTTTGCAAGCAGGAGGTCACCGGTTCGATCCCGGTTGGCTCCACTAGAGAATCTCCTTTATCTAAGCCAGATCGGCCAGACGCCTCAGACTGAACTGCACAAGATGTTCCCCAGCCGTGTTCCCTGGCTCCCTCCAAGCATCCCAGTTGATAGGTTGCCGCTATGCGGGCAAATGTCTACGTCGACGGCTTCAACCTCTACTACAGTGCGCTACGGCGTCGTTTCCCGGACTGCAAGTGGCTCGACGTCCGCACGCTCGCCGAAACGCTGTTCCCAAGCGACGAGATCGGCCGTGTCCTCTACTTCTCCGCACGGGTCATAGCCCGCCCGGACGACCCACAGGAGGCCACACGACAACAGATGTACTTCCGTGCGCTGGAGAGCCGGGACGTGGAGATCTTTCTTGGACAGTTCCGCAGCGGCACGCGCTGGATGCGCCGGGCGGAGCCCTGCCCTCGCGGTACTGACTGCCCTGTCGGCTCAGAGAACGTTCGCGTCTTGTCCACTGAGGAGAAGGGTTCTGACGTCAATATCGCCTCGCACCTGCTTATAGATGCCTTCCGGCAGGACTGCGAGATGGCGATCGTGCTCACCAACGACACCGATCTTGTCGAGCCGATCCGCATCGCGCGCAACGACCTTGGGCGCCACCTCGCGCTACTCAGCCCGAGCGACAGTCCCGCACGGAGCCTTCGCGGCACCGTGGATGTCGTCAAGAAGCTTCGTCACGGCTCGTTGCAGGCCAGCCAGTTCCCTGATCTGCTTCGTGACGCTCGCGGCGAGATACATCGGCCTCGCGCCTGGCGATCACCTTAAAACGCTGAGGCCCGACCGAAGCCGGGCCTCGCACCCAGCCGCCGAAGCAGCTGGGGGGATCATGCACTCAGTATAGGAGAAATCAAACGGCCCACGTCCCTAGCGCCGTCTAAAAGCGTAGGTAACGATCATGTCGATTTTCGCCAGAGCGCTATGGACTGATACCGGGATTGCTCCCCGGCTTTGGAGTCTGCCGGCGTCGGTTGACCCTCCAGCCCTTACGGGCTGGACATGAAACGCAGATAGAGGGACGGCCGTGACCGCGCCATCGTTTCTGGTGGCTTGATGGTCGTGGTTGGTGGCAGGTGTTTGTGGAACGTGATCGTGGTTTCAGCCACGACGGTGATCCCCGACCCGCCTATACGAGACGGAACTGCAGCACCTAGGGGATCTAGGTTCGGACGTAAACCGAGAGTCCTCGAACGCCTTCGTGGCTGTCAATCCCCCACAACGGCGTTTGTGACCCCAAGCACATTCGTTGTCGACGGCGCGAATGCAGCCGCCAGCAGCGTGGCGTCGTCTGCCTGGCTCTTGGCGTGCAGATAGCGAGCGGTTGTCTGGATATGTGCATGACCCATCCACGACTGAACCTGCACGAGCGTTGCTCGATTGACCGCCATCGAGCCGAAGTAGTGGCGCAGCGAGTGGAACGGCAGCGCACGCAGATCGGCGCGTTTGACTGCGTTGACATATCGACGTCGCAGGGCGCTTGCATCCATGTGCTGGCCGACTTCTCCCACGAACACCGGGTCTTCCTCACCGGTGAAGAGCTCACGCTGATTGAGACGTGCGAGTGCCTGGGCGACTTCGGGCACCATCGGGACACTCCTTACCTTGCCGCTCTTGGGCGTAACGAGCTCGCCGTGGGAATAGTTCGCGCGCACACGGATCGCCTGGCCAGGGAAGTCGATGTCGCGCCAACGCAAGGCGACCAGCTCGCCGCGGCGTAGGCCGGTCATGGCTGCCGTCAGGTATACGGCCGCGTCCTGGTCGCTTGTCGCGGCACGCACCAGGGCACCGACCTCCTCGCGGTTGTAGAAGTCGTAGTCGCCGCTATAGCGCACCGGTTGGCGCTCGAGCGTGGCGCACGGGTCCGTTTCGATCCATCCGTGTCGACGAGAGTGGGCGATAATTGCCCGCACGATCATCAACAGCTTCTCGGTGGTGCGGCCGTAAGGCAAATCGTCGTACCACCCCTTCACCTGCTTTGCGTCCAAATCCCGCAGTGGGGTAAGAGCGAATGGTGCTCGTCCGTATGGCGTCTTGCTCGATTGGGAGTTCTCGGGGGCCGGAAGTAGGTACCTATCGAGTACCCCCCTGTAATCAACCAGCGTGGAGCGCTTGAGGTTACGCTTGCGCTCGCCGTGTAGAAGCCATGCCTCGGCCGCATCGGCAAACGTCATAAACCCCCCCTGGGGTGTGCGCGGCGTTGGGGACTTGGCCGCATCGTGCTCCAGCAGTCGGCGCAACTCAGCTTCGGCCTCCTTCGGCGTCAGATATGAAGAGTCCGGCTTCGACCCGTCCGCCGAGTGCCAAATAGTCGCGCCCCTTGCCGTTTGTCGACCAGAACTCTGCACCCAGGCTCTGCCCAGTACACGCGAGTGCTTGCCGTCGGCATCCCACCAGAACGCACGCCAACGTCGGTTGCCGCGACCCCCAACTATCTGGAGATGACCGTTCGGCGCAAGCTCGGGATTGACAGCGGACATCGCCACATCCTAGCTCCGAGTTCGGAGCGTGTTCCCCAGCGTGTTCCCCAGACGGTCAATACAGCCGAATCTAACCCCACCTTAGGTAACCCAAAACCCTTATTTTATAAGGGATTTTTCCTAAAGGGTCAGGCTTTGCAAGCAGGAGGTCACCGGTTCGATCCCGGTTGGCTCCATTCGGATAGTTGTCTGCCGTGCTCATGCGGACTACCAGCACGGCTGATCCGAGCCGACCGAACTGGGCTCGCGACCTAGCCTTCGCCTAGGTGACGTGCCCGGGGAGGTTCCGAACGTGAGGGTGTAGGTCCGGGCCTGCCGAGAGGCTGTGGGTGTCGAAGCTCACTTCCTCAAGAAGGCCCGGAGTGTCGCACCCTAACTCGCGTCACACAGCGCTTGGTCGCTGGCAGTTCGTTCGCATGGTTGTTCAGGATGGATCGACGTTCACGGACGCCGCGGCGTGCTCGAATGTCGCACGCTCCACTGTGTGGGAGTGGGTCCGTCGCTGGCGGGCCGCCAGTGATGCTGAGCGTGCCTCACTGGCGTGTTTGATGGATCGCTCCAGTCGCCCTCGGCGCAGTCCGACACGGGTGCCGGAGGACGAGGAGCAAACGGATCTGTGAGCTACGCCAGCGCACAGGCTGGGGTCCGAGATTGCTTGCCGAGGAGGCTGGCCGTCCCCACTCGACGGTTCACCGGGTGCTGCAGCGCGCCGGGTGCTCACGACGCCCAGTCGTTGAGCGCGAAGCGATCGTGCGCTACGAGTGGCCCTGTCCCGGACAGTTGCTGCACATGGACGTCAAGAAGTTCGCTCGTTTCACCGAACCGGGACACAAGACGACTGGAGATCGCACTCGCCGCTCTCGCCGTCCTGGCTGGGAGTACGTGCACTCGATCGTCGATGACTATTCACGCTTTGCCTACTCAGAGATCTGCGAAGACGAGCGCGCCGAGACCGTGAGGGCGTTCACCGAACGCGCCCTGGATTTCTACCTCTCACATGGGATCGTCGCCGAGCGACTGATGACCGACAATCACATGAGTTATCGCTGCAGCCGTAGCTTCGCTCGGCTGCTTACCTCTCGCCAGATCCAACACATCCGCACCCGTCCCTACACGCCCCGCACCAACGGCAAGGTGGAGCGCTTCCAGCAAACCCTCGCTCGCGAGTGGGCCTACGCCATGCAATACGCCTCAAGCACAGCCCGACAGCAAACCCTGCCACACTGGCTCAACCGCTACAACGAGCGACGCCGCCACTCAGCCATCGGCAACCAACCACCCCTCACCCGCGTTCGGAACCTCCTCGGGCACCACACCTAGACGGTTGTGGGCTGCTCGGCAACTTCCTTTAGGCGGTGTTCGCCGGCGTCAGTCAGCCGCCAAGTGCCAGGCTTGCGGGGGTCTTCCTCGACAATCTGATAGTGCAGCGCCTCGCTGAGCCACTGCAGCAGACTCGCACCTGGCAGATCTTCCTTCGCCTGAACCGCCTCCAGCAACGCTTGCCAAGTAATCCCCGGCCGTGTGTGCATCAATGGCAGCAACGCCTCATCCAAAGCCACATCTGAACTGTGGATCGGTCGATCCTTGGGGGCATCGACGAGAGGGTCGCGTTCAGCGTTATAGCTCATGATCACCGTCGCGGGGCTTTAAACGAGTCAGAATTATTCATCGTGTGTCCGGTAAATGGTCCCTGTGATCCTTGTGCGGTAGCAGCACCGTGATCGGCGTCGAGATCGTCGCGTGCACCTGTCCCACTATGCTAGCGCGGACCGGGGCGAGGATTCGCGCCTGAACGGTCCCGTCCACTCTGGTGTGGATCGGCGCGACGAGCTTGACCTTCTGGGTCTTCGTTTCTTCGTGCGTCACGCCGAACGCCACAGCTAGCGCAAACACCCCGAGAACCCCGAGGGCTAGCATCCTCACGCTGCGTCGTATTCCGCTATCGATCTGCTCGGTTTCGATCCGCGCCGCATCGAGCTCTACCGCGAGCGCCGCGATCAGCAGCTGGTTGAGTACCACTGGCTCGGTGTCGGCGAAGCCCGGCGCCTGCAGCACTCGGATCGTCTGCGGCGCCTGGACGTCGGTGCCGCGCGGAGCAAGCGCACGCACGCAAGCCCAACCCCCAGCACCGAGTGCCGCGAGCACGAGCAAGGCGAGCAGCAGCGAGATCACGCGCGAGATATTGCGATCCCCGAACTGGCTCTCGACGGTCAACGTGAGACCCACGAGGACGACTATCGCGGCCAGCAGCGCTGCGACACGAGTCTGTAGGCTTCCGATGCGTTCATGCTCGGCGTCGACGTAGCGGCGTGCCTGTTCAAGCAGGACCGGCGTGTTAATTTCGATGGGTGTCGGCGGCATGCGCGTAGTCAACTCTCGCTTATCTACGGTTCCTTCTCGCCCGACCGCGACTCTCCTGCCGACATGCACCGACGATGAAGGCGGCCGGAGTGCACGGCCAAGATCAGCGCAAGCGCGCACTACACATCCTGCAGCTAACGTCGGGGCCCGCGTCGCCTCCGCTTGGTCCTGGACTCCAGTCTGCGAGCTACAAACTGCGTGTCGTCCAACGACATCCTTCCGCCAGCGATCGATCAGCACAAAGCTGTTCGTGTTGACTTCGGCTGGCTCCATTTCACCGGCGGTTCGGGTCTATGCGTAAACCCCGTCGGCGGACAGGATGCGCGTACCGATTCTGCGCGAGTCGCCGCATTAGGGCCAGATGGGAGCTGGTCCCACCCGTATCGGGAACCACAAGTAGGGCTCTGACGCACCGGGGCCGTCGAATCGCAAGAACCCATACCTCTCCGCCAAGGAGTCTGCCTCTCCCTCGCTCCCAGCTCGTACAACTAGTACGTCGGAGCCTTGGAGTTCGCCAACGGCCAGCGCCGCGCCAATTGCGTGCGTCACGAGACGAGGCTCCGTCATCGGATCGGCGTCCCTATGTCTCGCCATCCATTCGACCACCGAGGCTCCGGCCGTTGTCTCGCGTGGTCGTCGCGGATTTAGGCGTTCAAGTAGTCGCGGTGTGATCTGGACGATACCGCCCTTCATCGAGTAGAAGCCCTGTAGCTTTTTGTTGGCAACATATATGTGGGTGACGTTGCCCGGAAACTCATTCAGAGATTCCGTCTTAAGCCACTCCGCCGCGGCACGTCCGCTGGGTGTATCTAGCCCCTGAAACTCATCGACCAACCTGGCGAGTTCCGAGTTCGATGGGTTAGAGGCCGCCTCAGGGGACCACCGGTGCCAGTCGCCGTCTCGGCCTCCCGCAGCTGCCGGTGGAGCAGGCTTGAGACGTAGCAGTTCCACCGCGAGTTGCTGCGCGAGGTCGTCCAGCAACTTAGGCTCGTGATGAGCCCGGAAGGTTTCAGGCTGCACGTTGACTGCCTCCGCCGCGAAAGCCCTTCGCGTCCTTAGAGGAAGCCCTCGCGCTTGGTCGTCAAGACCCAGCATGATTTCCGCAGCGAGCCTGCGTTCCTCCGGCATACCCCGCACGATGTTCCGCAAGGCAGACGTAGCTCGTTCTGCCAGCTCAGAATCGCCGTCCTCAATGCCTGCAGACCGGAGTGCATTCAGCACCTCTGGTGTGGCGAAGACGAAATCGGTGGCCGTCGAGCTTCCGCTGCGGATGAGCGCTCTCAGGCCACCCCGGACGGTGCGAGCAAGTTGTTGAACAGATTCTGTACGAATATTGTGCATAGTATGTTCAGGTGTTGTATAACATATGGCGGATGCTTCGAGTATGGGCGCAATCCGGCGCCCGCGTGAGAGGCATGACCGAATATGGATCTTGTACGGGAGAAGGTATGACGGGACTCCCCAAACCCCGCAGGCCAAATGTCGAGGACAAGCACGCCCAACGTATCCTCGAATGGGCAGACGTAGCGGCCTACGTGTTCTGGGTGGGATTTCTGGTCGCGTGTGGTGTGCTCGCCATCATCCACAGCGGGGCCGTGCTCGACGCTCGGTTTTGGATGGCAATCCGACCGTAGGCGCCCACGCTGCACCGTACGCGCCTGCGTAGAGCCACTCGGCTCGACAGGTTGGTCTCGGCGGCGGCGTCTCAGGGCCGAAATCCAGAGCGCCTACCGAAGCAGCTCGACCCGCGCCTTGAGAGTTTAGTCTTAGCCTGAAAGCGTCCATTTCACCGGACACAAGCGTGCTGGTGTAAACCAGGCGCTTAGAGCTACAGGCAACGCGAGAAGGTCCAACGGGCCGGTCGCCGCGAAGTTGATCAGGTCATGTCTGGTCGGGAAGAACTTGAGCGCGCGGAACGCGTCTTGCGTCTGGCTTGGCTCAGCTTGCCGCCGGCTCACCGGGCGCTGCTCCAGTCGATTGGCGCGTCTCAATGGCAGGCCGTCGATGAGCGACTTGGCGTATCAGTCGATGGCTTTCTGCGATCTGCCGGGCATCGAGCGCTCTCGCGCTCAGCCCATATTGGGCTGGACAATGCCGTCGCCGTTTGGATCCAGGATCTGCGTGTTGTCCTCCTTAACGTCAGCCATCCGGCGCTTACGGGTCTGAATCAGTCCGCGTATGACGAGTTCATATCGCGAACCGCTTGGCACGAGTGGGGTCACGCACTCGGCATGACACGCTGTTCGCCGGAAGACGTGGCTGCCGGAGCCAGGCTGCTCGATATCGCTCCGGAGGGTGTACGTGAAGGTATCCGCTGCGGTGGCTATCGTGCTACGGAATACACGCACGAGTTGGTCGCTGAGACCTACGCGCTGCTGATGGCGCGACGCCACCGAAAGAGCTTTGGCAAGCCCCCATGGCTGGACGACGAGATATACAGCCTCGTAAAGAGGGTAACGGGATGGAGCGACTAGCGTCCCCCGTCGGGTACATGCTTGGCGAGGGTCGGCGAGCCGAGGATGTCCTTGCAGTCCAAGCAGAACTCCTCCGCAGCGAGGGTATCGATCCCGCTTGGCCAGGATTTGAAGAGCCCCCAGCGGACGATACGCAGCACCAGCAGTAGAGACGCGTATCAGCAACCTCCAACCAACGCTCGCCGCAAAGCGTCAACCCGTTCTCGACGGTTTAGTCTTCGCCCGCCCCCGTCCATTTCGCCGGAGATTCTGACTCTTGTGTGAACTTCAGCCGTGAATGCAATGGGGCTCCAGGCTGGGGACGCAATGCTGGTGTTGCACCGCGGTGGTACCATGGTTCCGTGCCGACACGATTTGCCCGCATACCCGTCACGAAGGATCGAGCGCTGGCAGAGGCGCTGGACCGAGTGGCGCCCCTCGTCGAGCCTGAGCAACCAGCTGCTTCGCTCGTACACGACCTTGCCATCCGCGGCGCCGAGGCAATGCTCGCCGAGCGCCAACATGACGCCGAGGGCATTGAGCGCCTGATCGAGCGCTCGACCTCGACAGATCCTGGGTTCGATGTCGACATAGCACAGCGCATTGACGAGCTTGCCTGGGGCAAATAACAATGGGGGATGTGGCCCCGTTTGGGGGTCGAGTGCTGATCGCTGACACCTCCGCCTGGGCTCGTGCATCGCACCCACTCGTCCGAGATTTGTGGGTCGCCGCGCTACGCGGCAGGCAGATAGCAACCTGCTCGATCGTGACACTTGAGCTGCTGTACTCAGCACGGGATGCTCGGGAGTTCACGATCGTTGAGGCGGATCAAGCTCTTCTACGCGATGTTCCAGTCCCAGCCTCAGCGCAGCGAGCCGCAATTGGAGCGCTGCGAGATCTGACCTCCGATGGACCTGGGCAACATCGAGTTCCCCTCGCAGATGCATTGATCGCAGCCGCGGCACAAGACGCCGGCCTCGACGTATTGCACTACGACCGCCACTACGATCGCCTTGCACGGGCGCTTCACTTCACAAGCGTCTGGGTCGCACCCCCCGGTGCTCTCGAGCTACAGACACCTGGCTAACTCATCTACGCTACGTCTCCATGCCCACCTACGCAGAGTCGAAGCTTGCGCCTGAGCATTACGGATTTCAGATCTTCTACGAACTTCTTCCGCTGGACGCAGCCCTAGCCGAAGAGGCATCTGCGATCGAGTCCGACCGCGACACCTTTGGCGAGGAATTTGACGCCTATCGAACCTCTCAACTCGACATGGTCCGCTCGGTATACGCGGCTGGATCGGCAGCTGGCACTGCATATTCTGTGCGTGCCCCCAACGGAGAGTGGAGTAGCGCAATCGCTTTGGCGGATCTAGCGCCGCTCAGCCCCGAGCAGTTCGAGATCGCGCGAGCGAGCGGCTGGCTCACCCCGAATCCTTGAGATCAACAACCCCAACAAGGGCTCGCCGCAGAATCTCAACCCGGGCTCGACGGTTTAGTCTTCGCCCGCCCACGTCCATTCAGACAGTTGTCTGAATTTTGATCGGCTGCGAACCCGGGCGCTATATGCCGAGGTTTCTACACGTGATCGCCCGGCTGACCGTGTTCGGCGATTCCGCTGATCGTACGCACATCCCATGACCGCTCCTTCGGACGGCTGGGCTCCCGACCACCCGAATTGGCCGTATGATCAGCCGGGTGCCGGACGCACCCGTTCCGAGTGAGATTGCGTACTATTACCCTGAGCCTTATTGGCTCGCTCAGGAGGGTGGCTGGATCAAGAGCCTGCTCTTGTTCTTCGATGAGGTCGCGATCTTGCTTCCGGCCTATATGCGTGGAAGGAATGTCGTCGCCGACCCGACGCTCGCCGGACCGATTGAAGATCGCGGCCTTCTTCGCGTTCTCGAACCAGAGACGTTCATCGATGACCAGGCCGCAGCCAAGCTAGTCGGTGTTGTTGAGGCGCTCGTGGAGGCAGGCACTTTCGACCAGCTTCCACCCATAAGAAGCGTGCTGGGCTGTCCATTAGCCGAATGTCCCCACTGTCGCTGACGCGGGCCGGAAATCACCGCGATGTCCCGGCGGGACTGATCCTCGACAAGCTCATAGCGCGAGGGCTCGCAGAGCCGTCAGAGGACGGTGTCTCGATCCCGATGCACCCCAGCGTCCGTAGCGCCTACCTGCTGATTCTCGCGCAACTTGCTCGCGAGACTGGCGAGCGGCAGGGTCTCGACCTTCACCCAGTGACCAGTTCTCTCACGACACAAGACGGTTTTCGTCAGCTCCTTGAGGCAGAGCCGATGCCTTCACGAGGCCAAGTAGTTGATCTCGACCTACAGGTGGTGGGCGTCGATCTCGACGACATCCCGCTTGACGAGGTGTTGGACTTCAAGCGCGACTCAGGCGGCGCTCATCGCAGATATATGCAGAACCTCCGGAAATTCACGCTGGAATTCGCTGCAATGGAGCAGGCTGATCGAGCACGAGCTCTGGCGGACCGTCGAACGGAGTTGGAGGAAGAGGCGCACGATCTAAAGCGACGATCACTCAAGGCCTGGCATAGCGGAAAGGATGTGACTGGATTCAGCCTTGGGATTGCGGGCGCCGCTTGGTCGATCGCGACAGCTAACCCCATACCTGCCATATTGACCGCCATCGGCGCCGGGCTGAAGATGCTGCCTAGCAAGGAAGAGGGTAGCGCCTACTCCTACCTATTCGAGGCGCGCAAGCGGTTGCGCTGACCGGGCCGAGAGCGCCCTGCGTGCGACGGGCACTTGTTGCCTAGGCGCCGAAAGCGCACCAAGCCGACGGAGACTGATCCGCGTCTAACGCTAGGCCACATGGTCGAGCGAGATCTGGCCGCCCAGGAGCCGTGCAAAGCGGTTCGTGTTGACTTCGGCTAGCTCCATTTCGAGAGGCTCTATGAAGCGGTTGCTAGCGGGTGAAGCCCACCTTGACGGACAGCTTTAGCCTGCGAGGCGGATGGTGGCCGTGGCGGTGGAGGTGGAAGTAGCGGCGGTCGGCCTGCGCGTCGGCATGCAGCATTGCGCGGCCCTCCCGCGTCAGCGCGATGTGAAACTTTAGCCGGCCCGGAGTGTGGACGACAGCCGTGGCGCGCGCGATCACGACTGCATGCGCACGCTTCGAGGCGGTGCTTACGGTAGCGGTGGGTGATCCGCTGACCGTGATCGTGACCGTGCCACTGGCATCGACGTTGATCGTTGCGTTGATGCCGTTGTCGCGGAGATATTCTTCCCATTTCTTGAAGGCTGCGTCGGTCGTTCCGTTCTTCCCGACTTCGACCCCAGAGACGATCGCGCGAAGCTTCGTTTCGATGTCCTGAATGACCTTGAACCGTTCGGCTTCAGTGAGCGTTGCGCTGGGCGCTGGCCCCGGGGTGCTTTCGGGGGCGGGACCACCGCCGCCCGGGCCGCCGCCACCGCCGAGGCCGCCTGAGCCGAGCCCCGCGCTAACCGGCACCTGATGTGTCCCGCACAGGTGGGAGGCGAGCACGCCGTTGCCATATAGCGTGTAGCCGTGCCCTTCATAGTGCTGATCATTGAACGTGCCGACATTGCCGCCGTCCATCACGAGCAGTCCTTCGCCGAGGATCTGTCCACCGAAGAAGGGGATGCCGGAGTGCGTGTTCACCAGTCCTTGCGCGGTTCCGTTGACGATGATCGCCGACACGTCGTTCTCGAGGATTTCGGTGATCCCCGCCGTGAAGGGGGACGCGGAAATGTTGGTCGTGGTCTGCTCTGCGGGCCCGGCGGGGTCGAGATCGTTGCCGACGAAGCTGACAGTCGCTCCGAGGCTCGCAGCCATCGCGTTGAGGGTGCTGTCCACGTTCGCGGCTTCGGGTTCCCCCTTGCCGCGAAGGCCCATCGCGATGATCCGCCCGCCACTGGTGACATACCCTCGTAGGTTCACGAGCTGCGCTTCCGAGAACGGTTCTTCGTTCGTCTCGAGGATCAGGCAGGGCGTGGTGGCGGCGAGCAGCGGGTTGGGCAGCGATTCCGCATTCTGCACGGCGAGCCCTGTGGCGAGGCCGAAGTCGGTATAGGTGACGCCGCTCGAATGCGTCTTGATGAAGTCGGCGTTTCCCTGATAGACGAGCACCGAGCCCACGGCAGCGCTACTGGTGACGGCCGTCGACCCCAGCACGCATACGGCGACGACCGCAAGGCAACTCCTCAAGGGCATGCACAGCCTTCCCGCACGGCGCCATCCTAGTTGAAGGTTGCGGTCGGTGGGGTTTTGCTCGGTAGCTGCGCTGATTCGGCGGACCGCCAGGGTAGCCGGAGCCCCGAGGAGCCAAGCATCAACTCTCCACCGGGAACCAATGCCAGCCGGTTTGCGTTGACTTCGATTGGCTCCATACGAAGATCCTGCAGCAGGCGGTTCTGGGCGAGACCGCCTTGATCGGCCAGCAGCACCGGGCGCCCATTTCTAAGGGCGGTACTCCTGCGTGGCTCGGTCGAGTGGCAGCTTGGGTCTTTGATCCGAAGGGGGTGCCTTGATGAGGTCCGGGTCCTGTTCGCGCCGCGTTTGGCTTGGCGCTCTCTATCGCCGACCCAACGGTGAGGGATGGGCGGCTTCCCTTTCCGGCCGCCGGTGATCTCCTTAACTTGTCGCAAGCTCCTGGCTCGGGGTGCTACCTGGCATAGGAGCACCCCGAGAGGAGCGGAATGGCTAGCGGCCGATGCCGGGGAGGACCTTGGTTCCCTCCACCTGGACTGCCTGCAGGGCAGTGGGATTCAAGCCGAGCAGGTCGAGGATCGTCGGTGCTACCTGGGTGGTCTCCACCCAGGAGTGGACCCTCGAGTGCGCGACCGTGCCCGGTGCGTAGACGAGCAGCGGCACGTCGCGGTCACCGGGATTGTCGCCACCGTGCTCGGCGATCTTGGTGCCGCCGGTGTACACCGTGCCGACCTGCACGCGACCGAACACGTCCGGGTAGCGCGGGTCCGAATACGGGCACGCCGAAGAAATCGGCGGCTTCGTGGCCGGCGTAGATCTGCGCTAGACCGGAGTGCGCGACCTGCTCGGTGCCGCGGTTCACGCCGTCGTTGTTGTAGAGCACCGCCGTCGCGCTGTGGTTCCACAGGTAGTTCTTGACGAAGTCGGCGGCGGCCTGAGTCTTGACCGACAGGTAGCTCTGCCATAGGTCGTCGTCAGTGCCGGCGACGATCAGCTTGTTCTGGTCGCCGGTCTGCGCGGTCCAGGCCGCGTTGATCGCGTTGATGATCGGCCCGTCCTTGATCCGCTTGAGCTGCATCGGGTCCTGCGGCGACTGTCCGTGCTTGGCGGTGATGATGATCGCCGTGGACGACGCCAGACCGTCCTGCTGGATCGTGTCGACCATCCGCTGGAGCTGCGGTGTTGACATAGTCGAGCGCGCTGGCCAGCAGCGGGCGCGGCGTCGTTCCGCCGGGGTAGTAGCCGGCGAGCTCGGTCGGACCCTCCGTATAGGTGCCGTCCGGGTTCTGGGTGAGGGTGCTGGGCGAGTCGACCTTCTCGGCGACCGACACGGTCTGGAAGTTCATACCGAGGATCGCCGGCACGCCGACCTTCTGGGTGCCGCTGTGGTCGTAGCCGTTCAGCTCGTTGATAACCGCCTGCACCTTGTAACCGTCGTACTGCTTGGTCGCGGCGTCATCGTGCGCCCAATCCGTGTCGGTCGGGTAGGGCACGCCGTTCGGCTCGACCGCCTGCGAGTCGATCTCGGGACCGAAGAAGTCGTCGATGCTCGTGCCACCGGAACCGGGGCCATTGAACGACGTGTAGATCGCGTGCTTGTCAGACCAGGCCGTGCGCAGGCCTGCGCCGTGGATCACCTGGAAGATCGTATTGACCTTCAGATAGTCCCACGGCGTGATCGGCTGACAGGTCTTCGGGTCGACCGGGTAGCTCCCGGGGTTCAGCCCCAACTGCGGATGCGCCGTCAGGCTCATGATCGCGCCCGGGTTTGTGTCATGGCCGCTCAGGAATATCGAGCCGCCCTCGTCGAAGGACGGGAACACTTCGCCGCTGCCGTTGTTCAGCAGGTCAGGCACAGCGTTGAGCGTGTCGTCCGGCGAGTCGTAGATGACGTCTCCACCGATTGCCGGCTGCCCCGGCGCGCAGGCAGCGCCCGCCTCGTCCACGGCGTGGCTGTACTCGACGTCGTAGTAGACGCCCGTCGTGCCCGGATCGCCACCGGTCATCAGAGCGGTACCGCCCGGATCGGAGTCCGACGGGTCCGCCGTGTGGTTGTTGGTGAACTCCGCGCCGCCTGAAGCGAGCCTGGCGAGCTCAGAGGTCGGATGGTTTGCGATGTACCAATTGAGATCGGACTGGTGCATACCGTCAACCGAGATCAGCAGCACATGATTGATACGGCCTTTGTGATCGGCGGATGCGCTCGGCACCGACATTGCGACGGCTCCACCGATCGCAGCAACCGCGATCGCCGCGGATGCGACCTTCGCGCGTACATGCATTTGACGCCTCTCCTTGGTAGGGACCGGGAAGGACCCGAACATACCCGCGGTACAACATGTACCTGTGACTGAGTTGTGGCGCATATGTGACACAGTTGTGAACTTTCAGGAAGGCAGCCGACGAATCGGCCAAGCTTCGGTACCCCGCTGCCGACTTGCAGCACCCGTCGTGGTGTGGCAGACTGCGCGTGTGCCTCGGTGGATCTGGGGGTTGATGGCAACGGTGTTCGCAGTGGTCGCCGCCACCGCGTATGCGGCGTCGCCCGCTGTTGTCTTCACAAAGACCCCTCCGCAACATACGAACAGCACCTCGGCGCTCTTTGAATGGACCGGGACGTCGCCCTACACGTGCTCGCTCGACGGAGCGACTCCCGCGACCTGCACTTCACCCCAGGACTTCACGGGCCTCTCGGAAGGTCAGCACAAGTTTTCAGTGCAGGGAAGCGGCACTGGCGCGACTGCTCCCCCGCCCGTCGAGTACGACTGGACGGTTGACCTGACTCCGCCCACGACCGTCGTCACGCAGAAGCCACCCGCGCTCTCGAACTCCTCGACCGCCACGTTTGCGTTCAACTCGCCGGATACCACGGCGACGTTCCGGTGCTCGCTGAACGGCGCTTCGCCTCAACCATGCACGTCACCTGTCACCTACACGGGCCTCGCGGATGCGACGCGGACGCTTTGGATCCAGGCGGTTGACCTGGCGGGGAACGTTGACACGCAGGCGCAACCGATCGCGTGGACTGTTGACACCACCCCGCCGGATACCGTGCTCGCCAAACCGGGCAACATAGTCGCCGACTCAGACCCAGCGTTTACGTTTACCTCAAGCGAGACGGGAGCGACCTTCCAGTGCTCGTTGGACAAAGCACCGTTCGCGGCGTGCGTCTCGCCCGATCACGTCGGCGTGTTTCACTCGGGGCCTCACAAGTTCAGCGTCCGTGCGGTGGACGCGGCGGGGAACGTCGACCCAACGCCTGCCGTGTACTCGTGGACGGCAGACCTTACCCCGCCTAAACGGCCGGAAGTGGCGATCTTTGCGGCTCCACGCGCGAAATCAAGCGCTTCGCCGATTCTGAAAACCACGCCAAGCCCCGGCCTTGTACCGACGTTCACCAACCCGCTCTCGAAACTGCTGGCGACGCCGACCTTCACGCTCGGGACGCGGCTGCAAGCCCAGTGGAAGAGCGACCCGAGCGCTGTGTCTTATGACGTGACGGTGACCACCGTTCCGCAGGACTCCACCGGAGAGGACGAGCGCGAAGAAAACGTGCTTGCGATCAAGCAGTACTCCCACACGAAACGAACGGCGTTGCTGCTCAAACCCGGTACGGGCGCCACGGTCTGCGTCAAGGTCGACGCGCGCGACAAGGTCGGCAACGTCTCGAAGACCAACACCACCTGCACCACGATTCCCGCCTCGTTCGCGCCGTTCTGGGGCCCGTACACATTCCATCGTGTCAAAGACCCAAAGGCTTGGCGCGGCTACTACATCTTGCTGGGACACGAACAATACCTCGACCAGCCGATCGGCGATCGGGCTTTCTTCGCGCCGTCAAGCGCCGAGCTTGTCGCCGAGCGCTGTCGCGGATGCGGTAGCGTCGAGCTCGCGTTCACCCCCTATCCCGTTGGGGGCCACAAGTTCCAGCAGCTGGCGACGGTCGACCTGGCCGGCAAAAGCGATCATCAGGTGGCGATCGACGTCAAACTGCCGCAACGGCGGCTTGAGTCTGACGGCAGCGGCTACATCGTGATCTTCAGGCTGAGCGGCAAACCACGCCTGTCTGGCGTTGGCTTCGCCGGCGGCTGATCTCCGTCGACATCCCGCCGGCGCGTACGAGCACAGGCCCACGGTGCGCCCCAGCGCCGTGATCTGCACCATTGCGCAGGTTTGGCAAGAGAGACACGAAGAGCGCATCTAATAGCCTTGACATTGGATTCCAACATGTTGTAGGATGCGCGCGGTTCGCAAAGCCTGTCTGCTGGAGTTAGTCGGATTTGTGGCAGACGGCCTTGCGGATCAAACCAAACCAATGACTACCAATGAGGAGGTATGACCATGGTTGATCGCATTTCCGGGCGCATCGCGCGCTTGGCGGCGCTGGCAGGGGTTGTCGCCAGTGTGTGTGCGTGGGTGGCTGTGTACACCCCAGCGCCCGCGTCCGCTGAACAGTATTGCTGGGGAACGGTGCTCTCCAACGAAAAATCGTGTGAAGGGCATCTTCGTTTCGGGTCTGAAGTAAAAGGTATGGGCAATGAAAAATCTGTGTGTGTCGCTATCGCACCGTTTGGGCCCATCAAATGCTCAGGCGGCCCTGGCGCATGGGTGAGCACTAACTATGGGACAAACCTTGAAGGTAAAGGCTGGATCGCGGACAACGCGGTTGGCAAAACCTCTGTGTTTGGCGAAATCTTCTAGTCAGCCATCCTGCTCATCGATATGGAGCAGGGCGTGATGATTTCGGTAAGAGCGGCTCGGCGCGTGTGCGCCGGGCCGCTCGCCCTTGCCCTTTTTGCTTTCGCGCTTGGAGGATGCGGGAACTCAAGCGACGCATCATCCTCCGCCACGACCAAATCGACGTCTGTCACAAGAGCGCAACACAAGCCGGCTGCTGCTGAAAACCCATACGCCGCTCGGGTCATATCGCACGCACAGCCTCCTCAGCTAGCCGCGTTTTCGCTACTACGTACTCACCCAGAGGGGCTTCCCGCCGCCACGCAGCGGATCCTCCGCCGGCCCATCTTTGGGATCAACTTCAAGCTCGCGCAGCGGATCCCAGTCAAAACCGAAGGCGCCTACTGGCTGGTGCCTGGTAATGGGCATCTGTGCGTCATATCTCAAGGCGTGATGCACGGTCCCGGAGTTGGATCGACCTGTGCGACGACGGCTCAGTCGATCGCCCACAGCATTGGCGACATCAGCATCACGCTCCCCGGCAGGGCTCACCGCTTCCGCCTGATCGTCGGCGTGACCCCTGATGGCACTCGTGAGGCACTGGTGCACACGCAGGGAACGATCGCCACCGCACCGGTCCACGGCGAGGTTTTCGTCCTACGCGACACAACCCTGGCCCCACCGGACGTGATCACCCTCCGCTGAACCGACTGACCCAAGAGGGATTGACAACCACCTAACTTCGCGTTACCGTCGGTAACATGAATTGGGGTCGGGTTCTGGTGGCGGTACTTCTGGCGGGGGGCGCTCTTTCGGTCGCCAGCCTGACGTGGGCCGCGGACACGCTGGTCGTCCAAGAGCGTTTTACCCCAAACCGGCTCGGAGCACCCACGAACCTCTCGGTAACAGCGCAGTTCGCCACCGCAGCGGCGGGGC
Source organism: uncultured Solirubrobacterales bacterium (assembly GCA_963695305.1). Lineage (GTDB taxonomy): Bacteria > Actinomycetota > Thermoleophilia > Solirubrobacterales > Solirubrobacteraceae > Palsa-744. The sequence continues at coordinate 562,019 of OY968774.1, read as the reverse complement.
CACCGTCGCCGGCGACCAAGCTCACGCTCTATGCCCCCGCCGGGTTGGCTGTCGACGCGCGGTATGCGGGTGTTTGCACCGCCGCGACGCTCGAACGGGAGGGGCCTCCCGGCTGTCCTCCCAACTCGCGTGCGGGGTTCGGAGGTGGGGTCGCCGTGTACACGCTCCCCAGTGAAACGATCCATGAGCGCTTCACGGTGGACTTCTTCTTCGCCCCCGCCGCACACGGACACGTGACGTTGCTCGCCTACGCAAGCGCCACCACGCCCGCGACGATCGAACTGACCGTGGTGGTCAAAGAAGTGCGGGCCCCTAAGCCGTACGGGCTCGGGTTCACCGTCGAAATCCCCCCGATCGCACCGCTGCCGGGAGCCCCGCCGGCGTCGATCGAAAGCGCGTTCGCCACCTTCGGTTCGGCGAACGTGGCCTACTACGAGCGCGTCCACAACAAGCGCAGGCTCGTCCACTTGAGAGGGTTGCTCGTCCCCAAGCACTGCCCGCGGGGGGGCTTTCCCAGCAAGGCCACGATCGAATTCGCCGATGGCAAATCCCTCACAGTCAACCCCACCGTCCCATGTCCGCACGGGTAAAAGTGGCTCCCACGCAAACCTCCTCGCCGCCGAAGCGCGCGTTGCGGATCGCGCTTGCGCTGTGCGTGGGCCTTGCCGTAGTGGCGACTACCGCGGTGGTTCCCTCGGCGGGGGCGCACCCCTCGGCGAGCATCTCCCCGGTGCTCCGCTTCGGTCCCCACAACAGCGGGGCGCTCAATTTCACCATCAACTTCTCAGACGAAGAAAGTGAAACCGGCGTGCCCTCCCCGGTGAGACAGACCCTGCTGCGCTTCCCCGCTGGGCTCAACGTCGAAATCCCACTGCTCCGCAGCTGCGACGCGGCCCGCCTGCGAGCGCACGGCCCAAGCGCGTGCCCACCCCAGTCGCGCATCGGGAGCGGGCACGCGCTGGCGGAGGTGCACGCGGGATCTCAAACCATTGCCGAGCACATAACCCTGTGGGTGTTCCTTGGCCCGCTTCACAACCTCTCGCCCACCTTCCTGGTCCTCGGTCGTGGCTACACCCCATTTAACGAGCGCGTAGTGATCAACGGCTCGGCCGTCTCCGACACTCTTCCCTTCGGGGAAGACCTGGCGATGACCGTCCCCCCGATCCCCACACTCCCGCTTGAGCCAGACGCGTCGATCGTGAGCATGTCGCTGTCGGTGGGGTCAACCTCGCCGCATGCATCCCATGCCGCGACTGTCGTGGTCCCCCACCACTGCCCCTCGGGCGGCTTCCCCTTCGCTGCGGCGTTCACCTACGCCGACGGCTCCACCGGCCGCGCCAGCGCGACGGCCCACTGTCCACGATGAACGAGAGAAAGCAGGTCACCAAAATGCCACGCAGAAAACGACTCTCAATACCACTCCTCATTCTCGTGGTCACAACGGCGATGCTAGTTGCCCTCGCCTCCGGCGGAGCTTCCGGCGCTAACCCCTCGCGAAGCGCCCCGTCAGCGTCCTCTGCACGAACGATCACGCTCGACGAGCGAGCAAACCTTCACCTCACAAGCAAGCATGGTTTCACCCTCAACGAGCAGGGCGCAGCAACCGGCACGCTCAAAGGAACGATCTACGTTCACCTCACGATCGTCTCCACGAAAAAGGTGACGGCGGAAGTGAACATCTACCCGTCCTCGGGTGGCTCGATTTCAAGCTCCGCGAGCGCCGCCTATCGCCGCGAAGGGGCCATCGGGAAATTCTCCGGTTCGCTCTCAATCACACATGGGAGCGGCGCCTACAGCCACGCGCGCGGGTCGGGGTTGAGTTTCAGCGGCACGATCGCCAAGTCAAACGACGCCATCACTGTCCATGTGAGCGGCAAAGCATCGGTGTAAGGGACGGCTTGCGCAGGAGGAGGTAATCGAGATGTTGGAGTTGAGAGAGCTTGTGAAGCACTACCCGTCAGTGGGTGGAGAGACGGTGCGGGCAGTCGATGGCGTATCGCTGAAGGTGGAGAAGGGTGAGATGGTGGCCCTCTACGGCCCCTCCGGCTCAGGCAAGACGACGCTCCTGTTGATGGTGGCGACCCTGCTCGCCCCCACCGCCGGGGAGGTGCTCATCGGCGGACGTGACGTGTCCTCGCTCTCAGAGCGGGAGGCCTCTCACTTCAGGTTGTCGCAGTTGGGATTCATCCGCCAGAACTTCGACCTCCTACCTGGAGTCACCGCGATCGACAACGCGGTGTTGAAGCTGTTGAAGGCAATGCGCTGGAAGGATGCCCAGAAGGAGGTGGAGCCGCTGCTTGAGCGCCTCGGCCTCGGCGCCCGACTCCACCACCGCTCGGAGACGCTCTCGATGGGGGAGCGCCAGCGCGTGATGATCGCGCGCGCTCTCTCTACCCAGCCCTCGATGTTGCTCGCCGACGAGCCCACGGGCAGTCTCGATACGCAGCGGGGGCGCGAAGTTTTGGAGCTGCTGCGCGGGCTCTGCCGCGAGCGGGGGGTGGCGGTGGTTTTGGTCAGCCACGACCCGATGGCAGCCCACTATGCCGACCGTGTGTATGCGCTGCGTGACGGTCGCCTCTCCGATTACGACACCGACCGAGTTTCCCATCTCCGCCGACCACCCCCCGGTTGGCGTAAAGGGAGGGCCCGCGATCCCCGCCGACCGATCGCCGTCGGTTGGCGGGGTGGCGGCGCAACCCTCGTGAAGCTCTCAAACGCACTGCGCCTCTACCGCGTGCGGTTGCGCGCGCGGTGGCTGCAGGAGTGCTTTGCCGTGGTGGGGATCGCGGCGGGTGTGGCATTGCTGTTCGCCTCGCAGGTGTCGAGCTCAAGCCTGCAGAGCTCGGTCTCCCAGCTCTCACACGGGATCGTCGGCAAAGCGAGCTTGCAGATGATCGCGCGCGACCCCCACGGCTTCCCGGAATCGATGCTCGCGCGGGTACGCCGACTGCCCGGTGTGCGTGTGGCGGCGCCGCTGCTTGAATCTGGCGCGAACGCCATCGGCCCAAAGGGCCACGCCTCCGTGGAGCTAGTAGGAGCAGATGAAAGCCTCTCCCAGCTGGGAGGGACACTCACCCGCCACACCGACCTGGCGCCCTTCGGGGGGATCGGCGCGGTGGTGCTCCCCGCCCCCCTCGCCCACACGGTGGGTGTGACCAAGTTCGGGCAGGAAGTGACCATCCAGGTAGCGGGCCACTCGACGCAGGCGCCGCTCTATGCCCAGCTCCATGCAAAGCAGATCGGCGCGCTTGTGGCGAACCCGATCGCGATCGCTCCGCTCTCCTTCGCGCAGGAAATGGAGGGCTTGAAAGCACGAGTGAGCAGAATCCTCGTGCAACCGGCCCCAGGCGCGGCAGCCAGCGTGCGCGCTTCTCTCACAAAGCTCGCCGCCAACCGCGTCAACGTCGAGTCCACAAGTTATGACGAAACTCTTTTTGCGAAGGCAGCCACGGCGAGTAACCAATCTACGGCCCTGTTCTCGGTGATCAGCGCCCTGGTGGGCTTCCTGTTCGCGTTCAACGCGATGTTGCTCACCGTCGCCCAGCGGCGCAGGTTGATCGCGGATTTGCGCCGCGACGGGTACACGCCCCCCACCGTCATCGCCGTGCTGCTGCTCGATGCGATCGCGCTCGGCTTGATCGCGTGTGCCTTGGGACTGTTCCTCGGTGAGGAGCTCTCGATCCACCTCTTTCACTCAAACCCCGCCTTCCTTTCGCTCGCCTTCGCCGTGGGCTCCGAGCGGGTGGTGAGTTGGCAGAGCATCGCCATCGCCGCCGGCGGGGGCATGACCGCCGCGATCGTGGCGGTGTTGAGCCCGCTACGGGACATCCTCTCGCGCGACCCGCTCGCGGCGGTGAACCCACGCGAGGGGGCAACCTCAGGCCACACGGGCCGCCGCCGTGCGCTCGCCGGCGGGGGGTTGCTCGCGGCGGCGACCGCGCTGTTGTTGATCGCGCCGGAGCAGTCGATCGCGGGGATGGTGCTGCTGACCGGGGCGTTGTTGCTGGAGTTGCCGATCGTGCTCAGCGGGACGCTCGCGCTCACCAAGCGAGTGGCCTCGCTGGTGGTGAGCCCGGTGGGGCACGTGGCGACGATGGAGCTCGGTGCATCGAGATCGCGAGCTGTGGCAATCGCCGCGACGGGGGCGGTGGCGGTGTTCGGGAGCGTCGCCATCCAGGGCGCCCACTCGGATTTGTTGACAGGCCTTGAAAACGCTGGACGTGACAGCAACGCATTCACCGAGGTGTGGGTGGCGCCAACGGGCTCATACAACCTGCTCAACACCGCACCCTTCGCACCCACGCACAAGGCCCAGCTCGAACGTCTCCCGGGGGTGCGGGCGGTGAGGCTCTACCGCAGCGGACTACTCGACTACGGCGAGCGCCGCCTACTCACGATTGCACCGCCGCGCGAATCCACGCCGCTGCTGCCAACGGATCAGATCCTCGAAGGGGACACCGCCCAGGCGACACGACGGGTCAGGGAAGGCGGGTGGTTGGTGCTCTCAAAGGCGGTGGCGGAAGAACGGAAACTCCACATCGGCCAATCGCTTACGCTCCCCACGCCGGTACCGAGGAGCTTCCGCGTGGCGGCGCTCTCGACGAACATCGGGTGGGCGCCGGGATCGATCGTGATGAACGCCTCCGATTACGCACGGGCGTGGGGAAGCAACGACGCAACCGCTTACGCGGTACTGCTCAAGCCAGGAGTCACGCCCACGCAGGCTGTGCACGAGATCCAAAGCACCCTGGGACCGAGCTCCGGTCTCACAGCGCAGACGGCGACCCGGCATAGCGAAGAACAACGGGCGCTTAGCCGCGAGGCGCTGTCCCGCCTCACTCAGATCGCGACGTTGATCCCGATCGTGGCGGTGTTGGCGATGGCGGCGGCGATGGGGGCGATGGTGTGGCAGCGGCGGCCACGTCTGGCAAAGCTCAAGCTGGAGGGGTTGCCACGGGCGGAACTGTGGTGGACGATTCTGCTTGAGAGTTTGTTGCTGCTGGGTGTGGGGTGCCTCACGGGCGCTGTGTTTGGCCTCTACGGGCAACAGCTCGCCGACAGGGCACTTGCGCACGTGATCAATTTCCCGGTGGTGTATTCGGTGAGCGTGCCGGCAGCGGTGACGAGCCTCTCGCTCGTGACGGCGAGCGCGCTTGCGATTCTCGCGATCCCGGGATGGTTCGCGAGCTCCGTGCCCGCTTCGCTCGCCCTGCAAGACTGAGTTGACATGGCACGGGAGGAGCGCCAGCGTCCCTATAAACAGGTGGCGCGCGCGAAGGGGCGGGAGCACACGCGCGAGAGCCTTTTGCGGGCGGCCACCGAAGAGGTGGAGAGGGATCGCTGGTCGCAGGCGTCGCTTGAGGAGGTGGCGGGGCGGGCGGGGGTGACAAAGCAGACGGCGTTGCGCCATTTCGGCTCCAAGCAGGGGTTGCTCGACGCGGTGATCCGGCGCACGAGTTCGGTTGTGGTCAAAGAACGCAACGAGGCCCCGATCGGCGACATCCCGGGGGCGGTGAGGAACCTGGTGCGCCACTACGAGCGCTATGGGGATATCGCGGTCCGCGTGATCCCCTACAGAGACGCGGTGGTGCGTGTGATGGGAAGCGAGCACCGCAACCCGCTTGTGCGCGCAGCCGACAGCGGCCACGAGGTGCACGAACAGTGGGTTATGCGCACGTTCGAGCCACAGCTTGACCTCAGCCCGCACAAGCGAGAACGGCGGTTGGCACAGCTCGTGGCGATATGCGACGTGTACGTGTGGAAGATCCTGCGACGCGACATCGGCCTGGAAATACCAGAGGTCGAAGACGCATTGGTTGAGATGATCGAGCGGTTGGTGGGACCCGACTCGGAGATGTGATGCGCCTACTCGCCTACACCTCCCCCGCGCGCGGCCACCTTTATCCCCTGGTGCCGATCCTGGAGGAGCTGCGCAGGCGTGGCCACCACATCGCCGTGCGGACGCTCGCGTCGGAGGTGGAGCGCATACGCGCGCTCGGGATCGAGGCGACCGCGATCTCCGCGCGGGTGGAGGAGATCGAGATGGACGATTACAAGGGGCGGTTGCAGCCCATGAGGGGCGGACGCGCGATGGCGGTGTTTGCGAGGCGCGCAAAGCACGACGCCGCGGACCTGGAGGCGGCGATCGAGCGCGAGCGTCCCGAGGCGTTGTTGATCGACGTGAACTGTTGGGGCGCGGCGATCGTCGCCGAGGTCTCAGGGCTTCCCTGGGTGGTGTATTCGCCCTATCTGCTGATGACTCCCTCTCGCGACGCGCCACCGTTCGGTATGGGGTTGCGCCCGATGGGAGGGATGCTCGGCATGGCGCGTGATGGGTTGCTGCGCCGTGCCATGCGCCCGATGTTCGACCGCCTCGGGGTGGGACCACAGAACAAGTTGCGCGCGCGCTACGGGGCGCCCCAGATCGAGGAGTTCGCCGACTTCCTCACCCGTCCACCGTTGATGTTGGCGCTGACCGTCGAAGGTTTTGATTACCCCCGCCGTGACTGGTCGGAGAATGTGAGGCTCGTAGGTCAAATCAACTGGTCACCCCCTCAAACCACTCCCGCTTGGCTTGGGGAGATGAGAGATCCACTCGTGCTCGTGACGTGCTCGACTGAGAAGCAGGGCGACAAGCGCCTGATCGATGTGGCGCTGCAAGGGCTTCCCCCGGAGGGGTTCTCGGTGATCGCCACCACCGCGGCCCACGACCCGGCCGAGTTCAGCGCGCCGGCGGGGAGCAGGGTGGAGCGGTTCGTGCCCCACGACGCCGTGTTGGATCGCGTGGCGTGTGTCGTGTGTCACGGCGGGATGGGGATCGCCCAGAAGGCCCTCGCGGCGGGCGTGCCCGTCGTGGTCGTGCCTTTTGGCCGTGACCAGCTTGAGACGGCGAGACGGGTGGAGTACGCGAATGCCGGAGTACGCCGCCCACCACGCAGGCTCACGCCGAAGCGGCTTGCACGTGCGGTGCGTAGGGCGGTTGAGCTTCGCGCTGGGGCGCAACGGATCAGTCAACTCTTCGCGAACGCCGGCGGAGAGGTGGCGGCAGTCGATGCGATCGAGGATCTGGTTGAAGGCCGTCGCCCGTCACGGGCCGCGCTGCCCTGACCGCGACGCTGCGCGACAGCTGCCTAGATCGGGTCCGCGCCCCGAGTCGGCGGCAGCAGCGCCCCGATGATCCAGAACAGGGGAATGAAGATGCCGATGATGAACATGATCCAGTGGCCCTTGCGGATGGCGAGGATGCCGAGGGTGATGAGTAGGACGATGTAGATCGCTCCGAAGAGAACCCCGGCGCCTGTGGAGACCGCTAGTACTGGCATGTATTGCTCCTTTGAGTGCACGTTGACGCGCTAAAGGAGAGTCTCACGGCATCGCTGCTGCGCCATCACCCCGAAGAGGTGAGACGCGAGGCGGGAGCATCGAACTTGTGGAGACCCGATCGCGTCCGGCGCCAGACCAAAGCCCCGAAAACTGGCCGGCTAGCCAAACCGGGGTGGGAGCGATAGTGTGCAAGGCCCCATGCAGGCAACAGGACGGAGCGCCCCCATGAACAGCATGTTGTCCAGCCGTCGAATCAAGAGAGAACTGCCCCCAGGACCGAAAGTGCCGGCGGCGCTACAGACTGTGGCGACCTGGACGCGTCCCACCTCCGGGATGTTGCGCGCGCGAGAGCGCTACGGCAAGCGCTTCACCGTCCAGGTGTTGGGCCAGGCGCCGTTTGTGATCCTGTCGGACCCTCAGGACATCAAGGAGGTGTTTCAAACGCCACCGGATGTGCTCCACCCCGGCGAGGGGGCACGCATCCTGGAACCGATCGTGGGACCCAACTCGGTGATCTTGCTTGACGAGGCGCCCCATTTGGAGCAACGCAAGCTGATGTTGCCCGCCTTCCACGGCGAGAGCATGCAGCGGTTGGAGGACCTGATGCAAGAGCTCACCGAACGTGAGATCGAGTCGTGGCCGATTGGTGAGCCCGTTGTCCTCCACGAGCGTCTGCAGCGGCTGACGCTTGAGATCGTGCTGCGCGCTGTGTTCGGCCTCGACCGCGGGGCGACCCTCGACAGGTTGCGTGAACTGCTCACCCAGGTACTCCAGTTCGCGGAGAACCCGATCTCGCTGCTCCCGTTCGCCCAACGGATGTTGGCGGGGCGTGGGCCGATGGGACGGCTGGAACGACTTGGGGAAGAGGCCGACCGGCTGATCTTCGAGCTGATCGAGGAGCGCCGCGGTGGCGAGGAGAGCGGGCCTGATGTGCTCGCATTGTTGCTGTCCGCGCGACACGAGGATGGCTCTCCGATGAGCGATGCGGAGCTGCGTGACGAGCTTGTGACGGCACTTGTGGCCGGACACGAGACGACCGCCTCCCAGCTCTCCTGGGGCTTTGAGATGCTCTCGCGCAACCCCCGTGTTGTGGAGCGACTCGCCGGCGAATTCGAGGCCGGCGACGGGGACGACGCGTACCTCAGCGCCACCATCCAAGAGATCATGCGCCGCAAGCCAGTACTGATGAACGCGGAGCCGCGACTGGTGAAGAAGCAGGTGGAGATCGGCGGCGTGAGCTACCCGCCGGGGGTGGTGTTGATCGTGAGCGCGTTCCTGGTGCACCACGACCCCGAGATCTACCCCAACCCCTACTCCTTCCGCCCCGAGCGGTTCATGGAGTCAGAAGGGGGGCAAGCACCAGGCACCTACACGTGGCTCCCATTCGGGGGCGGCAGGCGCCGCTGCCTAGGCGCGAGCTTCGCGATGCTTGAGATGAAGATCGTGCTGCGAGCGGTAATCGAGCGCAACCTGCTCTTCCCCGTTGGCGACCGTCCCGAGACAGCGCGGCGGCGGAGCATCACGATCAGCCCTTCGCGTGGGTGCGAAATCGAACTGCGACCGCGCCCCGGGGTCGAGCACAAGCCGGCTGTGGCTGAGCCAGTCCCCGCCCTCGCCTGACACTCGCCCAGGGGCAGGCGGAGGGTATGTTCGTTTTTCAGCAATTCACGATAGTGGCTACGTTTAGTAGCTACTAAAGTAGCTTGCTCAAAAATGACTATATGAGTCCGCCTCCCCCGACCACCCGGAGGTCACCTCGGCCGGAGCCTGTCGCCCTCAGCCTTTCCTGCGCTTTTTTGACCTGAGGCGCTTCACCTTCACGGGCGCGAGCCGCCCCGAAGCGGGGCGGCCGGAAACCAGGTTCGGACCGACCCCAACGACCGACGCGGTAAAGCTCTCAAAGGGGAGCACGTTGGAGATTGAGACGGAACGGCTGTTTGGCTTGCGGAAGAACGACTGCAACCGCCCATCGCTGCCGCGAACCTTGATGCGATAGGTGCGCACACCGGCGACCGCGCTCCAGGTGACGGTGGCGGTGGAGCCGTGACGAGCGATCTTCACCTTGCGCGGCTTGCCGGGCTTGAACGCCGCGGGCGCGGCGTAGTGGCCGACGGTGAGTTCACGCACGACCGCGCCTTCGGTGTTCAGCAGGTACGCATAGACCGCGCGCGAGCGCGAGAGCCCTTCCTGTGGGGTGAAGGTGAGCGTACCCTTCGCTTTACCGGCTACGCCCAGCACGTGGGTGGAGTCGCGGCCCCGTTCCACGAAGCGCACCTTTGTGCCGGGAAGGAAGTGGGCGATCTTGTATGCCAGCGACCACCTCTTGCCATGCTTGTGCGACACGTGCACCTTCACGGTGGCGGGCGCTACGTCTTCTGAGACTTCAAGCTTTCCTATCGGCGCAGACCCCGCGATGGCCTGAACATGCCACTTGCCCGCCTTCGGTTTGCGCAGCAACACCAGCAGTTGATGGGGGTCGGGGGACACGGCGGCCATGAACTGCCCGTTCACCATCGCGAGCTTCCCGGGTGGGGGCGTTGTGTAGGTCTGCCCACCGGGGCCCATGAGCGCCACCACGGGAGTACCCGAGGGAGAAGTGATGCGCAGCTCCTGTCCTTCCCCGCCTGAGGGAAGGGTGAAGGTGTCTTCTTCGGATGCCGCCGACGCGGTCGCTAGCGGGGTCAACCCACGCGAGAAGTCGCCAGGCTTTGGCAGGAAGAGCGCGGATTCTTCTTTGACAAAACCCCCGCTGTGTTTTTCAAGCGGTTTCTGGCTGTACTGCTTGAGTTGGTCGGAGCATTTGGAGTTGCCGAACAGCCCCCCGTCGATGTTGCCGTCGGAGAAGCGATAGCGACCCTGCACACCGCCGCCGAAGACGCCTTCCGCACCGACATGCAAGCAGCCGGCGGCGTACTGGTTGTTGATGAGTCCCGCGACTTCGGCGCTGAGGATCCACACTTTCATGTACACGTTGCCATTGGCCTGCCACAGCCCGCTTGCCGGTTCATCCCAGAAGCCGGCGCCGCCGGACACTTCGATTACGGGTTCTTTGGAGTCGAAGGGGAAGTGCAGGTTAAATGTCACCTGCGCGTCGACGTAACCATCCGAGTACACGTCGGCCGCGAGCGTAGCGATTTCATCGCTTTTGTACGAAAGCTTGCCCTGGCCGCCGAAGAAGCCGAGTTCTTTGGACGTGGCTTCGCGGAACTTGAAGGCGAGTTCGAGCTGCAACAGTGCGGCGATCTTCGCGCCCAGCACTCCACCGAAGGCGAGCGGGTTCACGCCAACCGAGGCGCCGATCTCGTTGAGGTTGATACCGGGGTAGATCGGTACCCCTGGTTCGGCCTTGAACTTCATCGAAGCCGATTGAAATTCCCCTTTCTTGAAGGCGAGTTCCGCTTCAAGTTCCGCTATTTCTTCACCGAACGTGATCGTACCCTTGGCCTGCCAGCTGTCGCGCTTGGATTCTTCTTCGGCTTCGGGGAAGTAGTAGACGAACGAGGCTTTTTTCACCTTGAAGATCGGGGCGAGGGACGCTTCGCCGATTTCAAACTTGAGCGAGTTCAGTTCAATGCCTGTTTCGAGGTTTGCTTTTATCTCGACCGCGCCCGTAGCTTCGAAATTGACGGATTTCAAATCAAGGTTGACCTGTGCGTCGAACAGCGCCTGCCCTTTCTTGCTCAGAAAGACCTGGATCTGACCCGTGAGCGGGAACCCGCCCGGCAACGTCGCGCATGCGGCAATCTGGTTTTTGGGGGGGCAACAACTGGCCTTTTTTTCGGTGCCGGTGCATTCATGTCCCACGGCAAGCGCCATCAGAAGGGTCTTCGAGGGTGCGCCCGCGGTGTGCGCGGAGCGGCGGGTGGACCCCGTGATCGCTTTGAACGTGGTTTTGGAATTAAACGCTTCGAACTGAAGCGTCATCGGTTCATTTTCGAGATCCCGTCCACCGAGCACCACATTGCCGATGGGGGTGTTCAATAGCTCCACCTCCACCGCAGAGCCCGAGAGCTGCACTTCGGTGGACACACCCAGATGTCTTACTTCATGGATCTTGAAAACACCGAAGCCGCCCCCCTGCGGTACGAGATCCATCCCGTTGAGGGCCACCTGCTTTGAGGCGATCACGTAACCGCCTTTATTAGGCAGAGTTTGGATGCATTCGGCCACCAGCTGCGCACTGCCCACTTCGAAGGTTTTCTTGCATTCCCCTTCGCCACCGTCTTTCGGGGGGATCGTCACCGTGGTTGTCGGGATCGTGAGGCCGAAACCTGTTTTCGAGCTTTCTTTGTTCGAGTTGGTGACGGTGAGGCCGATGTTGTGCACGCCCGGCGGGAGGATGAGTTGGACGATCGGATTGGTACCGGTGGAGGTGTCGATCTTGCCGTCCCCGTTGAGGTCCCACGCATAGGAGATGATGTGACCAGCGCTCCCCGGCAGCGAGCCGGCGCCGCTGAGCGAGATCACCTCCCCCGAGAAGGGATTGGGAGTTAGCAGCGACACCGAGGCCTTGGGCGGGGTCGGCGGCGGGGGAGGAGGCGGTGTGGAGGAGGCCTCGGCTTCGAAGCTGAGGTCATCGATGGCGATTTTGTCTTCGTTGGATTCGTTGGTGACGATCGAGAAGTAGCTGATCGTCGTCGCGCCGCCCGCGGGCGCGATCGCGATGTGTACCCAACCGCCGCCGGTGAGCGAGGCTTCTTGGCTGACCACGGGTTCGCCCGCGCTGTTGAATCCCGTCAACTTCGCCGCCGGAGCCAACCCACCGACGGTGAGGTTGCGGACCTCCATCGACACCAAACCGCGTCCTTTGCCGAGCAGCTGACCGTATGTGCCGCTCGAGTTGGGGCTTGCCGGGTCCGGTTTGCACTTTTCGAGGAGCGCGTAGTTAGGCGAGGAGAAGGCGACACCCGGCGACCCCTCTTTTTGAACAGACGGGGAGCCGCAGTCGCCGACAGAAGACGCTTTCAACCCTAGTGCCGCCGATTTGCCGAGCCTGAGGCCCTGCGCTTCGTACTGGTTGCTCACGAGCGTACCAGCGGCGAGACCGTCGAAGTTCACCACGGTTTCGGCGGCGCGAGCGGGGGTAACGGTAAGCAGTAGCACCAACACCGCACAGACGCACGCCGCCGTGCCCGCGCGCCGCGGGACTCCGGCAAGCACCGCCCCCTGTCCGGGACGCCCGTACATGGTGGATGAGGGTTTCACGACACCGTGCCGTTGTCAACCTCTCTGGACGATCGTTGTTTCGCTTCCCCACGCCGCAACGACTTCGAGCGGCGGGTACGGGCACGTAAATCCAACATCAAAGCCTCAGACCACCACCACAGGCGAACCCCATCGACTGTTTGCCCCACCCCGATCGACGGGTACATAAATGTGGTCGATCCAGGCGGTCGAGGAGGGCGATGCGAGCCTGGGCAAGCCAATCAGCCTTAAGGGAGGCAGAGATGTCCAGCTTGCTTCGTCCCGCTCCTCACCCCACCCGTGCGTCACTGACCGCTCTCCTCGCCGCGCTCGTGGTGGTTGTGGTCGCGCTCGTGCTGCTCTGGCCCGCGCCTGGCGCTGCCGCCGCCAAGCCGCAACGGGGCTACCTCGCCCTCGGGGACTCGCTCGCCTTCGGCTACCAGCAGGCGAAGTTCAACAGCCTCTTCCCCAACGTTGACCCCGCCGCCTTCCACACAGGCTATGTCGACGACTTCGGCTTCGTGCTGCGTCTCCACGACCGTGACCTGAAGATCGTCAACGACGGCTGCCCGGGCGAGACCACCGACTCGTTCATCAACGGTCCGTGCCAGTACCAGCTCGCCTTCCCCCTGCACCACCCGTATGTGGGCGGGCCCTCCTCCTCCCAACTCTCCGACGCGCTCGCTTATCTCGCCGCACACCGCAAATTCGTGAACCCCATCACGATCGACATCGGCGCCAACGACGCACTCGGGGTCACCGAGGGAGTGTGCAAACTCGAACCCCCTTGCATCGCCGAACACGCCCCCGCGCTGTTTGCCCACATCGCCTCCAATCTCTCCCTGATCCTCACGGACCTGCGTGGCGCCGCGCCCCACTCGAAGATCATCGTGCTCGGCCTCTACAACCCGTTCGGCCCCTCACTCGCGGGCGCCGACGAATTGACCGCCCAACTGAACGCGGTGATGAAGCAGGTCGCCTCCACCGTGGGCGCCCGCTTTGCCGACCCACTACCCGTCTTCAACCCACCCGGCCCGGGCGAGCAGGCGCGGGTGTGTTTGCTCACGAATTTCTGCACAGAACTACACGACATCCACCCCACCGACCTCGGCTACGCGGTGCTGGGGGGATTGGTGCTCAAGCAGTACCTTTTCCCGCCGTTTGGGCCGTGAGCTGAGGCGGGTTATTGACTTGGTGTCGCCTCGCCCGGGGCGACACCGTGCCGCACACGCTCGCGGGCGTCCGCATACCGCACAACCTCATAGAGGATCAACGCGGCGAGGATCGCCGCGAGGACACCGAGGGTCGCGAGCGATGAGAGTTTCAGCGCCACCGTGAGGGGGGCGAGCGCGATGAGGACGCCCGCACACGCCAACCTGCGGCGGCTGAGCGTGTGCATGTTGCGCAAACGGAACGCCACGTGCGCGAGTAGATACAACGCCGCTCCCCCCAACAGCGCGAAGGCGGGCACGAGCTTGAGCGATCCGCTCACGTCCTCAAGCGTGAGCTTCAAGCCGACCGCCAACAACGCGATCCCCGCAACCATGGGGAAGTGCAGATAGGAGTAGGAGTCGCGTGCGATCTCGTTGCGCTCGCGGCCCTCCGCCGCCCTCGACAGCCGCCGCTCCGCGACGATGGCGGTGACGTCGAAGTACACCCACCACAACGCCGCCGCAACCACCACCCCAAGCACCGCCGCCACGACGATGCCCGTGTCGAGCACCACCTTCGCCCCCACCCCCAACGCCACGATCGACTCCCCCAACGCGATCAACACGATCAATCCGTGACGCTCCGCGAAGTGGCCCGGCACGAGCTTCCACCCATCGGCGCCAAAGAGGAAGGGACCGCCCATGTCGAGCACCAACGCCAAACCCCACAATCCGAGCTGGAGCGCCCCACCGGTGGCGGCCGCCACGAACAGCAACCCCGCCCCGATCGCGGTGCTGTAGGCCAACCCCGCCACGGAATGCCTGAGCGCGCCGTCCTCTCGGCTGGCGATCGTGAACAGCGCGATGTGCGCCCCCCGGACGATTGCGTACGCGCACGCGAACAACAGCGCCTCGCTCCCGAACGCCCCCGGCACACACAACGCCGCCACGAGCATCGCCGCCATCGCCGCGAAGATCACCAACCGCACGCTCCCCTCCTCGGGATCCACCACGCTCGTCAACCACGCATACCCAACCCATGCCCACCACAACATCCCGAGCACGAGCAATCCCTTCAGGAGTCCTTCCCAGGTGGGCGTCCGCGCCATCAACGCCGTGCACTGAGTCAACGCCAACACGAACACGAGGTCGAAGAACAACTCAAGCGGAGTCACCCGCTCCCCTTCGCGCATGACAGCGGTCAAACGCGGCGCCCGTCTTTCAGAGACCGTACTCACACAGCCATCTTCGCAAGCCGCGATAAGGTCGAGTGGCTATGACAAGCTCAAGCTCCGCCGAAGCTCTTGCGATGCCCAAGGCCGCCGGCGCCTTGCCGGCTCGCGAGCCGACGCTGCCGCCAGGCCCGCGACTCCCCTTCCCAGTACAGAGCTTCCTCTTCTGGCAGCGGCTCGTGCCTTTCCTGTCGCGTGCGCAGCGGCGCTACGGCGACGTGTTCACCTTGCGGATGCTCCCTTGGGGCAGGGCGGTGGTGATCGCCGACCCCGAACTCGTGAAGGAGATCATGACCGGCCCGCCCGAGGTGTTTCGCGCGGGTGACGCCAACCGCGAAGTGCTTGAGGTGCTTGGTTCGCGTGGGCTGCTGGTGGTGGACGAGGAGGAGCATCTCGCGACGCGCAAGCGGATGCTCCCGCCGCTGCACGGCGAGTCGGTCAAGACGTATGAGCAGCTGATCGCCGATCTCACCGCCGAGCGCGTGGAGCGGTGGCCGATCGGCAAGACGATCTCCATGCACCACGAGAGCCGTGAGATCACAAGCGAGGTGATTTTGCGGGCGGTGTTCGGCGCGCAGGACTCCCCGTTGCTTCCCGAGCTGCGGCGGGTGCTCGCGAAGATCACAAACGTCACCTTCGTGATCGGCCAGTGGTACGTCCACAACGGCTTGGAGGCGGTACCCCCGTGGAAGGGTTACTCGGCCGCCGTGAAGCGCACGTACGAGCTGATCAACCAGCTCATTGACGAACTCGAAGCGGCCCCCGATCGCGACGAGCGCACCGACATGCTCTCGATGTTGCTCCGCTCGGGGGAGAGCGACCGCGAGTGGTTGCACGACCAGGTGATGAACTTGATTGTGGCCGGCCACGAGACCACCACCACCGGCTTGTCGTGGGCGGTGGAACTGCTTGCCCGCAACCCCGAGGTGAGGACGAAGGCGCGCGAATCCGACGACGCTTACCTCGATGCGATCGTCACCGAGACGCTACGTCTGCGCACGGTGCTCCCGGGCGCCGCACGCACGCTCGCCCAACCCGCGACGGTGGGCTCCTACACATTCCCAGCGGGCGTCACTTTGCTGAGCATCGGCGCGTTGATGCACCGCGACGCCCGCATTTACGAGCACCCCGAGGAGTTCCGTCCCGAGCGGTGGTTGGAGCAGCGTCCCAGCACCTACAGTTGGTTCCCGTTCGGCGGGGGGCGCCGCCGCTGCATCGGGTCGGCCTTCGCCCAAATGGGAGATGCGCGTGGCGTTGCGCACGATGCTCGACCGCCTCGACTGGGAAGCGGTCGGCAAGCGGCCCGAGCGCCAGAAGAATTTCCATATCTCGCTGATCCCGGCCCGGGGCGCACGAATCATGCGGACTCGCTGACGAGAGAAAAAGCCGCTGTTAGACCCGTCCGAGGATGGGTAGCCCGCAAAGACCGAGAACATCCGACGGCCGGGGGCGACACATATCCGTCGTACCTGGCACTCTTAACGACAAGGGGAACTGCGAAAGGGGGCTTTCAGCAGTGGGTGCATCGATAGACATACTCGCCGTGGCGGCAGGGGCCATGGTTTGTGGGGTCTTGTTCGTTATCGCGCTAGGTCGTAGCGCGGCGCAGGCGGACGAAAACGCTGAGCGGTTGCGACCGGACTACTTGCGCCAGTTATCGCGCATGATCCGAGTGGGCCGACTTGAGGGAGACAACTGCGCCTCCCCGGTGAGCTATGCGGGCGTCGCCGGGTTGGTGGATGCCCACGAGACGATCTCGCGGGAGCCGTCGATCACTTTGCCGTCGTCGAGGACGAGCGTGGGTACCATGCGGTTGCCGGTGAGTCGCTCCACTTCCTGACGGCCTTTCGTGAAGTTGAAGGCTTTCGGCAGTATCCCCAGCCCGTAGGACTTCACGACCTCGGGCTTGTAGCCGGCCTCAGTGAGCGCCTCGTGGGCGTTCCGGCACGGGTGTCCACCCGGGCGGGGTGACTTGAACAGGCCGTAACAGACGTAGAGCTTCATCCTGCTCCCTCCTACTGGACGGTGAGCTTGCCTTCCATCCCAGCGGCGCGATGGCCGGGGACGGTGCAGTAGAAGGTATAGGTCCCTGGCTTCAGGTTCAACGTCAACGTCTTTTCGCCGCCGATGAAGGTGGGTGTGGCGCCCACCACCTTGGAGCCCTGGGCGATCGTGAGGTTGTGTTCGAGTGGGGAGGCGTTTGCGAAGGCGATCGTCACCTGGCCGGCCTTGGCGGAGAGGTTTTTGGTGGTGTAGCTCAGTTGGCCCTGAGGGTCGGCGGCCTCTTTCAAGGAAGAGGTACCGGAACCGGAGGCGGCTTCGCGGCCTTCCTTTGTAATGGGCTCCGCTGTCGCCTTGCTCTCCGAACCGCCCGACGTGGCGATGGCCATCGACGCGGTCACCACGACGAGCACGGTAGAGATCGCGATGACGGCGCGCTGCGCACCCAACGTGCTCGGGAAGGTGGGGTTGCGTAGGCCGATGCCAAGCGAAAGGATGAGCGCCCAGGCGACGAGCACGCCACCGGCGATGTAGAACGGGACCTTGCTCTTCTCGGCCCCCAGGATCGGGGTGAGGTGGACGATCGCGGCGTGCATTCCGCGCGCGAGCCTAACCGATCCTCCGGTGGATATGCTCTCCGGCGATGACCCCTGATGCGGTGCGCACCCCGGACGAGCTGCTCGAAGGTCTCCCCGACTTCCCCTTCCAGGCGCACTACCGCGAGCACGAGGGCCTGCGGTTGGCGCACATCGACGAGGGGGAGGGCGCGCCGGTGGTGTTCATGCACGGCGAGCCGACCTGGTCATTTCTTTGGAGGAAGGTACTCGTGCCGGTGCGGGAGGCGGGCTTTCGCTGCATAGCTCCCGACCTGCCGGGGTTTGGGCGCTCGGACAAGCCGATCGATATCGACTGGTACTCATACGACGCTCACGTTGCCGCTGTGAGCCCTTTGATCGAGCAGCTCGACCTGAAGGGCGCAACGATGGTGGTGCACGACTGGGGCGGCCCGATCGGGTTGCGCCTCGCGACGGAGCACGCAGATCGCTTCGATCGGCTCGTGATCCTCGACACGGGACTGTTCACCGGCCACCAGAAGATGACCGATGCGTGGACCGCGTTCCGCGACTTCGTGGAGCGCACCGAGGATCTGCCGGTGGGGTTCCTCGTGAAGGGCGCCTGTAAGAACGACCCGGGCGATGAGGTGATCAAGGCGTATGAAGCGCCCTATCCGAGCATCGCCTCCAAGGCGGGGGCGAGGGCGTTCCCGCTGATGATTCCCCGCTCCCCCGAGGAGCCCGGCGCGGCGGAGGGCCAGAAGGTGCTCGACGCCCTCAAAGACGACAAGCGCCCTACGCTGATGCTGTGGGCCGACTCCGACCCGGTGCTGCCGCTGGAGACAGGCGAGCGCTTCGCCGAGGCGATCGGCCGTGAGAAGCCACGAGTGATCGAGAACGCCTCGCACTTCCTGCAGGAGGACGCGGGACCAGAGATCGGGCGGCAGATCGCCGAGTGGCTTACTGCCTGAATTTGCTTTGAGTGGCGGAGCAAGACGGGATTGCGCTGTCGAGATGCCAAACAGAATCCTGTCCAAATGCCTGATAGAAAGCTGTCCATTTGTTAGATAGGAAGCAGTCGATCTGGTAGCTGTTCCTACCATGGTGGTTCCTACTGTGGTATTCTTGTGCCTTGTGAAGGTGGACAAGCTCAGCATCTCATTCGATCCCGACCTTGGTGACGCCGTTCGCGGCGCGGCACGACAAGGAGGTACGAGCCTCTCGGCATGGCTCGCGGAAGCAGCCGCGGCCAAGCTGCGAGCAGGGGCGCTTGCCGAATATCTCGAGGATTGGGAAAAGACGCACGGACCGCTCACCGATGACGAGCTCGCTTCCGGCGCCACCGAGCTGGGAGTCGCTACCCCGCCGGTGCGCTCCGCCGCGTGAGCGCTCTCATCCTCGACACCGGTGCGCTTGTCGCCGTGGACCGCGGAGACCGGACGACCGCCGCAAAGCTTCGAGTGGCAGAGCAGAACGGGATTGCTCTGCGCAGCACCGGTGTAGTGATCGCCGAGGCGTGGCGAGACGATGGTGGGCGACAAGCCAACCTGGCCCGCTTCCTGAAGTCCGTCGATATCCAGCCGGTCGACGAACGTCTTGGGCGACAAGCGGGCGTACTGCTCGGCAAGGCGGGCCTCACCAGCCCCGCCGACGCGACCGTCGTCACTATCGCGACCACCGGTGACCGCGTCCTCACCAGCGACCCGGGCGACATTTCCAGACTCGTGGACGCATCCGGCCGCTCGATTCGTGTCATAGCCTGCTGAGCCCAGGCTCAGAGCAACGCGTTTGGGCGCAGCGTGCAGCGACGCCCCGTCACCTCCTGGGCCAGAATCAGGCACCGCCGTCCGTGAGCTGAGGCTTATCCGGCGCCGGCGCCAGGGCCGGCTCTGACTTGGCTGCGCGTAGTTCGTAGTCGCGACGGGCGTTTGCGTCGGCGCCGGCGAGAACCTGGTCGGCCTTCAATGCGCGGGCCATGCCCTCCGAGAGCCGTCTCGGCAGGAGCACGCCGAGCGTGGAGGTGCGCTTGGCGGACTTCGGCACCCACACTTCCACACGGCCGGTTTGGAGCGCCTCCACGATCGCGTCGGCCACTTCGGTGGGTTGCAGCACCTTCATCCCACGCGCTTCGCCGAGACCACCACCGAGTTCGGTGTTGACCACAAACGGCATTACGTAGCTCATGTCGATGTTGGCTTTCATCAACCGCAGCTCACCTCGAACTGCCTCGCTGAGGCCAACCACCGCGTGCTTTGTGGCCGAGTAGGTGGCGCCACCCGGCGCCCCGAACTTGCCTGCCTGGGAGGAGATGTTCACGATGTGGCCGCGGTTGCGCGGCACCATCCGCTCCATCGCAAGCTTCATGCCGAGGATTACCCCGTGGAGGTTGATGTCCACCATCCGCCTTGCGGTGATGTCGTCCTCGTCGATAAACCTCCCCACGGGCATGATGCCGGCGTTGTTAACCAGCACATCCACCGGTCCCAACTGCTCTTCGGCGCGGTCGAGGAAGGCACTGAAGGAGTCACGATCTGTGACGTCGAGCGGGAGCGCCACTGTGCTCGCACCAAGCTCAGAGGCGGTCTTCTCGGCGGCGGCAAGGTCTACATCGCCGATCGCGACCTTCATACCCTGGCGTAGGAGCGCCTGCGCGGTGGCCTTGCCGATCCCGCGCGCTGCGCCTGTGATCGCCGCGGTTTGCCCGGCGAGGATACGGGGCTGCTTGGCCATGCTCTCCTCCTCATTAAGTTGGACGTTCAGCCAAAGCTACCGCTCATGGCGCTCCCGCGCACGACCGGGCAGGTCCGGGCTCGGGAGGGCGGCGCGGCAGCGAGCGGGTTTTGGAAGTGGCGGCGGGATTCACCGCATCTTCTGGCGGTCTGTTGGGTTTTTATGGCAGGCCATCCCATTAGGCCTATGGATGATGGCCCCGGAGAGGGGGCCGGACCCGGGCGATCCACGGCTTCGTCCGGGTCCGAGTTTTATCCGGACTCTCACCCGCCGGCTCTCAGGGGGCGCCCGGCGAGGGCGATAGGATCGATGTGTGCCGTCGTTCCTCTTCCACGGGCAGCGCATCGCATACACCGAGTTCGGAGCGGGGTTGACCGCGCTTGAAAGCAACGGCACGAGGGGGAAGACCTCGCGCCGCACCGCGGCGGCAAAGCGCCCGGTGATCCTCGTGCATGGGTTGTTGCTCTCCCAGAAGATGCACCGCCCGCTCGCCGAAGAGCTTGCCGCGAGGGGCAATCGCGTGATCACGGTTGACCTGCTTGGCCACGGTGAATCGGATCGTCCGCGCGACATGTGGCGCTATTCGATGTATTCCTTCGGCGAGCAGTTGGTGGCGTTGATGGACGAGCTTGAGATCCCCGAGGCGGTGATCATGGGCACCTCGCTCGGCGCGAACGCGTCGCTGCAGGTAGCGGCGACCGCACCGGAGCGACTACGGGGGATGATCGTGGAGATGCCTGTGCTCGACAACGCGTTGTTGGCGTCCGCGCTCACGTTCACACCGATCCTCGTGGCGCTCACGTTTGGGGAGCCGTTGATGAAGCTCGTGGCAAGCGCCGCCCGCGCGATCCCCCGCCGGTTGCTCCCCTACTACGGGAATGTGGTGCTCGACCTCGTCCGCCAGGACCCTGGGCCGGGAGGAGCGTTGATCCAGGGGTTGTACTTCGGGCGAATCGCTCCCCACCGCACCGAACGGCGTAAGTTCAAGACACCCGCACTCGTGCTCGGACACCGGCGTGACCCTGTACACCCCTTCTCCGATGCGGGGATGCTGGCTGAGGAGCTCCCCAACGGGCGTCTCATCGAGGCCGACTCGCTCGTGGAGCTGCGCATGAAACCGGAGCGCCTCACCGACGAACTCGCCGCCTTCCTCGACGAGGTGTGGGCGGCGGCGCCGAAGCGGCGGGCGAAGAAGCCCGCCTGACGCCCGCTCCCGCGCGGCCCCGAGCCGCCGGCGGAGGAGCTGGAGGGGAGTTTTATTTAGGCGGGAAGAGTTCGAATTCGTCTATCGCCACCGTGCCCGGGGCGGCGGCTGTGGAGCCGGCGGGCGCCTTGGCGAGCCACAGCAGCACGTAGCGGTACCCCTTGCCTTCGGTTTTCAACGTGAGGGGGGTGCTTTTCTTCTTCAGCACTTTCAGCCCCACGAGCCGCTTCCAGCCGCTGTCTGTGATCGAGCCGGGAACGGTTTTGCCGTTGGCGCCATAGATTTCCACCGTTACCCCTGTGGTGGAGGTCTTCACGGTGGCGCTCCCAAGCTTCTGGGGGCTCTTGAGGTCAAGTAGCAACCCCTCTGCCATGTTGGGCGCCTTTTCCGTCTGCACCTGCGCTGTCCAAGCAGTTTTCGCTTCGCCGTCGATCGCGAGACTGGGATCGCCGAACAGCGTGGTGGAGTAGGAGTAGGGGTTGTAGGTGCTTGCGGCGTTCGTGTCGAGCAAGATCGGGCTCGGCGCGTCAGATTCGCCACCGGATTTTCCCGAGCCGGATTTTTCCGAGCTTTTCGTTTCGGTGGATTTCGTGGTGGTTTCAGTTTTGGTTTCCGGCGGAAACACCGGTTCGGCGGGGGTGCTCGGGGTAGGCGTGGATGGGACAGTGGGCGTTTCGGGGGTCACCGTCGTGGGGGTCCCAGGTGTGGTGGTGTTGGGCGGCGGGATCGTCCCCGGTGTGGTGGTGGGAGGCACGGTGGTGGGCTTCACCACCGCTATCGCCACCTGCTTGGGCTTCGGCTTGGTCTTGTTCAGCGCTGCATACGCAGCCACCGACGCCCCACACACAAGCAGCGCCGTAGCGCCAAGGATCGCGGCGCCCGTGCGCCACCCAGGCCCGCCTGGGCCAAGGCTCTTGGGACGGGAGGCGCCGCACTGCAAGCACCAGTCCTGTCCCTCCTGCATCTGGGCTCCGCACTTCGAGCACTCGGTCATTGGGGTCCATTCTGACATCTCGGTGAGGGAGGCCCGCCACTTGTGATGTCCCTGCCGGTGGGCTCCATCCGCGCATCGAGCTCCAACTGCCAGTAGTAGCGCGTGAAGGTCACATCCCGACGGTACTCCCCGACGTGCGGTACCACCGGCTCTCCAGCCGCCATCTTCACGATCAACTCGGGGTAGGTGCACCCGGGCAGCGCCGCCAACGTAGGCGCGGGGAAGGCTCCACCGAAGCGGGTGTTGACGTCGGTGATGCGCACCCCAAGCTCCGGGTCGCGGAACACCTGGATCGTGGCTGGACCGCGCACCTGAAGCAGCTCCATCGTGTGGCGTCCCATCTCCACCAGCTCAGGATCGTCGATGACCGTGCCCTTGATCGACTCGCCTCCACGGGACTCAAGCATCGTGCGGGGGATCGCGTTCAAACAGCGACCCTCCACGTCGCCGAGACAGTCAATCGAGAGCTCCGGGCCATTCATCGCGCGTTGCACCATCGTGGGCTCCTTCACGTAACCCACGAAAAACCGCGCTTGGGAGGGGTCATGGGCGAGGTGGATCGAGCGTGCCCCCGAACCCTGTCGCGGCTTCACCATCACCGGGTAGTCGAGCGAGTCGAGGGCGAAGTGGTGGGGAAGCGCGGTGGGAGGTGAAGGCAACCCCAACCGCTCCAACAACAGATGGGCTTCGTACTTGTCATAAGTGGCGCGCGCCACCTCGGAGGAAGGCACGAGGGCGGGCAACACTTTTTGCTCGCGAGCCTCCGCGAGCTTCTCGATGTCGAGGTCGGTGAGTGGCAGCACCGCCCCCACACCGTGCTCCTCGCACAGCCGCACAAGAGCGGGTACGTAACCGGGGTCGTCGATCGGGGGGACGCTTACCCGTACCTGGGCGGCATACCGCGCGGGGGCAAGCGGATTCGGGTCCACCGCCACAACCGTGGTGAGCGCCGCGAAGCACGAGACGATGTCGTAGCGCTTGCCCACCCCCGTCAACATCACTGCCGTGGGCCCACCGGCGCTTCCTTGACTACCGGCACAGGCGGCGGAGGCCATAGGCCGGAGCTCATCCATTCTCACTCTCCCACCCCCCCGTGTCGCCCTTGTAGAGCCCCGACCCGCCAAAGACGATCGCCACCGTGCGCCACAGGATACGTAGGTCAAGCGCGAGCGAGCGGTGCGCGATGTAGTAGAGGTCTAGCTCGATCCGCTCGCTCCAGGGGAGGGATGCGCGGCCGTGTATCTGCGCCCACCCGGTGATTCCGGGCCTGATCGCGAGGCGGCCGCGCTGGTGGGGGGTGTACTGCACCACTTGCACCGGGATTGTGGGGCGGGGGCCGATCAACGACATGTCTCCACGCACCACATTCAGCAAGTTGGGGAGCTCGTCTAGAGAAGTCCTGCGCAGAACCGCCCCCACTCGCGTCACGCGGGAGTCGTTCTCGTTGACCGCCAACCCTGCCCCGATGTGCTCGGCTCCGTCCACCATCGTGCGGAGCTTGAGCACGTCGAACTCCCGCCCGTCCTTCCCCACGCGTCGCTGCTTGTAGAGCGGATGCCCCCGCGACTCCACACGGATGGCGACCATCGCGAGGGCGATCAGGGGCGCGGCAAAGACCAGCGCCAGTCCTCCCGCCGCGATATCGATCGCGCGACGAATCATCGCGTCCCCTCCGCCGCTTGCCAGGAGGCGGCGGTGCCGTGCCGCACCCAATCCCACAAGCCGGCTGCTGGGGACGCCGCGGTGAGGACGTAGTAGCGTGCGATCAGCAGCGCCCTCACCGGTATGGCGGCGGCGAGCGCGGCGGCGGCGAGCAGCACCAGTTGCAACACAAACGTCACGGTGTAGAGCGCTCCGGCGCCGTCCGCTACGAGCGCGACGTTCGCGGCGAGCGCGAGTAGGTGGAGAAACGGCGTGAGGTACCGCAACAGGCGGTGGGAGATCATCATCAACGCATACCCCAAGGTGTACCCACGCGGGGAGAGCATTCCCCCGCGCACCACAATCGGCCACGTGTGGCTCATCATGCGGCGCTTGCGCCTCCACTCACCCTCGATGGAGGGCACCATCTTCTCGGTAGCACGCGCGGTTGGGACGTCCACGGCACGCCACCCCCGCTTCACCATGTTGAAGGGGAACGAGAGGTCGTGGCCCATGATGGGATCCACCACGATGTATGAATCGCGCCGGGTGGCGTAGATCGCGCCGTTCCCGGCGGTCACCGAGCGCAACCGCGACTCACGCTCGCGCAGCGCCATCTCATAGCGCCAGTACACCCCCTCCTGGTTCGTGGCTGAGGCACCCTCCGAGGCTTGCACGAAGCTGACCCTCCCACATGCATACCCCACGCGGTCGTCCGCAAAGGCGGCGACAAGCTCCCCCAACGCAGCGGGCTCCCACAGTGCGTTGGCGTCAGAGAACGCCACGATCTCCCCCCTCGCGCGCTCGACGGCGGCGTCTTGCGCGGCGATCTTGCCCCCACGGGGGAGGTCCAACACGAGGTCCGCTCCGGCGGCACGCGCGCGCTCGATCGTGGCATCTGTGCACCCATCGCACGCCACGATCACCTCAACCAGCTCACGGGGATAATCGAGGGCGAGCGCGTTCTGCATCTTCGCGGCGATCACCCCCTCCTCGTCGTGCGCCGCCACGATCAGCGAGACGGCTGGATATGGAGGATTGTTTGGGCGTGCTTCCCGCATTGAGGACGCCTGTGGCGCCCTTGCGAGCAGGCCCGCGAGCAGGAAGATCGCCAGCGGATAGCCAACCTGAGTCCACACGATCAACCCAGCGGAAGCCCAGAAGACGATTTCAATCAAGGTGCGCATCGCAGGCATTCTGCATTAGCTGTGCATACAGCCCGATGTGCGCGGCGGCGACAGACTCCCAGGAGTAACGTCCATAGGCGGCTGCCCTGGCCTTCACGCACATTTCGGTCAGGGCGGCCCTGTCATGCAGAAGCTCGCGCAACGCTTGGCCGAGCGCGTGCGCGTCGCCCGCCGGCACGATCCGCGCCGCGCCGGTGTCCGCCATCTCCGGGAACCCCCCCACGTTACTCAGCAGCAGCGGCTTACCGAAGGCGAGCGCGGTGAACAACACACCAGATTGGTCGGCCTCCAGGTAGGGGAGCACCACGAGGTCGGCCCGCTCGAAGTAGGCGGGCAGCTCCTCATCGGTGACGAAGTGCGAATCGAACCTAACGTTCCAGGGCGCCGCGCCTTGCAGTGCGGAGATGTCCATCTTCGGCAGCCCCGCAATGAGCAGCTCGGCGTCTTCGATCGGCGCCTGGCCGTCCACCCCACGCCACGCCTGAAGCAGTACGTCGATGCCCTTGTAGGGGCGCATCAACCCGAACATGAGCACGACGGGGACCGCGCGTGGATCTGCATTAGGGAATCTGGAGCCCCTGGGTGAGGGCTTGTTGTTCTCCAAAATGGGTGACTCGCGCACGCGCGCGGGACTTAACGTCAGGTCCGCGCGCGAGTCACCCTTTTTTGTAGATACCTCCCGCTCCTCCTCCGGGCCCGCCGCGAGGTGGGTGAATACACCGTGGGGGATCACGTGCACCCGCCCGCTCTCCACCTCGAGCTCGTCCACAAGACGCGAGCGGCCCTGCTCGGAGTGCACCACGATCGCATCGAAGCGGTCATACAGGCGGCGCTGCGCCGCGAGCTGTCCGGGACGCGGCTCGCGGGGGAGCACGTCGTGGGAGGTCAACACGAGCGGGGGGCCTGTGGGGAGCAGGTAACGGTCTACACCCTGCACGGGAAGCCATTGGAAGTGCACAACGTCCGCATCGCCGGCGTGGCGGCGGTAGCGCAGCATGTCGGGCACGTGCTCCGCAAGCTTCGAGGCGGTCCGCAAACGCCCGCCCGGAGCGCCAAGGGCGTGGCGGTAGAACAGCTCACGACGGGTGTATCCGGCAGCCGCCGGCACCCCCCCGTAAGCAAAGCGGCTCGTCACCAACTCAACCTCGACCCCTGCCGCGCCCAACGCATGACAGAGCGCATGGTCGTAGGGTGGGGTGTAGGCGGAGGGATCTACGACGTGAACGCGCACCGGGGCAAGACAATACGACCGAGGGCAGGGGGCAGGCTCGCGCTCGCCTGTACGTTCGTGCACGCCGCGGTCGTGTACTGGACGGATGTATTCCCTCGCGTGTGCCTTCACATCGCGCGTTGGCGACGGCTTGCGCGACGGATCCCCGACCCTGTGCTGCGGCGATTAGCGTTCGAATCGCTTGCCAAGCGCGGCAACATGGAGGGTGCGGCCGCGTTCGCGGCGTTCGCCCCGCGTGCACACCGGGCGGCCGTCGCGCGCGCGACGAGCGCCTTCCAGGCGGCCTACAACCTGCTGGATATCCTTGGCGAGCAACCGAGCGCCGATCCGATCCTCGACGGCCGTCGCTTGCACGAAGCGCTCTTGTTCGCTCTCACGCCTCCCGGCCCGGAGGCAAACGACGCGGATCACACCGAGTCGAGCGAGCGCGCAGCCGCGGGAACCCACCCCCACCCCGGGGAGGGGGCGACGGTGACGGCCTTGGACTGGTACCAACACCACCCTCAAAACGAGGACGGGGGCTACCTCGAAGCGCTCCTCCGTGAGTGTCGCATCGCGGTCGCCACGCTCCCGTCGTACACAACGGTGGCGTCGTCGGCGAGAGCGTCAGCCGCCCGTATCGTGGCCTTCCAGAGCCTCAATCTGAGCGAGTCCCAAGGAGATCACGAGGGGCTTGAGCGATGGGCGCTGGAGGCAACCCCGCCGGGGGCCGGTCTGCAGTGGTGGGAGACCGCCGCCGCCGCCGGCTCCTCGCTCGGAGTGCATGTGTTGATCGCGGCCGCTGCGGGGAAGGAGTTGGAGAGCGGCGAGGTGCGAGCGCTGTCCGACGCCTACTTCCCGTGGATCGGAGGGTTGCACTCGATGCTCGACAACCTGATCGACAAACACGAGGATGAGGCAGCCGGCCATCGCAGCCTGATCGAGTACTACGGTCCACAGCGCGCGGCGGAGCGGATGGGCTGGCTCGCCACACAGGCGTCACGAGCCGCTCGCGAGCTTCCACACAACTCCCGCCACGTCGTGATCCTTGCCGCGATGATCGGCAACTACCTCTCCACACCTGAAGCCCATAGCGCCGAGCTGCGGCCCGTGAGCGACAGCGTGCTTGAAACGGTCGGTGAGCTTCGGCGCCCCACGATGTTCGTTTTCGCGTTGCGCCGACTACCCTCTCACGTCCCCAGCGGCTTGCCGCGCACACCCTTTTCGCGCAAACGCGATCTCGAACCCACCGAGACGACGCGACAGGGTGTGGACAATTTTGGATAGGGTTTCTGCACGGGTCAACCCGTAGGGTCGGTAGCATGGTCAACTACCGGCGGGAAAGACGAAGAGGGATAGGGTCAATGCTGGAGCTGCGGGACCTCGTCAAGCACTACCAGACGGCGGGTGAGGAGACGGTGCGGGCCGTCGACGGCGTCTCCATGTCTGTCGCCCCTGGGGAAATGGTCGCGCTGTACGGGCCCAGTGGGTCGGGCAAGACCACACTGCTGTTGATGGTCGCCGCGTTGCTCACCCCCACGAGCGGCAAAGTGCTCGTCAACGACCGCGACATCTCCTCACTCTCGGAGACCGAGGCCTCGCACTTCCGTCTACGCGAAATGGGTTTTGTGCGCCAGAACTTCGACCTGCTCCCGGGGGTCACGGCGATCGATAACACGGTGCTCAAGCTGCTCAAGCACACGCCGTGGAAGCAGGCGCACGCGCACGTGCAACCGTTGCTGGAGCGTCTGGGGCTGCGCGATCGCCTCAACCACCGCTCGGAGACCCTCTCGATGGGCGAGCGCCAGCGCGTGATGATCGCGAGAGCGCTCTCCACCGAACCAAAGCTGCTGCTAGCGGACGAGCCAACCGGGAGTCTCGATACGCAGCGTGGGCGCGAGGTGTTGGAACTGCTTACAGAACTCTGCCGTGAGCG
This sequence comes from uncultured Solirubrobacterales bacterium, assembly GCA_963695305.1. Lineage (GTDB taxonomy): Bacteria > Actinomycetota > Thermoleophilia > Solirubrobacterales > Solirubrobacteraceae > Palsa-744. Next base: position 533,672 of record OY968774.1, on the reverse strand, counting down.
CGGCGTAGCGATCGTGCTCGTCAGCCACGACCCCCAGGCCGCCAGATACGCCGACAGGGTGCTGGCGCTGCGGGACGGCAAACTGGCCGACTACGACCCCACCCAGGGTCTGGCCCCCGTCGAGGCCAGGTAGGAGGATGCACACCGGGGCAGGGGCTCGCGCCCGGCGGCGCGAGGTGAGCGTGGGATGAGGTTCGCCAACGTCCTGCACCTCTACCGCGTGCGGTTGCGCGCCCGACTGTTGCAGGAGTGCTTTGCGGTCGTGGGCATCGCCGCTGGTGTGGGGTTGCTATTCGCCTCACAGATCGCCTCCTCCAGCCTGTCGAGCTCGGTGGGGCAACTCAACAGCGGGATCGTGGGGGGCGCGAAGCTACAGCTCACTGCCCGCGACACCCACGGGTTCCCTGAAAAGCTCGTGGGCGAAGTGCGCAAGCTACCCGGGGTCAAGGTTGCGGCGCCGCTCGTGGAAGTCAGCGCGAACGCAAAGGGACCAAAGGGCAGCCAGTCGGTGGAGCTTGTGGGAGCCGACGACAGCCTCGCCAAGCTGAACGGGGCGCTGGTACGCAAAGTAAAACTCACCCCCTTCGGCAGCATCGGCCTGATCGTGCTGCCTACCCCGGTCGCCAAAACTGTGGGGGCTCACAAGTTCGGCGACCCCGTCTTTCTGCAGGCCGGTGGGAACGTCAGCGAAGCGGCGCTCTACGCCCAGCTCACCGAAAAGCAGATCGGCCCGTTGATCGACAGCCCGATCGCCGTCGCGCCGCTGGAATACGCACAGGAAATGAGCGGCCTTCAGGGGCGCGTGACGCGCGTGCTCGTGGAGCCGGCGCCTGGACAGGCCGCAACCGTGCGAGCCGGCCTTGAAAGGGTCGCCGCCGGGCGCCTCGGGGTCGAGTCCTCCGACTACGACGAAGTCTTGTTCGCCAAGGCAGCCGCCGCCACGAACCAATCGACCCAATTGTTCGCGGTGATAAGCGCGCTCGTGGGCTTCCTGTTCGCCTTCAACGCGATGCTTCTCACCGTGCCTCAACGCCGCCGCTTGATCGCCGACCTGCGTCGCGACGGGTACACCCCGCGAGCGGTCATCGCGGTGTTGATGTTCGACGCGGTGGTGCTTGGAGCGATCGCCTGCGCAATCGGGCTTGTACTGGGGGATGAGCTCTCAATCCACCTCTTCCACTCAAACCCCGGCTACCTCTCCTCGGCGTTCGCGGTGGGATCGCAAAGGGTCGTTGGCTGGCAGAGCGTCGCCATCGCAATCCTCGGCGGTATGGGCGCGGCAAGCGTCGCTGTCTTGAGCCCCTTCAAGGACATCGTCTCGCGTGACCCCCTCGCCGCGATCGCCACGAAGGAGGGCTCGGGGGGATCGACCTCCCGCGTGCTCACCACGATTGGGCTCGTGTGCCTAGCCGTGACACTTGCGATCCTGCTCGCCGCCCCTCAGGCGGCGATCGTGGGGATGGTTACTTTGATCGCCGCGCTACTAGCTTTGCTCGCACTGCCGCTCACAGCCACGCTCGCGGGTGTGCGCAAGCTCGCCCCCACCATCGTCAGCGCGGTACCTCACATCGCGGTGATGGAGCTACGCTCGGGCCGCTCGCGCGCGATCGCTATCGCCGCCACAGGCGCGATCGCCGTCTTCGGAAGCGTCGCCATCCAGGGCGCCCACAGCGACCTGCTGAAGGGTTTGGACGACGCGAGCGCGGACATGAACGCGGCAACCGACGTATGGGTGTCCCCTGCGGGGTCGTTCAACCTGCTGATGACCGCGCCCTTCAAACCCACCGCGCTTGCCAAGCTGCAGAGGCTCCCTGGGGTGCGCGAAGTGCGCTTGTATAGAGGCGGGTTGCTCGACTACAACGACCGGCGGGTCTGGGTGATCGCGCCGCCCGTGCTCGCATCGCCGTTGGTCCCCCCGAGCCAGCTCGTGGAAGGCGACGTGAAAACCGCCGACGCACGCGTCCGGGCGGGCGGTTGGGCGGTCGTGTCGCTGGCGCTCGCCAAAGAACACCACCTGAAAATCGGGCAGTCGTTCACGCTGCCCTCGCCGCATCCCACCGCGTTCAGAGTGGCGGCGGTGAGCACGAACATCGGCTGGGCTCCAGGCGCGATCCTCATCAACGCCAACGACTACGCAAACGCCTGGGGAAGCTTGGACGCGAGCGCCTACAACGTGTTGATGAAGCCAGGCGTGTCCCCCGATCAAGGCAGGCGAGAGGTGCAGGCAACCCTCGGGACGAATACGGGGTTGGCGGCGCAAACCGCACAGCAACACGCCGACAAGCTGCGTGCCATCACCCGCCAGGGACTCACGCGGTTGTCACAGATAGCGACGTTGATCCTGGTGGCCGCCGTGATGGCTATGGCGGCGGCGATGGGCGCGATGATCTGGCAACGCCGTCCCCGTCTGGCGAAGCTGAAGCTAGAGGGCTTCCCCCCCAACGAACTGTGGCACACGATCCTGCTTGAGAGCGTGCTGTTGCTCGGCGTCGGCTGCTTTAGCGGCGCCGTGTTCGGTCTCTTCGGCCAACAACTGCTTGACCGTGCGCTCAACATCGTCATCAACTACCCCGTCGTCAGCTCGGTGGGGGTTGTCGTGGCGCTGTCGAGTCTCGCGCTGGTCACCGCCGCCGCCGTGCTGATGGTGGCGATCCCCGGCTACTTCGCCGCACGCGTGCCCGCTAGCTTGGCACTGCAAGACTGAGCGCGATCTCTCGCCAATCACCGCGAGCTGTCGGGCCTCCCCGGTAGAAGCGTATGCGCGAGGACAGGCCCAGGCAGCCGACCCGCGCGGTAGGCGGGCGGAGACGGTGGCACGACCAAACGGCCCGAGCGAGGTGCCCGAGCCGCCAGGTCGAAAGAGGACACCTCAGCCTATTTGTGGCGCGGCGGGCACGGCACTTTGGTCTTCGCTGTGACGGTGCTGCCGTCGAGGAAGGCGAAGTCAGCCGCGAAGGGGAAACCGCCGTGTGGGCATCTTTCGGGCACCGACACGCCCTCCGGCCGGTAGTGCACCACGCGGCCGTGAACGCGCTTGGTGTAGAGCAGGTGGTTGGGGCCGATCGTAGATTTCACGTCGATGATCGACACCGGCGGGCCGTTCGTTACGCTCGGTATCAGCGGGATTGCCGCCGCGAGGTCTTCCCCGAACGCGCCACCACCGGTCACCAGTTCGCCCTGGAAGACGATCTGTGCGTACACCGGGGCGAGCCCATTGGCGTAGAACAACACCACGACGTTACCGTTGTGGGGTGGTCCCATGAGCGCAGCTATTTCCGGTATCTCGTGGCCGGAGTCCTGGCCGAAGGGCACCTCCACAAAGGCGCTCCCGAAGCCGAGCCGCGAGTTCGCCGGACAGCCCGTGATCCCCTTTTCGATAAGCCGCGTCGGGTGACAGGTAGCCAGCCCGAGCGAGCTCGTTATGTAGTTCATGTTCGGCGGCATCCGTAGGTCCACGTGCGTCAACGGCGAGGGCAAACCTCCCGTCGTGCTCGCGATGTGGAAACCGAACCCGATCGTGGTCGAGGCGCCAAGCTTGTCGGGCGTGAACGTGGCTCTCAGCGACACTGTCTGGGATGCCCGCGCCACCACGGGCAGGCATCCGCAGACGAGCAGCGCAATTGCAAGGAGGGCCCCCCGACCGACCCTGGGTGTCAGCGCTCTGGACAAGGTCCCTCCGAACTCGCTAGTAGGAGATTTTGCCGCTCACGCGCACCGACACCGAGTTGCTTGGCCGGTGGACGGAGCCGCTGAAGCTAAGTTTGGAGCCTTTGGCTTTCGCATAGCGGCCTTTGCCGCCGGTGATGTTCAGCGTACCCGAGAACGTGGCGTAAGTCGAAGTGTTCAAGTGATAGGTCGCGCTGGCACTCGCGCTGATGGAGTCATGACTGTTCGGATACAACTGGATCTGGGCCGTCACGACCTTCCCCTGACCCACCCTCAGCTGGATGTAGATCTTGCCCGGAAGTGTGCCTTTCGCCGTACCTGAGTCTTTCAGTTCGACGCCTTTTTTGTTGTTCTGCACAAGGTTGGCGCTGTCGCTCAGGTTGAGCGTGCGTGCCGCTTTCGCGCTCGGCGCAGCGGCACCGGCAGCACCCGGCCCGAAGACAGCGACTGTGGCGAGCGCGGCGGCCGCCAACGCGGCGGACGACACCCTAAGTCGCGCGGACGTGCGCGGACGTGATGACCTGTGATTCCCCATCGATCCCTCCAGATGAATATGTGTGTGGCGTCCCATCATCAGGACGACCCTCTCCTCTTGCGACTCCCTTTACCCAAGATCCTAGTCCACATAGCAGAAAGGCCGGGTAGGTAGACAATACTAGTGCATATAGGCCTACGAAGTTCAACCGTCTCGGGCGCCCCAAGTTGCGCTTCCGAGGACCTACCTGTGCGTGTCTGCATTCAGAATCGGGCTAGGGTGCGCGGCGATGGCCGACGTCGAGCTGAGCTACTGCGTGGTGAACACATCCCAACGCGACCTGCTGATACGGGGGTTGGACGCGCTCGCGAGCGAGCGCGAAACACTCCCATTCGCGACTGAGGTGCTGGTGCTTGACAACGGCTCCCGTGACGGCTCCGCCGAGGCTGCCCGGGAGCACCCAGCCGTGGACGAGGTGATTGCGCTCGATGAGCGCCGTGGCAAGGCGCTGAACGACTCCGAGCTGCTACGTCGTGCGGGAGGGCGCTACGCGTTGCTGCTGAACGAGGACTCAGAACTGCGGCCAGGCGCCTCGCTCGCGTTGCACGATGCGCTGGAACGAAACCCAGATACGGCCTGCGCGGGCGCGAAGCTTCTGCGCCCTGACGGCGCCGAACAAGCCTGTGCGTGGCGCTTCCCGACCGTACCCACAGCGCTGGCGGGCGCGGTGTTCTTGCACAGGCTCTACACCGTGCAAAGCAGGGGCACACACACGCGGGAGGTCGACTGGTGCCAGTCCTCAGCGCTGCTTGTGAGGCGTGAGGCGGCGGAGCAGGTGGGCTACCTCGATCCCGATTTCTTCGTGTACTCCGACGAGGTGGACTTCGCACGGCGACTGCGCGACGCGGGGTGGCGCAGCCTGTATGTGCCGAGCGCGGTGGCGATACACCACGAGCAACTCTCCACAGGCACCGTCCCCGAGCCTCGGATCGTGGAAATGGCGCGCAACCGTGACCTCTACATGAGCAAGCATCACTCGCAAACCTCAGCGCTCGCGGTGCGAGTGCTGACCGCGTGGTCGTATGCCGTGCGCGCATCCGCGGCGCTCCTCCTACCCGGCCACTCCCCAAAGCGCTACTGGCGGCACGTCATCGCAACCCTGTGGCCCGCGAGAGGCGAGGGGTTGCGCGAGGCGGCGGAGCGTTACAACCGCGAAGGCAGATGATCTCCCGCCGGCCCCCACGGGCGGCAGGGATAAAGGCGAGTAGCGCTACTCGGCCGCCAACTCTTCGAGCAAGACGGCGACCACACGCTCGTCGAGTTGTGAACCGGCGACTCGCAGCAACTCGTCGCAGGCATGCGCCTGGGTGCACGCCGGGCGGTAGGGGCGATCTGTGACGATTGCGTCGTAGGTATCGCACGCGGAGATGATGCGGGCGGCGAGCGGGATGTCCTCGCCCGCGAGGCCATCGGGGTAGCCCTTGCCGTCTACCCGCTCGTGGCTGGAGCGCACCGCGGGCGCGAGGTGGGCGAAGGCGTCGATGCGCTCCACAAGTTCGGCCCCGACGACGGTATGGCTACGCATCACAACCCACTCGTCCTCGGTGAGTGGGCCTTCCTTGCAGAGGATCTCGCTCGGCACAGCAATCTTGCCCACGTCGTGGAGCATCGCCGCGTAGTAAACATCGCGCGCGCGTTTGCGGTCGAGCCCCATCCGCAAGGCCACACGCTCCGAGAGTTCGGCGACGTCGCTGCCGTGACATGCGGTGTAGTCGTCCTTCGCCTCCACGGTGCTCGTGACCACCGCAAGCGTCGTTGTAAAGGCCTGCTCCATGTCGGCGATCAACCCGGCGCGGTGCACCGCGGAGCCAAGACTCGCGGCGATCGCCTCAACTAGCACCGCGTCGGCCTCGCCCAAGGCGCCCGACTCCACCGCCTCGATGTTCAGCACACCCCATACCGAACCGTCCACCATCACCGCCACACTGAGCTCCGAGCGCGGGTCAGTGGAGGGGTCACGGGCGACGTAATCTGGGTCCTCGCGGGTGTCCGCCACAAGCGCGGTGACACCGGAGCGGGCGACGCGCCCGTTGACCCCCACCTCCGCGGGCTGCTCGATGAGCAGGAACTCGGTCATTACCTCGGCAAGCTGGCCACGACCCGCGATCAGCCGCAGAACTCCGTCCTCGTCAAGCCGCTGCACGGCGGCGAGGTAGAAGGCAAAGGTCTCGTGAAGCTCATCCACGACGAGCCTCGCCATCTCCTCCACGTCGCGTGTAGCGGCGAGGCGCGCCGTGAGACGTGCGGCGGAGCGCAATTGTGAGCGCAGGTAGGCGAGCTCGCCGGCCGCGGCAATGCTCTGTACACGCGCGTCGGCGCGATGGCGGCGCAACGCCTCGGCACGCCGCGCAAGCTCGCGCCGACCTGCGGGTCGAGGGGGCTTGACTGTCAGCTCACGCACGCGTGCATGATCGGCGTAAACACTGTGAAGCTTGAGTCCTACGTTTTCACCTGTGCTTTCTGACGGTCGGAGGGCAAGCAGGGCTAGGACGCAGGGAGCGAAGTGTGCTCGGCACACGAGGGACCGAGGACACCGCCCTGCGCAGCCATCCGGCCGTCAGATGTCTCGGAGAGGGTCCTCGGCGTATGCCTCGACCTCGCCTCCGCGCGCGCGGAAGGCCGCCACCCGGCGCCGTGCGTCGGCGACGAGGGCGCGGGCTTGCTCGCGCTCGTGGGGGGCGAAGAAGTGGGTGAGGATCAGCAGCAACGGCACGAACGCGAGCCACAGCACCCGCAGCGCCAAACCCAAAGCGCCGGAGGTGGGCAGCAGCAGCTCGCCCGAGACACCCACCACTGTGAAGATGGTGGCAAGCCGCGCCAACCTGCCCCACTGGAACTGCACGGCGAACACGTTACGGGTGAGCAGGTGCATGACCGCCACCATCGCCACGTACGCCCCACACAACGCGATCCCCGCGCCGGCAATGCCGAGATCGAGGCCCCCACTCGGGACCAAAACGAGCAGGAGGGCAATGTTCACAACCAGGCCGGCGACCGCCGCGGGCACGTTGCGCTGGGTGACCCGCGCTCGACCCGTGATGACGATCATCACCTGGTAGAGCCCGTAAAGGGTCCAGCCAAGAGCGAGCCAAGGCAGCGCCTTGTAGGCGCCAAAGAATTCGGGGGCGGCCAGCAACCGCACGAGCCAGCGGCCGAGCAGCGCCACGCCGCACACCACCACACCGGTGGCGAGCACGAAGTAGGTGGTGACGATCGAATACAACCGCGACGCCTCAGCGTCGCTGTCGATCGAATAGGCGAGCGGTGGCCACGCATATTGGAAGCCGCGCACAAACACGAACACGACGGTGGCGAGTTGCACCGCGATCGAGTACTCGCCGGCGGCGGCATGTCCCACCCCGCGGAAGAGGTAGAAGCGGTCCGCTACCTGTAGCGCGTACACGCTTGCGTCCGCCGGCACCGTGGGCAGCCCGAAGCCGAGCATCGCGCGTAGGTCCGCCACCCGCACACGCAGGGAGAAGCGGCGGCGCAAGACCCACCACAACCCCAACACGGTGATCGTGGTGGCGCCGAAGTTACCAAGCAACAACCCACGGGCTTCCTGATCGGCGAACACCACGAGCGCGATCGTGAACGTGACAGTCATCGCCACGTTGCACCCAGAAGCCCACATGTATGCGCGGGCACGTTCGTCCACGCGCAACTGCGCGTACGCCATCTCGATGTTTGTGAACGCCCACAACCCGAGAATCGCGCAGTCCATCAACAATGGATCGTCAAAGCCGAGGATCAGTTCAGAGAGCTCCGAGGAGAAGACCACGGCGACCAGCGCGGCGACTGTCGTCGTCCACGCCACCGTGGCGGTAGCTGTGCGCGCGATGCGAATCCGGCGTTGCTCGTCGGCGTCGTTGAAATAAAAGCGCACAAACGCCTCCCCCACCCCGAGGCGCAGAAAGATGCTGAACAGGATCACCGAGGTGAGCAGCGTGTTGTAGGCGCCGTAGGCGGAGCTCGACACGTGTCGCGTGTACAGCGGCAGGGTTATGACCGCGAGCGCCTTTGCGAAGATTTCCGCCGCCTGATAGGCCGCGCCCGTCGTCACCAACCGTCTCAGGTAGTCGCGCATGTGCCCTCGGTGAAGCTCCCGAGCGCGACACCGATGCCCAACAGCGTCCACGTGACGGGGTCCTCCAGGAAGTCGGCGTATACCCATGTATGCAGCACGAGCGCCGTGAAACATGCGGCAATCGCGATCCGCGGAGGCGAGCGTCCGGCGCCCGAGAACAGCGTGAGGAAGGCCACGACAATCAGCGCGCCGTAAAGCGCGAAACCCACGATCCCCTGCTCGGCGGCGACGGTCACGGGGATCGTGTGAGACGCCGAAGTGGCGTTCTGCGCGGTGCCGTCACCGTGGCGCTTGTACTCGACTTCAAACGAGCCCGATCCAAAACCCTCGATCGGTCGGTCAACGAATAGTTTGAGCCCCCCCGAGACGAGTTTTGCGCGCCCACTGGTGGCATTGTTCGCCGACCCCCCCGATCCGTTCACGCCGAAGTGGAGTCCCGCCGGCGCCGTGACCACCACAACCGCGGCAATCGCCGCGAGCGCGAGCGCCACGTACACCGTGCCACGCACGTCCCAGCGCCACGCTGCGAGTACCGCCAACCCCAACAGCAGCGCCGCGATGCTCGACTGCGAGAAGCTAGTCGCGAGTCCCGCCAACAGCCAAGCCAATACACCCGCGCCAAACAGTTGCTCGCGCCGCGACCTTGCCCACAACACCACCGTGGCGACCGCGATCATCACCAATGCGAGGAAGCGCCCATAGATGCTCGGATCGAAAAAGAGCGAATTGACCCTGAAGTAGTTGCCGAATTCGTTGGACTCCACAACCTTTGGGTTGAGGAAGAGTGCTTTACGCGCGTACTCCACAAAGCCCACCCCCGCGAACACCACCGCCAGCCCGACCGCGGCGGCGAAGCAGCGGGCCACGAGCCGTGGCGTCCACGGAGCCTCGCGCATCAGCACATACAGCAACCCAAACGGCAGGTAGAAGAACGCGATGTTCTGTGCCGCCTTTGAAGCGTCGACGGAATAGCTCGTCTGCAGCATGTAGAGCACAACGGCCGCGCCCAGCAGCCAATCGAGTGCCATCGGAGGGCGTCCGGAGCGGTAGGCGCTGCCCCGGTCAAGCACACGTGGGAGAAGATGGGCGAGCGCACCCGCCGCCACCACCGCGTAAAGCGGCAGCAGCAAGTTCACCGTGCGACCGTCCGCGGAGATGGGCAGGCGGAATGGCAGCGCGAGCAGCGCGAGCAGCGGGAACGCCTCAGGACTGCGACGCATCAACACTGTCAGCGCGCCAATCACGACCAACGCTCCCGCGAGGGCGAGCGCCAGCACTCCAAAGCTCGGCAGGGTGACGGCTGTCACCGCCCCACCAACTTGAAGTCGCGGTTCGATGGGATCGTGCGTTTCTGCTCGCGCAGACTCACACGCAGGTGGTATTCCCCGGGGGGAGCAAGCGGGCCGCGGAGGGTGGCGAGCAGGCTCTTATAGCCGTGGGGGCTGGTGAGCACTGTGTAGCCGTCGGCGATCCCCTCCCGTCCGCTCCACCGAAGCGAGAGCCGTTTGTAGCGAGCTACCGGCCGGTCGCGTACGAGCGTCGCCACGTCCTCCCCCGACGAGCTCACGACGGTCACCGTCACCCTGTCGGCCTTGGTGAGCTCGAACGAGATCGCCTCGACCTCATGGGGACCGGCCGACCCCGGCGTGAAAATGGGGTCCATTTTGAATTCCTGCACGAGAGTGGGCGTGTGCTTGAGCCGCTGCGTCACAACGAACGCGGCGAAGCAGCCCACCACGAGCAGCGCGAACACGGTCCGCGCCAGGCGCTCGCTCGGTTCGCTCAAGCCTCGCCGTCCCGGGCGAAGCTCTCGACCGTGTCGGAGCGCAGCCCGAGCCTCAGCGTCTCAAGCGACAGCACGTCGTCGGGTGCGATGTTGCCCAGGTTGCACTCTCCACCGAGGTGCTTCAGCAGCCACACCTGTTGCTCGCGTAGCGGCGCCTCGAAGATCATCCGGTCGGGATCGATCGCGTGCACGATCTCGTCGATCAACCCGGTGCGCACCTCCCCGTCGGCGCGGTAGATGCCGGCGGTGCCCGACTCGCGTGCCTCGGCGATCACCTTCCAGGCGCCCGCTTGTAGATCCCGTTCGATCTGCTCCACCCACACGTACGGCGCCATGATGAAGTCGGTGTCCTTGCTGCCCACCTCCGAGAGCACCGTGAAGTGCGCCGCGAGCTGGCGAATTAGATGGGTCTTGACCTCCGGCTCCAGCGCAATCGTGCCGTCGGATATCTCGACGTGGCGCAAGCCCAGCTCGCGCAACCATGCAACCAGACCCTCGACGCGGCCCTGCTTGATGGCAAGCTCTGTGAGCGTGCCACCGAGCACGACGGGGATACCGTGCGCGGCATAGCGCTCCAGCTTCGGCTTGAGGTTGGCGGTCACGAGCGCGGTACCCCATCCCAGCTTGACGATGTCCACGCAGTCGCCGACGGTCTCCATCAATCCCTCTACGGCTGCCACCGACAGGCCACGGTCGATCACGTGCGTAATGCCCCGCTCACGCGGCTTGGCGGATCGTGCGGGGATGTCGAGAAAGCCACCCCGACCGTTCTCCGGGGTCGGTGAGGCGTCGGAGGCGCTCAAGGCAGTCTCACGGCGCGGTCGCCGGTTCGCCTTGGCTCTGGGCCGCGCCGCCCCCGAGTAGCGCGGCCTGGTCGGCGCCGGCCAGAACCACTACCGTCGCCGAGCCGGCCAGCGCAGCGGTGGAACTGTCGATCGGCTGAACCTGGGCCACATTGAGCGAGCGCGCCACCGCCTGTGCGTCGGCGCGGTGGCCATGGGTGTACTCGACTACCGTCGTGGGATGTGTTCCCTGGGGCACGGCGGAGGATGCCGCGGCTTGCGAATATCCGCTCTGCTGCAGGTCGGAGGCGAGGTGGTGGGCAAGGCCCGCGGTACCGGTGCCGTTTAGCACCGTCACCGTGGTGTCGGTCGGGTTCGGCGCCGCCGCTTGAGTGCTCGTGTGGGTTTCCGATGACTGCGGCGCTTCACCGGTGCTTTGTGCCTGTGTGGATGCAGTTGGAGAGCTACCGCCTTTCAAGGCCGATACGGCGAACACCAACGCCAACACCACCACAATCACTCCGCCCACAACCAGCACTACGGCGCGCGCGGGTGAACTCTCCCGCTTGAAGTACTTGGGGCCACTTGTGGTCGTAGGAGACGATCCGGGGCGGCTGGAAGGCGATGGCTGATCCCTAATTGCGGATCGTGCGCGCGGAGCTGGTGAGTGGGGTGGGGCGCCGGCGCTCGCGACGGCCACCGTGCGCGACGGCGTACGCCTTGCCGCCGCCACGGGAGCGGGCGGGCGGGCGGAGGCGGGCGCAGACTCCTCCACCTGAGATGCACCGGGAGGCTTGGGGGCGGCGGGCGACGGCGGAAGGGGCGAGCGGGCAGCAGCCGCTGCCGTCGCGGGGGCAGGGGCGGCGTTCTCCGGCGTGCTCCCCGACTCGGAAGTGACAACCGGTGAGGCTATGGATGACGGCGCGTCCCCGCCAGCCGGCTCCTCGGAGGACTGGGTGGGCGACTGCTCCTCTGGCTTGGCCTCCACGGTCGAGGAGAACTCGGCCACCGGAACGGGTGTCTGTGGGGACGCCTCGGGCTTTGGCTCCTCGGTGTTCGCCTCGACCGCGACGACGGGTGCCGCGGGAGCCGCATCCGCGTCGGCCACACTCGGTGCAGCGCCCGCCTGGGGTGACGCCGCGACAGCCGGTGCGGGAGAGGATCCGGCGGCCGTCGCCGTCGCCGATGCGGTGGCGTTCACGGCGGTGGACACCGGCGCACTCACAAGCGGCGTCTTGCGCGGCACGACACGCGCTCCCGCGGCGACGGGGGGAGTCGGTCCGCGCTGGAGGCGCGCGGTGGCGTCGGCGCTCACGCGCTGCTCCGCCTCCGCGGCCCGCTCCGGAGCGCGCCCTGCCCACTCGCGCAGTCGCTTTATCTCGCGTGCCTGGGAGAACACGAGCAACGAGAGCACAGCGATCCCCGCCAACCCCGCGAAAGCGGCGATCGCGCCCGCCTTCGTGAACGAGTTCGAAATCGATAGCGCCAGTGGGAGGGTGTTCACAGGACTCCTATCGAGATCGCGAGGGTGCGGAGGTGGAGCGGGCGAGATTCATCGATCCGGGGAGTCTATGAGGGTGGCAGGCGCATCGCGGCGCCTGCCGGACCCGTGCTGCGTGTCCTCGCCGGAGCTTGCGGACTCACCGTCGCCGTGCGCGGCGGCTCCGCGTCCCGACACCGACTCCGAGAGCTCCGCGCGCACCGCCGACAGCTCCGACACCCTGGCGGCGAGCCGGGCGGCGTCGCCCTCAAGCACGAGCAACACGATCTCGTGGAACATCGCCTCCACGGTCTCGGGCGCAAGCGGCTCGCGCTCGGCGAGCATGATCTTCTCGGCGGCCGTCGGTCGAGACTGCTCGTAGCGGTTGAAAAGCTCCTCGGTGAGCTTCTCTCCGGCGCGCCTACCCACGATCTCGACCTCCACGTCGCGGTCGGGATCAAGGCCCGAGAGCTCGATCATCGCGCGCGCTAGATCTACGATCTTGACGGGTTCGCCCATGTCGAGCACGAACACATCCGCCCCCTTGCCCCCGTCGGAGGCGAGCGAGCCCGAGCGGATGATCAGCTGCACCGCCTCGGGGATCGTCATGAAGTAGCGGGTCATGCGCTCGTCGGTGACAGTTACCGGTCCGCCCCGCTCGATCTGGCGACGGAAGATCGGCACCACGCTACCCGAGGAGCCGAGTACGTTGCCAAAGCGCACCGCTGCGTAGCGCGTGCCGTGGAAGCGCGCGGTGGCGCCCTCAAGCGCGAACTCCGCGAGCGCCTTCGAGGCCCCCATCACGGTGGCGGGGGAGACCGCCTTGTCGGTGGACACCAACACGAAGCGCCCCACTCCCATCTCACCTGCGACCTGCGCGACGACACGGGTGGCGATCGCGTTGTTGCGCACCGCCTCCACCGGGTTTGACTCCATCAAGCCCACGTGCTTATAGGCGGCGGCGTGGAACACCACCGTGGGGCGGTGCTCCGCGAACACCTCCCGCATGCGCTCCTCCTCCTTGCAGTCGGCGAGCACCGCGGCGAGCACGGAGGGCTGCACGTGGCGCTCGTCGTGCAGCTCGCGCTCGATCTGGAAGAGGTTGTCCTCGGCATGGTCGAGCAGCACGATCCGCCGGGGACCCACATGCGCGATCTGACGGCACAGCTCGGAGCCGATCGACCCGCCGGCACCGGTGACGAGCACAGTCTCGCCCGCGAGGTAGGCGCCGACGGTGTCAAGCTCCATCAACACGGGCTCACGGCCGAGCACGTCCTCGACGCGCACCTCACGCACCTGGCGCGAGATGGTGCCTTGGTCCTGGAGCAGCTCGAACACGGTGGGTAGCGTGCGCACCGGCACCGAGCGCTTGCGGCACTCACGCACCACTCGCGCACGCGTCACACCCGGAGCGGAGGGGATCGCGATGATAACTTCGTCGGGCTCAGCCTCGTCCAGAATGCGTGGGAGGTCGCTTTCGGTGTTGCCCCGTACCGGGACCCCGTCGATGCGCAGACCCCGCTTGCGCACGTCGTCGTCCACGAAGCCCACGGGACTCAAGCCGAGCTCACGGTTGCGCAGGATCTCACGCAACACCAACCTCCCCCCGTCGCCCGCGCCTACGATCAGCACGCTGCGCTCGCGGCGGGCGCCGGCGCGAAAGGCGCCCAACGGACGGCGCTCGTGGAGGCTGCGCGCCACAACCCGCACGCCCACCAACAACAGGAGTGAGAGCAGGAAGAAGAGGGCAATCACACCATTGGGCAACTCAACCGCGGTTGCACCGCTCGTCGTCGTCGAGGGTGTGACGGCGTGAGTCCCGGGCGCCGCTGTGCCACCGGTGCCACCGTGAGCAACGAGGTGTGGGATCTGGACAGGACGGAAGATCGCGACACCTACCACGGTGAGCAGCACGATCGCAAGCACCGCACGTGCCACCGCCTCGTAGTCGCGCTGGCCGGAGTAGCGCCAACGGCGCTGGTAGACGCGTGAGAGCAGCAACACAAGCAGGCTGCCGCCGAGCACCCACCAGAGGGTGCGCTCACGCAGGATCGAGTAGCGGCCAGTGGGGCCGTTATCGAAGCGCAGCTCGAACGCCGCCCAGTAGGCGAACGCTACGAGCGCACCGTCAATCGCCAGCCTCGGTAGCGAGTGCCGGGTGAGGGAGATAGCCGGCGCACTGATCCGTCGGCGCATTGGTCCTGATTCTACGGATTTATCGCGCACTGTTGGGGATTGGGCGCACCCGCCCACGCACCCGCCCACGCGGTGAGGTCAGGGCGAGAGCGGAGAAAGCAACAGCTCGACCAACCGACGGGGATCACGGCGGACGCGCGCGCCACTCCCCGCCGCGGCCGACGCATCGCGCTTGGTGAACTCAAGCTCGCCTGCGTCGGCGAGCTTACGCAGCCGACCTTCCGCCATCAGCCGCTCGTCAACAGCCCCCAGGCGACCCTCGAACGTGGTGTACACGGGCGTGCCGAGCGCCACCGCCTCACGGTTCATCGTGCCGCCGGCGGAGATCACGAGGTCGGCGTAGGCGATCAGGGATTGCGCGTCGATGGCTTGCTCGGGGACGGTAAAGCCGGGTACGTTGCGTAGCTGCTCGCGCTGAGCGGCGGTCCGGGGCATCACCACAGATTGCACCCCTTCGTCGGCCGCGGCCCCGCGCAGGCGGGTGAGCACGTCGGCGAAGAGGTCGTTTTCGAAGCGGTGGTAGAGCGACACCTCCGGCGGCGTCCTCACCACCACGATCGGCCGTGAGCGATCAATCGAGAGCTGTTCAAGCACGCCGGGATCGGGCTCGAAATCCGCGAGGTAGTACTCCTCCTTCAAGCCCTCGTAAGGGCGAATCTTGCGCTTCGCTCCATAGCGGTACAAACGCTCCGGGGGGATCACGTCGGGCACCACCACCGCCTGCGCGAGGTGACAGTTGACTTGGTGCTGCACTGTCGCCCACTCGTAATCGAAGGTCGTGGAGCAAGGAATACGCAGCAACCGTGCGGCCACGCTCACGTCGTTTGAGCCGTGGCCGAGCGCGATGTCGAAACGTGCTTCCGCCGCGTGCGCATCGGTCCGGGCCCAGCGAACGAGCGCAGCCGAGCGCGACGCCAACCCCACCCCCTTGTCTACGAGGCGCTCACCACGGTGATGGCCGATCGCCGTGTGGTCAAGGCCAAAGCGGTCGAGCAGTTGCAGCGTCTGCGCGAAGTCGCGCGCCGTCACCTTCACGTCGTGACCGTCCGCGCGCAGCAATTCGATGACGGGACGCATCACGAGCACGTGGGGACTGTTGGTGAGGTCGATCCACACGCGCATGACATGGGCACGCTAGCGACAGCGTCGGGCCGCACCGGCCTCCGCAGCATCGACTCACCGGCGGATGGCGCTCGGAGTGCAGGTATCGTTGCCGCCACATGCCCCACCTGCTCGTGCTCGCCTCGATCTCTGAAACGGTCGTCAACGAAACGTCGCACTTCATCCGCGAAGCCGGTTTGCCGGGGATCTTCGTGTTGATGGCGCTCTCATGCGCCTGCATCCCAATCCCCTCCGAGGCGGTGATGTTGTTTGCTGGATTCGCGGTCGCCGACCCCTCCCAGAGCGGGGCCAGCCACCACATGACGATGACCGGGATCATCCTCGCCGGCCTGATCGGCTCGATGGTGGGCTCCTGGCTCGCTTATGCGGTAGGACGAGGAGGACGGCTGGAGCTGATGGAACGCCACGGCGCCAAGTTCCACATGGGGCCCTCCCAGATAGACCGCGCCGACCGTTTCTTCCAACGCTACGGTGAGCCAACCGTGCTGTTTGGACGGATGGTGCCGTTGGTGCGTGCTTTCGTGTCGCTGCCCGCGGGGATCGCAAAGATGCCGATCGGGCGCTTCACCGTGTTCTCGTTGATCGGCACGATCCCCTGGGTGGTGGCGCTCGCCTTTGCCGGTCACGCGCTCGGCGGCGACTGGACGAGCGTGCGTAAAGCCTTCGAGTACGTCGACTATGCGATCGTCGCGCTCATCGTGGTGGGAGTCGGCTACGCGATCGTGCGCCGCCGCTCGCGGAGATCCACCGCCCCGCCCACATCGGCGCCCGAGGATCGCGCGCCTGCCGCCGACGCGAGTTGAAGCGCCCGTCCGCTCGCGAGTTGCCGCTCCGCCACGCCGTGGCGCTCGGCCTATTGCACGGCCCCACAGAGCTGCTCCCCGTCTCCTCCTCCGCCCACACCACACTTGTGCCGTGGCTGCTCGGGTGGCCGTACAGCGAAGTCAAGGACCCAAAGCTGCGCAAGTCCTTCGAGGTGGCGCTCCACGCCGGCACGGCTGCCGCGTTGCTGACTCGCCCGCGCGGGATCTCCCTAGGTGGGCGCCCGTCGTTTCTACTGCCGGCGGTGGCCCCCGCCGCGCTTGTCGGCTATACCCTGGGAGACCAGATCGAGCGCAGGTTCGGGACACCCGCGACCATCGCCGTAGGCCTGCTCGCCGGGTCGGTGGCGATGGCGGCAGCGGAGCTGCGAACACGCGGAGCAGGAGGCTTTCCCTCGCGCACGCGCGCGCGAGTCACCCGTTTTCGTACAACACCAACTCCACCCCGCGACGCGCGAGAGGCGGCAAACGCCGACCGGCGCGACCCATCCGGCGACGCGCCAGAGGGGGCCACCGCCAATCAACGCGACGGGCTCGCGTTGGGGGTCGCCCAGGCGGTCGCGTTGATCCCCGGGGTGTCGCGCAGCGGCGCGACGATCGCGGCGGCGCGCGCGCGGGGCTTCTCGCGCACCGACGCAGACCAGCTCTCCTGGCAGGTGGGGTTGCCGGTGATCGCGGGCGCAACGCTGCTAAAGGGCGCACGACTCGCGCGCGAAGGCATACCAAATGAGCTGAGAGTCCCTCTCGCGGCGGGCGCCGCGAGCGCCTTCGCCTCGACGCTCCTCAGCGCGAAACTGCTCGGTCCACGACAACGAGCCGTACTACTACCGGCCAGCACGACCTGGCGCGTTGTACTCGCCGGGCTCACAGTCCGACGAATGAGGGATAACACCAGGTAGTACGCGGCAATCCCTAAAAAAATCTGAACTCCACACTCAACGACCCCTATGGCGGGCATACTCAGGCGTTGAAAGGTCCACTGTGAGCAACGCCATCCTCGGCACCACACTCGGCGGTCGTTACCGCCTCGACGCGCGCATCGGGCACGGCGGCATGAGCACCGTGTACCGCGCTTTCGACACCGTGTTGGAGCGCAAGGTGGCGATCAAGCTGATGCACCGCGAGATCGCCTCCGACTCCGACCAGCTTGAGCGCTTCCGCCGCGAGGCGCGGGCGGTGGCGCAACTCAACCACCCCCACATCGTCACCGTCATCGACGCCGGGGAGTGGGATGAGCACGACGAACAGGACGGATCGCAGATCATCGAGGTCGGCACCCCCTACATCGTGCTGGAGTATGTGGAGGGTGAGACGCTGAAGGAGTTGATCCGCCGCGAGGCGCCGTTGGATGTGCCCACGACGCTCGCCTATGGGATCGAGATCGCGCGGGCCCTTGGTGCGGCGCACACCCAGGAGATCGTCCACCGCGACGTGAAGCCCCAGAACGTGTTGCTCAGCGGGGAGGGGGGCGCGAAGATCACAGACTTCGGGATCGCGCGCACGCTCACAGAGGAAGGGCTCACGATGGACGGGAGGGTGCTCGGCACCACCGACTATGTCTCCCCCGAGCAAGCGCTCGGACAGGCTGTTACGGGACAGTCGGACGTTTACTCGCTTGGGGTGGTGTTGTACGAGATGCTCACCGGAAGCCCCCCTTACAAGGGCGACACGCCGGTGGCGGTGGCGATGATGCACGTGCGCGAGGAGGTCCCCGACGTGCAGCTCACACGCCCGGAGGTATCCGCGGCGACGGCGGCGGTCGTGGAACGCGCGAGCGCCAAGGACCTCGACAAGCGCTACCCCGACATGGGAGCGATGATCGCCGACATGGAGGAGGCACTTGCGATCGAGACCGCTCGCTCGGGACAGGTGACGGGTGAGGTGACCGCCGTGTTGCGCACGCTCCCCGGCCCCGCCCGGAGGGTGTTGCCGTGGCGGGTGCGCCACCCTGCGCGGTGGGTGGTGTCGCTTGTATTGCTTGCCGTCATCGTCGCGTTGGTGTTGATCGCCGCGCTGAACCACACCCACAGCGGCACCGGAGTCGCCCCAGGCGTGCACTCGACAGCCGGGAACAAACCGGTGGTGCTCGGCCAGAAAGCCGCCTCCTCCTACAACCCGTTCGGCACCGGCCCAGAACACGCTGAAGACGTGTCCTCTGTAATCGACGGCGACCTCAACACATCGTGGAGCACCGAGCATTACATCCAGGGCAACCTTGGCAAGCCGGGGTTGGGGGTCGCGCTCGATGCCTCGCCCGGAGTGGCGGCTCGGGCGGTTGAGATTCAAACTCCCACCCCCGGCCTCGCGGCGGGCGTGTACGCCGCGTCGGAGTTCCCCTCTCCTGGCGAACCGATCGAAGGCAAGAGCCTCACCACGCTCGGCTGGACCCAGCTCGCGGCGCCGCGCACGGTCGGCAAACGCACCACCATCAACCTCAGCACCGCCACCCACGCCTACCGCTACTACCTGATTTGGATCACCCATCTCCCGGCCGGACGCACGTCTGCGGAGATCTCAGAGGTCACGCTGTTCCGTTAGTTCCGCCCGGTATAGGCTGTCCGTCGTAGCCGAGGGTGTAGTGGGGTCTGCCACGCAGTGTGTATTTGACTGCGGCCTCGTCGACTCCGGTCGAGCCGATGAGCTTTGACGCTCGCCGCGCGAGAAGGCACGATTTACAGACCACCACTGACCGGGCTTCCCTGTTTGAAATGCGACTGTCCGATGCGCCCGATTACTACTCCCTCTTGGCACGACACCACAACCATAGCTCCGCGTGTCGGCACACCGTGTAGCTTTGCAGGAACCCGGGTCACGGACAAATTTTTCGGTGTCTGCCAGTGCATCATTTCTTTGAGCTTTGCGAGCGCGTGATCGTCAGAATCCGGTAGCCAAATTTCCACGTTAGTGTAACGGGCTCCGTAACCCGCCCGCAAAAGTCTGACTTCGAGTCGAACGTCCAATGTCGGCAACTTCAGCGCGTCTCGCGCGGCCGGCAACCGCCACAACCACCAAAGACCCATGCACACGAACATAGGGCCACCTATGACTCCAACAAATCCAACGACTACACCAAGGTGACCAAACGCATGCCCCGCCAACAGACCGGCCCCAATTACTGAGCTAACCACACCGCCGACGACCCATCGCCTAGCCAACGTATCCATTTGGTCCACGAACGCGGCCGCTCGCGAGTCAATTCCACCATGCTGCGTTCCGATGTTCGTGGCCATCACGCCTCAGTATAGTCACTCGCTACCGGAAATTCGTTGGTTCTCTGTGTGAGTCGGGCCACACGCGCAGTACTTTGACCACGCAATGGCTCTCAGGCAGCCCGCCCAGCGGCGCTAACATGCTCCACTTTCACCGAGTTTATAAACTAGTTCTGTTGCCAGAATACCATACCCCGCCTTATCAAGTAGCTCAGCGACCTGTTTTAGCGAGGAGGCTCTCTGCAGAGCGGCATTAAGTTCGGATAGGAACTGTGCGCTCTTGACTCCGGCGTTTGCGATCGAATCGAGCACACGGTAAGCAATTGCCTCGCCGCCGAGGACGGCGCCTAGACTGTCGAGGGCCGCACTAACATATTTGGCGTTAGCGGCGTTTTCACCTGCAGCGTACGCACCTGTCGCAGCAGACACGGCGGCAAACGCGGCAGCCACCGGGGCCACCGGTGTCAACGCAAGTCCAGCCGCAAGAATACCCGTCACCTGCGAAATCGTCTCGGCGTTTCCACCGAGCAGGTGCACGATAGCTCCCGCACCTTCGGATACGCAGTTGCCTTCCGTCCAGAAGCTTTCGCTGAATGGGTCCGCGTTGCATCGTCCTGAGGGATCGCCTAGGCTAAGTGGGTTGTCGTTCGCGTACGTATATGGCTCGCGTGTCGCTTCGACTGCCGGATCAACACTCAAGAACTGCGCCGTGGCTGGATCGTAGCTCCTCGCACGCAAATAGACGAGCCCGGTATCGCTGTTGGTGTATTGCCCGTCGTAGTCCAGCGGCGTCGTGGCCGCGCCAGTGTGTGTTTCGATACCACCGTAGGACGTGTAAGTGTAGGACCCTTCGGTGGTGCCTGTCGAGCCAGTGATCAAGCGGGTGGATCCTTGCTGGTCGTGATGCAAGTATTGTGCTTTTTCTTCGCTATTGATTTGCTCGATGGGTATACCTGTTGGGCCATAAATGTAGCTGTTGGTCCCGTCGTTTAGGAGCAGGGCGACCTTTTCAGCCGTGTCCCATGACATGTAGCTTGTTGTTCCGGAAATGGTTTGGCTTGCGCGTAGCCCGTCGCCATCGTATGTGTAGGTGTCGTTGATTTCGGCGATTTCGCCTTCAGCTGGGCGTTTGACTCCGGTGAGGACGCCAGGCTGGTTGTATTCGTAGGTGGTTTCAGGGCCACCTGTTGGTTTGGCTTTGGTCCGTTGCCCTACTTTGTTATACGTATATGTGGTTTCGCCAGCTTTTTCGATTTGGTCGGCTTTGTCGTAGGTGTACGTTGTGGCTTCGAGCTTGGTTGGGTTGTTCGCGGGGTCATATTCGTAGCTTGTGGCACCGGCTTTGGTGAGGCGTTTGTCTTCGTCGTTGACGTATTCGGTGGTTTCGACGCCGGGTAGTCCTTTACTGACCGTTTTTTCGACTTGGCCGTCTTTGTCGCGGGTGTATGCGAGCGATGCCAGTGTTTCGGCCCCCTTGGTCATCTTGACTTCGCTCATCTGGTCCGCTTCGTCGTAGGCGTACGTGTCTTCGTTTTTCGTTTCTGACGGGAAGACCGTAGCCGTCGGCTGTGAGTCGCGACCGTACGAGAATCTGGTCGTGTTCCCCAGCCAGTCTTTGACTTGTTCGAGGCGTCCCGCTTTGTCGTAGCCGCGCACTACTTTTTTACCGTTCGGATAGGTAATTCCCGTAGGCTCGTTGTTCAAGTTGTATTCGTATTCGACTTTATCGCCGTGCGCGTCTTTGGTTTCTATGAGCCGATCGGCTTCGTCATATTTGTATGTTGTTGTCCCGGTGCCATCTACCATGGTCGTGACGTCGCCGTCTTTGTCGTATTCGTATTTGACTGTCGGTTTGGCACCTTCGGAATACACGATTTCAGTCATCCTATTCGCAGGATCGTATTTGCAGGCGGTCGTGCGGTTTTCAACATCTTCGACTTCTGTGAGATTCCCAGCCGGGTCGTATTTCTTCTTCGTTTTGCGGGCCAACGGGTCGATTTCTTCCGTGATCTCCTCCAGCGCATCGCGTATGTATTCGGTGGTGTGGGAGTTCCCGTCCGTCTGGCTCGTGACCTGCCCGGCGCCGTCGTAGCCAGTTTTAATGGTGCTTTTCGGTTCTTTGACTTCGGTGCGCTCGTTATCGGCGTTATAGACATAGGTTGTTTTGTGCCCGTTGCCATCCGTGACCGCCTCTACGTTGCCGTTCCCGTCGTACGTGTATTCGGTGTGGTGGCCGAGTGGGTCTGTGATCTTTGATGGGCGCCCCTGAGCGTCGCGTTCGGTGGTCGTCGTGTATTTCGCTGGTTCGGCACCTTCGGCGTTGCCCCGCGGACTGACTTCGGAGGTCTCCTGCGAGTCTCCGTTGTATTCCCATGTGCGCTTGTCGCCTTCAGGATCGATCGTGGCTTCGCGATCCCCATACGTGTCGTATTCGTATTTGGTTTTCTCTTCCAACGGGTCAGTTTCTTCGGTTAGATTACCGTGTTCGTCGTATTTATACGTCGTCTTCTGCGTTTTGCCGCCGATACTGCGTTCGATGGATTCCACGTTGCCGTGGCCGTCGCGTTTGATCGTGGTCGTCTCACTGTTGGGCGTCGTGGTAGTCAGCACGTCATGCGTGCTGTCGTAAGTCCATTTGGCTTCGTTTTCGTTCGGGTCGATCATGCTCGTCCGATCACCAGCTTCGTTATAGGTGTCGGTCGTGGTCTGGCCGTCACCATTGGTCTGACTGAGCGTGTCGCCTTTGCTGTCGTAAGTAAAGGATTCGCTGGTGGCGATCGTCGTGCCGTACGCGCGAGTGATCAATTCCGGCTCATACCCAGCGGTAAAGATCTCCCTCGTGACACTGCCAGTGGCTTCGTTGGTTATCGTCGTTTCGAACGGCCCGTAAGCCAATTTCAGCGTTCGTTCGGCTGGGTCCGTCTCGGATGCGACGCGATTCGCGCTGTCGTATTCGATGGTGGTTTTGCCTTCGCGGCCGTCCGTGATAGACGTCAGCCGGTGTTTGGCGTCGTATTTGAACCGCCAGTTCGGTTTTGATTCGCCGGGCAAAGTGACGCTAATCAGGTTGCTGCTTTCGTAGGAATATTTCACCGTGTGGCCCATCGGATCTTTGATGCTTTCCACCTCGCCTCCGCCATTGTAGGCGAACGTGAGTTTGCGAGCCGCCGGATCCGTGACCGTTTCGATGCGGCCCGCTTCGTTATACGACAACGACGTTACATTCCCGTTGCGATCGCTCTCGCTGGCCAGCCGACCTTCTTCGTTGAAAACCAACACTTCTTGCGTCGGCAGTGTGTAGACATAGCGTTTTTCGCTATTGAATACGAGGACCGCTTCGACCCAAGCCGGGCACGCGAATCCGCCTACGGTACCTGGCGTGCCTTTGAAGGTGGCCGTGCTGCCGTTGGACTGCACTACGGTAATAAGTTTGGCGGGGGTGTTCAAGACGAGGTGAGCGTTATAAGGCGCACTCCAACCATAACCGAATGATCCTGGTTCGCTTTCGCTGGCCGCCGCCTGAGCGTTGTAGGTCCGCGTCATCCGCAGCCCTAGACCGCGGCCACCTATCGCAACATCAGTTTGAGTGAGACTCTCGTTCCCCGTAGCGCAGTTGACGGGTTTACCGACACAAGCTTTCTGCATTTTTTTCTCGGCAGGGTTTTCCGGCCCGTACAGTTCTTCAAAGGACGGCCGGGGGATCAGCGCACTGAGCCCAAACGACAGGCTGATGCCATTAGCGGAAATGCCCCTGACGCCCGCAAGGCCAGCCACACCGAGTGGCGTAGTGCTACACGGGAAATGTTTGGGGCCGCATTCTTCAGGTCCCGTGTACGTACCGACCCCAAGTTCGCCGTATTCGTTGTCACCCCACGCCGCGACTGTGCCGTTACTCAGCAGGGCAAGGCTTTGAAAGAGTCCCCCGGAGACCGCAGTCACCCCTGACAATTTGCTGACGGACACTGGCACATCGCTATCTTCTACGGTGCCATCGCCCAACTCCCCTTCCTGGTTTTCGCCCCAACTCTTGACGATACCATTTTTGGTGAGTGCCAACGCGTCGTCGTATGATGCCGATATAGCGGTCACTTCGCCGAGACTGCTAACAGCAACCGGACTTCTGCTACATGGTGTTCCAAAGCAGGTTTCAGGACCTGTATGAGTACCGTCGCCCAGCTCGCCGGCTTCGTTGTAGCCCCACGCCTTCACTGTGCCGTTTTTAATGAGGGCATACGCGGATTCAGCGCCTGCGGCTATTGAAGCCACTTCGCTAAGACCGGGGACACTCACCGGTACATAGCTGACTTCTGTGGCTTCTTCGGCCGCCAACTCGCCCATATAATTCTCGCCCCAGGCCTTTACGGTACCGTTTTTGAGCAGCGCGAGACCAAAATAGAGGCCGGTCGCGATCGCAGTTACTTCACTGAGACCGCTCACGGTCACCGGTTCGAGGCTTTCGGAATTTTCTTCTTCCCCACTACCGAGCTCGCCGACAGAATTGTTACCCCACGCCTTTACCGTGCCATTTTTGAGCAGCGCCAGGCTGAATGGGCCGTTAGTGGCGATCGCCGTCACTTCGCTAAGCCCTGGGACTTCTTTAGGCACATCGAAAGAGCCTTCTTTGCTGCCATTACCCAGATCGCCAGAGCTCTCATCCCCCCAGGCAAGAACCGTACCGTCTCTCAACAGAGCGAGACTGTGCCTGTTACCAGCGGCGACCGCGACAATATCTTCGGTTATGCCAGTAAGCTTAAGTTCAGTGGCGATCGTGCTGCAGAACCTACCTTCCGTACATTCTTCTGGACCTTCCAGCACACCCACCCCTAGTTCACCCCCTCGATTGGGCCCCCACGCGGCACCCCCGTAAGACGCCGCAAACACGGAGTCCGGCGTAAACGAGAACAACGCCATCGACAAAAACAATGTCAAGACCGACACCCGGATAAGCAACCACGGCAGCGACAGCCTCGAAAGACGCACGACTCCATCGCGACATGCCGCAACCATGAAAGACCTCCCGGCAGAAATGGTCGTCAGCGGCCGAGCCATATAGATCGGCCGCTCCCCGAATAGAAAGCGATCTAATCACTTGACTAGACGAATCCCAAGAGTCGGGATAACATATTCCTGCATTTTACGAACCTTTTGGTACGGCCTCGACTCCAACCTACGGCCCCGCCGCCGGTCCTCCGGGGGCCGGAGGGGTCGGGGTGGGCGTGGTCGCGGTGGACGTTGTCTGTTGGGAGAGCTTGCCGACCGCGATCGTGACGACGGCGCCCTTGGCGAGTTGGTGTTCGGCTTCGGGGCTCTGCTGCACGACGAACCCGACCTTCGAGGTTTCTGTGACTTCGCGGGTGACGGTCTTCACCGTGAAGCCCGCGCCGGAGAGCGTGGCGTTGGCTTCCACTTCGCTCTGACCGATCACGGAGGGGACAGGTGTCTTCGCGGGCGCCTGCGCCACGACGATAGTGACCTGACTGCCGGCCTTCGCCCGCGTACCCGAAACAGGAGATTGGGAGATGACAGTGCCGGGAGTGGGTTCCGCGACTTCGCGCTTGACCACAGTCACCTTCAGCCCGGCGGCGGAGAGCGTGGCGGTGGCGTTTGCCTGCGATTCGCCCGCGACTTCCGGCACGGTGACTTCACGGGGGCCGGTGGAGACGAACACCGTGACGGGGCCGCCGACCTGCACCTCGGTGGCGGGGGGTGGGTTGGTGGAGATCACGAGCCCCTTCCCAACCGTGTCGCTTGACTGGTTGCGAGTGGCTGGGAGGAAGCCCTTTTCGCGCAAAATCTTCACCGCTTCGGCGGACTTCTTGCCGGTAACGTCAGGCAGGGCGAGGATGCCGGGGCCGGAGGAGACGAACACGGTCACGTGAGAGCCCTTCTTCACGACCGTGCCATGCGGAGGGGTGGTGCCGATCACGAACCCAACCGCCACATGGGCGTTGGCGGCGGTGGAGACGACAGGTTGCAAGCCTGCGCCGCGCAGCGACACAACCGCCGCCGTTTGCGTCTGGCCGGTGACTTCGGGCACGGTGACCTGGCCGGTTTTGGAGGGGAGCAGAAGCAACAGCAGAATCGCCGTGATGATCGCGAGCGCGGCCACACCGGCGGCGATCCACCATGCTCGCTTGCGTCGCCGCGCGGCGACGTCGTCATTCGGAACGCCGTTGTTGGGGGCGGGCAGCGGCGGCGCCACGAGGGCGGTCGCCGTAGTTAGGGAACCGGTCATCGGTGGGGCGGGGGCAGGCAGGATCCCCACACGCGCTTGCTGGAGCGCGGCGATGAACTCGTCGGCGCTCGCGAAGCGGGCAGTGGGCTCCTTGGCGAGCGAGCGCATCACGACAGCCTCTAGCGCGGGGCTTACCTCGGGGTTGATGTGACTTGGGGGGACAGGCTCCACCGAGACCTGCTTCAGCGCGATGCTCACAGCGGAGTCGCCCTCGAAGGGGACATTGCCGGTGAGCAGCTCGTAGAGCACCACCCCCACCGCGTACAGGTCGGAGGTCTCGCTGACGGCGTGTCCTTGAGCCTGCTCGGGGGAGAGATACTGGGCGGTGCCCATGATCGAGCCCGTCATCGTCATGTCCGAGGCTCCCGCGCGGGCGATGCCGAAGTCGGTGACCTTCGCCCTGCCCTCCTCGTCGAGGATGACGTTATGGGGCTTGATGTCGCGGTGGATGATCCCCCGCTTGTGGGCGAAACGGGTGGCGAGCAGGATCTGCACGACGATGTCGATCGCGTCGTTGGGGGAAAGCGCGCCGTGTTCTCTCACCACCGCCTTCAGAGAGCGGCCGGGGAGATACTCCATCGCTATGTAGTAGGTGCCGTTCCACTCGCCGCGGTCGAACACGGCGACGACGTTGGGGTGGGAGAGCCCGGCGGCGGAGGAGGCCTCGCGGCGAAAGCGCTCCACGAACTCTTGGTCCTCGGCAAAACGGTGGTGGAGTAGCTTCAGCGCGACGCGACGGCCGAGGAGGTTGTCCTCGGCGAGGTACACGTCCGCCATCCCACCCGAGCCGAGGCGGGCGACGATGCGGTAGCGATCGTCGACGATCGTGCCGGCCTCAACCATGCCGACCCCTTTCGCCCGCGTTGGCGCGGTTCCTGCGGACCGGGCCTGCGGAGGGAGCAGCGACCCCCGCGAGATGGTCCCTGCGCTCAGCCATGGAGCAGCGCTTCCATCACTTGGCGGGCGACGGGGGCGGCGAACTCCGCGCCCTGGCCGGGGACGCCCTTGAGCGTGACGGCGACCGCCACGGTGGGATCCTGAGCGGGCGCGAAGGCGATGAACCAGGCGTTGTTGATCGAAGACACACCCAGCGTCTCGGCGGTGCCGGTCTTGCCGGCGACCTGGACACCGGGGATCTGGGCGGGGGTGCCGGTGCCTTCGTTGACAACGGCTTCCATCATCTTCGTGACGGAGGCGGCGGTGGAGGGCTTCATCACGACAGATTGGGGTTTGGGGGAGATACGTTCCACCACGCGGCCATCGGGTTCGACGATGGAGGAGGCGAGGTGGGGGGTCATCAACACACCACCATTTGCCACGGCGGAGGCGACCTCGGCCATCTGGAGGGGGGTGACCTGGAGCTTGTCCTGACCGATCCCCATGCGGCCAACGTCCACGTAGGTGGATGTGGGTGGGAGGAGCCTGTTGTTGCGGTACTCACCGCTTGCGGACATCTGGTTGGAGGGGTAGTCGAGCTTCGGCTTGTGGTCGAAGCCGAAGCGGGTCATGTAGCGCGCCATCGTGCGCTTGCCCAGTTGCTCGGCGACCTGGGCGTAGACGGTGTTGACGGAGTGGACGAGTCCTTCGGTGAGCGTGATCTGGCCGAGGCTCTCGTTGTTGTCGTTTTTCAAAGGGACCCCCGAAATGGGGACGTCGTTGCGCCCATCGACGACGGATTCCGGCGTGAACTGGCCAGAGTCGATCGCCGCGACGGCGGTGAGCACCTTGAATGTGGAGCCGGGGGCGTAGCCGAACTGGGTGGCGCGGTTGACGAGCGGGGAGCCTTCCTGGTGGGTGAGGCGTTCATAGGCGCTTACCGAACGGAGCGCGTTTGCGTCATACCCGGGGGTTGAAGCCATCACCTCGACCGCGCCGGTCTTCGGTTGCAGCGCAACCACCGCGCCTTCGTGTTCGCCGAGCGCTGCGATCGCAGCTCGTTGGCCCGCAGGGCGCAGGGTGGTGCGTACCGAATCGCCCTGGAGCTTTTTGCCCTGGAGCTGGTCGAGGATGGTTTGCACGCTCGTACCGACTTGCCCGTTGAGCGCCGCGGAGCGGTAGCTCTCGATTCCGGCTTGGCCAAGCGTGATGTAGGAGTAGCCGACGGCGTGGGTGAACTCCGAGCCGGTGGGGTAGGTGCGCGTGTAGGTGCCTTCCGCGCCCCGGACACTACGCGCGAGCACGGTGCCATCTGAGGCGAGGATCTCGCCGCGGTTGATGCGCTGTTGTTGGAGTACCCCGCGCTTGTTGAGCGTGTTGGCGCGTAGTGAGGAGGCTTCGAAGATGGTCCAACGCGAGGTGAAGGCGATGAGCAGCGCGAACAGGAGTACCACGAAGCCGTAGAGACGGACGATGGGTCGGTTCAAGTGAAGATCACCCTCCGCCTAGCTGGCCTAGTTCCAGCTGGCGCATGAGATCGGCAGCGGAGCCTTCTGAGCGCAACGAGTGGTCAAGCAGCGCTTGGCGACGCGTGGGGGGCAACGTGGAGGCGCCAACCCCCGAGACGTAGTCGACGCTGTAGAGCTTGACCCCGGCCGGCAGTTCGTAGGGGACGCCGCGGAACATCGTGACGAGCCCGCGTTGGTTGGTGCCGATGAAATACACCGACTGAAGCGCGAGCCAGGCCCCCGCGCCAAGCAACCCAAGGACAATGAGCGCAACGAGGGGGGCACGCAGCCGGCGCAGCCTCTTCCGCATTCGACCTGTGGTTTGGGCGGGAGGCTGGGCGGGCCGTGGATGGCGACGGTTGGGAGGATCTGGACGTGCCTCGGGCTTTGAGACGACCGGCGGCGCTACCGCGAGCGTGCCTGTGGTGTGGTTGTCCGCATCGTGCGTGGCGTCGATGGAGACCTCCTCCAAGCGTGCGAGCACGACCGTGATGTTGTCCTTGCCGCCGGCGGCGTTGGCGGCCGCGATCAACGCCTCGCCCGCGTCGCGCAGGCGGGGGTGGGTGGTGAGCTCTTGGAGCAGCACATCCTCGCCCGTCATCGTGGTGAGCCCGTCGGAGCACAGTAGGTATATGTCGCCGGGGCGGCCGCGGATCGAGCGCACGTCTACCTCGACGGTGGATTCGGGGCCGAGCGCGCGGGTGATGACCGAACGTTGGGGGTGTTCCTCCGCCTCCTCGGGGGTGAGCCGTCCCTGGCGGATGAGCTCGTCCACAAGCGAGTGATCGTCGGTGAGCCGCAAGAGCTCGCCGTCGCGTAGGCAGTAGGCACGGGAGTCGCCGACGTGGGCGACCGACACTTCCTGCTCGCCTACATACAACACGGTGATGGTGGTGCCCATGCCCGCGTGCTCGGGGCGTTGGTGGGAGAGCTCGTTGATGTGAGTGTTGGCCTGTGTGACCTGGGCGGCGAGGCTGCCCTCGGGGTCGGAGCTATCGGTGAGGCCGCCGTTGAAGGTGTCGACCGCAACGCGCGAGGCGACCTCGCCCGCCTGCGCGCCGCCCATGCCGTCGGCGACAACGAACAAGGGCGAGCGCACCAACAGCGAATCCTCGTTGGCGCGCCGCTGCAGACCGGTGTCGGTACCCGACCAGTGCTCGGCCACTCGCAGCAAGTCAGTCAACCTCGAAAGTGAATTCGGAGTCGCCGATGCGGACGCGATCGCCGGGGTGTAGCGGGCGCGGTCCGTCGAGCAGCTCCTCGTTGAGGTAGGTGCCGTTGGTCGAGCCCAGATCTTCGATCACGAGAGTCTTGCTCTGTTCGTATACGCGCGCATGGGAAGAGGAGGCGAAGGGGTCCTCCAGGCGTATCTCCGCGGCGTCACCCCGACCGAACAGGACATCACCACCGAGGTCGTAAATCATGCCCGGGTCGTGTCCGGGGGCGCGCTCCACAACCAGCCGTGGCGCACGGCCGGTCAGGTCGGCGGGCCCAAGGGTGGAGGCGGAGTGAAGGCCGGTGGCATCCGCCGGCGGGGTTTGTGGGCCGTTCATCGAGACCCCAGCCCCGCTGCCGCGTAGGTCGCGTAGGGCGCTGCGGGACACCCACAGTAGGAACAGGTAGAGCACGATGAGGAAGCCGAACTTCAACATCACCGATACGGGCTCAAGGTTGTTCATGGGGCGACCTCAAAGGTCATCTCGGTGGAGCCCATCCCGATGCGGTCGCCCGTGCGCAACTCGTGGGCGCCGGTTACGGTGACGCCGTTCACGCGCACACCGTTGGTGGAGCCGAGGTCTTCGATCGCCCAGCTCGTGGCCGCCTCGGGACGTAGCTCGGCGTGACGGCGCGATACCCCCGCATCATCGAGCACGATGTCACAGTCGCGGCTGCGCCCGATCGTGGCCCCTCGTGGAGGGACGAGCAGACGTCGACCTGCGACCACGAGCAGCGCCTTGGCGCGGCGGCGACCGCCCGCGCCCGCCACGGCCTCGCTGACACGCTCGGAGTTGGAGAAGATCATCGTGTGGCCCGCATCCGGCTCCGCGCCGGGGAGGTCCACGAACCCGGCAGGGGGAGCGGAACCGGGGGCCTCGGGCGCGGCGCTCGCCGGCGGTTCGCGGCTGGGGCGGGTACGTGGTGCGGGCCGCTCGGTTTCGCGCGCGCGCTCCTGCGGCTCCTCCGGCCGTGTCATGCGGGCTTCGATCCCGAATTCGCCTAGATGCAGCGCCTCGTCGGTGTGGAAGACGATGTGGGGGCGGGAGGCGAGTGCGAGATTCTCGCCGCGGGCGTGCTCAAGCAGGTAGGCGCACAGCTCGTCGATCACCTCGTGCTCGACGCCCTCGTAGCGGTCGCGGTCGCGTGGGGAGAGCCACACCGAGTACTCGTTGGGGGCGTACACCCGCGAGACCGAAGCGGTGGTGTTCTCGTCCATCTCGCGGGCGAGCTTGTGGGCAAGCTCCATCGGGCGCACCTCGGCGCGAAACACGCGCCCAAACGTGCCCTCGACGAGGCCGGCGATCATGTTCTCCAGTGTCCTCAGCGGATTCATCAAAATGCCCCCGGCGTCGCCGTGGCGGCTACACCCATGTTCTTGCCGTGGCGGGTAGCACCCACTTTACGGGGCGCATGCGATGGCGAGGCGCGTACAGCGCCCCTTGAGCCTCAGACAGGACCGCGCAAAGCCCGCGCGCAAACCGCAAGCGCACACCCCAACACCGCCCCGATGAGCGCCCCACGGGGGCTCGGCTGGGAGGCGTGCGAGAGCAGCGTACGCTCGATCAACGGTGTGGCGGCTAGCAGCGCGACCGTCCACCCCACGGCGGCGGCAACATCCAGCGCGGCGCTGCGGCCGCGCACAATCCAAGGCAAGATCATGGCCGCAAGCGCCCACACGGCGGCGCCGAGGAGTAGCTCTGGCGTGAGCGCTCCCCCCACGACGTCCGAGGAGGCCTTGCTGAAGGAGGCCTCCCAAATCCCACGCGAGGGAATCCCGGTTGGGGGGCCCAACCACAGCCGCGCCCTGACCAAAGGCTCTGCGAGCGTGAGCCACCAGAAGCCGAGCGCGGCAAGAGCCGCGCGGGCACGCCAACCCGTACGTTGGGCGGCAAGCGCAGGGAAGGCGCCCGCCAGGCCGGCGAGACCCAACACCGGGGCGAGCGCGGCGGCAAGCCAACCCGGACCTGAGCGGGGTGGGAGGACAAGCAGCGGCGCGCCCGCGGCAAGCAGCAGCAGCGATACCCCGCTCCGCCCGACTGTCGCCTGCCAAGCCGCGGCGGCGAGCACACCGCCGATCCACACAAGTCGTGGCAGGGCGATGCGGCTACGTGCGCGGGTGTGGCTCGCATCTGGCTCCACGGGCGTGGCTTCAAGCTCGGGTACACGCGCGGGGCGAGCTCGCCCCGGCGCGGCGTCCGACCCCGGCTCGCGAGGGCGCAGAGGGGCTACTTCAGTGACGCTCCCCTCGGGCTCCGGCTCGCGGCGGCGTGGAGCGGGCTCCTCGGGAGTACTCCACTCGGGTGGACGTTCCAGCAGCGGACGGCCGGGGCGGCGGGTGAAGAGGCGCCTTCTGAACCCTCGCTCCAGCGTTTCATCGAGCGCCTCGTGGAGGTCGGCGAGCGAGCCCCTCTCCTCGGGCTTGGGGTCAAGCGCGGCGTCAAGCGCGCGTGTCAACTCGCGCGGTAGGTCTCCGCGGCCACGCTCCAGCGGGTCGATGCGAGAGCCGATGCGTCGCGCCGTGGCGGCTGGGGTGCGGCCCCTCACCGGGTTCACGCCACTAAACGCCTCGTAGAGGACGAGCGCGAGCGAATACAGATCAGCGGGGGGTCCCGCCTCGTGGCCTTCGCTCTGCTCCGGCGCCATGTAGGCGAGCGTGCCCAACACATCCCCTGTACGGGTCAACGCGTCGTCGCCTGCGAGCCGTGCGCCGCCGAAGTCGGCAAGCTTCGCCGCCGGAGCGGACCCCCCGCCGCGAGACGGGGTGTCGTCATCCAAGGAGGGCACGAGCACGTTCTGGGGCTTTACGTCGCGGTGGATAACCCCACGTGCGTGGGCGTGCTCCAACGCTTGCACCAACACCAACCCGATCTCCGCGATGTCCTCGTCGCAGAGGTCGTCGGATTGGATCAACTCCGCGAGCGTGTCCCCCTCGACGAGCTCTGAGATCAGGTAGAAGGCGTCCTCGTCGGAGTCCGCCTCATACAGCGCCACGATCGCCGGGTGGGAGAGACGGGCGCTGGCCTGCGCCTCGCGTGTGGCCCGTTCGCGGTCCTCCACCGAGGGGAGGGGTATCCGCTTGAGCGCCACCACACGGTCAAGCTGCTCGTCGTGGGCGCGCCACACGGTGCCAAACCCGCCCGCCCCGAGGCGCTCGATCAGTCGGTAGCGCCCGAGTAGCGATTCGCCGCGGGGGCGCGTCTGGACCAGCGTTTTGGCGGACTCCACAGGCCCCGCGTTCGCCGCGCGTGGGCTGTTTCCCTGCCGGGTGAGCACCCCCTCCGACGTTGGCTGAGAAGTTGCAGCCGGTCGGCGCGCAACACTGAAGCTGCCGGTGGAGTCATACTGGTGAGCTTCACAAGCCCTGCAAGGAGCGTTTTTTTGTCGTTCTTCGACGACGAGGACGAGGAGCCGACCACAGTGAGGCCGGCACACACCCAGCAACAACCGCGACCCCAACCGCGCCGCCCACAGCGCACCGGCGGGGGTGGTGGAGGACCGTCGTCGATCGACCACCACGCGATGATGGTTCGTCGCCGCATCGCCGCGGGCGTCGGTGTGGTGGTGCTGATCGTGATCGTTCTGCTTGTGAACGGCTGCCTCAAGCGAGGCAAAGAGCAGGCGCTGAAGGACTACAACACATCCGTCTCCAAGATCGCCCAGGAATCCCAAGCGCAAGTGGCGCGGCCGCTGTTCGCGACGCTCGCGGGCGCCGCCGGCAAGTCAGCGCTCGACGTGAGCTCCCAGGTCAATCAGCTACGGATGCAAGCTGAAGAACAGGCGAAACAGGCCAAGGCGCTGAGTGTGCCAAGCCCGATGACCGCCGCCCAGCGCAACTTCCTGTTGACGCTGAACTTGCGTGTGGAAGGGGTCGCGAAGGTCGCCAACCTCGTCCGCTCCGCGCTCGGTGGCCAGGCGCAGCAGGCCACAACCTCGATCGCGGGGGCGATGGAGATCTTCCTCGCCTCGGACGTTCTCTATTCCCAACGAGTGGTCCCGCTCATTCAGCAAACGCTCGCCGCCAACGGCGTCACCGGGGAAACCACATCCGCGAGCCACTTCCTCCCCAACCTCGGCTGGCTGCAAACCGCCACCGTGCAGGCAAAGCTCTCAGGCCAGACCACTGCGGGCACGGGCGCGGTAACTCCTGGTACTCATGGGCACGCGCTCAAGGGGGTTAGCGTGGGCACCAACACGCTTGCGCCCTCCCCCACCCTCAACCACGTCAGCGGCGGCGCCAACCCCACTTTCACCGTGATGGTCGAAAACGCGGGTTCCAACCCCCAGACGAGTGTAAAGGTGGACATCGCCGTCACTAGCGAAGGCAAGACACTCACCGCGTCGCATTTGATCGACAAGACCGAACCGGGGAGCACCTCCAACGTGGACATCCCCGTGACCGGCGTCGCGCTGGGTGCCGCCTCGCGCGTGAGCGTCAACATCGAGCCGGTCCCTGGTGAGGGTGACACCGAAAACAACAAGGGCACCTACCTCGTGATCTTCGGGAAATAGCGCTCCGCGCCGGAGACCCATTCTTCTCCAGCGGCTAACTTGTGTCGATGGTCGCCACCTCCCTCACCGACACGCAAGGGATTGTCGCGCTTGCCGCCTTGGCGGTTGCGGTACTTGCATTGATCGCCTGCTTTGCGCTGATGCGCTCGTTGCGCCGCTTGCGTGGCGCGCAGAAGGTGGTACTGGGCGAGGGCTCTCAGCGCGATCTCGTCGCACACAGCGCGTCGCTACAGGAGGCTTTCGAAGCGTTGCAGGAGTACGTTGGGGATGTCGCCACCCGCCTCGATGCCCGCCTCGATCATGTCGAGGGGGAGCTCACCGGCGCCATCTCCCACCGGGCGCTCGTGCGGTACGACGCTTACAACGAGCTCTCCGGGCAGCAGTCGGTGTCGATCGCCCTGCTCGACGAGCGCCGCTCGGGGGTGGTGCTGTCCTGCATCCACCACCGCGATCAAGCGCGGGTGTACGCAAAGCAGGTCACCGACGGCCGCTCGGAGCTTGAGCTCTCCCCGGAGGAGGCGGAGGCAGTGAGCATCGCGCTCAGTTCAGATCGCCCCTCCCCGCGGACGCCCACCGTCGCACCTGCGGCGACCAGCGGCGAGCTCCCCGCTTGATGGTGTCCCCCTCCGATTTACTCCCCAGCGCGGGGTTTCTCGGGCCGGAAGGCACGTTCAGCGAGGAGGCCCTACTCGGCAGCGTCGACCCCGCAGCCGTGAAGCCTGTCCCGATCGACACCATCCGCGATGCGGTGATGGCGGTGCAGGACAACACCGTGGAGTGGGCGCTCGCGCCGATCGAGAACTCGATCGAGGGATCGGTGACGGTCACGCTCGACACCCTCGCCGGCGAGGCCCCGGACGTGGCGATCGTGGGAGAGGTGGTGCTCCCGGTGCGCCACTACCTGATCTCCCCCACACCGCTTGAACTGGAGGCCGTTGAGACGGTTGTCTCCCACCCGCATGTGCCGGGTCAGTGCACGCGGTTCTTGCACGAGCGTGTACCCCGTGCTCGTATCGTGGCCGCCAGCTCTACCGCCGAGGCCGTGCGACTCGTCGCCGAGGAGAGAAAGGACGGATGGGCGGCGATCGGCACGCGGCTGGCGGCGGATCTCTACAAATGCGCGGTAATCGCCGAGGGGATCCAGGATCGCGAGGACAACGAGACCCGCTTCGTGTGGCTCGCGCGCGAGGACTCCGCTCTGGGAGGCCCTCCTTTGCGGGCGCCCGCGGGCGCCGGGCGCAAGACGTCGCTCGTGTTCTGGGGCGCTGGCGCTGACCGCGCCGGCTGGTTGGTGCGCTGCCTGGACGAGTTCGGGAAGCGGGAGATAAACCTCACCAAGATCGAGTCGCGACCGATGCGTGAGCGGTTGGGGCACTACATGTTCTTCCTCGACCTCCAGGGCTCCTTGGAGGATGTTCCCGTGTCGGACGCTCTCGCGGGATTGCGCGGGATGTGTGAGCGGGTACGCGTTTTCGGGTCCTATCCGACTGCTTGAAACCGAGGGGACCGCTACACTGCGGCGCGGAGATGGAAAGCACGGCACCCACAGACCCAGTGGGGTCCGTGCCGCCCTTAGAGCACCAGCGGCACGGACCGAGCTCATCGTCAACTACGACGATGGGTGGCCGGGTGCTCGTCCTCAACGCGACCTTCGAGCCCATCAATGTCTGCTCGGTGAGACGAGCGGTGGTACTGCTTTTGAAGGAGAAGGCTGAGCTGATCGAGCGTGGGCTGTGGGAGCTCCACTCCGAGACCTCCACGCTCGCTCGACCTGTGGTCATACGGCTCGTCTCCTACGTGCACGTCCCCCGCGACACTCACCGCCGCAAGATCACCCGCCGCGCGGTGTTCGCCCGCGACGGTTGGACCTGCCAGTACTGCGGCTCCCGCTCGTCTCTTACCGTCGACCACGTCATCCCCCGCTCCAAGGGGGGCACGTCGAGCTGGGACAACATCGTGGCTTCCTGCGCACCCTGCAACCGCCGCAAGGGCGACATGCTCCCGCGCCAAGCCGGCATGCACCCCCGCCACAAGCCCCGCACCCCGCGCGCGGAGATCTTCATCCACGTCGCCTCCCCCACCATTCCGGCGGCCTGGCGGCAGTACCTCCCCGCCGCCGCCTGAGCCTTAAAGACGGAGGACGCCTCGACCAGGCGTCCTCCGCTTACAAACTGCGCTGGACACGACCGCGTCGGCTTCGCGCCGCCAAACACGCGCACATAGGCGCGGCTTTGGCACTACGAGTCGGAGGGACAAGTCCGACCATGACCGTCGCAGTGGTGGCCCGGGTTGGATTCCGCTAGGCGGGTCCAGCCGAGTGAATCGGCCTAACGGCCGGCCACCTCCAGAGTCCCGCAAGTACTGTCAGTCAACGTAGGACCACCTCCTTTCTCTGGTCCTAGCAATGTAGCGGACGCAGACGACGCTGTGGGGAGGTTGTCTTCGGAAGGGCTATTCGAGCTGCTCGCGCTCCTCTGCCGGAGCTGCGACGGGCTCCTCCGATACGGCGTCATCGAGCTCCAACCCCTCCTGTACACCTTGCGAATCATCGTCCTCGCCACTGTCCACAACCAGAGCAACGGCGCTAACGACATCATCATCCTTCAGGTTCATAACCCGCACGCCGGTCGCCGAGCGGCCTTGCTGGGAGATACCGCCAGCGGCTGTCCGCTGCACCATGCCCCCCACGCTGATGAACACAAGCTCGTGGTGCTCGCGCACGACAAGCGCTCCCGCGAGCGCACCCTTCTGCTCGGTGAGGCCGATCGTCTTGACGCCCTTGGCGCCGCGGTTGGTCTTGCGGTACTGGCTGATCTGTGTGCGCTTGCCGTAGCCGTTCTCGGTGACCACGAGCAGGTCCATGTCGTCGCGGGCGACATCCATGGCGATGACTTCGCCCTTCTCCCCCACGTCCATCCCACGCACGCCGGTCGTGTCGCGCCCCATCGAGCGGGCGTCAGACTCCGCGAAGCGCACGGTGAGGCCAGCGCGAGAGACCATGATCACCTCGTCGCCCTCTTCCACCGCGCGCACCGCCAACAGCTCGTCGTCGTCGCGAATGTTGATCGCGATGATCCCGTCGGCCTTGATGGGGGTGTTGTAGGCGAGGAACTCGGTCTTCTTGATGGTGCCTTTGCGTGTGGCGAACACGAGGTACTTCGTCTCTGTGAAGTCACGGGTGGAGAGCACCGCCTGCACTCGCTCACCCTCACGCAATGGGAGCACGTTCACGAGCGCGCGGCCCTTGGCTGTGCGGGAGGCCTCGGGTAGCTCGTACACCTTGGAGCGGTACACCTTGCCGCGGTTGGTGAAGAACAGCAGGTAGTCGTGGGTCGAGCAGATGAAGAGGTGCTCGATGAAATCCCCGTCCTTCATGTCCATACCGGTGATCCCGCGTCCTCCACGCTGTTGCTGGCGATAGGTGGCAAGCGGCAGCGACTTGACGTAGCCGGTGTTGGTGATGGTGATCACCATTTGCTGGTCGGCGATCAGGTCCTCGATGTCGATCTCGTCCTCAGAGTGAGTGAGCTCGGTGCGCCGCTCGTCGCCGAAGCGCTCTGAGATCTCGCTGAGCTCCTCCTTGATGACAGAGAGCACGCGGCTCTCGTCCCCGAGGATCGCGCGCAGCTCGGCGATCCGCTCGGTGACGTCGGCGTGCTCCTGCTTGATCGCATCGGCCTCAAGCGCCGTGAGTTGCGATAGGCGCAGGTCGAGGATCGCGGTCGCCTGGATCGCGCTCAGCTCGAAGCGCTCAACGAGTTGTTCGCGGGCGGCTTCACGATCGCGCGAGGCGCGGATCAGGTCGATGATCGCGTCGAGGTTGTCGAGCGCAATCAGCAGCCCCTCGAGAATGTGGGCGCGAGCCTCCTTCTCCGCCAGCTCGTGCTTGGTGCGCCGGACGATCACCTCGCGCTGGTGGGCCACATAGTTGTGGATCACCGCCCGCAGGTTGAGCGTGCGCGGGACGTTGTCCACGAGCGCCACCATGTTCACGCCGAAGGTGGTCTGCATCGAGGTGTGCTTGTAGAGCTTGTTGAGCACCACCTTGGGGATCGCGTCGCGCTTGAGCTCGATCACGAGCCGCATACCGCGCTTGTCGGACTCGTCGCGCAGGTCTGAGATCTCGGGGATCTTCTTGTCGTGCACGAGATCGGCGATCTTCTGGATCAATCCGCCCTCGCCGCCCTTCTTCACCATGAAAGGCAGCTCGGTGACGACGATCGCCTCCTTGCCCTGCTTGAGCGGCTCGATGTGCGCGCGGGCCTGCACGCGCACGCGACCGCGACCGGTCTCATAGGCGTCGCGGATGCCGGCGCGTCCGAGGATCACTCCGCCGGTTGGGAAGTCGGGGCCCTTCACGTGCGCCATCAAGCCGTCCACGTCGATCTCGGGGTCTTCGATGTAGGCGATCGTCGCGTCGATCACCTCGCGCAGGTTGTGTGGCGGGATGTTTGTCGCCATCCCCACCGCGATCCCCGAGGAGCCGTTGACGAGGAGGTTGGGGAAGCGCGCCGGCAACACGAGCGGTTCCCGACGGGAGCCGTCGTAGTTGGGCGCGAAGTCCACCGTGTCCATGTCGAGGTCGCGCAACATCTCGGTGGCGATCCGCGCGAGGCGTGCCTCGGTGTAGCGCATGGCGGCGGCGGGGTCGTCGTCGACCGAGCCGAAGTTGCCTTGACCGTCGACGAGTTCGTAGCGCATCGAGAAGTCCTGCGCCATACGTACGAGCGTGTCGTAGATCGCGGAGTCGCCGTGAGGGTGATAGTTGCCCATCACCTCCCCAACGATCTTCGCGCACTTGGCGTAGGAGCGAGTCGGCCCAAGGCCGAGCTCGTTCATTGCGTAGAGCACGCGCCGGTGGACCGGCTTCAACCCGTCACGCACATCCGGCAGCGCACGCCCGACGATGACCGACATCGCATAGTCGAGATATGCGGTGCGCATCTCGTCCTCGAGCGCGCGCGGCTCGATGTTTCCTCCACTCAGAGTGTCAGGCGTAGCCATGCTGGATCACCCCCCTCAGATGTCTAGGTTGACGACGGCGCGGGCGTTGTCTTCGATGAAGAGGCGTCGCGGCTCGACTTGATCGCCCATCAGCATCGAGAAGGTGCGATCCGCGGCGGCGGCGTCCTCAAGCGTCACCTGTGCGAGCGTGCGACTGGCGGGATCCATCGTCGTTTCCGCCAGCTGCTCGGCGTTCATCTCCCCGAGCCCCTTGAAGCGCTGCAGCTTGACGCCCTTCTGGGCCACGGTCATCACGGCCGAGCGCAATGCCTCGAAGGAGGGAGCGCTCTCGCGCGCGTCACCGAGTCGCACCTCGAACGCGGGCGTGCCGGCGAGCTCGATCATCTGTCGGTGTACGGAGGCAAGCTGGCGGTACTCCTGGGAGTCGAACAGGGAACGCTTGATTTGGTGGGTGCGCGCAAAGCCGGTGCGGGTCTCGGTCGCCTTCACCCTTAGTTCCTCTACGTCCTGGGAGACGAGCTCGGTGGCGTGGGTCTCTCCTTCGAGGCCCGCGCGAGAGAGCAGCTCGATCGCGTCCTCGGCAGTCGTTACCTGGTCACCGAGTAGCGAGGACTCCTCTAGGAACTGCACCATCTCGTGACCGTGCACGGCACGCAGGGAGGAGGACCAGCCCTCGTATTGCTTGAGCAAACGCACGAACTTCTGCCAGCGCGTGTCGGTTAGCTTGAACTGGGTGCCGTGGCGGTCGAACACGGAGAGCTTCTCCCACTTGTCGGCCAACAGCGTGTCCTCAAGCTCGTGCTCCTTCTCGATGTAGCGCTCACGGCTGCCCTGCTTGATCTTGTAGAGCGGAGGCTTGGCGATGTACACGTAGCCAGCTTCGATCAGGTCCTGCATCTCGCGGAACAGAAGCGTCAACACAAGCGTGCGGATGTGGGCGCCGTCGACATCGGCGTCGGTCATCAGGATCACCTTGTGATAGCGGGCGTTCTCGATGTTGAACTCGTCGCGCACACCGGTGCCGATCGCTGTGATGAGCGCCTGCACCTCAGTGTTCTGGAGCACCTTGTCGATGCGGCTCTTCTCGACGTTGAGGATCTTCCCTCTCAGGGGGAGCACGGCCTGGGTGTTACGGTCGCGGCCTTGCTTGGCCGAGCCGCCGGCGGA
This sequence comes from uncultured Solirubrobacterales bacterium, assembly GCA_963695305.1. GTDB lineage: Bacteria > Actinomycetota > Thermoleophilia > Solirubrobacterales > Solirubrobacteraceae > Palsa-744. Next base: position 493,510 of record OY968774.1, on the reverse strand, counting down.
GTCGCCCTCGACTACAAACAGCTCGGCGAGGCTGGGGTCCTTGACCGAGCAGTCCGCGAGCTTGCCGGGGAGCGTTGAGTTCTCAAGCGCAGACTTACGACGGGTGAGATCGCGTGCCTTACGCGCGGCGTCACGCGCGCGTTGCGCTTGGACCGCCTTCATGATGACCGCGCGTGCCTCGCTTGGATTCTCCTCAAGGAACTCCGCCAAGCCCGAGTTGACGATCGACTCGACAAAGCCCGCCATCCCGGGATTGCCGAGCTTGGTCTTCGTTTGACCCTCAAACTGCGGGTCGCGCAGCTTGACCGAGATCACCGCGGTGAGACCCTCGCGCACGTCCTCGCCGGAGAGGTTGTCCTCTTTCTCCTTGAGCAGTCCGTGGTCGCGGGCGTACTTATTTAGGGTGCGGGTGAGCGCGGAGCGGAAGCCCGACATGTGGGAGCCCCCCTCGCGCGTATTGATGTTGTTGGCAAAAGAGTGGATCGAGTCCTGGTAGGAGGAGTTCCACTGCATCGCCACCTCGACTGCGCCCTCCTCGCTCTCGCCGGAGAAGAACACGACCTTGCGGTGCACGGTGTCCTTGTTCTCGTTGAGGTAGGACACGAAATCCTCGATGCCGCCCTCATACTGGAACTGGGCGGAGTGGCCCTCGCCACGCTCGTCTGTGATCGAGATCTTCAAGCCGCGCGTGAGGAAAGCGGTCTCGCGTAGGCGCTCCTCGAGCGTGTGGAAGTCGAAGTCGAGCGTCTCGAAGATGTCGGCGTCCGGCAAGAAGGTGACGGTCGTGCCCGTGGGAGCGCCGTCGGCGAGCTTCTCGCCACGTTGGAGTTCCTGTTGGGGGGCGCCGCGGGAGTACTCCTGCGAGAAGATGTATCCATCGCGGTTTATCTGAACGCGTAGGCGTTCTGAGAGGGCGTTGACGACCGACACGCCGACACCGTGTAGCCCACCTGAGACCTTATAGCCACCCCCATCGCCGAACTTGCCGCCTGAGTGGAGCACCGTAAGCACCACCTCCACGGCGGGGCGACCCTCCTTCTCGTGCATCGCGACGGGAATACCGCGACCGTTGTCTACGACGGTAATCGAGTTGTCGGGGTGGATTGTCACCGACACTTCGGTGCAGAAGCCGGCGAGCGCCTCGTCCACGGAGTTGTCCACAACCTCATACACAAGGTGGTGCAGACCCATAACCCCGGTGGAGCCGATGTACATGCCGGGGCGCTTGCGGACGGCCTCCAAGCCCTCCAGCACCGTGATGTCTTGAGCGTCGTAGCTAGCGTCCCCCCCCATCGAGGTGTCAGCGGCGCCTTTTGCCGCAGCCTTGCTATGCGAACTTGAAGTGTCGGTCGCCAATGATCCTCCGATGACGCGAAAACGCCCCGAAACCCGGGCGTTCTAAACCTCGGTCCGGGGCGTGGGGTTTGTTTGTCCAACGATAGCACAACGACCCCCCGGAACCGCCCCCGAGAAGCGGTCGAAATGCCTGCAAACAAGCCAAATCCGGCACAAATATCCCGGTCTGGCAGGAGCGCACCGCACCAGCTCTGCCTGGCGCGGGCAATCATGCCGCTAGGGGCTGCGGCCAGGCCTCCCGGAGATACGTGAACCCGCCGCCGCCGGTCCAGCCGACCGCCGCCGAAATCCCACCCTGCTCCCCCCTTATGACTTGGCGCATTCGCTCCGCGCAGTGCGTCCCGGCTTGAGGCCCGCTCTCTATCCCAAACCAGCGACGCCCCATCTTGTGGGCGACCGCTGCGGTCGTGCCCGATCCAAGATAAGCATCCAGGACCAAGTCGCCTGGATCCGACGCGATTGCGACTATCAAAGAGACGAGCTCCTCCGGCTTTGGGGTATCGAAGACCGCGACATCGGGAAACATCGACAGCAGGTGGCGCTTAGCGCTCATAGTGGTGCCCGCCGCAGCGGCGGGCCAGAGCGTCTCAGGGGTGACGCCGACCTGGGCCGTAGAGAGGAACCTCTTTAGGCGAGGGACACCATTGCCGTCACGGCCGAACCAGACCTCCCCGTTGGCGATCAGCGCCTCCATCCGCTTACGTGTATAGACCCAGCAGCGACCATTGGGTGGGGCATGGCGCCGGCCGTTCGGTGCAACCAGTTCGTAGAACTGAGACGCGGTCGCGTGACCCGCCTGAACATTCGCCGACACCGATTGCCAAGGGCCACGGGGATCGTCGTCGGGGTTCTTGTACCTGGCCAACACATCAGGCGTGGCGGCCATTCTGTTGCGAGTCGCCCTAAAACACGCTGGATCCTTTGCGTAGACCAACACGTACTCGTGGTTGTTGGAGAAAGCCCTGCGGTTCTCCCGCGTCGTCCGGTGCTCCCAGACTACGGTCGTGACGAACGATCTTCGACCGACTATCTCGTCGACGAGCACCTTGAGGTAGTGCATCCCTCCGTCGTCGATAGAGATCCAAAGGCTGCCGTTGTCCGCAAGACAAGGCCACAGCGACCTTATGCATCCCTCGATACCGGCCAACCAGTCGCCGTGATCCATGCGATCGTCGAAATGGGTCCAGCGCTCAGCGGTGTTGTAGGGAGGATCGATGTAGATGCATCTGGCCTGGCCCCTAAGCTCGTCTCCGAAGGCCGCGAGCACAGCGACGTTGTCCCCTTCAACCAGGTGATTGTCCGAGCCATCCTCGCCGTAGGAGAGGTAGGCGACCGACTCAAGCCCAGGGCGGGGGGGAACCGGAGTTTTGCGACTTGAGGTCACGCTTGCGGAGAGTACGGACACCAGATGACAGAGCCGCCCCAAGCCACCTATACGGCCCCGCACAGGGTATTTCGCCCCGTGCATTATCTAGGCTGTAAGCTCCGGGTCCTGGAGCTCGTGGAGAGCACCCTCAACGCTGTCGATCCCGCGAGAGGCAGAGTGCTCGACCTCTTCTCCGGGACTGGCGTGGTGGCGGCCCACCTCTCAAGACACCGGCCTGTAGTCGCAGCGGACATCCAGGAGTACGGTCGCGTCCTCGCGAGTGCGCTCTTGGCGGGGGAGGCTATTCCGCCCGGAGGAGACCGTGAGATCATCGACATTGCCGCCAAACACCGCGACTCGGTGTGCGGGAACGCGCTCGCGGCGCTTATCGATCATGAACACAGGAGCGCTGCGCGTGCCGGTGGCGGCAAACCGGACAGCCTCTGCTCGATAATCGAAGACGGGTCGCTTCTGCGGTCTCAAATCGAGCGGTCTCCGAGGGACCGTCAACTCGCTCGATTCCTCACACCCGCCGCCAAGGAAATACCAGACGGCTCTGAGACCGTCCTCACGCGCTACTACGGCGGCGTCTACTTCTCCTACGAGCAAGCCCTCACGCTGGACGGACTCGCCACCGCGGTCCGCGCTTTGCCTCAGCCGCTACGCGACGTCGGGCTGGCCGCCGTTATGAGTACCGCAAGCGACATTGTTTCGAGCGTCGGAAACCAGTTCGCGCAACCACTCCGCGCGCGAGGGAGCGACGGACGGCCTAAGGTCGCATCGTTGCGTGCGATGGTACGCCGTCGGAAGCTATCTGTTGCGGACCTTTTCATGAAGTGGATCGACCGTTATGCCGCACTCCCAGCGCCCGAGTACGACAGTGTGGCTGTTCGTGGCGACTTCGAGCGCTCGCTCGCGGAACCCCCCGCACCCATCTCAGTCGTCTATGCGGACCCTCCTTATACGAGAGATCACTACAGTCGCTATTACCACGTGCTCGAGACCATCGCCTTGGGCGACGAGCCAGGGCTCTCTCGTATGCGACTAGCAAACGAGACATTGATAAGCCGGGGCCTCTATCGGGACCGGCGCCACCAATCACCCTTCTGCATCAAATCCAGCGCGCCCCACGCCTTCGCCTCACTCTTCAGTGGCGCCCGCGACTTGGGGGTGCCTATGGTTCTCTCCTACTCCCCTCACGGAAGCGGAAGTGCCTCGCGGCCGCGGTTGATGACGATCAAAGAAATCACAAACCTCGCGAGCGACTGGTATTCCGACACTGAAGTGATCTCGGCTGGGAGATTGGCGCACAGCAAGCTAAACGCCGCCCGCCTCAATTTTGAGGTCGCCTACGACGCCGAGCTCTTGATCGTTTGCCGACCATAGTCACGACGACGGTATCTCCGCCGTCCACAAGGGAGATCCGGGCCATGCAGCTCGGATATCGGCCACGTCAGCTACAGCTCGCCGCATGAAACGCTCGCTGCCACTCCAGCGAGCCCTCAGAAATGAATCCAACTCGGGGTAACCGGCGTCCCCGACCATGACGCGTTGATACAAGAAGGTGCGTTGCGGGAGTCGAACATAGACGCCGATATCGGGTAAATCCCCCGATCGCTCGCTTCCGCGAAAGCCACTCAGCTCAAAGGAGAAATTGCGGCTTTTGCGTATCATTACGGGCCGTATCTCTGCCTCGCCTACGGTGCCACCCGCCGTTACACATCTGAGGGCCACCGGACCTTCGCTTCCTTCCTGCGCCCCGAAGAATTTTTCGTAGCTGTCCTTGTCAAAATTGACTTGGCTCGGCCGGCTACCACTCTTTGGCGCCTCAGCCACCAACACACTCACGTCATTTGGCAATACATCACCCTTAGACACCCGTTTTGGGTGCTTGAGATCGCTCTCCCTGCCAGTATTACGTGCGGCTCGCTCACGCGCGATCGCATCCTCTGGTGGCCGTAGTGACGCTGCGTGTGTCGTAAGCCACTCAGAGAGATCCGTCTCGACTCGAACCGCAGAGTCACCTTCAAACGCGACGACGACAAAAGCCTCCCAATTTTCGCGCAAGCCCCGTATCGTCAAGTTCCCGGACCCCACCACAAGCGTCAACCTGTCCGCCCTGACAAACCAACTTATCTTCGGGTGAAACAGCACGCTTTGCCCGTGCACGAGTACACGGGCAACCAGGTTCTCATAATCACGAGCGCAAGCGGTGAGTTCGTCGAGGGCGCGAGTGTCGGTGACCGCGTCGACACCTACAACGAGATTGAACCTTCCTATCCGCAGGAGGGATTCGAACGTGTCGCTATGAAGCAACGCGCCTATGCCATCAGCTGTGGCAAACGCAAAGATTCCGCCGCCTCGCTCAGCGTCACGAGACGCATCTAATAGGGCTTCGAGGAGGTAGCTGCCCTGTCCTCCCGGACACTGCAAGCGCAAGGCGAAATTGTCCGCGTTATAAGTTCCCAACGATGACAAGTAACCTCCTAGAGTCTTTAGCCACTGCGGCAGCGAAGCTTGTGAATCGTGTCGGCGCCGAGCTCCCCGTTCAGCCGCTCCACAAGATCTGGGCCCATCAGATCGAGCTCCGCCGACCAGACCGCGTCGCTGCAAGTGACCGTGAGCACCCCATCACGCTCGGCTGTTGGCAGACCGGCAGCGGCTATTACCGAGCCAACCGCCTGCTCCCAAACCTGCTGCACTCGTGCAAGCGTCGTGGCGGGCGCAAGGGCGGATGTGAGGCCCTCGATTGCGAACGACAGCGGACGGGGGGCTGGACGGCTCACGCCGCAAGCGCCTCTTGCAGGATTGCACCGGGAGACACTCGCAGTCGCGTGACATTAACCCCGGCAGCGCCGGGGACGTGTGCGAGATCTGTCGTGGCCACCACGCTCTGTCCCGCGCCGGAAAGCTCTTGTGCGAGTAGCTCTCGGCGTGTCGCGTCGAGCTCGCTCATGACGTCGTCGAGCAGCATCAGCGGTACATGATCCCTTTCTTGCGCGAGGACTGCCCGCTCGGCCAATAGAAGCGCAAGTAGCGCCAGGCGCTGCTCTCCTTGAGAGCCGTAGGAGCGTAGCTCGCGGCCATCGCGGAGGATCGCGAGCTCGTCGCGGTGGGGACCGTGGGTGGAGAACCCGCGTTCCAGATCGGAGGGCAAGCGCCCCTCGAGCTCCGCCACGAACTCCTCCACGTCTCCAGCCTTCGAGCGCGGACGATACTCCAGCTGGGGCTCGCCGGTCAAACCGAGCTTCGTGGCTCTTTCGGCGAATGGTTGCGCGAGCATCGATGTCAGCTCGGCGCGGTCGTCGCGTAGCGCGAGCGCGTGGCGCGCAAGCTCCTGGTCCCAGCTGGGGAGGGTGGAGCGAGACGCACTGGAGGCACGGATGCTCGCGATCAAGGCGTTGCGTTGGGCGAGCGCCCGGGAGTAGTCACGCCGTGTCGCCACTCGGGGGGGCCATAGAGCAGCTACGAGCTGATCGAGGTGTGAGCGGCGCAGCGTAGGTGGACCCTTGAGCAAGTCCAAGCGGTCTGGCGAGAAGACGCTCACCAGCGGCCGCTCCTCGACGTCTGTGAGGCGCTCCACTGGAGCGCCGTCGACCGTCATGTGCTTCGGGGTGCCGGGCTGAAACCCGACGGTCAGCTCGTGGCGGCGGCCTTCGCTTGAGAGCTCCACCGTCACCCGGGCCGCGGGGGCCCCGAAGCGGACGAGCTCGCGCTCGTTGCGTGTGCGCTGGGAGTGGCCGGTGCAGCCGAAGTAGAGCCCCTCCAGCAAGTTTGACTTGCCGACGCCGTTAGCGCCGTGGACGATTGTCAGTCCCTCGCCGAGGTGCGCCTCGGCGCGCGTGTAGGTGCGGAAGTCGCGCAGATGCACGCTCGTGACCCGCACCCCACGCCCCCGCAAACCTCAGTTGTTGAGCCGGATCGGCATGATGAGGTAGACGAACTCACCGCCGTCGGGAGACTCGACGAGACCTGGGCGCAGTGGGCTTATGAGCTTCAAGACGAGCTCGTCCGATTCCACGCTTTCAAGGCCATCGCGTAGGAACTCGGGGTTGAAGCCGATATCCAGCGGCTCCCCCGAGAACGGTACCGGCAACGCCTCACTCGCCTCACCGACATCCGGCGTCTGGGCCGAGACTGTGAGCTCCCCCTCGGCGAAGCTGAGTCGCAGCGGGGCGTTCTTCTGCGCAAGCAGGCTGATGCGTCGCACAACATCCGCGATCTCATTGCTGGAGAGCCTCAATTCGTGCTCGACCGTCTCGGGGAGAAGTTGGCGGTAGTTGGGGAACTGTCCGTCGATCAATCTCGACGAGAGCACAATATCCCCGATCTCGAACACAACCTGGTTCTGGCCGAGGCTCACCGCCAACTCCGACTCCTCGACCGACTGCGCGATACGCGCAAGCTCTTGGAGGGCTCGCGCGGGTACGTTGGCCTCGATTGCGCCATCGAGCGGCGACTCAAGCGCTGCGTGCTTGACACTCAGGCGGTAGGAGTCGGTCGCCACCATCGTGAGCTCTTGCCCACCGGCGGAGATGAGAACTCCCGTGAGAACGGGGCGTGTCTCGTCCTTGGAGGCGGAGCGCGCCACTTGTAGCGCCGTGTCGACGAATGCTTGTGTGGGGAGCGTCATTCGCGTATCGGGGGCGGGGGAGGGAAGCGTTGGAAAGTCCTCGGATCGCAAAGTACGGAGGTGGAACTTGGCGGAGCCTGAGATCACCTCGACGTCCTGCTCTTGGGAGCGCAACTCCAAGGTGACGGTGTCGCCTGGCAGCGAGCGCACCACTTCCAGCACCAGTCGAGCCGGGAGAACCGCGGAGCCGGGTTGCAATACCTCGGCGGTGAGCGGAACTCGTAGGCCAACCTCCATGTCGGTGGCCAGCAGTACGGCTTGATCCCCCTCGGCAGAGATCATTACGCCAGATAGCGCTTGCACGGAGGCACGCGAGGAAGCGACACGAGTGGCGGTTTGCAGTTGAGCTAGCAACTCACCGGTAGAAAGAGAGAGCTTCACGTATACACCTAAGGATCTATAGCTTTAGTAGTGGCTGTGTGGATGTGGGTTCCGTGTGTCTTGTGACGATACGGAGCTTTAGCCTGTGATGAGGCTGTGGGGAGAGCCGCAGAAGTGTCTCAAGCCGATCGGTCATCAGTTGAGGTGGATAGTTGCGTGCGGAGCTCTTCCACGGCAGACCGTCGATCTTCGTCGGTGGAGATACGTTGCCCTATGCGTCGCCAAGCGTGGAGGATGGTGGTGTGATCACGGCCTCCGAACTCACGGCCTATTGCTGGGAGGGACTCTTGTGTGAGCTCGCGCGAGAGGTACATGGCGACCTGTCGTGCCCAAGCTACGTGGGGGGTGCGCGAACGCGAGACGAGCTCGTCGCTTGAGATACCGAAGCGCTCACAAGCGGCTGCCTTGATATCGCTGACAGAGCTTTTGAGCGCGGTGGGCTTGGGGTAGAGGGTGTCGAGTACGTCGCCGGCGAGCTCGGAGTTGAGGGGGCGCCCGGTTAGCGAGCTGTAGGCCACGACACGTATGAGGGCTCCCTCGAGCGCTCGTACATCCTTGTCGATGCGCTTGGCGATGGTCTCCAGCGCCAGCGGGTCGGTGGGTTCAATGCCGTCGTGTTGGGCACGCTTGCGCAGGATCGCTAGTCGGGTGGGGAAGTCGGGTGGGCGGACGTCAGCGACGAGGCCCGACTGAAAACGCTCCCGTAGCCTGTCTTCGAGTGCCTGGAGGTCCCGTGGGGGCCGGTCGGAGGTGAGCACGATCTGGCTCCCGGCGTCGTAGAGCACGTTGAAGGTGTGGAAGAACTCCTCCTCGGTCTTTGTCTTGCGCTCGAGGAACTGGACGTCGTCGATCAGGAGGACGTCCACGTGGCGAAAGCTTGACTTGAAGTCCTCCAGTCGCCCCACCCCGAGCGCCTTGATGAATTCGTTCGTAAATGACTCCCCTGTTGTGCTGCGCACGTGTAGACCAGGGTTGTATGTGGCCATAAACGTCTCGATTGAGCGCAACAGGTGGGTCTTGCCAACGCCAGGGGGGCCGCAAATGAAGAGAGGGTTATATGCCTGTGCGGGCAGCTCGCTGACCGTGAGGGCGGCGGCGTGAGCGAGACGATTTGAGTCGCCGATCACGAACTGGTCGAAGGTGAGCTTGGGGTTTCCACAAGCGATGTCTGCTTGTGGATGGTCTGTGGATGGGGCTGTGTGTGACGCTCCACTAGGGGCCTTCCGTGGCCGCTTGGAGTCTCCCGCCGCGATGATGTCGAGCGTGATGTCTGGGCCCAGCACGGCGGCCGCGGATGCCTGTATCACCCGCCCGAAGCGCTCTCTCACCCAACCGCAGGTCTTGGCGGGGGCCTCGACGGTGAGGCTGTCTGTGGTGAGGTCTATGGCTCTGAGTGGGTCGAGCCAAATGCGGTAGACGGGCTCGTCGATCGTCGCCGAGAGCTCGCTCTTCACTTGGGACCAGATGTGCTCTAGCTCTGTGCTCACGGCAGCGTGGACCTGCTCCTTGCGGGAGAAAGCGGGCGTAATCATTCGTTTGGGGCCCTCGGAGGACCCGGTCAACCGAATATATCCGAGCCTACGGGCTCGCGCTCTCGCGGGTTGGCGCATCGTCGCAAATGGCGAGAAATTCCATGAGGCGGCGCCCGGCGCCTCGCGTGGGTGGAGGAGGGAGGGAGGCGCGATCCCTATACTTCACCGCTCGGCTGAAGCCGGTCTGCCGCGACCGGCTCTACCGCTTGCTGTTTCGGCAGGACTACGAGCGCGGCTGGAGAACAGAGATCATGAAGCGCACTTACCAGCCAAAGAAACGCAAGCGTGCCCGCGCTCACGGGTTCCGCGCCCGCATGCGCACACGCGCGGGAAGGCTGACGCTCAAGCGTAGGCGCGACAAGGGACGCAAGCGCCTGTCGGTTTAGTGTTGCGGGCGCGATGATGTCGCGAACGAGCCGCCGCGGTCGACGCCTCTCGCGTAGTGCGGAGTTCGAGCGTGTCTACAGACAGGGCCGCTCCGTCTCCAACCGCCACCTAGTGTTGTACTCGTTCCCCAACGAAGCCGTGGAGCGCCCAAGGCTCGGGCTGTCGGTGTCGCGCAAGGTGGGAGGCGCCGTGGAGCGAAACCACGTAAAGCGCTTGTTGCGAGAAGCGTTCGAGGGTGTCGAGGAGGGGGTCAGCGCGGGCCACGATGTTGTGGTGGTCGCTCGCCCCGAGGCCCGCGAACTGGCCGAGCGCGAGGGTTTGGTGGGGATCGATGAGGCCCTGTGCGACCTACTTGGCCGCGCGGGCCTGCGAGCTGGACAGCCAGACCCCGAGGAGTCACCATGAGGGCGACCGCGATGCGCGGATCGGCCACGCTTGCGTTCATCCCACGCGCGCTCCGCGCCGTGGCGCTCGCTCCCGTTGTTGCCTACCAACGACTGATATCTCCTGCGTTGCCACGGCGTTGCAAGTACGAGCCCACCTGCTCGCGCTACGCGGTACAGGCAGTGGGCGAGTACGGCATACTTCGGGGCCTCGTTCTTGCGGTGTGGCGCTTGCTCAGGTGCAATCCGTGGACCCACGGCGGGTTTGACCCCGTGGAGGCTCAGGGATTGTTCAAGGGTGGCCATCACCACGCGCGATAGCACCGCATCTGCTCTCAAATGTTGATCCTCGCAAACGTCATCCAGGAAGCGTTCTCACCGCTGATCACGGTGTTCGAATCGATCCTGGTGTTCATCCACGACAACATCGTGGGCGGAAGCTGGGGGCTGGCGATCATCGGGTTGACGGTGTTGATCCGCGCGGTGCTGGTGCCGCTGACGCTTAAGCAGTTCCGCTCCATGCAGGAACTACAGCGTCTCGCGCCGGAGTTGAAGGCGTTGCAGGAGAAGTACAAGGACGACAAGCAGCGCCAGCAGCAGGAGATCATGAACTTCTACCGGGAGCACAAAGTCAACCCGTTTGCCTCCTGCCTGCCGCTCCTGCTCCAACTACCGGTGTTCATCTCGCTGTTCTACATGTTGAGAACGGACCTCAAGAAGCACATCTGCGGCGAAGCGCTAGTGAGCCACTACAACTCGATCCACCACCTCACGGTGTCAGGCGTGGCGGGGCTGCCCACGAAGTACATCGAAAAGACAAGTTGCCAGCAAGTGGCGCCCGGCTCGGGCAAGTTCCTATTCATCCCAGACATCACCAACAAGGCGACGGGCGTTGCGTTGGTGATCCTGTTGGTGCTCTACGTGGGGTCCCAACTCGCATCGACGATGATCATGTCCGCCTCGGCGGACCCCAACCAGCGGCGGCTGATGATGTTGCTGCCGCTCTTCTTCGTGATCATCCTCTACCGCTACCCGGCGGGTCTTCTTCTCTACTGGGTCACCACCAACCTGTGGACGATCGGGCAGGGGTACTTCGTGCGACGTAGCATCGGCCCACCGCCTACCGTTTCGCCGGGCAAGGCGACTGCGTCGGAGGGGAGCAAGCCGTCCTCAAATGGGAAGCCGTCCGAGGGGGCGGCCGTCAAGGGGGCTCCGGCGCTTGCGGGGGCGGGAGGCGGAAGCACGCCACCGCCGCCTCCGCGCAAGAAGAAGAAGCGCTCAGGTCGCCGGCGATGAGCGAGACCGAGGAGTTGGAGGAGGAGCGGGAGGATCCGTCGGTGGTGCTACGCGATCTGTTGGAGGAGATCGTGGACAGCCTCGGCCTCGACGTGGAGGTCGTGGTGGAGGAGTCGGACGGCGTCCTCACCGGCAGCGTGGAAGGCGAGGACGTGGGGCTCTTTATCGGTCGTAGGGGCCAGACGATCGACGCCGTACAGCATCTTGCGCAGCGAATCGTGTTCCGCGGCGGCTCGCCGGACTCCCGGGTAGTTGTAGACGCAGACGGTTACCGCGAGCGTCGCGCGGAGTCCCTACGGACGATCGCGCTGGACGCGGCCGAGGACGCGCTGCGCTCAGGCGAAGCGGTAGAGCTCGACCCGATGCCCGCCTCGGAGCGACGCATCGTCCACGAATACCTGCGCGAGCGAGGCGATGTGGAGACCCACAGCGAGGGCGAGGAACCAGAGCGGTATCTGGTTGTGGAGCCGAGCGAGGATTGAGCCGCTGCCCCTGTTTCACGTGAAACAGGCCGGAGGCGGATGTTGTATTGGTCCTGGGGCGCGACTAATGATCTCTCGCAAAGATTTCACGTGAAACGCTTTTGGATGTAAGCGTTGACATACGGTCGTCGGTGGGAGGCTTTGGCGAACGGTACGGACTCTCCGACGCCCAGCTTTATCAGCTTGCCCAGATCCTGAGTGCATTGGCGCTCGACGAGCTTGCGCCGACGAGCGTGCGCGAGCCGGCGCAAGCGGTGGATGTGCATTTGGCTGACTCCTTGGTGGCGCTGGAGCTTGAGGCCGTGCGCGCAGCAGGCGAGATCGCCGATATCGGCGCCGGCGCGGGGTTCCCCGGGCTGCCTCTCGCGGTGGCATTGCCCAACAGCCGCGTGAGGCTCGTAGAGAGCCAAGCGCGAAAGTGCGCCTTCGTTGAGCGGGTGGAGGTGGCGGCAGGGATCGAGAATGCCGAGGCTGTGTGCGCCAGGGTGGAGGAGTGGCCTGAGGGGATCGGGGCGCACGACGTGGTGTTGGCGCGGGCGGTGGCGCCGCAGCCAATCGTGCTTGAGTATGCGGCGCCGCTGCTGCGGCTCGGGGGCGCGCTCGTGGATTGGCGCGGGCAACGCGATCCCGAGGAGGAGTTGGCCGCGGTAGAGGCCGGTGCGATGTTGGGTCTTGAGCGAGAGTCGTTGCGGCGCGTGGACCCGTATGAGGCGGCACGAGACCATCACCTACATGTGTGGGTGAAGACACGGGAGACCCCTGACCGCTTTCCCCGGCGGGTGGGTATGGCCCGCAAGAAGCCGCTCGCGGGGCGGCCCAAGAGCACGTGAGAGAGCGAGGAGGCGAGGCCGTGCGACCCTCACGGGCGATCGGCGCTAGCGTGCGGGCGACGATGGGGAAGGTTTACGCGGTGGCAAACCAGAAGGGCGGCGTGGGCAAGACGACCACGGCCGTGAACGTCGCTGCATGCATCGCGGAGGCGGGGTACAGCACACTGTTGATCGACGTAGACCCTCAGGCAAACGCGACGGTGGGGCTTGGTTTGCCGCGCTCTCAACAGCCCGGTCTCTACGAGGTACTTGCGGGTGAAAGCGCACCGGCGGAGGCGGTCGTGGAGAGCTCTATCGAGAATCTCAGCCTTCTACCGGCGAGCCCTGAGCTCGCGGGGGCGAACATCGAGCTGCCGCGGATCGACGGGTTCGAGCAGAAGCTACGCGAGGCGATCGAGCCGATACGGGGGGAGTATGAGTACATCGTGCTCGACTGCCCGCCCTCGCTGGGGCCGTTGACGGTGAGTGCGTTGGTGGCGGCGGACAGGGTGATCGTGCCGGTGCAAACCGAGTACTACGCATTGGAGGGGTTGGCGGGACTGTTGGAGACGCTGGCGTTGGTGCAACGCGAGCTGAACCCACGCTTGACGGTGGCGGGGATGTTGCTCACCATGCACGACAACCGGACACGGTTGGGGCGTGATGTGGAGCGAGAGGTGAGAGAGCATTTCGCGGGGTTGGTGTTCGACACCGTGATCCCCCGCAACGTGCGCGTGGGTGAGGCGCCGAGTTACGGGTTGCCCGTAACCCACCACGACCCCCACAGCGCCGGAGCGGAGGCGTATTTCGAGCTCGCAAAGGAGGTGGCGGCCCGTGGCTGAGCGGCCCGTGGCTCGCCGCGTGGCGGCGTCCTCCCTCCCTTACGTGCGTGTGCACGCTGCGGTCGGTGCGTCCTTGCCACGCAGCGTCCACGGGCCGCTCAGCGGCCTGCTGCATAGACATGTCTCGACGGCTGGATGGAGGGTACGCGTATGACACCGCCAAAGCGAGGGATGGGGAGGGGGCTTGAGGCGATCTTGAGCGTCTCGGGCGAGTCGGGAACCGCCGATGAGCTGCGGGAGCTGCCTGTAGAGCTGATCGTCGCCAACCCCAACCAGCCGCGCAGGAACTTCGATGAGGAGGCGTTGAACGCGCTTGCGGGGTCGCTGGGAGAGCGTGGAGTGCTGCAGCCGGTGCTCGTGAGGCCAAAGCCGGGGGGCACATATGAGCTCGTGGCCGGCGAGCGACGTTGGCGGGCGGCCCAGATCGCCGGGCTGACCGAGATTCCGGCACTCGTGCGCGCGCGCGACGACGCGGCGACACTGGAATTGGCGTTGATCGAGAACATGGCGCGGGAGGACCTCAACCCGGTGGAGGAGGCGCGTGCGTGCGCGGCGTTGGTGGAGGAGCTGGGGTTGACCCGCGAGGAGGTGGGGAGGCGTGTGGGACGGAGCAGGGTGGCGGTGTCGAACCTGCTGCGGTTGCTGGACCTCCCCGACGAGACGATCGAGCTGCTTGAGCAGGGCGGTCTCAGCGAGGGCCACGGTAGGGGGCTGTTGTTGGCCGAGGACCATGCGGCAAGGCGCCGGCTAGGACGGGATGCGGCGCGAGAGGGTTGGACGGTACGCACTGTTGAAGCGAAGGCGCGGGAGGCGAACAGTCGGGGGGACGTGAAGGAGGAGAAGCGGCCGCGGGGCGGCCGCCGCATCGTGCACCCCGATCAGGAGGAGGCCGCCGTGGCCATAGCCACCACGCTCGAAGAGGCGCTGGGAGCCGAGGTGCGCGTGAAGGTCGAGAAGGACGGCTACCGGGCCGAGCTGTCGTTTGCGAGCCCGGAGGAAGCGGTGGAGCTGGCACAACGATTGAGCGCCACCGCCACCGCCTGACGGCCTGCGCCGCCCGCCCACGGCCGCTAGAATCGGCGCTCGCGGGCGATTAGCTCAGTTGGTTAGAGCGCTTCTCTGATAAGGAAGAGGTCCCTGGTTCGAATCCAGGATCGCCCACTGCGACCCGGTTGACTTGGCGATTTGTCAACCGACCCGCAGCGTAGTGTGCGTCGTATGCCAAGACTTGCCAGCTTCAGCGGAGTGGTGGTGATGCTCTACTTCGGCGACCATCCCCCTCCACATGTCCACGCACGGATGGGACGCCCAAGAACCAGAGGCTTTGCGGAAGCCCGTTTCTCCATCGAGACGGGGGAGTTGATCGATGGCGTTCTTCCTGCGGCGCAGGCCAGTCAGGTAACGAGATGGTGCCGTCGTCATCGCAACGCGTTGCGAGCCGATTGGCCCCGTGCGCAACTGGACCAGCACCCGATCGGGCGCTACGATTGATCGTGATGGAGCCAGGAATCGCCCCCGAGATGATCGCGGCGACACCGCGACCGGAGCATGTCGTCCGCGTGATGTTCTCTGACGGAGAGGTCCGCGACGTGGACATCACTCCGCTTCTGGACACGGAAGCCTTCGCTCCACTCCGCGATCCGCGGGTGTTTGAGCAGGTCACGGTAGACGACGAGATGGGCACCATTGCATGGCCCGGAGGTGCTGACCTGGACCCGGCCGTGATCTACGCCGCGCTGAACCTCGGGCCTACCAAGGCGCAGATCAAGGTTCTTGCACCCAGTATCGCGGCCTGACGCTCAACCGAACTACGAGGCCGCGAGCCCTTAAGTCGCAAAGGCCGCCCGAGGCGGCCTCGCATCCCTGCCGCCGAGGCGTACAGAGGGATCAGTCGATATTAGCCGTTGGACAGAAGTCCAGGGCGACGCCGTCTTGTGATACGGGTCATTTCCTGCCGTGCGGTCTCGGCTGCGCCCCAGATCTACCGATCATGACGCTTTGTCGAGGTGGGTAAAGTGCTTTCCTTGAAATACAGTCGAGGTGGCAATTTTCTATGAGGCGCCCTTTTGGAGTGGACGTTGGTTCCAGGACTGTTGCGGCGGCCAAGTTCGCACTGGTCGTTACTCCGATTGGCTGTGCAATAGCGGCGTTGCGCGGCGAACTGAATCTGATCTTGCAGACACCCGCTGGCTTGGTCTTCGCTTTTCTGATTGGGCGGAGCCTAATTCTTCCATTAGTAGGTCCGCGCTCGGACGCTGTCGGGTTCCTTGCCTACCTCCCCATCCTCGCCAGTGGGTCAGCCTATGTAATTGCTCCCACAATATTTGCCGAAGCCGGAAAACAGCCTCCCCATTCGCTAGATACTTACTACAACTCCGTGGCGACGGTCCTTGGGGCATTGCTGATCGCACTCGTTTTGGAGAGCCGCAGCCTTGTTAGCCTCGATCCATATTTTCGATCGCTGCGCGGTTGGTGGGTATTTTTTATAGCCGCTGGAATCATGGCCGCGTTGTTTGGGCTTACGCCAGGCCATGCTCGTAGCACCCAAAATGGAATTTTTGATCTGACTTGGGGCGCGCTGGCTGGCGCGCTAACCGCCGGTGCTTTGGTGATGGCGAGGGACTCGCTAATCGCGATCGCCGATCGGACACGTTATGAGCCCTCTACCGAGGTGGTTCTAGCTGCATTCTCAGGGGGACGAATCGACGGCCGCCGTAACGGTGGCGAGTCCGCCGGAAACGTCTGGTAATGCCGCAGAGCCGGGTTGTCAGACAACCTGAACTAGGTTGGCAGTCGAATCACCCCTCCCGAGCAATAACCCGATCTGTAGCCACAGCCTCCCCAGTCCGCGTATCCGGATAAACAACGATCACCGTAGGCGTGCCGCCAAACCAGGCGGACATCTCGCCCTCGCCGACGTACTCGGCGGCTCGTTGGGAGCCGTCGCTTTGCATCACCCAGACGTCCTGGCCGCGGTGGAAGAGGGTGTCGCCGATCTCGGTCATCGAGAGCGTGTTACCCGGGATCGGTCGCCCGCAGTCCGACGGTGCTGTGATCTAGCGGATCAACGGGTCCTCACGCGCAGCCGTGATCGTCTCGCGCAGCGTCTCCAGCGCGTCGTACTTCGGGCGCCAGCGCAGCTCACGTCGCGCCTTGCTCGTGTCCATGATTACTGGCTCGCGAAACGCGCTCACCCACTGTGCCTGCGCGGGTAGGAAACCCAGGTGTCCCACTATCTCGGCGAGCGCTCCCACCGTCAGCTCCGGCACAGGGATCGAATACCACCCCAACTCCTCCGCGAGCGTGGACACAGTTAGCTCACCCGCACCCGCCAGGTTGTAGACACCCGGCTCCCCCCTGCCCACAACCGCCGCACGCATCGCGCTTGCGACGTCGTCGTGGTGCACGAGTTGAAACACCACACCCGGGTCCGGCAGCACCGGCTTGAGGATCGGAACCCCGTCGAGCAGCTTTCTCACCGCATCCGGCAACCGCTCTGAGATCTGCGTGTAGGGGAGGCTGTCGATCAACAGCGGCGCGTCCCTTCCGCCCACGATGCAAGGTCTGAACACATACGCCTCGGTTGCGCTTCCGTCCACCACCTCGCTCAGGAGTCCCTCCACCTCCGCCTTCTGCGCCGAGTAGTAGTGGTCTGAGCTACCCCTCGCCTCCACCTCCTCGGTGAGCGGCTGGGGGTTGTCACCGTGAAACCCGTACGCCGCGACAGAAGACGCGTACACAAGACGCTTCACACCCGCCCCCACCGCCGCCTCGAACACGTTGCGCGAGCCATCGAGGTTGACCGCTCGCGTCTCCTCCGCCCCGCCCATGATGATGAACGCGAGGTGCACCACCACGTCCGCGCCCTCCACAAGATCCACCACCGCCCCGCGATCGAGCACATCGCCGCGTCGGTAGGTCACCTTCTTCCAACCGTGAGCCCCTGGGTCGAAAGGCCTCCGCGCCATCCCTACCACGCTCCCCACCTCGCGCGAGCGCTCAAGCGCCGCCACCACCGCCTGCCCGATCTCGCCGGTTGGGCCGGTCACCGCGACGGTGAGCCCACCCCCGTTGGTTTGACCTTGAGCCATGGGCCTGTTGTACCGCACACAGCCTCCCCCTAATCGGGGAGGCGCTTGGAGGAGGCGCCGCAGACCGCGGCTACAACCGCGCCGCCACCAACCCCGCCGCCAACAACACCAACCCCGCCGCGCACGCCATCAACGCGCTCTCCATCGGCGCGGCGATGCTCCCCGCATCCACATCCACCACGCTCCCGTCGTTCAGTCGCCGCTGGCCGCTTACCCACTCCGTGCGCCGTCGCAGCTCCCGCACCGGGGTACTCAAACGCCGTTGCGCCGCGCTCAACATGAAGCATGCGCCCGCCACCAGCACGCCCTCAAGGCGTATTTCCTGCGCCTGCGCCCAGAAGGCGGTGAGCGCCGGGAACGCTCCCCACGCGAAAGCGAACCACCAATCCGAGTGCATCCTTCCCCCGAAGAGCTCCAGGTTGTAGGCGACCGTCAAGATCACCCCCACGCACACAAACGCCGCCAACCACCACGAGATCGTCGCCGCTCCCACCACCCCGATCGCGGCGGCTCCCACAAGCGACACCACCGCCAACCCCACGAGCGAACGATCTGACACCCGGGTCCGAAGCGGTCGGCCGTGCAACTCGTCCAACGCGTGTGCCGCCACCCCCACCCCGAGGAAAAACGCCACAAGCGTCCACACAAGCCGGTATCCGTAGAAATGCGGTGCCACCGTCGCCCCGATCGCCACGTAGCTCAAATGCCACGCGGTGTACGGCGGGTGCAGCAGTGTGAGTGCGTCCCGCCAACCCCCGGGCCGCAACGCATAGAACGCCGGCCGCTCAAGCCGCGACTGGGTCGCCACCGGGGCCCGCCATCTCCGCCGAAGCACCTACCAGGCTGGTCTCCCCCGCCTCATCCCCCGCCTTTGTCCCCCACATCACCACGCCCCCTCCCAAGCTCATCGACCGGACCTTTACGTCCTCGATGCCCGCCTCCCGCCACAGCTCCACCACCCGCTCGATCGGGTACCGCTCGTAGAAGCTGGGGATGCTCTCGGCGAGGAAGCGCCCAGTGTGCGCCCACTCACGCGACACCACCCGCCCAAGCGTGGGCAACCCCACATGCGTGTAAAAGCTCCACGCCCACCTCCACACCGCCCGGCCCGGCACCGCGAACTCAAGTGACGCCACCCTCCCACCGGGCTTCACCACGCGCGCCAACTCCCGCATCGTCGCCCCAGGGTCCTCCACGTACCGCAACAGGTAAGTGAACGTAAGGTGATCGAACTCCTCGTCCTCGAACGGCAGCCGCTCGGCTTCTCCTTGCACGAGCGACACCCGCGAGGAGAGCATAGGGTCGGCGGCCACCCTCGCCCGCGCACCCCCGAGCATCTCCGCGCTCTGATCCACCCCCACCACCGTGCATCGGTAGCGTCGCACGAGCTCCTGCGCCACCATCCCCGTCCCGGTCGCCACGTCCAGCACGCGATCCTCCGCGCGCGCTCCGACAGCTCCCACCATCGCCCGTCGCCAACGTGGGTCCTGACCAAAGCTGAGTGTCGCCGCCACGCGGTCGTAATGGCGCGGGAGTCCCGCGAAGAGGTCAAGCGCCTCGCGCTTCAACCCACCATCCGCCCTCACAGGGTGCTCCTGCCCGCCGTTCACCGCGGGCACGCCCGATCCATCATCCCAATGAACATGCCCGCTTATTTCCCGCTGCGCGACTTTCGCAACCGCGGGCGGGGTGTCTAGAACCCTGGTGGGTGGCGGACCGCGTAGCCCGCGAGCGGTGGCGTCGACACCAACCAGCGAGACGCGTACGGCCCGCTGCGCCCGGCGGTGTCGAACCACATCCCGTCAACATCCATGAAGGTGTGGCCGTCGTTGGCGTAGATCGTGATCCACTTCCCCGGCCCAGGCGCTCCCCAGGAGGCGAGATCCCCCGACACGAGCGGCGCGTTCAAGAGGCCCCCCGCCGCAAGCGCGTAGCTGACCGAGCCCGAGCAGTCATACCCGTTGGCGACGAACGACCCGTGTCCTCCCCCCCAGATGTAGGGGAAGTCGGCGATCGCGTTCCCTCCCGCGATCACCCGCTGCACCGCTTCAGGCACGTTTTGGGGGATGGGGATCGTGCCGTCCCCACCCACCGAGAAGCCCCCCGCCACGGGCGTCAACACCCTGTGCTGCGCCGCCCTTTCCTGGGCCTTCGCATGTTCCTCTTCACCGAGCTCCTTACGAATTTGCGCATCCGATGCCGCCCCCCTGGCGATCGCCGCTTCGCCCGCCACGCTCGGAGTCGAGGCCGAGGGGTGCTGTGTGGAGGCCGGCAGCGGGAAGCTCTTGGCTTCTTCGGGATCCCTCACCTCCGCCACCGCCACCCCTTTGTCTCCCGCCACGCTCTTCGTCGCCGTGGCGCTCCCGGTCGGGTGGGTAGCTGTGCTTGTGCTCAGGTGCTTCGCGCTTACCCCTCCACTCGCAGGGGCAGTGCTCGGAGACGTAGCGGAGTGGGTCTTGGCGCTCGCCTTCGTGGCGGCCACTGTCGTGGAATGTGCTCCTCCGATCAGTACCACCGCGGCGATCCCCACGACCACCGCCACCGCCAGTGCGGCGATGAGCACGTTGCGCGAGACGGGCAACCCCTTTGGGGCGCTCCCCTGAACGGCGCTATCGGACCCAACGCTCACTCCTCAACAGGCTAGCGCCGTGCGCCCCGTACCACGCCGGTCAACCGCCTCCTTAGATACCCTGGTCGGATGCCCGCCCAGGACACCGCCGTGGACGTGCGCCCCGCGAACGTGCCCGTAGCGGGAGAACAACGGCCCCACATGCGGCTGCTCCACGGGATGCGCCGCCCCGCGAACTGGCTCCAGTTGATCCGGTTCGGGCTCGTGGGCGCCACCGGGTTCGTTGTGAACCTCGGCGTTTACGCCCTGTTCGTGCATGTCTTCTCCACCCCCTATCAGCTCGCGGCGGTGTTGGCGTGGCTTGTCGCGGTACTCAATAACTTTGTGCTCAACCGCCACTGGACGTTCGACGCCTCCGATGGCCAAATCCACTTCCAGGCGATCCGCTTCTTCGTGGTGAGCCTCGTGGCGTTTGCCTTCGGGCTCGTGCTGCTCACGCTGCTCGTGGAGGTGGGGGACGTCGCCAAGGTGCCCGCACAGGCGCTTGCGGTGCTTGCATCTACACCGTTGAACTTCCTCGGCAACAAGCTCTGGAGCTTTCGGATGCGCGCCTGAGGCGACCGTCACTCCCGCTCCCGCACTGGGAGTAGGCGCTCGATGGCACCTATACTCTGGATCTCCCCTTTGGAGGAATGTCGTGCAGGAGATGGTTATCTACGGCGTGAGCTTCGACATGGTCGGCAAGCAGCCGATAGTGCTGCTGAAGACTGTCGACGGCAACAAGTTTCTCCCCATCTGGATCGGTCACCCCGAGGCCGCGTCGATCCTGATGAAGCTCCAGGGCGCGAGCACCCCCAGGCCCATGACCCACGACCTGTTGTGCGAGATGTTGGGGGAGCTTGAGGTGAAGTGCACCCAGGTGGCGGTTACCGAGCTGCGCGAGAACACCTTCTTCGCCTCCATCACCCTCTCCGTGAACGGTCGTGAGATGGAAATCGACTCCCGTCCCTCCGATGCGATCGCGCTTGCCGTGCGAGCGGGCGCCCCCATTTTTGCCGCGGAGGAGGTCATCGCGGAGTCGGCGATCGAGTTTGAGCACAACGTCGAGGAATCCGAGGACGTTGTGGAGCGCTTCAAGGAGTTCCTCGACGAGGTCACCCCCGAGGACTTCGCGGCGGGCGACTCGTAGAGGCTTGAGCGGAGGTATATATCCTCTTTCTCTACCTACTACCATAGTGACTACATTATGTATTCACTAGCGTGAATCGCTGAAAAACGAACACATACTGCGCACGCTCCGAGGAGCGAACATCGCCCAAACGAACATCGCCCAAACCTAACGACTGCGCCGCTCACCTTCGGGCCGCTCGCGGCGCGGTAGTTCTACCACCTCGGCCATCTGCGGGTCCACCTCTTTCGCCGGCGCAACCGGCGGTATCGGCTCGGCGCCGGTGAGGGTGCCGAACAGGCCAACCTGCTCGCGTACCACCTTGCCGATGCGACGGATCCCCTCACGGATGTCGTCCTCGGGGACACCCGCGAAATTCAAACGCATCGAGGAAGCACCGCGACCATCGAGGTAAGCGGACCGTCCGGGCACGAACGCTACGCCCTCACTCTCCAGTGCGCGGGCGAGCAGGTCGGTGGTGTCGATGTAGTCGGGGAGGGTCGCCCAGATAAACAACCCCCCCTGCGGCTTGGTCCAGGAGGCGGCGGTGCCGAAGTGCTCGCCGAGCGCCTCCAACATCGCGTCGCGTCGCCGCCGGTAGAGCTCGTTCTGTGATTCCAGGTGCGTTATCCAACGAGGGGTGTTCCCGGAGCGCTCCTCGAAGTAGGCGGCCACAAACAGCTGGGTCACCGGGGAGGAGCACAGGTCGGCGCCCTGCTTACAGAGGTTTAGCTTCTCCATCACCGGTCGCGGCGCCACTGCCCAGCCGAGACGGACCCCCGGGGAGAGGATCTTCGAGAACGTGCCGAGGTACACCACAAAGTCAGACGCGCCTCCCCGTTTGGCGGCGATCGCATCCAGCGAGTGGAGCGTGGGGAGTGGGTCACCCTCGTAGCGGAGCAACCCGTAGGGGTTGTCCTCAAGCACCAGGATCTCCCGCTCTCGCGCCACCTCCACGAGTCGGTGGCGGCGGGGCAGCGACATGGTCACCCCGCCCGGGTTCTGGAAGTTGGGGATCGTGTAGATGAACTTCGGAGTGCGCCCTTCCGAGTCGAGGCGGTCGAGCGTGGCCTCCAGCTCATCGATCGGCATCCCGTCGGAGTCGACCTCGATCTGCACCACGTTCGCCTGGTAGGCGTCGAAGGTGGGGACCGCCCCGGGGTATGTGGGGGCCTCCGCCACGATTGTGTCGCCCGGGTCGATGAAGGCCTTGCACATGAGGTCGATTACCTGTTGCCCGCCGGTGGTGACGATCACCTCGTCAGGGTCAACCGACGTGCGTTCCGCGGCCATCACCTCCACGATGCACTCCACCGTGCACGCCATCCCCTCGGTGGGCCCGTACTGGAGCGCCCTCGCGGTCGACTCGACCGCCACCTTCGACATCAGCTTCGCGTAGAGCTCGGGGGGAAACGTCTTGGTTTCAGGGAGGCCCCCCGCGAGCGAGATCACCTCGGGGCGTTCGGTGAGCGACATCATGTCGCGCATCGCCGAGCTACGCATCCCGCGCGTGCGGGCGGCGAACGATCCCTCGTAGCGCTTGAGTTCGTGGGCCGTTGAGCGTGAGCGCTCCCCGCCGCCGGAGGGGTCGTCTATCGTCATGGCCGCTCCCAAGGTAGCGCACCCTTCAAACGGTTACACGTCGTGCAACGGCGACTGCCCGTCGCCGAGGCGGATGTGGCCGTGGGGGTTTAGGGTCTCCTGAGCATGAACGGGCTCTTCTTTTACATCGGACTTGGCGTCGGGCTGGCTGCCGCGTGCGGGTTGCGCCCGTTTCTGCCGCTGTTGCTCGCGGGCGCGCTCGCGTCGAGCTCAGTGTTGGGCGTGAGCTTCAGCACCGGGGCGTACACCTTCCTGGAAGAAGATTGGTGGCTGCTCGTGGTGGTGGTGGCGTTGGTGGTGGCGTACGCGCTGCAGATGGTGCTTGGTCTCAACCCCACGGTGGACCCGGGGGAGCGTTCTGAGCGTCCCAGTCCGCTCGCGGCTTCGCTTGCGGGCTTGAGCTTGGGGGCGGGGGCGTTGCTGTTCGCGGGGACGCTCGCGGCGCACAACGACGCGGCGTGGCCGGGGATCCTCGGGGGGTTTCTCGCCGCGGGCCTCGCCCAACGGGCGTCCGGCCCGGTCGTTGCTCGCGCCCGCAAGCGCCTACCCGACCGCGGCGCCCGCGAAGCCCTCACCGTGTACCTCGACGCCGCCTCGCTGCTCGTGGCGGCGGTCGTGGCGTTGCTCCACCCGCTCGGGTACGTGGTGGTGGCGGCGCTTGCGTGGTTCGTGTGGCGGATGCGGGGACGCTCAGACGAGAAGTACGCGGGCCTTCGGATCTTGCGGCGTTAGTGCAAAAGCTCGTCCTCTGCGTGATCGACGCGATGTCGCCCGCGATGTTGGAGCGGGCGGTGGCAGAGGGCGAAGCGCCCACGCTCAAGGCATTGATGGAGCGAGGCCTGTACGTGCCAGATTGCGTGGCGGCGTTTCCCTCTGTGACCCCTGTGTGCGCGGCGTCGATCGTGACGGGGGTGTGGCAGGACCGCCACGAGATCCCGGGGATGTGTTGGTATCACCGGGGGGAGGAGCGGTATGTGGAGTATGGGTCGAGCTTCCGCGCCTCCCAGCGGGTGGGGTTGGGGAGGCAGCTCACCGACACCGTGTACAACATGAACGGGGCGCACCTCGCGAAGGAGACGCCCACCGTGTTCGAGAGGCTCGACGACGCGGGGGTGCGCACGGCGGGCACCACCTACCTGATGTATCGCGGCAGGCACCGCCACGAGCCCCAACGCGACACCACTTTGACGCGGATCGCCTCAACCTTGATGCGCCACCCCGTGTTGGGCCCGAAGGAGTTGTTCTACGCGGACATCTTCGCGAGCCGGCAGACGGGGTGTCGCTCGAATCTCGGGATGCCTGGCGTGCGCGACCGCCACTCGGGATGCGTGGGGGCCTACCTGGTGGAGCACGATCTTTTCGACTTCATGTTGCTGTCGTTGCCCGACAACGATTGGCACTCACACCGCGTGGGCCCGGACGGGCAGGTCAGGTCGATAGCGCTCGCCGACATTCAACTTGCCCGCGTGATGGACGCCGGCGGCGGGGTGGAGCGCTTCCTTGAGGAGCACGCGGTGATCGTGATGGCTGACCACTCGCAGGCGCCGGTGAGCGCGACCGTCTCCCTGCAAGAGCACCTCGCAAGCTATGGAGTGCTGGCGCCAAGCGCGCGGGCGCGGGCCCGCAACGGCGGGCGCCGACCGACTATCGCGGTCTGTCCCTCCCAGCGCGCGGCGATGGTGTACGTGCTTGAGCGGGATCAGCGCGACCGAGTCTCACCAGAGGTGGCCCGATGGGCGCTTGAGGCTGAGGGAGTGGAGCTTGCGATGTGGATGCGCTCCGGCGTGCACGGCGGGGAACAGGAGGCGGTGGTGGCGGGCCCCGACGGCGGCGAGCTGCGCTTTTGCGCCGGTGGGGATGTTGAGGATTTTCGGGGTCGTGCCTGGAGCCTCGAAGGCGATCTCGCGGTACTCGGTGGGCAGGTGAGGGATGGGCGCTTTGAAGCGCTCGACTACCCAGACGCGCTCGACCGGGTGTGGTCGGCGCTCACCTGTAGGACCTCGGGTGACGTGTTGCTGTCGGCTGCCGCTGGGAGCGAGTTCGTGGACCTTGGCGGTCAGGCACACGTCGGCGGTGGCTCGCACGGGTCGTTGCGCGCCGAAGACTCGTTGGGGGCGATGATTGTGTGTGGGTGCGAGCCCTCGTACTTGCCGCAACAGTGGGCCATTCGCGACGCGGCGGCGCTCGTATCGGGTCATTTCGGCCTCGTGCCCGGCTGAGCACGGTCGGCCAGCCACGTCAAGGGGCCCTCTCCGCTAGTTGTGACTCAGGCGACGGGGCGGCTGTACCCTCGCACGATGGTTCGAACTGTCGCACTCCTCGCGTGCCTGCTGGTCTTCTACTCGGTTGGCACCGCACATGCGCAGGTGAAGAGCACTGGGTCATCGTTGTCGGCGCCCACGAAGAAGGGTGCGACGACGACCGCCCCGAACCCCGAAGCACCGGTGCCGGTGGAAGCATCGGACACGCCGCCTGTCGGGCGGCAGCTCTCCGCGAACCGCGTGCTTCAGATCGCCGACGGGCTACCGAAGATGCGGGCCGTGCGCGCTCGTTACCGGGGCTCCTACGGGGGCGCCTATTTGAAGGGACCGGGCCGTTGGCAGGTGAGCTACTTCTCCAAGAAGGGGCAGGAGATCGGCCAAGTGATCATCGCCGACCACAACGGCAAAGTCCTGGAACAGTGGACAGGTTTTCAAATCGCGTGGTCGATGGCGCGCGGGTATCCGGGGGCGTTTGGGAGGCACGTAAACGCGCTCTACATCTGGATCCCGCTGTGCGTGCTGTTCTTCCTGCCGTTCCTGGATTGGCGCAAACCGCTACGACTGCTGCACCTGGATCTGCTCGTGTTGCTGTCGTTCTCGGTGTCGCTGGCGTACTTCAACCACGGGCGTATCTACACCTCGACGCCGCTGGTGTACCCCCCGCTCCTGTACCTGCTTGCGCGAATGCTCGCGTTGGCGCGCGTGGGTGCTCGCCACGCCGAGCTTGGCGAGCCGAGACGGATACGGCTGCTCGTGCCCACGCCCCTGCTCGCGATTGGCGTGGTCTTCCTGATCGGCTTTCGCGTGGGCTTGAATGTCACCGACTCGAACGTCATCGACGTGGGTTATGCGGGGGTGATTGGCGCGCAACGGATCGTCCACGACAAGGCGCTCTACGGGGGGTACCCCTCAGACAACGAACACGGCGACACGTACGGCCCAGTCAACTACGAGGCGTATGTCCCCTTCGAGCAGGTGTTCGGATGGAGCGGCCACTGGGACGACCTGCCCGCCGCGCACGCCGCCGCGATCGTGTTTGACCTACTGGCGGTGGCGCTGTTGTTCCTGTTGGGACGGAGGGTGCGCGGCCCGGCGCTTGGGATCGCGCTGGCGTACGCGTGGGTTGCCTACCCGTTCACGCTCTTCTCGCTTGAGAGCAACTCCAACGACTCGCTTGTCGCCGTTTTCGTGTTGGCGGCGGTGCTCGCCGCAACCTCCGCTCCTGCCCGGGGCATGTTCGCCGCGCTGGCGGGCCTCACGAAGTTCGCGCCGCTCGCGCTCGCGCCGCTCTTGTTCACGGAGGGTTTCGTCAAGATGACGCCTGCTCGCCGGGTGCGGTCAGGCGCGCTTTTCGTGGGTGCGTTCCTGCTGACGGCGGCGGTGGCGATGGCGCCGGCGCTCACACACGATTCGCTGCACACGATCTTCCAGCGCACCTTCTCCTACCAAGCCAACCGCGAATCGCCGTTCTCGATCTGGGGGCTGTACGAAAACTCGACCGTGCTTAAGACGGGCGGATCTTCATCGAGGGCGCCGCTGTCGCGCTGGCGGTGGCGGTGGCGTTCCTGCCTCGTCGCTTTGACCTTATCGGCCTGAGCGCGACGGCCGCCGCCGTGTTGATAGGCGTGCAGCTCGGCATCGACCACTGGTTCTACCTCTACATCCCGTGGTTCTTCGGGCTTGTGATGCTCGCCCTGCTCGGGCAGTTCAGCTGGTGGCCTGGCGAGAGGGGGGACGCGCCATCAGAATCTGCTCGATCGAGTCGGCTCGCAGCGGTTTAGTGGAGCGCACGAGCACACCCATCAGCCAGGGATCCTCGGTTGAGGTCTCAAAGCGCACCGGCATCTGGGTGACGAGCGACTCCACCGCCTGCTCGCGCTTGACCCCGATCACACCTCCACGCGGGCCTGTCATGCCGACGTCGGTGATGTAGGCGGTCCCGCCTGGGAGCACGCGTGCGTCGGCGGTGGGGACGTGCGTGTGGGTGCCCACCACGGCGGTGGCGCGCCCATCCAGTAGCCATCCCAATCCCACCTTCTCGCTGGTGGCCTCGGCGTGCATGTCCACGAGGATGTGGTCGGCGGCCCCGTCGAGCTTGTCCATGGCTGTCTCGATTGCAGTGAAGGCGGGATATGCGGCCTTCAGGAAGAGGTTGCCGCTGAGGTTCACGACGCCGAGCTTGACTCCCTGTTTCTCAACGACGCACAGGCCGTGGCCGGGTTGGCTCTGCAGGTAGTTGAAGGGTCGGATGATGCGCTCCTCGGTTTCCAGGTAGGAGTAGATCTCGCGGCGGTGGTAGGTGTGGTTGCCGAGCGTGATCGCGTCCACCTCGTTGCGGAAGAGCTCGTTGGCGACCTTCGGCGTGATGCCGAGCCCGCCGGCGACGTTCTCGCCGTTGACCACCACGAACGTGGGTGAGTAGCGCTCGCGCAGTACGGGGAGGCAGTCGAGCAGGGTGTGGCGTCCGATGCTGCCGACGAGATCGCCCACGAACAGGATGCTCACCTCGTTCGCGGGTGGGGTATGCGCCGCCTCGGGCTCAGCCATACTGCACCCATCGATGGAGGGCCGATGACAGCCTCGATACAGGTCTACGCATGAGCGAGGAGGAGGACACCGTTCGCTCCGCGCCGCCTACACCGGCTGAGCAGGAGTTGACGGACGGGCGCGAGGAGGCGGCGGTCGAGGCCCCGCGCGTGATGGTGGCGCGTTGGGTGCAGCTCGTGTTGCTGCCGATCTCCCTGCTCGCGCTGTGGGCGCTCGCGAGGGCGGCGGGGAAGGTGTTGGTGTTGTTTGTGGTTGCCGCGGTCATCGCGCTGATCTTGAACCCGCTCGTGGCCTTCCTCCAGCGGCGCACGCGGCTGCCGCGCGGGTTGGCGGTGTTGGCCGTATACCTAGCATTCTTCCTGACGCTTGCCGGGCTTGGCTTTCTGCTTGCCAACCCGATCTCAAATCAGGTTCGCACTTTCACGCAGAATCTCCCCCACATCGTCGACGAAGCGAACAGCCAGATCGCGAGCATTCAGAGCTATTTGAACGAACACGGCGTCCACGCGAAACTGGTGGGGCAGGGCAAGACCGCGCTACAGACTCTCCAAGACCAGGTCTCCAAAAGCGCCACGAAACTTGCGTCTTTCGGCGGGGCGCTGCTCACCGAAGTGGCCAAAGCGCTCGTGGACCTGGTGCTCGTGTTCGTGCTCTCCGTGTACATGCTCCTCTACGGACAGGCGATCGGGAGGGTGGTGCGCAAAGTGATGCCCCCCGGCGACGGCACCCCCGCCGACGACTACCCGCGGCTCGCCCAGCACGCGGTGTCGAGGTACGTGGGCGGACAGCTTCTCTTCAGCGTCGTGATGGGCGCCTCAGCGGGTTTTGCGTTGTATCTGTTCGGTGTGCTTGGAATCTTCCCCGACGGTCGCAAGTACGCGCTCGCGCTCGGTGTCTTCTATGGCGTGATGGAGTTGATCCCCTACATCGGCCCTATCCTCGGCGCGATCCCGGCGCTGCTGTTGGCGCTCTTCACAGACCCGGTCAGCGCCCTATGGGTTGGGATCCTGTTCGTAGGTCTTCAACAGTTGGAGGGGCACGTGGTGGCGCCGCAGATCTTCAGCCACACGCTGCGCATCAACCCACTGCTTGTGATCTTCGCGCTGCTGTTGGGGTTGCAGCTGTACGGGATCATCGGCGCGCTCATCTCGCTGCCGATCCTCTCGGTGTTGCGTGAGACCGCGATCTATTTGCATCGCCATCTCGAGCTCGAACCGTGGGAGCGCTCTTCGGACGGGATGTTGTGAGCGCCCCCGACGGCTCCCCTGACGGGCCTCCACCTGACACGGGCGCCGTCGGCCGGCGTAAGGTCGTCCTCAGCGTGGAGGGGCTCGGCAAGCGCTACGGCGCGCGTGAGGCGCTATGCGACGTCGGCTTCGCGGCACATGCAGGGGAGATGGTGGCGGTGATCGGGCCCAACGGGGCGGGCAAGACGACGCTGTTGTCGATCGTCGGCGGGGTGCAGGCGGCGAGCTCGGGCGCCGTTGCTCGTACAGGGGCGATCGGGTGGGTGCCCCAGCAGCCGGCGCTCTACTCAAAGCTGTCGGTGGCGGAGAACCTGCGCTTGTTTGCGCGACTTGAGCGGGTAGAGGACCCCGATGCGGCGGTGGCGCACATGCTTGAGCAGACGGGCCTCACAGATCGCGCCTCCGAGCGCGTGGACCGCCTATCGGGTGGCAACCGTCAGCGCGTGAACGTCGCGCTTGGCTTGCTTGCCGACCCGCCCGTGATCCTGCTCGACGAGCCCTCCTCCTCGCTCGACCCCGCCCAGCGCGAGCGCTTGTGGCAGTTCATCGACGGGCTCGCGAGGGGCGGTACGAGCGTCGTGTTCTCAACCCACATCGTGGGCGAGGCCGAGCGCTACGCCCACCGCGTGATCGTGCTCGACGATGGCGTGCTGATGTTCGATGGCCCGCCCGCACAGCTCAAGCGCGACACCGGGCAAGAGGACTTCGAACGGGCGGTTGTGTCGTTTCTGCGCGAGCGGGCACCCGCATGACCCCGTCACACATCCGTGCACACCTCACCCCCGGTAGGCACCCCATCCCCGGTACACACCCCATCCCCGGTAGGGCACCCCATCCCCGGTAGGGCACCCCATCCCCGGTACAACCAACCCACCCCCGGTAGGGCACCTCATCCCCGGTACAACCACCCCACCCCCGGAAGGGGGTGGGGGTTTCAATGAGGTGGCTACTCGCCAAGGACCTCCTGATCCTGCGCCGCTCGCGACTTCTCGTCGCGCTGCTCGTCATCTACCCGGTCGCGATCGCGCTGTTGATCGGTCTTGCCATCTCGGCGAGCCCGTCCAAGCCACGTGTGGCGATCGTCAACGAAACGGCGCCGGGGCAGACGATTACCCTCGGCGGCACGCGGATTGGCCTAGACGAATACACAAATGAGCTGTTCGACCACGTACAGGTGGTGCGCGTGCCTACGCGCGCGGCCGCCGTCGCCAAGGTCACCTCTGGGGATGTGCTTGCGGCGATTGTCATCCCCCCGGACATCGTGTCGAAAATCTCCTCGGGCGTGAGCCAGGCGCAGGCCGAGGTGATCTACAACGGCGACGCGCTGAAGCAGTCGTTCGTTCGCTCAGCGATCAATTCCGCACTTGCGCAGGCAAACCTTGCGCTCTCCCAGCAGATTAAGAGCGTCGCGGTGCACGACCTGAATCTGCTGCTCGCCGGAGGCAAAATCGGGCCTCTCGGCAGTCGGGAACTGATTGGGCTGCGACAGCTACCCGCAACGCTGAAGACGCTTGCGGCGCGCCAGCCGCGCAATGGAGATCGCGCGACCCTCAACCGCATCGCCGGCTTCGCCGACCTGGCCGCCAACAATCTGGGCCTTGCCGCTGATGTGCTCACCACGGTGAGCCAGCCGATCGCGGTGCACAGCACGCTGCTACACGGTAAACGCACCCCACTCGACACCTATGCGGTGGTGGTGGCGGTGAGTATCTCGCTGATGTTCATCTGCGTACTGTTGGCGGCCGGCGGGATCGCATTGGAGCGTGAAGAGCATGTGATCGCGCGGCTGGTGCGAGGCCCTCCATCCCTCCCAACGGGGGCGGCAGGCGGCGGGGGTGGTGAGGACCCGCGGCGAGGGAAACCGCTGATCTCCCACGAGGGGTTGCTCACCGAGAAGGCGCTGTTGGCGGCGGGGTGCGCTTTCGTGGTTGCGTTCGCGATGCTGCTTGGAGTGAGCGCGTTTGTATCGCTTGACCTCTCCCGTATCGGGGAGTGGGTGCTCGCGCTCGCCTTCGGCGCCCTCGGATTCGCGGCGCTGGGGGTTGCGATCGGAGCGCTCGCACGTGAGGTGCGCGCGGCGTCGCTGCTTGCCTTCCTGCTCTCGCTGCCGCTTGCCTTCCTCGCGCTCGTGCCAAGTGGGTCGGTTGCGGGCGGCCTCTACTCGGTGATCGGGGTGGTGTCTTTCGTGTTCCCATACAAGGCGGCTCTACAGGCGCTCGACGCCGCCGTGAACGGCGCCTCGCCCGCGATCTTCGGCTCGCTCATGCACCTGGTAGGCCTAACGTTGTTGTTCGGGGTACTGGCACGGTTGGGCCTCCGTCGCGCCGAATAGCGATCCCGGCGCGCCGGCAACCGGCAGGATCCAGAGCTACTCGCTACAGGCGGGTATCCTCGGAGGGGATGGCGTTTCCCAGCACGCGCATGCGCAGGCTGCGCGCGTCACCGGCTCTGCGCGGGCTGGTGCGCGAGACCGAGCTGCGCGCCGACAGGCTCGCGTTGCCGCTGTTCGTGTCAGAGACGGTCACTGGCCGCGAGCAGATCGGAGGCATGCCCGGGGTCGAGCGGCTTTCGATCTCGGCCGCCGTGGAGGAGGCGCGCGAGGCCGCGGCGCTCGGCTTGGCGGCGGTCCTGCTGTTCGGTATCCCAGCCGAGAAGGACGCGGAGGGGTCAGGTGCTTGGGACGATGAGGGAGTGGTGCAGCTCGCGGTCGCCGCGATCAAGCAGGCGCTGCCAGGGCTGCTCGTGATCACTGACGTGTGTTTGTGCGAGTACACAGAGCACGGCCACTGCGGCGTGCTGCGAGCCGATGCCGACCCGCCGCGTGTCGACAACGATGCGACGCTGGAGTTGCTGGCGCGCACGGCGGTGAGCCACGCGCGCGCGGGCGCCGACATCGTCGCCCCCTCGGACATGATGGACGGGCGGGTGGCGGCGATCCGCGCCGAGCTGGACAGCGAAGGTTTCGTTGAAACGCCGATCATGGCGTACGCCGCGAAGTTCGCCTCGACCTTCTATGGCCCGTTCCGCGACGCTGCCGACTGCACCCCCGAGTTCGGCGACCGCCGCGCCTACCAGATGGATCCCGCCAATGGCCGCGAGGCGGTGCGCGAGGCACTGCTCGACATCGATGAGGGGGCGGACATGGTGATGGTGAAGCCCGCCCTTGCCTACGGAGACGTGATCTCCGCCGTGAAGCTCGCCACACAGAGACCTGTTGCTGCGTATAACGTGAGCGGTGAGTATGCGATGGTGAAGGCCGCAGCGGCGGCCGGCTACGTGGACGA
Organism: uncultured Solirubrobacterales bacterium; assembly: GCA_963695305.1. Lineage (GTDB taxonomy): Bacteria > Actinomycetota > Thermoleophilia > Solirubrobacterales > Solirubrobacteraceae > Palsa-744. The sequence continues at coordinate 461,274 of OY968774.1, read as the reverse complement.
GCGGGCGGCGGTGAGCGAGATCCTCACCTCTCTGCACCGCGCGGGCGCTGACATAGTGATCTCCTACCACGCCAAGGACGCCGCTCGCTGGCTCTTAGAAGAAACGCTCTCACCACCCACACCCCAATGACCACAGACGGCATAACCGCAGACGCGGCCACACCAAAGCTTCGCAGCCGTAAGTACGGCGCTGCGATCCCTCTGGACGATCTCGACAGGCGCCTGCTCAATCTGATGCAGGGCAGCTTCCCGATCGACCCGCGCCCCTACCTGCGTGTGGCGCAACTCGCCGAGATCGAGGAGTCGGAGGTGATGGCGCGCGTGCAACACCTGCTCGATGAGCGCATCATCCGGCAGGTCACCCCGATCTTCGACACCCGCGCACTCGGCTACTCCTCGATGCTGGTCGCGGCGAAGGTCGATTCAGAGAACCCCCACCGCGCCGCGCAGATAATTAACTCCCACCCCGGGGTGTCGCACAACTATCTGCGCAACCACGAATTCAACCTGTGGTTCACGATCGCCACCGAGCCCGATTCCAAGCTCGGGCTTGACGGCACGCTGCAGGCGTTGGCCGAGGAGGCGGGGGCCGAGTCGGTGCGTCAGCTCCCAACGCTCAAGCTCTTCAAGATCAGGATGGACCTGGAGATGGAGGGCGACACTGAGGCGCTGGCCGCACCTGCGGTGGCGACCGAGCCGATTGAGCTCGACCCTCAGCCTTATGACGAGCATGACATCGAGGTCATCAAGGCGCTGCAAGGAGATATGCCCGTCGTGGCGGAACCGTACGCGCCCGCCGCCGCCAAGCTTGGGCTCGATCAGGAGTCATTTCTCGATCATCTCGCGGGCATGCAGGAGCGGGGCCTGTTGCGCAGGGTCGCGGCGATCCTCTATCACCGCCGCGCCGGCTTCTCGGCGAATGGAATGGGTGTGTGGAAGGTGCCGGAGCCTGACATCTATGAGATCGGACGCAAGATGGCTGCTGTGAGGGGCATATCCCACTGTTACCAGCGGCCCACCTACGCGGATTGGCCCTACTCGGTGTTCACGATGGCGCATGGCCGATCCAAGGAGGAGTGCGACGCGATCCTCGACTCGATCTCCGCGATGACCGGCATTGAGGAGCGCGCCACGCTTTACTCCTCCACAGAGTTCAAGAAGATCCGCCTGCTCTACTTCACAGAGGACTTCAAGAACTGGGAGCGCGAGCACGCCGGCGTCTAGGCTCGCGCGAGAGCGGTCGAGCGTGTCGCCGCCGGCCGAGGTCATCCCTGAGCGCCGACCCTCGACGCTCGACCGGATGGCAGCAGAGGCATCCGACAGGCACTCTTATATGAGCTGATGCCCGCCTCCCTCACAGATACTCGCTCTAGCGAGCTCTACCAGCGCGCGTTGACGCTGCTTCCGGGCGGGGTCAACTCACCCGTGCGGGCGATGCGGGCGATAGGTCGCGATCCCCTCTTCGTCGAGCGTGGCTCAGGCGCCGAGCTCTTTGACGTGGATGGCAACCGCTACGTCGACTATGTCTGCTCGTGGGGGCCCTTGATCCTGGGTCATGCCCACGCCGATGTGCTCGCCGCGGTGATGGCAGCGGCCGAAGCGGGCACGAGTTTTGGCGCCCCTACCCCCGGAGAGGTGGATCTCGCGGCGGAGATCGCTCGGCGGATCGAGTCGGTGGACATGGTGCGCATGACCTCGTCGGGCACCGAGGCGACGATGACCGCTATCCGCCTCGCCCGCGCCGCCACAGGCAGGGAGCGGATCGTAAAGTTCGCGGGCGCCTACCACGGGCACGTCGACGGTTTGCTCGCACAAGCCGGCTCGGGGCTCGCGACCCAGGCACTTCCGTCGAGTCCAGGAGTCACGATGGCCGCTGCCGCGGCTACCACGATCGTGCCTTGGAACGACGCAGAGGCGTTGCTTGCCGCCACAAGCGCGAGCGGGTCGGGGGTCGCCGACGGCTTTGAGGCTGCGGGCGTGCCCGCGTCGGGCGCCAATGAGATCGCCGCGATCATCGTGGAGCCGCTGCCGGCGAACATGGGACTCGTGCCTCCGCAAGAGGACTTTCTCGGCCTGCTGCGCGAGCGCGCCGACGCCGTCGGGGCGCTGCTCATCTTCGATGAGGTGATCAGCGGCTTTCGCGTGGCGCGCGGGGGCATGCAGGAACTGGCGGGGGTCGAGCCGGATCTCACGATCATGGGCAAGATCATCGGTGGCGGGCTCCCGGCCGGTGCGGTGGGGGGGCGTGCGGAGCTGATGCGGATGCTCGCCCCCGCGGGCGAGGTGTACCAGGCGGGGACGCTCTCGGGGAACCCACTTGCGGTAGCCGCCGGACTGGCGACCCTGAACATGCTTGACGACTCAGCGTATCTGCGGTTGGTGTCGTTCACCGACGAGCTCGCTGAGGGCCTGCGTGAGGCGGCGGGCGCGTACCCGATCCAGGTGGCGAGCGCGCCGGGGCTCCTCACGGTGTTCTTCAGCGAGGCACCCGTGGTTGACCTCGCAGGCGCTCAGGCGTGCGACCTGGAGGCGTACGCGAGATGGTGTCGCGAGCTGCTTTCACGCGGCGTGTACGCGCCCCCATCGCAGTTCGAGGCGTGGTTCCCCTCGCTCGTGCACACTCCCGAGCAGCTCGACCTAACCCTCTCAGCCGCCGCCGCGGCCTTTGCGGAGCTCGCGTGAGCGACGACCTCACCCAGGGCTCCACCCTCCACGAGGAGGCGGTCGGCGTCGACGGAGCGCCCCTGTCCTCGCTCTCGCGTCTGCGCGCGTTGCTCTACGAGGAGGGCGGCTTGATGAGGAGCCTGCTCACCCCTGATGGACCTGGCGATGCCGTTGGGGAGGCGCTCGGTCCCGCACAGGTCGCGGCATCGGGACCAAGGGTGGACGGTAAGAGCGCCGAGTACGAGCTGCTGATCGAGGCGATCTATGAGGGCTACCTGCTTCACTACCACGCTCCCCGCGTCGTACGCTCGTCCGAGGATGACCTGGGTCTGCTCGCCGGAGACCGGCTCTACGCGCTCGGCCTTGCGCGCCTGGTGGCGCTGGGCGATGTGGAGGCGGTGGCGGAGCTCGCGGACGTGATCACCCTGACCGCGCTTGCCCACGGAAGCGGCAGCCCTGAGCTCGCCGACGCCGTATGGGCGGCCGGAGCTCGCGCTGTGGGCTGGGGTGCGACCCCTGTTCACGATCGCGCCAAGGCGCTCACCCGCGCCGGCTCGCCTGAGGCGCTTGAGGCGATGCGGAGCCTGAACCCCCGCTGAGCCACCGGGGGGCGTCTCACTCGATATTGTTCCCGCCGTGTCCGACAAGCACAGCCAGCACAAGTCGCGGTATACGACAGATCGTCAGATCCCGGGAGCCTTCGACGGCGAGACGGTGACGCGTAGGCGGTTCATGACCGTCAGCTCACAAGCTGCGGGCGGGATCGCGGCGGCGTCCTTTGCGCTCCCGGCGCTCGGGTTCGCGATTGGGCCGATCTTCAAAGAGGCCCCCCACACCTGGGAGAGCGTGGGGTCGACCGACCTGTTCTCCGACAACAACTACGTCCCCACGGTGATCACGCTCACGCCGGGGATCGGCGAGGCGGGCAAGACCACCGTTTACGTACGCCGTCGCAACCCCCTCATCGACGTCGACAAGACAGATAGGGACACGCTCTACATCGCGATCAGCTCGCGCTGCGCTCACCTTGGTTGCCCGGTGCGCTGGGTGGACGCCGCCGAGCGCTTCATCTGCCCTTGTCACGGCGGCGTGTACGACCTGCTGGGCCGCCGCGTGGGTGGTCCTCCGGTACGCCCCTTGGATCGCTTCTACACGCGCGTCGTGCGTGGCCAGGTGGAGATCGGCCCCCGCTACAGCGTCAATAGCGAGCTTGAACGCTTCTCCCCTCGTGACCCAGGCGAGCCGATCGACGGCATCGGCCAATACATGTATCCGTCCCGGCCCTCGGCGAGGAAGTAGGAGTCGATGGCTCGCGCTCCCAAGCTTCCTGCTCCGCCGATGCCGGCGGCCCTGAAGGCGCCGCCGCCGCGACCCGGTGACGCGAACGGCAAACTCACCCCGGCCGACCACGCCAAGGAGGGCGGCGCGAGCGCCGTCGGCTGGATCGACGAGCGCACCTCGCTCAGTGGGGCTGCCCGCTGGATGATGTTCCGCAAGGTGCCCAAGGGCACCAACTGGTTCTACACGCTCGGGTCCGCCACGATGTTCGCCTTCCTCTCACAGGCCGTCACGGGCGTGTTCCTGGCGATGTTCTACCGTCCCGACCCGGCGGGGGGGGCCTACGAATCGATCCGCCACGTCACCAACGAAGTGTTCCTCGGCCAATTTGTGCGGGGAATGCACAAGTGGGGGTCCTCGGTGATGGTGATCCTCGTGTTCCTGCACATGGGGCGCACGTTCTTCTTCGGTGCCTACAAGTACCCGCGCGAGCTCAATTGGGTGATCGGGGTGGTGCTCTTGATCCTCACGATGACGATGTCCTTCACCGGGTACCTACTCCCGTTTGACCAGCGCGCCTACTGGGCGACGATTGTGGGCGTCAACATCAATGGCACCGGCCCGCTGCTCGGTCCTTACCTCAGCGATTTCCTACGCGGTGGCCCCGAATTCGGGGCGGTCACGCTGTCGCGCTTCTACGCGATCCACATGCTGCTCGTCCCTGGCCTGCTCGCGGCGCTGATCGGCGCGCACCTGTATCTGGTGGCCAAGCTCGGCACGACCGCGCCTCCGTGGCTAAAAGCGGACAAGAAAGCCGAGTTGCGCGAGGCCGACGCATGAACCGGCGCGAGAAGGAGCAGTACCTACGCGAGTACTCGATCCAAAAGGCCGCAGGCAAGCCGTTCTTCCCCTATGCGGTGATGAAGGACTCGTTGATGGCGTGTGTGGTGATGGCGTGCATCATCACGATGTCGCTCGTCCTCGGCGCGGAGCTCGGATCGAAGGCGAACCCCACCACCACCACCTACGTGCCGCGTCCTGAGTGGTACTTCTTCTTCCTCTTCGAGGTGCTCCGCGTGGTCAAGCCCCCGAGTCTCGTGCCGCTCGCCACGATCGGCGTGCCTACGCTTGGCATGATTCTGTTGTTCCTGCTCCCCTTCTACGACCGTGGCCCGGAGCGCCGTCCGGAGAAGCGTCCGATCGCCACGCTCACCGGCATCTTCGTGATCGGGGCGATGGCGCTGCTCACCTACGAGGGCGCCAACGCGGGGTCGCCTACCGCGATCGAAATGGCCACGCCCGCGGCGGTCGTGCAGGCCGGTGGCAAGAGCTTGGCCGAATACGAAGCGGGCAAGCTGGTTGTGGCGCAATCGGGGTGTCTTGCCTGTCATAAGATCGGCGAGAACGGCAACGATGGGCCGGGACCAAACCTCACCCACATCGGCTCGCGCCTGCCGCGACAGGGGATCGCCCGCACGCTCGTCAACCCCACCGCCCCGATGCCTTCCTTCAAGAACCTGCCGCCGCAGAAGTTCAACGCGGTGGTGGCCTTCCTGTCGCAGTTGAAGTAGCCAGGCGAGAGGCAATGGCCGCGATGAAGCGCGCTGACGCGACCGCGGGACACCTGGAAGCGGGTCAGGTACGAGCGATGTTCGACCGTGTCGCGGTCGTGTACGACCTGCTTAACACGGTGATGACGGCCGGTCTTCACCACCGCTGGCGCACCCGCGCCGTGGAGCTTGCGCACGTGGGGCGGGGAAGCCGCGTACTGGACGTCGCCACCGGTACCGGCGACTTGGCGATCGAGTTGCTCAAGCACGTATCCCCCGGCGGCGCGGTCGTGGGAGCCGACTTCTCCGAGGGGATGCTCAAGTTGGCGCGTGTCAAGGGCGCGAAGGCGCTTGAGCGGATGCCGGGTAAGCCCATCGGCGCGAGCAACGGCTCGCCCGCCCCGGCAGCTTCTCAGGGCGGCGCGGTGAGTCTCACCTTCGAGTGGGCCGACGCGCTCGAACTGCCGTACCCGGAGGATTCATTTGACGCCGCCACGGTGGGGTTCGGTGCGCGCAACTTCTCCGATCTGACGCGAGGCCTCGAAGAGATGGTTCGCGTGGTGCGCCCGGGGGGGCGGGTGGTGGTGCTTGAGATGACCACCCCGACGCGGATGCCGCTCTCGCTCTTTTACAAAGTGTGGTTCGATCGAGTGGTCCCCGTGATGGGGAAGTTCGCGGGATTGGTTTCGCGCCTTAGGGATAGCTCCTCGGAGGCGACTCTTGCCAACGCTTACACCTACCTCCCCAACTCGGTCAAGCGCTTCCACTCGCCCACGGAGCTCGCCGCCGAGATGGAGCGTGCCGGGTGCCAAGAGATTGGGTATGTGCTGATGGCGGGCGGCATCATTGCCGTTCACGGCGCTACCGTCCCAAGATGACCCTTTTGCATCCCGCCGGCAACACAGCCGCGGACGTGGAGGCGGTCGAGGAGATCATGCGGCGCGGGGGGCCGACGTTGCGCGAGCGGATGGCGCGCTGCGAGGAGCACCTCGAGCGGGTCGCCGCCGAGGCGGGCGCGCCGCTGGCCTCGCATGCCACCGCGACGGTGGTGGCGGGGGGTAAGCGCTTGCGCCCGCTGCTCGTGGTGCTCGCCGCCGAATCCGCCGGTGGGGTGGGAGGCGAGCCCGAGCGCGAGCAGGGCCTGATGCGCGCCGCAGTGGCGGTTGAGCTCGTTCACTCCGCGACGCTCGTGCACGACGATCTCATCGACGGCGCGCCGCTGCGCAGAGGGCACCCGACCGTGGCGGCGGTTGCGGGCCGTGAGGCGGCGATCGCGACGGGAGATCTGTTGTTCTCGCGCGCCTTCGCCGAGCTTGCGCGCAACGAGGACCCCGTCCAGTTGAGGGCTCTCTCAGACGCCAGCTCAGCGCTCGCGGCGGGCGAGTTGCTTCAGCGCGAGGACGCCTATGCCGCGGACATTGCGGTGGAGCGCTACCTGGAGCGCTGCCGGCTAAAGACCGCTGCGTTGTTCGAGGCGGCATGTCGACTCGGAACCTTGGTGGCGCGCGAAAACGCGATCCCGCTCGCGACGGCGCTCGGGGAGTTCGCCAGTCGGATCGGCTTGGCGTTTCAGCTGCTGGATGACGTGCTCGACGTGTCCGGTCCGGCTCAGCGAACCGGCAAGGCGCGCGGTACCGACTTGCTTGACGGCACGGTAACGCTCCCTTTGATCCTTGCGCGCGAACGCGACGAGCGGATCGCCGAAGTCGACTTGGCCGGCCTGGACGGCCCAGAGCAGGCGGAGGAACTGTGCGAGCGGATCGCCTCTACAGGCGCACTTGACGAGGCCCGGGAGCGTGCCCTGTCGATCGTCTCGGAGGCTAAGGCGATGTTGCCCGCGCTACTTCCCGACGGGCGCCATGAGCTACTTGACCTTGTCGCCGACGCTGTAGTCGAGCGCTACTGCTGAAAAGCGACCCCGGCAGGTACGCCAGTCGGGGTGTCGCGGATCTCTAAAAGTCGCTTGGGCAGATCAGGTCGAGCTCTAGCGCGCGTGTGAAGCGCTCGATCTCCTCGACCATGTTGGCGTGCGTGATCTGCCTAAGGTCGCTGAGCAGCGCCCCGGTCGCCCGATCGAGCTCCTCGTCCAAACGTTCCACGAGGGCCTGTCCAAAGACACCGTCGCGTAGCTCTCCGCAGTCGGGGCAACGCAGCAAGACGCGCCAACGGCCGGGAGATTCCTCAAGCCAGTCGAGTGGATGAACCAAACCGCCGGCGCAGTGCGGACAAACGTGGAGCGCCTCACCGGGAGCCGTCGTTGGCGAGTCTCCGGCCCAAGGGGTTGGGGCGACAGGCGTGTCGCTGTGGGCTTGTCCCTGGGCGTTTGTCTCACCCCCGGTCCAAGGGGTTGAGTCGCCGCCACGACGCTCGGCGGCTTGGCCGGCGGCTGTGTGGGGCGCGCTCGAGGGTGTATCGACGCGGTCGTCCTCGCGGCTGTCGAGGTACACAACCTCGATCTGCCTCCCCCCGGGGAGTTGAACGTGGTGATGGATGTGGTGGCCGTGGTTCTCTTGCATTGTCTCTCTCTCGCCCTCATCGACCCGGCGAGAGACGGCCTTTAGCCACTGCGGCGAAATCTCGATGTTCAGCGGCTACTCCCCTACCGAGGGTCCGCGTGCGCTGCGGTGATAGCTTGATTTGGCTATGGCAACGGCGATCCGCCCGATCGACCACGACGAGCGGCTGAGCGTCGTCGACCATCTCCACGAGCTCCGCGTGCGGTTGATCGTGAGCGCGGTGGCGCTCGCGCTCGTGTTCGGGGTGTGTCTGTGGCAGAACCATGCGCTGCTGAGGTTCATCAATCGCCCACTCGCGCACCAGACAGAGCAACAGGTGAGCCGCGGCGAAGGGCCCTTGGGACAGACCTGGCTGGCGCAGAAGGGGGTGCGGGAAGTCGCGGGCGACACCAAGTCGATCGCGCGCGCGCTGAGCGCTCCCGCCAGCGGTTTGCCGGCCACCACGAGGGCCCAGCTGGCGGCTGCGAGCGCCAAGCTGGACGCCGACATAGCGAAGATCCCGAGTACCCCGAGCGGGAACCTACCCGTCACGCTCGGGCCGGGGGAGCCCTTCACCACGACGCTGACGGTGGCGCTCTACTTCGCTTTGGTTCTCGCTCTCCCGCTCATCCTGTTCGAGCTGTACGGGTTCGTAATGCCCGCGTTCGACGCGAGAGAGAGACGCGCGGTCGCGCCGCTACTCGTGGCGGTCCCGTTCTTGTTCCTTGCCGGCGTGGCCTTCGGCTACTACGTGGTGTTGCCGGCGGCGGTGCGTTTCTTGCAGAACTTCAACAGCAGCCAGTTCAACGTGATGGTGCAGGCCAGCCAGTACTACAAGTTCGCCGCGACGATACTGCTGGCGATGGGGGTGTCCTTCCAAGCCCCGGTGGCGATCGTGGGCGCCGTGCGGGCTGGGATCGTCACTCCCCGCCAGCTGCGACACAACCGTCGCTACGCCATTCTCGTGTGTGCAGCGATCGCCGCTTTCCTGCCTGGCGATGCTTTCACGCTGGTGCTTGAGACAGTTCCGCTGTATTTGCTCTACGAGGCGAGTATCCTGGTGGCGTCGGTTGTCGCGCGAGCAGACGCAAAGCGCAACGCCGATCCGGCAAAGGCATCAGGGGTAGGGCGCCCACCGGAGGACGGCCCACCGTCCTCACCGGGCGCATCGGGATCCTCCGGCCCCATGACACCCCCGCCGGGAGAGCCAAAGACCACAGTTCAAGAGATGATCGACCACACCAACCCCGATCTAAGCTAATGCTGTTCGACCTGAGAGCACGCGGCAGACGCCGCACCGTGCAGGTTGTCTACGTCGGCTTGGCGCTTCTGTTCCTTGTGGGCTTTGTCGGATTCGGAGTGGGCGTGGGCGGTGGTGGAGGAAGCAGCCCGATCGAAGCGATCTTCGGCAAAAGCGAAGCTAACACCGCCAGCTACGCCAAACAGATAGCGGCGGCGGAAACGCGAACCAAGAGGAAACCCGCCGAAGCGGTCGGCTGGGCGGTGCTGGCGGAAGCTCGCCTTCACGAACTCGCGGCGAGCGAATTCTACGACGAAACCACCCAGCAGTTCACCTCAAAGGGCAAGCAGAAGCTGATTGGGGTCGTCGCTGCATGGAACCATTACGTGGCGCTCAACCCCACGAAACCGACCCTTACGATCGCCCAGGACATGCTTAGGGTGTTCGGCGAAGAAGGCCTCAACCAGCCGGCCGAAGCGGTAGCGGTCTTGCAGCTCGTGATCCCGACGAGGCCACCGAGCGCCTCTCTGTACGGCTACCTCGCGAAGTTCGCCTATCAGGCGAAAAACCCGCGCGTGGGGGACCTTGCTTCGACCAAGGCAGTCAGCCTCACCCCCACCAAGGAACGCGCGCGGGTCAAGACTCAGCTGGAAGAACTGAAGAAGAACCCGACCGGGAATCCCGCCAACAACGTCTACACGGGGACCACTAACGGCAAGGTCTACAGCGTGAAAGTGGGTCCGAAAGGCGAAGGGACGGTCTTGAAAACCACTCCTGCCCCCACGACGACTACGACCCCGACCAAGAAATAGCGGGGGAGGGGTGCGAGCGTGTCCACCCCAGGAGAGACACCGCCGTATACGGCGCGCCTGCTGATCGACTGCGCCGACCAACCCGGGATCGTGGCGGCCGTCTCCGGATTCCTGTTCGAGCAGGGCGCCAACATCGTCTCCTCCCATCAGTACTCCTCCGACCCGATCGGAGGGCGCTTCTATCTACGTACAGAGTTCTTCCTGGAGGGTCTCGGCGACGAGCGCGAGAGCTTTCAACGCGGCTTCGAGGAGGCAGTGGGGCAGCGCTTCGCGATGGATTGGGAGTTGCGCTACTGGGGTGAGGTGAGACGTGTGGGGATCCTCGTGTCGCGCTACGACCATTGCCTCATGGACCTGCTGTGGCGACGGCGTCGCGGAGAGCTCGACGCGGAGGTGGCGGGCGTTATTTCCAACCACCCCGACCTCGGGGAGGAGGTGGTGGCGGCCAATGTGCCGTTCCATCATGTGCCGGTGGTTGGTGGCGCGAAGGTGGATGCGGAGGAGCGGATGTTGGAGCTCCTCGTCGGCAACGTCGACCTTGTGGTGCTCGCCCGCTACATGCAGATCCTCTCCGGCGACTTCCTCGACCGGTTGGGCGTGCCGGTGATCAACATCCACCACTCGTTCCTACCGGCGTTCGCCGGCGCGGAGCCCTACCGTCGCGCCCGTGAGCACGGCGTGAAGCTAATCGGCGCTACCGCCCACTACGTGACGGCCGAGCTCGACGGCGGGCCGATCATCGAGCAGGACGTAGCGCGCGTCGACCATCGCCAGACCGTGACCGAGCTGGAACGCATCGGCCGCGACATCGAGCGCACCGTGCTTGCCCGCGCCGTATCGCTCCATCTGGAAGACCGCGTAATCGCCGACGGCGGCCGCACGATCGTGCTCTGACGCAACCTGAAGACCGGCGCCCTTCAGGCTTGTCCCACCTCGGCTAGAATGCTCCGCTCACCGGCCCACCACAGGGTCGGCGCCCTCGCGGGCCGTTAGCTCAATTGGCAGAGCAGGGGCCTCTTAAGCCCAAGGTTGTTGGTTCGATTCCAACACGGCCCATTTACGCGTAGTGCCTGCAAATCTGCGGGTTTTGGCACGGCTTGGTTGGGGCGGGATAAGGCTGTTCTGTGTCGTGGCTATCGCGTGGGGGACCAGTCAGCGCTGCGTCTACTAACCGCACCGCCCGTTTCGGTATTCGCTGTCGCTCTAAAATGTCGCTACAATGTCCCTCAGTATCGACAGTCGGGAGACACGTGAACGCCGAGCTAGAAAGCGCACCGCTCACCTATAAGGAGCGCCTCGGGCAATTTGATCGGGAGGTCGAAGAGCTTCAGCAGGCGTTCCTCAAGGCTGTGGAGCATGTCCGTGATTCCCCGGTAACCGATGACTCCCACCGGGAGCGGTGGAACGAAATCTCGCAGCGTCTAAAGGGGCTTCGCACTGGGATTGCGGCCGAGGACTACGACAAGGATCAGCTCGCCACACTCTCCACCGCCCTGCTCGATATACGCGATGAGCTCGATCAGGGTGCGCCTGACGACTTGGATGTCAGCGACAGACTAATGATCCTGCTTGAGCGCATTCGCCATGTCGTGCGAGACGCGCTCGATGAGCACGTAAACGGTGTCTCCAACGATGTCGGTCTCGTGATGGCGGATATAGAGCGCTGGCTCCCCGATGTCCCCGATCAAACCATTGCGGGGCTGGTCGGAGTCAACCGGAGAACGCTCTCTAGGTGGAAGAAGCTCAGTGGTCCTCCAAGGCGCGAGCTCCGCATTTTCGCAAGCCTCGTGGCAATCCTACGGCACAACTGGGACGAGGAGGGCGTCATCGCCTGGTTCGACCGTCCTCGGCGCGACCTCGACGGACGCAAGCCTGAGAACCTGCTCGCGGACCCAAACGCGGAGGACCAGCTCGTTAGCGCGGCCCGGTCGGGGAGGAACCAATATGCCACGTAGGCCCGGCCCCACGTTCTCCGACTGGCACGGCGTCGCCTACAGGGCAACCTCCTACGACGTTCCCCTGTGGGTCAATCCAAATCGTCGTAGTGGCCGATGGAACATTGCTGGTCAGCGATGCACACAGTACCTCTGTCTCGATAGCGAGGCGCCCTTCGCCGAGGCTCTCCGGTACGAGGATCTACGCACGTCCGAAGCGGCCTCGCACTACTCAACGACGATCTGGCAGCTTCAGGTCAGGGACGGAGCGATCGTGGACTACAGCAACTTCGAACTTGCTGAGGCGGCCGGGTTCCAAGCCGAAGCTCTTGTCGAAGACGATCATGAGCGCTGTCAAGCCGAGGCGCAGTGGCTTTTTGACAAGGGTGCGCGAGGCATTCTGTCTCCGTCAGCAGCCCTTCCCGGGAGTACAAATCTCACGTTGTTTGGCCCTCGCGTCAGCGTGGCATGGAATACAACAACATCGCTGGCTTCCGCCGTTCCAGCACAGAAGCTTGCGACTGGCCATCCGCCGGTTGGGCTCACGGAGCGGGTGCGCTACGTCGGTCAGCCCGAACCACTGCTGGCGGAATATTTGGAGGTCGCCGGGGATGACTAACGACTGCTAGTCAGCGTCCCCGGTATGGGACATCCAAAGGGACATTTTAGGCCCTAAAATTCAAAACAGGCTGCTATTCTGGGCCAATGGCACCTTCCATAGCGGACAAGGCCCGGGAGAGTGGACGAGACTTTCTAGGTTCCCATCCATGGATGACGTTCGTCCTGAATCTCTGCGACGCTGACCGTCACTTCTGGCAGATGATCGGGGAGGCGCGGTCCAAGTGCCGCCATTTCATGTTCACGCCGCTAAAGCCGATCGTCTCCCGAGATCTAGAGATGATCTACCTGGCCAAGGGCATGCAAGCGACCACGGCGATCGAGGGCAACACCCTGACCATCGAGCAGGTCGAACTCGCCATCGACGGGACGCTACAAGTCCCACCGAGCCAGCGATACCTCAAGCAGGAGATCGACAACGTCCTAGACGCGTGCCGTCTCGTCGAACAGAGGGTTCTTGCAGACGAAGATTTTGAGATTACGCCCGGGGCACTCAAGGAACTGAATGCGCGAGTACTCCACGGGCTTGAGCACGAGGACCACGTCCAGCCAGGCGTGTATCGCGAGGTATCAGTGGCGGTGGGGAGCTATCGAGCGGCGCCAGCGGCAGACGTTGATTTCTTGACCAACCTCCTATGCGAATGGCTAAATGGAGGCTTCTCGGCGACAGATCACGGTGACGCTTTCCTCATGGCTCTCGCGAAGGCGATCACTGCACACGTCTACATCGCATGGATACACCCCTTTGGCGATGGCAACGGCCGCACGGCCCGCCTGGTCGAGTTCGGGATACTGACGGCGGCAGGGATACCCTCCGTCGCTGCCCACTTGCTGTCCAACCATTACAACCTGACACGCAGTGCCTACTACCGACAGCTTGAGCATGCGAGCAAGTCCGGGGGCGATCTATGCCCCTTCCTCGCTTACGCAACCGAGGGGTTCGTCGACCTGCTGCAAGAGCAGCTGAACCGTGTCCACGAGGAGGTCCTGCAGCTCGCCTGGGAGAACTACGTGCACGAGATCTTCCGCAACCGCCCCGGGGATGCTTCTAAGCGCCAGCGCGATCTTGTCATAGCTCTCGGGCACCGCGGGGAGCCCGTACCGCGCGATCAGATACCAACCCTGACCCCAGGCCTCGCTTTTGCATACGCGACCAAGCAGGCAAAGACGGTGACACGCGATATCAACAGGATCGTGGAGACCGGGCTCGTTATCCGTACACCCGGCGGATTGCACGCACGCCAGGACATCATGCTTGGCTTTATGCCACGCATCGGCGGCGAGATGCGCAAGAACGTGCTCGCCGATTTCTCAGCGCCGGATGGTCGTCCAGAAATGCCCGAGCCTACGACGCAGTCAGATAGGCACAAAAGCTCGGACTAACCACGAAGGCCCCAACCCTACGTCTCCGCCACCGCCCGAGCCGCGATCTCGGCGCCCGCGAACGGGGTGATCAGGAAGTACATCATGTGGTCGACCAGCTCTGTGAGGCGGTCGGCGCGGCCGCGCAGGATGTAGTCGTGCATTAGCTCGAACAGGCCGCCGACGATCGCCTCGCGCACCACTGGCGGGGGCATGTTGGGGTAGTTGCCGGCGTCGCCGATGTCGAGTAGCTCGATGTAGGAGAAGTTGGCCTCGTCCACGCGTCCTGTCATGTGGGGGTAGGCGATCAGGATGTCCACACACGCGAGCTTCCCCGCCGAGGGCTCGGAGGCGATGATCTCGAGCAGCGCGGTGATGCCTAGCTTCACATTCTCAGCCCAACTCAGCCTCAGGTTCAGCGACCTGTTGATTGCCGCCATCGCCTTCGAGTGGGACATCTCGAAGGTGGCGAGGAACGCCTCCTCCTTGCTCTCGAAGTGTTCGTAGAAGGTCTGCAGCGAGATGGCCGCTTCGGAGACGATCTCCTCGAGGCTCAGCGCGGGGTAGCCCTTGGCGGCGGTTAGGTTCGCCACCGCATCGAAAATGCGCTCGCGCTGGTTGTGCGCGACGAAGCCCTTTGGCAGGTTGTGCTCTCCACGCGGCAGCCCCCTGGGCGCCCAGCGCGGCGAGGGCGAGAATGTCCCCGGCGCCCTCCCTCCCTGGAGTTGCCCGTGACGACGGGTACGTGGACGCATCGGGATGCCGGCGGGTGTGGGGTAGTAGGAGGCGATCCACGTAACGAGATCGGGAGTGAGCTTCTGCAGTTCGGTTTTCAGCGCCCTACTCGACCGCCCGCGGCGCACGCGCGAGTAGAGGATCGTTCGCAGCGCCCCCACGATCGCCCTCGCGACCGGCTCGGGTATGCCGCCCTCCCCCGGCGCCCGCTCGAAGACTCCGCCGATGAAGTGGGCGAGTTGTTCGGCGTTGCGCGCCCACCGTTCGATGCCAACCGGCCCCGCCGCGCCCATCTCCACCGACACGAGCCGTGCGGCGTCAGGGCGGTCGCTCGACGCCTCGAACACGGCTCTCACGATCCCCTCGATCTGCTCCTGCCAATCGGCGTCGGGGTTGTAGGTCTCGGCGATGCGCGCCACCAGGCGCGCGATCAGCGCGTCGTAGGTCGCGAGCAGGCACTCCTCCTTGTTGGCGAAGTGCTCGTAGAAGCTCCGCCGCGACACCCCTGCGCGCGCCACGAGGTCTGAGATCGTCGTAGCAACGAACCCACGATCGTTGACCGCCTGGATCATCGCCTCGTACAGCCGCTCGCGCTGGTCGGCCGCCACCTCCTCCGGCGGGAGGGCCTGTGGCCCTCGCGGTAGTCCCCGGTCGCGGGGCTTGCTCACTCGTGCCCTCTCGGCCATGTCTATACCTTAGCTCTTGACAAGCTACGTAATGGATGATTTATTTGTTTTCTTAACAAGATGTCTCCAACTCAAAGGGGAGGTCACTGACGTGGGCGACATCGATGACTCGAACCCGCTGCAAACAGTAGTTCCAGCATGTGGGCAAGTCTATTTTTGCGATCATGGGGATGTCGGCAAGGTACGATCCTCCTCATGCACATATCGGGCTAGCTCTGTAGGGATCGTACTATTAGATATGCGTTATGGCAAATGGGGAATATGGTCGTTGGACAAATTGGCGCACCTTCCCTGGGATGGCCGCATCGACACGGAGGTTGGATTGCCATGAGAGGACGACTCGCCTGCGAGCAGAAGTTGATGGTGCGCGCGCTCCATCCACGCTGGCCTTATAGACGCTCCCACTGCCGCCACGACCTGCACTGGCTAGTCCGCGTGCAACCGCGTAGACGCTGGTGCTCGCACGGAAGACGCCACTCGGTCGCGGGTTTTCCGCCGCGCACACGCCGCCCCTACGTCGGCTGACGCGTTACGTCACGCTCGCTGTCCCAGCCCATCTGTGTTCAGCAAACGTGGCCTCGCCCGAAAGCACTTGACAGCAGGGTCCCCTTCTGTATAAGCTGCTATTGGCATCGTTTTGATGTCAAGCGTACATAAGGTCAGGTAGGGGTCGGTCTTCGTGGTCGACACCAACTTGTTTTGACGGGGACCTTGGGAGAGGGACCGGGTCGTTTTTGAGAGAGGGTTGGTTTTTCGCGTGTCTTCTTTGGGGATGAACGTGTTTGAGAGTCCATGTGCCCGTGACGTGCCCGTAATAGGACGCGTCAGCGTCGCTGACGCGTCTCTCTCTCTCTCTCTCTCTCTGGCCGAGCGGCTCTCTAGGCGCTAGGCACCCTCGCTGCGGCTATAGCTCGCGGCTCGCCGGACACGATCCCCGGCTTGATCTTCCACGCGCATTTATCGCGTGTATAGATGATTTGGAAGGACCGCACTGATGGCGCCCGCCGCCGTTGTCAGCGCCGGTCAGGCCGCGAGTCTTGGGCATCTGCGGATCGCGGAGATCCAGCGCGCGCGGATACTCGCCGCGATGCTCGACGTGGCTACCGAGCTGGGCGCGGGCAGTACGAGCGTCGCTGATGTCGTCGTGCGCTCCGGCGTGTCACGGCGCACGTTTTACGAGCTTTTCGTGGATCGCGAGGACTGCTTCCACGCCGCCTTCGAGCAGGCGCTCGCCGACGCCTGCGAGCACGCCGTTCCCGCTTTCAGGCAAGAGACGTGCTGGCGGGAGCAGGTCAGGTCGGGTCTTCTCGCGCTGCTTGGCTTCTTTGACACTCATCCTCAGGCCGGGCGTGTCCTTATCACCGAGTCGCTGGCCGGCGGTCAAAGGACGCTCGCGCGCCGCGGCGAGGTAATCGCGAAACTCACACGCGTCGTCGAAGAAGGCGCTGGCGAGGGCAAGCAGGCGCCCGCGGCGCTGACCGGCGAGGGCGTTGTCGGAGGGGTGGTCTCGGTGATCCAGCGGCGGCTGGCCGAGGAGCCGCACAACCCACTCGTGGAGCTCACAAATCCTCTGATGAGCATGATCGTGCTGCCCTACCTCGGCGCGGGCCCCGCGCGACGCGAATCGCAGCGTCCCGTCCCCGCCTTCGCCACGGCGGCGCCTGAGCGCAAGCCCGTCGCAGACCCCTTCAAAGGTGCGGGGATGCGTCTCACTTACAGGACGGTGCGCGTGCTGATGGCGATCGCCGAGCATCCGGAGGCGTCTAACCGTGCGATTGGTGATACCGCCGAGATCAAAGACCAGGGGCAGATCTCGAAGCTCCTCAGACGTTTGCAGCGTGCGGGGATGGTCACAAATGCCGGTCTCGGCCCAGGCACGGGAGCACCGAACTCGTGGACGCTCACGTCGTCGGGTTCTCAGATCACGGACAGCATTCGTGCCCACACAGAGGACTTGAAGTGAAGGGGGTACTAGCCGGATGGATTTTGCATGTCGATACAGCAAAGGGAGGGGACTGTGATGTTCAAAGAGTTGCGTAAGCGTGTCACGTTCGTGAACGTAGCGATGACGTTGGCGCTCGTGTTCGCGATGAGCGGTGGCGCATATGCCGCGAAGAAATTTTTGATCACCTCGACGAAACAGATCTCGCCGAGTGTGCTCAAGCAGCTCAAGGGCAACGCAGGGCCAGCGGGGGCGCAGGGTGCACCGGGAGCTCCGGGTTCCAATGGCGCTCCGGGCAAAGACGGGTCGCCGGGCAAAGACGGCACAAACGGTAGCAACGGTAAAAGCGTTGTTGCCGCTGCTGAAGGTAAAGGCGCTAACTGTGCGGAAGGCGGGTCGAGCTTCGAAGTTGAAGGGTCTGGTGTCAAGCACTACGCCTGCAACGGCAAAACCGGGGCTAAAGGCGAAGAAGGAGAACCAGGAGCAGAAGGTCCCGCTGGCCCAACCGGCCCCGAAGGCGTTTGCAGCACCTCCAACTGTCACCTCCCGAGCAACGTCACAGAGACAGGCACGTGGAGCGCGGGACAGATCCCGGCTACGGCCGTCCCGCCTGTACAGGTGATCGTGCCAATCTCTTTCGCGATCCCGTTGGCGGCGCCATTGAGCAATCAGCAGTGCGTGGAAAAAGAAGAATTCGAACTCTGTCAAGCGCATTACGTGAATCCGAACGGTAAGGAACTCAACTTCGAATTCGAAGAAGTGTCATCCACCGTTTGTACTGGCAGCGTGGCCGATCCGACGGCTACTCCAGGGAATCTATGTATCTATGCGACAAAGCAGAAGGGTGCAACTGTATTGCCCGCGACAATCCTCGATCCGTCCTCGACAAACGGTGGTAGTGGTGCGGCCAAGACGGGCACGCTGCTTGGTCTCAGCATGATCTTCAACAAAGGGACAGAAGAAGTTGAAGCGTTTGGTACGTGGGCGGTGACGGCACCGTAATGCTCGGCAAGCTCTCCATAATCTCCGGTAAGACCACTTCACCCGGACGGTGCGAGCCGTCCGGGGGGAGCACCCGCTCCGTCCGTCTCGCACGCGCGACGGTCCTGGTGGCATGTTCTCTGGGGCTCCTGTTCTGCAGTGGTTCGCCCGCCGCAGCGGCGGTCTGTCCAAACGAAGCTCTTCGCGAAGCGCAGGGTGTAACGGAACTGCCGGAGTGTATGGCGCTTGAGCTTGCGAGCCCATCCAAGAAGCTGCTCACGCCTGCGTTGAGACCGTCGTTCTCGCCTGATGGGTCGCGTGTGTTGTTCCGCTCACAGGCGGCGTTGGGAGGGACACCGGGATTGCAGTCGTTGTCAGGTGATCGTTATGTCGCGACACGTACCAGCTCGGGTTGGGATACATCCTCGACATCTCCCCCGGCGTCTGCGGAAATAGTCTTTGGAGGTAGCGCTGTCGGAGGGCCTGTCGCTTTTACGCCCGACCTGGACAGTTGGGTTCTACTGGGGTCCACCGAGTCGCAGAGGGAGACAGGCATCGCACGGTTCTATCGTGGTGGGCTCGACGGAAACATCTCGACAGCTTCGCCACTGTTGGTACCCATCGACACCAGCGGCGCTCAGCTCCTTAACGAAGAGGTTGTCAACTACAGGGTGGGTTGGACATCTACGGATCTTTCGACATCGGTGCTTGAGCTCTATCTGTCGACCACGTCGCTGTTGTCCGGAGATCCCAAAGGGATAACTGAAGAAGAGCCGGGCAATGATCGTAATAGTTATGTGCTCTCAGGTGTGGGGGGCGACGCGTCGGTGGAGCTCTTGGCACGCGACAAGAACGGGACGGTGTACGGTGGTCGTTGTGGCGCTCACCCCGGTGGGGGTGAAATAAGTGCGGCGGCGGCGCCGGCTCTGAATCAGGGTGCGATCTCGCCTGATGGGTCTGTGATCTATTTCACGACCCGTCCCGCACAGGAATTCGACCCTGAAACAGGTACAGGGCCGGTATGCGATCTCGCTAATCCGCTGCGTATCGTCAAGCGTGTCCAGACCGCCGAAGGTCCTGAAATCACAGAACTAGTCCCAGGCAGCCCGAGCGCGACCGGCAATGACTTGTTTCAGGGCGCGTCCGTTGACGGAACAAAGATATATTTCACCTCGCCAAGGAAGCTCACCGCATCAGACGGGGACATCAACCCCGAAGAATGCAGCAGCGAACTCGGACACTCAACCGGTTGTGACCTGTATCTCTACGATTCGACCAGACCGGAAGGAAAACAGCTGGTCCAGGTCTCCCGCGGCGCCACAGGCGACCCCACTCCTGGTAAGGGAGCCGACGTTCTCAGCTCGATCACCGCGATCTCCAGCGACGGCACACACGCCTACTTCGTAGCCCAGGGCCTCCTCACAAACAAACCCAACCCCGAAGGCGCGACCGCGCAGGCCGGCCAACCAAACCTCTACGTCTACAACACCGAAACCACCAGCCTCACGTTCATCGCCACACTCGCCGCAAGCGACAAGGAAGAACTCTGGGGGACGGAACACAGCTTCCAAGGGAACGCCTACACCGTGCCCTTGTTCCCCTCAGCGTCGGGTGCGGGTTCGGGTGGGGATGGACACATCCTTTTCTTCGCGACAGACGCACCGGTCACCAAAGACGACACCGACGGGGGACATCGAGACGTCTACCGTTACGACACCGAAGCGAACACGCTGCAACGGATCTCAAAGGCCGGGCCCGGAGGCTCAGACAACGGCCCATTCGATGTCCTGGTCAACCCCACGCATGCGCAAGAACGAACAATTCAGGGGAATAGGGGAGAACAGACGCGGTGGGCCAGCAACGACGGTGAAACCGCCGTGTTCATGACGGGCGAGGCGCTGGTCCCCGGCGATGATGACGAAACAGAAAACCCATATATTTGGCACGCCGGGACGCTCGCGAGAATAGCGGCAAAGCTGGGACAGACCGAGGTAGCGCCTGCCGAACCGCCAGCGGTATCCGCCTCCGGAGAACAGTTTGCATTCTCGACATCCACCCGCTTGCTCGGTCGTGACGGAGACACCGCCCAAGACGTCTATGTCGCCGAGGCCGACGGTGGTTTCCCCGAACCTGTTGAACCGGAAAGCTGCAGTCCGCTGACAGAAACCGCGTGTCAAGGCGCACTGTTCGCCGTACCCACCCCAGTAGTCGGTGGGACCAACACGTTCACCGGGCCAGGCAACCCACCACACGTAACGGCCTGTAAGAAAGGACTGGTCAAGGTTCACGGCAAATGCGTCAAGCCCCCACCAAAGAGCCGGCACAAGCCAACCAAACACCACCATAAGGCACACCAAAAGAAGAGACCACATCGGCGAACCGGAGGACGGAAATGAGACGCGCAACCGTACAGAGCCTTGCCGTCGCACTGGTTCTGGCGACAGCCCTATTCGCTGTTTCGGTGAGCGTGGCCGTCGCCGCACCACAGCTCGGGTTGCAGATGACGAGGACCTTCACGCCTGACCGGATAGGCGACGAACGCCTTGCCTACGACATCACCGTCAAGAACACCGCCTCCTCAAACCCCAGCCCCGGCGAACAGTTGACCTGCCACGGCACACCGGAAGACGGCGTGTCCTGGCTCGGGCATGACCCATCACCGGAATTCGAAATAAGCTGGTTGCGCAACGGGACCCTCATCCCCGGCACCAGAGGCCCGGCCGCCACATCCAAAAGCTATGTCGTCAGCGCCGAAGACGCAGGGAAGACGCTGCAGTGCATGGTATACGGAAAGAGCGACCCCGACGGCGCAGGAAGCACATACGCACCGATCGCCGCCGCCACCGTGTCGCTACCACCGCTCGCGGTCACCCCCGCCCCACCAAGCGCTCCATCTGGCAGCTCAACGCCAACCAACAAAGGACCTATTTTGGCGACACCACAGGGAACGGCTACGACAACCGCGGGCTCGAACATGTTGACATCGGTGGTGACTGCGGAAGGGACGGGTAACCTGACGGCTGGGTCGAAGGTGATCGAAGGCCTCAACACCACAACGGGGGCATTCACGCACCATCAAGCAATCACCGGTTCGGGCATCCCGCCGGAAACTACGATCTTCCAGGTGTTTGCGGGTAAGATCGAATTGTCCCAGGCGGTGACAGAAACCAAAGTGGGTGCGACGCTGAAGGCGGGCGCTAATCCGTTCGGTAAGGGTCAGACGATCGAAGGCGAAGGCATACCGTCTGGCACGACGATTCTCGCTTCCACAGCCACTGGGTCGGGTCCCGGTAGCGTCGGCCAGAAAATCGAAATGTCCAACAACGCGGAAACGTCAGCGACTAATGTAGCGATCTCGGGCACGGCCGAAGAGACGTGTGAAGCCCCGGCGGATTGGACGGGCTCGGGTCTGTCTTGGAGTTATCAGTGGTTGCGAAACGGGCAGCCGATTCCGGGTGCAACCAGCGCTATTTACACCGTGCAGAGCGGCGACACGACGCCACCGTCCAGGATCCAGTGCGAGGTGATAGTCGAAGCGGACGATACGAAGGCGATAGCCATCGAAACCGAAACACCACCTACAGAGCCATTGGCACCGGCGCCCTACCAATTCCCTAACAGCGGGCCGCCTCCATCCATTGGTGGTGTGAGTAACGAAACGTCTGGCCTGGTGACGCTTGAAGTGGAACTTCCGGGCGGAGAGGAAACGTTTGCGTTCAAGGCCATATCGGACAATACGGTGTGGAAGTGCGTAACTTCGCCGCCTGGTCCGGGTGTGAATGCGAGGGCTGTGTGTACGACTGCTGATGTGTTGGCGCCGCAGGCGTCGTTTCCTCCTGTTGAAGTTGTCGCGGCGTTGGGTAGGCAGGCGCCGGAATTGTTGACGGTGAGGTCGCGTGTGTCTGGTGGTGGGTCGGTGGAACCGTTGGTTCAGGAAGACAGCGTCTTGCTCGCGCCGGCTTTGCCGTTTGGTTTCAAGTCTTTTGAAACGCGGACGTTGGACGAAGATGAAGCTGACTACGGTCAGGCTGGTGGTCATCCGGTGTCTGCCGCTGCCTCGTTTGCGTTGAATACTCATACGCGTGTAGAAAAAGTGGCCAGCGTGGGTCTTGAAGCTGTGGTTGGCACGACGCGTGTTATCGATACTGATGTGCCGCGTGGGTTTGCCGGTAATCTTCAAGGGGTCACGCAGCGATGCCAGAGCGTCCTCGACGTTGTAGCTGTGAAATCCGCTTGTCCACTGGGGAGTGTGGTGGGTGAAATCAAAATCGCGCTTGAAATAGGTACGACCAACTCGCCGATCTATTTGATGGAATCTGAAGATGGTGCGTTGCCACAGTTCGCTTTCCATGTGAATGAATTCGTTTATACGCTGACGCCTGAACTGCGGTCGGATGATCATTACTCGATTCGGTTGGCGTCTGGTCCGATAGCGAAGGAGGCGACTCCGTTCTCGGTGACAGCGACGTTGTGCAGTTTTGGGGGGAAGGTCAGTGTGAATGAATCGGGCGGGTTCGAGGTGGATGGTTGTAGGAAGTCTGGTGAACCGGGTGCGAACGTGATCCCGTTCTTGACGAATCCGACGCGTTGTGTGGGTGGGGCGCCGACGACGACGATCTCTATGGATAGTTGGGAACACCCGGGCGAATGGGCGTCGGCGAGTTTCGCGTCCCCTGCGTTGACGGGTTGTGAAGATGTGAAGTTCGAACCGAACATGTCACTTGTGCCGACGTCTGATCGTGCGGATGCCCCGACTGGGTTGGATGTGGAACTGTCGATGCCGACAGAAGGGCTTGTGACCCCGGACGGTATCGCGCAAGCCAATCTCGCGGACTCCAAGGTGGTATTGCCTGAGGGTATGACGGTGAACCCGGCCGCCGCTAACGGTCTCGGGGCGTGTAGTAGTGCGCAGATGGCGTTGGGCACCAACGATAAGCCCGCGTGTCCAGAATCCTCGAAGGTGGGGACCGCCGAAATAGAAACCCCGCTACTTGAAGAACACTTGCACGGTGTGGTGTATGTCGCCAAACAGGAGGATAACCCGTTCAAATCGCTTCTTGCGTTGTATTTGGTGGTGGAATCCGAGCATTACGGTCTAACGGTGAAGATCCCGGGACAGATCAGCCTGGACCCGACTACGGGCCGGTTGACCGCGACGTTCAACGAAGCACCGGAGGTACCGTTCTCCCACCTCATCCTACATTTGACGTCGGGTAACCATGCTGCGTTGGTGAACCCGCCACGCTGCGGCACATACACATTCAGCACACAACTCACACCCTGGACCGTCTCAGACCCAAGTAGCCCGACCCCGGCGGTGTCTGTGAATGGGACGGTCCCGTTCAAAATCGAACACGGCCCCGACGGTGGCGCTTGTCCCGCTGGCGGGTTGCAGGCAAAGCTCGCTGCGGGTATGGGCTCGACGCAAGCAGGCGGCACAGGCCCGTTCGTGCTGGACCTCTCCCGTGAAGACGGTAGTGCACGCATCAACGCCCTTGAAATCGCGATGCCCCCAGGCCTGAGTGGCTACCTGAAGGGCATCCCTCACTGCTCTGACGCGACATTGGCGGGTATCTCCACGGCGGAAGGGACTGGCGCGAGCGAGCTAGCGAACCCTTCGTGTCCCTCATCGAGCTTGTTGGGCTCAGTGGCTGTGAAGGTGGGAGCGGGCGTATACCCCTTCTATTTGAACACCGCGAAGGCTTATCTAGCCGGTCCGTACAAGGGCGCACCATTCAGCATCGCGGTGGTTGCACCTGCGGTCGCGGGACCATTCGATTTGGGCACGGTAGTGGTGAGGAACGCGCTCTATATCGATCCGCATACGGCACAAGTCAAGGTGATCTCCGATCCGATCCCGACGGTATGGCACGGCATCCCGTTGGATCTGCGGGAGCTCACGGTCAATATCGACCGTCCCAATTTCATTCTCGCCCCAACAAGTTGCGAACCGGCCACGATCGGTGTGCGTATCGGAAGCGAAGACGGTCAAACCGCGACACTGCAGAACCGTTTCCAGGTCGGAGGTTGCGAGAAGCTCGGTTTCAAACCATTGTTCACGGCATCAACGTCAGGCAAGACTTCTCGTAAGAACGGTGCGAGCCTGCACGTAAAACTCGCCTACTACCCCGGCCAAGCAAACATTCAGACCGTCAAAGTGCAACTACCGAAAGTCCTACCCTCACGGTTGACGACGCTACAGAAAGCATGTACAGAACAGGCATTCAACACGAACCCCGCGACCTGTCCAGCAGGTTCGATCGTTGGATACGCCAAGGCGTCAACCCCGCTCCTTGATAATCCCCTACAAGGACCGGCGTATTTCGTGAGCCACGGCAGCGCGAAGTTCCCAGAACTCATCATCGTCCTCCAAGGCGAAGGCGTCACCGTAGAGCTCGCGGGCGAAACGTTCATAAACAAAGCCGGGGTCACATCAGCCACCTTCAACCACCTCCCAGACGCCCCCGTCAACACATTCGAACTGACACTCCCCCAAGGACCAAACTCAGCGCTCAGCGCCAACAAGGACCTCTGCACCACCACCCCCACCATGGCAACCACCTTCAACGCACAAAACGCAGCCACAATCGAACAAAACACCCCCATAGAAGTCGAAAACTGCCCCTACACACTCCAAATCCTCACCCACACCACACGCAACCATACCCTCACCCTCAACGTACTCGTCCCGGCCGCCGGCAAGCTCACAGCAACCGGCAAAGACCTCACAACCACCACCAAGATCACCAACCACCGCACCACACTCACCCTCAAACTCAAACAACGCCACACAGGACCACTACACACAAGCGCCGTCCTGCGCTTCACACCCACCAACGGCAAGCAACGCAACATCCTCCGCAAGACACTCAACGTGTCGCTCAGATGAGGACCACCGGCGCCCACGTCAGCTAACCGCCACAGGGCGCGCGCCGGTAGGATCGCAACCTATGGCGGCTACGACCCCCGAGTCGAGCATCGCGCGCCCAACCGGGTTGCCGGACGGCGAGCGCGAGATCCGCGCGCTCTCGATCGACACGATCCGCGGCTTGGCGATGGACGCCGTGCAGAAGGCAAACGCCGGCCACCCCGGCACGGCGATGGCGTTGGCGCCGCTTGCCTACACGCTCTACCGCCACGTCATGCGGTTGAACCCGGTCGACACGCACTGGCGCGACCGCGACCGCTTCGTCTTGAGCGCGGGTCACGCGTGTGTGCTGCAGTACGCGCTCACCCACCTCTGCGGCTTCGACCTCTCGCTCGATGACCTGGAGAGCTTCCGCCAGTGGGAGTCGCGCACGCCCGGCCACCCCGAGCGGGGGCACACCGCGGGGGTGGAGGTCACGACTGGCCCGCTCGGCCAGGGCATCTCAAACGCCGTGGGCATGGCGATGGCGGAGCGGTTCCTGGCAGAGCGCTTCAACCGCCCCGGATACGAGGTGGTGGATCACCACACGTACGCGATCTGCTCCGACGGGGACATGATGGAGGGGGTCTCCCAGGAAGCCGCCTCGATCGCGGGGCACTTCGGCTTGGGCAAGCTGATCGTCTGCTACGACGACAACCGCATTACGATCGACGGCACCACCTCGATTTCCTTCGATACGGAGAACCACATCGCGCGTATGCATGCCGACGGGTGGCACGTGCAGCGGGTCGAAGACTCCGAGGACACCCAGGCTCTGTACGACGCCCTGTTGGCGGCGCGCGATGAAACGGAACGGCCGTCGTTCATCTCGGTGCGCTCTCACATCGGCTATCCCGCGCCCAACGCGGTGGACACCGCCAAAGCCCACGGCGCGCCGCTCGGCGAGGAAGAGGTGAGGGCCACCAAGGTGGTGATGGGCTTCGACCCCGATGTGCACTTCCATGTGGACGAGCGCGTTTACGAGCACATGTCCCTGAATGCGTCAGGCGCATCCGTGCAAGCGGAGTGGGAGGGGCGCGAGCAGCAGTGGCGCGCGCGCTATCCCCAGCTGGCCGAGGAGTGGGACCAAGTCTGGTCGGGCCGCCTCAACGACGGCTGGAGAGAGGCGCTCCCAACCTTCGCGGCCGGCGAGAGCATCGCCACCCGCTCGGCGGGGCAGAAGGTGATGGCGGCGCTTAACACCTTTGCCCCCACGATGGCGGGGGGCGCGGCCGATCTGGTGGAGTCCACCAAGACCGTGTT
Source organism: uncultured Solirubrobacterales bacterium (assembly GCA_963695305.1). GTDB lineage: Bacteria > Actinomycetota > Thermoleophilia > Solirubrobacterales > Solirubrobacteraceae > Palsa-744. Next base: position 434,807 of record OY968774.1, on the reverse strand, counting down.
CGATGGCGCCGGTGAGTTCTCACGCGTACACAGTGGCCGCAACATCCCCTTCGGTATCCGCGAGCATGCGATGGGGGCGATCGTCAACGGGCTGGCCGCCCACGGGGGGATGGTGAAGCCATACGGCTCCACGTTCCTGATCTTCTCCGACTACATGCGCGCGTCGGTGCGCCTCTCCGCGCTCATGTCACTGCCGGTGATGTGGGTGTGGACGCATGACTCCGTCGCCGTGGGCGAGGACGGCCCCACGCACCAGCCGGTCGAGCACTATGCCGCGCTACGCGCAATCCCCCACCTGTGGGTGATGCGCCCGGCGGACGCCAATGAGACCGCCGTTGCCTGGCGGGTGGGTTTGGAACGCGAGGACGGGCCGGTGGCGCTGTTGCTCTCACGCCAGAACTTGCCGGTGCTCGCGCGCGCCGGTGCTTCCGGCAGCGCCGGGGAAGACGCGGATGAGGCTCTGTGCGCGTCCGCCGAGGGCTTGGAGCGCGGCGGCTACGTGTTGTGGGAGTCCTCGCCGGTGGGCTCCTCCGCGGGCGCGGCCGGTGGCGACGCGGCCACTTCCTCGCCCCAGCTCGTCCTCATTGCCACCGGAAGCGAGGTTGCGCCAACGCTTGAGGCCGCTCGCGACATCGCCGCCCAGGACGCCCGCGTGCGGGTAGTGTCGATGCCCTGCATGGAGCTCTTTGAAGCACAGTCCCGTGACTACCGTGAGAGCGTTATCCCCCGTGACGTGCCCGCCCGCCTCGCCGTCGAGGCGGGGGCGAGCATGAGCTGGTGGAAGTGGGTGGGCGACTCCGGTGACGTGGTGGGGGTGGATCGTTTCGGAGCCTCCGCCCCCGGTGGCACGGTGTTGAAGGAATACGGTTTCACCGCGGACTCGATTGCCGCCCGCGCGCGTGCGCTGCTCGACGTCGTAGGCTGAGTACATGTCCTCCACTCCCTCCCCACTGCACAGGCTCTCCGCGCTCGGGCAGAGCGTGTGGATCGACTCGCTCTCGCGCGACTGGATTCGCGGGGGGCACCTGCAGAGCCTGATTGACGACGATGCGGTGGTGGGCGCTACCTCCAACCCCACCATCTTCCAGAAGGCGATGAGCTCGGGTGACGCCTACGACGAGCAGCTACGCGAACTCGGTTCCACCGACGCCGAAGCCGCTTTCTGGACGCTCGCGGAACAGGACATCGGCGAGGCGTGCGATGTGTTCCGTCCCACCTGGGAGGAGGGTCTCGGCCGCGATGGGTACGTCTCGATCGAGGTGGATCCCCGCCTCGCCTACGACTCGCTGCAGACCTTCCGTGAGGCGATGCGGTTGCACAAGGCGATCGACCGCCCCAACCTGCTCGTGAAGATCCCCGCCACCAAGCCTGGTTTGGCGGCGATCGAGGACGTCATCGCCAAAGGCCACTCGATCAACATCACCTTGATCTTCTCCCTGAAACGGTACGCGGAGGTCGCCGAGTCATACATCCGCGGGTTGGAGCGCCTAGTCGCCGAGGGGGGAGACCCGCGCAAGGTTCACTCCGTTGCAAGCTTCTTCGTCTCGCGCATCGACACCGAGGCCGACCGGCGGCTTGACGAGATCGGTGGGCCAGCCGAGCTGAAGGGAAAGCTCGCCGTAGCCAACGCGAAGCTCGCCTACCGCCACTACCAACACATCTTCCAAGGACCCCGGTGGGAGTACCTCGCGGGCAAGGGCGCCACCACGCAGCGGGTGCTGTGGGCGTCCACCTCCACCAAGAACCCCTCCTACCCGGACACGATCTACGTGGACGAGCTGATCGGCCCCGACACGATCAACACGATGCCCGAGGAGACCGTGCGGGCCTTCCAGGACCACGGTTCACCCCGACCCACGCTGCAAGAGGGTCTTGCCGAGGCGCAGGCGGTTTTCGATGATCTCACTGCCGCGGGAGTCGATTACGACGAGGTCACCGACACGCTTGAGCGTGAGGGTGTGGAGAAGTTTGAAGCCTCGTTCCGTGAGTTGCTCGACTCGCTGTCGGCGAAGCTGGGGACGCTCGCTCCCGCATAAAGCACCCCACCGGCGGCGAGTGCCCGCCGTTCGTGTCAAGCTTGAACCGATGAGTGCGCACGATTTCGAGGAGCGTCTCGATTCAAACGTGCCTCAGCCGGACTCGGAACGGGGGGCATGGGTTGCAGCGATATCGCTGGGCCTGCTCGGCGTGGCGGTGCTCACGCTCGCGTTGACCGGTGTCATAGGGGGAACGTCACACACGAGCTCCGCGCCGCCGCCTGTGCTCGCCGTGACACCTACCCCGGTGGCGTCGGTGACACCCACGACCACCGCCACGACCCCCACGGCCGACAAAGGCGCCGCCGGCAAGCAGGCGATCGTCAATGATCCCTCCACCCTTCAGGCCCACCGCGACTTCGCCACGTACCAGGCACAGACGAGCACTCACATCGCGGATCGCTGGATGCAGTCTTTTTATCCCGTGTACACGGTTGCCCAACGCACGTTCAACGTCAACTGGCTGTTGATCGCCTCCGTCCACAAGCAAGAGACCGCTTTCTCTACGGCTCCCTCGACGTACAAGGGCCTCAACTTCGCCGGGTGCTGCGGGGGGCCGATGCAGTTCAACGTCACGAACGGACCGGTAACGACCTGGGGGTTAATGGCCAACTCCTACCGCTACGCCAAACGCCCCTCGTTCTACGGCCACCGCACCCTCAGGCACCCTTCGATCTACGACGACTTCGACTCGATCATGGCGGGCGCCCACCTGCTCTCCTCAGACGGCGCCGGCCTCGCCCTCGACGCCTCCGCGTGGGGCGCCGCGTATGACTATTACGGCCACGACCCCACCGGGGTCACCTACGCCGACCAGGTGCTCGCCCGCGCGATCGGCTGGTCACAGCACGGCTTCTGCATCAACTGCGGCATCGAAACGTCGCTAGTCGAAGCCGTCCACGCCGCGTACGGCGCGCCCGTGGCGGCCCCTTTCGAAACAGCCACCACGCCGCGAAAGCTTTCCTCCGGTAACAGCCCGAGGGGGACGGGGAAGTAGTCATTTTTTCTGCAATTCACGATAATAGCTACATTAAGTAGTCACTATGGTGAATTACAGAAAAAGTATATAACTACCTCCACGCCTCCCCTGGACGATTCGTCCCTTACGCGGCGTCGGCCTGGGCGATCAGCTCCCCGGCCACACGGTCTGTAGCCGCGCCGGTACCGCCGAGTAGGCGGCGGGAGAGTTGGGCGCGGCGGAAGAACAGCGGTGCGTCGTGCTCCCACGTCGCTCCGATGCCGCCGTGCACGGAGATCATCGTGCGGGCGCCCTGGTCAAGTGCCCTGCCCGCTACCGAGCGCGCGGCGCTCGCCGCAAGCGGGAACTCCCCGGGCGCGCCGTTGCGCGACCAACCCGCGTAGTAGAGCAGCGAGCGGCCGTTCTCCAGCTGGCGGAGCACCTCCGTGAGGGAGTGCTTCACCGCTTGGTATGAGCCGATCGCGCGGCCGAACGTGAAGCGCTCCTTCGCATACGCCACCGACACCTCAAGCGCTGTTTCCACGCTGCCGAGCGACTCGGCGGCGATCAACGACTGAGCGAGATGCCACGCGCCGGCGAGCGACTCCTCGTTCGCGTCGAGCAACGTGGCAGTCGCTTTCTCCAGCGTCACGTGCCCGAGCGAGCGGGTGGCGTCGTAGCGGAACACCTCCTCCACAGACACGCCCGCAGCGGAGGACTCGACGGCAACGCCCACAGGCTTGCCATCCAGCAGCGCCACCCCCACGAGCAGATCCGCGCCCGGGGCATCCGGGACGAAAGCGATCTTGCCGCTCACAATCGTGCCCTCGCCTTCCCGTGTCGCCACGGGCGCGGACGGGCGGGTACTCCCGTGAGGCGCGTCCACGGTCCAGGCCTCAGAGAGGTCTCCGGGGGGCATGGTTGGCAGATACGTCGCCCTGCGCTGGCCACTTGAGAGCGGCTCAAGCAGAGCGCCGGCGCCGGCGGAGTCGCTGAGAATCGCGGTCGCCGGGAGGTGCCCAAGCAGGGGAATGGACGCGAGTACGCGGCCACACTCCCCCAAAACCAGCATCGCATCGAACGCATCGAGGCCTGCGCCGCCGTGGGCATCGTCGATCAACAGTCCCGGCCAACCCGCCTCACACGCGGTTGGCCACAGGTCGGGGAGCGCTTTCTCCTCGCCCTCCAACGCCGCCCGTGCGGCCTCCAGTGTCTTTGTACGAGAGAGCGTCCCGCGGGCCGCCTCGCGCAGGAACTCCTGCTCGTCTGAGAGTGAGAGATTCATGCCGCATTCTCCATAAGTATCTTCGAGCGCCGCAGGCGCGCGGAAAGGGGTGGGTTGGGTGGGGTCATACTCCGGCCCCTTCCTTGGAGCGCAGCTCCGAGAACGGAATTCCCTTGTCAAGGCGCGGCTCGGGGGGTAGCCCCAGCACGCGCTCGCCGATCGTGTTGCGCAGGATCTCTTCGGTCCCGCCCGCCGACTTCAAGCCGGGGAGGAAGGAGATCATGTACGCCCACTCGCTGTCCTCCGCGAGCGCGTCGGGCCCCAACACATCGGTGATCAAGTCGCCTGCTTTGATCGCGCCGTTGACGATCGTCACCTTCGCCAACCCCGCCTCGGGGCCGGGGATTTGGCCTTTCTGGAGCATTGTGAGCGTGCGGTAGCCGGTGAAGCGCACCGCCAACAGCTCGCTTGCGATCTCGCCCAACTCCTTGCGTACCTCGGGGTCGCGCCGGCCGTGCTCGTCTGAGGCGATCCCCTTGGCGAAGCGGACGGAGTTGTATCCGAGTCCCTCGCCACCGAGGCCGATCGTGACGCGCTCAAACATCAACGTCGTGAGTGCGGTCCCCCAACCGTTGCCCACGCCACCAACGACCGCGTCGGCGGGGAGCTCCACGTCGTCGAGGAACACCTCGTTGAACTCCGCCTCGCCGGAGATCTGGCGCAACCCGCGCACCGTCACACCCTCGGCGTCCATCGGCAAGATGAACATGGTCAAGCCCTTGTGCTTGTGCTGCTCGGGGTCGGTGCGTGCGAGCAGGAGCCCGTAGGAGGAGAACTGGGCGTTGGTGGTCCACACCTTCTGTCCCGTCAACCTCCAGCTGCCGTCGTCCTGCTGGCGCGCGCGTGTTTGCACCGCCGCGAGGTCAGATCCGGCGGCGGGCTCTGAGAAGAGTTGGCACCACACCTCGTCGCCGTGCAACATCGGGCCGAGGTAGCGACTCTTCTGCTCGTCGCTCCCGTGGGCAATGATCGTGGGGCCGAGCATCCCCACGCCGATCGCGTCAAGGATCCCGGGCACGCCAGCCTTGGCGATCTCCTGGTTACACACAACCTGCTCGATCGGCCCCAACCCCTGGCCGCCGTACTCCTTCGGCCACGTCACCCCGGCGAGCCCCGCCTCGGCGAGCTTGCCCTGCCAGGCGCGCCTCGCGGAGATGATCTCCGCCTCATCCGTTATCGCGTCGGGTCCAGTGAGGACCGGCGCGGCTGCCTTGTTCTGTTCAAGCCAGGCGCGCACTCTCGCGCGGTGCTCTGCCTGCTCGGGCGTGTCGTCGAGATCCACTTTTTCTCCCTTGGCTGACTGGCCAGTCAATATCTGGTCAGACAAGGCTACTCCTGTTCGGGATCGGCGGTTGCGATGGCCTCGGCGCCCCTACGGGTAGCGGGATCGCTACTCCGTGTCGGGGATCGAGGGCTCCGTCTCGCGGGGGAGGTCATAGAAGTCCTCAAAGCCCTGGTCGAGCAGGGCGCGCGCTTGTGTGGCGGGGGTGGCGGAGTCGAGCAACACGACCCCGAGCCGTACCCCGTCGCGCTCGGCGGTCGCCACCAGGCACTTACCCGCGAGTTCGGTGTACCCCGTCTTCAGGCCTGTCGTGCCGGGGTAGCCATAGATGAGGAGAGGGTTGTTGTTGTAGAGGTACAACTTTCCCCCCTTGATGGGGAAGGGGAGCGCGACCTTGTATGTGCGCACGATGTGGGCGATCAAGGGCTGCTCGAGGTCCACGTGGGCGAGCTCGGCGAGGTCGGCCGCGCAGGAGTAGTTGCGCGCGTTCACGTACCCCGAGGGGGAGGTGTAGTGGGTGCACCCCATCCCCAACCGCGCGGCTTCCTGGTTCATGCCTTCCACGAACGCGCTTGCGCTTCCGCTCACGTGCTGAGCGAGCGCCATCGCGGCGTCGTTGCCGGATGGGAGCAACAGCCCGTACAGCATCGTCTTCAGGCGTACGTGCTTTCCAAGTGGAAGCACACCTACCTTCGAGCCCGCGGAGTTCACCGCCTGCTTGGTCACGAGCACCCCTTCGTTGGGGGAGGAGCTACGCACCACCCTCAGCGCGGTCATCATCTTCGTGAGGCTCGCGATGTGGAGGTGGGTGAGGGGGTTCATTTGCCACAACACCTTCCCCGTGTCGAGGTTGAACAGCAGCCCCGCCTTCGGGGGGCGGCGGAAGGCGACGTGCACCGGGTCATTGGTCCCGCTAACCCCACCTGCACCCGCCTCGCTCGCTTGTGCCCCCTCATGGGGAGTACCCGCGAGCGTGAGATTTAGCGGTGGCCGTCCAAGCGGAAGGCCGGCGGGGGAGAGCTTCGCTGAGGTGTGCGTGACGGTGTGTCCGTGTGTCCCCCTTGAGGCGGATGCCGAGCCGTGGGTGGGGGATGAGCGCGACAGCGCAAGCCATGCGCCGCCGGCTACAAAGATTGTTAGGAGCACTGCCGTGACCTGGCGTCGACGGCGACGTTTGCGCATTTTCGCTTCCCGCGCTCTCAGCGCGCGGGCGCTCCGCTCCAGGAAGGGCGAGCTGTGGCTCATGAGGGGACTCTCATTTACGTGGAGGATTGCGCAACGCCCCGACAACCCCCACCGTGAGCAGCACGAGGATGAATACGGAGGTGACCGCCTCGAACGTGAACCCGTACTGCTCAATGCCTGAGACCGTGAGAAACGCGAGGCCCACGATGAACGCCAGCGACACCGCCAGCACCGCCACGCGGGTCACTGTGCCGCCACGCTCGCCTGCGCCAACGAGGGCATCCCCACAGGGTCGCCCAACCCCGCCACGCCGAAGACGACCTGCAGGGCAAGCCACACGCCCACCAGCGCAGCCGCCGGGATCTCGACCAGTGTGGTGTAGAAGGGCACGGGGACCAGCGTGAGCACGCGGGCGTGGGGGAAGAGGACGAGGTACACGGCGATGATCGCCACCACCACGCCAAGCGTGCCGGCGAGCAGCGGGGAGGGCGTGTTGGCACCGGTCAGCGCCCATACCGCGACGGCCGCCCCCCCCGCGAGCAGGCACAGGCCGCTGAAGCGCAGCCGTCCAAGCCTGTTCTCGACGCTTGGGCCCAGGAGGACGAGCAAGCCCACGTCGAGCAGGAACGGCAGCAGGCCCACGCGGTGGTTCGACAGTGCGTAGATCGCCACGACCGCCGCCACCACGCCCACCGTCACGAGCGGCGCCCGCTCTCTAGGGATGTTGTCCTTGACCGGGATCATGTGGCCCGGCGCAGCCTATCCGGCCGGGCCGTGGGGCCTGGCCGCTAATGGGTCGATCGCTCGCCCACCTGTACGCACAGCTCCGGCAGGCCGAGCGCCTCGACGCCGGGGGCGAGCGGGTAGCGCCCTTGTCCCGGGTAGACGATGAAGGCGCGCTCCGGCTTGAGGTCGGCAAGCGCGGAGTGAAAGCCGCGTTCGAGTTTTGGCGCCAGGCTGCGCTTGATCTCGACGGCCCACGTGTGCCCACTCGGCCATTGCAGCACGAGGTCGATCTCCGCTCCGCCGCTAGTTCGGTAGAAGCTCACCTGCGTCTGCGGGCCGCAGATGACGAGCAGGTTCTCGATGACCATGCCCTCCCAGCTCGGCCCCGCGACGGGGTGACCGAGGATGGCCTCCTTGTCGGCCAGCCCGAGCAGCGCATGCAGCAGACCACTGTCGCGCACATACACCTTTGGCGAGCGGACCATCCGCTTGCCGACGTTGGCGACCGTGGGAGGTAGCCGCCGGACGAGCAGCAGATCGACAAGCAGGTCCAGGTAGTGGGCGATCGTCGCACCGCTGACACCCAGGCCGCGGGCGAGCTGCGCGGCGTTCAGCAGCCCCCCCTGGTGGTGGGCGAACATCGTCCAAAGCCGCCGCAATGTCTCGGCGGGAATGCGCGGCCCAAGCTGGGGGAGGTCGCGCTCCAGGTATGTGCGGATGAAGTCCTGACGCCAGCGCAGGCTGACCTGCTCGTCGGCGGCGAGGAAGCTGTCGGGGAAGCCACCGCGTACCCAAAGCCGGTCGGTCTGCTCCCCGCCGACCTCGGTGACGTCGAAAGGGGAGAGCTCTACAAACGCGATCCTTCCCGCCAGCGTCTCGCCCGACTGGGCAAGCAGCTCTATCGCCGCCGAGCCCAGGAGCAGGAACCTGCCGCTCGCCCGACCCTCACGTCGCCCACGGTCGATGATCCCGCGCAGCGCTTCGAAGAGGCCGGGCGCGCGGTGGATCTCATCGAGGATGACCAGCTCGTCGGCGTGGTCTGAGAGATAGAGCTCCGGCTCGGCAAGTCTCGCCCGGTCCGCCGCCGACTCGAGATCCAGGTAGAGCGACGGCCGCCCCTCCGCGATCTCCAGCGCGAGCGTCGTCTTCCCGGCCTGCCGGGGCCCAATGAGCGCGACAGCCGGGTTGTGGGCGAGGAGCCCCTCGACTTCGGACGCGATTCGCCGCTCGATCATCCTTGCAATTCTAAACCTTAACTTCCGATTTGCAAGGATAAGAGACTCTTGGTTACCGTGCGCCCCTACCGTAGCTCTACGCCGTGGCGCTCCAGCCACGCGCGAACGCTGTCGATCAGGTCGGGCAGCGTGTCGCGCAGGCGCTGTATCGCGCGGCGGACTTCCTCGGCGTCAACGTCAGGTGAGGCGTGCTCCAGTCGGCCCTCCAGCACATAGAGCTCGTTCAACATCGTGACTTGCTCTGCCGTCAGCCCGCCGTCGGCGGCGACCGCCTTGAAGACTTGCTCGGCGTGAGGGCGGCGGTGCGGCAGCAGGCCGAGCAGGCGTGAGCCGGCGCTGGTCCTGAGAATCTCGACGTAGGCGTTGAGCACGGCCGAATAGTCGCCGGTAACCACCATCGTGCGGTTCGCGTCGCGGGGCTCCGCCGACTCGAACGCGCGCCTCCACTCAACAGGATCGAGCGCACCTTCGAAGTCCTGTTCAATCGCGAGGTTGAGCGCCTTGCTGTGCTTGTGGATTGTCTGGCAGAACCTGCCTATGCGCGCTTGTTCGGCCGCGAGCGCGCGCCCGCGGGTCTGGCTGGGCTCATCGTTCACCGACGAGCTCCTCGATCGCGCGTGCGGTGTCGGCCATGTGCTTGCGATGCCATCGCAACGCGCGAGCGCGGATCTGCGGGCCTCGCTCCTGCAGCCCTGCCCACTGGCCGTCTCGGTCGATCAGGACACGGCCCTCGTCCAGTACGCGTTCCAGCAGCAGCGGCGCGCTGGCTTCGACTCGCTCTAGGCGAGCGATGTCGACGTGACGCCCGCAGACGTTTTGCAGGCGAGAAGACAGCGGGTAAAGCGAGAGCGGCTGATCCTCCGCAAGTGAGACCAGCAGATCGAGGTCGGAGTCCTCGTCCTCGTCGCCTCGCCCGACCGAGCCGTACACCACCGCGAGTCGGACGCGCTGCTCGGTGCGCAGAGCGCAGCGAAGCGCCGAGAGCAGCGGCCAGCGCACACGCAGGTACTCGCGCTCCCCGTGCTCCAGTTCGAGCCTGCGCGGGCCAGTCCGGTTCGCACGCAGCGTGCCCTGAGCTACGGCGCGCCGTAGCGTGCGCTCCTGCGCACCGAGATCTGACGCCAGCTCCTGCAGAGTTCCCACGTAAGAAGCGTACTACCCGTATGTCCGTTACGGCGACCTACAGCGGTTTGACGGCGGGGATTATCTGCGTGGGCGCAACCGATCCGCACCGGACCACGCTCAACCGGAGGCAAACGTGCGGTCGAGCACCGCGGCGAGGTCGATCCAGTCGTCCGGCTCGGGATAGAGATCGAGCCAGCGCTCGATGCCGCCGGCGATCGTCTGGAACTCGCTGTGGTCGATGCCGTACACGAGGATCACGCCGGCGTGGAAGCGCTGTGCCTCCATCCAGTCGCGCACGATCTCTGGGAAATCGCGGATGTTATGCGTCACGAGGATGCGCTCCTCATCGGTCGCGAGCGCGAGGACGTCATCGTCGGCCAGCCCCTCGAGCTCGGGCTCTTGGTCGAGGGCGAGGACGTCATGCCCTCTCTCTTGTAGGAGCACGCCGACGCGTGGCCCTGAGACGTGCGCGTCGAGGAGGAGTCGCACTTGTTGGCGACTTAGCGGGAGTCGGCGCTCTGCAGGAACGGATAAAGCGCTTGCAACTCGTCAAGCGGTCGCCTGTTCTCCGCGACCAGTGACTCGATCTCATCGGGGAACTGTTGCGCGTAGGCGCGCGCGCTGCGCAGGTGTCTGCGAGTAATGAGCGGATGGCTTTTGTGCAGAAGGTCGTCGTCGCCCTGGTAGGAGCGCTCCAGCTCAACGATCTCCCATACGTCCAGGCCGCTGCCGATGACCCATGCGCGACGCGGCTTCCCTCGGAACGCTATGCCCGGATGCAGCCGGCTCTTCGCCGCCTCTTCGGTCAACTCCTCGACGACGACGCTGCGCGAGTGCCCTGAGCGGCGTATCTCCTCCGCTACAAGCCTGTCTGTCTCTGGGCCGAGCCGGATCGAAAACGGTTGTGTCTTGGCGGGACTGGATGCCATTCACTACAGTGTAGCGACCGTAGTCCGCATCATGCTTATCCTTGCAAATCTAAACCTTGACTTGCGATTTACATGGTTAGCCGCTCGCGGCAAGCGGGCCCACGCCAGGCCGCTGCTGGGGCACGTGCTGGTCGGCGTGGTAGGAGGAGCGGACTAGCGGGCCTGCCGCTACGTGGTCGAAGCCGAGGGCGTAGGCGGCCTCTTCGAGCGCGGTGAACTCGTCGGGGTGCCAGTAGCGGACGATCGGGAGGTGGCGCTCTGAGGGGCGTAGGTACTGGCCGACGGTGAGGACCTGGACGTCGTGGTCGCGGAGGATCTCGAACGTTTGGACCATCTCCTCGTGGGTCTCGCCGAGGCCGACCATCAGGCCTGACTTGGTGACGACCTCGCCTTCGCCCATTTCGGCGGCGGAGCGCAGGACGCGGCAGGAGCGCAGGAATTCAGAGCCGCGGCGCGCGATGGGGTAGAGGCGGGGGACTACCTCGACGTTGTGGTTGAAGACGTCGGGGCGCTCGGCGATCACCTTCGCGAGCGGCATGTCCTGGCCCTGGAAGTCGGGGGTGAGCACCTCGATCTGGCATTCCGGCGCCTGCTTTCGCACCTGGCGGATGACGCCCACGAAGGCGGAGGCGCCCTTGTCGGGGAGGTCGTCGCGGTCCACCGAGGTGACGACCGCGTGGCGCAACCCCATACGCGCGATCGAGCGCGCCACACGCGCGGGCTCAAGCGGATCGTCCCAAGTCGGCTTGCCCGTCTTCACGTTGCAGAACCCACACCTGCGGGTGCACGTGTCGCCGAGGATCATGAACGTGGCGGTGCCCCGCTCCCAACACTCGCCCACGTTCGGGCACGCCGCCTCCTGGCAGACGGTGTGGAGGTTCTCCTCTTTGATCAACGCCGACAGCTCGCGGTAGCGGGCGCCGCCCGCCGCCGGCACTTTGAACCACGGCGGCTTGCGCTCGCGTAGCGGCCTGACGTCGGAGCCGAGCACCTTCAACACGTCCATGCCGCCCGGGTTCGCGCGCGAACGGGTCACGTGCTCGCGCTCGTCGGTTGTGCTTGGGGGAGTGGTCATGCGGTCACCAGCGTATGACCTGTGGATGGCTCCGCACGGACCAGGGTGCGTCCGTGAGCGTCGCAGAAGCAGCGCGCCACGATCTCGGCGAACTTATCGAAGCCGCCCTCCGGCTCGTGTCCAAGCTCGCGCTCAACCGAGGTCATCGTCACGTCGGGCAGCCCGCACGCGACGATCCACGAGAACGGCTCCAGGTCGTTGACGACGTTCACGGCGAAGCCGTGCGTGGAGACGCCGCGCGAAACGTGCACGCCGATCGAGGCGATCTTGCGATCTTGCACCCACACGCCCGTGTAGTCGATGCCCTCCGCGCAGCGGGAGCGCGCCTCGATGCCGTACTCGGCAAGAGCGGCCACGATGGCGGCCTCCATCGTGCGCAGGTGCGCGCCGATGTCGTGTACGCGCATGATCGGGTAGCCCACGAGCTGTCCTGGGCCGTGGTAGGTGACGCGCCCGCCGCGGTCGGTCGGCACGATCTCGATGCCCCGCGCGCGGTAGAAGTCAACGCCGAGGGTGAGCTCTCCGTCGAGCGAGCGTCGCCCGCGCGTGTAGACGGGCGGGTGCTCCAGCAGCAGCAGTGTGTCGGGGATCTCATCGGCCTGACGCCGGGCCTGGAGGTCGGCCTGGATGGCGACGGCGTCGCGGTAGGGCACCGTGCCGAGGCGACACACACGCAACTCCGCAGACCTTGGCTCGGTGGCATTCATCCGTGTGTCCAGGATAGTGCGGCCAGCGGTGCCTCAATGTCTGCTTCCGGACACACCTTGACATCTAGAACACTCTCCGCTATAACTCTCCATGTCTCCTGACTCCACGGAGTGGCGGGGCAATCAACATAAGGATCGGGTTGTGGGTTGGCCTTTGGGTCGACTGCAGACGTTTTCCAGGGACCTTGGGAGAGGGACCGGGTCGTAAGCCTTGAGAGAGGGTTGTGTTTTCGCGTGTTTTCTTTGGGGAATAGCGTGTTTGAGAGTCCGTGTGCTTCTGGCGGGTCCGTAATAGGACGCGTCAGCGTCGCTGACGCGTCTCTCTCTCTCTCTCTCTCTCTCTGGTCGAGCCGGCTTCTAGGCTCTAGTTCAGCTTTCGCGGCGTCTTCTCGCCGCTCCCGCTCCTCACACGGAGCGAAGGTCTCTCTCGGGTTGGTGGGCGCACTATGAGCGCTGCCAGCACCGATACTTCGCGCCCGCGCACGAGTAAACGCTTGGTCCGGCCGGGTGGCGCGTCGCCGCGACTTCAGGTAGCGGAGATGCAACGCACACGTCTCTTGAGCGCGACCGTGAATGTGGTCGACGAGGTCGGCTACGCGGACGTGACGGTGGCGCACATAACCGCGCGTGCGCGCATTTCCCGCCGCACCTTCTATGAGTTGTTCGGCAATCGCGATGAGTGCCTTACCGCTGTTTTTGAGGACGCGCTTGAGCGGGTCCGCCGCGAAATGGGCGCCGCGGGAGCGGGTGAGCTCGACTGGCGCGAGCGTGTGAGGCATGGATTGTGGGCGATCCTCGCGTTCTTCGACCGCGAGCCCACACTGGCGCGCGTGTGTCTGGTGCAGTCGGCGCGGGGCAGCGAGGAGACACTGGAGCGCAGAGCCGAGGTCTTCTCACAGCTCGCCTGTGTGATCGATAAAGGCCGCGAGGCGGGCTCCCGCGCGGCCGAGGCTCCGGCACTAACAGCCGAGGGTCTAGTCGGCGCGGCTCACGCGATCGTGTACGAGCGGGTGCTGAAGCGCAGCGGAGAGCCGCTGACGGACTTGTTCGTCCCGCTCATGAGCATGATCTTGCTGCCGTACCTTGGCGTCGCCGCCGCGCGGCGCGAGCAGTCACGGTCCGCGCCGTCACCGGAAGTTTTCGACGACAACGACGCCCACGGTGGGTCGGTCGGAGAGGCCGACTGGTTGCAGGGCCTGCCGATGCGCCTCACCTACCGCACGATCCGTGTGCTGCACGCGATCGGAGAGCGCCCAGGGATCTCCAACAGGAGCGTGGGCCGGGAGGCCGGCGTCAGCGATCAGGGGCAGATCTCAAAGCTGCTCGCGCGGCTGGAGCGGTTGGGGTTGATCGCAAACCGTGGGGTGCACGTCCAGGGTGAGGCCAACGCATGGCGGCTCACGCCCGCCGGTCGGAAGCTCACGCAAAACATTCACCTGTACTCCCCCAACAACACACAAGCAGCTTGATGACACACCACGTTTCACCAAAATCCGCGTGCGTAGCGCCGAGCGCCGGCACGCTTGACTCCCGGGAGGGGAGATAACCGATGCTCTCAGCACTACGCAGGCGCATGACCTACGCGAACGTGGCTATGACACTGGCACTCGTGCTCGCGATGACCGGTGGCGCGTTCGCCGCCGGGAAATTCGTGATCACCTCAACCAAACAGATCAAGCCGAGCGTGCTCAAGCAGTTCCAGGGCAAGACCGGTCCGGCGGGGCCCGCCGGACCAGCAGGCGGCAACGGCAAAGACGGAGCGCCTGGCGCCCAGGGACCCAAGGGCGACATGGGTTCCGCCGGCAAAGACGGCGTGAACGGGGCTAACGGCGCGACCGGCTCCACCGGTCCGACCGGCGCCAAAGGCGCCGCCGGCGCGGCTGGACCGGTCGGCGCGACGGGCCCGTCCGGCTCTCCCTGGGTGGTCAATGCCGCACCGAAAGGCGCGATTCTGCAGGGCACCTGGGCGATCCAGCAGTACACGGCGTCGAAAGCGGGTGAGCTGATACCGGCCCCGATCTCGACGACGGTACCGATCAAATCCGTCTCGATCGTCCTCGTCGTCAAGCCTGGCGAAGATCTGCCCGGACAGGAAACGTTCGAACGCGAAGAAGCCGAAACGATCTGCCCCGGCACGGCAAGCAAACCGCTGCCGTCCAGCTTCCCCGAAGTCGTGGACGCGTGCGTCTACGTTCAGCAGGCAACCAACCTGGTGCCGCCCAACCCGAGCACCGGCAACGATCTCCTGGAATCCGGCGGAGGCCTGACGCTCGGGTTCCAGTCCAACACCTCCGGCGAAGCCAAGGGCTACGGCTCCTGGGTGGTCACCGCCAAATAAGGAGTGGTGAGCGCGTGAATCGTCTACATTTTCATACTCGTAGCGCGATTCGCGCGCTTCTCGTGCTGGCCGTCGTCTGCCCAGTGGCCCTGTCCGCCACGGCGTCCGCGGCTGAACCGCCGGTCGCGTGGACGAGGTGCCCTAGCGGGTCGCAAGCCGGGGACTGCAAGGGCCCCCGCGGGATCGCGGTAGACCCCGCGACGGGGCGCCTCTATGTCGCCGACTCGTTGAACAATCGTGTCGTGGAACTGGATGCGTGGGGGACGTTCGTCAAGGCGTGGGGTTGGGGCGTGCGTGACGGCTCGCCAGAACTCCAATCGTGCACTTCGCTAACCGGCTGCCGCGACGGATTGACAGGGGCCGGCGCGGGGGAGTTCAGCAAAGAAGCCCCGCAGGGTGTCGCGGTCGATCCCGCTGGCGATGTGTTCGTAGTCGATCGTGGAAATGACCGCGTGGAGAAGTTCAACCCCGCGGGTGGATTGACCGGTGAAGAAGCCGAATTTCTCTTGATGTTTGGCGGAGACGTGAACCAAACAAAGGTGTCCGCGTCTGCGCCTGAAGCACAACGCAACCTCTGTCCGGTAGACCCCGGCGACATCTGCAAGGCCGGTACCGGTGGCGCTGGCAAAGGCCAGTTCGTAAATGAAGAAACCGGTGGGGTAGTCGCTAGCTTGGTTGGCAGTTTCATTGCTGTAGATCCGACTAGCAGCCGTGTTTATGTCGGCGACCTAGGACGCGTCGAGGAGTTCGCGCTGAGCGGCGCTTATCTCGGCGATCTGCCCGACCCGGAAGGTGTGCTGGCCGGTAAGGAGATGCGCGCGCTGACGGTCGGACCCGCGGGAGACCTGTATGTCTCGTTTGACAAGCCCGGCGACATTGGCGCGGAACCGGGAGTGTTGAAGCTGAGTCCTTCCGGCGTCAAGCAGTGTTCGATCTCGGCGAGCGACCCGGTGGCGCTTGCAACCGACGCCGCGGGCGATCTCTATGTGCTGAACGTGGCGAGCGCGCAGGCGGTCAATCTGACCGCCGTCGAAGAGTTCGATGCTGGCTGCGTCCCGGTCGCGGGCGGCCAGATCAAACCTAGCGGTCAGAATGAAACATGGGGGACCGGTTTGGCGACGGGCTCGACGTGTGGCGCCAATGGCGTCGATGTGTATGTGACCGAAGCGGACGAAGGTAAAAGCTATGTGCGGTCTTATGGTCCGTTGCCAAACCCGGCGATCTGCGCGCCGCCACCGGCTGCACCGCAGATCATGTCGCAGTTCGCCGTGTCGGTCGCGACGGAAAGCGCGGTCGTGAAGGCTCAGATAAATCCCGTGTTCTGGCCGGACGCAACGTATTACGTGGAATACGGTACGGGCAAGTGCTTGGAAGGCGGATGCGATCATACGTTGTTGTTTCCCGGTGTGAAGTTGGGCGCCGGGGTGGACATGCCGCTTGACGCCGAAGCGATCGTCACCGGCCTCGCGCCAGACACCGCCTATCACTACCGTTTCGTGGCGCAGAGCAGCGGCGGCGGTCCGGTGTACGGGATCGACCCCGACGGCGAAGGGCCGCAGTCGGCGAGTTTCGGCGAAGGCGCTGAAGCCACGTTCACTACTTATCCGCGGGTGGCGCCCTCTCGCACGGATTGTCCCAACCAGGCGCTGCGCACCGGTCTGCCCGGGCTGCTGCCCGACTGCCGCGCGTATGAGATGGTCAGCCCGATCGACAAGGAAGGCGGCGAGATCTTCGCGTCGAGCGGAGCCGATCTCGATCGGCCCGCGCGTTTTGAGCAGACGACGCCCGATGGGGACAGACTCACGTACTCTTCCTATCGCGCTTTTGGCGCCGACGCCTCGGGCGCTCCGATTGCTTCTCAATACATCGCCTCGCGCGACGCCGCGAGTGGCTGGTCAAACCAGAACATCACGGCGCCGGTGGAAGGTCCCCACATCACTGAAGGCGTGCAGTTCTTCGAGTCCCCTTATAAGGCTTTCAGCGAAGACCTTTGCAGCGGTTGGCTGCTTGAGATCGAAGGTTTTCCGCTCGCTCCCGGCGCCGTGCCCGGCTATGTCAACCTCTACCGTCGCCAGACGTGCGGGGCGGGCGCCGGTGCTTATGAAACGCTCAGCGACGCGGAACCGGGCGGCGGCGAACCGGCAGAATACGTTC
This sequence comes from uncultured Solirubrobacterales bacterium, assembly GCA_963695305.1. Lineage (GTDB taxonomy): Bacteria > Actinomycetota > Thermoleophilia > Solirubrobacterales > Solirubrobacteraceae > Palsa-744. The sequence goes on along the minus strand of OY968774.1, from coordinate 417,772 downwards.
CAAGTATCCAGGGGTTCTCCAGCGACGGGTCGGTTGGTGTCTTCCGCGCTCAAGGCAGGCTTACAGAAGAGGCGTCTGGCGCCGTGGTCGGGGGGCAGTCGGTCTACCAGGTTTATCGTTACTCCGAAGGGGGTCTGCGCTTGGTGAGCGTGTTGCCCGACGGCAGTCCCAGTTCGGTCAACAACACGACCGGCGCTGGCAACGATACCCCGACCAGCTTTCGTGGTGAAAACGATTTCCATGCCGTCTCAGTCGACGGGTCGCGTGTCTTTTGGACAGCATTGGGGATCAAAGAAACTCGCGGCCATCTCTATCTCCGCGTGAACGCCGGTCAGGAACAGAGTGTGGTGAGCGGCGGGCATTGCACTGAACCTGAACAGGGGTGCACAATTCCTGTTTCGCAGACGATCTCAGAAGAACCGTCCGAGTTTTACGTGGCCGATCCGCGGGGCTCCAAGGCGCTCTTCTCAGTCGGAGCCTCGGCTGGCGGCGCCGGTCTCTACTTGTTCGATGTCGAGGAGGCGCTCGGCGAAGAAACCGCGGCTACGTTGGTCGCCAATGATGTTCGCGGTGTGATGGGAGCCTCTGAAGATCTCACCCGTGTGTATTTCGTCTCGACAGACGTCCTGGATGGGAAAGCCAACCGTCAGGGCGAGGTGGCTCGGGCTGGTCTACCCAACCTCTATCTGTATCGGGCGGACCAGGGAAACGAAGCTGCCTCGACCGTCTTCATCGCGACACTTGCAAACGGCGATGTAGACGGAGCGGCGGGCCCGATCGCGGATGAACCGTATCGTCGCGTGTCGCGGGTCAGCCCGGACGGTCTGCATGCGGTCTTCATGTCGCGCGCCGACCTGACCGGTTACGACAACACCGATACTGCGAGCGGTGAAGCCGATTCGGAGGTGTTCCGGTATGACGCCGCTTCTGGCGGTCTTGCGTGCCTGTCCTGCGATCCGTCCGGAGCGCGACCGTCAGGTCGTGACGTAGCAGGCTCTGACGCCCCGATTAACGGTTGGCTTTCGGGAATCATCCCGGGTTGGCCGTCGGAGTTGCATCCGTCGCGTTTGTTGTCGTCTGATGGTTCGCGTGTGTTCTTTGAAAGTTTTGAATCGTTGGTGTTGCGTGATACGAACGGTCGCGCGGATGTGTATGAGTGGGAGCAGGGCGATAGTCAGCGGGACTGCGAACAGCGACTTGGAGCGGAACTGTATGTCGCAGCGGCTGAAGGCTGCTTCAGTCTGATCAGCTCGGGTGAAAGCTCGGCCGATTCACGGTTCGTGGATGCGTCTAGCGACGGTTCGGACGTGTTCTTTGCAACCGCAGCGAGTCTGGTCTCGCAGGATCCGGGCCTGATCGACATCTATGACGCGCGCGTTGACGGTGGGTTCGCGTCACCGGCGGTGCGCGGGGTTTGCGAAGGCGAAGCATGTCAAGCGCCGGCGCGGCCGCCGATCGACGCGACGCCGGCCTCTGTGACGTTCTCGGGTGAGGGCAACCTGACCGTCGAACCCGCAGTTCACGTGCAGCCGAAGAAGAAGGCGCTGACGCGCAAGCAAAAGCTCGCCAGGGCTTTGAAGGCGTGCAAGCGGAAGCACGGCAAGAATCGGACGCACTGCCAGCGCCAGGCACGCAAGCGATACACCGCGAAAGCGACGAGGACAGCCAATCACGGGAGGGCAGCACGATGAAGCGTCTGATCTGCGGCTTGGCGGCGATCGCCGCGGCGGGCGGCGTGGGGGCGCCGTACGCGTTCGCCTCGTTTGCCTTGAAGAGCCAGGATGTCACTTTCACTGACGGCGCGGGATCGCCGTCGATGCAGGCCGGCTCGCACGCGTTCGGGTGGACGACGTCGCTGGCGGTCAACAGCGTGCCCGATCCCGAAGCCGGCGGCGATGAAATCCCCGACGGCGGCGCCGCCAAGGACGTGGTCGTCGATTTCCCGCCTGGCCTGATCGCCAACGTGAGCGGTTTGCCTCGGTGCGCGTCTAGATCTTTCTTGGAAATCGCCGGGAGCGAAAATAAGTGTCCGAATTCCACAGCTATCGGTGTTAGTGAAGTTATGGCGGCGACCAAGCCGATCACGCCGGGAACCGAACAGTTCCAAAAGGTGCCTGTCTATAATCTGGCTCCGCCGCCTGGTGTCGCGGCGGAGCTTGGGTTCGTGGTGGTGGACGTGCCGGTCGTGATCCAGGCGGGAGTCAGGTCGACGCCGCCGTATAACGCGTATGCGCGGGCCGCCAACATCTCACAGGGCGCGCTGTTCTTCGCGTCGCGGTTGACGGTGTGGGGCGATCCCGCCAGTTCTGAACACGACAAAGAACGTGGTGATTGCGCCCCCCTTGTATCTGGCAGCTGCCCGGTGAACATCGCTGAGAAGGCGTTCTTCACGTTGCCGCGGTCGTGTTCGGGGCCACAGTTCTCCACTTTCACGGTCGATTCTTGGAGTGACCCGGGGAACTGGCTGGTCTCGACCGCCCAGACGCATGACGGCGCCGAACCAGCTGGCCCGCTCGGCTTCATCGGCTGTTCAAAGCTTGGGTTCAACCCGACGATCGGAGCGCAACCCACCACGTCCAGCGCGAGCTCGCCGACGGGCCTGCAGTTTAACCTCGACGTCAAAGACGAAGGGTTGACGAGCCCGACGGGTATGGCGCAGTCGGACATCAAGAAGGTGGTGGTAGCGCTACCGGAAGGGATGACCGCGAACCCGGCGCTCGCTGAAGGGCTGTCGGCATGCAGCGAAGCCGATCTCGCGCGGGAAACCATCGACGCGGCGCCTGGCGAAGGTTGTCCGGAAGAATCGAAGATCGGATCCGTCGAAGTGGAAACGCCGTTGCTTGAAAAGACGTTGAAGGGGTCGCTGTTCCTGGCGACGCCGTACGCGAACCCGTTCGGCTCGCTGCTGGGTTTGTATGTCGTGATCAAGGATCCGGAAACGGGGATCCTGATCAAGCTTCCGGGAAAGGTCGTCCCCAACGAAACGACCGGGCAGCTCGTGAGCGTGTTCGACAATCTGCCGCAGTTGCCGTTCAGCCACTTCAGCCTGAAGTTCCGCGAGGGGCAGCGCAGTCCCCTGACCACCCCCGACCTGTGCGGGACGTATACGACACACGCGGAACTGACACCGTGGGCCGACCCGGAAAAAGTGTTGCAGGACACTTCGAGCTTCCAGGTCACCACGGGTGTCGCGGGCGGCCCCTGCCCGGCCGGTGGCGTGCCGCCGTTCAATCCGGGCGTGATCGCTGGCACGATCAACAACCAGGCCGCGGCGTACAGTCCGCTCGACGTTCGCGTCACGCGCAACGATGCAGAACAGGAGATCACGGGCTTCGCGAGCCTACTCCCGCCGGGCGTGACGGCCAACCTCACGGGCGTGCCGTTCTGCACCGAAGCGCAGATCGCGGCAGCCAAAGTAAAGAGCGGGGCACAGGAGGAAGCAGACCCGTCGTGTCCGGTCGCAAGCCAGATCGGCCACACGCTCGTCGGTGTCGGCGTCGGCTCCGTGCTTGCCTACACGCCCGGCAAGCTGTACATGGCCGGACCGTTCCAAGGCGCACCGTTCTCCGTCGTCGCGATCACCTCAGCGAAGGTCGGCCCGTTCGACCTCGGCACCGTCGCGGTGCACCTGCCGCTGAACATCGACCCCATCACCGCGCGCGTCTCGATCCCCGCCGGCGCGGCCGACCAGATCCCGCACATCCTCGACGGGATCGTCATCCACGTCCGCGATATCCGCGTCTACGTCGATCGGCCGAACTTCACGCTCAACCCCACAAACTGTGAAGCGTTGGCGTTCTCCGCGACCGTGTACGGGTCCGGTCAGAGCTCCGCGAACCCCGCCGACGATGTCCCGGCGAGCGTCACAGACCGCTTCCAGGCAGCCAATTGCGCTCGCCTCGCGTTCAAACCGTCGTTCAATGTCTCGACGTCCGGAAAGACCTCACGGGCCAACGGCGCCAGCCTGAACGTGAAGCTCGCCTATCCGAAGGACGCGTTCGGCAAGGACTCCAACATCCGCTCCGTCAAGGTCAGTCTGCCGAGGCAACTTCCATCTCGCCTCTCGACGCTGCAAAAGGCCTGCCCGGACAGCGTCTTCGAAATAAACCCGGCGGCCTGCCCGGCGGTTTCGAGGGTGGGGCAGGCCACTGCCGCCACGCCGATCCTGCCCGTCCCGCTGACAGGACCGGCGTACTTCGTCAGCCACGGCGGCGCGAAGTTCCCCGAACTCATCATCGTGCTGCAGGGCTACGGCGTCACGATCGACCTGCACGGCGAAACGTTCATCTCAAAAGCCGGGATAACCAGCAGCACGTTCCGCACGGTACCCGACCAGCCCGTCACGAGCTTCCAGTTGACCCTGCCGCAAGGCCCAGGCTCGGCGCTAGCCGCCAACGGGAACCTGTGTACCGCCAAATTGAAGATACCGACCGTGTTCACCGCCCAGAGCGGGGCCGTGATCAAACAGAACACGACTATCGGCGTCACCAGTTGCCCCAAGCACAAGGCAAAGCGCGCCACGCACAGGGGCAAAACAAGAAAGAACGCGGCGAGTCAGTCCAGACGGCATTGACGCGCGCCGTCTGTCGGGCACTGTGATCAATTCAGCAACGGGGGAAGACATGCGTGCTAGCGGTGGGTGGTTGGGCAGGCGGTTGGCGGTCGGCGCTGTCGTGGCAGCGCTTGTGGGCGTCCCGGCGGCGTCTCACGGCGCTGTGTCGGCAGAGCGGTTTGTGCTCTCAAGCGGATCTTTCTCGGGGAGCCCACTCGTGGTGCCCACCGAGGAGTGGTTGTCCGGCGGCCGCCAACAATCTGCGGCCGAGCTCGCCGCGCTCGCCAACCCGCAGGTTGCTCTCGCGCGGGAACGATCGGGCACGGCCTACGCCCATCTGTCGACCGGACAGATTGTTCGCTTGCTGAACGGCGCCTTCCCGGAGACGATCGGTCGGCCTGCCGGTGGAGCGCCGCGGCTGCCGGCCTGGGCGAAGATCGTTGGCTATCCAAGCCGCTCGGCGGTCCAGCTGGCGCTTCCCGGGCATCGGTTGGGGATCGCCGAATCCTCCTCGCCGCTGGCCAGGCCCGTCGGCCACGGCCGCTATGCGCCGTTCGACCTCAGGGTGGAGCCGGTGGGCTCAGGTTACGCGTCGGTCGGCGCCGAACTGGCTGTCCAGATACCACGGGAGCTGTCGAAGGGCGTGCGCATCCCCGACGACGGTGTGGCGCTGACGCCGGTCGACGCCAACGGAAAGCCCCTGTCGGGACAGGGCAACGTCGATCACGCGGCGGTGGTCTACGCCAACACCGGACAGGCGACCGACACTTTCGTGAAGCCAACGCCGACCGGCTTTGAGCTCGACGCGGTGCTCCGCTCGGCAGACAGCCCCCAGGAGCTGTACTTCAAGGTCGCAATGCCTGCGGGCGCAAAGCTCGTCCAGAATCGAAACTCGGGCGCGGCGCGGGTCGTGCGCGCGGGGGCCACGATCGCAACGATCCTCCCCCCTGGCGCCCTCGACGCGGCGGGTTCGGTCGTGCCGGCGTCGATGTACGTCACTGGCCACGAGGCGGTCGTCGTCGTCGCGCATCGCGACGGTAGCTACATGTACCCGATCGCCGTCGATCCGGAAGTAAACGACAGCCAGCTCGCGACGACGAGCGCAGGCAAGCGCTCCAACTGGGAATTCAAAAGCAGCAACGAATCGCGCTTCGGCCACAAAGCCGTCTATGAAGGCCCGGGCAAAGAACACTTGGAAACGTCCGGCATCGCCGAATACGGGCCAAGCGAATTCGCCTACTGGGCGTATGAAACCAAGGGCAACTCGAAAATTTACGAGTTGAAAACAAAGACCACGGCGCGAAACTCGGGCGCGAAGATCGAAAGCTTCTTGGAATATAAATCACCGTCGGGCAACGAAAACAAGATTCTACTCTCCACCGAAGCAGAAGGCACCAGTGAATACACCGAAAAGCCCGTAACGATCTGCGGCTGGAACGCTTCAAAAGTAGAAGAATGCCTTCCGGGCGCCGGCAAAGAAAAAAACGCAGTCCGCTTCCAGCAATCTGCCACCGCGTCGCCGGGGTCCAAATTCAACTTCTCGGACACGATGAACGAAGGGGTCGTGTCGATCTCCGAGCCCGCTGGAGAGCACTCGACCACGAGCTTCAACACAACCTCGTCTGAAATAGAAGGCGAAGTCGAAATCGAAGGCAAAAAAATCATCGAAAAACGTACGAACGCTCTCTATGGCGCCGGTAGCTGGCTGACGAAATCCAAGGGTGCGCTGCAGATGATCGCCAAAGACCCTGGTATCGGCGTCGCGACGACCCGCCTGGAATACGAAAAAACGGGGGGCGCCTGGGAAACCCTATCTGAACACAAGTACCTGGAAAAAGACAACGCCTGCCAGGGAGTCGAGTGCTACGCCGAACACGCGGAATACTGGACCGTCGATCGGAAACTGCCGGACGGGGAAGACAAGATCCGCTATCGCGGCGAAGAGGCGATCTCGGGCACGGTGTCGCCAGAATCGGAACCCGGAAGCACGAAGACCGTAAAGGTCGACACGACGGCCCCCCATGGCGTCTTCCTGAACGGGCTGCCCTACGGCGACGAACTGAGCGAAAGACCCTACAAACTGACGGCGGAAGCGTTTGACGGTTCGGGTTCGATCGTTGCGAGCTCTGGCATGAAATCGCTTGCCCTCTTCGTGAGTGGTCACGAAATCGCCGAACTCGGGCACCAGACGGGTTGCACGGCGCCGAAAGGCGAATGCCGCGGCACCGCCGAATGGTCGATCAACGGCGCCGAACTCGGCGCCGGCCACCACGCGATCGTGATCGTTGCCACCGACAACGCCGGCAACGAATCGCGGATCGAAGAGACGATCTCGATCCGCCATTCCACGCCGGTCGCGCTGGGCCCGGGCTCGGTCGATCTCCAGTCAGGCGACTATGCGCTTGGGCGCGACGACGTCTCGCTGGGGTCCGGTTTGGCCGTCGTCCGCGACTACAGCTCCCGCGCACTGGAGGCCGGCGTCGAAGGCCCGCTCGGCCCGCAGTGGAGCCTCAACCTAGGCACGACTGAGTCGCTCGTCGAAATGGCCGACGGCGGGATACTGGTCACGGACGCGAAAGGCGCACAAACGATCTTTGCCAGTCTAGGCGGCGGTAAATTTGAATCGCCTACCGGCGACGCCAATCTGGCGCTGACGCTTGAAGAAAACAAAGAAACCAAACAGAAGCTGGCCTACTATCTGGAAGACGCCACAAAACACACAAAGACCAAGTTCACGCTGCCTGGCGGTGGCACGAAGGTATGGGTACCCGTTAAAGAGGAAGGATCGGTGGCCACCGATACCGTCAGCTATACCTATCAGACGGTCGAAGCCCACATCAAATACCACCTGCCCGAAAACCCCGAACTCAATGCGATCACCGCCGGTCCGGACGGCAACCTCTGGTACACGAGCAAGGTAGGCGGAACAGGCAAGATTGGCAAGGTCGGCACGTCCGGTGCGCCTAACGTCGAATACGCGCTGAAAGAAGAAGAATATTCATCGGACATAACTACAGGCCCTGACGGCCATATCTGGTACGCAGCAGGTGCTCATTACGGGACGATCACTCCCGAGGGCTGGATCACGCGATACGTGTCACCCGTAGGTGGTGCGAGCCATCTGGTAGCCGGTCCCGACGGCAACTTGTGGATCACGGGATCAAAAAACATCGACAAGGTCAACACGTCGGGCACGCTCTTGGTGAGCTATACGGTCGCCTTCAAACCTGAAGTGATAACGGCGGGCCCAGATGGCAACCTGTGGTTCACCGGCCCTAATATCAACAGGATAGCCAAGATCACGACAGCCGGTGCAATCACCGAATACTCCCTTCCCGCTTTGAGCTGGCCGGAAGGGATCGCGGCGGGTCCCGACGGCAACGTGTGGTTCACGGATCGTGTCACGAGCAAGATCGGCAAGATCACGCCGACCGGTACGATCACAGAATACTCGCTGCCGGCAAAAAGCTACCCGAGGTCCATCACTACGGGACCTGACGGCAACCTGTGGTTCACCGAGAGTGAAGAAGCGAGCAAAATCGCCAAGATCACGACCGCGGGCGTCGTCACCCAATATCCGTTCCTTGCAAATCTTGGGCAGCCGCGAGGCATCACGACGGGTCCCGACGGCAAGCTGTGGTTCGCCGAATACGGAACGGCGGAAATAGGCACGATGACGACGACAGGGACGATTACCGAGCCGACCGAAGCGCAGGCGCCGGTGCCCGCGGGCGTGTCGTGCTCCCCAGAAATGAAAGCGGGCTGCCGCGCGTTGAAGTTCAAATACGCCACCGAAACGACCGTCACTGGTGAAAATCAAAGCGAATGGGGCCAGTTCAAGGGACGTCTCGCTCAGGTCCTTCTCGATGCCTACGATCCGGTAAGCAAAAAAATGCGGGAAACGGTTGTGGCGGAATACAGCTATGACACGCTCGGCCGACTGCGCGCCGAGTGGGACCCCCGTATCTCGCCGGCATTGAAGACAACCTATGGTTACGACGAAGAAGGGCACATAACGGCGCTCGACCCGCCAGGACAGGAGCCTTGGACGCTCACGTACGGGGCGATCGCGGGCGACGCCGGCACGGGTCGTCTCTTGAAGTTGACTCGGGTGGCGGCGTCGGAAGCACTGTGGAATGGGGAAGCGGTCAAAAACACCGAAGCTCCGACTATCACAGGCACGCCTGTCGTTGGGGTAAGGATGACCGCGTCCGCCGGTAAATGGTCTGGCAGTCCGGTCAGCTACGGCTATCAATGGGAGCGCTGCCGCAAGAAAAACATATTTTCCAAAACGGGCATCGAATGTACACCGATCGCCGGAGCGACCAACGCCAACTACACGCCGACGATGGCGGACTATGGGTATAACGTGGGCCCCGCGGTGACAGCCTCTAGCGGTTGGGGCTCCGCGACGACCGCGGTAGCTGCTCTGTTTTCCAAGGTAGGTCTACGCGAGTTCACGGAATTTTCGCTCCCCACCGGCAGCCACCCATTCGGCATAGCCACGGGCTCTGACGGAAACATATGGTTCACGGACTCCGGCACTGGCAATGTAGGCAACGTGACCACAAGCGGATCGCTAACCGAATACACCACGGAAAAAAATGAACCCGAGGGCATCACGCCGGGACCTGACGGCAACCTCTGGTTCGTCGAACATTCGGGTCACAATGTAGCCCACATCACGACGGCCGGCGGCTTGACCGAGTACGCCTTGACCCGTCCCAGCACCGCAAATGTTGGGATCGTGACGGGATCCGACGGCAACCTCTGGTTTACTGAGTCTGGCGCCAAACACGTCGGCAGGATCAACACGAAAGACGAAGTTTTGGGGGAATACGTGCTGCCAGCGGCGAGCAAACCGTACGGTATCGCGGCGGGCCCGGACGGCAATCTATGGGTTGCAGATTTTGGGGCGAGTAAGATCGACAAGGTCACAACGAGCGGTGCGCTCACCGAATACAGCTTGCCCGCTGGCAGCCAGCCGTATGGCATCTTCACGGGTCCCGACGCCAACCTATGGTTCACGGACAACGGCACTAGCAAGGTCGGTAAGATCACAACCGCGGGAGCGATCACCGAATACGCTCTCCCCGCAGGCAGCCAGCCGCGCGGGATCGCGTCATACCAATCCAATCTATGGGTTGCCGAGTACGGCACGAGCAAGGTCGCCAAGGTCACGACCGCGGGAGCGATCACCGAATACGCTCTTCCGGCAGGCAGCCAGCCGAGCGGAATCGTCTCGGGGCCCGTTGAATGCCTGTGGATCACCGATTATGGGACGAACAAGATCCTACGGTTCAACCCGAACATCACCGAAGCGGAAGTCACAGAAGGCGAAGCCAAGACACCGTCGGCCGGTTTTACGATGGAGTACAGGGTTCCGCTGTCGGGCACTAGCCTACCGAACATGACGAGCGGTGAAGTGGCGAAATGGGGACAGGAAGACGATCCCATGGAAGCGACGGCGATAATGCCGCCGGACGCCACCCAGGGCTGGCCAGCCTCCGACTACAAACGCGCGACCATCCACTACCTCGACGAACAGGGGCGAGAGGTAAATGTGGCTCAGCCAAGCGGAGCGCCGTACGGGTCGATCTCGACGACCGAATACAACGAAATGAACGATGTGGTACGCACGTTGTCGGCGGACAATCGCCAAAAGGCGCTTGAAGCGGGTAGCGAATCTGTGGACGTCGCGAAATCGTTGAGTACGTACAACAGATACAGGGAAGAATGCAGCCTGGAATCGGAAAACAACCACGAAACGGAAAGTGACGCGCCCGGCGCGCGACTGTGCGATACGGAAGGTCCGCAGCATCAGGTCAAGTACATGGCTGGCAGCGAACAGAAAGAATCGCCGGCGCGTCTACACACGAAGTTCTTCTATGACGAAAACGCTCCGAGTGGCGAATCGTACAATCTTGTGACGAAGACGGTGACGCTAACGGAGCTGAGTAATGAAGCCAAAGAAGAAGTCGAAGGACGGGTGACTAAAACATCGTATTCCGGTCAGAGCAACCTGGGATGGAAACTCCGTGCGCCGACGTCTGTGACTGTGGATCCCGAAGGCAAAAAACTGACTACCACCACTTTGTACAACGCGAGTACCGGCCAGATCACGGAAACGCGTAGTCCGGCCGGTTCGAGTGGTGGTTCCGCGCACGACACCAAGCTCATCTATTACACCGCGGAAGCGAACACGGAAGGGTATTCGGCATGCGGCATTCATCCGGAATGGGCAGGATTGGTGTGTGAGACGCTGCCAGCGAAACAACCTGAATCCGGTGGGTTGCCGCAGTTGCCCGTATCGACAGTGACGTATAATATGTGGAACGAGCCGTTGGTGATGACCGAAACATTCGGATCGACGGTCCGTACCAAGACGAGGACGTACGACGAAGCGGGCCGGTTGGTGACAAACGAAGCGACCTCTACGGTTAATACAGCGCTGCCAAAGGTCACCAACGAATACAACTCGAAAACGGGCGTGCTTGAAAAGCAGAGTACGACGGTGGAAGGCAAAACGACGACGGTCACGAGCAAGTACAACACGCTCGGGCAACTGACCGAATACACCGACGCGGACGGCAACATCGCGAAATACGTGTACGGTGGACCCGAAAAAGACGGGTTGCTCGAAGAAATGACCGACGGCAGCAACGCCGGGACCGGCAAACAGACCTACACGTACAACTCGACGACCAAGCAGCTCGAAGAACTCACAGATTCCGCGGCGGGTGTCTTCAAAGCATCCTACGACGCGGAAGGGCGCTTGACGAGCGAGGTATATCCCAACGCGATGTGCGCCGATAACACGTACGACGCGGCCGGCGAAGCGACCAAGATCGAATACTTGAAGACCACCACGTGCAGCGAACACAGTGCGCCGGTGTGGTTCAGCGAAACCCGCTACCCATCCGTGCGCGGCGAAACGTTCAGCAAGACCAGTACGCTCTCGAGCAACACCTACGCCTACGACACAGTGGGACGGCTCACCGAAACGCACGAAACGCCATCGGGTGAAGGGTGCACGACCCGGCTGTACGCCTACGACGAAGAATCCAACCGCACCAGTCAAACAACGAGAGCGCCCGGTGGTGGAGGCGCGTGCGCGACCGAAGGCGGGACCGTTGTCAACCACACGTACGATGAAGGCAACCGGTTGACAGACACGGGCATCGAATACGACGCTTTCGGCAATGTCAAGAAGCTCCCGGCGGCGGACGCGGAAGGCCACGAAATGGCTAGCACGTTCTATGTCGATAACGCGGTCGCCACGCAATCCCAGAACGGGGTGAGCGACACGTTCTATCTCGACCCCGAAGGCCGTATCCGCGAAACGGTCTCCGGCGCGAACGCGACGGTCACGCATTACGATACTCCCGGCGAAACCGTCGCCTGGACGAGTGAATCCGGCGGAAAATCGACGCACAACATTCCGGGGATCGACGGTGCGCTTGCCGCAACCCAAACCAATGGCGCGACCCCAGTGCTGCAGTTGCACGACCTACAGGGCAACATCGCTGCGACAGCCGCGCTCAGCACTACCGAAACGAAACTTCTGTCCACCTACAACAGCACCGAATTCGGTGTTCCGAACAAAGAAAAAGCGCCACCGAAGTTCGCATGGCTCGGCGCCGGGGACATCGCCAGCGCCTTCTCATCCGGTGTGATCACCTATGGCGCCACCTCATATGTGCCCCAGACCGGACGAGCACTACAGAGCGAAGCGGTCGATCCACCCGGTGCACCACACGGCTCCGGCGCAGGCGCAGCCTACACCTCTCAGGAGGAACCCTGGGTGTTCCAAGGGGCTGCTGCAGAGGCGGCTGAAGCTCCAGGACTCGAAGCGGCCAGGGAACAGGCAGCGCTGGAAGCGGCGCTTGCAGCCGCTACAGATCCAAAAGAACTCGTGTACATGAACAAGACAAGGGCGCGAGAAAAAGCGGAGAAGCTATGGGCCGCGTCGAGTCTCGGTCAGTTGGCGGATGCTCTCGACATTCCTGAGGGCCTGGTTGAGGCTGCGGTAGGTGCTGTCGCCGGCATAGCGCTGGACAGCGTCTATGAATGGTTCCGTGAAGCGTCGGGCAAGTTGTGGAAGTGCGGGAACAACAAATGGAGCGTCAACGGTAAAGGCGTCGACATATGCAGGATCCAATATGACGTCATACACGTTGACGCGCTTGGAATTAAAGTCAGCTTCGTAAACTTCCTCGAGAACCCGTACGTATGGGAGTGCTTCAAAGTCGGAGATGACCCCTGCTTTCATGAGGTATTCGTCGAAAAAGAGAAAGAAAAATCATGCGCCTTCGGCATCATATGCGCAGTATGAATCGTCGTGTTGCCGAGGTACGCTGCTGTCTGAGCTACAGGGTCAAAGCCGCCGGCTCTTCGAGTAGTTCGCGAACCCGCGCCAGGAACAGCGCGGCATCCGCGCCGTAAAGAATGCGGTGGTCGCAAGCCAGCGTCACGCTCATCGTGTGCCGCGCGACGATCTCCACGTCACGCACAACCGCCCGAGACGCAACCGCGCCCACGGCAAGAATCGCCGCCTGCGGCGGGTTGACTATCGCGGTGAAGTGGCGGATGCCGTACATCCCCAGGTTCGACACGGTGAAAGTGCCGCCGCTCAGCTCCGGCGGCGTCACGCTCCCGTCGCGTACGCGCTCCGCGAGCGCCCGCGTCTCCCGCGCGATCTCGCCGAGAGCCTTCGTGTCCGCGTCGAACACGGTGGGCACCACTAGCGCGCCCGCTGTCGGGTCGTCTGAGTTCACGGCGACCGCCACGCCCACGTTCACCCGCGCGTGCAACTCGAAGCGGCCGTCGCGGTAGCTGCCGTTCGCGCGCGGGTGCTCGCGTAGCGCCAGTGCGCAGGCCTTCACGATCATGTCGTTGTACGTCGGTGCGTCTACGTGCGAGAGCCGCTTGAGCTCTGCGCGCAACTCGACGCACGCCTCCATGTCCACATCGGCGGTCAGCGTGAAGTCGGGGATCGTCGCCTTTGACTCGGCCATCCGTCGCGCAATCGTGCGCTGCGTGCGCGTCAACTCCACGCTGGTCGTCTCGCCCTTGGCGGCGGCGACGCCCTCCACCGACGGAGCGGCCGGGGCGGGGATCTCGACCGGGACCGGCGCTGTGTCAGACAGCTGCTCGGGAGCGCCGGTGGCGGGGGCGGGAGTTGAACCCGCGACCTCCTCCACATCCGCCTTCACGATCCGCCCCCCCGGGCCGCTGCCGTGCACGCCGCCGAGGTCCACGCCCGTCTCGCGTGCGATCCGGCGGGCGAGCGGCGATGCCTTCACGCGGTCCTCTCGTGAGTCGTCCGGCGCGGGGGTCGGAACGCCTTCGGGCTCCGCCTCTTGCGTCACGGCACGCGCTCCCACCTCGCCGGCGGCCTCCTCCGCCGCAGGCGGCCCCCCGCCCTCCTGCGCGCCGACACGTGCGATCAGATCCCCCACCGCGAGCGTGTCTCCCTCGTTTGCCACGGTCTGCAAAGCGCCTTCGAGGTCTGACTCGTAGGTCATGTTCGCCTTGTCGGTCTCGATCTCCACCAACTCCTCCCCCCGTGCGACGTGCTCGCCGTCCTGCTTGAGCCAGCGCAGGATCGTGCCCTCCTCCATCGTGTCCGACAGGCGTGGCATCACGATGTCGGTCATCGCCTCGCCTCCGCCTGCGCGGTGACGCTGAGCACGGCCTCCACGATGTGGCGCTCGTGGGGGAAGGCGATTTCCTCAAGCGGCTTTGAGTAGGGCATCGGCGTGTCGGCGCCGCTCACCCTCACCACGGGCGCGTCGAGGTCGTCGAAGGCTTGTTCCGCCACCAACGCCGCGAGGTTCGCGCCCACGCCACCGTGGGGCCACCCCTCCTCCACCACCACGCAACGGTTCGTCTTCGCCACCGACTCCAAGATCGCATCGAGGTCAAGCGGGCGCAACGTGCGCGGGTCGATCACTTCCGCCTCGATTTTGTGCTCGCTCGCCAGCTGCTCGGCGGCGCGCTCGGCCGTTAGCGCCATCCGTGAGACGCCGATGATCGTCACATCGCTGCCTTCGCGTGCGATGCGTGCCTGGCCAAAGGCGAGCGGTTGCTCGTCTCCCTCATCCACCTCGCCCTTCACGCCGTAAAGCGACTCGTGCTCGATGAATATCACCGGGTTCTCGTCCCTTATCGCCGCCTTCAGTAGGCCGCGCGCGTCGGCGGGCGTGGAGGGCACAGCCACGAGCAGGCCGGGCACGTGCAGGAACATCGCCTCCAAACTGTGGGAGTGGGTCGGGCCGAGCTGGTGGCCCGCGCCTTGGGGCATCCTCACCACCAACGGCACCCGCGCTTGCCCACCGAACATGTAATGGATGTGCGCCGCGTGGTTCACGATCTGGTCGAACGCGAGCAGCGCGAAGTTCACGGTCATCAGCTCCACCACCGGCCGCAACCCCACCATCGCCGCGCCCACACCCATGCCCACGATCGTGTTCTCGGAGATCGGCGTGTCCCTCACCCTCCGCTCACCGAACTCCTCCAGCAAACCCGAGGTCACCTTGAAGGCGCCCCCGAAAACGCCGATGTCCTCACCCATCAACATCACGCTCTCCTCGCGCTGCATCTCCTCGCGCAGCGCCAGTTTCAGCGCGTCGCGGTAGCGCATCTCCGTCATGGCCGAATCACCCGATCCCCTCGGGTGATTGCGGGAGGGCAGGCGCAGTCCGCCCGGCTCCGTGGAAGTGGCCGTGGACCCGCTCGTCCATTACGTACACGTCCTCGTAGAGCGCGCTTGGATCGGGGAAGGGAGAGGCCTCAGCGAACTCCACCGCCTCCTCCACCTTCTGTCTCGCGTCGCTGTCGATCTGCTCGCGCTGCTCTTTGCTGAGCGCGCCTTCTTTTTCGAGCAGGTCGCCGAAGGCGGGGATGGGGTCGCGCTCGCGCCACTGCTCCACCTCCTCCTTCGTGCGGTAGTCCTCGGGGTCAGCCATCGAATGGCCGCGGAAGCGGTACGTGACGGCCTCCACGAGCAGGGGCCTTCGCTCCTCGCGCACGCGCTCCACCGCCTCTCCCACGACCTTGTGGGTGTCGAGGATGTCCATCCCGTCGCACTTCACTCCCTCCACGCCCAACGACTCGCCCTTGCGTCGCAGGTCGGTCACGGCGGAATGGCGCGCGAGCGAGGTCCCCATTCCGAACTGGTTGTTCACCACCATGAACACCACCGGCAGCCGCCATAGCGCAGCGACGTTCAAGGTCTCGCCGAAGGTTCCCTGATTTGAGGCCCCATCGCCGAACGTACACAGCGTCACCTCATCGGTCCCGCGCTGATCGCACGCAAGCGCGATGCCCGCCGCTATCGGCAGGTTGCCGCCCACGATCCCGTACCCACCCATGAAGCGGCGCTCGTAGTCGAACATGTGCATCGAGCCGCCGTGCCCTTTCGAGCAGCCGGCGACCTTGCCGTACAGCTCCGCCATCACCCGCTCCGGCGGCGTGCCACGCGCTATCGCGTCGCCGTGGGAGCGGTAGGTGGATACGAGGTAGTCCTCCTTGCTTAGCGCCCGCTCGCTGCCCACGATTGTCGCCTCCTCGCCGATCGAGAGATGCAGGAAGCCACCGATCTTCGCGCGCGCGTACATCTCCCCTGCGCGCTCCTCGAAACGGCGGATCGTCACCATCGCCGCGAGCCACTCGCGCGCAACCTCTGGCGGGGGGAGAGGCGTGCTCATCGCGCCGCGCGCCGGACGGGCCGGAGGTGGCGGGCGTGCGAGCGGACGGTAGTCATCAGCCTTCCACGGTACTCCAGCGCGCGAGGAAGTCCTCGCGCTCCATCATGTTCAAATCCTCCCGCAGTTCGCGCGCTTGACGGGTGGCGGTCTGGGGTGGGCAGTCCCAGAAAAACACGACCTCCCCGCCGTCGATCTCGACGACCTCCAGGTGGTCGATGCGGTCGAGGCTGGCAAGGAAGGCGGGCGCGAGCCCTCCCCGGCGCACGATCAGGCGGAAGCAGCGGCCGGCTCTCACGCCGTCTGCCCGCCAGAGGGGGGTGGCGTGGCGGTTTGCACAGCACACACGGCGGCCTCCTCCAGGGAGCGCTCGCCATGGAAGATGCGTTCACCGACGCGGATCGCCGGCACATCGCGCACCCCCAGTGCGATGGCCGTGGCGGTGGCGGTTGAGAGCTGCTCGGAGGTCGAGCGCAGCTCGGCCCCCTTGAGCACAGCCGTGGGGTGCATCTCACACGCGGCGGCGGCGATCAGCACGTTGTCGGGCACGTCAAGCGACCTTCCCCCGGCGAACGCCTGGCGGAAGGCTGCCTGGGTGAACGGCGTCACACGGCCGATCGACTTCGCGTATGTGGCGGCCCTCATTGCGAAGGCGCTGTCGACGGGGAACGGGTCTGGCCAGCGCAGCTCTTGCAGTCCCAGCTCCGCCGCGCGCCGCTCGATCTCCAGACGAAAGATCTCCTCGTCGTCGCGGCAGCGAAACGCCTCGAAGGACTCCGCGCCCGGCAGCTCTCTTGCGAGCACAGGCTGCCATTCTGTGGCGACGGGCATCGTTTGCAGCACACGCTCCGCCGCCAGATAGGCAAGCGGGGAGGCGAGGTCGAAGTAGAAGGCGGCGTCCGCAGTGGACATCGCTTCGAGCTTAACCGTGGATCAGCCAGGAATCGGCGGCTCGTCCCGCTTCCATGACGGCCTCCGACAGCGTGGGGTGGCCGTGCACGATGTGGGCCACCTCGGTGAAACCACCCTCAAGCGCCCGCACGTTCACGAGCTCCTGGATCAACTCGGTGGCGCGGGAGCCGACTATGTGGCCGCCGAGCAGCTCGCCGTACTTCGACTCCCCGACGATCTTCACCAACCCCGTGCGATCGCCGTAGACGGTGCCCCCGCCGACCGCGCCGTAGGGGACCTTGCCGACGACGACGTCGTATCCCTGCTCCTTGGCTTGCGCCTCGGTGAGCCCGAACGAGCCGACGTTCGGGGTGCAGAAGGTGGCGCGGGGGATGTCCACGTAGGAGAGTGGGTGCGTGGCGAGGCCAGCGGAGTCCTCGGCGGCGATGATGCCCTCGTCGGAGGCCTTGTGGGCGAGCGCGGGGCCGTGCACGAGGTCGCCGATCGCGTAGATCCCGGCGGCGGTAGTACGTTGGGCGCCGTTCACGCGCACGAGACCCTTCTCATCCAGCTCCACACCCGCGTCCTTCAAGCCGAGTGCGTCCACGTCGGGGCCGCGGCCGGCGGCGATCACGAGGTAGTCGGCCTCGGCGGACTCCGACCCGTAGGTGAAGCTCACAGAGCTCTCACCGGAGGTCACGCCCTCTACGGGCGTGCCGGTGTGGATGTCTATGCCTTGACGCTTAAGCCCGCGCTCCACCAGCCGCGAGATATCGGCGTCCTCGGTGGGGAGTACCCGGTCGAGCACCTCGAACAACTTCACCTCTGAGCCCAACCTCGCGAAGCCGGAGGCGATCTCCGCGCCCGAGGCGCCCGCGCCCACGACCGTGAGACGGGAGGGCAGCTCGGGTAGCGCCCACGCCTCCTCCGTGCCGATCACGCGCCCTCCGAACTCCACGCCCGGGATCGAGCGCTTTACCGAACCGGTGGCGAGTATGACCGTGGTGGCTGTAAGCGTTTGCTCGCCCACACGTACCTTTACGCCCTCGCCGGCGCTGCCGTTGCCGGCGCCGTCGGGACGCACGAGCGACGCTTCCCCCTCGAAAAGGTCGATGGAGTTCTTCTTGAACAAACCGCCGACGCCGCCGACCAGCGTTGAGACGACCTTCTCGCGGCGGGCTTGGACGCCTTTGTAGTCGACCTCAACGCCGCTCACGCTCAAGCCGTAGTCGCCGGCCTCGCGGATCTCGGAGAGCAGGTCGGCTGAGCGCAGCACCGCCTTGGCGGGGATGCAGGCGTAGTTCAGGCACCGCCCCCCCACCTTGTCCTTCTCGATCACGGCGGTCTTCTTGCCGAGCTGGGCGGCACGGATCGCGGCGACATACCCACCGGGGCCGGAGCCGATCACGATGCAGTCATACGAGGTGTCAGCCATATTGGCGCGAGCCTATCGCACCCCCGCGTACAAACCCGACGCCGGCAAGGATGGCGCTAGAGCGGGGCCTCTTCTGTGTCGCGCTCACCCGCCTGGATTCGGCTCATCACGCGCACGAGCTTCCAAAACAGCCACCCCGCAAGCCCGATCGACAGTGCGCACAGGCCCGCTGCCAGCAACGTCTCCGCCACCACGAGCGCGAGCGAGGTGACGATGATTTGGAAGGCCAGCAACGCCTCGAAAGAGAGGACGGCCCAGTAGCGCCGCTCCCACATCCCGCGCGCGAGCAGCAGCAACACGCCCGCGAGGAACAACCCGCCCGGTAGCGAGCCGCCGTGACGGGAGAGGTTGTGGACGGTGAGCACGCTTACGAGCACGGCGAGAGCGAGCGCGGTGGCGACGGCCACGGCGACCCGCAGCGCAGTCGGGCGCTCGTGCTCGTCGAGTGGTTGCAGCGCGACGCTAACGTCGGCCATTGTCTTCCAGTGGCGGTCGTAGCTCCAACGCCGCACGCAAAGTGAGCGCCGCGCGTTCGGGGTCGCGGGCGTCGGAGATCGCGCGGACGACGCACACCCGGGAGGCGCCCGCGGCGAGGACCTCCACCACATTTTCACTGTCGATGCCGCCGATGGCGAAGAAGGGGACGTGAGCGTTGGCGGAGGCGTAGGCGACAAGCTCGGTACCGACCGGGATCCGCCCGGGCTTGGTGGGGGTGGCGTGGATGGGGCCGACGCCGATGTAGTCGACGTAGGGCGTGCCATCGGGCGCGGCGGGGAAGGCGGTGTCGATCTCTGAGGGGCGGTGGGTGGAGAGCCCGACGAGCATGTCGGGGCCGACGATGCGGCGGGCGTCGGCGACCGAAACGTCGTCTTGGCCGATGTGGACGCCGTCGGCGCGGACGGCGGCGGCGATGTCGGGGCGGTCGTTGAGGATGAACAGCGCGCCGTGCGCGTCGCAGGCGTCGGCGGCGACGGAGGCAGCTTCGGCGAGGAACTCGTCCTCAAGGTTCTTCTCGCGCAGCTGCACCACGTCCACCCCACCGGCGATGGCGGCGGCGAGAAACTCGCTCAAGTCGCGTTCGCCGGGCATGCAGTCGCACACCAGATAAAGCCGCGCGGCGGCAAGGCGCGCACGGCGCTGCTCGCCAGTCGGATCGGGAACGGGCCGCAGGTGGGCCATGCGCGCAGTCTGACACTTGTGGGCGTGAGTCCCGGGGTGGGCAGGTCGCGACGCCGCGGGCCGCTGCGAAACGGGGCGCCCTCTAGCATCAGAGCCATGCGTGCAGGCGAGCACTCGACAGTGGACGTGGCGATCCTCGGTGGAGGGATCATCGGGTTGTCGGTGGCGTGGAGGGCGCAGGCGGCTGGGATGTCGGTAGCGGTGTTCGAGCGTGGAGAGATCGGGCAGGGCGCGACGCACGTGGCGGCGGGGATGCTGGCGCCAGTCACGGAGGTTGAGTTCGGGGAGGCCGGTCGCGGGGTGCTCGAACTGGGTATGCGCTCGGCAAGTATGTGGCCTGTTTTCGCGATCGAACTGGAGAGCGCGAGCGGCATCGACGTGGGGTTGCGCAAGACGGGCACACTGGTAGTGGCACGCGACGACGACGAGGCGCGTGAGCTTGAGCGCCAGCTCACCTTTCGCGAGTCGCTGGGGCTACGCGCAAAGCGGCTGCGTGCGAGCGAGGCACGGGAGCACGAGCCGGCGCTCGCCCCGACGGTGCGCCTGGCGCTGCACGCCCCCGACGACCACAGCGTCGACCCCCGCGGCGTTGTCGCGGCGTTGCGGCGTTCGTGTGAGGAGTCCGGTGTGCGGATTCGCGAGCATGAGCCTACGCTCGATGTAAAGCTCGATGCGAGCAAGAGCCGAGTCACGGGGGTGGGGGACACGCGGGCGGGCCACGTAGTTGTAGCCGCTGGCGCTTGGAGTGGCGAAGTCGCCGGGTTGCCCAATGGCACCGGTGTTCAGGTGCGTCCTGTAAAGGGGCAGATCATGCGCCTGCGCGATCCGGCGGGCCCCGGGATGCTTGAGGGTGTGGTGAGGTTCGAGGGCGGTTATCTGGTTCCGCGAGGCGATGGCCGCTACGTACTCGGCGCGACCGTGGAGGAGCGCGGCTTCGAGTCCGATCCAACCGCGGGCGGCGTGTACGAACTGCTGCGCGACGCCCACGAGCTTGTGCCTGGCGTCAGCGAGCTGCGGATCGAGGAGCTGAATGTCGGTTTCCGGCCTTGTACACCCGACAACGTTCCCGTTGTCGGTCGAGGGGATCTGGAGGGACTTGTGTGGGCGACCGGACACCATCGAAACGGGGTTTTGCTGGCGCCCCTTACCGCCGAGATCGTCGTGGAGGCCCTGTGATCGTCGTGAATGGGAGCGAGCGGGAACTCGGCCAAGACGAGTCGCTGGTCGCGGTTCTGGAACTGCTCGACCTGACCCCCGATGCGCGGGGGGTGGCGGTGGCGGTGAACGGCGAGGTGGTGCCGCGCGCCGGATGGACGACGTTCACGATCCCCGACGGCGCGCACGTCGAGGTGCTCACCGCCATGCAGGGAGGATGATTGGGGCGATGGCTGTCGTGCAAACCGACACCGACACGCTGACGATCGCCGGCCGCACGCTGCGTTCGCGGCTGCTGCTCGGCACCGGTGGCTTCCCCTCGTTGTCGTTGCTGGCTGACGCGATCCGCGCGAGCGGGTCGGAGTTGGTGACGGTGGCGTTGCGCCGTGTCGATCCAACCGCCCAGGGCTCGCTCATGGATGTGCTCGCGCAAGAGGGTGTGGAGCTACTGCCAAACACCGCCGGCTGTTTCACCGCGCGCGACGCGATCCTTACCGCGAAGCTCGCACGGGAGGCATTCTCCACGGACTGGATAAAGCTTGAGGTGATCGGTGACGAGGACACGTTGCTTCCCGATGCCCCCGAGCTGTTGAAGGCGGCAGAGCAACTTGTGGACGATGGGTTTGTGGTGCTCCCCTACACCACCGATGACCCCGTGCTCGCGCGGCGGCTCGTGGACGTGGGGTGCGCGGCGGTGATGCCGCTCGGCGCCCCAATCGGTAGCGGCATGGGGATCCGCAACCCCTACAACATCTCCCTCATACGCGAAGCGGTGCAAGTGCCCGTGGTGCTCGACGCGGGCGTGGGCACCGCCTCCGACGCCACGCTCGCGATGGAGCTCGGCTGCGACGCGGTGATGGTGGCAAGCGCCGTCTCCCGCGCCCAGGATCCGGTTGCGATGGCCTGCGCCATGCGCCACGCGGTGCAGGCGGGACGTTTGGCGTACGGCGCGGGCCGAATCCCACGCCGTACCTATGCGACCCCGTCGACGCCGGTCGAGGGAACCCCCGACTTCCAGTCTCTCGCCTGAACCTTCATTCCCGCCTCC
Source organism: uncultured Solirubrobacterales bacterium (assembly GCA_963695305.1). Taxonomy (GTDB): domain Bacteria; phylum Actinomycetota; class Thermoleophilia; order Solirubrobacterales; family Solirubrobacteraceae; genus Palsa-744. The sequence goes on along the minus strand of OY968774.1, from coordinate 395,804 downwards.
TCCGAACGGAGGAGGCGGGGGCTCCGCGGGTCGGCGCCTCAGCTAACGACTTCGATAGCCCCGTTCATCGTGGCGGGGTGGAGCGTGCAGCGGTAGTCGATGATGCCCGGTTTGGTGACGGTGATCTTGAATTTGCCGCCTTCGCCAAAGTTTTTCGAGGCGAATTTCTCAGGACCCGAGGCGGAGGTGACGTTGTGTTCGACGTCGTCTTCGTTGACCCATTCGATCGTGCTCCCCGCTTTCACCTTCAAAGTGTCGGGTTCGATCGAGATCAAGTGGTACTTGATCTTCACGAGGCCGCTCTGCACCGGCGCGTTGGCGGCGGGCTTTGCGTAGTTGATCTTCCCGTTGGGGACGATTCCTTCCTTCGGCTTCCCGCTCGTGCCGGTTGCCCCTGAAGTCGTGGCGGTAGTGGTGGTGGCGCTCGTGGAGCTCGATTCGCTTGACCCACAACCAACGGCGGCGAGTGCGAGGCATGTGGTGAGCACGGGTACAACTCTCTTCATCGATGGTCCTTTCTCGACTGTCTCGCAAATCAGCCTAACCGAGCCCGGTGGCTTGGTGCGTGGGTGTCTACCGCCGCGCTCACGTCGGGTCGGCCCGGCGGGAAGGGCAAGGCGCCTACACTGGTCCGTCCCATGGCCCCACGTCATTTCCTCACAGGCTCAGAGCTTGGTCCGGCGGAGCTGGACGCGTTGCTCGATCGCGCGATCGAGCTGAAGGGCGCCCCACTCTCCTCGCGCGCGCTCGCGGGACGGGGGGTGGCGTTGATCTTCGAGAAGCCCTCCACCCGTACCCGCCTCTCATTTGAGATGGGGGTGCATGAGCTGGGTGGCCACGCGGTGGTGTTGCGATCGGGGGAGATGCAGCTCTCGCGGGGGGAGTCGCCGCGTGACACCGCGCTCGTGCTCTCCCGTCAAGTGGCGGCGGTAGGGATCCGCACCGGCCATGACGCATTGGTGGAGGAGCTCGCCCAACATGCGGAGATCCCCGTCATTAACATGCTCACCGTCCTCCACCACCCCTGCCAGGCGCTTGCCGACCTGATGACTATCCGTGAGGCGTTCGGGGCGCTCGCTGGACTGCGGCTCGCGTACGTGGGGGACGGCACCAACGTAGCTCGCTCGCTTGCGATCCTCGGATCGCTCGCGGGGATGGATGTGGCGATCGCCTCCCCGGAGGGGTACGCGCTGGAGGACGATACCTCGCTCCCTCCTGGTGCGGAGGGGTCGCTGACGCTCTACCGCGATCCCCGCGAGGCGGCAAAGGGCGCGCACGTGCTCTACACCGACGTGTGGGTGAGTATGGGCGACGAGGACACCGCTGCCGAGCGTCGCGCGGCGCTCGCCCCCTACCGCATCGATGACACGCTGCTCGACCTTGCCGCCCCCGAGGCGATAGCGCTCCACTGCCTCCCCGCCCACCCGGGTGAGGAGATAACCGCGGAGGTGCTCTACGGCCCTGCCCAGCGCATCTGGGACCAGGCCGAGAACCGCCGCCACGCGCAGAAGGCGTTGTTGGAGCTGCTGGTAGAGCCAGTGCCGGTATGAGCGCGCCGGTCCAAGCGGGCGCGAAGCTCGCCGCGAATGGCCTCGACGCCAGTGACCCCGCCGCGCCCGCGCTGCCCAAGCGACCCGAGCGCGGCGAGGAGATCGAGCTGCGCATCGACTCGCTCGCTCACGGAGGCGAGGGTGTGGGGAGACTCGGCGAGGGTGGCTACGTGGTGTTCGTGTCAGGCGCGCTCCCCGGCGACCGCGTGAAGGCTGAGGTGGTGAAGCGCAAGCGCAGCTACGCCCACGCGCGACTTGTGGAGATCGTGGAGGAGAGCCCCGAGCGTATTTCCCCCACCGCGAAGCACCCGGGGGTCGCGTGGCAGGTGCTCCCGTATGAGCGTCAACTCCAGATCAAGCGCGAGCAGGTGGAGGACGCGTTGCGGCGCATCGGCAAGCTCGACAACTTCGAGCTGGAGGAGATCGTGCCCGCGGTGGCGCAGTGGCGGTACCGCAACAAGCTTGAGTACTCGTTTGGGAAAGGTCCCGGCGGAGAACTCGTTTGCGGCTTTCATGCCCCGTCGGGTTGGAATGCGGTGGAGCCGATCGAGGATTGTCTGCTCGCGTCTGAGCGTGGCAACCACGCCCGCGAGGTAGCGCTGCGGTGGTGTCGTGAGCAGAATCTGCTCGCCTGGAGCCGGGGTGGCCGGCCTGGCGGTGGGAGAGTGCAGGCGGACGATCTCGGCGGGGACGCTGCCGTCGAAGGCGGGAGCCGTCAGCGGCGCTCACGCGAGGAGCGCACCTGCCCCGCACCCGACGGAAGGCCTTTCCTGCGTAACCTCGTGGTGCGGGAAGGCCGCCACAGTGGCAAGCTGCAGATCCGGTTGGTGAGCACCGACGGGGAGCTGGACGTCCCCTCGCTTGCGGCGGCGGTAGTGGCGGAATTGGGTGAGGAGACCGTGAGCGGAGTGCTGTGGACACGTTCCTCATCGTTGGCGGAGACCACGATGGGTGGCGAGACCGAGCTCGTGTGGGGGGAGGCGGAGCTGCCTGAGCGTCTTGGCGAGCTGCAGCTACGGATTTCCTCTGAAGCGTTCTTCCAGACCAACACCGAGATGGCGGAGGTGTTGTATGGGATCGTCGCCGACTACGCCGCGCTTGAGGGATGGGAGCGCGTGTATGACCTCTACTGCGGGATCGGCACGATCGCGCTCACCCTCGCCCCCCGCGCGGGCGAGCTGTGGGGGATCGAGATCGTGGAACAAGCCGTCGCGGACGCGATCGCGGGGGCAAAGCGCAACGAGGTGACAAGCGCCCACTTCTTCGCAGGCGACGCCCGCCTCGCGCTACCGGAGCTATTGGAGCGCGCCGGCAAGCCCGACGTTGTCGTGGTAGACCCCCCACGCGCCGGCCTCTCCCAAAAGGTGGTGCGCCGAATAATCGACGCCTCCCCCAGGCGCATCGTCTACGTCTCCTGCAACCCAACGACGTTGGCCCCCAACGCCGCCCAGCTGGTCGAGGCCGGTTGGCGCCTGGTCAAGGTGCGCCCGGTGGACATGTTCCCGCAGACGCCGCACATCGAGTGTGTGGCTTTGTTGGAGCGGGGCTAGCGCCGCTTCCAGCGCCCCGGCACCCCGCTGGATTGCCGTAGCCGTCGCAGTCGGGTTATAGCCTTTTGTCGGCGTGGTTAGGCGCCCGGCGATGACGGGCCTCCCCTCCGGGCTGTTCCGAGGTCGTACGCCTCGGAGAAAGGAGGTTCCAATGTCGACAGCCATTAGCGCTCTTGCCATCGCTCTGCTGGTTGCCATGCTGGTCATCGATCGGCTGACGCATTAGCAGGGTGCCCTGGCGGCCGCAGTAAGGACGGCCTCGGCGGCCGTCGGGGCGCTTAGAAAAGAAAGGACCCGGATCGCTCCGGGTCCTCAGAGGCCAATGTCAACGCCATTAGCGCTCTTGCCAAGTCCGATAGTACCGCAGCCGCCACACGGGTCAAGGTCGACAAGTAGGCTTCACGGGAAATGCGCGCAGCGATCATCCGCGATGGAGAGGTTCTCGTAGAGGAGCGCCCCGACCCTGCGCCGGGAACCGGCGAGGTACTGGTGCGTGTGCGGGCGGCGGGGTTGAACGGCGCGGACATGATGCAGCGGCGCGGGTTGTATCCGGCGCCTCCCGGCTCACCGGTCGACATCCCGGGCTTGGAGCTGGCGGGCGAGGTGATGGCGCTCGGCCCGGGCGCGACACGCTTCGCCGAGGGCGACCGCGTGATGGCGATCGTCGGCGGTGGAGGTCAGGCGGAGCTTGCGGTAGTACACGAGCGCCAGCTGATGCCAGTACCGGCAACGCTTGACTGGTCTCAGGCGGGGGGCGTGGCAGAGGTCTTCACCACAGCCCACGATGCCCTCTTCACGCAGGGCGAATTGCGCCCGGGCGAGCGCCTGCTCGTGCACGGCGGCGCCGGGGGTGTGGGCACAGCGGCGATACAGCTCGGCAAAGCAAGCGGCGCGTGGGTGACGGCGACGGTGCGCCGCGAGGAGGCGCGCGCTCAGGTGGCGGAGCTCGGCGCTGAGGCGATCGCGCCCGAGGGCTTCGCCGAGCACGGTCCGTTCGATGTGATCTTGGAGCTGGTTGGCGCGCCGAACTTCGGGGAGAACATGACCGCGCTTGCGACCGGTGGCCGTCTCTGTGTGATCGGCGTAGCCGCAGGCGTGAAGGCGGAGCTGAACCTACTTGCGCTGATGGGCAAGCGCGCGCGTATTCACGGCTCGACTTTGCGTGCTCGTCCGCTGGAGGAGAAGGCGCTCGCGGCAAGGGCGTTGGAGCGCGAAGTGCTGCCTCTCTTCGACACCGGCGCGCTCAAGGTGCCACTGGCCGAGACCTTCCCGCTGGAGGAAGTGGGGACTGCCTACGACCGCTTCGCGGAAGGCGGAAAGCTAGGCAAGATCGTGCTCACTCCCTAATAGATGTGTCGGGCCCGTCGGCCAATAGGCAGCGTGGGTGATGTTCACTTTTCTGCGATTCACCGAGATGGCTACATACCGTAGTCACCATAGTGAATTGCGCAAATTTTATATATAAACCCCCGCCCTTCAGTAAGGCGGCTGGGCCGCGTGCCACTCCCCGAGCACGCGGAAGGCGGCCCAGAAAGCTTGCTTTGAGTCCTGCTCGTCAAGAGAGTCGTCGATGTTGGGGACGTAGAGGGCGTCGATGGTGGGGGTGAACTGTTGGACCTCTCCCAGGCGCTCCTGGAGCGGTCGGGCGAGGGGGATGGTGAGGTCGTTGAGCGCGGCAAGGGCGTCGGGGCCCATGATGACGACGATGCGGGGTTGGACGATGGCAAGCTCTTCGGTGATGCGCGCGATACAGGCGGGCTCGGCGAGGGAGGGGTCGGCGAGGGGACACTTGACGCAGAGCGTGCCGTACACCGTGAGGGGGTCGATGGAGAGGCGCTTGAAGGACTTCATCAGCGCGGAGCCGGCGCGGCCGTAGAAGGCGACGCCCTCCTCCACCTCGGAGGGAACTGGGGAGTGCTTGAGCAGCATGATGTCGGCCTGGGGGTGGCCGGAGCCGAGCACCGGCATGAGGTGGCCGCGGGGGCAGTGGGGGCAGCCCTGTAGCTCGCGTGTGAGCGAGTTGAGCTCCCTTATCGCCCGCTCAAGGTACTTCTCGCGGATCTCGTCATCTGTGGCGGGCATCGACGCGGAGGGATTTGACAAACGCTCCGGTTGTCCTTGCGGTTGCATCGCTGCTTGCGCCGCCGCCGACGCCCTATGTCCTGCCTCCGCCGCCACGGGTGGCTTTGCGGACGCGGCGCTCGCGTGAGGCGCGACGGGCAGCGGGAGGGGTGGCTTTGGTTTGGAGGAACTTCAACGCTTGCACGTAGATGAGGGATGTGGGCTTGGTTGTGATTTGGGCGTCCATCAAGGACTGTAGGAACTCTTGGGGGCCGTCGAAGTCGCGCATGCGGATGCGTACGGAGCCGAGGCCTTGGGCGACGTGGGAATCGGACCCGGCGCCGGCGACGAGACGGTACTTGGCGGCGAAGCGGACCGCCTCCTCGTTGAAGGAGCCGATCGCGACGCGGGGGTTGAAGACCTCGATTGCATCGACGTCGTCGAGGATGGAGAGGAGATGCTCGTAGTCGGGGACCGAGTGCATGCGGTCGAAGGGGTGGGGGACGTATACGAGCCCGCCCTGGCGCTTGATCTCCGCGACCGTCTCCTCCAAGGTGAGCCCACGGGGGATCTTCTCCTCGATGAACAGCCCAATCACCTCGCCCTGCTCAGCGGTCTTGACCTCCTCGCCCACGATCACCTTCATGCCGGCCGCAGCGGCCTTCTCACGCGCCTCTAAGGCCCCGGAGATCTCGTTGTGGTCGGTGACGGCGATCGCCCCCAACCCCGCTTCTTTGGCTGAGGCGAGCAGTACCTCCACTGGGGTTTCGCAGTCGTGGGAGTGGTCGGTGTGCATATGGAGGTCCACGTCGATGAGGGGGCGCCGTGACAACCGCTTGCGAAGCGAGGGGTCGCCCTCGGTGGGGTGGCGGCGGGCGGCGAGTTTGAAGTAGATCTCCTCCACCTCTTGGACATCGGGTACGTGGCTCTCGATTCGGGTATCGAGGCGTGCGAGGAGGGTGTCGGTGAAGCGGCGGGTGAGCGTCTTGGTAAGCAGGCGGTCGTTCGATGCATGGAATGAGCCGACGTTGAGCGCACGGGAGTAGCGCAAGGCCGTACTTGAGGCGCCGGGGGCGATGGGGTCGTGGACGTGGACGAAGTCGAGGGGTGTCCTTCCGAGCAATTCCTCAAGGGTGCGCGCGACGTCAAGCAACTCGCCGATCGCGACCACGCGGGGCGTGCCACCGTCGGCGCCATCCAAAAAGCTCTCCGGGTGGGACTTCGCGGCGCGCAGTTCTCGCCGCGACTCGCGTACTCGCTCGGGTGAGCGGGAGGGCGCGAGGATGAGCACCCGGTGGCCACGCTCAGACAACTCCTCCGCGAGGAGGGATACATAGGTGTTGACCTCGTTGTCCTGGCTCTCCCAGGGGTATGGGGTGACGTGGGCGATCGAGAATGGCGAGGCCATCGGCCTCACCATTATGGCCCCGTCACGCGAGCCCGTGGCGCCCTCGCGCGCACGCGCGCGCGAGTCACCCGTTTTCTGTACTACTTCGCCCCCGCCCGAGCGGCGGTCGTCTTGCGCGGCGCGGTGCGGCCCTTGGGCCGCGTGGCGGCTTTACGGGTGTGCTTGGCGATGAACTTCTCGGTCTCCTCGTGGGCGAGGTTGTCGGGACGCTGGTTATGGGGGGACTTCATGAGGTAGGAGGAGGGGCCGTCGAGCTGGCCACCGACGCCGTTGTTGAGCGCGAGCTTGCAGCAGCGGACCGCGTCGATGACGATGCCGGCGGAGTTGGGGGAGTCCCAAACCTCAAGCTTCATCTCCACGTTCAACGGGACGTCGCCAAAGGCTTGGCCCTCGACGCGGATGTGGGCCCACTTGCGGTCGGTGAGCCACGGGACGTAGTCGGAAGGGCCGATGTAGACGTCGTCAGCCGGGAGCTTCTCGTCCATGATGGAGGTGACGGCGTTGGTCTTTGAGATCTTCTTGGACTCCAGGCGCTCGCGCTCAAGCATGTTGTAGAAGTCCATGTTGCCGCCGACGTTCAGCTGGGAGGTGCGGAGCATCTTCACGCCGCGGTCGGCGAAGAGGCGGGCGAGCGTGCGGTGGACGATGGTGGCGCCCACTTGGGACTTAATGTCGTCGCCGACGATCGGCAGTTTGGCCTTCTTGAAGCGGTTGTTCCAGTAGTCCTCGCGGGCGATGAAGACGGGGATGCAGTTGACGAAGCCGCAGCCGGCCTCAAGGATCTGCTCGACGTACCACTTGGTGGCGTCCTCGGAGCCGACCGGGAGGTAGGAGACCACGACGTCGGTATGAGTGTCCTTCAGGATGGACACGATGTCGGCGGTCTCGCCGGGGGCCTTTTTGATCTTCTGCTTGAGGTACTTGCCAAGGCCGTCGTGGGTCATGCCACGGTAGACGGGGACGCCAAGCTTCTTGGGGACCTTGGCGAACTTCATCGTATTGTTCTGGCCGGCCCAGATGGCCTGGCCGAGGTCCTTGCCGACCTTGGTGGAGTCGATGTCGAAAGCGGCGGTGAACTCGATGTCACGGACGTGGTAGCCGCCGAGGTCGACGTGCATGAGCCCGGGGACGAGCTCGTTGGGGTCGGCGTCGCGGTAGTAGTGGACGCCCTGCACGAACGCGGAGGCGCAGTTGCCGACGCCGATGATGGCGACGCGGACCTTGTCCTGCTGGTAGCGCGCCGTGCCGTTTGAGGAGGCTGCGCCGTTGCTCTTTTGAATGCTCATCTGGTGATTAGTCCTTTGTGGAAGTTCGGGGAGAGTACCCCGATGCGAGTCTTAGGTGACATATGGATGTGCTCCGCCCTACGGGCTACGCCGTTGCGTGCCCCGTGATGGTTGGGCGGCTGGTGGCGCTCACGCGGGGGCGGAGAGAGCGCGCTTTACGTGGTGGATGCGCTGAGCGACGGTGATGACGCTGAGCGCGGCCAGCACGTACACAGAGGGGGCGAGCAGGTGGAAGTCGCCGAGCGAGGCGCCGCGGGCGAAGAGCAGCCCGATGGAGAGGATCACAACGCGTACCGGGCGGGTAGCGATGCCGACCTTGCATTCGACGCCGAGCGCCTCGGCGCGGGCGCGGGTGTAGGAGACCATCAAGGAGGCCAGCACCGCCACGACCACGGCGGCGGCCGCACCGGCACGCCCTTCGCGGGCGAAGTCGGCGGCAACGGCAGTGAGGACGATGCCCTCCTCGATGCGGTCGAGCGTGGAGTCGAGGAACGCGCCGAAGGGGGTGCCCTTGCCGGACATGCGGGAGTAGCGACCGTCGAGGGTGTCCATGATGGAGCCGACGATGAAAGCGATGCCGCCGAGAAAATAGAGGCGTTCCCACACGAGTGCCGCGGCGAGGATGTTGAGGGCAAGGCCGGTCATCGAGATCGCGTTGGGAGTGAGGCGGGACTCGATCAGCCGGTTACGGACCATCTCGCGACGTTGGGCTCCTGTGAGCGCGACGCGGCCATTGCGCCGTGCGCGTGAGGCGCCCGCGCGACGGCGTGTGGTGGGCTGGCGGTGTGATGGAGGGGAGGGGTTCATCTAGGCGAAGGAGACCCTACCCGGCTCCGAGCGTGGCGGGGGAGAAGCGCCACGCGGCGGGTCGCATCTGGCCGAGGCGGCGGGCTCCAAGCGCGGAGGCGCCGGCGGTGAGCGCGCCGAGGATGGCGTCCAGCAGGAAGTGGTTGGCGGTGGCGACGATGACGAAGGCGATCAGCAGTGGGTAGAGCCGCCACAGCACGCGCGCGACGCGGGTGCGTGAGAGCGAGGCGAGCGGCCAGCCGATCATGAGCGCGAAGGCGACGTGCATCGAGGGGACCGCGGCGTACGGGTTGAAAAGAGTGCTCAGCGATGCGCTGTGGTGGTTGACGTGGACGCCTGTGAAGTCGGAGACCGAGTCGATGAAGCCCCACTCGGGCAGGAAACGCGGTGGGGCGGTGGGGAAGACGGCGTAGCCGACCAGGGCGATGAGCATCGCGATGGCGAACATGTTGCGCACGAAGTAGAAGGAGCGGTTGTGGCGCATGTAGAGGTAGATGAGCGCGGCGAGCGTGATGGAGGTTTGCGCGTTGACGTAGAGCCAGCTTGAGAAGTCCATCAGCGCGTGCGAGCCCGAGGCCCACGCCTGGACCGAGGGCTCGACGAACACGTGGAGGGTGCGCTCCACCTGGATGAGATCGCGAGCGTGTTGGAAGGCGGCGGTGGCTTTGCCCTCCACCAGCCCGCGGACAAGGGAGTAGGCGCCGTAGGCAAGCCCGATCAGGGCGATCTGGCGCAGCAAATCGAGCCATCCCTGCGGCAGCGCATGCGCGCGCAGGGTCCTTAGCCGGGCTGCCATCCAGCAAGCCTAGCCCATGAAACGGTAAAGGCGCCAGTGGTGGGAGCGCCACAGCTCGCGCAAATAGGGGACTCCACGCGCGATCAGGGCGCCCTCCAAGCGGCCGGCTTTGTCCAGGGGAACGTCGGGTAGGGCGACGTAGCGGACACGGTTTTCGATGAGCCAAGCGCGGTAGGCGGAGGGTGTGAGCGTGGGGAGATAGAAGAGGGAGGCGTAGCGGGTGTCGAGCTGGCGCTCCCACCCGCGGGCGAGCTCCACCTCATGGTGGCCGGCGAGGTAGGCGGCCTCCCAGTGGGCTTTCGTGAGGGGGACCTCCACGATCGTGTGTGTTCCTCCGCCTCCCGCGCCCAGCCGTGTGAGCTCTCCGAGCAGGGGGGCGTAGTAAGAGGCGTGTACGGAGGGGTCGGAGGCGATCGAGCTGTAGTCGCGGATGGGGGTGACGAGTTGCCAGTAGAGCAGCACGGGCGCGAGCGCGAACAGCAACGCGCGTCGCCCATCCCACAGCACGCCGGCAAGCAGCGGACCGGCGAGCAAAGGACCAAGCCGGGCGGCGTTGCCGCCCATAGGCGTGTGGATCGCAAACGCGGCTATCAGGGCGAGCGCATAGAGGGCAGCGCTGGCGCGCACGGCGTTGTGTCCACGGGGGCTGAGCGGGCCACGGGGATAGAGCAGCGCGACCAGCGCCACACCGGCGAGCGCGGGCCAGAAGGCGGAGGGAGCGAACGGCTCGTAGCCGCCCTCGGGGTAGGCGACAGTGAGGATGAGGATCGGGGCAAGCGCGGCTCCCGCCACGCAGAGGCAGCGGTGGGCGTCTCGGTCGAGGGTCGCGGACGAGCGGTTTGTGTTGTTCGCCGTAAGGGGGGACTCGCGCGCGCACGCGGGACTGGGACTTAACGTTAAGTCCGCGCGCGAGTCACCCCTTTTCGTAGACACACAACCCACCCCTCCCGCCAGGACTCCCAGCGCGAGAAACGCGCCCGCGACTGGACTGGCGATGCTCGTGAGCGCGGCGAGCGCGAGCGCCGCCACGAACTCCCCTCGCACCAACGCGAGCACCGCCCCGAGACCGATCGCCAAGCCGAGGTCGAACGGCACACGACCGGAGAGCATCCCCACGCACACACCGAGCGCGAACCACGCCGCGGAGACCCGCGCGGCGCGGATGGGGAAGGCGCGGTTGGCGATGAGCGCGAACAAGACACTCGCCGTAACCGCCGAGCAGGCGAGCAGAACACGCACGCTCAGCAACGCGCCCAGCACGGGCGAGAGCAGCGAGTAGCCAGGCAGGTAGTGGCCATGCGCGGCGTACCAACCCGTGTCCCAGGTGGTGAAGCCGGCGCGTGCGAAGAGATCGCTTCTATACGTCGCGGCCGCGAGGTCGGCGGCGGGGGGCGCGAGGATCAGGTAGAGCAGCGCGAGGGGGATCGCCACGAGCAACGCCACCGCCCACGGTGGCCCGGCCAGGCCACGTAGACGGGCTGGATGTTGCGCGCCTGCGAGCCGGTTGGCCGATCCCGGCGCCCCCTCTGTGGGTGCGGGGATCGCCGCGCGGGAGGTCATTCTCAAGTCCGGCCGGCTCAGACGGCGGTGAGGAAGTCCGCCACCCGCTGGATCGCGTCGGGGCGGTCAAACCACCACCAGTGGCCAGCATCGGGGAGCTCCAACAGCTCGCTGTTGGGGAGTGCCTTGGCGTACTCGGCCCCAAAGCGCGCGGGGATGAAGGGATCCTGCATCCCCCACACCACCAGCGAGGGCATGTCTAGTGAAGAGAGGCGCTCGCCCGCCTTCGCCAGCACCTCGGACGGGGAGCTGCGGTAAAGGCGCAAGATCGCCCGCTGGGTGCCCTGGTCGAAGTGGTTAAGCACCGTGTCAAGCCAAACCTCGGGCATCGGTCCGGGCGTGACGTTTCCCTCGCGCGAAGTCAGCTTCAGAAGGGGGCGGGTAGTGGCGCCCATGACCAGCTCGCCCAGCCCGGAGGTGCGCCACGCGCGCGCCGTGCGGTGCCAGCGGTAGTCGGGGAGGAACGTGACCGCATTCGTCACCACCAGTCGCTCGATCCGCTCGGGGTGAGCTTGGGCGAAGGCTAGCCCGACTGCGCCCCAATCGTGCACGAGCATCCGCACCTTCTCCACTTCGACGGTGTCGAGGAAGCGCTCGATAAAGCTGGCGTACTCCTCGATCGTGTACTGCAAATAGCCGGGCTTACCGGAGCGGCCGAAGCCGGGCAGGTCAGGGGCTAGCCCGCCGGTGCGCTCCAGGAAGCCCATGTCATACGGCGGAGGCTCAACCCACTGGTCGTCGGGGCGCTTGGATCGCCACCACCGCTTCCACGAGGGTCGCGTGACGTGCCGCTCGGGGGGAGTTATCCAGTCGTTGGAGTTGGTGGGCACTCCATGCAGGTAGAGCGCCGGCGCCGCTGGTCCCTCGGTGGGTGCGCTGCGCCAGAAGACGGGGATGTCATCGATCTCGGCGGTGTTGTCGGTGACCGTAGGCACGCGGCGAGGATATAGCGTGGGGCTGTGCCCGACGCCTGGAAGCGCCCGACCCGCGCGCGCGTGCTCCGTATTCGTGACCGGCTGCGCGAGGTATATGGCATCCCGCGCATGGCCCCCCACGGGCGGCCGCTCGACGAGTTGATCCTTACGGTGCTCTCCCAGAGCACGAACGACCGCAACCGAGACGTCGCCTTCCTGCGCCTGCGCGAGCGCTTCGCTTCGCCCGGCCAGCCGATCGACTACGCGGCGATGCTTGCCGCGCCGGTGGCGGACGTCGAGGAGGCGATTCGTCCCGGTGGCATCTCCAAGGTGAAGTCGGCGCGCATCCAGGCGATCCTCGCTGCCATCGCTGGCTCAGCTCCACCCGTTACCGGTGTTGCGACTGGGACCAGCCGCGCGGCGGAGCGGGGGACAGCGCCGTCGATCCCGGCCGCCGAGGGCCTGTCCCGCACAGACGATCCGCTCTCGCTCGAATGGATGCGCGACGCCCCGGTTGGGGAGAGCCGCGCCTACCTGTGCGCGTTGCCGGGCGTGGGGCGTAAGACCGCGGCGTGTGTGTTGCTGTTCTCCTTCGGCCTACCCGACATCCCGGTGGATACGCATGTCTCCCGTGTGGGCACGCGTCTCGGTCTTTTCCGTCCTGGTGCGCCCTTTGAGGAGCTCCACGACCAGATGCTCGCCATCACTCCTCCGGGTGAGGAGCTCGAGTTCCACGTGAATCTGTTGCGCCACGGCCGTCGCACATGCCACGCTCGCACCCCCGCCTGTGAGAACTGTGCGCTTGCCCGCATGTGCCCGAGTCGAGGGTCGTTCACTCCGGCGGCGGTTGCAGCCCGGAGCAATGCGCGGGCTTGACTTTCACTCCGGCAGCAACTGCAGCGCTGCGCAGTGCGCGGGCTTGACTGTGTGGAAGTGGCGGCGATCGAGCGTCGCGAGCTTGTGCTCGCCGAGCATCTCTGTGGCCGCCATCACGGTGGCATCGACAAGTCCAAGGGACAGGTCACGGTAGGTATCGAGCAGCTCGCCAGCGCGTGCCAACCACCGCTTTGGAAGATCAAGCAGCTCCAGCGACCCACTCTCGAACTCGTCGAGTAGCGCAGCGAACGCGCGCGGCCAGGGCCTCAGCAGGTACTCCACCTCGACCAGCACGCAAACAGGCACGATGCGTCGCTCGCTGCTGTTCTGGATCAAATCCACGCAGCGCTCGTGATCTGGGTCGGTCGCGTCGAGCAGCGCGACGAGCGGCCCCGTGTCGAGGATCAGCGCCATGGGTCCGGCTCGTAGGCTCCAGCCCGCGCACGTCCTTCGGTGCTGATGGCGCCAACGCAAGAGAGCTTGCTCGGTGGCGCCGTGCTGAGCGCGAGCTCACGCTCAAGCGCTTCCCTCACAAGTTGGGGGAAGGTCACATGGCGCTCACGGGCTGCTTGATGCGCGCGGTCGAGCAGCGCTCGATCTGCCTGGATCATCACACGTTGCATCATGCTAGCAATGCTAGCAGCAGGCAAACCGTTGGGCCGGAGGGTTGCTGAGTCGAGCATGGTCCTTCTCTATTCCGACCCAAACCAAAAAGGGGGACACCCGGTCCATCGGGTACATGCCGGTCGTTTTGCCGGTGCGTCTTGGGCTCAACCGTGGGGGATCACGGCGAAGGCGATCACCGCGTACTGCAGCGCTGCCGCGGCGATCACGAGCGCGTGGAAGATCTCGTGGTAGCCGAACACCTTCGGCCACGGGTTGGGACGCTCGCTTGCGTACACGATCGCCCCCACCACATACAGCAGTCCACCGAGCGCCAGTCCGGCGACGCCCAGCCACCCGATCGCGGCCGGCAGCTCACCGAACACCGCCGCCGACACCAACCCAAGCGCCACGTACACCGCCGCGAACACCCACTTCGGGCCGTCGATCCACAGGAGCTTGAAAACCGCCCCACCAAGTGCACCGGCCCACAGCACCACCAGGATCGTGGTCGCAAGCGACCCTTTCAGCGCGAGCAGCGCCACCGGCGTGTAGGTGCCAGCGATCAGCACAAAGATCATGGAGTGATCGAGCCGCCGCATCCACCGTCGCGCGTTTGATCGCCAGGTAACGCGGTGGTAGAGCGCGCTCGTGCCGAACAGCGCCGACACCGCAGCCGCATAGATGCTCGCCGCCACGCGCGCCCGTCCGTCCGATGCCGCCAGGATCAGCGCCACGCCGCAACCAAGTGACGCAAAGAAGGCGTACTGGTGTGAGACCCCACGCAGCCTAGGCTTGACGGGTCCGTCCGTCAGTTTCGGCAGTGGCCTTACCACGTTCATCCTCTGACGGTACCGCTTCCGGAAGCGCTAAACGCCTGGCGTGGTCGCAGCCGGCGTGGCGCTTGCAAGCTTCTCTCGCTCGCGCTCGGGTGTCACTCGCACCACATCCCACGCGAGCCTCACCTTGGCCATGCTGAGAATCAGCCATCCCGAGGGGTCAAGCTCCCACCAGCGCAAGCCGTGGAAGGCCGATCGAGGGAAGGCGTGGTGGTTGTGATGCCACGCCTCACCCAGTGAGGGCAATGCCAACCAGAACACGTTTGTGGAGCGGTCCTCCAGCTCGAACCTCCGGCTCCCGAAGAAGTGGCAGATCGAGTTGATGCTCCACGTCACGTGGTGCACGAAGAAGATCCGCACCAACCCTCCCCACAAGAGCGCGCTCAAACCCGCCATCAGCGAGCCCCCGCTCAAGCCGAGCCCGAGCAGGAACGGGATCGCCAGGCTGTAGAGCGCGATCAAGGGGAACGCCTTGTTGATCCTGCGCATCCCCCTGTCTTCCAGCAGGTCTGGCGCGAACCGTTTCGAGGAAGCCTGCCCGTGCGTGGAGAACAGCCACCCCGTGTGTGCGTGCCACAACCCCCTCACCATGCCCCCGATTCCGGCGCCCTGGCCGGCGTGAGGGCTGTGCGGGTCGCCGTCCTCGTCGGTGAACGTGTGGTGCTTGCGGTGGTCGGCCACCCAGTCGATTACCGGCCCCTGCACCGCCATCTCACCGAGCACCGCGAGCGTGTATCTCATCCACGCGTGTGTCTGGAACGCGCGGTGGGTAAGCAGCCTGTGGAAGCCCACGGTGATCCCGATCGCCGTGCCCATGTACATCACCGCCATGATCGCCAGATCGAGGGGGCTGAGAAAGCTGTCCCACAGCACTATCCCGCCCGCGATGACGCCCAAGAACGGCAGCACCACGGCCGCGATGTTCACGTTGCGCTCCAGGCGGGTCAACTTGCTCCTACATACACGCCGCCGGCCAGTGGTTACGCCTTGCCGGCCACATCTTCACAACGGGCTCCCACGCCGCGCGTGGCACGCGCCCAACCGTTACGGAGGCGCCGTATGTGGGCATATGCCAGCCCCAGGACAGCAAGTACGTCGCTATTCCATCCCTCAAATAATCTGCTACTCTCCCACTTAGATTTGAACGCAACTGAAGGAGCATCCTCTAATGGGCAAGACCATCGGAATAGATCTCGGCACCACGAACTCCTGCATGGCCGTGCTCGAGGGTGGCGAGCCCACCGTCATCGAGAACGCCGAGGGTGGCCGCACGACCCCCTCCGTCGTCGCTTTCACCGCCTCCGGTGAGCGCCTCGTGGGCACCGTCGCCAAGCGCCAGGCGGTCACCAACCCGCAAAACACCATCTTCTCGATTAAGCGCTTCATGGGCCGCAAGGAGGCCGAGGTGCGCGAGGAGGAGTCGATCGTTCCCTACAAGGTCGTCTCTGGCCCCAACGGCGACGCGCGCGTGGAGGCCGCGGGTGACCAGTACTCCCCGCCCGAGGTCTCCGCGATGATCCTCCAGAAGCTCAAGTCAGACGCCGAAGCGTACTTGGGCGAAGCGGTCGATTCCGCCGTCATCACGGTCCCCGCTTACTTCAACGATGACCAACGTCAAGCCACCAAGGACGCCGGCAAGATCGCCGGGCTCGACGTCAAGCGCATCATCAACGAGCCCACCGCCGCCTCGCTCGCGTACGGTCTCGACAAGGAATCCGACCAGACGATTCTCGTCTTCGACCTCGGCGGCGGCACCTTCGACGTGTCCGTCCTTGAGATCGGCGATGGCGTCTTTGAGGTGAAGTCCACCGCCGGCGACAACCACCTTGGCGGCGACAACTTCGACAAGGCGATCGTCGACTGGCTCGTCGCCGACTTCAAGCGCGACCAGGGCATCGATTTGAGTGCAGACCCGATGGCGCTGCAGCGCCTCTACGAGGCCGCAGAGAAGGCGAAGATCGAGCTCTCCACCACTCAGGAGACGCAGATCAACCTCCCCTTCATCACCGCCGACTCCTCCGGCCCCAAGCACCTCGACACCCGTCTCACGCGGGCCAAGCTCGCCGAGCTCACTTCCACGCTGCTTGACCGCGTTGTCGCCCCGGTACGCCAGGCGATCGACGACGCCAAAGACAAGGGCGTCAAGGAGATCGACCACATCGTGCTGGTCGGTGGCATGACCCGTATGCCCGCCGTTCAGGAGAAGGTTAAGGGGCTCACGGGTAAGGACCCCCACCGCGGCGTCAACCCCGATGAGGTGGTCGCCGTAGGCGCCGCCATCCAGGCGGGTGTGCTCGCCGGTGACGTCAAGGATGTGCTCCTGCTCGACGTCACCCCCCTCACCCTCGGTATCGAGACCAAGGGTGGGGTCATGACGAAGCTCATCGAGCGCAACACCACCATCCCTACCCGCAAGGGTGAGGTGTTCTCAACAGCCGAGGACAACCAGCCCTCGGTTGAGATCCACGTGCTCCAGGGCGAGCGTGAGATGGCCCAATACAACAAGTCGCTCGGCAAGTTCCAGCTCACCGGCATCCCACCGGCGCCGCGCGGGATACCGCAGGTCGAAGTTGCCTTCGACATCGACGCCAACGGCATCCTCAACGTCTCCGCCAAGGATCTCGGCACCGGCAAGGAGCAGAAGATCGAGATCAAGGCCGGCTCCGGCCTCTCAGACGAGGAAGTCAAGTCGATGGTCTCCGACGCGGAGTCCCACGCCGAGGAGGACCGCAAGGCACGCGAACTCGCCGAGGCTCGCAACAACGGCGAGAACGCCGCCTACCAGGCTGAGCGTCAGCTCGTCGACCTGGGCGATCAGGTCGACGCCGACTCGAAGTCCCGCATCGAGGACGCCATCAAGGAGGTCCGGGAGTCGCTGGAGTCAGACGACCCCGCCGCCATCAACGTGCGTACCGAGGCCCTCCAGAGCGCCTTCCACGCCGTCTCCGAGGCCATGTACCAAAAGGCTCAGGCCGATGCCGCCGCATCCGGCGATGGATCCGGCCCCGCCGGGACTGAATCTGACGGCGACGGCGCCGCTCCCTCCGAGGAGGACGTCGTCGACGCCGAGGTGGTCGACGAGGGCAAGAGCTGATGGAGGAGGTAACGCCGGAGCTCGAGGACGCCGAGTTGGAGCAACCAGAGGTCGAGCGGGCCGAGGACGCGGGCGTCGCCCCTCCGGCACCATCCCAGCCCACCCCGGGTCAGGGAATGGACGACGATGCCGCCTCCACCTCTCCCCAATCCTCCATCCCCGGTCAGGGAAAGGGCGATGACGCCACCTCTCCCCAACACTCCATCCCCGGCCAGGGGATGGACGATGACGCGGAGGCGATCGAGGGCGATCTCGACGAGATGGTGAAGACCGCTGCCGAGCGCGACCACTACCTCGCGCTCGCGCAACGCACCCAAGCCGACTTCGAGAACTACCGCAAGCGCGTCGCCCGCGACGCCGCACAGGCGCAGGATCGGGGCGTGGCGAAACTCGCCAAGGAGTTGTTGCCGGCGCTCGACAACCTCGACCGGGCGCTTGAGGCGGCCGCAGAGGAGGACCCGCTGCTCACGGGCGTGAAGTTGGTGCGCTCGGAGATCGCCGCAGCGCTCACCCGTGTTGGCATCGAGGCGTTCTCCCCGCTCGGCGAGACCTTCGACCCGAACTTCCACGAGGCGATGGTCCAACAACCCGTCGAGGGCGCCGCGTCTGGGACCGTCGCGGAGGTCTACCAGAACGGTTACCGCATGGGCGACACCGTGATCCGTCCCGCACGCGTCCTGGTGGCCGCGTAGGCAAGGAGCCCTTATGGCCACCCGTCCCGACTACTACAAGACGCTCGGGGTCGACAAGAAGGCGAGCGCCGAGGAGATCAAGAAGTCCTACCGCAAGCTCGCGCGCAAGTACCACCCTGATCGTAACCCCGATGACAAGCAGGCGGAGGAGCGCTTCAAGGAGATCTCCCAAGCTCACGACGTGCTCGGGGACCCGGAGAAGCGCAAGCAGTACGACTCCGGCAGCGGTCCCTTCGCCGCCGGTGGCGCAGGCGGGCCGGGTTTCGGTGGCTTTGGCAACTTCGACTTCGACGCCTCCTCGATGGGGGACATCCTCTCCAACCTCTTCGGTGGTAGCGGCGGTGGTGGCGCAGGCGGGCGGCGCGCCAAGTCACGCCCCCAGCGCGGTCGCGATCTGGAGACCGAGGTGCGCATCACCTTCGACCAGGCCATCTCTGGCGCCCAGGTCCCACTGTCGGTTCCCACCAGCGGCGCCTGTCCCACATGTCACGGCACCGGCGCAAAGCCCGGCACCACCCCGAAGGTGTGCCCCCGCTGCGAGGGCCGCGGCATCGAGACGCAAGGGCAGGGCATGTTCTCCATCTCCCAACCCTGCTCCCGCTGTGGCGGCAGCGGCACCGTCATCGAGGACCCTTGCCCCACCTGCGGTGGCTCGGGTGCAGTGCGGACAGTCAACAAATTTCGCGTCAACATCCCCGCAGGCGTAAAGGAGGGCTCGCGCATCCGTGTTCCCGGCAAGGGCGAGGCCGGTATGCGTGGCGGACCCGCGGGCGACCTCTATGTAATCACCCACGTCGATCCCTCACCGGTGTTCAAGCGCAAGGGCGAGCACCTAGAGGTAGAGGTCCCGCTCACAATCCCCGAGGCGCTGCGGGGAGGGGATATTCGCGTGCCCACACTCGACGGGTCAAAGACCTTGCGCGTGAAGCCCGGCACCCACCATGGCGCGGTCCAGCGTTTGCGTGGCGAGGGTCCCCCCAAGCTCGGAGGCAAGACTCGCGGAGACATCCACTACCGCTTTACGATCGAAGTCCCCGACACGCTCACCTCCGAGCAACAGGAGGCCGTCGAGCAGCTCTCGCAGGTGATGAACGGCGATCCCCGCGCCGCGCTGTTCGCCGGCGCAGGGCGGTCGGATGGGGCACAGGCCGGCGATAGCTCATGACGACCCCACGCTCTCACCCATCCCACGAAGTTCAGCCGGCTCGGGCCCTCTCACCGCCGCGTGTCACTCGCGTGGAGGTGGAGACCGACCGCGGCGTGTTCATGATCTCCGTGGCGGCCGAGCTCGCGGATATGCACCCCCAAACGCTGCGCATGTACGAGTCGCGAGGCCTGGTTGAACCCAAGCGCTCGCCGAAGGGAACCCGCCTTTACTCACAGCAGGATGTCGAGAAGCTACGTCGCATCCACGAGATGACCGGCGAGCTCGGTCTCAACCTGGCCGGCGTGCAGCGCGTGCTCGACCTCGAGTCAGAGGTGCAGGACATGCATACCCGTATCGAGGAGCTCGAAGTGAAGGCGCTCCACGCACAGGTTGAACTCGCCGAGGAGCTGGAGCGGGTACGCCGGTCCTTCCGCGCCGAGTTGGTCCCCTACCGGGGCGCCGGCGCGGAGATCGTGCGCGCCGCGGATGCTCGCTCACCCTTTCGGATACCGCCAAGTGAGGGAACGCGATGACTCCCCCGAACGGACAAGCGCCCGGTGGTCCAGCCACAACTCCTCCTCCGGAGGAGGAGCAGAAGCCGCTGGAGCGCTTCGGCAAGGACCTAACCGAGCTCGCTGAGCAGGGTAAGCTCGACCCGGTCATCGGCCGCGATGAGGAGATCCGCCGCGTTATCCAGGTGCTCTCGCGCCGTACGAAGAACAACCCTGTGTTGATCGGAGAGCCCGGTGTCGGCAAGACCGCCATCGTGGAGGGCCTCGCCCAGCGCATCGTCTCCGGCGACGTGCCCGAGTCGCTGCGGGAGCGCCGCGTGATCGCACTCGACATGGGCGCTCTCATCGCCGGCGCCGTCTACCGCGGTGAGTTCGAGGAGCGTCTAAAGGGGGTGCTCAAGGAAGTCTCAGAGGCTCAGGGAACAGTAATCCTGTTCCTCGACGAGCTCCATACCATCGTCGGCGCGGGAGCCGCCCAGGGCGCTGTGGACGCCGCCAACCTGCTCAAGCCGATGCTCGCCCGCGGGGAGCTGCGGTGCGTGGGAGCCACCACGCTTGACGAGTACCGCAAGCACATCGAGAAGGACGCCGCGCTTGAGCGTCGCTTCCAGCCCGTGATGGTGGGGGAGCCATCGGTAGAGGACACGATCGCGATCCTGCGCGGTCTGAAGGAGCGCTACGAGACCCACCACGGCGTACGCATCCAGGACGCCGCTCTCATCGCCGCCGCCACGCTTTCTCACCGCTACATCGCCGACCGCTTCCTTCCCGACAAGGCCATCGACCTGATCGACGAGGCGGCATCGAAGATCCGCATCGAGATCGACTCCGTACCCACCGAGATAGACGAGGTTGACCGCCGCGTGATGCAGCTGGAGATTGAGCTCACCTCACTACGTAAGGAGAAGGACGAGCCCTCCAAGGAGCGCCGCGCGGCGATCGAGGAGGAGCTTGCCGAGCTGAAGGAGCGCTCTGAGGCAATGAGGGCGCAATGGCAGCAGGAGAAGGACGCGATCCAGGGGGTCTCCGATTTGAAGGAGCGCCTAGAGCAGGCGCGCGTGGAGGCCGAGCGCGCGGAGCGCGAAGCCAACCTCCAACGTGCCGCCGAGTTGCGCTACGGCGAGATCCCCGAGCTTGAGAAGCAACTCGCGGAACATGAAGTCGTCGAGCGCGAACAGGACGAGGCTCAGGCCTCTCTCGACGGTGACAACGCCGCCGGGTCAAGGCCTGTGTTCCTCAAGGAGGAGGTCGACGCGGAGGATGTCGCCGAGGTGGTGGCCCGCTGGACCGGTATCCCCGTCTCGCGTCTCATGGAGGGCGAAGTGGAGAAGTTGATCCACATGGAGGAGCGTTTGCACGAACGCGTCGTCGGCCAGGACGAGGCGGTGGAGGCGGTCGCCACAGCGCTGCGCCGCTCGCGTGCTGGCCTTCAGGACCCCAACCGCCCGATCGGGACGTTCCTTTTCCTGGGTCCCACTGGTGTAGGCAAGACAGAGCTTGCGCGAGCGCTCGCCGAGTTCATGTTCGACTCACAAGACGCGATGGTGCGCATCGACATGAGCGAGTACATGGAGAAGCACTCCGTCTCTCGCCTTGTTGGAGCGCCTCCCGGATACGTGGGCTACGAAGAGGGTGGCCAGCTCACCGAGATGGTCCGTCGCCGCCCCTACTCCGTGGTGCTGCTCGACGAGATTGAGAAGGCTCACCCCGATGTCTTCAACACGCTTCTGCAGGTGATGGACGACGGCCGCCTCACCGACGGCCAGGGCCGCACGGTGGACTTCAAGAACACGGTGCTCATCATGACCTCCAATATCCCGGTGTCGGCAACCGGCGACGATATGCGCGCCGAGCTCACCACCCACTTCAAGCCGGAGTTCATCAACCGCTTGGACGACATCGTCCGCTTCGATCCACTCTCACGCGAGCAGATCTCCGAGATCGTCAACTTGCAACTCGCGCAGGTGATTGAGCGCGTCTCAGCGCGCGGCGTCCAACTTGAGATAACGCCCACCGCCCGCGAACTACTCGGCAACATGGGCTATGACCCAACCTACGGTGCCCGGCCGTTGCGGCGTGTCATTCAGAAGCAGCTTGTTGACAAGTTGGCGTTGGCGCTGCTTGAGGAACGGTTTAACACAGGAGACACGGTCGTGGCAGACGCCGCAGACGGGTGTGTGGCGTTGGAGCGGGCCGAAACATCGGCGGTTGCGTAGATCGTTGGAGCAGAGCTTAGGTCTGTCGCCAAGAGCCGCTCCAGGTAGCCTCTTGGCCCGCTGGATTCTTGCCCGAGCCAAAGTGAGACTGAGGCGGCACAACTGACCGCCCCAGTCTCGTTCTTTTCAGACTGCTGAATTAGTGAGTGCAGACACCTGGATCGCTGTGATCTTGGTGTGGTTGGCGAAGATGTTTTTGGTTTCGCCGGAGGAGACGAAGCACGCGACGGAGGCCGAACCAGTACCGTTGAACTGATGAACTACTTGCAGCGGGAAGACCCCGATGCTGTCGGCAAAGCCGGCTTTTGTGCCGCTTGAGGTACGCGATACGTCTTCGTCGGTATCGCCTTCGGCGATGAGCCGACAGAGCACGACATCTTCGCTCGTGGCGTTATCATCGAACGTGTAGAGCTTTGCATTGATCGCGTACTTACCGGCTGGCAGTTTGCCAAGCGTGGCTATTACCGTCGCTTTATTGGATTCATTCCCGGTGACTTCGACCGACCCGTCATGAAAGGCGCTAAATGCAGGGCCGATTCCGGCCGCCCCTTCTTTACCGGCCGCCCCTTCTTTACCTGGAGCTCCTTCTTTACCGACTGGTCCGGTTTTGCCCGTTTTGCCCTTCAGTGCCTTGACGACTTTCGGGCTGATCTGTTTGGTGGACGTGATGAGGTAGTGATGCGCGGCCATCGCTCCACCCGTCATCGAGAAGACGAGCGCGAGTGTGGCGGCGACATTTGCGTAGCTGAGTTTTGGTTTGAACATGCGCGGCACCCTATGGGTGCGCTCGGACACCGCAATACGTCATTTGGCGAGCGTCTCGGTGGCCCGCTTTACGCCGCGAGAATCTGCGCGGCGTAGATCGCCGCGTTGCGTGCGTTGTCCAGTCCGACGCAGGCGACGGGAACGCCCGGTGGCATCTGGACGATCGAGAGGATGGCGTCGAGGCCGCCGGCGGCGGTGAGGCGACCCGACAGGGGGACGCCGATGACGGGAAGGTCGGTGTGGGCGGCGACCGCTCCGGGTAGCGCGGCGGAGATGCCGGCGCCGGCGATGATGACGCGCAGGCCGCGGGACTTGGCGGTCTTGGCGTATTCGGCGACGACATCGGGTTCGCGGTGCGCGGAGGCGACCTTCATCTCGTGGGGGATGCCGCGGTCACGCAGCTCGTTGGCGGCCTTCTCCATCGCAGGCATGTCGCTCTCGGAGCCCATGACGATGCCAACGAGAGGTCCCGCTACGTCGAACTCCTCAAGCTGTGCTTGCACCTCGGCCTCTGCCAGGCCGGCTCGGATCGGTGTGGGGGCGTCAGTCATGGTGTGCTTGTGGTGTGAGGTTCGGCATTGGCGGCGATGTCGCGCCGCATCTGTATCCCGTCGAACGAGATCTTCTCGGCGGCAGCATACGCGGCGCCGCGGGCGGAATCGGCGCTGGGGCCGAGCGCGGTGACATTGAGCACCCGCCCGCCCGCCGTCACGATCGACTCGCCGTCGGAGTCGGAGACCGCGTTCTGGGCAGATACACGTATAGCGGTGCCTGCGTGCGTGAGCTCGATCCCGGCGGGCACGTTCTCCAGCCCGTAGATCTGATCGCCGGAGGAGGACGATGCGGGGTAGCCGGCGGAGGCGAGCACGAGGGTGACTGCCCAGTCTTCGGTCCACTCAAGCGTCACCCCCTCCAACCCGCCGGGCTGTGCGGCGGCGAGCAGCAACTCCAGCAGGTCAGAGCGCAGGCGTGGGAGTACGGCTTGGGTCTCGGGGTCGCCGAAGCGGGCGTTGAACTCGAGTACGCGGGGACCGTCGGGAGTGAGCATCAGTCCGGCGTAGAGCACCCCGTGAAATGGGGTGCCCCGCTCACGCATGAGATCGACTACCGGCTGGTGGACCGTGGCGGCGAACGCGTCAACGGTAGATGCGTCGATACCGGCGACCGGCGAGTAGGAGCCCATACCGCCCGTGTTGGGGCCGAGGTCGCCGTCGAAGATGCGCTTGAAATCGCGGGCGGAGGCCATCGGGAGCGCACGGACTCCGTCGCAGAGCGCGAGCAGCGAGAGCTCCTCGCCGACCAATAACTCCTCGACGATCGCGCTCGGCCGCGCCGACCGGGTTGCGCCGCCCGTGTTGAAACGGTTCTCGACGAAGATCTCTTCAAGCGCCGCGCGCGCCTCGTCGGTATCGCCGGCGACTGTGACGCCCTTGCCCGCGGCGAGCCCGTCGGCCTTTACGACGACGCCTGGTTTGGCCAACTCCTCGACGGCGGCGAGGCCGCCCTTGAGCGACTCCACTCCTCGCCAGCGGGCGGTGGGCACTCCGGCTTGTTCCATCGCCTCCTTGGCAAACGCCTTCGAACCCTCAAGTTGCGCGGCAGCGGCGCTGGGCCCAAACGCAGCGTGGTTGCGCTCCGCGAGCGCGTCCACGAGCCCCGCCACCAGCGGAACCTCTGGGCCGACCACGGTGAGGTCGATACCCTCGCGCTCGACGGCGGCAACGAGCCCCGGGATGTCGTCCACGGCGATGTTGAGCAAACGCGCGTCGGCGGCTATCCCCGCGTTGCCGGGTGCGCACAGCAGCTCCGGCTTCTGAGGAGACCGCGCGAGGGCGCGCACGAGCGCATGCTCACGCCCCCCCGATCCGACGACGAGTACCTTCAAGTGGCTACCGGGCCTCTCCGCATCCCCCTAGGGGGATGCGGTAGGGGATGGGATGGGCTCACAGCGACGCTATTAGCTCGTCGACAGGGATTGCCGCGAGCGTCTCGTAGCGGCCGGTGCCGCGGGAGCCGAGCTCAAGCGAGACGCGGGCCATGGTCTTCTCGTCGGGGGCCTCGACGACCGAGATGAAGTCGACGTTGCCGAGCGTGGCCCACTGGGCCTTGACGGTGGCGCCGAGTTGCTCGACCTCCTTGTTGACCTCACGGATGCGCTCGGGGTTGTTCTTGACGGTTTGCACTCCCTCCGGGGTCAACGTCGAGAGCATGATGTAGGTGGGCATGGCTCCTCCGTTCGTCGCGGCGTTCGCGGCCGAGTGGCGCGCTCCCCTCGTTGTACAGGATCGGCCGGGCGGCGGGCGCGTGGGAGGAGTGTTGGGTGTGTCCGATTTGGGGGTGACTCGCACGCGGACTTGGCGATAAGTCCCGCGCGCGCACGCGAGTCACCCTCTACGCGACAACCATCCCCCCCCGCCGCGATAATGGGGAGGTGATCGCGCGATACACACGCCCCGAGCTGGGCGAACTGTGGACCGACGAGGCGCGTATGGAGACATGGCGCCGCGTGGAGGTGGCGGCGTGCGAGGAGCTACCCGGGCTGTTGGGCGAGGGTGAGGGGCCCACCGAGGCCGAGCTTGAGGCGATCCGCGGGGCTACGTTCACGGTGGAGGAGGTGAACGAGCGTGAGCGCGTCACCGACCACGATGTGGCGGCGTTCGTGGATGTGCTCTCGGCGAGCGCAGGCGAGGCTGGGCGGTGGATCCATTTTGGATTGACTTCGTCCGACGTGCTTGACACCGCAAGTGGGCTGCAGCTACGCGGAGCGGGAGAGGTGGTTGTGGCGGGATCGCTAGGACTCGTGCATGCGCTCGCAAACCGCGCCCGTGAACACATGGAGACGGTATGCGTGGGGCGCACACACGGGGTGCACGCGGAGCCGACCACCTTCGGCGTGAAGCTCGCTGGATTTGCGTTTGAGGCGCACCGCAACAGCGAGCGTTTGCGCCGCGCGTTTGAACAGGTATCGGTGGGTGCGATCTCGGGCGCCGTGGGCACCTATGCCGCGACGAGCCCCGAGTTCGAGCGTAGGGTGCTCGGACGGTTGGGGTTGCAGCGCGAGGATGTGTCCACCCAGGTGGTGGCGCGTGACCGTCACGCGGAGTTGCTGCAGGCGATAGCGCTCGCGGGGGCAGGCTTGGAGCGGCTTGCGACGGAGATTCGCCATTTGCAGCGCACAGAGGTGAGGGAGGCGCAGGAGCCCTTCCGCGTGGGGCAGAAGGGAAGCTCGGCGATGCCTCATAAGCGCAACCCGATCAAGAGTGAGCAGCTGACCGGGCTGGCGCGTGTGTTGCGGGGCAATGCGCAGGCGGGGCTTGAGAACGTGGCGTTGTGGCACGAGCGCGACATCTCCCACTCCTCGGTGGAGCGAGTGATTTTGCCCGACTCCACGATCCTGATCGACCACATGCAGCAGGCGGCCATAAAGCTCGTGCAGGGGTTGGTCGTAAACGAGGAGCGGATGCGCGCCAACCTGGAGCTCACCCACGGCGCCCTCTTCTCGCAACGGGTGCTATTGGCTCTAATAGAGGGGACCCCCACCCATCCCGGGATGGCGCGCGACGACGCGTACCGCATCGCCCAAGAGCTGGCACAACGCGCCTGGGACGAGGGCATCCCACTGCGTGACCTGCTCGCGAGCGATGAGCGCGCCGCAGGACTCGACCTCGACACGATCTTTGACTACGGACACTACACGCGTCACGCAGCGGAGATTGTGGCTCGCCTAGACGAGATTGCCTGACCGCCGGATAGCCAGCCGCTCTCGTTGGTAGCATCGCGAAAAGTGAATGTCGCCCTCGCCGACCTGCCCCTAATCGCCAGCGGGAAGGTCCGCGAGCTGTATGACCTCAGCGACCGGCTCTTGATGGTGGCGAGCGACCGCATCTCCACCTACGACGCGGTCCACCCGACCCCGATTCCCGACAAGGGCAAGGTGCTCACGGGGCTGTCGGCCTTCTGGTTCGAGCACACCAAGGGGATCGTCGCCAACCACATGATCTCCGCCACCGAGGGCGTCCCGCCGGAGGCCCGCGGTAGGGCCTTGGTGGTGCGCAAGCTGATGATGCTGCCGGTAGAGTGCGTCGTGCGGGGCTACATCACCGGGTCTGGTTGGAAGGACTACCAGGCGACCGGGAAGGTCTCGGGCATCGAGCTACCCGCAGGTTTGCGGGAGTCCGAGCAGCTCCCCGAGCCGATCTTCACGCCGAGCACAAAGGCCGAGGTGGGACACGACGAGGCGATCGATTTCGAGCGCGCCGCCGAGCTCGTGGGTGACCGTGGGCTGATGGAACAGGTGAGGGATATCTCAGTGAGCCTCTACTCCCACGCGGCTGCCCACGCGCGCGAACGGGGCGTGATCCTGGCGGACACCAAGTTCGAGCTTGGCCTCGACGAGGACGGTGAGCTGGTGGTGGGCGACGAGGTCTTGACTCCCGATTCCTCCCGCTATTGGCCGGTGGAAGGCTATGGGGTGGGGAGGGGTCAGCCGAGCTTCGATAAGCAGTACGTCCGCGATTGGGCGGCGGGGAGCGGGTGGGACAAGAAGCCTCCCGCCCCGGCGATCCCCGATGACGTCGTAGAAGGCACCCGCGCGCGGTATGTCGAGGCCTATGAGCTGATCACCGGCGAGTCCTTCCAAGCATGGTTGGACCGAACCGCGTGAGGGCGCGCGTGTTGATCCGTCCGAAGGCGGGCATCCTTGACCCCCAGGGCGAGGCTGTGCAGCGAGCGCTACCCGCGCTTGGGTTCGAGGGCGTGGCGAACGTCCATGTCGGCCGTTTGGTGGAGCTCGACGTGGAGGACCCTACTCAGCTTGAGCCGATGTGCGAGAAGCTGCTCGCCAACCCGCTGGTCGAGGACTATGAGATCGTCCTCGACGCGTGACTGAGGGAGCGGCTTGAGGACAATGAGATCGTTCTCGGCGACCGATTGCCGCTTCGCGGGGCGTGCGTGCCCACATCCCTTTCTCGCCACCGATCCACGGCCTGAAACGGAGTGCGGATGAGGTTCGGGGTTCTCCAGTTCCCCGGAACCTGCGATGAGGTGGATGCTCTGCACGCAGCACGGCGTGTTGGCGACGCGGAGCTGCTTTGGCACGGCGAGCGCGACCTCAAAGGGGTCGACGCGATCGTAGTGCCGGGTGGGTTCTCCTATGGCGACTATCTCCGGGCGGGCGCCATCGCACGCTTCTCCCCGGTGATGGAGTCGGTCATCTCCTTCGCCGAGGACGGCGGTTTGGTGCTGGGGATCTGCAACGGGTTTCAAGTCCTTTGCGAGGCGAAACTCCTCCCCGGCGCGCTGCTCCCCAATGCCAACCTGCGTTTCACCTTCAGGCAGGTAGACCTCGACGTAGTGCAATCCGACACCGCCTTCACCCGGGCGTGTCCGGCCGGCGCGCCGCTGAGCATCCCCGCGAAGCACTCGTGGGGGCGCTACTACGCGGATGAGGCGACGCTCGCCGAGATGGAGGGGAGCGGCCAGATGGTATTGCGGTACGCGAAGGGGGAGAACTTCAACGGCTCCACCCACGACATCGCAGGCGTGTGCAACGAGCGGGGGAACGTGTTCGGCTTGATGCCCCACCCCGAGCACGCGGTAGACGAGCTCACGGGGTCATCCGACGGGTTGTGCATTTTCGCCTCCATGCGCCTCGCAGTGGAGGGCGCGCGTGTCTGACACCGCCTCGCTCCCCACGGTCAAGGATGCGGTTGCGCTCGGGCTTACAGAGGCCGAGTACGAGCTGATCTGTGAGAAGCAAAACGCTCCACCCAACCAGGTGGAGCTGGCGATGTACTCGTTGTTGTGGAGCGAGCACTGTGCCTACAAGCACTCCAAGAAGCTACTCCGCACACTCCCAACAGAAGGCGAGTATGTGGTGATGGGCCCGGGTGAGAACGCCGGCGCGGTGGACCTCGGCGATGGGTTGGTGTGTGCGTTCAAGGTGGAGTCCCACAACCACCCCTCCGCGGTCGAGCCATTCCAGGGCGCCGCCACCGGGGTGGGCGGCATCCTCAGAGATATCTTCGCCATCGGTGCCCGCCCGATCGCGGTACTGGATTCCCTGCGGTTTGGAGAGCCCCACCTCAAAAAAACCCATTCCCCCAACGGAATTGGGGGGGGTGAGGGGAAGCCAGGGGAGGGCGCCAGGTCCCGCTACCTGCTTGATCGCGCCGTAGCGGGGATCGGCCACTACGGCAACTCCATCGGCGTTCCCACGATCGGGGGGGAGGTGTACTTCGAGGGTCCCTACGAGCAGAACTGCCTCGTCAACGCGATGGCGCTTGGGATCGGCCACCGCGATCAGCTCATCACGAGCGCCGCAGTGGGAGTGGGCAACACGGTGGTGCTCTTCGGCGCCTCCACCGGCCGTGACGGCATCGGCGGCGCCTCCGTGCTCGCCTCCGCGGAGCTGGGCGAAGACGACGACAAGCGACCCACCGTCCAGGTGGGAGATCCCTTTGAGGAGAAGAAGCTGATGGAGTGTTCGCTTGAGCTGCTGCAGCGGGGGTTGCTCGTGTCGCTCCAGGACCTCGGCGCCGCCGGGCTCACATCCTCGGCGTCGGAGATGGCGTCGAAGGGAGAGGTGGGGATCGACATCGACGTCTCCAAGGTCCCCCTCCGCGAGGCCGACATGGAGCCCTTCGAGATCATGGTCTCCGAGTCCCAGGAGCGAATGCTGTGCGTGGTGGAGCCCCCCAATGTGCCCGCCGTGTTGGAGCTGTGCGAGAAGTGGGAGGTGGGGGGCGCCGCGATCGGCACGGTCACCGACACCGGCCGTATGCGCGTTTTTGACGGGAGCGCCCTTGTCGGCGACATGCCGGTGAGAGCGCTGGTGGACGATTGCCCGCTCTACGACCTATATCCCGCAAAGCCAGAGGCTCGTATATATGCAGAGCCGAAAGCAGAGCTATCCCTCAAGAACGCTCCCGGAGGGCCCCCGGGTGACGCGGGTGCGGCGAGCGGTGAGATCTTGCTTGCGCTGCTTGCCTCCCCCAACATCGCGTCGCGTAGGCCCCTATTCGAGCAGTACGACTCGATCGTGCAGTCCCGCACCGTCCGTCGTCCCGAGCAGGCCGACGCGGCGGTGCTCACCATTCGCGCCCATGGTGCAAGTGGTGTCGTGGCTGGCCCTGGGGCAGGGTCAGACGCTTCGCACGAGGATCATCCCCTCCCCGCAATGGGTGTGTCGATCGATTGCAACGGCCGTCGTGTAGCCGCCGATCCCTACACAGGCACCATCGCGGCGGTGCTCGAGTGCGCCTCGAACCTCGCGTGCGTCGGAGCCAAGCCGCTTGGCACCACCAACAACCTCAACTTCGGCAACCCCGAGAAGCCCCACATCGCTTGGCAGCTCACCGAGGCGGTGCGCGGTCTGGGCGACGCTTGCCGGGCTTTGGAGGCCCCGATCGTCGGGGGCAACGTGTCGCTTTACAACGAGGGATCGACTGCCGGCCCGATCTATCCAACGCCGGTGATCGGCATGGTTGGCAAGCTCCCCGACGTTCGCTTCGCCGGGCGCCTTGGCTTCACGCGTGAGGGCGACGTAGTGGCTGTCGTCGGCCCGTTCACCCCTTCGCTCCCGGCGAGCGAGCTTGCGAAGCTCCAAGGGGAGGCGCTCCCCGACGGGCTTCCCCCTATCGACCTCGCCGCGGTAATCGCCGCCCAGGACGCTATCCGCGCGGCGGTATGGGAGGGCGCCGTGTCGAGCGCCCACGACATCGCCGAGGGTGGGCTTGCGGTGGCGCTTGCCGAGTGCTGCCTTGCTGGGGGGATGGGGGCACAGATCAGGCTCAACACCCACACGCTCGATGCCCTCTTCGGAGAGGGCTCGGGCGGGTTCATCGTCAGCGGCCACGAGCAGGAGCTGCGCGCGCTGGGGGAGCTCACACCGGTGCAAATCCTGGGAAGCGTGGGCGGGGACGTGCTGCGCCTGAGCGGTCCTACCGAAGATCTTGAGAGCGAGTCAATCGAGCTAACGCTTGTTGAGAATGCGCCACGCACACAACGCGCTCGCGGAGCTTTTTGCATGAGCGCCGCTCGCGAACCCGACACGCGACCGCTTGTGGGCGCGCGTCTCTGGGTCGGAGCACTGCTAGCGTGAACGTGGCAATGCCTACGAGCCCTCGTCTGGAGGACCGTGACGGACCGCGCGACGAGTGCGGTGTGTTTGGCATATACGCCCCCACCCACGACGTCTCGCGGCTGTCCTATTTCGCGCTGTACGCGCTCCAACACCGTGGGCAGGAGTCCGCCGGGATCGCCGCCGCCGACCGGGGCGGCAACATCATGACCCGCCGCGAGCTCGGTCTCGTCTCCCAGGTGTTCGACGAGAACGACCTCCGCACGCTTGCCGGGGAGCTCGCGATCGGCCACGTCCGCTACTCCACCACCGGCTCAAACGCTTGGGAGAACTCCCAGCCGGTGCAACGCTCCGCTGGCACCAACGGCTCCTCGCGCGAGCTCGCGCTCGCCCACAACGGCAACCTCATCAACGCAGTCGAGCTCCACGACGAGCTCTCAGAGCGGGGCGTCACCTTCAGCTCCACCTCAGATTCGGAGATCGTGGCGGCCCTCATCGCCACCCACCCCGCCGAGCGCGTCGAGGACGCGATCGCCGACGTGCTCCCCCGCCTGAACGGAGCCTTCTCGATCGTGGTGATGACTAAGGACAAGGTGGTCGCCTTCCGCGACCCCCACGG
Organism: uncultured Solirubrobacterales bacterium; assembly: GCA_963695305.1. Lineage (GTDB taxonomy): Bacteria > Actinomycetota > Thermoleophilia > Solirubrobacterales > Solirubrobacteraceae > Palsa-744. Next base: position 364,429 of record OY968774.1, on the reverse strand, counting down.
TCTGCGCCCGTTGGCGCTGGGGGTGCTCGACGGGTCTGGGGGAGACGAACACGATGACCCTCCCCGGTATTGCGTGGCGAGCGAGTCGTGCGCGTTTGACATCATCGGTGCCACCCTCCTACGCGACGTGGAGCCCGGTGAGATCGTCACGCTCGGCGAGTCTGGCATGGAGAGTCGCCGCGTGATGCCGGATGCGCGCAAGGCGTTCTGCGTGTTCGAGTACATCTACTTCGCCCGTCCCGACTCCCGTATGAATGGCAACGTGCTCCAAGTCGCGCGCGGGCGCATGGGGGAGATCCTCGCGCGCGAGTCACCAGTCGACGCCGACCTCGTGATCCCCGTCCCCGACTCCGGCAACGCCGCCGCCCGTGGCTTCGCCCGCGCCTCCGGGCTCCCCCAGGACGACGGTTTCGTCAAGAACCGCTACGTCGCCCGCACCTTCATCCAACCCGGCCAAGAGCTGCGCAAGCATGGGCTTCGTCTCAAGTTCAACCCACTCCCCGAGATTGTCGGCGGCAAGCGTCTTGTGGTGGTGGACGACTCGATCGTCCGTGGCAACACAACCCGCCAGATCGTGCAAATGCTCAGAGACGCGGGCGCCTCAGAGGTGCACATGCGCATCTCCGCTCCCCCCATCAAGCACCCCTGTCACTACGGCATCGACATGTCAACGCGCGAGGAGATGATCGCCCACGAGCGCTCCGTGGAGGAGATCGCCGCCGAGCTTGGTTGTGACTCGCTCGCCTACCTCTCGCTCGACGGTGTGTACGAGGCGGTGGGCGCCACCCGCGACACCCACTGCGACGCCTGCTTCACAGGCCACTATCCGGTGAAGGGGAGCGACTCCGCGCAGGGCAAGTACGCGCTGGAGATCGCCTGAGCCCCACCGCTTACAGCGCGAGCGCCGTGCCTCATGCCGGCGTCCTTCCCGGCGCGAGCGTTAGGGTCCCCGGCGAATGACTGAGCCCCTCCCCGTCGCCGTGCTTGCCTCCGGCGGCGGTACCAACCTCCAGGCGCTGCTCGACACCGTCCACCTCCACGAGGCGGAGGTGGTAGCCGTCGCCTCTGACAACCCGGAGGCGCCGGCGCTGGAGCGTGCCGCCACCCGGGGTGTGGCGACGCGAATATTTGAGCGCTCTGCCTACTCTGTCCGCCAGGAGCGCGACCTGGCGATGGCCGATTGGTTGGAGGAGCGCGGCGCGCGCCTGGTGGTGCTTGCCGGGTATATGGCGCTGCTGAGCCCTACGTTTCTGGAGCGCTTCCCGGGAGCGGTGATCAACGTTCACCCCTCCCTCCTTCCCGCGTTCCCCGGGCTGCACGCGATCGAGCAGGCGCTCGACTATGGGGTGAAGCTGTTCGGCGTCACCGTCCACTTCGTCGATGAGGGTTGCGACAGTGGGCCGGTGATCCTCCAACGCTCGCTTGAGCTCCCCGAGGCGCGTGATCCCGACGAGGTGCTGCAAGCATTGCGCCCCCTTGAGCACGCTCTGCTCCCAGAGGCGGTGCGGTTGTTCGCGCGCGGTGCGCTCCGGCCAGACCCTCACAACTCGCGCCGGATAATCTGCGAGCCGTGAGCGCCGAGGGCGAGCAAGCAGGCACCGAGACCGAGCGTGGACGCTCAGGCATCGAGGCTGCCGAGCCGGGCGGGGTGCGCGTACGGCGGGCGTTGCTCTCGGTGTCCGACAAGACCGGCGTCGTGGAGCTCGCCGAAGACCTTGTGGAGCTGGGCGTGGAGCTCGTCTCCACCGGCGGCACCGCACGTGCCCTAGCTGACGCCGGCGTGGGGGTGCGCGCGATCGAGGATTTCACCGGCTTCCCCGAGATGATGGATGGGCGCGTGAAGACGCTTCACCCCCGTCTCTACGCGGGGCTGTTGGCGGTGCGCGACGACGACTCCCATCTCCAGGCGGCCGCCGAGCGCAACATCGAGCCGGTGGACCTCGTGTGCGTGAACCTCTACCCATTCGAGCAAACCGTCGCCCGCGGCGACGCCTCTGACGCTGAGATCGTGGAGAACATCGACATCGGCGGCCCCACGATGATCCGCGCCGCTGCCAAGAACCACGCGTTCGCCGTGGTGTTGGTGGACCCCGCCGACTACGCTCCCGTTGTCGCCGAGCTGCGCGAGTCGGGCGGCCGCCTCTCGATGGCCACCCGCGAGCGGCTGGCGGGCAAGGCGTTCGCCTGCACCGCCCGCTACGACGCCTCCATCTCATCCTGGTTCGCCGCGCGGGAGGACGACGACTTTCCTCCCCAACGCACCCTCGCCTACGAGAAGGCGGCGGAGCTGCGTTACGGCGAGAACCCCCACCAACGCGCCGCCTACTACGCGGAGGTAGGCGCCCCCACGCACCTCCTCGCCGGGGTAACACAGCTGCATGGCAAGGAGCTCTCGTTTAACAACCTGCTCGACTTGTCCGCTGCTCGCGAGCTTGTCGAGGATTTCTCAGAGCCCGCTTGTGCGATCGTCAAGCACAACAACCCCTGCGGGTGCGCACTGGGGAAGACCGCGGTGGACGCCTACAAGCGCGCCTTCGCCTGCGACCCACAGAGCGCCTTCGGCGGTGTGATCGCGCTCAACCGTCCCGTCGATGTCGCCTGCGCGCAGGCCCTCTCAAACCAGTTCGTGGAGGTGCTGCTCGCCCCCGGCTTCGACCCCGATGCGCTTGAGGTGCTCACGCAGAAGAAGAACGTCCGCCTGCTGGAGCTGCCCGAGTGGCCTGAGCCCGCTGGCGGCCTGGAGGCAAAGCCGGTGATCGGCGGGGTGCTCGTGCAGGATCGCGACGAGGTTTCAGAGACCGCGGATCAGATGCAAGTGATGAGCGCCAAGCAGCCCACCGACTCTGAGTGGGACGACCTGCGCTTCGCCTGGCAGGTGTGCCGCCATGTGCGCTCCAACGCGATCGTCATCGCTCATGCGGGCGCAACGATTGGCATAGGCGCCGGCCAGATGAGCCGCGTTGACGCGGTAAACATCGCGATAGAGAAGGCCCGTGCGTTTCAGCCCGACCTGCTTCCCGGCTCCGCGCTTGCCTCTGACGCCTTCTTCCCCTTCGCCGACGGCCCCCAGCTTGCGATTGATGCGGGCGTCACCGCCATCATCCAGCCGGGCGGCTCGGTCCGCGACGAGGAGGTCGTGGCGGCGGCTGACGCGGCGGACGTAGGTATGGTGGCTACGGGTGTCCGCCACTTCCGTCATTAACCCTGACTCGCACGCCACGCCGACCGGCGACGAGCCAGCCATCTCGGTCACCGGGCTGACCAAGAGCTACGGCGAGATCGAAGCGGTGCGCGGAATCGACTTCGAGGTGGCTCGCGGGGAAACGTTCGGTTTTCTCGGTCCCAACGGGGCGGGCAAGTCGACAACGATCTCGATGCTCTGCACGCTCGCCCGTCCAACCGGTGGCTCGGCACGCGTAGCGGGATTGGACGTAGTGCGCGACCGCGACCCCGTGCGGCGCAACATCGGGTTGGTGTTCCAGGACACCACGCTCGACAACTACCTCTCCGCCGAGCAAAACCTGCGGTTGCACGCCGAGCTGTATGGGATGCCGCGCGAGACGATCGAGCCGCGCATGAAGACGGTGCTTGAGATGCTGCAGTTGTGGGAGCGCCGCGAGAGTCTCGTGGGCACGTTCTCTGGTGGGATGAAGCGGCGCCTTGAGATCGCGCGGGGGTTGCTCCACTCCCCGCGGGTGCTGTTCCTCGACGAGCCCACGATCGGTCTCGACCCGCAGACGCGCAGTTCTATCTGGAGCTACATCTCCACGCTTGCGGCAGAGCAGGACATCACGATCTTCCTCACCACCCATTACATGGACGAGGCGGAGTATTGCGACCGCATCGCCATCATCGACCGCGGCAAGATCGTTGCGCTCGACACCCCAGAGGCGTTGAAGGCGAGCGTGGGGAAGGATCGCGTTCAGATACACACACCCGATGATTCCGCCGCCATCGTGGCGCTGCGTGACCGTTTCGGCATAGAGGCGCAAATGGCCGAAGGGGCGGTCACATTCGGCGTTGCGGAGGGAGAGCAGTTCGTGCCGCGCCTGTTTGCCGAGCTGGGTCTTCCGATCAAGGCGGTGAACGTCGCGCGGCCGTCGTTGGATGACGTGTTCATGTCCTACACCGGCACCACCATCCGCGACGCGGAGGCGGGGTCTAACGACATGATGCGCAACATGGCGAAGATGATGAGTCGCTGATGGCAACCGAGACCTCAACATCCACGACGCTTGAGCGGGGTGGCGCTCCTCCCAAGCACGACGTCGCGCGCCAGCACGTCCCGGCGCGCACTCTGCGCAGCGAGCTACGCGCGATCAAGGCGGTGTGGCGGCGCGAGTTGATTCGCTTCTCGCGCGACCGCCTTCGGATCGTCACCTCGTTGGTGCAGCCATTCCTGTTCCTGTTCGTGCTCGGCACCGGCTTGTCCACACTCGTGTCCACCCACGGAGTGAACTTCCGCACCTTCATTTACCCGGGCATCCTTTGTATGGCGGTGATGTTCACCGCCATGTTCTCCGCCGCCTCGATCGTGTGGGATCGCGAGTTCGGGTTCCTGCGGGAGATGATGGTGGCGCCTGTCGCGCGCTCCTCGATCGTGCTCGGTAAGTGCGTTGGGGGCGCCACAGTGGCGGCGTTCCAAGGTGTGATCGTGATGGCGATTGGGCCGCTTGTGGGCGTCCACTACACGCTCGGGTTGGCGCTTGAGGTGTTCGCCCTACAGGTGTTGCTCGCCTTCTCGATCACCGCGTTCGGGATGATGGCTGCCGCGCGGGTCACCCAGATGCAGTCGTTTATGGCGCTCATGCAGATGGCGATCATGCCGATGTTCTTTCTCTCCGGCGCGCTCTTCCCGGTGAACAACCTGCCGACGTGGCTGGCGGTGCTCAACCGTCTCGACCCGCTCACATATGCCGTCGATCCGATGCGAAGGGCGGTGTTCGCTCACCTCGACATCTCTCCAGTCGTCCGCCACGCGCTCGCACCCGGCGTCACATGGTTCGGTTGGCGCGTACCCGGCTTGCTTGAGGCCGCAATGGTGGCGATCATCGGCCTCGTGATGCTCGCGATCGCGATCGCCGAGTTCTCTTCTGTGGAGTGAAGTGGCGCGTTCGCGCCGGCGACGGACCGTCGACTAGCTCGGGTCTGGCGCCGGCGCCGCGTTGGCTTCGACTCGCTACTTATCGACTGCTTGCATCGCCACGCCCAGCAACGGGTCCTGGGTGTCGGCCTCGTGTGCGGCGGCGGCCGCTTGAACGCCCGCCTGCAGGCGCTCGGGTTCCTTGAGCATCTGACGTTCGGTGAGGGGCTGGAGCAGGCCGCGGAGCACGAGCAGCGTGCCCACCCAACGTGGCGCCCACAGGCGGTCGGCGCGCTTTTCGATGCCCTTCTCGATCGCGTCGATCGCCTTCGAGAGGGGCGCGGGGTTGCGCATAAAGCCAGGTAGTCGCCCGGTCATCGCTTCGGCCGAGGGCTGTTTGAAGGAGGCGCGCACGAGATCTGTGTCGATGAACCCGAAGTAGGCGCACCCCACGCGTGCGCCGCTGGGGGCGGTCTCCATGCGTAGCGCGTCGGTGAGTGCCTCAACGCCCGACTTGGCGGCGGTGTAGGGGCCCATCATCGGCGCGTGTGAGACCGCGGCGAGCGAAGCGATGTTGAGCAGGTACCCCTTTTTCTCGGTGATGTGGGAGATGAGCGCGCGGTCGGTTCTCCACACGCCGAGGAAGTTCACGGCAAGCGTGCGTTCCACTTGCTCCATCGGCGCAGTCGCCAGCGGGCCCGTGTAGGCGATGCCGGCATTGGCGATGCCCACATCGACCGTGCCGAAGCGCTCCACCGTGGCGTCCACCGCCCGCTCAAGCGCCTCGAAGTCAGTGACGTCGGCTTCGATCGCGAACGCGCGGTCACCAAGCTGGGCGGCTAGCGCCTCCAGGCGCTCTGGCTCAAGGCCCACGAGCGCGACGTTCGCGCCCTTGCCGTGCAGCCGACGGGCGCTCTCAGCGCCGATACCGCGCGCGGCGCCGGTGATGAACACGGTGCGGCCGTTGACGTCATAGGGAGGTGCGGTGTTGCGGCTCATAGCTTGGCTCCTGAAGGTCGTGTGAGCGCATTCTCGCCTATCGGCGATCTCCCCGATGTCCTCTCCAAGTCCGTGATCCCACGAAGCCTGCCCGGGCGGACCGCCGGCCTTAATGCCCTGACTTGCGCTTCTTCTTTTTCTTCTTCGGCTTGGGCTTGGGCTTGCCCTTGATGGAGGCATGCGCCGATGGACCCTTGCTGTTGCCGGCGGTGATGCCGGTGACCGTTACCTTCGCGCCGACAGTAGCCGCGACGCCGGCAAACATGGCGGTGTGGGTTTTGGCGTCAAGGATCTGAAGTAGTCGCCGCCCATCGGTGAGCTGGATGTAGACAGCGTGGCGGAAGCCAGAGGGGTGGGGCTTGAACGTAACAACGATCTTCGTGCCCTTGCGGGTCAGCTTTAGTGCGTTCGGTGTCCCCGGCTTTACCATGCCCGGCGCCACGTAGGAGGCGACGGTGAGGGTGGTGCGCGGGCGGCCGTCTTGCTCGATGATCGCCTCGATCTTGCGCTTCCCGGCGGCTCCTTCGGCGGGACGGAAATGGACGTTACCGCTGGTCTTCGAGGTTGAGGTGATCACGCTGCGTACGTTGGAGCCGATTTCCGCGAAGTGCACCACTTGGCCTGGTATGCGCTTGATCTTCCAGTGCAGCACTCGCGCGCGGCCGTGGCCGCCGACGCTGGCTTTCACAGAAGGTTTGGGCAGCCCGAGGGCCTGTCTGATCTTTGTTATCGGCGTAGCGCCGGTGCTGGAGATTGTCCACGTGCCGGCGGTGGGGTGGCGCAGGACAACATAGGTCCTGCCGTTTTCGGTCTCCACGGCGAGGAAGGCGCTGTTGTTCACATATGGGGCGGTCTGCGATACGGGCACCGTTTCGTTGTGGGGGCCGACTACCGTGACGTCGGGCGCGACGCCGCCCTGGCCGTCGATGGACCACGCCACCTGGGACTGCCCGCGTGGGACCGTCAACTGTTGGGATGCCGAGGCAACCCTCGCGCCGGTGCCGGTGGGCTCGGTGGGCCGCCATGGGCTGAGGTCGCAACCGGTGAACGCGTCGAAGTCTTCGCCCCAGTGGCTACCCACGCCGACGCCCTCGCCAAGCGCTTCCACGCACGCGGCGATACCGAGGTTGGAAGCGAGCACCTTGGCGCCCGCGCAGGGGTCGGGGAGAAGCGGGACCGAGATGCAGCCTTTGACACCACCCTCGACGTCGAAGTTGTGCAGGCCCGCAACCCACCCACCGACTGTGCCGTCGACGTAGATGGCGTCAAGGCTCCAGTGGACGTGGCCACCGAACTCGAACAGCCCAATAGAGTTGAAGCGCACGAAGGCGGAGGCGAGTTCCTGTTTGACGACCTTCGCGTCGCCGTCCACCTCCACCACCCACGGGTCGGCGAGGACCGCGGTGACGCCCCCGTCCATGGTGAGGGCGGTCTTGCCCGCGATCTGAGGGCCGGCGGAGAGTTCGATCTGACCCTTGAGCGTGGTGGGGTTGACCGCGAATTCAAAGCCGATCCCCTGCAGGAAGACGCCCTCGCCGATGGCTGTGTTGAGGTTGCCCACACTGCCCTTGAGGAAGGCGAATTTGCCCTGCTTGATGCCAAACCCCGCGCCTACCGTGAGCTTGTCGGCGAAATTGAGCACGACGCTCGCGCTACCCGACCAGGTGCCGGTTTCCTGGTACTTGAGGTCCACGTCCTTGAGTTCGAGCGCGAGGACGTTGAGCTTGGATGCCTTGATCTCCAGACTGTTGAAGGAGGCGCCGTGTTCGTTGTCGGTGATGAACGCGGTGTTGACGGTGAGCGCGCCGAAGTAGTTGAAGGGGAAGAAGTCGAGCTTCAGCGTGGGGGTTACGATCGCCTTGGCGGAGGAGGTGACCACCACCGAGATCCCCGTGAGCGGGATGCCCTGGAAGAAAGGGTTGCCGGTGATGTCGATGCCCTCAAGCTTCTTGGGCTTGCCTGTTGGGTCTTTGTCGAGCGGCACCGGGGTGGTGACTTCGGTTTTGAAATTCCAGTCGATCGGCCCGTCGTAGAAGGGGGTGTCGGGGCTGCCGATCACCGCCACCGAATACGTCGCGCCGAGGTCGCTTTTGATCGTCTTGGCGGCGCTGTCGATCGTGAGCACGTGGTCGCCATCGAGTGGCTTGAGCACGAGCCCGTCGAGGTGTACTTCGGTGTTGAGCGCCACGTACTGGCTCGTGCCTTTCTTGATGAGGCAGCCAGGAGAGCGCAGGTCAACGTACTGGAAGGTGACGGTGTTGGCGCAGTTGGAGGAGATGCGTGCCGCCGCTTCGACGCTGTGCGCTATCGATCCCGCCGTAGGCGACGGGGTGGCGGTGATTTTGGCGTTGCTGTAGTTGGTGGATGCAGCCGCACCCTGAGCGGCGGTGACCGTGAGCGTGGACGTGGTTTCCGTGCCGGTGAGGGGGTTAGGCGAGAAGGTGCCGGTCATGCCCGCTGGCAGGCCGCTCACGGACATCGTGATGTTGCCGGTGGAACCGTTGATGCGTGTTACGGAGAGAGTGTCTTGAGCCGTCTGTCCCTGCAGCGCATCGAGCACGCTGTTGCTCTGGCCAAGTATGAAGTCCGGCGGCTGGGGTTCGTCTGGGGTGGTGAGCGTGAGGTCGTCCATCCCGATCGGCAGCCCGTCGTCGCCAGCGCCGGAGGTGTCGTCGACGATGAAGTAGGTGATGGGCGTCGCTGATTTGACTTCCAGGTGAGTCCCGAACCCAGTCCCCTGAGTGATTCCGGTCAGCGGCGTCTGCGCTAGCACTTTGTCGGTGGAGTCATACGCGGTCAACTGGATCACCGCCGGACGCGAGAATTCGCCTTCGAGCTCGCCCACGTACATGCCCACAGCGGTCGCGGTGGTGGTGAGGACTCCCTTGGCTTGGGGCTCGACGAAACCCTCGCCACAGGCGGGACAGGTCGTGAAGTCGGCGATTTGGCCGCCCGAATGCGCCTGGCCTCCCGGGGCCGAGCGGATCACGGGAAGCAGCGCGTCGCCAGTGACGAATGCGACCCCTTCGCTCGCGTACTGGTTTGTGATCGTCGTACCCGGCGGCTGGTCGTCGAAGTTCACGACCTTCGTGGCGGCGTTGGCGCTGCTTGCGCCTACCAAGAGCGCGAGGATCGCGAGCACCGAGCCCGCCTGCGGTTTCACCGCAGCGATTATTCAGGTTTTGCGATCAGATGCAAGCCCTGTGGGCGATCTCTCAACTCATATACGACGTGGCAGGCATACCTGTCTTTGATCGACGCCCCTGTCTCCCAAAGTAGGTTGACAGCAAGAACGAAATACGCTATAAATCTCCATTGTGTCCTGATCCGGTTCGGGTTACGGCGCAATCAACATAAGGATCGGGTTGTGGGTTGGCCTTTGGGTCGACTGCAGACGTTTTCCAGGGACCTTGGGAGAGGGACCGGGTCGTAAGTCCTGAGAGAGGGTTGTGTTTCGCGTGTTTTCTTTGGGGAATAGCGTGCTTGAGAGTCCGTGCGTCGCAAGACCGTCCGTAATAGGACGCGTCAGCGTCGCTGACGCGTCTCTCTCTCTCTCTCTCTCTCTCTCTCTGGTCGAGCCGGCTTCTAAACGCTAACTCCAGTTTTGCGGCGCTGTCTCGCCGCTCTCGCTTCCCACGCGGAGCGAAGGATTCTCGCGGACTGGTGGGCGCATGATGAGCGCCGCCCCGACTGCCTCCCGGGGCATTCCACGCGCGCGTCCAGGTGGTCGTGTGCTGGTAGAGGGCGTTGGCCTGCGCGGAAACGGCGATAGCTTTCCTCAACGCTCGCAGGTGGCCGGAATGCAGCGCACGCGCCTGCTGGCGGGCGCGGTGAGCGCGGTGGACGAACTCGGCTACGTAGACGCCACGGTAGCCCAGATCACAGCTCGCGCGCGTATCTCACGCCGCACTTTCTATGAGCTGTTCGACAATCGCGAGGACTGCTTTGTGGCTCTCCTGGACGATGCGCTCGAAAGGGCGCGCCATGAGATAGCCGCGGCAAGCCTCGACCACCGCTCCTGGCGTGAGCGCGTGAGCGGCGGGTTGTGGGGGATCCTCTCCTTCTTCGACCGGGAGCCTGCCCTCGCCCGTGTCTGTCTAGTGCAAGCCGCACGCGGGAGCGACCAGATGCTCGCTCGCAGGACGGAGATCCTCGCCCGGCTCGCCGCGACGATCGACGAGGGGCGCAATGAGAACTTGCGGGGGGCCGAGACGCCTCCCCTGACGGCCGAGGGGTTGGTCGGTGCGGCGCACTCGATCGTCTACGAGCGCGTGTTGAGGCGAAGCGCGGAGCCACTCACCGGTTTGCACGCGGCGCTGATGAGCATGATCGTGCTGCCTTACCTGGGTGCCGCGGCTGCGCGGCGCGAGCAGACGCGTCCCAGCCCGTCGTCGATAGTCCCCCCGGAGGTAGCGACGCGAGAGGTCGCCACCGCGGGAGACGATCCGCTGCGAGGGTTGCCGATGCGACTTACCTACCGCACGATCCGCGTGCTGTACGCGATCGCCGAGACGCCCGGCATCTCCAACAGGCAGGTCGGCGACCAGGCGGGTGTCGCCGACCAAGGACAGATCTCAAAGCTGCTCACCCGCCTGGAGCGGCTCGGGCTCGTCGCAAACAGTGGCGAAGGGCACAACAAGGGCGAGCCCAACGTGTGGCGGCTCACGCCGAGAGGCGAGCAGGTCACACAAAGCATCAACGAGCACGCAAGCAACCGCGTCCAGGCGGCTTGATGAGACGCCACTTTTCATCACAACCCGCGTGCGCTGCGCCGAGCGCCGGCACGCTCGACTCCCGGGAGGGGAGATAACCGATGCTCACAGCACTACGTAAAAGACTCACGTACGCAAACGTCGCGATGACGTTGGCGCTCATGTTTGCGATGACCGGCGGCGCGTATGCCGCCAAGAAATATCTCATCACCTCTACGAAACAGATCAGCCCCAATGTGCTCAAATCGTTGCAAGGCAAGGTAGGGTCGTCCGGCGCGCAGGGTCCTGTCGGTCCGCAGGGATCGGCGGGCGCAAAGGGCGATCCTGGAGAAAAAGGCGCTTCGGGGGAAAAAGGGGCTCCTGGAGCCGCCGGGACTAGCGTGACGAACTCGGCGGTCGCAGCCGGAAACCCAATCAAGTGCGAAGAACGCGGCGGCGCCGAATTCAAGGTCGGGTCGGGCGCCGGTACGTTTGCATGCAACGGCAAGGAAGGCTCTCCCTGGGTCGCGGGCGGAACCCTCCCGAGCGGACAGACCGAGACCGGGGAGTGGGCAACAATCGGGCCCGCGGCCGGCGGTACGCCAATCACAATGCTGCCGATCTCATTCGCAATTCCGCTGGCGAGCGAACTGGGTGTGACGGCTTGGCACTTCTACAAGATCGGCGAAACGCCGGCTGAAAGCAGCGGCTGTTTTGGCGGCACGGCAGGAAAACCCACTGCGGAAAAAGGAAATCTCTGCATCTACGCGGGCCATGTCGTAGGACCGGAAGACGAAAAAAACGGAGTCGAATTCGCCATAGCGGAGAATGGAACTAACGGCTCCGCAGGTGCCTCTGTCGCTGGAAGTGCACTACTTGTCGGGCTTTCCTCCGAAGTGTCCTTTGTCCAGGGCACATGGGCTGTGACAGCCGAATAGCCCATGGTCACGGTCCGCTCGCATTTGGCTGGGTCTCGCCCCCGATCAGCCACGATCGGCGGCGAGACCCGAAGAGGACCGATGGGAAGTAAGGCCATGCATATCGCACGAGACGAGCAACTGGCACGATCAAGGAGTTGAGGGAATGGTTACGCACATCCGAGTTGAGGAATCAGCCCTTATGAGTTCGCACAATGGGCGTGCGCGTCGACTGTGGGCGGACGGGAGACGGTCGCACAGTCGATTGGTTGCTCGTGTCTCGATATTGGCGGCGTCGCTCGCGCTCATCGGAGCTGTTCTCTTCTCGGTGGCTCCAGTTGCCAGAGCAACTCTCCCTGAATTCCTTACCCAGGCGCCAGAAGACGGGATCGCCGACAATACGGCCGGCCGTTTGAGTTCTCCATATGACGTCGCGGTCGATCCAAACCTTCCGGGAAATGTCTACGTGGCTGACCACGGCAACAATCGCGTCGACGTATTTTCGCCGTGGGGTAGCTTTGTAAGGGCGTTTGGGTGGGGCGTAGTGGATGGCGAAGCCAAACTGGAGGCATGTACACAGGCAACCGGTTGCCTGGTCGGCCTCTCCGGCGCAGGCGCCGGAGAGATAGACCAGCCGAGCGGTCTGGCAACTGACTCGACCGGAGACCTATATGTGGTCGAAGGCCAGCCAAACTATCGTGTCCAGAAGTTCGACCCCGAAGGTCATTTCCTCTTCATGTTTGGCGGTGAAGTAAACAATACGGCGGTCGAAAAAGGACGCCCGACGGAAGAGAACGTGTGTCCCTTCTCAGGACACCCAACCGATATATGTCAGGGCGGCACGCAGGGTTCGACCGTCAGCCAACTCGGAAGCACATATTATTTCAACAGAGTCGCTGTCAGTCCGCTCGACGGGACGCTCTTCCTAGGCGAAGACGAACGTATTCAGGAGTTCAATCCGGATGGCGCCTATAAGGAAGAAATTGCGATTCCGGGCAAAGTGGTGCAAGCGCTAGTAGCAGACAAAGAGGGCAGCCTCTATGCAGTTTTCCTTAATAGTGGCAACGGGTATGAAGAAGAAGCTCATAAGCTGAGCCCCAACGGGCCTGCTGAGAAATTTCTCTCTCCAAGTTTCGCTGTCGAACATCCCGAAGAAGCAACATCCGCCCGCGGCAAGGAACTCGTGCAAGCGGTTGCGGTCGATCCCTCCGGCATCGTATATCTGAAGATCTTTACCCAAAGGACTGCTGAAAAGTCTGAAAAGATTCAAGAGCTCCGGCCGAACGGAGAATGTTTCGATTGCGGCGAAAGTGGCGAAGGTAGCCTGTCGGGCTTTGCTCGCCCCCTGGACAACTCGCAGCTTAATAGCATCGCGCTGGGCAACGCGTGTGGCCCAACTGACATCTATATATCCCACGAAGGGGTAGGCAACGCTTACCTGTCCATCTACGGTCCGCACCCCGATACGACCAGTTGTCCTCCTCCCGTGCAGCCACCGGAGATAGACGCGCAGTATGCGGTGTCGGTGGATCGCGATAGCGCCGAGCTACGGGCTCAGATCAATCCAAAGTTCTGGAGCGATACGAGGTACTACGTCGAATATGGCGTCTCGGCATGCTCGGAAGGTGGCTGTGCTGCGCAGCCATCGACGCCCGGGTCGCTCCTCACAACGGGCGTGGTGAGTTCGCCTTTGACTACTCCGACCGTCTTGCTTTCGGGTCTTACGCCCGGGAAGACCTACCACTATCGCTTCGTGGCAGCCAGCAGCGGCGGTGGGCCCGTCTACGGCGAAGACCACTTGTTCAACACGTTCTCCCAGAGCGGGGTACCGCAGTCGTGTCCGGTCAACGAAGGACTTCGCACCGGCCTGTCGGCAGTACTGCCTGATTGTCGCGCGTATGAGATGGTCTCGCCGGTCGACAAGGAAGGCAGCGATATAGCTCCGCTTCGAGAATCTCCGACCAGTCTTCCGGCGTCGCTGGACGAGAGTGCCGCCGGGGGTGACAGGTTCACCTATGGCTCCTCCCGCGCCTTCGGCGATGCGCAGTCAGCACCCTACAATTCGCAGTACATGGCAGCACGCAATGCCGGTGGTTGGGCGAGTCATGCGATTTCACCTTCGCGAAAGAGGAATGTTGGAAAGGTCGCAGGTGCGCAGGAAGACGAATTCCGGGTTTTCTCGCCGGACTTGTGCCAAGCATGGTTGCGCAACGTATCTGAACCTACACTTGCTCCGGGCGCGGTCGAAGGAACAGATAATCTGTATCGGCGCCAGGACAATGAATGCGGCGGCGAAACCTACGAGCCTGTGACAAAGGTCAGACCGCCGCACAATGGCGGTGGGCTGGCGATCGAGGGCGTCTCCGAGGACGGGTTCGCGGCGATCTACGGAGAGAGCGATAACTTGACGAAAGACGCTCCAAACCTCAAAGGGAATGGGTTGGCGCTCTATTATCAGCGCTCCGGCGAAGAAGAACCGCCGGTGTATGTTTGCTTTCTGCCGGACGGTAAAGCGGTAACATCCGGGTGCTCGGCGGGTACCGTGGCAAGCGGGAACGCCGCGACGATATCGCGCTACTCGAGCCTTCACAACGCGATGTCCGGCGACGGCTCGCGGGTGTACTGGTCGGCGTATTCAACGAGCTTCAGTCTAAGCGGACCGATCTACCTGCGTGAGAATCCCGGGAAGCCGCAGAGCGTATTGAGCGGGGGCGTCTGCGTGGAAGTAGAACAGGCGTGTACGCTGGCGGTCTCTCAAGAAGCCGAAACGGAGTCGCCTGGCACGGGATCGCAGTTTTGGGGAGCGGCCAAAGACGGGTCGAAGGCGATATTCACGGTCGACAAAGGGCTAAATGGGGGGGACCTTTACGAATTCGACGCGACAGAAGCAAAGGACACGCTGATTGCTCATAAGGTCCTAGGGGTTATGGGCACGAGCGAAGACGCGTCCTACGTCTATTTCGCAAGCCGAGAAGCTCTGGCCGGCAGCAACCCGGTAGGGGCGACGCCTGTAGCGGGGAGATCCAACCTCTATCTTTACCACGATAATGAGTTCGATTTCATTGCGACGCTTTCGGGCCCTCTAAATAACGTTGCGCTGCGGCCGAGCGAACGCAATTCGCGGGTAGCCGGCGATGGTCTGCACGTTGTATTCATGTCGCCGGCGAGCTTGACCGGCTATGACAACGTGGACGTCGCCAGCGGTAAGCCCGACGCTGAGGTGTATATGTACGATGCCCCCACCGGCGCTGGCGGAGACGAGCTGCGGTGTGTATCCTGCAACCCCAGCGGGGCGAGGCCTGTCGGTAGCAATCTGGGCAAAACCGACAACGAATTTGCCGGTACCGGGGAATTCTGGGTGGCGTCTCGCATTCCTGTGTGGCCGTCAAGCTTGTATGCGTCGCGCGTGCTGTCAGACGACGGTCGGCGGGTGTTCTTGGAGTCCACAAACGCGCTCACTCCCAACGACTCCAATGGCTTGCAGGACGTGTACGAGTGGGAGGCAGAGGGTTCGGAAGGGTGCAGTAAAGGCAGCGTCACCTATTCGAAACTGAACGAAGGTTGTGTGGCGTTGATCTCCTCCGGACAGAATGGTCAGCCCGCGGAATTCATCGACGCGAGTCCCGATGGGAACGACGTGTTCTTTACGACAGGTGCGAGTCTGGTATCTCAGGACACGGGTCTCCTCGACATCTATGATGCGCGCGTTGATGGTGGTTTTCCGCCCTTGCCTCCTCCGCCGGCCGCATGTGAAGGAGAAGCGTGCCAGAACCCGCCGGCTCCGCCGATAGATCTGACGCCGGGGTCGCTCACGTTCTCGGGTATCGGCGACCTGCTGGCCGAAACGAAACCTATCGTCCGGCCAAAGACCAAGCCGACGCCGAGGGCACAGAAGCTCGCCGCCGCGCTCAAACGATGTGCGTCGCAGCCCAAGAGGAAGCGAGCGCGATGCAGGAGTCAGGCGCGTAAGCGGTATGCGCTCAAACAAGAGGTCAAAGCTACGAATGTGAAGCGGAGGGCTGGACAATGACATGGGCGACAAGATCCCTCCGGCCGCGCCGTGGTAGCCGATCGATGCGTACGCTGATCACACCTGCATGGATCGCGATCGCGTTCGTGTTGCTTGGAGGGCTTGCAACTCAGTCCGCGTATGCGTCGGTGGGTATGAAGAGCTTCGACGTGACCTTCTCCTCGACTGATGGCTCGCCCGACACCCAAGCCGGATCTCATCCGTACGCTATGAAGACGTCGTTTGAAGTTAATACGGAAGAAACCGGAAAAGGAATATTCGACGAAGAACTGTTGAAGGATCTGGAAATCCTGCAGGTACCGGGTTTTGTCGGCGATCAGACGGCCGTCCCGCAGTGCTCGGCGCGTGACTTCTCCACCGTGGTTGAAGTCACAGGCGTTGGACCCCTGCCTTCTTGCCCAGACGGCGCCGCGGTCGGTATAGCAAAGATAACGATCGGCGAAGAAGGTGCAAGATCGACATTTAGCGCCAGCTTGTATAATCTGGAGCCGCCGCCGGGAAAGGTAGCCAAGCTGGGCTTCGTGGCGTTGGGAGTGCCGGTATTGATCGAAGTTGGCCTTAACAGCGCGCCGCCCTACAATTTGCTTGTCTCTTCCCGCAACATTTCGCAGATACTTGAATTCTTCGGCGCTGAAGTAACGATATGGGGAGTTCCGGCAAGCCCTTCACATGACAAAGAACGTGGCCATTGTTACCGGGGCACAGCGAGCTGTCCGGCCGGGGTTAAAGAAGCGCCGTTCCTAACGTTGCCACCTGCATGTGACGGGCCGTTGTCGACCGAATACGAGCTGGACTCGTGGGAGCACCCCGGCTCCTATGCAGCGCCGGGCGTACCCGACCTCACGGACCAGAACTGGGTGACGGGTAGCGCGGTGACGCATGACGAAACAATCCCTCCCAGCCCGCAGGGTATGTCGGGTTGCGGCAAACTGACCTTCGCGCCTTCGATCTCAGCCAAGCCGACGACGGTAGCGGCGTCGAGCCCGACAGGTCTCGATTTCGGCCTGGATGTGAACGACGAAGGGCTAAAGAACCCATCGGGTCTGGCGCAGTCGGATATCAAGAAGGTTGTGGTGGCGTTGCCGGAAGCTGTGTCTGTGAACCCGGCGCTTGCCGAAGGGTTGAGCGCCTGTAGCGAAGCCGACCTGGCGCGCGAGAGCGCTAGTTCGATCCCTGGCGGGGGCTGTCCCAACGAATCGAAGATTGGTAGCGTTGAAGTGGAAACGCCGTTGCTGGCAAAGACGTTGAAAGGGTCGCTGTTCTTGGCGTCTCCGTACGTGAATCCCTTCGGGTCGCTGCTCGCTCTTTACGTTGTGATCAAGGATCCAGAAACTGGGATCTTCCTGAAGATCCCAGGAAAGATCGAACCGGACCTGGCGACCGGCCGGTTGGTGAGCGTGTTCGACAACCTGCCGCAACTTCCGTTCAGTCACTTCCGGTTGGACTTCCGTCAGGGTCAACGTAGCCCGTTGGTTACTCCCGCGGTGTGTGGGACGTATACGACGCAGGCCGAACTCACGCCGTGGGCGAGGCCCACGGAAGTTCTGCACGACAGTTCCACGTTCCAGGTGACGACCGGGATCGACGGTGCGGCTTGCCCAGCCGGAGGCCTGCAACCGTTCAAACCAAGCTTGATCGCGGGTACGGCCAACAACAACGCGGGAGGTTACAGTCCGGTTGACATCCGCATCACGCGCAACGACGGGGAACAGGAGATCACGGGGTTCGCTTCGCTGCTACCGTCGGGATTGACGGCGAACTTGACCGGCGTGCCGTTCTGCGACGACGCGCAAATAGGGTCTGCGAAAGCAAAGACGGGTGCGCAAGAGCTGGCGGAACCCTCGTGTCCGCGAGCGAGCGAGATCGGGCACACCCTCGTTGGCGTGGGGGTTGGGTCGGTGCTTGCGTACACGCCGGGGAAGCTGTATATGGGGGGACCGTTTGAAGGCGCTCCATTCTCGGTCGTTGCTATTACAAGCGCGAAGGTGGGTCCGTTTGACCTGGGCACGGTGATCGTGCATTTGCCGCTCAACATCGATCCAGTGACGGCGCAGGTCAGCATTCCGGCTGGAGCAGCGGATCAGATCCCGCACATCATCAAGGGGATCGTGGTCCATGTACGCGACATTCGCGTATACGTGGACAAGCCCAACTTCACGCTCAACCCCACCAACTGCAACCCGTTGACGTTCGGAGCGAGCGTGATCGGCTCAGGACAGAACTTCGTGAGCCCCGCCGATGACGTGGCGGCGGCCGCCAACAATAGGTTCCAGACAGCCAACTGTGCGAACCTCGGGTTTAAGCCGTCGTTCAAGGTGTCCACGAATGGGAAGACATCGCGCAAGAGCGGCGCGAGCCTGAGCGTGAAGCTCGCCTACCCCAAAGCCCCGCAGGGCACGCAAGCGAACATTCGCTCGGTCAAGGTGGATCTGCCGAAGCAGCTCCCATCAAGGCTCACGACCTTGCAGCAGGCGTGTACCGACGCGCAGTTCACCGCCAACCCCGCGGGCTGTCCCGCGGCTTCAAGGGTGGGGCAGGCCACGGCGGTCACGCCGATTCTGCCGGTACCCATCGCCGGGCCCGTCTACTTCGTGAGCCACGGTGGCGCGAAGTTCCCCGAACTGATCCTCGTGCTCCAAGGCTACGGCGTGACCATCGACCTGCACGGCGAAACGTTCATCAGCAAAGTGGGGATCACGAGCAGTACGTTCCATGCTGTGCCCGACCAGCCCGTGACTAGCTTCGAACTGACGCTCCCCCAGGGCAAGAACTCGGCGCTGGCTGCCAACGGCAATCTGTGCGCCGCCAAACTCGCGATGCCCACGCTGTTCACCGGGCAGAACGGCGCGACGATCAAACAGTCCACGCGGATTGCAGTCACCGGGTGCCCCAAGCACAAGACGAAGCACAAGGCGAAGAAGGCGAGAAGGAGCGCCAGGGGGGCGCGGGCTACGCATGTCGAGGGTTGAGGCGCCGGCGCTTCTGCCCGCGGCGGCTTTCTGCCAGACTGACTAGCTCGCGCGCCGTTAGCTCATCGGGTAGAGCTCCGGACTTTTAATCCGGCGGGGCGGGTTCGAGTCCCGCACGGCGCACTACAGAAACCGCATAGGCAAGCGGTTTCCGCCCAGAACCAAATGCGAACCAGCCAAATTGGTCCCCATTTGGTCCCGAGATTTGTCCGGCGAATGCAGCTCTCGGCGAGGGCGTCGACGTCGCGACACGCCCTCGGGCATCGATCTGAGCCTTGGCAGGCGAATCAGGCTGGGTCCGACGGAGACACCCGCTGGACGAAGTGGGTCAGGAACGGGAGGGCGCCGCGTCGTTCGTAGAGGCGCATCGCGTCGGTGTTCGTCGTGATGACGCCGATGAGCATGTCGTCGATCCCAAGCGCACGCAGCCTCTCCTCTACAGCGTCAAGGAGAGCCGACCCGATCCCCTTCCCGCGGGCGTCGGGTAGCACGGCGAGGATCGCGAGTTCGGCCAATGGGTCCGAGGCGCTCCAGGACGCCGCGAAATCGGGGCCGGAGTAAACCCGGACGAAGGCGTAGCCGACGTAGCGATCGCCCTCCCGAGCGGCCAGGACGAAAGAGTCGGGCTCTCGGGCCAGTCGCTCGGCCTCGATCCGCTGGCGAGCCTCCCAGGCGTGCTCGAACGAACGTGTCCGGTCGTGTAGGTGGGGCGTGAGCGCGATGTGGTGCTCATAGAGCGCACGCCAGACTGGTTGGAGGTCGTCCAAGCGGTCGGTGGGGATTGAGACCACGTCGAAGCCGGCCATGGGGAAAGCCTCCCATACGTGAGATCAAGGTGGAGTCGGCGTGGGCATCCGACGTGAGCGGCATTCTGTCTCGCTGTGCTGGCTTTGAGGAGCGGATATATCAACTCGGCTTGGAGGCGCTCGCCGAGCAGGAGCGCCAGGTCGCCGAGGTGCGAAGCCGTGGTTCGACCTTGCTGGCCGCCGGCGCCGTGATCGCGTCGTTGCTGGCCAAGGCCGTCTTCCACGGTGGCCATCCAGATGGAGCCCTGCAGACGCTTGCGGCGATTGTCGGGGTGATCGGCGCAGGCGGGCTGCTGCTCTTCGTGGTGCTGCTGTTGCGACCGTATGAGCTTGGGTTCACTGTCAATGCACCGGCCACCTATCGGGCGTTGTGGGAGCAGGGGATACTCGAGCAGCCGATGGTCGACCTGGCCCTCGCTGATGCGTTTGAGGAGGAGCGCGAGACGAACCTGGAGACCGTCAGGCGGCTGACCTTGCTCTTGGGCTTGGCACTCGGCGCGCTTGTGATGGAGACCGCTGGTCTTGCCGCCGCGGCTGCGCTAGCCTCATAGACATGGCAGATCGTCCGACAAGCCCCCCATCCTCGCCGGCGAAGCCGGGTGGTGCACCGGCGCCAGGATCGGTCCCCAAACTACCCAAAACGATCTTCAACCTAGAGAAGCGTGGCGGGTCCTACAAAGTCGGCGTCGCCGGAGGGATCGAGCACCGCTAGGAGTTCGACGCTGCAGAATCAGCACGGGATAGGGCGCTTGGCACGCCGCGGCAGAGGAGTTCTGGCGTGTCGAGAGGTGTCGTAAACGTGTTGTGAGCGTGTCGCGGCACGTGTCAGTCGGGCGTCGGTTGGTGGCCCGGTCCCGCACCGTGTTTTGCCTTTTGGCGGCTGGGGTTTGGCCAGCCAACCCGAAGATGGGCGTGTGGTGTTTGGTGCTTGACCACCCTCCCCCAACGTCGTGAGTGAGGGTGGTCAAGCACCAGTGAGGGGTGGGTAGGGGGTTGGCTGGCGGGGTGGGTGGTGTTGTGTTGGTGGTGCGGGACCGGGAGAGGGGTGGTGATTTGTGTTTTTGGTCCCTACGCTCCACGCGGACGGTGTGGCGGGCCGGACGATTGGGCATGCACATGATTTGCTTGGCTAGCCCCCAAATGCTCATGCTCAAAAGTAGACATTTTGGGGTATATTGAGCGAGTGCCCACACCGCGCTTCATCGAGCTGGCCGAGGCCGCTACGGACCAGTTCGGGCTGGTCACGATTGAGGATGCCCAAGCGGTGGGGTATGAGCCGAAGACGCTCGCGAAGCTCGCCGAGCGTGGACAGCTTGAGCGGGTGAGCCGGGGCGTCTACCGCGTGCCGTTCCTGCCGGGGGGAGCGATGCAGACTTATATGGCGGCGGCGCTGTGGCCACAAGGAGCGCCCGGCGTACTCACACACGAGACAGCCCTCGACCTTTGGGACGTGAGCGACGTGAACCCGGCGAAGATCCACATCGCTGTCCCGCGCTGGCACCGTCCGCAGCGAGCGATCCCCAAGGCGTATGTGATCCACCGCGAAGATCTCGACCCGGCCGAGGTGACAGCGATCGAGGGCGTGCCCGTTGTCAAGCTCGGGCGCGCGATACGTCAGTGCGCGGAGATGAATCTCGGCCGCGACTTGCTTGAGCAGGCAACACGCCAGGGCCGCGGTCGTGGGCTGCTCAGCTCCGCAGAGCATGGGACGCTCGTAGAAGAGCTCGAACTCGAAGGCGTCGGCGGGCGAGCGTGAGCGGGCCGACGAAGCGCCCAAAGACGGTCAATCGCCTGCAGAAGTTGATAGGCGAGTGGGAGCGCGACTCTGGCCTGCCCGTCCGGCGCCTGAATCTCCGCATCGCCTCGATGATGTTCGCGGGCGCTCTCGGGCGCACGATCGACGAGGAGGGGGCGCCGGTCTTTCTCACCAGGGGCGGTGTGGCGATGGAGTTGCGTGCGGGCGAGAAGGCGCGTGGTACGCGCGACGTCGACCTCGTTCTACGCGGTGACTCCGAGTCGCTTATCGAGCACCTTGACTCTGCTCTCGCCGAGGACTACCAGCAGTTCTCCTTCGAGCGCGACGAACCGCAGCCGTTGGAGTTGCGCCCCCAGGTACACAGGGTCCGGGTGAAGGTTGCGTTTCGCACAAAGCCGTTCATGTCGATCGTCGTCGAGGTTGCCCCTGTCGAGGCGGGCGGGGAGCAGAGAGAACACCTGCCTGCCCACGACCTCAGCACGGTGGGACTGGACGGTCCGGCGGTGATACCCGTTCTCGCCGTGCCCTGGCAGATAGCCCAGAAGCTGCACGCAGTCACCGAGCCGCCCCTACGAGCAGGTGGAGAGAATCCTCGCTACTGGGACCTCATAGACCTCCAACTCCTCGAAGCGTTGGCTGACCCAGACCTGGCGCCGGTCAAGGACGCATGTCTACGCACATTCGCGGCGCGCGACCAACAAGCTTGGCCACCGCGGATAACGACGTACCCTTCATGGGCGGACCTCTACACGAGAATGGCGAGCGACCTCGACGTGCCAATTACCGACGTGGAGACAGCCGTCGAGGTGGTGCACGAGTTCGTCCGCCGGATCGATGAGGGCTGAGCCGGCCGGACGCTCATGCTCAGCGGGGACACATCCAGGATGCCCCCAAATTTGGTCCCGAAATTGGTCCCGAAACGAGCATTTCTGAGCTGACCTGAGCGAAGCTAAGCCCCCATTTTATGGGCTCTGAGACCTCACAAGACCCCCCAGGAAGCCACTTTTAATCCGGCGGGGCGGGTTCGAGTCCCGCACGGCGCATCTGCCCTTCGGGTACATGCAAGCGTTCCCGCGGAAACGAAATTGTTCCCACGGGAACAAATTTGGAGGGCGGTGCTGGTCTCAGCGAAGTTCGAGACGCGATGGCGGGCCCCGAGAGATTCAGGCGCAAGCAGCAAGCAGCTAGTAGGGATCCTCGAGACCGAACGTGCTCAGCGCGTCCTGTGCATCTCTCCTGGCTGAGCCTTCCCGCGGCACATCGTGCCTTGCTCGAGGCGATCGGTGCTTCGCAATCGCAGGGGGTTGATCAATCGCTCGGCGCAGCGGTTGACGGCTTCTTGCGTTCGGCCGGACAGCGGAGCTCTCTACGGCAACGCGACACAAAGCTCGACCTCGCGCTGGGTGTCTGGCTCCAAGAGCTCCGCATCATCCTCATTGAGGTCGGCCATCCCAAGCTGGCCGGCCTGGATCGGGCCACTTATGAGGCCTTAATCATGCGTACGGCATGGCACGAGTGGGAGCATGCCCTTAGCGTCGTACGCTGTTCACAGGAGACGTGGCAACCGGAGGTTGCGCAGCGAGGGCATAGACCCAGAGTGGCCACGGTTCGACCAAGCTAACGCTGGCTGATCTCCCCACGGCTATGTCGTCCGCCGTATAGCCTCCAGGGCACGTTTGTCTGGCCTGCCGACCGACCGCCTCCCATGAGGTCCTCCAGAAGCAGGTCGTGGTTTCGACGTTGTTCCCGAGGCTGCATTTCGGGGACCGTGTGCTCCTTGCTCAAACCCCAAGTGTTGAGACGTTCGTCGCACGACGCGAACCCAACGCTTGCAATCGACGACGCAGCGATCGATCACTGAGAGCCAACCCCGCCCGGACTGTCTTCGCAGGATACTCCGCGCGAACACCTGGAGTTTTCAAAACGCTGCGCGTCGTTTCCGCTTGCACGTCGGAAGCTCAGCTCCGGTGGCGACGCGTGCTCTGTCAAACTTTTGTATCGGGGCAAGGGGGGACTGCAGTCGGCTCGCGGGCCAGGCCCTGGGTGAGCCATGCCTGATCAGCGGTGTCGATCGGCGTGCTCACCGCCATTGCGCTATCGCCGTCGAGGAGATCCTAGGGCGACCGCGCATGGCGCTCTTCGTCCGCACCGCCCTCCAAATCTCTGCGTTAAGTGCGATCTCGCCTTTGTTCATGGCCCTCACCTTTATCAGCGCGAGTGCCCCGCTCGAAATCACCCAGGATCACGTCACGTGCGGTTGTAAGTACCGCCGGCTCGAACTCAAAGTAGCCAGTGAGGGTTCCATTGTTGGTCATGACGGAGCCGTGCTCTAGCAGTCGTGCACTAATGAGGTGAGGCATGCTCCAGACCGGATCAAGGACCGCCGAGACGGTGCCCGGTGAAAGACCAAGGCTCCCCAATTCTTCCCGGCTCACGAGATGCGCCTGGCGACTCCCCAGGCGCGTCTTGATCTTTCGGAGGGACATTTCCCCGTCGCCAGGCAGGTGCACAGCCACAATCCCAGCGCTAGTTCGGAGAATCAGAGTCTTCAGCTCACGCGCGAGCGGTATCCCGCGTGCCCGCGCAGCATCTTCACATCCCACAACAGGGCGAGCGAGATACCGCGGCAGAAGCATCATCCCTGGGGGAGTCACATCGATCCCTGTCCGCGGAAGCCTCACTGGTCGCATGGCGACCGGACTGGCGCCATTCGGGACGAGCGCAGACGCTTCCGGCAGGCACGCGTTCGCCGGGCGGAGGCCATCCAAGCCGGGGGTGCGCACAAGCCACATCCACTCAGCGCTGGCGCGATCATCCGCCCGAACTGTACGTGATTTTTGAACTCGACGTTGGCTGCTCGTGCAGTGGTCTGTAAGTTGGTCCTGACGGCCTTCCCCACAATCCATGGCCTGCATGCTGTCGTCGAGCGGCTAGCCCACAGGATGCGAGCGCCGAAGTCCGCGACGTCGTGCCAGCCCAGCGCGTGCCGTCCCGGGCTGCGCGATAATCTGGCGCATTCGCACAAGCGGGCTCGCAAGCGCCGCGTTCAAGACGATGCGACAGCCAAGAACTGTCCCAAACAAGCGGCGCAATCTGCTTATCGGGCACCAAACCCCCCTTGGATGCTGATCATGTGATGTAATACGGCGCGGATGTCCGACAGCGCCCATGATGTAGCCGTAATAGGTGGAGGGGTATCCGGTCTCACGACCGCCGTCCTCCTACAGGCCAACGACTATAGGACCACGCTATACACACAAGCAAAGCCCGGTCCCGTGCCGGACATGGCGCGCGAACCTGAGTTCTCCACACTTCACGCTGCCGCATCCATTCTCCCGCATTCGGTAGAATCGTCACGCGTCAAGTGGTGGACGTCGTTGTCCCAGTTATTCTTCCAGGCCCTCAGCCTCCAAGCTGCATGCGGCGTTCGTTCACAGACTCACTATGAGATGTTTGAGACAGAAGCGGCAAGGCCGCCTGCCTATTCTGTCAGCGTTGAAAACTTCGAGCTTATACGGGAGCGCGTGCTCGATGCACCCTGGATACCGAGTCGTCTCGGAGCACCGCATCTGAGCGGTTGGAAGTTTGATGTCTTCTTCTGCGAGGCTCCCGAATACGTTCGATACCTAGTCAATCTCTATCGTCAAATTGGTGGGGAAATCGTCGAGCCGCCTGACCTTCCGGGTGACTCTCTACGTTCGTACCTCGCGCTGAACTATGACTTCTACATCAACTGCACTGGACAGCATGCGACCACATTTCTTGAGAACACGTTGCTCGATTCCTCAGATGAGCTGACGGTTATCGATGCGCCAGGCACTCTCGACGCCCAACCGATGACCTTCGAGCCACTGCTCGATACATCTCCGCCCAAGCTCATACGCGGACATTACCTGCGGGTCGACATCAAGCGTATTCTTACTGGTGAGAATGGACGCTTTTTTTCCTACAACTACAAGCCCATTCCTGAGATTTACCAGACTCACTCCGGTGAACCTGCCGACGTCTACTGCTATCCACGATCGGACGCTTGGATTCTCGGGGGTAGTCGCCAAGAGGGAACCTACGTCAACGCCAAATGGCACTGGGAAGAGACCGTCGGGGATGAGATTGCCTTCCCATGTGACCAAGCTGGAGGCGACCTCCCTGTTCCTGCTCCCATTTTCGAGCTAAACGCCGACCTGCTCTTCGGGATCACAGAACGTAAGCTCGATCTTCGTAAGCTCCTAAAAGCCGATCGGTCTCTGATTCTCGCCGGTATGGGCTATCGCTTCGTACGAGATGCTCCCGGTGACAGTGTCCGGGTAACTGCGTCGCGTCTCGAGGTGGGCTCTCGCAACGCTGGGATCCACCGGCCCAAGTACATTCTTCATAACTATGGTCACGGGGGCTCAGGGTTCACTCTTTCGTGGGGTTGCGCGTTCAACCTGCTCCAAATGCTTGACCAGATCACTGGCACGGCACGCGGCGATACGGTCGCGCCAGGGAGACGCAAGTTTGTCACCGAGCACTCCGCGACCCGCATGATTCTCCTTGATCTCACTGCCCGTCTCCTCAAGGATCCGCCGGTCGACCATGACTAAGGTCGTCATCTCCTGGGCTGGCGGTAACGGAAAGAAGCTCGGTAATCGCTTTTATCAAATCCTGAAGTCTACGACCCGCGATCTCGATGTCGCCGTTGAGGCTATGTACTCTCCGATAAACATGCCTATCGGCGAGCAGTGGCGAAGTACGCTCCGCGACATCTTGCGCGACGCTGACTTCGGAGTGATCCTGCTAGAGCCTGGGGCTCTGACAAGTCTCTGGGTGGCCTATGAGGCGGGCTTTCTCGACGGTGGCTCAGACCATGGTTCATCAGAACCCGCGACACATCCATTTGTGTTCGCATCTGATGTCGCTGCAGTCGCCAACACGCCGTTTGATTCTCTTCAGTGTATCCCTACGACCCGCGAGCACATCCAGGAGTTCTGCCGCACGATCTTGAATCACGCCGCCGGCGGGGCGGCCGTGCAAGAGCACATCGAAACACTGACGGACGCATTGCATTCGCAACTTGCTGACACCTGGGCCGGCATCCGAGCCAACGAGTCGGCGACCCGGCAACAGCTACAACAGTCCCTGTCGACAGTCGTGAGCTGGTACGCAGACTTTGGTCTGATTGATCTGAAAACCGCCGTAGATGTCAAGAACCTGCTGGCTGTACTACGGCAGGATCTTCCGGAATCAAATACAGGTACGACGGTAGCCCGCGAGCTCGCGGAGATAGCGAAGTTTTTTACTACTTTTGCTGACGCGGCGCAGGCATCGGGTCGGGCTGACATCGAGTTCAGCGCACTCGCGACTGATTGGGCGCTCAATCATCTCGTTGTATATGCACACGAGCAACTCGCTAGAATCGCTCAGGGACGCCTGCCTGTGAAGAATCGTGCGCCCGTCCGTGACTTTTGGCAGCGTAACGTGTTTGGTCGCGCTACGCATAAGATTTGGACGACGAATGTAGGCAAGCCTGGTGACACTATGGGCAGTAATGCCACGGACAGTCTGCTGACGCCGCAGAAGAAGGCCATTGAACGTGGCGTTCAGATTACACGCATCTTTGTGTATGACACCGAGATATCAGATGATGAGGCACGTAAACGGCGCCTCGTAATGCGCCAACAACTCGACGCTGGCATCGCAGTGCGCACCATTTCAGATAAGAATTTCAAAGCGAAGGCCGACAGCGAGAACGCGGAGAGCAATATAGGCTCGACCGACTTTATGGTAATCGATGACAAGCACGTGTATCTCACATATCCTGCTGATAATGATGAGATTTCGGCGGAGTATGTGAATGGATCGCGACACTCGAGGGTGCTAGCCGCCGCGCTCGCGTTTAGGCATGTGATCGATGACTGGTCATTTGCTGTCACTAAGCAGAATGTGGATGAGTTTCCACGGCGCCAGGCAGAGCGCATGGGTTCGAGCGCCGATTCAGCCGCTGCTGACGGAGACGAGCGATGAGCAACTCGTGCGCTACCTATCAGCTGTGTGTCCTGGGGCACCTGGTGCGAGTCCCTCGCGAGACCCGAGATGGCGCAGTTGCGACGGCTTCACGTCACACGAGGGAATCGCTCTGTGGCGTGGCGCGGGGGAGCGGACTATGTCAGTGCGGACGTTCCTAGTTATCGAAACCGGGGGCACTATCGGGGGTGCGGTCGGGCGCCCCGCGCACGGTGACGGTCTTGGACACCCGGAGGCACTCAGCGCCTATTTGAGCCCGATACTTGCCGACCTTCGTCGCGATTGGATCATCGACGCCCACGCCGATACCGCCGAAGTCGCTCAACTCGACAGCTCAAATATCTCGCCCACCCACTGGACGGCAATAGCTAGTCTCATCGCCGACGAATACGAGAAGTATGAGGGCTTCGTAGTGCTACACGGCACTAACACCTTGGCGTATACGAGCGCTGCTTTGGCATTCGCCCTTCCCAATCTCAACAAGCCGGTCATATTGACTGGTTCGCAGATACCCTATGGACGATCACCGTCCGACGCGCCTCTAAATCTGGCAAACGCGCTACGGGTCGCCGCCTATCCACACGGCGGTGGTCTACGTGGAGTGGTATGCGTATTTGGCAGCTACATCATTGCTGGTACGCGGGCCAAGAAGGCTACAGAGTTCGCTTTGGATGCATTCATACCGTTCGGAAGTGGGGAACTGGGGCGAATCGGGCGCCAAATCGCCATGGATCAGGAGAACATCGCGCGTCATCATGAGTACCTCAACCACACGGCTGGGGCTGCAGTGACGCGCGAGGACCTGATTGTCCAGAGCGACTTCGATATGCGGATTCTATCGCTGACGGAGTATCCGGGCATGGATGCAGTGATGTTTGGTGATGCGCTGTCGTATCTCATTGACGAGGACCGTGACGCCCCGGTCCGAGGCGTCGTGATACGAGCATTTGGTGCGGGTGATGTTAGTGAAAATCTACACCCATGCCTAGAGTTTCTGGCTGAAAAGAGAGTGCCGGTGGTCGTCACCACTCAGGCGCCGCAGGGAGTGAGCACTTTCCGCGTGAATCATCCCGGCAGGGTTCTCGCTGAGCGTGGCCTGGCGATCCCTGCGCATGATATGAGCATTGAGGCTATGACCACAAAGCTCGGTTGGCTGCTCGCGCAGCCTGATAATGACTACGGACAGCTCTGGCGACTGATGGAAACCGACTTGCGTGGAGAGATCAGGATTCGCCCGGATCTACGTTGACCAGGCGTTACCAATGTGCTCATGCTCGGCTCAATCGCGAGCCCAGGCGGCTCTTCCGCACCGTTGAGTGGTGACTACGCAGGGATCGCATTGAATATTTCTCTGCGCGATTGTCGCACTTGGCTCGCGACGTGCTCCTTGAGCTTTTCAAGGAGCACGTCAACCTCAGCCTGGTTCTGAGCAGGTTTTAGCGACAGCACTTCCTTGCGCTTCACGCAGTCATACCAGTTACGTAGGCGAAAGTCGACGTCAGCCCGATCAATGAACTCGTCGCGCGCATCGCTCATCACGAAGACGAGTGGGCGCTCCCCGTCTGCCGTCGCCGCGTCGAACTCCATCTTGCAGTAGCTCGGCCAACGGTTAAACATTGAACTTTGCACGACTTGCACAAACGTTTGCGAGCGGGCAGCGTAATCCTTGAGCTTCTCCTCGACGTCACGCACATCCTTATGGTTTGGGTAGTAGTACCCCTTTCGGGAAAAAGTCGACTCGAGCTGGTAGTTGATGAGACGTGCTAGGAGGTTTACTTCGAGTGTGTGCGGAGGTCCAAAGGTCTGTTGCAAGCCCGCCTCGATTATGCGTCGGTGCCGGCTATTCACATAGAGAACTTCGCCTGGTGTGGGATGGTATGTGGTGAATGAGAGGAAAAACAGACGCCACGTCTCGAGTTTCCGGCTTGCGTCCTGAAAGTACACACGCTGAGCCTCGCTCCACAGCTCACTAAAACGGCCCAATACCAACTCGCGACAAATCGACACCCTTTCGTCGTCAGGTATGTAGCCCGCGAGCTCTTCGAGCGCGTATGTGACCTGCTCACGCGCGCCGCCGCTCAAGCCTTGTACGAGCCCCTCGTACACGTCGCGAATCGTGTTCAGCGTGACAGCCAGGCCCGGATTGTGCTCATGTTCCGCACACAGCTGTTGGTAGCGGTCCACCGTCTTCACGTCCTCGAGGCCGTACTCAGCATGAAGTGCGGCCAGATCTTGGGCCAGGGTGCTCATCTGTCTGCTTGATTGAGCTTCGTGCCAGTAGCACGCTCGAGTTCACGCTCCAACTCGGCGACCGTTCTTTCAAGTTGGCGCACCTGATCACGCTCGAGGCGGCGCTGCTCACGTACCTCAGCGACGCGTGAGATACGGCCGCGGTCCCGAACGAGGTGGTCCAGCTCGAGCTGTTCTACTCGATTCAGCGAGCTACGCTCCGCTCGCGCATAGAGCTCGTCGATACGACTGTCATCGCGAGCGCGCTGCTCGGGTAGCTCAGTCGCCTCACGCGTCGCGTATTCCATGAAGCTCTCATCCAGGTCCTCGATTTCAAAGATCTTCTCATAGAGTGTCTGCGCCGACGCGCCGACGAAGTCCTCATCGGGCTGGTAGATCCAGAAACCGTTGCCCTCACCCTTGCGTAGGACCGAGACCTCACCAGGTTCCACACCCCGCGACAATCAGGGGGCTGTGGGCAGACACGATGAACTGCACATTAGGGAACTTATCTGTGAGGAGTCTCCGGATCTTTTGTTGCCACGCTGGATGTAGGTGGGCATCAACCTCGTCGATAACGACGATTGCCTCTTGATGCAGCACCTTGGTCCGGTCGTACCGCTTGCTCATGCCTGCAGCAGCAGCCACGTCCTGCAGAAATGAGTGAATCAACCCGAAGATCGTCACGACCGAGAGCGTACCCTGAGAAGCATGCTGGATAAGCAGTGGCCGATCGAGGTCTTCACTGATCACCCTGATCTCGTAGCCGGTCCGTGCTACGCGGTTGATGCTGTGAAAGCCGAACGTGCGGCCCGTCAACCGCCGGATAACATCGTCAATGAGTTCGAATGTCGGCAAGGCGAATGTCTGGTGTTCGGTGTAGTCGATTGCTAGTCCGGCCAGTAGACCGTCGACAGCGGCCTGATATTGCGTCTGGGCGAGAAAATGTGTGGCGCCTTCGGTCGCCAGGTCAAGTGCTGCGGGTGGCGTGATCGTCGTCGTGCTGCGATCGGTGAAGCGGGAGTCAGGAATTGCAAGTAGCGGAACCTTCCCTACGGACTCCCGCAAGAACACCTCGGCGTCTCGTTCTAGTCTCTCGACAGCGTCGTTGCGCGTGAGCTCTATCTCAATGCGGCCCTCGCCACTTTTCGCGCCGAACAGTGTGTCGGTGGCGACGGTGTCACGTTGCAGCATTCCTGCCATCGTCCGCAATACGAGGCTCTTGCCGTAGCCGT
Organism: uncultured Solirubrobacterales bacterium; assembly: GCA_963695305.1. GTDB lineage: Bacteria > Actinomycetota > Thermoleophilia > Solirubrobacterales > Solirubrobacteraceae > Palsa-744. Next base: position 333,711 of record OY968774.1, on the reverse strand, counting down.
TACGCCCTAGAAGAACGTTCATCGACGGGTGCAGTTGCCATGTAGTGTCTTTACGGAAGAACTCGACACCAGTTAGTCGCATAGTGGTGACGCGCACCGGCAAGCGAAGGTTACGTTCGAAATCAGCGCGCAGAAGCTCATCGACTCGGACACTAGCCCGTTCGACGTTCTCCACGTCAATCGGCCTATCGTCAGTGTCGAGCCTGCTAGAGGTTGCCGCCGAATTGACGCGTTCTGAGGGTTCGGCCGTGGTGGGCGAGGCGTCTGCGGCAATCAGTGCTGCGACCCAGCGCTTGGCGCGTTCCCAAACCCGCGTCCAAAATGCATCTGGTGGAATTGGGGTTGGGGCTGTCATCGGTACCCGATTGCCTCCCTGTGCGAATCAGGAAGAACGCCCGGCTTTGACCCGGTGACGTGACACAGCCAAGCGCACAATTGAGCGCCTCGACGGTCGTGCATATCAGTAGTCAACCATAGCGATGAAACCGGCGAGGTAGGCGGCCGCGAAGACACACGGGACCCACTGCTCGAGATGCGTCAATGGCCAATATCTACCCTTGTCGCGTCCTTCGCCTAGGGCCTTCCACTCGGCGTTCCAGTATGGCGAGGCGGGAAGCCGGCGCTCTAGCGCCCCTACCACGGCATACTTGCCGGCGTTGAGCTGTCGATATGAGCGAACTAGCCAGAACCATGCCAGGCAAAGTGCGAGCAGAATAACAAGCAGTATCACTAGCCATCTAACAGCAACGTGGGGGCGCCCCTTCCACAGCGCACCGATCAGCGTCAACACAGCAGTGTTCAGTGTGACGAAGAACGTGTTGGCCAAGGCCCGTCGGGTGCTGATTCGATCGGCCATCTCTACATACAGCTTGTATTGCTCGAGGATCGCTGCCCTGTATGGTTCGTCAGCGCCTGCGTATTGGTCTGGTCCGACACTCTCGTTCCACAAGCTTGACTCGAGTTCGTCGGGTTCTGCCGGCTTTCGACTCCCGAAGTATCGCCTGAACATCTCGGTAGGCCCCGTCATAAGGCTCCTGAGTACTTTGCTGGGCAGCTGGTCACGACCATATGATTGATTCTGTCAGATGACATTGACGGTTGCTCGATGGGGCTACGCAGGGACAGCGCCCCAAGGTTGTCGGCACCGGCGAGGGCAGCAAAATGGAGGCGAGAAGACGATCCTGTTGCTCGTGTCCTCGTGTGCGTTTGGGGAATCCGACGCGGACTACTTAACCGCGGACCATCACTCCGTCGGGCCAGGCCGGCGTAAGCCCGTCGAGGCGGCTGCGAGTATCGCAAGCTCGCGACGGGCGGGGCATCACTGGCCAACCGCGAAGCCTCCTCGCGGAGTGCTGCACGCTGGCGACGACGAGTGCGTCTCGATCAGCGCTAAGCGCACAGCCTGGGATTATTCATCCCTCGGCGCGTAACGTACCGAGCGCCGCCTCAGAATCGGTGTCGAGCCTGACATACAGTGCACGTGCCATAAGAGAAATGGTGTAGTACGAATTATGCTCTTGACTAGGGAGGTCCCCTCGAAGTGACAGTCACGCAAGCGAACGCAGATGTCGTCAGGCGCTTCTACCAAGAGGTGTGGAATGAACGCCGGCTGGCGGTCGCCGAGGACATCGTCGCCGATGCGGTCCGATTCAGGGGTTCACTCGGCACGACGCTCACCGGGCGCGACGAGTTCAGCCGCTACGCGGAGACCGTGTTCGCGGCCTTCCCGGATTGGGACAACAAGATCGACGAGATCCTTGCGGTCGATGACCGGTTGTGACACGCATGACTTGGAGTGGTACACACCTGGGCCGGCTGGGAGACGTCGAGCCGACCGGGGCACGAGTCCGGTATTGCGGCGCGGGCTTCTTCCGGCTGTCCGCTGGTTTGATCCAGGAGGCCTGGATCGTGGGCGACACGCAGGAGCTGTGGCGAGCGCTGGGTGCCCTGTAGACAGCTACACCGTTTTGAGGACGTTGCGAGCTGCGGGTGCGTTCAGCGCAACCCGAGCGTGTCGAGCGGCTCCTCACTGGGGGTCTCGCCCGCAGCGACCCGCAGGAGCTCCTCGACCCGCGTGAGCTTCACACGCGGACGCCCGTGGGGCTCGCCACGCGATTGCTCGTGACGGTCGATGAAAGACCACCCCTCATAAGTCACAAGCGAAGGTACCCGCTCGCGCAGCAAGCCCTCGATCTCACCCGCATCAGGGATCGAGGGCTCCAGGTGCACATCGGCGGCAAGATCCTCAAGCAGCGCGTCTACAGTCTCCTGGGCGTCCTTCTTGTTGGTGCCTATCACACCCGAGGGCCCGCGCTTGATCCAGCCGACGGTGTACTCCCCGACGCACACCCCGTGTTCCTCACGGATGCGGCCACCCTCGTTGGGGATCGTGGCGGAGCGCTCGTCGAAGGGCACTCCCGGTAGGGCCACACCGCGGTATCCAATGGCGCGAAGCACGATGCCTGTATCCATCGTTTCCGTCTCACCGGTGGGGACCGCGCGCAGACCGCTGTCGGTGGGGAGCAGTTCGTTGTGGGCCAACACCACTCCACTCACCACGCCATCCTCTCCAGTGAGCTCCGTGGGGGAGGCCAAGAAGCGGAGCACGATGCGTTTTCCCTTCCCCTCCGGAACACGGGAGGCGTAGTCGCGCAAGACGGAGACGTTGCGCTCTGAAGTGGGGTTCATGTTGGGGTCATTCACAGCCAGCGCCCGCTCAAGCTCCTCGGGGTCAACGATGACGTCGGCGTCCTCAAGCTCCCCCAGCTCCAACAGCTCTGGGTTCGTGAAGGCCGCTTGGGCGGGGCCGCGGCGGCCCACCACCACGATCTCCCGCACCTCGCTTGCGTCGAGCGCCTCCAGAGCGTGGTCGGCGATGTCGGTGATGGCGAGCTCGTCGTGGGTGAGCGTGAGCATCCGCGCGACGTCGAGCGCGACGTTCCCGTTGCCGATCACCACCGCCCGCTCACACGAGAGGTCGAACTCGTGGTCGGGGAAGTCGGGGTGGCCGTTGTACCAACCCACGAAGTCAGTGGCGGCGTGGCTGCCCGCGAGCTCCTCGCCGGGGATGCCGAGCGGACGGTCGGTGGGGGAGCCGGTGGCGTACACGATCGCGTGATAGCGCTGTGCGAGCTCGTCGCGGGAGATATCGCGCCCCAGCTCTACATTCCCAAAGAAGCGGAAACGGGGGTGGGCGGCGGTCTTCTCGTAGATGCGGGTCACCGACTTGATCTTGGGGTGGTCGGGGGCAACCCCCGAGCGCACCAACCCCCACGGGGTGGGGAGCCGCTCGAACATGTCCACGTCGATCTCCCTCCCTGAAACCTCAGAGGCCTTCAGGAGGTGCCCGGCGGTGTAGAAGCCCGCGGGCCCAGAGCCCACGATGGCGATACGGATTGGCGTCATTGTTTCCTCATGCTCTGCGGTAGATGGGCACGGCCCGACTCGAACGGGCGACCCCCTCGGTGTAAACGAGGTGCTCTGGCCAACTGAGCTACGTGCCCCTGGGGGACTCTTAAGGGTAGGGGGTATCCGCGTGCGAAGCTATTGAGATGGCTGTCGGCGCTACGCGACATCGCATACGCGGGATTGGGCTCGTCGTGGTGATCGTGGTTGTGGGGTTGGTGGTGCTCGCGCAAGTGGTGCTCCCCACGGTGGCGGCGAAACGGGTGGAAGACCGCGTGGGGCGGTATGGGACGGTGAGGAGCGCCCACGTGTCGGCCTTCCCCGCGGTGGAGTTGCTGTGGGGGAAAGCGGACAAGGTGACCGTGAACGCGGGCACGCTCACCGTCACTCCCGCCCAGATCGGGTCGCTGCTGTGGGAAGCACGCGATGCAAGGGATATGACGGTCACCGCTCGCACCGTGAACCTGCGTGTGCCGGTGCTGCTCCCCACCGGTCTTCCCGTGAGTGGGGTGCGGATGGAAAAGCACGGGTCCTCTATCCACGCGACCGCCACGCTCACGCAGGCCCAGCTCGACGGTGCTTTGCCGAGCGGCTTTCACGTGCAACCCGTGGCGGCCGGGGAAGGGGAGGTGCAGGTGAGGGCGAGCGGGGGGTTGTTTGGTGTGCAAGCCACCATCGAAGCCGTGGTGCGCCCACTTGAAGGCAAGTTGGTCGCCGAACCAAAGGGATTCCCGCTCGCGGGGATCGCCACCGTGACGCTCTTCTCCGACCCCCACCTGAAGGTGGAGTCAGTCGGCGTGCGCGTGCTCTCCCGCACGCCGCTCGCCTACGGGCTCACGTTCGAAGCGATCCTGGTGTGAGCGCGCCCTTACCGTCATCGGGAGGCCGTGCTTGGGGGAGATGGTGGGCATCTGGCGGAACTCAAGCGCGAAGTCGGCGGGCAGCTCGAGGCTGAAGCGGGAGAGGATGAGTGTGGCGATCGTGCGTACCTCAAGCTGACCGAAGCGCATCCCGATGCACGTGCGGGAGCCCCCACCGAAGGGGATGTAGGCGCCCTTGGGGATCTCTGCCTTGGCTTCGGGGGCGAAGCGCTCGGGGCGGAAGGCGTCGGGTTCTCCGAACACGTCGGGGAGGTGGTGGGAGGCCCACGAGCAGTAGTCAACGTAGGCGTTTGCGGGGACGGTGCGGCCTTCAAACTCAAACGGTTCCACCGACTTGCGCGGCCCTATCCACGCGGGTGGGTACTTGCGGAGTGTCTCCTCGAACGTCATCTCAAGCTCGGTGAGCTCACCGCTCATCAGCTGGTCGGCGTTGGGTGTGCCGTCGTGGAGGAGCTCGTGTTGCTCGGTGACGATGCGCTCGGCGATCCAGGGGTGGTGGGAGAGCTCGTAGAACATGAACGCGATCGTGGAGGTGGTGGTGTCGTGGCCGGCGAACAGGAGGGTCATCACCTCGTCGCGCACCTGTTCGTCGGTAAGGCTGCTCCCGTCCTCGTCTTGCGCATCGAGCAGCAGGCTGAGGACGTCCTCGCCGCGTCTGCCGGTGGAGCGGCGCTCTTTGATCTCCGCGTAGAGCAGTCGGTTCAGCTTGGAGGAGGCTTCCTGCAGCTTCGCCCACGGGGAGCGGGGGCCGCGGATGAAGCGGAACTGGTACCCGGAGGCGTAGAAGGCGAGTGCTTGCTCGAACAAATCGGCGGCGTCTACCTCATGCGCCTTATCCCCGTCGGGGTCGAGCCCGAAGAGAGCCCTCATCGCGATGCGGGTGGCGAGGTGGCGGGTCCACGTGTAGAGGTCGATGCGGTCTCCCGGTGCCCACTCCTCAAGCGCTCGCTCGGTCTCTGAGACCATCACGTCGATCGACGCGGCGATCCGGTCGCGGTGGAAGGCGGGGAGCATGATCCTCCGCGAGCGGCGGTGGTAGGGGTCGTCGGTGGTGAGCAGCCCTGCCCCCAACAGCGCGATGAGGTCGCGGAAGTGAGATTCTCGCCATAGGAAGTTCGACGCGTGGGACACCGTGACGTAGTGGTTGGCGGCGGGCCCCAACATGAACACCACGTTGGAGTGGAGGATCCGAAGCGTGAAGATGGGCCCGTACTTCTCGTAGGCCTCCAACAGCAGGGGAAGGGGCTCGTCGATGAACCGCTTTGTGCGTGCAAGCGAGAAGTTGGTGTCCCCGGGCGGGTAGGGGACCGTCGCTGCCCGCTCGTCGGCGAGGTCCTGGACGAGGATGCGGAAGGGGTTTTCGTGGCGTAGCGGCGGGGGCTCAAGCACGGGCATGTCCGAAGCGTACCTCACCATGCGGAGATCTTGGCTGGCTGGCCAACTTGGGGGAGCGGGGCCCGCGTGGGCCAGTCGGCTGCGATACTCTGCGGAGCGCACGAATGAAGGTCCCGTGCATAGGCACGGGGGCGTAGCTCAGTTGGTTAGAGCGCTGCCCTGTCACGGCAGAGGTCGCGGGTTCGAGTCCCGTCGCTCCCGCTTAGTTGACCGTCGCCTCAAGGGCCGGTCATCGCAAGCTTGATTGATGTAGCCACAATCGAGGAAGCCGGACGTCGCCTGTTGGAGGCGGCTCCATTCGGTGCGCGTGTAGTCCTGTTTGGGTCCCATGCAAAGGGCGAAGCAAACGCCCAGAGTGACCTCGACTTTCTTGTGATCGAGCCTGCCGTAGAGAACGGAGCGCTTGAGTCCGTGCGATTGCGCCGCGCGCTAAGCGACATGCTCATACCAATGGACATCGTCGTTGCGAGTGAGAGTCGAGTGCGGGAGTGGCGTGACGTAAAAGGTAGCCTCATATACACGGCGCTAACAGATGGCCGCGAGATGGCCGCCTGATGACTCCCCCGCGGGATCTTGCGGCGCAACTCTTGCGCCGTGCGAGCGAGGATGCCGCGGCGGTAAGCGCGATGCTGCCGCTGGAGTCGGTGACCGATGCGATTGTCTGCTTCCACGCTCAGCAGGCCGTCGAGAAGTCGCTCAAGGCGGTGTTGGCGGCGCACGACATTGACTTCCCAGCAAAGCACGACCTTCGCATGCTGATTGGGATCTGCGAAAGGGAAGGCCTGCCGGTCCCCGACGAGTTGGCCGAGGCCGATCTACTCACACCATACGCGGCAGAACTTCGCTACGACGACGATCGAGCCCAAATCGTTGATCGAGATACGGCGCTGGAATGGGCGACTGACGCCGTGGCATGGGGACGGCGATATGTGTGAGTGGCGAGCAAACCATCGCTTGGTCGCAATAGATGGTTTGTCAGATTGGCTCAGCTCACTGGCCGGGTGAGAGAACGTGGGCGCTCTTGGGGAGCACACGACCCTCGAGCACATCGAGGTAGGCGCTCTGAACCGCGTCGAAGCCACAACCATCAATGACCTCGAGCCAACCGCCTGCCCACTGACAGAACGGGTGCCAGGCATCGGCGGCTCTCTTTTGCAGCTCGGTGCGGCCCCAGTCCTTTGAGCGCTTGGCCAGACGATTGGGGGCGAAGAAGAGGGTTGGCGCAGGTCCAGGCAGATCGCCCCCGCCCGCTCCAAGCGCCTCCCAGTGCGTGACGCCCACAGCCATGCTGTGGATGAGCTCGTCACCGTAGTGGGAATGGACAGCGAGTCTCACCTCCCCGTCTCCGGCGATGTCGACGAAGGTGGCGGGGCCTCGTTCCAGCGAGTCGATCGCGTCATAGGTGACAGTGCGTCCGTATACCCCGAGCCCTTCGGTGAACTCGGCGCTTCGCGCCGAAGTGAGTCCTACCAGCTCCACCCCCTCTCGCTGTGCGAGCAGGAAGGCAACGGCGATCGCGGTCTTGCTCGACGCGCTGGAGATCACGATCGGGCCGCGCTCGATCAGGCCCTCGTCAAAGAGCTGGTCGTCGATCAGGTACGAGGTGAAGAACAAAGGACGCAACAGCATTTGCAGATCCTCCGTATCCGCCGTATAGAAAGGGTCGGCGCTGGTCGCCAGATAGGACTGGTAGGCCGACGACAAACTAGCTCGATGCGGCGAGCCATCGAGGAACCCGTGAGGGCCGGCCTCCGTTGGAGTCACCAGAACGTGCGAGGACGGAGGGAGATAGCCATAGAGGCGCGTGCCGGGCTCGACGCCATCGGCCTCGCTTTGCTGCACCTCGGCAAAGCCCCACATGGGAACCCGACCCCAACCGTCCCGCGCGGGGAAGAAGTCCCAATAGGACATCATCTCCCCAAGCACCGCATAGGTGATGTTGTTGGCCGTCAACCCAAAGCGCTCGACCTGGAGAAGTGCCTGGCCGGGTATGGGCTCGGGCACGTCGGACTCGGCAATCCGGCACTCACGCAGGTCCGTACGCTTGATCAGGAAATCGCTCACCTGCATTTAGGATCTCTCATTCATCATTGGGGATCGTCGGTGGAACGTTGACCGTCGGTGTCGGCGGTTCGCTCGATGCCAGCGAGCACGTCGGCACCAAGCACGGCGTCCACCTCCAGCTTCGCGGTAGCCATCACGCGGGCGACCATCATGTATTGACCGATGACAAGCAGGAGCTGAACGATCTCGGCCGTGGTGAAGCGCTTGCTCATCGACTCGAAGGTGGCCTCGTCCGGTGCCGCGTTCAACACCACTTGCGTCGTAAAGCGGACGACCAGCCGTCCATCCTCGCCGAGGACATCGGCTTCGACGTCATCGCTCTCGAGCGCGTCGACGTGCGCGGTGGAGCCTCCCACCGCAAGCAGGATCGGCACGTGCTGGACCCACTCGTATTCAGCTCCCGGGGTCAGTCGCGCGACGCGCAGAATCGCAAGCTCGCGTAGAACCGGATCGAACAGGTCGCCGTCCAGGCAGTCGCGGCCAAACCGCAGCCAATTGAGGAAAGAGCCTTGGGCGTTGGCGACTGTGCGAAAGATCGCAAGCGGCGGCAAGCGCTCCAGCGCTGAGCGCACCTCGGGGTTTGCGTCGGCGGCGTTCAGCTCAGGCAGGCGGGACACACGCGGAACGTTACAAGGCCCTCAGCGATCGAACTCCAAGATCGAGCGAATACCGTCCTGGTTCTCCATCAGCTCGAAGGCGCGGTTGACCTCCCCCAGGCCCATGCGATGAGAGATGAAGGGATCGACGTCGATCTCTCCCTGCAGGTAGCGGTCAACCAACTGCGGCACCTGGTCGCGTCCCTTCACCCCACCGAACGAGGATCCGCATACGCGTCTTCCTGTGATCAGCATGCGGGGGACGATGTCAAGTGTCTCTCCCTTGCCTGCCACTCCCGCAACAGTGCACAAGCCCCATCCCATACGGGCTGCCTCGACGGCCTGGCTCATCACCGAGACCAGCCCAGTCGCCTCGAAGGTGTAGTCGGCGCCGAATCCTGCAGTCTCCACCAGGACTCTCTCGACAGTGTGCTCGTCGGCCTGCCAGCAGTCTGTCGCTCCCTGACCGCGGGCAAGCTCGAGGCGCTCGGGCGAGAGATCCACGCACACGATTCGCTTGGCGCCTTGCAGCCTGCACCCGGCGACTACTCCCAGGCCGACCATGCCGGCGCCAAAGACGACACACGTCGAGCCCTGCTCCACGGCAGCCGTGTACATCGCGGCGCCCAGCCCGGTCGTCAGGCCGCACGCGAACAGACACGCTCGATCGAGTGGCGCCTCGTTGCTCACGCGGGCGAGCGCGATCTCGGGCAGGACCGCATACTCGGCAAAAGTGGACGTGCCCATGAAATGCCGGATCGGCTCGCCTGAGCGCGAAAGTCGTGTCGTGCCATCAGGCTGATGGCCCTTGTTCTGCTGCTCGCGAATCGCCAAGCAGAGATTGGTCTTGGGGCTGAGGCAGTGCACGCACTCACGACACTGGGGGGAGAAGAGGGTCACGACGTGATCGCCCTGCTTGACCGAGCTGACTCCCTCTCCGAGCGCTTCGACTACCCCTGCTCCCTCATGGCCGAGCACCGTCGGCGTATAGCCGGATGGGTCGACTCCCGAGGCCGTGTACATATCGGTGTGGCACACCCCACACGCCACCAAACGCACCAGTACCTCTCCGGGCCGGGGATCGGCGAGATCCACCTCCTGAACCACCAGTGGCTGGCCAAACTGCTCGAGCACAGCGGCACGCATCTTCACAGGGCTCTCCTTTCCCGGCGCTCTTGGCAAAGCGGCTTCAGCACAGCCGTCTAGACCTGACCTTAGACGCCGCCGTGCTCGGCGTGTGCGCCGCCCTTGATACCCGCAAGATCGCCTGTCAGCTTCTCTCGCCGTTGGTGGCTGCGGGTCAGTCGAGCACGGACTTCACGTAGTTCACGCGTCCCTCGACCGCGGCGCGGAACGCCTTACCAGAGGCGGTTGCCAACGGCTCGGCGTAGGAGATATGACCGTCGTCGTCAACGGTGGTCGTGATAAACCAGCCAGCCTGGTAGACGTTGTCGCTCAAGAACCGGCTCAGCATCTTCTGGTAGCGCTGGTTGTAGGACATTCCATAAAACTCCTCGTCGACTGGGAAGAGCGCTTGAACCGACCTGTTCGGCTTCTCCGTCTCGCTGTCCTCCTGCAGAATGAACACATATCCCAGCCATGGCGGTACGTCGCCAAAAGGGGCATACTTCTTCTGCGCGGTCCAGGTGTCGGTGGCCGTGCCGAGTGCCTCCTCGAACCGGTTGTTGATGTTCTTCCCTACGGATCCGACTTGGCTCTTGAACTCCAACGCGGCTACCAGTGCATCCCCGTAGCTAATCGCCATGTCCCACCGCTTCCGCGGCCGGTAGTACCCCGGCAGGTACCTCTCGGTGACTACCGCTTCGGCGGGCACTCCCGCTTGGACGAAGATACTCTTCACCAGGTCGCATATTCCATCCATGTGCCCGCCGGCGCGAGCTGCGCCGCCCGCTGCGCCGCCGTCCGCGAGCGCAGCGATCTGGTCCGCGCGGGTATTCCAAAACGCCGAGACGGCGGCGAGTGTTGGGTCTGGTGTAACGCTTTCAGGCAAGCCCGTAGTCCCTCAGGTCGATGTCATAGGCGATGGCCGCTGCGTTTGTGGCCGCGTCGACGTCACGTGTATGGAATGCTGTTCGCAGCGCCTCTCTGTTCGCCTCGTCCATGGAGTCGGGGCTAGGCACCCTGATACGTCTGAGGTATTGAGCTTGAAAGCGGAGCGTGCCGCCGCGCATTCGAACGCAGTATGCCTCGACAAATGCCTGTGCGATCCGCGACAGTAGTAGCCCGCCGAGAACCTTTAGGTCCCAAGCGTCGGAAACGACGTAGTAGAGGTTGTGGTGCGGATAATGGCCGCCGGGCTCTAGCACTGGTTGAATTGTGGCCTTCATATCCTGGAACAGCAGCTTTGGACGTCCTGTCAGCTCGGCGTGAACTTTGTCAATGGTGCGATACCAGCACGCCGGGTCCCGCCTGGCCACGTGGCGAGCGCGAATCGTCGGGTGTTGGGAGAGATGGTCGGCCATTCGTGGGTAGTCCCGCAAGGGGACAAGGGAGCCGTCGCTGGCCCACGGGTTGACGAGATAGCTCCCTTGCCATTCGAAGGCGCCGGACGTGAGGTCGCGAGGCATCGCCAGCCGCAGGATCCGGTCAGGCTCTGCAACGGTTGGGTCGTGGGTGACGTAAACCTTGTCGGCGCCGGTCGCGACTCCAATTGACACCTTCGTTCCGTTTGCGGGATCGTGTAGCGAGCTAAACCGGCTGTTCAAGTCCTTGATCAGGGCAAGCCTTGCGGGTGGTCCGGTGGGCCACGGCTCTCCTTCCTTGAACCAGCGCGGCAGTCGGTGCGCCTTTACGCCAACGTCGGAAAAATCGATGATCGCCTTGTCATGTGATGCCTCGACCAGCGCGATTGCCGTGGCAGGACCGAAGTCGGCGGTGGTGTCCGCAACCATGACGCTGCCTTGTGGCCGGTTCGAGAGTACGGTGATCGCTGGGTACGCGGACACTTCGCTGTCGAAGGCGTCGACGTCGTGCATCGTCCAGATGTGCTCGACGGCGTACTGTGCGGCTACCAGCTCGCGCAACGCGGTGCCGTATTGGTTGCGCATCCACCGGTCTGCGCAGATGAACCCGAGCCGGCCACCCGGTTTAAGCATCCGCAGTGAGCGCTCGATGAAGCCGACGTAGATATCCCCTCGGCCGCGCATCGTTGGCCAGGTACGACGGTACTCGGCCGTAATGTCCTCTGGGAGGTCGTCGTAACGTATATACGGCGGGTTCCCAATCGCTACGTCGGCCGGCCGGTCGTCCTCGACCGCGGCCAACAGGAAGTCGGCGCATTGGATCCATTGCTTCGCCAGCGCCGTGGCTACCCTTGCGCTGGCCCCCGCCTCGCGCAGCAGGCGCCGGCATAGGGCGCGGCACACGGCGACGTGGCTGGCTTGGACGTCATAGGCGCGGACCGCGTCGCCGAGGGAGTCGAGCGGACGTCCGTATGCCGATGCGCTGGCAAGCACTCGCTCCACGGCAACGCCAAGGAAGGCGCCTGAACCGCACGACGGATCGACCAAGTGGAGAGCCCCAAGGTCGTGGTCGGCGGTGTAGCCGGTGAGGTCGAGCAGCACCTTGACAACCCATGGACGTGTGAACACCTCACCGTAAGTGTCAGGCCGCACTGGAACGCTGATCGCCATCTTCCGCACTCTATGAGCACGAGCGGACCCGCAAGGCTCCGGCCACGTCGATCCCCGGGCTTCTCGTTCGTCTTAAGCTCAGCAGTAGATGTGACGTACGGCTTCAGTGACGCCCCGCCTAACAGACGGAGACACGATGACTATGGCTACGAGGACGGACACCCGGCCGCCCAAGCCCCACACCGACAGCCACGACCTGATCCGTGTGCACGGCGCCCGCGTGAACAACCTAAAGGACATCAGCGTCGAGATCCCGAAGCGCCGGCTGACGGTATTCACCGGCGTCTCCGGCTCTGGCAAGAGCTCGTTGGTGTTCGGCACGATCGCCGCGGAGTCGCAGCGGCTGATCAACGAGACCTACAGCGCCTTCGTGCAGGGCTTCATGCCGACGCTGGCGCGGCCCGAGGTGGACGTACTCGAAGGGCTGACGACAGCGATTATCGTCGACCAGGAGCGGATGGGCGCCGATGCCCGCTCCACGGTCGGCACCGCCACCGACGCGGGCGCGATGCTGCGGATCCTCTTCAGTCGGCTCGGGAAGCCGCACATCGGCTCGCCCCAGGCCTTCTCCTTCAACGTCGGCTCGATCTCCGGCGGCGGGGCGGTCACGATTGAGCGCGGTGGCCGTACGATCAAAGAGAAGCGAACCTTCAGCATCCTCGGCGGCATGTGTCCGCGCTGCGAGGGCCGGGGTTCGGTGTCTGACATCGACCTCACACAGCTCTACGACGAGGGCAAGTCGCTCAAAGAGGGCGCGCTCACGATCCCCGGCTACAGCATGGACGGCTGGTATGGCCGGATCTTCATGGGCTGCGGCTTCTTCGATCCAGACAAGCCCATCGAGACATTCACCAAGAAACAGCTCAACGATCTCCTCTACAAGGACCCCACCAAGATCAAGGTTGATGGTGTCAACCTCACCTACGAGGGCTTGATCCCGCGGATCCAGAAGTCGATGCTCTCCAAGGACGTCGAGTCGCTGCAGCCCCACGTCCGTGCCTTCGTGGAGCGGGCGGTCACTTTCACCATCTGTCCCGAGTGCGACGGGACCCGGCTCGGTGCGGAGGCCCGCTCGTCGAAGATTAAGGGGATCAATATCGCTGACGCTTCTGCGATGCAGATCAGCGACCTCGCAGTCTGGGTGAGCAAACTCGACAACAAGTCGGTCGCGCCACTGCTAGTGGCACTTCGAGCGACCCTCGACTCGTTCGTCGAAATTGGCCTGGGCTACCTCTCACTCGACCGGCCCTCGGGCACACTCTCGGGCGGCGAGGCCCAGCGCGTGAAGATGGTCCGCCACCTCGGGTCCTCGCTGACCGACGTCACATACGTCTTCGACGAGCCCACGATTGGGCTTCACCCCCACGACATACAGCGGATGAACGAGTTGCTGTTGCAACTGCGCGACAAGGGCAACACAGTGCTCGTCGTGGAGCACAAGCCGGAGGTGATCGCGATCGCCGAGCACGTCGTAGACCTTGGTCCTGGCGCTGGTACCGATGGCGGCGAGGTGGTGTTCGAGGGTGGCGTTGAGGGATTGCGTGAGAGCGGCACGCTGACGGGGCGACACTTCGATGACCGCGCTGTCCTTAAGGAGGCAGTCCGGACACCAGACGGTACCCTGGAGATCCGTGGCGCCGGCACTCACAACCTGCAAAACGTTGACATTGATATCCCGCTGGGCGTCCTGGTCGTGATTACGGGCGTGGCGGGCTCAGGCAAGAGTTCGCTGATCGACGGCTCGATTGTCAATTCTCGCCCGCCTCGGGATGGGGTCGTCTCCGTCGACCAGACAGCAATCAAGGGCTCGCGGCGCAGCAACCCGGCGACGTACACCGGACTGCTCGACCCGATCCGCAAGGCGTTCGCAAAGGAGAACGGTGTGAAGCCGGCGCTGTTCAGCGCCAACTCCGAGGGGGCCTGCCCCAATTGCAACGGCGCAGGCGTGATCTACACCGACCTGGCGATGATGGCCGGCGTGGCCGTTCCCTGCGAGGTGTGCGAGGGCAAGCGGTTTCAGGCCGAGGTGCTCGAGTACAAGCTCGGCGGTAAGGACATCAGCGAGGTGCTCGCGATGCCGGTGATCGAGGCGAGAGAGTTCTTCGGCGCCGGCGAGGCAAAGACGCCGGCAGCGCACAAGATCCTCGACCGGCTCGCCGACGTCGGGCTCGGCTACCTCAGTCTCGGCCAGCCACTCCCAACGCTGTCTGGCGGTGAGCGTCAGAGACTCAAGCTGGCCACGCAGATGGCGGAGAAGGGCAATGTGTACATCCTCGACGAGCCAACGACCGGTCTGCACCTCGCCGACGTCGAACAGCTGCTCAGTCTGCTCGACCGGCTCGTCGACTCAGGCAAGTCGGTCATCGTCATCGAGCACCACCAGGCGGTCATGGCGCACGCCGACTGGATCATCGACCTTGGCCCCGGCGCCGGCCACGACGGTGGGCGCATCGTCTTCGAGGGCACGCCCGCCGACCTTGTCGCCGAGCGCTCGACCCTCACCGGCGAGCACCTCGCGGCGTACGTCGGTACGGGACACGAGCACCCGGTCGAGCAGCGATTCGACTCGTGGCAGTAGCTTGTACACGATCCATCCGCCGACCGCGACGGCGCCGGTGATCAGCAGAAAGCGAAGATTCCACATTTTGAAGGACGAGAGCAGCACCACGTCGGCAATCACCATCCCGATGGAGAAGGCAAAGATTGCGATGCACGTATAGAGCGCCATCGTGCCGGGTCCGCCTCGAAGGCGCCACTCAGCGAGGAACGGCTCGAAGTGCACCAGCCACGCATATACGGCCATGAAGGCTGCGGCGCCCTTCAGCATCGCCCGGGCATCCCATCCGAGCTGTTTGTACAGGACGACCGCGAGCGAGTTGTACGCGTAGCCCATCATCGCGAACGCGAAGATCGTGAGCGATCGTTCGGTCCAGCGACGATCGAAGTCTGAGCCCTCAGTGAGTTGCTCTACCCATCTCAGTCGCGGTCGGGTCAAGGCGAGGCTCAGCATGGTGCCGCCGACGATGGCGACGATCACGTCGCGAGAGTTCAGCGTCTGCGTGATCGGATGTGCGACGGCGATGGCGAGCACCTGGGCGTACTCGACACATTCATTGCCGGGCTTTAGGACATGGCTTCGTTGAGATAGCACCAGTCGGCACTGTCGGCTCCGAGCATCGTTGGCTTGGTGCCCGTTACCATCCCACCATGAGCCTCTGGGGCACGATCTTCGCCGCAGGTTACGACCGCATCATGGCAGGCCCCGAGAAGGCGACGCTGCGTGCTCACCGAAAGGTGCTCGTCTCCCAGGCGGCGGGCCGCGTGCTGGAGATCGGCGGCGGCACGGGCGCGAACCTAGCGTTCTACGGCGAGCGCGTCGAGGCGCTGACGGTCGCCGAGCCGGAGGAGCCGATGGCGCGCCGGTTGGAGCGGCATGTGCGCGAGCGCTCGGTGGATGCGAATGTCGTGCACGCGCCCGCTGAGGAGCTGCCGTTCGAGGACGACAGCTTCGATGTCGCCGTGTCCACGCTCGTGCTCTGTACCGTCAAAGATCAGCCGCGGGCCCTGAGCGAGCTGCGTCGTGTGCTCGTCCCGGGCGGAAGACTGTTGTTCATCGAGCACGTCCTATCTGCCGACCCTCGCCTCGCGCGCTGGCAGAACCGTTTGAACAGCTTCCAGCAGCGTGCCGGTCACGGGTGCAATTGCAACCGTCCCACGGTCGAGGGCATTAGCGCCGCCGGCTTCTCGATCACGACGCTAGCGCACGACACTCTACGCAAGGCGCCGCCGATCGTACGTCCTCTCGTCATCGGAGTGGCCGAGTCAAACGGTCAGCTCGCCTGACTCGGGTGCGCACACGCATCGTCACTGCGCTCGCGGTCTGCGTGGCGATCGGAGTCTCGGTTTCGACGATGCCAAGCATGCTGCTCGCCCAGCCGGCTTGGGAAGACGTGAGCGGCTCGACCGGGGAGGTGCCCGGCTACGGGAACGGCGCCGTCGGTCCCACAGGTCCTACTGGTCCCACCGGGGCGACCGGACCCACCGGCGTAGTCAAGTCGCCATGCCGGCGAGTGCGGTTGCACCTGCGCTGCCCCGATCTGGTCATGTCCGCCCCGTCGAAGTTCCACCTCGACCGAACCACCATCCCGGGGCGTGTTCTCTTGAGGGCCACGAGCTCGATCGACAACCACGGACGAGGGCCGCTCGAGGTGAGGGGCCGACGCATCAAAGCGCATAGGTGGTTGGTGTACCAGGCGATCTACGACCGCAAAGGCCATGCCCACCTGTTCAAGACAGCAGCAAAACTTGTGTACAAGTATGTCCCCGGCGATCGCTACGGCTACGGCACGATCGGGGCCTATAGCTACTGGAAGTTTGAACACGCGGCTGGGTTTGAGCTGTGGTCGATCGGACGGCACCGCAAAGCCCTACGCCTCGTACGGAGGGGCCCGAAGGTGGACTACTGCTTGCGAGACCTCTTTCACACCTTCCCGTCGCGCCGCTCGCCGAGTTCCGCGGTCTACCCGGCGTGCAACCAGAATCCCAACATAAAAAGGGACGTGCTCGGAACATCGGTCGGTTGGACCGACTCCTACCCATACGAGTACCCCGAACAGTGGATTGACGTGACGGGCTTGCACGGTAGGTTCGCCTATCTCCAGATCGCCGACCCCGACAAGCTCTTGATCGAGTCAAACCACAAAAACGACATCTCCGAGACCTATATCGATCTACCCTCGGGCCGTGTACTTGGGCATCGCGTTGGGGTCAACCATCCCTGAACGCCGGGCTTGACGTCAGACGCCCAAGGCGCAACGATGGACTGACCCATTCCGAGAGGAGACAACATGTCCCGCAAGATGGCTGACTGTCGCCGTTTCCCGAGCGACTCCAACTGCTCGCTGGTGATCATTGGCGAGGAGGACGAGGTGATCCGCGCCGCCGCCGAGCACGCCGCATCGGTGCACGGCCACGACGACACCCCCGAGATGCGCGAGCAGCTCAAAGCGATGCTGGAGCCGGCCGACGCATATGTGTCCGGGCCGCGCGCGCAGGAGCCGCTGCCTGGTTAGAGTCTGGGTACGATCACCCAATGCGCGCGGCCATGATCCACGAGACGGGCGGCCCGGAGGTCCTGCGGCTCGAAGACATCGAGCGTCCCCAGCCCGGCGCGGACGAGGTCTTGATCCGGGTGTGTGCCGCGTCGGTGAACCCGATCGATTGGAAGCTCCGCAGCGGGCTCAGGGAGATGCCTCTGCCGGCGCTGCTCGGCAACGACGTGTCGGGCGTGGTCGAGGTGTCGCGCGCCCCCGGCTTTGCGGAGGGCGACGAGGTGTTCGGTGTCGGCGCCAGCGGTAGCTACGCGGAGTACGTGACCGCGCGCGCGGACGCGATCGCGATCAAGCCCGCGGGGATCGGCCACGAGCAGGCGGCGGCGATACCTGTCTCCGGCCTGACTGCTTGGCAGGCGCTGTTCGACGCGGGCGGGTTGCAGCGCGATCAGACCGCACTTGTCGCTGGCGCTGCCGGTGGTGTTGGTCATTTCGCGGTGCAGTTCGCAAAGCATGCGGGCGCTCGCGTGATCGGCACCGGTTCCTCACGCAACCGCGAGTTCGTGCTCAGCCTTGGCGCGGATGAGTACGTCGACTACACGCAGGTCGACGTCGCCGAGGCGGTGAGTGATGTGGATGTCGCCTTCGACACGGTAGGCGGGGCGACGACAGATCCGCTCGTCTCAACACTGAGCGCCGGGGGCGTGCTCGTCACGATCGCCGGTACCCCTCCCGAGGAGGCGGCAAGAGAGCGCGGGGCACGTGCGGAGCTGCTCCTCATGGAGAACAGCTCTGGACAGCTCGCCGAGATCGCCGAGTTGGTTGCAAGCGGCGCGGTACGCGTCGAGATCGCATCGACGTTCCCGTTGGCGGAGGTGGCGAAGGCGCACGCGCAGAGCGAAGCGGGCCACACGCGCGGGAAGATCGTGCTCGCTGTGGCCGCCGCCGGCTAGCAGGGGAGTGGGCCCTGCCTGGTGGCTCAATCGTCCGCAAGCGATCGCAACACGTCCAGCCTGGCTGCCCGCCGCGCTGGAAGTTGTGCCGCGAGTAGGCCTGCGAACGCGGCCACCACGAGCAGCACCAAGAGTGTGCCTACCGGGATCGACTGCACGAAGCCCGAACCAGAGAGCGTTAGCTTTGTGATGAGCACCGCCCCCACGACCCCGATGACAAGACCGAACACACCGCCGATGAGCGCGGTAATTACCGACTCGTAGCGGATCATCTGGCGGATCTGGCGGCGGGAGGTGCCGATTGCGCGCATCATGCCAAGCTCGCGCGTGCGCTCGTAGATCGAGAGGATCAGGGTGTTCACGATCCCGAACAGGGACACGATCACCGACAATGCGAGCAGCACGTAGATGAGCGCGAGCAGCGTGTCGATCTGTTTCGCCTGGTCTTCCTTGAACTGCGCCGCGGTACGTGAGCGGGCTTGAGGGAAGTTGGCCGCGAGCACCTTGTCCACCGCCGGCTGTACCTGAGCGTTGCTTGCGCCTTTCGCGTATGACACGAAGTCGACCGCGTCGTCGCGCTGGCCGAACGCCACCCGTGCGAGCGGGAGTGAGATCGTGAGGTTGCCGAGCAGCCGTGCGTTGTCCTGCGCGATGCCGAGGATTCTCAGTGGCACGTGCCGGTCTGTGGTGGTGAGCACCGAGACGGTTTGGCCCACTTTTAGTTTGCGCTTGCTCGCGTAGGACTTTGTTACTACCGTGCCGCTGGTTCCGAGTGCGAGTAGCGTGGCGTTGGAGCCTTGCTTCCATTCGACGCGATACACCTGAGCGAAGCTTCGTGGGTCGATCGCGGTGATGGTGGCGTTGCTCGTGCTCCCATGCAACCTCCCCACGGTGAACGCGATTGGGGTAACGGTGGCGACGCCGGGCACTCGTCGCAGCGTGGGCGCCACCAGCGCGGGGATTGAGGCTTCGTTGCCGGCTTGGGAGTTCTCCACGATCAAGTCCCCCGCAAACGACCGACTCACCGCCTGGTCGATCGTTGCCTTTGTGCCATCCGCGAGCACCGCCACGAGCGTTACGAGCGCCAACCCCACGGTCAAAGCGGCGGCTGTAGTCAATGTGCGGCCGGGCTGACGGATCGAGTTCTCTTGGGCGAGCTTCCCTGTGATGCCGCGCCAGCTCACCAGCCCGCCGATGATCTTCGCGAGCCTGCGGGTGAGCCGGTATCGGGGGCCGTGCTTGCGCTGGCGCAGCCGCACGTACAGCACCACCAATCCGACCCCGGTTATAAGCGCGATCGTGCCGAAGCTGTCGTGCTGGATCAGCGCCACCACGAGGCGGATCAAGATCAATCCGAGCAGGATCGGCACCGCATGGCGACCGCGGGTGAGGGGCGTGCGCCGAGGGATCTCCACTCCCTCCCGCATCGCCGCGAGTGGCGGGACGCGCGTGGCGCGAATCGCCGGGGCAAGGCCGGCTAGAACAGTCACAGTGATCCCCACAAGCAGGGACACGACGATCGTGCGCGTCTCTACCACCGTGCCGTTGTTGGGGAGGTCGGCTCCGAACGCCTTGAACAACTGGTTGAGCGCAGGCGCCAACGCTATGCCCCCGAGCAGCCCCAGCACCGCGCCGACGACCCCCAACATCAGCCCTTCGTACACCACCGACCTCATGATTTGACCGCGTGAGCCGCCGATCGTGCGCAACAATCCGAACTCGCGCGTGCGCTGCGCCACGGTGATGGAGAAAGTATTAAAGATGATGAACGCCCCAACCACCAGTGAGACATAGGCGAACACGAGCAGGAAGGTGCGCAGGAAACTGAGGTTGTCTTCTAGGTCTGAGGTCTCCTTTTTCGCCTGTTCTGTGCCGGTGCGTACTTCCACCGTGCTCGGCAACACCGCGCGGATGCGGTCGCGCAAGTCACCCGGCGTCACACCCGGCCGGGCCGCGACGCTGATCTGGTCGTAACGACCCGGCTCTCCCACGACTCGCTGCGCCTCGGCGGGTATGAGTAGGGCGGCGCCCGCGCCCCCGAAGGATTGGCCGCCACCGAACTTTGTGATGCCCACGATCGTGTACCGCTTGGCGGGAGCGGACCCCGCCACGATCATCTGCTCTCCGAGCTTCAGTTTCGCCCGGTTGGTCGTTGCTTCGTCGATCGCCACCTCGCTTGGGGTACTAGGGAAGCGGCCGTGCACGACCGAGAACGACTCGAAGCGGGGCGGCGAGAGTGACGCCACGAACGCCGGCGCCCCTCCGGTCGTCAAGCGTTTGCCTTGAACGTTCAGAAACGTCCCGGGCGCGAAGATCGAGCCCTCCGCTTCGGCGACGCCGGGGGTAGCTTGCACACGCATGAGCATTTCCTGCGTGACAGGAGAGGTTTCCGAGCGCGCCCGGTTTCCGAGCGCCTGTGTAGGTGTGATCACTACGTCGTGGCCACGGTTCGCGGTTTGAAAGATCCCTGCGAAGGATTGGTTGATGGTGTCGGTGAGCACGTACGTACCCGCCATCAACGCCACCCCGAGCGCGATCGCTATGCCGGTGAGAAGTACCCGCAGCTTGCGTTGCACAAAGCCGCGCACTACGAGCGAGAACATCAGCCCACCGACTTCATCAGGTCCAGCGTGCGCTCCGTGGTGAGGGCGTCGCCGTCGTGGACGATGCGGCCGTCGGCGAGCAACAGCAGTCGGTCGGCGTAGGAGGCGGCGTGGGCGTCGTGGGTAACCATCACCACCGTCTGCCCAAAATCGTCGACGGCGTGGCGTAGCAGCGCGAGCACGTCGCCCGAGGCCTTCGAGTCGAGGTTGCCGGAGGGCTCGTCGGCGAACACCACGGAGGGGCGGGAAATCAAGGCGCGCGCGACGGCGACCCGCTGTTGCTGGCCGCCGGACATCTCCGCTGGGCGGTGGGCGAGGCGGTCGCGGATTCCCACCGTGTCGACCAGCCGGTCGAACCACTCCCTGTCGGGCTTGCGCCCGGCGATCGACAGCGGAAGCAGGATGTTCTCCTCAGCGTTCAACACCGGCAGCAGGTTGAAGGTCTGGAAGATGAACCCGATCCGATCGCGCCGCAGCTGGGTGAGCTTGCGGTCGTCGAGCTCGCCCAGATCGACGCCCGCGACCTGCACGGTGCCCGAGGTCGGACGATCGAGGCCCGCGAGCACGTGCATGAGCGTCGACTTGCCTGACCCCGAGGGGCCCATGATCGCGGCAAAGCGACCGGTGGGGAAGTCGAGCGTTACGTCCACGAGAGCGTCCACCGCTGTGTCGCCTTCGCCGAAGCGGCGGCACAGTTTCTCGGCCTCCACCATCGTCACCGCTCCGTTTTGCTCGCCCGCGAATGACATCCGGCGTCAGTCTATTAGGGGAGTTGGCCTCACCGCGCTGGGCTACCCCAGCCAAGTCCTCGCAAACTGCTCGGGCGCGAGGCGATCTGCGAGCCGAGCCCCGCCGACCGTCGCTCCTGCGCAATGATTGCGCGATGCCATCGCCGCCCGAGCTCGCCGTGAGGGCGCCATTCGCCGGTGTGGTGGTGGAGGTGGCGCATCCATCTGGGGCCAAGGTGCGCGCCGGCGCGCCGCTCGTGGTGTTGGAGGCGATGAAGATGGAGCACGAGGTCGTGGCGGAGGCCGATGGTGTGGTGCACCGCGTAGAGGTTGCGGTGGGCGACGGCGTTACCCAGGGAGACGTGCTCGTGGTGCTTCTCGCGGGGGAGCACACGGAGATTGAGGGTGTGGGCGCGGCGGAGACCGATGGCGCAACCCCCTCAGCGCACGCCGCCGAACAGGAGCGGGTGGATGTGCAGGCGGTGCACGACCGCCACGCTCTGGGTCTCGACGCGGCACGTCCCGAGGCGGTGGCCCGTCGTCGCGAGCGGAACCGGCGCACCGCTCGCGAGAACCTCGCGGACCTCCTCGACGAGGGCACTCTCGTGGAGTATGGCCCGCTCATCTTCGCCGCCCAGGAGCGTCGTCGCTCACGCGAGGAGCTGATCGCGGCCACCCCGGCGGATGGCCTCGTGGGGGGCGTGGGGGAGGTCGAAGGCCACTCGGTGGTGGCGATGTCCTACGACTACACCGTCCTCGCGGGCACCCAGGGAATGAGGGGGCACCTCAAGAAGGACCGCTTGTTTGAGCTCGCCGAGCGCCGTCGTTTGCCGGTGGTGTTGTTTGCCGAGGGTGGGGGTGGGCGTCCCGGCGATGTGGATATGCCGATCGTGGCGGGTCTCGACTGTCGCGCCTTCAACCTCTTCGGTCGCCTCAGCGGGAGGGTGCCGCTCGTTGGCATCGCCTCCGGCTATTGCTTTGCAGGCAACGCCGCTCTGCTCGGCTGTTGTGACGTGGTGATCGCCACCGAGGATTCCTCCATCGGGATGGGCGGCCCGGCGATGATCGAGGGGGGTGGGCTTGGCGCACACCATCCCGCCGACGTAGGTCCGATCGACGTGCAGTACGGAAACGGCGTGGTGGATATCCGCGTCGCCGATGACCATGCCGCGGTGGAGGCCGCCAAGCGCTACCTCTCCTATTTCCACGGCGCGGCCGATCAGTTCGAGGCGCCAGACCAGGAGTTATTGCGGACGATCGTGCCAGAACCACGCAAGCGCGCGTATGAGGTGAGGCGCGTGTTGCACACGCTTTGTGACGAGCGCTCGGTGCTTGAGCTGCGCGGGGGGTTCGGCGCGGGGATGGTTACCGCGCTGGCGAGGATCGAAGGTAGGCCCCTAGGCGTGATCGCCAACGACCCCTCCCATCTGGGAGGTGCGATCGACGCGGATGCCGCCGACAAGGCTGCGCGGTTCCTGCAGATGTGCGACACGTTCGATCTTCCCGTGCTGTTGCTGTGCGACACCCCGGGCTTCATGGTGGGTCCCGACGCGGAGCGCACCGCCACGGTGCGCCACTTCGCGCGGTTGTTCGTGATCGGCGCGAACCTTGAGATCCCGTTTGGCACGATCGTGTTGCGCAAGGGGTATGGGCTTGGCGCCCAGGCGATGGCGGGTGGCTCCTTCAAGGCGCCGCTGTTCACGGTCGGCTGGCCTACCTCTGAGTTCGGGGGGATGGGGTTGGAGGGGGCGGTCAAGCTTGGGATGCGCCGCGAGTTGGATGCGATTGAGGACCCGGAGGAGCGCGAGCGTGTCTTCCAAGCGACGGTAGCCGCCGCCTACGCGCACGGCGAGGGCCTGAACATGGCGGCGTACGGCGAGATCGACGATGTGATCGATCCAGCCGACTCGCGCCGCTGGATCGCGACGTTGTTTGACCACCCGACTGAAGACTGGCGTGGGCGCGCCTCCAAGCGCCGTCCCAACGTCGACGCCTGGTGAGGGCCTCTGAGGAGCCGACTCGCCGCGAGTTGTTGGCGCGCGCGGCGCGATTGGCCGGCGCGGGTGTGGTGGCCTCGATGGGGGGTCCGGTGTCGGCTCTCGGTGCCGTGAAGCGTTCTCCACGAGCGGCGCCGGCGTCGTTGACACTGCCGGCGCCACCGCTGGGCGACGCTGACTATTGGGCGTTTGCGGACTGGTGTCAGGGGGGTTTGGAGCCGCTGTGGAGTGCAACTCGCGGGGCTTACAGCAACGACGCGCGCGTTGATGCCGCCCTGCTCATCACCCATTCGCTCGCCGCGCTGGAAGGCCATTCCGGTCCTACGCGCCAAGACGAACGCGCTCGGTTGTTGGCGATTAGGCTGCTCCAGGGCCCGCCCTATCTTCCAGGAGGGCCTGCCAGCACCTACGGCCCGGGGCAGCGACACACGCCAGGGTTCGTTATCAGCCTCACCGATTCGTCGAGCGATCAGCATGTGGCAGTCGATCCCGAGATAGCGGAGGGACTGGTGTTCGCCTGGCGCGCGCGCGAAGCGATCGGTCTGCCGGCGGAAACCGTCACAGCGATTGAGCAACTTGTGGTGGGGATCGCCTCGGGCCGCTTCTACCGCTACCCGAGCGTGCGGTTGAACCAGTTCAACTGGGCGTCCCATATGTATGCGTTCGCCGCCGAGGTCGGTGGGCGGACGGATTTGTTGCGCAACGACTACCAACTCCAGTTGAGGCGCTTCCTGAGGGGATGCTCCACCAGGGCAGCCCCATGGGAGATCCCGAATCTGAGCGGGAGCTACAGCTTCCACCGTAACCCCTTACAGCCGGTGGGTAACGCCGAAAACATCGAGTCCACCGAGTACGCGAACATCGTGTTGGGGGCGATCGCCCACTACAGCGCGGCCCGTGCCGCCGGCATGGGGGCGCTGCCCGCCGCGGAGCTGCGCACGTTGCGCGCGTGGATTGAGCGGGCGATCCCTGCCTACTGGACGCACAGCGGGTACCCCAACTGGGACACGGGTGTGCATCCGGGTCGGTGGAACACAGGTCACTACTGGGCGTTCTGTTTCGATGGGCTGCTCGCGATCGCGACCGTCCCCGAGGAGCTGCGAAGCGCAGAGCTGGGTCAGTGGGCGAAGCACATCTTCGACAGGGCGCTCGCTACATATACAAGGCTCGCGCTTCAGCAGGGTCCCGAAGCTCGAATCCCGGGCAGCCCCGTGTTCAGCCCCGCGCAGGAGTTTGAAGTGGGGCACTGGTTGTTTGCCACGAGGTTTCAGTCACAGGCGGCGCGTGCGGCGCACGCAGGTCTCGGGCGTGAACCTTCGGCGCGGCCGCCGGCGTTGTATGCATTCGACCCGTCGATCGGGAGGTTGGCGATCACCACGCCCACCTACAACACGGCTGTGATGGCGGTCAGCAACGGGGCGTTTCCCTATGGTGGGATCGAGCTCGCGCGCCTCTTCGACGGCGACCAGCGGGTGGCGGCGGGCGTCGCGCCCTATGGCGGATCGGGTTTCGGCGTCACGATTACCGAAGATGGGAGGGTGGCGTTGAGTACGCAAACGCCCCGTCTCGCCCCGCCGAAGCATCCGCCGATCGTGCTCACACGCTCGCCGCGGGGGCACGTTAACGACGACAAGCCATACCCCGAACACCCCTACGCGGGCGCGTTCGAGCAGGTGCAGTGTAGGGGGGAGGTACAGGAAGGCGATCTCCTGGTCCGCACCACCCATACTTTCACCCGCGATCAAATCCACACCGGGTGGGAGATCCATCGTCTGGACGGCAAGCGGCGGCTCGCGGCGACGGTGCGCTTTCCAAGCTGGGGGCGTGGAGCCACGATCTCGGTTGTGTTGAAGACGGGCGCGGAGGTTGAGCTCGGGAAAGAGCCTTTGCCTTTGCGCGGCATCTCACGCTTTGAGATCCGCTGTGGGGAAGCGCAGTCGGGTTACTCGCTCCACTTGCACGGAGCCCCGGCGGGAGCGAACGTCTACACAACCCAACCCGTCGCGCAGAGCACGAACGCGCGGCCGGGACCACAGCTGGTGGTGGAACTCGCACATGGGACTACTTGGCGCGAGCTGGGGATATCGGCGGAACTGATCCCGGGTGGTGGTTAGTGGTCCCGGTTCAGGCTGCGCTCGCGACGAGGACCGCCGCGAGCGCTGTACCAGTGCGCGTGTTAGGCGAGCTGGACGTTGACTGCCTTGGGGCCCTTGTCGCCGGCTTCGGCGTCATAGGTGACCTTCGCGCCTTCGGCGAGCGAGCGGTAGCCGTCGCCAGCGATGCCGGTGTGGTGGACGAACAGGTCCTTGGACTGGTCGTCGGGGGTGATGAAACCGAACCCCTTGTCGTCGCTGAACCACTTTACGGTTCCTGTAGCCATTTCTCTTGCCTCCTGCGTGTCAGTGCTGCGAACGCGGAGATTGCTATGAGCAAAGGCTACGAGCGCTGGCACTACTTTTGTCCGGGGCGTAGCGCCCCGCTGATGGCTGCACCATAGCAGCGCTAATTTTCTGCTGAGGGCTTCTCAGGGGTCGTGTCCGCGGGCTCTTCTGGAGTGGGGTCTTTTTTTGGGGGGAGAAGCGTCGTGCCTTGCTCGCTTGGGGGCTCGGTGTCAGGGACGTGCCCGCGGGCAGTGGGAGCGCGTGCCGAGGGGAGTGCATCGGCGGTGGCGGCTGCCGCGGCGCGATTCTCCTCCTTGACCGCCAGCCAGATCTCCTCGCGGTAGACGGAGACCCCTCGGGGTGCCTCGATTCCAAGTCTCACCGTGTGGCCGTTGACCGCCATCACGGTTACAAGGATCTCCTCGCCGATCACCACGCGCTCTCCTTGACGACGCGCAAGTATCAGCATCGGAAGGGATTATGAACCAATCCGGGGCGGGAGCGGAATCGGGCGAGCCGATGGCTCGCTTGCACGGCGGCCCTACGCCGCGTCGACGGCTTGGGAGGGTTCGGTGTCCTCGTCGGCGAGCGTGAACAGCGGCGCGCGCAGCAAGGCGCCGGCGGCGCTGTTGAGGACCTGGTAGCCGTGTCCATCGACCACGATCAGCGGCGCGCGCAGGTTGGCGGTTATCTCAAGCGGATTCGGTGTGGCGCGTACCGTGACGTAGAGACGGGCGTCAGAGACATCTTCGATGCCTGTGCGCTCCAGGTCCTCGGGGGCGATCTCAAGCGTGAAGTCGGAGAAGAAGAAGGCGGGGTCAACGACGGGGAGCGCGAGCGCGGGGTCCTCCACGCAGTGCAACCACTGAAAGCCGCTGCCGGGGTTGCGGTCGATCAACGCGTAGCGACGGCCTCCGAGGCCGATGAGCCCGAAGGGGAAATCGATGACGGCCTCCTCTGAGACCTCCATCTCGCCGAAGCGAACGCTCTCGATTCTCACAGCCATTTTTGCGCCACTCCTTGGTTGTACTTAGTGCAGGAAGTTGAGCAGGGATTCCTGCACGATGTTCGCTCCAGCGCGTAGCGCCGCGTCGTAAGCGGCCTGCTGGTTTGAGTAGTCGATCGAAGCCTTCGCGAAATCGACGTCTTGGGTGTTCGAGAGCGTCTGTGAGATGGTGGTTTGTAGCGCTTCGATGCGGCTCACAGCGGTTTGCAGTTGCTCGGTGACGCTGCCCGCCTGGGCCTGCAGCTGGGTGAGCGTTTCGATGTTCGTGTCCAAGCCGGTCAGGTCGGCGGAGCTAAGCGCACCGATCGCTTCGGGGGTGCCTTCGCGGAGGTGCTTTGCGACGGTGGAGAGCACGTCGAGCAGCTTGCCGTCGCCGGCGGCTTCGCCCCCGCCGAGCAGCGAGGAGATATTTGTGCTCACACTCACCAGCGAGTTTGGGCCGATTGCCCGCGTAACGGCGCCTTCATTGCCCTGGTAGGTGTCGCTTTCGCCCGGTGGATATGGGGCGGTGGCGGTGGCGGTGCCGGAGAACACGTATTGGCCGCCGTACTGTGTGTTGGCGTCCTGCTTGACCGTTTGCGCGAGCTGTTCTATCTCGGTGGCGATCGTGTTGCGATCGCTCTGGTTGTAGCTCCCGTTGGAGGCCTGCACCACGAGCTCGCGCGCGCGTTGCGCGAGCTGGCTCATATCCGACATCGCGCCGCTGGCGGTGTTCTCCCAGGAGATACCGTCCTGTGCGCTGGTCGTATAGGAGCTCAGCCCGTCGAGCTGGCTCTGCAAGTCGATCGCGTGGCTTGCTCCGTATGGGTTGTCTGAGGGTTGGAGGATCGACTTCCCGGAGGAAAGTTCATTTGCGCTGCGCTCAAGCGCCGTGAGCGAGGAGTTGATGTCGTTTAGCGTGGAGGCGGTCACCATCGCGGGCGTGATGCGCTGGCTCATGGCTACAGTCCCACCATTCCCGTGTGCTCGATAAGGGTTTCGAGCATGGAGTCCATCGCGGTGAGCGTGCGCGCGGAGGCCTGATAGCCGCGTTGGAAGGTGATGAGGTTGGTCATTTCTTCATCCAACGACACGCCGGAGACGCTCTGGCGCTGGCCGTCAACGGCGGTCACCATCGTTTGCGCGTTTGCTTGGTCATCCTGGGCTCCCCTCACGTCGCTGCCGACCTGCTCGACTAGCGCCGCGTAGCTCTGGTCGGCGGCGCCTCCGCGCAATGCAGCGATCGCCTGCGCCACGTCGTTGCCTCCCGCGGCTTCGGTGGAGGAGCTCTGCACTTTCGAGGGCGCGACCGCCACGGCGATTGTCGCGGCTGTGTTACCGGTGAAGAAGGGGGTTGAGGTGTGCAGCGCGTTGACGGTTGCCGCCACAGTTGCCGCCACGTTGTCGAGTGCCGCCTGGTAGGAGGCGAGTGTGCCGCCCGCCCCGGTGAGCCCGAGCAGCGCACCGAGTTGGCCGCCCGCCGCCGCGGTGAGGGTCTGGGGCCAGTTCACGGTGGCGCCTTCCACCAGCGGTTCGGCCGCATCGCCAAAGCTCACGGTGTCGGTGCCGTCGGGTTGCTTTGAAACCGTGACTTGGGCCAGGGTAGAGAGCTTGTCGAGCAGCGCGTCGCGGCGGTCAAGCATGTCGTTGGGCTGTTGTCTGGCTGCTTCGGCGAGCTTGATCTGTTGGTTGAGCTGGGCTATCTGGTTGGCGTAGTCCTGTACTTCGCCGCCGGCGCCCGTGAGCGCCGCGTACTGTTGAGTGGCTTGCGTGGAGACGGTTGTGATTTGCGCGCTGAGCTGGTTGAGCGCGGTGGTGAGCTCAGTGCCGGCGCTCACCACGCCCTCTCGCGCGGCTTCGCTGTTGGGGGACTCGGCGAGGCTGCTCCATGCACTCCAGAAGGCCGATAGGCGGCTTGAGATGCCGGAGCTGGATGGCTCACTGAGGGCGCCCTGCGCTTGCTGGAGCTCCTCGGATTGTGTGGTGGCGGCGCTGAGGGCGGCGTTTTGCGTGCGGTATTGGGCGTCGAGATAGCTGTTGCGGATACGTGTGAACTCGGCCACGCTCACGCCGGTCCCGAGCTGCGCTCCCGCGCCCGTGAGGGGCGAGGCGGCGGGGATCACCATCGGGGGGTTGGTCTCCATTACCGCCGTCTCGCGGGAATAGCCGGGGGTGTTGACGTTGGCGATGTTGTGGCCCGCCACGTCGAGTGCCTGCTGCTCGGCGAGCAGCCCGCTGAGTGCGGTTTGGAGACCTTGGAGGGTGGGGACAGACACGGTTTACGCTCTTAGGTCGAGGACGTGTAGCCCGCCGTGGGGGCGCGGTTGGGGGCTTGAGGTGGATTCGCCGCGCGGGTCGTACCCCTGGTTGCCGTCGAGCGAGAGCATCCGCATCAGGTGGTCGAGGAAGCCCAGCTCGACCTGCATCAGGGCTCTGTTGCAGGCGTGTTCACGTCCCAGCTCGTGCAGCAGGCCGCGTAGCTCCGCGCTGCGCATGCTCGTGCGTTGCGCGTCATCGCTGTCCATCAGGGTTGTGAGGCGTGAGAGCGTGACCGCCTCGGCAGGGACCCCGAGTTGCTCGCCGCTGCGCTGGAGCAGGCGCGAGCGCTCCTCCTCCAGTAGCGCTCGGCGTCCCATCTCGCCGCGCATGATCCCCGCCAGGCGCACAACCGTGTGGACGTCGCGAGCGCGGATCGCTATGCCCTGCTCAAGCACCACCCCGAGCAGGCTTCGAGCGGAGTCGATTTGCGCGTCGATGTGGGTGAGCACGGCTGTTGTGAGCGGCACGGTGGGCGCGTCGCCGTTGCGGGTGAGTGTCGCGGTGGGGCTCATGCGGCAAGGCCTCTTGGCTCTTGGATGCCGCTGTTCGTACCGGTTGCGCCATCCGTGCCGACGCCCCCGGTCCCATCGACGCCGCCCGCGATGCCGCTCTCGGCGCCTGCTGCGCCGTTTACGCCGACGCCCCCTGCGATGCCGCTCTCGGCGCCTGCTGCGCCGTTTACGCCGACGCCGCCTGCGATGTCGACACTGTTGCTTGCGCCTCGGGGTGCGGTTGCGCTTGCCGGTTCCAGCTCGCGTGTGAGCTGCGCGGCCATCCCCAAGCCCCCTGCGTGCATCACGCTGTCGCTCAACGCCTGTGGCAGTAGCGTGGTCAACTCGCTCGGCTGTGGGCTCGTGCCTGCGGCGTCGCCTTCGCCGCTTGCCGAGCCTTCTTCGCCTTCCAGGCCGCTTGTGCGGGCCATCGACTGTGAGAGCTGTTGCACGAGCATGGCTTCAAAGCTCTCCGCAAGCGCGTAGGTCTTCTGTGTGGTGGCCGACCCGTTGCGCACCCACTCCGGCTCAAGCGCCTGGTCCACCGCCGGCAGACCGCCACCCGGCGTGCCGGACGTCCCTTCGATCATGCCCGCAGTTGGTTGGCGATGGACATCATCTGGTTCTCCGTCTGGATGGAGCTGCTGGAGAGCTGATATGCGCGTTGGGTTGTTACGAGGCTTGCCATCTCGCTGGCGAGGTCCACGTTGGAGCCCTCCAGGGCACCCTGTCGGATGCTCGCCCCGCTCGCGCTGTGAGGTGCCCCGCTCGCGCTGGTGGCGCTGAACAGGCCGCCGCCGTCGGCAAGCAGCTGATCGGGGGCGGGGACCGTTACGAGTTCGATGCGTCCGAGCTTATGCTTGCCCGCGCTTACCGTCCCGTCGGGGGAGATCGATACTTCTTCGGGCGAAGTACCCCGTGGCAGTGTGATCGGAGGGTCGAGCGGGTTGCCTTCGGCGTTTACGATCTGTCCGTTCCCGTCCACGCCAAACGTGCCGTTGCGCGTTAGTGCGACGGTACCGTCGGGGCGCTTCACCTTGAAGTAGCCCTCGCCCTCGATCGCTAGGTCAAGCGGCCTCCCCGTTTCTTGCAGCGCGCCCTGTGAGCGGTTGCGGCCGATGAGCCGGGCGCTCGCGCCGGCGCCCACAGCGGTGGCGGTGCCGGCTTGGTCGACCTCGTTGTAGAGCAGGTCGGAGAAGCCAACGCGCTCGGCCTTGTATCCGGTAGTGGACTCGTTCGCGAGGTCGTTCCCGATCGCGTCGAGTTGCGCCTGTTGCGCTTCCATCCCCGCCGCCGCTGAGTAGAGGCCTTCGAGCATCTACGCCTACGCCGGGACGTTGAGGGAGCCGACTTGGGTGGAGGCCTGTTGCAGGGTTTGGCCGATCGCCTGGATCGCCTGTTGGCCGGACTGGAACGTGCGTAGCGAGGCGATCATGTCGACCATAACCTTCGCGGCGTCAACCCCAGAGCCCTCCAATGCCCCCTGACGCACCGATCCTGCCGTGCCTCCCGAGGGGGCGCCGGCGTACAGGTTTTCCCCCTGCTTTGCGGCGCCTGGCACCACGAACACACCAAGCGCATTCGGCTGCACAGTGCCGTCGGCCCCAACTTTCACCGGTGTCCCGCTTTGGCCGAGCACGGGGTTACCTTGCGCATCTGTCAAAACCCCCTGGGCGGAGGCCGTGAACTGGCCGTCCCGCGTGTAGCGCACACCCTGGGATGTTTGCACCGCAAAGAAACCCTCCCCCTCGATCGCGAAATCGAGCGGCTGGCCGGTGTCCTGGATCGGTCCGGGAGCCATGTCGGTGTAGGTCGCCCCGAGCGCCACACCCAAGTTGGCGGATCCCACGGCGGGCGCCCCCGGGGCGTTTGCCAGCAGCACTTCGCCAAAGCTGTGCTGAGGCGATTGGTCTGACTTGTAGCCGGGCGTCGAGGCGTTGGCGAGGTCATTGGCGAGCTGGTCTTGGCGCACCTGCTCAGCCACCATCCCCGACGCCGCGATGTAGAGACCGAGGTCCATCTCATCCCGGGTACTCGACAGCGCCCCCCTTTTCTTGAGACCGCTTGACTTCTTAGGCCCGCGGCCCCCTCGCGGCTCAGCCGACGGCGCGCAGGAGTGGCAGCTCGCCGCTGAGGTGGTCGTAGAGGCGGCGGCGAAGTTGGGTGTGTAGTTGCGAGACGCGGCTCTCCGACACGCCCAACCGGGCGCCGATCGCGCGTAGGGTCCAACCCTCGACATACAGCAACACCGCTACTTCCCGCTCGTTCTTGGGCAACAGCGCAAACGCCGCTCGGAAGCGTTCCTTGGCTTCGCGGCGCTCGGCCATCGAGATCGGGTCGCAGTTGGTGTCGGGACTCTCAAGCGTGTCGATCCGCTCGATCGTGGCGTTGTCATCGGAGCGCACGATCCGGTTCAGCGAGCCCACCTCGGCGAGCGCTAGTTCGTCGAGCCGCTCGGCCAACGCGACCGGGTCCATCTCCACCTTCGCGGCCAGCTCTTGCAAGCTGGGCTGGCGGTCGTGGGCGGCGGCGAAGCTGTCGCGAGCGTTGTTGATCGTGCGCTCGTCACGGCGTAGCGACCGAGGCGCCCAGTCGTGGCGGCGCAACTCGTCGAGCACCGCGCCCTGTACCCGGGTCCACGCGTACTGCTCAAGCGTCGCTCCCTTACCGGGGTCGTAGCGCTCGATCGAGCGGATCAACGCCTCAAGGCCACACGAGAGGAAGTCCTCGACCTCGCACTGCGCGGGCATCTCGCGCACCTTGCGGTACACGATGTAGCGCACCATCGGCGTGAACATGAAGATCAACCGATCGCGCAGCTGCATGTCGCCGCTTGCGCGGTACGCTCGCCACACGGCCAATGCTTCGGGCGCCGAGGTCCTGCCCGCACGTTGGGTCGCTGCTTGCATTTGCCGCTCCGATTTCGAGGGAACCGAGGGACGCCCTACCGCTCGATCGTTCGCCCGAAATCGGACTCAAGATGCAGACGGCGTGGACGATATGTAGGGTGGAGCGGCGCGCACGATATACATCACCCCGGTCGTAACCTTTGGATTGCCTCCAACACCCGGGATTATGTAGCGGTGCCCGTAGTTTCTACGCCTATTGCGGAAAGCTCCGTACAGCGGTGTCGGGCAAAACGGTGTCGCGCTCACGCAGGGATGCGAGCGGCTTGGGCTCACAAATCTGTCGTTGCGGTCGATGACCAAACAAAGCAATGGCTCTCCGTTTCTCAGGCTCCCCGTCGAGCGAGCGCACGGTCGCCGTCGCGACCGACCTGCCGCCCCGGGCCGGTCAGCTACTAGCCGCGGGTGACCTCGACGGCTACCGGGAGCTGTTCGCGGCGCTCGCATCGGTTGAGGACCCTCATCGCCGCTACTGGGCCGCGGTCGGTCTGATCGAGCAGGGGCTCGCGGCGAGCGCGAACACCCCTCCGGCGCGTATGCCCGAGTTGTTTGCCACCGTAATCGCCGGCGCGATCGAGGTGCTTGAGCATGAGCTGCGCGAGCCGCGCATACTCAACTACGCAGGCGTGTTGTTGTATGAGCTGTGGAGCCTCGACGCCGCGCAGGCGATGTTCAAGGCCGCTAAGCGCCTTGACGCGAACCTGGATCGGGTCGACGGCAACCTCGCTGCGCTCGCTAAGCGCCGCCAGCAGTTGCGCGGTGCGCGAAAGCCCGTGCGCCTACATCCCAGTGTGCCCTCGCTCGCCGCCCGTGCGCAGGGGCTCGCGGCACGTGCTCAACCCGTTGAGGGGCTGAGATTGAGCTTGTGCATGATCGTGCGCGACGAGCAGGAGATGCTCCCGCGTTGCCTTGCCGCGGTTGCAGACATGGTGGATGAGATCGTGATCGTCGACACCGGCTCGGTGGACAGCACGATCGAGATCGCCCGCTCCTTCGGCGCGACGGTGATCGAGCGTGAGTGGACTGGCTCGTTCGCGGAGGCCCGCAACGTGTCCTTTGACGCCGCGAGCGGCGACTGGCTGATGTACCTCGACGCCGACGAGGTGCTGGTGCACGAGGACGCGCAGTTGCTGCGCTCGCTCACCGGGCGGACCTGGCGCGAGGCATTCTATCTGTCGGAGACCAACTACACGGGTGACATCGAGGATGGCACGGCCGTCACCCACAACGCTCTGCGTGTCTTTCGCAACCGTCCCGAGTACCGCTTCGAGGGGCGGTTGCACGAGCAGATCGCAAACCGGCTGCCGGGCTTCCTGCCAGAGCGCTTCGAGGCGACGAGCGTGCGTGTCGAGCACTACGGCTACCTCGGCGTGGTGCGGGACTCGCGCGAGAAGTCCACGCGCAACATCGAGCTGCTGCGGGCGCAGCAGACCGAAGGGCCTCCCACTCCCTTCCTGCACTACAACCTCGGCTCCGAGTACGCGGCCGCCGGCGACGCTCCCGCGGCGCTCGCCGAGTTCGAGCGCTCCTGGGAGCTCATCCGCGCCTCACCAGATTGCGATCGCTACGAGTTCGCCCCCGCACTGATGAGCCGGCTCGTGAAGGCGCTGCGTGTGTGCGGTCAACCCCAAGACGCACTCGCCCGCGCGCGGGAAGGCCTGGAGCGCTTCCCCGGCTTCACCGATCTGGTGCTTGAGCAGGCGATCGTCACCGCCGCGCTCGGGCAGACAGATGGGGCGATCGAGCTGTACGAGCGCTGCATCGAGATGGGCGACGCTCCCCGACGCTACACCGCCACGGTGGGCTGTGGAACGTACTTGCCGCGCATCCAACTCGCCGAGCTGCGACGTGGTCGCGGCGAGCTTGACGACGCGATCGAGCTGCTTGAGCACTGCGCGCGCGAGCACCCCCAATTCGTTGGCTCGGTCTTGCCTTACGCGAGCGCGCTGCTTGCAAGTGGGGCGCCCGCGGAGACGGCCGTGGCGGCGGTCGAAGAACTTATGCCCGACTTGACCGGAGGGGGTCGCTTCATGCTCGGCACCGCTCTCTACGAGTCAGGCGTCACCGCTGCCGGAGAGGAGCAGTTCCGGCTGGTACTCGCACGCCAGCCTCACTCCGCTCGTGCGCGGGTGGCGCTCGGCGAGGCGCTGCTTGCACAGCGACGCTATGCGGACGCCGCTGCTGTCGCCGGCGAGGTGCCAGTCGAGGATCCGCTCGCCGTGATGGCCTGCCGCACCGAACTGTTCGCGCGAATCGCGGGCGCCGATGGGAAGCGTACGCCTACATCGCTTGAGCGGGCACGGGTCGCGGGTATGCCCCAAGCGGAGTTGGACCTCCTGGAGGGGTGGCACCGTGCGGCGAGCACGGGAGATACAAGCTTCGCGCCGTCCCGCGAGGCGCTGCCGCTGCTCGTGACGATCCTCGAAGCGTTGCTACGCGTGCAGGACTTCGACTCCTTCGAGTTGCTGCACCCCTTGCTTCTGCGCGCCCCACTGCCGGCCCGCGAGCGCCGGCAGCTGCTGGCCGAGATGTATCTCCGCCGGGGCTTTCTCGCCTCCGCGGCGGAAGAGTGGATGGCTGTATGCAACGAGCAGGAGCCCGACGCACAGGCGTTGGTTGGGCTCGCCCGTGTGGCTACTGCTCAGGGGATGAATCGTGAGGCGAGCGACTTCGCGGCGGCGGCTCTCTCGTGTGAGCCGAACAACCGCGCAGCCGCACAGATACTCGCCGCGGCGCAGGCCGCGGTGGCGTAACCAGGCGCTCGATCGCCACCACTGTGCGGTGTTTGCGCTCGTCGCGTGAGATTTGTGCGTAATTCGGGTCTCATCGGGTAACTGCTGATGCGAGTAGAGACTTCAGTTGACAATTGTCGGCGCCGATAGAGCATGACCAGGTTTCGTGGGCGCGTTTCGCAGGAGGGGTCTGGCTATTCCCATCTTCAAGTTTCCAGATAGGACGTCGATAACAATGAGCGAACAGGCGCGAGACGACCCAGGGACCGGGTCGCGTCAGACGTTTTCACGAGGAAAACGCACTATGAGCTCGCCGATCCTCCCCATCCAAAGCCCTCCGGGGTCGCCACCTCTCTCGCCGTCCGCGCCCAGCGGCGTTCCCGACGGCGTGTCGTTCGAGTCCGAGCTGCGCGCCCGCGAGCAAATGCTTGTCGGTGAGCTGTCTGACACCCCCCCGGCTGAAGTGTTAGAGGAAATCGCCGCTGCCGGCCGAACCAACGAAGAGCTGCGCGCCGAGGGGCGTCAGGTGCGCTTCATCCAAGATGAGAACGGACAGATCACAATCGAGTTGCGGGGACCTCAAGGGGAGCTGCTGCGCAAGCTCTCGGTGGCCGAGGCTCTCGATCTGGCCGCCGGAAAGCCCTTGAGCTAGAAGCAGATGTCCACGGCTCCTGTAAGCAGCTCCGGCGGCGCGGTGGGCGTGCCTCTCAACATCACGGGTCTCGGCTCGGGGCTGGACACGAACGCGATCATCTCTGCGCTGATGGCGGCCGAACGCCAGCCCGTCACGCGTCTGAGTGGCGAACAGTCAAAGCTACAGGCTCAGCAGCAACAGCTCCAGAGCATCCAGGACAGCCTCCAGCAGCTCTCCTTTGCTGCCGCCGAATTCAGCCTCCCCTCGCTGTTCGTCACCTCCCAGACCGTCACCTCAAGCGAACCCGCACGCGTGAGCGCCACCGCGAGCGCTGGCGCTGGTCCCGGTGGCCACGAGGTGACCGTCACACAGCTCGCAAACTCCTCGCAGCGCACCTTCGCCTTCACGAGCCCCGCAAGCGAAGACACGATCACGATCGACGGTCACGAAACCGCGGTCAAAGCAGGGGCAAGTGTGAAGGAACTGGCGAGCGCCATCAACTCCGACAGCAAAGCCACGGTGTATGCGGCAGTGCTCGACTCCGGCACGCTCGTGCTCTCAAACCGCGCTACCGGAGCGAGCGGTCCCGAATTCATCAAAGTCTCAGACCCGGGTGGGACGCTCGTGGAACAAGCTGGCTCCGCGAAGGAAGGCAAGAACGCGGAATACACGATCGACGGCGTTGCGGGCAGCTCCGCGTCAAACACGGTTGAAGGAGCCATCCCCGGCGTCACTTTGAGCCTCAACGGGCTCACCAGTCTTGGGCCTGTGACGGTGAACGTGGCTCCGCCGGCCCCCTCCACCAGCGCGATCAAGGCGCAGGTGCAGTCGTTCGTCACCCTCTACAACTCCACCGTAGCCTCGATCCAGACGCAGCTTGCGACCAAGCCCGCCGCGGGCTCGGGAGTGGGGAGCCTGTTCGGCGACTCTGAGTTGTCGAGCCTGCTCTCAAGGATGCGCCAGGTCATGTATCAACCCAACTCAGAACTCCCAGTCGGCATGTCGAGCCTGACCGACATCGGGGTCACCACCGGCGCACCAGCCGGCGGTGGTGCCTCGCACGCGACGCTTGAAGGGCAACTCAAGCTCGACGTCCCCACTCTGGAAAGCGCCCTTCAGTCCGACCCAGCGAGCGTAAAGACCATGCTCCAGGGGTGGTCTCAGAGCTTTCAAAGCCTCGTCAATGGCGAGGCCCAGGCGGGTGGCGCTCTCGACGCGCGTATCAACGGCGACGGCACCGAGATCTCCTCGCTTGGCAGGCGAATCAACACGCTCAACGAATTCCTCACCGAACGTCAGAAGGCGCTCCAAGCGACTTACGCCAAGTTGGAATCCGTGCTCTCCCAAAACCAATCGCAAGCCACCTGGCTTGCCGGACAAGTCGCGTCGCTGAACGCGTCGGGTCTCTAACTCTTGAACATGGCCGAGTCGAGCAGATCATGAGCAGCCTGGCCCCATCACCCGAGGCCTACCGCCAGGGGGCGGTGCTCTCCGCCAGCCCCACCCAGCTTGTCGTGATGCTCTACGACGGCGCCCGACGCTTTCTACGTCAATCCGCCGCCGCGATGCGTGAGGGGGAGGTCGAGCGTGCACACAACACGCTTCGCCGCGCCGAGCTGATCGTCGCCTACCTAGAAGGAACGCTCGACCACGAGCAGGGGGAGATCTCCGCCAACCTGCATGCGCTCTACCGCTTCTGTCTGCGCCACCTCAACGAAGCCCGCCGTACCCAGGACGCCTCAAAGCTTGAGCAAGTAAGCGACCTGCTCGGCGAGCTGCGCGAGGCGTGGGTCGAGGTCGCCCGCGCGTGAGCGCCCCACCGCCGTCCACCCCCGACGGCGCCCCATCTGAGCTCGACCGCTACGTCGCAATCCAAGCGTTCGCCGAGCTTGAGCTCGAACTCGCGGGCCGTGCGGAAGTTGAGGAGCTTGTGTCCCACGCCGCCGGCTGGGACGCGCTCACGGCCAACCTCCCCGTAGACCCTCCGCCCGCAGCGCGGTCGTTGCTTGAGAGCGCCACCCTGCTACACGAGCGCGCCCGCATCGAGTTGTTGCGCATCCGCGAAGCGCTCCTCTCAGAGCTGGCGGAGGTAGGCCACGTATCGCGCGCCGCGCACGGCTACGCCCCGCCCGCCGACAGGCGCCCGCGGCTCGACCACATCGCTTAGTCCCGGCCGCGGTTCGCGAGGAGCTTCGCACGCGCGAGCGCTTGCGACCGGCGCTCTCCGCAGGCCACCGGCCGCGCCACCTACGACAGGCACGCCAGGACTCCTCTAAAGATCCTGCACTCCTAGCCGATGACCGGGACCGACCCTCGATGGCTCTCGTCGACCCCACCCAGCAGCTGCTTGAGGCTGCCATGCGCGGCGCCTGGCAGCGCCAGACTGCCCTCACAGGCAATATCGCCAACGCTGACACCCCCGGGTATCAGCGCAAGGACGTCAACTTCGAGTCCACGCTGTCGGCCGCGATGCAGAGCGGCCAGTCGCCCACCGAGATCCAGTTCGCGACTGAAACTCAACCCACGCTCCCCGGTCCCAACGGCGAAACGGTGAGCGTCGACCAAGAAGCCGCGCAGCTCGCCGAGAACGGGCTCGACTACCAGGCGCTTACGCAGGTGGTCGGCGCGCGCAACCAGATCCTGCGCTCCGCGATCGGGGTCGGGTAAGCAGTGGGCATCTTCGACGCCATCTCGATCGCCGGCAGTGGCCTCACCGCCGAGCGCATCCGCATGGATGTGACCGCGGAGAATCTCGCCAACGCCGACACCACGCGTACCGCGAACGGCGAACCCTACAAACGCCAAGACGTCCTGCTCAAGCAGATCGGCTCAGATGGATTCGAAGGCGCGCTTTCCGGAGCCATGAAACAGGCCTCCGGCGTGGGCGCCGCGGGCGGTGTGGAGGTTTCGGGCATCGTCGCCGACGCCTCCCCCAACCAGCAGATCTATGACCCCGGTAGTCCTGACGCGAACGCGCAGGGCTACGTCGAGATGCCCAACGTCAGCACTGTTACGGAAATGACCGACCTCATCACCGAGTCCCAGGGCTACCAGTCCGACGTCACAGCCATGCAAACGGCCAAGTCGATGTTCACCGCCACGCTCGGCCTGCTCAAATGATCCCTCCCGTCGGCGGCATCGGCGCGGGGTCGCTCTCGATTGCCTCTCCCGCTACCGGTGTCCAGGGCAGTGGTCTCCTCGCTGAACCCGCGCTCGGCGCCGGGGGGTCTGAATCCGGGCTCGGGGGTGTCGCTCCCGCGGGTGGCCTTGAATCCGCCGTTGGCATGGAATCTGCCGCCGCCGCCGAACCCACCAGCTTCGGCGGCGAGCTAACCAAGGCGATCTCCTCCCTTGAGGAAACACAGAAGAGCGCCGCCGGCGCCGCGCAAGGGCTCGCGATGGGCACCGCCGCGGACCCGGAGAGCGCGGTAGTCACGGTCGAGGACGCCCAGCTCGCCATGCAGCTCGCCTCCCAAATCCGCACGAAGGCGACCGAAGCGGCCCAGAGTCTCTTCCAGACGCAGGTGTAGTCGGGTGGCTTGTCGCTGATGCCCCCCGCTCTAGCCCAGATCGCCTCACGGCTCTCTCCACGCGGATGGCTCGTTGTCGGCGGCTCTGCTGTGGCGATGATCCTGTTCGTCTACCTGTTCCTCCACACCGTCTCCCAACCCACCTACTCCACGCTGATGAGTGGCCTCGACCCGTCGCAGACGGGCAAGATGACCAACACCCTTTCTCAACATGGCATCAGCTACCAGCTCCAGAACAACGGCACCGCGCTTGCGGTGCAATCGAACCAAACCGCCCAAGCACGCATCGCACTTGCGGGGTCTGGGTTGCTCGGCCAGAACCAACCCGACTTCTCACTCTTTGAAAAACAAAGCCTTGGCGAAAGCAACTTCCAGCAACAGGTCACCTACCAGCGTGCGCTCCAAGGCCAGCTCGCCGAGACTATCGACTCGATCCAAGGCGTCTCGGGCGCCCAGGTCGAGCTCGTGCTCCCCAACAGTCAGAACCGTCTATTCGGCGAAAGCCAGAACGCCTCTGCCGCCGTGCTGCTATCCGGGTCCACCGCGCTTGACGAAAGCTCGGTGCGGGGCATCGCGCAGCTCGTCGCCTCAAGCGTGCCCGGGCTGTCGCTGAGCAAGGTCACCATCACCGACGGCACGGGCCGCCTGTTGTGGCCAAGCCAGTCTCAAGGCGGCTCCGGCGGTGGTGCCCCGGGCGTGCAGGAAGCAGAGCAACGCTACGACCAGTCCATGTCCGCGAGCCTCAACGGCGTGCTCGGCCAGATCGTGGGCGAAGGTAAGGCACAGGTGCTCGTGTACGCCAACATGAACGTCAACCAAACCACCCAGGAGACGCTCACCTACGGCAAGAAGGGTGTCCCCTTGCAACAGAGCAAGGACATCGAGACGCTTGCCGGCAACGGCGCTGGCGGCGCCGCCACGGGTACCGCCAACCTCCCCGCCGCCGCCACCTCGGGTGGTAAGTCCAACTACAAGCGCGAAACCACTAACTCCTCGCTGGGCGTCGACAAGACCGTCACCCACTCCACGATCGCCCCCGGCACGGTCGAAAACCAGCACGTCTCAGTGCTGCTCGACCATTCGGTCCCCGCCGCCTCGTTGCCCGCGATCCGCGAAGCCGTCACCAACGCGGCCGGGCTTCAACCCAAGCGAGGAGACACCATCTCGATCGGTCAACTCGCCTTCGCCAAGCCCGCCACGCCGGCCGGCGCCGGACCCGCCGGCGGGATACTCGCCGACGCAAAGTACGCGCTTGTGGGTATCGCCGCGATCGCCTTCCTCTTCTTCACTACTCGCCTGCTCCGCCGCCGCGAGGAGGAGGAGATCGACCACGAACCACGCTGGCTACGCGAGATCGAGGCGCCGGTCAGGCTCTCAGATCTGGAGAGCTCCGCCTCCGTGCGCCGCGCAGAGGCGCTTGTAGGCGTCGCCCCGAATGGGAACGGCAATGGGAATGGGGGCGGCAACGGCAACGGGCTAAACGATGGCGGGAACGGCAACGGTAATGGCGACGCTGGCGCCGGTGAAATCCACATCCGTCGCCAGGTGGAACAGCTCGCCGACAGCAACCCCGACCAGGTAGCAAAGCAGCTGCGCAACTGGATGCAGGAGGGGTAGCCCGTGGCGGCCGACCCCCCATCGCGAGAGCTCGACCCTCCACGCGAATACCACGCCGCGCGTCTCCCCGGCGCGCGTAAGGCGGCCGTGCTGATGGCGGCGCTCGGCTCCGAGCGCGCGGCGAGCGTGATGCAGCAGATGGAGGAGGAGGAGATCGAGAGCATCTCCCTTGAGATGGCCAAGCTCACTGCCGTTGCCCCTGACACCACCGAGTCGGTGCTCGGTGAGTTCGTCACCGCCGCCGGCGCCGCCGGAGCGCGCGGGGGAGTGGAGTTCGCGCGCGAGGTGATCGAGCGTGCGCTTGGCCCCGAGCGTGCCGCCGAGCTACTCGCAAGGCTCTCCTCGGTGATCGAGACTCGCCCGTTCGAGTTCCTGCGCCGCTCTCCCCCCGGTCAAATCGGGGGGATCTTGCGCGGCGAGTCAGCTCAAACCGCCGCGCTTGTGCTCGCCAACCTCCCCTCCACGCTAGCCGCACAAGTACTCGTGAGCCTTCCCGAGCGCTCCCAACCCGACATTGCTCACCGCATCGCTCGCATGGGAGACACCAACCCGGCGGTCATTCGCCAGGTGGAGGAGTTCATCCGTCGCAAGCTCTCCGCGGTGGTGCAACAGGAGTACTCCTCCGCCGGCGGCGCGAAAGCGTTGGCGGCGATCCTCAACCACGCCGACCGGTCCACCGAGCGCAACGTATTGGAGGCGCTTGCCAGCGCCGACCAGAACCTGGCGGAGGAGGTGAGAGGCATGCTGTTCGTGTTTGAGGACATAGTCAAGCTCGAAGAGCGCGCCATCCAACAGATCCTGCGCGAGGTCGACCAAAAGGATCTCGTGCTTGCCCTGCGCGGCGCCTCCGAGGCGGTGTGCGAGGTCATTCACTCCAACATGTCAGAGCGCGGCGCGGCGATGCTGAAGGAGGAGATGGAGATCCAACAGCCCCAACGTAAGCGCGATATCGAGGAGGCGCAGACCCGCATCGTCGCCGTCGTGCGCCAGTTGGAGGAGGCCGGCACGATCGTGATTGCCGGAGACGGCGATGACGAGGAGAGCGAAGCGGTTGTCTGACGCCGCCGCCGGCTACCTCGCCGAGGCGCCCACCTCCGGCGGGACGGTGCCGGCCTCCCGTGCGACCGCGCCCACCCCCGGCGGGACTGTGTCCGCCTCCCGTGCAACCGCGCCCGTCGGCGGCGCGACGGCCGTCCTCGACTACGCCTTCGAGCAGCTCACCCCCGCCGAGCCCCGCTCGCGCGACGCACTCGCCGATCTCGTGGCGCAAGCCGAAGCCCAAGCCACCCGGGTTCACGCGCGCGCGCGCGAGGAGGGCTATGCGGAGGGCCACGCTGCCGGGCACAGCGAGGGCCTCGCCGAGGCCGGTTCAGCCGCTCAAGCTCTCTCCGAGGCGCTTGTGGGAGTGTCCGCGTTGCGAGTGCAGACAGCGCTCGCGGTGGAGCGCGACGCGATCGAGCTCGCGGTGGTGCTTGCCGAGAAGATCCTTTCAGGCGCGCTTGAGGCAAAGCCGGAGTTGGTGGCCGAGGTGGCGCAGGGCGCCCTACGTCGCATCGGCGACCGTCGCCGGGTGACGCTGCTGGTCAACCCCGCCGATGTCGAGGCCGTGGCGGGCGCGTTGGGCCTTCAGTTTCAAGCGCCTGGCGGTGTGGGTGTGGGGTCTGATGGTGTCCCCTCAGGGGGTGACTCGCGCGCGCGTGCGCGCGAGGGCGAGCTGTGCGAGGTGCAGGCAGATCCCCGCGTGCCTCGCGGCGGCGCGATCGCGCAGACCGAGGAGGGTGAGATTGACGCCGGTGTGCACACCCAGTTGGACCGTGCGCGTGAGCTGATGCTGGCGCAACTGATGGATGGGGAGAACTCTATTTCGAGCAATTCACGTTAGTAGCTACAGATCGTAGTCATCATGGTGAATTACAAAAAAAGTGCATTACTCTTTCCACCTTTAGGTAACCGATGATCGGTGGTGGCACCCCCGGTGCGGCGCTGGCATGTAGTGCCGAGGTGATCGCGGACGCCGACCTCGCTAGTAGGAGCGGTGTGGTGAGCAACCTCATCGGTCTCGTCATCGAGACCACAGGCCTGCAGGCGGAGGTGGGTGAGGTGTGTCTCGTGGGGGGCAGCCGCAATCGCTCAAACACGGCCCACGCTGAGACTCCAGAGCCGATCAAGGCCGAGGTCGTCGGCTTCCGCGACGGCCGCACGCTGCTGATGCCGCTCGGCGAGCTGCACGGCATCGGGCCTGGCACGAAGGTAACAGCGACCGGCGCGCCCTTCCGCATTGCGGCGGGCGAGGGATTGCTTGGACGTATCGTTGACGGGCTCGGAGCGCCGCTGGACGGCGAGCCTGCGCCGGAGGGAGTGGCGCGCTCGACCGTCGCCGCTCCACCGCCACCCTTGAGTCGGCCACGCATCAGCGAGCGTGTCGGGCTAGGTGTAAGAGCACTCGACGGGTTGGTGCCATGCGGGAGGGGCCAACGGCTCGGCATCTTCGCCGGCTCGGGTGTGGGCAAGTCCTCGCTGTTGGGGATGATCGCGAAATCTACGAACGCCCAGGTGAATGTGATCGCGCTCGTGGGCGAGCGTGGACGCGAGGTGCGCGAGTTCGTCGAGCGTGACCTCGGTAACGCGCTTGCACACTCGGTGGTGGTGGTCGCCACCTCCGACCAACCGGCGCTTGTGCGGATCAAGGCGGCGTTCACCGCCACCACGATCGCCGAGCACTTCCGCGATCGGGGCGCAGACGTGCTCTTGATGATGGACTCCGTGACACGCTTCGCGATGGCCCAACGCGAGGTGGGGTTGGCAATCGGAGAGCCCCCCGCCACACGCGGCTACACGCCAAGCGTGTTTGCGTTGTTGCCGCGCCTGCTTGAGCGTGCGGGCACGAGCGCGGAGGGGTCCATCACGGCGCTCTACACGGTGCTCGTGGACGGCGACGACATGAACGAGCCGGTCT
Source organism: uncultured Solirubrobacterales bacterium (assembly GCA_963695305.1). Classification (GTDB taxonomy): domain Bacteria; phylum Actinomycetota; class Thermoleophilia; order Solirubrobacterales; family Solirubrobacteraceae; genus Palsa-744. The sequence continues at coordinate 289,834 of OY968774.1, read as the reverse complement.
CAGACGCGGTGCGCGCAATCCTCGACGGCCACGTGGTGCTCACCCGCGCGCTCGCCCACGCCGGCCACTACCCAGCGATAGACGTGCTCCAGAGCGTGTCGCGGTTGGTGGACGAGATCGTCTCGCCCGAGGTCTCCGACGCGGGTCGCCGTCTGCGCGCCGCGCTCGCGGTGTTGCGCGAGAAGGAAGACCTCGTCTCGATCGGCGCTTACCGTCCCGGCACCGACCCACCACTCGACACCGCCCTCGCCCACCGCACCCGAATCGAAGCGTTCCTGCGCCAGTCTGTCCACGCCGCCAGCGATCCCACCGATGCCGACACCGAGCTACTCGCGCTCGCCGCATCGCTTGCCGGAGAGCAGGCCGACGGTGACGCGACGGGGCATCCGCTTGTGATGGAGCTTTTGGATGGGGAGGTCGTTCGTGGCGAACTCACAGACACGACCAGCGTTGACGGCCAAGCCACCGCAACGACGGGCGCGCTTGAGCCGGTGGCTATCCCGGCGCTTGGTTTGAGCTTGTGAGGGCGGTGACTCACACGCTTTCTCCTGTCGTGGTCTAAAGAACAGCCGCCACCGTCCGATTACCAGGACCGTGACGAATGGCCAGCCGTTCAGATTTCGCCTTGAGCGCGTGCGTGCTGTGCGTGAGCGCAAGGAGACGCTTGCCAAGCTAGAGCTGGCGGGCGCGCTGTCGCGGCTGTCGAGTAGCGAGGAGAACCTGCGCGCGGCGGACGCTGATGTCGAGCGCGCGCTAACCGAACAGCGAGCCGCGATGACGGGGTCGGCGAGCGTCGGGGCGGCCGATCTGCTGGAGCGTCAAGCGTTTCTGGAGCGCGTCGAGGCCCATCGTGGCGCGAGCTCCGATGAGCTTGCGCGCCAGGCGGCCGAGGTGGGCGATCGCGACGCCGAGCTGACTGTGGCGGCCGGTGAGCACGAGATGCTCAAGCGGTTGCGCGACCGGCGTCGCGTAGAGCACGACCGCGAGGTTGCGCGCCAAGAAGGCAATGCGCTCGACGAGATCGCTGTCATGCGCGCCCAGCGGGGGCCGACGTGAGTGCGCTTGCCATTGGCGGGGTGGGCGGGTCCGAAACCGGCGCGACCGTGGGTGAGGCGGCGGCCGCTCAGCGGGTGCAGCAGATCCAAACGCTGATCGAACAGGCCCGCGAAACCTCGGTGCCCGGCTCGGGTAGCTTCGCGTCGACGTTGCAGGCGGCGTCCGCAACGGGCGCTCCCGGCGGTCCATCGGCCTACGGCGCCGCGGCCAATGCCGCCGTATATCCAGCCGCGCCCTCGGTCGGCGGGGAATCTGGCTCGGGCCAGTACGACGCCCTCGTCAACCAGGCGGCGGCTCGCTACGGCCTCGACCCGGCGGTGCTCCACGGCTTGATCCAACAGGAGTCGGGCTTCGATCCAAACTCCACCAGCAGCGCGGGCGCGGAGGGACTCACGCAGCTGATGCCCTCCACGGCAGCGTCGCTGGGCGTCACCAACCCGCTCGACCCCGCGCAGTCGATCGACGGCGGTGCGCGCTACTTGAGCCAGATGATGGCCCAGTTCGGTGGCAACGTGTCGGACGCGCTCGCCGCCTACAACGCCGGCCCGGGCGCGGTGCAGCGCTACGGCGGCATACCTCCCTACGCGGAAACCCAGAGCTACGTCGCCAAGGTGCTCGCGTACGCCGAAGCGTATCGGCGCTCCCCATCCGCCTCGACTGCCACGGGAGCTATCGCATGAGCGCGGCGCTGGCACCCATGCCCCTCCTCTCCGCGCCGCCACGGGCGTCCGGGGCTCCACCAGGCGGCCCACCCGGCGCTCCGCCGGGAGCGCCGCCGGGCGGGCCGCCCTTTCACAGCGCGCTCGCCGAACAATGGGCCCGGACCGCCACTGCGGAAGGCCACCAAGGAAATCGCGCTACGTCAGCGCTCTTAGGAGCGGGCACAGCTCATGGCGGAGGTCGGCACGGTTGGCGCTTGCCTATCGGCGAGGCGTCTACGGCAACACCCGCCGACCTACTCCTCTCCACGATCGTGGGCCCGACACCGACGGCGCAGAACGTCGCTGGAGCCACAGATTCGACAGCGGCTCCCATCGCGGACCAGCCGCCCATCCCTGGCGCCTCGGAGCCTGTGCCGGCCATATTGGCGGCGGCGACCGTGCCGCTGGCGCCTACGGCTCAAACGCCCGTCGCTGCGACCTCAGGGGGGGATCATCTTGGGTCCGCTCCGGATGGGTCCTCGCCCGATGAGACAGCGACGCCACTCGACGCTCATGGGCGGACGGCTGCACAGACGCCGTTGCCCGTGACCGTGCAGCCCACGCCGGCGGCGAGCGCCGAGTCTCAGGCAAACAGCGTGACCGAGCCAATAAGCCCTCCGTCGTCGTCGCTGGTCGATGCAACGAATACACCGGTCGCAACCCCCTCAGCTCTCGCGTCGCTCGTAGTTGGTTCGCGTGTCGAAACTCCTAAGCCGGCTTCCAACGCGCCATCGGCAGACTGGCCGTCGCCGGCGCTCCTCAAACCCTCCGACTCTCGGGCATCGGATGCGGAGCAACCGGTCACATTGCCCAAGCCCGCGCCTGTCGCGCCGCCGGCCGGCAAGACAGCCACTCTCTTCGCGCCTGTGGGCTCAGGGGTGCAGACAACCGAAGTCGCCTCCCCGCCGGCTCCGGTATCGACCGCGATGCCGCTTGCTCTAGGCGTCAACACGCCCGGAGGGGGCGTGGACATGCAGGCGATGGTCGACGCAATCCGAGCGACCATCGAGATCGCTGCCAGGCAGGGGAGCACGCAAGCGCGGATCGCCCTGCAGCCGCAGGAGCTGGGCGGGATACGCATCCATCTCAGCCAGACATCGGACGGCCTCTTGGCCCGGTTCGTGGGGGAGACGGATGCCGGAGCGCAGGCGCTCGCGGCGGGACGCTCCGAGTTGCAGCGCACGCTCAGCTCGCTCGGGTTGCCGCTGCTGCGAATGGACATCGGCTCGCAGTCCCAACCAGAAGCCAACCCACGCGAGGAACGGTTCGCGGACCGCTCCGGCGAGGGTCGGCTCGTGGGCTCGTCAAAGCAGGAAGAAGAACTACTGGACGGACCCGAGGAAGTGTCCGGGACCGAGAACGCAACGCGATACGTCGAGCTTGCCGAGGGCGGGCTCGTGAACGTGCTCGCGTGAGAGACCAGGAGGACAGGCACGCATGACAACACCGATCGGCTCATCCACCGGCGCGGGGACCGCGGGAGCGGGCGCCGCCCAAACCTCGGGTGGGGAACTCGGCAAGGACGACTTCCTCAAGCTGATGATCGCCCAACTACAGGCCCAAGACCCCTTGTCGCCGGCGAACGGCACCGAATACGTGAGCGAGCTGGCTCAGTTCACGCAGCTAGAGCAGACAACCAACCTCGCGACCAACAGTGAACGGGCGGGGGCTGTGCAGCTGATTGGGCACATGGTCGCCTACACCGATCCCACTGGGGCGGTGGCGATCGGCAAGGTCGTGAGCGCGCAGTCAAGCGGCTCAAGTACAACCCTCACGGTCGAAGGCGCCGAAGGGTCGCTCGCGGTCGGCATCCCTCAGTCGAGCATCAGGGAAATCGCGTGAGCCAGATCTCCAACCCGGCGCTCGTGCCGCCCGGGGGTCTCGGTGCGCCAGTCGCTCCCACCGCTCCCGAGCGCCGCTCCGACGCCCCGGTCCGGCCGGGTGTCACCCCGACACACGGCCCATCGTTCGCCGACACGCTCAAGGACGCCGAGGGCGCGTCCAAGCCCGCCGGGCAACTCCAGTTCTCAAAGCACGCGCTCGCGCGCATCCAGCGGCGCGGCATCGACCTTGACGCAACCACGCTCGGCCGGCTCGCCGAAGGCGTGGGGCGCGCCGCGGGCAAGGGCTCGCGCGACTCACTCGTACTCGTCGACGGAACCGCGTTCGTGGTGTCCGTGGCGAATCGCACCGTCATCACGGCGGTGGGCTCCGAGCACATGAAAGACAACGTGTTCACCAACATCGACAGCGCCGTGATCGCTTGAGGCGAGCGGGCAACACAAACGACGGCTGGACCTCTTTGAGGGGGCCGCGAAAGGAAGTGCGACTCACATGATGGGTGGAATGTACGCCGCGATTAGCGGCCTCGACGCAAACCAGACGATGCTCAACGAGACCGCGAACAACCTCGCGAACGTCAACACGATCGGCTACAAGTCGGCCACTGTCACCTTCGCGGACTCCTTGACCCAGGTCCTGCGAGGCGCCTCCAGCTCCACCAGCTCAAACGGCGGCACCAACCCGCTGCAGGTGGGGCTAGGCGTGCAGGTGAACGCCACCGAGGATCAGATGACGGAGGGTTCCTTCCAGTCCACCAACAACCCGCTCGACGTGGCGATCGAGGGCAACGGCTTCCTGCGCGTGGGTGCGGGAACGCCGCCAGCGGCGCCACCGTACACGGCGGGAGTGCCCGCAAACGTGGAGTACACGCGCGCGGGGAACCTCACCACCAACACGCGTGGCTTCATCACCACCCAGGCGGGCGACTATGTCGTCGGTCGCAACGCGGTGGCGACCGTCAGCGAAGCCGGCACCACCTACGCGCCCGGGACCGAAGACAGCTACATCGTGATCCCCCCTGGTTCGCAAAACATCTCGATCGGGCAGGACGGGAGCGTCACCTACCAGGACGAGAACCCGGAATCGGCGACCTACCAACAGCAGGTGACCGCCGGCTACCTTTCCCTTGCCACGTTCGCCAACGAGGGTGGACTGGAGCGCATGGGGGGGTCGCTGTGGTCGCAAACCGCCAACTCCGGCACGCCGATCGTGGGCACCCCGAACACGCCGGGCTTCGGCGGGACGATCGCGGGGGAGCTTGAGATGTCGAACGTCGATCTTGCCACCGAGATGACGGCGATGATCACCGCGGAGCGTGGCTACCAGGCCAATTCGCGTGTGATCTCTACAGCGGATCAGATGCTGCAAACGGTGGTGACTATGGTCCAATGATCTAGGGGGTAGTTTCCGAGGAGCTTTTTGTGGAGGGGCGGTGCCGACGGGCGCCGCCCCTTCTCGTATACGCACCATCGGCCAGGCGCCGCGGCAGGCGGCGCATCCGTCTCTCAGTCGAGGCGTTTTGCACGCATATTTGCGGAAACTGAAGTATTCGCGGCGGCGGCCGATGACAGAGAGCAATGAAGGCTGCGACGGCCATCGGGATCGGGTTGGCGTTTGCCGCCCTACTTATGAGCGCCATGATGGACGGCACAAGTCCGGCTGCGTTCATCAACATCCCTTCGCTCATGATCGTGCTCGGTGGTACGGGCGGCGTGACGTTGGCAAGCGTTGGGATGGAAAAGATGAAGGGCATCCCCGGCCTCTACAAGCTGGTGTTCTCGGCCGAACCTCCCGACATGCGCGGCCGGCTGGATTCGCTCGTGGCGCTCGCCGACCGTGCACGCCGCGAAGGTCTGCTGGCACTCGATGCGGAGCTTGCGGACATCGAGGATCCGTTCACGCGCAAGGCGATGCAGCTGGTGGTTGACGGCACGGACCCGGAGATGGTCCACACGATTCTCGATGCCGAACTCGACGGGATGGCGGCCCGCCACGAGGCGGCGGCGGCGCCCTTTGAGAAGGCGGGTGGGTTCGCGCCGACGATGGGCATCATCGGGACCGTGATGGGGCTCGTTCACGTGCTCCAGAACCTCGCCGCCCCATCGACCCTTGGTCCTTCGATCTCCTCCGCATTTATGGCGACGCTGATGGGGGTGGGCGCCGCGAACGTTGTCTTCCTGCCGGTGGCGAACCGCCTGAAGGCGATCTCCGCGGAGGAGATGGAGCTGCGGATGATGACGCTGGAGGGGATCCTCTCGATCCAGGCGGGCGACAACCCAAGGTTGGTGGAGGAAAAGCTGATGTCCTACCTGCCGCCGGTCGAGCGCGAGGCGCCGGCGGACGAGCACGTGGCGCAAACGGCGGCCACCATCGGCCTCGCGACAGAGGCGGCCTAGCGATGTCTGGTTCGCGCTCCAGCTCGCGTCGCCGTCGCGGCGGTGGGGCTCAACACGAGGACGGTGGGGAGCGCTGGTTGTTGACCTACGCGGACATGATCACGCTGCTGATGGCGTTGTTCATGGTGCTGTTCTCGATCTCCTCGGTCAACATCTCCAAGTACCAGACGCTCCAGAAGTCGCTCAAGGCGGCCTTTTCGGGGAACATCCTGCCGGGCGGAAAGTCAATCGCCCAACAGGGCGCAACCGCCAACGCAGACCACGCCCCGAGCACCGCCAACCCGATGGCGATCGTGCCACTGGTGGAGACCGGGAGCGGTTTGCAGAACACCACCTCAACCCACGTCCAGAGCGTCGTGGCGGGCGGTCAGGCGACCGCCTCGCAGACCGAGGCGGGGGAGTTCGTGCGCATAAAGCACGAGCTCGACGCTTACTCGCAGGCGCACGGGTTCGGCGCGAAAGTGCAGACCACGATTGAGCGGCGGGGGCTCGTGATTAAGGTGCTCACCGACCAGTTGTTGTTCGAATCTGGCGAGGCGCGACTCGATACGCGCGCGGATTCGCTGTTGGGCGAGATTGGGGGGTTGTTGAACGTCGATCAAACCCATCGCATCGACGTGGACGGCAACACCGACAACGTGCCGATCAGTGGGAGCGTGTTCCCGAGCAACTGGGAGCTCTCCACCGCGCGCGCGGCGACCGTCGTGCGGTACTTGATCGCGAGCGGCGTCAACGCCAGCCGACTTACGGCAGCGGGGTACGCCGATCAACGTCCAATCGCAAGCGACGCAACAGCAGCCGGCCGCGCGCGCAACCGACGCGTGGAAATCGTGATGCAGCGCCTCTATTCGGGCGAAAGCGAACCGTAGGCCCCACCTCAAGACACGATGCTCAAAAACAAGAAGATATTGCTCGCCGTGATCGTGCCCCTGGTGGTTCTCGGGGTGGGCTACAAGATGACCGCGGCTAAGCCGGTGGACAAGTCGAAGATCAAGGGCACGATTTACGTGTTGCCCAAGGACTTCCTCTTGAACCTCACCGATGGTCGCTACGCGAAGCTGACGGTCGCGCTGCAGCTCGCGCCTGGGCAGAGCGACGGCGCGTCCGCCGAGGCTGCCCCCAGCTCGGAAAGCAACGTGGGGACGCTGCCGGAGGAACCGTTGGTGCGGGAAATCGTGACGAACCTCATCACCAACCAGAGCGGCGAACAACTTACGAGCGCGCATGGGAGACGGACGATCAAGCACGAGATATTGGTGCAGATCGGACAGCAAACCGACGTGAAGGTGCAAGCGGTGCTCTTTCCAGACCTCACAGTGCAATAGGAGGGGACGTGACCCAGAATGTGGAGTACGAGCAGTTCGAGCAACCAGCCACACAGCCGTCGGGCGAGTCGGGAGGGGATCTTGACTTGAGCCGGCTCAACGACATCCCGATGGGGTTGAGCGTGGAGATCGGTCGTGCCAGCATGACCGTCGCCGAGACGCTCGCGTTGCGGGTGGGCTCCGTGGTGACCCTGGAGCGACTGGCGGGTGAGGCGGTGGACCTGCTCGCCAACGGCACCCCGATCGCGCGGGGAGAGGTGATCGTGGTGGACGATCGCTTTGGCTTGCATATCACCGAGCTCGTCGCCGGCAACGAGATATCGGCCTCCGCGGCGCCCGAGGCGCACACGGTGGAGCCGGTGCTCGAACCGGAGGGCGTGGGCGGAGCGGATGCAAAAGCTTGACTTCTCCCAGCCCACGAAGTTCACGACCGACCTCAGGCGGAGGATCGAGCGGGCGCTCGACCAGTTCTGTGAGGCGCTCGCCGCCCGGCTTTGTACCGAGCTGAAAGCGGTTGTGGAATTGCGGGTCGCGGAGTGCGACCAGCTCACGTGGGCGGCGGCCAAGGCGCAACTGCCGGCCGATTCGATCGCGGTGTCGGTGGATGCGGAGTCGATCGAGACACGGATGTTGCTCAACGTGGAGCTGCCGTTGATGCTGCAAGCCCTTGAGACTCTGCTCGGCGGCGAGGCCGCGCAGGCGCCCTCGGAGCGGCGGTTGAGCGAGATCGACTGGATGCTTGCACGGAGGTTGGCGGACGTGATGGTGCACCAGCTCTCGCTTGCCTGGCACGAGCTGGCGGGTGTGCAGCTCAAGCTCGGCGAGCTCGATATGGAAGCCGACGCGGGAGTGATCGCCTCGGTGGGAGAGCCCACGCTCGCGTTGCGGCTGGAGTGCAAGATCGATGGCTTGGAGACTTCGATGTCGCTGCTTATCCCGTGGGCGGCGATCGAGCCGCAAACGATGCGGATACGCGGCACAAGCGTGCCTACGCAGGCTGTGGACCCTCACGAAGCCGAAGCGGTGAGACGCGGTCTCGCGAGCGCGCAGGTGACATTGCGCGCGGAGGTAGGGTCGGTGGAGATGCCGATCGAGCGGATGCTCGGCCTTGCGCCCGGAATGCTGGTGGACTTGCATGAGCGAGTGGAGGACGGCGTGCGGGTGTGTGCGGAGGGTGTGCCGCTTGGGCGCGGAAAGCCCGGTTGCAGCGGCGCTCGCCGGGCGGTAAAGCTTGAATCTGTCGTAAAGCCCTCGCCGCGGGCAGACAAATACGCAAAGCTCGCCCGCGGTGAGCTGGAGCGCGCGCGGGCTCGCATCGATCGCGGCGCGAAGACGGGCGAGGGGCAGGGCATCTTGAACAGCGTGTTCGTGCGTGTGTGGGTGGAGTTGGGACGCGCACACATCCCCTTCGGGCGAGTGCTTGAGCTGTCGCCGGGAGCGGTGGTGGAGCTCGACCAGGGCGCCGAGGCGCCGGTGGACCTGTTCGTGAACGGCCTCTGCTTTGCCCACGGTGGTCTCGTCGTAACCGGCGAGGGCGAGTGGGGCGTGCGCGTCGACGAACTGGCGTAGCACCGTTGCTCGAAGGCGCGGTGCATGTCCCATTTTGGGAGGTTCACGATGATGACTACATAATGTAGTTACTATCGTGAATTAGAGAAAAAGCATATAGCCCTCCCCCTCTTTAGGTTTCGTCGCTTGCCCGGCCGCTGATCCTCGGGACGTCTCCAAGCCCCGGATTCGCGAGACACCGGGGCTCAAGACCAACGGCGGCGGGCCGATAACCCGGGCGACTTCTCCTCGGAAGTCGCCCTCGATGATTAAGAAGATCCCGCTTTCCCGTGCGGCCACGACGGTGGCCGCTGTGCTTGGCGTCTGCGTGCTCGCATGCGCGGATTCTGCATCTGCGTTCACGCCCACAGGGGGTAAGGCAAGCGGGGAAAACACCCCGCTGAACCTGACCGCGCCCTCGACCAGTTCGCACTCAAGCACGGGGAGCGCGAGCATCGTGCGCACGATCGTGGGGCTGGCGATCGTGATCGCGGTGATCTGGGGGTTGACTTGGATCTTGCGCCAGGTGAAGTCCTCCAAAGAGGGGGGTCCGAGGGGAGTAGGCGCGGGAGGTCTCGCGAGCGTGGGGCAGGTCACGCTCAGCTCGGGGCGCTCTGTGCATCTCGTGCGCGCGGGCCATGACTACGTTCTGGTGGGAAGCTCCGAGCAGGGGGTGGTGCCGATCCACCGCTACAGCGAGCAACAGGCGCGCGAGGCGGGATTGCTCCCCGGCGCGCCCTCCGGTGAGGTCGCGGAGACCGCCCAAGTGGGTCCAACGTCCGGCGACCGGACGCCCGCGACGGCGCGGTGGAGCGGACAGAGCCCGATGGGGGGCGTCCCCGCGCAGCGCTCCACCAACCTGATCGAGCGTTTGCGTGAATTGACGGTGCGCAAGTGAACGTGAGCTCGGGAAACGCGGTTCAGGTTCTGCTGCTCGTCGGTGCGTTGACGCTGATCCCGGCGGCACTGTTCACCGTGACCGGGTTCAGCCGCATCCTGATCGTGCTGGGGTTCATCCGCACCGCGGTGGGGACCACGAGCGCGCCCCCCAACCAGGTGTTGGTGGGGATCGCGTTGTTCCTCACGATCTTCGTGATGGCACCCACGATCAGCGCGATAGACAAGGAGGCGGTGAAGCCGCTGAGCGCGCACAAGATCAGCACCACCACCGCCCTGCGGCGCGCGGAGCAGCCGTTGCGGGAATTCATGTTCCACCAGACGCGAGTGCAAGACATCTCACTGTTTGTGAGCCTCGCGCACTCGAAGCCGCCAAAGACACGCGCGGAAGTGCCCACCGAGGTGTTGATCCCCGCGTTCATCGTCTCCGAGCTGAAGACCGGCTTTCAGATCGGCTTCTTGATCTTCCTGCCGTTTCTCGTGATCGACCTGATCGTCTCTTCCACCTTGATGAGCATGGGCATGATCATGTTGCCGCCCACGTTCATCTCATTGCCCTTCAAGATCCTGCTGTTCATCCTCGTGGACGGTTGGGACCTCGTCATCAAAGCGCTCGTGCAGAGCTTTCACTAGGAGGCCCCTCAGATGAGCCAAGACACCGTAGTCAGCCTGGCCTCGCAAGCGATGACGTTGGCGCTGAAGATCGCCGGCCCGCTACTGCTCGTGGGGCTCGTGGTGGGCCTCGTGGTGAGCGTCTTTCAGGCGGTCACCCAGATACAGGAGCAGAGCCTCACGCTGATCCCGAAGATCGCGGGGGTGGCGGTGGTGGTGGTGCTGTTGGGGCCGTGGATGCTCGGCCAACTCACGGCCTACACAACAGCGCTCTACACGGCGATCCCGACGATGGTGGGCTCTTGATGTTGCGCCCATTTACGGGGATTAAAAGCGCGTGGCCGGTGAGCCCGTGAACGGCATCCTGAGCGAGCTAGCGGGCAACGAGCTTGCAGGCTTCATCCTCGTACTGGCGCGAGTAACGCCGCTGTTCTTCCTTGCGCCGTTGTTCTCTTCCAAGATGATCCCGCCACGGGTGCGGGGGATCGTGGCGGTGGGGATCTCGATTGGGTTGGCGCCGGTGGCGCTTCACGGCCAACACATTCCCTCCGACGCGCTCACGCTCGCTGGCCTTGTGATTGAGGGTCTGCTCGTGGGGCTCAGCTTTGCGCTCACCATGGCGGTGTTGCTCGCGGCGATCGAATCGGCGGGCTCGCTTGTGGATGTGGTGTCGGGCTTTTCTTACGGCAGCCTCATCAACCCGATGAGCGGGGAGCGAAGCGCGGTGATGTCGCAGTTCTACGCACTCGTGGGGACGCTCATTTTCCTCATCATCGGCGGCGATGCGTGGATGTTGCGGGGGATCGCACGCACGTTCCAGCTTGTGCCGCTCACCGATGCGCCCCGTATCTCCTCGTTGACGTGGGGGGTGGAGCAGATGTTCAGCACCGTGTTCGCCTCGGCGGTGGAGATCGCCGCGCCGGTGTTGATCGCGCTGCTGATCACCGACGTCGCCTTCGGGGTGGTGTCGCGGGTAGTGCCGCAGCTGAACGTGTTTGCGGTGGGCTTCCCCGTGAAGGTGGCGGTGGCGCTGTTGGTGGTGGGAGCGTCGTTGCCGTTTGTCGGCGGGTGGATCTCCGATCAGCTCTCCTCAAGTGTGGGCGCTGCCCTCGGCGCGCTTCAGGTGGCGTGAGCGATGGCTCAGGAGGAGCGCACAGAGAAGGCAACACCCAAGCACCGTCAGCGTGCCCGCCAGAAGGGGCAGGTGGCGCGCAGCACGGACCTCAACGGCGCGTTGGTATTGATCGCGGGGCTGTTGGCGGTCAGCGCGATGGGGCCACGGATCGTGAATGCGGGCGCCTCCACATTCCGCGAGATCCTGGGGGATATCGCCCACCCGGCGCGCGCCACCACTGCGGCGGGGTTGACGGAATTGATGCACACAACACTGACCACGATCGCCCTGACGGTCGGGCCGATCGCGGCCGTGTGCATGTTGACGGGGGTACTCGCCGGCGCTGCGCAGGTCGGGCTGCGGCCGTCGACGCAGGCGCTAAAACCCGACTTCCGCCGCATCAACCCGGCCTCGGGACTGCGCAACCTCGTTGGGCCGAACATGGTGTTCGAAGCCGTCAAGGCGATCGCGAAGGTGGCGGTGGTGGGGGTCGTGGCGGGGTTGGCGCTGCTGCCGGGACTACAGGATCTCGCCTCACGCGTAGGGATATCTCCGACCGCGCTGGGCTTGATTTTTGGCGAACGCGCCCTTGGTATCGCTCAGCACGCGGCTTTTACCTATCTCGTTATTGGTCTTCTCGACTACGCGTGGAAGCGCTACCGGCACGAGAAGCAGTTGCGTATGACAAAGCAGCAGGTGAAGGACGAGGCACGCCACTATGGGGTTTCCAACGAGGTGAAGGCGGCGCTGCGTAGACGCCAGATGCAGGCCGCGCGCGCCCGCATGATGGCGGCGGTGCCGGGCGCTGATGTGGTGGTGACAAACCCGACGCATTACGCGGTGGCTCTGCTCTACAACGGCTCCCGCACGGCGCCTGAGGTGGTGGCGAAGGGTAAGGATTTGATCGCCGCGCAGATAAAGCGGATCGCACAGGAGAACGACGTGCCGGTCGTCCCTGACCCACCGCTCGCCCGGGCGCTTCACCAATCGACTGAGATCGGGCAGGTGATCCCGCAAGAGCTGTACGCGGCGGTGGCGAAGGTGCTCGCCTTCGTTTACCGCCTCGCGGGCCGCCGGAGGCTCGCATCGTGACCGCAGCGCTCAAGTCCCTCGCTCGCGAGGTTGACCTCGTGATGGCCTTCCTCAAATCGTCGCCCAGGAGGCTGACCTCGTGAGCGCGGCGAAGCGGCTCTTGCGTCACACCGACTTGCTGGCGGCGGTGGCGGTGGTGTGTGTGGTGACGATGCTGGTGGTGCCGCTCCCCGCGGTGCTGCTCGACCTGCTGATCACGCTCAACATCTCCGCCGCGTTGACCGTGGTGGTGGCGACGATGTACCTGGGTAAGTCACTCGACTTCGCCTCCTTCCCGAGCCTGCTGCTGCTCACCACGATGTTCCGCTTGGCGATCAACGTGTCGGTGACGCGCTTGATCCTCACCACCGGGGATGCCGGCAGCGTGGTGAAGTCGTTCGGCGAGTTCGTCGTGGGCGGGAACGTGATCGTGGGCCTCGTCATATTCCTGATCCTGATCGTGATCCAGTTCGTGGTCGTCACAAACGGTGCGGGACGTGTGGCGGAGGTGGGGGCGCGCTTCACGCTTGACGCGATGCCCGGCAAGCAGATGGCGATTGACGCCGACCTCAACGCGGGGCTCATCACCGAAGACGAGGCGCGTACGCGACGCTCTGAGATCTCGCGCGAGGCCGACTTCTACGGCGCGATGGACGGCGCCTCGAAGTTCGTGAAGGGCGATGCGATGGCGGCGATCATCATCACCGCGATCAACCTCGTCGGTGGTGTGGTGATCGGCATGATGCAGCGTCACCTCGGCTTCAGCGAAGCCACCCACCAATACTCACTGTTGACCATCGGTGACGGGCTCGCCGCACAGATTCCCGCACTGCTCATCTCTGTGGCGACGGGCATCATTGTCACCCGCGCCACCTCCGACCGTGATCTCGGCAGCGACATCGCGACCCAGATCCTCTCCCAGCGCAAGGCGCCGATGGTGGCGGCCGTGACTGTGGGTTTGTTCGCGCTCGTTCCGGGTCTGCCGAAGCTCCCCTTCCTGCTGATCGCCGGTGCGCTCGGCGCTGTGGCGTGGGCGGTGCGCGACGGCATGCCCGCCGAGAAGGAGGCGAAGGAGGTCGAGCGCCAAGCCGTGGCCGCAGCCGCACTTAAGCCCCCCGGCGAGGAGGCGCTCGGAGGGTTCGCGGTAGACGCGCTGGAGCTCGCCATCGGTTTCGGCCTCGTGCCCCTGGTGGATAGAGGCCCACCCGCCCCGGGCGCGACAGACCCGGGCGCTACCGGCTCGGGGTCGCTGTTGCGTCGCGTGAGCATGATCCGTCGTCAGATCGCCGGCGAGCTGGGGCTCGTGATCCCGGCGGTGCGTATCCACGACGAGCTCGGCATGGAATCGCACGAGTACGTGCTGAAGGTGCGCGGCGCGGAGGTTGCACGTGGCCGGATCATGCCCGGCCACGTGCTCGCGATGGACCCAGGCGACGCAGGCGGCGCCCTACAAGGCATACCCACGCGAGAGCCCGCTTTTGGGTTGCCCGCGATCTGGGTGCACGACTCCGGTCGCGCGGAGGCGGAGGCGCTCGGCTACACCGTCGTCGATCCCGAGTCGGTGATTATCACCCACCTCACCGAGACGATCCGCTCGCACGCCGCGGAGCTACTCACACGCCAAGACGTGCGAGCGCTGCTCGACAAGCTCAAGGAGACCAACGCCGCGGTCGTTGAGGAGGTCGTGCCCGAGGTGCTCTCGCTCGGGGAGATCCAGCGCGTGCTGCAGGGACTGTTGAGCGAGGGCGTTCCCATCCGCGACCTCGGCACGATCGTGGAGGCGATTGGGGACAAGGCTCGAATAACACGCGATACGAGTCTGCTCTCGGAGTACGCTCGCCAGGCGCTCGGGCGCGCGATCTGTGCCCCCCATCTGGACGAGCAGCTGCGTATGCAGGCGATCACCCTTGACCCGGCAATCGAGCAAGAGGTGTCCACCTCAATCACGCAAACCACAGACGGGGAATACCTGGCGATGGACCCCCCTCGCGCGCAAGCGATCGTCTCGGCGCTTCGCACCCAGGTAGAGCACGCCTCCGGCCGTGGGGCCCGCCCAGTGCTGCTCTGCTCCGCGCGTGTGCGCCGTCACCTGCGTAGGCTCGTCTCCCAAGCACAGCCCCACCTAGCCGTGTGCTCCTACAACGAGATAGCTCCGGGGATAAACGTTGAAACAATTGGAGTCATCCACGCATGACGACCACAGACAGCCAAACGCGCACATATCGCGGTAGCTCCGTCGATGAGCTGATCCCACGGATTCAGCGAGAGCTCGGCGACGACGCGATCATCCTGCGCCGCCGCGAGGGCCTCACCGGAGGGGTGCTCGGCTTCTTCCAGCGCTCGTTCGTGGAGATCGACGCGGTATCGGGCCACCCGCGCGTCGACATGTACGACGAAGCGCCCGCCTCGCCCGCCGAGATGCCCGCCGTCGCGCAGGGGTACCCGCTTGGGGCATACGTGACCGACCAGCTCGCAGCGCTCGCGAGCGCCGGGCCTGCGCTCCCCGCGGCGCCGCGCGCGCGCGAGGCAACCGCTCCCGTCGAGTTCAGAGAGCTGCCCGCCGCCCCCGCCCCCACGTATGAGTCGAGCGCTCCTCTACCAGGTCCGCACGCGCCGGACCGTCCTGCCGCGGGCTCTTCCGTGCCATTCACAGAGCTGCCAGTAGCGCCCGCGCGTGAGCCCTCCTCGGGCAGACCACTTGACTCGTTCGCCGCCGCCCTGGCCTCGGCTGAGTCTGAACCGCCGCCATCCGAACCTCAGCAGCCGCCGGTCGCACGATTCAGCGCGCCGCCCGAGCCGTGGACGGTGCCCGCTCCTGAGCGCGGACCGGCACGTGCGGGCGCCGGCATCGAAAAGCGCCTGCTCACGGTCGGCGTCAGCGCGGGTTTCGCGCGCGAGCTGATCGAGGGTGCAAGCGCGCACGTGCTTCCGCTGGCACCCGGTGGCGGTTTGAAGCGCGGCGTGCGCACGACGCTCGCACAGCGCATCCCAGTCGCCCCCGCGCTGCCCGTGAGAGGCGCGGCGATCGTGGTGGTGGGGGCAGGGGGTAGCGGCAAGACGAGTTACTGCGCGGCGCTCATGCGCGCTTACCGACGCAACGCGGTGTTGCCGGCGCGCTGTGCGACGCTCAGCTGGAGTCCCGAGCGTTCAGGTCTGCATGTGATGCTCACCCCACATGTGATGTGGCCCACGCCATTGTCAGCCCCCCGCGCGCAACGGGCGCTGCGCAGGGTGCGGGGCGAAGGTCTGCTCGTGATCGACACGCCACGGATGTCCCCTGCCGACAAGACCGGCATCCGCGAGCTCGCGCGGTTGTTGGGCGAGCTCGCGCCCGAGCGCGTCGTGGTGGCGCTGCCCGCAACGCTCGGTGCGGCGGCGGCCGCACAACTGCTCAAGGCGCTTGCTCCGCTAGGCGCCAACGCGCTCGCGGTTACCCATACAGAGGAGACCGACCAGGAGGGCGTCGCCGTCGAGGTGGCCTGTAAGTTCGGGTTGGCGCCTGAATACCGCTTGGATCGCAACCGCACGGGAACCTGGCGTGTGGGGCTCACGGATCCAAACACGCTCGCCGAGCGGTTGCTGCCGTGAGTCGCGTGGGGATCCAGGAGCGCGAGTACGTGCGGGTCATCTCCGCGCGGCCCGTGCTCGTGTACTACGGCCCCGACCGCACCCCCATCTCCAGCTACACGGTGGACGTGAGCGGTGGGGGATTCCTGCTGGCCGGCCCCGACCTGTTGGCGGTTGGTGACGAGATCGACTTCCGCCTCACGATCGCCCCCGAGGACCCGCCGATCGAAGGCACCGGCACGGTGATCCGTCGCGACGCGCGAGGCCGCCGCCCAGTGTCGTTCGCTTCGATCCGCGATCTCGACCGACGGCGGTTGATCCGCTTCATCTTTGAGCGCCAGCGCATCGAGCGCCGACGTGGGCTTGAGACTAGGGATGGGTATGGCGGCTAAGTCTTCTCCTTCCGCTACCGCGTCTGCTTCAAGCGGCCCAAGCGTCGCTGCACACCCACGCGCCGCGCTCCAGGTCGCGCGTGCGAAGGGGTGGGGTGGGCTCGTGGGATTCCTGCTCGGGGGGTACCTCTCGCTGCCCACCAACACGTTGGTGGACGCCGGCATTCGCGCGCTCATCGCCGGTGCGGTGTGTTACGTGGTGACCTGGGCGGCTGCCCTATTTGTGTGGCGACGGTTGGTGGTGATCGAGATCAAGCGGCGCGAGCAGGAGTTGCTCGTTGCCGCGCTAAATGCGTCGCCCTCTGAGGTGCCCGCTTCGGAAGAGCCGTCCACGGTTCGCCGCCCGGTGGAGCCGGTGAGAGCACCGGCGGTGTCATGAGGATGGGCTGAGCGATCGATCCGATTCACCCGATCGCCCCCGGCCCGCCCGCGCTGCCGCCGAGAGGTCTTCAGCCGGTGAAACGGTTGGAGAAGATCACGCGCGAGCGCGACCGCCCTGACGAGGACGAGCGCGAGCGCAAGCGACGCGAAGCGCGCGAACAGGCTGCGAGCGAGTCTGACGGAGACGACGACGGTCGCCCCCACATCGACGTGCTCGCCTAACCAACCACCTTCCGCTCCCCCACGGGCGACCGCGGGGGAGGTCTGGTCGCGGTGGTCGGGTGCAGGAATTCTTGCCGCTCGCAGGTATGTAGCTCGCAAAGCGGAATTGCGCTCAAGTTCCTCTCCGCCCTGACGATAATCGGGGCGGGAGTCGACATGGAGTCGACTCGGGACTCAAAACATAGACCGTCATCAAGGAGATGAACGTATGTCCCTAACGATCAACACGAACCTCGAGGCGATGAACGCCCAGAGGAACCTCAACGCCACCGAGGGAATGCTCGGTAAGGCGATGCAGCAGCTCTCTTCGGGCTTGCGCATCAACTCGGCTGCTGACGATGTGGCGGGTTACGCCATCAGCCAGCGCCTCCAGGGTCAGGTCAACGGCCTCAACCAGGCCGCTCAGAACTCTCAGGACGCCGTGTCGCTGTCGCAGACCGCGCAGGGCTCGTTGAACGACGTGACGCAGATGCTTCAGCGCATCCGCGAGCTCGCCGTGCAGTACGCCAACGGTACGACCTCCACGACCGACCAGGCGGCGATCCAGTCCGAGGTCAATCAGCTCGTTTCCGAGATCGACCGTGTCGGTGAAACGACTCAGTTCAATGGGGTTAACCTGCTGAGCGGGTCCACCACGATCTCCTTCCAGGTGGGCGCAAACGACGGCGAAGTGATCGCCGTCTCGACGATCACGCTGTCGGCGGCGATCGGCGAAATCAGCCTCACCTCGATTTCCGGCATCGATGCTGCGCTCAGCGCCGTGTCGAGCGCCGCCGGTGAATTCGGGTCGGTACAGAACCGCATCCAGTACACCGAGACCAACCTGGAAGTCTACTCCCAGAACCTGTCCTCGGCGGTGAGTTCCATCGTTGATGTGAACATGGCGGCGGAGATGACGGCCTTCACCAAGGACCAGGTGCTCCAGCAGGCCGGTGTGTCGATTCTGGCACAAGCCAACGCGCTGCCTCAAGCAGTGTTGAAGCTCCTGCAGTAGTCCAAATCTTCCTCAGCGCCGGCGTCTTCTTGATGCCGACGCTGCAGCGAAGCCGCTTGCTCGTCCTTCGAGGGGACGACATGGTGGTTCATAACGCCTGAGGCGGGAACTTCGAGGGACTCACCCAGGCCACATACCGCCGCTTCATCGAGGGAACGGTGGTGAGGGCGGGCGGCCTTTGTGCCGCCCGTCTTCTTTTTGGCGGCGGCAGTCGGATCCGAACGGACGGGGAGTGTCGGTTCAAGTCCGGGCAGAGCCCCCGTTGGTACAGGGGTTTCGGGTTCTGAGGGAGGTCAAGGTTTCGATGAGGTTCCGTTTGGGTGTGCGAGGCGAGTCAGTGCGTCGCGTCGTTGTCACAGTGTCCCTGGGAGATTGTGAGGATGGCAAAGCTTCTAGGCCACTACGCGTGCACAACATATGGAAGCTAAGAGCTAAGGCCAATTCTTCGAGCGGGCACCGCAAACAAGTTCTGTATGACGGAATCAGATGCGACTTTCTGCTATATGGGCAATGTATGCTCTTGGCATGGACTTAGGCGGGCAATCGCATAAAGACGAGATCGGACAGACGGACTTAGCTCTTTCACGCACCTGTGCTTGAGGCACACCTTCGCCACTATGAAGTCATCGACGACACGCCTCCTCAAAGCAGCCGAACAGCATCTCGCCCGCTTTGCTTTCTTTACCCGCGACAATCCATTCCTATCCTCGAGGGCCGCTTTTCGGCTGGAGGATAGCCATCGCCGCGCGCTGGGAGACCTGCTAGAGGGGCGACTCACGGTCAACGAGTGGCTGGCCGAACCTCTTGGTGCCAAGCTCCGTAGGGGGCTCACTATCGGCTGTGTTCCTCGTGACCTTCAACTCGTAACGACGGATGATGGCCCGGCCGTAGGTGTCGAAAGTGTACACGCGTTTATCCACGGACCAGTGTTTTGGTGGCTCGTTTCCATCCTCTGGACTATTGTGGTCGGCCGACAAATAGATCCAGCACTTGGTGGCGATGTAATCGGCTACCGGTTGGCGAGTAAGTTCGTAGTTGATCATCAACGCCACGGACTTATGTTCCAAGAGCCAGGAGCGTCGTACGACCGTTGGAAGCGGTATCCGCTCCGGGTTGCCGAGCGGCATGTCGGCGAAACGTTGGCAGCCACGACGATCGATATTCGGGCATTTTATTATGCAGTAAACGCGTCTCCCGGGGAAATCATTTCGGTATCTCAAGAGCGCGTCGGACAACCACGGCGGTCACTACACGGAACGGTGCTTACAGAGCTACTTGACGCTCTCCACGTCGCGTTTGCCGATGACGTGGCGGCCGCTCAACCTCGGACGCGTGGCAATCTCGGCGCTGCGCCTCTCCCCGTCGGACTGCCCTCGTCTCGACTACTAGCAAATATGATTATGTTCCTAGCCACAAGCGAGCTCGTTGACAAGGACGAAGTCATTGGTGCGGCTGCGTATGCTGATGATATTGTGATTGTTTCGCCGATGCTTCCAAGGGTCGGAGACAGCTCTGCAATTTACCTATCAAGACTTGGGGTATTGAATGCACAAGAGTGCCTGGATGTCCCGACTGCCAATCATCTTGCTCATCTCAACGCGGGCCTAGAGAAGACTAGTACCGCTCTCGTACGCGTCGTAAGCGAAGACACGCCGATTGGCGAGCCGGAAGACTCCAGCAACATAGACCCCTATATTGAGGCAGACACGAGTCCGGAATGGGACGGGATCCTTAGAACAGTCCTACGCGTCCCGTATCGACGCGAGCGCATGCCTCGCCAGATTGTCTCGGCGATTCGGCGCCTTGTGGACGAAATTCGTGTCGGCCTTGATCGCGAGGAGGCTGCTAGTCGAATTAGCACACTGATCGACGACCTAGACAGTGCGGCCTTCATAGCGATACGCCCATACTGGTCGGACCTCCTTGTCGCAAGTCTAAGCAGCCTCGGTACGGCATCTCTGGGAACCATGACGCGACAGTTTCACGACGCTGTGTCCGCTCTTGTTCCGCCTCCTGGCGCCAACAGAGAGCTAGTCACAGCCCTGTATTTCGGTCTCAGGACGTCATGGACCCATGCAGCGGCGCAAGCGCTCTCGGTCGCATCAGCAAGAGAAGATCGTGATGCCCTCGTGCTCCAGAATGAGGTACTCCTCGAGTCGGGACCGATAGGTAAGCTGACGACTAAGGACATCGCGCTGTACGCCACGCGGCTGCGGAGTGCCCGCCTCATTTCGCCCGCATTCGTTGCATCGCCGCTTGCCGAGTTTTCCGATTGGCCTGGACCTCTGATCGGCCAAGGTGTCGCGAAAGGGTTTGCTGAGTGGTGCGTCACACGCACCGAGCCTCAGAGGCGGGCAATGGTGATGCGTTGGATACAGCGTTCCGCGCGCTTTATACATCTTCATGAAGCCTGTCTAGCGGTGCATTTGTGGTTGGCGCCGAAAAGCGAGACCTGGATCAAGGACGTGCGGCTCGTCCTAAAGTCCCAGCCGCTTGTTGATAACGAGGCTCTTGACCAGCTGCTTGCTCTCGCGAATGGCAGCGTGGAAAGTGAGACACAAGCTCATGATTTTTCAGAGAAGTCGCGCAATTTTTCCATGCGGTTCGCGATGCCTTGTATTTCAGTTCCCGAGGATCAGCTCGATGCGCAAATACGTGGCGACGACAGCGCAATTGGTGCGCTTGCCCAGGAGGCAAGGAGCGTGACGATGCGTATCGTGCTAGATGCGGTATCTCGGCATGCAGACGTGCTCGTTCTTCCCGAGTGGACAGTCCTGCCGGAGTTGCTTCCATGGGTCATGGAGCGGTCTGCGGAGAATCAATTGCTCGTGGTCGGTGGGCAAACAGCTACTGTTGTTGGTTCGACATACACAAATAGGCTGTGGATGGGGTTGCCGGTCATTGACCCGGATGGTAGACGCGCATGTCTCGTCCCGCCGCCGCGGGCGAAGAGGCCGCTCAGCCCAAACGAGGACGAGATTATAAACAAAACCGATTTGATCAGTGACTCGGTGTCGAGCGATCATCGACGCATACCCGTTTATAGTTGGCGTGGAGTTAATTTTGCATCACTCATCTGTTTTGAGTTCGCCGACGTAGAGATACGCTCGTCCCTCAGATGGCGGGCAGATGTCATCACCTTGTCGGCCGTTAATCGAGACTGGAAGTATTTCGACGATGCACAAGGTGCTACGACGCGAGACAACTACTGCCTTACTGTCTGCGTAAACACTGGTCGCTACCCGGGAACGCGCATGATGCGTCCCACCAAGAGCGAGAAGGCAGTCGCTGCCGCCATCCACGGGTCCGAGCAGCCCACTGTCCTCACGCGTGTCATAGACCTTGAACCGGTCGTCGCGTCGCGGGTTCTTGGACAGGCTCCCGCCGAGGTTTTGATCCACGAGCCGGCGGATGACACGGTTCTTTCGGACTACAAGCCGCTACCACCGGGTGCTTCCGTCTAGTTGGACCGTCGGAGGATGAAAGGGACTCAGGCATCGTTGAGAGTTAGTTGAGGGCCTTGGGGTGACCAATCGATCCCAAATCCGATCGTACAAATCGGCTGCAATCGTGCTACAGTTGTCGGGTGTCGTCTCCCGCTCTAGCTCCCCATCCGCTCATCCGAGAGGCTGTCTACCTGCACGAGATAGCTCAGCTGACTGATGCCGATATCGCTCGTGCGACAGGCGTTGCACGCAGCACGGCCCGCGCGTGGCTCGCGCACACGCGCTCCCCAACGGGGGAGAGAGCGGAGCGTCTGATCGAGTTGTCTGCACTTGTGGAGCGTTTGGCGCGTGTGATGGAGCCTTCCTATATCGCGGTCTGGCTGCGCAAGCCCGTCCCGGCGCTCGCGGAGAGTAAGCCGATCGACGTAATCGCGAGCGGCGACTACATGCGCGTGGCGGAGCTTGTCTCCGCGCTCGAAGAGGCTTCTTTCTCGTAGGCCTCCCAGGTGGCGTTTGATGTACAGCGCGTGTCGGTGGCGGGCTCGTGGTGGCGACAGGCGCCTCACGGCGGTGATCCCTTGTGGCTGGCCTCCCCGCTGTCAAGCGGTCGCTGGCAAGTGGGGAGCAGTATCGGGGCGATCTACCTTGCCGATGAGGAGCAGACGGCTTGGGCGGAGTGGTATCGGGTGCTTGCCGAGATTGGGCTTCCGCCAACTCATCAGATGCCCCGCGATCTGTGGCGTTGGACGATCGCCGTGAACGACATTGCAGACCTTTCGACGCCCGCCAAGCTTGCGAAGCTCAACCTTCCCGTGCCGCGTCCCGGTCGGCAGACGTGGCCGCAGTTTCAAGCTGTCGGCGAAGAACTGAACGGGGACGGTTATCGCGGTGTGCTCTATCCGAGCGCTGCCCGTCCAGATCATCAGGCGCTCTGCTTGTTCCGCGAGAACATCGTCGTCTCGGGCGCCGATCCGGTGCGTCCTCCCACTACTTACCGAGATCCTCCTCCGCCTCCAACGGGCATGCGCACCTGAGGCAAACCAGTTGCCCGCTATTGCACTCGCGGGATTCATCGCGTGATCGACGGTATCTCGATTGCCGACCGCAGGTGGGCTCAATCCACAACGACACCTGCCGATTACGTGGGCGATGTCCATCGAATCGACGTTGGAGCGCGTCGCGACGCTCAGACAGACGCTGGCCGATCCGGCGTCCTTGATCTCGGCGCGGACAGGGGGCACGGCCGCGCCGGTCGAAGCAGGGGAGGCGTCGGAATCGTCGTTTGCCGCCGCGCTGCGTCAGGCCGGCGTGAATCCAACTGGCTCGACGGGCGCGCTTGCGCCAGCCGGGACGCTGCCGTCGAGCGTGCTCGCACCCGGCGCGCTCAGCCCGACGTCGCTCGCCCAGGGCTCCCCGACCGGCGCGCGAATCGTGGCCATCGCTGAAAGCCAGCTCGGCCAGACTGAGCAGCCACCCGGGTCAAACGAATCGCAGGCGATCGCCATGTACCGCAGCGCGACCGCCGGGGCGACGCCGGGTGAGCCGTGGTGCGCTTACTTCGCCTCGTGGGTAGCGAACCAGGCCGGCGAGCCGATCGGCGCGGGCGGCCAGGGCGCGGGCTCGGTCGAGGGAGTGTGGTCGTGGGCCCAGAGCACTGGACGTGCCATATCCAACGGCCCGGGGGTTGTGCCCAAACCTGGCGACCTGATCGTGTTTGGCGGCGAGCACGTGGGGATTGTCAAGGGGGTGCTCCCCGACGGGAGCATCCAGACGATAGAGGGCAACTTCGGGAACAAGGTCTCCGCCAACGTGCGCTCCTCGACCGAAGCCACCGGTTACGTGAGCATGAGCTGAGCGGTGTCGCTTCCCTCAACACTCTCCTCCGCACGTGACCTCCCGGTGCGTGTGGGTGTCATCGGCGCGGGCAACATGGGCGCCCACCATGTGCGTACCTATTCGATGCTCGGTGGAGTTTGCGAGCTACGCGGGCTCTACGACGCAGACTCCACTCGCGCGAGCGATGTCGCCGGAACGTTCTCCACCAACACCTACGGCAGTCTTGAGGCCTTGCTTGAAGACGTGGAGGCGGTGTCGATCTGCACGCCGAGCGCGTTGCATGTCGAGCACGCGCTGCTGGCGCTCGATGCGGGCGTCGATGTCCTCGTGGAGAAGCCGGTCGCACTCAGCGTCGAGGAGGCCGGGAGGGTTGTCGCGGCGGTGTCGGAGCGCGAGCGTCCGTCTGTGGTCCAGGTCGGGCACATCGAGCACTTCAACCCCGCCGTGCGCGAGGTCGCCAAGCTGTTGAGCGACGAGCGCATTGTGGCGCTCGAGCTCCAGCGTCTCTCCCCCTTCGACGGGCACATAGTCGATGCCGACGTGGTGCAGGATCTGATGCTCCACGACGTCCACGTGCTGCTCGCGCTCGCCGGTGACCGTGAACTGTGTGACATCCACGCGGTGGGGCGGCGTGTGCGCTCGCCCGTGCTCGACGACTACGCGGTCGCCACACTCACATTCGACGACGGCCTGATCGGGACGCTCATAGCCAGCAGGGTCACCGAGGAGAAGATCCGCCGCATGAGCGTCACTACGGATGAGTCTCATGTGACGGTGGACTACCTAAGGCGCACGGTCGAGCGTTGCCGCTCCACGCGCCTACAACTCGACGGCGGAGGCTCGCGCACCTACCGCCAGGAGAGCCTGCTCGAACGAGTCTTCGTGCCGATCGAGGAGCCGCTTGTCGCGCAACTGCGCTCGTTTGTCGGCTGCGTGCGCACCCGTGAGAAACCCGAGGTGGATCTGGATATGGGCATCCGCTGCCTGTCCGTGGTGGAGCGGATTCGCGAGCGCATCTCGGGCGCGACGCCGATCGCGGCATGAGCGCACCGCTGCCGCGCGTCAGCGCGATCGTGCTCACCTACAACTTCGAGAACTACATCGCCGAGTCGATCGAGAGCGTGCTCGCGCAGGACTACCCGTCCGAGCTACTTGAGGTGATCGTCATCGACGACGGCTCCACTGACGCCACCCGCGAGGCGATCGCTCCCTATTTCGACCGGGTGCGCTACATCCACAAGGAGAACGGCGGCCTACTCTCAAGTGTGAACCGCGGCTTCGCGGAGGCCACCTGCGAGCTGATCGCAATCCAGTCGGGCGATGACATGTGGACGCCGCACAAGCTCGCGCTCCAGGTCGAGATTTTGCGTACCCGCTCCGAGGTGGGGCTCGTCTACGGCGACATGGAGGTGGTGGACAACGACCACAACGTGCTCCACCCGTCATTCTGGGCGAAGGAAGGCATCGTCCCCCACCGGGGTCAACCGCTCAGCCAGCTCGTTCGCGCCAACTTTGTCTCTGGTGGCACGATCGTCGTAAGAGCCGACCTGCGCGAGCGCTTTCACCCACTGCCCGACCACGCAGGTTGGGAGGACTGGTGGATTGCGGTACGCGTCGCCGAGGTGGCGGAGCTTGAGTATGTGAGCGAGCCGATGTTGCGCTACCGCTTCCACGGGGCGAACATGAACCTCGGTGTCGAGCAAGCTCACGCGCGCGCCAAGGCCTCGCAGGAGATGCCGTTCAGGCGTTGGTTGCTCACAGACCTGAAGCTGGATGACGTCGCCCCCGACGATCTGTTGGTGGGATGCCGCCTCTACGAGCATTGCGTGGCCGCCGCGGCCGAACACGCGAAAGTCTCCACTGAGGAGGTGGCGCCGCGAGACCGGCACGACGTGGAGCGGGTCGGCGAGTTCGTGCGCGCCGGCTACGAAGAGCTCGCGCGCGGAGATGTGGCCGAGGCGATGCGCAACGCCGCGCGAGCGTTCGGTCACGACGTGCACGACCGCCGCGCCCGTGATCTGCTCGATGCAGTGAGCGCCGCGCCTGTGTCAACGAGCACCCGTCCTGAGGGAAGCTCAAAGCGCCGGGTCGGGCGTGTGGCGCCAACGCCGCGAGTGACGCTTGGGATCGCCACATTCAACCGCGACACCTACTTGGCTGAGGCGGTGGAGAGCGCGCTGTCTCAGGACTACGAGGACTTCGAGCTGCTGGTCGTAGACGACGGCTCCACGAATCCCGCGATCGATGATGCGCTCGCCCAGTTCGATGACGCGCGGCTGAGGGTGGTGCGCCATTCTGAGAACAGAGGCATCGCCGAGGCGTACAACACGATGGTCACGGAGGGACGCGGCGAGCTGATCGCGATGCTCGGCGATGACGACGTGTGCATGCCAGGCAGGCTTACCCGGGAGGTGGCCATCTTCGACGCCTATCCAGACACGGGTGTCGTTCACGGCGACGCGCTCGTCATCGATGGTGAGGGGCGTGCGACCGGGCGTTGGGAGAGCGCCGACTTCACCCCTGCCGCACTGGTGCAAGCCTTCTTCCGCTCCCACAACTACTTGGTCGACCCCACGAGGATGGTGCACCGGCGCGTGTATGAAGCCGTCGGCGGCTACGACTCCTCCTACCGCATCGCTCAGGACCTCCACTTTTGGCTGCGTGCCGCGCGCGAGTTTCGCTTCCGCCATTGCCAAGGGGGTCCGCTCGTCGGCTTCCGTCGCCACGGGGAGAACACATCTGATGAGTCCTCCCGCGCGATTGAGGTGACGGATGTGGAGCGTGCGCTGGAGGAGGCGATGGAGCGCTACTCGTTGCGCGAGCTCGTCCCAGAGCTCGACTGGGCGGTGCTGGATCCCGTCCATGCCGAGGGTCAGGCGCTGCGGCGACTGGCAGACGCGCTTGAGAGCCGCGCTCTTCCCTTGCCCGCTCTCGCCGAGCGTGTGCGGGTGCGCGCGGAACAAGTACCCGCGCCTCAGAGCTCGCAAAGGCCCGCTCTCTCCAGCGCCACGCGTGCTGAACGTGGAGGCGATGGCAGTCCACCCGGTCGGCTGATGATGACCGCCTTCGGCTGGAACGACCCCGGCGGTGGCACCACTGTCCCGCGTCTCGCCGCCAAGGAGTTGGCGCGGCGCGGCTGGGACGTCACGGTCTTCCACGCCGCCACCAAGTTCCACCGAGTCGGGGGTCCCCTACGAGGTGGTGGAGTCCGAGGAGGACGGGGTGAGGTTGCTTGCGGTCCACAATCGTGCCCACGGCATCTGGGACCTTGGCAATCCTTTGCGCGAGCTTGACGATCCGCCGATTACGGCCGCCTTCGCCGCCGCACTCGACCGCGCTCGCCCCGACGTTGTGCACTTCCACAACCTCCACAATCTCGGGGCGGCGCTTATCGATCAGGCCGCCACGAGGGGCATCCGCTCGTACTTCTCCACCCACAACTACTGGTTGATGTGCCCTCGGGCCTATCTCATGACGGGTGCTGGTGAGATTTGTCCCGGACCGGGAGACGGATCGAAGTGCGCGAGCTGCGTGCAGAGCCCCGAGACGGATGCCCATCGGTTGCGCTTGGAGGGCATCCGTGCACGCGTGAGTCGGGGCGTGACCGCCTGCCTCACCGTCTCGGAGGCTGTCCGTCGGACGCTGCTCGGAGCGGGCTATCCGAGCGAGATGCTCGACATCGTGCGGCAGGGGATGCCCCACGACACAGAGATCTGGGAGCGGTTGGGGCGCGATCGCGCCCCCGGGCGTCTCGGTGACAGATTGACTGTTGCCTTCCTTGGCTCAGCCTACCCCCACAAGGGCCCTCAACTTCTCGTAGCCGCCGCCCAGCGTACCCAGACCGAGTTGAAGGTGCAGATCTACGGCGAGGTACCGCCCGCTTTCGCCAAACAACTGAAGGAGGCGGACGGGCGTGGCGTGGTTGAGTTGTGCGGGCCATTCCAGCCGAGCGAGATTGACCGTGTGCTCACCGGTGTGGACGTCGCCGCGCTCCCCTCGATCTGGTGGGACTGCGCCCCACTTGCCGCCGCGGAGTGCCTGGCGGCGCGCGTGCCGGTGCTGGCCCCACGCCTCGGCGGCCTGGCGGAGGCGATCGAGCATGAGGTGAATGGTCTGCTGTTCAACGCGCTCGACGTCGGCGATCTGGCTCGCTGTCTCGACCGCCTCGATTGCGAGGTGGGCTTGCTGGAGCGCCTCCAGTCCAACATCCAGGCGCCGCATTTGTTCTCCGCCTACGTGGATGATCTGGAGGCCTATTACGCGGGCGATCGTCCCGGCCGCGTGAGCGGCTCGCCCGCCGCTGAGGCGCTTGCCGTTCGCTGGCAGGGCGACCATGGGTTGTGCACGAGCCTCTCGATCGTCAACGCCCGTCTTATCGAGCGGCTCGCGCCGGTTCAGCGCGTTACACGCGAGGGGAGATCGCTCGATCCGCCTGCGCCGCATACGGCTGATGTGGAAGTGCGCCACCAGTGGCCACCTGACCTCACCCCGCCCGCAAGCGGTCGTCTCGCGGTTATCCAACCATGGGAGTTCGGCTCGATTCCGCGCGACTGGGTCTCACCGCTTGAGGAAAACGTCGATGAGTTGTGGGTTCCGAGCGAGTTCGTGCGTCGCATGTACCTCGACGCAGGGCTGTCCTCCGAGCGTGTTGTGACGGTGCCCAACGGAGTTAACCTCGACCGCTTCTCCCCCGAGGGCGAGCACTCGACCATCCCTGCGCTCGCAACCGCTCCCTCCAGGGCGACACGCTTTCTGTTCGTGGGAGGCCTTATCTGGCGTAAGGGCCCTGACGTTTTGCTTGAGGCGTGGAAGGCCGCTTTCCCCGGCGGGGACGACGTCGTGCTGATCGTTAAGGACGTGGGTGTGGGCGGGGTCTATCGAGACGGTGACCGCGAGGGGATCGCGGAGCATGTCGCAAGCGGCTCACTTCCCCGCGTCGTGCTCTTGGAAGACGAGCTCGACGAGGAGGAGCTGGCGCGGTTGTACCGCTCCTGCGACGTGCTCGTGCATCCCTACCGCGGCGAGGGCTTTGCGATGCCGGTGTTGGAGGCGATGGCGTGCGGTACCCCTCCGATCGTCACCGAAGGGGGTCCGACCGACGAGTTCTGTCCGCCCGAGGCTGGGTGGCGCATTCGCTCCAGCCGTGCCGAGTTCCCCGCCGACCGCGTGGGCGCCTATGACACGGTGGGACGTCCTTGGGTGCTCGAACCCGACGTCGTCCATCTCGCCGAGCTGTTGCGGGAAGCGCAGGAGAGCCCGGCTGAGGTGTCGCGTCGCGGGGTCGCAGCGCGCACAGCGTCTGAGCGCTATGGCTGGGATGAGATCGCGCGGGCCTACCGAGCGCGGATGGTTGCTCTCGTGGGGGGTGACTCGCATGGGCGCACGCGAAGTAAGGCCAACTCCGCGCGCGGGCGCGAGTCACGTGTTTTCGAAGAGGACGTCGCGCTCAGGCTGCTCGCCACCCCGGCGTGGCGCGGTGAAGATCGCCTTGACGAGCTATTGCGGGCGTGGAGCGCCGCCACTACCCAGGCGACGAGCGCCTGCCTCTACCTGCTCGCCGACCCTTGCGTGGACGGCGTCCAAGAGGAGCTGCACGCACGCGTGCTCGCCGCCGGCGTGGACCTTGATGGAGCTGCCGACATAAATGTGCTGATGGAGACCATCGATGGCGGCGCCGACTTCAGCCTGCATGCAGGCGTGGACGTGTTCGTGACGCTCCACGACGCCTGCGAGGGTCATACGCGGATGGCACGCGCTATGGGCACCACGGTCATAACTCCCGAAGTGGGAGCGCTTGAGCGCTCCCTGCGTGAGGCGTCCCAGGCTTTGGCGCCTGCGTAAGTGACCGTGTGGACGCCCCGATCCCTCGTGGACGCTGTCGGCAAACTCGGAAATCTGTCTAGAACGATTGTCGAATATCGGCATGTTGACGTATCCCTACTTTACGATTTGCCGTACATGGGGTAGTAGCTACGTAGGGTCAACCGGACGACGAGGGGTCGTCCGAAGCGGGCAACAAGAGCACCGTTCTCGAAGATGCAGCCACCGCAAGACAACAACGATGAGCGGCAACCCCTGCCGGATGATCCCGCTGGCCCGATTGGGGTGGAGCGGCTGGAGGCAGAGGAGCCACTGAAGTGCGTGTGGAGCGGCTTTCCCCACTATGACCGTTCCTGCCGCTCGCGCATTCCCGCGAGTGTTGTGAGGAAGGCGTGGAGCCGCGAGATGCAGCTCAAAGGCAGCGAGGAGGGCTTCTTCTACTTCTCTTGGCGCTCAGGCGTGTGGCTGGCCTATGGGTTGCGGGACGGAGGGGTGCGAGGGGTGTACTGCCCTACCCACTGCTCCGAGCGCGATTCACGCGAGACGCCTGAAGAGGCTTTGCGGACCGACCGACAGATCGGGATCGCGCTGCAATAGCATTGCCCGTCCCGTGGCGCGTACTGTTGTAGCCGATCTCAAATCCCATCTCGACGAGACGGTTGAGCTTCGCGGGTGGGTACAAGCGATTCGCGACCAGAAGCGCATGCAGTTCTTGGTATTGCGCGACGAAACTGGTCTCGCCCAGCTGATAATCGACAAGGACGACCCGCCGAGCGAGCTTAACGAGACGATCTCGGCGCTCACACCCGAGTCGGCCGTGACGATTACTGGACTGGTTGTGGCCGACGAGCGCGTGAAGCTAGGAGGCCTTGAGATCCGTCTTGCGTCTCTGACAGTCGAGTCGCCCGCTGAGCCCGAACTGCCGGTGACAGCGGAGTCGGCGCTGGACAAGCGCATCGACTGGCGCTACCTCGACCTGCGCCGCCCCGATAGGCGCCTAATTTTCGAGGTGCAAACGACCGTCGAGCATGCGATGCGGGAGTACTGGCGCGAGCAGGGCTTCATCGAGATACACACCCCGAAGACGATGGGCTCCGCGAGCGAGTCGGGCGCGGAGCTGTTCAAGATGGACTACTTCGAGCGCACCGCCTACCTTGCGCAGTCGCCCCAGTTCTACAAGCAGATGGCGATGGCGGGGGGCTTTGGCAAGGTGTTTGAGATCGGCCCGGTGTTCCGTGCCAACCCGTCGTTCACCTCACGCCACGACACCGAGTTCACAAGCGTGGACGTGGAGATCTCGTGGATCGATTCGCATGAGGACGTGATGGCGTTTGAGGAGCGCTGGCTGGCGCATGTGTTGGGGGTCGTTGCCGCCACCCACGGCGAGCGGATCGCAGAGACGTTCGGTACGACGGTCGAGACGCCCATTGTCCCGTTCCCACGGATGACGCTGGCCGACGCGAAGGCGCTACTGGTCGAGCACGGTCACGATGTGCCAGGCCCTGACCACGACCTAGACCCGCCGAGCGAGCGAGCGCTATCGGCGATCGTCGCCGAGCGGAGCGGCAGCGAGTTCGTGTTCGTTACCGACTACCCCACGTCTGTCAGGCCTTTCTACCATATGCGCCATGAGGATCAGCCAACCCTCACCAAGAGCTTCGACCTGCTCTGGAGGGGGATCGAGCTCACCACTGGGGCCCAGCGCGAGCACCGTTACGAGCAGCTCCTGGCCCAGGCGCGTGAGAAGAACGTGGAGATCGACCCGATCCAGTACTACCTCGACTTCTTCCGCTACGGGGCTCCCCCGCACGGCGGGTTTGGTTTCGGCCTTACTCGGCTTCTGATGCAGATGTTGGGCCAAGATAATGTCCGTGAGGTCACGTTTCTCTATCGAGGTCCCAACCGGCTGGAGCCGTAGGAGCCCACCGCCACGTAAGCGGTGGGCCCGGTCGGCCTGCAGTTCGGCTACGCCACCGCTGCCGCCGCGGTCGCGAGGTGGGTGGAGGCGGGGAGCGTCGGAGGGTGATCGCCCCCCTGCCTCCTACCCGGTGAGAGAGCTCTGCGGCTGAGACGCAGCTCACGGTGATAGTGGGACACCAGCGCGAGCGTTGCCGCCCACTCGCGTCCCGCCGCCGTCTTGCGGTGTCTTGTCGCTCTAGGCTGCAATTGCGCTCTCCTCACAGTCGTCGCAGTGGCTAAGTCCCTCAAGTTCGATTTCGAGTGGGGCGTGGTTGGATGGACGGCGTCCCTGTCGGTAGGCGTGCTTTACCTCGCAGCGAGCGATGTGTTCGGCGAGGCGGCTACTTGCCAAGGCAAGATCGATGCGTAGGCCGTAGTCGCGGGCGTAGTGACCCTCGCGCTGATCCCAGCAGGTGTAGCCGTGGTCATCGGGGTGCAGGTGGCGATAGACGTCCACCAGCTCTCCCTCGCGCAGGATCTGGCGCAGGTCCTCGCGCTCGGCGGCGGCCGTGTGGTAGGAGCCCTCAAGCCATGTTGGCTCGTACACGTCGCGGTCGGACGGCGCGACGTTGAAGTCGCCGGCGATTAGCAGTGGGTGGTAGTGGTCGCGGCAGGCCTGGTTTGCGACCGCCTCGAGAAAGGCGAGCTTGCCCGAGTCGTCCAGTTCTTCGCGCGTGGGCCCGGCCGGTACGTATACGGAGCCGATGGTCAAACCAGCGCAGGTTGTCTCAAGCCACCGTCCGGCTGCCAGGTCGTGGCGGTTATCGAGCGACATGCAGCGGTGGGTTACGCGATGGTCTGAACGCACGAGGATCGCCACGCCACCGTTGCGACGGCCCGGGCTGTGTTGTGCGCGGTACCCGAGCTGCCCGAGCCGCTCGTGGGGGAAGTGACGGAACGGGCAACGCGTCTCCTGTAGGCACACCATGTCGGGGCGCTCCCTGCGGAGCATTTCCGCCAGGCGCGGCATGCGTGCGCGAATCCCGTTTACGTTCCAGCTGATCACTCTGATTCTTCCTGTGTTACTTGTGGTCATCGTCCCGGTCTCCATGGTCGTGGAGGCGACCCTCCGTGGAAAACAGTCTCTACACAAGACTTGAAACTGCGTGCTACACAAACCCTGATACTACGTCCTACACAACTCGACAGGTTATGCGAGGCAACAAGAAACGTCTATAGTTCAGATGGACAAATCTGGCGCTCGTCATTGGACATTTAGGATCATGCGTGTCCGGGATCGGCCGCATACCGTCCGCCCCCAGCTCTACCTTCAATCCATGCTCGTCAATGAGCTCTCAGATGGGACGGAGATCGACCAGGTCTTGCTGGTGCGCGCTAGCGAGCGCCGCTCCCGCAGGGACGGCGGCGACTATCTGCGCATGCAGCTTGGCGATCGCACCGGGGCGGTCGTCGCGATGGTCTGGGATGACATCGCGGAGACCGAGCGATTGGCCTCGCCCGGTACGCCGGTGCACGTGAACGGTCGCTACTCGGTTCATCCGCGCTTCGGTCCACAGATAAACCTTCGCTCGCTCTCATCCGCCGACCCGGAGAGCTTCTCGCTCAACGATCTACTCGACGGCCCCACTCGCTCGCCCGAGCAGATGGAGGCTGACCTGCGCGAGCTGGTGGCGACGGTGCGTAACCCACATCTCGTCCTACTGCTCGACCGTGTGTTTGGCGGAGATTCGCCGCTGTGGGCCGACTATCGGGTGGCGCCGGCGGCCAAGTACTACCACCAGGCCTACCGCCACGGACTGCTGGAGCACTGTCTCGGTGTGGCTCAGGGCGTGAGCGCCATATCGGCGACCTTCCCTGGCATAGACCGCGATGTGGCGGTGACCGGGGCGCTGCTGCACGATGTCGGCAAGCTCGACGCCTATACCGATGATCCACAGAGCATCGATCTCACCGATCTGGGCCGTCTGCATGGGGAGATCCCACTTGGGTACTACCGGATCCGCCGCGCGATTGAGGACATCGAGGAGTTCCCGAGCGAGCTTGCTTGGGCGGTGCTCCACATCATCCTCTCCCACCACGGCTCGCTTGAGCACGGTAGCCCGGTTGTTCCCTGCACACGGGAGGCGACGCTCGTGCACATGATCGACAACCTCGGCGGGCGGCTCGGCAGCTTTGACCGCATCGAGAAGGAGCTTCCCCCGGGGGCACGCTGGTCGGGCTTCGACCGCGCCATCGGGTCGGGCGTGTGGTTCGGAGTCGGCGAGACGCCGCGGCCTTCGGAAGAGCCGGCGCGCGAAGCCGCCTGACACGTCTCTGTAAAAGCCGCAAATAGCGAGCGGA
This sequence comes from uncultured Solirubrobacterales bacterium, assembly GCA_963695305.1. GTDB lineage: Bacteria > Actinomycetota > Thermoleophilia > Solirubrobacterales > Solirubrobacteraceae > Palsa-744. The sequence goes on along the minus strand of OY968774.1, from coordinate 256,354 downwards.
GGGCCACCCGCGCGAATACGTCTCGCCGTCGGGTTCTATCTTTGACGGTGCATGGGTTCGTGTCCAGATATCTGTTGGCTTGAGGCGGCCGTTCCGCGGCGCCATACGCCACCCGCAATGCTCGCCGTGCCACCAGCACGGCTGCGCTTGCGTGCGGCGTCTTGCATCCACGGCCCGACCACCTCAATCCACCACCTATCCGGACACGAACCCTGATGGCCAAGGACACAGAGAAGCTGATCCGCCAGCTGTCGCTGATCTCATACCTCATGGCCGAGCGACGGCCGGTGACGGCGCTTGAGATACGGCGCGACGTGGAGGGGTACAGCGGCATGAACGAGGACGCGTTCGCGCGGCGCTTCTACGCCGATCGCTCCGAGCTTGAGTCGCTGCGCATTCAGCTCACGGTCGACCGGCCCGCCGACGGAGCCGCCGAGCAGGAGAACTACTCGCTGCGTCCCGAGAACTTCCATCTCCCCCCGATCGAGTTCTCAGACGAAGAGTTGGCGGCGCTGCAAACCTCGCTGCAATTGCTCGACGGAGAATTCGCCTATGCCGAGCCACTACGTCTCGCACTCCAACAGATCACCTGGGGTCGCCCTAGCCCGTTGCAGGCGCCAGAGCAGCGCTCGGTGGCGCTTGGCATAACAGCCTCAGCCGGTGGTCACGAACTATCGGTGCGTCTCGCCAAGATCGAGACCGCCATCTTCCGCAACAAGACGATCACCTTCGACTACTACACGATGGCGCGCGACGAGGTTGGCTCTCGCAAGGTCGATCCCTACCACCTGCTTTTCCAGGGCGGCGAGTTCTACCTGCTCGGGTACGCACACGAGCGTGAGGCGATCCGCGTGTTCCGTCTCACGCGTATCCGCGGCAAGGTGTCCTACGCCACGAAGGCCGAGCACGACTTCAGGCGCCCGGCCGACTTCGACCCCCGCGCCTATGCCAACCGCGCTGAGTGGCAGCTCGGGGAGGAGGTGGGCGTGGCGGAGGTCTTGGTGTCCGAGCGCATCGCCTGGCAACTCGAACGCCACTTCGGTCGCTACGGCAAGTTCGTCCCAGCCGAGGGCCGTGGTTGGAGCGAGGGTGACAGGTTGTTGAACACCACTTACTCAAACGCACGCATGCTTGTCTCGTGGGTGCTCGGGTTGGGCGAGCACGCGCGCCTGCTGGGGCCACCCGAGCTCGTCGAGGAACTAGAGCGGCGATTGACGGCGGTGGAGGAGCTCCATTCCGAGACGCTCGAACTGGCTGCGGAGGTACCCACAGTGGAGGAGTCCCCAAGTGCGGCCTCCTCAGCCGCGCGCGCCGGTCGCAGGGCAGCCGCAGCCGAGCGCGAGGCGAGCCCCGACGCCGCGATTCGCCCCGAGCGCTTCGCGCGGCTGGTTACGCTCGCGAGCATCCTCATCCACGCGGGCAGGCGCAAAGAGCGACTGAACATGGCTGAGCTGTGTCGTCAGCTACAGCTCTCAGACGAGGAGTTGCGCGAGGACATCAACGTGCTCAACGTCGTGAACTTCGGCGGCGGCTCCTACGTGCTGTACGCCGAAATCCTTGAGGAGGAGGGCGAGATCGACGTCGATCCCGAGCCCTACAGCGACAACTTCGACCGTCCCGCGAGGCTGCTGCCGGTGGAGGCCAAGGCGCTCGTGGCGGCGATAGATCTGATCGGCGAGCACGTCCCCGAGGGCTCGCTTGCCTCCGCACGCAAGCGGATTGTGGACGCGCTCGGCGAGGACCCAATGGAGCAGGGTCTGCAGGTGGCGCACGCCACAAGCGACGATTCCGAGGTGGCGCGCACGGTGTCGCGTGCGATCGTGGAGCACAAGATCGTGGAACTCGACTATTACAAGGAGAACGAGGATGAGTTCTCGCTCAGGCGCGTAGAGCCGTATGCGCTGACCAACGGTCAGGAGGGATGGTATGTGGCGTCCTTTGATCCCGACAAGCACGACATGCGCCATTTTCGCCTCGATCGAATCAGGCGCGCGCACGTAACCGACGATGTCTTCGATCCGCGCCCAGAGGTGGATCCCGCCGCCGAGGTGGACGGATGGCTGCGCACAGGCGAGGTAGAGGCTTCACAAACAGCGCGGGTGTGGATCTCGCCGGAGCGGGCGCGCTGGGCGCGCGAGCAGCGTCGTGTCAGCGAAGAGTTGGCTGACGGGTCGATCGTGGTCGAGCTGAGCTTTGCCGGTACAGATTGGCTCGTGCGGGAGGTACTCAAGGAGGCGGGTGACGCAGCCGTGATCGAGCCCGAGGACGCACGCGAAGCGGTACTCGCCGCGGCGCAACGGCTGCAAGCCCACCGTCCAACGCCTGCCGGCGTATAGCAGTCGGGTCAGGAGTGAGCCGGCGTGAGCTGATCAAGATGAGCGAGGCTGAGGCGGCTTCGTTCCTGCGGGAGGAGCACACCGTCACCTGTGCCACCACCGGCCCACGTGGCTGGCCGCACCTGATGCCATTGTGGTACGTGTTGCGGGACACCGGTGGGGACGGCGCGAGCGCCGCAAAGGGCGCGGAGCCGACAGTGCGGATTTGGGCGTGGACATACGCGGCCTCCCAAAAGGTGCGCAACCTCGAGCGCGATCCCCGCGCCACGCTCCAGGTGGAGGCAGGCGAGCAATACCAGGAGCTGCGTGGGGTGATGATCGAGTGCGAGGTAACCATCCATCGCGACCCTCCCACCGTGCAAGCGCTTGGGCAGGAGATATTCAGACGGTATGCCTCGCCCCGGGGCGAGGCCCCCGCGGATGCGCTCCCTGAGCAGGTCGCCGCGATGGTGGATAAGCAGGCCGTCAAGCGGGTGGGTCTCGAGTTCGTTGAGCTACGCCGTACGAGCTGGGATCACCGCAAGCTTGGAGGCGTCTACTAACGATGTCGCTCGTGCGGGCACGCAGATCCGCTGTGCCTCAGTAGGCTTCCGGCGGATGGAGCCACTCAAGGGATTGATCCTCTCCGGGGGTAAGGGCACGCGGCTGCGCCCCATCACCCACACGAGCGCGAAGCAACTCGTGCCGGTCGCCAACAAGCCGGTTCTGTTCTACGGGATCGAAGCGATGGCCGCCGCGGGGGTCGATGAGATCGGCATCATCATCGCGCCCGAGACTGGCGAGGAGATCAGGCAGGCCGCCGGCGACGGCTCACAGTTCGGGGTCCGCATCGAGTACATCGTCCAAGACGAGCCACTGGGCCTCGCCCATGCCGTGCTCACCGCAGAGCCTTTCCTCGCCGACAGCCCCTTCGTCATGTACTTGGGCGACAACCTGCTTCAGGGCGGCATCTCAGACCTCGTTGCCGCCTTTCGCGAGCACGAGCCTGATGCGCTCATCCTGCTCACGCCGGTCCCCGACCCGCAGAACTACGGCGTCGCCGAGCTTGCCGACGCCCCCGCGGGTGAGGTGGGGAGTGTGCGAAAGCTCGTCGAGAAGCCCTCTAAGCCGGCGACTGACCTGGCGCTCGTGGGGGTGTACATGTTCACCGCCCAGATCCACGACGCCGCCCGCGCGATCGAGCCGTCCCCGCGCGGGGAGCTTGAGATAACCGACGCGATTCAGCACCTCGTGGACTCCGGGTTGCGTGTGGAGCCCCACATTGTGCGCGGCTGGTGGAAGGACACAGGTCGTCTCGATGACATGCTTGAGGCGAATCGTCTGATCCTCGATAACTTGACCGAGCGGGTAGAGGGAGAGCTGATCGACTCCCAGGTGGATGGTCGCGTGGTGATCGAGCCAGGCGCGCGTCTGGAGCGCACCACCGTGCGCGGCCCGGCGATCATCGGCGCCGGGGCGCAGTTGCGCGACTGTTACATAGGTCCCTACACCGCGATCGGCGTTGACTGCAACATCTCAAGCGCTGAGGTGGAGCACTCGATCCTGCTGGAGGGCTCCTCGGTGTGCGACCTTGACGGCCGCATGGAGTCATCGCTGCTCGGCCGTAACGTGACGGTTCGCCGTGGCGACCGCCAACCGCGGGCATACCGCTTCATGGTGGGCGACAACTCGGACATATCGATCCTTTGAGGTTGCTCGTAACGGGCGCCGGGGGGATGCTCGGCGCTGACATCATCCGTGCGGGAGAACGCGCTGGTCACGAGATGGTTCTGCTCACACACGCGCAATTGGATATCTCCAACGCGGACGCCGTTGATGAGGCTGTACGCGTCTCGTGCGCCAACGCTGTGGTGAACTGCGCCGCCTGGACAGATGTCGACGGGGCCGAGGCCAACCCTGAGGGAGCGCGCGCGGCCAACGCGATTGGCGCGGGCAACCTGGCGCGCGCAGCCTCCGCCGCGGGCACTCAGCTCGTGCATGTCTCCACCGATTACGTGTTCATTGGCGACGCCCCGCTCGATGGAAACGGCAAGCAGCGACCTTACGTCGAGTCTGACCCCACAGGTCCCCGCTCCGTGTACGGGAGGACAAAGCTCGAAGGCGAGCGACTTGTGCTGGACGCCTCCCCGCTTCACACTGTCGCCCGTAGCTCGTGGCTGTTCGGCGTGGACGGTCGCAACTTCGTGGACACGATGCTGAAGCTCGCCGTCGAGCGCGACGCCGTCCAGGTGGTGGACGACCAGGTGGGTTGCCCTACCTGGACAGGTCATTCTCGCCCCTGGCCTGCTCGGGTTGATCGAGCGCGAGGTGCACGGGCTCGTTCACCTCGCGGGCAGTGGCTACGTGTCGTGGAACGGTTTCGCCAAGGAGATATTCCGCCAAGCGGAGGTCAACTGTGGCGTGGAGCCCTCCACCACCGCCGAGATGGCGCGTCCCGCCCCGCGTCCGGCGTGGTCTGCGATTGAGTCAGAGCGATCTGAGGTGATCCCTATGCCCGATTGGCGCGATGGCCTTGCGGGCTACTTGGCCGCAAGGGATGGGATGATGAGGACATGAAGCTTCTGGTTTGCGGCGGCGCCGGGTTCATCGGCTCCAACTTCACCCGTCTGCGATTGCGCGAGAGTGGCGATGAGGTGGTGGTGCTCGACAAGCTCACCTACGCTGGTCGTAGCGAGAACTTCCACGACTTCGCCGAGGACCCAGGTTTCCGTTTCGTGCACGGTGCGATTGAGGACCCCCAAGCCGTCGCCGACGCGCTCGACGGTTGCGAGGCGATAGTCAACTTCGCCGCCGAGACGCATGTGGACCGCTCGATAGCCGAGCCGGATGCGTTCGTGCGGACACACGGCTTTGGCACGTACGTGTTGTTGGAGGCCGCCCGTGAGCGGGGGTTGCGCTACGTGCAGGTCTCCACCGACGAGGTGTACGGATCGATCGAGGATGGCTCCTTCACCGAGGAGTCTCCGCTACGACCCTCCTCGCCCTACTCGGCGACGAAGACCGGCGCCGACCTGTTGGTGCAGAGCTACTTTCACACCTACGGTCTCCCCGCGACGATCTGCCGCGGATCCAACAACTATGGCCCCTGCCAATACCCCGAGAAGCTAATCCCACTGATGGTGCTCAACGCGCTCCACGGCGACTCGCTTCCCGTATACGGCGACGGTATGCAGGTACGCAACTGGATTCACGCCACCGACTTCGGTCGAGCCATCGGCCATGTCCTGGAGCACGGACACCCGGGGGAGGTCTATAACGCGGGGGGACCTGATGAGTGCCCCAACATCGAGGTCATCACCCGCATCATCGAGCTCACGGGCGCCGACACCTCGTTGATCGAGCACGTCACCGACCGTCCCGGCCACGACCGCCGCTACTCGCTCTCCTCCGAGAAGGTCAGAGCGCTCGGTTGGGAGCCCCGCGTGCGCTTCGCCGAGGGGTTGGAGGAAACCGTGGCGTGGTACCGCGAGAACACATGGTGGTGGGAGCCGATCCGCTCAGGCGACTACCGCTCGTATTACGAACGCCAGTACGGCCGTTCTCTAGCCTGAGTTATTACCCCTTGATGGGGGCGGTGCCACCCGTGCCCGAGATCTTCCAGCGCGAGCCTTCCTTGACGAGCGTGACCGTGCTGATGCGGCTCTTGCCCGAGTAGGTGCTCTTAACCTTCGCGGTGGCCGTCGCGCCCTTCACCGAGACAGATTCGATCGTGAGGTTGAGCGCGTCGAGTTGGACGAGCTGCTTCTTCAAGACCGCCTGACACCCGCCCGCGCTCTTCAGGCTGCTCGTCACGCTGGCGGCGAGATCGCTTTCGCACAGCTTCTTCTGTTCGCGCGCGGTTGCGTGGCTCTGGAAATCCGAGAGCGTTTGCGCGACGTTGTGACTTTCCCCGGTGAATTTGCTCGTGGACGTCGTTTCGCCGCAGGCCACGAGGCCCACGGCGAACGCGAGTCCGCAGAGTACGGCTGCCGCTTGTCTCAGGGGACTAGCTCTGCTCGTCGTCGCGACGGTAACCCAACCGCGCCGAGATGTTGTCGGCGGTGGCCACGAGGTGGGGGCCAAGCGCGTCAACAAGCTCCTCGAGCGAGATCATCGAGCTGTGCGCCGCGATGTTCACGGCCGCCACCACCTCACGCGACTCGGTGCGCACGGGCGCCGAGATCGAATGGAGGCCCTGGGCGAGCTCTTCGTCGTTGACGGCCATTCCCTCGTCGAGCACGTGTTCGAGTTCGGTGCGCAATGCCTTCTTGCTTGTGATCGAGTTCGGACCACGACGGGCGAGCGTCATGTCTCCGATCAGCTCGCGCTGCTCGGACTCGGGGAGGTTGGCAAGCAGTACCTTCCCCATCGACGTGCAGTACGCGGGAAGACGCGACCCGGGACGCAGGTTCATGTCGATCTTGTTTTGACCGCGACGGAAGCTGCGTGCACGGTCGACATAGAGGATCTCGGGACCGTCGAGTACCGACAGGTTCACCGTGTAGGAGGTGCGCTGGCGCAGCTCTTCCAGGTAGGGACGCGAGTGCTCGCGCAACCCAGTGGAGTTGAGCGCCGACATGCCGAGGTCTGTGACGCGCAGGCCGAGACGGTACTTGCGCGAGGCGCCCTGCTCAAGAAAGCCGAGGGCAACAAGGGTGATCACGTAACGGTGCGTAGTGGAGCGGCTCATACCGAGATCGTCGGCGATGTCGGCGATGCCGAGCACAGGACGCTCGGGTGAGAAGCAGCCGAGGATCGCAAGACCGCGCTCAAGCGACTGGGAGTAACGTGGCTCGCGAAGGCTCGGTATCGACCACTCGCCCTCTTGGCCGGACTTGGAATTCGAACTTACTCTAGGCATCTGTGCTATGGCCCCTATCCGTAGTGCCGGAGGTGCCTCAACTTGGTGCACCTCTATTGAACAGTCATCATACTTGGGAATGCCGACGATCTCAATCGAGAACAGCGCTTTGCTTCACATTACGGAGGTTATAGGCGCCGCTCAGAGTCGTGCATCGTGGGCGATTGGTCTCCGCGTCCCCTGTAACTTGACCCTCCCGCCTGCGATCCGCCCCGTATTTGTGCTGCTTTTGTCCTCGTATACGGATTTTTCCGAACCACAACGGAGGGTGTTCCCGATTTCATGATCGGCGGCTTGAAGTTGGAAATACTCAGAACTGAATGCTCAGATCCTCGCGCAGACGATGAGTGACCAGGCCCACATCATGATCGTGGGTGGCGATGTGCGCACGATGGATCCCCGCACTCCTCGCGTTGAAGCGCTTGCTGCTCGCGACGGGAAGATCCTCGCCTTGGGCTCCGAGGAGGATCTCCAGCCGTTGCGTGGCCCGCACACCGTTGTGGTGGACGCGCGCGGGGCGACCGTGCTGCCAGGGTTGATCGACGCTCACGGTCACTTCGGTCATGTGGCTCGCTCGATGGCTACCGCGGTTGACTGTCGCACCCCACCCGTCAAGTCGGTCGGCGACATCCTCGCCCGTGCATCTGAGCGGGCCCGCGCGGTGGCGCCGGGCACATGGATCCTCTTGCAAGGCACCACCTTCCAAGACGAACTAATGAAGGAGCGTCGCTTTCCCACCCCCCAGGAGCTCACCGAGGTGTCCGTTGACAGGCCGATTGTGTACCGCTCAAGCATCCACCACTTGGTGGTGAACCGCTGCGCGCTGGAGCTTGCGGGAATAGACCGCCACACCCCCGAGCCCCCAAGCGCGCGTATCGAGCGCGACGCTGACGGTGAGCCAACCGGTGTGCTCGCTGAGAATGTTCGACCACTTCCCTATCCCAGGGCCCACCGAGCGTGAGTTGGATGGGTCGATCGCGGAGGTCGCGTGGGGTCATTACCTGGCAAACGGGGTCACCTCGATTCAGGAGATCTGGGACTCGGCGCAGGTAATGCGTCTGCTCGGGAAAGCGGTCGCCGAGCGTGAAGTCCCGCTACGAGTTCGAGGCTTCGGATGGGTGCCTCTCGCCGGCTCGGTCGAGGACGTCGCCTCTGGCGCGATCGCCGATGTCCCGCTCATCGAGAACTGGTTTGAAGGCGGAGGGGTGAAGCTGTTCGTGGACGGTGGCACCTCTGCGCACACCGCCGCCTTCTATGAGGAGTACCTCGACGCCCCCGGTAAGCGCGGTGCTTTGTGTTTCGAGTTGGAGCAGCTCACAGAGCACATTCGGGCCTCCCACGCGGCAGGCGCGCAGGTGGGCCTGCACGCCGCGGGCGATCTTGCCCAAGACATCTCGCTGGCGGCATTTGAGCTTGCGGGTGTCCACGCTGAGATGGATCTCCGTCCCCGCATCGAGCACGGTGGTAACACGGCATGGAACCAATTCCGGGCGGCCTGGTGCAAGCGGCTCGGCGTGCTCCCCGTGCCAAACCTCGGCTTCATCCACAACTATGGGGAGTTCTGGCCACGCTCGTTGGGGGATCGACGCGGCGGTGACTGTGTGCCACTGCGCACGATGCTGGGATCCGGTTTTCCGGTGCCGGGAACGTCGGACACCACAGGCGGAGATCCGCGCCTGCTCAACCCGTTTCACACCATGTGGTGCGCGATGACCCGTAAGACGTTCACCGGTCGCACGATCGACCCCGAGGAGCGCATCTCACGCGAGCAGGCGCTCACCATGTACACGCGTTACGCCGCCCACGCCGGCTTCTGGGAGGGCTCGCGGGGGGCGCTCGAAGTTGGCAAGCTCGCCGACGTGATTGTGTTGGATCGCGCTCTCGACGAAGTCACGGACGACGAGTTCGAGCAACTCACCGTTGCTCACACCGTCGTTGACGGTGAGCTCGTCTACAGCGCGACCGACGAGCTGCGTGGCGCCGTTGCCAACTTCGACCCCCACCATGCTTATAGGATCGGACGCTGATGGACTTCTACATGTTCCTGCCCGGTCAGTGGTGGGACCGAACCAAGCCCGTTAGCCAACTCTACGAGGAGATGCTTGAGCAGGCGGTGGCCGCCGAGCGACTCGGATACGACGGTATCTGGCTCGCCGAACAGAACCTGGTGAGCTTCCTTGCCGCTCCCGACCCGCTGCAGCTGGCCGCGATGATCGCGCAGCGCACCGAGCGTATCCGCATCGGGGTCGCTGTTTTCGTGCTCCCCTTTCACCATCCCCTGCGGCTAGCGGGTGCGATCGCCCAGATCGACCAGCTCAGCGGGGGGCGCTTCGACGTGGCGGCCGGTCGTGGTGCCTCCCCCTACCAGATGCGTCAGTTCCAGTCTGAGCTCCCCGAAGCCGACAGCCGAGAGATGTTCTCCGAGCACCTCCACATCATGGTCGACCACTGGAAGGCGGACGACGCGCTGGCCCACGACGGTCGCTTCTTCTCCTACCCCAACGCCACGGTGCTTCCCCCGCCGGTGCAACAACCCCACCCGCCGTTGTGGATCGCCGCGTTGTCGGCCCGCTCAATGGAATGGGCGGTGAAGCTCGGCTTTGACTCTAATTTCATTTTCGCCCCCTTCCGCGAGCCGTTCTCCCATGTGGAAGATGTATACGGCGCCTTCGAGCGTGCCATGGCGGAGCTGGGCAGGCCACGGGAGAGTTCGAGGTTTGCCGTGAACCGTATGACCTATGTGGGCGATCCCGCGGACACCCACGAGGTGTTGCGCTATGTGCTGATGAATCACCGCATCATCGACCAACAACTAGCCGGCGCCGAGCGTGTCAGTAAGGGCGACTATCTGGTGGGGGAGGCCGTCAAGCAGGACGAGCCTGGGCTGGAGCAGATGCACGAGAACATCGCCTTTGGCCGGGTGGAGGAGGTGCGCGAGAAGGTTTCCGCTTATGCCAAGCTCGGGGTTGACGTGTTCTCCTCCTGGCACAACGTGGGTCAACCCCACGAGCGGGTGATGCGCTCGATGGAGCAGTTCGCGCGGGAGATAATTCCGGAGTTCAGGTGACGCTTCTAGAACCGCTCCACCTGGGTGCCCTTACGATTCCCAACCGCATCATGATGTCCCCGATGAGCCAGCGCGCCGCCGGGGAGGATGGGCGCATGACCGACTGGCACCTCGTCCACTACGGCTCCCGCGCTGTCGGCGGGTGCGGCTTGGTGATGGTTGAGGACACCGCGGTCTCCCCGCTTGCTCGCACCTCCCGCTCGGCGTTGGGTCTGTATGAGCCGACCCAAGCGGACCAGTTGCGCCGGATTGTCTCTTTCTGTCGCGCCCAGGGCGCCGCGGTGGGGGTGCAGCTCGCCCACGCCGGCCGCAAGGCGCTTGCCGACACCCACGGTGGCGAGGGAATGGTGTCGGCGTCCCCGCTTGGTTTCGGTCCCGGCTGGGTCTCTCCACGCGAAGCCTCACACACAGATCTCGCCGACGTGGTGGGTGCGTTCGTTGCGGCTACACAGCTAGCATTCCACGCGGAATGCGACATCGTTGAGGTTCATGCTGCCCACGGTTACCTGTTGCACCAGTTCCTCTCTCCCCTCACCAACCTCAGGGAGGACCACTACGGCGGCGATCCCGATGGCAGACGTCGCCTGCTGTTGGAGGTCGTCGCGGCTGTGCGAGCCGAGTGGCCCGCGGGGCGTCCGCTGTTCGTACGTCTTCCCGCGGGCGACGGCGAGCTTCACGGTCCGGGGATCGAGGAGGCGGTAACGACAGCCCAGGCGTGCGCTCGCGCCGGCGCAGATCTAATCGACGTCACGGGTGGCACGCCCGTGTTGGGCGGGCGCCGCGCGGATAGCGCGGAGACGCTCGCTTTCGCGATGGCGTTTAGGGAGGTCTCGGAGCTGCCGTTGGCGTTGGGTGGTGGTGTCGTGGATGCGGCGGGCGCACGAGAGCTCATCGACACACACCGCGCGTCGCTCGTGTCGGTGGGTCGTCCTCTGTTGGCGGACCCCTATTGGGCTCTGCGCGTATCGGGCGATGCGGGTATTCCCACGTCCCTCTCGCCCGCATACCGCCTCGCCTTGGGCGCCACTTCAGAAAATCGCGCGACTGCGTCCGAAGGAACTGTATTCTCGCCCGATCATCCGAAGCACGTCGATGGTTTGGAGGAGGAGTGAAGATTATGGTTGGCAAAAATGCGACAACACCCCGTAGGGCGCTCGCGTGCGGTCTGGTCACCGTGCTGGCGCTCGCAGGTGCGGGTTGTGGGTCTTCTAAAAGCAAAGCTTCAACGGTCGCCTCCGGCACGCCGGTGAAGATCGGCTATCTCGCCTCGCTCACAGGCTTCTGCGGGTCGTTCTCGCAGGACTATGTGAAGGGGGCGCAACAGGCGGTGAAGACGATCAACGCCGAAGGTGGCGCTGACGGCCACCCGTTGCAGTTGCTTGTACGCGACGACAAGGCGGAACCCAGCGTTGGTGTCAGCCAAGCGCGCGATCTCGTGTTGAGCGAACACGTCGGCTTCCTGGCGGGGACGTGCACGAGTGCGGTTGGCAAGAGCGTGGGTCGCCTGGTGGCGAACCCAAGCCACGTGGTGTACTCGGTGGGGGTTGCCGATCCGACCGTGTTCAAGGGTGGGGGATACGTGTTCGCCACGATCCCCACCGCCAACATCGAGGGCGCCAACGCGGCTGCCTACGTGCGGGCTCACCCCCAGTGGAAAACAGTGGCGGTGATAAGCGAGGATTACAGCTACGGGTATGAAGTTACCGCCGCCTTCCGCAAGGGTATGAAGGGCAGCCCACAGAAGATAGTCAGCCAGGAATTCCTGCCCTCGGGGGCGTCCAGCTACAGCTCCTACATCAATAAGCTGGTGGCGGAGAAACCGGACGTCACTTACAGCACAGTGATCGCCGAAGATACGATTACGTTCGTCAAGCAGGCGTTCCCGTTGGGTCTCTTCAAAGCGACTCAGCTGTTCGGGATCCTCGACTACGGCACGATCGACCCGATGCCAAAGCCTCCGGTTGGGGCGCTTGGGTACACCTACTATCCCTCCGCGTCGATCTACAACACGCCGCTCTCAAAGAAGCTTGCGCCGCTGGGCACAGAAGTCGCCAACAGTGGTGCGGCGGGCGATGGGTTCAATCAGATCGAGATGATCGCCCAGGGGATCGACCAAGCCAAATCGACCGAACCTTCCGCTGTGCACTCGGCGCTTGAGGGTGGGACGATCGACATGGTGCAGGGCAGCGAGAAGATTCACGCATGCAACAACCTGACGGCGGTGCCGATCGCGATGGGACCTGTGGTGGCAGCCACCAAAGAACTCCCCTTCGCGCACTTCGCGCCGATCGAACTGGTGGATACGAACAAGTACTTCACCTGCTGATCCAGGTTGCTCACCTGACCGGGGAGGCGCGCGCAGGCGCGTCTCCCCGGTCAGGATTGTCTTCGCGCGCGGGCGCCCAGTCGGTGGCGGGGGAGGCTGCGGATAGGTTGTCCGAGTGAGCCTCGCCACGTTCCTGAACCAACTGTTCGCCGGCTTGGGTTTGGGTTTCATCCTGTTCTTCTCCGCCGCCGGGCTCAATTTGGTGTGGGGGGTGCTGGGCGTCATGAACTTCGCGGCGGGGGCGGTGTACATGTTGGGCGCATTCATGGCCACGAGCGTCATTGCGCATGTTGGGGCCTCCACACTGGGATGGGTGTTGGCGCTTGCACTCGTCCCGCTGTTGGCGGCCCTCGGGGGTGCGGTCGCCGAGATGGCGCTATTGCGGCGTACATACCGAGAGCACGACGAAAACCAGCAGTTCATGCTCACGCTTGCGCTCTCCTATCTGATCGCCGGGGGCGTGGTGCTGGTGTACGGCTCGGGCTTTCGCACTGTCGCGCTGCCCGATTCCCTTAGCGGTAGTTGGAGCGTGCTTGGGGCGACCCTGCCGACTTACACCGCCGTGGTGATCGTGCTGGGAGTGGCGGTGGCGGGGGCGATTTGGGCTTTGCTTTACGGCACGCGTGTGGGGTTGCTTACGCGTGCCGCCGTAAATGACCGCACGATGCTTTCTATGTTGGGGGTGGACGTCAACCTCCTCTACACGGGAGTGTTCGCGTTCGGAATCGGGTTGGGAGCGCTTGGTGGGGTGATCGACTCCCCCAACGGGGCGGTCACCACAAACCTGGAAACCACGGCGCTCGTGCCGGCGTTCATCGTGGTGGTGACCGGTGGTTTGGGCAACATGACAGGAGCGCTCGTAGCGGCGGTGTCGATCGGGGTGGTTGAGAGCTTTGTGACACTCCAAACCCCCACGCTCGCGCCGCTGACGCCCTACGTGGTGATGACGGTGGTGCTGATTGCACGGGCGCTGGGGGGCCGACGACTGCTCCCGATGCGTACGGCGGCGAGCCGATGAGGCGCGTGGGCGCCATCGTGGTGTCGCCCGTGGACTGGGGGCCCGCGCTCGCGTTGCTGCTTCTCGGTGCGGCGCTCCCGGCGCTTGTGTCCACCGAGTACGTGTTGCTCGGGGCGAGCATGCTCGTGACGATGCTCCTGGGGGTGAGCTTTAACCTGCTGTTTGGCTACACAGGCATGTTCTCGTTCGGGCAGGCCGCCTTCTATGGGGTGGGGGCGTACGCGACGGTGTTGCTGATGAACAACGTTGGGGTGAGCTTCTACCTGGCGTTGCCCGTGGGGGTTGTGGCGGCGGTGATTGTGGCGGGGTTGAGCGGGCCGATGCTCGTGCGGATCGAGCCGATCGCCTTCATCATGCTTACGTTCGCGCTCGCTGACCTCTTTGAATTCGCGGCTGGGCATGCCCGTGGCTTGACTGGGGGCGACAGCGGCACAATCGCGAACCTGCCCGAATCGCTGAATGTGATCGTGGGGGTGAACAGCGTGTACTACCTCATCCTCGGGGTCGCTGCGATCGTGGTGGTGGTGGCCTTCCTGTTCGTGAGGTCGAGCGCGGGGCTCGTGTTGCGGGGCATCCGCGAAGACGCGGTGCGAGCACAGACGCTTGGCATCTCGGTGAGCCGGCGTCGCCTTTCAGTGTTCATGCTCTCGGCTGGTGTAGCGGCGGTGGGGGGTGGCCTCTCGGTGCTCTCGGCCCAGATCGTCTATCCGAGCGTGTTCGCCTGGCAGGTGTCCGCCAACGCCTTGATCGTGTGTTTGCTTGGCGGGGTGGGGTTGTTCTCCGGTCCGATGTTGGGTGCGGTGCTGCTCGGCTTGATCGACTTCTATGTAGGGCGGATCACCACGAACACACTGTTGATCGACGGTGTGGTGCTGCTGGCGGTCGTTTTGATCGCCCCGCGCGGTGTGGGAGCGTCGGGTCGCGGCAGCCTGTTGGGGGCGGCGACGGGGCTTGTGCGATGGGGGGTGTCGCTGGCACGTGGCGCGCGGACAGGCGCGGCCGGTTGGAGGGGAGCAGGTTGAGCGGGGAGGCTCTGCCTGTGCTGGATCTGCGCGACGTGAAGCGACGCTTCGGCGGCATTTGCGCCGTGGACGGCGTGACCTTGGCGATCCCCGAGGGGGCGGTGGTGGCGGTGATCGGGCCGAACGGCGCCGGCAAGAGCACGCTGTTCGCGCTGTTGATGGGTGAGCTTGCCCTCAGCGATGGGGAGATCTACCTCGATGGGCGCGACATGCGCGGATTCTCGCCCGAGCGGCGCGCACGACTCGGCATCGGGCGGACGTTCCAGACCCCGCGGCTGTTCGCCGGTTTGAGTGTGGAGGAGAACCTACGCATAGTGCTGATCGCACGGAGGGAGCCGGTGGCGATCGCCGGAGACGCCCAGCGGGCAGCGCTCGCCGAGGTGGGGCTGTCTGACCAGGCGGGCGCCCTCGCGGGTTCGCTCTCGCAGGGGCAGCGCAAGCGTTTGGAGCTTGCGATGGTGTTGGCGCTGGAGCCGCGGATACTGCTGCTCGACGAGCCCACGGCGGGCATGGGGGTGGGCGAGCGCGCCACGATCATGGAGCTTGTGATGGGGGCAGTGAAGCGGCGTGGGTTGACGATGGTGTTCTGTGAGCACGACATGGAGACCGTGTTCGCGCACGCACGACGGGTGGTGGTGATGGACCGCGGGACACTGATCGCGGACGGGTCGCCCGAGTCGGTGAGAGTGGACCCGCTCGTGCAGGAGGTCTACCTCGGCCGTCACCCGGGGAGGGGGGCGTGAGGCTGTCGGTCAAAGCGCTTGACGCCCACTACGGCTCAAGTCAGGTCTTGTTTGGTGTGGACTTGCATGTGGAGGATGGCGAGACGGTGGCGCTGATCGGTCGCAATGGGGCGGGCAAGACGACCACCCTGCAGTGCGTGATGGGCGTGTTGGGGGCACGCAAGGGTTCGGTAAAGGTGGAGGACCGCGAGACCGTAGGCCTCTCGCCGCACAAGATCGCGCGCTTGGGTGTGGCGCTCGTGCCGCAAGGCAGGCGCGTATTTGGGGAGCTCACAGTTGAGGAGAACCTGCGCACCGGCATGAGCGCGACCGCCGCGCGGTCGGTACATGCCCACCATTGGACGATGGAGGAGCTGTTCGACGTGTTCCCGCTGCTCGCTGGTGTGAGGAAGTCAAAGGGGGCGTGGCTGAGCGGGGGCGAGCAGCAGGTGTTGTCGATCGCGCGGGCGTTGATCTCAAATCCCGGGATTCTGCTACTGGACGAGCCCACGGAGGGGTTGGCGCCACGCGTGGTGGAGACGCTCACCGAGCAACTCCTACGTATCAAGCAGGCGGGCTTGACGATGGTGCTTGCCGAGCAGCACCTTGGGCTCGTGGGAGAGCTGGCGAGCAGGGCGTATGTGATCGACCGGGGTGTGGTGCGCGCGGAGGGAGACCCGACCGCGCTGCTTTCCGACGAGCGGATCCGCCACGCTTACCTCTCGTTGTGAGCGACCACCAAACCCCAGACCCAGACCCCGCACGAGCGCTCTACGAACGCGCGCGTAGGCGCTTCCCCGGTGGAAGCTCGCGCACGACGCTCTCCTCGGCGGGTTCCCCTCATTACGCCATGCGTGGCGAGGGGTGGAGGGTGATCGACGTGGAGGGACGTGAGCTGATCGACCTGCACGGCGACTACTCGGCGCTCGTGCACGGCAACGCGTTCGCACCGGTGGTGGCGGCTGCGGGCGAGGCGTTTCAATTGGGCTCGGCCTTCGGCTTGCCCACAGCCGCCGAGGTTGAGTTTGCGGAGTGCTTGGCGGGGCGGATTGGGTGGGCTGAGCGGTGGCGCTTCACCAGTTCGGGCAGCGAAGCCGTGATGGCAGCGGTGAGGGCGGCTCGCGCGGCAAGCGGTCGCGACATGGTGGTGCGCTTCGCCGACTGCTACCACGGCGGTTGGGACGCGCTCGCACAGCCGGGCGCGGGGGGTGTGCCGGAGGGTGTGCGTCGCGAGGTGCTCACGCTGCCGTTGGGTGACGGCGAGGGTCTCGTGCAAGCGCTCGCCAAGCACGAGGGGGAGATCGCATGCGTGCTGCTCGACCTGATGCCCAACCGCGCGGGGTTGCGCCCAGTCGAGGCGGAGTTTGCGAGGCTCGCGCGTGATGAGACACGCAGGCGGGGGATCGCGTTGATCGTGGACGAGGTGATCACGTTTCGCATGGCGGTAGGAGGGATGCAGGAGCTGTACGGGATCGAGGGAGACATCGTCACGCTCGGGAAGCTAATCGGCGGGGGTCTGCCCGTGGGAGCGCTTGGCGGGCGAGCGGAGTGGATGGACGTGTTCGACCCAACTCGACCCGACGCGGTGGCGTTGGCGGGTACGTTCGCCGCCAACCCCGTGTCGATGAGGGCGGGCTTGGTGGCCCTGAATGCATTCGGGCCCGCCCAGATCGAGCGCATAGGGGCGCTCGGTGAGCGGCTACGTGCGGGTTTGACAGCACAGGGTTATGAGGTGAGCGGCGCGGGTTCACTGTGCAAGCTGCACGCCGATGACCTCAAGGCGTTGTGGCGGCGGCTCTACGAGCAGGGGGTGCTGATTGCCGCGGATGGCTTGACGAGTGTGTCGACCGCTATGGACGAGACGATCGTGGACGCGGCGCTTGCGGCCTTCGCGTGCGCTGCGCGCTGAGGCTGGTCGCGCGCCGGTCGTCCCTTCTCAGACCTCTGTCGGCGGCGGGCGGGGCGACGTGAGCTCAGGTCCGCCCGGGTCGGCGTGGCGCGGTAGCCTCGGGCTTGGTGGCTTCCTCGGCTCACGATCCGCTGTCGGCGTTTAGCCCAAGGACGCGCGCGTGGTTTGAAGCCTCGTTCGCGCAGCCCACGACCGCGCAGGCGCAGGCGTGGCCGGCGATCGCAAGCGGCGAGCACGTGTTGCTCTCGGCGCCTACCGGTTCTGGGAAGACGCTTGCGGCGTTCCTGTGGGCGCTTGACCGGCTGAACGCGGAGGCGAGCGAGGGCGAGTCCAGCGACGCGGCGCACGGGGCGCGCGAGGGAGGTGGGGTGCGTGTCGTATACGTGTCCCCGTTGAAGGCGCTGTCGTATGACATCGAGCGCAACCTGAGGGCGCCGCTGCGGGGGATCGGGACGAGCGTGAGTGTGGCGATCAGGACGGGCGACACCTCACAAGCGGAGCGGGCAGCGATGGCGCGCAAACCGCCTGACATCCTCATCACGACCCCCGAGTCGCTCTACCTGATCCTCTCCTCGCGTGCGCGGGCGATGCTGAGCTTGGTCGAGACAGTGATCGTGGATGAGATCCACGCAGTGGCGTCAGTCAAGCGGGGAGCGCACCTGGCGTTGACCTTGGAGCGACTCGACGAGCAGGCGCGGATGGGCACCGGGAGGGACGTGCAACGGGTGGGTTTGTCAGCGACGCAGAATCCGCTTGAGGAGGTGGGTCGCTTCCTCGTCGGGCCGAAGCGGTCCGTGAGGATCCTCGACGCTGGTGTACGCAAGCCGCTTGACCTGAAGATCCACGTGCCCGTGGAGTCGATGGCCGAACCCGGCTCGTCCGCGGCCGATCCGCTGGAGCCCGTGCCCGGAGGCGGCCGGCACAACTCGATCTGGCCGGCGATCTACCCGGAGCTGTTGCGGTTGGTGCGCGAGCACCGCTCGACGATCGTGTTCGTGAACAACAGGCGCTCGGCCGAGCGGGTGGCGCTGCGGCTGAACGAGATGGCCGCGGCGGAGGAGGAGGATTTGGATACGGGCAGCGTGCCCGGTGGGATTAAGGAGCGGGCGGCGCCGCGCGAGATAGCGCGGGCCCACCACGGCTCGCTCTCGCGGGAGGAGCGCACGGTCGTCGAGGAGCAGCTGAAGGCGGGAGAACTGCCGTGCCTTGTGGCGACCTCCTCGCTTGAGCTTGGGATCGACATGGGTGCGGTGGATCTCGTGCTGCAGGTGGAGTCGCCAAAGTCGGTGGCGCGCGGGTTGCAGCGCATCGGGAGGGCGGGCCACGGCGTGGGGGACGTGAGCAAGGGGCGCATCTTTCCCAAGTTCCGCGGCGATCTGCTCGAGTGTGCGGTCGTGTGCAAGCGCATGCGGGAGGGGAAGATCGAGGCGACGGTGGTGCCACGCAATGCGCTTGACGTGCTCGCGCAGCAGATCGTGGCGATTGCCGCGTCGGCCGAGGACGGGGCGGTGATCGGCGACGTGGTCTCGGCGGTGCGGTCGTCTGAGTCCGGCTACGACGGGAGCGTGGCGGTGGAGGACCTGTATGCGCTCGTTACCCGCACCCACTCCTACGGTGAGCTGCCGAGATCATTGTTTGAGAACGTGCTCGACATGCTCGACGGGCGCTACCCCTCCAGCGAGTTCGGGGAGCTGCGGGCCCGCATCGTGTGGGATCGCGTGGGGGGAACGATCCGCGCCCGTAAGGGCGCCCGACAGCTTGCGATTGCCAACGCCGGCACGATCCCCGACCGTGGTTTGTACGCAGTGTGCCTTCCGGACGGCAGACGCGTGGGGGAGCTCGACGAGGAGATGGTTTACGAGGCCCGCCCGGGCCAGGTGTTTCTGCTTGGGGCCTCCTCTTGGCGGATCGAGGAAATTGGGCGAGACCGCGTGATCGTGTCCCCCGCTCCAGGTGTGCCGGGGACTGTGCCGTTCTGGAAGGGCGATGGGGTGGGTCGCCCAAAGGAGTTGGGGGCGGCGATTGGGGAGTTCTCGCGTTGGGCGGTGGATCAGGACGAGGAGCTGCTCGTGCGCGATTACGACCTTGACGAGCGCTCGGCGCGCAACCTCCTTGAGTACCTGCGTGAGCAGCTGCGGGCGACGCAGGTGCTCCCCAGCGATCGCACGATCGTGTTGGAGCGCTTTCGCGACGAGATCGGCGATTGGCGACTGTGTGTGCTCTCCCCATACGGGGGGCGGGTGCATGCCGCTTGGGGGCTTGCGATCTCCGCGCGCATCCGCGAGCGCTACGGGATAGACGGCGAGGCGTTGTGGTCTGACGATGGGATCGTCGTGAGGTTGCCCGATGTGGACTTCGACGAAGGCGTTGGGGATGAAAGCGGCTCCGAGTTGGCGGCGGGTGGAGTGCAATCCTCAGGCGCCACGGGAGTGGCCTCTTATGCAGATCTGGTGGCTATCGACCCCGAAGAGGTGGAGGCGACGATCGTCGCCGAGCTCGGCGGCTCGGCTCTGTTCGGGGCGCGTTTCCGCGAGAACGCGGGACGAGCGCTGTTGATCCCCCGTGCTTACCCGGGACGGCGCACGCCTTTGTGGCAGCAGCGTTTGAAGGCGCAGGGGTTGCTCGAGGTGGCTCGCCGGTATCCCGATTTCCCGATCGTGCTTGAGACATATCGCGAGTGCTTGCAGGACGTGCTCGACCTGCCGGGCCTGCGAGAGCTGCTGCGTGGGATCGCCACGCGTGAGCTGTCGTTGGTGGAGGTGGAGACACAGAGCGCCTCCCCGTTCGCGGGGTCGCTGCTGTTCGACTACGTGGCGACGTACATGTACGAGGGGGACACCCCGAGCGCGGAGCGCCGCGCGGCGGCTCTCTCGCTCGACCGGGAGCTGTTGCGTGAGCTGCTTGGGCAGGAGGAGTTGCGCGAACTGATCGACCCGGGTGCGCTCGCGCAAGTCGAGGACGATCTCCAGTATCGCTCCGAGCGCACCCAGGCGACGAGCGCGGACGCGCTTTGTGACGTGTTGCGGGCGCTGGGCGACCTACGCCCCGAGGAGCTCCGCGAGCGCGTGCTCGAAGGCGTGGATGGTGATGTG
Organism: uncultured Solirubrobacterales bacterium; assembly: GCA_963695305.1. Lineage (GTDB taxonomy): Bacteria > Actinomycetota > Thermoleophilia > Solirubrobacterales > Solirubrobacteraceae > Palsa-744. Next base: position 236,022 of record OY968774.1, on the reverse strand, counting down.
TTGCTCGCCACGCTTGAGCGCGAGCGACGGGCGGTGCGCGTGCGCATCGCCGGCGAGGAGCGCCTGATCGCGAGCGACGACGCGGGGCTCTATCGCGACGCTCTGGGTGTCCCGTCGCCGGGAGGCTTGGCGGAGGTGTTTCTTGCCGACGTGCCCGATGCGCTCGCAAGGCTCATCGCGCGATGGGCGTTGACCCACGGTCCATTTACCACGGCGGAGCTACACGAACGCTACGGCGTGGACGTGTCATCGGTCTTGCGTGAGCTTGAGCGCGCAGGCAAGCTTGCCCAGGGGGAACTGCGCCCGGGCGGCACCGACCGCGAATGGTGTGACATCGAGGTCTTGCGGCGCCTACGCCGCGCAACGCTTGCGTCGCTACGCAAGGAGATCGAGCCGGTGGACGAGCGGGCACTCACCGCGTTCATGCCCTCCTGGCAAGGGGTTGGTCGTTGGCGAGCGGGCTCCGGGCGGCGCGATGGGGTTGAGCGGTTGCGCGAGGTGCTCGTGCCGCTGCAAGGGTTGGCGCTGCCTGTGGCGGTGTGGGAGCGCGACGTGTTGCCGGCCCGCACAGGCTCCTACTCGCAGGCGTGGCTCGACGCTCTGTGCGCGAGCGGAGAGGTGGTGTGGGTTGGCGCTGGCTCGCTCGGCCGGGACTCGGGCCGCGTGGCGCTCTACTTCCGTGAGGACACCGCGCTGTTGGGGCCTCCAGCCTACACGCGTGGGGATCCACCGGGGGAGCGTGAGCACGTCTTGTTGCGCGAACGCCTGGCGACAGCTCCGTGCTTCTTCAGCGATCTGCTCGCCGAGCTTGACCTGCCGGCACCGTCGTTGACGCACGCGCTGTGGGATCTGGTGTGGGCGGGGGAGGTCACCAACGACGCTTGGGCGCCGCTGCGCGCCCCCCGCCTCACGCTTGCCGCTCAACACCTCTCATCGCCCGGGCGTATGCGGGGCGCCGGATCACACGGCGCGAGGCGCTTCGGTGGGCCTTCGCTTCGGGGGGGAAGGTTGGGGGCAAGCGCGCAGGTGCAGGGACGCTGGTCGGCGACAGCACCGCTTTTCGGTGACGTGGACAGCTCCGCGGCAGTCGCCGGCCCGGATGAGGACCCGCGCCTGCGCCGTCGCGCGCTCGCGGAGCTCTTGCTTGAGCGCTACGGGGTGCTTACGCGAGAGCAGGTGCTGGCGGAGGGAATCGCCGGTGGCTTCTCAGCCGTCTACGGCGCTCTCTGTGAACTGGAGACTCTTGGGGTGTGCCGGCGGGGCTATTTCGTGGAGGGCCTTGGCGGCGCGCAGTTCGCGCTCCCCGGAGCGGTTGAGCGACTACGCGCACGCTCCGACATGAAGGGATCTGCCGCCGTGTTGGCGACAGTAGACCCCGCACAGCCGTATGGCGCGACGCTCCCGTGGCCGCGGCGAGAGGGTCAGGCGCGTCGCCCCGCACGCGTGGCGGGCTCATACGTGGTGTTCGTCGACGCGGCCCCGGCGCTCTATCTCGAGCGGGGCGGGCGCGGACTGGTGACGCTCGCGGATGGCTCACCGATCGTCGCGCTGCGGACCCTTGCCGACGCCGTGCGGGCGGGGGAGGTGCATACGGTGGCGCTTGAGCGGGTAGACGGGGAACCCTCGATCGGCTCTGTGCTTGAGCCGTTGCTGGTAGAGCTGGGCTTTCGTCAAGGACCAAGAAAGCTTACGCTGCGAGCTTGAATCGCTCCAGCATCTCGAATAAGATCGATGATGGAGAACAACGATGGGGTCGAATGGGCAGATGGGGATTACCGTGCATGTGATGTCGTGGAGGAGCCTTGGACGCTCGGTGGACGCTTGCGCCCGCACAAGTGAGAAACAATCGTCCCGATTGGTCGATTCAAGCCTTGCCAATAGTTCAGTGCTGAATTATCGTGGCGAACAATGGGGATGAGTGGAACAGGTGGGGAGCGTAGGTTGGCGTCCCCGTCTGAGGAATCGCTCCCGGAGGGCTGCCTGGAGACCGAATATTCGGGCGATGGAGACACGGGGTTCGAGCTCGACGACGGTTCCGTCGGCGCATATCAGGGCCTGACCCCGCTGTACAAGCGTCTCCCGCACGGGCCGCATGGTCTCGGCAGAGAGGCGGTGGCGCGTCATCAGCGCGCCCGCCTGTACGGCGGCATGGTGGAGTCGGTGTACCAGCGCGGATATGCCGCGACGAGCGTCGCCCACGTGATCGCGCTCGCGGGTGTGTCACGACGCGCCTTCTACGAGCAGTTCTCCAACAAGGAAGACTGCTTCCTTGCGACATATGACGCGCTCGTGGCTGCTTCACGCAAGCGGGTACTCAAGGCCTGGCTTTCAGAGCGAGGCTGGGCGAACCGCCTCTACGCTGCCTGCCAGCTGTTCCTTGAGGGGATCGCATCGGACCCGCGCGGCGCCTACCTCGTCCTGGTCGAGTCGCTCGGCATCGGGCCGCGCGGTCACGAACGGTTGCAGCACACCACCACAGCGTTCGAGCGCGTGGTGGCCACCGGGTTCGCGTTGACCCCCGACGGCATAGCGCTACCCCCGCTCGCCCCGCGCGCGATCGTGGGAGGTGTGCGTTTCGTGGTGATCCGACGCCTACGCGAAAAACGCGAGGCGGAGCTTGCGGGGCTCACCGACGAACTGCTCGATTGGGTCAGCTCCTACCGCTCCTCGGCCATCACGAGGCTGCGTACGCTCGGGTCGGCCCGACCCTCGCGGCTGGTGGTCAAACGGGCGCGGTTCCTCACGCGCGAAGACCGCCGCTCGGCTGTGATGGACGCGATGGTGCAGCTCGCCCTCGAAGAGGGCTACCCGAACATCACAGACGCCGAGATCGCGCGGGCCGCGGCTGTGTCCACCGAAGCTTTCCACCGTGAGTTCCCAAACAAGCAGGAGTGTTTGCTCGCGGTGGTGGACGAGTTCGCCGCCGAAGCCCACGACGCCGTGCTAAGGGCTACCCGCAACGATGAGAACTGGCCTGAGGCGGTACACAAAGGGGTGGAGGCGCTGATCGGATATTGCGCCGCCCATCCAGGTCTTGTAAAGCTGTCCTTCATCGATCTGTTCGACGCGGGCGAGGGCATGGTGGAGCGGGTTAGTGGCTTGATGGACGGGTTCATCAACGTGATGACCAAGCGAATCCCCGAGCCCCAGCGCGCCCCCGCGGTGGCAGCCGAGGCGATTATGGGCGCCGTGTGGGCGATCCTCTCAAGCTACGCCCCACACGACCGTCTGCGCTACCTGCCCTGTCTTGTCGATCACCTGAGCTTCCTGATCCTTGCGCCCTACATAGGCCCACGCGCGGCGGTCGAGGCGATCGAGGCGGCGGGATCCAAGCGCAAGCAGCTCGCCACCTCCTGAGTCACCACAGAGCGCGTCTATCCTCGTTGGTAATGGCTACGGACGAGGCCATCCGCGTCGGTACGCGCCCCCGACGGGTGGGACACAAGGGCGCGGCGCATCTAGCCCAGGGCAACACCCTCGCGAGCTTCGACGCGGCGCTCGCCCACGATGTGGACATGATCGAGTTCGACGTGCTCAGCGAGAAAGTGGATGGAAGCGGTCGGCTGCTCGTGGCGCACGACTACGAGGACATACGCTCGCGCACCCCGCTTACGCTCGACCAAGCGTTGGAGCATCTCGCGGGGGAGGAGTTCGCTCATGTCGAGATCGACCTCGACGTGAAGCTTCCCGGCTACGAGCTACAGGTGGTAGACGCCCTGCGTGCGGCCGGGCTCGTCGAGAGGACGCTCGTGAGCGGCATGTATCCCTCAGCGCTCGCCCGCGTGCGTGAGGCAGAGCCGACGTTGCGGCTCGGGTTGTCGGTGCCACGCGTGCGGCGCGACTATACGACCGACTTGCTTACGGCGATCCCGGCGCTCGCGATACTGACCGGATATCGCGCGACGCTTCCTCGCCGCGCGCGCGCGGCGCTTGAGAGTGGAGAGGTGGATGCGATCATGGCGCACTGGCGGGTGGTGACGCCTGCGCTCGTGCGCTCCGTAGCGGGGGCCGGAGGGGAGCTCTACGTGTGGACGGTCGACGACGCGTCCCGTATCGCCAAGCTCACGGAGCTTGGGGTGAGCGGCATCATTACCAACGACCCACGGCTGTTTTAGCGTCTACTTGAGTTTGCAGGTGGCGGCGCTGTAACCCGGGGGGTCGGCGCTTGCCTGGCTCTTGTGTCCCGCCGCTGTAATCCGTGTGGCGGTCTCGATGACGGTGTGACCTCTGCGCCACTGGAACGTGACGTAGCCACGCAAAGTAAACCCCGAGCCGCCCGCCACTGGGGCCAGTTCGACGCTGAACCCTCCCTGTCGCGCGACTGAGGCCGAGCCAAGCTTCAAAAGCCCGGAGTCGCCGCCTTTACTCATGTACAGCCACTTCTTGGTGGTGGGATCAAGGTACTGGACCCTTACCCGCATGTACATCGTGTCCTTCGAGTGTCCGTCTCCCGGCATCGACCCACGGATACCGATCGTGTTGGGCTGGTCCGTCGGGTTGCATACGTCCACGGTCGCCCACAGTTCGCGCGAGTGCAGCAGTGAATGCGCCGCCGCGGGCGCGATCGCCGCAACGAGCAGAATCGGGGCGATCGACCTGAAGGGATCCATGATGTGAAGATAGCGCCGTGGCGGCATAGATCCGACCATTTGGGCGTCCTGGTTCGGTGTAAAGCCGCCGCTGTGATATCTCCAGTGGATGGTGGCGGTGAAGGACACGGAGATCGTCGAGCTGTTGGGGCGCGTGCCAGTGTTCTCGACGCTTGAGCACGAAGATCTTCGAGCGTGTGAGCCGGCTCGCGGTGCCGCGGTCTTTTGAGCCAGGCCAGATCGTCTTCCGTGAGGGTGACGCAAGCGATACCTGCTACATCGTGCGTTCAGGTCGCGCACGTGCGGTGCGCGAGCATGTGGACGGTCGCACGATCACGCTCGCCACATTTGGGCCGGGTGACATCTTCGGCGAGTTGGCCATGTTTGAGGACGAGTTGCGCTCGGCGACGGTCGAGGCCGTCCAGGCCACCGATGTGGTGGCGGTCCTGGGAGGGGACATGCGCCGCCTTATGGTGGAGCACCCCGAAATCTCCATCCGGCTCGTGGTGGCGCTTGGGCGGAGGCTGCGCGAAACCAACGACCGGCTTGCGAAACAGTCATTTCAAACTGTCCAATCCCGTGTCGCTGTTGTGCTGCGCGAACTTGTCGCCCAAGCTGTGGCCGCCGGCGCCCCGTCGAGTGAGGTCAACGTCAGCGCGACCCAAGCCGACCTCGCGAAGCTGGCGGGCTCCTCACGTGAGTCGGCTTCGCGCTTCCTGGCGGTGCTTGAGCGGGCGGGGGTCATCTCCCAAGGGCGTGGGCGCTTGGTGGTCCACGATCCCGCCGCCCTCGACGGGTATGTCTTCTAGGGCGTCCGCGGGTATGTCTTCCAAGAAAAATGAGTCTCGTGCACGTGGTGGCGAGAAGGCACGGACCGATCACACCCGCGAGGTCTCAGCAGGGGGTGTGGTGGTTCACGAGAACCAGGTGCTCGCGATCGTCCCTGCCCGGCGCGCCGCCGACGGGTCGGTTGTACTCGCGCTGCCGAAGGGCCATCTCGACGAGGGGGAGACGGCCGCCCAGGCCGCCGCGCGCGAGGTGCGCGAGGAGACGGGTGTCACGGGTGAGCTGGTGGGCGAGTTGGGAGAGGTTCGCTACTGGTATATGCGCGACCGGCGCCGGATCTCAAAGAGCGTCCACTTCTTTCTCTTTCGCTACGTGAGCGGCGATCTGGAGGATCATGACGACGAGGTGTTGGAAGCCCGTTGGGTCAGGCTTTCCGAAGCGCAGGAGGCCTTGACTTACCAGGGCGAGCGCGACATGGTGGCGCGCGCGCTCGCCATCGGAGACCAAGACCGATAGCCTGCCGGGTCGTGCAGGTACTCAACTTCTACTCCACGATCTTCGCCGACGAGCTCAAGAAGGGTCGCAAGACCGCAACGATCCGGCTGGGCGACAAGTCAAGCAAGTACCGCAAGAACCAGGCAGTGCTTGTGACGATCGGCTATCAGTACTCCCCACGCGAGCGCATCTTCGAAGCCGTCATCGACCAGGTCGAGGTGATGAAGGTGGCGGAGCTCTCTCCCCGCGACATCAAGCACGACAACCCCGAGTTCCGTCGCCACGAAGAGCTGGTGAGCTTCCTGGAACAGATCTACGGTCGTGAGGTGTCGATGCAGGACACGGTCACGGTCGTTCGCTTCTCGCAGATCCTCGACAAGCCCACGGCGATGACCGAAGCGATGAAGGGATTCGGCGGCGCGCAGAACTAAAAGCGCCAATCCTTCTTGCGTAGAAGGCAGGGCTTGAGGTATGTGTGGCCAGTAGTTTCCTGATCCTGCATCCCCAAATGGGAAACAGGGGGTGAAAAAGGATCGCGGTAGGCGGAGTATTCATGCTGGCCTTTTGGCCCCCCCACATGGATGTCGTCGGTCGCTCCCCCGTGGCAGGCGACATTTGTGTGGGGGTTCTGACTCTTCAGCCTTACGATGATGTCAACGATGCGAGAAACCCGCGGTCGCAAGCAGCCAGCCGAGCCGGTTGGGCGGCGCGATGGGCGCGTCCCCAGGGAGGCTTCCCAGGACGGGGGGCAAGCAGGTGGGCGCGGCCACGTAGGCGAGATTCAGCGGGCACGGATGATTGCCGCCATGATCGACGTGGTGTCCGAGCGTACGCGCGCGAACGCCACGGTCGCTCATGTGGTGGCACGCTCCGGAGTGTCGCGGCGGACGTTCTACGAAGTGTTCGAGGATTTCGAGGACTGCTTCCTGGCGGCTCTCGACCAATCCGTTGCGCAGGCCTCAGAGTATGTGCTTGGCGCCTACGATCCATCGGCGCGGTGGAGGGTGAGGATCAGGGCGGCGCTCGTGGGGTTGCTGGAATTCCTTGAAGACGAGCCGGCGATGGGTCGCCTCTGCATCGTGGAGACGCTCGGCGCGGGGCGCAAGGTGCATGAACGTCGCATGCGTGTCATAGACACGGTCACGGCAGCCGTTGACGACGGGCGCAAGGAGGCAAAGGCCGCGAGGGCGCTGCCTCCGCTCACCGCCGAGGGTGTGGTGGGGGGTGTGTTGTCCGTACTTCATACTCGTCTCCTCGCCGAGAACGGTGAGCCGTTGCGCGAGCTCACGGGTCCGCTCATGGGGATGGTGGTGCTGCCTTATCTCGGTCCAGCGGCAGCCCAGAAGGAGAACGCGGCTCCCCCACCGCCACGTAGACCACGCGAGCGCGCCGCCAGCAGGGATCCTTTGCGCGATCTGCAGATGCGCCTCACCTACCGCACTGTGAGGGTGCTGTTGGCGATCGCCGAGTCCCCCGGGAGGTCGAACCGCGAGGTGGGCGCCGCCGCGGGGATCGACGATCAGGGGCAGATATCGAAGTTGTTGAGTCGCCTAGAGCGTCTCGGTTTGATCGAGAACGCGGGCGCGGGACAGGTGCGTGGGGCCCCCAATGCGTGGACACTCACCGACAGAGGTATCGAGGTCGAACGGCTCGTCGCCGGCCAAACCTCGGTGGGCGTCGTCTCCTGAGACTCTTCGCGGCGTTGAGGCGCGTCGTACGCGGATCTTCTATATATTGAGCACATCGTTGGCACTCTTTAGGAGAGAGTGCCAATCCGGACGGCGTTACCCCTGCGGCCGTCCGTCCGAAGCACATCTCTAAACGGAGGTTTTCACGCATGAAACTCAAGCCCCTGGGCGATCGTCTGATCGTGCGGGCCATCGAAGAGGAGGAGACCACAGCAAGCGGTCTCGTCCTGCCCGACACCGCCAAGGAGAAGCCGCAAAAGGGCAAGGTCCTGGCTGTCGGCGACGGCAAGCTCGACGACGACGGCAAACGTGTCCCGCTCGACGTGGCGGAGGGCGATGAGGTCCTCTACAGCAAGTACGGCGGCACCGAGATCAAGGTCGACGGGGAGGATCTGCTCGTGCTACGCGAGTCTGATGTCCTCGCCAAGGTCGCATAAGGAGATCTGAGGAATATGGCTCACAAGGAACTCAAGTACAGCTCCGAGGCGCGCAAGTCTCTGGAGGCCGGTGTTGACGCTGTCGCCAACGCCGTGAAGGTCACGCTCGGCCCCAAGGGCCGCTATGTGGTGCTCGACAAGAAGTTCGGCGCCCCCACCATCACCAACGACGGTGTCACCATCGCCCGCGAGATCGAGGTGGAGGACGTCTTTGAGAATCAGGGCGCTCAGCTGGTGCGTGAGGTGGCCACCGCCACTAACGACGTCGCCGGTGACGGCACCACCACGGCAACCGTGCTCGCCCAGGCGATCGTTCGCCAGGGTCTGAAGAACGTCGCGGCCGGCGCGAACCCGCTGGCGCTCAAGCGCGGTATCGAGAAGGCTGTGGACCAGGTTGTCGCAAACATCGCCTCGCAGTCCAAGGAGGTCTCCGGCAAGGACCAGATCGCCCGCGTGGCGACGATCTCCGCCGGTGACGATGAGATCGGCGACGTGATCGCCGACGCCATCGAGAAGGTGGGCAAGGACGGCGTTGTGAACGTCGAGGAGGGCCAAACGTTCGGCATGGACCTCGAGTTCACAGAGGGGATGCAGTTCGACAAGGGTTACATCTCGCCCTACATGGTGACCGACCAGGACCGGATGGAGGCCACCCTTGAGGACCCCTACATCCTGATCGCCAACCAGAAGATCGGCTCCGTCCGCGACGTGTTGCCGGTGCTGGAGCAGGTCATCCAGAGCGGCAAGCCGCTCTTGATCATCGCCGAGGACGTGGAGGGCGAGTCGCTCGCCACGCTCGTGGTGAACAAGCTGCGTGGCACCTTCACGGGTGTTGCGGTTAAGGCGCCGGGCTTCGGCGACCGCCGCAAGCGCATGTTGGAGGACATCGCGATTCTCACCAAAGCAGAGGTCATCACCGAGGAGATGGGTCTCAAGCTCGAGAACACCCAGGTGTCTCAGCTCGGGCACGCTCGTCGTGTGGTGGTGGGCAAGGACAACACCACCATCGTTGACGGCGCAGGCGACGCGGATGCCATCAAGGGCCGCATCAACCAGATCAAGGCCGAGATCGAGAACACCGACTCGGACTTCGACCGCGAGAAGTTGCAGGAGCGCTTGGCAAAGCTCTCCGGTGGCGTGGCGGTCGTGAAGGTTGGCGCCGCGACCGAGACGGAGATGAAGGAGAAGAAGCACCGCGTCGAGGACGCGCTACAGGCGACTCGGGCGGCGCTCGAGGAGGGCATCGTGCCCGGAGGTGGCGTCGCGCTGCTGCAGGCCTCCGCGTCGGTTTCGCTCGACGGGTTGGAGGACGACTCCGCCACGGGTGCTCGCATCGTGTTGCGTGCGCTTGAGGAGCCGCTGCGTCAGATCGCCGAGAACGCGGGTCTTGAGGGCTCCGTTGTGGTGAACGACGTGCGCAAGGCAAAGGCCGGCGAAGGCCTCAACGCCGCCACCAACGAGATCGTGGATCTCGTGGCCGCCGGGGTCATCGACCCGGCGATGGTGACGCGCTCGGCGCTCCAGAACGCGGCGTCGATCGCCAAGAACATCCTCACCACCGAGGCCATCGTGGCTGAGGTGCCGGATAAGGAAGGCGGCGGTATGCCGGGCGGCGGTATGCCCGACATGAGCGGCATGATGTAGCCAGATCACCGCGCCGCGCTACAGCGGCGCGCGTATTTGGTCGATAGGAAGTGCGAGGGCCCGGCAGGATGCTGGGCCCTCGGTTTTTTATTCCACCGCCGACACAGGCCGTGGGCCGTGGCCTACGTACTTGGCCGTCGGGCGGATGAGCTTGGCCTCGCGCTTTTGCTCGAGGATGTGCGCCGACCAGCCGGCCACCCGAGCACAGGTGAACATTGGCGTGAACAGGTCTGCGGGCACTTCGGCGAGGTCGAGGATGACCGCCGACCAGAACTCGACGTTGGTGGCGAGCACTCGGTCGGGCTTGCGCGCGGTGAGCTCCGCGAGTGCTGCTTTCTCCAGCGCCTCGGCGGCCTGGAAGCGGGGGGAGCCGAGTTCGTTGCAGGTGCGCCGCAGAACGCGCGCGCGGGGATCTTCCGCGCGGTAGACCCGGTGGCCGAAGCCCATCAGCCGCTCGCCACGGTCAAGCGCGTCCTTCACCCACGCGTCGGCGTCGCCGGTGCGTTCGACTTCGTCGAGCATCTTCAGCACGCGCGAGGGCGCTCCGCCGTGGAGCGGACCCGAAAGGGCACCCACGGCTGCTGAGAGGGCGGCGGCGCAGTCGGCGCCGGTGGAGGCCACCACGCGGGCGGTGAACGTGGAGGCGTTCATCCCGTGCTCCGCCGCGGAGATCCAGTAGGCGTCGATGGCCTTGGCGTGGTCGGGGTTGACCTCTCCGCGCCAGCGGATCAGGAAGCGCTCGGGGATGGAGCTGCCCTTGTCGACCTCGGTTTGGGGGACCGGCGGTTGGCCCGCGTCGCGGGCGGATTGCGCAACGAACGAGAGCGCCATGACGGATGCCCTCGCGAGGTTGTCGCGGGCCTGCTCGTCTGAGATGTCGATCAACGCGTTAAAGCCCCACTCGGGGGCGAGCATCGCAAGCGCCGACTGTACGTCCACGCGGTGGTCGCCCGAGCGGACCGTGAGCACGTGCGGTTCGGCGGGGGGAAGGCCGGGCTTAAAGTGGCCGTCTACCAGTAGGCCCCATACCTGCTCGTAGGGGACCGTACCAACCAGGTCCTCGATGTTGACGCCGCGGTAGCGCAGCGATCCGCCGGCCCTGTCGGGCTCGGCGATCTCAGTGGCGAAGGCGACCACGCCCTCGAGACCGGACTGGACTTCATTGGATGCAGGGGAGACCGGAGGCGACTGTGTCGTGACCTCACTCATGGGCGCTCGCTTTCAGGCTTAGGATGACCGGTTGAGAGCCGATCCCGCTGGATTGCACCGAAATCGACCCGGCTGCCTTGTGGGCAGGGTCATATCCTCGCACGATTCTCCCCGGTAGGCTCCGCTGCAGACCAACGAGGAGGAGCGCCGTGACCGACAGTGACCTGATGTTCCGCCCCGCGACCGAGCTCGCCTCGATGGTGCGCTCCGGGGAGATCTCCTCGCGTGAGCTCGTGGAGACCTCGCTCGCGCGTATCGAGGAGCTCAATCCGAAGCTGAACGCGTTCGTGGAGATCGACGGTGAGCGGGCGCTCGCCACAGCGGATGAGATCAAGCCCGGCGACGAGCGGCCGTTCGCGGGGGTGCCGATCGCGATCAAGAACAACCGGCCGGTGAGCGGGTTGAAGTTCACGATCGGGTGCTCCTTGATGGGGGATCACGTGGCTGACTACGACCACAACGTGGTGCGCCGCTTCAAGGAGGCGGGGTTCGTGATCGTGGGGACCACCACACTGCCGGAGTACGGCATCCTGCCGACGAGCGAGGCGCGGCTGTTCGGCCCCACCCACAACCCGTGGGACCTCGACCGGACCCCTGGAGGCTCCTCTGGTGGTGCGGCTGCGGCGGTGGCCTCAGGCATGGTGCCCGTGGCGCACGGCAACGACGGGGGCGGCTCGATCCGCATTCCCGCCGCCTGCTGCGGCCTGGTCGGCCTCAAGCCCACGCGCGGACGCATCTCGGCGGCGCCAGAATTGGGTGACTCCTCGCTTGGGATCGATGGCGTATTGAGTCGTAACGTCGCTGACACGGCTGCGATCCTTGATGTGTTGGAGGGTTACGTGCCCGGTGACGCGACCTGGGCGGCTGCCCCATCGGAGCCGTTCGCGGTTGCGGGCGCACGCGCGCCGGGGAAATTGCGCATAGCTGTCACCACCCTCCCGCCGGTGATGGACGCTGTCGTGGACCCCGTTTGTGCGCAGGGGGTCGCAGACGCGGCAAAGCTTCTGCGGTCGCTCGGCCACGAGGTGGAGGAGATCGATCCGCCGTGGCAGATCCCGGGCGTCTCTGAGCTGTTCGGTGCAGTGTTCTCGATCCACGTGGCGCTCCAGATCGTGTACTCCGGAATGCTTGGTGGCCACGACCCCACAGCGGATGACATGGAGCCGATGAGCTGGGCGATCTACTCGCTGGCGCAGAGCATGAACGCGCTCCAGGGGAAGGGCCTTGAAATCCAACTACAGGCGTTCACGCGCCAGTTGGTGGAGTTCCTTGAGCCCTACGACGCGCTGCTCACACCCGCGCTCGCCGAGCGTCCGCTACCGCTTGGGACACTCGATACCGCTGCGCCCGACCCGATGTCCACATTCACCCGTTCGGGCCTGTTCACGCCCTTTACGCCGGTGTTCAACGCGAGCGGGCAACCGGGGATCTCGCTACCGCTTTACCAGGGTGAGGACGGGTTGCCGCTCGGCGTGCAGATCGTCGGTCGGCCCGCGGGAGAGGCAGCGCTGCTGGCGCTGGCCTCCCAGGTTGAGGCAGCCTCGCCGTGGGCGGGTCGCCGGGCGCCGGTGTCTTAAACAACTCGACCCGCCCTTTGGGCGGGTCGGGGTGACGGGGAGCTACCCCAGACAGCCGATACCACCAGTCAATATAACAAGATTGCTCGACGGTGGCCGCGAAGCGTGACGGGAGCGACCCGTCGGCACTGATACCTCACGCCTGCCTGCATATGGCCACCAGTCGAGTCAATCATTGGCGGAAGGCGGGAGAATCGAACTCCATCCGGGGCGAACCGGACTCGCGGGTATCGGCCGTCTGTGGTCCCAGACCACGTCACCTTCCTTAGGACAATTGTACTCAGGAGCTGCGATGGAAACTGAGTATGGAGCACATCTCTGCCGGTTCTACCCCCAGAGCATGTGTGTTGGCGATCCCCCGCTTGGAGATCATGTTCGCCTGGATCAGCTCGGCCTCGTCCCAGGTGAGGGGGGTCTCGGTGTGTAGGAGACGCTCAAACGCATGCAGCGCGCGTGAGGAGATCGGCTTGGGGACGTGCAGCAGCGGGCGTTCGCGGTGGAGCGAGCGTAGGACGGCGCGGGCCACCTCGTTGTAGGTGAGCGTGTCTGGCCCGGCGAGCTCGTAGCGCTCGCTGGCGGTCGTCCGCTCGCCCGAGCGCAGGATGGCAAGCGTGCATTCGGCGACGTCCTCGGCCCAGATCGGCTGGCACACAGCGCGGCCATTACCAGGGATCGGCAGCACGGGAAGCCGCGCGAGGCGCTCGATCAGCCTGAGCCAGCGGTCGTCCGGTGCGTAGACGAGCGAGGGTGCGATGATGGTCGAGCGCAGGTCGGCGTTTCGCACCGCGCGCTCGGCGATTGCCTTTGCGCGAAACAGACGCGACTTGTGGTGCTCTGAGGCGCCAAGCAGGGAGAAGAAGACGAAGCGCTCGACTCCGGCCCGCTGCGCGGCGTCGACCATCCTCCAGGTGGCCATCGCGGTGAGATCCTCGATCGATCCGCGGGGCTGGTCGCGGGTGGAGCCCGCAAGATGCACAACCGTGTCTACGCCCCTCATCGCGTTGCGAAATGACGGGGGGTCGGTGAGGTCGCCGAGGGCGATCTGAACGCGCACGCGCTGAGGGCCGAGCTGGCGTGGGTCGCGGACGAGGCAGCGCACAGGCTGCTCTTCGGCAACGAGGCGCCGCAGCAGCGCGGAGCCGACGAGCCCGGTGGCTCCGGTGAGCAAGAGCATCGTGCAAAGCTAGCGGAGTGCGCCCTCCCAGCCCCAATTGGCTGCGGTGTCAGGATTAGGGAGGCAGCCTCGCTACTATTCGTCCTCCGTCCAAGTCGAACCGAAAACGATCGAGAAGGAAGCGAATGGCCTACGTAATCGCTGAGCCGTGCATTGGCACGAAGGACAATTCCTGCGTCGAGGTGTGCCCCGTGGATTGCATCCACCCGACGCCCGACGAGCAAGGCTACGACGCGGCCGAGATGCTCTACATCGATCCGGAGGAGTGCATCGACTGCGACGCCTGCGTCGAGGCGTGTCCCGTGGACGCCTGCTTTGCCGAGGACCAGCTGCCGGACGAGTGGCAGAAGTTCAGCCAGATCAACGCTGAGTACTTCGCCAACGCCAAGTAGCCTAGCCCTGCCTACCGGGCCGCTGGCGCGGCCCGACCAGATGGGTGGGGGGATGAGATAGCCCTGCCTATGCGGGCCGCTGGCGCGGCCCGACCAGGATAGGGAGGGGCCGGCGTTAGGCCATCGGAAGGGACATGCCCGCCGGCTTTGGGCTGGCGGGGGGTGCCGGTGGCGTGACCTCCAAGACCGGCAGCGTGGGTAGCTCCAGCGGCGCCATGGCGATCAGGCCGCGGGCGGCTTGGCGGATCGCCTGGGAGGCGGGGTCGTCGGGGTTCTCGATGACTAGCGGGGTGCCCGAGTCGGCGTGCTCGCGGAGGGGCATTGTGAGTGGGACCTTGCCGAGCAGGGGTACGTCGAGTTCGTCGGCGAGGTCCTTGCCGCCTCCCTCGCCAAAGATGGGGTAGCGCTCGCCTGAGGGGGTAGTGAAGCCCGACATGTTCTCGATCACCCCACAGATCTCAAGCGAGACCTTGTTGGCCATCTCCGCGGAGCGCCGCGCCACCTTCTGCGCTGTGGCTTGCGGGGTGGTGACGATCACGAACTGGGCCTGGGGGAGCAGTTGGGCGAGGGTCATCGACACGTCGCCCGTACCGGGGGGAAGATCGATGAGCAGGTAGTCAAGCGCGCCCCATTCGACGTCCTGGAGGAACTGGTTGAGGGCCTTGTGGAGCATCGGTCCGCGCCACACGACCGCGGCGTCCTCCTCCACGAAGAAGCCGATGGACATGACCTTCACGCCATGGGACTCCAGGGGAACGATCTTGCGCTGGGGGGACACGGGCGGACGTGTCGCTCCTAGACCGTACATGCGGGGGATCGAATAGCCCCATACGTCGGCGTCGAGGATGCCTACGCGCTTGCCGTCGGCGGTGAGGGCGGCCGCGAGATTCGCGGTGAGCGTCGACTTGCCCACGCCGCCCTTGCCGGAGCCGACGCAGATCACGTTGGATACCTGGGCGAGCGCGCCGGCAGGGAGGGTGGCGCGGCCGAGCTTCTGCTGGAGGGCGGCCTTCTCGGTGTCGGAGAGCACGTCGAAGTAGACGTTCACATGGGTCACACCGTCGAGCGCCGCCACAGCTTGGGCGACGGAGGTCTGGAAGTGGCCCTTGATAGGGCAGCCAGCGGTGGTGAGCGAGACGGTGACGTCTACAACTCCGTTCTCCGAGATGTCGATCGAGCGCACCATTTCGAGCTCCACGATCGAGCGGCGCAGCTCGGGGTCGATCACGGCCTCGAGCGCTTTGAGGACTTCGTCTCGATGGGTCACAGCGTCATTCTCGCAAAACCTCGCGGTCGATCAGGACTGTGCCCGCCCACGCACCTGGGGCGGGCCCGAAAAAAGTGCCGCCGGGCGGTAGGGGAACCGCCCGGCGGCGAGGGAGGAGAGGGTGCTTCTACTGCCGGCGGGGTTATGAGGCCGGCAGACCTTCCCGTTCCCAGCCTCTCCGGCCCGGGACGGGGGAAATCGACTCAGACGAGACTGAGAATTCGCTCCTGGACACGGTTGGCGAGCTCTTCGCCGTCGCGCTTACGGCGGGTGACTTCGCGCTCGACGCGGCCTCGGGTCTGGCGCACCTCGCGCTCGACGCGTATCCGCGTCTTACGGATCTCACGCTCGACGCGGCTGCGGGCTGTGTTGCCGCGTCGCTCGAACTTGCGTAGCTGCGCGTTCGCCTTCGATGGCGAGGAGTAGCTGTCGATTGTGCTTACTACTCGCTCGCGGGCGATGAGGGCCGCGCCGACTGGGATCAGCACAGCGCGCTCGGCGTAGGAGCCGAGGGTGTCGTTCTTGACGGCCTGGGTGGAGCGCTTCGTGGAGGCGCTTGAGCCCGAGGCGGTTGTGCGCTTCGCGGCACTCTTCGCGCGAGGGGCGCTCTTGGGAGCGGTCGTGCGACGCGTCTTGGCGCCGCTTGCCGGTGTGGTTTGGGCTGTTGCCATGGTGGAGGGGGTCTCCTATTTGATGGGGGCACACTTGTTCTGGTCGATGCGAGCTTAGCACCGAACACATGTTCCTAACCCTCTCTTGGTAGATCGTTACACCTGGATCTCAAGTTGGGGTGAACAGCCTGTAAAGACGGGCTATGAATCGACGGGACTTTGTGACAGATGGAACGTGCGTTCGAGTAGATTGCAGCCCGTACTCGGCTACCCGGGGCGACCATCTCTAAACAACCCAGCCGTGCGAGACCGGCTCAGGCGGAGGGCTGGGTGCGGGTAAGCCACTCCCGTGGACTCTGTAGCTCAGCTGTGCTCGGCAACATCTCCGCGGAGGCCCATGCGACCGTGAGCGCTCCCGGCCCTGCTTGTGCGACCACCTCGTCGCAGAACTCGCGGCCCACCTCGTACTGGCGGAGCTTCATCTCAAGGCCCATCAGCCGCTCGAGGATGCGCCACGGCCAGCTGCGCGTGTGGCGGCGACGGGTCATCGCAGAGCGCATGGTGTCAAGTGTGGGGAGCACGTCGGCGCCGACCGCGTCCATCACGTGCTCGGCGTGGCCCTCGATCAGGGACATTGTGGCTTGCATGCGGTCCACGAGCGCCCAGCGGTCCTCGCCGAGACCGAGGCGCAACAGCTCGCCGCCGCGGAGGCGGTTGGCGAGCGAGCGCAGGTCGGAGGCGTCGGGAAGTCTCAGCGAGCGAGCAAACCCCACCTGCATGCCGTCGATCAACTCGCGCAACATGCCTCCAAGATGGTCGCGCAGCCAGGGGGCGCCGCCGAACTGGACGGCGTGGGTGACCTCGTGGATCGCCACCCACGCGGTGAACTCGTCGCGGTCGAGGTTCAGGTTGCGTGCGGCCTGGGCGATGTTGGGGGCGAGCAGCAGCAGGCGCGGGGGGCGCTCTGCGTCGAGTAGCGCTATGTCGTACTGGCCGAGCACTCGTTGGGAGAGCATTCCCGTGACCGCGCCCACCTGCGCGCCGAGCAACAGCTGCGTGACCGAGCGCATCGCGGGGGCGAGCGGACCGGAGCCATGGCGGAGACGGTCGGTGAGCGGTTCCAGCAGGGGGCGCATCGTGGCGATGTTCGCCTCGATCCAGCGGGGACGGTCGATCGACTCGATTGCAGGCAAGCTGTCGCCGGTGGCAAGCCCGGTGTAGGCGCTCACGCGGGCGGCGAACTCCTCGGCGAGAGGTTGCACGCCGTTTGCTCCCCCACTTACATAGGGAGTGTCACCGGCGAGCATCTCGCCGACCCGTTGAGCGACGCTCCAGTCGATGCCGTCCATATAGAGAGCGTACGCCCATCGTCGGGGTGTACGGGGAGCCTCGGGCGCTCACCCACTCGTATGCTTGGGTTGTGTCAACGCCAAGGATCGCTTTTGCTCCACAGGCCGACGGGGTGGGCGGCGTGGAAGAGGCGGGCATGCTGTTCGAGCGAGCGGCCGCGCGCGACGTACTCGCATGGGTGAGGCTGTTGGCCGACCCGGGTGATTCGGCGGCGGTGGTGCGGGCGTTGGGACGCCCGCCGATCGAGATGCGCCAAGTGGACATCGCACGGGTGGTGCAGGTGGCGCGTAAGGCGAAGCTCGACATGATCTCAGCGTTGGGGCCGGCGATCGAGTCGCCAGAGATGCCTCCGGAGGCGCGCGAGCGGATTGTCCGCTTCCAGGAGTTGTACAGCGAAGCGGCGGAGGCCTTCGAGGCGTTGCGCCCACGCCTACAGGTGAGCCCGCAGGAGTTGGTGGCCGAGCTGACGGCGGCCTCTGAGACGCGGTTGCTCGGTGGAGAGGCGCTGTCGGAGGTGCGCGCGCAGACGCTTGAAGCGACGGTTGAGCTGATGCGAGAGGAGGTGTTGGGGGGAGCCGTTCGCATCGCCGGTCGTTTGGGAGAGCTCCGGTTGGACACCGACCTCGACATATCCCATGGGGTGGTGCGCTACCTGGAGTTGGTTAAGCTCGCCGCGCTGAAGGACCGCCCGACAGGCCAGAGCCTGGAGGAGGCGCTCGCAGACATCAACCAGCGGTTGCTCGCGGCTTGCACTCCACTTCAGCGAGAGATTTTCCAGACATCCACACTCGACGAAACTCTGCTGGCGGCCGAGCGCGGCGAGCCCGGGGACGCCCCCCGGCCCGTCACCGCCTCAGCGAACAGCGCTTTCGCCCGCAGAGAGGAACCCTCCCTACAGGCGTTCCTACCCCGGCGAGGCGAGGGGGTGGTGTTGTCGGCGTCGGACATCGACACCTACAGGGCGTGTCCCCTGCGGTACAAGTTCGCGAGAGTCCTGAAGATCCCCTCGCCTCAGACCTTGCATCAGCGCTTCGGGATTGCGGTGCACCAGGTGTTGGAGCGCTACCACGCCTCCGACCACTCCACCGTGGGGCAGATGATGGAGTTGTTCGAGACGTGCTGGCGGCGGGGGGGCTTCGGCGACACCGATCAGGAGCGAGAGCTGCACGGCAAGGCAAGGGCTGCGCTCGTGCTCTACCACCAGCACCTGGAGGCCCACGAGGCGGAGCCGGTGTGGTTCGAGCGGGGGTTCTCCTTCAAGCTCGGCCCCCACCACCTGCGTGGGAGGGTCGATCGCGTCGACAAGCTCCCCGACGGGAACTACGAGATGATCGACTACAAGACCGGCCGCCCCCGGACGGTGGAGCAACTCAAGGACGACGTGCAGCTCTCGCTGTATGCAGTGGGTGCGCGGGAGTCGTGGGAGGTGGAGGCAGAGAAGCTCTCCTACTACTACGTGCTTGACGATTTGAAGGTGCCCGTGCCGAGCGCGGAGATGGACACCGACTGGATAGGCCGGGTTGTCGAGGAGGTGGGCGCGGCCATCATGGAGCAGCGCTTCGAGCCGACCCCCTCGCCTGCCGCATGTGGGCTCTGTGACTACAGAATCGCCTGTCCCGCCTGGGAGCGCTAGCTCGGACTGCCAACGTGTCATACAGATGGGAAGGTTGCCAGCTACTCCGAGATAGTCGGGCTCTCTATTCCGGATCAGTCGGGCCTTCTATTCCGGATTTGTCGGCTATTCTCCTGTCGGGGCTTTGGGATGACGATTTGGCTGAGCTTTAAGCTGGGCGGCTAGGCTGCTCCTCGAATGAAGAGAAGTACTGGGATGACAGGGGGCTTTGCGAGCGCGCGGTTGTATTTGCCGACGTTCTCACTTCTGGCTCTGAGCCTCCTCGCGGGATGTGGCGGCGGCAGTTCCACTACCTCCGCGGTCCCGAGCTCCCCGGCGGCGGCAGTTGATGCCTCCACGGTCTCGGCTGCGGATGCCGTTGCGATCGTCGCGGGCGTGCCGATCGCCAAGACCAGCTACACCCACTGGTTGACGGTCGAGCAAAAGCTCGGCGCCTCCGGCTCGCCGAGCCATCAGGCGCTCGGCTTCCTCATTACCTCCGAGTGGGTGCTAGGTGAGGCCGCTGCCCGCCACATGTCGGTGTCCGAAGCCGAAGTGAAGAAGCGCTACACCCAGCTCGTCCACCAGAGCTTCCCGAAGGCGGGGTCGCTGCAGAAGTACCTCGCCAAGTCGGGCGAGACCGAAGCCGATCTGCTTGCGCGCATAAAGGTGGAACTGCTCGCCTCGCGCGTCGCCGCGAAGATTACGTCCGGTAAGAGCGCCTCGAAGCGCACCGCCATACTCGCGGGGTTTGAGAGGAACTTCCAAAAGCACTGGAAGAGCGTCACGAGCTGCAACGCGGGTTACGTGATGGAAGATTGCAAGCAGTACAAAGGCAAGCCCGAAAACCTGACGGCGAGTAGAAGCAGCGCCTCTTCGGCGTCACGTGGGTCGTCGTCGGCCAACACCAACGGTGAGGTCTATACGGCTCCAGGGGCTTTCTCCATCACAAGCTCTGCCTTCGAACGCAATGGTGCGATCCCCGCCGAATACACATGCGCGGGCAAGGGCATCTCGCCGCCGCTCTCCTGGCAGAAAGTGCCGGCCAAAGCGGCAGAGCTGTTCCTGTTCGTGATTGACGACAACTCCTCCAACAAGTCCGGGGGCATCCGTTGGGTGGTGGGCAACATTGATCCCAGCTCCACGGGTGTGGCCGCCGGCCAGACCCCCAAGGGCGGCATCGTCGGCACGAACACCGACGGCAAGGCCGCCTACTCGGCGATCTGTCCTCCCAAGGGCAAGAGCGACACGATCGAGTTCGTGATGTACGCGCTCTCGAAGAAGATCCCACTTACCCCCGGCTTCCAGCCCACGACGGCCGAGGCCGACTACGGCTCGCACAAACTGCTGATGGGCCAAGCCGCCGTCAACTACGGCATCGCCTCGCGCTAACTCTCGATCCCCCGCTGGCGCAGAAAGCGCTGGAATTCACGGGCGATGAGATCGCCCGAGGGCACGTCCTGTGGGTCGACCGTCGTTTGCTCGCTCTCTGCCGCCGCTCGGCGCTCCAAGCGCTCGACAAACGCCTGGATGTCGGGGTCGGATTGGACCGCCAACCCCACTTGGTGCTCGTACTCGCCTGATGCCTCCTCAAGCTCTGAGACGTCCACCGAGACCCCCACCATCAGCTCCAGCTTGCGCAACAGCGCCAGTGCCGCCTTCGGGCTCGCGGCGGCGGCGACGTAGTGGGGTACGCTCGCCCAGATGCTCGCCGAGGGGAGCCCCGCTTCGGCGCAAGTGGCGTGCAGCACGCCCACGATCCCGGTGGGACCCTCGTAGCGGCTGGCTTTCAACCCGAGCCGCTCGATCATCGCCGGGTCAGAGGCGAAGCCCGTCATCGCGACAGGTTGGGAGTGGGGCACGTCGGCCAGCAACCCCCCGAGCGTCACCACCAGTTGCACGTCGAGGGCTTCAGCCAGATCGACAATCAGTGCGCTGAAGGAGCGCCACCGCATCGATGGCTCCGCGCCCTGCACGATCACGAGATCTCGTGGGGCTCGTGGGGCGCGGGCTTCGAAGATCTCAACCGACGGCCAGGAGATCACGCGGGCCTGTGTCTCGTCGATCTGCACGTGCGGGCGGTTGGCTTGGAAGTCGTAGAACTCCTCGGTGTCCACCTGCGCGAAGCGCTCGGCCCCGAGCGCCTGGCCGAGGAAGGAGGTGGCGGTGGAGGCGGCGTCGCCAGCGTCGTTCCAACCTTGGAACGAGCACACCATCGCCGGGGCCCTCAGGCCGTCGGGACGACGATCCCAGATGAGTGGCTGCATCCGACTCACCGTACATCATGGACGTCTCATGTCCACCAACATCCCCACCAACCCGCCGCCCCCTGTCGGGGCGCCCTCGCCCGTGCAGCCGGCGTCAAAGGACGACGCGGGCGCCACCGACACGATCGCCATGTTGCGCGATGGCGACTCTGTACAGGCGGTTTTCGCGTGTGTGCGTAAGGAGCGGCTCATCACTCGCGCGGGCGACCCCTATCTCACGCTGGAGCTGCGCGATCGGGCCGGAAGCGCAAAGGGAAGGGTGTTCCGTGACGCCGACCTGATCGGCGGTCGTTTCGAGCGCGGTGACCTTGTGCGCGTACGCGGACGCGCAGAGACCTTTCGCGGGGAGCTTCAGATCGCGGTGGAGGACATCGCGCGGGTGGACATCTCAGACGACGAGGCCGCGCGTTTCCTGCCAGTGTCTCGCCGCGATCTCGATGAGCTTGAAGGGTTCCTTGAGCATCTTGCGCGGGAGGTGTACGACCCCGGCTACAAAGCGCTACTTGACCGGATGTTTGCGGACAGTGAACTACGCGCGGCGTTTCGGCGTGCGCCCTGCTCGCTACCGTCCTCAGGCGCTCCCCGCTCGTCACTCCATCATGCGTTTCTGGGTGGATTGCTTGAGCACACGGTCGCCGTGGCGACGATGGCGGTCGAGCTGTGTGCGGTGCATCCTCGCTTGGATCGTGACTTGTTGCTGTGCGCGGCGCTAATCCATGACATCGGCAAGACGCGTGAGTATGCCTATGGCGCCGAGATAAGCCGCACAGACGAGGGCGCGATGCTTGGTCACGTGGAGCTCGGCTTGCGGCTGATAGCGGCTCATGCCCCGTCAAGTCTCACCGGCGCTCGACGTCTCGCACTCGAGCACTGCGTGTTGGCTCACCACGGCGAAGGGGTTGGAGGCGGCCAGCGCGCCACGACCGCCGAGGCGTTGGCTCTGCAGCGTCTTAACGCCCTCGATACGGGTGTTAAGGGGGCGTTTGAGCAGGGTCTCGGGCGCTAGCCAGAGATCGCAAAGAGCGAAGAAATACGCCTCAATCGTTCAAGTCCGCGATTTGTAAAGCCGATCATGAATATGTGGGAGATCCATCCAGCATCGGCGCGCCCGCGAGCGAGCTTTCGCTTTTGCGTCCCGTGGAGGGCGCACCGGCGCCCACGCCAAGTGGACCCATCAAGCCGGCCGCGCTGACCCAGGCTGTTAGCGACAGTAAGCCCGGCCGTCTGATCGGCGACGTGGTGGTCGACCTTGGCTTTGCAACCCGCGAGAAGGTGGAGGAAGCGGTGGAGTTGGCGCGCGCCCAGCGCAAGCCCACCGGTCAGATCCTGGTCGAGCAGGGCATCTTGCGCCATGACCAACTCGCGCGAGTTGTGGCGGAGCGGTACGGCCTCGACTACATCGACCTCTCGATCTACGAGTTGGACATGGGCGCAGTGAACCTCATCGACATGGAGGCCATCCGGCGCTACCAAGCGGTGCCGGTGGGATTCCTGGACGACGGCACACTGCTGCTCGCGATGGCGGATCCCACGAACGTGCTCACCGTCGATGACATCGCGATGCTCACGGGCAGACGTGTGCGCTCGGCTTCGGCCTCCGTCGAGGACCTCAACATTTTGATCACTCGCCTCTCGCGTGTAGAGCAGTCGGTGGAAGCGATCGCCGAGGAGGAAGTCCAGCCTGAGGCGGAGCTCGTGATGGACGAGGCGGACAAGGATGCTCCCGTCATCAAGCTCGTGCATTCGATCATCGCTGAAGCGATCGACCAGGGCGCCTCGGACATTCACATCGATCCGGCTGAGGGCGACATGAGGGTGCTGTTTCGGGTAGACGGCGTGCTCTCCCAGACGGCCACTCTGAAGCGGACGATGGCGGCGAACATCATCTCGCGCGTGAAGATCATGTCGGAGATGGATATCTCCGAGCGACGCGTACCGCAGGATGGTCGCTTCGGTCTGACCGTGGCGGGACGGCGGGTTGACGTGCGCGTGACGACTCTCCCCCTGGTTTACGGCGAGGGGGCGTACCTGCGCATCCTCGATAAGGGCGCCCTGGTGCGTGACCTGGAGTCGCTTGGGATGCAGCGCACCGAGCACGATCGCTTCGCCTATGCGATCGGTCGCCCAAACGGGGCGGTGCTGGTGACAGGGCCAACCGGCAGCGGTAAGTCAACGACTCTCTATGCGGCGCTCGGCGCTATCAACGATGGCACCCGCTCGATCCTCACGATCGAGGATCCGGTGGAGTCGCGCATCGCGGGGATCAAGCAGATGCAGATCGCGCCGAAGGCGGGCATGACTTTCGCCAGTGGATTGCGGGCGATGCTGCGCGCTGACCCCGACGTGATCATGGTGGGGGAGATCCGCGACCGCGAAACCGCACACATCGCGGTGGAGGCCGCGCTTACCGGTCACCTTGTGCTCTCGACACTGCACACACGCGATGCCCCGAGCGCGCTCGGACGTTTGCTGGACATGGGCATCGAGTCATTCTTGATTTCCTCGGCGATTGACTGCATCGTGGCGCAGCGTCTGGTCAGGATGCTTTGCGAGCACTGCAAGCAACCAAGCAAAGCGCCCGAGTCGCTGCTCGCCGAATACGGCTTGTACGAGTCGGAGGCTTTCGAGCCGGTGGGTTGTTCGCGCTGCGCCAACAGCGGCTACCGAGGCCGCATGGGTATCTATGAGGTGATGTCCATCACCGAAGAGATTCGCGCGCTTGTGCTCGACCGTGCCTCGGTGGACGACATCGCTGCCGCCGCGGTGCGTCAGGGCATGCGCCGTATGCGCGAGGACGGCATCGCCAAGGTCCGCGCAGGTCAGACCTCGATCGCCGAGATCGAGCGGATGACCACCACGATGTTGTAGCCCTGGATCACGGTCCGAGCAGAGCGGCGGGTACGACGGCGATACCGTCGGCGCGCCGGTATGCGGTGTGGCCGGTGGTTATCACGACCGCGTCGCTCAGCTCGTCGCCCAGCTTCTCCCTAAGCCACAGAAGGTGGCGAACGTCACGCTCGCTAGGCACCTGACCGAGCTTCACCTCTATGGCGAGGAGCGAGGGTCCGCGCTCGACTATCAGGTCGATCTCCCGGTCGCCGCTCCAAGTGCGAAGATGCGCCGTTCGTGCCTCTGCGTGTTGGGAGTAGACACGTACGCAGAGCGTCACCAACGACTCGAACAGAGCTCCCAGTAGCGTGCCGTCACGGGGCGTCGGCGGGCCTGTGGGTTGTGCGCGCAGCAGCGCGTCCGCGTCCACTTCGAGTAGCCGCGCTGCAAGTGCCGGGTCGGCCAAATGATGCTTGGGCGGAAAGCTGAGGCGGGAAAGTCGGTTGCGAGTTGGCAGCCAGGCCTCCACCGGATCGAGGATCCAGAGGCGTTCCAACGCTTCGCGATAGGGCTGAGTGGCGGCCCTCGTCGCCGTTACACCATCCTTGCCGGTGGCGGCGTCTCTGATCTTCTCGTATGACGCCGACGTGGAGGTCATCGCCGCATAGGCGCGCATCCACCGCCACAGCGATGCGGGCCGCCGCACCTTGCGGCCGACCTCGTCGAAGTCACGATCCACTATGCGCTCCAGGTAGCTGTCCAGTTGCGCCCGCTGCAGCCGTGGCGGAAGGCTGCGGATCGCTGGGAACCCGGAGGCGAGGATCTCCTCGACGTAGCGATTGAGATCGACGTCGGTGTCGCCGACAATCGGCTGGCGACCACCTTCGAGCAGTCGTGTGAGGCTCACCGTGGGCGAGCCGACCCCCCGCTCGGATAGCGTCATCGGTCGCATGCGAACTCGCACGATCCGTCCCGCTCCGGAGTGCGTTGGGGGGTTGGCGGGAGATGCAGACCCCGTGAGCAGGAAGCTTCCGGGTGAGGCACCGACATCGACCGCCCGTCGCACGCGGTCGAAGGACCCGGGATAGCGCTGCCACTCGTCTATCAGTACCGGTCTGTCTCCCTCAAGGAGCCTTGACGGGTCGGCTTCGATGATGGCGCGCTCCTCATCGTTGTCGAGCCGGTGGACGGTCGCCGCTCGCTGCAGTGCGGTCGCGGTCTTACCAACCGCCTTGGAACCCTCGAGTGTCAGCGCCGGCAGACCTGTGAGCAACTCGTCGAGTTCGCCGTCGACAATACGCGGGAGGTAGCGCTCGTGGGGGGCCACGGCGTTCGGCTCGTTGGTTCTGGGCACATCCCTAACTATACAGTTCCGCAGCCGTCTACTATACAGTTCCGCAGCCGTCTACTATACAGTTCCGCAGATGTTCTATGTTGCGTGGCGGGCGAAGCTCGAAGCTCGTGCGAGTTGAGGAGCGACACGGGTCGGCGCCCTCCGTCATATGCGCCGACCCGTGAGGTGCCCTATTTCTTCTTTGCTTTGGCCTTTTTCGCTTTGCCTTTGGCCTTCTTGTGCTTGTTGGCTTTGGCCTTCGGCGTGGCCGGTTCCAGCCGCGAGCCGCCTTTGTAGCCGTCGGCGGGGCAGTGCAGCGGGCGGCCGAGGTCGAACGGACCCGAGATCGCCTGCGTGGGTACGCCCTTTTCGAGGTAGATGTCGGTGACCGTCAGCAACGGATCGACACGTGGCTCGGCGCACAGCTTCTTGCCGATCGCGAACTGGCCCGCGATCGTCTCGAATGGCGCTTTCGCGGCGCCCACGCAGTTGACCGCGTACCCGGGTACTTCGCCGCCGCAGGAGAACGCGTCGGCGATCGACGGCACAGAGAGGCTGGTTCCGAGCGGGGCGGCTTCAAAGCCGGTGAGCGGTACTTGAGCCTGAAGCTGATAGCCCGTGATGACGCCATCGCAGGAGAACGTGTAGCGCACCTGCTGTTCTGTGCTGCCCACTTCGGGCGTGCCCGCCGAGATGTGGCCGGTGCATTGGTAGTCGTTTGGGTCGCCTTCGGTAACTACTTCTGCGTGAGCCGCAGCGCTGAAGGCCCAGGAGAGGGCGAACGCGCCGAGGACCGCCGCGAACAGCAGCGAGGCTCGAAGGTGAACTGGTCGATGTGTGTGCAACGGGTCTCCGTTCGTCGTTTGTCTGTTTTGAAGGCGGTCTCAGCCGCCGGCGTGCGGAACCGTTGAGCTCCGCGCTTGTGATGCGGCCTGGGCCGCCTTCTCGGTCGTGCTGTAGACCGTGGCGCCGAACGAGACTGCGCCGGGGTCATTCGCATGGCCCAAGGGGAGTGCTCCGAAGAGTCGCGCGAGACTCTTCAGGAGCGAGAAATCGTTGAAGCTCTCGCTCACCTTCGTGTTCGCGTGCACGAACGGTGAGATGAGGAGCGCCCCCACAGGCTCGCCGGCTGCGCTCGCGGGCGACGCGGGTGGACTGGTGGGGACGATCGCGATCAACCCGTCTTCGCGATAAGCGGTGGTGGCGAGGATCTTGGGTATCGCCTCTTTGAGGAACCCATCGGCGGGCGCGATCCCGGTGGGCGCCCCAGGCGAGCATGGGGTAGCCGAGCCGTCATCGCACGCGGAGGGCACGATCCAGCTCAGGTTGGGGATGGTTGCGGCGCTCGCCAGGTCGCTTGCGAGTGCGCTCTCGTCGACGTCGTCGCTCGCGCACGCGCCCGCGTCGAGCAGGGAGTGGAAGAACACGAACGGGTTGCTCCCCGTCACATAGGGGTCACCAGGCGTGGATTCGTGATTTGGGTCGGTGGCGCCGAGCGCGGGATGGCGGCAAGTGACGCTCGCCGCGGGGGTGTTCGGCGTGGGCGTGGATGAGGGGGTGCTTTGCGGGGCGGGGCTCACCGTCGTGGGAGTGGGGGTGGTTGAGCTGGGTGTCGTGGTGGTCCCCGTAGGCTGGGTGCCGCCCCCGGGTACTCCAGCTGAGCTCATGCCTTGCACGTAGGCCTTCCACGTGAGCCCCCCGTCTGTGATCTCGTCGGCGAGTGTCTTCACGGCCGCCGGATACACGCACCCCACGCCCTCAGCGAGACCGGTTGTGGCGTTGATGGTGGGCGGTTGTAGTTCGTTGTAGGTGGGGCAGTTGTGTTCGGTTTCGAGGTTCACGCCCTGGCCGGAGAGCAGCGCGATACCGTTGCCCAATTGGCTGCTTGCGGTGAGCTTGTAGTTGCTCAGCAACGCACCCTTGGGCACGAGTTGCGTGGCGAGGTAGGGGTCGTTCTTCGACTGTGCGAGCGCCGCCCGGAAGCTCTGCCCGGAGAGCGTGATCACCCACACGTGTTTGATCGGCGGCAGCTTCACGGGCGTGGTGGAAGCCGCTTTTTCGCCTTTGCCAGAGCCCTCAGAGGAGGATTCTTCTGACGGCTGGCCTTCGGAGGGCTGTTCGCTTGCGTTGGATTCCCCGGGCGAGGAGCCCGCCGCGCTCGGCCCCGAGGTGGCCTGCGTGGCTTTGTCTGTGCTTTTCGCGGCGGGTGTGGCTTCTGTCGTGGCTTCGGGGGCCGGCGTTGTGGTGGGGGAGCCAGGGCCGGTCCGCCCCAAAGCGAGCGCCGCGAGCGCACGCTGGACGATGGTGGAGCTGCCCGCAAGCGAGTTCGCCGGCCCCGGTCCGAGCGCTCCGCCGGCGAGGATCCCGCCGGCGAGTACCACGGCGGCGAGTACACCAGTGACGCGGCGCGAGGGGCCACCCGGGCCCAGCCAGGACACGTCGCCCGCGACACGCGGTGAGCGCTCCTCACCGTGAGAGAGATTCGAGGACGGGTCCGAGGAGTGGGGGGAGACAGTTGAGGCCTGCGCGCCAGTGGTCCTCCAGAAGGCGCTGAAATCCAGACGGGGCTGCCCGCGCCTTGAACCGCACTCCAAGCAGTAGCGCTGGTCGTCCACGAGTGTGGCGCGGCAGCCCGCGCAGACGGTGTCAGCCGTGTGGTGCTGGGGGTGTGTGGGTTGGGATTGGCGCTTGTCGGTCATGGGCGTGCGGAGGAAGCTGGAAACAGTTTCCTCATAAAATACCTAATGTCGATCTTCTTTATGAAGAATATGCTAGGCTGCGCCGCTCCAGCTGTCAACTATTCGAAACGGAGCCCTTACCCAAATGCCACGAACCAGCCGTGTCGCCGCTCTTCTCGCGGCGACGTTCACGCTCTCGATAGCAATCTCAGGGGTTGCGCTTGCGACCAGCAAGCTCACGATCAGCGGCGCCACAGCGTCGTTTCCGCTCGTGTCGCTGCTCACCCAGAAGTACGCGAAGCTCAACCACAAAGTCAAGTTCAAACTTTCTCAGGGCGGCACGCAGGTTGGGATCAACGAGGTAGCCGCCGGCAAAGTGTCGATCGCGGACGTTTCACGCGATCCGCAGAAGGCGGACCCCGCGGGGCTCGTGTTCTACCCGATCGCCAAGTACTACCTGTGCATTGTCACCAACAAGGCCAACACGCTCTCCAACCTCACCCAGGCACAGGCCGAAGCCATCTTCACCGGCAAGACCACCGAATGGGGCAAGGTTCCCGGCGCGACCGCCAGCGGGCCGATCGACATCATCAACCGCAACGCCTCGGCGGGCACGCTCTCGAACTTCCAGACGCTGCTCATTGGTGGCAAGAAAGTGTCGGGTCCCAAAGGCGCGCCAGTGGCCGAAAAGCCCTCTGAGGGACTGCAACGCCAGGCGATCGAAAAGGACCCGGGCGCGATCGGCTTCCTGTCGGGTTATTTCGCAAGCCAGGGTGTGAACGACGTGGGCTACAACGGCGTCGCCTGCACGCTCGCAAACGCGAGCTCCGGCCAGTACGCGGGCGTTGCGCACTTCTATGAGGTCACCAAGGGCAAGGCCACAGGCGCCGCCTCGGGATTCATCAACTGGATCACGGGCAGCAAAGCCGCGAAAAGCATCATCTCCACACAGTGGATCGCCCTGAAATGATCCTGGCGCGTCTGCGCCAACCGTGGTCTGACCGCCGCGCCGAGCTGACGCTTGGCGCGGCGGCGGTCGTGGTGTGCGCGAGCGTGGTGGCGATGGTGGTGTTCGTGGCGATCCGCGCGTGGCCCACGATCACTCACAACGGCCTCGGTTGGCTCGGGCCGGGCGGGAACGTGGACCGGCAGATCGAAGGGATGGTGAGCTCCAGCTCTCATCCCCCCGCCTCCGCCTACCACGTGAACGCGTGGCCGCTCGTGTACGGGACGCTCCTCACGAGCGCGATAGCGCTCGCGCTGGCGTTGCCCATCTCGCTGCTCTCCTCGATCTTCATCGTGGAATTCGCGCCCAAGACGCTGCGACGGGTGATCGTGCCTGTGGTGCGGTTGCTCGCGTCGGTGCCCTCGGTGTTGTACGGGTTGATCGGGATCCTCGTGTTGGTGCCCTTCGTGGGCAACCACCTCATCACGATCCCCGAGAAGCGGGCGCTACAGAGCACCGTCGAGCTGACGGGCGCCGGCCTCGGCGTGGTGTCGTTGATCCTCGCGGTGATGATCACGCCGATCATGGTGGCGCTCATCTCGGAGGCGTTGGCGGGCGTGCCGGCGTCGTGGCGTGAGGGGGCGATGGCGCTGGGCGCTCACCGTTTGCGCGCGACGCTTGCGGTGAGCATGAAGGCGATCCGCCCAGCGATCGTGGCCGCTGCGGCGCTGGCGGCTGCCCGGGCTCTAGGCGAGGCGGTGATGGTGTCGATGGTGTCGGGTTCGATCTCCTTCGCCCCGAACCTTAAGCACGGTCCGCTCACATTCCTTGGTGAGCCGTTGCGCACGCTGGCGAGTTCGATCGTGGACAACCATGAAGGCTTCGGTGGCGCGCCCGCCCTCAACGCCACGCTGTACGCGTTCGCGCTGCTGCTCCTGTTCTCGGCAATCGTGCTCTCGCTCGGGGCCTACTTGGTGAAGCTTCCCCTGCGCAGGTATCAGTTGAAATGACCCTCGCCCGTACTTCCCGCCTCCAGGCGGACACGCTCAAATGAACACACCCTCTGTTGTAATCCCCGCTGTCCCTCCCGCCCAGTCCCCACCTCGTCCCACCCGTGGCCGGGGCTCCTCGATGAGGACGTGGCGTTTGCGCGACCAGATCGTCCTCATCGCCGCCTGGGCGGCCGGCCTGGGGTTGTGCGCGGTGACGGGCGCCATCGTCATATATATGGGTGTAAAGGGTTTCCAGTACCTGCGCCCCGACCTACTCGTGACGCGTCCGCTCATCAACGAAAGCGGGGCTGTGTCAGGTGGCTTTCTCGACCCGCTGATCGGCACGGCCGTGCTGACCGTCATCGGGATCGCGCTTGCGCTGCCGCTTGGCGTTTGCAGTGCGGCGTGGATCATCGAGTATGGCCGGCCGTCGTGGTTGGCGCGGTTGGTGGAATCGAGCATCGAGATCGTGGCGGGGACACCCGACATCGTGATCGCCATCTTCGGCTTGGCGGTGTTCGAGCTCGGCTTCCTCGGCCCGCTCTCCACCGCCTCTGAAAGCGGTGTGGTGACCGGCCACTCGTTCTTCGCGGCCGGCGCCACGATGTCGCTGATCGCCTTGCCGCCGCTCTTTACGGCCACACGCGAGGGGCTGCAGGCGGTGCCTGCGCACATGCGCGAGGCTGCGTACGCACTCGGCAAGACCCGCATCGCCACGATCCGCCGCGTGCTGCTACCGAGCGTGCGCTCAAACATCGCCACCGGCGTGACGCTCGGCATCAGCCGTATCGTGGGCGACACCGCGATCGTGATCGTGGTGCTGGGGGAGACCCTCCGCAACGAACCGGGTCGCACGGTATCGGTCCCGATCGTAGGTCCGATACTGGAATTCCTGACCGGGCAGGGCTCGGCGCTGACGAGCTACGTGTACAGCAACTCACCCGCCGGCGAAGGCAACGCGCCGCAGAAGGCCTACGCCGCCGCGTTCGTGCTGCTCGCTTTCATTCTTGCGCTGAATGGGATCGTCGGGCTGGTGAGCCGTGCGCACGCGCGCTCCACCGGCTTTGAGGCAGGGGGCGGACGGCTTTGACAAGGACGCGATTCCCTACTAATCTCATTGGTTCGATGGAGAAACTGACGATGAACCTGGACGACACGTTGATCGACCCGTGGCCGCTTGCGGCTGAGCCGCCTCGCGAGCGGGCCGAACCGGCCCGTGATGTGGTGCCGCCGGTGCGAACGATCGTTGTGGACCGTCCGCCCACAGCGGTCGCCCCGCCGCGGGAGCGCGAGGCACGACGGACGCTTGCCACAGTGGCTGGCCCCGAGCGCTTGAGCCTGCGCGAGGTGAGCATCTACTACGGCGAGAAGCGCGCGGTTAATTCCGTGTCGTTGTCGATCCACCAGGGCGAGGTGCTCGCGCTGATAGGCCCTTCGGGTTGCGGCAAGACAAGCCTCCTGCGTACGCTCAACCGTCTCACCGAGTTGACCCCGAGCGCTGCGCGCTCGGGCGAGGTGTTGCTCGACGGTCAGGAGGTGCACGCCCTGCAGGACACCACCCTGCGCTCGCGTGTGGCGATGGTCTTCCAGCAGCCCAACCCCTTCCCGATGTCGATCTTTGACAACGTGGCGTTCGCGTTGCGTGAGCAGTCGCGCAAGAAGCCGCGCAGGCGTGAGCTTGAGCCGCTCGTCATCGACGCGCTGAAGCGCGCCGGCTTGTACGAGGAGGTGCGCGAGGATCTCAACCGTCCCGCGCTGCGTCTCTCCGGCGGACAGCAGCAGCGGTTGTGCATCGCTCGCGCGATTGCGATGCGCCCGGAGGTGTTGCTGATGGACGAGCCGTGCAGCGCGCTCGATCCCATTCTCAACAGGCGTGATCGAGGAGCTCATCCACGAGCTTCGCCGCGACCTCGCGGTGGTGATCGTGACCCACAATCTCGCCCAAGCTCGCAGGGTGGCGGACAAGGTTGCGTTTATGTATCTCGGTGATTTGATCGAGTACGGCACCGCTGAGCAGGTATTCGAAGAGCCCCGTGCGGTGCGCACACGCGACTACGTGCAGGGGACGTTCGGGTGAATGTCGTCCCGATCCAGAGCCCACCCGAGGACGTAGGCGCGAAGTGCAATAACTGTGGTGCCTCTGTGGTGGCGGATCAGCGCTACTGCCTAACTTGTGGACAGCCGTGCTCGCCTGTGCGGTTGCCCTTCCTTGACGTGTTGCAAGCCGAGGCCGACGCGCGCGTGCCGGCGACAGTGGTGCAAGCGCCGGTGGGCTACCTGCCGCCTGTGCGGCAAGAGCAGGGTGCGATGGGTTGGTTGCGACACCATGCGGGTCTACTGGCACTGCTCTCGGTGTTGCTGACGACGGGCTTGATTGGTTTGCTCATCGGCCACTGGATGGCGCCCTCCAAGGCCTCGGGCCCGCAGGTCGTCAAGTTCGAAGGGCTACCGGTGGCCGGTGTGGCCGCTACCGGCGGCGCCTCGGCTCCGACGACTTCGACACCTGCCGCCAAAACAGCCGCGAACTCGAAAGAAAGCGAAGCGCAGGAAGTAAAGGAAGTGAAGGAAGCCGAATCGCCCAAGAAGAAGCTTCCGCCGCCGGTGAAGACGAACGCCTCAACCATCAACAAACTCGAAAAAACGACGGGCAAGGCGCACCAGAAGGAAATCGAAAAGCTCACCGAAGGCGGCCAACCGATCGAAACGGGCAAATGATGGCCAGCTTGAGCCCTGTGCCAACTGGTTCGCTCGCGGAGCTGCGCGGCCGTCGCCTAAAGCTCGCCGAACGGGTCGCCACGCTCACGTGGGACCTCGGCGGGCTGACCTATGAGATGGCTGTGCGCGACCACTACCGTCTCGATGTGATCGCCAAGCGCGCCGCCGAGCTACAGCAGGCCGACGCAGAGCTGGGCGAGGTCGAACGACTGCTCGGCGCCGCCGAGGCGGGAGTCCACGGCACGTGCCGCGCCTGCGGCGCCGTCCACTCTCGCGGCGCCGCCTACTGCTGGCACTGCGGCGCGGGGTTGCTGCAAGAGGCCCGCCCAACTGTTGTTACGCAGGACGCCGTCTCGCCCGCGCCGTCGGCCTGACCGTGCTCGGCGCAGACAGCTCCGAATCGGACGCTCGAAGATGCGTTGAAATAAGCGTAAGCCTCGGCCGATCGGCTATAGCATCGCCATCATGAGGTTGCCTCGAACGAGCTGGGTGCTCGCCATCGCGTGCATCGCACTGACTGCAAGCGCGTCGGCCCTGGCGATGGCGCGTTCCGTTGCGGGTCCCGCTGCGCCTCGGCCCGCCCCACGCGAAGGCTCGTGCCCGGTCTTTCCGGCGAGCAATGCGCTTAACAAGGACATCTCGCACGCGCCGGTGGATCCCAACTCGGCGAAATACATCGAAAGCATCGGCGCAAGCGTCCACCTACACGCAGACTTTGGGACACCGCCGAGCTATGGCATCCCGTATGCCGTCGTAGGGGCGCACCAGCCAAAGGTGCCTATCCACTTCACCGAATACGGGGAAGAGTCAAATCCCGGCCCCTACCCGGTGCCACCGAAAGCACCGGTTGAGGGGGCGGGCGAAGAAGGCGACCGTCATGTGCTCGTGTTGCAGGAGGGGACGTGCAAGCTGTATGAGCTCTACAACGCGGGGCGCCACGGCGCCGGCTGGGATGCGGGCTCGGGGGCGGTGTTCAACCTGCGCAGCAACGCGTTGCGCCCCGAAGGGTGGACCTCTGCGGATGCCGCGGGTCTGCCGATCTTCCCGCTGCTGGTGCGCTACCCCGAGGTGAAGACGGGGCGTATCGACCACGCGTTGCGTGTCACGGTGGAGCGCACCCAACGCGGCTACATCCATCCCGCCACCCACCTGGCGTCCTCCGACAGCGACCCCAACCTGCCGCCGATGGGGTTGCGGTTGCGCTTGAAGGCGAGCTTCAGCCTCGCCGGCTATCACGGTGAGGCGCTGGTCGTGTTGCGAACGCTCAAGCGCTACGGGTTGATCGTCGCCGACAACGGGTCTTCGTGGTACATAACCGGCGCCCCCGACCCCCGCTGGAGCGACGAAGACCTCAATCAGCTCAAGCGCGTCCCCGGCTCAGCCTTCGAGGCCGTGAAGACCGGGCCGATCCACCACCGCGGATAGCCGGCTGGGAGTGGTCCGCGGATAGCCGGCTTGCGGTAGCCGTTAGCGGCGGTCGCCGGCCGCCGGGTCACGCTGCGCGAAGGCGTCCTCGGCTTGCTGCTGCTCTGGCGGCGGCGCCTGGACCGGCTCGGGAGCCGGTGGCTTCGCGGGCGGAAGCGTTGGTCGCTCCTCGTGGCTCTGGCTTGAGCTTTGGCTCTCGCCGGTAATCGCCTGCTTGAACTCGCGCATCCCGGTACCGAGCGAGCGGCCAAGCTCCGGTAGGCGCCTTGCGCCAAACACCAGCAGCACGATCACCACGATGAACGCGATGTGAAGGGGGTTGTCGAGACCCATCTACAGCAAGTCTAGAGGGTTGGTGTTGGTTCGGGGCCTATGTGAGCAGTGACGGCGATGGAGAGGGTGTATACCAATTTTTTCAACCTACTACATTAGTAGCTACAAATAGTAGTTATTATCGTGAATCGCCCTTAAACGAACATACACTGCGCGCCCGTTGCGGCGCCACCGAGCGAGAAGATGGATAACAGCGTCAGCCCTCGCCCCCGACCGGCTCCTCCGCAAACGCCTTGCGCACGAGCTGGATCGCGACAAGCACCATCAGCAGCGCGAAACCCACACGCAACACCGTGCCCGAGAGGGCGTTTGCGAGCGCCACTCCGGCGGCGGCGCCGGCGATTGACAGCAACCCCATCAACAGCGCGTCGTGGCGACGCACGTTGCCGTACCCATCCTGCTTGAACGTGCCCACGATCGCCACAGGGATGATCGCCAGCAGCGAGGTGGCCTCCGCTTGGTGTTGGCCGAGGTTCATGAAGATCACGAGCCCCGGCACGAACAGCACGCCGCCGCCCACGCCGAGCAATCCCGCGATCACACCCGCGCACACCCCGATCACGATCAACCCGATCATCGTTCGAGCCGCCAATCCAAACCGCCGTCCACCGGCGTCGAGCGGGGGGCGGCGCCTTGGAGGGTCATCGCGTTACCAACTCCGCCGCGCTCGCCACAAGGACCGCCGCGAACAGCAGCGAGATCGTGCGGGTGGGGAGCCGCTGCTGCAACCACGTCCCCATAAGTACCCCACCGATCGCGGGCACCCCGATCAACACGGCGTCGTAGACGTGCACGTTGCCGTAGACACCCTGCGTGGCGGCCGCGAAGGCGGCAATCAAGATGATTGCCGCAAGCGACGTCCCCGTCGCCTCTCTCGCGCCGTAACCCAACCACAACACCAAAAGAGGCACCATCACCGTGCCGCCGCCCACGCCGAACAACCCGCTGAAAACGCCCGCGAGCGTCCCGATTACAGCTAGCTTGAGTGGGCGGTTGCCGCTCGCCCCAGCCAACCGTTCAGCGCTCATGCAACGTGTGCGACGGATCGGCCCGCATGGAGCGCCATACTAGAGACCGTGTCCCCGGCTGCCACCCTGGTGGAGGCGCTCGAGCCGCTCCGCTCCGACCCTACTCATACCGCCGTGCTGCTCGACATCGACGGCACCCTCGCCCCCATCGTGAGGCACGCCGCCGATGCCCATGTGCCCGAGGCGACACGTACGCTGCTCATCGAGATATCGCGCCGCTACCAGCTCGTGGGGTGCGTCAGCGGGCGTCGCGCCGCCACCGCCCGCCAGATCGTCTCGATCGGGAGCATCGCCTACGTCGGTAACCATGGCGGCGAGCTGTTGCGTCCCGGCGCCACTCGCCCCGAGATCGATCCCGACGTGACCGCCTGGTCGGAGCGTGTGGGCGAGTTTGCCCAACGCGCCTACACCGCAGAGGTGCAGCGGGCGCGGGTGCGCAGCGAGGACAAGGAGGCAATCGCCGCTTTCCATTGGCGGGGGGCTCCCGACGAAGAGCACGCGGCCGAGCTTGTGCGCGACATCGCCAAACATGCGCAGGAGGAGGGGTTCGCGATCCACTGGGGCCGCAAGGTGCTGGAGGTACGTCCTCCGGTGGCGCTTGACAAGGGACTCGGCGTTACCGCACTGCTACAAAGCGCCACCGACGGCGCCGGCGTGGCGCTCGCGGGCGCTTTGTATGTCGGCGACGACAGTACGGACATAGACGCCTTCCGTGCCCTACGCGCGCTCGTCAACGGCGGCGTACTGGGGTTCTCGGTGTGCGTGGCGGTCGGCTCGGAGGAGACACCCCCGGAGCTTGCCGAGCAGGCGGATCTGATCATCGACGGGCAGAGCGGTGTGCGCGGTCTGCTCGAGGCGCTCCTGTAACGACGCGTGCACTTCGTCGACTTCCTCAGAGCCACTGTCCTGCTCAGCGCCGCCGCCGCCACCGCGCTCGTGGTTGTCACCGTGCTCTCCGCCGGCCCAGACGACGCGACCGCCGTGTACGTCTCGGCCGGCTGGTGGGTTGCGGCCGCCGCCACCGGCCTGTGGTTGGGGCGCCGCGCTGAGGTCAACCCGCCGATAACGCGTCTGTTGGGGGAGGCGAAGGCGAGCACAGCCCTACCCGAACACCGTCCCGGGGCGACGCTGTTCAATCGGCTGTGGCCGCTGCTTCTGTTCTCTGTGATCGCCGGTGGCCTCGCGTTCCTCGCTCCCCAGATCCCCGGCATCGGCGCGGGTTTCGCGATCGCGCTCTCGCTTTGGTGGCGGCGCCAGGACGCGGCGGTCGCCGCGATCGAGGAGCGCGACGGCGTACGCTTCCACGTGCTGCGCACTTCCCCGCTGCGTTCGATCGCGCTGGTGCGCACGCCGGGCTTCAAGACGTTCCGGCCGCAGCACGTGAACGGCGCCACCACTTGACGTGATGGAGCGGTGGATGTGAGGGAGAGAGACGACCCAAAGCCGCTGGGCGGGCGAGGGTGAACGGAGACACGCCCGGGAGCACGCGGGCGGGGATCGACGTTCTGATCGTCTCGCTTGGCTCCACTGGGGGGTTGCGTGCCGTCGACGAGGAGCTGCTCGCGTCATTGCGCCGCGCGGGCGCCGCCGCCGAGCTCGTGGCCGCTGCACCCCAACCGCCGACGCGGACGTTGATGCTCACCGACCTGCGTTGGGCGCGCGCCGCGCGCCGGGCCGCACAGGACGCGCTGGCACGCACAAATCCCCGTGCACTGATCTACTCCACAACCACCTCCGCGCTGCTTTGGCCGCGTGCGGGGGCCATCCGATTCGACGCCCCCGCCGCTGGAAACCGGCCCGGACGCCACGGAATGTGGCAGCGCCCCCTGGAGCGCCGCCGGTTGCGCGAAGCGCCGCTGCTGCTCCCCCAGAGCGAGGGCGCGCTGTTGGAGGTTCCCGCGTCTGTGCGCAAACACCTCGGCTCCGGTGGTGCGCTCGTGCTGCCTGTGCCGGTTGAGCCTTCAGGGACGCACGAGCAACGCGACATCGCCGCCGTCACTTACGCCGCAAACCCCGCCAAGAAGGGCCTTGACATCTTGCTCGACTCATGGCGGCAGGCGCGTACAGAGGGGGAGGAGCTTCATGTCACCGGCGTCACAGAGAGCGAGTTGCGCGCTCTCGGCTACGACATCCCGGCGGAGGGGGTCAGCGTCACCGGCATGCTTTCGCGAAGCGACTATCGCGCGCTACTACGCCGCGCGCGTGTCTACGTGTGTGCGGCTCGCCGCGAGGACTACGGCATCGCCCAGCTGGAGGCGCTGGCGGATGGGTGCATGCTCGTCACCACTCCCTCGCCTGGCCCCTACGCCGCGCTCCCGATCGCACGCGAGCTCGATGGGCGGCTGGTGGATGAGGACATCGGCGTGGCCTTGCGTGTAGCGCTCGACGACCCAACCTCCGGATACGCGGAGCGCTCCGCCCACCTACTCGCGCCCTTCAGCCGCACCGAGATCGATCGGCAAGTCGCCGAGGAGCTACTGCCGCGCTTGCTCCCGCACGGCTGACCGGCCGCATCCGCCGCCGGCTATCCGGCGGCGCGTCCGCGCTTTCGCATCTTTGAGAACTCCTCCCACGGACGCGTGTTGGCGACGTCGGCCGCCGACAACCACGCGCGTCGCGCGGTGGCGATTCCCCAGCGCATCACGTCAAAGCGCGCTACCCAGTGCGCGTCGGAGTCGATCAGGATCGTCACTCCCGCCTGGGCGGCGGCGCGGGCGTGTACCTCGTTGAGGTCGCGCCGGTCGGGGTTGGCGTTTATCTCAAGCATCGTCCCCGTGCGGCCCGCCGCCTCGATTACCGCCTGCATGTCGAGTGCGTAGGGGTCGCGGCGCTCGATCAACCTCCCTGTGGGGTGTCCGATCGCGTCCACAAGCGGGTGCTCTACCGCTGAGATCATCCGCTCGGTCATCGCCTGCTCGCTCATCCCAAAGGCGGTGTGTACGCTCGCGATAATCCAGTCGAGTTCCCCCAACAGGTCGTCCTCGTAGTCGAGCGAGCCGTCGGGGAGGATGTTCACCTCGCTTCCCGCGAGGATGCGGATACCGTCGATGCTTGCGTCTGCCTCCCGCACGAGCTCAATCTGGCGGCGCAACTGCTCGGGGGAGACGTCGTCGCCAAAGCCGTGGGAGGCTGAGTGGTCGGTAATCGCCACGTACCCGTACCCCCGCTCGCGTGCCCCCAACGCCATCGCCTCGATCGTGTCGCGCCCGTCCGAGGCCACGGTGTGGCAGTGCAGGTCTCCTTTGATATCGCTCAGCTCGACCAGGTTCGGCAGTCCCGGCTTCGCGCCCGCCGCCGCCGCGAGCTCGCCGCGGTTCTCGCGCAGCTCTGGCTCGATGTAGGCGAGGCCGAGCATCGCGTACACCTCCTGCTCGCTCTCGTACGTGATGGTGGTGCCGCTCTCGTCGTCGTACACCCCGTACTCCGACACGTGCAACCCCTTACGTACAGCCGCTTCCCGCAGCGCCGCGTTGTGCTTTCCCGAGCCGGTGAAGTGCTGCAACAGGTTGCCGAGCTGGGCGGGCTTTGCGATACGCAGGTCCACGCTCGCCCCTGAGTGCGAAACCCCCCTCGCGCCTGCCTTGGCGGCGGAGGAGACGCTTTCCATCTCCGGTAGTCCTGCGAGGCTCTTGGCGAGCGTCACAGGTTTGCGTGTCACCGCGATCAAATCCACGTCCTTCACGCTGTCGGCCATCCTCCGCGCGGAGCCTGCCACTAGAACCTGCGTGCCTTCCCCACCACGCTCCTGGAGCCCGCTCGCGAGCGCCTCCCCAAGCTCCAGCGCTCGCGGTAGCAGCAGGCGGGGTGTTCTGCGCTCCGCCACGCCGCGCTCAAGCGCCTCAAGCACGCTTGTCTCGAACTTCTCGCCCAAACCCTTCACTGTGCGCAATCGCTGGGCGAGCGCTGCTTCGCGCAGCGACTCCACTGAATCGACCCCAAGCTCGGTATGAAGCATTCGCACGCGCTTGGGCCCGACGCCCGGCAGTCTCGTCAGCGCGAGGAGTCCTGGGGGGAACTTCGCACGTAGCTTCTCCATCGCCGGTATCGAGCCGGTTTGAACCAACGCGAGGATCTTCTCCTGCAGGGTGTCGCCGACCCCCGCAAGCTCGGTCGCGCGGCCAGCGAGCGCGAGCTCTCCCACCGACACCGGCGCCTCCCTTACCGAGCGGGCGGCGGTGCGGTAGGCCATCACCCGGTGCACGATCGCGCCGTCGAGCTCGTACAGGTCGCCGAGTTCTTCTAGCGCATCGGCGATCTTTGAGTTGGAAACCTGGCTCGCCATCGCTTAGCGCGTTAACACTGCCACGACCGTGTCGGGGGCGAGCACGACCCTTGCCTTGTGGCCACGCACGGTCACAGCTCCCCTCTTTTCGATCGCCGACGTGCGTGTGAGGGTCTCGGTTCGCACGTGTCTTGCCGCCCCTCCCACCGGCACCACAAAGACCTTCGGCTTGCTCGCGAACGAGCTCACGATGACGGTTGTGTGGGTCGCGGTGGTGACCTTCGCCGCGAGCGCCTCTGGGTCGTGTGAGCTCGACAGGATGTGGCTCCCCAGTGGGATCCAACGCCGCAGAAACAACAGAGCGTGGCCGAGTGGGTGTAGCTTCACCGTCCCGTCGCCTTCGACCGTAAATGGGTCATAGCTAGTCGCGGCCATGTGGAAGCGCACTTGCGACCACCCTCGCAGCAGCGCCGCCACCACGTATCTCGTCGCCCATACCCCCGCCACCGGGGTGTCCGATACGCCGGGCTTGCCCCCGCAGGAGGCGCTGTTGCTCTCGGAGATGACCGCTGCCCGGTGTGCCGCCCGCGCTGCCGCCAGCAGCCAGTCGTACTTTTCCACCAACCCCACGCTCGTGTGCTTGGAGAGCAGGCGCGCAGCAGTCGTGGGCGGGCCCGCCGACCCGCAAGCCACGGTTGGATACGCGTGCACTGTCATCGTGTTGGGGGGGTCTTCCCGCAGTAGTTGCCCGATCCGCACCCTCCACCCAATACCCGCGAGGTCGGGCCCCTCGATCCGGATCGTCCCGAGCTGTGCGCGGCGGGTGGCCCATTCGGCGGCGTACTCCCCAGCCGTCCACGGAGCGGGGCGGTAGGCGGGGACGGTGAATTCCGGTTCGTTGGGGAGTATGTGGGAGATCCCGTACAGGTCGGGCTCGTTGCCGAGTGAGAAGGTGAGCTGGGAGGGGGGGATCGCCTGTTCCGCCGCGGCGATTGTGGCCTCGTCGTCGGTGACCGGCCCTTCGGCGAAGTTCAACCCGACCGTGAACTGGGCGCTGGTCTCTCGCGCGAGGCACCCGAGCTTCGGCCAGAACGACGACGGCACCGGGTAGTGGTAGGCGGGAGTGGGGCCCGCGAGATCCTGTGAGTCTCCTCCGATCCGCAACGTCGGCGAGCCGAGTGCGCGTAGCGTTCGCACGAGCACGGGGCCCGGACACGACCCGCTCCCCAGCATCCGCTCCATCAGCGGATACTCGATCGAGAGGCCGAAGGGTGTGCGGTTCACGACCGCCGCCGATGCGGGCTCTGTCCGAGGCGTCGCTGTGAGGAGGCCCCCCGCGAGCAATCCCGCCAGGAGAGCGGCGCGCCGGCGGCTCATCGGCGCCTATGATAACCAGGGGGGTACCACCCGGCCGAAGTTGCGCGATCGATCTTCGCGGCAGGCCTACAGCGAACTTCACCATGCGCGTCCGCACACACATCCACGCTCTTGGGCTCGTTCTCGCCCTCACATGCATTGCGGTTGGAGGCCTCTCCACCGCCCGCTCCGCCACCGCCGCGGGCTTCCGTTTCGGCCTCTCCGACTACGAAGCCAACACCTTCTCCGACCCACGGGTGGGAGAGCTGGGGGTGCACCTCGCGCGCGACGTGATTCCGTGGAACGCGGCGCTCAACAAGCGTGACCTCGCCCACGCGACAGAGTGGTTGAACGCGGTGAAGCACGCCTACCACATCACCCCTTTCATCACCTTCCAGCACGCCGACGACAACGGCTCCGCGCCCAGTCCTTCACGCTTCCTGCGCGCCTTTCTGCGCTTTCGCCACCTGTTCCCGTGGGTGAAGGAGTTCTCGCCGTGGGACGAGGCCACCCACGCGACCCAGCCCACGCAAAAGCACCCCAAGCTCGCGGCCGAGTACTACAACCTGATGGTCTCCCACTGCCCCGGTTGTGAGATCGCCGCACCCGACATTCTCGATACGGACGGCTTTGAAGCATGGATCGCAACCTTCATGCAAACCGCCCACCCGAAGCCCTTGATCTGGCCCTTCAATCCCTACGGAAGCGTCGCCACCAACGACTCGGCGCGGATCGAACGCTTCCTTGCCATCACCAAAGGTCAGGTGTGGTTCAGCGAGGTTGGGGGAGTCGTGTGGTGGCGCTTCAAAGGCAAGCTCATCACCCACAGCGAAGCCTATGCCGCGCAGGTCGCGAAGACCACGTTCCGCTTCGCCAAGCTCAGCTCGCGGATAACGCGTGTGTACTACTACCACTGGCGCTCCCCGGGGAATCCCCACCGGCTGCCAAAGCGGGTGACGTGGGACTCCGGGCTCATCCGCTCCAACGGGGCGCCCCGTCCCGCGCTACTGGTGGTTGCGCGAGAACTCCACCGCTACATCCAGAAACGGATTCCCAAGATTTTTTGATGGGGCCTTCGGCCCGCCGCGTGGCCTGCGCCGGTCAACCGCCTGAGGGCGCAAGCGGGGAGGCCCGGTGGTGGGCTTTGTATGCGGCGTTCAGGGCGGCCGTGGTGCGCGCATAGGACAGGGCCGGCCGATGGCCGTCGAACGTGACCGTAAGCGAGCCGGAGTTGGAGGGCAGCAGGACCGTGCCGCCCACGGTCGATCCGCCGGGTCCGTGCGCGTGGCGCGCCCACACTGGCAGTCGCCACCTGATCGGTGTGGCCTCCGGTACGTTGCTGCGCCACGTCAGTGTCTCCCCGCGAGCGGTGGAGCGCTCCACGAAGGAGACAGTCCCGTATGCGGTCGGAGCGCCCGAGACGGCAATGTGTTGTCCCGGCGCAAGCCAGGCAGGGGAGGCTCCGTCGAGCAGGGTCACGCCGGTGGCGGAGCTTTCCGACACGAGCATTGCGCGCAGTAGCGCCACATAGTCGGCGGAGAACGTCCCGTGCGGGGACATGTCCACCGGTGCGCTGCGCGACCCAAACGGGGGGACAGTCCACTCCCAGCCTCCGTCTGTGGAGGTGGTGTGGGCGAGCTCTGAGTAGAGGCCCGCGATGGCATCCGAGGGGTCGCCCGCGGCGAGCTCCGTTTGGAAGATCGCAAAGCCCAGGTAGTCGTGCAGGCTGGCGCCGTTTGCGTATGTCGCCAGACCCTCCGCCATGTGAGACCGTGCCCACGCCACGGTGGCGTTCACCACCGGGGAAGCCGCCGGGAAGACCTGGACAGGGTACGCCGCGTAGTAGTTGCCCCAGTCCTGGCCACCGGTGGCGTCGAGCACTGGCGGGATGTGACCCGCTCGTACGACGGCGGTTCCTATCGCCTGGTCGAGTGACGCCTCGAAGCGGTTGTCAACGGCCTGCCATTCGGTGGCCAGGTCTCCCCGGCCCGCCAGCGCGGCGGTGGCGACGGCGGAGCGCAGGCCCGCCGCCGCCCACAGGTCATCGCCTGTGATGTGTCCGAAAGCGAGCTCATCGTCGCCCGGGTTGCCGGCGGGCAGCAAGCCCAGCGGGTCGGTTGCCGTGGTAAGTGAGAGCCACTGCACCGCCGCGCCCATGCGGGCTAGCTGTGCCTGCGCGTAAGAGGGGTCGCGGGTGAGTTGGGTGTGTTGGTTGAGCGCCCACAACGCCTCGCCGAGCCCGTCGTATTGGTTGGCGCGGTCGATGAAGAGCCCGTCGGGTCGCTGCAGGGTGTCCATGAATTCGAGGTTCTGCGCCGCCTGTTTGTGTAGCCCCACGAGGTCAAGCGCCTGGGTCTCAAGCGCCCCGTCGCGGATCCAGAAGGCTTGGTACTGGAGCTTGTTGACACCCTGCACCCACCCCGCGGGTGTCAGGTATCGCGAGGAGAGGATTTGGGCGATCGCCGCGCGGTAGGTGTCGCTTACCTTCGCCTCCGGCACCGAGATCTTGGTCATCCCCGCTTCTTCTTTTGCCCACATGCGTGTGAACTGGGCGTGGGCGGCGCTCAGCGGCACGCGGTCGAGCGCTCTGTCGGCGGCAGCGCTTGCCGGCGGCGGGTCGAGAGGGATCTGCCACGTGAAGCTCACCTGCCCGCCCGCCTTCAGGCGGACGCTGAACACCCTCGCGTCGTGGGGCGCTGTGGGGCCGGCTACCGTCGATACCCCGGGTGTGCGGCTTGCTGCTGTCGCGCCGAGGGGGCGACTTACCGCCGCTGGTCCGCGCGCCAACAGCAGCCCCGAGCGGTCGAGGTCGCGTCCTGAGGTCGTGTAGGTGAAACTCGGTGAGAAAGGCTCTCCCGGCTGCTCGTAGAAGCCCGGTGTCCCGCTCATTGGACGCTCGTATCGATATGCGCCCGTCATCGCGCCGTGGACGCCACGGACTTGGCGGCCGCGGGTGTACGCGATCGTCATCGCCACCCGCGCCTCGCGTGGACGGTTGGAGGAGTTGGTGGCGGTCACGGTCTCGTATGCCACGGGCCTGCCGCCGACGGGCACCGCGAAGATGGTCTGCACGTAGCTGACCTGTCCATCGGAGAGGGTGCTGGACAGCAGTGGGACCCCGGGATCGGGGAGTGTGCGTGTGGGCTGACTCCAAGGCACCAATTTGTGGCCACACCTCAGCTCGTACTCCGCCCACCCGGTGTAGAGGTCGCCCTCGGGCGTGATCTCACCGCCCGCGAGCATCCCAGGTACGGCGACCTGATCTGTGGGCTTTGCGAGAAAGCCGGTGGTGGGGATGCGGCCGTCGGCCGTAGCGGCGCACATCGCGAGAGCGCTCAAAGTGGCAGCCAGGACCCCCCGGCTCAAAAACGAACACATACAACATCTCCTATGAGCCGACTTCGAGCACCGCGGAGCGGCGCTTCCCCCAGGA
Source organism: uncultured Solirubrobacterales bacterium (assembly GCA_963695305.1). Classification (GTDB taxonomy): domain Bacteria; phylum Actinomycetota; class Thermoleophilia; order Solirubrobacterales; family Solirubrobacteraceae; genus Palsa-744. The sequence goes on along the minus strand of OY968774.1, from coordinate 191,634 downwards.
GATCGTCACCGGGCAGGCGAGTCCTGAGGCAGTGACCCGGCAGGCATCGCGGGTGGTTGTGGCGTTGCGGGCTAACACCCCGCCTGGGTGTACCCCTGCGCTCGCGCCGGCAAGCCACACGGTCGTGCTCAGCGTGGCCTTCGCGGGCACGCTCACACTCAGCTTGATCCCACCAGAAGTCGTGAGCAGCGTTGCCTTTGCGCGAGTGATGTGGCGCCCGTTCATCAGTCGGCGTCCGTTTGTACGCCGGTAGAAGCCGCTCAACACCACCTTGCCGCCTGAGCCATGCGCGTTGGTGAAGACCGGCGTTGCGCTGCCGCTGTCCGCGAGTGAGAGCGTCCAAGCGCTCGACGGCCCTCCTTCGCGCGGGCGCAGCGCGAGCAGGTCGTGCCAGCCGGTGCCGTCGGCCACCTTCACCGCCACGAGCCCCTGTGCTGAGCGGGGGTCTGTGCCCTTGCCGAGACCACTTAGCTCCCACCAAACGTTCCCCTTACGGCCCCATACGAGACCGCTGGAGGAGAGGTCATCGAACAGCGAGTTGGATGCGTCGGCGGGGAGCGGTGCGCGTAGCGCCTCCGTGTGGGGCCAGTGGGAGAGGGCGTCTGAGAGCAACCACAGCGTGAGTCCCTCGTACTGGTTCATGGCGGCGTAGACATCGACGATCGAGGGGTCCCACTGGAGGCCCAGGCCGGGGACGATCGGGAGCAGGCCGTCAGGTTCCAGCGGATAAGCGCCCAGCAGGTAGGAGAGCGCGCGGTCGGAGTACGCACGCCAAGCGGTTGCATTGGTGGAGTCGAGTCTTGCGCGCCTTGCGCCCAGCGCCGCCGCCGCGGCCTGCACCCACGACTGGTCCAGTGAGCGCCCCGATAGCGAGAGTTGGCCATCGGGGGCCATCATGTCGAGCGCATAGCGGTCGGCCTGGCGGCGCAGTCGCCCGACCTTCGGCCCGATTGCTTCAGGGTCGGCTTCGCCCACCAGCTCCAGCATGAAGCTCGAGAACAGCTCGTACGCAGCGGGCTCGGCGCCCGGGTCAGATAGCTCGCGCGCCGGGGCGGTGGCATCGAGTGCGCCGGGTGTGGGGCCCCCAAGTGTCTTCAGCTGGGCGCCGGCGTGGGTGACGGCCAGCGAGAGGTCTTCCTTTATCTGCCGGGCGACATACGCCTTCGAGCCGGCAAGCGAGCCAGGTTGGCCGATCACGCCATCGGCCATCAACAGCGCAGCGCCGGCCGACCACACGAGTCGCCAGTTGTCGTAGCAACCGGGCACGATCAGGCACGTGGCCTCCGTTGGCGCGCCGATTTCCCCGGCGCGGTGGACAAGCGGGCCGGAGATTCTTTCCCAAACGCCCGCCGGCAGCTCGCCGGCCTCGCCATCGCGGATGGTGGCGGCTATGGCGAGCAGGTTGAAGGGGTCGTTGGCCACCGGCAGCGTGAGCGCGGATCTGAGGATGCGCTCGCCCGTTTCTTCAAGCTTTGAGTCTCCGTCGCGGTGGGCTGTCTTGAGCATCACGTCAGCGAGCATCACGACGCCGTAGTTGTCGCCCGTGTCGGCCGGATCGAGTGGGTCGGACACGCGGCCGTCGGCGGTTGTGAGGGGCTCCCACGCACGGGCGATCCCGGCGGTGTAGAGATCGAGCCTCGTCGCGCTCAACGGGACTTGGGCGGCGTGAGCCCACGGTGGCACGAAGAGAAACAACACGAGGCCAATAACGGCGCCGCAGGCTCTCGCCAGCGGCGTTGCGTGGACCGACGACACGCTAGGGTACGCGCCTCGTGATGACCGACGTGCCCTGGCTTATCCTCCCGACGTACAACGAGGCTGAGAACATCGAGGCGATAGTAGCCGCCTCAAGCGATGTGCTCGCCGGTAGCACGGGCGGGGAGTACAAGATCCTGATCGTCGACGACGGCTCCCCCGACGGCACGGGGGAGATAGCCGACAGCCTCGCCGCGGAGCGTGAGCAGCTGGAGGTGTTGCACCGCACCGAGAAGAGTGGCATCGGCCCCGCCTACCTCGCGGGCTTCGCCTACGCGCTCGACCACGGGGCTGCGTACGTGATGGAGATGGACTCCGACTTCTCCCACGACCCCGCCGATCTTGGGCGGTTGCTCCAAGCCGTACGCGCAGGCGCGGACCTCGCGCTCGGCTCGCGTTACGTGCCCGGCGGGGGCGTGGTGGATTGGGGGTTGTTGCGACGGGTGATAAGTCAGGGAGGCTCCACTTACGCACGCCTCGTGCTTGGTCTCAAAGTGCGTGACCTCACAGGTGGCTTCAAGTGCTTCAAGCGTGAGGTGTTGGAAGCGATCCACTTCGACAGTGTGCGCTCGCAGGGGTACGCCTTCCAGGTCGAGCTCACCTACCGGGCGGTGCGGGCGGGGTTCCGCGTGGAGGAGGTGCCGATCGTCTTCAAAGACCGCGAACTCGGCCAGAGCAAGATGTCATGGAAGATCGCCGCAGAGGCGATGTGGTTGGTGCCAAAGCTGCGCTTCGGCCGTCAGCCGCCGATGTCGGTGGCGCCGCAAACGACTCAGGTGGACGTAGCGAGCGGCCGATAGGGAGGAGGTGGACGCCTCTTCCTATGCGCTCTACCACGGTGTGCGCCGCACGCGCACGACCCTACGTGCGTGGCAGCGGCGACCGCTGCCGGTGATCGGAGCGTGGGTTGCCGGCTCGATGGTGGCCGCGGGTGGGTTGCTCGTCGCGGTGCTCGTGATCTCCGAGCTGTCGGTGGGATACGTGCAGGTGATCCAGTTGCGCCCGCCCTTCGCGGTGGGGGACGTGGGAGACGTGGGGACGGTGTTGTCGCACAACCTGCTCGTGTTGGCGTTGCACGCGATGGCGTGCGTGGCGGGGTTCATCGCGGGTAGCTCGTTGCCGCTTCAGGCTCAGAGCAAGAGCGGGGTGTCGCGGTGGGTGCACGAACACGGTGGGCGCATCGCGATCGTGTTCGTGGTGTGCGCGACCACCTTCTCGCTGTCGGCACAGGCATACCTGCTCGGGCACACGCTCGCGGGTGTGGCGCACTTTCTCAAGGTATCGCCGGCACTGCTCCTACTGGCGGTGTTGCCTCATGCGATTCCCGAGCTGACGGCGCTGTTCCTGCCGCTGGCGGCGTGGATCATTGCGAGCCGCAGGGGCGAGTGGGACCAACTGCTCGCGGCCACGTTGGTGACGGTCGCGATCGCGCTCCCAGTCCTGGTTGTGTGCGCCTTCATGGAGGTTTACGTGGCGCCTCACGTCTTCACTAGCCTCACCGGTATCCACCCGCCGATTGTGGGTATGTGGGAGGGATGGACCGTGCACGTCGGCCACTGAGGTTGCTACACTTCACTTTGTATAGTGAGTGGTGAAGCAGCCCGGCGAGGTCGGGCGTTTTCGCGGCAGAGACGGCCATCCCGAACAGGAGACAACCATGGCAGGCGCCCTCAACGAAGTAACCGATGCGAACTTCCAGGCTGAGGTCATCGAGTCGGAGAAGCCCGTGCTCGTGGACTTCTGGGCGCCTTGGTGCGGCCCGTGCCGCGTGGTAGGGCCGGTACTTGAGGAGATCGCCTCCGAGCGCGAGGACCTGCGCATCGTGAAGCTGAACGTGGACGAGAACCAGCAGACCGCGGCGGCCTTCCAGGTGCTCTCGATCCCCACGATGATCCTCTTCAAGGGCGGGCTCCCCGCCAAGACCGTGGTCGGGGCGTATCCCAAGCGGAAGATCGAGGCGGAGTTGGACGGAGTGCTATCGCCGGCGTAGCGCGATTTCGAGGGTAAGCCCTTCGATGTCGGTTTGCTCCTGGTAATCTATCGTGGCGCCATTGGGGGCGCCAAGCGATAGCTCGACGGCAAGCGTCTCGCCGCTGAGATAGCCCTCGTGCTCACGGACGGCATCGAGCAGTGCGTCGTCGCCAGAGAGAGAAAGCTCGATGCGGTCCTCGACATCTAGGCCGGCGGTCTTGCGGGCGTTCTGGACGGCGTGGACGATCTCGCGGGAGCGGCCCTCGCGTAGCAGCGAGTCATCGATGGTGAGGTCGAGCGCGACCGCGTGGGCGCCCTCGCGCTCTACCGAATAGCCCTCCGGGGGCTTCATCGAGAGCAGGACATCATCGGCGGTGAGGGTGTGCTCGCGGCCGCCCACCGAAATGCCGATCGGCTCGCCCTCACGCACGGCGGCGGCTACTCGTGCGGGGTCGAGTGCGGCGATGGCGTCGGCGGCGAGCGGCATCTCTTTGCCGAACAGGGGGCCGAGCGTCCGGTAGTTGGCCTTGACTTCGTATTCGCCGAGCTCATCGGCGGCCTCTACAAAGCGGATACGCCGAACGTTGAGCTCCTCGCGGACGATCTCCGAGAGGAGCTCGATGGCGGCGCGCTCGCGGCCGTCGGCGACGACAACCGCCTCGGAGAGCGGCTGGCGAACCTTGATCTTCGCGTGGGCGCGGGCGGAGAGGCCGAGGGTGACGGTCTCGCGGGCCACGGCCATCGCGTCTTCAAGCTCACGGTCCCGCGCGGGGAGGGCGTCGCCGATAGGGAAATCGCAGAGGTGGACGGAGGGAAGCGAGCCGTCGAGGTTGTCGTAGATCTCATCCGCGATGAAGGGACAGAAGGGGGCAAGCAACTTCGATACGACAAGCAGGCACTCGCGCAGGGTGGCGAAGGCGGAGCGGTCGCCGTCCCAGAAGCGGCGGCGCGAACGGCGGACGTACCAGTTGGAGAGCTCGTCAACCAACTCGGCGATGGCGCGACCGGCGGTGGTGGCGTCGTAGGCGTCGAGTCGCTCGGCGACGAGCTCGGCGGTGGCGGCGGTGCGCGAAAGGGCCCAGAGGTCGAGGGAGTCCTCCGCGGCGGGTGCGTTGTCACTCCCCTCCAAGGCAGCCGCGTTGGCGTTGGCGTAGAGGGTGTAGAAGAAGTAGGTGCTCCACAACTGCTTGAGGAACAGGCGTACGCCCTCGCCGATGGAGTCTTCAGAGAAACGGTAGCCATCCCATGGTTGCTTCGATGTGAAGAAGTACCAGCGGAAGGCGTCGGCGCCGTAGGTGTCGAGCACCTGCCACGGCTCGACGGTGTTGCCCTTGGACTTCGACATCTTCTGGCCGTCGGCGTCGAGGATCAGGCCGAGGCAGACGACGTTCCGATACGGGGTGGTGTCGAACAGGAGGGTGGAGACGGCGAGCAGCGAGTAGAACCAGCCCCGCGTTTGGTCGAGTGCCTCGCAGATGAAGTCGGCTGGGAAATTTTTTTGGAAAACGTCCTCGTGCTCGTGGGGTGAATGGTGCTGGGCGAAGGGCATGGCGCCCGAGTCAAACCACACATCTATGACCTCGGGTACACGTCGCATTCGCTCAGTACACGCGGTCCGGCCGTCCCTCGTGCCCGTGCAGGGGAAGTCGATCTCGTCCACGTAGGGGCGGTGGTGGTCGGAGAGTGGACGGCCGGAGCGCTCCTCAAGCTCCTTGAAGGAGGCGATGGTGTGAGTGTGGCCGTCGGGACAGCGCCACACGGGAAGGGGGGTGCCCCAGTAGCGCTCGCGGGAGAGCGCCCAATCGACGTTGTTTGAGAGCCAGTCGCCGAAGCGGCCGTGCTTGATGTGAGGGGGATACCAGTCGATGGTCTTGTTGGCGGCCATCATGCGGTCGCGGATCTTCGAGGTGGCGATGTACCAGGAGGGCTTTGCGTAGTAGATGAGCGGCGTGTTGCAGCGCCAGCAGTGGGGGTAGGAGTGCTCGTAGTCACTGCGCCGGAACAGCAGGCCGCGGGCGTCGAGGTCTGAGATCAGATCCTCGGTGAGTGCGGGGTCCTTGACGAAGCGGCCCTCGTAGGAGTTCCCGTCGCGGTCAAGGACGCGGCTGTCATACGTCCCGTCGGGCTTGACCGGGTTGTAGACGGCGTGGGGATTGTCGGGATCGAACGACCCGAGCCCCGCGGTCTTGGCGGCCCTGAAGTCGTCCTCGCCGAACGCGGGTGCGATATGGACGAGGCCGGTGCCGTCCTCGGTGGTGACGAAGTCGCCGGCGATGATGGGCGAGCCGCCGGGGTCGCGGTCTATCAAAGCGAAGACCGGACCCTTGTATACGGCGCCGATCAAGGCGGTCCCGGGGAAGCGGTCGAGGATCTCCGCGCTCTCGCCGAGCACTTTCTCCACCAGTGGGGCCGCGAGGATCAAGGTCTCCTCGCCGACGCGCGCACGGACGTACTCAACGTTCGGCCCGGCAGCCACCGCGACGTTGCCTGGAAGTGTCCACGGCGTGGTGGTCCAGATCAGCAGCGCGTCGCCCTCTTGTAGGGGGCTCCCACCCACCCCACTCGATGCGAGCACGGGCAGTCGCACATACACCGAGGGATCGACGACGTCCTTGTAGCCGAGCGCCACCTCGTGCGAGGAGAGCGCGGTGCCGCAGCGGGGGCAGTAGGGGACGACCTTGTTGCCCTCATACAGCAGTCCCTTACGGTCGATCTCCGCAAGAGCCCACCAGACCGACTCGATGTAGTCCTCATCCAGGGTGCGGTAGGCGTGGTCGAGGTCGACCCAGAAGCCGATGCGCTCGGTGAGGCGGTTCCACTCCTCCAGGTAGGTGAAGACGGATTCGCGGCACTTGGCGTTGAACTTCTCGATGCCGTACTGCTCGATCTCCGCCTTGGAGGAGATGCCGAGCTCCTTCTCCACGCCGATCTCCACCGGCAGCCCGTGGCAGTCCCAGCCGCCCTTGCGGTCGACGCGGTAGCCGCGCATCGTCTTGTAGCGGGGGTAGATGTCCTTGAACACGCGCGAGAGCACGTGGTGGGAGCCGGGTCGGCCATTGGCGGTGGGGGGTCCCTCGTAGAACACCCACGAGGGCGCCCCCTCGCGTTGGCGTAGCGACTCGCCGAAAACATCGCGCTCGCGCCAGCGCGCGAGCACCGTCTGCTCCAGATCAGGCAGATCCTGACGCGCGTCCACTTCGCGCGGGGGTATCAACGGGTGTCGGTTGTGGGCTGCCATGGGGCGGCCCATTGTAGGTGGGCGCCTCGTCTAAGAAGCGGCGGCCGTCGCCGGTGTCGGTGCGACGATCCGTGTGGGGGCGGTGAGCCGCTCGCGCAGCGTCGCGACGGCCTCGACCGGGGAGGGGCCGATGCGCGGGACGGTGCTCGCCCCCGTCTCGGGCAGAGCGCCGCGGTAGTCGAGCACTTCAAGGCCACTGATGCTTTGGCGCGCCGCGTAGACAACTCGACCGATGGCGTCGAGTGTGGAGCCCTGTCCGCCGAGCACGAGCGCTCGCGGGGCAAGCGCTCGAAGGGCGTTTCCGACCCGGGCTCCGTCGAGGTTTACCGGCAGTGCGAGGACACGCAAACCGGCGCGACGGATGAGGAGCTCAAGGGCTTGCACATAGAGAGAGTCGATGTCGAAGGAGCGGCTCGCGTCGAGAATTAGCACGCCCTCGTCGCGGGTAGAGGGGGGAGCGACACGTTGGGCCGCGGCCAGCCAGCCTGTCGCGTAGCGCCAGGCGAAGCAGAACTCGGGTGAAACGCTTGAGTCGTGACCCGCCACTCCGTCGTGGTCGGTGGGGACTGCTGGATGATCGTCGGCCAGCGCCTCGACGGCTGGCAAGAGGACGGTCTCGACCGTGCGCTCCACCGAGCGGACGGCCATGCTCTCCTCCATCAGGCGGTCGGCCTTCTCCTCGCTGAACAGCGCGAAGGCGGTGCGGAGTCGCGCGGGGGTGGAGGGTCCCTCGCCGCGCTCGCGCGCCACGGAGATGGCAGAGGAAATGTCGCCGGTGTCGGCGAGCGCCTGCTTGAGGGACTCGATCTCGCAGAGCTCGAACTGGCGGTGGCCGCCCTCGGTGCGCTGGGGTGTGGGGTAGCCGAAGCGGGTCTCCCAGCTGCGCAGAGTGTTCGGGCTCACACCGAGCAGGGCGGCGGCGGCGTTCGTGCGGATCGCGCTCATGCGGAGGATTGTCAAGCTTTAAGAAGCAATCGAGCAAGCGTCGCAACGCGAGGTGCATCCTGGAAGATCCTTTGCAGGCGAAGGGGATGCGCCGTGCGCCGCGTACCGTCGCAGACGCCTCTGCGGTGGCCGAGTTGCCATCGCATCGCGCGCGCCGGCCTTGGGCATCGCGCTGATCCTCGTCTGAGTCCTCGCGCGCGGAGCGTCTTGTCGGCAACTTAGGCGGTGCCTCATACGATGAGGGCGTGCTCGCGCCGGAGACACTCCTGTGAGATTGCGCCTCTACCACCACTCCGACGGCGCACGTGTGGCATATCGCGAGGTGGGCGCCGGTCCGCCGCTCGCGTTGCTGCACGCCGGGCTGCTCTCTCACCGGGAGTGGGAGCCGGTGGTGGGCGCTCTCGCCGAGCGCCACCGGGTGGTGATCCCCGACCTGCCGTTGCATGGCGATTCCGAGGATCGCCCGCGCCATCCCTACACAATCGACTGGTTCGCCGAGGTGATGAGTGGTTTCGCCGACGACGTGCTCGGAGCGCACCCGCTCGTGGTAGGTCACGATGCGGGCGCCGAGATACTGCTCCAGGCAGTTGGAGCGGGGCTGCTTGAGCCAAGCCGGATGGTGTTGATGCCCAACAGGCTGCATCTTCCGGTGGAGTACGAGCACAAGCGCGAAGCGTGGCGGTTGGTGACGCTCGGTGGCTCGCTTCCAGGACTCGACCGCGTGCTCACGCACGCCACGAAGCTTGTGTTCACACCTTCGCTCGGTATTCGCCTCTCCGAGCGCAACGTCCCAGAGGCGGGCGATCTAATCCGCCACGCGTTCGCCGACGTGCCCGGCAACCCCAACCTCGCGCGCTCATGGGCGAAGTGCGCACGGCGTTGGCCGCGGGGTGCGCAAACGCAGGTGTGCGACCTCTACCCGCGTTTGCGGATGCCCGTGCTGTTGTTGTGGGCCGACCGCGATCCGCTTCACCCGCTGGTGGGAGCGGAAGAGACGCTGCGTCTGCTCCCCCGCGGTCAGCTGCGTGTGCTTGCGAGCACAGGCTTTCTGATGACCTACGACGACCCCGTAGGCGTCGCGCGTGAGCTGATCGCATTCTGTGGATGAGATACTGACGCGGCTACCGACGAGGAGAATCCATGACCGATAAGCAGCTCTGGGGCGGAGAGACCGCCAAGGCAGTTGACAACTTCCCGATCTCCGGCGAGAGAGTGCCGGTGTCGGTTGTGCGTTGGTTGGCGCGCGTGAAGGGCGCGGCTGCGGTCGTCAACGGCGAGCTGGGGCTGCTCAGCAAGCGCAACGCTACGAGCATCGCGAAGGCGGCTGCCGAGATTGTCGCCGGCAAGCACGATGCACAGTTCCCGATCGACGTGTTCCAGACCGGGTCAGGGACCTCCACGAACATGAACGCCAATGAGGTGATCGCGACACTCGCTGGCGAGAAGGTGCACGCCAACGACCACGTGAATATGGGGCAATCGTCAAACGACGTGTTTCCCTCGGCGGTGCACCTCGCCGCGTTGGACGTCGCCCAGAACGAATTGCTGCCGGCGCTCAAGCAGCTGGAGCGGTCATTCTCAAAGAAGGCGAAGAGCTTCTCCGGAGTTGTGAAGTCTGGGCGCACCCACCTGATGGATGCCGTGCCGGTCACGCTCGGGCAGGAGTTCGCCGGTTACGGCGCGCAGATGGCGCTAGGTCAGGAGCGCGTACAGGCGGCGCTCGTGCACGTCGGCCAGATCCCGCTCGGCGGCACCGCCACCGGCACTGGACTCAACACCCACCCGAAGTTCGCAGAGAAGGTGCGCACACGGCTCAAGCGCGAATCTGGCTTGAAGCAGATCTCAGCGCCGCTTGACCCCTTCGAGGCGCAGGCCAACCGCGACGCGCTGGTGGAGCTCTCGGGAGCGCTCAAGGTGATCGCCGTGTCGCTTACAAAGATCGCAGGCGACCTCGCGCTTATGGGCTCAGGGCCGCGGGCGGGTATCGGTGAGATCTTCCTGCCGGAGCTGCAGAAGGGCTCGTCGATCATGCCCGGCAAGGTGAACCCCGTGATCCCCGAGGTCGTGTTGCAGGTGTCCGCGCAGGTGATCGGCAACGACACCGCGATCACCGTCGGTGGGTTGCAGGGTCAGTTCGAGCTGAACGTGCGCATTCCGCTGATCGCGCGTAACCTGCTCCAGTCGCTTGAGCTGCTCACGAAAACCTCACGCGTGTTCGCGGAGAAGTGCGTCGATGGGATCACTGTCAACAAGGCTGGGTGCGCCGCATCGGCGGGCGCCACGCTCGCCGTAGCTACCGCGCTCAACGGCGCCATCGGCTACGACAAGGCGACCGCGATCGTCAAAAAGGCCACCGAGTCGGGCCGCCCGCTACGCGAGGTCGCCTTGGAGGAAGGCGTCGACCCGAAGGTGTACGACGCAACGATCGACCTGAAGAAGATCGCGGCGGGCAACCGGGCCTCCTAGATAAAGGCGCAGGTAGATACATTCTAATTCAGTAATTCACAATAATAGCTATATATCGTAGCCACTATTAGCAATTACTGAAAGTGGATATATACATCCACGCCTTTATGTTGCCCCAGGGGGGAGCATCGAATCGAGCAGCACTCGTGCCCCCGCCTTCGACAGCGGTTCGTTGAGGTTGCCGCACTTCGGTGACTGGACGCAGGATGGGCAGCCGCTTTTGCATGGGCACTCGGCGATCAGGCGGTGGGCGTCGCGGCATAGCTCCTCAAAGCGCTGGTAGGCCAGGCGGGTGATGCCGATGCCGCCGGGGTGGCCGTCGTAGATGAAGATCGTGGGGCCGCCGGTTTGCGGGTGGGCGTTGGTTGAGAGCCCGCCGATGTCCCAGCGGTCGCACATCGCTATCAGCGGGAGCACGGCGATCTGGGCGTGCTCGGTGGCGTGCAGCGAACCGAGCAGCGCGTCCATCGGAATCGCTCCCTCCCCACTCGGGTCGAGGCCAGTGAGTGTGCCTCCGTCGAGCTCGAACCAGAGGGCCTGTGTGGAGAATGAGGTCTGCGGCAAATCAAGCATCACGAGGTCCACCTGGGCGTGGTCTGAGAGCCGCTTGCGCTGGTAGCCGAGCACGGTCTCGGTGACCGACACCTCGCCGAAGGAGAGCGTCACGCCGAGCGTTTCGCGACGGTCGAGCAGGCGTTCGATGTTGGTGTCTGTCTCGCGCTTGGGCTGCGTGTACCAGTCGCCGTTGAAGGGTGCTACGAGGGCGCGGCGGTTCTCCAGGTCCAGTTCTCGCACCTCATAAGAGCGGCCCTGGTGGAGGTAGATCGCGCCGTCGTGGACCGTGGAGTGAGCCCGGGCGGCCTCGGTCTGGCCGAGCAGCTCGCCGGAGGAGACGTCCACGATGGCGAAGCTCTCAGGCGAGGAGGAGCGTAGCGAGACCTGCGCGGCTGGGTAGTCGGCGGGGCGGCGCAACACGTAGCTCTCGACACCACCGTGACCATCTTCGGGCGAGCGCTTGGCGGTGCGCTTGCGCAGCAGTCCGGCGGAGACAAGTGTCTCTGCGTGGGCCTCCCAGCGGGGACCAAAGAACTCGGCGTCCCGGCCCTCAAGCGGTCCCTCGTAGGCGGCACACAGCAGATGGGCTTGGTGGATTTGCGCGCTCTCATGGTCGAGAATCGCAGCCTCCACCGGTCGCTCAAGGAACTCATCGGGGTGGCGGCAGAAGAACTGATCGAGTGCGTCCTCGCCGGCGACGTACACCGCCAGCCCCTTGCCGCGACGGCCGGCCCGTCCCCACATCTGGCGCAGCGCGGCGACCGTGCCCGGGAAGGTGACCACCACGGCGGCGTCGAGCTCGCCGATGTCGATCCCCAGTTCCAGGGCGTCGGTGGTGATGACGGCGAGTAGCTCTCCGTTCATCAGTCGTGCCTCAAGCTCGCGCCGCTGTTGGGGGGTGTAGCCGGCGCGGTAGGGCGCCACCCGCTCCGCCAACTCGGGGTCGGTGCGCTCCAGGTCTTCGGTGACCATCCGGGCTAGCAGCTCGACTCCCTTGCGGGACTTCATAAAGCAGATGCAGCGGGCGCCGTCGCGCACGAGCCGGGCAAGCAACTCGGCGGCCTCGCCGAGAGCGGAGCGTCGCGCGCCGATCGCCTCGTCGGTGAGCGGGGGGTTCCACATCGCGATCTGCCTGCGCGGGGTGGGCGAGCCGTCGTCGTCGACGAGGGCGATGTCCTCAAGCCCCGTGAGTCGCTCGGCGAGCTCCACGGGGTTGGCGATCGTGGCGGAGGCGAGCAGCACGCGCACGTCGCTGCCGTACGCGGCCGCCACGCGCAGCAACCGGCGCAAGACGTTGGCGACGTGTGAGCCGAACACACCGCGGTAGACGTGTGCCTCGTCTACGACCACGATTCGTAGATGGGCGAACAGCCGCTCCCACGAGCTGTGGTGGGGGAGGATGCCGAGGTGGAGCATGTCGGGATTGGTGAGTACGACATTCGCCTTGCGCCTCACGTCTCCCCGCGCGTCGCGGGGCGTGTCACCGTCGTAGATCGCGGGGCGGACCTGCTTGGGGAGTCCGAATGCGTTCAGCGCCCGTGCTTGGTCCTGGGCAAGCGCCTTGGTGGGGTAGAGGTAGAGCGCGCGCGCGAATGCGTCGCCACAAAGCGTGTCGAGCGTTGGCAGGTTGAAGCACAGCGACTTGCCCGAGGCGGTGCCAGTGGTGACGATCGTGGTGCGCTCCCATGCCGAGCCGAGCGCCTGCGCTTGGTGGGAGTAGAGCCGCTCGATTCCCACTCGCTCAAGGCCCGCGATCACGTCGGGATGCAGACCGGTGGGGATGTCTACGAGCTTCGCTTCCCCTGGCCCTTCGCGCGCTTCACGCACGACGCGACCGTCCTCGCGCGCCTCATCCAGCAGGGCGCTCCACGGCTCGATCAAGCGCTCTGTGGCCACGTCTTGCGATAGTAGTGGCGATGGTGCGTTGCCTCTATCTCGACCTCGACGGGACCCTGCTCGGGCGCGGCGCCTCGTTGGTGCACGACGGCGAGGGGAATGTCTCCTTCGAGGGGTTGCGGGCGATCCAGGCGTGTTTGCGGGCGGACGTGGAGATCGTGCTGATGTCGGGCCGCCGCCGCCAGCAGGTGGCGGAGGATGCGAGGCTGTTCGGTCAGGACTCCTACATCTTCGAGGCGGGCGCCTGCGTGGTTCTGGGTGCCGGGTTGCTCGGTCCTCCCGGTACGCCAACGACGGTGCGACCCGGCATCGCGCCCGCGGGCGGGGAGGAGCACTGGCTCACCGGCGAGATGGTTCCCGGGGATCTCTCGATCGCCGACCAGATCGACCGCAGTGGCGCACCCGCGATGCTCTTGGAGCGGTATGAGGGACGGCTTGAGTACCACGAGCCGTGGCACACCAACCGTGAAGTGTCACACCTGTTTCGGGGGCTCGTGGACGCCGCTGAGGTCGACTCGTTGTTGATCGAACACGGCCACCACCAACTGCGGTTGGTGGACAACGGCGTCGTCAATCGTCGCTCGCCGGCGCTCGCGGAGCTGGATCACGTACGCGGCTATCACCTCGTGCCCGCTGGAGCCTCGAAGGCGGCGGCAGTCGCCTTCCACATGCAGGTGCGGGGGTATGCGCGCGAGGAGACGCTCGCGGTAGGGGACTCGCGCGAGGATCTCGCTTGTGCAGAGCACGTTGGCGCGTTCTGGCTTGTCGGCAACGCGGTCGAGCGCGACCCCTCGATACGTAAGGCCGCCGCGGGGTTCGACAACGTGCGGGTAGCCGGTGCCAGCCACGGCGCGGGTGTTTACGAGGCGGTGGTGAGCACTTTGGTGTCCTGAGTCAGGGCACCGGGTCAATCGAGAATGCGCTCGCGCTTCTCCTCCTCGTAGAGCCGTTCCACGACAAACTCCTTTAGCAGTGTCTGGTAGCCGGTGTTGCGGAGGGCGGCGAGGTCCTTGAGACGCTTGATCGTGAATTCGTCGAAGCGCACCGCGACGGGTGTCGTCCTGCCCCGCGCACGCGGTGGCCGTGTGGCGTGACCGCGCTTTTTGCGTTCGTCAGCCTCGGCGAGTTCGGCTTCGAACTTCTTTACGGCCCCGTCACCGGCGTCGTCGAAGGGATTGGATGCCATAGATTTCTCCTCACTACTATTGTCACTACTACTAGTAGTCACAATAGTAGTGTATAGAAGAAGAGGCTATACACCCCGCGACACTCGCTCCCACACTCGGCGCCAGAACCCCGGCTTCGGTCGCCGCCGCCAAAGGGCCGGTGGGGGGACGGTGGTGCGCACGAGCGCGACCCAATCGTTCAGCGGCAGCTCACCCGCAATCAGTCTCCCCAGGGCGCTGGTGACGGGCGCTTCCACGCCGGCGTGCTCCATTGTGCGGGCGAGCAGCGGCACCCACTCAAGCGCCTCGACGGCCTGGCCGATGCGCGCGGGTATCTCTTCGGCCGGGACGCCCTCGGCGAGCAGTTCGCCGGCGCGGCGGTTGCGACTCTCTCTCGCCAATGCGGTTGCCACTAGGTCGCCGACGCCGGCCAGCCCGATCATCGACTCGGGGCGAGCGCCCAATGCCTCGGCATAGCGCCACACCTCGGCAAAGATGTGACCGGCGGCGGCTCCGGCGGCGTTTGCTCCTTGTGCCTCCGTGGCTCCTGAGGCCAGCGCGGCGGCGTTCTTAGCGGCGCCCGCGAGCTCAACCCCGATCGGGTCGTTCGACTGCTCGCACACCACCCCAGCGCGCGTGAACACCTGCGCGAGCGTGCGCGCGAGCGCCTCATCGCTGCTTGCCACGACTAGGCCGGCGCCTGAGCGCACCATCTCCTGAGCGTGGGCGGGACCGCCCACACATGCGACCCGCTGGGCGCCGAGCATCGCGCTCAACACGGTGGTGGGCGGTCGCCCCTCTGGCGGCACGAGCCCCTTGGCGAGCGACACTACGGCGGCGCGCTTGCCGAGTTCGCTGCTTCGGAGGGCGGAGATCGCAAGCCCCAGTCCCCGTGAGGGAACCGCCAAGAACACATAGTCGGCGCGTGCAACCCCCTCCGAGACAGGCTCCACCCGCAGCTGCGAGGGGAGGTTCACGCCCGGCAGGTAGAGCTTGTTCTCGCGATCTGTCGAGAGCAGCGTTGCCTGCTCTGAGCTGCGTGTTTGAAGCGTTGTGCGTAGCCCCGCTCTAGAGAGCAGCACCGCTAGTGCCGTGCCGAACGAGCCCGCGCCGATGACGGTGGCCCTACGGGCTACTGGGCTCGGCAGTGTGCGCGCGCGTGCGCGCGTGGGCTTCCCTGCGGCAGTGGGCGCCCCAGTGCCCTGCTCGGCTGACGCCGTTGGAGGGCTGGGAGTAGGCTCAGGCGCGGTCATCTGATGGGCGAGCCTAGCGATCCACAGGGAAGCGGCGTGCAATGGCGCAACTGGGCCGGCGACGAAGGGTGCCGTCCCAAGGCGATCGTGCATCCGGGATCGATCGAGGAGATCACGGCGGCGGTGGAGCGAGCCGCGCGCGAAGGGCTGAGGGTGAGGGTCGCCGGCGCAGGGCACTCCTTCAGCGACATAGCTTGCACGGACGGGATCCTGATCGTGTTGGACCGTTTTCAGCAGGTGCTCGACGTGGACCGCGAGACGCGGCTCGTGCGGGTGCAAGGTGGTGTCACGATCGCCCAGCTCAACGAGCGGCTGGCGGAGCACGGGTTGGCGATGGAGAACCTTGGGGATATAGACGTGCAGAGCATCGCGGGGGCGATCTCCACCGCCACGCACGGTACGGGGGCGCGCCTGCGCAACATCTCTTCGCAAGTGGTGGAGCTGACGCTCGTGCTTGCCGATGGCTCGATGCTCGTGTGCTCGAAAGAGCGTGACGACGAGCTTTTCCGCGCGGCGCGTGTGGGGCTCGGGGCGTTCGGCGTGGTGGCCGAGGTGACCTTGCGTTGCGTCGATGCGTTCACTCTGCGCGGGATCGACTCGCCCGCCCCGCTCGCCGACACGCTCGATCGTTTCGGGGAGCTGGCACAGGAGAACGACCACTTCGAGTTCTTCGTGTTCCCGCATTGTGATACAGCCCTCACCCGCACGAACAACCGCACGGACGAGCTGTCCCGTCCGCGGGGGAAGGTGGCGGCTTACGCAAACGACATCTTGCTCACCAACCACGCGTTCGGTCTCTTTTGCGGTATCGGCAAGGCGATGCCGAGTCGCATCCCTCAGATCAACCGGCTCGTGACCAAGCTGGCGGGGACCTCCAAGCGGGTTGACCGCTCAGATCGCATCTTCGCGAGCCCACGGTTGGTGAAGTTCACCGAGATGGAGTACGCGTTGCCGCGCGAGCGCACCACCGAGGCGGTGCGGCGGGTGATGGAGTTGGTGGAGCGACGTGGCTTCGCGGTGCCCTTCCCGATCGAGGTGCGCACAGTGGCGAGCGACGACGCAATGCTCTCCACCGCCAGTGGCCGGGAGAGCGGTTTCGTTGCGGTGCACATGTACCGGGGGATGGAGTGGCGGCCTTACTTCGAGGCGGTGGAGGAGATCATGGACACCCTCGACGGGAGGCCCCACTGGGGCAAGCGCCACTTTCAAACCGCCGCCACGCTGCGCGGGCGCTACCCCGAGTGGGATCGCTTCCAGGCGATTCGCTCAAAGCTCGACCCGGAGGGGCGTTTCGCAAACAAGTGGACCGACCGCGTGCTCGGGCCGGTGTCGTGAGCGCCCTCCTGGAGCGCCTGGAAGCAGCGACCGCGGAGCTTGAGGCTCCCTTCGCCGTGGTGGATATGGATGCGTTCTGGTGCAACGCGGCGGACATGGAACGCCGCGCTGGTGGTAAGTCGATCCGTCTTGCCAGCAAGTCGGTGCGTTGCCGAGCGTTGCAGCGGCATGTGCTCGGGCGCCCGGGCTTTGAGGGCACACTCGCGTTCACGCTCCCCGAGGCGTTGTGGCTTGCGAACAATGACTTCGAGGACATTGTTGTGGCGTATCCCACGACAGATCGCCACGCGCTGATTGCGCTCGCGCATCTGCATGAGCACGTTCCGGATGCTCGCGTATCCGTGATGGTGGACAGCGCGGAGCAACTGGATTTGATACTTGCCTCGTGCGAAGCGACCGAAGTCCCTGTCCGCGTTTGTATAGATCTTGACGCCGGATTGTGGCTCGCCAACGGCCGCGTGCGCATCGGCGCGAAGCGCTCTCCCGTGCACACCCCCGCACAGGCTGCGGGACTCGCCCGGGAGATCGTCTCCCGCGAGGGGGTGGCGCTTGTGGGGATGATGGCCTACGAGGCGCAGATCGCCGGGTTGGGTGACACCCCGCCGGGGAAGCGGGTCAGGGGTGCGGCTATCAGGGCGCTGCAACGGCGCTCGGGCAAGGAGCTCGCGGGCAGGCGGGCGGAGGCGGTGGCTGCCGTGGAGGACGTGCTTCGCGACGCGTCGGTTGAGCCGCTGGAGTACGTCAACGGCGGTGGTACCGGCAGCCTTGAGCTCACGGGCGCGGAGCCCGCCGTCACGGAGATCGCTGCTGGGTCGGGGTTGTACGGGCCGACGCTGTTCGACTCCTACAGCGCCTTTCAGCCCGAGCCCGCCGCGTTGTTCGCGCTGCCGGTCGTGCGTAAGCCAACCCCTGGGGTGGCGACCGTGCTCGGCGGCGGCTACCTTGCCTCCGGTCCCGCTGACGCGGCGCGACTACCTACCCCCTTCCTCCCGTCAAAACTCGCGCTCGACGCGCAGGAGGGCGCCGGGGAGGTGCAGACTCCGCTCACCGGAGCGCACGAGCTGAGTGTGGGGGACCGCGTGTGGTTTCGCCACGCCAAGGCGGGCGAGTTGTGTGAGCGCTTCAACCTGCTCCACCTGGTCGAAGGTGAGCGGGTGGTCGAGGAGGTCTCCACCTACAGGGGTGAGGGCAAGTGCTTCCTGTGAGCGTTTAGGGCGCTTCGCCTAAGCTACGGCCGCTATACCAGCGCCGCGAGCTTCCGACCGGCGGCGCTAAGTGCGCGTGAACTGTCCGCGTGAAGGATCACCTGTAGGTCCACGATGCGCGCCTCGAACGGGTCGAGCGCGTCGTGTGCTGTCACTGCGTAGGACGGCACTCCCGACTGGCGTGCGCGGGTGGCTGCCTCGAAGGTCACGCTCCCCGCAAGTGTGCGGTCGTCGAGTTTGGCGCACACGAGCACCACCGCCCTGGCGGCGCGCCTGCGCAGGTCGAAGTCCATCTCGTCAAGCGGCGCGGAGGGGTTGGTTGTGTGCCCATCGAGACCCTTCTCAAGCGGGCACAAGTCCGCTTCGAGGGACCCATCGGCGGTGAGTCCGCGGGCGATGGCGGCTGCCACACGCTCCGCGTCCAACCCTTCGCCGAAACCCTCGGCGAGCACGAGCACGGTTTTCGAGATCACAGTCGGGCATCCTTACAGGCATGCCCCGCAAGAAGAGCGACGATCATGGCGCCAAGTCTGAGCCCGAGGGGGTGACAGGCGCAGAGCCTGAGATCGCCCCAGAGCTGGAGCCTTCCGCCGGGAAGGCCAAGTCCGACGAAGGCGAGCCGGTCGTCCTGGAGCTGTGTGGCCACGAGCTGCGCGTCTCCAAACCAGCCAAGCTCTATTTCCCGGACGCCGGTTTCACGAAGCTCGACCTGGTCGCCTACTACATCGAGTGTGCGGAGGCGGTGGTGCGCCACCTGCGCGAGCGTCCCACGGTGATGAAGCGTTGGGTGGACGGGGTGCAGGGTAAGCCGTTCTTTCAGAAGAGGGTCCCCAACGGCGCGCCTGAGTGGTTGGAGACCGCAACCGTCACTTTCCCCAGTGGTCGCCACGCACGTGAGCTTGTCCCCAACGATGTCGCCCACCTCGTGTGGGGGGCGAACCTCGGTGTGATCGACTGGAACCCGTGGCCGGTGCGCCGCGCAGACCTCGACCACCCCGACGAGCTGCGCATCGACCTCGACCCCGGCCCGGGGGTCGATTTCGCGACTGTCCGTCGCGTGGCGCTCACGGTGCGGGAGGTGCTGGAGGAGCACAAGCTACGCGGCTACCCCAAGACTTCGGGCTCGCGCGGTATCCACGTGTTCGTACGTACGACGCCCGAGCACGAGTTCTCCGAGATGCGCCGCGCCGCGCTTGCGCTCGCGCGGGAGGTCGAGCGGCGGATGCCCGGCGAAGCCACCTCCCGCTGGTGGAAGGAGGAGCGTAAGGGGGTCTTCCTCGACTACAACCAGAACGCCCGCGACCGTACCGTCGCCTCCGCGTACTCGGTGCGGGCGGTTCCCGACGCGCGGGTGTCATGTCCGCTTGAGTGGGACGAGGTCGCCGACGTGGAGCCCGCGGAGCTGCGCATCGACACGGTTCCAAAGCGCCTGCGCGAGCGCGGCGATCCCTCCGCCACGATCGACGACCACCCGGGCTCGCTCGCCGCTCTGCTTGATCTCGCGGCGCGGGACGAGCGTGAGGGCCTCGGCGATGCGCCGTGGCCACCGCATTTCCGCAAGCAGACGGGCGAGCCCAGCCGCGTGCAGCCCAGCAGGGCCAAGCAACGATGAGAGTTACTGCCGCCACCCCACCGCTCGGCCGGGGATGATCGGGTCGCGTATGAGCCTGCCCCTCTCACCGCCGCTGAAGCCCGAGCTTGCTCTCTCGCGCAAGTCGCTCCCCGAGGGAGACAACTACATCTACGAGGTCAAGCTCGACGGCTTTCGCTGCATCGTCTTCGTAGATGGCGAGGAGGTGTTCCTCCAGTCGCGCAACGGCCGGCCGCTCGGCCGCTACTTCCCCGAGCTTAAGTTCCCGGCGGGCCGCTATGTGCTGGACGGAGAGATCGTCGTGCGCGGGAGCGACGGGCGCGAGGACTTCGACGCGCTCGGCCAGCGCGTCCACCCGGCCGCCTCGCGGGTGGAACGGCTCGCGGTCGAGACACCGGCCGTGTTCATCGCCTTCGACCTACTCGCCTATGACGAGCACTCGTGGCTGGAACAACCCTTCGAGCAACGCCGGGCCGGCCTTGAGAAGTTGTTGGGGGAGAGCTGGTTCAAGGATGCGCCCGTGGAGCTGATGGTGTCGGTCGACACCCCGGGAGAGGCGGAGCGGTGGTTGCGTGAGGCGGAGGGAGTGATAGCCAAGGAGCGCTCCGCTCCCTACCTCCCAGGGGAGCGCAAGGGGATGGTGAAGGTCAAGCGCACCCGCACGATCGACGCGGTGGTCGCAGGCTGGCGGCCCGGCAAGGAGGAGCGCACCGTGGGGGCGCTCATCCTCGCCCTCTACGACGGCGATGAGCTGCGGGTTGTGGGGCACTGCTCGGGGCTCACCGCCAAGGTGAAGCGTGAGCTAGTCGATTTCTTCGCGCCGTATGAGACGGGCGAGCGAGGCTCGGCCGATCCCTCCCGTTGGAGCGCCGACCGCAACCTTGAGTGGGTGGCGCTGCGCCCCGAGCTGGTGGTGGAAATCGACTTCGACCATGTATCCGCGGGGCGCATCCGCCACGGCGCGAAGCTGAAGCGCTGGCGCGAGGACAAGAACCCGCGCGAGTGTACGGTCGACCAACTCGCGAGCTGACGCCATCGCCGGAGGGGTGGAGACCGCGCGGTGCGGGCGTGTCGCCGAGGCTTGCCGACCAGGTACGCTGAGACCATGAGCGAAGAGGCCGCCGCCACCGCGACAGTGGCCGAGGAGGAGTATCTGCAGATCCTCTTCTGGCTGCATGAGGCGGGCCTGCCGATGACCGGCGCGAATGTGGCACGCGCGATGCAGCTCTCCGCGCCCACCGTGCACGAGATGGTGGGGAGGCTGGAGCGCGACGGCTACATCACCCGCGGCGCGGACCGCGCGATCGCTTTCACTCCCAGCGGCGTCGAGCACGCGGAGAGCATCGTGCGCCGTCACCGTTTGATCGAGCGTTTCCTCACAGACGTGCTGGGCGTGCCGTGGGACGAGGTTCACGAGGAGGCCGAGCGTTTGGAGCACGCGATGTCACCGGTGCTCGAGGAGAAAATGCTCGCCGCTATCGGCGACGCCAAGACTTGTCCACACGGCCACCCCATAGTCGCCGGCGCGCGCCTGGCGGGTGTGCCGCTCGCCGACGTGGAGGTTGGCGCGAAGGTGCGCATCCTGCGCTTTGAGAACGAGGCGGAGGATCTCTTGCGTTACCTCAAGGCCTCAGGCATTGAGCCTGGTTTAGAAGGCACACTTGCCGCCCACGACGACGAGCAGGTGGTGGTGGAGAGTCCCGACGGATCGCGCTGCGTGCTCACCCCCTCGGTCGCCGAGACGGTGTCCGTCACAGCCGACCCCTCGCCGCCGCCGCGCACAGCTTTGCCCGAGCAACTGGTGCTCGGTCAGAGGTACGGCCGCTGACCTTTCAATTTCCTCTCGACGCAGTCGAGAGGATTATCGAGTTTGGAGGCCGCGGTAGGCCTCGGCGAGGCGGCTCACACCCTCGTCGATCTGCTCAGGCGTGACGCCCGAGTAGGCGAGGCGCAGCGTGTTCTCGCCGCCCTCCAGCAGGAAGTCGGTGCCCTTCACGAAGGCGACTCCCATCTCGCTCGCGAGACTGAACAGGGCCCCCACGTCTGTGCCCTCAGGGAGCGCTACCCACATGAAGTACCCACCCTCTGGCGCCACGAATTCGGCGTCGGGTAGCTCTCTGCGTAGCGCTTCTTGCAACGTCACCGCGCGCTTGGCGAGCGCCGTGCGCACCGTCTCGATGGAGCGGTCGATCGAACCCGAGGCACAGAACTCATAGACGATCGACTGCGACACCATGTTCGGGGAGATGTAGGTGTTCGTGGCAAGTTTTGCGATCTGGGCGATCAGGTCGGTGGGGCCCACGAGGTAGCCCACCCTGATACCCGGGCACACGGTCTTTGAGAAGGAGGACGCGTACACCACCCGGTCGGGGTCCATCGAGAGCATCGTGGGCAACTTCTCCCCGCTGAAGCGCAACTCCACGTAGGGGTCGTCCTCGAAGAGGAGGAAGTCGTGCTTGGCGGCGAGGCTCAGCAACGCCTCGCGCTTGGCCAGCGAGAGCGTGTAACCGGCGGGGTTCTGGAAGTTGGGGATGATGTGGGCGAGTCCGGGCTTTACGCCGCCATCGAGCAGCGCGGCGAGCGCTTCGGTATCGATCCCGTCGGTTTGCAGCTCCACCGCGTGCACATTCGCGCCCCGCTCGCGCAGCGAGAGCAGCGTACGGTCGTAGGTGGGGCGCTCCACGATCACGTCGTCGCCACTTTTCACGAGCTGCTCGAAGAGGAAGGCGTCGGCCTGCATAGAGCCGTTGGTGACGAGCACCCGCTCGGGCTCTACCCCGTGCTTGTCAGCGATCCAGGCGCGCAATCGCGGGTAACCGATCGACGTGCCGTATGCGGTGGCGCCGGCAGGGTCGGTCTCGAATGCGCGCGTCGCGGCCTCCTTGAGGCCCTGCACGTCGACGATGTCGAGCGAGGGGGCGCCGCGGGCGAATGAGATTGTGGAAGTGGACATGGGCGCGGAAGCTTATGTGGATTTGCGAGCGTGCGTCCGCGAGACGGCGCTCACCGGTCTGGCCGGCGAGGCGGAAGGGGCTCGGCGGGAAGCAGCCTGCTGTACTCGTCGATGAGCTCGTCCATCGTGCGCGCCAGCTTGTCGCGGAAGCGCACCAGCTCGGCGAGGTCAACCGAGCGGCTCTCCTCCACCGCGTCGGAGCGGCGGGGATCGGGCGGCGGTGGCCATCCCTGTGATGAGGACGGGGGGTGCACACCGAGTGGCATCGTCGGTGGGAAGATCCCTGGCGGGCGGGAAGGTTGGCGCAGCCCTGGCTCAGGGGCGGGAGGAGCTCCCGGAGGCGCCGTGGGTGGCGGAGGACCGGGAGGCGTTGTGGGTGGCGGTTGGGGTGTCGGCGCTGGGGGCGGCGCTGGCGTTGGAGGTAGCGGCCCTGCGGGCGGGTTTGGTGGCGAAGGTGGTGTGGGGATCTCGCCGTAGGCCGTCTCGCGAATCTCCACCGTCCAGTCACGCTCGACGGTGGCGCCCGGCTGCGCAGGCACTTCCTCGCCGCCGAACACAGCGGGCCCTCCAAAGCCGTCGCCTTCAGGTGCGGCGTCATCACGGACGCTCGCCCGTGAATCGTCCACGGTGTCCGTATGTGGAGCGGCGTTAGGGAGCCCGTTGGCGCCGCTCTCCCGCTCCACCGCCTCGTCGATCAGCGTCCCCGGCGCCTTCGGCGGCTCGGGTTGATCGTCGCGGCGTCCGATCGAGGTCAGCTCGCGCTCAAGCTCCTGAAGCTTGAGCTCCAGCTCGCTGAGCGTCTTTGCGACCTCTTGGTCCACGGACCTAGCGTAGCTGTTGGCCGATTTGCGATCCCGCCGGTCGCGAATCGGTTGCGACTCCGCCAAGAATCTCGACCGCGATCTCCGCGACTTCTGTGGGTGTGCGTCCCACACGCACGCCCTTGGCTTCAAGCGCGAGCGCCTTGGCGGCGGCGGTACCGGCGGATCCCGACACGATCGCCCCGGCGTGGCCCATCTGCTTGCCTTCCGGCGCGGTGAAGCCGGCGATGTAGGCAACCACTGGCTTGGAGACGTTCTCGGCGATGTACTCAGCGGCCTCCTCCTCGGCCGAGCCGCCGATCTCGCCGGAGAGCACGATCAGCTCGGTTTGGGGGTCACCCTCGAACAGCTCGATGATGTCCACAAAGGAGGAGCCGGGGACGGGGTCGCCGCCGATGCCAACGATTGAGCTGCAGCCGAAGCCTGCTTGGGCGATCTCGTTGCCGATCTGGTAGGTGAGCGTGCCGGAGCGCGAGACGACGCCGACGTTGCCCTCCTTGAAGAATGAGGCGGGGATGATGCCCACGTTGGCCTTGCCCGGCGAGAGGATGCCCGGACAGTTAGGGCCCACGAGGCGTGTGTTCGGATGGTCGCGCTTTAGCGTGTTGTAGACGCGAAGCTCGTCGTGGGCGGGGATGCCCTCGGTGATCGCGATAACCAACTCCACGCCCGCGGCGGCGGCTTCGAGGATCGAGTCGGCGGCGAACCGCGGCGGCACGAAGATCATCGCGGTGTTCGGTTGCACCTTGGCGGCGGCCTGCTCCCACGAGTCGAACACGGGGATACCCTCGACATCTTGGCCACCCTTACCTGGAGTGACGCCGCCGACGACATTGGTGCCGTAGTTACGGTTATTGAGCGTGTGGAAGGAGCCCTCTTTGCCGGTCATCCCAGCCACGCAGAGGCGCGTGTCGTTGTCGACGAGCACACTCATGTTGTCGCTCCCGCGCTTGCCGCCAGCGCCACGACCTTCTCGGCCGCCTCGTTCATCGTGCGGGCGGCGTGTACGTTCGGCAACGCCGCGTCCTCAAGCAGTCGGCGCCCCTCGACGTCGTTGGTGCCATCCAGGCGCACTACGAACGGCACGGTCGGTTTGATATCGGCGAACGCGGCGATCAAACCCTTGGCGACCTCGTCGCAGCGGGTGATGCCCCCAAAGATGTTGAACAGCACGGCCTTCACTTTGTCATTTGCGAGGATCAGCTCAACCGCCTGCTTGACCTTGCCCGCGTCTGAGCCCCCGCCCGCGTCGAGGAAGTTGGCCGGCTCGCCACCCGCTTGAGCCACGACGTCAAGCGTGCTCATCACAAGGCCAGCACCGTTGCCGAGAATGCCGATGTCGCCGTCGAGCGCGACGTATTGCACGCCCTGTTCTTTGGCGCGCCGCTCGATGGGGTCTTCGTTCTCGCTGTCTGAGAGGCCCTGGTTGTCGGGGTGGCGGTAGAGGGCGTTGCCGTCCAAGGACACCTTCGCGTCCAGTGCCTTGACCTTACGCTCGGGAGTGACGATCAGCGGGTTTATCTCCGCAAGTGTGGCGTCCTCTGCAAGCCAAACCTCATAGAGCGCAACAAGCGAGTCGGCGACACCCTCGATCACGTCGGCGTCGGCGCCGCCGGTGGTGGCGATCTCGATGGCCTCCTCGCGGGAGAGCCCCTTCAAGGCGTCGACGTGGTGTCGCATGAGCTTCTCCGGTGACTCCTCGGCTACCTGCTCGATCTCCACGCCACCCTCCACGCTGAACATCACCATCGGCTGCTTGGCGGAGCGGTCGAGCAACACCGAGGCGTAATACTCGGTGGCGATGTCGGAGGCGTGCTCGATCCACAGCGTGCGGACGATGTGGCCCTTGATGTCCAAACCGAGAATGTTCTCTGCGTGCTCGCGCGCCTCGGCTTCGTTTGCGGCGAGCTTCACGCCACCGGCCTTGCCGCGGCCGCCGATGAGCACCTGGGCCTTGACCACGACCGGGTAGCCAACCTCGCCCGCCGCCGCGACGGCGTCATCGACTGTGGTGACGGCCCTCCCGTCCGACACCTCCAAGCCGTGTCGTGCGAAAAGTTGCTTGCCTTGGTACTCGAGCAGGTCCATGTGCGGCGCGAGACTCTAACGAAAGCAAGCGGGGCGCGCGCTGAGCGACCGTCAGGTGCATGGCGCAACGCGCGGAGAGGGGGATGCGAGGCATAATGCCCGCCCGATGCCTATTCCGAAGAACATCACCTTCGTCACCTTCGACGTGTACGGGACCCTGATCGATTGGGAGACCGGTATCTACGAGGCATTCGCCAAGGAGGCCGAGCGCGACGACTTCGAGATCGACCGCAACGTGTTGATCCCGCTGTTCCACGAGATCTCCCAGGAAATCGAGGCGGGCTCCTACGAGCTCTACGCAGAGGTGCTCAGGCGCACCGCGATCGAGATCGCCGAGCGGTTGGAATGGAAACTGGAACCGTCCCGCTCAGGTTTCCTACCGGACTCGGTGCAGCGGTGGAAGCCGTTCAAGGAGACCCCTACGCAACTTGCGAAGCTCGCCAAGAAGCACAAGCTCGGGTTGATCTCGAACATCGACGACAAGCTTCTAGGGCAGACCCGTAGGCACATGCCGATGGATTTCGATCTTGTGGTGACCGCTCAACAGGTGCGCTCCTACAAGCCCGACCCCGCCCACTTCGTGGAGTGCGCGCGCCGTCTGGGCTCGAAGAAGGGGTGGGTGCACGTAGCCGCCTCCCACCATTCCGACGTTTCGCCGTGCGTGAAGGCGCGGATCCCTGTGATCTGGGTTAACCGCAACAAGCAGACGCTCGACTCCTCGCAGCGTAAGCCCACCGCGGAAGTGCCCAACCTGCGCGAGGCGGCGAAGCTGCTGGGTATCGCCTGACGCGTGCGCGTCGTCTCGCTGCACGCCGACGTTCTTCTCGCCACAAGCGCCATCTGGCAGACCAACTGCGTGATTGTGCGCGGCAGAATGGATCTTGACGGGGACAACCCCGTGAAGGTTCGTATTGCGGGTGAGCCTGAACGGGGAGCGGAGACGTTCGTGATCGACTCGCCGATCCTGCCTGAGGAGCTCGGTGCGCTGCCTGCGCTACTCGATCAGGCCGGTTTCCCCACTCCGAGCGGCCTGCTCGCGACGCATGGGGACTGGGATCACTTGCTCGGGCGCCTTGCCTTTCCCGAAGCTGCTCTTGGCTGTGCCGCATCTACTGTGGGGCGGCTGAGCGCAGATCCGGGCGCAGTTCAGCGAGAGTTGCGTGCCTTTGACAGGCAGTTCTATGTCGAGCGCCCCCGCCCATTGATGTTGGGCTCGATCCAGGCGCTTGAGGTACCGGGCCATTGCGAGATCGGCGAACACGAACTGCAGCTCCATCCGGCTGATGGCCACACCGAGGACGGCATGTTCATTTGGTTGGATTGGGCGAGCGTGCTGGTGGCTGGCGATTACCTATCGACGGTGGAGCCGCCTCAGGTGGAGGGGTCGCCGGATGCATATCTCGCCACGTTGGAGCGGTTGCGACCCTTGATGGAATCCGCTGAGCACATCGTGCCTGGTCATGGCCCTGTGCTTAGCTCCGAGCGGGCTCTTCAGCTGCTGGAGGAGAATCGGGCGCTTATTGCCGGCAGCTGAGGCGGATCGACACGTCAGGCGTCGTTGCGACGCACGTACCAGTTGACGGTCATCTCGGCGACGATCGTGCCGTCCGCGCTTGTCATCTCGACCTTGACGGGGAAGCGGATACGACCCTCCTCGTTCAGCTTCGCCTTCAATGCGGCGGCGTCCTCGGTGAAGCGCCCGGTTGCGGTTATCTCGCCCTTCGCGAGCTTCTTGTAGGCGATCTCCGCAGACTCCGCCAGCGGGGTGATGTTGCCCATGATGTCAAGGAAGGCACCCACGAACGCTGCGCCCGAGGCGGCCTCGCCGGCCGCGAAGAGAGCGCCGGCGTGCTGCGAGCCGACGTGGTTGCGTAGCCGCTCGTCGTCGGGGAGCCGCACCGCGCCGTGGTCGTCGGCGACGGTGGTGGTCTCGATGCCGAGGTGCACATTGAAGGGGATCGCCTGGGTGAGGCCGGCGGCAACGGCGGTGTAGTCGACTGCTGACATGCTCAAGTCCTCCGTTTTTGCGCGCCGGGTTGTACCCGGCGCTCAGCTCTCGGCGCCGGCGGCGGCGCTCTTGATGGTGGCGATGGGTGCGCCGGCGGCGATCGGCTCGCCCTCGGCGATGGGAAGCTCGGCGATTGTGCCCGCCTTGTGGGCAGTGATCTCGTTCTCCATCTTCATCGCCTCGATGATGCACAGCAACTGGCCCTCGGTGACAGTGTCACCCTGTTTGACCAGCACCTTCCACATGTTTCCCTGAAGAGGCGATTCAAGCGTGTCCGGACCGCCCGCGCTCAACGATTTGCCCGATCGCGCGGAGCGCTTGGGCGCCTTTGCCGCGGGTGCCGACCCGTTCAGGGCTGCGCCGCCACCGGCGAAGGGCGCGCCGACGACGCGCACGTCAAAGCGTTGGCCTGAGACCTCAACTGTGTAGGTCTGCTCAACCTTTGCCTCCTCTTCGGCTGCCTCGTCCCTGGGGGCGGGCTTCTCGAACGCGAGTGTCTTTAGCCAGGAGCGGTCCTCCAGTAGGTCGCGGCAGGTCTCGCCTTTTGCCCACTGCTCGGTTTGAAGTAGCGCCTTGTGGAAGGGGATCAGCGTCTTCAGGCCCTCGATTTCGTATTCATCGAGCGCTCGCAACATGCGCTTCGTGGCCTGCTCGCGGTTGGCGTCCCACACGATGAGCTTCGCCACCATGGGGTCGTACATGGGTGACACTTCCCCATGGGCGCCCACGCCTGAATCGACGCGTACGCCCGGGCCTTTGGGCTCGGAGTATGCGCCGATCTTGCCGGGGGCGGGGGCGAAGTTCTTGGAGGCGTCCTCGGCGTTGATGCGGCACTCGATGGAGTGGCCGCGCAGCACGATGTCCTCCTGGCCGTAGGCGAGCTCTTCGCCCGCGGCGGCGCGGATGCCCTCCTTGACGATGTCTATGCCGGTAGTCATCTCGGTGACGCAGTGCTCGACCTGCACGCGGGTGTTCATCTCAAGGAAGAAGTACTCGCCGTCCTGAAGAAGACCCTCGATGGTGCCCGCGCCGACGTAGTTGACAGCGCGTGCGGCCTCCACGCCGATCTTGCCGATGTGGGCACGCAGCGCCTCGTCCACCACCCATTCTGGGGCGGGGGACTCCTCGATGACCTTCTGGTGGCGGCGCTGGATCGAGCAGTCGCGCTCTCCCAGATGGATGACGTTGCCGTGGCGGTCGGCGAGGATCTGAACCTCCACGTGGCGGGGGTCGGGTAGGTAGCGCTCCAGGTAGACCGTGGCGTCGGAGAAGAACTTCTCGCCCTCGCGGCTCGCGCCCTCGAAGGCCGCCTTGAGCTCCTCCTCGACGAGCGCCACACGGAAGCCCTTGCCGCCTCCGCCGCCGGCGGCCTTCACCGCGACGGGGAAACCGATCTCCTTCTTGGCGATCTTCAGCGCATCAGCCACGGTCGCCACGGGCTTGGTGGTGCCCGGGACGATCGGCACGCCAGCGGCTTGCATCAGCTCGCGAGCGCGGGTCTTTGAGCCCATCGCCTCGATCGCCGAGGGGGGCGGTCCGATGAACACGACGCCCGCGTCCTCGCACGCCTGCGCGAAGGGAGCGTTCTCAGCAAGGAAGCCGTAGCCGGGGTGGATCGCCTCCGCGCTAGAGCGCTTGGCGGCGTCGAGGATCTTCTCGACGTTGAGGTAGTTGTCGGCCGCCGGTCCGTCGCCAAGGTTGTACGCCTCGTCCGCGCGCGCCACGTGCAATGCCTCGCGGTCGGTCTCGGAGTACACGGCCACGGAGGCGATACCCATCTCCTCCAGGGCGCGCACGATGCGCACGGCGATCTCGCCGCGGTTGGCTACTAGGACCTTCGAGAACATCGACGCGGGAGCTTAGTCAATGGCGCGGTGGGGCGCGGCTCAGTTAGCCGCGACGACCAACCCTGCGCCAACGGTGTTGTTCGAAGCCTCGTCGATCAGGATGAAACTGCCCGTGCGGCGGTTCTGGTCGTATGCGTCGAAGACGAGCGGAGCGTTCGTGCGCAGGCGGACGCGGCCGATGTCGTTGAGCGCCAGTTCTTGCGGTGCGCCGGCGCGCTCCAGCGTGTGGACATCGACGTGGTCACAGAGCTCATCGACGATCGCGGTTACCTCGCGAGTGGTGTGCTTGACGATGTAGCGGCCGCCAGGGCGGAGCGGCTGGTCGGTCATCCAGCAGACATCGGCTTCCAGCTCGCGCGCGACGGTAGGCGGTTGCTCGGGACGGGTGATGGTCTCGCCGCGGGAGATGTCGATCTCGTCGCTCAAACGCAACGTGACGGACATTGGGGCGAGTGCCTCGGTGAGCTCTCCGTCGTAGGTATCGATCGCGGCGATCGTTGTGCGCTGTCCGGCGGGAAGCACGACGACTTCCTCGCCGGCGCGAAGTGCGCCGCTTGCCATCTGGCCGGCGTAGCCGCGGTAATCGCGGGCGGGTGGGGATCTATTCCCTGAAGGGCGGATAACCCACTGCACGGGAAAACGTGCTGGCCTGTCATAGGGGTGGTCGTAGGCGACCTCGACGTCCTCGAGCAGCTCAAGCAGGGTGGGGCCCTCATACCAATCCATGTGCTCTGACCGATCGACCACGTTGTCGCCGTTCAACGCGGAGATCGGGATGTACGTGATGTCGCGCCCCATGCCCGTGCCGGTGCCGATCCCATTCAACTTCTGGGCAAACCCGCCGAACTCGGCCACAAGCTCCTGGAAGCGTTCCTGGGAGTGGTCCACGAGATCCATCTTGTTCACCGCTACCACCAAGTGGGGGATGCCGAGCAGCGCGCTGATGAAGGCGTGGCGCTTTGACTGCTCAAGCACGCCCTTGCGCGCGTCGAGCAGGATCACGCTCAGGTCTGCGGTGGAGGCGCCGGTGACCATGTTGCGTGTGTACTGCTGGTGGCCGGGGCAGTCGGCGATGATGAACCTCCGCTTGGGGGTCGCGAAGTAGCGGTAGGCGACGTCGATCGTGATGCCCTGCTCGCGCTCGGCGCGCAACCCGTCGGTGAGTAGGGCGAGGTCGAGCACGCCCTCGCCACCGCGTCGCTCGCTTGCCTGCGCAACATGGTCGAGTTGGTCCTCGAACACCTGCTTGGTGTCGTACAGGAGTCTCCCTATCAGGGTGCTCTTGCCGTCGTCGACGGAGCCCGCGGTGGTGAAGCGCAACAGGTCGAGGGTCATCTCTAGAAGTACCCTGCCTTCTTGCGATCCTCCATCGCTGCCTCTGACACGCGGTCGTCAGCGCGGGTCTCGCCGCGCTCGGTGATGCGGGTGGCGGCGATCTCGGTTACCACTTCCTGAAGGGTGACGGCGTTGGAGCGGACGCCTCCGGTGCAGCTCATGTCGCCGACCGTGCGATAGCGAACCGTCTCGGTGAAGATGTTCTCGCCCTCGATCAACTCGGTTCCCTTGCGCCACGCGTAGAGCATCCCGTCGCGCTTGAACACCTCGCGCTCGTGGGCGAAATAGATCGAGGGGACCTCCAGCTGCTCCTGGTCGATGTACTCCCACACGTCGAGCTCGGTCCAGTTGGAGATGGGGAACACGCGCACGTTCTCACCCTTTTTGATGCGACCGTTGTAGAGGTTCCACAGCTCGGGCCGTTGGCTCTTGGGGTCCCACCCGCCGAAGTCGTCGCGGAAGGAGAACACGCGCTCCTTCGCCCGTGCGCGCTCCTCGTCGCGGCGGGCCCCGCCAAAGGCGGCATCGAATTTATGCTCGGCGATTGCGTCCAGCAGGGTGACTGTCTGCAGCTGGTTTCGCGAAGCACGCGGGCCCTTGTCCTCTACGACCCTGCCCGAGTCGATCGACTCTTGCACGCTGGCGACGATCAACCGCTCACCGAGCTCCGCTACGCGCCGGTCGCGGTACTCGATCACCTCGGGGAAGTTGTGGCCCGTGTCCACGTGCATCAACGGGAATGGGAACGGGCCGGGGCGGAACGCCTTCTCGGCGAGCCGTAGCAGGACGATCGAGTCCTTCCCGCCGCTGAACAGCAACACGGGGCGCTCGAATTCGGCTGCCACCTCGCGCATCACGTGGATCGCCTCGGACTCCAGGGCGCGCAGATGGCTGAGTTGGGGACGCTCGGCCACGCTCACGAGCGCTCCCTCGCTGTCAGACCGGCTTTGGCGGCGGCGATGCCCGCCGTGCCCGCTGCCATGCCGGGCTTGGCAGCCGTAATAGTGGGCATTGCGGCAGGAGATTTGCTCTCGGGGGTGCTGTCGCGGGAGCGGAGGTGCATCACATACCCCACGATCCCCACGAGGATCGGTGCGCCGAAGATCACGCCGATCGGCATCTTGCCGCCGGCGTTGTTCACCATCGCAAGCGCCGAGCCGAGCAACACGGCGCTCAGTGTGACACGCAGCGCTTGGTCGGGTACGCGGTCCACAAAGTGCGCGCCAATCCACACCCCTGGCATCGAGCCGATCAGGATGTTGCCCACGAGCCCGAAGTCAACGTTTCCGCTCACGATCTGCGCTGTCCCGGCCACCCACAGCAGCATTGCCGCGAGGAACACGCTCGACCCAGCCACCCGTTGTGGTTTGAGCTTGAAGATGACGATCATCGCCACCCCGATCAACGCCCCGCTGCCAACCGAGGTCATGCCCAGCATCATGCCCAGCACGAATCCGAGCGCGATCGCGGCGACGCCCGCGCGCCGTGTGAAGTGATAGGTGTCGCGCTCCTGTGCGGCGAGATGTTCGAGTAGCAGCGTGCGCACGAGCACGACGCTTGCAACGACTATCAACGCCCCCGCGATGCAGCCGATTAGCACGTCGTCAAAGCTCTTGCCATAGGCATTGTGGAGCCGGTCGACGAGGATCACCCCGACGAGTGCGCCTGGCACGCCGCCATAGGCAAGCCACTTCGAGACGGCGAGGTCTACTGTGCCCTTGCGCAGGTGCTTGTAGCCGCCAAGCGTCTTGGTGAGTGCGCCGTAAGTGAGGTCGGTGCCGACCGCCACCACCGGATGGACGCCGAGTACGATGATGAGCAGCGGTGTCATCAGCGATCCTCCGCCGATGCCGGTGAGGCCGATCAGGATGCCAACCCCCAGGCCGAAAAGCACGATCTCGGGGTTGATGCCCAGCATCACACGTGAAGCCCGCACTCGGTCTTCTCAGTACCGGCCCAACGCCCGTCGCGCCCGGCTCCAGGCTTGGTGCAGGGGGCGCAGCCGATCGAGGAGTACCCCTGGTCGTGCAGCGGGTTGTAAGGGAGGTCACGCTCAAAGATGCGCTGCCACAGATCCTTCTCGGTCCACAGAGCAAGCGGGTTGTACTTGGCGATGCCGCGCTTCTCGTCTTGCTCGACGAGTCCCGTGTCGGCGCGAGTGGGCCCCTGCTCGCGGCGGATGCCGGTGATCCAACCCTCGGCGCCTGAAAGCGCTTGTTCGAGCGCGGCAACCTTCGCCACCGAGCAGCAGTGCTCCGGCCCCGTCCAAGGGGCGGAGGGATTGCTTGCATCGTGCACCTCGATGGACACACCGAAGCGCTCCTCGAACGCCTTCCACGTTTGCAGCGTCTCGGGGAACAACACCCCAGTGTCGATCGTGGCGACTCGTACGGGCGTGTGTCCGTCCCCTATGCGCAGCAGCTCGTCAAGGAGCACCGACTCCTCCTTCTGGAAGGAGCACAGCAGCACCAGTTTCTCGCCGTGTCGCTCCACGGCGGCGCGCAGGGTGTCGCTCAGACTTTGGCTGAGCTCGTCCCCGCTCGCGACGGCGCCTGTAGGGCTGTCATCTAGACCGCGCACTCGCCCTCGCCGCGGATCACCTGGAACGGCACATCGCGGTTCCAGTCGATGAATGTGTTCATCGTCTCCAAGCCGAAGTCGACGGGCAGTGAGAGCTCCTTAACGAGCCCTTCGAGCTCGGGGGTGCCGACGCGCTCCACGAACGCGCCCCACTCCTCGCCCTCGTTACGGGTGGACTCGTAGTGGCGGATCCAGCGCTCGATCGCCTCCGGCACGCGCTTTGCCGGCAGGCGCTGCTTCAAGCGGGTGCCGAACTTCACCTCGCCGCCTTCATAGACGCCGCCTACGTGTGGGATGTAGGCGGGGATCGTGTGCTCGCCCACCTTGATCGAAGCGCCGTAGAAGCCGATGTCGGCTACATGGTGCTGGGAGCAGCCGTTGGGGCAGCCACTCATCTTGATGTGGATCTGGCGGGTGAGCGGATCTGTGAGGTTCATCTCCTCGACGCGCTCCTGCACGGCCGCGTTGAGTCCCATCGAGCTCGTGATGCCGAGCTTGCATGAGTCGGTGCCGGGGCATGAGACGACGTCGGTGATCTCACGTGAGCCGGGGTCACCGAGGTTGAGAGCGCTCAACGCTTTCCACACGTCGTACACGCTCTCCTCGCGCACCCACCGGAGCACGAAGTTCTGCTGCACCGTCGTACGGGCGTAGCCGCCGGAGTAGTCGCGCATGATCTGGCCGAGACCTCTGAACTGCTCGGGGGTGAGGTCGCCGCGGACGATCTTCACCTCGACGGTGACATACCCATCCTGCTTCTGGGGCGCGACGTTCGCCTCACGGAAGCGCTCGAACTCGGAGATATCCCCATTGGGGCTGCCGTAGGCGGTGGGGGGAGCTGGCGCCGCCTCGCGCTCGTCATCAAGGAACAGGCGGTCCTCGATCGAGAAGTCACGTTCACCTACCCACTCGCCCTTGAGCTCCTCCTCGACCTGGTTACGAAGCTCATCGATGCCGTACTTGTCCACGAACACCTTGATGCGGGCGCGGGCGCGGTTGACGCGCAGCCACTCTTGGCGGTCGAAGATGCGGAAGACTGCCTCAGAGATCTTCAGGTAGTCGCCGTTGTCGATCTCCACGAAGTCGTACAGCGCGGGGGCGACGCGGGGCATGATCGAAGTGCCGCCGCCCACGAGCATCTCCACGCCACGGACCTGTTTGCCATCTATCTCCTTGACGCGTGCACGGAAGGCGATGTCGTGGATACCGCTGATCGCGCGGTCGCGGGGGGACCCGTCGAAGGAGGTCTTGATCTTGCGCGGCATCCCTTGTGTGGTGGGGTGGCGCACGAAATAGCGCACGTATGCGCCCGCGTAGGGGGTGAGGTCGAACAGCTCGTCGGCAGCCACGCCCGCCCAGGGGTCGCCGGTGACGTTGCGGACCGTGTTTCCGCAGCCCTCTCGGCTGGACAACCCTGCTTCGCCGAGCTCGCTGATGGCTTTCTCGATTTCCGGTAGCGGGATGTGGTGCATCTGAACGTTCTGGCGCGTAGTTACGTGGCCCTTGCCAAGCGGCGTGTACTTTTCGACTACGTCGGCGAACTTGTCCATCTGCTCAGGGGTGATGCCGCCGAAGGGGAGCTTCACGCGGATCATCTGAACGTCGGGCTGGCGTTGGCCGTAGACGCCCTGGCGCAGGCGGAACTTGATGAATTCGTCTTCCTCCATGCCGCCGGCGAGGAACTTCGTGGCTTCGGTCTTGAAGTCGTCGTACTCCCGCTGCAGGATCGGGATCACATGTCCTGGGACGTTCTGCAGGACCTCGGGATCCTCAAGCGAGCCCTTTTTCGGGGCCTGCTCTGCGGGTATCGAAACTGGCTCCATCTAGCGAAACCTCCTGGTCCAGGCGGGGGTCGCCTAGGGTCATCGTTTGCGTCCGGTCAGAGAGCTATTAGGGCTAAAGCCTAGCGGCTTTCAGGTATTTATCCAAGGGTTAGGCTCGTCGCTCTGACCCTCGCGCGAAACGCCTTCGAGCATAGCCGCGCGCAGCCATGGGTCCACGCCCTCAGAAACAGCCGCGAGCCGAGGTGCGGTGTCGCGCATGAAGCGCTCTAGCGCGGCCACGATCGCCGCCGCCTCGGCCGGGGAGGCCGACGGCGCGATCAGCTCGAGTTGGGGGCGGCGGTTGGGCATCGGTGCATTGTGACCTACCGCGGCGTCAGGCGGACTATCGCCTCAGGATTGCCTCGGCGAACTCGACCAGTTCGGTTGCCTGCCGCAGCGCCGACTTGAGTTGTTGGCCGCCGAGATCGAACAGGCCGTAGTGCGCCTCGTCCTTGAGGCTCAACAGCCGGCCCAAGGTCTTCGCTGCCTTCTTGCCACCTGGTGTGACCTGCTCCACCAACGCTGTAGCTTCGCGATGGTCTTGGCCGCGGGCGCGTCGGCCGAGCGCGGTGCAGCATGCCGCATCAGCGGCGGCTATTCCCGCCAGCACCGCGAGCGCGGCGGACGGGCTCGAGTAGTCGAGATCTTCGCCTTCTTCGGCGACGAGGCGAGCCACCTCCAAGAAGCTGCGTGCGTGGCGTAGGCGGGTTCTTGCGTCAGCCTTTGAGCAGGACTGGCTTCTTGTGGGTTGACGTGGGCTCACGCGGCCTCCAGCAGCGTCGTGAGCTCGGATCCAAAGACCGTGATCGCGTCTGCGTCAAGCTCGCCGACGATCGGTCGTTTTTGCCTACGCAATTTCGCCAATTCTGGCTCTGATATGTCTGCGATGGCCGCGTGGTTACCTGTCCACACTTCGATTTGCTCACGCAAACCATCCACCTGTGCTTGCCAGTACTGCTCATCCAGTGCGATCTGGGCGGGTCGCACGATCAGAAGGTCGACGTCGCTGCTGGTGTTACCGTCGCCTCGAGCGGTGGAGCCGAACACAGATGCGTGCACCGGGGCGATCTTCCACTTAACGATTTCGCCACGGATGCTCTCGAAGAGCTTGATGCGCAGGTCCATCAAGAGTTCGACAGCTTCTGCGGCGAGGTGGTCGCGATTGAGGGTGAACAGGTACGCTCGGTTCAACTGCACGCGCTTGACGAGGCCGTGCTCGCTGAGTCGGTGCAAGACATCGAGCACTCCGCTGTGAGAGCGGCGGCCTGTCATCGCGGCCACCTCTCGGCCCGTGAGACCCAACGAGGTGCCGGCGAGCACGTGGAGGACCTCCCCATCGAGTGTCGGGCACATCGCCGCGTAGGGGCGAGATACGTCCATAATGGACACTTTAGCATCTATATGGATGGTTTACCATACGCATGGATGGGATACCGTCCATGCGCCAAGCTCCCGAATTGGTGTGGTCAGTCGCCGTGGGTCACGTCGAGCCCGTAAGCGACCAACTCCAACTGAGCTCCTCGCCAGGTTCGATGCCCCCGGCGGTGGCGCTCCCGGCGAAGGTGACGCCGTCGGATGAGGTTTGGACGAGCGCATTCGGACCTCCGGCGAAGTAGTCGCCGGTCAGCAGCGCTTCGCCGGGCAGCGCGGTGGTTCCAGGGCCGTCGCCTTCGCCTTTGGGGCACCCGGAGAACGTCACGTTCATCCGGCCTGGGTAGGCGAACGGCACGTCGATGTCGTAGCCAACCGGCGCCCCTTCTCCGAGGACGCTAAGCGGCGCGCCGATGAACACGGGCACCTTTTCCTGGCCTTTCTGCGTGCAGCCTGTGGGAGTCACCCCGGAGGCCGTGATTGTCACTTCGGCCGAGACGAGCCCCAAGATCGACGTTCCCGGCGGGCTTTCCGGCAGGCGCGTCCACGTCGCCGTCCCCGACCATTCGAGCAGTTCTCCGCCGCGTTCGTCGTGGCCGCTGAAGCTGCCCGCCATGACCTGGATCACGTTTTCGGTCTTCTGCTTCCAGGTGTCTTCGGCGACACCAGCCTTGGAGGTTGCCTTGAAGGTTGCGGATACGAGTAGCCCCTTTCCGGCGTTCGTCACTTCGTAGGACGTGGAGAGCGGATTGCCCTCGCTGCCGGAAGGCGTGAAGTCGGCATTCTGCTGAGCACCGAGGGTCCAGCTGGCCACCGCCGGAGCGCCGCCGGCCTTGGCTTCGGTGCGGCTCTTGACGGTGCCCGTCTGCCCCTTGTGGAGCTTCAGCGATTCCGAGATCGGTTCGAACTGGACCTGAGCGCACTTGTTGGGCGTTAGCCAGAAGCGTTCCTGCGCTTGAAGCTGTTTCGTCGCCTTGTCGATCTCGGCGGCGAACTCCTTGTCGGCCTGTGTCTGCGCTTCGTGGGCGACTTTGATCTCGGCCGCGATCCGTTCCGCCGGGTCGACACCGGCCATCGACATCATCACGTCGACCTGAGCGGGCGGTGGCGCTCCGCCTGTAGATCGCATGTCTATGCGGGCTTCGCCGATGTAGGTGGTGTCCACGGTGATCGGGCCGAACGCCGCTTTCGAGCCGCCGAAGGAGCCCACCATCTCGTAAATGTGCTTGATGTCGTAGTAGTCGAGCTTGCCGTCGTCCCCCGTTTGCGCGTCGATGCTCGTTTCGCCGTTGAACTTGAAAGCCTGTGCCATCACAATCGTGCCGCCTTGGCTGACCTTGAAGCTTGCTTCCAGTTCGGCCTTACCGTGGCCTTTGACCTTGCCTTCCGCGGTTGGGCAGTTGTCGATCGTGAGTGTTCCGTCGCCGCAGCTGCGCAGTGTCACGGAGACATCGATGCCTTTGCCTTTCAGGTCGATGCCGAGCTTGATGGCGCCGCCCACGATGTCGACTGACAATGTGCCCTCACCTACTTTGGCGCTTTTGCTGCCCGGGAGGTCCTGGACGGCCGATCCGCATCCCGAGCTCGACTCGGCTGTCCTCCCGACCGTCGCGGTGCGCGCGGTCTGGGCGTCCCCGAGCCGTAGGCTTTCTCCCCTGGCGAGGCCGCTCGACACCGCGTTTTCGAGATCTGCGTACGCGTGCGGGCCGACCCGACCGAGCAGTTGCGAGAGCGACTTCGAGCGCCGACCGCGGCGGTCGCGCGTCTTGCCGATCCCCAGGTGGAGCGCCGTGATCGCGGTCGTGGCCTGCGGGGTCGAGTGGGGAACCGGCAGGGCGTTGTTGGCGCAGAACGTGCGTTTGCCCGCCTGTACGCGCGCCTGACCAAGCTTGCAGTGAGCAGCCGGCTTTGGCTTAGGCTTGCTGTGCTTCGGCTTGTGCTTGTGCTTCTTGGCGGAGGCGGCGGGAGGTGCGTGCGCGCTCTGGGCGCTTGCTGTCTGTGACAGGCACGCGAGTGTCAGCGCCAGCAGACATGCCAGAGAGAGCGTGGCGCGTGCCACGCTCTTTCGATCACGAGGGGTTCTACAGCGGGATGTTCCCATGCTTGCGCTTCGGCCCCGGCTCGCGCTTGGTGTGGAGGGTGTCGAGCGCGGCGATCAGCTTGGGGCGGGTCTCGTGGGGGACGATCACGTCGTCGATGTATCCGCGCTCTGCTGCTGTATAGGGGTTGGCAAAGCGGGCCTTGTAGTCGTCCATCAGCTTCTGGCGGCGCTCGTCGGGGGTGGGCGAGCCCGCGATGTCGCGGCGGTAGATGATGTTCACTGCGCCCTCCGGTCCCATCACCGCCACCTCGGAGGTGGGCCAGGCGAAGTTGAAGTCGGCGCCGAGGTGCTTTGAGGACATCACGTCGTAGGCGCCCCCGTAGGCCTTGCGCGTGATGATCGTGATCTTCGGGACGGTGGCCTCGGCGAACGCGTATAGGAGCTTCGCGCCATGGCGGATGATGCCGCCCCACTCCTGAGCGGTGCCGGGGAGGAAGCCGGGGACGTCGCAGAAAGTGATGAGGGGGATGTTGAAGGCGTCGCACGTCCGCACGAAGCGGGCCGCCTTGGCGGACGCGTCGATGTCGAGCACGCCCGCCAACTGGGCGGGTTGGTTGCCGACGATCCCCACTGCGTGGCCGTCCAGACGCGAGAAGCCGCAGATGATGTTCTTGGCGTGGTGCTCGTGCACCTCGAAGAACTCGCCGTCATCCACGATCAGGCGCACCACGTCGCGCATGTCATATGGCTTGTTGGGGTTATCGGGGACGACCGTGTCGAGCTCGGGGTCCATTCGTAGCGGGTCGTCGGAGGGCTGAACGCGAGGCGTGGTTTGGAGGTTGTTCTGGGGGAGGAAGCTGACCAGATAGCGACAGTCCTCGAGGCAGGCGTCCTCGTCGTCTGAGGCGAACTGTGCGACACCCGACTTCGTGTTGTGGGACATCGCTCCGCCGAGCTCCTCGAACTCCACTTCCTCGCCGGTGACGGTCTTGATGACGTCGGGGCCGGTGATGAACATGTGCGAGGTCTCCTTCACCATGAAGATGAAGTCGGTGATCGCGGGCGAGTAGACCGCGCCGCCGGCACACGGGCCCATGATGAGCGAGATCTGGGGGATGACGCCCGAGGAGCGGACGTTGCGCAGGAACACGTCGCCGTAGGAGCCGAGCGAGACGACCCCCTCCTGGATGCGGGCGCCACCGGAGTCGTTGATGCCGATCACGGGGCAGCCGATCTTCGCGGCGAGATCCATGATCTTGCACATCTTCTCGCCCATCACCTCGCCGAGCGAGCCGCCGAAGACCGTGAAGTCCTGGCTGAACACGCACACCCGCCGCCCGTCGATCGTGCCGTGGCCCGTAACCACAGCATCGCCCCACGGGCGGTTCTTCTGCATGTCGAAGTCGTAGGTGCGGTGGCGCACGAATGTGTCGAGCTCCTGGAAGGAACCGGGATCGAGCAGCTTCTCCACACGCTCCCTCGCCGTGTACTTGCCACGAGCGTGCTGCTTCTCCTCGGCCTCGGGAGCCGAGTGCAGCGCCGCCTCACGCAGCTCCTGGAGCTGGGCGAGCTTCTCGTCGTAGGTTTCGGGGGCCTTGGAGCGCACGGAGGTCGGATCTTATCCGTGCGATCCGGGCAACACGTTCAGGCCGCGCTGAGCGAAATGACGGTCGAAGGCAAAGGCGCCATTGAGCCGTTCTCGCTCGATCAGCGCAAATGATGTCGCATCTACGTAGCTCCACTCCTTGTCGGTGTGCGACTCAAGGATCGACCACGCCTCCTGCTCGACATTCTCATCAGCTCGAATCAACTCGATCGTCTTGCCGATGCGGAAACGCTTGCCCCACTCGATCGCCTCGTTGCGTCCGACCCTGACGAGAAGCGCCGTGTATGTCTCGGCGAACACGTAGTTGGACGTGAATAGCTGGACACCCTCCTGCACGAGTTGCTTCAGCGTTGCGCGCGCTAGCTCATGCTCCCGCTCGGCCTGATTGCGCAGCGCCACAAACGCGCCTGTGTCGATGAATACTCGGGTCGGGCTCACGGGTCCTTACCCGTAGATATCTTGATCCAGGCTTTCGACTGTCGATGGCACCTCTGAGTCCGCCGGTGCCTCGTCGATTAGGTACTCGATTAGCGGGTCTGCGGTGGGGCTCGGTCGGCGCGACCGCGCTGCGTCGATCAGCTCACGCACGACGCCAGCGATGCTGCCTTTGGATCCCGCACGCCGCTGCAACCAGTGGTATTGGTCGTCCTCTAGATAGAGCTGGGTCCGATGCGCCATAGTCGCTATACAGCATACAGCACTTCCGGGTGCCTACGAGACTACTGAACAGGTGCCTCGCAGGCGAACGCGGTCAGTGACGATCGGTCCTTCGAGGTGGATCGATCTCGGGGAGCGGGGACATCCGCGTTGCCGAATGGAAGCTTCAGCCCCGCGAGAACGGCCTGTGGTGCGCGGCGCCCAAGCGGTCGAGCACACCGGTCAGAAGCTCGGTGGTCTCCTCGGCCATTTGGGCTTCGACAGAAGCCAGTTCCGCGGCGAGGTCTACGACAGGCTCAGGCGTTGGCTCGGGGTAGATCGGCTCGGGTGCCGCCATGGCCACGACTTCGGGCTCTGGGTCGGACTCCACCGAGACGATTGGCTCGGATTCGACAACGATCGTCGGCGCATTCTTGCGTTTGCGGAACAGGCGTGCGAAGAAACGCAGCTTGGGCTTAGGCTCCGTCTCGACAACGGTGCTGGGCTCGACTGCTGCCACGGGCTCAGCCTCGATTTCCAACCCAGGAGTCGTGACTTCAGGATCAGCGATCGGCGGTTCAGCCTCGACGGTGATCTCAGGCTCGGCTATCGCCGCTGGCTCCAGTTCGGGCTCGGGCTCCGCTACCACCGCCGGCTCGGGCTCCGTTGGCTCCTCAGGCACCGGCGGGTTGCGCGTGACAGACAGCGTCACCCTCGTGCCCCATCCCGACTGCTTCAAGTGGACGATGCCGCTGGCCTCCTCGGCCTCCCACTCGACTTTCGTCTCAGGCTCGACGGACGTGATCTTTACCTCGCCGAAGTCGCCGAGGTGGCGGGCGAGGGCTTCAGGGTCGCTCAGCTCTGCCCACAACTCGGGTGGGGACTTCACAAGCGTGCGTTGCACCTCGGTCGAGACGCTCATCGCTCCCTGGTTCGCGCGAGGCGGCGAGACTCCTTCAGCGCGGGTCGCCGCGCCCACGTCAGCGCCGTTTGAGGCGGCTGCGGACAAAGGCCGGCCAGGCGGTTGGGCGGCGCGCCACGCTGAGCACGAGTGGGAGCGAATCGAAATAGGTGAAGCGCTCGGTGGCGAGGCCGTCGTCCCCCAGGACGAAGCGGTCCACGGACTCCCAGGACACCGGGCTCCCAGCCGCCGTGCCGCGAACCGTGAACTCGATCAGCACGCCGTCGGTGGTCGCTCCCCAGCGGTGGACCTCGACGCTCATGTCGTGGATCAGCTCGAACAGGTCGGCGAAGGCGCGCCTGCCGTCCTCTATGCCCTGGGTCGTGGGCACCATCGGCGCCGAGAGTCGGGCGTTGGGAGCAAGCACAATGTCCAGCCGCTCGGGGGTGGGTGCGCTCCAGAACTCTTCAAAGCGCCCGACGAAGTCGGCGGCCCTCTCGGGTGCTGCGCTTGTGTCCGTGTCAGCCAACGACATCTAGGCTGCGCTGGCGGTGGTCCCGCGCGCCTGGAGGAGACCCTGGTGGTGGAGCAACTCCGCCACCTGCACCGCGTTCGTAGCCGCCCCCTTGCGCAGGTTGTCGGCGACGATCCACATGTCCAAGGCGCGCTCGTGGCCGGGGTCGCGGCGGATGCGGCCCACGAACACGTCGTCGTGGCCGGTGGCGTTGGTCGCCAACGGATACAAAGCGGCGGAGGGGTCGTCGGCGACGGTGATGCCAGGCGCGGCGCGCAACAGCTCTCGCGCCCGCTCCGGGGAGAGGTCGTCGCGAGTTTGCACGTTGACGGCCTCGGAGTGGCCGTTCACAACCGGCACGCGCACGCAGGTGGCGCTCACGCGGATCGATTCGTCGTCGAGGATCTTGCGGGTCTCGTTGATGAGCTTGCGCTCCTCGTCGGTGTGGTCGTCGCCGGGAGCGAACGAGCCGGCGTGGGGGAGCGCGTTGAAGGCGATCTGGTGGGCGTAGGACTGGGGCGGCTCGATCTCGCCGCCGTGGAGCAGCGCGTGTGACTGGTCGAGCAGCTCGTCCACCGCCTTCTTGCCAGTACCCGAAACAGCCTGATAGGTGGAGATCACGAGCCGCTCGATCCCGGCTGCATCGTGGATCGGCTTCAAAGCCACCACCATCTGCATTGTGGAGCAGTTGGGGTTCGCCACGATCCCCTTGTGTGAGGCGAGCGCCTCAGGGTTCACCTCGGCTACGACGAGCGGTACGTCCTCGCTCATGCGCCACTTCGAGCTGTTGTCCACCACTACGGCGCCCGCACGCGCGAAGCGTGGAGCCCACTCGCCGGAGGTGGAACCCCCGGCGGAGAACAACGCGAGGTCAAAGCCCTGAATCGTCTCCTCGGTGAGTGGCTGGATGGTCCCCACACCCTCGATCTCCTTGCCCGCCGAGCGCTCGGAGGCGAACGGCACGATCTCCCGTGCGGGGAATTCGCGCTCGCGGAGCAACTGCAACATCAGCGTGCCCACCTGCCCGGTGGCGCCCACGACGGCGACTCTGTAACCCTCACTCATAGCTTGTCCAGGGTACCGCCGCAAGGCGCCACCGGGAGGTCAGCCTTACGGCTTAATCGCCATGAACAGGATCGTCAGCAACACGAGTAGGTCCATGAAGGCGCCGGTGGCGCCGATTTGCTTGACCAACGCATCGTGCTCTGCGCTCGGTGCGAACGCCCCGTCGCCGGAGGCGGCGAGGTCACGGTCGGCGACCTCCACGAGCTTCTTCTCCCGGGGGCTGAGGAACATGCCCTCGACCGCTCCGATCACAACCACCACGCCAAGCCCCCACTGCACGAAGAATTCGCTCCACAGTTTGTGGTCGGAGGCCATGTAGATCCCCGCGATCAGCACCACCGTCAGCCCCGGCATGATGACGCGTGTGGAGATCGCGTGCAGTGCCTTGTACAGCGCGGGCAGCGCACGCGAATCGGCCTTCGTGATCGTCCCTAGCAGCACGGGGTAGGCGAGCGTCGCGCCGAACGCGAACACCACCGCCATGATGTGCACCGACAAGACGACGTCGTAGAAGGCCACCCCTGCGATCACTCGCGCAATCCTATTGACCCGACCGGCACATGTGCCGGTCGGCCGGTCCGTACATGTACGGACCGGGACCGGGTCGCATGCGACCCGGTCTTTCTAGAACGTAGGCGCGTACTTCCCGAACACGTCCTGCATCGCGCCGCAAACCTCGCCCATCGAGCAGCGGTCCTTCAGGGCCTGGCGGATCGAGGGCAACAGGTTCGCCTCGCCGCGCGCGGTCTCGCGCAGCTCCTCCAGGCGCTTTTGCACGAGCTCCTGGTCGCGGTTCTCCTTGAACGCCTTCAGTCGTCCGACCTGTTCGCGCTCGGACTCCGGGTCGACGCGCAGGAGGTCGGGCACCTCAAGGTCCTCCTCCTCGTACTTGTTGACCCCCACCACAATGTCCTGACCGATGCGGTAGCGCTCCTGGTAGCCCCACGCCGACTCGTCGATCTCTCCGGTGATGAACTGGATCGCGTTCACCGACCCACCGAGCGCGTCCACCTTGGCGATCAATTCGTTCGCGCGCGCTTCGATCTCGTCGGTGAGCGACTCCACGAAGTAGGAGCCCGCGAACGGGTCAACCGTGTCTGTCGCGCCCGACTCGTGCGCGAGGATCTGCTGTGTGCGCAAAGCGATCTTCGCGGCGTGCTCTGTGGGCAGCGCGAGCGCCTCGTCAAAGCCGTTGGTGTGCAGCGACTGAGTGCCCCCACACACCGCCGCGAACCCTTGCAGCGCTACGCGCACGATGTTGTTCTCCGGTTGCTGTGCAGTGAGCGTCACACCGCCCGTTTGCGTGTGGAAGCGCAACATCGTGGACTTCGGGTTCTTGGCTCCGAAGCGCTCTTTCATGATGTGCGCCCACATGCGCCTGGCCGCACGGAACTTGGCGACCTCCTGGAAGACGTTGTTGTGACCGTTGAAGAAGAACGCCAACCGTGGTGCGAAGTCGTCCACGTCGAGGCCCTTCTCGATCGCGGCGGTCACATAGGCGATCCCCGATGACAGCGTGAAAGCGACCTCCTGCACGGCCGAGCAGCCCTTCTCGCGGAAGTGATAGCCGGAGATGGAGATCGTGTTCCACCTCGGCACGCGTTCCTGGCAGTACTGGAACAGGTCGGTTGTGATGCGCATCGTGGGCTGCGGGGGGTAGATGTAGTTGCCACGCGCGATGTACTCCTTGAGCACGTCGTTCTGGGTGGTCCCGCGGAGCTGCTCTGAGGGCACGCCCTGCTCCTCGCCGACAAGCTCGTAGAGCAACAGCAAGCAGGCGGCGGGGGCGTTGATGGTCATCGACGTCGACACCTGGTCGAGCGGTATGCCGTCGAAGGCGGTGCGCATGTCATCGATGGTGTCGATCGCCACGCCGGTGCGGCCAACCTCGCCCAGGCAGCGCG
Organism: uncultured Solirubrobacterales bacterium; assembly: GCA_963695305.1. Classification (GTDB taxonomy): domain Bacteria; phylum Actinomycetota; class Thermoleophilia; order Solirubrobacterales; family Solirubrobacteraceae; genus Palsa-744. The sequence continues at coordinate 146,765 of OY968774.1, read as the reverse complement.
GGTTGTCGGAGTCAAGGCCCAGCTGTGTGGGCAGGTCGAACGCCATCGACAGCCCGGTGGAGCCCTTGGAGAGCAGGTAGCGGTAGCGCTCGTTTGACTCCTTCGCCGAGGCATACCCGGCGTACTGGCGCATCGTCCAGGTCTGTTTGCGGTACATCTCGCGATGCACCCCTCGCGTGTAGGGAAAGTCTCCGGGCGAGCCCAGGTCAAGGTCGGTCGGTAGGTCCTCCTCGCTGTAGAGCGCCTCGATCTCGATCCCCGAATCGGTGAAGCGGCGCGGGTCCTCGGGGCCCACGATCGGCGCCACCGTGAGGCGCTCCTCGTGTTCGATATGTGACCTCTCTTCGTTCATCGGCGAGACAGCATCATATGAAGCCGTTATCCTCCGGGCCGTGTCCACCTGCATGGTCACCGGCGGCGCGGGCTTTCTTGGCTCGCACCTTTGCGACGAGTTGCTTGCTCGTGGGCACCGGGTGATCTGCGTCGACAACTTCGCCACGGGCTCGTTGACGAACATCGAGCACATCCGCGATCCCGAGCGCTTCCTACATCTCGGATTGGACATCATCGAGCCCTACTACATCGACGAGCCGATCGACTTCGTCTATCACCTCGCCTCCCCCGCCTCGCCGATCGACTACCTGCGCCTGCCGCTGCACACCCTCAAGGTGGGCTCCTATGGCACCCACCACACGCTCGGTCTCGCCAAGGCCAAGCGCGCTCGGTTCTTGACCGCGTCAACCAGTGAGGTGTACGGAGATCCCCAGGAGCATCCGCAGCGCGAGAGCTACTGGGGTCATGTCAACCCGATCGGCCCTCGAGGCGTGTACGACGAGGCCAAGCGCTACGCGGAGGCGCTCACGATGGCCTATCACCGCCAGCAGGGTGTGGACACGTCGATCATGAGGATCTTCAACACGTATGGGAGTCGCATGCGCCCGCACGACGGCCGCGCGATTCCGACGTTCCTGCGTCAGGCGCTCGCAAACAGACCGCTCACGATTTTTGGCGATGGCTCGCAGACGCGATCGTTCTGCTTCGTGAGCGACCTGATCCGGGGCATGATCGCGCTTGCAGAGTCCGGCTACCACGATCCGGTGAACATCGGCAACCCCGACGAGTACACGCTGCTCGAACTCGCCGAAGCCGTCAAGGAGATCACGGGCGCCGAGTCGGAGATCGTGTTCGAGGCGCTACCCGTCGATGACCCCAAGCAGCGCAAGCCGGACATCACACTTGCCAAAGAGCTGCTCGGCTGGGCGCCGGAAGTGCCGCTCCGCGATGGCCTGCGGCGAACGATCGACAGCTCTGGGATCGAGCAACTAGTCGGTTGAACGGGATCCCCCGAGCGGTTAAGGACCGCTTGACAATCTCCCGAACGGACCCGCGCTCCCGCGCGGGAGCGTTCTCCCAAGCGGTTGACAACCGCTACATATGGGAAAGTGAGCTGTTGTGAAGTCCGAGAATGGGGGTTCGTTCCCCGGACGCGCCGCGCACCAGTACCGCTCTGCGGCCGCCTTTGACCGACCGCCCCGGCGTGGGTCGTGAGCCCGTTCCAAACGACGCACCGCCGCCGCGACCAGATCGCGATGTGCGCAGTAAGCGTCCCCCGGCGCTCTCGTTCCTGTTGCGCATGGACACCATGCGTCGCGCTCTACGGGTGCTGTCGCTGCTGGCGCTCGACCTGTTCGGGGTGGCGGCGGCGATCTTTACCGCGCTCATCATCAAGGCCGCGCTGCTGAGCACCCAGGTGAGTGCCGACGCCGCGATCACAGAGACGCGGCGGGTGCTTGCGTTCGTGTACCTGCTCACGGCGCTGTTGTTCGCTCGCTCTGGACTGTATGCGGCGCGTTCGCAGCGACCGGGTTTGTCGCGCATCGTGGGCGGCCTGTTCGAGGTCGCCTTCGTGGCGCTGCTGTTCGCGGTGGTGAGCGGTGAACGCTTCACGAGCTACTACCTCTTCTACGGGTCGCTCGCCATCGCGCTGTTGTACGTGCCGTCGCTTCGCTACCTCTACGAGCGCGCCACGGGCGCCGTGTTGCGCGCCGCGGGCTATCACCGTCGCGCGGTGTTGGTGGGCACCGGCAAGCACATCCATGATGTCGCCGATGCCCTTGCCGACGCTCCACGCTCGCCGATCGAAGTAGTGGGCTTCATCTCGCCAAATCCACTTCCCTCCAACGGGGTGCGGTGTTTGGGGACGCTCGACTCGCTACAGGAGGTGATTGCGACCGAGAGCGTCGATGAGGTCATCATCGCCGACCCCGACTTCCCGCAGGAGCGAGCGGTGGAGCTGGTTGACCAGTGCCACCGGCGTGGGGTACGCGTGCGGATCGCGCCATCCACGATGGAGATCTTGATCCACCGCGCCGAGTTCGTACCCGGCCAATCTGTGCCGCTGTTCGAGCTTGGACCGCCCGTGTTCGAGGGCATCGACTTCGCGCTCAAGCGTACCTTTGACGTGGTTGGATCGACGCTGCTGCTGCTGCTGCTGAGTCCACTGTTGGCGGCGATCGCGCTGGCGGTCAGGCTCTCCTCGCGTGGACCGATCGTCTACCGCTCGATGCGCCCGGGTATCGGCCAGCTTCCCTTCGCGTGCTTGAAGTTCCGCACCATGTACTGCGACGCCGACGAGCACCAGCCGCGACTTGAGGAGCTCAACGAGGCCGACGGTGCACTGTTCAAGATTCGCGACGATCCACGTCTCACCCCGGTAGGACGCTTTCTGCGGCGCTTCTCGCTGGACGAGCTACCACAGCTCGTGAACGTAGTGCGCGGCGAGATGTCCCTTGTTGGCCCCCGACCGCTACCCGAGCGTGACTTCGAGCTGCTGGCCGACTGGCACCGCAAGCGCTACCTCGTGCTCCCCGGCATCACCGGTCTGTGGCAGGTGTCGGGTCGCTCGGAACTTGACTTTGACGACCTCGTGCACCTCGACTTCATCTACCTGGAGCGGTGGTCACTCGCGCTCGACCTCGCGATCTTGCTGAAGACGATCCCCGCGGTGCTCATGCAACGCGGGGCTTACTGAGAAGCTCCCGATCGCATCGATGTAGCGCGGGGCCTGATAAACGCTCGCGCTGGCTCTGAGAGTGCGCGTTCGTACACCTGCCAAGTGGCCCGCGCGACGTCCTCCCAACCCCAGGCTGGTAGGCCGGTTGTGGTTGGCTCTGAAGGATCGGGAGCCTCAGGGATCACGATCACGCGCCCGCGATCGAGACCGAGCTTGGTGACCGCGTCCTCGGCGATCGCGTCGGTGGGGACTATTACGTGTGTTGCCCGAGCGACCGCCAGGTGGCGCAAGCGGGAGTGCACGCCACCGCTGCGTAGTCGCTCGCTGAGGCGGGTGAGTGCGTTGACGTCGTGGACGGTCACCACCATCGGGCAGGGGCTGCGCAGCATTGCGCCCTCGATCCAGGGGGAGTGGTATCGCGGCCGCGCTAGCCTTGCGACGCAATGCCCACTCACGCCTACTACGAGAGCCTGTGGGAGGGGGTGCCCGAGGGGCTCGCTCCCTCTGATGCGCGCCTGCGTGAGCGGTTCCTGCTTGAGCGGGTTGCACGGATGTCCGAGGACGTCGGCCACCCAGCGCATGTGCTCGATGTGGGTTGTGGCGAGGGTCATTTCGCCGCTGCCCTCAAGCGCGCGGATGCCGAGGTGGTGGCGATCGACGTCGCGGCCGAGCCTCTGCGTCGGGCTCTCGCCCGCGCGCCAGAGCTCGACGTGAGGCTCGTTGAGCCCGAAGGGGACTTGCCCTTCGAGGACGCGAGCTTCGACGTGGTGTGGGCGGGAGAGGTGATCGAGCATGTCGCCGACACCTCCCGTTGGCTCTCGGAGCTGCGGCGCGTATTGCGCTCCGGGGGGACGCTGCTTGTATCCACCCCCGACCACGGGCCGCTGTCGCGGCTATGGGTGGCGCTCAATCGCAGCGCCTTTGAGGAGCGCTTCGATCCGCGTTCCGACCACCTACGCTTCTACACCCGCCGGGCGCTCGTGGACCTCTACGCCGACTTCGGCTTTGAGGATGTGGAGGTCGTAGCGGCAGGGGGCTTGCCGGGGGCGCGGCGCGTCTTGTTGGCGAGCGGCCGGCGCAGTCGGTTCTGAGCCGAGGTGGCCGTGCTCGCGCTCGATCCTTGACTGGCGGCTGTGCCTGTCTTGCGCAGCGCTTCCACGTATGCGTTCTGGATCGGAACCGACTGGGGGTTGAGGTACACCGCGGCGCGCAGCTCTTCCACCGCGGCGTGGGGGTTCTTTGACATGTCGTATTCGCCCAGCGTCGTCCACGTTTCGGGGTTCGAGGGCTGCAGTCTTACCGCCTTCTGCAGGGTGGCGCGTGCGAGCGCGCTTTGACCTGTGGTGTTCTGGACCGCCGCGAGCCGGAACAGCGCCAAGGCAGACAGGGGGTCGCGTTCGACGCCTGCCTGGGCGGCGGAGAGCGCGCCCACGGGGTTGCGCTTGAGCAGCGCGAAGGCCTGTTCGGAGGCGTCTACCGAGCGTTGCGGCTGCCACTCCGTCCACGCTGCAAGCAGGGCACCGACTACCACCGTCGCGGCGATGACCACGCGCAGCGCGCTCAGTTCGCTCGCTGCTGGCAGTCGCACACCCGCCGGGCGTCCGTTTGGCTGTGAGCCGTTTGTCGCGGTACTGGTCGTCGCTGTCAGCTCGGGGTGGGAATCGATGGTGAGCTCTGCCGCAGGCGAGCCGGCGGGCGCGGCGCGGTTGCCTGCCCTCAGCGGCCCCCGCCCCGCGATCCACCCCGCGCACAGCAACGCTACGCATGCGTTGCCCGGCACGTACCAGGTCCAGTCGGCGAAGGAGTGCGCGCCGAACACCACCACGATGCACAACATCGTGAGCAACCCCACTCGCTCGGCGGTGTAGGCGGCGGGAGCCCTCCCCCACCCGATGGCAGGGGGTGAGCGCCGCGCGTGCCAGCGGCGGTTGAACGGATGGGTGGAGCGCCCGGCGGCGGCCATCCACGCGAAGAGCAGGGCAAGTGTGAGCACCGCGCCCACGATGCCGAGGTCGGCGAGCGTTTGCACGAGGTAGCCGTGCGCGTGCTTCACGTCGATTGGCACTGTGCGGTAGCGCAGGCGGGCGGTTTCATAGCCGGCCGCGCCCGCTCCCACCGCGGGGTGGGCCTCGAAGATTTCAAGCGCCTCCTTCCAGTAGCGCGCACGCACGCTGCTCACGGCTGTGAGCCGCCCGGGTGTGTTGGGGACCTTTGCGTTGGGGTCAGTCAACGAGGAGAGGTCGTGGGAGATCGTGCCGGTGAAGCCTCGCTTCGACATCGCAAGGCCCGCTCCGACTCCCACGAGAGCGAGCACGACCAGCACGCCGAGCGTGATCCCAGCGGCGTTGCGCGTGCCGGGGCGCGGTGCGCGGCGGTCGCCGAAGAAGCCGATCGCGATGCCCGCGAGCGTGAGCACGATCACCATCGCTGCTAGCAGCACACCGAGCTGATGGCCGGCGGTGGTGCGTGCCGCGAGCACCACTCGTTCGCTTGAGAGCGCGTGGCGGGAAAAGTCCCACGCCACCACCGGCGCTGCGCCGAGCGCACCGGCGATCAACACGCGGGTGCCACGCAGTCGCAAAGGTACAAGCGCCATCCAAGCGATCGTCCCCACGGCGAGCGCTACGAGTGCGCCGCGCGAGTAGGCGAGCATAAGCGTAACGAGCATCACTCCCATCGCCGGGTAGGCGAGCGCTGTCAGGAGTGCATGCCCAGTGCGTCTTGCGCCCAGCCACAAACAGCCGATCGCGCCCATCGCTGCCGTCAGGCCGATTGCGTTCCAGTAGCCGTAGGGGGCGTGCAGGCGAGCGTAGATGTCGGCTGCGTCAAGCCGGTCGGGGAGCACCTTCGTGAGCAGCGCGTACACGCATACCGCCACCGCCGCCAACACCACCCCCCCGAGCAGCGCCCGCCAGCCGCCGGGGGCGATCCAGACAACTGCGATCGCCGCCGAAAACACTCCGCTGTAGGCGAGCATCCTCCCCGCGTCTTGCCAGCTTGCGTCGGGAGCCACCGACCACACGACCGAGAGGCCCGTGAGGGCGCAGAAGGCGAGCAACAGTCCCGCCGACCAGCTTCCGTAGGCGCGTGTGCCGGATGGCGCGAGCACCACCACGCCAGCCACCACCGCGCCGGCGGCGAGGGTGAGGACGATCTCAAGCGTGGTCATCGACGCGAGCTGGAGACCGCCGCCGGCGAGGAACGTGACAAAACACAACCCCCCGGCCACCGCAAGTGTTGCGGCCATTGTGAGGGGGGTCCTACGCGGTGGGTCTAGCGCTGGCGGGTGGCCGTCCTCAGCCGGTGGTGGGGACGGGACGATCTGGTATTCAGCGGTTGCGGCGTGCGTTGACACGCTTACGCACCTCCCCGGCGGCGAGCACCATCGTGCCCGCGAGCAGGAACGCGAGCAGCGCGAACAGAGAGTGCGGCAGCGTGTTGATGGCGGAGGCGATGTTGGCGTGCACCACACCCGGGAAGATCGGCTCGTTGCCTACCTTCACTGGTGAGGAGCCGTGCTTGCCGCGTGCTTTCTGGACCGCTTTCTGCTCGGCTGGTGTGAGGGGGAGCGCGACTTTCGAGGCCGCTGTGCCGGCGCTCGTGCCGGTGCCCGCGCCCGCGGAGGCGAGCTCCGCTTTGCGTATCAGGGCGCCGCATTCTGAGTACTCGAGCGATCCCGTTTCCATTTGTTTGAGCGCTTGGCGATAGTCCGCGGGGGTGTAGCCGCTGAAGGGTTCGCCGTTCAGGCACTTTTCGACGATCTTGTTGCCCACGTTGGCCGAGGCGGGGGCGGTCCACGCGAAGAGCGCGACCGCCACAAGCGCTGCGGCTGTCGCGATGGACAGTCTTTTTCCCGTTGCGATGACCCGGTGCAAGGCGCTCAACGCTACCTCACCGCCTCCCTGGATAGACCAAGGAGGGCAAGCGCTTGCGAGAACCCCTCCGCCCAGGTGTCGTGGGTGTAGGCGCTCACGTCGGCATGTCCGGCTTCGCCGAGACGTGCGCGCAACTCCCCGTCGACCGCCAGCCGCCGTAGCGCCGCGGCCAGTGCGATCGGATCGCCCGCGGGAAAAATCACGCCGTTGTGGCCGTCGCGCACGAGCCCGCCTGCGGCTGCGCCGACAGCATCGCTTGCGATGACGGGAAGAGAGCGGTTCATGGCCTCGTTTACCACGAGCCCCCAAGGCTCGCGGAAGGTGGGTGTGGGAATGGAAGGCACAACGAGAACGTCGGCGGCGGCGTAGAAGTTGCGCAGTTCGGTGGGGGATACGGGGTTGAAGCTCACCACTGAGTCGCGGAAGCCAGACGAGGAGCCGGTTGGGTCGGTAGTTGTGCCGGTCGCGTTCGCCACCGCGCCGCCGGCCGGGACCCAAGGGGGGGTGGATCCCGCGCCGACGAGGACGAGCGCGGCGGTTGGTGCCTGTAGGCCCGACATGCTCCAAGCCTCGAAGAGCACCCCCAGTCCCTTTTCCCGCGTTGGGCGTCCCGCAAACAGAAACTTGACCGTTGACTTGTTCGCCCAAACGGAATCGTGTGGAGGATCCGCCTCGGGGGAGCCCCAGAAGGCGTTGTCCACGGATTGCGGCGCCACAAACACGTGGCGTGCCCCACGAGCCCGCACGTATTCGCTCACGTGTGGGCCGTAGGTGACGACGGCGTCCGCTGAGCGATAGAGCCGTCGTAGCGCGAGAAAGCTAAACGCGTGGGGGAGGGAGCGGGGGTGGGCCCACAGGGAGGCCCACAGGATCAACGGGAGGCGCGCGCGGCGGGCGCCCGCCCAGATGGCAGGTAGCGCGATGCGCCCGCCGGTGGGGCACACGATCGCGCGGTAACGGCCGCTCGTGGCGAGCTCGTAGAGCTCGTGCTCGCGCACGTGGAGATGGGGGAAGGGAAGCTCGTGCGCTGTGGCGCCGCCGCCGTGGTGGAGGCGGCCGCCGAACAGCGCGAACTCAACGTCCTCGCGTTCAGTAAGGCGCTTAAACGCGCCGACACGGTAGGCGGGTGCGTGGTTGGTGACGAACAGGACGGGCTTGGTGGACCGCGAGGTGAGGCTGTGGGTGTGGCCGCTCAAGCGGACCCGTCTCCCCGCAGCGCGTGGCGGTAGGCGGCAAGCGTTTCCTCGCCACACCGCTCCCACGTGAAGTTCGCGGCAACGGTCTCGCGTGCGCGAATAGACGCCTCGCGCAACCGTTGGGGGTCGGAGAGAAGCTCGTCGATGCGTTGGGTGAGGCGCTCGATGTCGCCGGGGGGGACGAGCACGAAGCCGTCGCCGGCGGCGGCGATCTCCTCGGGTCCTGGCTCGCCGCGGCAGCCGATGGCGGGGATGCCGCCGGCCATCGCCTCGATGTAGGCCACCCCGAAGGCCTCCTCTGTGGAGGGCATCGCGAACAGCGTGCACGTACGCGCCCGCTCGATCGCCTCGGAGGGGGGGAGTTGGCCGAGGAAGTCGACGCGGTCTGAGACTTCAAGGCGTGTGGCGAGCCCTTCGAGCGCGATCCGCTCGGGACCGTCGCCGACGATGACGTAGCGGAGTGTGGGGTGGCGCTTGGCGAGCACCGCCAGCGCGCGGAGGACGTCGGAGTGGCGCTTGCGGGCGACGAGGTGGCCGACCGTGACAAGCGAAGGCGCACGTTGCTCGCGCCTGCCGGCGAGGCCGCGTGGCTCGGGGAGGTCGGCGCCGAGATGCACGACCCGTGTGTCGGCGGCGCCGTAGTGGCGGGAGAGCTCAGCGATGCCGTGGCTGTTGGCGAGCACTGTGGTGGCGGCCGCGAGGTTGCGTTCCACCGCTTCGCGACCGGCGGGAGTGCGGGGCGCGGTATAGAGCACGTCGCCACCATGGACAGACACCACCAGTGGCACACCGAGACGGGCGCGACGGGAGGCGTCGCCCGCGGGGACCGCGTTATGGGCGTGGATGAGATCGAACTCGAACGAGCGGCGTAGGCGACGGAGCGCGAGCCCGAGCGCGGGCGCTGCCCACGCGCTCCACGCGTGGTAGGAGCGCGAGCGGGGTGGTGAGACGTAGCGGACGTAGGTCACGTCGAGCCCGTCACGGGTCTGTTTGCGTGGCTCGCTAGCCAAGCCCAGCAGCGCGCGTGCGGGCGCTCCGGGCCCCCCGGAGAGCGAGGCGCGCGGGGGGACCAGGCGGTGGAGCACGACCACTCGCACGTCTGCCCCGGCGTCGCGTGCGGCAAGCGCCTGGCGGTGTGCCCACACGCCCAGCACCGGGTCGTCTTGGCGCGGGTAGAACTCGGCTACGACGGCGACCTTCATGGTTCCTCCCACCCCGCCTTCGGCGGGGTCGTGGAGACAGATAGGGAGAGGGCTTCCCTCCACCCCGACTGCGGTGGGGCGGTGGAGTTGTGGGGTTGGGCGATCACCATCGGCGGTGGGTGGCGAGGGTTTGTTGGGCGTCGCGCGCCCACAGGTATGGCCGGTCGGCGAGGAAAGAGCGGGCCTCCGTGAGTGCCTGCTCGCGCGAGTAGGTAGAGGCGGCGGGGGCGGCACGGTGGGCGATGGGGGTGGCGTCGACGACGCCGCAGCGGAAGGAGTGTTCACGTGCGAGTGCGGCCCAGTGGAGGTCAAGGCCCCAGCCCATGCGTAGGTCGGGGAACGGGAGCAGGGTGGAGAAGGTGGAACGAGCAAACGCTGTGAGCGGCCCGATCTCGACGAAACGGGTGTCGCGGACAACACTCATGGCACGTCGGCGCGTGACCTGCCACGCGGCGTGGGAGGCGAGTCGGTGGGCGGGTTGGGCGAGGTCGAGGGAGTAGCGCTCGGAGAGGAAAATGAAGCGGTCGAGAAAGTGGGAGGGGAGCTCGATGTCGTCGTCCACAACGAGCAGCCAGTCGTGGTCGTGAGGGGGGTGTTGTGAAAGCAGGATGTTGAGGTTCTGGAACTTGCCACGATCAGCGGGGTCTGAGGTATGTAGCTCGACCTTGTGATGTGAGCGTGTGAGCTCAGTGCGAATGCGAAGCGCAAGGTCGCGGTGCTCGTTGCGTTCGATCCCCAGGACGAGGACACGACGTGTGGGGGGAGTGCATCGGGCGGCGCGGTCGAGACGGCGGTTGTGCCCCGAGGCCAGCAGCAGCGCGTCGAGGGTGGCGTCAGTGGCGGCGCGGCGGATGGCGTCGAAGCCGCCGACGGTGCCGCTTTCACCGGAAAGGAAGTCGTCAGGGGGCAGTCCGTTTGAGGTAGGTCCCTCCGACGCCGCGGCGGGGGTCGCGGCAGGCTGCCCTCCCGTCTCCGCGGTCGGCGACTTCATCCGCGTGCGCAACGTTTCCTCCAAGCGTCCGGCGCTGTGGGCGACCATCGTGAGCGCGGCGGGGCAGCGGTAGCGGACGACATGGCCGGCGCAACCGGCGAGCGTGAGGAGCTCGCGAGAGATCGACGGCGGATCACCACGCCAGGTATCGAAGCGGCGCGCGGCTCGTCCGCGCATACGTGCGGCGCGGCAGAGCGGTCGCAGGCGGGCATCCGCGGGCGAGCGGCGGTGATCGAGGGAGGCGTTTGCGACATAGAGGATCTTCGTCGTGCCGGTCTCTGCATCGGCGGCGTGGGGTGCAAGCAACCTTTCCTGCCACTCCTGCTCGTCGCCGCCGTGCTCGAGCGAGACATCGAACTCGCCGACGCGCTGAAGCGCGGAGCGGCGGATCGCCATGTTCGAGCCCCAGGCGAAGCGGGTGGGGGTGTTGGTGGGACCCAGGTCAAGCGAGGTGATGGGGGCTGCCTCGCGTCCGCAGGAGTGCGGGGGTGAACCTTCGAGACGGGGGCGGATGGGGCCGGTGAAGACCTCGACCTCGGGATGTTGGTGCGCAGCCGTAAGTAGCGCTGGGAGCCAGCCGTCGGAGACCTCGACGTCGTCGTCTACGAACACCACGAGCTCGCCGGTGGAGCGCTTGACGCCGGTGTTGCGCGCCACGTTCAAACCCATCGGGTGGGGGTGGGGTTCGTAGCGGGCGCCGAGGCGCTCGACCAGGGTGTGCGCGGCCTCAGAGGGGCCGGCGTCGTCGACGACGATCAGCTCCGCTCCGGCGGCGGCGGCTTGCGGCAAGATCGATGTGAGCGCCACCTCCAAGTAGTCGAGGCGCGCGCGTGTTGGGACGATGATTGACGCGCGTGGGACGCTTGAATCTGAGGGCATTGACGCAACAGTCTAGGTTTGTGGTCGGGTTGCACGCCGATGGTTCTCCGATCGGTAGTCCCCAGAAAGCTGTGGGGCGCCCGTAGCCGGGGATAGTCTGCGCAGGCGTAATGGTTCTCTTCCTACACAACCGCTATCGCACGAGGGGCGGCGAGGAGCGCGTGGTGGACGAGCTGTTGTCGCTCGTGCGCGAGCATCTCGGCGAGGGCGCTGAGCTGCTTGAGCGCGAGTCTGCGGGTCTCGGTAAGGGCCGTGCGGCGGTCGGCTTGCTGCGCGGAGGGTTGGCGCCGCGCGATGTCGCCAAGGCGGTGAGGATGACGGGTGCGAGTGTGGTGCACGCCCACAACCTCAACCCACAGTTCGGTTGGAGAGCGCTCGCTGCCGCGCGAAGCGAGGGGGCACGGGTGGTGTTGCACCTGCACCAGTACAGGCTCGTGTGCGCGACGGGTGTGTGTTTCACCGAGGGTAAGGAGTGCACCCGCTGCCACGGCCATAACACGCTGCCGGGCGTGATTCACAACTGTCGCGGCAGCCGCGGCGAGGCACTCGCCTACGGCGCCGCGCTCGCCTTGTGGCAGCGCCGCATGGCAGAGCTTGCCGACGCGGTGATAGTGCCAAGCAAGTTCGCGCGCGAGCGTCTAAGAGAGCTGGGCGCCCCACTTGACTTTGAGCGAGTGCACGTGCTGCCGCCGCCGGTGAAGGTCTCCGGCCGAGCGGACCCGGTGACGGGTGCATACGCGCTTGTCGTCTCGCGCTTGTCGCCCGAGAAGGGGGTGGACGTAGCGATCGACGCCTGCCGCATCGCGAAAGTGCCGCTGGTCATAGCCGGCGATGGTCCAGAAAGCGACGCTCTACAAGCACACGCAGGCAAAGCCGACGTGCGTTTCGCCGGCCGTGTCGATGACGCCGAGCTAGAGCGCCTACGCAGTAGCGCCGCGCTCGCCATAGTCCCCTCGCGCTCAGCCGAGACATTCGGCATAGCCGCCGCCGAGGCAATGGCCGCCGGTCTGCCGGTCGTGGCAAGCCGCATCGGCGCCCTGCCCGAGCTGGTCGAGGAGCCAGGTCTCACAGAGCCGGGCGACGCTGATTCGCTGGCTGAGGCAATCACGCGATTGTGGGGAGATACCGCCGCTGGAAACCGCGCGCAAGCGCGAGTCCGCGAACTGTGTGCGCCGGAGGTTCTGGCGGGAGAGCTCAGGGCGATATACGGAACGAATTCATCTTCCGGCCGTCGGCAATAGCCAATAAGCTGGCGTGCCGGCGAGGTGGTCGATCCCGGAGTACCAGGAGCTGCGCGACCTGGATTGACCCACTGATAGCGACATTTTATGGCGCTATACTATGGCTACCATGGCGACTGAAACCGCGACGATTCGTGTAGCGCGTGCGACGCGCGATCGGCTGGCCGAGCAGGCCGACGAACGTGGGGTGTCGCTTGCCACCTTGCTTGCTGACGTGGCGCGGGAACGGCAGGTGGAGTTGATGTTGCGCTCCGAGCGCGACGCCAGCCGTCTCGATGCCGAGAGCGACGAGGTGGCCAGCGAGGATCGAGACTGGGAGACGACCCTCGCCGATGGCATCGATTGAGCCGCGCCGCGGTGAGGTGTGGCTTGTAGCGTTCGGAGCTTCCCGGGACGGGGAGCCCGGCAAGAACCGTCCCGCGGTCGTCGTTTCGATAGACGAGCTGACCACCGGCGCACCCGACGAGTTGATCGTGGTCGTGCCGTTCTCGAGTTCGCGTGCCGCGTCGGCGCTGCGGCCAGAGATACCGGCCGGCGAGGGGATTGATCGTCCCTCTCGCGTCATATGCCGGGGGGTGCGGGCTGTCGCTCGTGCACGCTTGCTAAAGCGTTTGGGCGCTTTGACACCTGAGAAGCTAGCCGAAATAGAACTTGCGCTGGAGATGATTCTTGGTCTGAATCGGTCCGGCCGGGTCGCTTAGTCAACGATAAGGCCCGATCGTTTACCAAGGTGGTTGCTGGTAAGCGATCGCTTAATAGCCGCGAGTCGCCTGCACGTCGTGGCAAGGCGGCCGTTGAGCGGCACCCATAAGCTCCCCGCGTGGCAACCGAGCCAAGACGCGCGCTGATCACGGGCCTGACCGGGCAGGACGGGTCGTTCCTGGCTGAGCTGCTGCTGGAGAAGGGGTACGAGGTGAGCGGCGTGGTGCGCGGTGGGGAGGGGCGCGAGTTGGGTTGCTCAGAGCACCTGCGTGGACGTGTGGGGGTCCTCGACGGTGATCTGCTCAGTGAGGCGAGCCTGCGGGCGGCGGTGGAGCGAACTTGGCCGCACGAGGTCTACCACCTCGCCTCGCCCTCGTTTGTGCCCGCGTCGTGGGAGCGTCCGGGAGAGACGATGCGGGCGATCGTTGGAGCGACGGCCGCCCTGCTTGAGGCGGTGCGCAACAGCGATCCCCGACCGCGGGTGTTCGTTGCTAGCTCGGGCGCCATGTTCGGCGACACCGACGAGAGTCCTCAGAGCGAGCAAACGAGCTGCAGGCCTACCTCGCCGTACGCCATAGCCAAGCTAGCCGCCCACCAGCTCGTGGGAGCGATGCGCGATCACGACGGTCTGTGGGCTTGCTCGGGCATCCTGTTCAACCACGAGTCGGCGCGACGGTCGATGCAGTTCGTCACACGAGCGGTCGCCCACGGGGTCGCAAAGATCAAGCTTGGGTTGGCTGAGGAAGTGACGCTCGGCAACCTCAGCGCGGTGCGCGACTGGTCGTTCGCGGGCGACACCATGCGGGGGGCTTGGTTGACCCTCCAGCAGGAGTCGCCCGACGACTACGTGTTTGCGAGCGGTGTCGGGCACACGGTGGCAGAACTCGTTGACGCGGCCTTCGCCTGTGTCGGACTGGAGCCCGGAGACTACGTGCGGGTCGATCCCAAACTTGTGCGGCCCCTTGAGCGATCGGCGAGTATCGGCGACCCGGGCAAGGCGCGAGAGCGGCTCGGATGGGAGCCTGAGGTGAGCTTCGAGCAACTGGTCAAGCTCATGGTGGAGGCGGATATGCGGGCGCTCAAGGGCGACAGTCCTTAGACTCCGGCTCGGATGACCACCGTTGGCATCATCGGGCTCGGCTACGTCGGGCTGCCGCTCGCCGTAGCGTTTGCGCAGGAGGGCTGTGAGGTGGTCGCGGTGGATCTCGACGCCCACAAGGTCGAGTCGCTCAAGCAGGGTGAGTCATACATCGAGGATGTCCCCTCCGGGCGGCTGCGGGAAGTTCTAGGTCTGATCTCTCCCTCCAGCAGCTACGACCAGCTCGGCGGAGTGGATGCGGTGCTCATGTGTGTACCCACTCCGCTCACACCAAATCGTGAGCCGGACCTGGGCCCGCTTGTGCAGAGCGCTCGCGCACTTTCGCGGGTGTTGAAGACCGGTCAGCTCGTGGTGCTTGAGTCCACCACCTACCCCGGTACCACCCGTGAGCGTGTGGCGCCGCTGTTGGAGGAGTCGGGGCTCATCGCCGGGGCTGACTTCCACCTCGCCTTCTCCCCCGAGCGCGTGGACCCGGGCCGCACCGACTACACGCTGCGCACCACCCCCAAGGTGTTGGGTGGGCTCACCAGCGCCTGCGCCGACCGCGCGCAGGAGCTCTACGGACTTGTGTGCGACCACATCGTGCGCGTGTCGAGCCCCGAGGCGGCGGAGCTCACAAAGCTGCTTGAGAACATCTTCCGCTCGGTAAACATCGCGCTCGTGAACGAACTGGCGATGCTCACCGACAGGATGGGAATCGATATCTGGGAGGTGGTGGACGCCGCCGCCTCCAAGCCCTACGGCTTCATGCGCTTCGACCCTGGGCCGGGCATGGGCGGGCACTGTTTGCCGGTGGATCCCTTCTATCTCAGCTGGCGTGCGCGCGAGTTCGACATGACTACCGAGTTCATCGAGCTCGCGGGTAAGGTCAACCAGCAGATGCCCTACCACTGCGTCGCCAAGGCCCAGCGGGCGCTCAACGAGGCGGGCCTGTCGGTGAAGGGCGCGCGGGTAGCGGTAATCGGCGTGAGCTACAAGCCGGGGGTGGGCGACGTGCGCGAGTCGCCCGCGCTGAAGATCCTCGACCTATTCGGCGAGCTGGGCGCGGACCTGCGCTACCACGACCCCCACGTGCCCGCTCTGGCGGACTTCGACCTTGAGAGCCTGCCGCTGGAGCAGGTGCTGGATCGTGCCGATTTGGCGCTCATCGTGACTGCGCACCCGGGCGTAGATCACGAGTTGGTTGCCCAGCGCGCGCCGATCGTGCTCGACCTTCGAGGCGTCACCCGGGGGAGTGACGCGGAGAATGTGGTGCGGCTGTGAGCGAGCGAGCGCTCGAACAAGCTCCAGGCCTCGTGCTCGGTGAGGACGTTCAAATCGGCGAGGGGGTGAGCTTTGGCGCGAACGTGGTCGTGCACGACGGCACGGTGATTGGAGCGGGCTGCATCGTTGAGGACAACGCTGTGCTCGGCAAGCGCCCACGTCTCGCTCGTGGCTCTTCAGCCAAAGGGGAGGTCGGTGCGCTCACGATCGGCGAGCGCGTCACTGTGTGCGCGGGGGCGGTGGTGTTCGCGGGCGCCACCATCGCGGCGGAGGCGATCCTTGGCGACCAGTCATTCGTGCGCGAGCGCTCCACCGTGGGGGAGGGCTCAGTGATTGGGCGCGGCAGCGTGGTCGACAACGATGTCACCGTTGGAGCACGGGTGAAGGTGCAGACGAGCGTCTATCTCACAGCGTTCACCACGATCGAGGACGACGTGTTCGTGGGCCCTGGCGCCACCACCACCAATGACGACACGATGGCCCGTCACGGACCGGAGACACCCCTGCGCGGCGCGACCCTCAGACGTGCCTGTCGCGTTGGCGGCGGCACCGTGCTCACCCCGGGGGTGGAGATAGGTGAGGAGGCGTTCGTCGCCGCTGGTGCGGTCGTGACCAAGGACGTGCCTGCGCGCGCGGTCGTGATGGGGGTCCCTGCGCGTGTGGTGCGCGAGGTGGGCGACGAGGACCTGCTCGAACACTGGCGCTAGCGGATCGATGTCCTGTCGCGGGCTGGTTGTGCGTGTCCGTCTAAGGACGATTCACGATAGTGGCTACGATTTGTAGTCACTTCAGTAGTAGGTCCAGAAAGTGAATACATACTCCACTTCGTCTCGGACTTGTCAGTGCACCCTCTCGCGAGTCAGCTCGCGCAGCCACTCCACTGTCGCGGCGATCCCCTGCTCGACGCCGATCCGCGACTCCCAGCCGAGCAGTCGTTTGGCCTTCTTCACCGAGGGCCAGCGCCGCGGCACGTCCACCTGGAACGTGGGGAGGTGCTCAAGCTCGAACTCTTCGGGGTCCTTGCCGCACGCCTCCCAGATGATGCGCGCCGTCTCCGCCACCGTTAGCTCGCGGGAGGCGGAGACGTTGAAGTCCTCGTTCAACCCCGCGGGCGAGGACATCGCGGTAACGATCCCATCGGCGATGTCGTCGATGTGGGTGAGCGTGCGGGTTTGCTCGCCCGAGCCGAAGATCTGAAGCGGATGCTGTCCTGAGAGCACCTTCTTGATGAGGTCGGGCACCATGTGGGCGATGCCGGGTTCCTCGTCGGGCATCTCTCCCGGACCGTATGCGTTGAAGGGACGGCAGATCGTAAACGGGAGCCCGTGCTCTGCGTGGGCGGCGCGTGCGTACACCTCTCCGGTGAGCTTTGAGAAGCCGTACGCAGACTCGGGGGTGGGACAGTCGGGCAGGTGCTCCTCGGTGGTGGGGAACTCGGTGGCGCGCTCGAACACCATCGAGGAGGACACGTAGGTGAAGCGCTCCACTTCCTGCTCGATGGCAGCGCGGAAGACAGCGTTATAGAGGCCGTTGTTGACCTCTGTGAGCGTGTGGGGGAGCTTGTGGAAGTTGCCTATCCCACCGACGATCGCGGCTAGATGGATAACGAGCGGGCACCCCTCCATCGCTATGGCGGCTTGTTTGAAATCGCGCAGATCCCCCGTGTGGACCTCGCACCCCTCGCGCATCCATTGTGGCGCCGGGCGCTGGTCTGAGACGCGCACGTCGTAAGCGGGGTCGGCGAGCAGCCGCCTCACCACGGCGGCGCCGATCGTGCCGGCGCCGCCGGTTACGAGCACGCGACTCATCGAGCGGCGCTCCCGCCATCGAGTGTGGCGTGCGCGTGGATGTTCTCCTGGTGGCTCATGCGCTGGGCGCCCCGAGCGCGGACAGCTCGTTTGCGTAGGCGAACACTTGGCCCGCACCCCAACAGTTCCACGGGTCCACCACGAGGCAGTCGCCGTTTGCGTTTTTGGAGATCGCCGCGAGCGTGTGTGGCTCTCGGAACTCGCTGTGGTTTGCCGCCACCATCACCACGTCGGCGCCAGCGACCGCCTCCTCGAAGGAGACCGTGGGCGTGGATACATGGGGGTCGTGCGCCACCACGTCCGCCAGCTCGCGCTCCAGCAGCCGGATCAGCTTGTGGGCGAGCGAGTCGCGCTCGTCATCGGTGTCGGCCTTGAACGCCAACCCCAACACCGCCACCTTGCGTCCCGACAACGACCCGAGCCTGCGTTTGACGCCTTCCACCAGGAAGAGGGGCACGGACTCGTTGACCCGCGATACCGCGAGTAGCATCCCGGGTGCGTTGGAGCGCTCCTCTGAGAAAGCGAAGTCCTTGCGCAGACACGTCCCCGCCGTGAGCCCCGGCCGAGCGAGCCCGCCACGGGGATAGTCGCGGTTGACGAGGTCGATCACCTCGAACACGTTCGCGCCGTAGCGCTCGCAGTCCATCATCAAGAGGTTGGGCAGCGCGAACTGGGTGTAGCGCAGGATGTTCGCCCAAATCTTCGCGAGCTCCGCCTGCACCGGCGTGGTTTGAACAATTGGCGCGTTGAACGCCCCGAACAGCTCCGCCACCACCTCACCCGAGCGGGGCCCCACGCCGCCGATAATGCACGGCAGTGAGTCGATCTCCTCAAGGAAACGCCCGGCGGCGATGCGCTCGGGGGCGTGCGCCACGAACACGTCCTCGCCGATTGAGAACCCACGGTGCTTCTCCAGGTAGCCCGCCACGAACTCGGTCGTGCCAGGCGCCACGGTGGAGCGCAACGTAAGCGCGTGCCCAGGTTGGAGCGCCCCGAGCAAGTCGTCAAGCGCCGAGCGGATGTCGCGCATGTCGATCTCGATGTGCGAGAAGGAGGGGGTCCCCAGCGTGATCACGATGTGTTTCGCGCGCGCGGCGTCAACCACTCGCTCTGACAGCGAGAGACGCCCACTCGCGTGGACACGCTGCAGAAGCTCGGGTGCGCCTGTCTCCTGGAAGGGCATCGTCCCGTCGCCCACCGATCCCAACCGTGCGGGGTCGTTGTCGATCCCGATCACCGTCAATCCACGGTCGGCGAAGGAAAGCGCGAGCGGAAGCCCGACGCGCCCGAGGCCGATCACGGCGACGTCGGCGGTTGTGTGAGGTTCGTTCATCTCAGCGCAGAGGTTATCGGCGGTCCTCTTCTCGCCGCGGGTCACGGCGGGGATCCAGATCCTCCTGCTTCAAGCGCGATCGCGATCAGCGTCGGCTCGCTTGCTTGCGCCCCAGAGGGTGTGCCCTTTGGGTACGCACCAACTGGCGCGCGAAGCCAAAGAGGAAGCGGGGGTTCTGGGAGGCGTAGCGTCGCCACAGCCGTTTCGGCTCGCGCGTGAGTCGGTAGACCCACTCAAGGCCGTTGCGCTGCATCCAGGGGGGCGCCTGGGAGACGATGCCTGCATGGAAGTCGAAGGCGGCGCCCACTCCCACAAGCAACGGGGCATGAAGGTGGGGGCGCATCTCATGCATCCACAGCTCCTGCTTTGGCTGGCCGGTGCCAACCCACACCACCTGCGCCCCTGAGCCGTCGATTTCGGCGACCACGCGATCCCGCTCGTCCGTTGTGAGGGGCCGAAAGGGCGGCGAGTATCCACCCACTATGCGCAAGCCTGGAAAGCGCGCGAGCAGTCGCTCGGTGAGTTGGTCGAGCGCTTCCTCCGAGCGTCCGCCGTACAGAAAGGTGGGGGTGCCGGTGCAGGCAGCGTGCTCACACCAGTGCGCCATCAGGTCCGGTCCATACACGCGCGTGGCGCGCGTATGACCCAACAAGCGAAGCGCCCACACGAGCGGCTGGCCGTCGGGGACCGCGAGCGTCGAGTCGAGCACCGCCCGCATCGTCGTGGGGTCGTCGCGCGCTGACATCACGAGGTTCACCGCCGCCGCCGTCAACCAGCCACGGGCGCCTGAGGACACCATCGTGTCCATCCACCCGATCACCTCGTCGTAGTCGGACACCGCGAGCGGCACGCCCAATATCTCCGCGCGCGGCGGCGCCGTCGGAATGTTCGCTTGACCGGAGATTGGTCGAAAGCCTATCCCTCGGCTCCGTCCTGTGGCCCCGCTCGCCGATAGCGGAGTTGGATGATCCGCACGATTCGTGACTTTGATTGTCAATGAGTCCATTTGCGCTACGTCGGTATCGCGCCGAGCGGCTGCTGCGCAAGGACTTCCCCGAGCTACGCGAGAAGGTGCTGGCGGTCGTGAATTCGCGGCTGCGCGAGAAGGGCGTCAGGCTCGACCGTACAGACCTCGAGAGTTGCTACCTGCAGGCTTTCCATGGCCTCTACGCCACTGTGCTCGATGGCGTAGAGATAGAAAACCCAACCGGGTGGCTCGTAACGGTTGCGTTTCGCCGTGCCATCGACGAGAGTCGGGCCGGCGCGCGTCAGCGCATTGGCGCGGAGGGACAGCAACAGGTCGCGGGTTGGGTCGGCGCGGCCGGCGACGATCAATGGGCCGCGCCCGATGCCGATATCGCAGCGGCGATCGATGACCGTGCGAGGTTGCGTCAGCTGTTCGAGGGCCTGCGCTCATCGCTCTCCCCGCGCGAGTGCGAAGCCGCATCGCTCTGCTATCTGCAGGGGCTCACTCGCGCCGAGGCCGCCAAGCAACTGGGCATCAGCGAGGCGCGGATGCGCAAGCTCATGGAGGGGGCGGGACCCGGCCGTCCCGGGCTGGCGGGCAAGGTGGGAGAATTGCTCACCACCGTCAAGGGGGGAGAGTGGTGTGAGCAACAGTCATCGCTCATACGTGCCTACGCATTCTCCATCCTCGACCCCGATGGCGAGCGCTACGAGCTGGCTGCAGCCCACCTACGCGAGTGTCCCGCCTGCCGCGCCCACGTGATGTCGCTACGCGGTCTTGCCGCCGTCCTGCCACCGCTTCCGCTCACGCTGCTGCTGGCCGGCGGTGGCGCCGCCACCGGCGCGACGGTGGGGGGCGGCACGGCGGGCGTGACCGGCTCCGGCTCCGGCGCGGGTACCGGTGCAGGCTGGATCGGGGGCATGGGCTCGCTCACGGCAAAGCTTGCTGTCGTGGGGATGGCGGCGGTAGGGACCGGCTTCGCTCTGCATGGGGGTGGCGCTCACGGAAGCGCGGGAGGATCCACCCGCATCGTTAGCCGCCCCTCAGCGCTCTCCGGTGATTCGCACTCGCGGTTCTCGCTCCTCACGCCGCTCGTGGAAACGCGTCGCCGTCTGACGATCCACGCCTCCTCCGCACATCGCTCGCCCCGAACGCGGGGAACGC
The DNA here is from genome assembly GCA_963695305.1 of uncultured Solirubrobacterales bacterium. Classification (GTDB taxonomy): domain Bacteria; phylum Actinomycetota; class Thermoleophilia; order Solirubrobacterales; family Solirubrobacteraceae; genus Palsa-744. The sequence goes on along the minus strand of OY968774.1, from coordinate 126,032 downwards.
GCTCTGCCCGTCCCCCGCGAAAAGTGTCCGCAAGGGTTGTGGCGCCCGAATTCAGTCCCGAGCGCGTGCAACCGACGGCGCGCACGAGCACACCTTCTCCGTCTCCAACCGCGGGTGAGTTTGGTTTCTAGGAGGGTCAGCCGCGCGGAAACACCTGCGCGAGGCGCTTCAACGCAAGCGGGTTGCCACGCGGACGCAACTTGCCGGTGGCGAGCGCCCTCATCGGGTCAAGACGCTCGCCGATGATGTCCACAAAGTCCTGGTAGGCCACGCGCATGCGCAGATCTGGGTTGGGCGCGGGACCCTGGGCAACCGAGCTGGAGCCATTGTTCACGCGTAGGTGCCACGTTGGGATGTCGGGGTCGGTGAACTCCCACTGGAAGGTGGTTGCCCGTTTGAGTCCGTGCTCGGGGTTCACCTGGCGGCGGATCGTGTCAAACAGCAGCTCCAGCGTCTCCGGGTCGCGCCTGGTGGGGCCCTCCCGTACGCCGATCACTCCCGCCTGGGCGAGCGTGCGCCCGCGCTGGGCTATCTCGATCGGCTCCAAGCCCTGAGGCAGGAGTGCAGGTCCTGGCAGTGTCTCGGCCGCGAGTCCGGCGGAGCGCAGCTTGGTGGTCATCGACGTGAGCCCTTCCACTCCTACCTCGTCGTAGGTGGCGCCGAACACCGTTATGTAGTTTTCATCCCATCCGGGCGGCATCAGCACCTGCGCGGTGTAGCGCGTCACCTCACGCAGCAATCCCGCCACTGCCTTGGGTACTCCCACCGGGTCTTCGCGTCTAAGGTCTGAGAGCAGCTTCACGCCGAAGCCGATGTGGCGCTGCTCGTCGGCGGCGATGTTCTGCATCCCCTGCCTGAAGGCCGGCAGCACGTCGCGCTCCTCCAAGTAATTGCAAATGAAGTGCTGGCCTGGCTGTGCCAGCGAGGCCTCGATGACGATGTGGTAGAGCGTCACCGCCGCCGCCAGCTTGGCGGGTGAGCGGTCGGCGCGCAGCTCATCCGCCATCGTGTCGAGGCGGTCGAAGATCTTGCGAAACCCGGGGCTCAACTGCGGCTTGATCGCCTGCAAGCCGCTTTTCATCGAGCCGTCGCCGATGCCGCACACCTCCTGCATAAAGCGCTTGAAGAACACCGCGTGGCGGGCCTCATCGACCTGCTGGGTGGTGAGGAAGTACTTCTGCTCCTCCCTCGGCGCCGCGTCGATGTAGGGCGAGAGGTTGTCCGCCACCGCGTCCTCACCCCAGAAGAAGAGCGCATAGTTCCATAGTGCCGCTTGGCGCTCGAACTCGGTGAACTTCTCCCGCCATTGCTTGGCGTCCTCGGAGAAATCGAGGTCCATCGCGCTCCAGTTGCCTCTCTCCCAGCGCGTGTAGAGGTCCTCGTAGGAGATCGCGTCGACCGGCAGGCTCCCGGAAGCGCCGTTTGAGGTCGAGGGGGGTGTCGCTGTGCTCGCCATTGCTCTTGCTCCTCTTCGCGCCGTTGGTTTGGCTGGGCAGCCAGCCAGTGCAAATGAATCTAGCGGAAGCGCGACTCTTCGGTTCGTTCCGGGTTTTTTTCGTATGTTCGCTACGGTTTAGACGGATCAGTCGCGGGATAATTTGCTACCAGATTTCCGGTCCGCGGCGCTAGCCTCTAAGTCGGTGTCTCGCTTCGTAGGAAGCACGTATTTTCGGACAGCTGATTCGAGTTCGTTGCGGGATCGAGACGCCGAAGGCAAGGAGACTGAGCAGAAAGGTCGCTCAAGCCGCAGATAGTCCAGAACACGGATGAAAGCATCGCAAGACACCTCATCGCAGATCGCCAGAGCCGCCGGCAGTCGGGCGTCGGCCCCTGCATGCCGGACTGGGAGATACACCTTGGCTGGGTTGGGCTCGCCTCGGAGTCGCGTAGAAGGCATGTCGCCCGACGCTATAGGTCTGCTGCCGGGATGCCGATGGAACCGACGGACCTTCCAGCTATGAGCCGTCTGCGCGTCACCCAACAAACCACCACCGTTCCGGTCGGCTCCCCCGCCGCCAGGCACGCTCCTTATCCACGCGCGTCGCACGGAGGGCTCTTCACAGGCTTGCCTCAGCGACTGCTCGAAGAGCCCGGTTGGAGCGTCCTGCGCCCGGTCGTCGACTTCGTGCTCTTGTGTGCAGCTGTCGCGCTCGCCATCGGCGGGCTGAGCGTTACCGCCTTGCAAGCACCTCTGCTCGCGTTTCCGCCGCTTGTAATGGCGCTGTTCTTGCTTCGCGGTCTCTACCGCACACGGATGCCGAGCGCTTGTGCTCGACGGGATCGTCCCGGTGTTGAGTGCCGTGTCCGTCGCCGCCATGGTGGTGGCGATGATCGGTGTATTCGCCAACGGTCAAGTTCCAAACCAGTCGGATTGGATTAGGGCCTGGCTGTTCTCCCTTGTCGCGGTCGCCCTTGGACGTGTGGTGCTCGCCAACGCCCAGCGCTTGGCTCGAAGCCACAAGCTGATCGGCAAGCCTGTCCTCATCATCGGTGCCGGCATGGTCGGCGCACAGGTCGCCCGAAGACTCGAGAATCACGCTGACTACGGGCTCGTACCCGTGGGATTCGTAGATGACGATCCTCGCTCCATCACAGAGGTCGGTGGGAGAGATGTGCCGGTGCTCGGCACGCTCGATGAATTGGATGGTGTCGTGGAACGAACGAAGGTCAACCATCTCATAGTCGCCTTCTCAGCGGTTGCCGACGCGCGCATGAGTCGCCTCATCCAGCACTGTCAGGAGATCGGCATGGAGGTCTCGGTTGTCCCCCGCATGTTCGACACGATGAACCACCGCGCCGCATACGAGACAGTCGGGGGGCTGCCCCTACTCACCTTCTCGATGGTCGATCCAAAGGGATGGCAGTTCGCCATCAAGTACGGCCTCGATCGGGTTGTCGCCGGATTTGTATTGCTGATGTTGAGCCCTCTGTTGGCCGTGCTCGCGCTCCTGGTCAAGCTCGCCACAGGTGGACCGGTTCTGTTTCGCCAGCCGAGGGTCGGGCTTGACGGCCACGAATTCGACATGCTCAAGTTTCGCACGATGAAGGGCTCCCCCGCTCAGCACGGCGAGGGAGACGCCGAATGGGCCGAAAGCATCATCGGAGCCAACGGATTTGACAGCGACTCCGAATCCGCTGTCGCGACCGTGACGCGCGACGCCGCTCCCACAGAGGATCGCCGCACGCCGGTGGGGCGCCTACTGCGCCGTCTCTCACTCGACGAGCTGCCTCAGTTCTGGAACGTCGTCAACGGGGACATGTCGCTGATCGGACCACGACCGGAGCGGTCGAGTTACGTCAAACGGTTCGAGCCTGTGATCTACCGCTACGGCGACCGCCACCGAGTCAAGTCGGGCATCACTGGATGGGCGCAGGTGCACGGTTTGCGTGGCAAAACGTCGCTGTCGGAGCGAGTGGAGTGGGACAACTACTACATCGCTCACTGGTCGCTGAGCCTCGATCTGAAGATCGTGCTGCTCACGTTCGTCGCGTTGTTCCGCAACGCCGAGTAGCGCCGGCTCCAGGCCGTTGCCGCGAGTCTTACCCGTTCTCGTGAGGCAGTAGCCTTCGCCGTAGATGTCGCCGACATGGATCTGGGTGCAAGGTGCAATCGTCCTGTTCGTCGTGATCGGGATCGTGATAGCGATCACAAAGCTGGCCTGACGCTGAAAGGAGCCCAGTCAGAGGCTCACAGCCGCCAGTCGCGGCGTTCCATCGCCTCGCCGTCGGCGATCAGGCGCTTTCGTTGCTTGCGCCACTTCCACTGGAAGTAGGCAAAGCCATAGAGATGATCGAGCGCCTGGCGGGAGATCGGGTGCTGTGCGGTTGTGCGACGGTAGACATGGATTACGGTCGCCTCGGGACGGTAGGCGATCTTGAAGCCAGCCTCACGGATACTTAGGCACCAGTCGATGTCCTCCGGCGCGAACGGGATGCGTCGGTCAAGTTCGCCCGCGGCCTCCTGTGCGGCGCGCGAGAAGAACTGCGCCGCGCCGATCACGTACTCCGCCTCGCGGGTGCCTTCAACGTGTACGTCGAGCATCAAATGGCGGCGCACGGCGCGGCCATCCTCCAGCCAACGGCCCAATGGTGGACGCCGCAGCAGCGGGAGGGCCAGTGGTGGAAACCTGCGTGCTGACGGTTGCGGATCGCCGTTGGTGTAAACGAGCTTTGGTCCCACAAGCCCGATGTCCGGTCGGCTGTCCATGAACGCGACCAGGTCGGTCAACGCGCCCGGTGTAAGCAGCGCGTCGCTGTCGAGGAACATGCGGTAGCGGCCTGTGGCGATCCGCATACCGTGGTTGCGTGCGGAGCCACCCTCGTTACGATCGAGCGCGACTACCCGGGTATCCGGGAAATGCTCACGCACATGCTCGACAGTTCCGTCGCTCGAGCCGTTGTCCACGAGGATGGTCTCGACGCTTACTGGCGCCGCGTGCTCGTCGACAGAAGCTAGGCAGGCGTACACCTCCTCGCGCACGTTGTGGGCGATGAGGATGATCGAAACCTCGGTCATGACCGGCACCGTATCGGGGTTCTTGGCGGGATCGTGCTCTACCTCGATTAGCAAACCGCTCAGCGCAGCCGCCAACGGCGGCGCTGGCCAATGCCTGCGTCGGTCCCCGCGGGAGAAGGCGGCGCGGGAATCTCGTCACTGCTTGCGAGGATCGCGTCGGGTACCTCTTCGGTGAGCCAGGGACGCATCCAGCCGATGCCGGCCTGCTCCAACTCGTCCGCGATCCCTGGTGGACGACGCAGCTGATCGTGCGCATCGGAAGCGACGTTGTGTACCAGTCCGTCGGCGAGGAGTGTCCGCGCGAAGCGCTGCACGGTACGTCCGAAGCCACCCACCAGTGAGCCTGCCGTGAGCGAGGTGAGCATCCCGGTGTTCACCAACATGCTCAGCATCCGGGGATCGCGGTGGAACGCGGGACAGCGCTCAGGGTGGGCGAGCAGGATTCGGTGGCCGCGATTCTGCAGGGTCAAGAGCACCGTGTCGAAACCTGTCGCCGCTGGCGTGAACGGACACTCGATCAGTAGCCACCTACCGCCGCCGAGACCCAGCACGGAGAGCTCGTCAGGCTCCATCTCGGCGGCGAGCGTGAGGGCTACCTCGGCGCCCGCATGCACTTCTAGGTCGATCCCCGCAGTCGTGAGCGCTGCGTTCAGGCTCCGTAGTGCCACAGAGATCGTGGCGGCGTTGTTGCGGTACTTCCAGTTCACGTGTGGCGTAGCGACGATCGTCTTGATTCCTGCGGCGCGAGCGCTACGCGCAAGCGCCAAGGAACCATCCATGTCTGGCGGGCCGTCGTCGATTCCCGGCAGCACGTGACAGTGCAGATCGATCATGGTGGCGAACGTTAGAACACAGACATCCGGCATATCGGGCAGGATCATTGAGGTGAACTGGCACGAGGCGGTTTCCAGGCGTGTGCGCGCGGATGGCATTGCTTTGCTGCCGGCCCTCGTGACGCTCGTCGTTCTGGCGTACTGGGCGTTTAACCAGGGTGGCTACGAGTCACGCCCGACGCTTGGCGCTACTTACCAACCCAACGCTTGGTATGTGGGCGCTTTGGTTCTGGTTGGACTGTGGTGTGCCACCGCGATTGGCCTACGCCGTATCCGCCTCCCGCGCTGGCCGGCGATTGCCTGCGGCTCACTGCTCGCCTACACGGCATGGTCCTTCGTATCGGTGCTTTGGGCCGCAGATCAGGGAAGCGCGTTCCTGGGCAGCGTCCGAACGCTCGTCTACCTGGCGAGTTTTGCCACGCTGGCGATGCTTCCCTGGACGGCGTGGTCGGCGCGTGTGGCGCTGGGCGCGTTCGTGGGGGTGGTCGGGGCGGTGGCGGTGGTGTCCGGGGTTAGGGTCGCCGCCATGCACGACCCGAGCGGTCTGTACTTGAACGCTCGGTTGGTCTACCCGCTCGGCTACTACAACGCAGATGCCGCGCTGTTCACGTGTGCGGCGATCGTGACGGTGGCGCTCTGCGCCATGCGCTCGACGCCCGCGCCGCTGCGCGTGGCGGGACTAGTGGTGGCGGCCTTGTGTCTGCAACTTTCCGTGCTTGCGCAGAGCCGCGGCTGGCTGTTCACGCTGCCGGTGGTGCTCGTGTTGGCCCTCCTGCTGGTGCCAGGTCGTCTGCGTCTGCTCGTCTCAGCGCTGGGGCCGGCGCTCGCCACCACCGTTGTCGCGCCCGCCCTGGTCGACGTTTACGGTCGCGCCACGGTCAAAGGCGTGGCTCTGGCGCAGCCTGGGGTCGCCCGTGTGCTTCATCAGCAAGGTGAACACGCGATGCGCGCGGTACTGATCGCCGACGTGGCGCTCGCCATACTCGCGAGTGTCGCGGTGGTGCTGGACCGTCGGATCGAGGCGACCGCCGAGCTGCGCCGCCGCGCAAATCGGATGGGCGTGGCGCTTGTTGCAATCGCGATAGCAGGTGGGATCATGGTCGCGCTGCTGGCCACCCACGGTCATGCGCTCGCGCGCGTCGAACGGGCGTGGCGATCATTTACGAACACGGGTGAAGCCACCGGGACGGGCACCTCGCGTTTCGGGTCGCTCGGCAGTCAGCGGGTTGACTTCTGGCGGGTTGCAGTGCACGAATGGATCGCACACCCTCTGGCCGGTATCGGCCAGGACAACTTTGCCGCGCCCTATCTTCGTCTTGGGAACACACCCCAGGAACCGCGCTGGGTTCATTCAGTCGAGCTGCGGTTGCTCCTGCACACCGGACTCGTCGGTGCATTGCTGTTCGCGCTGTTCCTCGTCGCTGTGTTCCTCGCCGCGTTGCGCGGTCGCGAGCGTGACGACCCCAATCGCGTGGCGGCCGGGGTCGCGTTGTTGCCGCTGGTGGTCTGGCTCGTGCATGGCTCGCTCGACTGGTTCTGGGAGTTCCCGGTGCTTAGCGTTCCCGCGCTTGGGTTCGCAGCTGTGGCGAGCGCTCTGCCCGGTGTGCGTTCAGGCGCGCCCGCGACAGTCCTTGCGCCTGATGCTCGGCGCTCAGGTGTGCCGCGCCGCGTGCTCGTTAAGTGGGGGGCGGTTGCGCTGCTGGGCGTCGGTTCGCTGGTGGCTGTCGCGATCCCGTTCGCAGCCGCACGTGAGGTGCAGCGCGCTACCCAGATTTGGGAAAGGCGGCCGGCGCTTGCCTATGCTCAGCTGCGCTCAGCGCGTGACCTACTTCCCTTCGATACTCAAATCGATGCGATCGGGGGCGCCATCTCGCTTGACCTCGGCGAACCGGCGGCGGCGCGCTATTGGTTCGGTCAAATCCAGTACAGCGACAGCGAAGAATGGCTCGCGCCATTCGTGCTCGGCCTGCTCGAAGGCGAACGCGGCCGCGCGGGGCGGAGGCGTGCACGTGCGCTGCTGCTGCGCGCCGAGCGGTTGAATCCACACGAGACGCTGATAACTCAGGCCCAGCGGCGGCTTTCCACGGCATATCCTCTCACGGTTGCCGAAGCCCAGGAAGACTTGAGCTTGCGCGCGAGCGAACGCTTCGGTCGCTGAGGCACGGGGAGAGGCCTGATAAGGCGCTACCGTGTGAGGCATGACTGGTTCGAGACGGACCTCGATCCTCGCGGCGATTGGCACGGCTTGCCTCGTAGTCGCCGCGCCGGCCGCCGCCGGAGTGTCTTCGGTGGACGCTTATGGGGGACAGGCATCGGTGCTGGGTGCGCCCCATCACAAGCATCCGCCGACGGCTACCGGTGGCGGTGAAGCCTCGGGCGGCGCCCTGGGAGCCGGTGTAACGTCGGGCGGTGGCTCTTCCGGGCGCTCTTCCTCCTCGTCGGCCGCACCATCGACCGGCGGGGTCTCATCCGCGGGCCACACCGCGGGCAGCGTAGCGGCCGGTACTGCCGGCTTGGTCGGCCTGACGCGCAGTTCGGGCGGTTCGCTGTCGTTGTCGGCGCTTGACGTGTTGCTAATCGTTCTACTGCTGTTCGCGCTGGCCGCGATTGCGGCGGCGATCAGGCGCATCGAGCGCCCGGCACGCTGAGCATGGAGCTCGTCTCGGACGGCCGCCTTGCCGGCTATGCTGCCTGCCCTTCGCGACCCTATGCGGCGGGCCAGTGTCAGGAACTGGGAGAGATGAGATCCAGGTGAGGGCGATCGGAGTTTGGCTAGGTGACAGGCGCGTTTCGGCGGCGTTTGCGGTCGTGTTGGCGGCGCTGATCTGTGCGGGCGCCGCCCAAGCCGGGATCTCACCCGAAATCCGCGATACCGGAGTGTTGGGAGGCGTCGGCGAAGTCACCAACGTCCGGTTCGCGCCCAATGGCGAAGTGTTCGCTATCGACAAGGAAGGGCAGATCTTCAACTTCCCGAGCCTCGCTGAACCGAACAACGAGGTGATCGTCGCCGACCTCAGTTCAGAGGTGATGGATTACGAAGACCGTGGACTATTGGGTCTCGCGATCGACCCCGAATACCCGGTTAGGCCCTACATCTATGTGCTCTATGCCTATGATGCCCCGCCGGGTGAGACGGCGCCCGTATGGCCGAACAAGGAATGTCTAACCCCGCCCGGCCCCGGCCCGGAATTTGGCGTAGGCGGCGGGGATGGCTGTGTGGTCACCGGTCGGCTCTCCCGAATCACGGTTGACTTGAGCACACACAAAATGCTCGGTGAAGAGCACCCGCTGATCAAGGACGAATGGTGCCAGCAGTTCACCAGCCACTCGGTCGGCGACCTGCAGTTCGGGTCAGATGGGTCCCTTTATGCGAGTGGTGGCAGTGGCGGTGCCTTTGAACTCGCCGACTGGGGGCAGTACGGCGGGACTCTCCCCGACAAAGAACATCCGCTCGTGCCGGCGAACCCGTGTGGCGACCCCAACGAAGAAAGCATCGGTGCGGGCACTCCTGGAGTTACGGCGCAGGAACTACCGACGGCGGAGGGTGGCGTTCTGCGCTCGCAGAGCTTCCGTCGCCCCGCCAGTCAACCGGCTTCACTCGACGGAACGATCGCGCGTGTCGATCCCGACACTGGAGAACCGCTCCCCAACAATCCAAACATCGCGGCGTCCGACCTAAATCGTAAGCGCACAGTCGCTTACGGCTTGCGCCAGCCGTTTCGCTTCACCTTCCGCCCCGGGACGGAAGAACTTTGGGTGGGGGATGTCGGCGAGAACAAATGGGAGGAGATCAATCGCGACGCAAGTCCGCTCTCTGCCCCGAGCAAGAACTTCGGCTGGCCGTGTTTTGAGGGCTCCTATCCGGAAGGCGAAGAAAATCTCCCCTACGAATACGGAGTGCAGTACGAGAAAGCCAATCTTTGTAAACGGTTGTACACGGGAGAACCCGAAGCAAACACCGCTGTACATCCTTATTTCGCCTACAACCACGGTGCGCCGGTCCTGGCGGGGGATGAATGCCCGTACCATCACGCGCCGCCCGCGCCGCCGGATGAAGCCGGCGCTTCCATCAGCGGTCTGGCGTTCTTGCACGGCGGGCCGTGGCCGCAATCGTGGGATGGCGCCCTGCTCTTTGGCGACGTGACCCGCGATTGCATCTGGGCGATGATGCCCGAAGCGAGCGGCGAAAAACTTCCCGACCCCTCGAACATCGTCTCGATTGAGAGCCTGAGCGAAGGCAAGGGCATCGTGTGCGAGAACGAACCCGTTACCCAAGGCTGCCCCGTCGATCTCGAGCTTGGGCCCGAAGGCGACATCTATTACGCCGACATTAACAGCGGTTCGATTCGCCGGCTCAGCTACGAAGGCTATCCCGTGGCAGTTATCGGAACGAGCGCGCCATTGATCCACGCGGGGCAGTCGTTGGCCTTCAACGGCTCGTCTTCGACCTCGCCGGATCCCGGTGCGACATATCAGTGGGAATTCGGCGATGGCGCAACCGCTAGTACGGCTGATCCGTCCCACACTTATGCCACCGCGGGCACCTATACGGTGACGCTGGTCGTTAGCGACGTAGCTAAAGGCACACACGACGCGACTTCGGTGAAGGTTACCGTGCTCACACCGGAACCACCGCCGAGGGAAGAAGAAGTCGTCGCGCCGCCGGTGAGCACTCCAACACCGGTCCAACCGCTTCCTGCTCCTGTTGCACCGGTTCTCTCCGGAGTCACCTTGAAACCGGCTCGCTTCAGGGCCGCGCCAAAGGAAACGCTGCGCAAAGTCGGCGGCAAGGGCGCGTCGGCAATAGGGGCGACGCTTGGCTTCAAGATCACACAGAAAGCTTCGTTGAAGCTCACTTTCGCTCGTGGGGTGAGCGCCGGGAAAGGCCTGCGCTACAAGAGCATCACGACGCACGGTGTGGTGTCTATCTGCACCGGCGGCGGGCACCGACGCAAATGCCGTTCACCGAAGTCCAATCGGATCGTTGTGAGCGTTGGCGCGGGTACGGACAGGGTGGTCCTCTCCGGCTGGGCCGGAGGCGTAGCGCTCCCAGCCGGCGCCTACAGCATCACGGTACAAGCGGTAGGAGCCAACATGATTGCCTCGTCCCCGATCGTTGTCCACTTCACGATCCTCTCGCCGACGAAACGCTGACGTTAGGGTTCGCGCCCGAGCGCGAGCGCGAGCTTTCCTGCCAGTACATTGCGCACCTGCGGCCACTCGTGGCGTAGGCACAGCGGATCGCGGCGCAGGCCGCGCAGCAGATGAGCTGCCGCGACCCGGCGCTGACCGTGAGTTGCGTAGACGCGAGCCGCCATCGCATCGAGGAACGCGTGCGCTTGGCGTTCCAAACGGGTGCCGCTCTGCTCGGGGTGACGCCCGAAATAGGCGGCCACGATTTCGCGCGCGGCGCGCATGCCGGCCTCGATGTCGGCGGTCGCCGAGGTGGGATGTCGCCGGTAGAGATGGACAGCCTCGCGTGTGCCGTGCACAGTGGTGTGCTCGAGTGCCCTTTGCATTTGGTCCCAGTCCTCGGCGACGGTTAGCGACGTGTCGAAAGGCTCCACTTCAAGTAGCCGGCGCGATTGCATCGTTCCGCCTCCGGGACGCACATTGAAGCTCGCGAACAGCGAGGCGATCCTCGCGTCCCCCTGTTGGTCGGTGCTCATCCTCCAGCGCGGGTTGAGTTCGTCGTCGCAGACCAGGGTGGCGCCGTAGGTGACGCGGTCCAGACGTCCCTGCATCAGCGAGTACAGGCGGGCAGTGGAGCCGGGTGGGATGAAGTCGTCGCAATCGATGAAGCGAATGTGCTCGCCGCGCGCCACGGCAAGGCCGGCGTTACGCCCGGCCGAGATGCCGCCGTGCTCGATTCGCTCGAAACGTAGACGCGGGTCGGTTATGTGGGCAAGCAGCGCGCTGACCGGGGTGGTGTTCCCGTCGTCGACTATCAACAGCTCGATCGAAGGTCCGGTCTGTGCGAGTGCGGCGGCGACGGCCACCTCCAGCCATGCCTGGTGCGGGCGCCAGACAGGCATGATCACCGACACCTGTGGGCGCTCTCTTGGGTCCCTGATGGCCGCCATCTAGCGCACGAAGTATGCAGATCGCCAACGGCCGGCGCACTCTCCGCCATCTTGCCCTCTCCTGCCCCCACGAGGAGACGTACACGCGTCCGCGGGAAACGCGAGCGAGGCCCCAATCTTTCGCCGGTTGCGGCGTTCTACGGATCGCTTGTCGGTCCATCAGACATACGTCCAGCGGTCTTGCACCGTTTTAGACCAGGCCCTCGCTTACCGATGCCTGTCATGAGAACGAGATAACGAAAGAAAAAGAAGGCCGTTTCACCCACGATAAGGGCACACCCGTCGCGAGGCGGGGTCGCAAAGCCACGGATCTCTCAGGAGACAGCCGAGCTACCGAAAGGGTCGGGGTGCCGGTCGGAAAAGGACAGGCACCATGCTTTCCGCCAGCCAGGCTCCCACAGCCACCAACACCAACCAGCTGCAGTCGCCTCAAGCCACCGGCTCCGGCCTGCTTTATCGCATCGCCGTAGTAGTCCTCGTGTCCGCTTTGGCGCTGCTCGCCCTTCCCGCAGCCGGTTATGCGGCGCAGAAGGGTCTCTCAGTGGATTTGACGTGGGCGGGCTCGCTCACCGAACAGACGGCTACCGAGCCAATCATCGCCGAATCGGGCGCGAAATACGTCCGCATGACCCTCAACTGGGCAGACGTCGAGCCGGGGCGCGGCGAATTCAATCCCTGGTGGATGGCCCAATACGACAACGCCGTCAACCTCGCGCAGCGAGCCGGCGCCAAGATCATCTTCGTGGTTGGTAGCTCGCCAAGCTGGGCCTCGGGTTCCACGAACACGGAAACGCCTCCCAAGAACCCCAACGACTACGCCGAATTCATTCACACGCTGGCCGCTCGTTACGTTGGCCGCGTCGCCGCATGGGAGATCTGGAACGAGGAGAACATTCCGCGGTTCTGGAGCACCGCTCCCAGCGCCGCCGCCTACACCCAGTTGCTCAAGTCAGCATATCCCGCCGTCAAGTCCGCCGACCCGAATGCGCTCGTGTTGTTTGGCGGCACTTCGCTCAACGATTACAAATTCATCTCAGAAGCCTACGCCGACGGTGCCAAGGGGAGCTTCGATGTGATGGCGGTCCACCCATACTCATGTCGTGCGCCCGGCTCGATCGTGCGCGACAGCAGCGGCAACATCACCGAAGACTCGTTCCTCGGCTATCGCACCGTTCACAACGTGATGGTGGCCAACGGCGACGAAAAGCCGATCTGGTTCACGGAGTTCGGTTGGAGCTCGAGCACCGGCGGAACTTGCGAGGTCGGTCAAACCAACCAAGCTGCTTACGTGACAGAAGCGTACAAGCTGACAGATCAGGACCCCTACGTACAGGTGGCGTGCTGGTACAACCTTCGCAACGACTACTGGATGAAAGATGAAAACAGCGTGGAGGCGCAGTACGGCCTTCTAAACAGCAACTTCACACCGAAGCCGTCGTTCGCGGCGTTCAAGGCTTATGTGCCCGGGTCGGGCGCGGGCTCGACTCCCACCAAAACCGAAGAACCAACTAGCGGCGGCTCGACAAGCGGATCGAAATCAGGCGGCCGCCATCGCCGCAGCACAAAAACGCTGGTGTCGGCGAGCACGCTCAAGCGCGGCGCGCGCGTCGCCCGCGCTTCCTCGGCAGGCTTCGCCCATCGGCGTTCGCACATGGTCAAGGGAGAGGTCCTCGGGGCGCGCAGCGGCCACGTCGTGGTGCTATTCCAGCGCTACGACCGCTCCACGCGCACCTGGCAGCAGGTCTCGGTCCTGAGGAAGCGGGTACGGAACGGGCGCTTTTCGGTGAGGATCGCCGGTCACGCCGCGCCGCAGCTAATGCGAGTGCGGGTCACTTTCGATGGCACCGCGACCGCCGCGCCATCCTCGTCGCGTTTCGTACCCTTCACGGCGTAGCGAAGCGGTCAGCCTGCCGCCGGCACGGCGAGCCCCTGGGTGGCAGGGGCCTGTAGTTCTTGGGGCGACTCCGTGACGGTCTCGCTCTCCATACCGGTCAGCGCCGTGGCTACCGCCACCATGCTGAACAGCGGGAAGGCCACCTCGCCGTAAAAGCCGACATCGAGAAAGCTGTGCACGGCGAGCGCCATCATTCCGGCGCCGATCCCAATGCAAATGGCCCGTGTCAGAGGGTCCTCCGAGCGCGAGCCGACGAATGTGCGCCGCACCGCGGCTCCGGCGAACAGGAAGAAGGCGAGGATGCCTATCAGTCCCTCCTCGGCGAGGATGTTCAAATACAGGTTCTGCGCATGAGGGGGGATCAGCAATTCTTCGCCCTGCAGCAGCCGTCGCTGCGTCGCTCCCGCGGGGACGGTGGGCAATCGTGCGTAGGCGACCGAGAAGTTGTTGACGCCTGCGCCGAGAATCGGATGTTCGGCGTAGATGTCAAGCGCGGCCGCCCAGATATCGCTTCGGATTTCGACTTCGCCACCCGAGGTCGAGCGGAAGCGCTGACTGACAACTCCGGGAGCAAACAGGTATCCGAGGACCCCCAGCATAATCGCGGCGAGAACAGCAACGCGTGGTCGCACGATTATCAGCCACAGGATCGGTCCGGCGACAATCGCGGCAAGCGCTCCACGGGAGTAGGACCAGACCAATGCGGGAACCCCGAACGCGAGCCCGATCGCGCCCATCCAACGTAGCGCTCGCGGCGCGTTGTGCGTAAACAGCATTGCGACCGCAAGCGGTATGAGGGTGGCAAGGAAGCCGGCGAACTGGTTGGGATGGCCGAACGAGCCTTGGATACGGCCTACCACGACGCCTCCCTGGACCACCCCGAACTGCCCATGTTGGCCAGACAGGTACTCGAGTACTCCCTGGCCACCACAGAGGATCAGAGCGGCGAGCGCCCCACCCACGACAACATATAGCTGTCGTCGCTCCGCGCAAATGCGCAATGTCGCCAGTAGCAACGCCGCGGCGCTGAGCAGGATGAACAGCTTGGTGACGCTTTCACCCGGGTCGAGCGCGAGGATCGAGGAGGCGATCCCGACGATCACGAAGATCAACAGGGTGGTCTTCACCGCGCCAGTGCGCTCCAGAGGACGCTCGGGAGCACGCAGAACCGCATAGCCGAACAGACCGAAGCTGAGCAGTGGCAACAGTATGTGGAAGGGCTTGCTGCCGCCGATCACGCTATTGGTGAAGGGCGAAAGCGCCATTGTCATTGCGATCCCGTACTCCGGCCGCCGCACGATCAACACACCGGCGAAGGCGAGCAGCACCAGCCCGGGGAAGACGGCCGGGTTGACCGCCCAGGCCGACAGAGGCCACAGTGCCGCCACCAGCGCCGCCGCCCCCAATATGCCTATCAAGCGAAGAGCGCCGAACCATGACCTTGCCGGCCCACGCACGAAATGCGCCTCAGTCGAAGAAGCGGCTCCCGTGCGACTTGCCGCCATCGCGCGCGGCGCTCCTACGAACGGGTCGCGCGGGAGGCCTGCGACGTCAGCGCCCGCCCCAACTCGCTATCGGATTCACGAGTTCTGGTCGAGCCGCCGTAGTAGGAGGAGAAGTCGGGGGTGCTGGTGCGGTTGAGCACCACCGCCAGTAGGGCCGGGTCGATTTTGCGCAGCTGCGCGAGCGCGAGACTCGCCTGCTTATGGGTGGTTGACTCGGCGTCGATCACGAAAATCGCCGCGTTTGCTTGCGCGACGATGTTCGAGGCATCGGCGCCGAGCAGGACGGGGGGGGTGTCTACGATCACCCAGTCGTATTCGCTCTTCAGCTGAGCAAGAAGATCTGTGAGGCGATCGGAGCGCAGCAGCGGCAACGCGCTCGGAGCCGGTGGACCCGACCAGACGATCGACAGTCCCTGGATCTGAGGATGGTGGATCACGACCTCCTCCGCGTTTGCCGCACCCACGAGATAGCTCGAAGAGTCCTACGTCGGAGGGCTCGGCGCCGTCCAGCCTGAATCCGTGCGCCACTGTGGGGCGGCGCATGTCGGCCTCGATCAGCACCACCCGTTCGTCGCTGCGGGCGATGGCTCTGGCAAGCCCCACCGACATCGTCGTCTTGCCCTCACGCGGACTGGCGCTGGTGACGGTCACCACCCGCGGAGGGCTGTGCAAGTAGAAGCCGATGTTGGTCTTCAACAGCAGGAAGGCGTCGTCGGCGACATTGCGTCCAGACCGCTCGCCCATCTTTGGAATGCGCGCCATGATCGGCTGTCCCAGCACGAGCTCATCGGTCTCGGCTATCCGCAGGCGTTGGTCGAGGCGGTCGCGGAGCAGCGCGACACCGATACCGATAAGCAGCGCCACGATCAATCCCAGTCCGATGTACAACGCGGGCTTGGGCTTGGACGGTTTGCTGGGGATCGATGCTAGCTCAGCGATGTCGACCGTGGTCGTCACCTGTTCAGCGGCGAATGCCTGTTTGACGTGTTCGACGAACGCTTCCGAGTAAGTATTGGCGAGCGTCTTGGCTTCGGCGCCGGTGGGTGCAGTGGCCGTTATCTGAAGCAGCTCGGTCTGCTCCACGGGCGCGAAGGACATGTGTTCGAGCAGCTCTTCACGACTCATGTGGATCGACGTTGTCGTGGCCAGTCGTTGCGCTGCTTCGCCGGCCACATTTGGATTGGCGGCCAGCGTTGAGAACGAGCGCGCGAGGTCCTGTCCGATTGTGCTGTCGATATTGAGAATCTTTGCGACCGGCCTTGTGTTGACCGACAATGTGGTGGTCGCCTGGTAGGACTTTGGCAACGCGAGCGTCACTGCGACTACCACGATCATGCAGATAACGGCTGCCGCAATCGCGCTACGCCATTGCCTCCGCAGCACGGGAAAGATGTCGTTGATCATGCGGGTGGGATTCTACTGCCGCGACCGATGACCTCCACATCTTTCTTCCCCGAGTACAACGGCCGTCCACCTGCCGGCCTCAGCCGGCCTCGGCCAGGGCTTGGGTCTCCGCGTCCACGGTGGATTGGTTGCGAGTAGAGAGGAGCTCGCGTGCGAGTCCCTTGATCCTCTTGCGCCCGATCTGTCCGATGCCGATGAGCGCAGACACGCTCAGCCCCACGGCTAGGCCGACGAACGCTCTGACGAAGCCAGCGCTCATAGTCATCCGCACGAGCGTCATTAGCGCCAGACTCGGCAGGGAGCTGATCACGCTCGGGGCGATCGAGGAGGCAAGGAAGCGGCGTAGTCGCAGACCGATTGCGTCGCACACCAGCGGGAACTTGATCGGCGCGAGCACGGCGCTCGTGCAGAGACTGCCAAGCGCAGCTCCGATAGCGCCATAGGCGGTAACCAGAGCGATTGAAGCTCCCACGTTCGAGACACCCTCGATCACCGCCAGTAGCCCGATGATCCTGACGCGACCGACACCGACGAGCACGGTTTGACTGGGAAAGACGGTGAGGGTGACCGTTTGCACGGCCATCAACACCACCACGATCGACGCCGTTGTGTGAGGGACGTCGGGCCCGAGCCACAGCCGCACCACGTCTTCGGCGAACAGCGCAAGGCCCGCGGCTACCGGCAGCGTCATTTGCAGGCTCACCCGCGTGGCGAGCACCAGACGCTTGCCAATCGTTTGGTTCTCGCCACGCGCCTGCAATTCCGAGGCCATGGGCAGCATCAGGTTCACAAACGGGGTGGTCATGGCCTGTAGTCCGCTCTGCAGCTTGATGGCGGCGGCGTAGGGTCCGGCTGTAGCGGCGTCGCGAACGGCCGCGATGATCACGGTGTCCATGCGCTGGGCTACGAAGGTCATGCTCTCGGAGAGCACCGTGAAGCCGCTGAAGGCCGCCAACCGCCGTCCGCGGTGGGCTGGCACCGCGCGAAGCTTCAGCGAGCCAAGGCCCAGTCCGTGCCGCACTCGGGCGATGTTGAAGCGATAAAGCAGCGCACTTACCACCAGTGCGCCCGCCCAGCACACCGACAATCCCAATACGCCGCCGCCAAACGCCACCACAAGGATCGCGGTGAGCGTGAAGCCGGCTCCAAGGACGATGTCGGAGAGATAAAAGAGGTCGTAGCGCTGGTACCCCTGGAGGCCACCGCCGTATGACACAAGGGGAAAGCGCAACAGGACAGCGATCCCGAGCACGATCAGGCCCGTGCGGAAATCCGCTGTGGCGGACGGCGCCGCGAGCCCGTCGCCAAACAACCCCAACAGAACGCAGCCGGCCGCGGCCACGATGCCGATTAGAGCGAACGCGAGCAGACCGGCCCTGATGGTGGCGCGTACCTCCGTGTCTTCGCCGCGCGCGTCATACTCGGCCACGAACTTCGCGATCCCTTGGGCGTAGCCGACCTCGAACAGCGAGAAGACCGTCGCGATCGTGTAGATCACGCTCCAAGTGCCGAATCCCGCCGCACCGAGCTCGCGGTAGAGGAAAGGTGTGAGGGCCAGCGCGCTGAAGCCAACGACCGCGCGCGCGCCGTAAGAGCCCAATGCGTTGCGTGCAAGGCGACGGCGCTCGCCGGCTCCGTGGGGTGCGTCCGGACGGCGCTCGTCTAGGTCGGCCATGGCTGTGCAGCTATCTTTCGTGCGCCCTTGATAGTCACCTGCGTAGAAGCCTAGGAGCCAAGCATGTCTGAAAGCACGCGATGAGCGCGGAACCAGTCGAGTTGTCGGTTGTCATCGTCGCCTGGCGCTCACGTGAGGATGTGCTCGCGTGCCTGGGCTCTCTCAGTGAGCATGCGGGGATCGCGTACGAGGCGATTGTCGTAGACGACGGCTCCGAAGACGGGACCCCTGAGGCGGTACGTGAGCGCTTCCCTGAGGTGCGGGTGCTCGCAAAGTCGATCAACCAGGGACTTGCGGCCGGTCGCAACGATGCGCTTGCGCTCGTGCGGGGGCAAAAGGTGCTGATGCTCGACGCCGACACTCAAGTGCATGCCGGTTCGGTGGAGACGCTTGCGCGTTTCCTGGACGAGCATCCCGAGGCGGGAGTGGTCAGCCCCAAGCTGCTCTTCCCCGACGGAGAGCTTCAGTTCTCCTGCCGGCGCTACCCCCCGTTTCTACTTCCCGTCTTGCGTCGCGGACCGTACGCTTGCTTGAACTCCAATCCGGCTGCGCACCAGCGTCACATGATGCACGACTTCGACCACGCCCATGCCCGCCCGGTGGTTTGGACGATGGGCGCTGCCCAGATGTATCGGGCCGAGCTGCCACACACAATCGGTCGCTACGACGAGCGCGTTTCTTCCTATGGAGGCGAGGACACCGACTGGTGTCTGCGAACCCTTGCGGCCGGCTTGCATGTTTGGTACGTGCCTGAGGCCGAGGTGACCCACGTCTTCCAGCAGGTCACCCACCAGAGTCGCTTCGGCCCCAAGGCAAGGCGCCAGCTACGCGATTTCTACTATTTGCAGTGGAAGCACCGCAACACCCGCCGCTCCCCGGCGGTGGCTCTGGGGAACCGCTGAGCCGCATAAATCCTCCCAGCGCGCGGGTTATGGGCGAACTGCGCCGAGACGTGAGGGAACCCCCTAGCATGGAATGTGTTGCCGTTGTTCGCCATACGACTATCCGACTCCGCCCTCCTCCCCGGGCTTGACTCCAAATTCCTTGCGCCAACCGTTTCGAGGGCGCGATTGCTTACACTGACGGCGGCGATCTCGTTGGCCTTCGGGTCGCCGAGTGCCTTCGCGGCTCGACGTGCGACCGTGCACGCCCCATCGGTCCAAGCGTTGGCCGCGACACCGCTTGGTGGTCCGCTACGCACCGCTATGGAGGAATACGCGCCCGACGGACCCGAAGGCACCCTTGTGAGCGCCAGAATACGCGCGGCGGGAGCCAGCGTCGTGAAGATCGTCGTCGCCTGGAGCCAGATCGCTCCAAGCAAACCAACTTCTGACTTCGATGCGAGCAACCCGTTCGACCGCCAGTACCACTGGTATGAGCTTGACCGACAGATTGCGCTGACGATGGCGGCCGGGCTCGAACCGATGGTGGTTCTGTTTGGAGCGCCGAGTTGGGCCTCTCGCGGCGTAAACGCTACCGGGGAAGGCATAAACGCGCCCGATCCCGTACAGCTGGGACTATTCGCCAAGGCAGCCGCATATCGCTACGACGGCTCCAATCCCGGACTGCCCCGGGTGCGCTATTGGGGGGTTTGGAACGAGCCCAACGTCAGCCTTTCCATGCAGCCCCAATTCCAAGCCGGTCAACCTGTCTCGATCGCGCGCTATCGCGAAATGGTCAATGCCGTAGCCGCCTCGGTGAAGTTTGTCGACCCGAGCAATCTGGTCGTTGCGGGCGAACTCTTCCCCAACGGTCTGTTGCGCCGCACGATTCAGGCGGTTGCGCCGCTCAGGTTCCTGCGCGGCCTGTTCTGCCTGTCCTCGGGCGCGCATCCTCGGCGCACATGCCGCGCCCCGGTGAACGCCGACATCATAAGCGTCCACCCCTACTCGTCCGGTGGTCCCGCAGACCTTCCAGCAGATCCCGAAAACGTTTGGATCGGCAACTTGGCGAGCATGAAAACGCTGATCTCCAACGCTCAACGTCTTGGCAACCTGGTGGCGAGCGGTCCCGCCGGCTTCTGGGTGACTGAGTTCGCTTGGAACACCAACCCTCCCAGTCCCGGTGGGGTGCCGGTTGGCTTGGACGCCCGTTGGATCTCTGAATCCATCTATCGGATGTGGAGGAGCGGCGTTGGCCTCGCTACCTACTTTGGGTTGCGCGACTACCCGGTTGGCAAATCCATCTTTCAGACGGGCCTCTATTACGGTTGCGTCGGTGGACTGTCGTGCGACCGTCCCAAGCCGCTGTTGGCGGCGTTCCGGTTCCCGTTCGTCGCGTACACAACCTCGCGGGCGCGAGAGGTGACCGTGTGGGGGCGCACGCCCGCGGGCGTGCCGGGTAGCGTGTGGGTACAGATATCGCTGGGTCACCGATGGATGGCGTTGGCGACGCTGCCGACCGACGGCGATGGCATCTTCTACGCCCACCTGCAGGTGCCTGGACGTACGGCGATAGGAGGGGCGAGCCTGCGCGCCTTGGTGGACCCGCCGGCGGGCGCGCCACAACCCGCTTCGCGCGCCTTTTCGCTCTCGCGTCCCAAGCGCATCTCCGCCACCCCCTTTGGGTGAGCGTCGATCTGGACGCTCGGATGGGAAAAAAAATTGTGTCCAATTGCGGGAGAATCGGAACAAATCTGGGAGTAACGCGCTAGCATTGACCCGGTCATGCCGTAGGCGCTCTTCGGCTCGCCGTTGTCCAAGGAAGGACTATGAGGTCGCTCTATACCAGTCGGAGGTTGGCTGCGCTTTGCGTGCTCGTCACACTCCTCATGGCTGTCGGTGCGGCCGCGCCGTTGGCCGATGCTGAGACCGTTGTTTCGCTCACTTTCGACGACGGTCTCAGCTCGATCCCGCAAGCCGGCTCGATCCTCGCGGCCCATGGGATCAAAGCGACCTTCTACGTCATCACCGGCGAGGTGGGGAACAGTGGTTTTGCGACATGGCCCGACATTGCCACGCTCGCCGACGAAGGCCACGAAATCGGTGCGCACACGATCAGTCATTCGGATCTCCCGTCGCTCACGGCAAGTGAACAGGAAGAACAGATTTGCGGGAGTCGTAAGCAGCTTGAAGAACACGGATATCAGCCCCGTTCCTTCGCCTATCCCTACGGCGCGTTCAACTTGGAATCCGTCAGGTTGGCGCAAGCCTGTGAATTCGGTTCGGCGCGCCTGTTCGGGACCTATCAGGGCGGCAGTGGTCCGGACGGCGGCATATCGGTTTATCCGGAGCCCTATTCGATCCCAAACCCGTATGAGCTGTCGACGCAGGCAAGTCCGGAAAGGCGGGTGGAGCTGCAGGATTTGAAGAACGATTTTCTGTGGGGGGAAGGCGGCTGGGTGATAATAGCCCTACACGGAGTATGCCCTAGCGTCCTGAATCCTCACGAAAGCGAATGTGACGGATTGTACGGCCCGACATCGGCCAGCGTTCTCGACCAGTATGCGACCTGGATTAATGAACAGCCGGACGCGGTTGTGCGCACGATCAGCCAAGTTGTGGAAGATCCCGTGTTGCCGACTACGACCATCGCGTGTGACGGGGAATCATGCGCCGGCGCGCGTCCAGGCCCCGTCGAGGTGAGTCTCGGCGTAACAGATCAGAACCTCACGGTCTCTGAGACCCGTTACACAACCAACGGTAGCGAACCGACGACCTCAAGCCCCACCTACACGGAACCGTTTGAGGTGTCGAACACAACCATTGTGAGGTACCGCAGTTGGGACATCCGGGGCAGGGCAGAGGCGACTAAGTCTCAGGAGATTGAGATCGACGCTCCGCCTGTGACTAAGGTGGAAGCCGAGCCGAGCGCCCTCAGCAGCGAACCAAATGCGACGTTTACCTTCTCGGCCGATAAGGCTTCCACGTTTGAATGCTCCCTCGATAACGCCACCTTCGGTCCCTGCTCGAGTCCGTACCACACCAATGATTTGGCGCAGGGTTCCCACACTTTCACGGTACGGGCCATGGACAGCGCGGGTACTAGAGAAGCCGGCCCGTCAACCTATGCCTGGACGGTGGATACGGTGCCGCCCGTGACGGTCATTGAAACTGGCCCGACGGCGGTGACGCACAGCACAAATGCGAGTATTGCGTTCTCAGCAGGGGAGTCGGCGCGGTTTGAATGCTCGCTCGACGAGTCCGACTTCAAAGCTTGCGCAAGTCCTTACGAAACCTCCGATTTGAGTGATGGTAGTCACACGCTCGCGGTGAGGGCCACGGATGCCGCGGGCAACACCGAGCCCAGGTCACAGTTGCGGGCTTGGACTGTCGATACGACGCCACCGGTCGCAAAGATCGAAAGCGGTCCGAGGTCGCTCACCAAGAGGGCAGACGCGAGCATCTCTTTTTCGGCGGATGAGCCGGCGACATTTGAATGCGAGCTCGACGGCTCTGAATTCAAAGCGTGCAGCGGTCGCTTCGCGGTGTCGGGCCTTGATGACGGTGAGCACACGTTTGCGGTGAGGGCGACGGATGTGGCGGGAAATAAAGGCGTCGCTTCGTTGGATTATTCGTGGAAGGTGGACACCACTCCACCGACCACAACCATTGAAAGCCTGCCGCTTGACGAGACGGACAGCGACGACGTCAGCGTGGCATTCTCGGCAAGGGAACCGGTGGCGTTCGAATGTTCGCTTGACTATGGGCCCTATTGGCCCTGTGCGAGCCCGTACACGGCGAAAGGCTTGGGTATCGGTTTTCACACCGTGCGCGTGCTGGCTACCGATCCAGCCGGCAACGTTGAGCTTGTGCCTGCAAGCTACACTTGGACGGCTGTGTCTCCGCCGATTCCCCCGCCCAGCATGCGTGTGGAAAGCAAAGAGGCGGCTCCTCCGGGCGGCAGCGCCGAGACGGCCCCACCCGCAGCTACGCCGAAGACCACAGTCGGCAGCCCACGCGTCATGGTCGCCTCTCGTGTGGGTGTGGGTGTGATTCGCCGCGGACTGCCATTGCGGCTCTACTGTCCGGGATCGTGCGCCGCGCGGATCGTGGTGAGCGTTGTTGGTCGTGGGTCGGGTAGAGCTAGTAGTAGTAGTACTCGGCTGCGCGTGCTCGCCATCTCCAACCTGAGCATGTCAAAGCCTCAGACGGTGACGTTCCTTTTGAGGCTTGCGCCGGGCCCAGCCAGGGGGCGCTCTAAGCCCAGACTAAGGGACGTTAGGTTGGATGTGGTGGCCGCGGTCACACTCGCCGAAGGAGGCGGTCGTGAGGCACGTGCATTTGCCTCGATGAGCGGTCGGCTGCGGTCGGTCCTTCAGTAGAGGAGGGCCACGGCTATGATCCGCCCAGCCCGCCTGTGAGGAAGCGGTCTATTGTCAGTGCCAAACGCCCGAGGAGGTCGAGCCATGTTCAATTCGATCGTAGTTGGAACAGACGGCTCCGATACGGCCACCCAAGCGGTGCGCCAGGCGGCTGATCTGGCTCGCTCAGTGGGGGGCACGCTTGAGATTGTGAGCGCGTATGAGCCGGTGCCCGCGCAACGGTTGCGCGAGGAGCGTCGTGAGATGCCAGAGGATCTGCAGTGGGCGGTGAACCCACGCGAGGATGTCGACGCGACGCTCGAGGCGGCGGCGGAGACTGCGCGTGAGGCTGGAGTGCGGGCGAACGTGTATCCCCGCCAGGGCGATCCGGCGGATGCGATCCTCGATGTCGCCGAGGAGCAGGGGGCGGACCTGATCATCGTCGGCAACAAGGGCATGACTGGCGCCAAGCGCTTTTTGTTGGGGTCGGTGCCGAACAAGGTGTCTCACCACGCGCCCTGTTCGGTGTTGATCATTCGCACGACCTGACGAGTCGCTAGCCGCTTCGAGTCGTGGCGGCCCCCACGTCAAGCAGCCCGGCCCCGTAGAACGAGCGATCGGACGGCCCGCCGAGCTTGCGCGCGGTGGCCTTCAAGCGGGCGGTTATCTGCGAAGGGGAGGGTTTGCGGCCAAGCACCCCGGAGGCGATGAGCAGCGCGGCGGCGGCGGCGACGTGGGGGGTAGCCATCGAGGTGCCTTCATACCCGCCGGGGAAGCCGAACACGCGGGGTGAGGAGCCGGTGAAGGTCATCTGGAAGATGTCGCGGCCCTCTGAGAGTTCGGGGTTGCAGCCGGGGTCGGTGGGGAGGCTTGCGTCGGGGCCACCACCGGGCGCGACGAGCGTGATGTGACGTCCGTAGTTGGAGTAGCTCGCTAGGCACCCGTGTTCTGTGGTGGCGCCCACCGCGATCACGTGGGGTGCGCGGGCGGGGTAGGGGATGGAGGTGTCTCCCTCGTTGCCCGCGGCCGCGACGACGGTGACGCCGCGGTGGTAGGCGTAGCGGAGGGCTTCCATCAGCTCGGGGATGTCGGAGGCGGAGACTTCCGCGGAGAACTCAAGGCTGAGGTTGATGACCTTCGCGTGGTGGTTGACGGCGAAGCGCACCCCTTCGGCGATAACCGAGGCGTCGCCTTCGCCGGTGGCGTCGAGCACGCGGACGGGCATGATGCGAGCGTCGTAGGCGAGTCCGGTGAGGCCATAGCGGTTGTTGGTGGCCTCGGCGATGGTGCCCGATACGAAAGTGCCGTGGCCGTTGTGGTCGTTTGCGAAGGGGGTGCGGGAGATGAAATCGTGGCCTTCCACGAAGGTGTACTTGTTGAAGTCGGGGGAGCGGCGGTATTTGCCGCGGTTGGCGTAGGCGACTCCCGTGTCGAGCACCGCCACCACTACCTTCGAGCCTCCGGGGGCGTGGTCGGCTAACACGTTCGCCCACGCTTGGGGGGCGTTCACGCCGAAGGGGCCGGAGAAGTTCCACTGCGTCTGCTGCCAGTCGCCAGGCGCCTGTCCGAGGCCGGGATCGTTGGGGATCGGGAGAGAGGTGGTGTGGGCGACGTAGTCGGGGACCGCCCACTCCACATTTCTCTGGTGACGCAACTTGGAGAGCGTCCCCGTAATGCTCGCCCCAGGCGGCAGGCTCAGCACGTGCGCGGTTGAGGAGTCTTCGGGAGCTTCGCTCGCGCTCGCATGCGCCGATGAGGTGTGCGCCGCGGAGCGGCCTGGGGCGTACTTCACGACGATGCGCTCGGGCTCGTATCCCTTTCCAGATTCAGACCCTAAGGAGGGGATAGCGGCTGACGCCGCTGCCCGTACCTGTCGCTTCGCCCACGCCTGCGTATGACCACCGAGCACGATGGTGGATAGGACGGTGGCGCACACGGTGAGTGTCGCGAGCCGGCGGGGAGAGGTGCGTGGATATCGGGGTGGGGCGGTCGGCGGCAAGTGGGCTCCTCCGTAATGATGAAGTGTTGGAGGGGGCAGGGGTTGCGCTACCCGTGGAT
Organism: uncultured Solirubrobacterales bacterium; assembly: GCA_963695305.1. Lineage (GTDB taxonomy): Bacteria > Actinomycetota > Thermoleophilia > Solirubrobacterales > Solirubrobacteraceae > Palsa-744. The sequence continues at coordinate 100,822 of OY968774.1, read as the reverse complement.
CCCGCCGCCGGCGAGACGATGACAGAACGGTTCTTTCCCCGCGACGAGCACTTCATGCGCCTTGCATTGCGCGAGGCGCAGCTTGCGATCGACCACGAGGACGTGCCGATCGGAGCGGTGGTGGCGCACGGGGGCGAGGTTATCGCCGCGGGACACAACGAGCGGGAGTTGCGCCAAGACCCGACCGCCCACGCAGAGATCATCGCGCTGCGGGAGGCGGCACGGGCGGTGGGGAGCTGGAGGGTGCTCGACGCGGTGCTGTACGTGACATTGGAGCCCTGCGCGATGTGCGCGGGAGCGATCGTGCTCTCCCGTATCCCCCGGGTGGTGTTCGGTGCGAGCGACCCCAAGGCTGGGGCGTGTGGGAGCGTGCTCGACGTGGTGGGCGAGCCGCGATTGAACCACCGCCCGGAAGTGGCCTCGGGCTTGCTAGCGGGTGAGTGCGGGGCGCTGCTGAGCGAGTTCTTCGCTTCGCGGCGGTGACCCGTGCCGATCGCGGTGGTCTGGGCGGGAGCCGTCCCACCTCCCCCGACTCGCCCCTTCAGGGGCGATCCTCTAGCCTGGGCGATCGACCCTCTACCCTCTCTGACTCGCCCCGTTAGGGGCGATCCTCTAGCCTAGGCTGGTCAACCTGGAAGGGTGGCAGAGTGGTTGAATGCGGCGGTCTCGAAAACCGTTTCAGGCCTGATTGGTCTGACGGGGGTTCGAATCCCCCCCCTTCCGTTTTTGCGTGGTTTTGGCTTGGTTGCTGGCGATATGGGCCGACGAGCCGCATCTCGCGGACGGGTCGGGCTACGTCAGCGAACGTCAGCAAACGGCACGTTTTTGAGTAATTTCGTTCCCCCAGCTGCTCCCCGCGAAACCCGGTCCGGCTCAAAGCGACCTGAACCGAGTAGTGCTGGCGGGCAGACTGACGGAACCGTCAGAACTCCACGACCTGGACGAACAGACAAGCGTGTGCTTCTTGAGGGTGGAGTGCACAGAGCACAAGCGCCCAGACCTCCGCGACCGAGACAATCGTTTGCTCTCGATATGGCGGAGGCGGGCACAAACCCCTGACCACAACCCCGCAAACCGGCCAACGTCTTTCGTCGGGCGTTGCTAGCTCCAGCGTTGGCGCCCGCAGCGGCGAGGTCGAACGGCGCCGGGTGGACGCAAGCGCGTTCTGCGTCGACCGGTGCTGACCGGCAGCGCGACCGACAGTTCGATCGCATACCGTGGTGTGAACGGTCGGTTGGTGACGCGGACGCCTTCGATGCGGTCGACCCGGTAGGCCCTGGCTTCTCCGGTTCCGGCTTTGATCGCGTAGACGAGCAGGTTGCCGGCCTGCGAGCGCCGCAGCGCGTATGGCTCGATCAAGCGAATTGACTGTTGGTAGTGGAGCTCGACTAGCAGATGGTTGGCGCCGGCGAAGCGGATCTGCTCGAGCGGCGCGCCGGCCGGCCATCTCTTTAGGGTGGGCGGGACCACCCAGGTTGGGTCGAGCTTCTCGCCTGCCGCCGGGACCGGCTTTGGGTGGGTGGTCGGCTTGCCAGCGAGCCATGCGAACAGTGCCGGTAGCTCCCCCAGGAACTCGTCGACCGGCGGGAGTGTGGGTAGCTGGTGGGCCAGCATCGCGCTCCAGTCGGCGCGTAGGTCTGCCGCCTTCTCGCTCGCGGTGATCGCCTCCAGCGTGGGGAGCGGGATGTCCTTGTAGGCGCACTTGCGCTCCAGTGTCGCGAGGACCTGCGCGTGGCTGCCGCGCAAGTCGGGGCGGCGGTAGAGGTTGACGACGTCGTAGAGGTCGCGTGGGCGCGTGCGCTGCCCGAGTGCGCGCAGCTTCTCGGCGAACACCTCTGCGAATGCGTAGCAGCGCACGGAGCGGTCGCCGGGGAGGGTGTCTTCGTAGGCGTGTGCGATCTCTCGCCGGATCGGCTCTTCGACGATCGTCTCGTCGTAGGTGAGGTCGAGCTTGACGCGCGCCTCGCCCGGGGTGTCGCGGGGACCGCGGTAGTAGACGCGGCCTTCGGCCGAGCGTCCGTCGGGGCGCAGTCGGACCGTGGGTGGGCGGCTTGAGAGCGTGATGCCGGTTTCCTGCTCTGCGAGGTCGAGCGTGTCGATCAGGATTGGGACCAGATCCTCGGGTGCCAGAGGGCCGCCGTCGAGAACCGTGAAGTCGAGGTCCTCCGAGAACCTGTAGGTCTCGACAAAGCACTTCTTCAGACAGGTGCCGCCCTTAAACACCAACTGCTCGCGCAGCGCCGGTTGAGAGCCGATGGCCCACAGGAGCCAGCCGAGAATGTAGTCCTTCTCGACGACCTCCTCGGTGAGACCCCACTCACGCGCTCGTGTTTGTATCGCCGCGCGGGCAATCATGCGTCGATACGCGCGTTGATCTGAAGGTGCCAACGCGCGAGCGTGGGTCCCGTGCGGGGGCCGGTGGGGTCGAGCCGGCCGGTGCCGGCACTGAGGTGGTGGAGGCAGGTGTGGATCAGCTGTTCGTCACCGAGGTTGAGTGCTTCGGCGAGATAGCCGAGTCGCTTGAAGACGGCGCGGTTGCCGAGCCGCTCCGCGTATGTGACGAGCTGATCCCAGGAGGCGTCGCCTGCCTCGGCGTACGCGGTGAGCGCCTCGACGGTGTGGCGCAGACCCCCGCCCAGGGAGGGGTCATCGAGGCAGTCCACGAGGGTGCGCTCGCGGTCGGAGACGTCGACCGGCGCGCCGTCGCGCCAGACGCGGCGCGTGCCGAACAGGGCCGTGGGGGGGCGGTGGCGAAGCTCGTAGCGGGTGCCGGCGATGGTGCGGTTGCGGCGGGGGACCGGGTGGGTTGTGAGGAACAGCGTGGTGGAGAAGACCTGGTCTGTGAGATCCCAGTGGTGAAGCGCGCTCCAGCCGCCGACATAGCCAGGGCCAAGCGCGGCCATCGCGATGGCCCACGGGTCGGCGCTCCACGCCTTGGGGTCGTCGGCTTCAAGTGGGACGGTGGTGTAGAAGCCGCGCTGTACACGCGCGATCCAACCCTGCGTGGCGAGATGTCGCAGCAGCCGCGCCGCCCGCTCGCGATCGATATCCGCCACCTTCGCGGCCTCCTCCGCCGTGAACGGGCCGCGTAGCTCGCGATTGACCGCGGCCAGGAACGTGCGGTTGGCACCCGATATGCCCGCAACAGACATTCGCACATCATACCTACAGCAACGACGGCCCTACCGTCGTTACCCAAGTCACAGTAGCCATCGATGGTCGATGGGGAATGGGTGTGTTGGCGATGTAAAATAGCCACAATGGCGCAAGAGCCCGAGAACCCCTGCGCCATATCAAGTCGCGGTTCAAAACGCTTGAGGAGTGGACGAACGGGTGAACGCGAACTGCCAGCCGTCCTCGCGTCCCAGGCTCGGGCTCTCGCTCAGGCTCTGCGGTGGGTGGAGCCGCCCGACGTCTTCCAGGTAGTCGCGGTCCTTGTCGCGGTTGGCGAGGCGCTTTGAGTGCTCGACGTCATGGAGGCTCGCTATCGCGACCTCGACGCGGGTTCGGCTGACTCGGGCGTGGCGGGTGCCGGGTGCGAGTTGGATGTAGCCGTCGGGGAAGCCGGATGCCCGTCTGTTGTGCCAGCCACTCGTCTGCCTTTTCCCGTGCTTGTTGTGCGGTGAGATTGCGTGTGTCGCCGTCGCTGGAGCTGCGCAGTCGCTCGGTCAAGCGCAGCGTCTCATCGAACGCGCGCGCGAATCGGCGGCTGTAGCGGCCGTTCTCGCTGTGGGCGATGCGCAGCAGATCGACAAGCGCGGCGACCTGGACATTGACGCCGTCGACATCTAGCGATACAGAGTTGCGAGCTAGGTCGGGGTACCCCGAGGCCCCAGGCAACGCCGTCACTACCCGCACCCGCTCAGCGCTTGGCGTCGTGGCGAGTACAGGCTCGAAGCGCTTGCGATCCTCTTCCCGCACGAGCACGTCAAGTTTGCCCCCGGGGTCGAGCAGCAGAGGCCATCCGTGGAGCGCTCCCGCGACCTCGCCGACGACGATCGCTCTCACGCCAGATTCGCCGATCGTTTGCAGCACACCGATTCGGTCAAAGTCGTCATTGGAGAGCTGTCCGACTCGCTCGGCAGGCGAGCGCTGTAGCTGCTCGTAGATCAGCGAGCTCCACGAACCTTCGTCGGCGTTGGCGAAGCCGAGCGTGAGATCGAACCCGCATGCGCCGACAGCTTCCTGCACAGCGCAAAACTTGGGCTCGGTGGCGCCGCTCTCCCAGCGCGCGACCGTGACCTGGGGTACGCCCAGCCGCCGCGCGAGGTCCTGTTGTGTGAGGCCCGCGCGTCGCCGCGAAACCACGATCACGTCCCTTGCTCGCATAAAATTGAATATATCAGAACTGTGGTTGACAAAAAGCATCATAGTCGAACGGTATGGCGTGAGGGCCGTCCAAGATCAGGACCACAGTTCGCAGACGCGCTGCGCGAGGGTACGATCGACGCCGTGTCAAAGCTCACCGTCTATGAAAAGCCAACCTGCTCGGTTTGTCGCAACCTGCGTGCGCTGCTGAACGAGCGTGGCGTCGACTACGAGTCGGTCGACTACCACGTCACCGGAATCGAGGAGGGAGAGCTGCGCGAACTCCTGAGCAAGATGGGCAGCGGCCCGCGACAGGTGTTGCGGATGCGCGAGCCGCTCGTGAAGGAGCTTGGGCTCGACCGCGCGGAGATCGGCGACGACGAGCTGATTGCGCTGATGGTCGAACACCCAGCCTTGGTGCAGCGCCCGATCGTCGTGGGCGGCGACCGCGCTGTGCTCGCAAGACCGATCGAGCGGACGCTCGACTTGCTTTGAGCCGCCAGTCGGGCGGCTCGCAGCGAGCGAGAATGTCGCTCAGCCGGGATTCTCGATGCAGCAAAGCTGAGCTGCGCCCGTCGCGAGCAGAGCGCCGTGCGTGTCCCAGATCCTGCCGCTAACCCCCATCAGCCCGTCCCGGGCAATGGTGCACTCGTGGTCGACCAGGAGCCATTCGCACGTGTGGTTGAAGCTGTGTAGCCACAGGCTCGTGTCGAGATTGGGCGCGAGGTAGTCCCACGAGCGGTAGCGTTGGTAGGCGGCGGGGTAGCCGAAGGTGTCGAGCAGGATCAGCGAACGGGCGGCGTCGAGGAACGGGTCCTCGAAGCACGCGACCGGACGAAAGCGAGTCCACTCACGCACGACCGGTGAGCGATGGTCGGTTCTCGCGAGCACCGGCCGTCGCTCGACGTTCTCCCAGAAGCGGAAGGCTGGACGGCCCGGGGCGGGCACGTACTCGTACACCTCAACCTCCTCGGGGGCAGGCACGCCGGGCATGACTGGATGCTGATGCTCATACCCGGGGCCGTCCACGGCTGTCTTGACTAGAGCGTGCAGGACCGCCTTGCCCTCTTGGGCCATGCTCACCGAGAACGACTCCGCCCGCCGGCCGCGCTTGAGCACGTTCACCTCCACATCGACGGGACCGAACGCCGGCGAGCTGAGGAAGTGGCAGTAGAAGCTCCGCGGTCTCGCGATCTCCGCGACCTTCCCCGCTGCCCGCAACGCGATGGCCGCGAGATAACCACCGTTGGGCCCCCATATCTCCCATTGATCCGACAGTGTCGCGGCATACCGGCCGTCTTCGCCGTCCAGCCGTGTGGCTCGATGGAGGTCGCAACTCATCTCTGACAAGCCTACTTTTTGTCGAGGTCCCAGAACATGTGTCCGGACGGTGTCCCAGGAGATCCTGGACGGTTTAGGTTCTTGTAATGGGACCTCGCCTTCGCATGCTCGTCAGCTCCGCCACCTACCATCCGCGTGTGCACGCACCCTGGCATCGATGGCTTGTCCTCCTGGCCTCTCTCGCGCTGGCGAGCCTCGCCGGGACTGGATCGGCTGACGCCGACACCTACTGCGTCTCGCCCGCCACCGGCTGCGATCACGGGGCGCTCTCGATCCAGGACGGCTTGAACCAGGCGGCAGCGCACGCGGGCGATGACACGGTGCAACTCGGAACGGTCAAATACGTCATCGAAGCCGGCGAACCGCTCACCTACTCGAAAAGCGGGCTCGGTACAGCGACCTTGCAGGGCATGGGTAGCACCGCGACGACAGTCGAACCGAACCTGGCGCTCATCAACGAGGCGCTCATCGGTGGCGCCGTCGGGGAAAGCGGTGACCTCAATGTGCGCGCTATGCACCTGCACTGGAGCGGCGAAAGCGGGACCTACGGGATCGCGACGGATGGGACCCTGTTTGAGGACCTCAAGATCGACGCTACTGGGGAAACCACGGCGGTGCGTCTCAGCATCCCTGGGGCCGTCGTTCGGAATAGCGGCTTCACGCAGGCCGCCACCAGCCCCTGCGTTAACGTCATGCCGACATCCAATGCGCCTGAAACGTTTGCGTTGGAAGGGGACACGTTCATCCACTGCCCGCTCCAGAGCAGCGCCGGCAAAATTCTGCTTGAGCATGACAAGCTCGAATCGGCGAACGGGTTCAGCCTCGGTAGAGGCGCCCTGCTGGTCGACAACTCCCTGCTGCGAATCACCGGTGGATATGGCGTGTACTCCTCGGTATCGGCCGGCGCCTCAGCGGACACTGTCGCCACGGTGAACCAGTCGACGATCCTCGGTAACGGCGCACTCTTCGGATTGCACGCGTTCAACGCTTTTGGTTTCACGGCGCGTGTGAAGATGTACGACAGCATCGTCCGTGGCTTCGAACACGACATTGCGAGCACCGGGACCCTGTCGGCCCCGGCGTCAGTGACCGGCGACTACGTCGACTACGACCCCGCGACCACCGAAACATCGTCGGGTGGGACGGTCGAAATCACCCACCCCTACGCCAACCTCGACCCGCAGTTCGTGGACAGCGTTGGAGGAGACTTCTCGCTCGCTTCGGCATCGCCGCTGGTGGACCAGGATCCCACGGCCCTAACTGTGTTCGAGAGCACAACAGATCTCGCGGGGAACGCCCGGTTTGCGGGCGCCGGACGCGACCTCGGCGCCTACGAGCTCCAACCGCCTCCTGCGCCTGGAGGCGGCGCGGGGAGCGGAGGCGGTCCGGCTGCCGGTGTGCCCGGCGGCGGCCAGACCGCCAAGACGGTCGTGCCGGCGATCAGTTCGCTGAAGCTCTCGCCGTCGCGTTTCCATGCCGCGTCGAAGGGCTCCACGCTGATCCCGCTGGGGAAGGCGGCAAAGCGTGTGGTCGGGTCACGATTGAGCTTCACGTTGAACATGCCTGCCGTGGTGAGCGTCACGATCCTCAAGCGTGTGTCCGGCGTGCGCAAGAGCGGTCGCTGTGTTGCTCCCAAGCCTGCGCACGGTGGGCGTCAGAGGCGCTGCATTCGGCTTGTCGCAGCTGGCAAGCCGTTGAAGATCAAAGCGGTCGCGGGAGCCAACGCATTGGGTTTCACCGCAAGGGTTGAAGGTAGGCGTCTACGCGCGGGGAGCTATCTACTGGAAGCGCGCCCCGCCGGCGGTTCGAGCGCGCGCGTCGCATTCCGCGTGCTGTGAGCCTGAGCCGATCATCGGCTCAACCGCTAGATGACGTCTCGCCTGGCGCCACCACGTACACGATGTGTGCCCGCGCGACCGCCAGGAACGGATGGCGCTCGGCCGGTCCGCCGTCGAGCGGTTGCAGTGTGACGTCGGTGAGCGTGAGGAAGTCGCGCTCGGAGGCGTTCAGCACGTCGGAGACGCGGCTGCGGTAGCCGTCGCGGGCGAGCACCAACAAACCCTCGATGCGATGGCGTTGCGTCTCCACACGGATGCGCTCGCGTCGCTCCTCCTCGCCATTGGGCTCGTCGAAGGAGTCGTGCTCTGGGGTGGCTGTCATGAGCCCATTATCGGGCCTCGTGCCCTCACGCTTGAGCAGCGGGTCGCGGGTTGTCCCGCCGGCCGGCGATACCCGGCGGGACAACCCGACTAAGCACACCTCAGGGGACGACGACCGTGAACGCGTAGTTGCTTGACGGTGTGCTCGGCGCGGTGTAGGTGTCAACCTCGAACTGACCCACAGCACAGTTGGTGTGCTGGGCATTGACAGCCACTACCCCGGGCACTCCACCTGAGCTGTAGCTGACCTCGGGAGAGGCGGCGATTGTCTCTTCGGCGGCGTTGATCGGGGCGGCGGGTGCGATGCAGAAGACGCCTTCTTTGACCTCTGTGACGCCCGTGATGTTCTTGGCGAGGACCACCGTCACCTGTGTGGGTGAGGTGGGCTGCACGACTGCGTACCCACGGGCGGTGCCGCTCGGTCCGGGAGGTCCTTGGACTCCAGTGCCCCCGGTTTTTCCTGTTGCCCCCGTTTTCCCGGTGGCTCCCGTTTTCCCAGTCGCTCCAGTGTGTCCGCGCGGGCCTGGAGGGCCGGGTAGCCCACGCAAACCACGAGGTCCGCGCACCAAACACTCGCGTACGCGGTGGTTGGCGACGTGTGCGATGAAGCATTTCGAGGAGGCGGTGTGCGCTGAGGGGAGGATGGAAACCCCCGCGAGCGCGGGCACGGCGACGGTCATCGCGCCGAGCACGGCGGGTGTGGCGAGCAGTGTGAGGGTACGTCGACGCATCGTCTGAGGCGCTCCTCTCGGTTGGTGGTCTCTCCCTGTGACCCGTAACCGACGGGACGCTCCGAAGATGCGGTGTTCAGCTGACGTGCTCAGGCACGCGCGCGGGGAGCCCCGCTCGCGCTGTCGCCACCGGGCCGGCGGTCTGGTCCACTGGCCGGTTGCGCTCCTCGCGCACGATGTACAGCGGGCGATGCTTGACCTCGTCGTAGATCCTCCCCACGTACTCCCCAATGACCCCGAGCGCGATCAGCTGGATGCCGCCAAGCAGCAGGATGAGGATCGTGATCGTGCCGAACCCGGGGAGGTAGGAATCGGCGAAGTGCAACCCCACCACCACTGGGATCGCCACGAACGCGACGCCGGCGGAGAGCAACCCAACATAGGTGGCGAGCTGTAGCGGGAGGTGGGAGAACGAGGCGATCGCGTCGAGTGAGAAGCGCACCATCTTGCGCACCGTGTACTTCGTCTCCCCGGCGGTGCGTGCGTCGCGCTCGTAGGGGACGGCCGTTTGGGTGAATCCCACCCACACGGTCATCCCACGCAAAAAGCGGGAGCGCTCGGTCATTGAGAGCAGTGCATCCAGGGCGCGGCGGTCGAGCAACCGGAAATCGCCGGAGTTCGGCTCCAGGTCCACCTGGGCGAGCTTGTCAAAGAGCTTGTAGAACCACGAGGCGGTGGCGAGCTTGAAGGCGGTCTCCCCCTCGCGTTGCTTACGCACCGCGTACACCACGTCTGAGCCCTCCTCCCACTGCTCCACCATGCGCGGGATCAGCTCGGGTGGGTCCTGGAGGTCGGCGTCGATCATCGCCACCACATCCCCCCGCGCGTGCTCCAACCCCGCGGTTAGTGCCGCTTGGTGGCCGAAGTTGCGCGACAGGTGGATCACCCGCACGCGATCGTCCACGGCGGCGAGCCGGTCGAGCAGCTCTGGCGTGGCGTCGGAGCTGCCGTCGTTGACAAGCACGAGCTCGAACGTGTAGTCGGCGACGGCGGCGCAGGTGCGCTTGACGAACGCCTCGACGAGCTCCTCCTCGTTGTAGACGGGGGCGACAACGCTTAGCAGGGCGGGGACGCGCGCGTGGGTGTCCGACATGTTTCCTTCCAGAGACGGCGAAGCTGGTTAAGTAGGGACCATGAGAAGAGTAGGGGACAGGGCCGCGCGCGTGTTGAGCATGCCCCTCGTGGGGCAGTTCGTGAAGTTCGGGATCGTGGGCGTCTCCAACACGCTCATCTTCTTCCTCGTGTACACGCTCCTGTTGAAGGTGTTCGGCGTGTGGTACTTGGCGGCGTCGGGCATCGGCTTCGCGGTGGGCGCCACCAATGGCTTTCTGTGGAATCGTCGCTGGACCTTCCGCGGACACGTGGGCGACGCGCTCACCCCTGTGCGCTGGTTTGTGGTGCAAACAAGCGGGTTGTTCCTCAACCTGGGTCTCGTATACCTGTTCGTAGACGGCGCCGGCCTGGGCGAGCTGTTGGGGCAGGCGGTGACGATCGTGATCGTCACGCTCACCACGTTCTTTGCGAATCGCGCATGGACGTTTAAGACGCATCCCGAGGCGGTGCTCGTGGACAGCGCCGCGGATAGGTAGCCCTCGGCTCACCGTTAGCTTTCGTTAAGCCCGCCAGAACGACCAGCGTCGAGCGGGACTCAGCGGAAGATTGCTAGCAGCGAGAGTCCGGCGGGGATCGGTCCGCCGCGCCCGATCACAGCGGCCTCCAGGTGCAGCGGCTGACGTAGCGCCCAGTTGAGCGGCGCCGGCGGTATCCACAGGTCGAGGCTCGACTTGGTGGTCGAGGGCTTGAAGCGCTCAAGCGCCCGCAACACGATCGCGATAGGGAGCAGCAGTGAGTTGAAGTGGGCGGAGCTCTCCATGCGCCAGCCCGCCGCCTCGGCGGGGGCGAGCAACGTGCGGCGGTTGTAGCGGCGGTGATGATGGTTGATCTCGTCGTGTCCGCTCCACAGCCACTGGTAGGCGGGGACGGTCACAAGCAGCGCTCCACCCGGCTTGGTGACGCGGCGTAGCTCGGCAAGCGCGCCGACATCGTCTTCGAGGTGCTCGATCACGTCGAGGCTCACGGTCAGATCGAACGTGCCGTCATCGAACGGCATGTCCATCACGGACCCTTCGACGACCTCCCCGGCGTTTCGCTCACGGGCGAGCCGAACGCTCGTCTCAGACAGCTCTACGCCCGTGACCGCGCCGTGACGAGCGAGATCCACCATGTTGCGACCGCTGCCGCAACCCGCGTCAAGGATGCCCGCGCCCGCTGGTAGGTCGAGCCGCTCGATCACACGCTCGATTACGCGCCGACGGCCCTGGTACCACCAGTGACCGTCCTCGACGCGGTGCGTCTGCAACTCGTACTCAAGCTCCATTCACGGCATCTTTCACGAACGGGCGGCGTCGCGCGCTGCGACCCCCCAACGCGTGCGTGCCTCGGCTGGCACCCTGCGCGCCGGCACAGTCGCCTTCGCCACAATTGAGCCATCGAGGTGGGCGGCCGATAACAAGAGGGATGGGGCGCAGCGACAACCTGCCGCGATCGATGGCGCGCCGAATAGGCGCGGTCGCCGGCCTGGTGTCGGCGATCCTCTGCTGCTTGTGGCTGCTCGCCTATGGAGCGGCGCGCGCGGAATCGCTCACGCCGCCCGGGCATAGCGTCTACACGGGGCTCACTGGCGGCTCGTCGAGCGCCTTTGAAACCGAAGTTGGCAAGCACGCGGCGGTGGACGGGGTGTGGGTGACGTGGGGTAAGCACTTTGAATCGGCGTTTGGGCAGGCCGCGTTCAACCATGCGCGTTTGATGCTGCACATCTCCACGGCTCAGGGGTATGGAGCGCCTGAGCAGATAACTCCGCAGGGGATCGCGAGGGGAGAAGGGGACAGCTATCTGTTGAGCCTCGCGGCGCGGATCGCGCGCAGCCCGACGCCGGTGTACGTGCGTCTGTTGCCGGAGATGGACAACGCCAACAACGCATATTGCGCCTTCAACGCGGACGGCTCCTCACGCGGCGTATCGCACTCACCCGTGAACTTCATCCGGGCGTGGCGACGGACGGTGTTGATCATGCGTGGGGGTCCTCTCACAACAATCGACGCACGCCTACAGGCGCTCGGGCTTCCACCCGTACAAGGCACAACCGCGGCGGTACTGCCCCAACCGAAGGTGGCGTTCATGTGGGTGCCGCAGACGGCTGGGACACCAGACACGGTCGCTAACGGCCCGAACCCCTACTACCCAGGGAGTGCGTACGTGGACTGGGTGGGGACTGACTTCTACAGCAAGTTCCCCAACTTCACGGGTCTGAAGCGTTTCTACTCTGAACACCCCCACAAGCCGTTTGTGTTCGGGGAGTGGGCGATGTGGGGGAGCGATAGTCCCGCGTGGGTGGGGACCCTGTTCTCGTTCATAGCCACCCACCACGAGGTGCGCATGGCGCTCTACAACCAGGGGGAAAGCGAAGACGGTCCGTTCCGGCTGAATCACTTCCCCCGCGCGCGGAGCGCCATTCGCCGAGGTCTCTCCTCCCGCAGGTTCCTCGCATACGCACCCGAATTGACCCCGGCCACCCAGGCAGGACGAGCGCGCAGTGCGGGTGTCTCCCCTCAGAGCAACTTGCAAACCGCCGAAGCGGGCGTGACCCGCGCGGGGCGTCTTTGGTGGGACAAGCACCTGCGCTGGTATGACAGTCGCCTGGGCGGTCACACCCGCTATCCGCTCGCCACGATTTGGGACTCGGTGCCGCTGTTTGAGGCGGTAGACGCGATCGATATCGCCGCGCCGACGCCCGCGCACAGGGCGGCTGTGGCGACATTTGCGCGAGGGGCGGAGCGCTACTGGGACGCCAAGCTACGTCCCACCCCCGCGTTCGCGCCCTACCCGGCCGATAGGGGCCAGGTGCGCACATGGTTCGACGACAACGGTTGGTGGGGTTTGGCCTTCCTCGACGCCTACCGTGCCACCGGCACGGCGCGCTACTTGCGTGACGGTGAGCGGGCCTTCGCTTTCATCGCGGCTCAGGGCTGGCGCAAGGATGGGGGAGGGTTGTGGTGGAACACGTCCCACCCCTACCTCGCGGGGGAGCCGCTGGCGGCAGGGTCGCTACTAGGAGCACTCCTCTACAAGGCCACCGGAAACCCCTTCTATCGAAGGGAAGTCCTCAAGTTCCTTGGGTGGGCGGACGCGAACTTCGTGACCGAACGCGGCCTCTATAAGCGCACGGGGCTCGACCCCACACCCACCCCGTACATCGAGGGGACGCTTGTGGAGGCTCATCAAGTGTTGTGCGAAGTGGGGCTGAAAGAAGCGTGTGGGCGCGCGAGGCAGCTCGCCGACGCGTCCTTCCAGCGCTTCCAAGACAGGCTGAACATGGGGCCGCAGTTCGACACGATCTACCTGCACTGGATGCTCGTGTACGGCGGGCAGACCGGAGACACCCGTTGGGAGACGCTGGCAAAGGAGATGGCGGTGCGCGCCGGAGAACATGCGCGCGATGGACGAGGCCTCTATCTACGCGCGTGGGACGGCACTTCGATTACCGCCCATCAGGGGGCGCCCAACATGTTGCAAACCGATGCTGCCACGCTTGAGCTGTATGCGTGGTTGGCGGTCGGCTAGGCGCTGACTGCAGCGGTGGCGCCCGCGCGGGCGGCCTCGCGTCGCAGCGCGGTGAGCAGCGCTTGGACGACGAGCGAGTCGAACTGTGTGCCGGCGCAGCGCTTGAGCTCGTCAAGCGCCGCGTCGTAGCCGATCGAGTCGCGGTAGGGACGGTCGCTCGTCATCGCCTCGTAGGCGTCGGCGACGGCCACGATGCGCGCCTCCAGCGGGATCTGGCCGACGGAGAGGCCGAGCGGGTAACCGAGGCCGTCGGGGCGCTCGTGGTGGGCGGCGACCCATTCGCGCACGTCGGAGAGGGAGTCGTGCTCGATGATCTGGGCGCCGAGGGCGGGGTGGCCCTTGATGACCTCGTACTCCTCCTCGGTGAGGGGGCCGGGCTTGTGGAGGATGTTGTTGGGGACGCCGGCCTTGCCGATGTCGTGCAGGATCCCGGCGAGGCGGATGCGGGAGACCCGTCGCTCGGGGAGGCCGAGCTCGCGGGCCATCATCTCCGCGTAGCGGCCCACGGTCTCTGAGTGGCGGGCGTTGCCGGAGAAGCGCAGGTCGACCGCCTCGGCGAGGTCAAGGATGGCGACGATGAAGCGCTCGCCCTGGATGTCGAACTCATCGCGCGAGGCGCGCAGTACGTTGCGCAGCACGGGTGTGTGACTCACGGTGCGGTTGCGGCCGCTCTCCTTGGCGGCGTAGAGCGCCTCATCGGCGGCATGGAGCAGCGAGGCGGCGGTCTCCCCGTGGCTGGGGTAGATGGCGAGGCCGAAGCTGATCGTGGTGGGAGTGAGGTCGGAGGCGAACTCGTCGCGCATCGTGCGACGCAAGCGCTCGGCTAGCGCGAAGGCGCCGTCGTGGTCGGTGTCGGGGAGCACGATCGCGAACTCCTCGCCTCCAATGCGCGCGGCGGAGTCGATCTGGCGCTTGCCCTCGGAGAGAACTTTCGCAGCGCGTTGGAGAGCGAGGTCGCCGACCTGGTGGCCGGAGCGGTCGTTGACGTCCTTGAAGTCGTCGAGGTCGCCGACGAGCACACCCATCGGGGTGCCGGAGCGGCGGGCTCGTTCAAGCTCGAGGTCGAGCATTTCGCGAAAGCCGCGGCGGTTGGAGAGCTTGGTGAGGGGGTCGGTGCGGGCGGCGTCGTAGAGGCGCGCGATCAACAACTCCAGGCGAGCGCGCATCGAGATGATGACCATCGCACCGACGAGCAGGGTGCCCATGCCGACGATCCACCACGCGGGGACGCCGCCGGTAGGCGGCTTTAGTGCAAGGAGTGCGCCATAGGTGAGGCCGACGTAGACGATCTGCGCGGCGGCTTGTCTCAGAGTGAAGAAGTAGGAGGCGTAGAGGAACACCCACAGGTAGAAGAAGACGAGCGGGCTGGGCGAGGTGCCGGAGAAGTAGGCGACGCCGGTGATGAGCGTGGAACCCCAGGCGAGCGTGAGCTGCATCGTCCAGGCGGGGAGCCGCGCGGCCTGGGTGTGGAGTACCGCGGCCACGAAGTAGGCGTTGGCGATGATCGCGAACTCGCCGAGTTCGTTCGTGCTCGCGGGGTGGGGCAGGATGACCGTGAGCGTCGCGAGTGTGGCGCCCGCCGTGAACAGCACCGCGAGCACCTCGGCGACGAGACTGACCTGGAAGCTCGCGCCGGTGAACGAGCTGCCCCAGACCTCGTCGCGTCCGTCCCCCTGCGAGAGTGCGGAGATCACCTTTGGCCATCTCCTCGGCCAGTGATTGGTTGTAGTGCTCACGAGTGACCCGGAACTGTTCGTATTGTTGGCGGCTGTCTGCGGGTAACAGCGTAAAGGGAGGAACGACTATTCGCAACCGCACGACCATCCTTATCCTCGGTACCGCTCAATTCATCATGGTGCTTGACAGCACCGTCATGAACGTTTCGATCTCCCAGGTGGTGGCAGACCTGAAAACGACTGTGCCCGATGTGCAGCTGGCGATCACCGCGTACACGTTGGTGATGGCGGCATTCATGCTCACCGGGGCGAAGCTGGGCGATATCTGGGGCAGGCGGAGGGCGTTCTCGATCGGGTTGTTCGTGTACGGGGTGGGGTCGCTAACGACCGCGCTTAGCCCCAACGTGGGTGTGCTGTTGATCGGGTGGTCGGGGATCGAGGGGTTGGGGGCGGTGTTGGTGATTCCTGCGATCTTCGCGCTTACCGCGGTGAGCTACACC
The DNA here is from genome assembly GCA_963695305.1 of uncultured Solirubrobacterales bacterium. Taxonomy (GTDB): domain Bacteria; phylum Actinomycetota; class Thermoleophilia; order Solirubrobacterales; family Solirubrobacteraceae; genus Palsa-744. The sequence continues at coordinate 85,487 of OY968774.1, read as the reverse complement.
GGCAAGGAGCGCGCGCTCGCATACGGGCTGCTTGGGGGGATCGCCGGCGCGGGGGCGGCGGCGGGACCGTTGATCGGTGGGTTCGTGACGACCGCGCTCACCTGGAGGGTGGTGTTCGCGGCCGAGACGGTAGTGGTGTTGGTGTTGCTCACGGTGGTGCATCGCATCGTGGAGAGCCGCCCAGAGCGCCCCCCTACGCTCGACCGCGTAGGGGTGGGACTGTCGGCGTTGGGGCTGGGATTGACGGTGTTCGCGATCCTCAAGATCAGCACGTGGGGGCTGTTTAAGCCGACGGGGGCGCTCACGATCGGGGGCACCGAGATCACCCCGTTCGGGTTGTCGGTGGTGCCGTTCATGATCTTCGCGGGGTTGGTGGTGTTGGGGGTGTTCTTCCGTTGGGAGGAGCGGGTGGAGCGGGAAGGGCGCACACCACTGTTGCGGCCGGACCTGCTGAAGATCCCGCAGATGCGAGCGGGGCTGTCGACGATCGTCTCGCAATACCTGATCCTCGCGGGGACGTTCTTCATCCTGCCGCTCTACCTGCAACTGGTGCTCGGCAAGAACGCACTGGAAACCGGGCTGAAGATCTTGCCGATCTCGATCACGATGATGGTGGCGGCGATGCTCGGACCGAGTCTTGCCACACGCACCTCACCGCGCAGGGTGGTGCAGATTGGGATGGGGTTCCTGCTGGTGTCGATTCTCTGCTTGATGGCGACCATCTCGCCGTCGCTCTCCTCGCTCCCGTTCGCCCTATCGTTGGCGGGCTTCGGAGTGGGGATCGGCTTGTCGATCTCGCAGCTCGGCAACGTTGTTATGTCCTCGGTGAAGGAGTCGCGCTCAAGCGAGGCGGGTGGGGCGCAGGGGGCGTCGCAGAACCTGGGACAGTCGCTTGGCACGGCGCTCATAGGCGCAGCGCTGCTGACGGGTCTCACGACGGGTTTTCACGAGCGGGTGCTTGAAGATTCCTCGATCCCGCCGTCGCTGCAACAGCAGATCGTGACGGGCACCGAGGAGGGACTGCCGATGGTCTCCCAGGAGCAGTTCAAGGTGGCGGTGGACGAATCCGGGGCGTCGCCGTCGCAGACGGCGAGCCTGGTGAGCTACTACAACGAATCCCAGATCGAAGCGCTCAAGCGAGCGCTACTGCTGGCGTCGGGATTCGTGCTCGTGGGGTTGTGGTTCGCCAGAGCGCTACCCGCGGAGGCGTTGGTGGAGCAAAAGGATGGGGATACAAGCATCGTGCCGGCCGTGGCGACCGCGGCCGGTGGCGGCTGACCGAGTGAGGCCCCTGCTGGATGTTCTCGTCCGGCTCGGGGCGCTCTCGCGGCGGGCTCTAGGCGGGGTGGTAGGTGAGGATCAAGGTGTCACCGGCTGTGGCGGTGTCCACCAAACGCAGGGGGTGCGACTTGCTTGACTCACCGAACAGACGCTTGCCGGCGCCGAGCACGATCGGGTAGAGCATCAGCCGGTATTCGTCGATCAGGTTGTGCTCCATCAGCGAGCGGACAAGGTGGCCGCTGCCGTTTATGAGGATGTCGCCCTCGATCTGGTTCTTGAGCTCGGCGACTTCTTTGGTGAGGTCGGCGCCGATGACCGTGGAGGGGCTCCAATCGGCTTGCTTGAGCGTGGTGGAGGCGACGTACTTGGGCATCGAATTCATCTTCTCCCCGAACGGCCCCGTGCCCTCCATCGTGGGCCAAGCCTTCGCGAAGCCTTCGTAGGTGATGCGGCCGAGCAGCAGCGCGCCCGCCGCCATGAGCTCGTCGAGCTTGAACTTGTCGCCCTCGGGCCCGCGCTCGAACTGGAAGGCCCAACCTGAGCGCTCGAACTCGGGCTCGCCGCCCGGGCTGTCGATGACGCCGTCAACCGTTATGAACTCCGATACAACAACCTTGCTCATGGTTCCTCCCCTGTCGGTGTGCTTTGTCTCATAGACCGGCGCTGTCCGGAAATTTCATCGGTCACTCACAGTAGGCGCCGCTGGGGAGCTTGGTCGTCCCGGTTGGGGTGGAGCGCGGTGGCCTACGATGAACTTGTGCAGAAGGCTTCGACGCCCATCTTGGGCAACGATATTGAGCGCCAGATCGAGTTTCACCGCAAGGAGCTGACGGGCTACTGCTACCGCATGTTGGCCTCGCCCTTCGAGGCCGAAGACGCGGTGCAGGAGACGCTGTTGCGGGCGTGGAGAGCGATGGATAGCTTTGAAGGGAGGGCGGCGTTGCGCTCGTGGCTGTACAGGATCGCCACGAACGTGTGCTTCGACATGCTCAACGGCCGCAACCGACGGGCGCTACCGATGGATCTAGGCTCGGCCCAGGCGCCAGTGGTGGAGAACCTGAACACGCTGCCGGAGGTCACCTGGATCGAACCGATCGCCGACGGCGCGCTCTCCTCGCCGGAGGATCCCGCCGAGATGGCGGTGGAGCGCGAGACGATCAAGCTCGCGTTCGTGGCGGCTCTTCAACATCTCCCCGCGCTCCAGCGCGCGGCTTTGATCCTGTGCGAGGTGTTGCGCTTCAAGGCAAGCGAGGCGGCGGAGTTGCTTGACACGAGCGTGGCGTCGGTGAACAGCGCACTGCAACGTGCCCGCGCGACGATCGAGGCAAGTGGCGCCACCGCCACGGAGACGGTGGCGACAGTTGACGATTCACAGCGCGAGCTACTCGCCCGCTACGTGGAGGCGTTCGAGGCGTACGACCTCGATGCGCTCACGTCGCTGATCGCAGAGGACGCCAAGCAGTCAATGCCGCCGTACGATATGTGGTTGCAGGGCCGTGAGGACATCCTCACGTGGTGGTTCGGCCCCGGCATCGGTTGCCAGGGTTCGCGGCTCTTGCCGGCGCCATCGACGAATGGGGCGGTGGCGTTCGGTCAGTACAAGCCAAGCGAGACGGGCTCGGGCCACGAACCGTGGGCGCTACAGGTGCTGGACATCGGCGATACCGGCGTAGCCGAGTTCACCTTCTTCCTCGACACAGAGCGGCTCTTCCCGCTGTTCGGCCTGCCACTGCGCCTTGAGGGTTGAGCCGGAGCGCCTGGCCGGCGGCGCGTAGGGCAAAGCAGATCGGCCGAGGCGCCCAATACGCCCCGGCCGTCGCCACGTCTTCTCTAGCCCGCGCCCTCGCTGGGGGCGGGCTGCGGGATCGAGGGCTCCACGCGGAGGATCCGCGCGGGGAGGTGGGGAAGCCACCAGTTCCAGCGCCCGAACAATGAGATCACCGCCGGAACCAGCAGGGCGCGGATAACCGTCGCGTCGAGCAGGATGCCTGCCGCGAGTCCGGTCGCCAGCACCTTTACTTCTGTGTCGGGCCCCGATGCGAGCGACATAAACGCAAGGAACAGGATCAAGGCGGCGCTCGTCACCAGGCGGCCGGTGCGTCCGATCCCTCGCACCACCGCGCTGTCGGTTGACCCGGTGGCGTCGTACTCCTCGCGCATACGCGCGAGGATGAACACCTCGTAGTCCATCGAGAGGCCGAACAGGAACGCGAACACCATCAGCGGTATCCAAGCCGTCACCGAGCCGGTCGCGGGGATGCCCCAGATGAAGTGCGACCCGTAGCCCCGTTGCCACACGAGGTCGAGCACGCCCCATGCGGCCGCCACGCTGATGATGTTGAGGATTACCGCCTTCAATGGCAACAGCAGCGAGCGGAACGCCCGTGCGAGCAGGATGAACGTGATCACCGCGATGAGTGCGATCATCAACGGGAAGTTCCCATACACCGCTTCGATGAAGTCCTCGTTCTGTGCCTGAAGCCCACCCAGGTGCACGTCTGAGCCGGCTTCGTGCGCGGCGGAGCGCACGTTGTCGAGTGTGTCGCGGCCGGTTGTTGAGGAGCCGTCGGCGATCGTGAAGCTGTCCACCACCGTCGCGCCTCCCTGGCGCCATTCAGGCGAGCTGGGGGCCACAGCGCCCTGTACGCCCGGCACGGCCGCCATCGCGTTTGCCACCTTCTCGGGCGAGGTAGACCCTTCCACCAGGGCCTCGTTGGGTAGCAGCACGCCCGACCCGATGCCGGATTTCTCCAAGGCGAGCAGTCCTTGCTTTGCGTCGCCCTGCTTGGCGATCGTGTTCACGTTTGGGAGTCCCGGTTGGATGTTGGTGGCGGCCAGCACGAGCGCCGCGAGTACAACCGCTGCGCCGAATGCCGCCACCCAGCGGTTGCGCACCACCAACTCCGCCCATTTCGTCCACGAGCGGGAAGCCGTCTCGTCGCTGCGCTTGTGCGGCCAATCCAGGCGCGGGCCGAGCTTGCTCAACACGACCGGCAGGAGTGTGACCGCCACGATCACGCTGATTAGCGGGATCAACATTCCGCCATAACCCACAGATCGCAGGAAAGGCAAAGGCAGTGCGATCAGCGCGAGCAGACCGATGGCGACAGTGGTGCCGCTGAACACCACAGCCCGCCCGGCCGTCTCCATCGCGCGCTGGATGGCTGCGTCACCCTCCAGCCCATGCGCGCGCTCCTCGCGCCAGCGCACCACCACGATCAAGGCGTAGTCGATCGACACGCCCAGACCGATCAGTGCGATTAGGAACTGCACGATCGGTGAGATTTCGGTGACCGTCGTGAAACCCCAAACCACGAGGAAAGTGGTGAGGATCGAGACAACCGCCATCATGATCGGCACGATCGCCAGGAACGAGGCGAACACAAAGGCCAAAACCAACAGCGCGCCGAACCCGCCCAGCAGAGCCTCGACCAGTACCCCGGGGCCGTTGCCACCGCCACTCTGCACGGCCAACGCATCAAAACCTGTCAGGTGCACCGGCGCGCCCGCCACCGCCATCCCCTTCAGGGCCGCGCTTGCTTTTTCCGCCGCCTTCGGGTTGTTTTCAAAGGCCTGCGTGCGGTCTGGTGGGGGGTAGGCGACGATGAAGGTGGTGTGGCCGTCTTTTGAGAGGAAGGCATTGTTGCCGGTGCTTGCGTAGCCCGCCATACGGCTGCCCGGGAGTGTCTGCGCAAGGCGCGCTTCCACGGCCTTCAGTTCCGCGCGCACCTTCGGCGAGCTCGCCGAAGCGCCGGCGGGGAGGGTCACAACAGGCATCAGCGGCGCGCCGTTGCCCCCGGTCCCGTTGAAGTGCTTGCCGATCTGCTGATTTGTCACCCACCCTTCCTTGCCAGGCACGGAGAACTTCTGTTTGAGCGCTTTGCTCGCCGCCCCGGACGACGCCATGCCGACCAGCGTGAGTACCACCCAGAAGATGACGACGGTGCGCTTGTGGGTCAACACCCAGCGTGTCAGCGATGCCATGTGTTCCTACCTTTCGTCTCAGCTTGAAGTCGCGTCGGGGATTAGACGATCAACCTCGCCGAAACTCATCGCTGCGCTCCCTAAACGTCATGCGATGAGTCCTCACGCGATGAGTTCTCTGCCCGGCGCCGGTCCTTAACTCGTGACATACGAAACGAGTAGATGTGCGCCAACCACCCGATCCTGACACATCCGCGGCGATCATCCTCTGCGATCTCCGCACCACCCCCGCGAGCCTTGCCGCGGTGCACGCGTTGCTCCGTTTGGCGCTCACCGCGCGAAGGGTCGGCTGCCAGGTCCAGGTGCGCTCTCCATCGAGAGAGTTCGCGAAGCTGTTGGAACTGTGTGGCTTGACCGCGGTCCTACCAGTCGCCCCCGTCGAGCAAGGGCAAGGAGATTGACACTCAACCGCCGCGACGTGGCGCCGCGGCGGTTTGTTCGTGAGATGTCAGTCGGTTTGCACCGCGAACATACGGTTGCCGTCCTGGTCGCGGAGGAAGAACATCGGCGGCACGGGACCACCCATGCGCATCACCTCTGGGTCGACATCCACGCCGCGGGCGAGTAGATCGGCGTGGTCGGCGTCGATGTCCGTGCTCCTCAGCGCCACCCGTGTCTCGATCCCGGCGGATTCACCTTCGCGCGGGGGCACCAACGCGAGCGTTGTGTCGGCGCCCGGGGGCGCCACTTCCACCCAGCGCTCGCCGTCGCCAAACGGGATGTCCGCCCGTGTCTCGAAGCCGAGCTTCTCGGTGTAGAACTCGATCGCCCGGTCCTGGTCGGTGACGGGCACAACCACCGTGCTCACCTGGGTGAGGTGGGTCTTGGTTTCAGTCGCAGCCATTTCGATCCTCCTGCGGTTGGGGTTTCCAAGATATGACGTTCGGGGTCGGCGGAACTCATCGGTCGCCCCTCGCCTGTCACCGCTCCAGCGGCTCGCATAAGGTGCCGGGGTATGCCCCTACCCCCATTTCCCGTACCCAACGCAGCGGTTCGAGCGGGGCTCGGGCTGCGCAACGGGGTGCTGGGATGCGCCGACCGCTTGCTTCCGGCGGAGGCGGCGTTGTGGGACTTCACCGCAGGCATGCAACGCACAAAGCTCGCCGGGGCGCTCGTCAGCTCGGGGATCGCCGACGCTCTGGGTGAGAACAGGCGCGACGCGTCGGAGCTGGCGCGCGAGCTGGGGCTCTCCGAGGTTGTGACGTTGCGCGTGCTCGGCGCCGCCGCGGCCTGCCGGCTTGTTCGTCTCGACCGCAAAGGTGCGGCTCGTTTGACGCGGATGGGGGCACCGCTGCGCTCAGATCACCCCCGCTCGATCGCCTCGTGGGTGGCCTACCAGGCGGCCCCAGCGAACGCCGCCGCGCACGGAGAGCTCGACGGCCAGCTACGCGAGGGCGCTCAACCCTCCGGTCACCGGCGTGCGTTTGGCAACTCGGTGTGGGAGTACTTCGGCGAGCACCCCTCCGAGGGCGCCCGTTTCGGTAACGCCATGCGCGAGCTCACCGCCATTGACCTCGGCGCGCTCGCCCGCTGCTACCCGTGGCCGCGCGAGGGTGTCGTCTGTGACGTGGGAGGCGGCATCGGCACGCTGCTCGCCGCCATTCTGGAGCGCCGTCCTTCTGCGAAGGGGGTACTGGTGGACGCACCCGAGGTGCTCTCCGAGGCGGAGCCCTTCTTGCGCTCGCGAGGCGTTCACGATCGCGTGGAGCGTCGCCCCGGAGACCTCTTCGGTGAGATCGACGCCCACGCCGACGTGTACGTGCTCAAGTGGATCCTCCACGACTGGAGCGACGAGGCCTGCCGCGACATCTTGCGCCGTGTGCGCGCCACGATGCACCCCGGATCGCGCGTCGTCGCGATCGACCAGCACCTTGAGCCCAACCGCCCCAGTCCCGTCACTTCGATGGTGGACCTGCTGATGCTGGTGGAGTGCGAGGGCGGCCGCGAGCGCTCACCCGGGGAGGTGCACCGCCTGATGCGCGACGCGGGCCTCACCCCAGGTCGCGTCCGGCATTCGGGGCTCCATATGGTGGTGGAGGGCGTGGCGGAGTAGTAGCCAGGGCGGCGCCACCCAGACGCGGCGCCAGATGTGAAGATGTGAAGACGCCTATGTTTGCCCTCCGGTACAAACGGGGAGAAGCAGTAAACCCCCCGGTTATCGCGTCGTTCCAGCGGATCGAGGGTATGACCTGCTTCCCGTCGCGGACGTTCCGTCTGAGTCCGTCGAATTGGCCGATCAGCTGGTGGTCGTCGCGACCCTGAAGTGCTCCACCTACCTCTGAGGAGGTGCTAGTGAAGCAACCCTCGACAAGTTCAGCGCAGACCTCTCTCGGAGAGTCACCCTGTGGCGTGCTGCTCACCGGCGCAACGGGTTTCGTGGGAATGGAGTTGCTGGTTCGCTACCTGCAGCGCACCGACCGTCGTGTCTATGCGCTCGTCCGGGGCGCCAATGACAGGGAGGTAAGGGCTCGCGTACGGCGCACCCTGGTCTCGCTGTTCGGAGCCGGTCACCCCTACTCGGAGCGTGTGGTGGGCATTCGCGGCGACATTACCCACTCGGGACTAGGCCTTGAGAAGAAGCGAGATGAGTTGGCCGAACAGGTGAGCGAGGTCGTCCACGGCGCGGCTTCGGTGTCTTTTGAACTCGGGCTCGACGCCTCGCGCGCGGTAAATGTAGAGGGTACGCGGCGGGTGCTCGAGTTCGCCAAGCACTGTCAACGACGTGGTGGCTTGCGCCGCTTCTCCTATATCTCCACGGCGTATGTCGCGGGCGAATACGACGGGCGCTTCAGCGAGGACGAGCTCGATGTTGGCCAAGCTTTCCGTAACGGCTACGAGCAATCGAAGTTCGAGGCGGAGAGCCTTGTCAGTTGCTCCCGTGGGCAGCTACCGGTGACGGTGCTGCGTCCGAGCATTATCGTGGGGGAGCGACACACCGGCTGGACCGCCTCCTTCAACGTGCTCTATTGGCCGTTGCGAGCGTTTTCGCGTGGAGCGTACGTGGCGCTTCCCGCACGCCGCGACGCCCCTGTCGATGTGGTGTCGGTCGACTATGTCGCCGATGCGATCTTCGCGCTTAGCGAGGCCCGTGAGGCAGAGGGCGCAACCTTCCATCTCACGGCGGGAGCCAACGCAAGCACCGTTGGCGAGCTCGTCGAGCTCACGGCGGCGTTCTTCGCACGCCGGCCGCCCCGCCTGATCGAGCCGGCGTTGTACCGACGGTTCGTGCACCCGCTCCTTGTCCGGGCCGCCGGCGACGAGCGCTACCGTCGGGCACTTCAACGCAGCGAGGCCTTCTTCCCCTATTTCGCGGCGCGCGCCACCTACGACGATCGACGCTCGCGCGTCGCGTTGTGTGGGACAGGCATCGCACCGAGCCCGCTGCGTACCTACTTCGACCGGCTGGTCGAGTTCGCGCTGTCCTCGCAGTGGGGTCGGCAACCGATATCGCGGGCTGCCGCCGCCGAGAGGGTCGAGGTCTCGGCTCCCCCCCGTCCCGTGCCAATCCGCGCTGCCCAGCCACAACTTGCGCTTGCGCAATGACCTGTACGCGCCTGTCAGCTCTCGATGCGTCGTTTCTTGCCGTTGAGACGCCCACGGCGCACATGCACGTGGGCTGGGTCGCGCTGTTCTCCCCTCCCGCCGACGGCCGACCGCCACCTTTCGCGGTGCTTCGCGATCACATCCAAGCGCGCATTGGCCACGCGCCGCGCTACCGCCAGAAGCTCGCATCGGTGCCGCTCGGCCTGCACTCTCCAGAGTGGGTGGACGACCCCAATTTCTCGGTTGACCGCCACGTCTACTGGGCGTCTGGTCCCTGTCACGAGCTCGTCGACGAAGTCATGTCGGTGCCGTTGCGCCGCGACCGCCCACTGTGGGAGATATGGATCTGTGAGGACGCCGGCAACGAACAGCTGATGCTGGTGGGCAAGATGCACCATTGCATGGTCGACGGCCTCGCGGCGGTTGAGTTGTCTTCGTTGCTACTCGACCCAACCCCCGAGCCCTCGGTGTGCGAATCCAACGGTTGGGCTGCAACGCCGGCGCCCAACCCACCGGGTCTAATGCTGGGGGCCGCTCGCGACAGGTTGGGGGAGCAACTCGGGTTGCTCCGCTGGCCGTTGCGTGCAGCGGCGTCGCCTTCCCGGGCGATGTCAGGGATAGCCGCGGGCGCTCCCCGTGTTGTGCGAGCGCTCGCGCACTCGCTCCGGCCCGCCCCGGAGAGTTCGCTCAACATGCCGCTATCGCCGCTGCGAAGCCTGGCGTGGGCACAACGCCCGCTCGACGATCTACGCAAGATTAAGCGCTGGCACGGAACAACCGTCAACGACGTGCTGCTTGCGGCTGTGGCCGGTGGCGTACGCAAGCTCATGACCGGACTGGGCGAGGAGCCTGTGCCGCTCAAGGCGATGGTGCCGGTCAGCGTGCGCGACGACGGCGACGTGCTCGGCAACCACGTGTCGTTCGTGTTCGCCGACCTTCCGTGCGAGGAGCCCGATCCCGTCCGCCGCTTGGGTCGAGTGCACGCGACCATGTCACAGCGCAAGCGCGACGGCGAGCCGGAGGGGGCAGATCTGGCGTTCAAGGCCGCTGCGTATGCGCCCGGTGTCGTCCAACACGCCATCTCCAAGATCTTCGCCAGTCCGCGCACCTTCAATTTGGTCGTCTCGAACATCCCCGGTCCCCCGCTACAGCTCTACCTACGCGGTTGTCCGTTGCAAGCTGCCTACCCGGTCGTCCCGCTGGCCGACAGCCACGCGCTGTCGGTGGGTATGACGAGCGTGGGGGACAGCGTATGCCTGGGGATCTACGCCGACCGTAAGGCGATACCCCAAGCGGGACAATTGGCTAGCGACATCGACACGGAGATCGGCGAGTTGCTCGCCACGGCGGGATAAGCACAGTGAGCACTGCCATCGCAACCAGGCTCGGTGACGAGCGCACAGAGGCCCTCTGTGAGGAGCTCGATGCGATCGGCGAGCGTGTGCGAGCCGATCTCGACGAGCGCGACGTCGACTACATCCGCAAAGTGATCCGCGCCCAGCGCGGACTCGAGTTCACCGGGCGGGGGTTGCTCTTCTTCAGCCTCTTCCCACCGGCATGGTTGGGCGGCGTTGCGGCGTTGTCGCTGTCGAAGATCCTCAACAACATGGAGATCGGCCACAACGTCATGCACAGTCAATACGACTGGACGAGAGACCCCGACCTCGACGGCAGGAGCTTTGAGTGGGATTCCGCATGTCCTTCTGAGCACTGGCGGCACTCCCACAACTACATACACCACACCTATACGAACGTCGTCGGCAAGGACCGCGATGTGGGCTACGGCATCCTGCGCATGTCAGAGCGTCAGCCGTGGAATCCCTACTATCTCGGCAATCCCCTCTACGCCGTGCTGCTGGCGATCTTTTTCCAATACGGCGTTGCGTTGCACGATCTGGAAGTAGACCGAATCGTTACCGGAGAGGTCACTTTGGGCGAGAAGCGCGAGTTGGCGCGCGAAGTCGAGCGCAAGATTAGTCGTCAGACACTCAAGGACTATGTCCTCTTCCCGCTGCTATCGGGCCCCTCGGCGCCACTCGTGCTCGCTGGCAACGCAACCGCCAACCTCACTCGCAACCTGTGGGCGTTCACGATCATCTTCTGTGGCCATTTTCCCGACGGCACCCTCCAGTTCACCGAGGCGGAAATGGCGGATGAGACCCGCGGTGGGTGGTATCTCCGTCAGCTGCACGGCTCGGCCGACCTGACCGGCGGCAAGCTGTTCCAAGTTCTCTCAGGTCACCTCGGCCACCAGATCGAGCACCACCTCTTCCCCGACCTCCCCGTCAGTCGCTACGAGGAGATCGCCGTGGAGGTACGCGAGATCTGCGAACGCTACGGCTTGCCCTACAACACAGGCCCGCTGGTCAAGCAGTTCGGGGGCGTCGTGCGAAAGATCTCAAAGCTTGCGCTGCCGAAACTGAGCTTCCGCTAGTCCGTTGGCTCCTACCGGGCTTTCTCAATCCTCGGTGTCGGCGGGTTGCCTTGCGGCGAGCGCTCGAACCGCGTGGGCGGCGACACCGGCTCAGGCATGCCGAGGTAGAAGCCCTGGGCGTAGTCGACGCCGTAGCCACGCAGCGCATCCAGCGTGGCGCGATCCTCTACGCCCTCGGCGATGATGCGCTTGTCAAGGCTGTGCCCCACCTCGGTGATCGACTTCACGACCTGCTGGTCGGTGGCGTTTGAGGCGACATCACGCACGAATTCGATATCGATCTTCAGGTATCGGCTGGGCAGGTGCTTGAGGTAGCTGAAAGACCCGAACCCCGTGCCGAAGTCATCCAGCGCCACGTCGCAGCCCATCTCCACCCAGCGCCTCGGTGAACGTGCGGGCGTCCTGCATGCTTGCCATCGCCGCTGTCTCGGTGATCTCGAAGATCACCTGTCCCTCGCCGAGGCCGTCCCGACGTGCCGTCCGCACCAGCTCAAGGATGCGAGGATCGCCGATCGAGTGGGCGGAGAGGTTGATGCTGACGCCCTCTCCCTCTCGCGCAAGCGCAAGCCCTTTGCTCGTCACCCAGCGGTCGATGTCGTTGATCATGCCGAAGCGTTCGGCGGTGGGGATAAAGGCGTCGGGTGGGATTGTGTCGCCGTCGTCGGTGAGCATCCGTACCAGCAGCTCGCGGTGGGCGGCCTCACCGTTGCGCAAATCTACGATCGGTTGGGCGTAGAGCACGAAGCGCTCCCGTGCAAGCGCTTCGCGGATCCTCTGGACCCATCCAAGCGCTGCTCCAGCGTCGCCGTGGTAGAGGCGGATCTGTGCCCGTCCCGCCTCCTTCGCGTCGTACAACGCGACGTCGGCGGCCGTCAGGAGGTCGTCGGCGATCAACTCCTGGTCGGCCTCGAACAGCGCGATCCCCATGCTTACCTGCAAGGGAGGGTCGATCTCGCAGTCGCAGAGGTGCACGCGGATGTCTTCCGCCACGGCGAGCGCTCGCGACTCGTCCGCCTCGTGCAGCGCGATCGCGAACTCGTCGCCCCCCAGGCGAGCCACGATATCCGTGGCTCTCACCAGGCTGAGGATCTCGCGAGCGACCAGCTTCACCGCATCGTCTCCGGCGGTGTGGCCGTGGATGTCGTTCAGCAGCTTGAGGTTGTCGAGGTCGAGCATCACAAGCGCGCCCGTGCGGCCATAGCGGGAGGCGTATCGCAGCACGCGTTCGAGCTCCTCCGAGAAGCGTCTGCGGTTGAGCAGACCGGTGAGCGGGTCGTGGTCTGACTGGTAGCTGAGCTGCGCCTCCAGGCGCCTGCGCGCCGCCGCCTCGCGGCTTACCAGTAGGTCGGCCGTCTGCGTCGGGGTTGGCGGCATTTGAGGTGGATGCTGTGGCGGGTGGGCGAGGACCGCCACGAGGGTCTCCACGAGCTTTGGGTCGAACTGTGTGCCGGCAGACCGTTCCAGCTCGGCTACCGCCTGCTCGTGGCTCAGTGCGTCGCGGTGTGTATGGGGGCGTGTCATTGCGTTGTAGGCGTTGCACACCGCGATGATGCGGGCGGCAAGCGGGATCGCCTCACCGATGTGGCCGTCGGGGTAGCCGCCTCCGTCCCACCTCTCCTGGACGGAGCGGACGATCTGTGCGGCGGAGCCGAGCGCGGGCGCGGCCGAGATGATGCGCTGGGCGATCAGTGGGTGTGTCTGTAGGAAGCGCCGCTCGCGCGGGTCAAGCTCGGCGCTCTTGTCGAGCAACTCGTCGGGAATCGCGATCTTGCCGATGTCGTGTAGGGCAGCCGCATGGCTGAGCGTGCGCAGCTCGGTCGGGTCTAGTCCTAACTGCTCCCCCACGATCGCGGCGAGCGACGCAACGTCTGTGGCGTGCGACTTCATGCCGGGATCACGAGCGCTAAGGGCCGCGATCAGTACGTCCTGAATCTGGTTCTCGGTGCCGGGCCTGCGCCGGCCCTTGCGGGCGTACATCTCATCGTCGGCGCGTCGCAGCAGCGCGGTCGTGTCGCGACCGTCCGTCGGCGCGAGCGCGCAGCCGTAGCTGGAGGTGACGAGGAAACCCTCCCCCTCTTGGCTCATCGCCGCCGCCAACTCTTCGGCGACGAGCTCGGGCGCGTGGGGGGCGACAGACAGCAGCGCACAGAACTCGTCGCCCCCAAGCCGGTAGGCGCGACCGCGGTTGCCGAGTGCGTCTGTCAGGGAGCGAGCCACCTGGATGAGCAGGCTGTCGCCCGCGCCGTGGCCGAAGGCGTCGTTGTAGGCCTTAAAGCCGTCAAGGTCGAACATGACGAGCATCGTGGGATGCCAGTCGCTCGCGTCGGCGGCCTGTTTGCTCAGATCGGAGAGGAGGATCCTGCGGTTGGCAAGGCCGGTGAGCGGGTCGAGCGCGGCCTCGCGCTCACGTGCGACGAGCAGCCCGGCGGTTTCCTGCAGCGAGAGAGTCATGCGTGTGACAACGAGCGCGAGCGTGAGTAGTGCGCAGATGAGGCTCGTGGTATTCAAGTTCGCAAACGGCTGCACCCCGAGCACCACCAGGGCGAGCAGTCCCGCGAGGCCTGGCACGACCGCGCGACTGGAAGTGAGCGTATGGCCGGCCGGGTGGCGGCCTGTCCTGGCGAGCGTTGCGGCGCCCCCCGCCATCAACACCAGAGCGACAAGCCAACCCGCGTCAAGCACCCCACCGGCTTGGTAGGAGCCGTTGGCGTTCTCTACGAGATAGAGCGTGTCTGAGAGCGCGAACAACGCCATGCCAGCCGCAAGTGGGGCGAGCCCGCGGGCGCCGCGCCAGCCGACAGTGGCGGTCGTAACAACAAGCATCGCCAGCAACGTGAGGTCGCCGATGGGGTAGGCGATGTTCGTGAGCGCGCCGGCGACAGATTCTCCCTGTGTGGCTTTTACCACCGGCTCCAACACAAACACTGCGCCCAAAGTGGCGCACGCCGCTGCGCCGATCATCCCGTCAAGCCATAGTCCCACGCCAAGGCGGTGGCTTTGGCGGCGGCGAGCGGCGATCACTGCGAGGTAAACCAATGGGTAGAAGCCCAGGTACCCCGCGTCGGCGGGGGAAGGGTTTGGAAGCGAGACTCCGCTTGCCAGGTTGTGCTCCCAGTAGGCGTTGCCCAATCCCCACGATGCCATCCCAAGTCCGGCTAGCGCCCACATCAAACGGTCACGGCGCTCGACGACGGCGCGCCACACGCACACCGACGTCGCGCTCAACACGATCGCGTCGGAGATCCATGTAGCGAACAGCTTCTGCGCGGAGGCTCCTCCGATGCCGGTGAGCGCTCGCAGTACGAACGCTGCGAGCAGCAACGATCCGGTAGCGAGCACCCCACGCATCGCCCAGCTCACATATTTGCGTCGCCCCGACACCCGGCTGGGCGAAGGCTGACGTGCACCCATGCGAACCCATCGGCTCAGCGGGGAGACGCCTTTAGTAGCGGCACCCCAAAGACTTGGGCTCCAGCGTTTGGCGCGTGGGCGATCACTTACTTCACACGAACGCGCTGCTGCTTGCAGGTGCGGGCGCTGCGGAGCGTGTTTACCGACCCGCTAGCCTCTTATACATGTGCCGAAACATAAGAACACTCCATAATTTCGAGCCCCCCGCAACCGATGATGAGGTCCGCGGCGCGGCTCTTCAATACGTGCGCAAGATCAGCGGCTTCACTAAGCCCTCACAGGCGAACGCCGCCGCGTTCGAGCGAGCCGTCGAGGAGGTCACACGCGCCTCGGCCGAGCTGCTCGGCGAACTGGTGACAACCGCCCCGCCCAAGGACCGCGAGGTCGAGGCCGCCAAGCGCCGGGAGCGAAGCGCGCAACGGTTCGCGGCTTAGCGGGCTACGGCTCAGTGGGGCGTACAGGCAAGGACAAGCGCATGGGCGGCGGTGCGGGTGGCCTCGTATACCTGCGGCACGTCGGCCGGGAATGACGCGTAATCGCCGCGGGCCAGCTCGCTGATGCGATCGACGGGGCCTGCGATGAGGTTGCCTTGTAGGACGAGTATGTGTGTTCGTGAGCCGGCCGGCCGTGGCTTTTCCTCCTGCGAGTGGTGAGCGGGGAGGGTCAACTTTGAGAGTTCGACCTTGCCATCCAGCTCGAACGCGTCCACCAAGTGTCGGTCCGAGCCGTCGCGCTCTGGGGGATCGCTTTGACTCGCGCGGACGATGTGGATCTCGCTCGTCTCTGGCTCCTGTAGAAGCTCTGCGATCGAGACACGAAGCGCGTCGGCAAGCGCGGCGAGGGTGTCGATGGTGGGGTTAGCGCGCGTGTGCTCGATGCCGGAGAGCGTCGCCTTGCTCACTGACGTGGCACGCGCGAGCTCGGAGAGCGACATGTGGCGCGCGATGCGCAGCCTGCGCAGGTTCGATGCGAGTTGTGCCCGGATTCCGATCCCTTTCGTGTACGGTATATTGAACGAAACGTTCATTATATTGCTACGGAGGACAGTATGCCGAAAGCGGCCTTCTACTTCGATCTTGGCTCGCCGTATGCGTATCTCGCGGCCGAGCGGATACATGATGTCCTGCCCGAGCCGATTCGCTGGCAGCCGGTATCGCTCGGCGCCATCTTCAAGGTCACTGGGAGATCCTCGTGGGCGATGGGTGATCCCGAGCGCCGCCAGAGCGGGATGGCGGAGGTCGAGCGACGGGCGCTCGCCTACGGTCTGCCGCCGGTGCGCTGGCCCGAGCCGTGGCCAGGCAACTACCTGATGGCTATGCGTGCGGCGATCTTTGCAGACATGAAGGGCGTCGGCCGCGAGTTTGCGCTCCAAGCGTTCCGCGGCGCGTTCCAGAAGGGTCACGACCTCAGCGTTCCCGAGCGAGTCTTCGAGGTGGCTCGCGGCGCCGGCCTCGATCCGCGAGAGATCGAGGAGGCGACAAGCGATCCGGAGATCAAGCTCGCGCTACGAGAGGCGACCGACGCGGCACACGACCTCGGGGTATTCGGCGTGCCCACCGTCGCCGTCGGGGGAGAGCTGTTCTGGGGGGACGACCGCCTTGGCGATGCCGCGGCGCAGTCTTGAGTAGCGCGTTGGGCGAAGGTAGGCATATAGACATCCTGTCCTACTTATCTCGCCTTCCGCCTAGTTTTGGAGCACTAAGCCGCTAACCTTCCAAAACACCACCAGTTGTGGAAGGAACGATGTCAGGGCACGAGCAGGCGATCGAATGGAGGGGTCGGGAGGTTCTCGCGTGGGTTCCCGATCCGCTGGTCGAGCGCGACCTTGCGCTGAGCGAGCCGACGTCAAGGCGCACCGAGCGAGCTGCAGCGGCAGCCCGTCGAGGCAGCGATTCTCTGCCCGAGGACTGGGGTGCGCTTGCACGATTGCTGCTGCGTGCCGAGGGGGTGGCATCGTCGTACGTGGAGGGCGTGCGGGCTCCGCTCGCGCAGGTGGCGGCCGCCGAGCTGGATCCGACCGTGGGGGAGAGCGCCGCGTGGATCGCGGACAACGCGGCGGCGACGCTCTCCGCGGTCGAGGAGGCGCGCAAGGAGCTGCTCGACGTCAAGGTCCTCCACCGCTTGCACCGTCGTCTCATGACAGGTGCGAGCCACTTGCCTGAGCACCAGCTTGGCGCGTGGCGGGATCTCCCAGGGTGGATTGGCGGGACGAGCCCGCTTGATGCCGCAGCGGTTGTCCCGCCCCCGGAGCTGATAGTGGATCTGATGGCCGACCTGATCACCTTCGCCAACCGCAGAGACATGGACCCGGTGACGCAGGCTGCTGTGGCTCACGCTCAGTTCGAGCTGATCCATCCCTATGCCGACGGCAACGGGCGCGTCGGACGAATCTTGATCTCTTGGATTCTCACCCGCCGCCTGAATCTTGTCGCGCCACCCCCGGTGAGCGTGCGGATCGCGACGGACCGGGGTGGCTACCTGTCCGGTCTAACTCTATTCCGCTTCGGGCAGGTAGATCCGTGGGTGGCATGGTTTGCAGAGATAGTGGAAGGCTCTGGAGACGCAACCACGAACCTCGTGGACGCGGTCACGACACTCACCGCACGGTGGCGCGAGCGTATTGTCGACGTGCGCTCCGATGCCGTTGCGCACCGCGTGTTGGCCCTGCTCCCGGCACACCCCGTTCTTGGCGGTGAGATCGTCGCAAGTGAGTTGGATGTGAGTGGGCGTACTGCGCGTGCGGCGTTGGACACCCTTCAAGAGCACGGGATTCTTGAGCCGTTCACCGGCGCAGGGCGGGCACTGGGCCGTCCGCGTCGCTGGTGGGTCGCCCCTGAACTGTTGGCGCTGATAGGCGCCTGGTCGCGCTGAGGCGCGATGCTGTAGGACTAACGTCTCGCCGACGAGAGTGAGCGCATCGGATCGTGAAGACGCAACGTTGTGGTCTTGCCTGCGGCTGTGACTCGAGCTGAGAGCGCACGTCGTGTGCCGGGCCACCACGCCAGGAACCAACCGTGGGCGAGGCTCGCAACGACATGTGTGCCGTCGGTGAGTACGAACGTGATGGCGCTCACGCCCGCGCCGGCATGGCCGGATATGTCCATGTAGGGGTGTTCGTCGCCGGCTCGCGAGAACCCCCATGAGCCGACGCTGATCTTCCCGGCGGGCGCCACGAAACGGGTGCCGATCGAGGAACCCTCGCCCCCGCTGATCGCCGGACGAGGGACAGCTTCCGGTCCGCTGAGACAGTGGGCGTGGCCCTTGGCGTCGGCGAGCAGCACGATCGTGTAGGGGCCGCGGGTGTCGGTGATGACGGTCTGCCACCGGCCGTCCCGCGCCGCAAGGGTCGTGAGGTCAGCCTTGCACGCAGTTACCGCGCGGACGATCTGTCCGGTCGTGGGCGAAGTGGGCGCCGCGGTCCATCCGGCGAAGGCCCGTTGTGTACTGGCGCCAAGCCCGGCGAGCGACAGCGTAATGGCGGCGATCGCCGCCATTACGACCAAGCTTCCGAGGGTGACGCTGGACCGCTGCAGAGAAGAGCGCGGCTTATAGTCGCCGTGGCGCACTCGCACTAGCGCCGCCCAGGGAACACCGTCGGCTTGCTGGGCGAAGAGCTCTCGTAGCTGAGACTCGAGTGGCTCGGTCATGTGGGCTCCTTGGCGGTCGCGGTGTGTGTCGTTCGCGGGGTCGGCGAACCCGATCGGCCCGTGTCGTTCGGTTCAACGTCCATCGACTCGCGCAGGCGGGCGAGAGCGCGAGAGGAAGTGCTCTTGACGGTCCCAAGCGAGCAGCCGACCGCCCGTGCGGTTTGCTCCTCGGAGAGGTCGGCGAAGTAGCGCAACACGAGAATCAGACGCTGCCGTTGGGGAAGCGCTCCTAGCGCGGTCGCCAACTCATGGCGATCTTCGATCGCGGCGATGTGTTGGATCGCGAGAGAATCGTGGTGCTCAAGCGATGCGTCGTTGAGGCCAAGCTCGACGCTACGCCGCCCGCGCCCGCGTGCTCCGTCGATAGCGAGGTTCACGAGGATGCGCCGCGCATAGGCCTCGGGGTGGGACATCCGCCTGACCTTCGGCCAGCGTCGGGCAATGCGCAGCAGACACTCCTGTGTCAGGTCCTCTGCCTCGGTGAGATCCCATGTGATGAGGTAGGCGGTGCGCAACAGCCGCTCGCTCTGGGTCGCCACGTAGCTCTCGAATTCGGCTTGCGCGCGTCCCGTTCGCAAGAGGTCCACTACCTCGTTTCCTGTCGGCTTGATTTGGCCATCCGGATGCTTAACCCGGTTGGTGTCCGAAAAGGTTGAGCGTTCGCAGTCGAGTTTGCGGTGTACACCTACTAGTCGGTGACCGCGCTTCGGCGACGACAAGTTTCAAGCCGTCTTGTTTCTGACCGCAAAGTGGCTAGCGGCTCAGTTGTGAGTTGCTTACGACGGTGTCTGCTGTCATCTGACAGTGGGAATCGTTTCGCCCGTGGAACTTACTTGCAATACGATTCGCGCCTATGGCACAGGTCGCGAGAGGGGCGGATGGGTTCGGTCGGGAGATCGTTCTGGGTCTCGTGGTTGAGCAGCCGTCGAACTGCTACCAGCTCGATCGCCGATTGGCCGAGCGATTTGGTTCGGCGAGCTATAGCGAGGGTACGGCGAGGCACGCAATGGGACGCCTCCGCGAGCGGGGGTACGTGCGCGCCGCGGGCGGTGCCGATGTCAGAGTGGCCGCGGGCCGGGGCATTCGCGGTCGAACTACCGTTTACGAGGCGACCAAGACCGGTATCGATCACTTCACTGAGTGGATGTGGGCTTCTGTCTCGACGCCGCCCGTGCGTGAGGAACTTCACGCCAAGATCGCACTGTGCCGCCCGGGTGACCTGCCGCGCATGGTGGAGGTGGTTCGCGAGGCGGAGGTTGTGTGCACGGGCACGCTGGAGGGTTTGAACTGGCGCTTGCGGTCTCATAGGCGTGACGAGGACCCCGACAACTTCCGTGTGCGAATGAGCTACGTCGTCAGCACCGGTGATCAGGCTTGGTGGGAAAGCAGGATCAAGTGGTTGCAGAAGGTCCGCATGTTCTTGGAAGGTGAGTGCGATCGTTACCGGCTGGAGTCTCATTCTCGGACGGTGATTCGGCGGCTCTGGTGATGGGTGTGTTGCTCTCGTTGCGGAATGTCTCGTTGAGCTTTCCGCGCGGGCGGCGCCATGTGGTTCCGGTTCTCTCGGAGGTCTCGCTCGACATCGATGTCGGCGAACTCGTGGCGGTGCTGGCGCAGCGCGCTCAAGGTAAGACGACGCTGTTGCGTGTCGCTGCCGGGATGGACCAGCCGGCCCGCGGTGAGGTGTTGTTCAAAGGCGAGGACCTGTGTCGCCTGTCCGACAGATGTCGCTCGGTGCTGCTGAAAGAGAAGATCGGCTTTGCGGAGCCGATTGGCCCCGACATCGATTTGCCGGTGCTTGCGCATGTCGCCATCCCGTTGCTTGCGACGCACAGCAGGAAGGATGCTTACGCACGGGCGCGCAGTGTGTTGGAGCGAGTTGGCGTAGCGGAGTGCTCAGATCAGCCGTGGATGAGTCTTGCCGATTCCGAGCGGGCGCTTGCCGCGATCGCCCAAGCGATAGTGCGTCGGCCGGAGCTGCTGTTGGTGGACGATTTGACGGCGACGCTTGGGATCGACGCGACCGAGCGGATTGGGCGCTTGCTGCGGTCGATTGCGCACGAGGATCGCTTGGCGGTGCTGATGAGCGTCTCAGATGCCGACGCGACGACATGGTTCGACCGGGTCGCTTCGCTCTCGGGTGGCGAGCTGGTTCAGTCCCGCTCGATGGGTCGGGGTCCTGATGAGAACGTGATCGATTTCCCCGGTGAGCCGTCGCGGCGCGCCTCCTCGTGATGCTGGAGGTCCGCGATCTTGTAAAGCACTATCACGTCGGTGACGGGGAGCCAGTGCGGGCGGTGGACGGCCTGTCGCTGTCAATCGCGGCGGGGGAACTGGTGGCGCTGTATGGGCCGAGCGGGTCCGGCAAGACGACGCTGCTGACGTTGATAGCGGCGCTCATGAGCCCTGACGCCGGCAGCGTCGCGGTGGACGGACAAGATCTCGCGGCGTTATCGGACGCAGAGCAGTCTCGTTACAGGTTGCGAGACCTTGGGTTTGTCGACCAAACAGTTGATCTTCTGCCCGGCGGCAACGTGGTTCAAAACGCCGCGTTGAAGTTGTGGATGATCGAAAACACGCGCAAGGCCGAACGGAGAGTGCACCCGCTTCTGGAGCGCTTGGGCTTGGGCGAGCGTTTGCGCCACCGTGCTGACCAGCTCTCGATGGGCGAGCGCCAGAGGGTGATGATCGCGCGCGCCCTTTCAACGGAACCGAAGCTGGTGCTTGCGGACGAGCCGACTGGGAATCTGGATACGCGTCGTGGCCGCGAGGTTCTCGAGCTGCTCTCCGGGATGTGCCGTGAGCAGCGCACGGCTGTGCTCCTCGTCACCCACGACCCGCAGGCGACAGCGTTCGCCGACCGCGTGCTCGCGCTACGCGATGGGCGCATCGCGGACTACCTGCCTGAAGCCCCGTTCGCCCAGATTTGCGCCGAAGAGGTAGGCAGGTGATGACGCGGCTTTCTAATGTTGCCCACCTTTATTTGGTGCGCCTGAAAGCGCGTGTAGTGCTTGTTCAGGAGATCTTCGCGATCCTCGGTATAGCGGTTGGTATCGCCCTGCTGTTCGCCTCGCAGGTAGCCAGCACGAGCCTCGACGGCTCTGTTGCTCAGCTCACGAGCAGCGTTGTCGGTAAAGCGAAGCTTCAGCTCCAGGCACGCGATTCCCACGGTTTCAGTGAACTGGTGCTCGTTCAAGTCCAGCATCTGCGAGGGGTGCGGACCGCGGTACCGCTACTTGAGCAACGCGTCGGCTTGATCGGTCCCGCAGGCCGCGAGAACGTCGATCTCGTAGGGGTAGAACCGCGCATGATGCGCCTTGCGACCCCTCTGCTCGTGCCCTTCAGTGCCAATCAGCTCGCTCACCAGGAAGCGCTCGGGCTGCCTGTCTCGGTAGCTGAAGCGACCGGTGCCGGGCCTCTGGAAACCGTCCATCTGCAGATTGGGGCGACACTTGTGGAAAGCCTGGTCGCCACCGAATTGTCGAGTAGTCAGATCGGCGCGCTCGCCGGTAGCCCAATTGCCGTCGCACCGTTGCGATACGCGCAAAAGCTGAGCGGAATGCCTGGCAGGGTCAGTCGCATCTTGGTACAGCCGCAACCCGGTAAGGACAAGCAGGTTGAGGCAGCCCTGCTAGGCCTTGCGGACGGCCACATCAACGTGGAGCCGGCGAATTTCGACTCCAAGGTTTTTAATCAGGCCGCAGGTCCCATCAACCAGTCCACGAGCACGTTTGCGGCGATATGTGCGCTCGTCGGTTTCATGTTCGCCTACAGCTCGATGTTGTTGACGGTGCACCTCCGCCAGGGCCTCGTGCGGGAACTACGTCGCAACGGCGCGACACGGCTGCACACTGTGCAGGCGCTTCTTTTCGACGCGCTCGTGCTCGGCGTTCTTGCATCGTTGTTGGGTCTGGCGCTTGGCGAGTTGCTCTCGGTAACCGTCTTTCACTCCAACACCGGATACCTCTCCTTCGGCTTCCCGGTCGGTTCACGCCGGATCGTGACCTCGGAGAGCGTCCTCGTCGCTGTCGCGGGAGGTATGCTCGCAGCCTCGATAGGTGTGCTCACCCCTCTGCGCGACATCTGGACGCGAACGCGTAGAACCGACTCTACCCAGGCGCGGCGGACTTCGGCAGCACTGACATCTTCGTTGACGATCGCGGGCTTTGTGTGCCTTGGCGGCACAACCGCCATTCTCATCGCAGCGCCTCAGTCGGCGGTGCTTGGCATCTCCTTGTTGATCCTCGCGCTCCTCTGTCTGTTGCCGCCGTTGCTCGATGGCTTCTTGGTGATCGTGGACCGGCTACCCGAGGCGGTGTTCGCCGGCGCCAATCGTCTGGCGGTCATCCAGTTGCGCGAGCGGGGGAGCCGAGCCCGTTCGCTTGCGATCGCGGCTACAGGTGCGGTGGCGGTGTTTGGCAGCGTCACCATTCAGGGATCTCACCGAGACCTGCAGAGTGGTCTCGATCGTCTTTTTCACGAAGTCACGAGCGCGAGCAGCTTGTGGGTTCTCCCGTTCGGTTCCCAAAACCTGTTGGCCACCAACTCGTTCCACTCGTCGGTCCTGCCGAAGCTGCGCGCTCTTCCGGGCGTAAAGTCAGTCGGTCTCTACCGTGCGAGCTTGCTGGAATACGGCACTCGCCGAGTATGGGTGCTTGCGCCGCCGACGGACGCGACTCCGGTCCCGGCACGGCAGGTAGTCGACGGCAAGGCCACGGCCGCCGCCGCCGCACTACGAGGTCGCGGCTCGGCGGTCGTCTCTCAAGCCCTTGCACAGCAGAACCATCTCCATGTGGGGCAATCGTTCACGCTCCCGGCTCCGCAGCCCATCACATTGAAGATCGCCGCCTTGAGCACGAACCTTGGATGGCCACCAGGCGCGGTGATCCTCAACCCGGCGGATTATGCTCGCGCATGGGGCAGCAACGACCCAAGCGCATATGAGGTCAGCATCGCCTCTGGCTATACCGCTGCGGTTGTCCGCAGCGAGATACAGAGGGCGCTCGGGTCGGTAAGCGGATTGACCGTCGAAACCTCTCAGCAGCGCAACGATCTGCAGAGGACGGCAAGCCGTCAAGGTCTGGGACGGCTCAGTCAGATATCGACGCTTGTGCTGCTCGCGGGATTGCTTGCGACGGTTACTGCGATGTGCGCGATGATCTGGCAGCGCCGCCGCCGCTTTGCCCGACTTAAGGTGCAGGGGTACGCCACAGGGGTGCTCTGGACGGCCCTCGTCTGCGAGTCGGTATCGCTGCTTGTCGTGGGGTGTTTGTTGGGAGCGGTCTTTGGCATCTACGGACAGTTGCTGTTGAGCCACGCGCTGCTCTCCGTCACCGGGATGCCGGTCATTTTCTCCTCGCGCGCGATGCTGGCGATCGGTAGCTTCCTGCTCGTGACCGTAGCGGGAGCGGCGATCATCGCCATCCCCGGCTATCGGGTCGCAAACGTAGCCCCGCGCCCCTAGCCGTCGACCGGATGCAGTACCGGTGGGAAAGGCACTGCCAGTCGCCGCGGCCTCGTGCGACATCGCCGGACCTAGCATTTGTATCTTTGGATCACCGTTCTATAAGTTCGGCAGATACGTTACCGGCCGACACCAAGATCCCGCCCCCGTCTCACCACGGCAGTTGTGGGTGCTCGCGTGGGCTATGGGCCGTGCGTTTACATGGATTTGGCCGGCCGCGTCACGGGAGCTTGAGCACTGGCATGAGCGCGCTAGTCGCATACCGGATGAGCGCCTAAGGGAAGACGCCCTAAGTTCACTCACCGTCAAGCGCGAGAACACGCTGGGCGCTGCGCTTTTTTGCATTCTGCCCAAGCGCAGGGAGCCTCAGCTCCTGACACTGCTCGTCGCCTATCAGACACTTTGGGATTACCTTGACAACGTCAGTGAGCGAGCTGCGTTTGCGGGAAGCAAGAATGGCGTCTGTCTGCATAGCGCGCTGGTCGAGGCACTCGATCCCGATGTGTCGATATCCGACCACTACCGGCACAATCCCTGGAGCGACGACGGCGGCTACCTGTACGAGCTCGTCGGCACCTGCCAACGATGCTGCCGGGCACTCCCTTCCTACCGCGATATTCGCCCACTGGTCCTAGAGGGTGTACGGCAATGCTCGCTTCAAGGTATTAACCACCTGCCAGAGAAGCGGCGGCGCGAGCGCGAACTGAAGACCTGGGCCGAACAACGGAGCCCCAGAGACCACTCGCTGCGATGGTTCGAGATAACTGCAGCCGCGAGCGCGTTTTTGCCACACCCACTGCTCTCCCTCGCGGCCGAACCGGCACAGGACATGCTGCAGGTGGCACAGGTTCATACCGCTTACAACCCCTGGATGGCCCTCGCTATCGCGATGCTCGACAGTCACGTGGACGCGGCCGATGATCAGCGCACCGGCAATCACAGTTACATAGCGCACTACGAAGACCAGCAGGTCATGTGTGAACGTCTGCGCGAGGTCCTCGTCCGAACGCTTGCTGGACTGCGGGGCCTGCAGAAGGGGCGCCGGCATCTGCTCATGGCGGCGAGCATGACGGCGATGTATCTCTCCGCTGGCGCCCACGGTGACCCGCAAGCACCGGCAAGCACCAGGCAGATTGCCGTCGGAGCCGGCTCTTTCACACGGCTATTGATGCCCGCCGCGCGCGCGTGGCGCGCACATGATCAAAAACGCGCACACCGGGCGCCACCTAACGAGCGGGACGCTGTGCGAGCGCATGCGAAGGTTGCCAAAACATCGCTGCCGGGCACGGTGCCGCTACCGGCGCCGATCCAGACATTCATGTTCTGGAGCGCCCCATTTCAGTACCTACATCACTGCCGGAATTGGTACGGCTCAATATTTACGCTGAAGGCGACCAGTCACCCGCCATTGATCTTCCTTAGCGAACCACGGGAGATCCGCTCCCTTATGGCCGCCCCGGATGATGTGCTGCGAGCAGGTGAAGGTGGTGCCAACGTGTCACCTATCGTCGGCGAGCGGTCATTCATGCTCTCAGACGGCGCAGAGCACCGTATCGGGCGCAAGAAGGTTCTCGCGGCTTTTCACGCGCAAATGGTCGAACGGCACGCGAATGTGATCGTCGAGGCAGCCGAGCGCGCCGTCTCCGCATGGCCAACCGACACGGCAGTGGCGCTACACCCGCGGTTGAGAGTGCTCACCCTGGATGTGGTGCTGCGAACGCTCACCGGTTTTACAGGACAGCTAGATGACGCCACGCGGACACTGCGAGATCGTGTACTTGAGATGTTGCAAGTGACGGCCAGTCCCGTGTTGGTCGAGCCCCATCTACGCCACGGACCCGGTAGAGCTACGTGGAACAGATTCCTACAAGCTAGAGCACGAGTTGACGAACTGTTGGCCGAACTGATCGACGAAACCGGTCAGACCCCGCAAGTTTCAGGCGGCCTGCTCGAGGAGCTGACGACGCTACGCAACACTGATGGCTCGCAACAATCGCCGGGGCAGGTACGGGACAACGCGATGTCGGTAATCCTCGCCGGTCATGAGACAACCGCCGCTCAGCTCGCCTGGGCTTTTCAGTTGCTCGCGCACAACCCGAACGTACGCGACCGCCTCCATGCGGAGATCGACGCCGGTCCGAGCGACGAGTACATGACGGCCACGATCCAAGAGGTTCTGCGCCACCGCTGCGTGTTCTTGTTCGCGATCCCTCGCGCGGTCGCCAAGCCGATCGAAATCGGCAGCTATATCCACCGCCCGCCTGCCCACCTTCTCGCCTGTATCTACCTGCTGCACCACGACCCGGCGATCTACCCTGACCCCTACATCTTTCGACCCGAGCGATTCCTCGAATCGCCGCCGGACCCGCACACTTGGATCCCCTGGGGCGGGGGGCGCAAGCGCTGTCCTGGCCTGCACCTGGCAATGTTTGAGATGAAGACCATCTTGCGCACAGTGCTCTCCGCGCGGACCGTCCAGCCCGCAAGCAAACACATGGAGCGACCACGCTGGCGCAGCGTGATCGTCACTCCCCATGCCGGCGCTCGCGTAATACTCCGTGCGCGTCACCACTAAGAGATAGAACCCGAGTGCGCCTGTTCACCGCGCGAAAGGTAGGGAGGTCTCCCTATTCAAATCTGAGTACGGCCGTCATCGTTACTGGCGATGATGGTGCCAGAGACGCATCGGCGCGGCGATCACGGTCGCAGTGACGTTCATCGTTGCCCATCACCAGGCTTCGCCCGCGTCCAGCTAACACCGGTAGGAAGAGGCATAGATCCAGGGGATCGACCGTCCGACACGGACGAGAGCCCAGACGTTGCCCCCATTCCCTTGGAGCCTCGCGTGCTGTCTGCGCGCCGCGAGGTGGTACTCGCGAATCGTCGTGCGCGTAAAGCGGCGAAACCGGCGTACGTCAACACGGATGCGTCTTGGCGAGACGGTCGCGCGGGCTTGGCATACGAGGGAGCCCTCGGCATACGGACAGAGCTTGTGGAGTGCCGAGATAACCACGAGGCCGAGTATCTGGCGCTGCTCATGGCTATGGGCGACGCCGAGAAGATGCTCGGCTGGGCGGATCGCCTTCCGCACCGATTCTCAGACAGTCGCAGGTCTGCAGTGCGGGTCTAACGGACAGTACGAGCCTTTGCGTAGTCGAGTAAAGCTGCTGCTGTCGCGTCATCCCGAGTGGACGCTCCTGCTGGTCGAGGGTGTGCGCAACAAAGTGGCCGACGATCTGGCCCGCCGACCATTCAAGACGGCGCCCGAGGGCACACGAGCACGCCCAGAGAAGGCGCGCGGACGCTGCGGGAATGGCAGTCGCGGACGTGCCTAGGGCTCGGGTTCATGGCCGTCCAGCCGACCCGCGCTACTCGTATTCGGTCGAACACGGTGTTGCGCTCCTTGAGTGCTTCACGGCTGACACGCCCGTGCTCGGGATTGCGGAACTCGCGGATCTAATCGAGCTAAGCCGCTCGACGACTCACCGTTATGCGTCCACCCTCGTGGTGATGGGTTATCTGGAGCAGGATGGAAAACGCCGCTACCGCCTCTCCAACGGAGCGCTCAGGCCGGGGATGAGTGCGATCGAGGCGCTCCGCGCAGAGACGCCTGCGGCAAGGACCATCTTGGAAGACCTCCGCGACCAAACGGGTCACACCGTGAGCATGGCGGCGTTCGAGGGAACCCGCGCGACCTACATCCATCGTCTCTTCGCCCACGGGAGCGGACAGTACGAAGTAGACTTGGACCTCCGGCTCGGCGCTCACGTCCCGGTTCACTGCACCGCAATCGGCAAGGCCCTGCTTGCGAGCCTCAGCGAGCCAGAGCAACGAGAGGTGCTCGCAGAACTAACGCTGAAGCGCGAAGGGCCAAACACGATCGTCCGAAAGCGTGACCTCGTAGCCGAGCTGGCGCGCATCCGTGCGAACGGCTTCGCCACATGCCACGACGAGCAAGCCGCCGGTGTGTACTCGATAGCGGCCGCTATTCCCCACCCCGGCCGCTCACGGCCACTCGCCATCAGCGTCACGGCTCCCCCAGGGCACTACACGATCAAGCAAATGACCAGGCTCTACGCAAAACACGTCAAGGGCGCGGCCGAGCGGATTTAGCGCGTGCAGGCCAAGGCCCTCGGATCGGGCACCCCATCGAGAAACAGGACAAGAGTTAGGACGGCGAGGTATAACGGTGACTGACCTACTCGACACCATTACGTTGGAGGTGAACCAGCGCCGGGATGAGTTGAAGCCGCTGGTTGCCGAATACGATCTGCTTGTGGCTGCGAGGGAAGCGTTGGAGAGTGGGCGGACAGCATCTGCACGCGGCCGCGAGTATCGACATGGCGAGAGACCTGCTGGTGCTTCTGGGCTGGGGTCGGCTACCCACGAACTGGCTCGCGGCACCCGTTGTCCGGTAAGGCGGCCTGTGGGAAGTGGCAAGCGACGTGCACAAGCGCTAGCGGCAATCACACAGCAGCCCGGAATCACCCTGCCTGAGTTGGCGGAGGCGATGGGTGTATACGTGAGCTACCTCTACAGAGTTGTTCCGGGCCTAGTCAACGCGCGTAAGGTTGTTAGAGAAAGCAAGCGCTATTGGCCTGCCTGAACCGATCTGGTGAAAGCTTCAGGAACCTCGGAGGAGCGTCACGGCTCCACAAGCCCCCGGCGAATCGCATAGCGGGTGAGTTCGACGCGGTCGCGCATGCCGAGCTTCTCGAGCATGTTGGCGCGGTGGCGCTCGACGGTCTTCTCGCTGATGATGAGGGCGTCGGCTATCTGATGGTTGTTGTGACCCTCGGCGACGAGCTTGATGACTTGCAGCTCGCGTGGGGTGAGGGGATCGGGTTGGTCGTTAGTGGGTTTGGCGAGGTAGCGGCGGATGGTGTCGGTGACGGCGCCGGGGTAGAGGAACGGTTCGCCGCGGACGGCGGCGCGGCAGGCGCGCACGAGGTCGCGGTCGGCGAGCGACTTGAGCACGTATCCACCGGCGCCGGCTTGGAGGGATTCATGGAGGAACTGCTCGTTGTCGTGCATGGAGAGCATCAGGATCTTTAGGGAGGGGCGTTGGCGGTGGATCTCGCGGGCGGCTTGTAGGCCGGTCATGCGGGGCATCGAGATGTCGAGGATTGCGAGGTCGAGCTCGTGGTGGAGGAGGGCCATTTGAATGGCTTCGATGCCATCCCCCGCCTCGGCGCAGACGACGAGGTCGGGCTCGTTCTCGAGCACGAGTCGCAGACCCTGTCGTACCACGGCGTGGTCGTCGGCGAGCAGGATGTTGGTCTTCAGCGAGGTCATGGGGTGGAGTCGTTGAGTGGGATCTCCAGGCGTACCTCCGTGCCGGAGCTGGGGGCGCTCTCTACATGTAGGGCGCCGCCGACAAGACTGGCGCGCTCACGCATGCCGCGGATGCCGCCGCCCTCACGGCGTGCGGCGCGGATGCCGCGTCCGTCGTCGCGGACGATCAGTGTGAGACGGTGGTGGTTCGCGTGCAGCGTGACGTCGATGGTGGTGGGGTGGGCGTGGCGGATGGCGTTGGTGGTGGCCTCCTGGGCGACGCGGTAGATGACGAGCTCGCGCTCCGGCGACTGGGGGGTGAGGTCGGTGGGGACGTGGCAGTTGATGTGTAGGTCCGATGGCTCGCCCAAACGGCGCGAGAGGGAGAGGAGGGCCCCTGTGAGGCCGAGGTGCTCGAGCGGCTCTGGTCGCAACCGTTGGGCGATGCGGCGAACGTCGTCGATACTGGAGCGGGTGGTCTCGAGCATCTGTTTGAGTGGGGTGGCGAGCTCGGGTGGAGCTTCGTGGGTGACGCGGGAGAGGCCGAGCAGTATCCCGGTGAGGGCTTGTCCGACCTCGTCGTGGAGTTCTTGGGCGACCCGTAGCCGCTCGCCCTCTTGGGCGGACAACGCTCGTCGTGTGCTCTGTAGCCGCTCGCTCTCCAGCCGATCTAGCATCTGGTTGTAGGCCTGAGCCAGCTCCGCGGCCTCAGATGGAGCACCCGGGACTTGCAGGCGCTCACCCGACTGAAGTGGGTCTACGCGTCGAAGCAGCGAAGGGAGGCGGGTGAGGGGGGCGAGCGCGCCACGCAGCAACAAGCTGTTTGCAACCAGCGTGACGAGCAGCGTGATAGCCAGGATGATCGCGTCGTCGGCGGCGATGTGGGCGAAGGGGGCGGGGAGTACGACGGCGATGGCGACCGCCATGGTGGTGACGACGGCGGCGTTGAGCGCAAGGACACGCCAGAAGAGGGGTACGTAGCGTCCGGCCGTGGGGGTGGGGGCTTGGTTGGAGGAAAGCGTTGGTTCGCCCGCAGGCATGTCCATTGGGGGGACACGCTCGCTTAGATCGACGGCGCTTGAGATACCGGCTTGTGGGCTTGAACTCTGCACCGCATGTCACGCTAGCGCGCTCCTATGGGCTAACCCACGAAGATGGGGTCTTGACCTCATGGTGAGGAGGATCGTCGGAAGCGAGGATTCAAGGACGCGATCGGATGCGACTCGACCGGCCGGCGGCAGAGCGTCTAAGCGCCGGTTGGGGAGCCAAAAGCGGTGACCCTGTCTCCCCACCTCGCGTGTGGGACGCCGTGGTAGGCACGAGCGCACGAGTTCGGTCTCGCGGCGCAGGCGCCGGGATGGATCCCGGAGCCTGCGCCGAGTAACTGTGGGGAGGCATACGAGGACGTGTTTGTTCTGAGGGGTCGGCCCGTAGCATGTTCGTCTTGATGCGGCCGGTGTATTGGATGGGTGTGTTTATTCCCGTTGCGCTCGTGCTGCGGCTGACGGATGCGTCGCCTTCGCTGATCTTTGCGGCCTCCGCTGTTGGTGTTGTGCCAATGGCGGCGTTGATGGGGGAGGCGACCGAGCATCTCGCCGCGCGGGCGGGCCCCGGCATCGGGGGGTTGGTGAACGTCACGTTCGGTAATGCGCCCGAGCTGATCATCGCGATCTTCGCGCTGGCGGATGGGTTGCACGAGGTGGTTAAGGCTTCGATCGTGGGGTCGGTTGTGGGTAACGCGCTTCTCGTGCTCGGGGCGGCGATGCTCGCGGGCGGGTGGAGGCGTACCCGACAGACCTTTGATCGGACCGCGGCGCAGACCCAGTCTGGAATGCTGTTGGTGAGTGTCGTTGCACTCGCCTTGCCGGCGGTGCTACAGCTCTCGCGGCACGGGGATCTCCCGGGCGTCGGCGGGATTCGTCATGTCTTCGGGTCCGACCTGAACCATGTGTCGCTGGCGGTTGCGTTGATCCTCATAGCGACGTATGTCGCTGGGTTGGTGTTCTCGTTGCGTACTCACCGCGACCTCTTCAACCCGGTGCAGGCGGAGGACGAGTTGGAGAGTGCTTGGCCGCTGCGCAGGTCGGTAGGCACGTTGGCGGTCGCTGGGTTGGCGGTGGCGGTCATGAGCGATCTTCTCGTGGGATCGATCGAGCACGCCTCAAGAGACATCGGCCTTTCGCAGTTCTTTGTTGGCGCCTTCGTGGTCGCGGTGGTGGGGAACGCCGCGGAGCACTACGTCGCGGTGGTGGCGGCGGTCAAGGACAAGATGGATCTCGCGGTCAACATCGCGATCGGCTCCAGCGCACAGGTGGGGCTGTTCGTGGCGCCTGTGCTTGTGTTGTTGTCGTTCGTGGTGGGACCGTCGCCGATGGCGATGGTATTCAACGGATACGAGCTGGCGGCGCTACTGTCGGTCGCGCTGATCGTGCCTGTGCTGCTCTCGGACGGCGAGTCGACCTGGTTCGAGGGCTTCCAGCTGATAGCGCTCTACACGGTCCTAGGCATCGTGTTCTATTTCGCTTGAGGCCATCGAGCACCCACGCTCGCGCGGCCCTCTGCGAGGTTGTAGCCGTGGAGGGGGTGGTGAGTGCTGTGGCGCGCGGGCTCTACTCGGGTATGACTTCGAACCGTCGTCGTCCCTTGATCCGGTAGATGTGGAAGTCGGCGTCGAGTGTGAAGATGCGTGTGAGGTCGCGTTCCTCGGCGAGCGCAACCAGACTGGCGTCGGCGAGGTCCATCGGCCGGTCGGCATACTTCTCCATCAGCGCGGCGGTGCGCTGGATGGTGGGTGCCGACGGAGAGACGATCTGGAGGTCGCCGCGCAGTGTGAGCCGCCACAGGGCGTCTTGTCCGCGGGTCCCTCCGGTGCGGGCGAGCAGGTACATCGCCTCGGTGAACGCGGGCCATGTGGTGAGTAGCGGCAGACGGATCGTCTCGAGGGCGGCACGGCAGCGCTCGTGGTCGGGCTCGTCGGCGTCGATGAGCGCGATGAGCGGCCCGGCGTCGGTCAGCATCGTCCGTTGACTGACCGCGGTTAGGTGCGCTTGTGTCGCTCTGCGAGCAGCTCGGTGAACGCTTGGCCGCTGTCGCGTGCGGCGGGAGTGCCGCCACCGTGGACAGCGCCGATGACATCCGCGAGGCGTCCCGTTGTGTCGCCCGATAGCGCTCGCTCGGCACGCTCGGCTATCGCTCGGCGCATGAACTCAGATACCGAGGCACCCTCCATAGCCGCCGCCTTCCTGGCGAGCATGTCGAGTCGATCATCGAGTCGTACTGTGAGCATGAAGCTAACGTATCACAATCGAAAGAAATTGTAATACGGCACAGGTTTAGGCCTCAAGCCAGGACCCATTCGATCTGATCTGGGCTCGTGAATGGGCCAGCGGCCTGTTCCGGCCCGCTGCGGCGTCTGACGGACGACCTTGAATCGAGACAAGATGGCTTGGACAAAGGCGATCCGGCTATGGACGCGGCGGGTTTCGAACCTGCGACCTCTCGCGTGTGAAGCGAGCGCTCTCCCACTGAGCTACGCGTCCTGGTGCTGGGAATCTACTGTATCTAAGCCAAATTCCCCGCTTGAGTCAGATGGCTCCAACCGGCTGATTTTGGCCCAATACGGAGGAGTTTAGGCCAACGAATGGGTCCATGGGCCCCAAACTCAAGATAGGGGTGTCGTCGCCGCGGGAAGGGCTGGCGGGAACCACGGCAGTGCTGTTAGTAGATTGGTCGGCCTGGAGCAGTGCAGATGAGCATGCGTCCGCAGCCGACCGGCATCTATCACATCACCCACGTCGAGAACCTCGCCTCGATTGCGCTAGACGGTGCCCTCTTATCCGACGCCGAGATGATCGCAAGGCAAGGGCCGAACCTCGTGATCGGAATGAGTTCGATCAAGCAGCGGCGGCTGGAGCTGCCGGTTAAGTGCCATCCCGGCGACACGGTCGGCGAGTACGTTCCTTTCTACTTCTGCTCACGCTCGATCATGCTCTACCTGATTTACAAGGGCAACCATCCTGAACTGAGCTACCACGGTGGCCAGGGACCGATCGTGCATCTGCAGGCCGATCTGGATGCCACGGTCATGTGGGCGCAGGCGACGGATGTGCGGTGGGCGTTTAGCCTCGCCAACGCCGGTGCCTACTACACAGAGTTCAGAGCCGAGCTGGCCGATCTCGCCGAGGTGGACTGGCGGGCTGTAGCCGCCACCGATTTCAGCGACGCGACCGTCAAAGAGGGCAAGCAAGCCGAGTTGCTGGTGCGGCGAGAAGTGCCGTGGGGGCTGATCCAGCGGATCGGCGTGCGCTCGGCGACGGTCCGCGAGCGGGTCCTGGAGGCGCTTGCCGGGTCCCGGCACAAACCACCCGTCGACGTCCTCCCCGATTGGTACTTTTGATCCATGATCGAGTACGCGCAGGGTGACATTCTGCGGGCGGACGCTCAGGCCCTGGTCAACACCGTCAACTGCGTCGGAGTGATGGGGCGGGGCGTTGCTCTTCACTTCAAGCAGGCATACCCGGACAACTACCGCTTCTACGCGGCGGCGTGCAAGCGCCGCGAGGTGGAGCCGGGCCGGATGCTCGTCTATGACACCGGCACTGACTCACCGCGGTGGATCATCAACTTTCCGACCAAGCGTCATTGGCGCGGCAAGAGCCGGATCGAGTACGTCGAGGAGGGGATGGATGCGCTGGTGCGGGAGATCCGCGCGCGCAACATCCAGTCGATCGCGATCCCGCCGCTTGGCAGTGGGCTGGGCGGGCTGGACTGGGCGCAGGTGCGGCCGCTGATCGAGCGTGCGTTGGCGCAGGTGGGACAGGTGCGCGCGATCCTCTACGAGCCGGGCGGGGTTACGCCTGAGCCGGTGGCGACGCGCGCACCGAGGATGACGGCCGGACGCGCCGCGTTGGTCGGCCTGATCGGGCGCTACCTGTCGGGGATGATGGACACCTCGATTAGCTTGCTCGAGGTGCATAAGCTCATGTACTTCCTGCAGCAGGCTGGCGAGCCGTTGCGGTTGCGCTACGTCAAGGCACCATATGGTCCTTACGCGGAGAACCTGCGTCACGTGCTGGCGGACGTCAACGGGCATCTGATCGCCGGCTACAGCGCAGCCGGCGACGCCCCCGGCGAGCAGGTGCGGGTGCTGCCCGGCGCTGCCGAACGAGCCGACGCCTACCTGGCTGAGCATCCGAGCACGCACGCGCGCTTCGACCGGGTCGCGCGGCTGGTCGAAGGGTTCGAGACGCCGTTCGGCCTGGAGCTACTGGCGACCGCGCACTGGGTCGCCACCCAGGAGCGAGCGAGCGAGGGCGATCTGATGGTGCGGGCGTTCTACGCTTGGAGCCCGCGCAAGCGAAGGTTCGTCCCAGGTCAGATCGCGTTGGCCGGCGAGCGCCTGCGTGAACAGGGCTGGATCCCGGTGGCCGCGTAGCGGGCGGTCTACCGCTCTTCAGCCCCAGGCCCCGGCCGTGGTTCGAGCCTGACAGCGGAGATCGAGTAGGCGGAGGCAAGCGAGGCGACCTGGGCTTGCGTGAGCGAGGAGCCAAACGCGGAGGGGCCGCCGAGTTGGGCGTAGCCTTCGAGCAGGTGTTGGCCGACAAGCGAGAGGGAGTAGTGGGAGTCGTAGATGGAGTGGATGTAGAGGGGGGAGTTGGCGCGGGCGAAGCTCGCGACCTGGGGCGTGCCTGTAGTGATGGCGGTGATGGTGGTTTCGGTGAGTCGCCACCCGCGCTCGGCGAGGCGGTCGTAGCTTTCATATAGCCCGGCGATGCCCGCGGCTGGGCCGGTGAGCTCTTGGGCGTGAACCATGAACGGCGGTGTTTGGAGCGCGGCGGCGGCGGCGCTTGCGGTGGTGACGGCGCCGTGTAGCGTGTTGTTGAGGGAGGGGGTGAGCCCGTCTGAGATCAGCGGCCAGGCGGCGCGCGAGGCGGATACCTCGCGGCGAACCGAGACCTCGACTCGGCGTAGCCCCCGGCTCACCTGCGCGAACTGGGCGCGTTGGAGCGCGAGTTCGCGGCGGCTGGAGACATGGGTACCGCTCGATGCGCAGCCCGCGAGGACCGCGATGGTGCCTAGCACCGCGGCTATGGAGGGGGGGATGGGGCGGAGGATCCGGACCTCCGCGTTTGCGAAGGTTGCGGAGTGGATACGGGCGAGGCTCTTCCTCGCGCCGCCGGGGGCGGCGCGAGGGGCCTTATAGCTTGAGAGCCTCGGGCTCAGCGGTGGTTAGACGCCGAGCAGATCCACCACGAACACGAGCGGCGCGTTCGGAGGGATGGTAGGGGGCGAGCCGGTCTTGCCGTAGGCGAGTTCGGAGGGGATGATGAGCATCCGCCGTCCACCCACCTTCATGCCGGCGACGCCTTGGTCCCAACCCTTGATGACCTGGCCCTTGCCGAGCGTGAACGCGAACGGTTCATTGCGCTTCCAGGAGGCGTCGAACTCCTTGCCGCCTTTGTAGAGCACGCCGACGTAGTTCACGGTTACCGACTGGCCGGCCTTGGCTTCGGGGCCGGTGCCTTTGATGAGTTCCTTCGTTACGAGCGTTGTGGGCGCGGCGCCGGTGGGCACCGTGACCTTCGGCTGCGTGGAGAGAGGCCCGCTGGTGGGCGTCTTGGCGGCAGCGGTAGTGGGCGTGGTGGAGGTGGGCTTCGGTGTGGTTTCGCCCTTGACGTGCGGAACGGAACTCGTGTCGGACTCGTTGCCGACGGTGATGGAGCTCGATTCGCTGCTCGACCCGCAACCGGCGATGAGCGCGGCGGCGGCGAGCGTGGCAAGGGGGAGGGTTATGCGTGAGTTGAATAGTTTGGGTGTCATCACGGTGGGGCAGCCTAACGCATGGAGGGGTGTTCGCGCTACGATCGACTCGGACCGTGCTAGGCGGGGATGTAGCGGCGCCCTGAATCCGCAATCCGCTCTAGCGGGGCTGAACTCCTCCCCGAGGGGTTCCGCTCCGGTCGTCCCGCCGCTTGGGGCGTCGATGGGTCGGGTCCCGCGCGGTGTCGGCTTGTGAACCAGGTCAGGTCCGGAAGGAAGCAGCCTTAAGCGACTACCGGCAGGCGCAGCGGGAGCACCCGATTCGGAGTCTTTTGCGGCGATCAGGCGATCGGAGGCGGGGACAACGACGGGGGGTGCACGGTCCTTTTTTGGATAGGAGCCGCGTACCTTGCGAGCCATGGGGACCCCCGCCAGTTAGGGGGTGTCCGCTTGCCAAGGCGGCCTTCAACGGCAGCGCTCGAAGAGCAGCCACGAGCGGTTCGATTGCGACGCGGTGAACCCTGGAGGGATAGAAACGGCGGAGTGCGGGTCGCGGGGATCGAGCACGTAGGCGTGTTCGACCTCAATGCTCGAAGGATCGACGTACGTGCCTGTCGCGATGGGTTTGGCTTCGGCGCTCACGACCAGTGAGGGTCGCGCTTTCAGGTAGAGCGCGAGCAGTGGGATGGGGGCGTGGTTGGGGACCCCCACGGGGCCGCACTTCAGAGAGATGGATTTGTTGTGGACGAGCGCGAGCAGGTCGTCCTGGATGGTTTCCTGGCGCGCGAGGTTGTGGAGCTCTTTGTGGGCGGATTTGACCTGTTCTGGGAGGGTGACGATCAACGCTAGGAGCACGACCGCGCCGGCCGCCATCCACGGTGTACGTCGTCGGTCGCCGTGGGGGAGCGCGCTCCAACCGAACACCCCCGCGCCACAGAACACGCACAGGATGGCGCCGGTGAGAAAGGCGTAGCGCGTGTCGATGGGTAGCCCGGCGGTGGCCATCGCCGCGAACACCACCACCGTCGTGACGCCAGCGGCGACGGCGAGCGCCGCCTGCTCGCGCAGCCAGGCAAGCGAGAGCGCCCCGCCGAGCGCGGCGCCTGCGAGGACCGCCGGGCGTAGCACCTCGCCGATGCGGCGGGGGATGTATTGGGGTACGTCCCCAATTCCCGTCGCTCGGTGGAGGGTGGCGGCGGTGTGTTTTGTGTTCGTGAGCGACCACATCGCATCGCCTGTGATGAGTAGGTCGGAGAGCACCCACACGATGGGCGCCGCCGCGGCGAGCAAAGCCAGCCAGGCGAGTTGCTCGCGCGTGCGCGAGGGATACGATCGGCGTGAGGAGAGGAGGAGGTAGATCCAGTACACCCCGGAGAACGCCCACGCCTCCGGGCGCAGTAGCCCAGCGAGGGCGAGTAGCACGAGCACGGGGGTGCCTGCGCGGTGTTTGCGTGTCTCCACCAGAAGCGCGCAGAGTATGAGCAGCATGTAGGGGATGTCCACGTAGGCGCGCACCCCATAGGAGAGCACGGGAACGCGCGTGAGCAGCACCAGTGCCGCCACGATGCCCGCCGCGCGGCCGAACCACGCGCGGGTGAGTTGGTAGACGACCCACCCGCACGCCGACAACGCCAGAAACGCGAGCGCTACCGTGATCGTTGTCGTGGCGCTCGCTCCGAGCGGGGAGAGCGGAATCCCAAGCGCCTCGATCAGGGGATGGGGGGTGGGAGCTATGGGGAGGTCGTATTGGGGGAGTTCCCCGCGTGAGAGCTGTTGCCCCCACACGAGCGCATAGAGGGTGTCGTAGTTGACGAACCCCACGCCTGCGATGAACCACAGCAGCACAGCGCCCGCCGCGATCGCGAGTGTTGGTCTGGTGGCGCTCTTCACAGGCGCGCACGCTATCTGAGGACCTCTCCTCTCAGCTCCGCACGCCCCCGTGGGGACAGCCACGGGCGGGGATAGACTGGCTCGGTGGCCGCCGCACAGTCTCTCTATCGCAAACACCGCCCCCGCTCGTTCGCTGACGTGGTGGGGCAGGAGCCGGTGGTGCGCACGTTGCGCCACGCGGTGGAACGTGGGCAGGTTCACCACGCCTATCTGTTCGTGGGGTCGCGGGGGACGGGGAAGACCTCGATGGCGAAGATCCTCGCCTCCTGTTTGAACTGCGAGCGCGGACCGACGGTGGAGCCGTGTGGGGTGTGCGACTCGTGCCGCTCGATCGCAAGCGCCACCTCGCTTGATGTGATCGAGATGGACGCGGCGTCGAACAACTCGGTGGAGGACATCCGGGAGTTGCGCGAGAGCGTGGTGTTCGCGCCGGTGTCGGGACGCCACAAGGTGTACATCCTCGATGAGGCCCACATGCTCTCCCAGGCGGCGTGGAACGCGTTTTTGAAGACGCTTGAGGAGCCCCCACCGAACACGGTGTTCGTGCTCGCCACCACCGAGGCCCAGAAGGTGCCGGCGACCGTGGTGGACCGTTGTCATCGCTTCGATTTCCACCGTCCCACGGTGGAGCAGATCGCGAGCGTGCTCAAGCGGGCGGCGGGGGCGGAGTCGATCGACATTCCCCCGGAGGCGGTGGCGGCGATCGCGAGGTCCGCCACTGGGAGCTTTCGGGACGCGTTGGGGACGCTTGAGCAACTGGTCACCTACAGCGGAGCGCAGGTTGCGCTGGAGGACGTGTTGGCGGTGTTGGGGGTGGCGGACGAGCAGTTGCTCTCCGACGCCTTCGACACGGTCCAGCAAGGGGACGCACGTGGGGCGTTGTTGTGCGTGGCGCGTTGTCTTGAGGGAGGACGCGACGCGGGTTCGTTCACGCGCGACTTGGAGGGGAGGGCGCGCGAACTACTCGTGGTCCAGACACTCGGGGAGGTGCCTTCCGAGCTATCGCTCACCCCCGAGATCGACGAGCGTCTCCACGACCAGGCACAGCGGATCGGGGCGGGCGAGGTGGTGCGGCTGTTGGACTTGTTGGGTGCGGCGCTTGAGAGCGTGAGGGCGGGCGCTGACCCACGCACTCAACTGGAGCTGGCGCTTGTGAAGGCGGCGACCCCTCGCGCGGACGGTTCCACCAAGGCGCTGTTGGCGCGCATAGAGCGTTTGGAGCACGCGCTCGTGGCGGGTATCTCTCCCTCCTCTGGACCTCCCGCTCCGGGCTCGTCTCCCGCTTCGGCATCGTCTCCGGCTTTGGGCTCGTCTCCGGCTTTGGGCTCGTCTCCGGGCTCGTCTCCGGCTCCCGCATCGCCCCCGCCTCCGCCATCGTCTCCCGCGTCGCCGCCACCACCTCAACCCGCGATGTCCCCTTCTCTCGTGGACCGTCCCGCCTCTCCGCCTGAGACGGACGCGTCGCCGCCGCTCCCCGACTCTTCGCCCGCGCCGGCGGTGTCGACTCCCGAGCCACAGCCTCAAGAGGTGGCGGTCGCCGTGGCTGAGCCACCCCCATCGGGCGATCTCGGATCGCTGTGGCAAGCCACACACGAGTCGGTACGCGCCGAGAACGCGCTTTTGGGGGCGGTGCTCGACGAAGCCACTCCCGCGCATATCACCGAAGAGGAGCTCGCGCTCGCGTTTGCCCCCACCGCGGCGTTCCTCAAGCGCAAGGCTGAGGACCCAGCGAACCGTGCGATCCTGATCGAGACGCTGCGTAGCCTCACGGGGAGGCGCTACCGCGTGTCCTTCGAGCTGAACGAGGAGCTTGAGCAGGAGGAAGGCAACGGGACCCCTCCCACCGAGGAGGAGATCGTGGCTCGTCTGATGGCGGAGCTCGACGCGGAGGAGCTACCCGAGGATTGGCTTCAACAGCAGAAAGGCGAGGAATAGTGCCCCCAAAGCCCCAACGGCCGAACATGCAGCAGATGCTCAAGCAGGTGCAGAAAATGCAGCAGGACATGGAGCTCGCCCAACAGGCGCTCGCGGAGGAGACGGTGGACGCATCGGCGGGTGGGGGGATGGTGACGGTCACCGTGTCAGGAGCGCTTGAGGTGAAGTCGGTAAAGATCGCCCCCGACGCGGTGGACCCCGAGGACGTGGACATGCTCTGCGATCTGGTGCTGGCGGCAACCAACGAGGGGTTGCGCGCTGCGCAGGAGCTGCAAGCGGAGCGGATGGGCGCCGTCACCGGCGGCCTCGATCCCGGCGCGCTCGGCGGGCTGGGGTTGCCGGGTCTGTAGGTCGCTGTGCACCTTTTCATCGCGCCCGCGAGGAGCGAGGCGCCCCCGGAGATTGTCCTTTCTTGAGCTCCTTCGCACCCCCCATCCAGCGGCTCGTCACCGAGTTGTCAAAGCTCCCCGGTGTGGGTAACCGCACCGCGCAACGGCTCGCCTTCCACATCTTGCGGGCCTCCAACGAGGACGCGTTCGGGCTTGCGGACGCGATCCGGGAGGTGAAGGAGAAGGTGGGGTTGTGTGAGGTGTGCTTCAACCTCGCCGATGAACCCCGTTGTCGTATCTGTCAAGACAGCCGCCGCGACGCGACCGTGGTGTGCGTCGTGGAGGAGCCCTCCGACGTGATCCCGATGGAGCGCACCCACGAATTTCACGGCCTCTACCACGTGCTGGGGGGTGCGTTGTCTCCGATCGACGGCATCGAGCCCGAGGACCTCAAGATCGAGGAGCTCTACGCCCGTGTTACACCTACCGCGGCGCTCGACGTGTCGGTGCGGGAGGTGGTGCTTGCCACCAACCCCACCACCACCGGCGAGGCCACGGCGCTTCACATTGCAGAGGAGTTGCGTAGCCGCGCCCCGGAGGTGTCGGTCACGCGTCTAGCCAGCGGCCTGCCGGTGGGTGCCGATCTGGAGTACGCCGACGAGGTGACGCTCGGCAAGGCGCTCGCCGGACGCCGCGCCTTGTAGTTCTGGCCGGCGTCTCGCGATCAGGCGTGACTTGATGTCACGCGCAATGCCACGTCGGCGAGACGTCGGGCTATGCGGCGTGGCATGAGGCCCATTCCCGAAGGGAGGATGTCTTGGGTGATCTTCAACTCTCCGGGGAGCACCTGATCGACGCGCCCATCGTCGCGCGCCTTCGCGCTAACTTGATATGGAGCTTGCGCAGATCGTTTTTCAGGAGCCATGGAAGTCATTGTATCTGACTACACAAGCGTGTTCGTGACCAGTTCATAGACAGCGGGAAGGAGTTGTGCCACGCCAAGAAGCACGAGCGCGGTACCGATCAAGCTCGTTGCCAGAGCCACAAGGGCGCGCTTGCCGGCCAGCGACGCGGTGTTCACATCTATAGCTTCGGCGAGGCTTGTGATGAGCAACTCCCGCCTCTCCTCAATGGTGCCGTCCATTGCCTCAATCAAGGACAGCTTCTGGCCGGTCTCGATCTCTGGTTGCGAGATCGTCGCGACGCCGATCATCAAGGATGCGGCGAGCCCGATCAATGGCAGCCACCACAGAAGGCCAAGATCGCTCATCAACGCAATGTTCACCGCAGCTAGCCCGACGGCGACTGCCATCAGGCCCAGGGCCTGAGTGTCGTAGCCGACAGATGTCGCGACCTGGACACCAAGCTTGGCCTCACCTATGGACAGCAGCGATTCAGATAGATCGTTCATGGTTGCGAATTCGACGTGACGGCTTCGTGTTTCGTTGACTGACCTGGCACCTTGGCGGTGTCTCCGCTACCGGTCATTACCGGCGGCCGAGCTCTAGGGCAAATCGAACATATGTTCGCAATTGGGCCGGACGGAATATTGCGATGAGGTGCTTCGCCGACACCGATCGTTGCAAGGCTCGGTCAAGCCATGCTCGGGGCACGGCGCACGTGTCGTCGCCGACGCCGGCCCAATCACTCGGTCTATGCTCACAGGCCATGAGCGAGATCGTTGTCATGAAGTTCGGCGGCACCTCTGTCGCCGACGCCGAGCGCATCAAGCGGGCGGCTAAGCGGATTGTGGAGAAGCGCGAGGAGGGGTTCTCCGTCGTGGCGGTGCTCTCCGCGCGGGGGAAGACCACCGACGAGCTCATATCGATGGCGGAGGAGGTCTCAGACGCCCCTGACGCACGCGAGATGGACATGCTGCTCTCCACGGGAGAGCGCATCTCCTGTGCGTTGTGTGCGATGGCGATCAACGACCTCGGTCACCGCGCGATCTCGCTCACCGGGTCCCAGGCGGGGATTGTGACCGACGAGTCTCACACCAAGGCGCGCATCCTCGACGTTCGTGCCGACCGCGTAAGAGCGGCGCTGGATCAGGACCACATCGTGCTCGTGGCGGGCTTCCAGGGGGTGTCCACCGCCGACGACGTCACCACGCTGGGGAGAGGCGGCTCAGA
Organism: uncultured Solirubrobacterales bacterium; assembly: GCA_963695305.1. Taxonomy (GTDB): domain Bacteria; phylum Actinomycetota; class Thermoleophilia; order Solirubrobacterales; family Solirubrobacteraceae; genus Palsa-744. The sequence continues at coordinate 43,404 of OY968774.1, read as the reverse complement.
CACCACCGCTGTCGCGGTGGCGGCTGCGCTTGGGGCGCGCGAGTGCGAGATCTACACCGATGTCGCCGGTGTGTTCAGCGCCGACCCCCGCATCGTGCCGAACGCGCGCAAGCTTCCCACCGTCTCCTTCGAGGAGATGCTCGAGATGGCCGCCTCCGGGGCCGGTGTGTTGCAGCTTCGCTCACTTGAGTACGCGCGCAACGAGAACGTTCGCATCCACTGTCGCTCCTCCTTTGAGGACGCCCCCGGTACCGTTGTGCTCTCAGAGGGAGAAACCATGGAGCAACCACTTATCACAGCCGTCACCCACTCCACCGCCGAGGCGCGCGTCACGCTCATAGGCGTACCCGACGAACCGGGAGCCGCCGCCCGCATCTTCGAGGCGCTTGCCCTCGCGAACGTGAACGTGGACATGATCGACCAGAACGTCCCCACCTCGGCGGGTGGGAAGGCCGAGATTTCCTTCACCGTCCCCCACGAAGATCTCAAGCTTGCCATCTCCGCATTGGAGGCGAAGGGGGAGAGCGTGTGCGAGCGTACGATCGCCCAGCGGGAGATGGGCAAGGTGTCGATCGTGGGCGCCGGCATGCGCTCCCATCCCGGTGTCGCCGCAAAGGTGTTTAAGGTGCTCGCGGGGGAGGGCATCAACATCGAGATGATTTCCACCTCTCCGATCAAGATCTCCTGTGTGATCGCACGCGAGCACGTGGAGCGCGCGGTGCGGGCGCTCCACAGCGCCTTCGAGCTATCCGGCCCCGACACGGTGAGCGTCGAGGAGCCGTTCAAGGTTCGCGAAGCTCGGTAAGAGCGAAAGGTCCCAAAGGCCATACGTCATTGTCCGCAAAGTGCGGACTTGAGCGTCCGTTCGGCCCGACATTTTTTCCGTAGTTTGCCCAGTTGCGTCGCTGTGGGGTATCGGTAGTTTGTGCCGTCATCGGCCCGTATGGGAAGGATCTCAAAAGGACCGCACTACATAGTCGGACGTCTTATCCGAAATGGATTAAGTACTAGACCGTTTCTCTCAAATCTCAGGGCGACGATTCGCGTAGCCGCTCCAGAGATTAACCGCTCTTGTATTGCGTCGCCGCATGTGGTTAGACTGGCGCCGGCGCCGGAGCGCCACGAGCAGAGAGGTTTGACGCACCGACGTTTCTTGGGGGAAATATGGCAGGCGAGGCAGCGGAAGGATCCGTGTTGAGCAGCGAAGCTCCAGTCAAGCCCGAGAGGCTGGTGTCTTCGGATGGGCCGCTGCTAACGCCACGCGAACGTAAACCTCTGGGCCCGCTGCGCAAAGTTGGGGCCCAACAGATCACCGAATCTGCCGGGCCTCCGGCGCGCATGAGACGGGACTGGCTCTTTCGTCGCACTCTCGCGGTGGCGGATCTATTCGCGCTCACGTGTGCGTTGCTCTTGACGGTAGAGCTCCTACCCGGGTCGCTGCGTCTCAGTTGGGGGGTGGTGGGAGCTTTGCTCGGCCTCCTCGCGGGCGCGAAGCTGTTCGGCCTCTATGACCGTGACGAGGCGCTGATCCACAAGACCACGCTCGACGAGGCGCCCAAGCTGTTTCAGCTTGCCACCCTTGCGACCCTTGTCGTGTGGCTGGCTGATCGTCCGATAGTCGAAGGTCCCCTCGCACGAAGTGGAGCGCTCGTGCTGTGGCTCCTGCTCACCGTCACCCTCGTCGGGTGCCGTGCGCTCGCCCGTTCGTTCGCCCTGCGTGTGGCGGAGGTGGAGCGGTGCCTGTTCATCGGTGACACCGCCGCGGCACAAACGATCCGCTCGAAGCTCTCCGAGCGGTGCGGTACGAAGGCGACATTGGTCGCCCACATCGACCTCCACGAGGTGGGTCCGTGGTCAACCAACGTATTCTCTTCGCAGCGGCTTGGCGAGATTCGCGAGCTGGCGCACACGCTCGACATACACCGCGCGATTGTCGCTCCCGGGAGCATCGACGGGGGCGAGATGCTCGACTTGGTGTGTGCGCTCAAAGCGGTTGGGGTGCGCGTGAGTGTGCTTCCGCGACTGCTTGAGGTGGTGGGGTCCTCCGTGGAGTTCGACGACCTCCACGGAATCACGGTGATGGGTGTGAGGCGGTTTAGCCTGACCCGCTCCACCGCCATGGTTAAGCGTGCCTTCGACCTCGTGGGCGCCTCGCTTGGGCTACTAGCGGCTTTGCCGCTGATGGTTGCGATCGCGATCCTCATCAAGCTCGACACCCGGGGGCCTGTGTTCTTTCGCCAACTGCGTGTAGGCCGCTATGGGGTGCGTTTCTCGATGTTCAAGTTCCGCACGATGGTGTGCGGAGCTGAGCAGCTCAGGGAGTCACTGGAGGATCGCAACGAGGCGCAACAGGGACTCTTCAAGATCGCCGAGGACCCTCGCACTACACGCGTTGGCAGGCTGCTCAGAAAGACCTCGCTGGACGAGCTCCCCCAGCTGTTCAACGTGATGCGAGGAGAGATGAGCCTCGTCGGTCCCCGTCCACTCGTGGTGGAGGAGGACATGTGCGTTGAGGGTCGCCACCGCCAGCGTTTGGAGCTCTCCCCGGGGATGACCGGCCACTGGCAGATCCTCGGTCCCGCGCGTGTACCGTTGCGTGAGATGGTCGCGATCGACTACCTCTATGTCGCGAACTGGTCGCTGTGGACCGACGTGAAGATCCTATTGCGGACGGTGCCTCACGTGCTCGGGCGCCGTGGGCTGTAGTCCCGCGCTTCGGTCCCTAAGTCGGTAGGCCTTGAACGGTGGCATCGTCATACGTCGCGCCACGGGGGCCGAGAACTCTCTCTCCCACCCTTGCGCGGCTCGATCCGCTCGCAGTGCGCGGTCTCCCTTCGCCGCCATGCGGCACGCCATCACCACAAGCAACATGATCGCGAGCCAGAGGGCTGTGAGGATAAGGGCAACAGTCGTCATTGGTGGTCCCTTACGCGAGGGAGCCTCCTTGTCCTGCTTTTCGGGCAATTCGTGTCGTCCTTTGAGGGCAGACACGAACCACTGGACGGATATCCGCCCACCAGCTGACCCACTACCGACTGCATCTCGTCCCCACTGTTGCTCCCTTTTGGCCGGTCTACACAGCCATGATCAGGTTTGCACCAGTTCTAAACGGTCTCAGTCACCGACTTGTTGCCCGTTTGGGAACACGGCCAATCCCGAAGTGCGTGCTCCACGGCCGTAACGAGCGTGAAACTTGTGTCGCCACGTTGCAGCGCAGGGGGCCGACAGCTACTTTGTTCGTGCGGGTATACCCGTAGCGGGGCCAAAGCCCGGGGACAAATCAAGACCTCTTCTCGCCCCCCACGGCACGTCCGGCGAATACAATGGACATCCTCATGCCCCAGGACGGTGCTGGTCTCGCCTTCTTTGTCTGGTAGCGGCAGGGGTATGGCCCGCTTTGCTCTGCCTAATCCCACTCCCCCCAACCGCTAGACCGAGCCATGTCAAATAGCAGAGCCAACAGCGCCGCACGATTTGATGATCGATATCAAGTCCTGACCGTGCTGACGATGGCAGTCGCGGCCAGCCTGGCGCTTGGAGCGGTTGTTTCGCTTGCGGGCTGGGTCGGCTTCGGACTAGCTATAGGCGCCGCCACGGTTGGAGTATTGGTGTATCGGGCAGATCGGGCACCTCTAATTCTGACGCTGCTTATTCCGGCTTCACTCGCCGGGCTCTTGCTGCCTCAAACCGGCGAGATCGCACTCGAGGCGTCCTTGTCGGCGATTGCGGCTTGGTGGGCCGTCGCAAACTCGTCGAAGGGCTATGCCCGCACAGCGGCATTGGCCTCGCTTTGCGTTCCTTTGCTTTGGGGCGTACTACTTCTAAACAAGAACATTCCAGACCTACATACTGGACTGCTCGGCCTTCGCAAGGCTACGTTGCCCTTCGTCGGTCTAGCGCTGGGATTGCTGTGGCCACGTAGGGGTCGTGCGCAGGTTGCGCAAACGATACCGTGGATCTTGCTCGTCGCAGGGACCTTGAATCTCTTCATTCACGTGGGTATGCCAGGCGTCGAACAGCGATTCGTCCGATCGGCCAATGTCTATACATCACTTTTTGCGGGCGTTCATCGCATGCAGGGTCTTTACAGCGGCCCGTTTCATATCGCGCTCCTCGGCGTCTTCCTTGCACTCTTTGGCTGGCAACAAATGCTTAGTCGCACATTTAGACGCGGTTTGCCATTCGTTGCCGTCGGCCTGCTGCTTACATATTTCTCCGAGGTCCGGTCAGGATATCTCGTGATAGCAGCCGGGATGATCTTGCTTGGCGTATTCGGCAGCGGTGGCCAAGCGGGAAGATGGACGCGTGTCGCGGCTCAGTTGGGTCTACTCGCTTGTGGGCTTGCGATTGTCTTTGCCTTCGCGTCGCCAAAGGACACGGCACTAACTTCAATAAGCGGATTGGGTCACGAACAGCGGGCACTCGGTCGCCTGGCCCAATGGTCTATGGCCGGTACGTTGGTGACAGCCTCACCAATCTACGGATGGGGGCCGGGATCGGCTGGCAGTACTCTCGGACCACAGTTTGAAAAAGGCGAACACATCACCTCGCATGACTCGGCACTCACCTTTCTGGTGGAGGGAGGCATTGTCGGCCTCGGCCTGGTGCTCATGGTGTGCTGGCTGACATTTCGAAGCGCGAAGGGCTGGTTGCGTGTATCCCATCCCGGGGTGGTAGCGGCCATCGCCCTTTTGGGGATGTCGCTTACAAACAATATCGAGGAGGCGGCGCCAATATGTGTGCTATTGGCCATCTTGATCGGATTGAGGGCGGAAACGTGACCCTTGGACTAGTCGCCGTGCCGATGCACGGTGAGACGAAGATCCGTACCGAGGGTCTGAGGACACGTGACGGTCATATGCTTGAGTGGTTTGCCAGGCTGCGCCCATCGGTCCAGGCTGGTGTGTACTCTCGACCAGAGCCATGGCCAAGAGTGACATTGGCGCGCCTTCGTGGCGCAACCACGCCGTCTCAACTCGTCTTTGTTTCGCCGCAGCCGAGGACCATTCCAAATCTACGCCATCGGCGCGATTGGTGGATTCAAAGTCAGCGCTTCATGCCGTCGCTACCCAGTGATATACCGGCAGTAATTTGGAATCCGATTTCGGGTGCCGCCGCGCTCAGGGCCGGTCACGCTGGTCCGTTGGTGTTTGACCTTTTGGACGATTGGCTTGTCCACCCTGCGTTTGAACGACTGAGAGAGGACATAAAGAGGGCTTACGGGGTCATCTTTAGTAAGGCTAGCCTCGTCACGGCTAATAGTGAGGCCACGCTGGAGCTCGCACGTGAGTTCGGCCGCCACGACGCTGTCCTGCTTCGTAACGGTGTTGATCCCGAACGCTTCTCATTGCCGCCGTCAGATCATTCCACGATAACTGTCGGATATGGCGGCAAGCTCGGGTTCCGAATCGACGTCGAACTCGTCGCGTCCGTGGCGTCTCGGTTGCCGCACGTGCGTTTTGAGTTTGCTGGTCCAAGTCTAGCTAAGGAGCAGACGCGAGCACTTCGGCGTATCCCGAATGTGGTGCTGCTCGGGGACGTGCGTTATGATCGGTACCCTGAATTGATGCGTCGCTGGGATGTGGCTTGGGCTCCGCATCGACTCGGGGAGTTCGAGGTCGGTGGAGACCTCATAAAGCTGTACGAGTACCGCGCGGCCGGGCTTCCGACGGTGTCTACAAAGGTAATCGGATGGGAGCGCGCTTTGGATGGCGTGCGTGCCGTTGCTCGCGAGGATATCGGCGATGCGATTGCCGGAATTATTGCCGGGTTTCAGGCCGGAGGAATCCCGCGAGAGCCTATATCGCTACCATATGAGACTACGTGGCGCGCTAAGTCAGAGTTCATTGTCAAGCATCTGGAACTCCCTGAGCCAATAGAAGAAAGCTCGCGTATGGGATCAATATCGTGAAGCTGGCGATCCTTGGTAGCCGCGGCTTTCCGAGCACATATGGCGGCTACGAGACGCTTGTTCGCTATATGGCCCCTGACTGGGTTCGTCAAGGTCACGAAGTGACGGTCTACTGCAGGGCCTACAAAAAGGGCGGAAGGACTTCTGTTGTGGACGGCGTTCGCTGTGTATGGACGCCAGGTTACGACTCAAAGAGTTGGTCGACGCTTAGTTTCGGTGCTACATCGCATATTGATTCAGTCTTTCGCAGGTATGATGCGGTACTAGTTTTGAATGTAGCTAACGGTTTCTACCTCCCGCTACTCCGCGCGTGCCGGGTCCCTACGGTTGTAAACACTGACGGAATTGAGTGGGAGCGAGGTAAGTGGAGCGCGCTGGCTCAAAGGATTTTTTATCAGGGTGCTCGTATGACGGCGAGACAAGCGGACGTCTTGGTCGCCGATTCAAAGGCGATTGCTCGTATTTGGGACCAACTATTTGCTGTGCGAGCGAGATATATTCCGTACGGTGCGCCCGTAATCGGTAAAACGGGAGATGATCGCATTCTTCAGCTAGGCTTGAGGAGGCGAACATATACGCTGGTCGTCGCGCGTTTGATACCCGAGAACAACGTTGACCTCGCGCTGGACGCTTTGGCAAAGCTACCTGACGGGATGCGGTCGGCTGTGATTGTCGGCTCTGCAAACTACGAGTCACCCTTGGAGGCTCGGCTCCGGAGCCTTGTCGAGAAGGACGAGCTTCTGTGGCTTGGACACGTCAGTGATCAGGATCTGTTGACACAACTTTGGGCTAACTGTGGTGCCTACGTCCACGGACACTCGGTGGGTGGTACCAATCCGGCCTTGTTGCAGGGGCTGGGTGCAGGTGCGCCGACTCTGGCTCTTAGTACCGAGTTCAATCGTGAGGTGATAGAGCAAGACGAGCAGCTATTTCCGCCTGACGCCAACGCGCTGGCGACGAAGCTGCATCAGCTACTTGGGGATGCCGGGATGCAAGATAGATTCGCCAGTCACGGCCAGCGTGTGGTGTCGACTAGATATACCTGGGGTGAGGTTTCGGACGCGTATCTTGACGCACTCAACGCTGCACGAAAAGGCCGTGCAGAATCATAGGTCACAGCCGAAGTTTTTGACCGCGTCTAGTGGTGAGTTAGGCAGCTGACGATCGAAAATATTTCTCGGCCGTGATGACGCCGAAAAGCCAAATAAAATATCCAAGTAGTGTCAGGGCGGTGGCTGACGATGTGCCGTATGTCGGTGCCAGTAGCATATTGCCTAGTATGTTTACGCTCGCAGCGCCTATTGCAATGATTGCGACAACTCGTGTGCGCCCCGTTGCGATTAGTGACACGTAAGAAGGTATGGCGGCGAGCATCGCCATCATTGCAAACGAGAGGACTGTGGACATCGCCAAGTTGGGATGGTAGTTGCCGCCTGATACGACCGAAACAACGGTCGGGCCAGTGATTGAACAAGCCGCCCCCAGGCCAATGAGAAAACAAACACTGAGTAGGGATTGGTCAGGTGCTAGCCATTTAGTCTCCGCGTACGTTGCAAAGGCACGAGGTAGGCGCTGCTGGAACTCCGCCGTTGCGAAGGTTCGAAAGACGCGATCGAGCAAGCCGTAGATTGCTGCGTAGGTAGCTAGAGCGGTCAGTGAATAATGAGCAAGAATCACACGATCCCCGGACGCGAGGAGCCATAGGGCTAGGCTGGCAATACCGACCGCTGAAATTGGTGAGTGTTTGCTTTCGGTCGGGTCTCGCTTGACTACCGAGACGGCGCGGAAGAGGACAATGTAGACAACAGGTGCGATGCCGCCGACCGCAACGGCAAAGAGCGCGCCGGCTAGTCGGTCTTGCGACGGGAGCGCAAAAACCGCAGTAAATGCTGCCGCGTCCCAAAGAATCATTTGCAGGAGGACCAGGCGGGCATACCGCCAATATTGATGGAGGCCAAGGAGATGGGAACCACCAACTTGCGCTATTAGTATCCCCAACATGCCGCTCGCGGCTGACACCATTACAAGGGGATCGGAGTTTGTTATGCGAGTGACCGCAATTGTTGCCAATATGCACCCTAGGATGGGTGGCACATCCCGAAGCAAGGCAAAGACTATCTTTTGTTGTCCGTCGGCACTTAGACGCTTAATCGCACGTGTGCCAATGGTAGTGCCAACGAGTGCTGCTCCGAAAGCATAGACCGCAATCACGACGGCGTAGGTGGCAAAGTCGTTTGGGCTTAGCGATCGCGTAAAGAGAGTGACAAGCACCAGGGATGATGCTGCCGAGGTACCTTGGGCAAACCATGTCGGTCGTCTATGCACAAGCGACATCAAGCTAGCGATGTGATCGCCAGCACGAGTCGCGGGGGTATGCGACGACACGGACACTTATGTGCGGCGAGGCGGTCTAGTTGAGTCGTGAAACATATTGCCTAGCTCTTTATTTATGTGACGCTTTGCGATCTACTTCGAGCGCCACGAAAGTGCCAGCATCATGAAGCATAGAGAGGTCACCTTCGGAGAGCCAGCGCTCGAGCATCTTACGCTCGTCACGCCTGTGTGCGTCATCGACCACGAGGAGAGACCCATTGGGCATACGGTGCTTAAGTACGTGCCATGCAGGCGAACGATTGCCACCACCAGTCCAGTTTGGTGGCCCGTCTACAATTAGAACGTCTATTTGCTCTGGCACGACATCTAGGATGCTGTCGTCATACCATTGGACTGTTCGGTTCTCGTGGATGCGCGGTTTAAGGCCAATGCTCTCCAGGCGGTAAGTGTCTAGACTGTGGAGGCTTAGCTGCTTGGCAACGCTGTCGACAAAGCGCTTGTCGTGCTCGATTCCGATCAGTTCCAGGTCGTTGCCACAACTGCCAAGGATGACGCTTGACGTGCCTGGTCCTAGCTCGACGACGACGTGGTGGTTACGGCTGTGTAGCTCGCGCAAGAGCCAGGCAATGGCGTCAGCTCCAAGAGCCCAGCCTCCAGGTGGCGGCCACGGCCTGCCGTCTGTCATTGCATGACTAAGACCCCATAGGTCTCGTATCTCCTGTCGACTGTCGCGTTCGCCGTCGAGGATGAGGCGAAGCTGGAGACCAACGGTGAGTGCCGACGCCAGTCCGTAGCACATGGCTCGTATACGTCGGTCCGATGTCGCTGCGCCGACGGTGACGAAGCCCGCGACGGTCCCCGCGATCCCGGCTGAGAATCGGCGCGGGGTGGCGACATCTCGATCAAAGACACGTCTGAAGGACGTATTCATAGGGCTCCTTCTTGATGAATGGGTGGCCGAGGCTATCGCGATCTACGGGGCGCATCACGCCGTACCGAGGCTGCGGCGATTGTAGGCTCGCTGCCGTTTGGGCCTGTTCTCGACGTAGGATCGAGGTCGGTTCCATGGCTCCTCGATTCGATGCCATGTCGCTGGATCACGTTCAACGAGTCGGCGTCCGTGCTGCGTCACGTATCATGGCTGACCGTAGGTTGCCTATCTTGCGGAAGAAGGATCGTCGGACTACTATCACGGGTGTTGAGACTATGTTGTCAGGGCTTTGGGCTATTTCGTTCCTGGGCCGAGGCACGGAAGCCGACCTAGATGGACACTGAGCACACGAACCTAAGCCTGGAACAGGCCCTTGGCATACTCCGCCGCCGTGCGCCCTGGATCGCGTTGTGTGTCGTACTAGTCGCTGTGGCTGCATATGGATTCTCTAAGCATCAGACCAAGATGTATACGGCAACTGCGTCGTTGGTCTTCAACAACCAGCAGCTCAGCCAACAGGTAGCTGGTCTCCAGCCGGTTAGCAGCAACAATCAGGTGGCGCTGCAGAACACGAACCTAAAGCTCGTTCAGCTAGGGGACATGGCGGAACGCACCGCTTCTCAGCTCGGGCGGGGCTTGACGAAGGAACAGATAAGCGCGGACTTGAGTGTAAGCGCGGCTGGGGAATCCAATATCGTCGATGTCGCTGTCACCGCAGCATCCCCGACCTTGGCGGCTGACATCGCGAACACTTATACGCAGCAGTTCGTCAAAGAGCAGCAGAACAGCAATCACGCGTACTACGCGTCGGCCCTGAGGCTTGTCAACAAGCAGTTGGCCGCTCTATCACCGAGAGAAAAGGCTGGTACCGCAGGTCTCGCTCTGCAGAATCGAGCGCAATCTCTTGGGGTGCTCGCCGAACTACGGAACGGTAATGTCCAGGTGGCTCAGGCCGCAGCTTTGCCCACGTCGCCATCCTCGCCCAAGACGGCACGGAACACGGGCCTAGGCGCTGTTCTCGGGCTGTTGCTCGGCCTTGGCATCGCCTTCCTTCTTGAGTGCTTTGATCGTCGCGTGCGTGAGCCGAAGGATCTCGAGTCCATTTACGGCTTGCCCCTCCTCGGAGTCGTGCCGGAGAGCTCCGCCCTATCCCGTGCGAGCGTCGGCGATACCGGAGTCGCTCTGCCGTCCAGCGAGTCCGAGGCTTTCCACTTGATTCGTGCCCACATGCGCTACTTCAACGTTGATCGCGACCTTCGCACGCTGATGGTCGCTTCGGCGGCTCCTGGTGACGGCAAGACCACGATCGCTCGTTATCTCGCGGTGGCTTCGGCGCGTGTAGGTTCGCGGGTGTTGCTGTTGGAGGCCGATCTCCGTCGTCCTACGGTTGCCCGCCAGTTGGGCCTCGCCCCGGCTCGTGGGCTCTCTGATGTGTTGATCGGGAGCGTGTCGTTGGCCGAGGCCACAAGCTCTATTCAGCTTTTCGCGCCCTCCACGGGACGGCCGGACGGGCACTCGCTCGACGTGCTTGTTGCCGGAGCGGTCTTGCCTCCTAATCCGGGCGAGCTTCTTGAGAGCCACGCTATGGCTGGGTTGCTTGAGGCAGCCAAAGCGATCTATGACTTGGTTGTGATCGACACGCCTCCGCTCACCGCCGTTTCAGACGCATTCCCCCTACTCAAGAAGGTCGATGGCGTCATCATCGTCGGCCGTGTCGGAAGAAACCGGCGCGATGTCGCGGAACGCCTGCACGAGACCCTTACCGGCGCTGGCGCGCCGTTGCTTGGCGTGATCGCCAACGGCTTCAAAGCCGGGCGACTCAGCGCATACGGTTATGGCTACGGCTACGACTACTCACCGGCCGGAGGAGGGTCGCTGTCGATGCTCGCGACCCCCAATGGCACTTCCTCGGAGGCACCGCAGCCCACTCGGCGTAGCTGAGAACTACCGCGTCACGCGGTACCTTGGAGCAGATGCGAACTGTGGTCCTGGATCCCCACACAGCGGGTCTCGACGAGCTTCTCGAGCGTCGCCGTCGCTCCGGGCTCGACCGCCTTGACGAGGTGTGGGCGGGTGTCCTGCACATGATCCCAGCGCCGAGTCTCGTGCACGCGCGGGTCGCCCAACAGTTGGCGGAGCTTCTGGGACCGTTGGCGCGCGAGGCGGGCCTTGAATCGACGATGCACGAGTTCAACCTCGGCGAGTCTGAGCGGGACTTTCGTGTGCCCGATGGCGCCTTGCACCGGCCAGGGGCGGCCGGGACATGGCTTCCTACGGCGGCGCTTGTCGTTGAGATCGTGTCGCCAGGCGATGAGACTTGGGAGAAGCTTGGGTTCTATGCGAGCCACAGTGTCGAGGAGGTCTTGATCGTCGATCCTCACGAGCGCAAGGTGCATTGGCTGGAGCTGGCCGACGGCCAATACCGCAACGCGCGCCATAGCCGCCTGGTCGACCTCGGACCGCAAGAGCTGGTCGAGCTGCTCGACTGGCCGTCGGTCGAGTCTCTGTAGTCGCTGTCTATTTGTTGCGTTCCGTCCGCACATTAGGGGAACGTGTGTTCGATGTTTGGACGATCAATCACAGCATCGCGGATGATCTTGGCCAAGACCGGCTTCGGCCCGTCACTCGCTTCGCATGGATGGCCCGGAGCACGTCGAGCTTTGGCGGGCATCCCGGTCCCGGCGGCGTTGCGTGCTCTTCCAGCGCAGCTCGACCTGTTCACTGCCATCGTTGGCGGCGGCGGAATTGGCGGAATCATGGGCGGAGCGGTCGCGTGGTTGTTGGAGGAGGACTTGGCTCAGGGAGGCATCGTTGGTGGGGTGCTCGGCATGACCCTCGGGGCATTGCTCGCAATTCTCCAATCGTGGGGCCTATACTCGTGATCATGCGTCGAAGACTGTTCTTTTCGCTGATCGTCACGGTTGGCGTTGCGTTCCTGCTGGGATTTGTGGCTTCGAGCGGCGTTTTGGGATCGCATGGGTGGGCAGTAGCTTTGATCGTCGGCGCCACCGTTTGTGCCGCCATCGGTGTGGTGCTTATGCCGTTGAGCCGCCGTCCCAATCGAAGCGGGCTACTCCATCTACTTCGACGCTGATTTGAAAGCTGTGGTCCGCAGTCGGCTTTAGCTCGGGCCGTGTAGCGTTCGCCTCAGTGGCCGATGGTGTCGCGATAGCAGCTGGCTCTCCGACAGGAGCGGACATGCGGGTGGACGCGGACACTTCCTCCGCGCGCGGCGAGCGACTCGCGTTGACGCTTCTGATGCTGCTGCCGGGGGCGCTGATCGTGCTGACCGGGTTCACCGCCGGGGGCTACTTCCCGGCGACGCCCGCGATCGGAGCGTTCGTGCTCACGCAGATCCTCATCGTGCGGCTGATGCAGACGCGCGCCCCGTTCGAAGGCTTCGGCGCCCTGACGCTCGTGGCGATCGGCGCGCTTACGTTGTACGCGGCGCTCACACTGGCGTCAGCGTTGTGGTCGGATGCCACCGCTCGAGCGCTGATCGCGTTTGACCGGGTTTGGTTTTATCTGATGATCCTCGTGGTGTTCGGGACGGTCCGTCCCACCCTCCAAGATCTTCGCTGGCTGATCCGTGGGATCGTCGTGGGGGCGTCGATCGTGTGTGTCGCCGGCCTCATCAGCCGCGTGGCGCCCGATGTGTGGCGCACCGCTCCAAACGTCGCAAACGAGCGGCTGAGCTATCCCGTCACCTACTGGAACGCCCTAGGGATGTTGGCGACCCTCGCGACGGTGCTCGCCTTCCATCTCACCTGTTCGCTATCTGAACGACGCATCGTTCGCATTCTCGCGGCGGCGGTGTTGCCGCTGCTTGCTACCACGCTCTTCTTCACGTTCTCACGCGGCGCGATCGTGGCCGGGGTGATCGCGCTCGTCGTCTACGTCTTTGTGGGACGACCCCGCGGGCTGTTGAGTGGTGCGTTGGCGACGGCGCCGGTGACTGCGGTACTGCTCGTTGTCGCCTATAAGGCCAATCTGCTCGACACGGTCGACCCCACGAGCCCCGCGGCAACCTCACAGGGCCACCGTGTGGCGCTTGTCGCCGCTGTCTGTGTGGCGGTGGCGGCTGGGTTGCGACTGCTCTTTGCTTCCCGTCTAGATCCCCGCCTTCGAGCTGCCGCCGGTGAGCCGTGGATGAGCCGCAGGGCGCGGTCCTCGGTGGTCCTCGGCGGGATCGTTGCTGCCGTAGTGCTTATTCTCGCGCTCGGGGTTCCCCACAGGCTGTCCGGGGACTGGCACCGCTTCCTCAGCGGTGCCACCCCCCGGGGTTCTCACGGTGACTTGCGCCAGCGGTTGGTCGATCCCTCCAACAACGGGCGAGGGGACCTGTGGCGCGCTGCCCTCCACGGCTTCTCCGCAGCCCCGCTCGAAGGTAGGGGTGCCGGTATGTACCAAACGATCTGGGAGCACCGGCGACCGCGTTTTGCGTTCGTCATCAACGCCCACAGCCTCTACCTAGAGACGATGGCCGAGCTTGGTCTGTCAGGTCTACTGTTGCTCTTGGCCGCGATCGGGTCGATCCTGGGAGCTTTGGCGGCCCGCGCACGCGGGTCCCGCCGCTCGATCTACGGCGCTCTGCTCGCGGCGGGGACACTCTGGGCTTTGCATGCAGGCATCGACTGGGACTGGCAGATGCCGGTCACCACGATCGCCTTCTTCGCCGCCGCGGGTCTAGCGATCGGTCCGCGCAAGGGCTCCGGGCCGGGCTGGACACCCGGGCACGGCACTCGCTTGATGTTGGGTGCGCTTCTGCTGGCCACCGTCGCCCTCCCCGTGGTGATCATCGGCTCGCAGCGACAGCTTGGCGCCGCCGAGCACGCGCTGTACGCGTCCAATTGCCCCAAGGCGACCTCAGCGGCGCTTTCCTCGATCGGCTGGCTGGACATTCGTCCAGAGCCATATGAGGTGGTGGGGTTCTGTGATCTACAACGTGGTTTGCCGCGACTGGGTGTCACCGCGATGCGCCAAGCCGTCCACTTCGATCCCTCTAGCTGGGAGCCCTACTACGCGCTCGCCCTCGCCCAAGCCTCGGCGGGCGTTGACCCCCGTGCGAGCGCCGCCCACGCTCTTCGCTTGAACCCCCACGAGCCGCTCACCGTTCAGGCGGCGAAGATCCTGCGGAGTTCAAGCCCGAGCGTCTGGTTGGGTCGTGTCCCGATCCTCCGAGCGGCAGCGCTCGCGAGCAACGACCTCTCGATCAAGCCGGCATAGCCGCGACTATCCGATCTCCTCGCGCAACTTGCGCAACGCTCGGTACACCCGACCCTCCACAGTCGTGAGCTTCTCGCCGGTCAGCTTGGCGATCTCAGGCACCGTCAGCTCTGCGCCGAAGCGCAACGCGATCGCCTCGCGCTCCTCCTCGCTCAAGGACTTCAAGCTCCGACTCACCAGGTCTCGGTCGGCGAGCTCATCGATCGCGTTGCTCGCTCCAGGGGTTGGGACAGTCGCCATCCGCTCTACCGCCCTACCCTCGGCGGCCCTCCGACGGATGTGGTCGCGCAGGCAGTTGAGCGCGATCGCATACAACCAGGTCTTCTCGCTCGCCTTGCGAGGGTCGAAGCGCCGCTTGGCTCGCAACACTCGCTCGAACGTATCCGCGAGCAGGTCCTCCGCAAGCCCCCGATCCCCGGTGCGATAGCTGAGAAAGCCGTAAAGAGCCTGGGCGTGCTCAGCGTAGAGCCGCTCGAATGCATCGTCTCGCATCGCCCGCATCATCGCCGATATCGGCAGCTTGTAAAGGCAAGAAAAATGCTGTCAGGAATCGATGGACTCGTGCGTATAAGAACCATATGAGCCGCATATCCAAAGACGAACACTTCTCGGATGACCTGCAAGAGGTCGCCGACGTGCTGCACGACCAGCGCCCCACGCTCGACCCGCTTGTACTCGACCGAGTCAAGCTCCGGGCCATGAGCGGAGCGCGCCGATCCAGCCACTCACGACACAAGGGATTCTTCATGAGGTCACGCCTGACGACAGTTCTTGCCACTGCATTCCTAGCTCTCGGCACCGGCGGTGCTGTGGCGCTCGCATGTGGCGGCTTCAGCAGCGGGTTCGGCGGCGGCAGCGCCGGTTGGAGCCAGTACAAAGAATGTGACCACGGCAAAGACTGCCACGGCAAAGGCGGCGATAAAGGCGGCGATAAAGGCAAAGGCGGCCAGGGTGGCGGCGATAAAGGCGGCGACAAAGGCAAAGGCGGCCAGGGCGGCGGCGACAAAGGCGGCGGCCAAGGTGGCGGCGATAAAGGCGGTCAGGGCGGCGGTGACAAAGGTCCCCAGGGCGGCAAAGGCGACAAAGGCGGCGGCGACAAAGGCTCCAAAGGTGGCGACAAAGGCTCACAGGGGGACAAAGGCCGCCACTAGCCTGCTCCCATAGGCAAGGTTTCAAAGAGGGCTCGCGATTCGCGGGCCCTCTTGTGTTGGTGCGTAGGGGAGCCGTGAGGCGCTCGCGAGCGTGCCGCAGGCATCGACGACGGGGCTACACCACTAGCGGTTAGGGTGAGCAACTGATGCGAATGATCACCGCTCTTGTCGTGTGCGCGCTGGTTTTGATCGGCATCGCTGGCGCGGGGGTAGCGGTGTTTGGCCGCGGCAACGAGGAAGCTTTCCGCTATGAGCAGTCACATGGGCTCGCCATCACGCCCGCGACAGTCCTGAGCGCCAAGCGCGTGGAGGCGTTCGTAGCTAAGGCCCCGGAGCCTGTTCCAGCCTCCAAGCGCACCCCTCCGACGCTCGTGCGCTGCCGTCCAGAAGGGGACGGGGTGTTGCGTAACCCCTGGTCATGTACGATCCGTTACCGCTCAGGTACCCACGCGCACTATCGGATCTCAGTGCGTCCGGACGGCTTCTACAAGGGTGTCGGGGCCGGGATCATCGAAGGCTGCTGTATTAAGACGCCCGCCAGCGACTGATGTCGCAGCCCGTTGGGCTGGGATTTGAAAGGGCGGACTTCTCTTTATAGGTGGATGAAGTTGTAAAGATTTCTTCGGAAAGTCCACTA
Organism: uncultured Solirubrobacterales bacterium; assembly: GCA_963695305.1. Taxonomy (GTDB): domain Bacteria; phylum Actinomycetota; class Thermoleophilia; order Solirubrobacterales; family Solirubrobacteraceae; genus Palsa-744. The sequence continues at coordinate 27,214 of OY968774.1, read as the reverse complement.
TAAAGGTTGGATCTCTGTATCATTCGGCCCGCTTCTGCGGTTTGTCGGCAGCTAATCGAGAGCCAAGGCGGGGGACGACTGGTTGGGACAAAGGGAACGCACCAGCATCCTTAGTACAGTTCTCATCGACTCGGAGCATCACGGAAAAGGGCATACAAGGAATGAGCACCCTAAGCAGCGACCAAGGACGAGTTCCTGCTGCGTCAACTCTCCCCGAAGTGGGTTGGGCGGCTATAGGCCGGGCGGCAGCCAGGCCCGTTTCCAGGCTTGCGGGTCGGACCGCTCAAACCGCCGGATTCGCTCGGCAAAGGGTGGGCCTCATGGGGCGCGGGCGGGTTCGCCGTAGCTCCCTCTCGCCGACCGCTCTTACCAAGGATCGCCGCCGAATCGCAGCCGACGTACACGACCTCATCATGCAAGACCTCTCGTTTGCGCTCGCCACAGCGCGGATGCTGGCTGACGACCCGGCATCGCGCGAGCACGCGAGCGTAGTAGTGGAGGCAAGTGAGCGTGCGCTTGCAGGCGCCCGCGATGTGGTGCGCGGGCTGCTTGCGCACGACGATGGCGAGCCGATCGTGCAAGTGGTGGAGACGAGCGTGCGAGCTGCCGCTAGGAGCGCTCCGCTCGAGTTCCAAGCGGTGGGTGCTCACGCAACGACCCAACCGGATGGTCCTACCGTGCATACGCTCATTCACGTCGCGCGCGAGGCTGTGACCAACGCTGTCAAGCATTCCGGCCCTCACACCCCGGTAGAGGTCCTCTTCGAGCGTGATGACGAGTGGCGGTTGACAGTCCGTGACAGAGGTCGTGGATTTGACCCCGCGAGCGCAACCACGGGATTCGGCCTTGAGAGCATGCAAGCACGCGCCCAAGAGCTGGGTGGTTCGCTGCGCGTGCTCAGCTCGCCCGGTCAGGGCAGCACAGTGGAGCTCACGCTCCCATGAGCGCTCTCGAACCGACGATCGTCATCGCCGATGACAATCAGGTAGTTCGCCTGGGCGTGCGTATGGCTCTGATGCGCGGTGGCTTCCGTGTCGTCGCTGAAGCAGCGGACTGCGACAGCACCGTCAACGCCGTCCAGCGTGAGCTTCCCGACGTCTGTCTTCTGGACGTTCGCATGCCCGGCAGTGGCATCGAGGCCGCCCAGCAAGTCTCCGAAGTGGCGCCCTCAACCTCTGTGGTGATGCTGACCGTCTCCACCGACACTGAGGATGTGCTTGGCGCGTTGCGCGCGGGGGCCGTCGGCTACCTGCCCAAGGATACGAGCCCCGATCGACTCCCAGCGGCTCTTTGCGGTGTCTTGAAGGGCGAGGCGGCTCTCCCACGGGCGCTCGTGGGCCGTGTCTTGCAGGAGTTCCGTGCCTTCACCGCCGGCGCGATCGGGGGTCCAGTGCGAGTCGGCACGGTTCAACTCACCCCCCGTGAGTCGGAGATCCTCAGGATGCTCAACTCTGGCTTGACCACGGTGGAGGTGGCCGACATGCTCTCGCTCTCGCCGATCACCATCCGTCGCCACATCTCCGCAGGTGTCGCCAAGCTCGGCGTCGCCGACCGGGATGCAGCGATACGCGCGATCGAGCCCTCCCGAGCTACGGCGTAAGGTCGCGCGCGACCTTACGCGCGGATGCGCCTGCAGGTTGTCGTGGAGCAGTCGTCGACCACCGCGCTCATGGTGCGGTCGCTCATACGAGCCCCGCTCGCACCGCGTAGACGGCTGCCTCGACTCGGGTGCGTACCCCGAGCTTCTCAAAGATGTTGGTCACATGCTGCTTCACCGTATGGCGACTGATCGACAGCTCTACACCGATTGCTCCGTTGTCCGCACCAGCCACCACCAACCGCAGCACGTCCGTCTCGCGCGCGGTGAGGCTAGGTCGCTCGGGCGCCTCGCCCAACCCGCCGACAGGGGTTGCGTTCCCCACCAAGGCTCGTGCGGCCCCCGGTGAGAGCACTACGCAACCGTTGGCTGCCTGGCGGATGCTGCTCACAAGCTCGTTGGGTTGCATGTCCTTCAGCAGGTATGCCGACGCGCCGGTGGCGATGGCTTCAATCACATTCGTCCCCTCGACAGAGGTGGTCAAGACCACGACGCGCGTTTCGGGCTTTGCGGCCGAGACTTCACGCAGCACACTCGCGCTCGCCACATCGGGCATATTGGGGTCGATCACGATCACGTCGGGCGTGAGTTCTCCGGCGAGCATCGCAGCCTCATTCCCGTCCTCCGCTTCGCCAACAACCGTCAAGCCGGCCGCTTCAAGGATCCCACGTAGACCCTGGCGGAAGAAGGGGTGGACGTCGGCGAGCACGACGCGCAGCGTGTTGCCGTTTGGGTGCACCCGCCGAAGATAGCGAACGGGAGGTGCACCGGTGGAAGCGGCAGATCACCGGATCACTGAAGAGCACTCTTCCGCAGGGTCAGTTGCGGCGACCTACGCGGACACATTCTCGTAACTACCTGACGTGTCCAGTCTGGCTCGAAAAAGGTCAAGGCGGTGTGCGAAGGGACCGACACAAACCGGGCACATGCCATGCAAGGCCCATTTGTGGAGGCCCCGATGCCCAAGCTTCTAGCACGTAACTCCCTCTCGATCATTGCCCTACTTCTCGCGTTCGCTGCACCATCGGCGCTCGCTGCACACGACTCACACCATGCAAACTCTCATGCAGCGCACCATCGGCGGGGTCATCACAACAACACGAAGCACAAGGCACAACGCGGACGCCGAGCCGGCCATTCCACGAAAATCCGATTGGCCGCGACCACTTCGTCTGCCGTTCTTCTTGGCGAGAGCACTTTGGAGTCGCATGTGGACTACGTGAATGCGGGGCAGGCGGAAGCATTCCGTGTTCAAGCTGGCGCCTCCGATGTCGCCGGACTGGCACGTATCTATATCGACTCGCACAACGCGGCTCACACACTGGTCGTCGGTCTGTACAGCAACAGCACCTCCGGTCACCCGGCATCACTGTTGAGCAGTGGCTCAATTTCGACCGTACAGGCAGGAACGTGGAACAGCGTAACTCTCGTCCCAACTCCGCTTGCAAGTGGTCACATATATTGGCTGGCGGTGCTCGGACAGCAAGGAACTCTCCGCTATCGAGACCGCGAAAAAGGCACCTGCCCGAGTGAGACGAGCGGCCAGACAAACCTAACTGCCCTATCTGTTTCGTGGAGGACCGGCCGCGTCTACGCGACCTGTCCGGTATCGGCGTATGTCACCGCCGCGGCTCCTGTCTTCGGGCTGCCTGTGCCGGTTGGACCAGCACCGGAACCAGTTTCCGTAGAACCCACGCCTGTGGAACCGACTCCCATCAAGCCCGCCAACGAAATCCCGCCGTCCATCACGGGCACGACTGTCGAAAGCCAGTCGCTTAGCGCAACGAATGGCACATGGAGCGGAACTCCGACGTCGTTTGGTTATCAGTGGCAGGATTGCAACGCCTCCGGAGAAGCGTGCCTGAATGTGGTGGGCGCCACGACCCAGACCCACCAGCTCCTCTCAAGCGACGTCGGCCACACAGTACGTGTTGTCGTCACCGCGCAAAATTCGGGCGGCGCAACGTCCGCCACGAGCTCAACCGTTGGGTCGGTGTCCGCACTACCTCCAACGGCCGGGTTCACGACCAGCCCCACCTCTGCCGTGGTCGGACAGGCGGTCACCCTAGATGCCTCCAGCTCGAGATGCCCGGCAGGGCCATGCACATACACGTGGTCCGATGACGGCTCGACCACGCAACCCGTCCCCGCCTTGTGGCCACTAGGCAGCGGGCAGGCGCTTGCATACACGTTCTCCACGGCCGGCACGAAGTACGTGCGCCTGGTGGTTACCGACGCCACGGGTCAGACCGCTACGGTTGAGCACAACCTCGTGGTCGAAGCGTCACCCCCGTCACTACCCACCCCGCCGAGCAACACGGCTCTGCCGAGCGTTAGCGGCACGACACAGGAAGGTCAGACGCTTACGGCCGCCAATGGTACGTGGGCAGGCAACACGCCGATAAGCTTTGCTTATCAGTGGCAAGACTGTAACGCCTCGGGTGGGGAGTGCTCAAACGTGACAGGAGCTACGTCCGCCAGCTACCAGCTTGGCCCAAACGACGTCAGCCATACGGTGCGGCTTGTCGTAACCGCCACCAACGCGGGAGGCTCTGCCGCGGCAACCTCCGCCGCTACTGCTGTTGTCACAGCAACAGTCGTATCGCCCACCCCGCCGAACAATGTCACGGCACCCACGATAAGCGGAACGGCACAGGTCGGGCAAGCGCTCACTGCGAGCAGCGGGACCTGGAGTGGCAGTACGCCGATGACATACGCCTATCAATGGCAGGACTGCAACTCTACAGGCGAAAACTGCACGAACGTCGTCGGCGTGAACTCGAGCAGCCATTCGGTAACCGAAGCCGAGCTGGCACATACCGTTAGGGTGGTCGTCACCGCGAGCAACAGCGCGGGCAACGTGGCACAGGCCTCGATACCGACATCGTTGGTGTCGGCCGTGACGAGTTGCACTGTCACGCTCACCAGTTCAGCGAGTGCTGCGACGATTGCCAGCACGATCGTTTCGGCTCACGACGGCGATACTGTGTGTCTGGCCAGCGGGACGTACCCCACGATTCACATCAACGGCGCGACTCACGGATCATATGTCACAGTTCGGCCCGTCCCGGGTGCGACCGCGACCGTCGGTGGCTTTGAAGTTGCCAACAGCGCGTTCCTACGCTTCCAAGGGCTGCACATGACGGCAGGTTTCAATATGCGCGACGGCTCGACATACTCCGGCAGCCACGATTATCAGTTCCTTGAAGATACGTTCGAAAACGATGTCTACGGGATAGTCCTGTATGGCGGCTCCGGTCCGATCAAAAAAGTCTTGATCGAACACGACTATATGCGTAAAATAGACTTCCCTGGAGAAGCCTGCAATCCTGGCTATGCTGGTGGTCAAGGAGTGACGATCTGGTATGCCGACGGAGTCACGATCGCTCACAACACGTTCAAGGAAATCAGCTGGCACTACATTCAGGGCGGCGCCGCCGGTACCGCGGGCGTCACCGTCGATCACAACCTGTTCGAAGGCCCGATCCCGGCGGATCGTTTGAGCTGCACGCATCTCAACGTGTGGCAGATATGGGACGGAGGTTCCAACGACACGTTCACCAATAACATAGTGAAGGGCAAACCAGGCTCCCCCGCCGCCGTGACACCAATCCTCTTCGAGACGGGAGCGGGCGGGGGTACATGCAGCGCTTCGCTAAGTAATTCGGTCGTAACAAACAATCTATTCGTGTACTCCTCAACTGCCTATGCCGTCCAGATCCTGACGACGACCAATTTGACCTATACGAACAATACGTCGATCGGGTCGGAATACGGGATTTGGCTGGATCGAAGCGATACCTGCGGAGCCGGCGCCAACTACGACGTCGAGCGCAACATCAGTGTCGAAAACATCGGCCGCAGCCCCGATTTCGCGCTCGGCGAATGCATGGGCACGTGCGTCTACGACCACAACGTCTCTCAGGATAGCTCCGCAAGCATCGGTGGCTCGACTCACTACGCGATCAATTGGAAACCGAACTTCGTCGACACAATTGGTTATGAACCTAATGGTCTGTCATTCGCCGCCGGATATCAAGGCGGGGGCGGGCCGTGAGCGGCACCCGTTGAAGGAAGCGCCTACGCCCTGGCGAATCTAGGTTCGCCGGGGCTTACGACATCGTCATCGCGTTCCTGTACGATCCTGTGCTCGATGATGGGGACGAGGCGCACGTTGTTGACGCTCGTCGCGGCCGGGGTGGTGATAATCACCACGGGTTTGGCGGACGAGCAAGCGCGGCCCGCGAACGGGGCCGGCTCGCATGCCGGTCCCCGTGACGGCTCCAGGCATCGTCATGTGAGCAAGCGCCGGACGTGTCGAAATGCCAGGTCAAGACACCTCACTAAGCGCGTACGCCAGCTAAAGCGCTCGCGTAAGCTTTCCAGATGCCCGGCCATCCGTCGGCGCCCCAAGCGCCGACGGGCCTCTAAGAGTCCGAGTGGAGCGGTCGTTGAGACGGCTCCCGTGAGTGTTGGGGAAACGCCCGTTGCGCCCGGCGGGAATACGCCCGCCAAAGTACTGGCCGCACCCGTCAACACGACGCAGCCAAGAATTCTAGGTACGCTGAGTGTCGCTGAAACGCTTGCGGCGAACAGTGGAACGTGGTCTGGAGGACCAACGTCCTACACCTATCGCTGGCTTGAGTGCGACAGTACGGGCAAGGGGTGCGCAGCGATCCAGGGCGCTGAAGGTCCAAGCTACACGCTCGTCGACGCGAACGTCGGCCATACGCTTAGGGTTGCGATTAGAGCGTCCAATGCTGCCGGCTCCGGTCTGGCCGAATCGGCGGCGAGCGCAGTGGTTGGGCCGGCTGAACCTAACGGTCCACTGTTGGGGAGCTCGGCTCTACAGAAGGGAATTGACACCGACTCTGGGGGCATGGCCGAGGCGTTTGAATACACCGCTGTCGCGAATGGGACCGTACACAGCCTCTGGCTCTACGTGGACTCGGCCAACAGCGCGTCCTCAATTGTGGTTGGGCTGTATGCCGACAACTCCGGGGCCCCTGGAAGCTTGCTGGCAAGCGCCACGATGGATTCGCCATCGAGGGGCGCCTGGAACTCGGCGGAGATGGCGCCCGTCACTGTCAGTTCCGGCTCTCGCTACTGGTTGGCCGCGTTGGCCCCGACCGGGACCCTCGCGCTTCGCGACGTGCCAAGCGGAGGCGGGCCGACGCAGAACAGCTCCTTCAGCTCGCTGAAGGAGCTGCCGGGAACCTGGGTGGAAGGGCAGTCGTGGCCTAACTCACCGGCTTCTTTCTACGCCTCGGCGGCTACGGTCGCGCCGCCGCCGGCTCCGGTAAGCACGGCTCTGCCGACGATCGCAGGTGGGGCCGTCGAAGGCGACACTATGACGGCGGGTCAGGGCGGTTGGCTGAATTCCCCCACCTCCTACGCATATCAGTGGCAGGACTGTGACTTCCTGGGGCTCAACTGCAGCAATATCGTCGGCTCAAACTCAGCTTCACACGCCCTGGGCGCGTCGGACGTTGACCACACCCTGCGCGTGGTTGTCACAGCGTCGAACTCGAGCGGGTCGACCCTGGCAAGCTCGGAACCGAGCGAAATCGTCACAGCCGTCGCGCCGCCGTCCGTCGCTCCCTCCAACGCTATTCCGCCGGCTATTTCGGGCACAGTCGCGGTAGGTCAGGTCCTCTCAGGCACGAGCGGCGCGTGGACGGGCGGTCCTACGAGCTATGTCTATCAATGGCAGGACTGCGACGCCTCCGGCGCCAACTGTACGGATCTCTCCGCGGCGAGCAACCCAACTTATTCCGTGGTCGCCTCAGACGTAGGTCACACCATCCGGCTTGTCGTTACAGCTGCCAACGCGAGCGGAAGCGCAGCTCAGTCGTCCTCGCCCACCGTGGCGGTGCCAGGCTCTGGCCTCGGGGAAGTATGCACGGAAACCTTGACGACCGCCTCGAACGTATCTGCGGCTTTGGCAAATGCGAAACCTGGTTCTACTGTCTGTTTGAGCGCAGGCGAATACGCGCAGATAAAACTCAACAACATCAACCCTGGTGATTATGTGACTCTGGAGTCAAGCCCTGGGGAAACCGCCACCGTCGCCGGAGCACAGGTCACAAACAGTTCGTTCCTGCGTTTCAAGGGACTGCGAATGACCGCGGGCTTCAATATGTATGACACTGGCGGCGTGGCCTCACACGACTACCAGTTCGTGGGTAATACTATTGGCAACACGGCTTATGGAATTGTCATAGATGGGAATTCCGCGCCGATCTACAACGTGCTCATCCAGGGAAACTACATGCACGATCTCGATTTCCCCGGTTCCTCGTGCACATCGCCGGGCCCGGGCTACGCGGGGGGACAGGCTGTCACGATCTACGATGGCGACGGCGTCACCGTGAGTCACAACACATTTCGTTCGATCAGCTGGCACTACATCCAGGGCGGGGGCACCGCTCGAGGCATGATCGTCGACCACAATCTCTTCGAAGGCCCGATTCCAGCTGACCGCCTGAACTGCACCCATCTCAATGTATGGCAGATCTGGAGCGGCGGATCGAATGACACGTTCAGCAACAACATCGTGCGAGGATCCCCTGGCTCGCCAGCTGCTGTCACCCCGATCATGTTCGAGACCGGTCCCGGCGGTGGGACGTGTGCCGACTCGATGAGCAACACCACAATCACAAACAATCTCTTCTATGACGACGCGACGGCGTACAGCATTCAGGTATTGACGACCACGGGCATGACGGTCACCAACAACACCGTGATCGGTTCTGAATATGGCGTGTGGGTGGGTCGCAGCGATACGTGCGGTGCTGGGAGTACCTACAACGTTAGTCGCAATGTGATCGTGGAGAACCGAGGCGGTAGTCAGAACCTCGCGATGGGCGAATGCCGTAGCGGGTGCGTGTTCGACTACAACGTAACACAGGACTCCTCGGCGAAGGCAAACGGCGCGGAACACTACGTGATCGGTTGGAGTCCCAGTTTTGCCAATACCACCAGCTATGAACCAGTCGGACTGCCTTTCACCGCTGGCTACCAGGGAGGCGGCGGTCCGTAGTGGCGCGCGATGGCGAGGTCGCTCCGTTCAGCAGAGAGCAACCTCGTCGCCGTCGCCGACTTGGAGTCGCATCGCACGGGGCATAGAAAAATCTCTGAAGATTCGCGCGTCGCGTCCCACCACGCTTGCGACGAGACGGCCTCCAATGTGCAGGATGCTCGCCCCCGAGAAGACGATCGAGCGCTCTATCTCGGCTCCCTCGAGGTGGACACGCTCGCCGATCGAAGTGTGAGGGCCTATATAGGAGTCGGCGATGTACGCTCCGGCGCCTACGATCACAGGTCCGCAGATCACACTCGATGTGACAGAGGCGGTGGGGTCGATCAATACCTTTCCCTCGAAGCGGTTGCCCTCGCTTGGTAGCTGTGGCGTGTCGCCCTCGATGGTGTCGAGCATCACACGATTCATGTCGAGTAGATCGAGAATGTCGCCGGTGTAGGCTCGCCACTCGCGCACGACCCGCACCTGAACGCGACCGCCGTCGCGCGCGATCTGAGACTCAGCCAGTGCTCCGAGCGTGAGCGTACTTAGTGCATCGGGAGTGTCGTACATGTGCCCGAACGCGCCCGGCCCAAACAGGCAGACACCGGCGATCCCCAGGGCGCTCTTGACCGGATCGAGTTCTGCGACGCGCAGGATCTGCTGTGCTGCCTGCCCCAGAGGTTCGGCGTTGCGCGAGCCCTGTGCCACAAGCAGGATCATGTCTGGTCTCTCCGTGTCGAGCAGTTCGACAAATGGCGCCAGTGGTCGTGCCAACAGCCCGTCTGCCCGATGGACGATCGTTGGCGCGTTCTCGGCAAATCGAGCTATGGCACTCAGGGTCTTCGCGGGGCTGGCATGGTCGTACTCCAAGCGGCGCACTTCTATTTCCGGTGCCTCATAGGAACTGAGACAGGCGTCGATCTCCTCCGCCAGTCCGGGAGGCGTGAGTACCGCGATATCGACGATTCCCGCGGTCGCCAAAGCATCGAGCGCATGCCAGAGGATCGGTCTGTTGGCTACCCGTAGCGTGGGCGCGCGTGTGGCATCCAGCCAGGACCCGCTGGGTCTGGTACCAGGGGCTACGACGACTATCCCTCGAGCGGTCACGCTTACGAAACGGTTGTGGCGAGTGAGCGCTCGCACGCGAGTTTGTGCCCCTGTGACGGGGCTCCGATCTGACAGACGTCGTAGATCATGCGACCACAACGCCGGTGGGCGTCCCTGTCTCGGCGACTCGGCAAGCATCCCGATTCCACAGCTCCAGCATCAGAAGCGTCCAGATCCGCCGTCCGTTGTCGCGAGTTCCGCCTGAGTGCTCGTGCAGAAGCCGCCGAATCTCAGCCGGCTTACACCAACCCCGACCGGTGCAGGCTGGATCGAGCAACACGTCGTGTGCATATCCACGCAGCTCTCCGCGAAACCACTGCGCCAACGGCAGTTCGAAGCCCTGCTTGGGCGCGTCCAGAATCTCGTCTGGAATCCAGCCACGCAAGGCTGAGCGCAGGATGCGCTTGCGTTGGCCGCCGCTGGCCTTCAACTCCGGCGGGAGAGAAGCCGCGAATTCCATTAGCTCGTGGTCGAGCAGTGGCGACCGGCCCTCAAGCGAGTAGGCCATCGTGGCTATATCGATCTTCGCAAGCAGATCGTCCGGCAGATAGCCCTGGACGTCGACATCCAGGAAGCGGTCCAGGAGGTCGGGGGCGTTGGAGCGTCTCCAGGGCTCGAGCAGGATGTTGTCCACCTGAGCGTCGCCCAGCAGAGCCGAATACTCCGGCGTGAGCAGGCGTTCACGCTCGGCGCCGGTGAACACCGATCGCTGTGCGAGATAGCGGCTTTCGCGATCGAGCGCCGAAGCTACCGTCAGTCGCTCCAGCTTGCTGCGCATACTGCGTGAATCGCCGCTGTTGAGCATCTTCGTGCCGGCAGCTGCAGCAGCGCGACGCAACGCTTGCGGAAGCCGATCAAAGCGAGATAGGAGCAGGTTGGTCGTATAGCGCTGGTAACCGGCGAAGCTCTCATCGCCACCGTCACCGTTGAGCGCCACCGTCACGTGCTCGCGCGCAAAACGCGCCAGGTAGAAGGACGGGATCGCCGCTGGATCGGCGAACGGCTCGCCATAGTGGCGTATCACCTTGGGCAAGATCTCAACCGCGTCGGGTCGTATAAGCAGCTCATGATGTTCGGTGGCGAACTCACTGGCGACGCGCCGGGCACGAGGAAGCTCGTTGTAGCGCTCCTCATCGAACCCGATCGAGAAGGTCTTGATCGGCTTGGATGAGCCTTCTGCCATGGCCGCCACAACCGCCGATGAGTCGATCCCGCCTGAGAGGAACGCTCCGGTGGGTACGTCGGCCACCATTCGTCTCTGCACCGCAGTGCGGATCCTCGTCCGTAGCTCCTCCTCGACTTCAGGGGTCGAGCGGTTGGGCTGCTTGCGCGAGTAATCCAACTGCCAGTAGCGGTCGATCCGTGCTACTCCGTCGCGATAGAGGAGGGTACTGGCGGGCATCAGCTTGCCTACCCCACGGAACACGCTCAACGGCGCGGGCACATACCCATACGCCAAATAGGCCTCTACCGCGCGGTGATCCACCTCACGTGGGATCTCATCGTCCTGCATGAGCGCTGAAAGCTCGGAGGCGAAGCTCAGTGCTCCTGTGCGCTCGGAGTAGAACAGCGGCTTCTTTCCCACGCGATCCCGCGCCAGCAGCAACTGGCGACGACGTCCATCCCAGAGGGCGAACGCGAACATCCCGTGCAAATCGCGCACACATGCGGGTCCGAGCTCCTCATACAGATGGACGATCACCTCGGTGTCACCCTCGGTCTCGAAGCGATGCCCTTTCGCCCGCAGGCGCCGGCGTAGCTCGCGATAGTTGTATATCTCGCCATTGAGCACAACGACGATCGTGCGGTCCTCGTTGTAGATGGGTTGGTCGCCTGTGCGGAGATCGATCACCCGAAGTCGCTGGATGCCAAGGCCTATCTCGTCCTCAACATGCAGTCCGCGTGCATCCGGTCCCCGATGTGCCTGCGCATGACACATGCGCTCGATCACCTCGCGCTCCACCGGAGCGCGATCGGCCCGTGCGATCCCGGCGATCCCGCACATACTCGCCGATCACCCCTCGGGTGTGGCGAGCGCTCGCGGCCTTCGGCCCGCCGGCAACGATCCGGCCAGCGCTCGCCACACCCGTCCACGCAGCTCACGCCGGAAGAACCTGCGGAACTCTGGATCGGCCACGCGTGGCGTCGAGCGTGTCGCTGCCGCCAGATAACCGCCGAGATAGGCAAGCCCGGACACTCCTAGGGGACGCGAGCCCGCGGTCTTCACCGCGCGCAACGCCACCCATGAAAATGGGTAGTGGACGATGTAGGCGCAACGACCGTGTCTCGCGCGTCCACGCATGAGACCGTCGGCGCTGCCCCATGGCCGATGATGCACCGCTACGAGCTCCGGGAACGTGCGTGTCTGAAAACCCCGCATCCGCGCGTAGACCTCGTCGATCGTGTCCCATCCCAACCGCTCGGGCATCCCGCCGATGGCGCGGAAGCACTCGCGGGAATAACACTTCAGCGCGCCCGGCACGTGGTGCTGAACGGGGACGCGCTCTAGAAGCTCGCGGTCGTCGACCCGTTCGATACGTATACCCCCGGCGAGTCCCAGCTCCGGTTGGCGCGCAAACCGCGCCAACAGCTCCTCGAAGTATCGAGGGGGCAACTCCGTATCGCCGTCTAGCTTGGCGATGTGGGTGAATTGTCGCCAGTCCACGCTTTTCAGGCCCAGATTGAACGCTCTGGGGGCGGCCGCTGCGGCCAGCCGGTCCTTCACAGTGTCGGCAAGCACCGGTATGGCGCTCAGGACGGTCATCTCCGGTATCTGTGAGCCGAGCCGCTGCAGCACGGCGGCTGTATCGTCGGTGGATCCGTCCTCAACCACTATCCATGTGTCCGCTTTTCTCGTTTGGCGCGCCATGGCGAGCGCTACCCGCTCAATGTGGTCGGCCTCATTGCGGATAGGCGAGATGACTAGAAGACGCTGATCCATCATGAATTGAACGGGATCCTCAGCCTGGAACTTCTGAGCGGACCCCACTCAACCGCCCCTCGATGAGCGCGTCGAGCTGGTTGGCGCGATGTGTCCATGTGTTGGCTAGTGCGTGATGTCGGCGCTGCTCGCGCCCGGCGCTCGGATCGCGCAAAGCCTGTTCGATCTGTGCTGGCATCTCCTCGGGGCTGTCCGCATAGTTGACCAGCGGTGACGCGAAGTGGCTCAGCTCGTCGCATCCGACTCCCACGATCGGGGGACCCGCGTACAGGTACTCCCACAGCTTCATCGGCGATTGATGACGTGTGAACAGGTTGTCTTCGTAGGGCATCAGCGCTACGTCCAGATGGCGGATGTAGCCGGGAAGCGCGGTGCGCGACCTGGGACCCAGCAGATGGATGTTCGCGCGGGATCTCAACGCTCCACATGCCGCTGCTGACAGTCTCGGGCTGACGGCGCCCACGAACACGAGCGACCCTTGGCTGAACCGGTCGGCCAGCTTTACGATCAGCTCGTAGTCGAGTCGATCGTCGATCCCCCCGGTATAGCCAAGCAACGGGCGTTTCAGCTCGGCGTACTCGCAGGGCTCTCGAGCCCGATCGAACGATTCAGCCAGATCTACCGGAAAGCCAAAGGGGACGAGCTCGTTCTTCCAGCCCTGCTCAGTCAGCAGCGCGTGCATGGGCCGGGAGGTCGTCAAGATCAGCTCAGCCGCCCCGCACGTTGCCGCCATCTCCGCTTCCAGCTCCGCGGAATCGCGACCCATCAGCTCCGCTCCGGCGGTCGGGTGATCCATGATCACGCCCGCCCGGAGCGACTCCTCTGCGACCCCAGCCAGCTGCGGCAGTCCACGCCAAGCGAGAACCACCGGGCGCTCCAGTTTCGCGCGGGCTACCGCATGGCGCACCTGAGCCCGCAGCACCGGCAACGAGCGGGCGCGCGTCCAGGGGTGCTCGATCGGCGGCAGCACGAGTGGGGCAAAGACGCACAGCCCTCCCGTGCGACGCACTCGCCGATCCAGCATCGATCGCGTTCGCGCCCAGGTGACACGCCGCACGCCGTAGCGGATTGGGCTCAACGGGCTGAGTGGCGGATCTACATATAGGACGCGATGATCTACGGCTAGCGCATCGGCAAGATTGTGGGCCGGCTGTCTGGGGCTGTCCCATGCGGTGGGCGCGTAGATCACGTAATCGCGCCGGTTCGTTGGAGACCATGTTTCGTTGCCTGCCAGCGGTCGGTCGGCGCCTGCCAGGAGAGAGGGAGTCATATCCCCTTGAACCTAAGGCGCACTTCGTTGCCATGTTGGCGCAAGCGATGCGCGGCCCCGGTGGCCAGGAATGGGGGAAAGGCAAGCGAACGTCCCACACCAATCCGCCGGCGCAGTCGCAGTCCCCGCCACTCGCGCAGGCGCTCGGCTTTTGGATAGACGTCGAAGGCGAAGTCGACAAGCTGCTCGATCAGTGCGCTCTCGTCCCCGCGATCGACTGCCCTGCTCGCCTGCCATAGAGCCTGACGGGCGAGTGCACGGGCGGACAATGTCTGAAGTCGTTTGGACCTGTCGAGCTCTCCCGAGCAGCTCGCAAAGAAGCTCTCAAACGCCGCGCGCCGCTCGCGCAGATTGACCATCGGTCCGTCGTGACTGCGCCACATGCTGCCGGCGTGGACACGGTATATGGCCTGCGGGGCTCCGCGTATGTGGGCGATATCCGCGACGGCTGCGATCCGCAACCACATGTTCAGGTCGCTCGTGTGGTGGCAGCCGGCGTCGTAGCCACCCACACGCCTTTGTACAGACGTCCGCACAACCGCCTCCGGCGAGGCGATGCAGTTGTATCCCGAGCGGCAGCGAAGCCCGATCCAGTCTTCCCCGGCCCAGATCTTGGTGCCGCGCCATCTGCCGGCCGTGGTGGGGATAGGTCGACCTTCCGGGGCTCTCACCACGCGCCCGTAAACCATGCCGACGCCGGCATTCTCACCCATCACCGTGGCTGCGCGACGAAGCGAGCCAGGCACGAGCAGATCGTCGGCGGAGAGCAGCACGACGTACTCCCCCTGGCTCCACTCGAGGCCCTCGTTGGCGGTGGGGATGAGCCCCATGTTCTCGGCGTGGCGGCGGAACTCGACTCTCTTGTGACGCTCCGCCAGTTCGGCGCCCATTCTTGCGCTGTCGTCGGTCGACCGGTCATCGATGATCAATACCTGCGCATCGACCTCTTGCTGGTCGAGCACGCTCTGAATACAGCCGTCCAGAAAGTGGCCGTAGTTGTAACACGGCACAATCACGCTAACCGTCGGGCGCTCCTCGGTCGAATTCACTCCAGAGCCGGAGGTGATCGTCACGGCGCGCGTTCACCGACCTGGGACTCCATCAGGGACGAGACCCCGCGATGTTTTCAAGCCCACGCGAGTTCAGGTCCGAATGTGCCGCGCTGATCGTGGGAGGCTCCGAGTCTCTGTGAGTGTGCTCGATCGATACACACACCGAGGTCGGGGGGGGAGCGCCGAAAGGAGGCTCCGCCCTGCCGGCGAGTGTGAGTAGAGCCTGTCTGGCGCTCTCACGACGAGCTACGGCATTGGCTCCGTCGGCTCGCGCACCTGCCGTCCGCACCACGTGGCGCAGCGCCAATGCGAGGAGATAGAGGGGACGGCGCACGGGACCGAAGTGCTTGTGAGCGTACTGCTTGCGTGTGAAAGCGTCCTGGGCGATCATTCGCGGTCGTACGCCTCCCTTGCCATGGTGGTGAACTATCGTCATGTCGGGCAGGTAGCGAACCTGCCATCCGGCGCGCTTTACCCGCAAGCACAGATCGGGCTCCTCGGAGTAGATGAAGAAGCGCTCATCGAGTAGTCCTGCGCTCAGTAGCGCCTCTCGACGGGCGAGCATGAACGAGCCGAGTGGCCAGTCGCACTCATCCTCGCGATCGTACGGCGCCCGGTCTAGCACCCGCTCCCCTGCCCAGGCGGGGTGTATCGGCCAGCGCTCGGAGAAGAGCGCCTCGCCGACCGCTCTGCTGATGCTGGGAAAGCGGCGGATCGTTGGCGACAGCGCGCCGTCCGCGGTGACTTGGCGTACCCCTATCAAGCCAACCTCCGGGCGTTTGTCCAGTAGATCGACCAACTCTCCGAATGTCCCCTCGACGACTTCGGTGTCCGGGTTCAGCAGCAGGCAATAGCGCGCGCTTGTCGCTTCCAGCCCGCGATTGTTGCCATGCGCGAATCCCTTGTTCGGCGAACTGATGACTCGAGCATGTGGGAACCTCGACTCCACCAGCTCACGTGTGCCGTCGGTGGATGAGTTGTCTACCACCACGACATCCAGAGTGGCGTCGCCAGCGTGATCGAAAACCGTCGACAGGCATGGCTCCAACCAGTGCGCCTCGTTGGTCGAGATGACCACGATCGCCAGATCGGCCTGATAGTCCTGCCTGGTAAGCATCGCGTCTCCTCCCTCAGCGCGCAAGGCCACGGGAGGCCAGCTCTCGAGTAGCGTCGTCCACGCGGTCGACGGCCTCTTGGTCGGTCAGCCATTCGAGCAGACCGCGCATGCCGTCCTCCAAGGACGTGGCGGCCTCGAAGCCGAGCAACTCGCGAGCGCGTTGCGGGTCGGCGACACAGTGGCGAATGTCCCCGGCTCGATACTGCCCGTTGCGGATCGGCTCGACCTCAGTTCTCAGTCCGGCCGATAGCGCCTCGGCTATCTGCACAACGGTACTGGGACGTCCGGTGCCGAGGTTGATGGCGTGCCCGGTCGCTCGGTCTGACTCGAGGGCGAGCAGGATCGCGCGAACTATGTCGCTGACGTGGATGAAGTCGCGTGATTGCTCACCGTCCTCGAAGATCACGGGAGGGCGTCCGTTGAGTAGTCGCGAGGCGAAGATCGCTGCCACACCCGTATAGGGGTTCGACAGTGCTTGACCGGGACCGTAGACGTTGAAGAAGCGAAGCGCAACCGCCGGTATTCCATACGCTGCGCCGGTTACCAGGCATAGCTCCTCGTGGTCTCGCTTTGTGATCGCATAGATCGACGTTGGGATGAGCGACTTGCTCTCACGTGTGCCGACTGGCTTCAACTCACTGTTGCAATTGGGGCATACCAGCTCCCATTTGCGAGCCAGCAACTGCTCCTCGGGCCGCGGTGGAGGTGCCATGCGGCCGTGCTGCGGGCATTCGTATTCTCCCTCGCCGTAGATCGACATGGACGAGGCCACAACCAGTCGCGCCGGTAGCGGGCGCTGGGCGACCAGGCGCTCGAGAAACGTCGCCGTTTGCATCGTGTTGCGCTCGGTGTAGCGAGCGATCTCGTACATAGACTGACCGACGCCGACAGCAGCAGCCAGATGCACCACGCGGTCTACTCCGGCCAGGGCGCGATCGGCGGCGGCTGCGTCGCCAACGTCGCCGACAATTAGCTCTACCGAGACCGGCAATTCAGGAGAGACCCCGCCGTGGACCTGCTCCTCCAGCGAATCGAGCACCACAACCTGATCGCCGCGAGCGACGAGCTCTTGCACCAGATGCGTGCCGATAAAGCCCGCTCCTCCTGTCACCAGTGTTCTCATATCGTCCCTACCTCGCAGTTCCGTTCGTCGGCATTCGGTTCCATCCGCCTAACGAAACGAGGCACGGCTCCGGGTTCTTTTGAGCGGGCGCCACGCTGCGCAAAGCGGGCGAGATAAGGCGTTTCAGCGCGACAAGGGCCGGACGGGGTGAGCGCTCCGGGTAAGGGCGCTTTCGTATGCGCGCTCGAGGTTACGCTGGGAGTGCTCCCAGCAGAGCTCTTGCTCGACCCTTGTCCGTCCGACGCGCCCCATCGCCTCCCGTCGAGCCGGGTCTGCGAGCAGAGCTTCGATACATTCGGCGAAGGACCTCACATCGTCCCGCTCGGCGTACAACGCGGCATCGCCGGCTGCGAAGCGCGACTCACGCAGATCGTAAGCCACGACGGGTCGCGACATCGCCATGTACTCGGCGATCTTGATCATCGTGGAGACGTCGTTGAGTGGAGAGTGTGGCTCTGGCGCCAGACATACGTCACAGGTGCACAGAAGCTGGGCGATCTGCTCGTCGTCGAGCCAGCCCACGAACTCAACGCGATCTTGGAGACCGAGCTCCCCCGCGAGACGGATCAGCTCAGGTCGTGCCTCGCCGTCTCCAGCGAAGATCGCATGCCAGTCTCTGCGTTGCCGATCGACCAACGCCAGCGCGCGCAGCGCGTGATCCACGCCGTCCTGAGGCGCCATCATGCCCACGTAACCGATCAGCAGCGCCCGCCCGCGCTTTAGGTCCTGGTCGGCTGGTGCGGGTTTGAATCGCCTCAGGTCTGGACCGTTGCGCACGACGAACACGTCCTCCGGCGGCTTGCGCCCGCGTGTGCACGCCACTTGGCGGTAGGACTCGTTGGTGGCGATCACCACGTCTGCCGCGGCAAAACAGGCGCGCTCGAGAGCCACCAAGAGGCGGTAGAGCCATCGGTGGGCCTTACCGAAGCGCGTGAGGAACAGCTCCGGGCTAAGGTCGTGATGGTCGAATATGAGCCGTGCGCCCCGCCGCTTAGCCGGCCACGCCGCGAACAACAGGAAGTCAGGCGGATTGCAGGCATGCACCACATCGAACGGTTGCGCGCTTGAAAGGCGTTTGACTAGTTGCCAGCTTTGCGTCAGTGCCGATACGTACTCGCGCGCGTAGCCGGTGATGCCTCCGTTCGACGCCCGGAGCGGATAGCGCTCTATTTGTATGCCGTCGCGGACCTCGGAGAGGGCCTGCTCGTCTGCTCGGCCCTGTGGACACACGACCACAACCTCACAGCCAGTGTCCACCAGCGCAAGGCTTATGTTCCAGACGCGACGGTCGGACGGGACCGAGTTGTTCTCCACCAGGATCAGGATTCGAGCCCTTCGGCGGGAATCGGCGAGGGAATCGAGATCGCCGTCCCCTACCGGCCCGGGACTGCTTCGGGGTGGACTCGTATCGGCTGGGGGGCCTCCATTCATCAGCAAAACAACGCCCACAAGCGGGTTTTTTCGCGGCGGGATCCCTTGAGAATGACATCGGGATTGATGCAAGTCAGGGCTTTTCGGATAGCGATGCAAAAAGTGCGGTCCTATGACGTTGATTGCGGTGATGGAGTTCGTGCTCGTCATACGAGAGTTGCTGAAGCGTCGGCTGTTGCTCGTCGTGGGTGTGGTCGTCGCGACGCTAGCGGCGATCTTCAGCGTCTACACGCTCGACGGCCTCAAACTCAAAGCGCGCTCACTTCAATATTCGAGCGCAAGCACCCAGGTCTTGGTCGACTCGCGCTCCTCGGTGCTGGGCAATCTCTCGCAATCGCTCGATCCGCTCAGCGCGCGGGCGGTGGCGTTTGCGAACTTCATGGTCAGCCCGGCTGTACTCGACCTGATAGGACAGCACACGACGCCTCCGATCTCCGGTGAACAGATCTACGCGGCCGGGCCGATCAACGTTCAGCAGGCCCGCGTGGAACAGGAGCCCACGGCCCTGAAGCGAAACGTGGAGATCACGGGCGAGACGAATCCCTATCGCTTGAACTTCAGCAGCAACCTGACGCTACCCACGATTAGCATCTACGCTCAGGCGCCGACCACCGCACAGGCGATTTCTCTTGCCAATGCTTCGGTGATTGGGCTGCAGCAATACGTTTCGGGTCTCGAGCGGGCGGACGGTACGCCTTCCGGCGCGAGAGTCACGATCCGCCAGCTTGGGCCTGCAAGTGGAGGCGTCGTAAACGGTGGGATTAGCAAGGCCTTGATGGCTATCGTCTTCGTAGCGGTCCTGGCGCTCTGGTGTGTGCTCCTGCTTGTCGGCGCGCGACTGATCGAGAACTGGCGCGCAAGCGGCGCGCTCCTCGGGGACAGAAAGGCCGACGACGGGGACCCACGTGCGCGTCAAGGTGTCGATGGCGGCGTTCTCCTGAACCAACCCGATCGCGATACCGCGCCCGAGATCGACCCGTTCGAGCGTCACGCCACCGTGGGTGCTCAGGATCTTGCCCGCGTTCCTACGCATAGCGCGCGGTGAGAGATCGGCCTTTGCAGCCGGCAGGGTAATGATGTCTAACTCAGCTGTAGCGACTCCGGTTGGCGCAGAAGCTCCGGCGGGCGTCGTGGCTGGGCAAGGCGCACCGGCTGGCGCCGATGTCGCAAGTGCCGCCGAGGGTGTGCTGGCGAGAAGGTCAGGTTGGGCACCGACGGTTGGTGTGGATGCGGCGCCGCGAGACGCCTTTCCCCATACCAAACGTCCGCTTCCTTGGATACTCGCTGGCTTCCTGGCGATGCTGTTCTTCGTCCCGATTGCGGCGATTGAACTAAAGATCCATCTTCCTGTCGACTCGCGCATCGACCGCTTTGCGATCGTGCTGCTAGTCCTCGCGTGGGTCTGGTTCGGAGGTGATCAGCGGGCCTTCTTGCGTACCCCGCGGTCGAAGCTGTACGTGACGGCTGCGTGTGTGTTTCTCGTGCTCGCCGTCGCCAGCCTACTGCTCGATGTGGGACGGATTGTCAATCTTGGTGATCTGCAGTTGGCGGGAAAGCGCTTTGCGCTCTTGGGATCCTTCTTGATCCTCTCATGGTTCGCCATGACCGCGCTTCGCTTCGAGGACGTGCGCGGTTTTGCGACATACCTCATAGGTCTCGCCAGTGTCATGTCGATCGGAATGATCGTCGAGCGTCACACTGGATACAACGTCTTCTACAACTGGAGCGACGCGGTTCTTGGGCCGGTCGCCAAAGTAGCTCCCTCGCCCACTGAAATCCATCCGGCCTTCGGCACGGAAGGACGGGTTGTGGTCGTCGGTCCTACCCAGCACGGTCTGGCCGCGACAGCGATGCTGGTGATGGTGATGCCGCTCGCTCTGGTTCGCGTGTTCGACGCAGGCTCGCGCCGGTCGTGGTGGCTGAACGCGGCCGCGTTTGCGTTGATGGTGGCTGGGGCGCTCGCCACCGACCGCAAGACGGCGCTGTTCGTGCCGCTCGCGCTCGTGATTTACGTAGCTTTCTATCGCCCGCGGCAGGTGTTGAAGCTCGCGCCGGTCGGGCTTGTTGTGCTCTTGGTTGTGGTGCATCTGGCGTCGCCCGGGGCTCTCGGCACGGTCCTGGACTTGAACCGCGCCGTCAACAGCAACTCCACGGCTCACAGGGTGGGGGACTTCACCGACGTGGCGCCAGATGTGCTGGCCCATCCGGTGCTGGGTCGTGGCTTTGGCACGCTCAACCCGCAGCAGCCGGATCAGTTCCGGATCAACGACAATGAGTACATCGACGAGCTCTGGTCGGTTGGCGTGTTCGGGCTGGTCGCGTTTTTGTGGATGATCCTCGCGCCCGTCGTCATTGCACGGCGCGCGATCCGTTATGGGAGGGGCGCAGTAAGCTCGCTTGCGCTTGCGACCTCGGGTGCGTGCATAGCCTTCCTGGTCGCCTGTGCGCTGTTCGATGCGCTCTCATTCCCGCAGGCTCCATACATGTTCTTTGTGATGGCGGCCTTGACCACGATCGCGGCGGCTGGGCCGGAGGGAAACGTCAGGTCCTCTCGTCGGGTCGCCCCGCTGGTTCATCGAGCGCCACGTGTCGCGACCGCGTCATGAGCCCTGACCGCCGCGCCAGCCCGGATGGGTCATGGTCGGACCTCCCCGCGGGACAGGGGCGATCGAGCGAGGCGATCGCATGCCAGAAGAGTCACTGAGTCGCGCCGAGTTGCGCAACAGGACGCTTCGCGGCCTGCGCTGGACGGTCGTAGCGCGTCCCGCCGGCGAAGTTGTCCTGCTCGCCTCGACGGTCGTGCTCGCTCGCCTGATCTCGCCAGCCGAATTCGGGCGCTTTGCCGTGGCTGCTATCGCTGGCAGCCTCGCTGTCATTCCGAGAGCCGGCGTCAGCGCGGCTCTCGTGCAGCGTCCTACGCTGGAGCGCGCGCACCTGCAAGCCGCGACCGCTATCGCGCTAGTCGTCGGCGTTGGTCTGGCGGCGCTGACTCTGCTGGCTGCGAGCGCCGTCGTAGCCCCTCTGTATGGCGCGCGCACCGCGGACTTCGTACGACTCGCGGCGCCACTCTGCTTTGTGGTATCAGCCGGCACTGTCTCCTCGGGGATCCTGCAACGACGTCTTCAGATTCGCCGTATGAGCGTGATCGAAGTCAGCAGCACGCTCGTGCGCGTGGGAGCCACGATCGGGATGGCTGTTGCCGGCATGAACGGCACGGCCCTCGTGCTCGGGTGGCTGGCCGGCGAAGCACTCGAACTCGTGTTGCTGTGGATCAGCGCCCCACCTCCCTCGCCGCGAATCCATCGGGCGCCCGCGCGCGAGCTGCTCAGCTTCGGCGCGCCGGCCTCGCTCGCTGCCTCGAGCTGGTTCGGCTTTCGCAACTGCGACTACGCGATCATCGGCGCGCGCCTCGGGGTCCTTCCGGCGGGACTTTACTTTCGTGCGTATACGATCGGCGTTGAATACCAGAAGAAGGTCAGTCAGGTGATGAACACGGTCGGGTTTCCGATGCTGGCACGCACCGAGGGTCCGGAGCACATGGGCGAGCTCCGCGTCCGTATGGTGAGGATGATGACGATGGTGCTGTTCCCGTTGCTCGCGTTGCTTGCGATCGTCGCGCCCGTGCTGGTTCCCTGGCTTTTCGGCGATCGCTGGGGCGCGGCAGTGCTCCCCACCCAGATCCTCGCGGTGGGGGGAGCATCCACGCTTGTGATCGATGCCGCGGGGGCGTCGCTGATGGCCTCCGGGCGCGCCAAGGCGGTGATGGGCTTTGGTTGGGGGCACTTCGCGGTCTATGCCCTCGCGGTCTTTCTCGTCGCGCCGCTGGGCATCGTCGCCGTCGC
The DNA here is from genome assembly GCA_963695305.1 of uncultured Solirubrobacterales bacterium. GTDB lineage: Bacteria > Actinomycetota > Thermoleophilia > Solirubrobacterales > Solirubrobacteraceae > Palsa-744. The sequence goes on along the minus strand of OY968774.1, from coordinate 4,710 downwards.
GATCGCAGCCGCCGTCGTGCACAGCCTGTTCGTGATCGTGGCCTATGTGCTGCTGATGAGCGGCTCAGCGGAACTCCCGTTGAGCCGCCTGTGGCGCGACATAGGGCCGGCGACTCTTGCCAGCGCGGCGCTGGCCACCCTCGCCGTCCCCGCCAGCGTCGCGCTGCACGGCGCAGACGCGCCGCCGGTGCTATATCTGGTCGGCGTGACCGTGGTCGCCGGGATCGCTTACTTTCTGGCGCTGCGCCTGTGCTTCCCGGCTTCTTTGCGCAGCCTGCGGAACTTCGTTGCTCATCTAGCGCCTAAGCTTCCTATGCGAAACGCGGCAGTCCAGCCGGCGCCGGTTGCCAACCGCTGAGAGCATGAGGATGTCTTTATCGCCTGGCTGTGAAACACGAGCCCTTCACCGCGCCAGAACTAGGGTTCTGTGTGACGGCTAAGAAGCTCCTGACAGGGGTTCTCGTGAGCCTCGCTGTGGGCGGTGCTGTGGTTATGGTCGCCACCGGTCACACGAAAATGGCCAAGTCACCGCCCATGGTGGTCTGTGCGTCCAGGCTGACTCCCAGCCTATCCGCGCAGGCGCTTGCTCAGAGCATCGTGGACGCGCCCGATGGCAGCACTGTCTGTCTCACCTCGGGCGTCTACCCGACGATTGATGTGACGGGTGCTCTCCACCGCGCATACGTGACCATTCGACCGGTGATCGGCGGTACGGTCACGGTCGCCGGGATGGAAGTACGCAACAGCTCCTTCCTGCGCTTCCAGGGTTTGCGCATGAGCGAAGGCTTCAATATGCGTGACGGTTCGACTGCAGCAAGTCACGACTACCAGTTCGTAGGCAACATTTTTGAAAACGCCGTGTACGGAATTGTTCTCTATGGCGGATCCGGTCCGATAAGAAATGTCAGGATCGAACACAACAGCATGCGTAACATCGACTTCCCGGGGGCGGCGTGCAATCCTGGCTACGCGGGCGGTCAGGCGGTAACGCTCTACTATGCCGAAGGTGTCAGGATCGCGCACAACAAGTTCAAGGAAATCAGCTGGCATTACATCCAGGGTGCGAGCGCCGGTCCGAGTGGCGCTACGGTCGAATACAACCTCTTCGAGGGCCCGATACAGGCAGACCGGATTGGTTGCACACACCTGAACGTATGGCAGATATGGCAAGGGGGGATCAACGACACTTTCTCCAATAACGTCGTGCTCGGCGAACCGGGGCGGCCGGCCGCGGTTACGCCGATCCTCTTCGAGACCGGCCCCGGCGGTCGCGACTGCACCGTCACGATGAAGCACACGATCGTGTCCAACAACCTGTTCGTAGACGACGCGACTGCCTACAGCATCCAGATCATGACTACTCAGGGGTTGACGGTCACCCACAACACGATTGTCGGGTCCACTTACGGCACACTCGTGGACAAAGGGCCGGGGTGTGCGGATGGGGCCAATTATCAGATAACGCACAACATCGACGTGCAGAACAGGGGAAACCGGGGTAGAAGCCCCGACATCTCCCTAGGCGGGTGTCGGGCCGTGTGCACGTTTGACTACAACGTCTCCAGTGACGCCAGCGCGGCCGCCGCGCGCGGCGCGCATCATCGTGTTATCCGCTGGTGGCCGACGTGGGTGACCACCTCGTGGAATCAACTTACCGAATCGTCTGTGCCGGCTGGCTATTACGTGCCAAAGCGTCTCCGGTTGGCCGCTGGCTACCGTCCCCACGACAGCGGTTGAGAGCCGACGGGGGAGAGCCGATGTGAAATAAGCCCTACCTCCTTCGACTTACCGCAGCGTTCCGGCGTCGAGGCTCAGGGCTTCAGGTGAGACAGTGCCACTCGCGCAAAGCGCGCGCCGATCGCACAGGGGGCCGTAACGTTCAGGACGAGCCCTCCGGATAGCGGCACGAACGTCATCTGCTGTCCGTAAACACCGCAGTAGGCCCGCCGGCCTGCCAGATCGATCTGCTTGCGATGTCGCATGCGCGACCTGAGGGCGGGGAAATCGATCGACTCGACAGTCAGCGTGATCGAGCTTCTGGATCCGTGTGGTTGGTAGATGCACGTTGGACCCATAGGAGCTTCTTGGGGCACGTCGACAGCCACGCCGACGATGGTCTGGGCCTGAGCTTGGGTGACGAGCTTGCAGGGCTCGTGCTGAGCGCTTTGCGTCGGCTCTCCGGCGTCTGCCCCGGCTGGATTGTCATCGTTGACCGCCGACCCGCCTGTCCCGCTTGCCGGGCGCTGGGTCACCGTGCCTTGATTCACGACGTCTGCCCCCACGTGGGTGCTCGAGGTGGCTGTCTTCTGGTCTGTGCAGCCGGATAGCAGAAGGCAGACCGCGAGCATACTCCCGTAGAGTGCGCCGTTGCCCCGTGTCCTGCCCAGCATCCCGGTTGAGCCGGCGAGGAGAGGCGGTTGGTGGTGGCGCCTCAATGGCCGCTTGGCAGGAAGTCGAGGTCCACGAGGTAGTTCGTGGCTTTGAAGCTACTGGCCGGGAAAGTGTTGGTCGAGCTGTATGAATACACTCCGTTTACGCTGATCGTGTTCGACAGCGCCGCAAGCGGACTGTTGCTGAACCCGGAGATTGCAAACCCGGACGAGGTGTCCGAGTAGTGGCCTTTGGGCGCCAGGTAGGCTGCCACGTAGGTTGTGTTGGCGTTGATCGCGACAGGGGTTGAGAAGTTGACCTGTTGCCAGCCGGAGGCGGTTTCGTTTGTGAATGTGGCGGACGCCAGCAGTGTCCCGCTCGCGGTCCAAAGGCTCCCGATGTGGGTCCCGGTGTTCGTGCTCGCCTTGTAGAAGCGGATACCTGTCAGGTTGCCGGCGACTTCAGAGTTGAACTTCACGCCGAGCACCGTTGAATGAGTGTCGTTTGAGTCAAGCGTCGCGGGCGCGGCGAAGTCGAAGATCGTGTTTTGCGGCATGGTCGCGTTCGATGGGGTGGACGCCGGGCCGCTGCTGCTGGCATTTGCGGCGGTGACGGTGAACGTATAGTTGACTCCGTTCGTAAGGCCTTTGACAATGGCCGAGGTCGCCGGCGGGGACCCGGTCACCGTCGTCGCCGGTTGCGCTTCAGTGCCGATGTAAGGCGTGATGGTGTAGCCCGTGATTGGGCTGCCCCCGTTGTTGCCCGGTGCGCTCCAGATGACCAGCGCCTGGGTAGTGGCGGCACTCGTCAGAACCCCGGTCGGAGCGGATGGCGGGTTGACCGATGTGGGTGTCACCGCGCCCGAATGTTCGGAGGCGGGGCCGGTCCCGTTGGGGTTGGACGCGGTCACCGTGAACGTATAGCTGGTGCCGTTGCTAAGCCCTGTCACTTTGACACTGCTTGCGGGCGGCGAGCCGCTGACGGTGGTGGTCGGCTGTGCTTCGGCGCCGATGTAGGGAGTCACCGTGTAGGTCGTGACCGGCCCGCCGCTCGCCGGGGGGGTCCAGCTCAGGTTCGCGGAGCCGTTGCTGGCTGTAGCATTTACGTTCGTCACCTGGCCGGGGACCTGGGCAGGCATGAACACCACATCCACCCAGTAGTTGGTCGCGTTGAAAGTGTTTGTCGGGAAGGTGCTCGTGAGGCTGGACGCGAACACCCCGTTCGCGCTGAGAGGGTTGGCCAGTGCGGACAATGGTGCATTGACAAGCCCTTCGCTTGCAAACGCCGACGAGGTGGTCGAATAGTGGCCTTTGGGCGCCAGGTAGGCTGCCACGTAGGTTGTGTTGGCGTTGATCGCGACAGGGGTTGAGAAGTTGACCTGTTGCCAGCCGGAGGCGGTTTCGTTTGTGAATGTGGCGGACGCCAGCAGTGTCCCGCTCGCGGTCCAAAGGCTCCCGATGTGGGTCCCGGTGTTCGTGCTCGCCTTGTAGAAACGGATACCGTTTACGAGCCCGAATGTTTCGGAGCTGAACTTCACACCCACCTCTGTGGAGGCGCTGTCTCCTGAGTCGATCGTGGCCGGCGTGGCGAAGTCAAAGATCGTGTCCTGCGGGGTCACCGCGCCGGAGGGAGCCGATTCGGGCCCGGCGCCGACCGCGTTGACAGCCGTCACAGTAAACGAATAGCTGGCTCCGTTGCTCAATCCTTTGACGATCGCCGCGGTGGCGCCGGCGCCCACTTCGACCGGTGTCTGCGCCGTGGCGCCCAAGTATGGCGTGATCTTGTAGTTCGTGATCGGGCTGCCGCCGTTGCTGTTTGGTTCGGACCAGGCGACCAGCGCCTGCCCGGTGGCCGCTGAGGCGGTCACACTCCCTGGTGCTGTGGGGACGGTCGGAGGGGCAGGGGTGACGGCGTTGGAGGGCGCCGAAACAGGCCCGGCTCCGTTGGCGTTGGATGCCTGCACGGTGAATGTGTAGGTGGTGCCATTGCCAAGGCCTTGGAAAGTCACACCGGTGTTCGGCGGGGAGCCGTTCACGGTTATCGGTGTCTGCGCTTCGGCGCCGATGTACGGCGTAACCGTGTACGCGGTCACGGGCCCCCCGCTGGAGGGAGGGCTCCAGGTCACTGTGGCGGATTCGGGTTCGGCCACAGCGCTTAGGTTAGAGACGGTACCCGGGACCGGATAAGGGGCGAAATCGACATCCACCCAGTAGTTGGTCGCGTTGTTACTTGTTGTCGGGAAGGCACTCGTCGGGCTGTACGTGTACACGCCGTTGGGGCTGATCGGGCTATCGAGCGCCTGCAGCGGCGGATTGCTCACGCTGACGAATTCGAACGCGA